>NZ_FXZK01000056.1 GCF_900184895.1 Flavimaricola marinus
CTGACCGACGAGCAGATTGAGCGGTTGAAGCCGTTCTTTCCGAAGAGCCATGGCAAGCCGCGTGTTGATGATTTGCGCGTGTTGAGCGGCATAATTTCCATCAATCGCAATGGCTTGCGTTGGTGCGACGCGCCTCGGGAGTATGGCCCGCCCAAGACCCTCTACAATCGCTGGAAGCGGTGGGGTGACATGGTGGTCTTTGCCCGGATGATGGAGGGACTGGCCTCCGAGGGCACCGAGCAGAAGACCATTATGATTGACGCGACTTACCTGAAGGGCGCACCGCGCGGATTCGAGCCTGCGGGCGAAAAAGGGGGGCCTGACGATCCGTGCGGGCGCCTGATCGGCCGCACCAAGGGTGGCTTGAGCACCAAACTGCATGCCGTCACCAATGCCAAGGGACGGCCCCTGAAGTTCTTCATGACCGCTGGCCAGGTGAGTGACTACACCGGAGCCGGCGCCCTGCTGAGCAGTCTGCCAGCTGCCGAATGGATGATCGCGGACCGCGATTACGACGCCGACTGGTTACGAGAGGCGTTGAAAGACAAGGGGATACGCCCCTGCATCCCCGGT
>NZ_FXZK01000055.1 GCF_900184895.1 Flavimaricola marinus
TGGCAGTGTGTTTGAGCGTTTGAAAAACGAGCGGTGACATCTCTGATCTCTTCTGGCTGAACGATGCGCGGATGGTCCGTTTGGAGCCCTAATTACAAAATTCCACGGCGAGCCTCGCGCAGATGGTGGTCGGGTTCCAAATGCGATTGTCTTCACCAATTGCGATGGCTTGCGGTGGCGGGATGCCCTCAGGGAATACGACTCGCACAAGGCAAGCTACAACCACGGGACGCGTTGGAGGTGAGCGGCAATCGCCACTGGGTCGAGTGCATCCACGAACAGGGCATCTTCGCTCAGATGATGTCCGACTTGGCGGCGGATCACGCCGAGAAGCAAACGGTCTTGGTCGACGCGACCTACCTGAAGGTAAATCGTGCGGCGTCCAGTTTGACCGTCAAAGGGAAGGCGTGAGCGCTTGATTGGCCGCACCAAGAACGGCCCGACCATGAGACTGCACGCCATCTGTGACAGTTGAGCCTTGTCGCGCCATTGGTCCGAGCGACAATGGCGAATGTCGCCCACTCAGCTCCTTCGTCACCGCCAGACGGGTCAGCGACGACATCCGCGCGACGGCCAAGTTGAGCAGCCGGCAAAGGGTCGACTGGCGGCTCGGGGATCGCG
>NZ_FXZK01000052.1 GCF_900184895.1 Flavimaricola marinus
AGCTCTCCGAAGGCGTCGTCGGCCATCGCTACGGCAAGAGCTTCACCATCGGGGAATACTCCGAGGCCACCTCCTGCACCATGTTCGACATGCTGAACCTGCCTGTCGACATGATCGTCACGCACTCCTTCACGCCGATCAACTCGAACCTCATGGCGGGTCGGATCAAACGGCAAAAGCGCCAGATGCAGGCCTCACAGGACGCAGCCCTGTCGCTCATGGAAGCGCTGGACATCGCCGCCGACGATCTTGAGGCCAAACGCCAAAGCTTCGGCGAGCACCACATGGTCGTGACGATCTTCTGCGATACGCTGGACGAGTTGCAGACACTGAGCGCCGAGATCGTCAACGCCGCCGCCGCCGAGGGCGTGAAGATGATTGGCGAGCGGGTCGCCGCCAAGGCGCATTACCTGAGCCAGCATCCCGGCAACCAGCCCAAGCGCGTGCGCGCCAGCGCGATCACCAATCGCAACTTCGCGGATTTTGCGGCGTTTCATCGGACCCAGCTCGGCAAGCCTGCTCAGAAAACCCCCTGGGGCAAGGTCATCACCTATCTGCCCACGCCCGAACAGAGCGCTTACCGATTTTCCTATCACGAGCAAGGCAGCCCCGAGAAAGAACCGACCAGCGGCCACACGCTAATCATGGGACGACCCGGATCGGGTAAGTCGGTGCTTTCGGCCTTTCTCATGACGCAGGCCCGTCG
>NZ_FXZK01000048.1 GCF_900184895.1 Flavimaricola marinus
TTGCGGAGAGTCTTTGGGTTTTGGTTGATGGCCTTAGGCGGCCAGTTTGTCCATCATCGTTTTCTCTGCGAATTCCCTCGGTGTCAGGTTTTTCAAAGCCGAATGCGGTCTTTGATTGTTGTAGTTCTCTTGCCATGCTTCCAGCGTTTCCCGAGCCTCGGCCAGTGAGCTAAACAGCGTTTCATTGAGGCATTCGTCGCGCAGCTTGCCGTTGAAGCTTTCTACGAATGCGTTCTGCGTCGGCTTTCCCGGCGCGATGTAGTGCCAGTCGATCCCGGTTTCTGAACCCATCGCAGTATGGCCATGCTGGTGAACTCGGTTCCGTTGTCAGATACGATTGTACATGGCGCGCCCCGCTCTGCAATCAGCCGGTCCAGTTCTCGCGTGACCCGCAAGCCCGACAGCGATGTATCGGCCACCAGCGCTAGGTTCTCCCGCGTGTGGCCATCCACAACGGTCAGGATACGGAGGCGGCGGCCATCGGTCAGCGCGTCAGATACGAAATCGAGGCTCCAACGTTGGTTCGGGCTATCTGGCACGACCATCGGCCTTCGCGTGCCCAGAGCCCGCTTTCTACCTCCCCTGCGGCGCACTTGAAGCTTCTCTTCGCGATAGAACCGTCGGAACTTCTTGTGGTTCACTTGCCAGCCCTGCCGCTCAACCATCACATGCAGCCTCCGATAGCCGAACCGGCGACGTTCCTTGGCAACCGCCTTTATGGCATCGCGCAGGTTCGTGTCATCCGACCGGCGGGATTGATACCGCACCGTCGATCTGTCCACATCAAGAGCAGAACACGCCCGACGCTGGCTCACCTGATGGACCTCCACCAGATGCGCCACCGCCTTCAGCTTGGCATCGGGCGTCACCACTGTTTTGAGTTCACATCCCGCAACATCGCATTGTCGAGCATCTGTTCGGCCAACAGCTTCTTCAGCTTCGCGTTCTCGGCTTCCAGCGCCCGGAGCTTCTTGGCATCCGAAGGCTCCATCCCACCATACTTCGACTTGTATTTGCAGAAGGTGCCCTGGCTGATCCCATAGCGCCTGCACACGTCAGCCGTCTTCTCGCCAGCTTCCTGTTCCTTGATCATCTGAATGATCTGTTCGTCGGTGAATCTCGTCTTCAGTTGTCCGTCCTTCAGTTGGGC
>NZ_FXZK01000047.1 GCF_900184895.1 Flavimaricola marinus
TGGCGTGCCCCCATCGGGTGGTCCGGTTTGATTGTTAGTGCATCGTGGGCCTCTGGTCCATTGTGACGATGCTTTCTGGCGCGGGTGGGCGATAGCCTAGTGCGCTGTGCGGCCTGACGGTGTTGTAGTGAACGCGCCATTGCTCGATCAGGATTTGCGCTTCTTTTAGGGTGTAGAAGATTTCGCCGTTGAGCAGTTCGTCGCGGAACCGGGCGTTGAAGCTTTCGCAGTATCCGTTTTCCCAAGGTGAACCTGGCTCGATGTAAGCCGTTTTGGCGCCAACCGCCGCGATCCAATCCCGCACCTTCTGGGCGATAAATTCCGGGCCATTGTCGGATCTTATGTATTCCGGTGGACCACGCAGGATGAACAGGTCGGTCAGTGCATCCAGCACGTCGGTCGAGTTGAGCTTGCGATCGACGCGGATCATCAGCGCCTCCTTTGTGTACTCATCAATGATGTTCAGTGTCCGATAGACACGGCCATCCGCGGTCCGATCTTGGACGAAGTCGTAGGACCAGACGTGGTTCGGACGTTCTGGGCGAAGCCGGACACAAGACCCATCGTTCAGCCAAAGCCGCCCCTTTTTCTTCTGCTTTGGTGGGACCTTCAGCCCTTCGCGTCGCCAGATACGTTCGACCCGCTTGTGGTTCACATGCCAGCCAGCGTTGTTCAGCAAGCCGGTCACCATGCGATAGCCGTAGCGTCCGTACTGATCGGCCAGTTCGATGATGTCGTCGGTCAGACGCTGCTCATCGGCCTGGCCCTGGGGCACTTTGCGTTGCGTGGATCGGTGCTGCCCGAGTGTACGGCAGGCGCGGCGTTCCGATACGCCAAGCTCCCGCCGCACATGGTCGATGCACTTGCGGCGACGCGAAGGGCTCAGAAGTTTCCCCTGGCAGCCTCGGTCAGGATCAATTTATCCAGCGTCAAATCAGACACCACCCGCCGCAGCCGCTGGTTCTCCTTCTCCAGCTCTTTCAGGCGCGCAAGCTGTGACCGCTGCATCCCGCCGTAGAGCTTACGCCATCTGTAGAACGTCTGCTGCGTCACGCCGATCTGACGCACCGCCTCGACAATCGTCGCGCCTTGTCCTTGCAGAACTTCAACCTGCCGAAGCTTCGATACGATCTCTTCGGGCTTTTCTCGTTTTCCAGCCATCGCTGATCCTCCAATTTGCGGGACAAATCTATCCCAGTTGGTGGACCACTTTCAGGGGGCTACTCCA
>NZ_FXZK01000050.1 GCF_900184895.1 Flavimaricola marinus
TGCCCTGGCTGATCCCATAGCGCCTGCACACGTCAGCCGTCTTCTCGCCAGCTTCCTGTTCCTTGATCATCTGAATGATCTGTTCGTCGGTGAATCTCGTCTTCAGTTGTCCGTCCTTCAGTTGGGCAGACTCTACACAAAGCTGGAGGAAATTCAGGGGCTCAGGTCATTTGGCAAAAAGAAGGTAGTAGTAATAGTGATTCAAGATTCGACTACTGCCAGGGCCACGGTAGATTCAGCACCAATTAACCTGATCCGATGAAACAGAATAGATTGATGCCTAGCACCTTCACCTTTGGCGACGGCAATCGCGAGCGAACCGCACTAGGAGTAGTTTGTGCTATCGTAGCTATGAGTTGATCGTGCCATCGCTACAGAAAAAGCCGCCTGTTCAGCTACTTCTCGGACAGCAAGCATCCTTGTTTCCTCTATTTTTGCGCTTAACTCAACTAGCTTGTTTGCTTTGGAGTAAGCATCCAAATCCGCGAGAACACCCAAGAGCCACTGATGTTTTTCTATCACGAACGACCTCTTCCTTATCGCTAGATCTGTCTTTACAAATCAAGCTTCAACCATTGGTCGTTAAGAATCCTTGAATCCAAGCGAAGATCAACTCAGTACCTCGAAGCCTGTGATTTTATCATCCCCACCTGAGTGGTCCGAATTTAAAAGTTAGTGCATGCTTGGTGACCAGCTCCCCTTGGAGTCCTCGCCTATAAGTTAGCTCTGTTCGGGGTTTGGTCCTTCTCTTGACCGTTGGTGATACTCCCGCGGGGAGAGACCGTCGAGGCTCGAGTGCGGGCGGTGATGGTTGTAGTCGTCGCGCCATGCCGC
>NZ_FXZK01000021.1 GCF_900184895.1 Flavimaricola marinus
TGCAGGGCTAGGCGCTTCTCGGAGGTTAACTTTAATGTGCCAGCCAGATTGCAAATTTGTGACTTTTGGTAAGCATTGGCCGCTGGGATAGGAAACGCACTCAGTCCATCAGGTTGAATTTCAAAAAACCCCCCCGCCTTGATTACGAAAATACTTTTGAAGAAGAAGCTGGCCACATTTGAGTTGAGCAGAGAGGTTATAAACTCGTTATCTGTTTTGGCATCAATCAAGTACGCGGTATTGCTTAAAACTGAACCAGAACGATCAACGGAAAATGTGGGCTTTGAAGAGATTTTGGTTGAAACGACCTTTTCTTCCGAAAACTTTTCCCAGTACGCTGTCTTATCTTGTATTTCCGACCAGAGGTAGGTGCCTGACTTTCGCCCTGGCCATTTTTCATCGGGCCGGGAAGGTTTCCAGTTACTGGGTTTCGGTTCAAGTTTTTGACGATGAGTTGAAAGATATTCGAGAATGGCAGGATAGCTCGTTAGGTCTAATCCCTGCCGTGCAAATATGATCCACTGGTCGCGGCCTTCGTGGTGCCAGCGCTTTAGGTCTTTCCCCTCTATCCATGGCAACAATATATCGCTTGATGATGGATCCTTGGCAACAAGCTCATCGCGGGTTTTTTGATCGACGACAAAAGCATCGTTTCTGCCAGTCGTAACCCCTCTGAACGGCTTTCCGTAATTCGCGCGGAGCGATTTTTTCCCACTAGTGATTTTCGTTTTCAAAGCCCGCAAAGCAGGGTTTTCTAATTCCCAAGGTCCTGATCCAAGGACTCTTTGTGGATATGGGCCGGCGGCAGCTTCCCAAGTGGCTAGGAAGTTATTGTCTGGCAGAGCATCTACTTTCCAGAAGCGCAGCTCGTGCCCCTTGGGCGCGGTCCCACGCTTCATGGTCAGGATAGCCGGATAGGTGGTCACGCCTTCGAAGACTTGCAGGTCGCCAAAATCGACTACGCTTTCGATGGTTGCCTCTTTCAGAAGGTATTCGCGCAGGGGCTTGCCCGAGCCGGTCTTGAAGAAGGTATTCGAGGAAATGTAGCCCAATCGGCCACCCGGCTTCATTAGGCGCAAGCCGCGTTCATAAAAGTACACGAAAAGGTCAGCTACACCGTGGTAGCTTTCAAAACGTCTCTGCATGTAAGGTTTTAGACTGGAAAATAGCTCCTGGCGCACATAGGGCGGGTTGCCCAGGACCACGTCGAAGCCGCCTTCGGCAAAGACGCCGGGGAAGGCGGTTTCCCAGGTGAAGGCGTGATCGAGATAGGCGAAGTTGCTGTCCTCGATCAGGCTGTCACCGACGCGGATGCTGCCCGACAGGCTGTCCAGAACCTTGCCGCGCCGGGCAGTCTTGATCCAGAGCGACAGCTTGGTGATCTCGATACTTTCCTCGTTCACGTCCACGCCGAAGAGATTGTCGGTCAGAATTTCACTGTCGGGGACATAGTCGAGCAGATCGCCAAAATGTTCGGCCTTGGGCAGCAGGTCTTTGATCTTGTCGTTCACGCGGGTCAGTTCGGCCTTCATGAAGTCGAACGCCATGATCAGGAACACACCGGAGCCACAGGCGGGATCAACAATGCGCAAGGACTTCAGGCGATCGCGATAGGCTTGCCAGGCTTCCAGCTCAGCTGACTTTTTCCGCCAGGGGATGTTTTCGTAGTCGGTGACATCCGCGCCCTTCTTGGCGTGAACGCGCAAGGTGTCTTCGAAGATTTCCCGCAGATGCGTTCCCAGGGTTTCGGCCACGATGAAGCGCGCGATGTAATCAGGGGTATAGACCACGCCGTCACGCTTGCGCCGCCCGCTTGTGCCGGTGGTTTTCTCGGGTTCTTCCTCTTCACCGCGCGCGATCGCTTGCAGGCGTTCCACATCCGCGATGGACTGTTCGAAGATATGGCCGAGGACCGTGACGGAGACTTCAGAGGCGAAGTCATACTCGCCCAGGGTTTTGAACCCTTCGCAGATGTCATCGGGTATGTTCAGCCCGTCGATCACAGGGTCTTTGCGGAACAGGCCCCCGTTGTAGCGCGGGATTTTTAGATCGCTGTTGCCCTCGTCGATGGCGCGGAACAGGCCTTTGAAATTGTCCCAGACGGGGCGAGGGTTGTAAGCGTCACGCGCGATGAAAGCGTTTTCCAGCGTGTTGTCTGGAAGCAGGCCGGTGTCTTCGGCAAAGGCAATGAACAACACCCGATCGAGGATCTTCTGGGCGAGGGCAATCGCATCGAGGGGCGCGATCGCGGCATCGGCCTTCTGGACTGCGCTCAGCAGCTTGAGGCGCAGGTCCTTGTAGTCCTGATACAGGCTGTCGGTGATGTCCTTGTCTTCGCGGCGGCTTTCTTTCAGCAGATCAGCCGTGCGGCCAGACAGCAGGTTTTCCGCTGACAGGAGCAGCATGAAGCGCGCGTATTCTTCCGGGTCTGTCAGCTGATCGAGGCGGAATTCCTCATAGGCCGAGGTGCCTTCCCCGAAGCCGTAGAAACGCAGCTCGATCATGTTCGAGACCAGAACCCATTTCACGCCGCGCGCGTTCATGGCGTACTCCCACGCCTGTTGAACGGGGCTCTTGTTCCGGCCCGGCATGATTGCATCGAGGTCGCGGGTATCCGCGCCCTTCAGCTCGAATGGTGCCACGATGTCAGGGGTCTTGCCGCCAAAGCGGCCAAGCGCCAGATCGACGCTGCCGCGCAGAATATTTTGTTCAGTTGAGACGTTGTAATCCGCGCCACCGGCTGGGCCGTGGTAGCCGAGAACACCTTCAACGATCTTGGAGGCGAACTGCCCATGCAGAGCGGTTTCCTTCAGGCGTTCAATCCGGCCCGAGCTGATCAACTCCGCCCAGGCTTCCAGCGCAGCCAGATGGTCTGACGGGATCGGATCGGCTTTGATGTGGCGCTTCAGGGTCTTACGGTTGAACAAATTCATAAATTAATGGGCTTTCTTGATGCTGCCCCATGGCAGCGAAACATAGAGATCGCGCATGAGAGCAAAGCGCTCTTCAAAGGGCGGAAGGTCACCAATTTCGAGGGCGAGCGTTTCCCAATCGGCCTGGGCGCGTTGCTTGATTTCCGGGTCATCCATGGATTCTGGCTTGGCCTCGATCCCACGGCTGCGGCACTTCTCGATCAATGTGGTCAAGATGGCTGCTTTGTCAGCACCACTGAAATCATGCTCGCCAATCAAAAATGCAATGTCGTAGACATCTTGTCGCCGGTTGCGCTTGCGTATGGTTTGTTGAAGCAGAGCGCGGAATTTTTCGGCGACAAGCTCATGAATGGTGAACGCGCGCACCGCCACACCGGCCCCGTGCAGGTTCAGCTCCTGGAAGGCATAGACCTGATCACGGAAGCTGATCTCGACATCAAGAACCCGGCTTGCCTTGCCGTCCGCCAGCCGGGCTTCTTCACCTGTGCCACGCTTGGCGGAGCCAATGCGGACCCGAAGCGCGGGGAATTCATAATCCTCGAAATTCTCTGCACGCGGCATCTTCTTCACCGATTGCACCCGGCAGATGAGATCGGGGTAGCCGAGCTTGATCGCGGTGCGAGGCAAAATCTCGTTCAGTTCGGTAATGATCTTTTCCGTCAGGTCGGCGGGTTCTGCCATTGAAGTGAAGTCCACATCCCCGGTGACCCGATTGCTTTTGAACGCCAGGGCCATGACCGCCCCGCCCTTCAAAACGAGTGTCTTCGATAATGAAGGGGCTAGGCCAATTGCCCCCAAGACAATTTCCGTTACCTGGCGATCTCGATAGAGCGTTGGGTTTGCACGCGCGGTTTCGACCCATGCACGAACATCAACATCGACGATGTCGAATTTTGTATCTTGCGCGTGCGGGTCAGTGTCAGACATTTATTGAAATCATCCAGCGTTCTGAGAATTCAGGGGCATATTCAGCGTCAGGGTCGAGTTTGCGTGATCCGCCCCGTTGAGCAAACTGCTCCCAGTTGTGCAGCGCTGGATCATCTATGTCCATGACTTCAGACAGAATATAGCCTGCGCGGACTTTTGCGATCTTGCTGTCGAGGAGATCAATCGCGGCAATAATCTCGGGCACCCACTGATCCGCCTCATTTTCCCAGACATCGAGAACATGGCGCATGCCCCCACAAAGCTGTGGCTCAGCAAGCATGTCGGCAAAGGTTTGGCCAATTGAAGTGATCCGCGTTTCTTCGCCACTCACGGGGGCCGGTGTCCAGGGGTGGCTTGATACGTGCACCACGATCGGGCGGCGACGGATCGTGTCCTTGAAGCCAGGCCTGTTCAGAACAAGAGCTTCTATTTGGCCTAGATTGGGCAGGTCTTCACGAAGACGTTCATCCCGGAGCGCATTCCACAGGGGCCTTTTAGGGGTTGTCAGGTGTAGCGCCTGCGGGCTGCGATCAGTAAGCCCATAGCGCTGCATGGCAGATAGATGCGAGACGTAGGCGAAAGGATCAGCGATGCAGGCGACCTCTTCCGCCGATCCAGCTCTCGTTGATTGCGTCACACGCCACACGCCCGAGCGGAAGTCGGAGTCCATGACAAGCGCCTTCCGTGCCTCAAGGCGTCGTAGCGCATTTTTGGCGCGTGTCTGATCCCAGTCGTGCGGGAGGCGCTTCAACGGCTCGCCGTTCAGCGCCTTTTTGTGAAACAGGTGGTAGCCCAGAACGAAGAAGTCGTAGAAGGTTATGACTGGTAAGTCCTTGTCATTTATAGCCTTTTCGAGACCTTCGGTAAAATTCATCTGCCATCCTTACCCCTATGTCCTAAGGACATAGGGGTAAGGATGGCATTATGTCAAGAGAGACCATTATCATAGGTCAGAATTCATATTAGACACGACTGCGCTATCTATATGTCCTTAGGACATATAGATAGCGCAGTCAGATGTAAATAGGGCTTGGAATCTACCCAAACATCGCCAGCTGCTGAGGCTCCACCCAATAGCCCCGCTGACGCTTGGAGGCTTCCAGTGTGACCAGAGCTGCAACGGCCTTGTTCTCGTCCTCGAACCAATCCATCCGAACCTGACCGCCTTGCCCTATGCGGCCCCATTCGCGGTACAGCGTCCATTCGCCGAACAGGTTCGGCATGACCGCCATCCGGTAGAACCGCGCCATTTTCTGCGCAGGCTGGCGTTTCTCAAGATAGGTCTGCATGGCCGTCACAGGTGATACTTGCGCGCAATTTCGAGGGCTTCGGCCTGTTCGGTACCGATGTATTCCTTGGTACTTTCAATACTGGCATGGCCGAGCAGCAGCTGGGCCGCGCGCAGGTTGCCGGTCTGCTGGTAGATATGGGTCGGGAAGGTCCGGCGCAGCGAATGCAGGCCGTAGAGGCTGGGATCGAGGCGGGCCTTTTCCAGCCAGGAGCGGAACAGCCGCCAAAGCTGGCTTTCACTGAGATGGGTCTGGGACCACCGTGCCCCCTGCCCCGTGAACAGCCAGCCGTGCAGCGGCTTTTCAGAGGCGGTGAGATAAGCACGCAGACTGTCGCGCGTGTTTGAAGAAAGCCGCGCCTGCACAGGGCGCGCGTTCCGCGCCTCGGTTTTCTTCTGCCGGATTTCCACGATCTCGCGCACGCCTGCCGGGGTTGCCACATCCGCCACCCGCAGCCGCACCAGATCGGAGCCCCGGAAACTGGTATCGAGGGCCACGTTGAACAGCGCCAGATCACGCAAGGCTTTCTCTTGGCGCAGGATCATCCGGATCAGGGATACCTGGTCGGGTGTCAGCGGGGGTTTCTTGCCCACCACACGGCCCTTGTTCCAGGTGGTCTGGGCAGCAGCTTTCACGGGCAAATCCTTGCGAGGTTATATTGATATAATACCCATAAACCTTGCATGTTAAAAGTAGTATGTTGCGAGATGGGGCACTTTCTCCATGTTTTGTTGAGTTTTCAGCTTGGGTACTAATGCGAGCTTTTATCATAAAGCTCGCATGAGGCGAAAGCCGACGTTCGCTGCGTGAGGCACCAAAGGCCGGTGTGCGGGACCAAGCCGACATAGGATTTCCCAATCTCGCTGACGCAGCATTTACTCGCACTTGCAGCAGAGCTTTTGCTGCAATGCAGCGCACGTCAACGAAGCAGCCATTGAAACCCGCGTAGACAGGTGAATTTTAGACAGCTCTTTCGTTGCGCACGGTTTCTACAATCGAGGCGCGGACGAAGTTGCCGGATGCCCTTGCAGAAATTTCTTGCTGCGCCAGCGACCGAGGAACCCAACATAAGAACCGCGCTTACGCAATATCTCGCAGATGAAATTCAATTTAATGAAATTGATTTGACTGCGTCTGCCTCCAAGGCTTTCGCAGGCATTGGTAGATGTAACAAGGTCGGTTGATTGTTCGCATCTATCAGGACAGGTTAGTAGAAAATCCCATGTCTGAAAGCGATCCAAATGACCTCGCAAACTGTCCTGATTACCTCGGCAACGGGCCGAATTGGCAAAGAACTAGTGGCTCGTCTGGCCTTGGACGCGGCCATCACGGTACGCGCCTGTTATTTTAGCGAGAACAAAGCCGACAGTCTAATGGCCCTGGGGGCAGATGAAGTCGTTAAGTTCGACCTTTCCGATCCGGAAACCTGGGAGGCCGCGCTTGAAGGTGTGAACGCCGTCTACTCTGCGTCCCTTGATCCAATGCTTCAACAGCATCTTGCATTCAGCAAAGAGCTGGGAAAGCGTCACGATCAGGTCGAACATGTGGTGCGGATAAGCTGCATGGGGGCGGATACGAATACTGCATCCTATGTCGCGGATCAGCATGCTTCACGTAAGGGCGCTGGAATTCCGCTCATGCTGCAACACTACTGGTGGGGCGAAAAGGCGTTGATTGACGAAGGGTTGAACGTCACTGCCTTGCGCAACAATTTCTTCATGAACCATCTTCTTAAAACTGATTGCGAGATGATTGATCGCGAAGGCTGGTTCTCAAACCCGCTGGGCGACATGCGCAATTCCTTCGTGGCCACCCGCGATATTGCCGAAGCTGCAGCTGTTGCCCTAACTGAGGGGCCAGACAGGCACGCGAACAAATTTTACGACATCACAGGCCCGGCACCGCAATCCATGTCCGAAATAGCCGCTGATTTGGGTCGTGCCATGGGCAAAGACGTTGAGTACCGTGCCCAATCCATGGTCGATTTCGAAGCGGACTTTGGCGCGACGCGGGCCGAATTCTTTGAATACCTGACCAACGGATTTTACACGCGGTGCAGCCCCGATTTTTACAACCTTACGGGCCACAAACCGACGTCTTATTACGACTATCTGACCACCAAAGGGGTCAGTGGCGAAACCGGCCTTGAAGAGTTATGGCAAGGCAACCTTTGGAAAAAAGGCACCGATGCCATGAAAGATGCCGCCAAGTCTTAAGCTGCGCTAAATCGAAATCTGCACCACGGTATAAACGGTGACCGCTGCCACAAACGCAGGAAATGACGATGGGTGTTCGCGCGAAAACTCCTCTTCGAGCACAACCAACACAATACCACCGGCGAGAAACGACAGCAAAAGTGTGACCACGATTGGTGAAATAACGGTCGTGGCACCGATCACCCAACCGGCAAGAATGGCGACAGTTAGGGCCCACCGTCCAATGCGCTGATAGACCCCTTTGTGGATTTCCATCATCCGGTAATCCACAACCAGGAAATGAACCGCCATCGAAAGTACAAAAATGACAATTGCGACCGGATCGTTCATCTGGACGATAAGATAGCCGATGATTGCTTTGTAAAACGCGTAAGATGCAAGATGTATCCAGACCCTCAACCCGGTTGTTTCCGTCGTATTATGAGAACCACTTCCTTCGACGGGTTTTTCAACCAAACGTTCCATTCCATAGAACGCGACGAGACCGATCAGGAGCGGCAGAAACGGACTGTGTTTCAGGATCTCCGCCATAGGTCCAAGGGATTCTGGAAAGGCAAGCGTCCCATCAACGATCTTGGGCAGGAGGCCAAGAAAGACATAACTGATGGAGATGCCGTCAGCGAACGACAGCCAGTACTTCTGAGGCATTTGGTGTTTCCACCGCAGTAGATCAGCAAGCACATGGACAAGGCTAAGGAATACAACCGATGCAAGCGAAAGCCCGATCAATGCTATGGAGTTCATTCTAAATTCCTTTTAGGCGCGACAATTGCGCAGTTTGGGCCTCTCGGCGCGACAGTTCATCCGGTGCTCCCTACTCATACCGGATCGCAACGATCTCAAGATCGACGATTCCGGTGGGCTTTTGCCATTCAACCGTGTCGCCGATCTGTGCGCCCATCAGCGCAACCCCAAGCGGCGAATATGGGGCAATCAGGCCATGCGTAGGGTCGGCCTCATCCTCGCCGACAATTCGAAAACTCTGGCGGCTGTCGTCTTCAGTAATGACTTCGATCTCTGCGCCAAATGCGACGATCCGGGGGGAATGGCTTTTCGGATCAACGAGGATCGCACGGCTGATGCGCGCTTCAAGAAAGCGGATGTCACGTTGAGCCACAGCAATGGCAAGTTTTCTGTCGATTTCTTCAGCTTTCTCGCGCAGTTTTGCCAGATCCGACTGGCGAGCGCCAAGTCGGCCGTTTAGCGCAGCAAGACCCGACGGGGTCACCAAGTTTGGATGTGGACTTTGTGGCAGATCATCCAGGTGAACATTCTCGGTGCCATCGTCTTCTTTTGTAAACGCTTTGCTCATGACAATTTCCCCAATGTTTGGCGGCTCGTCGCTATGTGGCCAAGTGCTTTGCGTGGAACCGTAGGTGATCCTCAACGAAGCTGGCAATGAAATAGTAGCTGTGATCATAGCCTTCGCGTCGGTTCAGCTTCAACGGATAGCCGCTTTCTTTTGCTGATGCTTCCAGTGTCTCTGGTTTCAACTGCTCTTCAAGAAAGTCGTCGGCTTCGCCCTGATCCACAAGCACAGGAACGGCCCCTTTTGCTTTTCGCATCAGTAGGCTGGCATCATAATCAGCCCATGCGCCTTTGTCCTTTCCCAGATATGCTGCAAAGGCCTTTTGGCCCCACGAACAATCGACTGGATTGCCAATCGGGCTAAACGCTGAAGCAGATTGGAAGGTGTCAGGATTGCGAAGCGCTAGAACCAGCGCGCCATGGCCACCCATCGAATGGCCAAAGACAGAGCGCTTGTCGCTGACCGGGAATGTGGCCTCGATCAGTTGTGGCAGTTCATTCATCACATAGTCGTACATTTGGTAGTGACGGTTCCAAGGGGCCTGCGTTGCGTTGACGTAAAATCCAGCCCCCTGACCCAGATCATAGCCATCATCATCAGCGACACCCACACCACGCGGGCTGGTATCGGGGGCGACAATCGCAACGCCAAGCTCTGCTGCGATACGTTGAGCACCGGCCTTTTGCATAAAATTCTCGTCCGTACACGTTAGCCCAGACAGCCAGTACAGGACCGGAACCTTCTGGCCATTTGCCGTCTGGGGCGGCAAATAGATCGCGAACCGCATGTCGCAGTTCAGTGCGGTTGAACGGTGCGTATAATGTTTGGTCCAGCCGCAGAAGCTTTTGTTAACACTCGTAATTTCCAGTGACATTCTGCACCCTTTGCTTGGATATGGGCCGCGCCACATTGGGCGCGACCGCTTTGTTTCTGTTGGTTTATTTGTCGAAGTGAATGACGGTGCGAATGCTTTTGCCTTCGTGCATCAATTCAAACGCCTTGTTGATGTCCTCAAGACCCATCGTGTGGGTGATGAAATCATTCAGCTTAAACTCGCCCTTCATGTAGCGTTCGACGTAATCG
This sequence comes from Flavimaricola marinus, assembly GCF_900184895.1. Taxonomy (GTDB): domain Bacteria; phylum Pseudomonadota; class Alphaproteobacteria; order Rhodobacterales; family Rhodobacteraceae; genus Flavimaricola; species Flavimaricola marinus. The sequence goes on from NZ_FXZK01000021.1 coordinate 9,758, forward strand.
GGCAGCTCGGAACGGCCCTTAACGCCGCCAAAAGCAGACCCGCGCCAGACACGGCCTGTGACCAATTGGAAGGGACGGGTGGAGATTTCCTGACCAGCACCGGCAACGCCGATCACCACGGATTCGCCCCAGCCCTTGTGGCAACATTCAAGCGCGGAACGCATGACATTGACGTTGCCGATACATTCGAACGAATAGTCAACACCGCCATCGGTCAGCTCGACAATCACATCCTGAATTGGCTTGTCGTGGTCTTTGGGGTTGATGAAATCCGTCGCGCCGAGCTTGCGGGCTAGATCGAATTTGCTCTCGTTGATGTCGACCACGATGATCCGGCTCGCCTTGGCCATGGCGGCCCCAATGACAGCCGACAACCCGATACCGCCCATGCCGAAAATCGCAACAGTTGCGCCTTCTTCGACCTTCGCGGTGTTCATCACGGCACCCATGCCGGTGGTGACGCCACAACCGAGCAAGCAAACCTCTTCAAGCGGTGCCTCAGGGTTTACTTTGGCTAGCGAGATTTCGGGCAAGACAGTGTATTCTGAGAAGGTCGAGCAACCCATGTAATGCAAGATCGGTTTGCCGTCTTTGTAGAACCGGCTAGTGCCATCGGGCATCAGGCCTTTGCCTTGGGTTTCGCGGATCTTTTGGCAAAGGTTGGTTTTGCCAGATTTGCAGAATTTACACTCGCCGCATTCAGGTGTGTAGAGCGGGATCACATGATCGCCCACGGCTACGCTGGTAACACCTTCGCCGATGGATTCGACAATGCCGCCACCTTCATGGCCAAGCACGACGGGAAATAGACCCTCAGGATCATCGCCGGACAGTGTAAAGGCATCGGTATGACAAACGCCTGTGGCGACGATACGCACACGTACTTCGCCTTTTTGCGGCGGCATCACGTCAATCTCTTCGATCGAGAGCGGCTGGTTAACAGCCCATGCTACGGCGGCTTTGGATTTGATTATTCCGGTCATCAGAACTCACTTTTCTTTTTGGTGGGTGAATATTTGCGGGCGCGACGATTTATAATTGAGTGTTTATACTATTGCCGTTAGATTGATAATTCAGGATTTCAGCAATTCACTATTACGAAACAGTAACAATCGTTGACTGCATTGACGGTGAAAAGGAAGCACGAATGTTCAACTGGGAAGGGGTTTCAGAATTTGTCTCGGTCGCTGAGACTGAGAGCTTTACTGCGGCCGCCAACCGTTTGGGCATTTCCACCGCACAGGTCAGCCGTCAAATCGGCGCGCTGGAAACGCGGTTGGGCGTTAAGTTGTTCTATCGCACGACCCGAAAGGTCTCGATCACGGATACCGGGCAAATTTATTACAATCACTGCCGTCAGGTGCTTGACGGCCTAGCCGAGGCGGAACGCGCTATCACCGACCTGCATCAGACCCCCAAGGGAAGGCTCAACCTGACCGCACCCGTTACGTTCGGTGAGAAGCGGATTGCGCCTTTGGTGAATGAATTTGTCGCCCGCTATCCGGAGCTGGAAGTCAATCTGACGTTGTCCAATCAGATGCTTGATCTTGTTGCGGAGTGTTATGATCTGGCGATCCGTCTGGGCGAACTCGAGGACAGCACGATGATGGCCAAACGGCTGTCGTCGCGCACCCACTATGTCTGCGCCTCGCCCGACTACCTTGCCGCACATGGCGTGCCTTATGCGCTGTCCGAATTGGACCAGCACAATTGCCTGCAAGGCACGTTGGACTACTGGCGGTTTGAGGAAAAGAGCAAGCCTCGCCACATCCGGGTCAAAGGCAATCTTCGCTGCAACAGTGGCTGGTCACTGGTCGATGCAGCGCTGAAGGGTATCGGTATTGTGCAGTTGCCGGATTACTATGTTCAGGCTGAACTTGAGGCGGGTCGGCTGGTGCCGGTGCTCGACAATTATCGCGCCCCGGATGACGGCATTTGGGCGATCTATCCGCACAACCGCCACCTCTCACCCAAGGTTCGTTTGTTGCTGGAACATCTGAGCGAGGGGCTGGAAACAACAGAAGATTTGATGCCAAAAACAATTGGGGAAACCAAATGATCGTCAGGGAACACCCATCCTCATTGCAGTTGTTCTTTGTCATGCAAGGATCCGTCGTGCCGAAAATCATGGGCAGGATCATCGGCGTCGCGGTGCTGTCGGTGATCGTCTTACTTTTGGATCAGCATGTCGTCACCCTGCCGCATATCTCGATCGGCGCGATGAGCATCTTCGGCGTCGCCCTGTCGCTGTTCCTCGGGTTTCGCAATAACGCTGCGTACGATCGCTGGTGGGAGGCGCGCAAACTTTGGGGATCAATGATTGCTGATGTGCGCAATCTGGGGCGGCATATGTGCGTGTTTGTCGGCAAGGGGGCAGACCGTGAGAATATACTTTCTTGTGCGGTCGCTTTTGCCCATCTTCACCGTGGATTTTTGCGCAGCGTTGATGCGCGCGCTGATATCATCGCCTGGATTGGTAAAGAAAAAGCTGACGCAATGATTGCGCGGAAGAATCCGGCAGATGCTGCACTGCGGTCCATGGCTGACCAAATTGGCAAGTTGATTGAACGTGATGCCATCAGTGGTTTTGGTCAAATGACCATCTCACAAACTCTGTCCTCGCTGGCGCTCGCGCAAGCCGGATGTGAACGTATCGTGACCACGCCGCTGCCGTTTGTGTATTCCCTTTTGGTACGCCGAACGACCTATCTTTACTGTTGGTTGCTGCCCTTCGCTTTGATAGAATCAACAAGCTGGTTTGCCCCAATATTTGCCGCCGTCGTGGCCTATGTGTTTTTTGGCCTGCAGGCAGTGACCAACGAGTTGGAACTGCCGTTTCGCAATGTTCAGAACGGGTTGCCGCTTGATGCGCTGTGCCGGACAATTGAGATTTCTGTGTCAGAAGCGCTGGATCGTCCCCCGCCCACTGCATTGAGCGCCACAAACCATGTTTTATCTTAGATGCACGAAGGCCCCTCATACCGCTTGGCACGCCGATCATGCTGAACGACAAACAAAATCGGATCAGGGCGATCGTGCCCAATCTGATGGGCTATGATGCGGGTTTTCCTGCGGCAAGCTATCACGCGTTTTTCGACCCCGCAGCCGGCGTTGCAAAGCCGGACGATGGACGAGAAGTGTTCGAAGGTCTTCAGCCCAGCTTCGTGTGGCCTCAAGGATCGTAAGCCACTAGCCTTGGGCAACGGAGGCGAAAATTTCGCATCCCTGTTGCCCTCGTAGCGCTACACAACTTGGCTGACCCAAACACAAAGCACCCCGCACACGTGCTAAAATATCGGCCTGTGTTCCAGCTTACGTTAGGGAAACAAAAACGGCGCGGTTCGGCTGGTCTTTGACTTTGCGACAACCATAGGCGGGCCTTGCGCGACGATAGCGCCACCCTTCTTACCAGCGCCAGGGCCTACGTCGATGACCCAGTCGCTGTTGCGCGCAACCAGCATATTGTGTTCAACCATGATGACCGAATTGCCTGCGTCGACTAGCCCATTCAGCTGTGCCATCAGCAGCGTTACGTCTGCTGGATGCAGGCCGGTGGTTGGTTCGTCGAGAACATAAAGCGTGTCACTTCGCTGCGCGCGTTGCAGTTCGGTGGCAAGTTTGATCCGCTGTGCTTCACCGCCCGAAAGCTCGGTCGCGGGCTGACCCAACCGTAGATAGCCAAGGCCAACCTGTAGCAATGCATCGAGCGCCCGCAAAACAGCAGGTTCGTCAGTAAAAAACCCGTGTGCTGCGTCAACAGTCAGGTCCAGTACTTCGGCAATATTCTTATCGCGGTAAGTAACCTCAAGTGTCTTGGCGTTGTAACGTTGACCCTGACACACCGGGCACGGCGTGTAGACGCTGGGAAGGAAAAGCAGTTCAACGCTAACTAAACCCGCCCCTTCGCAGTTCGGACAACGCCCTTTAGCAACATTGAACGAAAAACGCCCTACACTATAGCGGCGCGCCTTGGCCATCTGCGTCGCCGCGAACAACTTGCGAACGTAATCAAACAATCCGGTATATGTGGCAAGGTTGGATCGTGGCGTCCGGCCAATCGGCTTTTGATCAACTGTGACCAAACGCCGGATATGCGCCATGCCATCAACGATCCGCCCGCCGGTGGCCGTCTCTAAATCTCGTTCCAACAATTCGGTTTCACCGCTGGGGGCTTCAACGGGCTTTTGTTGCCCCAATGCTTCCCCAACGAGCTCGACAAGCGCCTGACTGACAAGGCTCGATTTGCCCGACCCCGACACACCAGTCACCGTCGTCAAAATGCCAAGCGGCAACTCAACGTCTAGACCGTTCAGATTGTTTCGCGTGATCCCTGCCAGCTTTAGCCAGCCTATTGGGTGTCGCGGTGTGTGGTCCGCAGCGACATCGGGCGAGAATAAATAGCGCCCAGTGTGCGATGCCTTGACCTCGCGCAGGCCGTCCAATGGGCCATTATAGACAACTTCGCCGCCATGTGTTCCGGCGTCCGGCCCAATGTCAACAATCCAGTCGGCATGTCGGATGACATTGTCATCATGTTCAACGACGAACAGCGAATTACCAGCGCCTTTGAGTTCATCCAGCGCGCGCAGCAATGCTTGGGTATCGGCCGGGTGCAGCCCTGCCGAAGGCTCATCCAAGACGTAGATCACACCGAACAGTTGCGAGCGGATTTGCGTGGCCAGTCGCAGACGCTGTAATTCGCCCGGAGACAAGGTTGGTGTGCTGCGCTCTAGCGACAGGTAGCCAAGGCCGAGATTGGTAAGCGCCTCGACACGGGCCAGAATATCGCTGGCAATCCGCTGCGCCACAATCGCCTTTTCCGGATGCAAATCGCCCGCGTGCGGTTTTGCTGAGGCAGCGTCGCGCAGCCGCGCGGCAAGATCGCTTAACGTCAGTTGCGACAATTCACCGATATCCAGCCCAGCAAATTTCACCGACAGTGACTCGCGTTTCAGCTTCTTGCCCTCACAATCCGGGCACTCGGAAATTTGCATGAACTGCGAGACGCGTTTCTTGGTGCGGTGGCTTTGCGTTGTCGCAAACGAGTTTAAAACATAGCGCTGCGCACTGGAAAATGTTCCCATATAACTCGGCGTCAGGTTTCGCGCCCGCGCGATGCGCGTCTCATCAGGATTGAAACCTGCATAGACTGGCTCAACGGGTGTTTCGTCAGTAAACAGGATCCAGTCGCGGGATTCTTTGGGCAGGTCCTTCCACGGGGTGTCTATATCGTGTCCAAGTGACACAAGAATATCGCGCAGATTCTGCCCGCCCCATGCGGGAGGCCACGCTGCAATAGCACGCTCGCGGATGGTTTTTGTATCATCGGGCACCAGCAGCTTTTCCGTCACGTCAAACACGCGGCCGATACCATGGCAGCGCGGACAGGCCCCTTCCGGTGTGTTTGGCGAGAACGCATCCGCATAGAGTATCTGCTGACCAGACGGATATTCCCCCGCCCGCGAATAAAGCATGCGAAGACCGTTGGAAATCGTCGTGACGCTGCCCACTGATGATCTGGTGGACGGCGCGCCGCGTTGTTGTTGAAGTGCGACCGCTGGCGGAAGTCCGTCAATCGCATCGACATCCGGTTCGCCGACCTGATCAATCAACCGGCGCGCATAGGGCGACACTGAATCAAGATAGCGGCGTTGCGATTCCGCAAACAGGGTTCCGAACGCAAGCGACGACTTTCCAGACCCGGAGATACCAGTAAAGACGACAAGCGCATTGCGCGGCAAATCAACGTCGATGTTTTTCAGATTGTGGACACGCGCACCCCGGACCTGAATACAGTGGTCAGGGTCGCACGGGACGTCCTTGGGTTTAGTTGGGGCGATTGCTAAATCCTCTTCTCGTTAGGGTAACAATATTGTTGAACCAGTTGTTTTGCGGCCTTCCAAATCCTGATGCGCCTTGACAGCATCGGCCAGCGGATAGGTCTGGTTGACCTCAATCCTAACAGCGCCCGACCCGACAACATCAAACAGATCAGCCACGTTGGCCTGCAACGCCTCATCAGAGTCAACATATGTATTCAGCCCTGGACGCGTCAGATAGAGCGAACCTTTTGCCGCCAGAATACCCGTGTCAAAACCTGTTACCGGACCGGATGCAGAGCCAAAGTTGACCAGTAGGCCAAACGGGCTGAGACTGTCGAGTGAAGCATTAAGCGTTGCCTGACCGACACCATCGTAAACCACGGGCACACCTTTGCCATCTGTTAGCTCACGCACCCGCTCGGCTACATTTTCCGAGGTGTAATTTATGACCTCGTCGCAGCCCATGGATTTGGCAAGCGCTGCTTTTTCAGGCGAACTTGTGGTGCCGATGACCCGAACGCCTAGATGTTTTGCCCATTGAACGGCAATCAGACCAACGCCACCAGCAACCGCGTGCCACAAAATGGTTTCACCTGCTTTGACCTTGTAGGTTTCGCGCAACAAATAGCGCACCGTCATACCCTTAAGCATCATGGCGGCCGCCGTTTCATCCGAAATCGTATCTGGCAGTTTTGAAAGCCTATTGGCAGGCATGTTCCGGGCTTGTGAATAAGACCCAATCGGCCCCGCACCATAGGCAACCCTGTCCCCCACTTTTAACGTCGTGACGCCCTCGCCAACGGCCTCCACAACTCCGGCTGCCTCGGATCCCAAACCGCTGGGCAAAGGCAGTGGATAGGCACCGGATCTATAGTAGGTATCAAGATAATTGACCCCAATCGCAGTGTGGCGTAATCGCACCTCGCCAGGTCCCGGTGCATCCAAAGTGATGTCCTCATATTGCATAACTTCCGGTCCGCCGGTTTTGTGAAACTTGATCGCTTTCATGAGTTCGCTTTCCAGTTGGGGTTGTTAGCACTAATCTGTAACGAGCGGGTCACGCATCTACTAGGTAGGCTATGTCGTCAATCTGGCGGACGGGTATGCGCGAGTTTCGTCTCCCTAACGCCGACGAAGCTGCCCAATTCGTCCGCGAACTCGCTTTGTTACTTATTCCATGAAGTTGTAGATTAATGGCATTCAACCTTTGGAAAGCCTATCGTGCAGCTCCCTTAGACCAGCGCGCTTGGGACAGCGCAACACGGCCCAAATTTGGTATCCTAGAGTTTGAGTGATCTCAAAGCCTATAAGGGCGAGAAGCGGCCTTTCCAGCAATTGCCATGAGCGGCGGGTTCGTCCACAACTTGATCCTTGCGCGCATTGTTCTCGCCGCGGATCGCACGAATGACCGGTTCTCCCGCCGCTCTGCAGCGTAGAAAATCACGCTGTTGCAGCAATTTCCGCGCTGCGAGCGCACGCAGCACAAAATCTGAATTTACAGTGAGGGCTCGAACCGGGATTTCGCTGCGCTCTCCATGAACGTCCGCTCTCACCCTCATGCGAGCTTTTAACCAAAAGCGCGCATGGAAGCGTGAGCTTCGCATCAATGTGAACCTTTGTTTGGCGCGACCTCTTTACTTGTACTTAATGTTGTACATATAAGGTTGCGACAACAAGGAGAGTCGCGATGGATGTTATGACCTACTCAGACGCACGAGCTCAACTGAAGGGCGTCATGGATCGAGCGATCCACGACAAGCAGGAAGTTGTCGTGACGCGCAAGAAGGGCGAGTCCGTTGTGGTCGTGTCCTTGGACACTTGGAACGCCGTCAACGAGACGTTGCACCTCTTGTCCACACCGAAAAACGCATCCCGCTTGCGCGCGTCGATCGCGCAACTCGATGCTGGAACTGGCGAAGAGCGTGAGCTGACCGAGTGAAGCTGGTTTTTTCCGATCAGGCCTGGGAAGACTATCAATACTGGGTCAACACCAACGACAAGGTACGCGACCGGATCAACGAGCTGATCAAGCAGTGCAAGCGGACCCCCTTCAAGGGAACCGGCAAGCCGGAACCTTTGAAGGGCGATTTGACTGGCTGGTGGTCCCGGCGGATTTCTCAGGAAGATCGAATGGTCTACCGGGTCAGTGGAGCTGGCGATGGCCAAAGCCTAGAGATTGCGCAACTGCGGTTCCATTACTGAAAACCCGTAGGGTTGAACGACCTAGATGTGACGAGGTCGAACGTCTCAAAGTATTCTCGAAGTTAACTCTAACTATGTCGTTAAAGTTAACTTTATAATTAATGTTAACGACATAGTTGACGTTAGAGTTAAACGCAGGCAATCTACCGTCATGTATGTAATCACCTTCGCAAACCCGAAAGGCGGCTCGGGGAAAACTACGTCCGCCATGCTCTTGGCTGAACAGATCGCTATTTCTGGCGGTCGCGTTGCGATTCTCGATCTGGACCCAAACGCCAACATCCTTGCATGGGCCCAGACGCGCGAAGCCGAAGGCAGAGGCGTTCCTTTCACAGTTCATGCGCGACCGCAGGCCGAAGAGACGGTCGAGCTCATCGACAGCCTATCCGACGAGGCTGACTATCTCATTATCGACCTTGAAGGGTCGAAGGATCAGATCGTCACTTTCGCGCTATCGCGGACCGATTTGTGCATCATCCCGCTCGATGGCTCGCCCATGGAAGCCCGGCAAGCCGCGCAAGCGGTTCGCTTGGTGCAAACCACAGCAAACATGATCCGCGCGCAAATCAACTACGCCCTCTTGTTCACTCGCACCAACGCCGCGTTCCAGACCACGGATGAGCGCGACGTGCGGCAAGAAATGGAGCTCAACAACATCCCGACGCTACCCGTTCGGATCGCCAAGCGCGCGCCTTACACCCGCATATTCCGGGACGGTGTGCTCTTGTCAGAGCTGCCTGACATCGTGACGCAAGAAATGCAGGGCAAAACCGCGTCTGTATCCGACAAGGCCATGAAGCAGGTGACCGGAGCCATCGAGAATGCCCGCGACTACGCACAAACCGTCATTGCAACCCTTACCAAGGAGCAAGTGACATGAGCGGGAAATACGGCTTCTCAGGTGGGATCGACCTGCCCAAGACAACACCAGCGCCCAAGCCTCGGCCAAAGGTCGATGGCCGCTCATTAAGCGAGGCCGTCAGGGCCGGTGCCGATCTTGGCTTCGTCAACAGGGAGCCAACGACGCGCCTTAAACCTGGCCCCAAACGCAAAGAGCCGCAGGACAAAGTTTCGATACCTGGCCCGAAGCGCGTGGTGGATGATTTCCGGGCTTTTTGTTCAACGCGCGATCTTACCCTTTGGCAGGGCTTGGAGTTGTTGCTTGAAGAACAGAAGGGTAGAAGCGGCTAAGGGTTGCCGCGTTTCTCAAAGATTTTCCGGCAGAACCCTAAGAATGCCCTGTCCGGGTTGGCCGGTGCATCGAGACCACCGTCGGCCATCCATTCGCGCCATTCTTGCTCTAGCGTGTAGATATCCCATCCCGGCGCAACCTTACGGGCTTCCTGATAAACGTCAGGGCTCAAACGGATCGCCCCGGATGGAGCCGCCAGAGCTTGCGGCTTTTCCGCGTGACGGTTTACAAATACGACCATGTTTTCGTCTAACCGGACTGAATAGTCCGGCATGTGATTGTACGCCTCATCTTGAGCGACAATGTTGCCGACCAGCCGCTTAAACTCGCGAGAGGTCGAAGCCGATCCGCACTTGTCTTGCAAAGCAGAAAGACTGATTTTCCACTCTTTCTTCGAGCCACAGTGCTTGCGGGCGATCTCATAGATGCGCCGCTCTAATGGCTTACGCAGCCGGAAATAGTTCCGGTGAAGGGTCAAAACTTCATGCGCTTGGATCGCGTTGAACACCCAATCAGAGAGTTGCACTTCGATTTCCTGCATCCGACCATCACGGGTTTCACGTACGATACGAGCGCGGTCGATGATGCTAAAAATATCCAATTGCTCGACATCGCCGGTCACGATGTTCGTCTCAATCTGTGTCCCTTGCAGCCGGGCGAGGGCGCTTCGAAGGCCGCTATATCCACGCCCATCCGATGGCCGGTTCGTTGCTTTCAGAAGGTCGAACGCCTTCAGGCGAACGATTTTTGAAACCTTCTGACCTTTGTTGATAGCTGCCATAATTTGACTGATGCAGTAGATCAGCACATCGCGATCGTGGATCGTTGCCAGACCATCGGACGAAGGTTTCACTTCGAGATAGTTTCGCCCCGTCCCATCTTCGTATCGCCGCACTCGGTGATCTGGTTTTGTAGAAAGCGAGAAAATCGGATGCGCCATCGAAGCCATGTCGCCCTTGGGTGCGGCATCAAAGATATCGCATACAAAAAAGTCGCCTTGTTCCTGCCGATCAGGCAGCAAGGGAGAGCGGTCGCCGTCTTTCGTGATTTCACACACCATGACCTATGTTTCGTGATTTCACACACACGGTCAAGCCCTTTCGTGATTTCACACACAGGCACAGCCCTTTCGTGTCTTTACACACGTTCCTTCGTGTCTTTACACACGCTTTATCGTGACTCTACACACAGGCCACTTCTAAAAGCCTAATGAATTCATAGTCCTATGAACACTTATCCACAGCGTAACACATTATATAACACATATTTAACACTACAAAATTTCCCCTCATTTCAGCAGTAGCTTTCCGAACCTGAACACATGGAGAAGTGCTCGCAACTAAGAATGCGCCCGAAAAGCAGCGAAACGTGCCTCAGTTCAAGGGGTTTTGATCGAATCTTCCACGGTAGGCCTTGCTCTTGAAATACACATTTTGCTTCGCCTTGAGCGGGTTCCGGTTGCCTACCAACAGCAGCAGATCATCCGCCTTCATGCCCGTGATCTGCTCAGCCGTCATGAGCTTCTGTCGCTGCTCCGAGTAGGAAAAGTCCCGGCCCTCGTTCGGGGCCTTGCCCTCTCGAATTTGCTGAGAATAGACAGTGCTTTCCCCGAGGTGGCGGGCAGCCCATTCAGCGGTTTCGATGTCGTTGAGGTTGAAGACACGCTTGGTGATACAGGAGCCGAAGATCGAGCGGGCATCGTTTGGCCCATAGGCCTTTTCGACCTGACCCGTGTCCTGGGTGACGAACAGCGCTTCGACACCCGCACCGGCGGCGACGTTGGCAATGTTCATGATCTGCTCCATGCGGCCCATCCGCACGAATTCATCGAGGACAAGCAGGATCGGGGCCTTGACCTTGCGCCGCCCGTCCTGGCGCACGACCGTGCCCAGGACGAGGTTGATAAACAGGCGCATGAAGATCGCTTGCTTGTCCACTTGGTCGAGAGGCACCGCGATGAAGAGATCGACCCGGTCATCGAGAAGATCGTCTATGCGGAAGCTGGACCCGGCCAGGAAGTGGCGCATGTTGTCGGACTGCATCCACTCAAAAGCTTTTGAGACCGCTGTCTGAATCGACCCGCGTTCTCTGTCTCCCGCGCGCAGAATGGTGGCGGCGGTCTGGGCCGGGCGGTGGCCGACAAGGTCGCCATTTTCAGCCCAGGCCTCAAGCGTGCCGTCGAGGTTTGCTGACAGAAGCAGATCGGCGACAGCGATCAGATTGCGCCGGTTCGGTTCTTCCTGCGTCACGATCACTTCGATTGCCGCCGCGACCAGCTGGCGGGCCATTTCTGAAAAATGCGCGCCGTCGCCTTGTTCAGGTTTGACCAGGCCGTCCGCAACCAGGGCCACGTCTCGCGCCAGCTCGTGGGTGCGGATGTAGTCGAGCGGGTTGAACTGATCCTGTCCGTCTTCGACGAGGGCGAAGGGGTTGAGGACGGCAACCTTGCGCCCGAGCTCTTCGCGGTGGCGGCGCGTGACGGCGAAATTCTCGCCCTTGATATCCAGGACCACGACCGGCCCCTGGTGATCGAGGATCGCCGGGATCACGGCGCTGACGCCCTTGCCGCCGCGTGTGCCGGAGACAACGAGGTGATGCCCGCCGCGCCATCCCTTCGCATCGTTCTTGACGTAGCGCAGGAGTTTGCCCTTGTGCAGGGCGAGGGGCAGGCCGGTCTTGTTGCGCTTCAGCTGGGCCACGTCACGCGGGTCCATCCATCCCGCTTGCCACGGGCCGGTGCGGGATTTGCGGTTGCGACCAATGCGTGGATTGAAGATCGCCATCAGCGGGGTGCTGACAGCGACGGCCACGCCAAAGGCCCCGAGCGCGAAGGAGATCGCCATGGCCTGTTTCTGGGGATCAGAATACCGCGCCAGCCCCTTGAGGCCCTCCCAAATGGCACGGGGGAGGGGCCATCCCTGACCTGTCCATGCCTGGACTGTCGCCAGTATGTCGCTGAGCGGGCCTCTGAGGGGCGTCAGGGCAGTGAGGACGGCCACGCACAGGCAGACCCATGCGAGGAGCTTCAGGGGTGTCCTGTGGCGCTCAGCGGTGGTCCCGAGGGTATCGAGGATGGTGGCCACGGCGATGATCGGGAAGGCATAGGTGGTCACCGGGTAGATCGCGACCGCTTGCGGAGCGAGGATCAGGGCGGCAGCGGCTACGATCACAGCGCCGATCATGATCACCCAGTGGCGGGCTTCCAGAACAAAACTCATGACCGGTCCTCTTGCGCGTCAGGAAACAGAATCTGCCAGAGTCCACGGTCGCGATCCCGCTGGGTGAGGCGGTCTGGCAGGTCGCGCCGCACGATGCTCTGAAGAGCAGGTTCGGCGCTCAAACGGTCGAAGACCAAAGTGCCCAGGAGCCATTTGAGGCGGTCTTCGTCTTTCTTCTCAGACAGACGCCGCCGGGCATCGAGCGCGGCGATCTGTGCGTCGAGCTGGGCTTTCTTGGCGGCCAGTTCTTTGATCCGGGCGTCGGTCGGGCGGCTTTGGGACATGGGAAAACCTCGGGAATAATCGGGGCGAATGTAGTGGCGGATTGATAGCTTGAAAAGAATTAAATGCGCGCTTATACATTGTCTTCGACAACGTGCGCGTCCTCATGGGGGTAAACCCCCGCGCCGGACGGCTTCCCCCCAAGGCGGCGATGCCGCCTAAACGAGGGTTTCACCCTCGCGCTCCCGACCAGCGCAACCAGGCGCTGGACCCTGTTTTAAAGAGAGGCGCTCGATCCGTGGCGATCTACCATCTCAGTGCAAAAGTGATCAGCCGGGCAGGGGGCCGGTCATCGGTCGCAGCCGCCGCCTACCGGACGGCTGGGCGGCTGCGGGATGACCGGCAGGGGTTGGAGCATGATTACAGCCGCAAGGGCGGGGTCGTGCATTCCGAGATCATGGCCCCCGAAAATGCGCCCGACTGGATGCGCGACCGCGACCAGCTCTGGAACGCGGTCGAAGCCGTCGAGAAGCGGCGCGATGCCCAACTTGCTCGCGAGATCGAAGTGGCGCTGCCGCGTGAGCTTGATCGGGGCGAGAGGTTGGAGTTGTTGCGCGGGTTCGTGCAGCGCGAGTTTGTCGATCGCGGCATGATCGCGGATGTGGCCGTTCACGAGGGCAAGGCCCGTGATGGCCACGGTCAGCCCCATGCGCATGTCATGCTGACCATGCGGGAGCTGACCGGCGAGGGGTTCGGGAAGAAAGACCGCAGCTGGAATGCGCCAGACCTTCTGATGGGCTGGCGCGAAGCCTGGGCACGGGACGCGAACACGGCGCTTGAGCGGGCAGGGCGGTCGGAGCGGATCGACCATCGGTCCCTCGATGTTCAGCGCGCCGAAGCCGAGCAGCAGGTCGAGCGCGCGCGGGGGGGCGGACAGGAAGAGCTTGCGCTTGAGCACGAGAAAAAGGTGGTCGAGCTCAGCCGCGAGCCCGAGCCGAAAATCGGCCCATCGGCCAATGCGCAGGAGAAACGCGGGATCGTCACAGAGCGCGGCGAGGCTTTCCGCGCGGCGCAGGCGCGCAATGCTGAGCGCCAGGAGCTGGGCTGGCGGCAGTTGGAATTGCGGCTTGAGCTGATGGAGCGCGGGCGCGCCTTCATTGCCACCGCGCGCGAGCGGCTGGATCAGCTTTGGGGCCGCGCCGAGGCGGCGATGTCACGGATCAAGGAGAGGGTTATGGGCGAGGTTGAGAGGCCGCAGGCTGGTGCCGAGCGGGGTGGCGATATGGACGCGCGCCGAGCGGCAGTGTTGGGGTGCGACGTTGATCGACCTGAGGTGCAAGCGCCGGATGTCGGGCGCGAGCGCGCCCCTTCCGACGATCCTATTCGGGAGCGTCTGAACGCCATCCTTGGGCGTGGGCGTGATATCGGGCAGGAACGTGATGCCGCCGCCGTCGAGCGGGACATCGTCGCCCGTGATGGCGAGGGCCGTGACCAAGGGCGGTGGGATGACATTCTCGGGCGCGGGCGTGATAATGCGTCCGAGCGCGGGCAGGGCCGCGATCGCGACAGAGACAGAGAACGGTGAAAGACGTTTGCGGAGGGGTGGCCAAGATGAAGAAATGGCGCGTTGTTCTGGACGCCGCGAAGGCCCCGACCTGCGGTGACTGGGTTGCCGTGAGCGGGCTTTGCCCAGGTGAGGAGGAAACCGCACGATTCCTCTTTTTGGACGGGACGGAGGCAGATGGGTTCACGTTCCTCGATGCCCCACAGGAGCAGGTTGGCGACTCTCCCAGTGGCGAGCAGGTTCCGTGGCTGCACTTTCCAGACTGCATGGAGATCGTCGGAGTGGAACGTCAGGACTGGCGACCGCCGAGCTGGCCGCACGACAAGACATTGTGGCGTCTGACCCTGGTAAGCCTGCCGTCGAATGTCGAATTCGAGAAACGGCTTTTGGTTGGTCAAGAAAGCAGGCGTGGTGTCCTGAGCCGGTTAGGGTTGAGATAGCCTGATTTTTGGTGACCCCCCCCCTCGAACACCCCCATACCACGACACCACGATACCGCGAGACCGCATAACCCGACACCCCGATACCGTGAAAAAAATGAATTTAGATTTTATTACAGTAGTTTGAGGTACGGTCGATTGCGCATATGGTCCAACTCGTATCTTGAGTTGACACATTATAATCCAACTAAGCATCGGAAATTGACAAATATAGGTTATACTCAAGACAAGATAGCGAAACTTGGCATTCGACTTTGCGCGCTTAATCTGTCATTTTAGCCCTATCGTGAAGGCAGAGTGAGCTAGCTGCGGGTCCAAACCCAGCCGAACCACTAAAGCGACAGACCAACGGGGTGTCTGTGCGATGCCGCTAGCGAAGGGTCCGGGGTCCACACCCGGACCCGCCTATTTATAAGGACGCTACAATGGCAGGCCGATCGCAAAAAGAGATATTGAAGAAGCAGGTGGAAATCCGGTCGAAGCTATGGCCGGAGCTTGATCCAAGAATGCTCTGGAGCATAGATAGCGATGGTTGGTCGGCAGTGCCCCGCCTCATGCCTTTGATGATGAGCATAATGGATGATTTGTCTGGCAAGGGGTATCCAGTCAGCCGCACTTATTTAGAACTGTGGGTTCGCTTGCGCGAAGAACGTTTTCTTACCCTAAATCGCCCTGAGGAAATGGCATTTCATGCGGGGTTCGAGGGTCAGCGTGCGCTGCGAACTTGGAAGGACCGCGTGCAACGCCTCGCCAATCTTGGATTTATTGACTTGAAGCCCGGTCCGCTAGGCGACTTGTCCTATGCAGTGTTCTTCAACCCTTATCATGTCGTGAAGCGTGCGTATCTGGACGGCAATGTTCAGGAGCGGAAGTGGCAGGCCTTAGTTGTCAGGGCGAATGAAGTCCGTTCGTTTGATCTGGATGAACTTGATGACGAGGGCAATCTCGTCCTTGAGGAGGAAGAGGAAGCAGCCAAGCCCGCTGTTAAACCGAAGACCAAGCGTAGGCCCCGAACCAGTCGATCAACGAAGGCGAGCTAGAGCCGTTGAGGCTGATCTTGGTAACCTTCACTTTGGTGTAAATTTGTGATCCCGGCGATGCGCCGGTCTCGCTTTGAGCGATAGACAGGCCAGGGGATCGACGGGCTGACGCCCGCTCACCCCACCCCTGACAGTTTCCAAATCCTCTTGATCCGCCTGCCATCCTGGCAGGTCCGAGAAAACCGGCAAGCGCCGCCTGTGGCGTCGGTTCCGGTCGAGAATTCCGGTTCCTCCCACGCGCAGGCGCGCGGTTCCCTCCCAAATTCACGCCCTCCACCCGGTTGTCACGGCCCCGCCAGGCCGCAGGACGGGCTTTGCCCTTACCTGCTCTGCCGTCCGGAATGCATGGGCATTCCAGACAACAGAGAAGGAAGGCCCGCCCATTGGCGGAAAGGGGCAAGAGGCCCGGACCGCGTCACGCGAAGGAGGGTCACAAATGACCGCAGAGAAGTTTGACGTTTATTCCCATGTCACCAACCAGATCATCGCGCAGATCGAGGCGGGAACACCGCCCTGGCGCAAGCCGTGGACCGGCGGCGGGGTATCGGCCAGCTTGCCGGAACGGTTCAACGGCGAAGCCTATCGAGGCATCAACATCCTGATGCTTTGGGCGACGGCGATGGCCAGGGATTATAGCTCAGCCCGCTGGATGACATTCAATCAGGCCAAGCAGCTTGGGGGCCATGTCCGCAAGGGCGAGAAATCCGCAACTGTCGTGAAGTATGGCACCGTCGAGCGCGAAGACGAGAACGGTGAGGAACGCCAGATCCCCTATGCCAAGGCCTACCGCGTGTTCAACGCCGACCAGATCGAGGGCCTACCCGCTGAATTCTACATCCTGCCCGATCCGCCCCGTGATCTTGGCACCATGGCCGACCCCGAGCTGGAGGCGTTCTTTGCCGCGAGTGGCGCGCAGATCGACACCACCGAGGAGCCGCGCGCCTATTACAACATCAAGACGGACCGCATCCACATGCCGCGGATCGCGACCTTTCACAGGGCCGCAGGGTATTACGGCACCTTGGCGCATGAGCTGACCCACTGGACAGGAGCGACAAAGCGGCTGGACCGTTTGGGCCGGTTCAACGACCGCAAGGCCTACGCCTTCGAGGAGCTGGTCGCGGAAATCGGAAACTGCATGCTTTGCGCGCAGATCGGGGTGGAGCCTGAGTTCGATCAGAGCGCGGCCTATGTCGAAGGATGGCTTGAGGCGATGAAGGAAGACAGCCGCGCGATATTCCGCGCCGCTTCCGAGGCGCAGAAGGCCGTCGATTACATCATGACCCACACGGCGCAGGCCGACAGGATGGCCGCCGAGTAGCAGTCCGCACCGCCAGAAATGATCGAGGCCCCCGTCAGCAGGCGGGGGCCTTTTTGCGTTGTGGTGTGATCCTGGGTGTGGGCGGTTTCAGGGTGACCTGTCGGCGGGCAGCCTGAAGGCCACCCGCCGACAGGCCCGGCGCTTCGCGCGGATGGGCATGAAATGCCCGAAAGCGGAAATCCTATTGACCTAAAGTGCTAGACGCCGCGCTAGTGCCGAAGAAGAACGATTAGTGAACAAAGCTTTTCATATTCTGCATGTGATTATATCATGTGACAGAGGCGCGTGCACAATCAATCGTATATGTGCGCCTGACACCCACAATATAAGGGACAACTGATGGGGCAAATTGGACGAAAAGCAGGAACCACCATATTGCATGGCCCGAGGACGGCACGAACCCACGGGCGACCGTTCAATACGTTAGTCACAATCCGATTTTGGCAACTCGGCAGCACGGCCGAAACAATTGAAAAGGATTTTCGCTTCTTGAAAGCACGATGGTTTCAACCATGGTCAAATCGAGGCACTATCCGTAACGGAAAACCCAATCTGCCTGCCAATGGGACTCCAACTTACAGTCACGTCCACGAGAATTCCTCGGGAAAGCCGCATACACATTGGACGCTTCATGTCCGCCCCGAAAACTCCGCGCGGTTTGCTGTGGCCCTTGATCGCCGTCTTCGCCAGCAATTCGGGTTTTCCACTCTTCCCATTGGCGCTTTGGACATTCGAAGCATTACCAACGATGAGGGTGCCAAGCTCTACATGGTAAAGACGCTCGATCCACATTTCGCACGGCTTTGGGGCATCAGGTCAGAAGATGGGGGGCATATTCAGGGTAGACGAGCTGACAGTAGCCGAAACCTGGGGCCGTCCACGTGGCAGCCGCTGAAAGCGGCGTACAGAGCGGCTACGCGCGCATGAGGGGGTTGCTTGGTGATGAACGGGGGATACCAGCGAACGATCGTTTGCGCGGGATTGGGAACAGCACGTGATCAAGAAAAGTTACGTTATGCGAAAAATTATTGGTTTCTTAACTGAAACACGTTACATGCCGTAGCAGGCTTAGCCTACGAGATCGCCTGTGCGGTCGCCATACCCCGCCCCTTGTGGCGGGGTTTATGCTTTCCGATCAACGCCTTCAAAGCAGCTGTATTTTGTTGCCAGAGTCGCGTGATCAGCATCGTCCAGAATGCATTCGATCAGTTTCCCATCATCCCGAAGGCGGCGATATGGCCTGTTTCCAGAGTTGTAGCCACCCATACAAACGGGCCAAAGGTAGAGGTCTGCAAGCTGGGCCATGGGCGATGATTTGGCCTTGAACCGTAGATCGTAAAGCGTGGTCTTGAGCTGTTCCGTGGTGAGCGGTGCATACTTTCCGGAATTCTTGGTATCGAAGGGCAGGCCATCAGTTCGTAACTCGGCGTAATACGCCTTCAAAGCAGCGTCTTCCGTCTTGTTGCACTTCTCCGGCATCACACGAAGCCGCTGGCCCTGGCCGATTGCAAACTTTGCAGCCCGCTCGACAACGACAGAGAAAGCCGTCTTGCACAGCATCCAGCGGTTTTCGAGGTATTGAGCCGCATACCGGGCGTTATAGCCTGGACGATCAATGACACAGGCAATACCGATCACCGGCGCATCGCGCATGAGACCGTAGAGGTCTTCATAGAACGCGCCTTGTTCGTCTTTCGACTTGCCCCGAAGCCATAGGAAACCTTCATTCTGGGACCGGATTTCAGACGAGTGCAAAGGGGCGGTGACACCCCATTTTTCAACAAAGGCTGCGTGCAGACGGCGAGCTTCCTCTTCGTCCTCTTCACGGACCAGGACACCGCCAAGGGCAAACCAGTCATAGCCATGCGCAGGCTTCTTCCCAGGCTTCCGGCTTGGGTGACGTGTGCCGGAATCGTCCAGATACAAATTTAGGATGGCGGGTTTAATTTTCTGATCTGTCACGTCAAACCGCGCTTTCTAGCAGGGCGATTTCGTCTTCGGTCAGGTCGAACAGGTCATAGACGATGCTGTCGATCTGGGCTTCAGCCTGAGCGATTTCGGCGGTCAGGCGGGCGATCTCGGCGCGGTCGCGGTTGATCCAGTCCTCCCAGTCGGAGCGATCGGCCAGCGGGATGTCGGCCTTGAACACCTTCTTCACCTCGGCGCGGAAGGCGGCGAAGTCGGGCAAGGTCCACCATTCCTTGAGTTTGGTGTTGAGCTTTGGTTCGCGCTCTGGCGGGCAGAGGTCGGGGATGCGTCGGGCAAGAGCAGTTTGCAGGGCTAGGCGCTTCTCGGAGGTTAACTTTAATGTGCCAGCCAGATTGCAAATTTGTGACTTTTGGTAAGCATTGGCCGCTGGGATAGGAAACGCACTCAGTCCATCAGGTTGAATTTCAAAAA
>NZ_FXZK01000018.1 GCF_900184895.1 Flavimaricola marinus
GATGGTCGAGGCTTTCGCCCAGATCGACACGGAGGAGATCGACCCAATTCTCAGCATTGCCAAAAAAAACCGCCTGATCATGCCCTCAGGCCATCTCACAATTTAAACCACCTTGACGGACGCTACCCGAGCCGGACGTGCCGTGCCACCAGATTCTAGCCGATAAATGGCGCTGTAACTACAACGCTGTCGGATAACACAGCGCTCAGGGATATCGCTAAACATCGCCTGATTGCATCGTCATGTTTGATCAGGATCCGACTATACATTGACATCCAAACTGTACCGTTCGATCGGGACCGGCCATGCAATTTGTTTAGCGCCCAGCGCGCACTCGAAATAGCGCTAGACTCTCCGCCATATTATCGTTCCACTTTTCCCTAAGAACAGGCCACAAGTTGTGTTGACTTAACGGCTCCTAATGGTTTGGGGGGCCATATGGGTGAGGAACAAGCAAGAACCTGCATATGATACCGGCTCAAATATTCACTCAGATCAATGACAAGTGCACTGAAGGGCTCGCACTTGCTTTGGCGTCCAATGATGACGGAGCGGTTATGGTTCTTCAGTGGTGCAACAAGGCATTCACGAAGATCACCGGATATAGTGCCGCCGAAGCCATCGGCCAACGCGGAACCATATTGATCGGGCCCGATCTTGAGCAAGGTGTTCATCTGTACATCATCGAGAAGCTGATGAATTGGGAGAACTTTTCGACCAAGGCCATGAACAACCGAAAGAACGGCGAGCTCTACCGACAACGGATGAGTTGGTCTCACTTGTCGGATCCCGCTACCGGCAATCATTGGTGGCTCTGCTCGATCATTGATCTGGAAGATGAGCACACAGCGCCATCAAGGCCGGTATCGAGAGAACACGCCTCATCGGACCCAGAAAGCTACTCGAGGGTCATCGAAAGAGTTCACCGTCTTGAGAAAGAGAACACGCGCCTCCATGCGCTTGCAAAGTCGGTCGCCAAGGACGCGAATGAAGACGCTTTGACCGGGCTTTCCAACAGACGGCATTTCGAAGTTGAGTTGAGAACCTGGATCGAGAACCTGAAAACGCATGGAACCGAATTCGCCGTACTCTACATCGACTTGGACCGCTTCAAATCGGTCAACGACACGCTTGGCCACGATGCTGGTGATCGGTTGCTGGTATCGGTCGCTGACATGTTGCGTGAGCTGACTGGGGAATCCGACCTGGTCGCCCGTCTCGGCGGTGACGAATTTGTCATTCTGAAGCCACTCGGAACGAGTGCTCTCAACATCAGCAGTCTGGCGGACGAAATAGTTCAAAGGATGCAAGCGCCGTTCAGTTGCGATGGAAAGTCAACCGCCTGTAGCGCAAGCGTCGGCGTCGCCATTGCAAACGCCAATATGGAAGACCCCGAACAAGTCGTCGCGGACTCTGACGAAGCGCTCTACCATGCGAAATCGCAGGGAAAGGGCCGCTGGTCCTTCTTTACCAAAGAAATGCATGCCAACTCCATTGCGACGAAGCAGCTGGCATCTGACCTACTGCTCGCCTGTGAACGGCAGGAATTTATTCCGTACTTTCAACCACTCATTGATGCACAATCCGGGCGAATTTCCTGCGCCGAGATGCTGATCCGTTGGGCCCATCCAACCAAAGGTATTCTTCCGCCAGCGGCATTTCTCGAAACTGCTGCGAACATGGGCATTCTCAAGCGAATTGATAAGATAATTTTTGCAAGCCTGCATCAGGCGATGTCCCACCTGGACGAAACAGGCGTCATCCTTCCTCGCGTCGCTGTCAATGTCTCAGCTGCCCGTCTAGCGGACCCGACGTTCATACACGATATCAAGAGTTCGGGCGTCGACGCCGCGCGCCTCACGGTCGAGATCCTTGAATCCGTCTACCTGGATCGGATCGGTGATGTGGTTCGTTGGACAATTGATGAACTGGAAGAGCTTGGCGTCACGATTGCGCTCGACGATTTCGGAACCGGACACGCCTCCGTCAGAGGGCTGTTGGAGATCAAGCCTGCCGTCTTGAAAATCGACCGTCATTTTATCCAGCCACTTGTCGGGGATCCGACCACGAGGCCATTGGTCAAATCCATCATCGGAATTGGAAAGGGTCTGAACATGAGTGTGGTTGCGGAGGGGGTCGAATCCGAGGAACACGCCTGGCTTCTGAGCGAGATGGGTTGCGACTATCTTCAAGGTTTCTATTTCGGAAAACCTATGAGCGAACACGACCTTCAGGATCGGTTGATTGAAACCGGCGGCGTATTTTGGCACCGGCGGCCCAAGTCGTCTGACCGCAACGCTCTTCACGGCATTGGAAGAGCGGTCTAAATACTGCTGGCCGGCCCTCATTATTGCTGGGCCGCCACCCCGGAACCTTGTCCAGAAACCCTGCCTCACGCCGAAATGCGGACAGGCTGAGCGCTGTGGGATAATGGCTCCGCCAATGCGACCCGCTAGGCCGCAGCGGTTTCCGCAAGTTCAATCGCTTGGGCAAGGGCCTCTTCAGCGCAATCCATTGGAGGATGTCCAGAGCAAACCTGACGCCGGCCGGGTCCAACCTCATAAACGCACGAGACGAAGAGGCCCTCTGCGATCATGGATGCGCACGGGACCCAGCGCCCACCCGGTCCAGCGACGGCACGGCCGATGCAAACGTTGACGGAGCCGCGAGGCGGGCTGGTTACCTGAACGGACGGCTCAAAAAGACTATAGACGGACATGCTGGCTCCAAATTTACAGCACGATACTCCGCTTCAGAATTGGCGTCATTGGGGCGAATTTCCTAGCTTTGCCTTCGGGCTGCCTTAGTTGAGACGGTTGCCTTTAAAGCCCATCTCGAAGACACGAGATTGTCAATCAGGCGACTTCTCCAGAACCCAAAATACTCCAATGGAAACAAGGAATTGCGACATCGAATTTAAAAGTAGGGAATGCCCGCAATTCTATGCGACTTCCTCATTTTCGTCGCTATTTTTGATCGAGGCATAGAAGCGCTCCGACACCTTGGCCGCTGGCCCCTGACCCAGGCCACTATTAACCAGTGCCGAGACTCGTCCACTGCCCCATGGTCCAGGCCGTCGTCGTAGCCGCTGTAGTGGGGATCCGGACTCGTCTGAGAGAACAGCTCACGAAGTATGACGACGACTTCCGCTGGCCTGATCGAGGATAGACAAATGTAGTGGATGCAGAAGCATTCTTGTCCAGTGCCGAACTGTCCCGACTTATCTGAGCAGCGCTTATTGCCTTCGATCGGCACCCCAATAAGATCCACCCATCGCCGCCGCAGCCGTTAAATTTGGCTAATAGAAAGTTAACTATTTGATGAAAGACTGGCTCCAACCTGGGAAGAAGGACTGGTCATATGGGGTTGTCACCCAGTAAACTCTTTGAAATCTCGACACGTCTGTCCAACATCTTGTCCGCCTTTGAGGCGAGTGGCATTCGAATACAGATCGGGGACGACTTCGCGACCTATCGTTCCCTAAGGACGCGACAATCAGATCGTGGCCCAATATACGCAATGTTTGATGTTGCAAGCTCGTACATTGACCGCGACAACGGCTTTTGGATTTGCGGCTACGACGCGACGGGGGAACTTGTTCATACTCAGGCCGTACGCTTGCTCGATCTGTCTGGTGGAACGCTGGCGACCCATTTGAACAATCATCGCCACAAGTATATCACCCCGGACTCAACACCGGACCCAGACCTGACATTTTACTCCGGTCCCGACGCGCTGCACAGCATTACTGGAAGAGTCTGTTACCACGGCGATTTTTGGCTACGTGGGCGTGGTCTCGGAGGGCCACGCAGTCAAGGTGCGACATCTCTATTGTCGAGACTCCTTATCGAGATCATGGTCGGCGCTTGGAATCCGTCGTTCGTTTTCGCGCTCGTTCCTAAATCATTGGCCGCAAAGGGCGCACATCTTCGCTATGGCTACAACCATTGTGATCCCGGTGTCTGGCTGGGCCCAGATCAGCAGATAACCGACGAGGACTATTTGATTTGGATGGGAGCCAATGACATGGCAAACCTACTTGCCCGTCCAACGCCAAGCCTTCATGTCACCTCCAACACTCCTAAATTTTCAGCCACCAATGGAGCAGTGGCGGAAATGAGCCATTTGGACGCACAAGCGAATGTCTAAGTGGTCCGCCTGAAATGGTCCCTGCTTCTGTGAAGGTCGACAAGGAGGCCGCATTAGCGGCATCAAAGCGCTCAGCGCTTATTGCCCCGATCGTTGCCAATATCGCATTTGTGATGGAGCTGACCTTGGTCCCTATGCTCCTTCCATTGATACAAACTCAATTTGGTTTGACAATCGGCGGTTTGGCTTGGGTTTTTAATGCCTACGGGATTTCAGTCGCTCTTGGCGTTCTTCTTGGAGGTTGGTTTGGCGACATCTTCAGGACAACGAAGGTCTTCGGATTTGGCATTGCCGTTTTCGCCGCGGGTTCGCTTCTCGTAGCAATGGCGGATAGCGTCCAACTGCTAATCGTCGGCCGCATTCTTCAGGGTCTTGGGGGCGGCCTTTTCTCGCCACTCGTGCCTCTGCTATTGACACGAGCCTCGCCGGCAAAACCTGGAAGAGTACTAATCCTGTGGGGCAGTATCGCAGGATATTGTGCGGCTTTCACGCCCCTCATTTATGGGAGCACCCTTGCCGATCAGGGATGGCAAATCGCTTTCTTGGCAATCGCGATCACGGCGCTAGCCGCCTTGTTCATTCTGTATGTGGCAAGCGCCTCGGTAGACTCCGTGCCCAAATCCCGTTCAAAAAACAACCTCTCCAAGTTGCTACGAAATCACAAGCTGAGCGCAACTTTTGTCTACATTTTCTGCACCTACGGTTCGATTTCCTACTTCCTTTTTCGGCTTCCGATTTGGCTCTCGGGCAACGACTTTATGGCGGCAAACACCGGGCTGGTCCTTTCGGTGTTGTGGCTGACATTCTCTGGGATGAGCACGCTCTTGAGAAACTGGGTAGACAGTCCCAATCTTGGGAGGATCATGATGATGGCCCCGCTCCTCATCGCCGCAGGAGTATTGCTATCGTCCTTCTATGACCAACTCATACCTTTACTGTTTTCGTCCGTCCTGGTTGGATCGGGTCTCGCTTGCAGCAACGCCCCTTCAACGCAGTTGACCTTGAGGTTCGCTCCAAATGGAATGAGTGCAATGGCAACCAGCTTGGACATTACGTTTGCCAGGCTCGGCGGGATCGCAACAGTCTCGGTCCTTGCTAGTTCCGACGCTACAATGGCCGCGGTTTCAACAAGCGTATTGTGTCTGGTCGCATTGTTTTGCGCGAGCATTTTGTACAATGGCGGCTCTAGCGCTGAACTGAACTCGTAATTTCCACGATCTCATATAGGCAGTTTTGAGCGACAACGCTAAGCCCCACTTCGAAACCGAACCGCGGGGCGCGGAGGCTGAATGACTTCGGATATTCAGCCATTTTCGAATGCGTAGAAAATAAAATGCTATGAGCAGACCGAATGAAACGCCGGCCCATGATACAGCGCAAAGACATCGGTGACGGAAGCCACATAGGCAAAGCCCTGCCGTGTCGCCGCATAAATGGAGTTGCTCACCCACAGCATCTTCGACGCGGGTGCACTTAAATCGCGGAACTTATTGTTCGCTGGACATTGTTTGGATCTGTTCGGGATCCCTGCGATCCACGTCAGCCCTCTTAACCCATCCGGTCCGAATCTGCGACGCTCGACCGATCTTCGAGGTTGTGGACAATATCGCCGATCAACTCCTTTCATGCTGTCTGGGGCTGTGCAGCACCATGCGAACGGAACGCTCGCGCACTTCGGGGGATTAACGGTGTGTTGTCTTGCGTATGATTCTCCATCGCACCGAGCAGTTGACGGCTCGAGCAAACCCGGGGCAAGATCAATCGCTAATATCCTAATCTCTGACATGGATGCCTCCCTCGCGTTGGTTCCTATGAAACCGTTATGGCACATTCCATACCGTCGGGTGGGGGCATCCACCGCATCAGTTTAGTCTTGTCCGAGTGGGCTGCTGACATTTCCCTGCATAAACTTCGGAAAACGAGGCAATCTGACAAGCGCTTGGAATGCCGGCTCGCCAGCGACACGGCGAACAGAACTGCGCAATAAACAATCAAACTGGCTTCCGACGCTGTAATATCGACGATTGAGTTTGAGTTTCGTGGTCAGGATGTGGTTCCCTGTCCGCATGAAGAAACCATCTCAATCGTTTAGTCGAACGCTTTCAAGCAGGCTTTCGCGGATCTACCCAAGCGTCGACCATGATATTCTCGCCAGCCAAGTCATAGATGCATTCTGGCCCGACCCGGCCAAGCGACGTAAACGAGGGCGGCTACCGAACAATGCGATGTGGAGCGAAGCGGACGTGCTCGCCATAACATACGGCGACACGCTTACGGATGGAGCTCATAAGCCCCTAGACCTGCTGCACGACTATTTTCTCAACCACTGGAGTGGTCATCTAAATAGCGTCCACATTTTGCCGTTCTTTCCGTTCACCTCAGACGATGGCTTCGCCGTGTCGGACTTCCGCAAGGTGAATCCACAATTGGGTGATTGGGCCGACGTTGAGCGAATATCGGAAGATTTTACTCTGATGTCAGACCTCGTGCTCAATCATGTCTCTAGTCAAGGAGCTTGGTTCAACGGCTATCGGCAGGCGCATCCACCCTATGACGAATTCTTCTTCGAGGCATCTCCGAGTGATGACTTGAGTATGGTCGTGCGCCCGCGCACAACGCCATTGTTGCAGAAAGTCGAGACTTCGCGCGGTCTCCGACATGTCTGGTGCACGTTTTCACACGATCAGATAGACTTGGATTTTCGAAACCCCGAAGTGCTCTTGGAGTTCCTGCGTATTATTCGCCTGCATCTCGATCATGGGATACGAATTATTCGGCTCGATGCGGTCGCTTTCCTTTGGAAGGAAATCGGAACGCCATCGATACATTTGCCTCAAACTCATGAAATCATCAAACTGATGAGGCTACTTTGTGATCATACAGCTGAGAAAGTCGTGTTGATTACGGAGACGAATGTTCCCAAGACCGAGAACTTGAGCTATTTCGGAGAGCGCGATGAAGCGCACATGATCTATAATTTCCCGCTTCCGCCATTGATATTATACGCCATGATGTCTGGTGATGCGAGTGCACTTTTACAATGGCAAAAGGCGATGCCCCCAGCGCCGTTAGGCTGTGCGTACCTAAATTTTACTGCCAGCCACGATGGGATTGGAATGCGCCCGGCCGAAGGCCTGCTCAGCTCGGCTCAGCAACAAAAGATAATTGATACCATCAAGAGCCTCGGTGGACTTGTTTCAATGAGGGCTCTGCCGGACGGAAGCGAAGCACCTTACGAGATAAACACTACTTTCTTTGATGCAATGCGGGAGACTTTTGATGGTCCTGACGCATTCCATTTCGAACGTTTCATGTGCTCCCAGACAATTGTCATGGCGATGGAGGGAATTCCGGCATTCTATATCCATTCGTTGTTGGCTACGCCGAACGATCTCGACGGTGTCGAACGGCGGGGAATGAACCGCGCGATCAATCGACATCGTTGGGACTATCCATCCTTGAAGGAGCTTCTATCTGACCCAAGCTCGATACAATCCAGAGTGATGGAGGCTTTCAAGCGTCGGTTAGATTTGCGAAAGAAGCAACGCGCCTTTCACCCGAATGCGACACAGTTCACGCTCAATTCAGAAGACCCCCGAATATTTCTGTTGTGGCGGCAGAGCCTTGATAGATCTCAGTCGATTTTTGCGTTGCATAATGTCAGCGCTGACGAAATATCGATGCCGTCGCATCGCCTAAATCTGATCGAAGATGAGACGTGGATGGATCTATTGTCCGGTGAACAGATCACTATGGCGGACGGTACTGTATCACTGGCACCTTATCAGTGCCGCTGGATAACGAATATTGCCTAGTGGATATTATTGATATTCGTCAATGTCTTTCGCAACGGCCGAATGCATATCGCGCATGAAGGCTGGATCCGCTGAATGGACGCGGCTCCAAGTTGGAATGAAGGGCGTTTCGTGTGGATTGCTGAGGAAGAACTGTCCTGCTCGCATGATATTTTCGGCAAACAATTCGATCGTGCGCTCTTCGCCATGTCTGTCGATTTCAAGCCCGTTCATCTGAGCATCTGCATAGTAGGCATCGAGCAGGTCCAAGGCGCTGCGGTAGTATGTCGCTTTCAAAGTTCTAAAAACGTTGCTCGTGAATACGGTTCCGTCTGCCGCGAGCTTTCGGAAGATTGCCTTGCAGATGTCGACTGACATGCGGTTCAAACCGGCCTCCGCAACACCCGCGCTAAGCTCCTGATGTTTATGATCGTAAGCGTCAGCAATCTCGACTTGGCAAACGGCCTTGGGCGCAAGGTTCCGCCATGCTTCGGACAACACGCCGATCTCCAGCCCCCAGTCAGACGGTATTCTGAGATCCGGCAATATGCTTGTGCGCATGGCGAATTCGCCGGAAAGCGGATAGCGGAAACTTCTTAGGTAATCGATGTAGTCACGATCTCCGATCACCCGTTTCAAGGCTATCAGAAGTGGGCTGACCAAGAGCCGGGTCACTCTGCCGTTCAGTTTGTTTTGGCCAACTCTGGCGTAATAACCTTTCGCCACTTGGTAGGGGAAGTTGGGATTTGCAACCGGGTAAACCAATCGCGCGAGCAGCTCGTTCGTGTAAGTCAGAATGTCGCAATCATGTATCGCCATAATTGCGCTATCCTCACAGGCCATCAAATAGCCGATCGATGACCATACATTCTTTCCTTTTCCCGGCTCGACCGGGCCGAGTCCAACATCTTTCAGCCTATGCTCCAGTGCCTTCATTCTGGGGCTGTCGTTCCAGATGACGACGTGGTTCTGATCAAGGTCTTTGAAGAATTTTTTCGCGTTTCGGAATTGCTCTTCATTCGCCCGATCCAGTCCAATTATAATGCGGTGAAGATAGCTAACCCTTGAGAGTTCACAAACGATAATGGGCATCGCTTCGGTTTCAAGTTCAGAGTAGAGGCATGGAAGAATAAGCGATATTTTTCGAGATTGAGCAAATGTCTCAAGCTCGTAGGTCATTTCATCGAGCGACTGAGTTCGCAGGTTATGCAACGTGGCAATGTTGCCGTTCTGATGGAAATCAACCATGAGATTCAATCCTAACCAATTGTGACTATATGCCCAGTTTTATCAAAAGCATCATAACCGCGGAATTCCATCCGTAGGGGCCTGGTTCTCGTGTTCTGAGGACGCGACCGGTGGCCTCTTCTTCAAGCGTTGGCAGCGAGGGGTGATGGGGGTTTGAGATGATAATGCCATAGTCGGCAGAGCGTATCATTTCGATGTCGTTTGGGGCATCGCCCAACGCAATGCAATTGCGAGCCGGGTGACTCTTGAGGATCTCAGCCATCTGATCTGCCTTGGTCTTGCCGTAAGACAAAGTCAGGAAACGGCCGCCCCGACGGGCGCTTATTCCGATCTTGCTGAGAGCGTTTTCAAAGGCTGCTTCTTGCTCGGCTGTTCCCGACCAGACGCCGGGTTCTGAAAAACGCCGCTCCTTCGCGAGCCGCGCTTTTTCGAGTGATAAACCCGTGCGGTCGGCAACTTCCTCAGGGGGCATGTCACCAAAACCGCAAAAATAATTGCGCAACTCGGGAGTGACGGAATTGAGTTGGTGTCGAAGTTTTCTGTACTCTTCTGGCGACTGTGATCCAGCGATACCACTGCCATTCTCAACTATGGCGGGCCAGTGTGAAAGCCGCATTTCCTTTT
This sequence comes from Flavimaricola marinus, assembly GCF_900184895.1. Taxonomy (GTDB): domain Bacteria; phylum Pseudomonadota; class Alphaproteobacteria; order Rhodobacterales; family Rhodobacteraceae; genus Flavimaricola; species Flavimaricola marinus. The sequence continues at coordinate 9,816 of NZ_FXZK01000018.1, forward strand.
GAAGGACCTTTATTTCCGATGCGGTTTTGCTACTTGCGAGGACGACCACGGCATTGATTTCGGCCAATCGAGCGAGTGCTGGTGCTGCGGGTCGCCAGTCGTAGGTCTGATGGTCTAGCAGTGTGCCGTCGAGGTCCGTGAACACGACAAGTGGGTAAATGGTCTTCATGGAAAGCAGTTTCGGCGGGTCTGGTACGGGCCGCAAGATCAATTTCGGGGCTTCTGCCGTGAAAATGATCATGTGCCGTGAGGGTGGGTGGTCGGTAGGCGCGGAAGGCTGAATTATTGGACTTATGTGCCTGCTTATTGTGCGTATGTCGGCTGGAAAACGCGCCATTAGACTAGCTTACGGAGCGTTAGCATGTGCGGGTTTTGCTTGGCAGCGACGATTTTTCGTGCTCGGATGCGAAAAATACGATGAGCTCGACCGAAAAAGAGTCGTGCCGCAACGGGAAGAGATGACCACAAGAAATTGTCCGTTCAAGTGTTCGCGCTTGAGGGCCACGCTGTGACGCGTTCCAGTCTTCGCATCAGAAGGCTGATCGCAGAACGAAAAACGAAAATGCTAGGGGATACATTCGATATGTCATTAAGAAGAACATTGGCCGTTGGCTGCTTGCTCGCAGCGGTTGGCGCTTCGGCGGCCTCCGCGCAAGCGTTGGTGTACTGCTCAGAGGGATCACCGGAAGGTTTCGATCCAGCACTTTATACTGCAGGTACCACTTTCGATGCCTCCAGCCATCCACTCTACAATCGTCTGGCCGAATTCCGCGTCGGCACGACCGAAGTGATTCCTGGGCTGGCCGAGAGCTGGGAAGTCTCTGAAGACGGCATGACCGTGACCTTCAATCTGCGTCGTGGCGTCTCATTCCACAGCAATGACCAGTTCACCCCAACGCGTGACTTCAATGCCGACGACGTCATCTTCTCGTTTGACCGCCAAGGTAACGAGGCCAACCCTTACTTCACCGTTTCGGGTGGCACTTGGGAATATTACGGCGGCATGTCGATGCCTGATCTGATCGAGAGCATCGAAAAGGTCGATGACTACACGGTCGTGTTCAATCTCACCCGGCCCGAAGCACCGTTCATCGCAAACATGGCTATGGACTTCGCGTCCATTGTGTCCGCCGAATACGCGGATGCCATGCTCGAAGCGGGGACACCCGAAATGCTGAATCAAGCTCCGATCGGAACTGGTCCTTTCAGCTTCCAAGCCTATCAGAAAGACGCTGTCATCCGCTATCTGCGCAACGATAGCTACTGGGGCGAGCCCGCACGCGTCGAATCTCTGATCTTTGCGATCACACCTGATGCGAGCGTGCGCTATCAAAAGGTTCAGGCCGGCGAGTGCCATGTCATGGCATACCCGAACCCAGCTGACATCGAGGCGATGAAGAGTTCGGAAGACGTGGTTGTGATGGAACAAGAGGGGCTCAACGTCGGCTACCTCGCCTACAACACCACGCAAGCTCCCTACGACAATCCCAATGTGCGTCGCGCTCTTAACATGGCGATCGACAAGCAAGCCATTATTGACGTGGTGTTCCAGGGTTCCGGTCAGATTGCCCGCAACCCGATTCCGCCGACCATGTGGTCTTACAATGAAGCTACAGTTGACGATCCGTATGATCCCGAGGCCGCCCGCGCCATGCTGGAGGCGGAAGGTGTCACCGATCTGAACATGAAAATCTGGGCCATGCCTGTTCAGCGCCCCTACAACCCCAATGCCCGCCGTATGGCTGAATTGATGCAGGAGGACTTCGCCCAGATCGGCGTCACTGTTGAAATCGTGTCCTATGAATGGGGCGAGTATCTTTCCCGGTCGCGCGAACTCGACCGCGACGGGGCTGTGCTGTTGGGATGGACCGGCGACAATGGCGATCCGGACAACTTCTTGGCTGTCCTTCTGGGCTGTGACGGACGCGAGAACTCCAACCGCGCGCAGTGGTGCTATCAGCCGTTCGAAGACCTGATCCAGGCAGCGAAGGTCTTACCGACTCAGGCCGAACGGCAGCCCCTTTATGAGGAAGCTCAGCTCATCTTCAAGGAGCAGGCTCCTTGGGCAACGATCGCGCATTCGGTGGTCTACATGACCATGCGCCCAGAGGTGGAAAACTACATTGTCCACCCTCTTGGCGGCCATATCTTCAATCAAGTCGGTATTGCAAACTAACTTGAAAGACGGTCGAACTGGGGCGGTGCTTCGTGCGCCGCCCCAGACTTTTTTGCATCGCTATAGAAACTTGGTGCTGACTTTGGCTACTGGCTTGTCTGAACGTCTTGTCCCCTATGCGAATGTCGCTGTCCAATTGGGGCTGGACGCTATTGCAATGGTTCCGGGTCCGAATTTCACTCGCGCCGTGGAGCATGTCTTCATGAGCCACGAGCGTCCTTTTGTTCTGGTCGTGCCAGCAAACGGTAGCCCCGCCGCGCTGGTCCCAAATCTTGAATTGCGGAGCTGGGACCTTGTCGGTTTCGAGGGCGCGGTATTCGATTGGCGGGACCAGTCGGGATACGATGCTGCATTTGGCGCCTTGTTGGCGCATCTGAAGATCAAGTCCCTCGGTGTCGAGGGGCAAGTGATGCGCGTCTTCGTCCATCACGCTTTGAAGGAAGCACAGCCGGACCTACGGATTGTCGATGCCGAGAAAGAGATTTCGGCGCTGCGGATGATCAAGACGCCGGCCGACATTGCCGCATTGAACGAAGCTATCGCGATCTCGGAACGGGCTCTCGCCAAAGCACTGGATACCGTCAGGCTGAATCAAACCGAAAAGCAGATTGAGGGTGCGCTCATTCGTGCCTTGTTCGAAGAGGGGGCCGATGATCAGTCCTTTTATCCCATCGTTGCCGCTGGCGATGGGTCCGCAAGACCTCACGCTAAGGCGCGAGAAGATTATGCTGTCAAGGCAGGCGACGCACTCCTGATCGATTTTGGTGCCCGCAAGAACGGCTTTGCGGCAGATATCACGCGCACGGTCTTCTTGGACCACGCATCGGACGAGGCGCAGGAGGTCTACGACACTGTACTGCGTGCAAACTTGAAGGGGTTTGAAGTGACCAAAGCCGGGGTCAGCGCGCATGAAATCGACGATGCGGTGACTGGCATTCTGGAGCAGTCGCCCTTCGCGGACCGAATTCGAACCAAGACTGGCCATGGTTTGGGCCGGGATGTTCACGAGGCACCCTATATCATGCGTGGAAACCACATGAAGCTTCCGGCTGGAACGGTCTTCACCAATGAACCGGGTCTCTATGACATTGGAAATTTCGGTGTTCGGATTGAAGACGATGTGCTCGTCACTGAAACCGGATGCGTATCCCTGACCCGATTTCCAAAGGAGCTCGTGGTTCTGAAATGCTAAATTATATTCTCAGCAGACTGTTGACCTTTGTGCCGACCTTCTTCGGCGTAACGTTGATCTCCTTTGCATTCATTCGGGTTTTGCCCGGCGACCCGATAATCGTCATGGCCGGTGAGCGGGGCTTGACCGAAGAACGCTATGCAGAACTAAGCGAACAGTTCGGCTTCGATCGACCGATCTACGTTCAGTTCTGGGAATATTTCACAGGCGTCCTTCAAGGCGATCTCGGAACCTCCTTTGTGACAAAGAGGCCGGTTTGGGATGAATTCTTCGCGTTGTTTCCAGCGACTCTGGAGCTTTCAGTTTGCGCCATGATGTTTGCGGTTGCTTTGGGATTGCCTGCGGGCGTGATCGCTGCGGTCAATCGCGGCAAATTTTTTGATAGAGCGTTGATGTCGACTGCGTTGATTGGCTACTCGATGCCGATCTTTTGGTGGGCTCTGCTCCTCATCATCGTGTTTTCGGGCAACCTGCAATGGACACCGGTGTCAGGCCGGATCGACTTGATTTACTATTTCCCTGATCCGACAGGGTTCATGTTGATCGATAGTCTGGCCTCTGGTCAGAAGGGGGCATTCCTGTCCGCCGTTCGGCATTTGATTTTGCCGACGATCGTTTTGGGGACAATTCCATTGGCTGTGATAGCGAGGCAGACCCGATCTGCGATGTTGGAGGTCTTGGGAGAGGACTACATCAGAACGGCGCGAGCCAAGGGTATGAGCCCCGGACGGATCAATGGCGTGCATGCATTAAGAAATGCACTGATCCCCGTCATCACTGTGATCGGCCTCTCGGTTGGTACACTTCTGGCCGGTGCAATTCTCACCGAGACGATTTTCAGTTGGCCCGGTATCGGTAAATGGATGGTCGATAGCATTTTCCGAAGAGATTACCCGGTGGTGCAGGGTGGTCTGCTCCTGATTGCCGTCATGGTGATGGTGGTAAATCTGACGGTCGACATGCTCTATGGCGTCATCAATCCGAAGATAAGGAAGCGTTGATGTCTGAGACAACTCCTTCAAACGATGCCGCCGCAGTCAGCAAGAGTCCTGATCGCTTGCGGGAATTCTGGTTCTACTTCCGCGAGAACCGAGGTGCGGTATTCGGGTTGTGGATCTTTGGAATATTCGCCGTCTTGGCGCTATTCGGTCCACTCATTGCGCCATACGACGCCACCACTCAGTTCAGGGACGCGGCTTTGCAGCCTCCGTTCTGGCAAGAGGGAGGGAACTGGACCTATCCCTTGGGGACTGATCCTCTGGGCCGTGATATGCTGTCCAGGCTCATTATCGGTGCAAGGTTCTCGTTCTTCGTCGGGGTTATTGTCGTCACGGTTGCGGCCAGCGGCGGCATTCTGATCGGTTTGATCGCCGGCTTCGCGCCGAAATGGGTCGACAGCATAATCATGCGGATCATGGATATTATTCTGGCGTTTCCGTCGCTCCTGCTCGCTCTCGTACTCGTCGCTATTCTCGGGCCGTCACTTACAAACGCCATGATTGCGATCGCAATCGTTCTACAGCCACATTATGTTCGCTTGACCCGTGCGAGCGTACTTTCGGAGCGGCAGAAAGACTATGTCACGTCAGCGAAAGTTGCCGGTGCCGGCATCGGTCGATTGATGTTCGTGACGATTCTGCCAAATTGCCTGGCGCCTATTATCGTGCAGGCGGCACTTTCGTTTTCAACCGCAATCTTGGACGCAGCGGCTCTCGGGTTTCTAGGGATGGGGGCCCAGCCTCCAACGCCGGAATGGGGAACTATGCTTGCGGAAGCGCGGGAATTCATTTTGCGCGCATGGTGGGTGGTCACTTTTCCAGGTCTTGCCATTCTGATCACCGTGCTGGCGATCAACTTGATGGGCGATGGGCTGCGAGATGCGCTCGATCCAAAGTTGAAACGGAGCTGACCGATGTCCTTGCTACGTATTCGTAATTTGAGTGTTGATTTCATGACCGCCGGCGGCCTCTTTCGCGCTGTGGACGCAGTAGATCAAGACGTCGATACCGGAGAGATATTGGCGATCGTCGGCGAAAGCGGATCGGGCAAATCGGTCTCGATGCTAGCCTTGATGGGATTGCTGCCTTGGACCGCAAAGGTCACGGCGGATGAGATGACCTTTGACGGGCACGATCTCTTGCGCTTGGACAATCGGTCCAAGCGTAGGATTATCGGCAATGATCTGGCGATGATATTTCAGGAACCAATGTCCTCCCTCAACCCATGTTTTACGGTAGGTTGGCAGATCAAGGAATCCCTCCGTTTTCACCTCGGGCTGGACCGTGCGCAACGCCATTCTCGCGCGATCGAACTCTTCGAGCAGGTCGGAATCCCGGACCCGGAAAAGCGGTTGTCTGCGTTTCCACACCAGATGTCTGGGGGCATGAATCAACGTGTCATGATTGCGATGGCAATCGCCTGCAGACCAAAGCTGCTGATCGCCGATGAGCCCACAACGGCACTCGACGTGACGATACAGGCCCAAATACTTGATCTGCTATCAGACTTGCGAAGCGAGACGGGTATGGGCTTGGTTCTCATCACACACGATATGGGAGTCGTCGCGGAAACGGCCGAGCGTGTCAGCGTTCAGTATGCTGGTCAAAAGATCGAAGAGCAGCCTGTAGGACCGCTTTTTGAAACTCCGCATCATCCATATACTGCAGCACTGCTCGATGCACTGCCAGAGAGAGCGACCGAGAGGCGTTTGCCAACCATACCCGGCGTCGTTCCGGGGCAATTTGATCGACCGGACGGTTGCTTGTTTTCACCGAGATGTCGATTTGCGGATGCCTCCTGCAGGACAAAACCGCCGCAATTACAGGGTCCGGATTTGGGCTTTGCGCGATGCCAGTATCCTTTGAACACTGGTGAAAGGATCGCCTCATGAACGTGATCGAAGCAAAGAACTTGCAGCGGCATTATTCCGTCGGCGGCGGGCTGATGCGCAAGGCCCGAACATTGCGGGCTGTCGCCGATCTGGATTTCGAACTGGCGGCCGGAAAAACACTTGCTGTCGTCGGTGAGAGTGGATGTGGAAAATCCACATTGGCACGGATGGTTGCCATGATCGAGGAGCCGACATCCGGTTCTCTGTCTCTGGACGGCAAGCCAGTCCTACCTGCCGACTGGGCGGATCTGCGGCAGTCGGTGCAGATCGTTTTTCAGGATCCATATGGATCGCTGAATCCTCGACAACGCATTGGGACGATCTTGCAGGAACCATTGGTCATCAATCGGCCGCGAATGGACAAATCTGAACGCGAAGCCAAAGCCCGTGAGATCCTCCGTCTGGTAGGATTGCGGCCAGAGCACTTCGATAGATACCCCCATATGTTTTCCGGAGGTCAACGCCAAAGGATTGCCGTGGCACGGGCCCTTATGCTCGATCCAAAGGTCTTGGTTTTGGATGAACCCGTCTCTGCCTTGGACCTGTCGATCCAGAGCGCGATCCTGAATCTCTTGATGGATCTGCAAGAGCGGCTGAAACTGGCCTATCTGTTTATTAGCCATGACCTGAGCGTTGTTCGGCACGTCGCGGACGATGTCATCGTCATGTATCTCGGCCGTGCGGTGGAGAAGGGGCCTAAGAACCAGGTCTTCGATGCGCCACGTCATCCCTATACTCGCGCGCTGCTTTCCGCGACACCTAGAGCGGACCCTTCAGCGTCAAAGGAGCGGATCAAGCTGACCGGCGAGTTGCCGTCACCTCTGTCCATTCCGGATGGATGTGCATTCGCACCGCGATGCTGGAAGGTGCAAGACAAGTGCCGCCGTCAAGTGCCCACATTGCAAGGGATGGATCACGAAGCGGCTTGCTTCTATCCACATGACTAGAACGGCTCTGCCCAAATGCGAGACGGAGTAGGCCGATTATTCCATGGATTGCAGCCAGCCCTAGTAAGTGTGGTTCGACGGCAACGCAGGCTGCGGTCTAGGATAAACTATTCCTATGACGACAGATTCCGAGGCCGTGATGTCAATCCACGGGTTCGAAGTGATCTGCACGCGCTCTGGCCCAACGCTTTCGATATCCTCCCGGGTCATCTTTGCCCGTCTGCAGAAGCGATCCGATCTCAATGCTCGTGAAAGCTTGGTCCCCAGTTACCATTTGAGCATCTGATTGACGGATCATGAGGTGCCGGGGAAGGAACTCACTCGGGTCAGTCAATCCAGCGGCTCCGGTCATCTCGCCCAATGCCTCGAGAGTATTGCGATGAAAATTCGCAACACGCTTGCTTTTCCCAATTGGATCAAGTGCTCGTTGACGCAAGGGGTCCTGGGTGGCTACGCCGACCGGGCAATGGTTCGTATGGCAGGCTTGTGCTTGAATGCAGCCGATCGCAAACATGTAGCCACGGGCTGAATTGCACCAATCCGCGCCAATAGCGAGGGTTCTCGCAATGTCGAACGCCGAGACGATCTTGCCGGCAGCGCCGAGTTTTACCTGATCTCGCAAGCCGGCGCCGCGAAGCGTGTTGTGAACGAATGTCAGCCCCTCCACCATCGGCATGCCGACATGGTTGGCAAACTCAAGAGGTGCGGCGCCGGTGCCACCCTCTGTTCCGTCGATCACTATGAAATCAGGCACGATTTCGGTTTCCAACATGGCTTTGACAATGCACATGAACTCTCGCTGATGGCCTATACACAGCTTGAAGCCCACTGGTTTGCCCTTTGATGCCTCTCGCAGCAGCCCAATGAACTGCATCATTTCAGTTGGTGTCGAAAACGCTAAATGGCTCGCCGGCGAGACGCAATCCTGACCCATCGGAATGCCCCGGGCTTCGGCGATTTCTGGGCTGATTTTTGCTGCAGGAAGCATCCCGCCATGTCCGGGCTTTGCGCCTTGGCTCAGTTTCAGTTCGATCATCTTGATCTGCGGATGGGATGCTTGTTCGGCAAACTTCTCAGCACTAAAACTGCCATCATCATTCCGGCACCCGAAATAGCCCGACCCGATCTCATAGATTAGGTCACCACCCCCTTGCCGATGATATCTGCTGATCCCGCCTTCGCCCGTATCATGCGCAAAGCCGCCGATCTTCGCACCTGTGTTCAACGCGAGGATGGCGTTGGCCGAAAGCGACCCAAAACTCATGGCTGATATGTTGTAGATCGAAGCATCATAGGGTTGCGCGCAGTTGTCCCCTCCAATGCGCACCCGAAAGTCAGTGCTCTCCAAGTGTTTCGGAGCAACCGAGTGGGTCACCCAGGAATACCCAGCATCGTAGACACGCATTCGTGTGCCAAACGGCCGTTTATCCTCCATACCCTTTGCGCGTTGGTAGACCAAGGATCTTGCGTCTCGACTGAAGGGTTCTTCGTCCTGATCGCTCTCGATCAGATATTGTCTGATCTCGGGTCGTATCCCCTCAAAAAGAAATCTCATGTGACCGATCACAGGATAATTTCTCAGAATCGAATGATCGCGTTGGATCACATCCATGATTCCGAGCAAGCTTAGTGACAGAAACAGGACAAGCGGGATCAGCAACCAAATCGAGAAAGCCAGCCCGAGCGCAGAGAAGGCGGCACACACGATGCACAGGGCAAGGATAGAGAATCTGCTGAGATCTTTATTTGTGTGCATGCTTGGTCCCTATCTTGCTGAGCGACGGTTCTTGGTTCCATAAGAGCAGCGCAACGCTTGGACATGCAATACTTTGGACCGCAGCTAGGATAGCCCCTGAGAGGTAAACATCAGAGACTTGGAGCTCGCCGCCAGAAAGATGAGGCGTCGATCCTGGGTCATGCAGCGCCGATCGAATTGCCGAGAAAAGCCAAGAAAACAGGGCCATATTCCGTCTACTATGCATGAAAAGCTGGTGACGAGCGCGTAATTCAATCGACGTGTTGTTCATCAAACTTCGTGCCCTCTAGCGTATCCGCGTTGCTCAAAACAGCACATAGCGTCTCGCGAATATTCGATTTTTCCGAGTGCGACCCTCGTGGAACAAGTCTCTTGCTCAAAATAATAAACAGCACTAGCGTCAGGTAACGATCAGTTTTTGCGTGGTTATCCCACTAAGGGAGTTCGGACCTGTTTCTCACCTCGCAGGTGAGCGGTATGTGAAAAACAAGTCCGTTGTCGTAATGCCTACTCTCTGTGTTAGAGTTGAGTAGGGCCACGAAAAAGCGCTCTCCATAAAGGAGGGCGCAGTCATTGTCGCTACCAACGGGAGAAGAAATATGGACATAATCAGACCACTAGCACTTGCAGGTGCCATGTTGGCGAGCACCGCCGCGATGGCGCAGGAGCGATTCATTACAATTGGCACAGGCGGACAAACGGGCGTCTACTTCGTGGTGGGGCAATCCATTTGCCGCCTCGTCAACCGTGGCACGGCCGAACACAACCTGAGGTGCACCGCGCCATCAACTGGTGGTTCGATCGCAAACATCAACGCGATCAACGCAGGCGATATGGATATGGGCGTCGCCCAGTCCGATTGGCAGTTCCATGCCTTCAACGGCTCTTCGGAGTTCGAAGGCAACGAGATGCCTGACCTGAGAGCTGTATTCTCGGTCCATGGCGAACCCTTCACGGTCGTCGCCCGCGCTGACGCTGGCATCACCGACTTTTCCGATCTCAAGGGCATGCGCGTCAACGTCGGGAACCCGGGCTCCGGTCAACGCGCCACGATGGAAGTTGTGCTCAACGCGCTTGGTTGGTCGATGGATGATTTCTCGTTGGCCTCCGAGCTCGCTCCCGCCGAACAGGCAGCAGCTTTGGGTGACAACAACGTAGATGCAATCATCTATACCGTTGGACATCCAAATGGCTCGATCCAGGAAGCGGCGTCGACAACCGAGACCGTTCTGGTTCCAGTCACAGGGCCCGAGATCGACGCCTTGATTGCGGACAATCCCTATTATGCAGCCGCGACAATTCCGGGTGGGATGTACGAAGGGTCACCGGACGACGTTTCGACATTCGGCGTGAAGGCAACGTTCGTGACCTCGGCAACGGTCCCCGACGATGTGGTGTATGAAGTCGTAAAGGCGGTCTTCGAGAATTTTGACCGGTTCCGCGGCCTCCATCCTGCATTCGCCAACCTCGCAGAAGAAGAGATGATTGCCGACGGCCTGTCTGCTCCTCTGCATCCTGGTGCCGAGCAGTACTATCGGGAACGTGGCTGGATCGAGTAACCGAGACTTCGCGGCCCCCAACCTCCTTGGGGGCCGCTTGTTTTTCTAGAGCCCAGCAGGCTGGGTTCAAAGCGACGATTGCGTCGCTTGCCTACTTCGGCGGTCAAATCAGGGGCATAAGATGAGCGATCAGCGATCCGAACAAGACCAGATGCAAGCGGCGGCGGTAGAGAATTCCGCTGCGGGGCGAGGCGGGTTGAGCCAAGCCGAACTCGATGCACTTGTTGCTTCTTCTGATACCGGTGGCCGTGGTAACTCCGGAACCTTGGCAATATTCATCAGCGTTGTCGCCGTCGCTTGGTCGCTGTTCCAACTCTGGATCGCTTCACCCCTTCCGTTCATGGCAGGTTTCGGTGTCTTTAACTCGACGGAAGCTCGCTCTATCCATCTCGGGTTCGCGATCTTTCTAGCGTTCTTGGTGTTTCCCGCTGCGAGGACCAAAGTTCAGCTGAGCCTTGGCATTGCAGTGCCGCTCATCCTCGGCGGTCTCTTCTTCGTTTCTGCCAAGGACGGTACTTCAACTTGGTGGATTCCCCTGATTTCCTTGGCTGTCGCAGCGGCAGTCATTCTTGGCTCGCCCAAAGAGCGTATTCCTTTGTGGGAATGGGCCATGGCGGTCCTCGCAGCCTGTGCGGCTCTCTATATCTGGATATACTACTCTTCAATTTCAGGGCGCGTCGGTGCGCCAATCACGCAGGACTTCGTAGTCGCCGTCATTGGGATCATCCTGTTGTTGGAAGCAACGAGGAGGGCACTTGGACCGGCACTGATGATCGTGGCGTCGGTGTTCTTGATATACACCGTGCTTGGTCCGTATATGCCCGACCTGATTTCTCACAAGGGCAACAACCTTTCCGAGATCGTAAACCATCAATGGATTACCACGCAGGGCGTCTTTGGGATCGCGTTGGGGGTGTCCACAAGCTTCGTGTTCCTGTTTGTTCTTTTCGGTTCCTTGCTCGACCGGGCTGGTGCCGGGAACTATTTCATCCAGGTTGCCTTCAGTCTGATGGGGCACATGAAGGGCGGACCGGCCAAGGCGGCCGTGGTCTCCTCGGCCATGACCGGTCTGATCTCCGGATCGTCGATCGCCAACGTCGTGACAACCGGAACCTTTACGATTCCGCTGATGAAGAAGGTGGGTTTCTCTGCCGAAAAAGCAGGCGCGGTGGAAGTCGCCTCTTCGGTCAATGGTCAGATCATGCCGCCCGTGATGGGGGCGGCTGCCTTCCTTATGGTCGAATATGTCGGCATTCCGTATTTTGACGTCGTCAAACACGCCTTCTTGCCGGCAGTCATTTCGTACATCGCCTTGGTCTATATCGTCCACCTCGAGGCGCTGAAGGCCGGGATGGAGGGGCTCCCGAGAGCGTATACACCGAAACCGATCGTCCAGAGGTTGATCGGTATCGCATTCACAATTGCCGCAATCTGCGCGATCTCTTTCGCAGTCTATTATGGAATGGGCTGGATCCGTCCCGCATTCCCGGAAACAGCTGCCTATATCATCTTCGTCTTTCTGACGGCTGTGTATGTCGGGCTACTTTATATCTCATCCCGAGAGAAACCATTGGAGCTAGATGATCCGAATGCTCCGGTAACGGCCCTCCCGCTGCCGGGCCCGACTGTCAGATCCGGCCTCCACTTCATACTTCCCGTAGTGGTCTTGGTTTGGGCGCTGATGGTCGACCGGTTGTCGCCGGGGCTGTCTGCGTTCTGGGCAACCGCATACATGGTGTTCATTTTGGTCACCCAGCGGCCGCTTACCGCACTTATGCGGCGTCAGGGCCAATTGCATGCCGCCATTCATCAAGGCTTCAAGGACCTGCTAGACGGGCTTGAAACCGGCGCCCGCAACATGATCGGGATCGGCATTGCCACGGCGACGGCGGGTATCATCGTCGGTGCGGTTAGCCAAACCGGTGTCGGCTCGGCTCTCGCCGATGTTGTGGAAGTCCTTTCGGGCGGCAACATTCTGGCTATCCTTATGTTGACGGCGGTCCTTTCGCTTATTCTGGGAATGGGGTTGCCGACGACGGCAAACTACATCGTCGTATCCGCCTTGCTTGCCCCTGTGATCGTGACACTTGGGCAGCAAAACGGGCTGATCGTGCCATTGATTGCCGTTCACCTCTTTGTCTTCTACTTCGGGATCATGGCAGACGTCACTCCGCCTGTGGGTCTGGCGAGCTTTGCTGCCGCCGCGGTTTCCGGTGGCGATCCGATCAGAACAGGTGTCGTGGCGTTCTTCTATTCGCTGCGCACGGCTGCTCTGCCGTTCTTGTTCATCTTCAACACGGAATTGCTCCTGATCGATGTGACGATGACGCAAGGCATATTCGTGTTCATTGTCGCCACGATTGCGATGCTCTTGTTCGCGGCGGCGACACAAGGGTGGTTCCTTGCCAAGAACAAATTCTACGAGACGATCGCGCTGCTCTTGATCGCGTTTACGCTGTTCCGGCCCGGTTTTTGGATGGACATGGTCTCGGCACCGTTCACAGAGGAACAGCCTACCGAAATTGCGGCGGCAGCCTTGGCAACGCCCGTCGGAGAAGACCTTCGACTTCGTGTGGCCGGGATGAACGATCTCGGGGATCCGATCGAGTTCGTCGCGATTTTGCCGATCGAAGATGGCGCGACCGGAGAGGAGCGGCTGGAAAACGCAGGTCTGGTCTTCCGCGAAGACGGCAGTTCGCTCTTTATCGACGATGTGAGCTATGGTTCGCCGGCTCAGGCGGCTGGGCTTGATTGGGATCAAGAAGTCTTGCGTGTCTTGCGACCGGTCAGTCAGCCGAGCAAGTATCTGATGTTCATCCCGGCACTCTTGCTACTCGCGCTCGTCGTGTTCCTGCAGCGCAGCCGATCCAGTGGTGTGTCGCGCAATTCAGCAAAAGCATAAGGAAATAGGCGATGTTTAACAAAGTCTTGCTTACTCTTGATCTGAATGCGCAGGCCTCCTGGGAAAAAGCCTTGCCACAGGCGGTCGAAATCGTTCGGACGTCCGGTGGGGAACTGCATGTCATGTCTGTGGTTCCCGACTTGGGAACACCGTTGGTTGAGAGCTTCTTTCCAGAAGATTTTGAAGAGAAGGCGATCAGTGCTGCGAACTCTGCACTCGACGCGATCGTCAGGAAGGAAGTGCCGGATGACGTCACCGTCCATCAACACCTCGCGTTCGGGACGATACACAAGAAAGTCCTGCAATCGGTCGAAGAGATCGGTTGCGACTTGATCGTCATGGCCTCCCACAAACCAGACCGGGTGCGAGAATTCCTGGTTGGCTCAAACGCTGACAGGATTGTGCGAAGATCGCCCGTTTCCGTTCTGGTCGTAAGGGCGTAAGGACGTGCCGATCACAGAGACAAACATGGCCCAGTTCGGGCCGCTCTGTCAGCACGGAGAAGATACTCAATGACCCCATTCGCCATCGCTGGTGTGCAGATGTACGTCCATGCATTGCAATCAAACGTCGATGGAATGATGCATCGACTGGATGTGCTAATGGCGCGCTTTCCATGGACCCAAATGGTGCTCTTTAGCGAGCTGGCTCCTTTTGGCCCTTTGGAGCAATACAAGCTGCCTCCTGAGAACGACGTTATCGAGGTTTTTCAGGCAGCAGCCGTCAAACACAAGATTTGGCTCATCCCCGGGTCGATGTTCCTGACGCATCCCGAAGATGGTCGGGTCTACAATACATCCTTGGTCATCAATCCGGACGGTGCGATTGTCTGTCGTTACGCCAAGATGTTTCCGTTTCTTCCCTATGAGGCGGGGGTTGCCGCAGGCACCGATTTCTGCGTCTTCGACGTTCCCGATGTGGGTCGTTTTGGTTTGTCTATCTGCTATGACATGTGGTTCCCGGAGACGACGCGGCAGCTGACATCACAGGGGGTCGAAGTGCTGCTGCATCCCGTGCTGACCGGTACGACGGACCGTGACGCCGAACTGGCGATTGCCAGAGCGACTGCGGCTCAGTTTCAGTGTTATGTGATTGATGTGAATGGACTGGGTGCCGGGGGAGTTGGCAAATCCTGTGTCGTTGATCCGACCTCACTGGTGCTTCACCAGTCAGGTGGGCAAGAAGACATGTTCCCGATCGAGGTGGATTTGTCGATGGTGCGCCGGCAACGTGAAACCGGCATGAAGGGGCTGGGACAGGTTCTCAAGAGTTTTCGAGATCGGTCGGTGGATTTCTCGGTCTATGATCGGGCCAGCGGCACAGACGATTTTCTTCATACTCTCGGACCGCTCAAGGTGCCGTCACAAGGGTCGAGAGCCGGTCTTCATGTAGATGTGCCGGCATCGGCCGAGAGTGAAGTCTCTTCAAGCAAGTCGGTCCTCGGCCTCGATCAGACGCCATACAAGGGAAAGGCGATTAGTACTTGATGATCAGTGGGTAGATAGTCACTCTGAATGTTGAGCCCGCCAAAGACCTCGGCCAAATCTGGGAGAACGATCGATGGATTCTGTGAGCGACTACTACTCTGCGACGCAACTGCGCTCTGACCGGTGGAGCGCTTTGCGAGAGGTGACTGGATCGCTCGCAAAGAACCCTTCTGGCAAAGGTTCGGCAAAGGACAGAGCCGAAACCCAAAAGCTCTTCGAAGCTTTGGCGCTTATCGAACCCTATTGGGCCTTTCCAGGCATGTCGGCATTCGATCACATGCGTCGGCAGTTCGAGCACAACAATTTCGACAATCTTGCCTTCTCGGTCCAGCGGGTCACCCGGGCCTTGACCACCGGCGCCTATCGACGTCGACATATTCCACTCGAGAATGACAGCATCGACAAGGATGAGCACGACGATGAAGCGCTGCTGTCACCAGAGGCGCGTGCCCTGACCAAGCCGTACTTCGAGGTGCTCATCGTTGATAACGTTAATGAGCAACAGGAACGCTGGCTCAGAAGCAACGTGACCGGAATGCGCCGTCTCGAAGACCCCTTCACCTACGAGGCGGTCGTGGTGCCTAGTCTCGAAGACGCTCTGATTGCCGTGCTCTTCAACCACAACATTCAGGCGATCGTGGTGCGCCCGGGTTTGGTCCTAAAGTCCAAGCTCGACAATGAAATTCTTCAAAGCTTCCTGAACCGGGCTGGGGGAAGCGAAGCAATTGCGACGATGAAGCCGGAGAATTACGGTCCTGAGTTGTGCCGACTGATTGCGCAAGTAAGACCGGAACTGGATGCATATCTGGTGACAGAGCGGTCCGTCGAAGACGTTGCCGGGCTGGATTTGGGGATTTGCAGGCGCGTCTTCTACAATCAAGAAGACTTCATGGAACTGCATCTCAATATCTTGCGTGGCGTCGGGGCAAGAAACAAAACGCCGTTCTTTACCGCTTTGGTCAACTACTCCAAGCAGCCGACGGGTGTGTTTCACGCCATGCCGATCAGCCGCGGCAAATCGATAACCAGAAGTCATTGGATCCAGGATATGGGGGCCTTCTACGGGCCGAATATCTTTCTTGCTGAGACATCGGCCACGTCCGGCGGACTGGATAGTCTGCTCGAACCGCATGGGCCCATCAAAGAGGCGCAGGAACTCGCCAGCAGAGCATTCGGGTCCAAACAGACCTTCTTTGCTACCAACGGCACGTCGACTTGTAACAAGATCGTCGTGCAAGCACTGGTTCAACCGGGCGACATCGTCCTTGTTGATCGAGATTGCCACAAGTCGCATCACTACGGGATGGTTCTGGCCGGTGCGGAAGTCGTCTACCTTGATAGCTATCCGTTGAATGAATACTCCATGTACGGCGCCGTCCCTTTACGTGAAATAAAACACCAGCTACTGGCACTGAAAGCAGCCGGAAAGCTCGACAGAGTTCGGATGCTATTGCTGACGAATTGTACCTTCGACGGACTCGTCTACAACGTCGAACGCGTGATGGAAGAATGCCTCGCGATCAAGCCGGACCTGATCTTCCTTTGGGATGAGGCGTGGTTTGCCTTCGCTCGTTTCAATCCGACATATCGTCAGCGAACTGCCATGCGCACGGCAAACAATTTGCGGAAACGGTTGAGAACGGACGAGCATCGCAGTGCCTACGAAGCGCAACAAGAGACCCTTGCAGACGCGACGGACGAAGAGCTGCTGGATGTGCGCCTGATCGCGCCGCCGAATGCCAGAGTACGGGTTTATGCGACCCAATCGACCCACAAGACCCTGACGTCTTTGCGGCAAGGGTCGATGATCCATGTGAACGATCAAGATTTCAAGGGAGAGGTCGAGCAAAGCTTCCACGAAGCATATATGACCCACACGTCGACATCTCCAAACTATCAGATCATCGCCTCGCTCGATGTCGGGCGCCGACAGGTAGAATTGGAAGGGTTCGAATTCGTCCAACGGCAAATAGAGGCCGCCATGTCGATGAGGCGCGCGATCAGCCTGCATCCATTGCTGAAGAAATACTTCAAGGTGTTGACCGCTGGCGACATGATCCCGGCGCAACATCGCCAAAGTGGTGTGACCAGCTATTTTGACAACGAACAAGGCTGGACGGATATGTGGGATTGTTGGCAACAAGACGATTTCGTCTTGGATGCCACCCGCGTCACTCTCGCCGTCGGTGGCACCGGTTGGGACGGCGATACGTTCAAGAATGACGTATTGATGGATAAATACGGTATCCAAATCAACAAGACGTCCCGCAACACCGTGTTGTTCATGACGAACATCGGAACGACAAGGTCGTCAGTCGCGTATCTGATCGAGGTGCTGGTCGAGATCGCAAAAGAGTTGGATGACCTGCTCGACGATGCCTCAAAGATGGAACGTCTCTCGTTTGATAGAAGAGTGCAGAACCTCACCGAAAAGTATCCACCGCTTCCCGATTTCAGTCGCTTTCACGACGCGTTCCGGCCCGACAACGTCACGCCGGAAGGGGATATCAGAACCGCCTATTACCTGAGCTATGACGTGTCCAACTGCGACTACCTTGAGCTTGAGGGATCGCTCAAAGCGGCCTTGGACGCGGGAGAGGAAGTCGTTTCGGCGAGTTTTATCATTCCTTATCCACCAGGGTTTCCGATCCTTGTCCCGGGGCAGGTGATCAGCAAGGAAATCCTTGAATTCATGCTCGCGCTCGATGTGAATGAAATTCACGGATATCGCGCCGATCTCGGCCTTCGGGTGTTCACTCCAGAAGCTTTGGCCGCGTTGCCGAAACGAAAAGTTATCAAGACCGCAGCCGAATAGGAAAGGGAACCATATGCCTACCGTACTAAAGAACATCTCGGAAATTCGGCGATTTTTCCACCGGAACGACGATCCGATTTACTTCATTTCGGCGACGAATTTCAATCTTCTCGGTCTTGATGAATGGGTCAAGAACTTCAAATATATCTGCTATATCGATTGCTACGGCGGGAAGCATCCGAATGTGTTCTGCCCGTCAGAGCAACCGCACGCCGAATTTCAGTCGATTGAAGACATCAACAACTACCTGCTGCAACATAAAGAAGTCATCGACTTCATTAAGCGCCGGGGCGGCAAGCCCAAGTTTGTGTTCCTGATGTTCGATGAAGAGACCGAGCGGCTTTCAAAGGAACTCGGCGCCGAAGTCTGGTTCCCCAAAGCCAAGCTGCGTACTAAGATGGACAACAAGATTGAGACGGTCCGCATCGGAAACAAGGCGGGCGTCCCTTCGGTTCCCAATGTTCTCGCAGAGGTCAAGTCATACGAAGACCTCCGCAAGACATGTGAAAAAGCCAAGATCGGTCATGATCTCGTCCTGCAATCCGCATTCGGGGATAGTGGGCATACCACATTCTTCATCAAGTCGGAGGCTGACTTCCGGCGTCATGAGCACGAGATCGTGGGTGAGGGCGAAATCAAGATCATGAAGCGGATCGATTGTCGTGGTTCCGCGATTGAAGCATGTGCAACACGGGAAGGAACGATCGTCGGGCCATTGATGACGGAACTGGTCGGGTTCAAGGAACTGACACCCTATCGGGGCGGCTGGTGCGGAAACGAGATCCTGTCGACCGCCTTTCCTCCCAAAGTACGTCAGAAAGCGAGAGAACTGACCTTCAAGTTTGGCGAGCAACTTCGCAAGGAGGGGTATCGTGGCTATTTCGAGCTTGATTTCCTGATCGACAAGAAGACAGGAGATCTTTGGTTGGGTGAGCTGAATCCGCGCATAACAGGCGCATCATCCATGACCAACCATGCCGCATTCGCCCACGCCGATGCGCCATTGTTCCTGTTCCACCTGCTTGAATTCTCCAAGAAGAAGTTCAACCTCGATACCAACGAATTGAACGCTCGTTGGGCCAATCCCGATATGATCGACAGCTGGTCCCAAATGGTTATCAAACATACGGATGATACCGTCGACATTTGCACCGAAAGCCCTGAGACCGGGATCTACAGGATGCTAGAGGATGGTCGGGTGGTCTTCGATCGCTTTGACTACCACCGTCGAGCCGTTGAGTCCGAGAACGAAGCGTTCTTCCTGCGGATCCTTCAACCCGGAGACTATCGCTACGAAGGTGCGGATATCGGCATCCTCGTGACCAGGGGGCGTTCGATGACCGGCAATTTCCGCCTGAATGAGCGGGCCAAGAAGTGGATTCACGGGATCAAGCAGACAGTCAATGGGAAACCACTGCCTGTCGCGAATGCTGGACCCGCACTAGCTGATCCAGCATTTAAAATAATGTGATGCTTTGGCGCGCACTCAATGAAGATCTGCCTGGCCCGAAATGGGCCGGGCTGTTTGCTGAGTACTGGCCCGACTATCAGCGATGGTGGCTGAAGGAAGGCGAGTCTGCTCGTCCGACATATCTCGAAGGATACCGGGCATTGCAGCAGCATATGCCGGAGATCGTCCCGCTGTACGACCAGCTGTGTGATTTGGCCGGAGGCGGTGACCGCGCAGCTCGCTTCCTTAGCTTTTATTGCCCGCCACCCTATTTGTCTGGCTGTTCACAGGCAATTTGGACAGGGCAAGAGCCGGTCCTCGTCCGCAATTACGACTACAATCCCAAAGCTTTCGACAGCCTGATACTGAAGACCGGTTGGCAAGGTCGGCAAGTGATGGGCCTGTCCGATGGGCTTTGGGGGCTAGTCGATGGGATGAATGACGCGGGCCTTGCAATCTCTTTGACCTTCGGGGGGAGACGGATCGTCGGGCCAGGCTTCGGGGTGCCGCTTATCCTTCGATACGTCTTGCAGACGTGCTCGACTGCTCAAGAGGCGGGGGAGGCGCTTGCTCGGATCCCTACGCACATGAGTTATAACGTCACTGTTCTGGACGCAAAACGCCAGTATCTGACGGCAATGATGGCACCTGATCGTCCTGCCCTCATCACGCACGCCGCTGTCGCGACAAACCACCAAGAGAGCGTCGAGTGGATCAGCCACGCGCGGTTCACGGCGACCGTCGAGCGGGAGCGCTTCCTCTTGCAGAGATTGAGCCTGCACAGAGATCCGCAGGACAAATTTATCGGAGCATTCCTGCGCCCGCCGCTCTATTCGACGGCGTTCGACGCGGGCTTTGGCACGCTCTACACATCGGTTTATAGGCCAAGGCTGGGCGAGATGGAGGTCAGGTGGCCGGGAACGATTTGGTCACTGAGTTTCAAGGAATTCCATGAAAGCGGGCGACAGGTGCAAATCCCCGGAGCCGCATAGGAGCAACAATGTCTCATATATTCCCGCGCCATACCAAGCAGGTATTTCCCACGGCTGTCCGGGGCGAAGGTTGCTACCTATACGATAGTCAAGGGAAGCAATACCTAGATGCCTCCGGAGGCGCAGCGGTGTCCTGTTTGGGCCATGGCGACGTCGAGATCATCGAGGCGGTGAAAGCCCAACTTGATAGTTTGGCCTATGCACACACGGGATTTTTTACGTCTGAACCTGCAGAGAGACTTGCAAGTCTGCTCATTGACCACGCTCCGGGCGATATTGACCGGGTCTATTTGGTCTCGGGTGGTTCCGAAGCCATGGAAGCCGCATTGAAACTTGCGCGCCAGTATTTCGTCGAGAAGGGCGAGCCAAAGCGTGGTCGCGTGATTGCACGCAAACAAAGCTATCACGGTAATACGATGGGCGCATTGTCCGCAGGAGGAAATGCATGGCGGCGCGAGCAATTTGGTCCTTTGCTGATTGACATGAGCCACATCGACCCTTGCTACGAATACCGTTTGAAGCATGATGGCGAGAGCTTGGAGGACTATGGCATTCGCGCTGCAAACCTGTTGGAGGAGGAGCTGCTGCGTGTCGGGCCAGAAACCGTGATGGCTTTTGCTGCCGAACCGGTCGTTGGAGCCACAGCCGGGGCCCTTACCGCGGCTCCGGGCTATTTCAAGCGCATTCGAGAGATTTGCGACAAGTACGGCATTCTTCTTATTCTCGATGAGGTCATGTGCGGAATGGGACGTACGGGCAGCCTCTTTGCATGCGAACAAGAAGGTGTGTCCCCGGACATTGTTTGCGTCGCCAAGGGGCTAGGAGCAGGCTATCAGCCGATCGGGGCGATGCTGTGCAGCAAGCAAATCTATGGCGCGATCGAAGCGGGTAGTGGATTCTTCCAGCACGGCCACACCTATCTCGGGCATCCGACGGCAGCCGCTGCGGGAGTTGCAGTCGTAAACGCCATCCTCGAGAGGAACCTGATCCCAAGGGTGCAAGAGCAGGGTGAAAAACTCATGACTGCCCTTGCGGATGAATTCAATCAGCATCCGCATATTGGAGATATCCGGGGCAGGGGGCTCTTCCAGGGAATCGAGCTTGTTTCGGATCGCGACACAAAAGCTCCCTTTGATCCCTCGCGAAAGATAGCCGCACGCACGAAATCCGCGGCGTTCGATGCTGGTTTGATCTGCTATCCTATGTCAGGGACGATTGATGGTCGCTTGGGTGACCACATTCTGTTGGCTCCCCCGTTTATCATCGAGGACAGCCAGATCGACGAACTCGTCCAAAAGCTCTCGGTCGCAATCGATACCGCTTTGGCGACCTAGAACCTACGTTCGTACCGTCGAGGGGTCGGCAACGAGCGAGTTGAGCCGACTTTATCAGCTTGGGTCACTGAACAACGTCGATCATGGGCAAATCACTCCAGTAGACGCAACGTCTTGATGGTGCCCATCCATCAAAGCTGAGAGTGCAACGCAGAGCAAGTGCAAGGAACAGAAGTTGTCCGAGGCGAGTTAGATCAAGCACTTGCACCAACCAAAACAGAAAGCAAAAAATGCGTTTCACGGTCGACGTCAACATGAAGTATGGCCTGAAAGGGCAGGAAGGCATCCTCCTGACCTTGGAAGCCGCACGCGCAAACGGTCAAACCGTTGTCGCTGACAATCTTGTCATCAGCAACGCAACTGTCCGTGTCATGGACGGCGAGAGTGGCTTGGGGAAAAGAACTTGGGCCTTTGTCGAAGGTGATGAGCTTCAGCTTTCCTACAGCGTGCAAGTCGACGTGGATCGGCAATCAATTCCACTCGATAGCCTTGCAGCCTCGCCGCTCGACGAGCTTCCCAGTGAGGTCCTTACGTATTTGAGGCCATCCCGGTTTTGTCAGTCCGATCTGTTTACCTCATTTGTGGGGCAGCAGTTCGATGAGTACTCTGGTGGTGCGAAAATCAACGCCATGCTGAATTGGGTCGGCGCAGAGCTTGCCTATGTGTCCGGCAGTTCGAATGCCGAAACGACCGCAATTGATACATTCGTGGGCCGGGTCGGGGTCTGCAGGGACTATGCCCATCTCATGTGCAGCTTGGCGCGTGCTGCCAATATCCCGGCAAGATACACATCCGTTTACTCGGTCGGCGTACAGCCGCCTGACTTTCACGCTGTGGCCGAGGTCTGGTTGGGTGGAGCGTGGCACCTCGTCGATGCGACTGGCATGAGTTCGCCTGAAGATACGATAATTATCGGAACAGGTAGAGACGCTGCAGACGTCGCGTTCATGGAAACTGAGCGATGGGTGGAGTTGATTGTTCAGGAAGTCGCGGTGAGTTCGGCATAGGAATGCAGAGATAGCTACCGGCTTTTTCACTAACCAACCTGTAAAAGGATTGGAGATGCGATGCTATTAGCGACCACCGAGCCGTCGCAAACTTCGTCGCCAGTCGAAAATGCGCTGAACTTCTCGCCTTGTAGTTCGTTCAAACCAAAGTGTTGGTCCGCGCACCGCATTTTAAGGCGGCGCACGGACCATTCGTTCAATTAGTCGATCGTGTCGAAGCGGTCAGCGTTCATCACTTTCGTCCAAGCAGCGACGAAATCCTTCACGAACTTCTCTTTGTTGTCGTCCTGCGCATAGACTTCCGAATAAGACCGCAGGATGGAGTTGGAGCCGAAAACCAGATCGATACGGGTCGCCGTCCATTTCACGTCTCCCGACTTCCGATCGCGGATCTCGTAGGTGCCACCTTCAACGGGATGCCACGAGTATTTCATGTCGGTCAGATTCACGAAGAAGTCAGTTGTGAGGCTGCCGACCCGATCCGTGAACACTCCGTGAGCGGTGCCGCCATGATTCGTTCCAAGCACCCGCATTCCACCAAGAAGAACGGTCATCTCCTTAGCGGTTAGCCCCATCAGCTGGGTGCGATCCAGCAGGATTTCCTCCGGGCTGACGGCATAGTCTTCCTTCAACCAGTTCCTATACCCATCCGCGAGTGGCTCGAGGGGATCGAAGGACGCGGCATCCGTCATGTCATCCGTTGCATCGCCACGGCCAGGCAAGAACGGGACGGAGACATCGAAACCCGCCGCTTTTGCGGCTTGTTCGACGCCGAGATTTCCGGCCAGGACGATGACGTCTGCAACGCTGACATCAAACTCGTCCGCAATTCCTTGCAAGACACCCAGGACTTTACTCAGGCGTGCAGGTTCGTTGCCCTCCCAATCCTTCTGGGGTGCCAGACGAATGCGGGCACCGTTGGCACCGCCACGCATGTCGGAGCCACGGTAGGTCCGAGCACTATCCCAAGCGGTCGTAACCATTTCGCTCAGGGTCAGCCCGCTAGCTGCAATGCGTGCCTTTACAGCTTCTACGTCATAATCGCTGCGCCCTTCTGGCACCGGATCTTGCCAGATCAGGACTTCCTCTGGAACGTCAGGGCCGATGTAGCGCACCCTCGGCCCCATATCGCGATGTGTCAGCTTGAACCAAGCCCGAGCAAAGGTGTCGGCAAAGTAGTCCGGGTCCGCCATGAACTTTTCGCAGATGCCGCGATAGATGGGATCCATTTTCATGGCCATATCCGCATCTGTCATGATCGGATTACGGCGAATGGTCGGGTCGCTTGCGTCGAGAGGCTTGTCCTCTTCCTTGATGTCGATGGGCTCCCACTGCCAAGCGCCGGCGGGGCTTTTCTTCAACTCCCAGTCGTAGCCGAACAGCAGCTTGAAATAACCCATGTCCCACTGCGTCGGATTTGTCGTCCAAGCACCTTCGATACCGCTGCTGATGGACCCGCTAGCCTTCAAGGTGCCATTCGGGTTGCGCCAACCAAAGCCTTGGTCTTCGATTTCCCCGCTCTCGGGTTCGGCGCCCAGAGTGGCTGGGTCACCATTGCCGTGGCACTTGCCAACAGTGTGGCCACCGGTCGCCAGCGCGGCGGTTTCTTCGTCGTTCATGGCCATCCGCGCGAAGGTTTCACGAACATGAAGAGCTGTTCGCAGCGGGTCTGGTTGACCGTTCACGCCTTCCGGATTCACGTAGATGAGGCCCATCTGAACTGCTGCCAATGGGTTTTCCATTGTGGCCGGGTTCTCGAGATCGCTGTAACGGCCATCGCTGGCGGCCAGCCATTCCTTTTCTGCACCCCAGTAGGTGTCGTTCTCTGGATGCCAGATGTCTTCACGACCGAACGCAAATCCAAATGTCTTCAGGCCCATGGATTCGTATGCGATATTGCCGGCAAGGATGATCAAGTCGGCCCAGCTCAGCTTGTTGCCGTATTTCTTCTTGATGGGCCAAAGCAGCCGGCGTGCCTTATCCAAGCTCACGTTGTCTGGCCAGGAGTTCAGTGGCGCGAAGCGCATGCTGCCCGTGCCGCCGCCTCCACGGCCGTCTGACAGGCGATAGGTTCCGGCAGAGTGCCAAGCCATACGGATCATGAAGCCGCCGTAATGCCCCCAATCGGCCGGCCACCAATCCTGGCTGTCGGTCATGAGCGCGTGAAGGTCTTGCTTTACAGCGTCGACATCAAGAGTTCTTACCGCTTCACGATAGTTGAAATCCGGTCCAAGAGGGTCGGTCTTGATGTCATGCTGATGCAGAATGTCCAGATTCAGGCCCTTGGGCCACCAGGCCGTAACAGTCGCGCTGGTCGCAGTATTGCCGCCGTGCATCACCGGGCATTTGCCCATTGAACTGTTGTTGTTTCCGTCCATCTTCGTCTCCTATCGCGATTACACGTTCTTTTCTGTTGTGAGCGGCCCACTGAGAGCAAGCGTCATTGCACATGTCCCATGCTGATCGATTCCGTGTCCAACCGAGCCGCTTCTCACATGCGCTATATACCAAGCGGTCCATCAATAAAAATTGCATTTTCTAATCAAGTCGATAGTTTCCGATTATGGCGGACATCACGATCAGACACCTCAAATACTTCGATGCGCTTGCACGGCATCGCCACTTCGGGCGGGCCGCCGACGATTGTGGGATATCGCAACCGGCGCTCTCTGTTCAAATCAAGGCATTGGAGGACAAGCTGGGGACGCCATTGTTGGAAAGGGGGGCTAAGAGCCTTCGCTTGACGGTTTTCGGCGAAGCATTCGTAACCCGGGCTCGGGAAATCATCCGATCGGTCGATGAACTCGGCGATATGGCAAGGGCATCGCATGGGCCTCTCGTCGGAACGCTGAGGTTCGGGGTGATACCCACCGTTGCGCCATATTTCCTGCCCCGGTTCATCAAGTGCCTTGCAAGGGAATACCCGGCGCTGGATCCTCGGCCACGGGAAGCTGTCACACAAAAGCTGATCGAGGGTCTCACCGGCGGAGATCTGGATACAGCGATTGTCGCATTACCGATCTCCGAACCGATACTGCACGAAGAGCTCATGTTTGAAGAAGAGTTCGTTTTGGTTCGGCCAGTATCGGAAGCTGACAAGCCGGTTCCGAATGCAGCGCTGCTCAAGGAAATGCGGTTGCTTCTGTTGGAGGAGGGGCATTGCTTCCGAGATCAGGCCCTGTCCTACTGCGATCCGACATCGTCGATACCACGCGATCTGATGGAGGGAAGTTCGTTGTCTACACTGGTGCAAATGGTCGGGGCAGGGATTGGGGTCACACTCATCCCGGAGATGGCCGTCCCGATCGAGACCCGCTCCGCGCCGGTGGCCGTCTCCCGGCTCTCGAATCCTACCCCGTCCAGAGCCATCGGCATGGTCTGGAGAAAGACCAACCCATTGTCCGAGCAGCTCCAGCGGATATCACGAACCGTGCGGGAAGACTGCCTCACGGGTGGCATTCTAGGCCGCTAGGCCCTTGCGATTTCGAGCGGTGCCGTTCTCGAAGAACCAACTCGGACGGCGCTCATAGTTCTGTCGAATAAGGTCCATCGAGGCGTTAGCATACCGCACCTGACTGCGGCGGGATGGGCTAAACTCGGCCCGAAGGGCGCAATTGATATCAGGTCTCCTCGTGGATTGCCTCAGTCGGCTCAGAGAGCCTGCATGACCTTGCTGATAACTGACCGGTCAGTTATATATTGAGGATGGGAAAGCAGGCATCTACTCCTCCAAAGTTTCGACGAAGGGCGCAGGCGCGGCCGGATGAAGTGCTGGATGCCGCTCTTGCGCTCTTCATCGAGCAGGGGTTCGCTCGGACCAGCGTGGAGCAGGTTGCCAAACGGGCTGGGATCTCAAAGGGCGCGGTATACCTCTATTTCCCGTCAAAGGAGGCCATACTCGTCGGTCTGGTGGACCGGACGATCGCGCCGCTTTCAGATACAATGTTTGACAGCATTTCAGACTACCAAGGTGACCCGCGTCCGGTCTTGGTGCGGTTTCTCCGAATGATGGGCGCGGTCTTGAGCGACAAGCGCAACCGGGCCGTACCGTTGATCGTCTTGCACGAAGCGCCGGCGGCCCCAAGCATTGCCTCCATGTTTCGAAAAGCCGTGCTGGATCGTGCAATTCCCGCCATTTCTGCGCTCTTGGCGCAAGGCGTTGAGGGGGGGTACATCCGCAAAATCGATCCGGAGCTGACCGCCAGAACGGTCGTCGGGCCGGTCTTTATCCACATAATACTGTTCGAAATTTTCGATGTGGCTCCAGAGGGAGGCTTCGAGATGGGCGATCTGATCGATAATCACCTTTCGATCTTATTGGCGGGCCTCGGACCAGAGAAGGGAGCCTGAGATGTCGTCGCTGCCGGATTGGCTGATAGCTATCATAGGTGTGGTATTTCCGGGCCTCGGTGATCCGAACATCATCGAATACAATGGCTACGTCGAGGGTGATTATGTCTACGTCGCACCCGCCGCGGTCGGCAGGATCGTATCGATTCAAGTTGCCGAGGGCGAAGCCGTCTCAGCCGGGCAAAACTTGTTCCAGAGCGACGATACGCATCAATCGGCAATGCTGCGCGCGGCCCAGGCAGAAGTCGATGTGGCGAGAGCAAACTTGGAAAATCTCGCGACCGGCGGCCGGGAGGCCGAAATCAACGTTGTCGTGGCCTCGCTCGATCAGGCAAAGGCGGACCAACACCTCGCGCAGGCAACATTGGAACGGTCACAGCGTTTGCTTGCGGCTGGGGCGGTCTCTCAGGCTCGGGTCGATGGCGATTTGGCGTCGCTTCAAAGCGCCAATGCAAGAGTGGCGCAGCTTCAGGCGCAGTTGTCGGTTGCCGAATTACCTGCGCGCAATGCCCAGAGGATTGCAGCGGAAGCCACCTTGGAGGCAGCTTTGGCGCGGCTCGACGATGCCAGGTCCGCGCTTGACGACAGGACCGTGGAGGCACCCGTTGGAGGGCGCGTCGACATGGTGTTCTACGAGCAAGGCGAAGTGGCTCTGGCAGGTGCACCTGTCGTTTCGATCCTGCCTTCAGACAGTTTGAAAGCGCTCTTCTACATTCCCGAGGCCGATCGTACGCAAATGTCGCTTGGCGACATATTTGATGTTTCCTGCAGCGGTTGTCCGACAGAAGTGACTGCGCGACTGACTCGGCTCGCAGCAACGCCCCAGTATACACCTCCAATCATCTACAGCAGCGAAGAACGATCCCGTCTGGTCTTCAGGGCCGAGGCCGCGCTGGACAACGCCGGCGGCTTGTTACCTGGGCAGCCGTTGTCACTCAGGCCGCGAGAATGACGACCGATCTCGCCATCTCGGTCAAGGACCTCACCAAGGTCTTTGATGGTCGGCGCGTCGTGGACGGCTTTGATCTCGAGGTTCCAAAAGGCGCCATCTACGGATTTCTCGGGCCAAACGGATCGGGCAAGACCACCACGATCCGGATGATGTGTGGTCTGTTGACGCCCGATGCCGGTTCGGGTTCGTGCTTGGGTTTCGATATTCTTTCGCAACAGGAAAGCATCAAGGAAAATGTCGGGTACATGACCCAGCGGTTCTCGCTTTATGAAGACCTGACGATCCGTGAGAATCTTGATTTCATTGCGCGGATGTATCGGATTCCAAACCGCAAACATCGTGTCGGGCAAGCGCTTGCCAATCTCGGACTGGCGGATCGATCCAGCCAGTTGGCCGGCACTCTTTCGGGCGGGTGGAAGCAGCGACTTGCGCTGGCAGCCTGTATGATCCACGAGCCTGCGCTGCTCATGTTGGACGAGCCGACCGCGGGCGTGGATCCGAAGGCACGAAGAGATTTCTGGGACGAGATCCGCAAGCTTTCGGCCAGTGGCGTCACTGTTTTGGTATCGACGCACTATATGGATGAGGCGATCCAATGCGACTTCATAGCCTACATCGCCTATGGAAAGAAGTTGATCGCCGGCCCCGCACGAGACATTCCAAAGACCATCGGGCTCCACACATGGCGCGTTACGGGGCCCGAAATATCGGGACTCGAGGCAAAACTCCGAAACGCCGCCGATACGATGCAGGTCGCCAGATTTGGATCGGTCTTGCATGTCTCGGGAACGGATGAGGCAACGCTGACCGCGCTTGCGGAGCGATTTGGTCAGGATGAGGCATATAAGTGGGTCCGCAAGGAGGCCGAGCTCGAAGAAGCGTTCATCTATTTGATGTCCGGCGTGGAGGATAACTTTCGCGGTGCGGTTTCATGAGGTGGCGATTTTCGCTTGCGCGTCTCTGGGCCGTGCTCGCCAAGGAGTTCATCCAGATGCGGCGGGACAAGGTCACTTTCGTGATGATGATCGGAGTGCCGATCATGCAACTTCTGATTTTTGGCTATGCGATCAATTCGGATCCGCGCAACCTTCCCACATTGGTGGAGATGGCTGACGAGGGCCCCGTGACGCGGGCCATTATTATGGGGATGCAGACCTCCACCTATTTCGACTTTCAGGGGATCGTGACCAGTGGCGAGCAGGGCGACGCGGCGCTTCGTGACGGCTCGGCAAACTTCGTGGTGGTTATCCCACCCGATTTCGAGAGAGATATATTGCGAGGGAGGTCGCCTGAGATCCTGTTGTCGGCAGATGGCTCGGACCCGACCGCGGTAGGCGGCGGCACGGCCGCCATGAGCAGCATAATCGACAGAGCCGTCGCGCAGACACTGACCGGCCCACTGAGCTATGCAGGCGTGGCGACGCAGCCAATTCGCGTTGTCGTGCATCGACAGTACAACCCGGAGGGCAACACTTCTATCAACATCGTGCCCGGATTGTTGGGGATAATTCTTTCCCTCACCATGGTGATGATCACGGCAGTCGCCATTGTTCGTGAGACCGAGAAAGGAACGATGGAGACGTTGATTGCGACGCCCGTCCGGCCAATGGAGGTCATGCTGGGCAAGATCCTGCCCTATGTCCTTGTCGGATATGTGCAGACGGCCGTGTTTCTGATTGTTTCGAGTGTGCTTTTCTCCGTTCCGTTTCTGGGATCAGAGTTCGCCTTCTTCATAGGTTTCAACCTCTATATCGTCGTCAATCTGGCATTGGGTTTTCTGATTTCGACCATCGCCCGAAGCCAGATGCAGGCGATGCAGATTTCGTTCTTCACGCTCTTGCCCACGATCCTCTTGTCCGGGTTCATGTTTCCATTTGCCGCTATGCCGGGATGGGCGCAGGGCATTGGAAGCGCGATCCCCGCGACGCATTTCCTACGGCTCGTTCGCAAGGTCATGCTAAAGGGCGCAGACTTGGCGGATATATTGGGGGACCTCGCTAACATCAGTGCAATCATGCTTGTGATCGTTGCTGTCGCCCTCAAGCGATACAGGCAAACTTTGGACTGAGATTCGATCTGTAGGTAATATGGTAATTCAGATCATGATGTCAGCGAGGGTGTTTGACAATAACTTGTCGAGGCTGCGTTTTCTTGATCGGCGGTTTTGGCAGGGATTCAGGTGAGTCAGGATTGGGGATAGACGCGGTTGAGTTTGGCGGTTCCTATCGAGCTATAGGCGATAGCTGCGACTTTGCCGCGGCCTACGGATCAGGCGGAAAAGCTATTTTTCGCATCGAAGATGCCGCACAACAAATTGATCTGTTGGCATTACTATTATGTAGTTCCAGTGATCTCTCTCCGGATACCCACGCCATCTTCCAACCTTCGAGATAATATCCTAGGGCTCAGGCTCATTGATCTTCAAAGCCAGAACATGACGGTTTCCGCGAGTGCGACGGCGGACAGGAAGATCTTGGCGCATCTGTCATAGCAGGTTGCGACTCTGCACCAGTCTTTTAGGCGACC
>NZ_FXZK01000042.1 GCF_900184895.1 Flavimaricola marinus
GATACTGTTGAAAAAGTCCGTTGATCTGATGATCTAGTCCTGATTCACTTGATTTGAGAGTGGAGGACATGGCGATGATGGGTTCAAGGCAGGTGGCGCAAGGCGCGCTTTTCTATGAGTTCTCAATCGAAGCGTTTGTTCCGCAAGATCATCTCATGCGTGGGATTGATCGGTTTCTGGATCTGACAGATGTGCGGCCGTTGCTGGCCCCATTTTACAGCTCTCACGGTCGCCCGTCGATTGATCCTGAACTGATGATCCGGATGTTGCTGTTGGGCTATTGTATGGGTATCCGGTCTGAGCGGCGGCTTTGCGAAGAGGTGCATGTCAATCTGGCCTATCGGTGGTTTTGCAGGCTCGATCTGGCGGATGCGGTGCCTGATCATTCCACCTTTT
The DNA here is from genome assembly GCF_900184895.1 of Flavimaricola marinus. GTDB lineage: Bacteria > Pseudomonadota > Alphaproteobacteria > Rhodobacterales > Rhodobacteraceae > Flavimaricola > Flavimaricola marinus. Next base: position 397 of record NZ_FXZK01000042.1, read on the forward strand.
CCAAAAACAGGCACGGCCGTTTCCGGGAAAGCGGTCTGTTCCGACATCTTTTCGAAACGGTCCTGCAGCGCTGCATTGATGAAGGACTAGTTGGTGGTCACAGCTTTGGTGTCGATGCCAGCCTGATCCCAGCGAATGCGAACCAGACGCGTGGGATCGAGAGCAAGGAAGGCTTGCCGCCGGAACTGTCTGCCCGCGTCATCGACGAATATCTGGAAACGCTGGATGATGCCGCGTTCGGCGCGTCCACCAAGGTCATTCCAAAATACATCTCACCGGCTGATCCTGCTGCTCGCTGGACCGGGGCAGATGGTGGGGCCGCGTTCTTCGCATATTCCACTAATTACATGGTGGATTTGGACAATGCGGTGATCGTTGACGTTGAACCGTCCGTGCCAATTAGAACCGCTGAGGCCTTTGCAGCACGCCGCATGATCGACCGGATCACGGACCGCTTCGACATGACACCAGACAAATTGGTCGGCGACACGGGGTACGGATCGGCGGAGATGCTGGGCTGGCTGGTCGAGGAACGGGGCATTGCCCCGCATATTCCTGTCTGGGACAAATCAAAGCGGACGGACGGCACCTTCTCGCGCGAAGACTTCATCTACGATACTGCAACCGACAGCTACACCTGCCCAAGTGGGAAGCGCCTACAAACCTATCGCAGAAACTTCTCCAAGCCGCGAAAGGCAAATGGTGGCAAAGACGGCTTCATCAGATACCGCGCTTCAAAGCACGATTGCGATGCATGCCCGCTGAAGCCTCAATGCTGTCCGAAGGACAACGGGAGACGTCTCATGCGCTCCGTGCATGAAGCTTCCCGAGATGTCGCCCGCGATATCCGCAAAACAGACGCCTACGTGACATCGTTCATCCAAAGGCGGAAAGTCGAAATGCTGTTTGCACATCTAAAACGATACATCGGCATCGCAACGATGCGGCTTCGAGGACCCAAAGGCGCATATGAACAGTTCCAACTCGCAGCAACCGCCCAAAACCTCCGGAAACTGGCGAAATTGGTCCCAGAAGCATCGCCAGCGTGAAGGGCAACGAGGCTGGCCAGCTTCTCGCTCAGCATCAAGCTCACCAAAACCCCCACTTTTTCAACAGTATCCGGAC
>NZ_FXZK01000014.1 GCF_900184895.1 Flavimaricola marinus
GCCAGAGCCAGAGCCAGAGCCAGAGCCAGAGCCAGAGCCAGAGCCAGAGCCAGAGCCAGAGCCAGAGCCAGAGCCAGAGCCAGAGCCAGAGCCAGAGCCAGAGCCAGAGCCAGAGCCAGAGCCAGAGCCAGAGAAGATTGCGGCCAGAGCGATGCCTCCGCAAGCTGCTACGCCCGAAAATCCCGAGGAACCGGTATTCAGTTCCCGGCTTGCGGGTTTGCGTGTCGATCGTCGCTCTCCACCGGGCGCGCCCCCGACCGACGTGCCGCCGGTCGGTGAAACGGCAAGACCTGCCGTGGAGCCATCAGGCCCTGCGAAACCGCTTGCGGTGCGCGATACCCCGGTGCCGCCTCCGATCAGCCGACCATCGTTCATGCCGGCGCCGGACGCTCCGCGTCCCACTTCGGCTGTTTCTCCGTCTCCGAATCCGGTGGTTGCCCCTGTTGCCTCCACATCGGACGACAAGCCTTCACCGGCCCCCTCGATCCGTGCCGGAGCTGGTCCATCCGCGCCGATTGACGGAGACGCGCCGCAGCTCGCGCCCGCGACACGAACAGTGGTGCCATCGCCCAGGGTTCAAGCGGCGCTCAAAGCCGCCGTTTCCGCGCCCGGCAAGGTGGACATCGTCCGCCCAACCCCGAGTCTTGGGGCAAGTCTTGATCCGGTTCAGTCAACACAACGCACTCCTCCAGCCGGCGGTGCGAATGCGTTCGATACGAAGCCGAAACAATCCAACGGCGGTTTCTTCTCCAGCCGGCGCAAGAAGGATGCGAAATCCGCTACGGCAAAGGCCAAAGCACCGGTCGACGCGAAGGTCGCAGCGCGCAAGCGTGAGCGAGATCAGCTGACAATCTTCGGCGCCCGCAAAAAAGAAGAAAAGATCGTCGGAGGGAAACCCAGATTTCTTGGTTTGATCCTGACCGCCCTTTTGCTTTTTGTTCTGGCCGGCGTAGCTGCTTGGGCCACGCTTTCAGATGGCGGTCTGGGGCGATTGTTCGGCACCGGCGAGAACCAGCCAGCCGCAACTGCTTCGGCTCCGGAGCAGACATCTGACACCCCTACCGAGACATCGGTCCCAATTACCTCTTCACCCGATGCCGCACCTGTTTTGCAGGAAAACCCGGACGTAGAGGAAAACACCACTCCGGCCGCTGAGGATCTGATCTCGTCGACTGATGAAGTCACCCCTGAGCCGGATGAACTGGCGACAACCGCTCTGGCGACGCCAGCCGAGGCTGTCAACATTGCCCCAGGCGAAGTTTTGAGCCCGGCCGCTGCGGATCGGTTTTACGCCGCCACCGGTGTTTGGCTCAGAGCGCCACGCTTACCGCTCTTGCCGCAATCTGACAGCTTGGGAGAGTTGTCGTTTGCCGGTCAGGACGCGAGCGTCGTGCGAAGTTCGGCAGACACACTGCCGAGCTTGGGCGAACTGGCGCCTGACAGCACCTTGCCGGTTCAGATCACGCCTCCCCCACCGGATGTGGCATTCCCGCGAGACCCACGTGGTTTGATCCTTGCGACCGAGGCGGGCACCCTCACCCCCTACGGAATGCTGATCTACGCCGGGAGCCCGGCAGTTGTGCCTCCGACAAGGCCAAATACAATCGCGCCTCAGCAAGAAGCCACATTGCCAGAAGCGACCGAACCCGCATCGGATGCGCAACCGTCCCCCACCGAAGCCGAGACCTCGGCCGACGACGCAACGCTCCCGATTTCGCCCGAAGACGCCTTGGCGGCACTGCCCGCTTCAGAGCAGACAGAGGCACCCGCATCCGATGCTGTCGAGCGCGTCTCGACCGCTGGTGCTGTCAGCCTCGATGGCCTGCGACCACCGGCACGACCCCTTGATCTTGCCCCTCAAGAAGCGGCGCCTGAGCCGGAGCAGGTGGCATTTGCCGGGCCCAGACCCTCACTTCGCCCAGCCTCCATTGCACCTGCGCCACCTCCAGAAGAAGAAGAGGAGATCGCCGAGGAAGCCCCTGCAGAGCCTGATGTTCAATCCGCTCTGGCTGCCATCGTGGCCTCGGCACCGGATCCCCTCGCCACAGCGACGCCGCAAGCCGTGGCCCGTGCATCCCGCCCAGACGCACGGCCGCAGAACTTCTCTCGAGTCGTTTCACAAGCTCAAACACGGGCCGCTCGCGAGCAGCCTGCCGCGAGTGCGCCGCAGCCCGAAACGGTTTCCTCGGCTGCCGCGCAGCCGACCGGGCCGGTGTCGAGCAGCGTCGCCAGTGCCGCCACGACCGACAATGCGATCAATTTGCGGAACGTGAACCTGATCGGCGTCTACGGACGGCCAAATGACCGCCGGGCGCTCGTCCGTCTGGGCAACGGCCGCTACGTACGGGTCGGCGTCGGAGACAGCCTTGATGGCGGACAGGTGGCGGCGATTGGCGACAACTCGTTGAACTATGTGAAGCGCGGCAGAACCGTTACCCTGCAAATTCCAAGCGGCTAGACGACCGATCTGTGCGCACGAAAACGGCCAACTGCAGTTGCAGCTGGCCGTTTCCTTCAATCTAGCAGCTACTCGGCCTATTCGGCGGCAGTATCGTCCAGCACACCCCGTGCAATCTGATCCGCCTCGATGCTCTCGAACAACGCTTTGAAATTGCCCTCCCCGAAGCCGTCGTCACCTTTGCGCTCGATGAATTCAAAGAAGATGGGACCAATCACCGTCTTGGAGAAGATCTGGAGCAGAATGCGGGTCTCTCCGCCGTCGACAACGCCCTCGCCGTCGATCAGGATTCCGTGCTTCATCATCCGATCCAGCGGCTCTTCATGACCGACAACACGTGACTTGCTGAGATCGTAATATGCTGGCGGCGGCGCGGGCATGAACTTGATCCCTCGCTCGGCAATCTCGTCGACCGACTCGTAGATGTTCTGCGCACCCACGGCGATGTGCTGGATCCCTTCGCCGTTATAGCGCTTGAGATACTCGACGATCTGACCTTTCTCGCCTCGGTCCTCGTTGATCGGAATGCGAATACGTCCGCAAGGCGATGTGAGCGCACGGCTGAACAAGCCGGTAAACTTGCCTTCGATGTCAAAGAACCGGATTTCGCGGAAGTTGAAGATATCGCCGTAGAACTTGAACCACTTGTCCATATTGCCCTTGTGGACATTGTGGGTCAGGTGATCGAGGTAATAAAAGCCCACGCCGCTCGGGTGCGCATCCGTGACCCAATCGAACTCCTCGTTGTACGGACTTGCTTCGTAATACGTGTCGAGGAAATAGATCAAGCTGCCACCAATACCGATGATGGCCGGAGCGTCGATGGTTTTACCGTCCCCCGTATACTCGGTTGCCCCCTTCGAGAGCGCATGTGTCAAAGCGTGCTGAGCATCCACGACCCGCCACCCCATCGACGGCGCACAAGGACCATGTTCCTCCACGAATGCTCGAGCGTGCGAACCGGGTTCATTGTTGATGACGTAGGTGATGTCGCCTTGCTGCCATAGCTGAATGTCTTTGGACTTATGCGTCGCGACATGGACGTAGCCCATCTTGCCGAACAATTCGCGCAGAACCTCGGGTTCCGGATGGGCGAACTCAACGAACTCGAACCCGTCGGTGCCCGCCGGGTTCGCCTCTGTGATCGTGGACTTCGGTGCATCGTGTGGGAAGGGACCCATTGCATTCTCCTGCTGGCATGCCTGTGTTTCGGCATCAGTCTATGATGAATCGCATACACGTTGTGCGCCTATTGAAGCGCAGATATTGCCATTGGCGCGGGTTTCGAGCATGAAATAGCAAAAAGACGAGGATATCCCGCATGCCGCTTGATTCGACTGATATCCGCCTGCTGGCCGCACTTCAGCGGAATGCGCAAATGACGGCGCAAGAGCTAGGTGACGCCCTCAATCTGTCGCCGAGTCAGGCGGGACGCCGAAAGCAGCGATTGGAGACTGAGGGATATATCACGCACTACGCCGCTCGGCTTGATCCAAATCGTGTGGGTTTGGCCGTGCAGGCATTTATACAAGTCCAGCTTGGCACGCATGGCGCCGAAAACGCGCGCAGCTTCGCCACCTTGATTCAAGCCCGCTCAGAGATTGTCAGCGCTTGGACGATGACAGGCGAAGCTGACTACCTGCTGCGATGCTGGACGTCGGACTTGGCCGGTTTGAACAGTTTGATCCACGACGTCGTCTTGGCTCATCCGGCGGTTGCTCGCGTGCAAAGCCAGATTGTCATGGAGCAGTTGAAAGTCGACGCGCCTTTGCCGCTCTAACTTCTGAATTCAACCTAGAGACGAACAAATCCCCAAAACTGAACGCATTGTTAACGCGGCATTAACCTTTTGGCATCATTGATGAATAGTGTGTTCAGGGAAGCAGCGCCCTTGACCCACGCTTGGCCACCCTGAAGCGGGGCCCGGTGTCAGAGACCACCGGATGTAGCCGCTTTGGGGTGCGCCGTGGCGCTTCTCACAAATGATTGATTAGAAGTCAGGCAGTTGCGTGCCTGATGGCGCATTTGCAGACTGTTTCCGATTGCCTTGCCAACAGTCAGTTGTAATAGCTGCAATATGGACGCCTTTCTCCTCCAAGCCTCGATCTATCTCGGCGCGGCCGTGATCGCAGTGCCTTTGGCCGCACGCCTGGGGCTTGGATCGGTTCTGGGCTACTTGCTGGCGGGGATTGCAATCGGTTTCATTCCGGTGATCGGCTCTGGCACCGAGGATCTCCAGCACTTTGCCGAGTTTGGCGTTGTGATGATGCTGTTCCTGATCGGACTAGAACTCGAGCCCCGCGCTTTGTGGAATATGCGGGACCGTCTGATTGGACTTGGCGGATTGCAGGTCGTGGTGACCACCGCGGCGATCATGGGCGGAGCGATGTTGCTCGACCTTGGCTGGTCCGCGGCGCTTGCGGTCGGCCTCATCTTCGCACTGTCATCGACCGCGATCGTCCTTCAGACCCTATCGGAAAAGGGGCTGATGCAAACATCCGGTGGACGCTCGACCTTTTCGGTCTTGTTGACCCAGGACATCGCCGTGATCCCGATGCTGGCCCTGTTGCCGCTGTTGGCCGCCCGCACAAGTCGGGTCGAACTGTCAGAAGACGGTTCCATGCATCTCGTGACCGAGGCCCATGACGATGCGCATGCCGCGCTCAGCCTCGTCGAGGGCCTACCCGGTTGGGGCGTCACCCTTGTCACTCTCGGCGCAGTCGCCGCCGTCATTCTGACCGGCATCTACCTGACCCGCCCGGTCTTTCGCTATATCCACCACGCCCGCCTGAGAGAGATGTACACGGCCCTCGCTCTCTTGATGGTCGTCGGGGTCGCTGTGCTTATGGGCATGGTCGGTCTCTCGCCTGCTTTGGGGACATTTCTCGCTGGCGTCGTCTTGGCAAACTCGGAGTTCCGGCACGAACTGGAAAGCGACCTTGCACCGTTCAAGGGCCTGCTCTTGGGCCTGTTCTTTATCACCGTCGGAGCCGGCATAAATTTTGGCCTGCTGCTCGACGCTCCGTTGCAAATCTTGGGCCTGACCCTTGCCGTGATGGTGATCAAGGGTGCGGTGCTCTATGCCTTGGCGCTGCTCTTCAAGCTAAGAGGCAAAGATCGCTGGCTGTTTACATTGGGCCTCGCGCAGGCTGGTGAATTCGGTTTCGTCCTGGTTTCATTCTCGCTGCAACAAAACGTTCTGGGCGCTCAGTTGTCCGAATGGCTGCTGCTCATCATCGCCTTGTCGATGCTGATCACGCCGCTCCTGTTCATCCTCTTTGACGCGCTATCGCACAGGCTCGAAGCACCGGAAAGCCGGGAGGCGGACGAGATCGACGAACAAGGCACCGTCATCGTCGCTGGCGTCGGTCGGTTTGGACAGGTCGTGAACCGTCTGGTTCAGGGAGCGGGTTTCGCAACCGTCATTCTGGATAACAACCTCGAAACGGTGCAGACGATGCGTCGCTTTGGATTTCGGGGGTATTTCGGAGATCCGACCCGCCCCGAGATCCTACACGCAGCCGGCATCGAAGACGCGCGGGTTCTGGTCGTCGCATTGGATGATCGCAAGGCTGCGACCAAACTGGTGTCCTATGCCCGCAGAATTCGCCCGGATATTCACATCGTTGCGCGCGCTTATGATCGCGTCCATGTCTATGAGCTCTATCAGGCCGGCGCCAACGACATCGTGCGCGAGATGTTTGACTCGTCCCTGCGGGCCGGTCGCTACGTGCTCGAAAACCTTGGGCTCAGCGAGTATGAAGCCTCGGAAGCCGAGATGACGCATTACCACCATGACCGCGCTTCCGTCCGGGAGCTGGCCGATCTGTGGAAGCCCGGTGTTCCGACCAAGGACAACCCCGAATACGTGGCCCGTGCGCGCGAGCTGAGCAAAGAGCTGGAGACGTATTTCGCGAGCCGGAGCGAAACCGGGAGCACTGAACCGAAACCCGAAGCCAACAAGGATCAGGGGTTCCGGTCCAAGTCACGCAACTAGCCGTCGCTCACACCTGCCTCGGCGAATGTCGCCATACCGGAGAGGCATGCAACTGCCGCCTGCATCACGCCGATGGCGAGAGCCGCGCCGGACCCTTCGCCAAGACGCAACCCCATCGACAGGATCGGCTGCTTGTCCAAAGCCTCGAGCAACCGCGCATGTGCGCCCTCCGCGCTCTGATGTCCGGCGACCGCATGATCCAGCGCACCGTTCGACGACTTGGCGAGGACCGCCGCCGCCGCACAGCAGATGAACCCGTCGAGGATGACCGGAATGCGATGGAACCGCGCAGCGGCTATGGCGCCAGCCATCGCCGCGATTTCTCGACCACCGAGACACCGCAAAACCTCCAGGGCCGATGTCATGTCGGCCGCGTTCCGAACCAGCCCGGCAGCGACAGCCGCGGTTTTTCGTGCAAGCCCCGCATCGTCGACGCCGGTGCCACGACCGGTCCAATCCGCAGCGTCGCCTCCGTAGAGCGCAGCCGCGATCGCGGCGGCCGAAGTGGTGTTACCAATCCCCATCTCGCCGGTGACGACCAGATCGGCACCGGGATCCACGGCCTCCCAACCGGCGCGCAAGGCATCGACGACGTCAGCCTCACTCATGGCCGGGCCCTGCGTGAAATCCTGTGTCGGCCGGTCGAGCTCCAGCGCATGAACCTGCATCGTCGCGCCGAAAGTCTTGGCCAGTTGGTTGATCGCCGCTCCACCATGCTCAAAATTGGCCACCATCTGCGCGGTCACTTCCGCGGGGAAGGCCGACACGCCTTGCGCCGTCACCCCGTGATTGCCTGCGAAGATAAGTATCTGCGGCGCCATCAACGTCGGGCGCGCTTGGCCTCTCCACCCCGCGTACCAGATCGCTAGATCTTCTAGACGCCCGAGCGCCCCTGGCGGCTTTGTTAGCTGGCTGTTCCGGTCGTTGGCGGCAGCATTGGCCTCTCCATCCATATCGGGGAGTCCGACCAGACAATCCTGGAATTCCGTTAGAGTCGTGAAGGGGGCTGGCATTGTGGTCCTCTTTGCGTATCCATGGCCCCATGTCCCACAACACGGGCAGGCAGGGAAGGTGGAAATCGGCATGACAAGGCTCCCGCGCGGCTTGATCGCATGGTCCGACATTCCAGCGGCATTGGGGCTGCTCAGCCGGCTGCCGATTCCCGTGGATTCAGACCGCGCGACCAAGCGCGGCGCGAGGGCCGCATGGGCTTGGCCCCTCGCAGGCTTCGTATTGGGCGCGATGGCGGCAATCGTCGGAGCACTGTCGCTTTGGTTCGGCCTTGCCCCTACACTCGCAGCAGGGTTGGCTCTCGCCACTCAGGTCATACTCACAGGCGCCATGCACGAAGACGGGCTTGCGGACTGCGCCGATGGCTTCTGGGGCGGCTGGATCCCGGAGCGAAGGCTCGAAATCATGAAAGACAGCCGAATTGGGGCATACGGGGTCATTGTGCTCGTGCTGACGCTGATTTTGCGTTGGCATGCGCTTGCGCTGCTCTTTGAGGTCGACGCGCTTTGGGCGCCGCTGATTGCCGTCGCAGGACTGAGTCGGGCGCCGATGGTTGCCATGATGGCCCTCTTGCCAAACGCGCGCAGCGGCGGCCTCAGTCGGGCGGTCGGGCGCCCTAGCCCGATTGCTGCCATTCTGGCCGGCGTCATATCCGTGCTGGTTGGACTGCTTTTGTTGGGTTCGGTGGCGATCCTGCTCGCGCTGACCAATTGCGCCATAGTCTTGGGCTGGGCCGCTCTTTGTCGCCGCAAAATCGGCGGCCAGACGGGAGACACCTTGGGAGCCTTGCAACAACTCAGCGAAATCGGAGCGCTTCTGGTTCTCGCTGCGGGAATGGGGCTTGGCTAGGGCGGCACTGTTCCGATTTCAAAAATCAGCAATGCGCGGTAGCGCTCAATTGGATCAGAACCGGCAAGCAAGCGCGTCGGCAAACGATGCGCGGTTCTTATGCGCACCGATTTCGCGGCCGACCAGTTCGCCGTCCTGAAACCGAACCGCGACCACGTGACGCCAATCGGCACTCGCCACGATCATCTCAGGGCCCTGACCGCACTCTCGAATGCCACCCGCGATGTCGGCCTCACCGATCCGGTGATTGGTCAACCCACCGATCGCTGCGATCTCAGTCAGCACGCTTTCGTCAAAGCGCCAGACCCGCAAGGTTCGGGCCAGATGCGGACGATCGATATAGGCGACCTCGATTTGCCCGTCGCCATCCAGATCAGCCGCGCCGATCGGGGCGAGCCAACGGTGGGTTTGCCCGATGAACGGCGTTGCCGCCACGAGTCCACCGTCGCCGCCATAGATCGCCAATCGAGCGCCTCGATCGATGTCGGTTTCCACGACGACGACCTCGTTGGTGCCATCGCCGTCCATGTCGACGAGGCGCGGGGCGACATCTTCGAACACCCGGCTGTCTGGCAGTCGCAGCGTGATCGTTTGGATGTTGCCCACCGCGCAACGAGCGCATCGGTCGACGACCAGTCCCACGGCACCCCATTCGATGGCGTCGCCGAGGATGCCGTGATCGTAGCGCGTCGTCGGCTCGGTGTAGCGGGCCGACACGACACTATCGGTCGGGGTCGCCCCCGCCTGCCCGCCCCAAAGGCAGAATACCAAGAGCGCGGACGGGAATCGCATCAGATCTGCTTTTCGGGCATTTGCACCACGAGACCGTCGAGCGCATCGGTGACCTTCAACTGGCATGTCAGACGCGATCGGACAGGATCAGGCTCGTACGCGAAATCGAGCATGTCCTCTTCCATCGCATCCTTGGCGGGCAGTTTCTCTACCCAGTCGGCAGACACGTAAACGTGACAGGTCGAGCAGGCGCAGGCACCACCACAATCGGCCTCGATCCCCGGAATCCCGTTGTCGCGGGCGCCTTCCATCACGGTCAAACCGTTCGAGACGTCGACGACATGTTCTTTGCCGCCATGCTCAATATACGTAATCTTGGCCATATGCCTTGGGTCTCCATCGAAAGCTGATCTATCCGGGGCATATGTAGACAAGCTTTGCGCTGCCGACCAGAGGCTGTTCCTGTCCTGTGGGGGATCCGCGACAGTTCGCGCCTCGTTGAAGGCGGTATCGCCTCTGCGCTTGGCCTGTGCCCCTTGCCCGGCTAATCTGTGGGCAACAATAACGAGGCAGGTCATCGCGCCTGATGAGCAGAGCAAACTTCTATATGTCGGCCTTGTCGGGTCTGGCGCTGGCTGCCTGTGCAGCACAACCGTCCGCGGTGCCCGAAATGGTGCCCGCCTTTATGGCGGCTCAAATCGAGAGCGACAGTGACGGCCGCTGTTTCGGCCGCGACATCACTCCGGCAGTGATCGAAACCGTGACCGCGCAAGTGCTCGACGCGCCTGCCACGATTGCTGAGGATGGCAGCGTCATATCCCCTGCGTTCTACCGGAGCGAGATCCGCCAACAGATCACCCGCGAACGCCAGGAGGTCGCCTTCGAGACCCTTTGCCCCCCTGCCTACACGGTAGAATTCGTGCAAACGCTACAACGTGCCCTCAAGGCGCGCGGCTATTACACCGGGGATGTCCACGGTCATCTCGATACGATGACAGGCCGCGCGGTTCAGGAATTTCAGCGCGATGATGGGCCCGACAGTCCTTTGCTATGGATCGCGACGGCACGTGAACTCGGGATCGTCGAACTGTCACCAGAGCAAATCGACCTGCTCAACACTATGTGACGACACCGCATCGTCGAAAACAGAAAGGCGCCCCAAAGGGCGCCTTTCATGAGGGCTGATGCGTTTCGATCCGCTGATCAATCCGTATCGAGAACCAATGCCACGAAGCGTGGGTCACCACCCCGCCGCACCAGCAGCAGCAGCGACTTGCGCCCTGCCTCCGTTGCCGCGTCGATCCGGGCCGTGAAATCCTCGACCGTCGCGATGGCCTGCTGTCCTGCTTCGGTGATCACATCGCCGGCCATCAAGCCCTTTTCCTCTGCATCGGAGAGAGGCTCGACCGAGGTGATGACGAGGCCCTCGGTCTCGGAGATGCCATACTGATCGGCCAATTCCTCGGTGATCTCGGAGAGGCTCAGGCCGAGCATTTCCAACTCCTCCGGAGCCGCAGGCTCTTCGGCTTCGGCAGAGGCAGGGACAGCCGCCTCGGCTTCTTCGCGGCGACCGAGTGTGATGGTCAGCGTCACGGTTTCACCGCCGCGCAGCACTTCGACGATGACGTCGGTGCCGACCGGCGCGTTGCCCACCATGCGGACGAGTTCGCGCGTGTCGGGGACCATCAGACCGTCAAACGACAGGATCACATCGCCAGCAAGCACGCCGCCGTCCTCCGCCGGGCCGGGAGGCACGTCCGTGACCATTGCGCCGGCGGACGAGGTCAACCCGTCGATCGCATCGACCATGTCCGGCGTAATGTCCTGAATGCGAACACCCAGCCAACCGCGCCGTGTCTCGCCATATTCCTGCAGCTGCCCGACGACGTTCTCGACGACGGCAGCGGACATGGCGAAGCCGATGCCGATCGATCCACCGTTGGGGGACAGGATTGCGGTGTTCACACCGATGACTTCGCCTTGCAGGTTGAACAACGGACCGCCCGAATTGCCGCGGTTGATTGCAGCATCCGTCTGGATGTAGTCGTCATAAGTGCCCGAAAGCGCCCGATTGCGGGCCGAGACGATACCGGCGCTGACCGAAAAGCCCTGCCCCAGTGGATTGCCCATCGCCATCACCCAGTCGCCGACCCGGCTTCCCGGTCCGTCGCTGTCACCGAAATCCACATAGGGCAAATCCGTCGCATCGACCTTGAGCAGCGCTATATCGGTATTCGGATCGGTGCCAATGAGGTCCGCCTGAAGCAATTCGCCTCCACCGGGGAAGAATTCGATCTCGATCTCGTCCGCCCCTTCGATCACGTGATTGTTCGTCACGATATAGCCGTCGGGCGAAATCACGAAACCGGAGCCGAGCGCGGATGACCGGCGGGGCGCACCGTCGCCCCGATCCTGAAAGTCGCGGAAGAAATCCTCGAAGGGTGAGCCTTCCGGCACCATGCCTTCTGGGCCCGTGCTGGAGGCCACTACCGTGGACGTGGTGATGTTCACGACCGCAGGGCTGACCATCTCGGCAAGTTCGGCAAAGCTGATGGGACGACCGTCGTCCATCGTCTCGACGGGAAGAGCTTCCTGTGCGGACACTGGCAGAGCCTGACCGAGAGCCAATACGGCGCCCACGGCAAGCCCGCCAAGAAACAGCCGGGGCCAGTAAGTGTCGGCTTGATCGTGTGTCATTGTCTTTGCGATTGCCTGTGATTGCACGGGATGCTCCCTTTGTATTGCCAAACCCCGGGCGACCGGATTGCCGTCTGCCCGCTGCGTTATTGGTGAATGTAGGGCGGCAGGCCCGCAACGCAAAGCCTGAAAAGCAATCGTCACCGGCCCGTGATCGCGGCAAGGGCCGCGGCAGGACACAGACAGTGATTGTTGGGCCTTGCCAATACGATGCCGTCCCGGCTATCGATATCACGTCAGGTTCGGGAGAACCCGGTCCCAATCGTTCGTGGGTTGGTATCGGTGCCGAAGGAGCATCCGCCCCGGTAAACTCTCAGGCAAAAGGACCTTGCCTGGCTAACAGATTCTGGAGAGTGGCCGCCCCCGATGAGGGAACGGCCCGCCGAAGGGATAACAATCTCAGGCGCCTTTCGAGGCAGGGACAGATGGGGCATCAAACCGTGGGCGAAGCCGTCCGCGAATAATGATGCCCGGCCAAGTTCGGCTGGCCAGACAGGGACCGACCATATGACCGAGCTCGAGCAACTGCCCTTGCATGACCTTCACCTTGAGTTGGGCGGCAAGATCGTGCCCTTTGCCGGCTATGAGATGCCGGTGCAGTACCCCCTCGGGGTCATGCAAGAGCATCTGCATTGTCGCGCCAATGCCGGCCTCTTTGACGTCAGCCACATGGGGCAGGTGTTGCTGAAGCCCAAAGGCACCATGGAGCAAACCGCACTGGCGTTTGAAGAATTGATGCCCGTCGATGTGGCGGGATTGCCCGAGGGCCGTCAACGCTACGGCCTGCTGACCAATGACGACGGCGGCATTCTGGACGATCTGATGTTCGCCAACCGGGGCGATCACTTCTTTGTCGTCGTGAACGCGGCCTGCAAGGCGGCCGACATCGCCCACATGACCGCGCATCTGTCGGAAACCACGGACGTGATCCCTGTCACCGACCGCGCTCTGCTGGCCTTGCAGGGCCCAAAGGCCGAGGCCGCTCTTTCCGTACTGATACCGGATGTCACGGCCATGCGGTTCATGGACGTCCTCACGCTCGCGACGATCTATGACGAGATGTGGATCTCGCGTTCCGGCTATACCGGCGAGGACGGCTTTGAAATCTCGCTCCCCCAAGCAGGCGCCGAAGGCTTCGCCAGAGCGTTGCTGGAGATGGAGGCCGTGACACCCGTCGGCCTTGGCGCTCGGGATTCGCTCCGTCTTGAAGCGGGGCTCTGCCTCTATGGGCACGACATCGACGAGACGACGTCGCCGGTCGAGGCCGGGCTGACATGGGCCATCCAGAAAGTGCGCCGCAGCGGCGGTGACCGGGCCGGCGGGTTTCCCGGCGCCGCCCGGATCCTTGCCGAGTTGACCGATGGTCCGTCGCGCAAGCGGGTCGGCCTTCGGCCGGAAGGCCGTGCGCCGATGCGCGAAGGCACGGCCCTGTTCGAGGGCGACACCGAAATCGGCAAAGTGACCTCCGGTGGCTTTGGCCCCACGGTCGGCGCCCCCATCGCCATGGGCTATGTCCGTTCCGAACACGCCGCGGCAGACACGACGATCACCGGCGAAGTGCGCGGCAAACGCTTGCCGGCCACCATCAGCCCGATGCCCTTTACCCCCACCTCTTACAAACGTTGAGGATCACACAATGAAATACACCGAAGATCACGAATGGCTGCGTGTCGAAGACGACCTGATCGTCGTCGGCATCACCGAACACGCCGCGACGCAGCTTGGCGATATCGTCTTTGTCGAATTGCCCGAGATCGAGACCATGGTCGCCAAGGGTGACGAGGTCATCGTGATCGAAAGCGTCAAGGCCGCTTCGGACATCCTCGCCCCGCTCGACGGTGAGATCGTCGAAGTGAACGAAGCTCTTGGGGACACCCCCGGCCTCGTCAACGAAGACCCCACCGGCACCGCTTGGTTCTTCAAGCTGAAAGTCGACGATCTTTCCGTCCTCGACGATTTCTTGGACGAATACGAATACGCCGACCTTATCGCCTGACACCGCAATCGGCACCGCTCTGGATTTCGCCCTCAAAGGACACAAGATGCCCTACACGCCAACCACATATGACACATATGATTTTGCCAACAGGCGCCATATCGGCCCCTCGCCCAGCGAAATGGACGAGATGCTGGAGGTCGTCGGTGCGGCGGATTTGGATGCGCTGATCGCGGAAACGGTGCCGAAAGCAATCCGACAGGCCGATCCGTTGACATGGGCGCCGCTCACGGAGCACCACTTGCTTGACCGGATGCGCGAGGTTGCGGCCAAGAACAAGGTGATGACCTCGCTTATCGGCCAAGGCTACTATGGCACGGTCACGCCACCTGCGATCCAGCGCAATATCCTCGAGAACCCTGCGTGGTACACGGCCTATACTCCGTATCAACCAGAGATCGCGCAGGGCCGGCTGGAGGCGCTCCTGAACTATCAGACCATGGTGGCCGATCTGACGGGTCTGCCCGTCGCCAACGCGTCCTTGCTGGACGAGGCGACCGCCGCGGCCGAGGCGATGACCACCGCCAATCGGGTTGCCAAATCCAAAGCCAAGGGCTTCTTCGTCGACCGCAACTGCCATCCGCAGACCATCGCCGTCGTGCAAACCCGCGCCACGCCTCTCGGGATCGAGGTCATCGTGGGCGACCCCGCCGACCTCGACCCCGAAGCCGTCTTTGCCGCGCTGTTCCAATATCCCGGAACCTATGGCCATGTCGTCGACTACACCGACGACATCGCCCGCCTGCACGAGGCCAAAGCCGTCGCCATCGTGGCGACCGACCTTTTGGCTCTAACGATGCTCAAGGAACCGGGCGCGATGGGGGCGGATATTGCCGTCGGCTCGTCGCAGCGCTTCGGCGTGCCGATGGGCTATGGCGGACCACATGCCGCCTTCATGGCTTGCCAGGACGACTACAAGCGCGCCATGCCGGGGCGGATCGTGGGCGTCTCTGTCGACGCGCGTGGCAATATGGCCTACCGTCTGTCGCTGCAAACGCGCGAACAGCACATCCGCCGCGAGAAAGCGACGTCCAACGTTTGCACCGCACAGGCCCTGCTGGCCGTCATGGCCTCCTTCTTTGCGGTGATGCACGGCCCGGAGGGGCTTCGCGCGATTGCCGAGCAGGTGCATTTCCGGACCGTTCGGCTGGCCAAGGCCTTGCGGGCCGCGGGGGCCAAGGTATCGCCCAAGCACTACTTTGATACCATCACCGTCGAGGTCGGGGTCGGCCAGGCGGGCATCCTTGCCGCCGCCCGCGCCGAGGGTATCAATTTGCGCAAGATCGGCAACGACCGGGTCGGCATATCGCTGGACGAGACGACCGACGACAAGGTGCTGCACCGCGTTCTGCGGGCCTTTGGGATCGAGATCGCACCTCCGCATCGCGAAACTTGGGGCGTGCCCAAGGAGATGCTGCGCGAAACCGAATACCTCACCCATCCGGTGTTCCACATGAACCGTGCGGAATCCGAGATGATGCGCTATATGCGGCGATTGTCGGATCGGGATCTCGCGCTGGACCGGGCGATGATCCCGCTGGGCTCCTGCACGATGAAGCTCAACGCCGCCGCCGAAATGATGCCGATCACCTGGCCGGAATTCGGGGCGCTGCATCCGTTTGCACCCGTGGATCAAGCCGCCGGCTATGTCGAGGCGATCACCGATCTGTCTGAAAAGCTGTGTGAAATCACCGGCTATGACGCCATGTCGATGCAGCCGAACTCCGGCGCGCAGGGCGAATATGCGGGGCTTTTGACCATTGCCGCCTATCACCGCGGCCGTGGCGATCTGGACCGCAACATCTGCCTGATCCCGGTCTCGGCGCATGGCACCAACCCGGCCTCGGCACAGATGGCGGGGATGAAGGTCGTCGTGGTGAAATCGGCACCGAACGGCGACGTCGATCTGGTGGATTTCCGCGACAAGGCCGAGGCGGCCGGCGACAATCTCGCCGCCTGCATGATCACCTATCCGTCGACACACGGCGTGTTTGAGGAAACCGTCCGCGAGATCTGTGAGATCACGCATCAGCACGGCGGGCAGGTCTACCTCGACGGGGCCAACCTGAACGCCATGGTGGGCCTGGTCAAACCGGGCGAGATCGGCTCGGACGTGAGCCACCTGAACCTGCACAAGACCTTTGCCATCCCGCATGGCGGCGGTGGTCCCGGCATGGGGCCGATCGGGGTCAAAGCCCACCTCGCCCCCTATCTGCCCGGCCATCCGCAGACGGGCGGCGACGAAGGCCCGGTCTCTGCCGCCCCCTATGGCTCTGCCTCGATCCTGCTGATTTCATGGGCCTATTGCCTGATGATGGGCGGGCCGGGGCTGACCCAGGCGACCAAGGTTGCGATCCTGAATGCGAACTATATCGCAGCGCGGCTGCGCGGCGCCTACGACGTGCTGTTCATGGGCAACAAGGGCCGGGTCGCGCATGAGTGCATCCTCGACACGCGTCCCTTTGCCGATGTGGGCGTCACTGTGGACGACATCGCCAAGCGCCTGATCGACAACGGGTTTCACGCACCCACGATGAGTTGGCCGGTGACAGGCACGTTGATGGTTGAACCAACCGAGAGCGAGACCAAGGCCGAGATCGACCGGTTTGTCACCGCCCTGCTGGCGATCCGGGATGAGATCCGCGCCGTCGAGGCCGGCGAAATCTCTGCCACCGACAGTCCGCTGCATCACGCCCCGCATACGGTGGAAGACCTGATCGCAGATTGGGACCGCAAGTATCCCCGCGAACAAGGCGTCTTCCCACCCGGAGCGTTTCGCGTGGACAAGTATTGGCCCCCTGTCGGTAGGGTCGACAACGTCTTTGGTGACCGCAATCTGGTGTGCACCTGCCCCCCTCTAGAGAGCTATCAGGACGCCGCAGAATGACAGAATTGGCACCACAGGGCCTTTGGCTCGGCCGGGTAGAAACCGCAGCGGGACCGAGCGTTGTTACCCTCCGGGACGGGCGGGTTATCGACATCACGAGTCGCGCCGCCCCGACGGTCAGCGACGTGTTGGAGCAAGCGAACCCAGCCGAGTATGTGCGCACGGCCACGGGCCAAGACATTGGTTCCTTGGAGGATTTGGCCACGAGCCTGCTTGCCCCATGCGATCTTCAGGCGGTCAAGGCCTGCGGCGTGACCTTTGCCGGCTCCATGGTCGAGCGGGTGATCGAAGAACGCGCGGCGGGAGATCCGAGCAAGGCCCAGGAGATCCGCGCCCGCGTCGGCTCACTGATCGGCGACAGCCTTGCCAACATCGTGCCGGGCAGCGAAAAAGCAGCGACGGTCAAGTCGGCCTTGATCGCGGAGGGGCTGTGGTCTCAATACCTTGAGGTCGGTATCGGGCCTGACGCCGAGGTCTTTACCAAGGCGCCTGTGCTTTCATCCGTTGGCCACGGTGCGGCCGTTGGATTGCATCCGAACTCGGAATGGAACAATCCGGAGCCAGAGGTCGTGCTGGCCGTCAATTCGCGGGGCGAAATCGTTGGGGCCACCTTGGGCAACGACGTCAACCTGCGTGATATCGAAGGGCGTTCGGCGCTGCTTTTGGGCAAGGCCAAGGACAACAACGCCTCGTGCTCCATCGGTCCGATGATCCGGCTTTTCGATCAAGGCTTTAGCCTCGATACGGTGCGCGGATTGGAACTGTCATTGACGGTGACCGGCGCCGACGGATTCGAGATGAAGGGCGCGTCGCGGATGTCTGCCATCAGCCGCGATCCGGCCGATCTGGTTGCGCAGACCATCGGCGATCATCACCAGTATCCCGACGGCTTCATGCTGTTTTTGGGCACGCTTTTCGCCCCAACCCAAGACCGGTTCGGTCCGGGCCAGGGCTTTACCCATGCGGTCGGCGACATCGTGCGCATATCGACGCCGGAGCTTGGCCTGCTGGAGAACGAGGTTCGCCTCTCAACCCATTGTCCCAAATGGGATTTCGGCATCCGCGACCTGATGCGCAATCTGGCGGGGCGCGGCCTGATCTAGGCCGGGTCGCCAATCGTCAATCGCAGCGGTTCCAGCCCGTCGATCCCCCCGTCGAGCACATCGCCGGGGGAGACCGGGCCGACGCCTGCGGGCGTGCCGGTCATGATCAGATCGCCCGGCACGAGGTGATAGAACCCCGACAAGTGGGCGATGATCTCGGGCACGGACCAGACCATTTCGGCCAGCGTCGCGTCTTGGCGCGTCTCGGCGTTCTGTTGCAGCCAGATGCGCTGTGCACCGATGTCTCCAAATGCCTCCGCCGGCGTCAGGGGCCCAAAAACCGCTGCGTTTTCAACGTCTTTCCCCAAATCCCACGGCCTTTGTTTCTTGCGTTCCGAGAGTTGTAGATCCCGGCGTGTCATGTCGAGGGCGCAAGCGTAACCAAAAACAACCTCCATCGCGCGGTCCTTATTGATTCGGAATGCGGACGCGCCGATGGCGACGGCAAGCTCCATCTCGAAATGGAAGTCATCGGTCCCCGGTGGATAGGGCGTTACCGCGCCGCTCAACACCGTGGCGTGACAGGATTTGGTGAAATAGAACGGCTTTTCCCTGTCGACCTCCTGCCCCATTTCGGCGGCGTGCGCGGCGTAGTTGCGGCCCACGCAGAAGATGCGCCCGACCGGATAGACCGCGGTCTGTCCGACGACGGGTAGGATCGGTTGCGGGCGGGGTGGAAAGACATAGTCGGGCATCAGAGCCTCCGTTTCGGGATGGCCACGCGATTGGCATGTCCCACCGCAGCTTGTTGAGATTGCGTCATTTATTGACGAGAAACGCCGCAGGAACAAGGCCACGATCCGCACGGCCCCTGGCCATTTCCGGCCGCCTTAGACGGCCGCCCAGACGTGCGGCGATTGCTGGCAGGCTTTAACGCCGCAGCACATCGACCTTGAGCATTGCCGACCAAAGCGGACGCGCAACGCCTTGGGTTCGAGGCCGGAGCGTGTCGCGCGGGCTGCGTGTCATGGCGCTTGATGCCAGCCGATTCGGCGGTCATGACACGCCGCGCGACCGGAGCCGGCCCCGTTTTCGGCGGGATTTCCGGGGTTTATCGCGGCCGGCCACCTGCCGATCCGAAAGAATGCCGACGCCGCACGAGCGTGAAGCGAAGGCCATCCAGCCCCCGCACAGGGTGTTGCGCGCGCTACTTTTGCCCGCGTCTGGCGGCGCATCGGCATTTTTGGCCAAGTCGTCGGTACGACGTCGGTATGGCGTCGGTGTCGTTGCGGACGCGAGACCGACCGAACGGTGAAAATATTGTGATCCGGTCAGGTGGCGAGGAGCGCCTCGATCTCATCCAGCGTCGGCATGGACGGGGCGGTTCCGGGGCGGGTTACCGAAATCCCGGCGGTCGCACAGCCGAAACGCACGGCCTCGAGCGGGGCCATCCCCCGGGC
This sequence comes from Flavimaricola marinus, assembly GCF_900184895.1. Lineage (GTDB taxonomy): Bacteria > Pseudomonadota > Alphaproteobacteria > Rhodobacterales > Rhodobacteraceae > Flavimaricola > Flavimaricola marinus. The sequence goes on from NZ_FXZK01000014.1 coordinate 19,131, forward strand.
CAAGGCCGCGGCGAAGCCGCCGTTGAACGCATCGCCCGCGCCCGTCGTCTCGACGACCGCGCCCGCGTTGAACACCGGCACCAGTTCGCTGACCTGCCCGTCGTGATAGAGCGCCCCCTGATCACCAAGCGTTATGATCGCGGCCCCTGCCCCACGTCTGATAAGGATATCAGCAGCTTGCCGCGCGGAGCTCATGTTCGTGACGGCGATGCCGGTGATCCCGTCGGCCTCGGTCTCGTTCGGGGTGACGAAGTCGCAGAGCGCCAGCATGGTGTCCGGCACATCGGCAGCGGGTGCGGGATTGAGGATGGTCTTGGCGCCGCCCTCACGGGCCAGTTTCAGCCCGCGCATGGCCGCGCTCATCGGCTGTTCCAACTGGGTCACGAAGACCGCCGCCGCGCGGATCAGGTCGCCACGCGCATCGACATCGACCGCCGAGATGCCTTCGGCGGCACCGGGGGCGACGATGATCGCGTTGTTACCCGTTGATTCCTCGACGAAAATATAGGCCGCGCCAGTATAGCTATCGGCGTCTATCGTGATCTCGGGGGTGACGCCGGCCTTGGCCCAGGTATCCTGCGCCATCTTGCCGAAGGGATCGTCACCGATCCGGGTGATGAAGTGAACCGACCCGCCGGCCCGTGCCGCAGCGACCGCCTGGTTCGAGCCTTTGCCACCTGGGCCGAGCGCAAAGCTGGTGCCCATGAGCGTTTCGCCCATCCGCGGCTGCCGCGCCGCCCTGTAGGCGGTATCGGCAACGAAGACTCCAAGGATAACAATATCTTCCGACATGATCTTCACCTTACTCCGCGTCGGGTGGGATCACCCCTTTGCGCAGGATGAAACAGCCGTAGAACCGCCGCTCGCCGGTCTGGATGACGGCATAGGCGTCCTTGGCCTGTTCGTAGAATGCGAACCGCTCGATAGAGACCATCGGGCGCGGTTCGCCCTCGGCGCTGTCGATGGCGGCTTGCACCTCTTGCGCGACGGGCAGAATTTCGGAGGGGTTTCCGACGACCTCCATCCGGGCGGCGTGATCCTCGACGAAGGTGTCGAGCGGCAGCACCGAGAGCACCGCTTCGCAGGCCTCTCCGGCGGTCAGGTTTTCCATCCGAAGCAGCTGACCATAGACGGTTTGCTGCGCGATGCTGTCGGCCGGGAAATTGGTGTCCGAGATCACCAGAGTATCCCCGTGCCCCATCGCCCGTAGCACGTAAAGCACATCGGCATTGAGCCGGTTGTCGATCCCCTTGAGCATCCTATCCTCCGTCTATTCGATGCGTTGCCCGGTTTCACCGTCGAAGATATGAAGATCCTCGGCGTTGGCGCTGATGTTCATGGTCTGCCCGACCTGCACCTCCTGCCGCTCGCGCAGGAGCATCACGAGATCGACGCCGTCGTGCCGCATGACCACGTGAGTCTCGGAGCCGGTGGGCTCGATCACGGTCACGGTGGCCGGCACTCCGGCAGCACCGACGCGCATGTGTTCGGGCCTGATCCCGATGGTGATGGACTGCCCCGCCTTGACCGGCAGCCCGGGTGGCAATTGGAACCGCGCCTCGCCCACCTTTGCCTCGACCCCGTCCAGCACCACGCCCTTGAGCATGTTCATCGAGGGCGAGCCGATGAAGCTGGCCACGAAGGTGTTCGCCGGCTTGTCGTAGACCGCGAGCGGCGCGCCGACCTGCTCGATATGCCCGGCTTGCATGACGACGATCTTGTCGGCCATCGTCATGGCCTCGATCTGGTCGTGCGTGACGTAGACCGTCGTGGTCTTGAGCCTTTGGTGCAGCTCCCGAATCTCGGTGCGCATCTGCACCCGCAGCTTGGCGTCGAGGTTGGAGAGCGGCTCGTCGAACAGAAACACCTGCGGGTCGCGCACGATGGCCCGCCCCATGGCGACCCGCTGCCGTTGCCCGCCGGACAGCGCCCGCGGATAGCGGTCGAGGTAGGGCGTCAGCCCCAGAACCTCGGCGGCGCGGTCGACCCGCTGCTTGATCTCGGCCTTGGGCATTTTGCGCATCCTGAGCGAGAACGCCATGTTCGCCCCAACCGTCTTGTGCGGGTAAAGAGCGTAGTTCTGGAACACCATCGCGATGTCGCGTTCGGCGGGCGGCAGGTTGTTCACCGTCTTTTCGCCGATGTTGATCTTGCCCGATGTGATTCCCTCAAGCCCGGCGATCATCCGCAGAAGCGTAGATTTCCCGCAGCCCGATGGCCCGACCAAAACCACGAATTCGCCGTCGTGGATATCGACATTTAGGCCATGAATGACCTCTAAAGACCCGTAATTCTTGCGCAAATCGCGAACGGTGACCTCGGCCATAGACGAGCATGCCTCCTGTGTTGGTGCCAAAGGGTTAGCGCAGCCGACGCCCTGTGTCCAACATCTAATCATACTAACATGTTAGAAGCTTGACAGGGCGCGGGGTGGCTGTGATGGTTTGACAGTCGGCGCCGTTTCGTGCGGTTCGAGACGCGAGAAGGTTTGGGCCTTGCAGGACTGTCGAACTGTGTGAGCCGCCCATCGTCATCCCGCGATTTCGGTGCTTGATCCATGAGATAGGGAGGACTGCTCGTGAAAGTTGAACTATATAACGCGATTTCCGGGGCCATGATGAGCCGCCGGAAGATGTTGGCCGGTGCGGCCAGCGTCGGTGCATTGGGCGCCATGGGGGGAATGGGTGCCACGCCAGCGATGGCCGATGCTCACAGCAATGTACGTGCCGAGATCCTGAAGATCCCCGGCGTCGGCATGGGAAGCCCGACAGATGCCGATTGGCAGAAGGTCGGCGAATTGTGTCTTGGACCAACCAAGGGCAACGTGGCCGAAGGCGAGTTCGAGGGCGTTGAGCTGACCTTTATGGGTCTAAACAACCAGAACCTGCACAACTTCCTGTTTCGCGGTTTCCTGAAGCCTTGGGAAGCCTACACAGGGGCCAAGATCAACTGGATCGACCTCGCGCAGGCCGATTACAACGCCCGCCTTCAGCAATCGATCGCCACTGGCACTGTCGATTTCGACATCATCGAAATGGGCGCACCTTTCGAGGGTGATACCGCCAGCCGTGGCCTTCTGGACGAGATGCCCGACTGGGTGAAGGAGCAGATCGAGGACGATGACCTCGTCGGCTATCTGCAACCGCCCGTCGGCACTTGGGACGGCAAGACCTACCGTGTGACCATCGACGGAGACTGCCACACCTTCTCGTATCGCAAGGACTATTTCGGCGAGGGTGGCATCGGCGGCGCTGAAGTGCCGAGCACTTGGCAGCAGGTCAATCAGGTGACCAAGGACCTCGTCGGCAAGGAAGACCCGCTGACCGGTCTGCCGGCACATGGCTATCTCGACCCGCTCAAGGGCTGGGGTGGTTTCGGCATGTACTTCATTGCCAACCGTGCCGCAGCCTACAACAAGCACCCGGACAGCCCGGCGTGGTTGTTTGAGCCGGACACCATGAAGCCCATGGTCAACAACCCCGGCTGGGTTCAGGCGATTCAGGACGTGATGGACCTGATTGCCGTCGACGGTGCCTATCCCGCCGACCAGATCAACGCCGACCCCGGCACCACGGCCTTCAGCCAGTTCCTTGCCGGCACCGGCTCGATGCTGATGTGGTGGGGCGACGTGGGCTCTAACGCCCGCACCTCCGACAGCTCTGTCGTGGGCGACGTCGTCGGCTTTGGCATCAACCCGGCTTCCGAGCGCCGCTACAACGCGGTGACCGGCGAGTGGGAAGAGGAGCGCAACGAAGCGCCGCAGATGGCCTATATCGGCTGGGGCGTCTACGTGACCTCGAACGTGTCGGGTGACGAAAAGCGTCGCAAGGCGGCATGGTCTGCCGCGGCCCATCTGGGCGGCAAGGACCTCAGCCTTTGGACTTCGGCCTATCCGTCCGGCTTCCAGCCCTACCGCAACTCGCACTTCCAGTACGACGAGTGGGAAGCAGCCGGCTATGACCGGGCGTTCGTCGAGGACTATCTCGGGTCCAACGCAGACAGCTACAACCACCCGAACGCGGCGATCGAGCCTCGGATCCCGGGCATCTTCCAATACTATTCGGTGGCCGAGGACGAATTGTCCAAGGGCTTTGCCGGGCAGTATGGATCGGCTCAGGAGACCGCCGACGCCATTGCCGCCGCATGGGAGGCGATCACCGACCAGATCGGTCGCGACAGCCAGATCGCCCTCTACAAGGCCAGCTTGGGCATGTAGCCCGGCCCGCAGGGCGCGTTCGGCGCGCCCTGCCGCACCTGATACGGGCCCGTCCGGAGAGTCCGGGCGGGCCGCCCCCTACCACCCTCAGTCAAGCAGGCCCCATGAGCAGCACCGAAGGCGACCTTCTCCATATTGTGACGGCGGACGATATCTCGCCCGGCCGGCAGAAGCTTGGCAAGTTCCTCATCTGGGGCTCGGCGGCGCTGATCGTCGTGGTTGCGGCCTTGCAGGTGTGGCGCGGCACCGCGACACCAGAGGCCGGTTTCGCGAATTGGCGCCCCACGCTCTATGCGTTTCTGGTCTGGGCCGTCTGCCTGTGCTGGGCGCAGGTCCTGATCCGCGGCGAATACGGCAAGCGCGTGCTCTTCGTCCTGCCGGCGGCTCTCTTTGTCGGCTGCATGGTGGTCTTCCCGCTGATCTTCGGCCTCGGGATCGCCTTTTCCGACTGGAACCTCGCCTCGCCCGACGGTCGCAAGTTCAACGGCGTCGACAACATTCGCCAGATGTGGACCGATCCGTTCTATTGGAATGCCATGACCAACATGGTCTGGTATGTCCTCGCGATCCTGCCGGAATACGCGATCGCCTTTGGCCTCGCCCTATTGCTCAACGCCCAGATCAAGGCCCGGAAGTTCTTTCGCGTGGCCTTTCTGATGCCCCTGATGCTCAGCCCCGTGGCGGTGTCGTGGATGATCGGCAAATCGATGCTCGAGGTCCGCTTTGGCCCGATCAGCCGCCTCGCCCGCGAATTGGGCGTCGACAGCCCGGCGTTCTTTTCCTCGCCCGAGATGGCCCGGTTCATCATCATGGCGATGGATGCCTGGACCTTCATCCCCTTCATGATGATCATGATCCTCGCCGGCTTGCAGGCGATCCCCAAGGAGCTTTCCGAAGCCTCCAAGGTGGATGGCGCCAGCCCGTGGCGCGGCTTTTGGGAGATCACCTTTCCGCTGATGCTGCCGGTTTCGATCACCGCGATCCTGATCCGCATCATCTTCAAGCTCAAGCTCGCCGACATCATCATCAACGTCACTTCAGGCGGCCCCGGCGGCGCCACCGACAGCGTGACGTCCTTCATTTTCCGCGAATACCGGGATCGGTCGAACGTGGGCTACGGCACCCTGCTGGCCATGGTCTATCTGGTCATCATCGTGATCGCGATGACCATCCTGATGAAGATCGCCGACCGTTGGATGAGGCCAAAGTTCTGATATGCCAAATTCTGCAAGCAACGAACAGATTTTTCACGACAGCCCGGCCGACAAGGGTCACTCCGCCAAGTGGTGGACCAGCCGCGTCCTGATCTACGGGATCCTGATCCTCTGGGCGTTCATCTGCCTGTTCCCGATCTATTGGACGATCACCACGTCGTTCAAACGCGCGCCCGACGTGATGCAGGGCAACATGATCCCGTGGGTCGACTTCGTCCCGAACTGGCTCGGCTGGCGGTCGCTCGGCCTGTCGCCGGACACCATCGGCGCCGAATCCACGGTCCGCGCCGAATTCATGAAGCGGTTCCTCAATTCGACGATCATCTCGGTGTCGGCCTCGCTGCTCGCGGTAATCCTCGGCAGCCTTGCGGCTTACGGGCTGTCGCGGTTCAGCTACAAGTTCGGCTTCATGCGCAATTCGGACATCTCGTTCTTCTTCCTGTCGCAGCTGATCCTGCCGCCGGTCGTATTGGCGCTGCCGTTCCTCGTGCTCTACAAGTCGTTGGCCCTGCTCGACACGCGGATCGGCTTGATCCTGCTTTACACGCTGACGGTGCTGCCCATCGTCATCTGGATCATGCGCGATCAGTTCGGCTCGATCCCAACCGAGCTGGAAGAAGCCGCCCTCGTCGACGGCCTGTCGATCTGGGGCGCCTTCCTGACCATCATCATGCCGATCGCCTTGCCCGGCATGGTCGCGGCCTTCATCATCAGCCTCGTGCTCACGTGGAACGAATATTTCTTCGCCGCCCTGCTCACCTCGACCAATGCGGTGACGCTCCCGGTCATGGTGGCCAGCCAGACCGGATCACAGGGGATCTCTTGGTGGTCGATGGCCGCGCTCAGTTTCGCGGCGATCTTGCCGCTGATCGTGATCGGCATCATCCTGGAGCGGTTCATCATCAAAGGCATGGCCGCCGGGGCAATCAAGTAGCCCTGCCTCGCGCCACAGGGGGGGGCAGTCACCCTCGCCCCGACTTCTTTGGGTCGAAAATATCCCACGGGGGTTTGGGGGTGTGAAACCCCCAATCCTACCCCAAGAGCCTGTTCAATCGCTCGAGGATCAGCGCCACACCGCGTTCGCCCTCTTCGGCCGTCGCGGCCTCGGCCCCGGCCACATACCACGGCGCGCCTTTGGCCAAGGCCTCCATATCCACCGTCTCCGGGGCCAGCGCCAGCATCAGAGCGGTCTCACCAAGCCCGGCATGGTCGAAATGAAACGCATCGATCACGCCCTGATCCATCAAGGGATGCACCTGCACCCAGTTGAACGGATTGTCCCCTGCGGCATGTCCTTCGTAGTAGCTCGCGTTGTCCGCATTGCCCCACCAGCCCTCTCCGCGCTCACCCTCGATCAGCTTGAAAACGGCCTGCCGACCGGCCAGCCGAAAGGCCAGATCGGTGGGCATGCCTTGCCCGAAATTCTCGGTCTGGTGATGGATCACCGCGTGGATATTGCGAAATCCTACCCGCAAGAGCCCGTAAAACATCGCCTCGGCAAAGGGCACCAGCGCCTCGGCCCCCACATGCACCGCGCCGCCTTCCGGGCCGCGCACCGCGTGGCTGGCCGCGCCGTAGGGGAAGGCGGGCAGGATCACCAGTTCCCGCGTCTGTTCAAGCCGGTCGAACACCCGCGTCACCGCGAGGCTGTCCATGCCCAGGGGCAGGTGTTCGCCGTGATATTCCAGCACCCCCAGCGGCAGGACGACAGGTGTGTTGGCCGCAATCGCCGCCCGGATCTGATCGGGTCGCATGAGTTCGTAGCGCATGGTCTATTCCAGATTGGTGTGCCGCGCCCGCATCGCCTCAGAGCTTTGCCCCAAGAGATCGCGTAGCCGCAGCACCATGATTTCAAACAGAAAGAACAGCGCCGCCTCATAGACAGAGCCCATCGGCAGCACCCCTGCCCCGGCGCCTTGGTCCCGCGCCATTGTCTGAGCCGGGATCAGCACGGTCTGGCCGGCATGCACGGCGCAGTCCGCTTCGGGTTCTGCCGTCAGAAGCAGCACCTTTGCCCCCGCTTGTTCCGCCACCTGCATCAGTGCCGTCACCGTGGACAGCGCCCCCGGCCCCGCCGAGCAGAGGAACAGATCGCCCGCCCCCACCGGCGGGCAATTCATGTCACCCTGCATCGCCACCCGGCACCCGAGGTGGTGAAGTCGCATCGCCAGTGCACGCATCATCAGCCCCTCGCGCCCGCAGCCATAGAGCACGATGGCCCCGGCCCCCGCGATCGTCTCACAGGCTTGAACGATCTGCGATTGGTCGATCCCCGCCAGCGCGGCTTGGGTTTCGGACAAGGCTCCGCGTAGCGCGTCGTCGAAGTCGGTCATGGCGCCCCCAGCGCATGGGCGATATCGCGCGTTTGCGTATAGAGCGCCCGGAACAGTGGCCCGGCCTTGTCATAGGCCGGGTGACTGACCGGTTCGACGACCTGCTCGGGCGGGTTCCAAGTCTGGATGTCGTCGCGCGTCGCCAGACCGACCGCCACCGCCGCAAGGAACGCATCGCCAAGCGACGCCCCGACGGAGGATCGGCTGATCACCTGCGGCACGCCCCCGATATCCGAGGTCGCCTGCAACCAGATGCCGTTCTTGGTCCCTCCGCCTACGGCCAGCACCCGTAGCGGCGCTTGCCCGGCATCGCGGAAAGTGTCGATCACATGCGCCGTGCCATGCGCGATCCCTTCGATCACCGCCCGGTAGATGTCGGCCCGGGTGTGCGTGAGATCCAGCCCGAAGATCACCCCCTTGGCATGCGGATCATGGATCGGCGTCCGTTCCCCCGAGAAATACGGCAGCACCAGCAACCCCTTGGCCCCCGGCGGCGAGGCGGCGGCCTCTTCGGTCAGGGTGGCAAAGGCGGTGTCGGTGTCCAGATCGCTTGCGAACTGGTCGCGGAACCAGTGCGTCAGCGTGCCAGAGGTGGCGAGGCCAGCCATTGAGACATGCTCGCCCGGAAACATCCACGGCGCATACCAGAGTGCCGGATCGGTGACTCGTTCGCTGGTGCGCTGGATCACGAAAATGGTGGAGCCATACATCATCATCATATCGCCCGGCGCGCGCAGCCCGACGCTGAGCGCCTCGGCGCCTGCGTCGATCGTCCCGCAGAGCACCGGCGTGCCCGCGGCCAGCCCGGTCTCTGCGGCGGCGGCGTCACTGATCTCGCCCGCGATTTCCGACGACCACATGAGCTTTGGCAGCTTCTCCAGCCCGATGATGTCGGGCGCGAGGTCGTCACACCAATCCTGCGTCGTGACGTCGTAAAGCGGGCTGAAATTCGCAGCAGTGTAATGGTCGATCACATATTCGCCGGTGAGCCGGAACGTCAGGTAGCTGCTCGCCGTCAGCACCCGGGCGGTCTTGGCGTAAAGCTCGGGCCGCTGTCGTTTCAGCCAGAGGATTTTCGGCCCTACGGATTGAGAGGTCAGCGCATTGCCGCACCGATCAAGGATCGTGCCTTCGCCGATCTCGGCGTTGAGCAGGTCGATCTCGGCGTGAGCACGGGTGTCGACCCCGTAGAGCACGCCGTTCATCAGGGGCCGTCCTTCCGCATCCACGGGCAGCATGCACGGCCCGATCGCACTGGCGGCGACGGCGGCAATGTCGGATGCGGCCACACCGGATTGTGCCAGCAGATCCCGCGTGATGGTGACGAAATCGCCCCACCAGTCTTCGTCCGGCCGATGCTCGGCCCAGCCCGGTTGCGGCACCAGCATCTTGTGCGGCGTGGACGATTGCGCCACCACCTTGCCCGTCTGATCCGCCAGAACCCCTTTGGATTCAAAGGTTCCTATGTCGATGCCGAGAGTGTATTTCATGACGCGTCTCGCGATAGCTCGAAATCGGGGGTGATATTGCCCAGTGCGGCGATCAGCAGGTCGCGCAGCTGTTCGAGATCGCGCATATCGGCGACTTCGCGCGACGAATGCGAATACCGCATGGGAAAACCCACATCCAGCGCGGCCACGCCGTTCCCGGTCAGTTGGACGTAGGACAAATCGGTCAGCACCCCGGACTGGGCGCTTCGTTGCAGGGGGATCCCTTCCGCCTGCGCCGTTGTCTCGAACAGCCGGACCATCGCCGGATGCGGGATCACACCGTTGAGCGTGCCGCGGCCGTGGAAGGTATAGAGGCTGATCCCCGGCCCGCCGCCCAAGGTCATTTCGCCCCGGTCCGCCATATCGGGCGTGTCGCTGGCGAGCATGAGATCGACCTGAATCGCGATGTCGGGTTGCAGCCGTTGCGCCAGCGGCTGGGCGCCGCGCAGGTTGAATTCCTCGAGCGTGGTGAAGGCGGTATGCACGGTGACACCGCTTTGCTTGGCCAAAGCCTGCGCCACCTCGACCAGCACCGCGCAGCCTGCCCGGTCGTCGATGGCCGGGCCGCATATCCGGTTCTTGCCCAGAGGGTAGCCGCCGGTCAGATAGACCACGGGCGCGCCGATCTGGATGCCCGCCGCCTCGGCCTCGGCCCGGCTTTCGAAGCCGCAGTCGACATAGAGGTCGGCAATCCGGGTGACGGTGTATTTCTCCTCCGGCGCGGTGGCGTGATGGCTCTTGTTGGTGATGATCCCTAGAACGTCGGTGCCGTCGCGCAGCGGGATCATCACCTCTTGGCTGGGCAGCGCCTTTTCCGGCACGCCGCCCATACGTTCCAGCCGCAGATAGCCGTCCGGCTCTATCTTGCGCACGATGAATCCGAGCTGATCCATGTGGGTAAAGAGCAGAACGGTCGGCCCCTCGCCTTGCCGCGTCGTCCAGAGGTTGCCCAGCATGTCGGTCTCGCACGGCAGGTTCAGCCGATCCCGGATCCGCGCGCGGATCCGGTCTTCGTGCCCCGACAGCCCCGGCACGTTCATCAGATCGAGTGTCAGGTCGCGCAGCGTCATCGCGCGGCCCTCGCCAGCGCCATGAACTCGGCCGCGCGGTCGGCGTCGACCGGCTTCCACGTGTCGCCGTCGATCTTGAGCGCGGAGCCGACCACGCATCCGTCGGCAATCGCCAGAACATCGGCCACCGTGGCGTGCTTGACCCCGGTGTTGGCCAGCACCGGCGTGTCGGGAAGCACCTTCTTGACCGCCTCGAGATCCTCCATCCGGGCGGCTTCGCCGGTGATCTGCCCCGACACCAGCACCGCGTCCGGGATCGACGAAAACACCGCGGAGCGCGCCCGGTCTGCCAGAGGCCGCTGATCCAGCGAATGCGCGAATTCAGCGGAGACGTTGTAGAGCATCGCCACATCCGAAGCCCCTAGCCTGTCGCGGTAGCGCATCGCCTTGCCCGCGTCGGGCGTCCACGGCCCCATGTCCGAGGCATAGGTGCCGGTGAAGATCTCGCGCACGAATTTCGCCCCGGTGGCCGCGGCGAGCGCCACGGTGGACATCGGATCCCAGAGCACGTTGACCCCGAACGGCACCTTGATCTCGGACCGCAGCGCCCCGATGATCCACGCCATCGTGGCGGTCGACGCGGTGTCGACGTCGAACTCGTAGGGCCGGTCGTTTTCGTTGCCGAACATCACCGCGTCAAAGCCCGCGGCCTGAAGCGCCTGAAGATCGCGCCGCGCCCCGTCGAGCAGGGCCTGAATGCCGCCGTCTGCGTCATAGAGCGGGGTTCCGGGCATAGCGCCGATATGAACCATCCCGATGACTGGCTTGCCGCCCCCGAACACCGAAGCAAATTTACGCATGATCCCTCCTGGATTGAATTTGTCCGCAGCCTAGCGCGGAAACCGTTGGCTCCCAAGCGATTCATGCTAGCATGTTAGCGAATAGGGAGGCGAAGAATGACGCTGACGACACGACACTGGGATCGCCATGGCACGGGCGGCCTGACCTTTACCGAACTGGGCTTTGGTGCCGCCCCTCTGGCCAACCTGTATCGCGCGATCAGCGATGCAGAGGCCGAGGCGATTCTGGAGGCCGCATGGGCTGCGGGGGTCCGCTATTACGATACGGCCCCTCTCTACGGGCTTGGCCTGTCCGAGACGCGGCTGAACCGATTCCTACGCGACAAGCCTCGCGACGAATACATCCTGTCGACCAAGGTCGGCCGGTTGCTTCGCCCCTGCGCGCCCGAGGATCGCGACGGCTTTGGCAAGTGGTTCGACGTGCCGGCCCGCAACGAGGTCTATGACTATTCCTATGACGGGGTGATGCGGTCGGTCGAGTTCTCGCTCGAACGTTTGGGTCTGCACCGGATCGACGTGCTCTATGCCCACGATCTGGATCAGCGCAATCAGGGCGGCGCCGAGGGCCTGCAGGCCCGCCTCGAAGAGTTCATGGGCGGCGGCCACCGCGCCTTGGTCGAATTGCGCGAGCAGGGTGTGATCGCGGCCATCGGCGCCGGCGTCAACGAATGGGAGCCCTGCGAGTGGCTCGCCCGGAACGGCGATATGGACCTGTTCCTGCTGGCCGGCCGCTATACCCTGCTGGAGCAGGAGGCACTTGAGACCATGCTCCCCCTCTGCGAGGCCAAGGGCATCGGATTGGTCATCGGCGGCCCCTATAATTCCGGCATTCTGGCCACCGGGCCTGTCGAAGGTGCCTATTACGACTACGAGATCGCCCCGCAGCCGATCCGCGACCGGGTTGCCGCGATCGAGGCAGTCTGCGCCCGTCACGACACCCGCCTCGTCGATGCCGCGTTCCGGTTTCCCCTGTGCCATCCGGCCGTGGTGTCGGTGATCCCCGGCGGCCAGTCCCTCGCGGATATGGCGGGCAACGTGAAGGCCGCGACGGCGGTGATCCCGCCCGCGCTCTGGACCGATCTCAAGGCAGAGGGACTGATCCGCCCCGACGCCCCCGTGCCGGAGGTATGACCGATGCAGATTGACGCTCACCAGCATTATTGGTGCCCGCAGCGCGGCGACTACGACTGGATGCCGATGGACAACGCGATCCTCGCCCGGACTTATGGCCCGTCCGATCTGTCGCCTTTGCTCGCCGCCGCCGGGGTCGACCGGACGATCCTCGTGCAGGCCGCGGCGACGGTGAACGAGACGGAGTATATGCTGGGGCTGGCCGACGCGACCCCGCATGTGGCCGGTGTGGTCGGATGGGTCGATTTCGAGCGCCCCGAGGATCTCGCCACGCTCACCCGTTTGGCTGGCCATCCGATGTTCAAGGGCGTGCGCCCGATGATTCAGGACATTCCCGACGACGACTGGATGCTGCGCGACGATGTTCAGTGGGCGTTTCAGGCGCTGTCCGATCTGGACCTGAGCTTTGACGCGCTCGGATTTCCGCGCCATCTGGCGAATTTCCTGACCATCCTCACCCGCTATCCCAAGCTGCGCGCGGTGATCGACCATTGCATGAAGCCCCAGATCCACGACCCTGCCCAGTTCGATCCCTGGGCCGAGGGGATGACCCGGCTCGCCGAGCAGACCGGCGCTTTCGTGAAATTCTCGGCGCTCGTGACCGAGGCGGCACCGGAGTGGACCGTTGCCGATCTGCGCCCCTATTGGGAGCATATCCGCGATGTCTTTGGCCCGGCTCGGATCATGTGGGGATCGGATTGGCCCGTCGTCCGGCTACGCTGTGAATACGATGTCTGGCGGGCGGCCGCGCTGGAGCTGACCGCCGACCTGAGCGACGCGGACAAGGCGCGCGTGTTTGGCGGCACGGCGGCGGAGTTCTACCGGGTCGGCTAGGCCCCGTAGAGCACCTGACCGATGATCCTCTGGCTGATCGCCGCGTCCTGCCGGGCGATGGCGGCGGCCAGTTCCAGATGATCGACCAGCCCTTCGGCGATGCTCCGCAGCCGCTCGACGAGGGCCAGATTGGTCCGCGCCTCTTCGATCGGGTCGAGCCCGCCGTGGTCGGGGAAGGTGTCGAAGTAGATCACGCCGTCATAGCCGATCCGGGCCAGTTCGACGAACAGCTCCAGCGTCTGGATCGGATGGACCGTGCCGACCATCAGCCCGTCGTCGCGCTTGCCGTAGCCGTCGTTGAGATGCACGCCGAGCAGCTTGGAATGCCGCGCTATGAGGTGGGCCGCGTGGGCCGGCATCTCGTCGGCATAGAGCACGTGGGCGAAATCAAGGGTGACGCCGAGGTTGGGCCGGTCGGCCTCGCGGATCGCCAGAAGAGTCGTCGCCGCGTCGGGCATCAGCGCATAGGCGCGCGGCTCGTTGGGCTTGTATTCAATCGCGATCTCGACGCCCGGATTGTGATCGGCCACCTCGCGCAGGGCGGCGATGGTGCTGTCCCACATGGCGCGGTAGTTGCCCTGAAAGGCGTAGTCGATCCCGTCCTGCCCCATCCAGAGCGTCATCAGGGTGCCGCCCATGGCGACGAGCGCGTCGATCCCGGCCTTGGTCTCGTCCACGGCCGCGCGGCGCACGTCTTCGTCCGGGTGGGTGAAGGCCCCGAGCCGGTAGCCCGGATTGGTGTAGTAGCGCATCGCCAGGCCATTGAGCGTCATGCCTTGGGCGGCCAGCAGCTCTGTCAACTGTGCGGGCGTGTGATCCACGAAGTGATCGGGATAGTTCAGATCGGCGGCGTCGATCCCGCCGACTTGCCCCGCCGCCCGGATCATATCCGCCACGCCCGGCTTCTTGGGCATGTCCCGCCCAAGCTTGAAGGCGTTGAGACGCGCGGCATAGCGTGGCCGGTTGGGCAGGTGAGGCATGGTGCGTCCTTTGCGTAGCAGGCGGGAGCAGGTTGGCGCGGTGCGGGTCGTCAATCCGGATCGAAGAGATCCGGCCGCGTGCGTTCGAGCGGCACGAGAAAGGTGAGCAGTTGGCGCAGGTGTGCGCTGAGCGCCTCGGCCGCGGCGTCCGGATCGCGCGCCTCGAGCGCCTTGAGAACGGCGTGGTGCTCGGCAAGCGTTTCGGCCAGCCGCCCCTCGATGGGGAGGGTCTGCCGACGCGCCCTGTTGACTTGGACCCATGCGGTCTCGGCTACGGTGCCGACCTTGGGAAAACCCGTGAAGCTGAGAAGGAGTTGGTGAAACTCCGCATCGTGATCATAGAAGGCCGCGGCATCGCCATCGGCAATCGTCGCCTCCTGCACCCGCAGGTTGCGGCGCAGGAGCACAAGCTGTTCCTCGCTGATCTCGGGGGCGATCCGCCGGATCGCGGCAACCTCGATCGCCTCGCGCAGGAACGCACCCTCCCGAATCTCGTTCATCGAGAACCGCGCCACGAAGGTGCCAGCCTGCGGCACGACATGCACCAGCCCCTCGCTTGCCAGTCGGGCAATCGCCTCGGAGACCGGCGACCGCGACACGCCCAGCGCCTCGCAAATCTCGCCTTTGCGCAGCAATTCGCCGGGTTTGTAGGTCAGATCGAGGATCGCCTGACGCAACGACAGGTAGGTGCGCGTCGCCAGAGACCCTTCAAAACGGTCTAGCGGAGGCACTTGTTGCCCCCTTTCCGCTTGCTGTGGTTCTGGTTCCCCATGTAACATACTAACATGTTAGGCGACCTCCATGACGAGTCAATGGGGCGTCGCACAGAGCCGACGCAAGGACAAGCCATGACAGCCACTTCCCGTTTCAGCATTCGCCTGCATCCACAAGACAATGTGGCGATCGCGCTGAGCGATTTGACCTCCGGCACGGTGCTGCCGGAGCATGACGTGACCCTGCCCGGCCCGGTTCCGCGCGGCCACAAGATCGCGCTTGTCCCGCTGTCCGAGGGCGACAAGGTAATCCGCTATGGCCAGATCATCGGCGTGGCGACAGAGCCGGTTGCCCCCGGCGCCCATATCCACACCCACAACCTCGGGATGGGTCCGCACGAGCAGGATTACGCCCATGCCAGCGCCAACAGCCCACTGCCGCCGATTGCCGAGCCGCGCACGTTTATGGGCTATCACCGCGCCGATGGCTCGGTCGGGACGCGCAACTATATCGGCATCCTGACGAGCGTGAACTGCTCGGGCAGTGTCGCCCGGATGATCGCCGAAGCCGCCGAACGCACCGATTGGCTGGCCGGCCTCGAGAATGTCGACGGCGTTGTCCCCATCGTGCATGGCACCGGCTGCGGCATGTCGGGCGACAACGAAGGCTATGACACCCTGTTTCGCACCCTCGCAGGATACGCCCGCAACCCCAATTTCGGTGGCATCCTCCTGATCGGTCTCGGCTGCGAGGTCATGCAGATCCCCGATCTGATCGGCGCGGGCCGGATGCGCGAGGACGGCAACTTCCGCTACATGACGATCCAGCAGACCGGCGGCACTCGGGCCAGCATCAACAAGGGGCTGGAGGTCTTGCGCACGATGGCCGAGACGGCCAACAAGGCCGCCCGCGCCCCGGCCCCGCTGTCGCATCTGACGGTGGGCCTGCAATGCGGCGGCTCGGACGGATATTCCGGCATCACCGCCAACCCCGCCTTGGGCCATGCCTCCGATCTGCTCGTCCGCCACGGCGGAACCACGATCCTGTCCGAGACGCCCGAGATTTTCGGCGCCGAGCATCTGCTCACCCGCCGTGCCGTGACCCGCGAGGTGGGCGAAACCCTGATCGAGCGCATCCATTGGTGGGAGGACTATACCACCCGCAACGGCGGCGAGATGGACAACAACCCCTCGCCCGGCAACAAGAAGGGCGGCCTGACCACCATTCTGGAGAAATCCCTCGGCGCGGTCGCCAAGGGCGGCACCGCCCCCTTGGCCGGGGTCTATAAATTCGCAGAGCCGATCACGACCCACGGGTTCACCTATATGGACAGCCCCGGCTATGACCCCTGCTCGGTCACCGGCCAGATCGCGTCGGGCGCCAATCTGGTATGCTTCACCACCGGCCGCGGCTCCGTCTCGGGCTACAAGCCCAGCCCCTGTATCAAGCTCGCCACCAATTCCGAGATGTATGCCCGGATGGCCGAAGACATGGACATCAACTGCGGCGATATCATCACCGACGGCGTGAGCGTCGAGACCAAGGGCGAAGAGATCTTCGAGTTGTTTATCGCCGTGGCCTCGGGCCAGCAGACCAAGAGCGAGGAGCTGGGCTTTGGCGGGGCCGAATTCGTGCCGTGGCAGATCGGGGCGGTGATGTAGGCGGTCAAGTCTGTCGCCTACGGCATAGGTCACGCCACCCGAGAAGAGCCGGTCCTGAACTTGTTCTCAGTGCTACCCAAGCGACTGAATTTCGTCGATTGAGACAGCAATGCACATGCAACGGCCGCAAATGCGTCGTATTTTCCGGTCATGAAAAGGCAGATTGTTTTGCATGCGAGGATGGATCAATGGACCGCGCTCATTGGCAGGAACTTCTGAAGCAACAAGAGCATGTCAGAGGTTACAACGACGGGTTCAAGTTGCTGTTTTGCCCCTGGAAGTTGCTCGATACCGCCGACACGCTGTTTCTGAGCCCTAATCCGGGTAATGACCCATCCGGAGAATTCATGCGGATTGCCTCAGATGAGCGGGGCAATTCCTACCTCGTCGAGCGCGAGGCGAAACATTCTCCGATGGCGGAGCAGTATCGCAAGCTTTGCGATTTCATCGACCAAGACCCTGAAGGCGTGCTGACTGGCACTCTCATGCCCTTCCGAACGGCGAAATGGAACCCGCTTCGCGACCGCCCCAACATCTCCATCGCTCGCCCGTTTTGGCGCGAATTCCTCGGGACCGGAAAGATAAAGCAGGTGTTCTGCATGGGGCGCGTCGTGGAAGATGCGATCGTCGAGCTCACCGGGGCAAGATTGGAACGTCAGTTGCCTGCAAATTGGGGCAACCTCACGATCCGAAGATATTCAACGACGAACCATGTTCAGATTTACGGCCTCTTGCATTTCTCAACCTACAAGATGTTTGGCCGTGCGGAGTGTATTCCACAACTCGCTCGCCTGATGGATTTGGACCAAGCAGCGTAGAGGCCGTGGACCGGAGCGCCAAATCTGCAAGTCGAGTTTAACGGACTCAGCCCCTGCTGATGCCCCGATCCAAATGCACATACCCGCCGTCGACATGATGCCATTGGCCCGTCGTATGCCCTGACCGGGGCGAGAGCAGGAAGACCGCCGCGTCGGCCAATTCCTGTGCCGTGGTCATCCGGGCACCGAGGGGGATTTTGGCGTTGATCGCCGCCTCCTTGGCCGTGGGATCGTCGAAGCTGGCCAGCCAGTCGCGATACATCGGCGTCATCACTTCGGCGGGAATCACGGCGTTGACCCGCACTCCGTCGGCCGCGAAATCCACCGCCCATTCGCGCGTCAGCGCCAGCATTCCGCCCTTGGCCGCCGCATAGGCCGAGGTGCCGCCCTGCCCGGTGATCGCCACTTTGGAGGCGACGTTGACCACGGCCCCTTTGGACGCCCGCAGAGCTTCTGCCGTCAGGTGCAGCATGGTGTAGGCGGGCACGAGGTTGAGGTTGAGCGAAGCGCGGAAGGCCGCCGGCCCCGCGTCCAGCCCGACCCCGTCGTTGACGCCTGCGTTGTTGACCACGCCGTCGATCCGCCCGTGCTGCGCCAAGACCGCCGTCACCGCCGCCGCGCAGCCGGCGTCGTCCATCAGGTCGACGGTCTGCCAGTCCGGCCCCTCGCCCGGCGTCCGGTCGAACACGATGGCCGTGGCGCCCTCGGACCGAAGCCCTTCGACGATCGAGGCGCCGATGCCCGATGCGCCCCCGGTGACGATGATCACCTTGCCCGACAGTCCCAGATCCATGCCTTGCCTCCCTCTCTGTTCGCTCTTGTCTAGGACAACTCGACATGGGGCACCAGAACGCTGACTGCGCCCCCTTGCAATTGGCTCGCCAAGGCTCAGGATACCGCTCGAAGGAGGACCTATGGCAGAGACATTCGATATGCTGATCCGGGGCGGCCGGGTCGTCACGCCGCAGGGTGTCGTGCAGTCCGATCTGGGTCTGCGCGATGGCCGGATTGCGGCCATGGATGCGGCTGGCACCGCGGCCCGCGTGATCGACGCGGACGGCCGCTATGTCATGCCCGGCGGGGTCGACCCACATGCCCATATTGAACAGATGTCTGGCATGGGCGTGATGAACGCCGACACATTCGAGACCGCCACCCGCTCTGCCGCGATGGGCGGCGCGACTTCCGTGATCTCGTTTGCCGCGCAGGCCAAGGGGGAGCGGCTGACGGACACGGTCTCAGCCTATGCCGCCCGCGCGGCGCAGGGCGCGATGATCGATCATGCCTTCCATATCACTGTGACGGATATGGCGGCGCCGGCTGTGCTGACCGATCTTGCGGCGTTGATCGGACAGGGCCACCGGTCGATCAAGGTCTTCACAACCTACAACATCCAGCTGCCCGACCGCGAGATCCTCGAGATCATGGCCGCTGCCCGTGCCGCCGGGGGCTTGGTTTGCGTCCATGCCGAGAACGACGGGCTGATCGGCTGGACACGCGACCGGCTGGTGGCCCAAGGCATGACCGCCCCGCCGTTTCACGCGGTCTCGCATCCTCGCATGGCAGAGATCGAGGCTGTCGAGCGGATGTGCCGCTTTGCCGAGTTCCTTGGCCAGCCGGTGATGCTATTCCATATCTCCACAGCCGAGGGCGTGGCTGCGGTGCGCGCCGCGAAGGCGCGCGGAGTACCGGTCTGGGCCGAGACCTGTCCGCATTACCTGTTCCAGACCGCCGAAGTTCTCGCCGCGCCCGGCCTCGAGGGGGCCAAGTGGATGTGCTCGCCGCCGCAGAGAACCGAAGCCGATCAAGCGGCCCTGTGGGACGGATTGGCCGACGGCACTCTGGCGCTGGTGTCGTCGGACCACGCCCCCTACCGGATGGATGCCAGCGGCAAGCTGTCGGCGGGCCCGGAGGCCGGGTTTCACCAGATCGCCAACGGCCTGCCGGGTCTGGAGACACGTCTGCCGCTGCTCTATGACGCGATGATGGGGCCGGACGGTGCGGGGCCAGAGGCCTTTGCCCGCGTGACCTCCGCCGCGGCGGCGGAGCTTTACGGCCTGTCTCGCAAGGGCCGCATCGCCGAAGGGATGGACGCCGATCTGGTGATCTGGGACGAGACGCCGCTGACCTATGGCCCGGACGATCTGCACGACAACGTAGGCTACAACCCGTGGGAAGGCCGCACCGTCCGCGCCCGCCCCGGCACGGTGATCCTGCGCGGTCAGGTGATCGTCGAGGACGGGCTGTTTCGGGGCGATCCGGGGGCGGGCCAAGGGCTCGACCGGCCCGCCTTGGGCGACACGCCCGCCACCAACCCGGCCCCGGAAGCCGCCCTCGTCTTGGGGGTGGTCTAATGCCGCGACCGCAGCAGACGCCCGAACTGGCGATCACCTTTCTCTATTACAAGGACCTGGCCGCGGCGCAGCGGTTCTACGAAGACATCCTCGGCCTGACGCTGGCGATCGACCAAGGCTGGGCCAAGATCATGGCGATTTGTCCGGGCGCCCACATCGGCCTCGTCGACGAGACCCGCGGCATGAACCGGTGGCAGGCCGAGAAATGCGTGCAGGTCTGCCTTCGGGTGCCGGATGTCGAGGCATGGTATGCCTATGCCCAGGAGATCGCGCTGCCCGGTCTGTCGAAGCTGTTCGTCAACGAGGCGCTCGGCATTCGGGCCTTCGTCTTTGCCGATCCCGAGGGCTACCAGATTGAAATCCAAACCCCGTTGAGGCCCGGCGCATGACCCTGATCGTGATCAATCCCAACTCCAGCCAGACCGTCACCGACGGGATCGACGCGGCGCTTTCCCCGCTGCGCCCATTGGGCGTGCCCATCCGCTGCCTCACATTGGCCGAGGGCCCGCCGGGGATCGAGGATCAGGCCCAGGCGGACCTGACGATTGCCCCGATGCTACGCCTAGCCGCTGCACAGACCGACGCGAGCGGTTTCGTCATCGCCTGTTTCGGCGATCCCGGTCTTTACGCCCTGCGCAGCCGGACCACCCTGCCGGTTCAGGGCATTCAGGAAGCCGCCGTGATGACCGCACTGACCCTTGGCCATCGCTTCGGCGTCATCGCCATTCTGCCCGCATCAATCCCGCGCCACCTGCGCGCCTTTGGGGCGATGGGCGTCCTCGACCGTTTGGCAGGGGACCGGTCCCTGGGGCTTGGCGTCGCAGACTTGGCCGACGCCGACCGCAGCCTTGCGGCGATGATCGCGACCGCCAAGCGCCTGCGCGATGAGGACGGGGCCGATGTGTTGATCATGGGCTGTGCGGGCATGGCGCAGTATCGCGCCGTGCTGGAGGCCGAAACCGGACTGCCGGTCGTCGAGCCCTGTCAGGCCGCCGCTGCGATGGCGATTGGCCAGATCACGCTCGGCCAGAGCCACCACGTATCGAGGGGATAACATGCTGGACGAGAGCGCAAAGGGCGTCTTTACCATCGCCGTCACACCGTTCCTGCCCGACGGATCGCTGGATCTGGACAGCGTCGACCGGGTCACCGATTTCTACCTCGAACAGGGCGCGACCGGCCTGACCATCCTTGGCATGATGGGCGAGGCCGGCAAGTTGTCGGCGGGCGAATCCCTCGCGGTGATCCGCCGCGTGACCGCCCGCGTGACCATCCCCGTCGTGGTCGGTGTCAGCGCCGCCGGGCTGGCTCCGATGCAGGCCCTCGCCGTCGAGGCGATGCAGGCCGGGGCCGCGGGCGTCATGGTCGCCCCGCCGCATACGTTGCGCAGCGATGGCCAGATCGTGAGCTATTATCACAGCGTGGTCGAGGCTTTGGGCGAGATCCCGTGGGTGTTGCAGGATTTTCCGCTGGCGACGGGCGTCCAGATCCCCACGTCCGTTATCGCCCAGATCGTGGCCGATTGCCCGACCTGCGTCATGCTCAAGCACGAGGATTGGCCGGGGCTGGACAAGATCAGCGCCCTGCGCGCGGCGTCTGAGGCCGGGGCGCGACGCATATCGATCCTTTGCGGCAATGGCGGGCTGTTCCTGCCCGAAGAAATGGCCCGCGGCGCAGACGGGGCGATGACCGGATTTGCCTATCCCGAGATGATGGCGCAGGTGATTGCCGCCATCGAGGGCGGCGGGGCCGACCGGGCGCAGGACATCTTTGACGCCTATCTGCCGATGGCCCGTTATGAGGGGCAGCCGGGGCTGGGACTGGCCATTCGCAAATATACGCTGGCCAAGCGTGGCGCGATTGCCCACCCCACCCTGCGCAAGCCCGGCGCGGCGCTCAATGCGGCAGGCATGGCCGAAGTCGACCGTTTGGCCGCACGGCAGGCGGTCCGATTGGCGGCCTTGGGCTAGACCTTGGGCAATGCGGCAAGCCGGGTGAGACAGCGGCGCAGGATGGCCTCCTCCTCGGGCGAAAACTGAGCGGCCAGTTTCGCGTCAAAGGCTTGGGCGGCAGCGGAGAGGTCGGCGTATGCCGCCTGCCCCGCCTTTGTGAGGTCGAGGCGCTCGTGGCGGCGGTCTTCCTCCACCTCCTGCCGGGCGATGAACCGCCGGGATTCAAGCCGCGCCACGGCCCGGCTGACCTTGGTCTTGTGCATGTTGGCCCGGTCGCAGATCTCCTTGGCGGTGAGCGTGCCATAGCGGCCCAGATGGAACAGCACCCGCCATTCCGTCCGCAGCATCCCGTAGCGGTCCTTGTAGAGCTTTTGAAACTCTATGCTCGACTGCTCGGCGGCCATGTTCAGCACGTAGGGCAGGAAATCGCGGAGGTCAAAATCAGACATATGGCTGAATAGCGCCTTGTTAGTTACATTTTCAACTACTACCTCGGGGCAACTTTCGGAGGCACCTCATGAACACTCAAGCCAAACCACACAGCCTGACCACTGCCGCCAGCCCGGTCGGACCCCATCAGGGCTATATGCCCGGCTTCGGCAATGATTTCGAAACCGAGGCGCTGCCCGGTGCTTTGCCGCAGGGCATGAACAGCCCGCAAAAGTGCAACTATGGCCTCTACGGCGAACAATTGAGCGGCACGGCCTTTACCGCCCCCAGCCACCAGAACGAGCGGACCTGGTGCTATCGCATCCGCCCCTCGGTCAAGCACACGCACCGATTTGCCAAGATCGACCTGCCCTATTGGAAGAGCGCGCCGCATATCGACCCCGACGTCATCAGCCTTGGCCAATATCGCTGGGACCCGGTGCCCCACGCCGACGAGCCGCTGACCTGGCTGACCGGCATGCGCACCATGACCACGGCGGGCGACGTGAACACGCAGGTGGGCATGGCGAGCCATATCTATCTGGTGACCGCGTCGATGCAGGATGCCTATTTCTTTTCCGCCGACAGCGAGTTGCTGATCGTCCCGCAAGAGGGCCGCTTGCGCTTTGCCACCGAGCTCGGCGTCATTGATCTGGAGCCGCAGGAAATCGCCATCATCCCCCGCGGCTTGGTCTACCGCGTCGAGGTGCTGGACGGCCCTGCCCGCGGCTTTGTCTGCGAGAACTACGGCCAGAAGTTCGACCTGCCCGGACGCGGCCCGATCGGGGCCAATTGCATGGCCAACCGCCGCGATTTCAAGACGCCCGTTGCCGCATTCGAGGATCGCGATGCGCCGTCGACCGTCACTGTGAAATGGGCGGGCCAGTTTCACGAGACAAAGATCGGGCACAGCCCGCTGGACGTGGTCGCTTGGCACGGCAACTACGCCCCGGTGAAATACGACCTGCGCACCTATTGCCCGGTCGGATCGATCCTGTTCGATCACCCGGATCCGTCGATTTTCACAGTTTTGACCGCGCCGTCAGGGGTCGAAGGCACAGCGAATATTGATTTCGTGCTGTTCCGCGATCGCTGGATGGTGGCCGAGGATACCTTCCGCCCGCCGTGGTACCACAAGAATGTCATGTCCGAATTGATGGGCAATATCTACGGCATCTACGACGCCAAGCCCAAGGGCTTCGTCCCCGGCGGCATGTCGCTGCACAACATGATGCTCCCCCACGGACCCGACAAGACCGCCTTCGAGGGCGCGTCCAATGCCGATCTGAGCGCGGAGAAGCTGGAGGACACCATGTCCTTCATGTTCGAGACCCGGTTTCCGCAGCATCTAACGGCCTTTGCCGCAAAGGAGGCCCCTTTGCAGGACGATTACATCGACTGCTGGACCGATCTCGAAAAGAAGTTCGACGGCACGCCGGGCAAGAAGTGACCGACACCCTTCTCACGGCGCTGGCGGTTGGCATGGCGGTCCTGCTGGTCGCCGGCGTTGTCCTCTATGTCTTGCTCAGCCAGTCGCCATGGGACGAGTGGGACGAAATCGCAGCCGATCCTGACGACGCCGAACCCGACGACGCAGTTCCTGACATCAAAGACGAGAAGCGAGCCAAGACATGCCACTGATGCCAAGCTGGGTTGCCAGCGCCAATTCTGCCGAAACTCCGTTTCCGCTGAACAATCTGCCCTACGGGGTCTTTTCGGTCGGCGATGAAGAGCCCCGCTGCGGTGTGGCGATTGGTGACATGATCCTCGATCTGGCCAGCGCGCAGAGTGCTGGTTTGATGGCGATGGAGGTGGAGGATGTCTTTGAGCAGCCCTATTGGAACGACGTCATGGACCTTGGCCCGGCGTTCTGGGCCAAGCTGCGCGCACGGCTGACGGAGGCACTGGCCGAGGGCAGTTCCGATCAGGCTTGGCTGGCCGCCCATCTGGCGCCGCTGTCTGAGGTCACGCTGCACATGCCCTTCGCGGTGTCCGAATACACCGATTTCTACGCCGGTCGGCATCATGCCACCAACGTCGGCACCATGTTCCGGGGAGCCGACAACGCCCTGCCGCCGAACTGGCTGCATATCCCGATCGGGTATAATGGCCGCGCCTCGTCCGTCGTGGTGTCGGGAACGGAGATCATCCGCCCCAACGGTCAGCTCAAGGCCCCCGATGCCGACGCCCCGCGATTTGGCCCCTGCCGCCGGCTGGATATCGAGTTGGAACTGGGCGCCATCGTCGGAGGATCGACCGCGCTTGGCCAGCCGATTTCGGTGGCAGAGGCAGATGCGATGATCTTTGGTTACGTCCTGCTCAACGATTGGTCCGCCCGCGACATTCAAGCGTGGGAATACCAGCCGCTGGGCCCGTTTCAGGCGAAGGCCTTTGCCACGTCGATCAGCCCTTGGATCGTGACCGCCGCGGCCCTCGAGCCGTTCCGCTGCGACACGCCGCCCCGCGAGGTGCCGCTGCTCGACTATCTGCAAGAGCCCGGTCCGATGCTCTATGACATCGACTTGTCGGTGACCATGCAGCCGGACGGCGCACCAACCGCCAGCACCATCTGCCGCACCAACTACCGCGAGATGTATTACTCCACCGCGCAGCAGCTGGCGCACCACGCCTCGTCGGGCTGTGCGATGAACGTGGGCGATCTGCTCGGGTCGGGCACGATCTCCGGCCCCGACAAGGACAGTCGCGGCAGCCTGCTGGAGCTGTCATGGGGCGGCAAGGAACCGCTGACCCTCGACACCGGCGAGACCCGCACCTTCATCGAGGATGGCGACACGCTGGTGCTGCATGGTGCGGCCAAGGGCGACGGATATCAGATCGGGTTTGGCACGTGCGAGGGCAGGATTGCCCCGGCCGTGGCTTTTCCAAAGGCATAGGCGACAAGGGGCTCCCGGCCCCGGCGATCGGGCGAGGAGGCGCGTCGGTCCGGCTTGGCCGCGGTCGCTGCGGCCTTTCTGGGTGCGTTCTTGCGCCAAACACACGCCCTGACAGGCAGGCTGTTTCACGTGGCGGAAAGCAGGGGGCTTTGCCGTTGTTTGCCCCCCATGCCGTTGTTAGATCAAGTCCCTGACCTAAAAGGAGCCTTCCATGTCACAGAGTGCAACCATCAATCGCCGCGTCGTCCTTGCCGAGCGGCCCGTGGGCCTGCCGAACGACGACACCCTGCGGATCGAGACAGCCGCCATCCCGACGCCGGGTCCGGGCGAGATGCTTCTCCGCACCGTGTATCTGTCGCTCGATCCCTACATGCGGGGCCGGATGAGCGCCGCCAAGTCCTATGCCGAACCCGTCGCCATCGGCGGTGTGATGACCGGGCAGGTCGTCGCTGAGGTGGTCGCCTCGAATTGCGAGGGCTTTGCCAAGGGCGATCACGTCCTGTCCGGCAGCGGCTGGCAGGACTATGCCGTTTCCGACGGCAAGGGTGTGATGAACCTGGGCCAAAACCCCGATCATCCGTCATGGGCCCTGGGTATTCTGGGGATGCCCGGCTACACCGCCTATGCCGGCCTTCTCAAGATCGGTGAGCCGAAGCCGGGCGAGACCGTCGTCGTCGCTGCGGCGTCGGGTCCGGTGGGGGCCACCGTCGGCCAGATCGCCAAGATCAAGGGCTGTCGCGTGGTCGGCGTGGCCGGCGGCCCTGAGAAATGCGCCCATGTCGTCGACGTCCTCGGCTTTGACGCCTGTATCGACCACAAGGCCGACGATTTCGCGGAACAGCTCGCCGCCGCCTGCCCGGACGGCATCGACGTCTATTTCGAGAATGTCGGCGGCAAGGTGCTCTACGGCGTTCTCCCCCTGCTGAACCCATTCGCCCGGATGCCCGTCTGCGGTACTGCGTCGTGGTACAACCTGACCGGCCTGCCCGATGGCCCCGACATGGGGCCGGTCCTCATGGGCACGATCCTGCGGATGAAGGTCAAGGTCGAAGGGTTCATCATCTTCGACAGCTTTGGCCCCGAGGTCTACAAGGAGTTCGCCAAGGAGATGGCCGGATGGCTGGCAGAAGGCCGGGTGCAATACACCGAACAGGTGGTCGAGGGGCTCGAGGCCGCCCCGGCCGCGCTGAACGATCTGCTGATCGGGAAGAACTTCGGCAAGATGGTCGTCAAGGTCGGCTAAGTCCGCATTGCGGGGCGGGTCCGCCCGCCCCGTTCTTCAGGTTTGCGCGGCGGCTTCGGCCGCCCATTTATCAGGCATGCGAGTCGGGTTAGCCCGCCTCGACGATCTCCTTGCGACGGAACGGGTGCGCCTCGGCAAAGGCGGGCAGCGCAAGCAACCGCTCGACATATCCCGAAAGGATCGGGAACGGGCTCAGGTCCACGTCAAACGGGCCTCCCGCAACGACGTGGCTGGCCAGTGCGATATCCGCCAGCCCGACGGTGTCTCCGAACAGGTAGGGGTCCGGCTTGCGGCGCGACAGCCGCGCCTCGTAGGCTGCGGCCCCTTCCGTCAACCAATGCCGCGCCCAGCCTTTGACCGCCGCCTCGTCCGCCCCGTGATGCTCGGCCAGTCGCTTGCGGATCCGCGGCACGATCAGCGGGTGGGCGTCGGCAATCGTGCCCATCGCCAAGGCAATCGCCTCGGCCCGGTCAAACGGATCGGAGGGCAGAAGCGCGGGCCCACCGGGCAACGTGTCGAGATAGTCCAGTATCGCATAGGATTGGGTGATCACCCGCCCCTCGACCTCGAGCGCGGGCACGGCGGCATTCGGATTGAGCGCCAGGAAGGCGGCGTCGAATTGATGCCCCTTGAGCAGATCGTACTCGATCTCTTCGAACGCGATGCCCTTGAGCAGCAGGGCCACCCGCACCCGATAGGTCGCATTCGACCGCCAATAGCCATGTAGCCGCATCGGACCCTCCCCCAGATCAGTGGACGCGACTATCGGCCAGATCGCCCCGGCGGCCAAATGATTTCAGTCTTCGTCGTCGATCAGCGGCTCGATCAACTCCGGCCCGCTGGCGCGATTGGAATTGACCGCACGGCTGACCCGGTGAAACCGCACGGCACCCTCGGGGGCGGCCTGCATCAAAGTCGCCGCGCCCTTGCCCGCTTCGCCCAGCCAAAGCGGCCAGTCGGCGGGGTCGAGGATCACCGGCATCCGGTGGTGGATCTGGCTCATCTGGGCATTGGCCCCGGTGGTCACGACCGCGCAACTCGTGTGGGCTTCGCCGTCGCGTTCCCACTCCTGCCAGACACCGGCAAAGGCCATCGGCGTGCCGTCGGCTCTGGTGATATACCACGGCAGGCGCACCTTGTCGGGTGTCACCGTCCATTCGTAGAACCCGGTCGCCACGATCAGGCACCGACGCTCGCGGGCGGCGGCGCGAAAAGCGGGCTTTTCCGCGATTGTCTCGGCGCGGGCGTTGATGAGCAGCGGACCGCCGCTCGTGGTCTTGTACCAATGTGGCAGAAAGCCCCAACGCATCGGGCGCAGGCGGCGCTCGCCCTCGGCGCTGGTGACGGTATGGATCTGCACCGTCGGACAGACGTTGTAGTTGGGCACATGCGGCAGATCGTTCGCGGGCGTGGCCTCGAACATCTGCGCCATCGCGTCATGGGGTAAGGTTATAGCCATTCGTCCGCACATGCGGCTATCTTGGCCGGAAACCCGACCCAATGTCACGAGGAGCCTGTCATGCGTCCACAAATCGCCCTTCCCCTGATCCTCGCGGCTTGCGCGGCCGCACCGATGACGCCGGCAGAGGAATACGCCGCAAGCTATGTCGGCTCTTACGGTCCGACGAACCTGTGTGTCGGGCAGGAGCTGATCGTCGACCTGTGGCCGGACCGGCTGGCCATCGGAGAGACCGCCTGCGATATCGCCAGCATCAGCCGGGCCGAGACCGGGATCAGCGACGTTGGGCTGAGCGTGGCTCTGGCCAATTGCGCCGCCGAGGGCACCGCGATCCCGAATTTCCGTGTGCGGCTGCTTCAAACGCAAGCGGGACTGACCTTGGCCAGCCCCACCGACAATTTGATCCTTCAAAGATGCACCGATCTCTGACCGGCGCATCTATGGGTCTTACTTCATGGTGATGCGACCATCGGTGTAGGGCGCATATGGGCCCTGCTCCTGCAGGTATTCGATCACCACATCGGCCAGATCGGGGCCAAAGTCGTAAGCGTTTTCAGCATCGACGAACATCGAGTAGCCGTCGCCGCCGTTGCGCACGAAGTTGTTGGACACGACGCCGTAGGTCGCCGCCGGATCAATCGGCTCACCGCCGACCATAACATCGGAGACACGGCTGCCCGGCTCCGTGCTCAGATCGAAGGTGTAGGACATGCCTGCCACCTGCGGGAACCGGCCAGAGCCGTCTTCGTGCTGGCTGACGCCATTCTCGAGCGCATCCAGCATGGTCTGACCACTGACGAAGAAGGTGGACAGCGTGTTCTGGAACGGCAGCACCGTGAGGACTTCGCCCTTGGTGATCTCGCCGGCTTCGATGTTGGCGCGGATACCGCCCGAGTTCATGAACCCGATCTGGATGCCCTGATCGGCCACGCGGGCCAGCATCGCATCCGCGATCAGGTTGCCACCGGAGCATTCCTCGGCCCGGCAGACACCACGATCCCCAACGATCATCTCGGCAGCCTCAGCGACCACCTCGTTGCGGATTTCGTCGAGCGGCACGGCCAACTCGTCGATCCGCGCAACCGAGGCTTCGTCTTCGGTGACGCTGGCATCCATGATGATCGGCTCGCCGACGGCTTCGGTGATGACACCGTCGTCGTCGAAGGTCACGTTCAACTCGCCCAGGAATTTGCCGTAGGCGTAAGCCTGCACGATTGCCGTGTCACCGACCATGATCGGATAAGGCCCTTCGGCGTCTTCGATCGTGTTCGACAGCAGGGTGTTGTCGTGGCCGCCGACGATCACGTCAACGCCGGTGGTCTCTTCGGCAACCCGGATATCGACGTTCAGACCAGAGTGGCTGAGCACGATGATCTTGTTCACGCCGTCGGCGGCGAGGGCGTCGACTTGCGCCTGAACTGCAGCCACCGGATCGGAGAAGGTGACATTCGGGCCCGGCGAGGCAAGCTCGTGGGTGTTTTCCGGTGTCAGGCCGATCAGGCCGATCCGCTCGCCGCCACGCTCGATCACGGTCGAGGGCATGATTGCCTCATGAAGCAGCGGCTCGCCTGCAAATTCAGCATTCGACATCAGCACGGGGAATTCGACCGAATCGACGAAGCCACGCAGAACCTCGGGGCCGTCGTCGAATTCGTGGTTGCCCACGGTCATTGCATCATAGCCCATCAGGTTCATGAACTCGGCTGCCATGGCACCTTTGTAGTAGGTGTAGAACAGCGTGCCTTGGAACTGGTCGCCGCCGTCCACGAGGATCGAGTTGTTCGACCGCGCACGGGCCTCGGCAACGGCCGTCACCAGACGGGCAGAGCCGCCAAAGCATTCGCCCGCGGTGTTGTCTTCGTCGGAGCATCCGCTGTCGAACCGGCTGATCGGCTCGAAGCGCGCGTGAAAGTCGTTGGTGTGCAAAATCGTCAGCGAATAGTCCGCTGCCGCGCCGCTGGCCGACAGCGCAAGCGCACAGGATGACAGGAAAAATCTGGAAAGCATATGTAGGAACCCCCTAGGTTGGACTGCGGCTTAGATTGGGCCGGATGGAAGCGCGTGTCAAAGCCCCTCTCGGCTTGCCCTAACGTCGCGCTGTGAAACTTTTGCGACGCCATCTGCCCTGTTCTTCTGACAGTGGCTGATCGGCGGCCGCGCCATTCCAAGATACTGGCGAGCGATGAAATGGAACGCCAGCCCAAAATGGCGCGGTCGAGCCGGTGCGATAGCCGGACCCCAACGCTGCATGAGCAGCCGGCTGTCGAAAGCAGTCCTTGACCACGCGCAGACACCCCGGCAAGACAGCGGCCATGATGATTTACAAACTCTTCCTGCCCGCCGAATGGGCCGAGCTGCAGGCCAACGGCCAGACGGCCGGCGCCCCCATCGACATTGCCGACGGCTACGTGCATTTCTCGACCGCCAAACAGGTCGCCGAGACCGCCGAGAAATACTTCTCAGGCGTCGAGGGCCTCGTGCTGCTCGGGCTCGACGCCGCGCCGCTGGAGGCGGATCTGAAATGGGAGCCGTCGCGCGGTGGCGCCCTGTTTCCGCATCTTTACCGCGAGTTGCGCCTCTCCGATGTGACCTGGGACAAGGTCCTGCCATGGGACGGGACGCGCCACATCTTTCCCGAACTGGCATGAAGCTCCTCGAAAAAGCCGGCCTTGCCGCGCTGCGCCGGATTGATCCGGAGGCGGCTCACGGATTGGCGCTGCGCGCGCTTAACTCCGGACTGGCCGACCGGGCCGGCCCGGTCACTTCACCGCGGCTGCGCTGTTCCTTCGGCGGCCTCGACCTGCCCAATCCGATCGGCCTTGCCGCCGGCTTCGACAAGAATGCGACGGCGGTGCATGCGCTTTCCAGAACCGGCTTCGGTTTCTTGGAGGTGGGCGCCGCCACCCCGCGCCCGCAACCCGGCAACCCCCGCCCGCGCCTGTTCCGGCTGACCGAGGACAAGGCCGCGATCAATCGCTTCGGATTCAACAACGACGGGATGGAGGCCATCTCTGCCCGCCTCGCACAGCGGCCAGAGGGCAGTATCGTCGGCCTCAACCTCGGGGCCAACAAGGACAGCGATGACCGCGCCGCCGATTTCGCCAAAGTGCTGCGGCACTGTGGGACGCGGATCGATTTCGCCACCGTCAACGTCTCGTCGCCGAACACCGAGAAACTGCGCGACCTGCAGGGCAAGGACGCGCTCGCGGCCCTGCTGGACGGCGTGATGCAGGCGAACGGCGATCTGGCCAAGCCGCTGCCGATCTTTCTCAAGATCGCCCCTGATCTCACCGATCAGGACTTGGCCGACATCGCAGAGGTTGCCACCGGCGCCAACCTCGCCGGGATCATCGCTACCAACACCACGCTCGACCGGAATGGTTTGAAAAGTGCACACAAGGACGAAAAGGGCGGCCTGTCCGGCCAACCCCTGTTCGAAAAGTCCACGCGCACTCTGGCAAAGCTCTCCACGCTGACGGCACTCCCGTTGATCGGCGTCGGCGGGATCGGCACCGCCGAGCAAGCCTATGCCAAAATCCGGGCCGGTGCGCACGCGGTGCAGCTCTACACGGCCTTGGTCTATGGCGGCATCAGCCTCGCCCGCGACATCGCAACCGGCCTCGACGCGCTGCTCGCGCGGGACGGCTATACCTGCGTCAAGGATGCAATCGGCACCGACAAGGCACCATGGCTCTGACCTTCAACTTGGCCGAAAAACTCCGGGGGACGCCGCAGGCGGGGGGCAGCGCCCCCTAGTCCAGCACCGCCCGCTCCAACGCCGGGTAGCGCAGCGCAAGGGTCAGCCCGCGCAGGGCAAAGCTCAGAAGCATCGCCGCCCAAAGCCCGTGATTGCCGAAACCGGCCATCAACGGATAGGCGACGACGAAATAGCCCAGCGCCGACAGCGCCATCATGTTGCGCATGTCACGGGTCCGGGTCGCGCCGATGAAGATACCGTCCAGCATCCACGGGACCACCCCCACCAACGGCGCAAGCACCATCCATGCCAGATAGGCGCGCGCGGCGGCCCGCACGTCGGAGGCCGTGGTCATCACGTCGATCAACGCCCCGCCAAAGAGCGCGAACCCGACCGCCAGACCGATGCAGACGATGCCGCCCCAAAGGCTTGCCAGCGCCGCCCCGCGCCGCAACGCCGCCCGGGCGCGCGCACCAAACGCCTGTCCCACGATCGCCTCGGCGGCAAAGGCAAAGCCATCCAGCGCATAGGCGGTGATGCTCAGGAACTGCAAAAGCACCTGATTGGCGGCGAGCTGCACATCACCCAGCCCCGCCCCCCAGAACAGAAAGCTGACGAAGATCGCCTGCAACAGCACCGATCTGAGCAGGATGTCGCCGTTGACGCTGGCCATGCGCCGCAATTGCGGCATATCGAACACCTGCCCCCAATCGCGCCACGCCGGAACGGCGAAGGCCGCACGGCAGAGCCACAGTCCTAGGCCGAGCCCAGTCCATTCCGCCAGAAATGTGGCTGCCGCCACGCCCTGCACGCCCCACCCGAGGCCCAGCACGAACCACAGATCCAGACCGACGTTCAGCCCGTTCATCCAGACCTGCAACACGAGCACCGCCCGCGTCCGCTCTTGCGCGATCAGCCAGCCGGTAATGCCGTAGAGCGCGATCGCCGCCGGAGCCGACCAGATCCGGATCGCCATATAGTCGCGGGCCAGTGCCTCGACCTCCGCGCTGGCGGGCGACACCTGAAAGCCACCCCAGAAGAGCAGGCCCTGCAACGCGATCAATGTGGCGCCGGCCCCGAAACCGATCATCAGAACGCGCGACAGCAAAGCAGCGACTTCGGCCCGGTCGCCTGCGCCCAGCGCCTGACTTGTCAGCCCCGTCGTGCCCATGCGCAGAAAGCCGAACACCCAGTAGACAGCGGTCAGGATGATCGCCCCGATCCCCACCGCCCCGATGGGTGCGGCCTCGCCCAGCTGCCCGACCACCCCGGTGTCCACCGCCCCGAGGATCGGCACCGTCGCATTCGACAGCACGATCGGCACGGCAATCGCGAGGATCCGGCGATGGGTGATCGGACCGGCCACCGCCGCCGTCTCAGCCATCGCTGGCCGGCATCAGGAAATGCCCGGTGGCCTGCGCGAACAGACGGGACCGGTTGTCCTGCCAGGCCTCGACATGCACCGAGGCATAGCGGCGCCCGGACCGGTTCACCCGTGCGCGGGCATAGGCATCGCGCGGCAATCCGGCGCGCAAATAGTCCACGGTGAAATCAATCGTCTTGGGCAATCGGATCGGGCCGGCATCGCGGCCCTCGGATTCCATTGCCTCCCAGCGCATCGCCCACGCCAGCTCGATGATCGCCGCGACCTCCAGAAAGGCCGCCGTGGCGCCGCCGTGGAGCGCGGGGAGCGTGGGATTGCCGATCAGTAGATCCGCAAAGGGCATGATCGCGGTCAGCTCGTCGCCGCGGCGCTCGAACTCGATCCCCAGAAGCTGGATATAGGGCACCCCGCCGACGAGGTCCTGCAACGCCGCATCGCGCCGTTGCTTGATCACCTGAACAGGCTCGGGTCTCTTCATGACGATGGCTCCACGGTAAAGGCTCCGGTGGCGGTGGCCACCGGCCTGTCCGTGTCTTCGTCGGTCGCCGTCGCGCGAACGAAGGCGACGCTCCGGGTCATGTGATAGCATTCGGCCGTCGCCGTGATCGTCTGGCCGGGCGTCGCCGGACGCATGTAGTCGATCCGCAGGTCCAGCGTGGCCGTGCTCAACGGCGCGGCGGAGTGCGCCATCACCGCCGCACCGCCGCAGGTGTCCATCAGCGCCGAAACCGCCCCGCCATGGATCACCCCAGTGTCCGGATCGCCGACCAGCTTGGCCGCATAGGGCATGTCGATGACCGCTCTGCCGCCACCCACATCCAGCAGCCTCATGCCAAGTGCCTGCGAATGCGGCAAAACCTGGATGAACGCCTCCGCCAGCGCCTTCTGCCGTTTCCTGATGGCCTCGTCGTTGCTGTCTTGCATTGTTCGCCCCTTGTTGCCCCTGTTTTGGCCCTCTGCCGCCGGCGGCGCAAGAGCCATCACCACGCCGAGAGATCCACAGACAATGAGTTGCCCCACCCCGGGCAGAGCACTAAACTGTAAACCGTAGGGAGAATACCGATGTCTGAAACGCCTCGTCTGTCATTCAAAGAGATGTGTGCCAAATTCGACGTCACACCGCGCACGTTGCGGTATTACGAGTATATCGAGTTGCTCACACCCGAAAAGGAAGGCCGCTCGCGGTTCTACGGGCCGCGCGAACTGGCTCGGATGACGCTGATTCTGCGCGGTCGCCGGTTTGGCTTTGCGCTTGAGGACATCCGGCAGTGGCTGCTGATCTACGAAAAGGAAGGCACACAGGCGCAGATGCGCAAGTGGATCGATCTGGCCGACCGGCAGATGGCCGAATTGCAGGAACAGCGGCAGCAACTCGACGAGACGATGGACGAGCTCAGGCGCCTGCGCGACGAAACGGCCGTCACCCTAGACTAACCTCAGCCCGCCCCGGATTCGTCCGAATTATGGGGGAAATCGCTGAATTTCTCCCCCCGGCCTGCCGCATCGCGGGGTCATTAAATTGCGCTTGCCCCTGCGTTACCTTTGCTGACCTTTCGTCACCCGAAAAATGACGCCGCGTTACATTTACGTTAACGTCACCTTTGCTTGTAAGGTTGCTCCAAACCACGCACCTGACCCTCTGACGTTTGAATGACGAGGCTAGGGAAAATGGCAACCAACACGGCGAATGAAACAACCATGACGATCCGCGAAATGTGTGACACCTACGATGTGACGCCACGCACCTTGCGGTTCTATGAATCGAAAGAGCTGCTGTTTCCGCTCCGGCAGGGCACGAAACGGCTGTTCACCAAGCGCGACCGGGCGCGGCTCAAGCTGATCCTGCGAGGCAAGCGGTTCGGCTTCAGCCTCGAAGAGATCCGGCAACTGCTCGACATGTATGACATGGGCGATCAGGGCGGGGCGCAACTGGCCAAGACATACGATCTGGCCGCCAAGCATCTCGCCGAGATGGAGGCCCAGCGCGACGAACTGCAACAGGCCATCGAAGAGCTGAAGAGCCAGATGGAATGGGGCGCCGCAGAAATGGCCCGATTGGGCATCAAAGAAAGCGCGGCCTAGAACCGGCCGCCGCACAGGACACAAACGGGAGAGACCTTAATGCCCAGCTACGCAGCACCGACAAAAGACATTCAATTTGTCCTGCATGATCTTCTGAACGTCAGCGAACAGGAGATCCCCGGATTCTCGGATCTGGAGACGGATTTCACCAGCGCTGTGCTCGAAGAGGCAGGCAAGCTGGCGTCCGAAGTGCTGCAGCCGCTGAACGTGGTCGGCGATACCGAAGGCTGCACCTTGGAAAACGGCGTCGTGCGCACGCCCCCCGGTTTCAAGGAAGCCTACAAGCAGGTCTGCGACGGCGGCTGGCCAGGCCTCGACTGCGATCCCGAATACGGCGGTCAGGGCATTCCCTATGTGCTGCACACCGCTGTGGGCGAGCTCTTCAGCTCTGCCAACATGGCGTTTCAGGTCTATAACGGCCTGACCCACGGTGCCGTATCCGCGATCAACGTCCATGCGACGGACGCTCAGAAGGCGACCTTCCTGCCCAAGATGATCACCGGCGAATGGACCGGCACCATGAACCTGACCGAGCCGCATTGCGGCACCGATCTGGCCCTCATGCGGACCAAGGCCGAGCCGCAGGATGACGGCAGCTACCGGGTGACCGGCCAGAAGATCTTCATCTCCGGCGGCGAACAGGACCTGTCCGACAACATCATTCACCTGGTGCTGGCCAAGATCCCCGGCGGTCCCGAGGGGATCAAGGGCGTCTCCCTGTTCATCGTGCCGAAGTTCCTGATCAACGAAGACGGCTCCCTCGGTGCGCGCAACGGCGTCTCGGTCGGATCGATCGAAGAAAAGATGGGCCTGCACGGCAACGCGACCTGCGTGATGAACTACGACGGCGCCGTGGGCTACCTCTTGGGTCAGGAACACAAGGGCATGCGCGCCATGTTCACCATGATGAACGAGGCCCGGCTGGCCGTCGGCCTGCAAGGCTATGCGCAGGCTGAGGTCGCCTATCAGAACGCCGTGACCTACGCCAACGACCGGCTTCAGGGGCGGGACGTGACCGGCGCGAAATACCCGGAGAAGGCCGCCGACCCGATCATCGTGCATCCCGATATCCGGCGGAACCTGATGGATCAGAAGAGCTTCATCGAGGGCGCGCGGGCCTTGACCCTTTGGGGGGCCAACCTGATCGACCGGGCGCACCGCCTGAACGACAAGGAGGCCGATGGGCTGATTTCCCTGATGATCCCGGTGATCAAGGGCTTCCTGACCGACAAGGGCTTTGAATACGCGACCGCGGCACAGCAGGTCTACGGCGGCCACGGCTATATCGAGGAATGGGGCATGTCCCAGTTCGCCCGCGACGCCCGGATCGCGATGATCTACGAAGGCGCGAACGGCGTGCAGGCGCTCGATCTCGTCGGCCGCAAGCTCGGCCTCGACGGCGGCAAGCACGTGATGGCCTTCTTCGAGATGGTGAAAACCTTCATCAAGGACAACGAAGGCGACGAACGGCTGAAGGGCGATTTCCTCGATCCGCTCAAGGCCGCCTCCAAGGATCTGCAATCCGCGGGCATGTATTTCATGCAGAACGGCATGAAAAACCCGAACCACGCCTTGGCAGGCTCCTACGACTTCATGACCATGATGGGCCATGTCTGTCTGGGCCTGATGTGGGCGCGGATGGCCAAGGCCGCCTATGCAGCCCTCGACGGCGGCGCAAGCGACACCGCGTTCTACGAAACCAAGATCGCGACCGGACGCTACTACATGGCGCGGCAACTGCCGGCCACGACCATGCATCTGGCCCGGATCAATTCGGGCGCCGATACGGTCATGGCACTGGACGCCGCCAATTTCTAAGCGGAAGGTGGGCGCGACCCCACCTTACCGCCCTGCCTGTCGGAGACGCCCATGCCCAAACGACTGCGCCTGACCCGCCGTTTTCCCGTCGCCATGACGGAGGACGGATACCGGAGGCTGAAGCGGTTCGCCGCCGATGCCGGACTGGACGAAGGTGAGGCGCTGTCCTTCCTGTTCGAGAATTTCGACAGCATTCTGGACGAAGACACGTTTGGTCATCGGCTGCGGCTGTTCAATTCCGAACTCGAGGCGCGCAAGAAATGAGCCTTGAGTCCGTGGCAGGGTTGGGGAGCCTCCGGCGGGAGTTTTTGGGCCAAGATGAAACCGGCGATGCACCTCGATCCATCGAGTGTTCTCCAACTCAGGAGCGCTGCACGACAGATCGAGGCTTCACCTTGGACGCCAACTCGCTCTCCAGCTATTGGCGCGATCAAAGCGTATCGAATTTGAGGTTAATTTTGGATTAAGGGCACTGGCCGCAACTTCATCTTGGCCAAAAAACTCACGGCCCAACACGCGCCGCCTGCGCACGCCCTAGGGAGGGGTGACTGGACATGACCATCAAGCTGCATTGCTTTGGCGAGAGTGGAAACGCTTACAAGGCCGCAATCACACTGGCGCTGACCGATACGGAGTGGGAGCCGGTGTTCGTCGATTTCTTCAACGGCGCGACACGCACCCCGGAATTCCGCGCCCTCAACGTGATGGGCGAAGTACCCGTCATGGAAGACGGCGACCTGATCCTCACCCAGTCAGGCGTCATTCAGGACTACATCAGTTCCAAGACGGGCAAACTGGGCGGCCGCTCCGCCGCCGAGCGCCGCGACGTGCTGCGCTGGATGTTCTTTGACAATCACAAGGTTTCGGGCGTCGCCGGCCCCTTGCGCTTCAACCTGAACTTCCTTCCCGAGGCAAAGCGCAACAAGGACGTCAACGACTTCCTTTCGATGCGCCTGAATTCGGCTCTGAAGATCATGGACACCGCGCTGACCGGCCGGGATTGGCTGACCGGCGCCGAGCCGACCATCGCAGACCTCGCCTGCTGCGGCTATCTCTATTACCCCGAGCCCTTCGGCTTTGACCGCAAGGCGTTCCCACAGATTGACCGCTGGCTGGACGGCATCGCCGCCCTGCCCGGCTGGAAACACCCCTATGACCTGATGCCCGGCTCGCCCGCCGACCGCGCCTAAAGGAGACGACAATGACCGACGCTTATATCTATGACACCGTTCGCACCCCTCGTGGCAAGGGCCGCCCGGATGGCTCCTTGCACGAGGTCACCTCGGTGCGCCTTTCCGCCGAAGTGCTCAACGCCCTGAAATCGCGCAACAACCTCGAGGGTCACGCCGTCGAGGACGTGATCTGGGGCAACGTGACCCAGGTCGGTGAACAGGGCGGTTGTCTGGCCCGCACCGCCGTTCTGGCTTCGGACCTCGACGAGAGCATTCCCGGTCTTGCCATCAACCGCTTTTGCGCCTCGGGCATGGAGGCCGTGAACCTCGCCGCCAATCAGGTGCGCGGCGGCGCCGGTCAGGCCTATATCGCGGGCGGTGTCGAGATGATGGGCCGCGTTCCCATGGGCAGTGACGGGGCCGCCATCGCGGCCGATCCGTCCATTGCGATGGAGACCTACTTTGTGCCGCAGGGCATCTCGGCCGATATCATCGCCACCGAGTATGGGTTTTCCCGCGACGAGGCCGATGCTTTGGCCGTCGAAAGCCAGCGCCGCGCCAAGGCCGCCTGGGACGACAACCGCTTTGCCAAGTCGGTGATCACCGTCCGCGACCAGAACGGCCTGCCGATCCTCGACCGCGACGAATACATGCGCCCGCAGACCGATATGCAGTCGCTTGGGGGGCTGAAGCCCGCCTTCAAGGACATGGGCGAAGTCATGCCCGGTTTCGACAAGGTCGCCCTGATGAAATATCCGCACCTGGAGCGGATCAATCACATCCACCACGCCGGCAATTCGTCGGGTATCGTGGATGGCGCAGCGGGCCTCCTGATCGGATCGAAGGAATTCGGCGAGGCCCACGGCCTCAAGCCCCGCGCCGTGATCCGTGCGACGGCCAAGATCGGCACCGACCCCACGATCATGCTCACCGGCCCCGTGCCCGTAACCGAAAAGATCCTCGCCGACTCCGGCATGAGCATCAGCGACATCGATCTGTTCGAGGTCAACGAAGCCTTCGCCAGCGTCGTCATGCGCTTCATGCAGGCGTTCAACGTCTCCAGCGACGTGGTCAACGTCAACGGCGGCTCGATCGCGATGGGCCACCCTCTGGGCGCCACGGGTGCGATCATCATCGGCACGTTGCTGGATGAACTGGAACGCTCGGGCAAGGGCGTCGGCCTTGCCACCCTGTGCATCGCCTCGGGCATGGGGGCGGCCACCATCATCGAACGGGTCTAGCTGTGATGCCCATGGACGGGACACATCCACCGACCGACATGTTGGAGCACGCCCCTCTGCAGGGCGGGGCGCTCGCCTTGCCCCGCAGGGGACACTTTCCGCCTCGGATAATAATGTTTCAGAATGTGTCGGAAAGTGATACGATTATTTCACCTCCACACGAGGCGGAAGGATCGTCGGTCAACCATGCTGAACAAAGTTCATGCCATGTTGGATCATTTTGCGGCCATGCATATCGGCGGCCCCTTCTCCGTTGCGGCCGGGTATCATTCCTTTCCCTTCGCGATCTATTCCGAGGGCGAGCTGATCGTGCTCCACGACCAGGACGAGTGCGAAGCGGCTCTGCGGCATTTCGTGTTCGACTTTCGGGCCAACGGGGTGCAGTCGGTCAAATGGAAGATCACGGCCATCGACATCCCGCGCAACGATCGGTTTCGGGTCTGGACGACGTGGGATCACGTCTATTCCGGCTGGGTCGATCGGGAAGCGATGCATCTTCTGCAGTTCTGCCGGATTCAGGACGGCGAGCTTTGCATCGAAATGATCGACGTCATCAGCCCCGCACTTCAGGCGTTGGGCACCCTGCCCTCGACCATTCTGCGCCGCGCCTGACCGCGCCCCGGCTTTCCCTTCTCACGCTGCAGCCCGCCCCCGGTGCCACGCTGCCTCATCGTTCAAAAAGGAGCGTCCAATGACAGCCCCCAAAGACTTCACCATGACCACCGGCGACGACGGCGTCGCGATCCTCACTTGGGACACCCAAGGCAAGAGCATGAACGTCATGACCCTTGATGCGTGGGACGAACTCGACGCGCTGGTCGACGAGGCGCTCGCCGACGACGCCATCAAGGGCGTCGTCCTGACCTCGGGCAAGCCCGGCAGCTTTGCCGGCGGAATGGACCTCAACGTCATCGCCAAGATGAAGGAAATGGCGGGCGACGATCCTGCCAAGGGCCTGTTTGACGGGATCATGAACGCCCACCGGATCATGCGCAAAATCGAGCGTGCCGGGATGGACCCCAAGACCCTCAAGGGCGGCAAGCCCTTTGTCGCCGCCCTGCCTGGCACGGCGCTTGGGATCGGGCTCGAGATCCCGCTGTCCTGCCACCGCATCTTTGCCGCCGAAAACCCGAAGGCCAAGATCGGCCTGCCGGAAATCAAGGTCGGCATCTTTCCCGGCGCGGGCGGCACCACCCGCCTCACCCGCAAACTCGGCCTGATGGGGGCGTCGCAACTGCTGCTCGAAGGCAAGCTCAACGATCCGGTCAAGGCCAAGGCGGCAGGCGTCGTGGACGAGGTCGTCCCGGCGGATGAACTGGTCGACCGCGCTCGCGAGTGGGTGCTGAATGCCACGGACGCCGATATCGTCAAGCCGTGGGACCAGAAGGGCTACAAATTCCCCGGCGGCGGCCCCTACCACCCGGCGGGCTTCATGAACTTCGTCGGTGCCAGCGCGATGGTCAACGGCCAGACCCAAGGGGTGTATCCCGCTGCGAAGGCCTTGCTCTCCGCCGCATACGAAGGCGCGATGGTGCCGTTCGATACCGCGCTCAAGATCGAGGCGCGCTGGTTCACCAATGTGCTGATGAACCCGTCCTCGTCGAACATGATCCGCTCTCTCTTCGTCTCGAAAGAGGCGCTGGAAAAGGGTGCGAACCGTCCCGAGGCCCCCGATCAGCGGGTCAAGAAAGTGGGTGTGCTCGGTGCGGGCATGATGGGCGCCGGCATCGCGCTGGTTTCTGCCCTCGCGGGCATTGAGGTGGTCCTGATCGACCGCGACCAGGAGGCCGCGGACAAGGGCAAGGCCTACTCCGTTGCCCATCTGGACAAGGGCATCGCCCGCAAGAAGACCACGCCAGAGAAGAAAGAGGCGGTCTTGGGCCTGATCACGGCCACGCCCGATCTCGATGCGCTCAAAGGCTGCGATCTGATCGTCGAGGCGGTGTTCGAGGATGTCGGCGTCAAGGCCGAGATGACCAAGAAGGTCGAGGCCATCGTCGGCGAGGACTGCATCTTTGCGACCAACACCTCGACCCTGCCCATAGGCGAGCTGGCCAAGGCCAGCGTCCGGCCCGAGCAGTTCATTGGCATCCACTTCTTCTCGCCCGTCGACAAGATGCTGCTCGTCGAGATCATCAAGGGTGCCGAGACCGGCGACCGCGCGGTCGCCAAATCGCTCGATTTCGTGCGGCAGATCCGCAAGACGCCGATCGTGGTCAACGACGCCCGGTTCTTCTACGCCAACCGCTGCATCCTGCCCTACATCAACGAAGGGCTGCGCATGGTCAAAGAGGGGGTCGCCCCCGCGCTGATCGAAAACGCGGCCAAGCTGGTGGGGCTGCCCTTGGGGCCGCTGCAACTGACCGACGAGACCTCGATCGATCTCGGCGTCAAGATCGCCAAGGCGACCAAGGCCGCCATGGGCGACGCCTATGACGACACCGCCGACGAGGTGATCTTCTGGATGGCCGACCAGAACCGGCTGGGACGGAAATCCAACGCGGGCTTCTACAGCTATGACGACAAGGGCAAGCGCACCGGGTTGTGGGACGGCCTGGGCGACAAATACGCCGTCGCCGACGAGCAGCCCGATCTGACCACCGTGCAGCACCGTCTGCTCTTTGCCCAGGTACTCGAAGCGGTGCGGGCGCTGGAAGACGGCGTGCTCACCGACATTCGCGAAGGCGATGTCGGCGCGATACTCGGCTGGGGCTTTGCGCCGTGGTCTGGCGGGCCGTTCTCGTGGCTCGACATGCTTGGCGCGGCCTATGCGGTCGAGCGCTGCGATGAACTGACCGCCGAGTTCGGCGAACGGTTCAGCACCCCTGCCCTGCTGCGCGAGATGGCCGACAAGGGAAAGACCTTCTACGGCGTCTACGGCTCGGGCAAGAAGGCCGCCTGACCTCTCGGCTCAGGCAGCGCGTTCCGTTGCCTGAGCCAACTCGCTCATGCTGCCTGCGGGCAGCACACCGTCATGCACGATCATCCGGGCCAGATCGGCCGGAAGCGTCGGGTAAATCGGCGCCGATTGGTGCAGATCCTGCACCAAATCGCCGCGTCCCTCGCAGACGAACAGCACGCCACCGGCGCCAAAAATGACCTCATCTTGTTCGAAATGCAGCGTGATGACCGTCAGACGCTCCGCCGGGATCACCCGCTCGATCCCTTCGACGCCGTTCAACTGGGTGGCCTGGATGGCGACGAAGGCGTCGCCCAGCAATTCCTCGGCCAGATCGCTTTCCACCAGCACCGACTGCCCCGGCATGACGATCAGCGGCGCCAGATTGCCCAGCGCATTGGCGGGCACGTGCAGCGGCCAGGCGGACTCGGTCACGGTCTGGCGCGGCATGTCCAGAACATGTGTCTGCACACGGGTTACGCGCTGTAGTCCATTGTCGAAAGTGAGAACCAGATCGCCTTCGGCAATCGCTTGCACCGGACGCCAGCCAAAGCTCGTGGCCACTTTCGTGCCGACCAAAAGCCCGCCCGTCGTCTGGCTCAGATCGGTGTGAACCGGCTGGATGGTGCAGAAATCGGTATCGAAATTGTTGGTCATGATGGCAGTCATGGTTCTGTTTCCCTTGGCTACGGCGTCTGATGCGCTTTGTCCTTGGGTTCATTCGTAACGATTCGCAGGGTCTTGATTGGGTCAGAAAAGGGCGCAATTGCGGCATTAGAACGGCTAATTAACCAAGATTTTGTGTTAACGGTCTATTAACCCCGATTTGAGAACAATCCCGGCCCGCCGTTCAGCTCTCGGCATCGAAGGCATAGCCGAAACGGGCGATGTCAGCCGCACAAACCCGCCCGACCAGCGCCGCATCGGCCTCGGAGTAATAACTTCGCCAGTCGCTGCGGCGCTTGCTTTCGTTGATCCGGTCGGGCGTTATGGCAAAGCCCAGATGCGCCTCGACAGGTTTCAAATCCTCGTCCAAATGCTCCAGGCGCACGAACACCGGATCGCGCAGCGTGCCTGCCCCGTCGCGCAGATAGCTGTCATAGGGATTGGCCTTCAGCGCCGCTTGGGTCTGTGGCGCGTTGAGGAAACCGTTGAAGTCGTGGCTCCGGGCGAGGCCGACTGCGGGGTGATCGAACGATTGCTCCCGAAGCCAGTGGTAGTAGCTGACGATCCGGTCCCACGGATTGCGGACAAGCGTCCAGACCAGATAGCGCGAGAAGTCCTCGCGCGGCACCACGCCCTCGATATCGGCCAGCGTAGAGTGTTTCCATAGCCGCCCCGCCGGGGCGAGGCCCGACAGCCTGCGCTTGCGCCTTTGCGCCTTGGGGGTGTCACCGATCAATATGTCGTCGGCTTTTGCACGCGCCTCCAGCGCCAGAGCCATCGCCGTGCCGCCGGTCTTGGGGATATGGACAAAGATATAGCCGCGACCGGGCGAAATGATCATCGGCCGCGCTCAGGCGGCAAGCTCGGCCAGCACCTTGGCCAGCCCCGCCGCCCAATCGGGCCGGGCGATCCCGAATGTGGCATAGAGCGATCCGCAGTCCATCCGCGAATTCGCCGGACGGCTGGCAGGTGTGGGATACTCCACCGACGGGATGCCCGTCACGGTGACCTGCTGGCCGGTCTGGGCGAAAATCTCGCGCGCGAACGCCGCCCAACTCAAGTCGGGCGCGCCGCTGAAATGATAGGTGCCAGCGGCTTCGGGCTTGCCCGGCAGCACCTGCGCCATGGCCCAGAGCGCGGCGGCGATATCGGCCGCAGGCGTCGGCCCGCCGATCTGATCGTCCACGACGGTTAGCGTGTCGCGGGTTTCGCCCAGCCGCACCATCGTCTTGACGAAATTCGCGCCATGGCTGGAAAACACCCAAGACGTGCGCAGGATCGCATGGACGCCCCCCGCCGCCCGCACCGCCTCTTCGCC
Organism: Flavimaricola marinus; assembly: GCF_900184895.1. Classification (GTDB taxonomy): domain Bacteria; phylum Pseudomonadota; class Alphaproteobacteria; order Rhodobacterales; family Rhodobacteraceae; genus Flavimaricola; species Flavimaricola marinus. Next base: position 63,000 of record NZ_FXZK01000014.1, read on the forward strand.
CGCGAGTTTGGAGCGGCCATAGGCGTTCTGCGGATCTGTCGGGCTGTCAGGTTGCCAAGGCGCCTCCCCCGTCCCGTCAAAGACGTAGTCGGTCGAGACATGCAGGAACGGAATGCCCAGCGCCGCGCAGGCCTCTGCCATGGCCCCCGGAGCCGAGCCGTTGATCGTGGTCGCCAGCACCTCTTCGTCCTCGGCCAGATCCACGGCCGTATAGGCCGCCACGTTGATCACCACGTCCGGGTTGGCCGCGTGGATCGCCGCCGCACAGGCCGCAGGATCGGCAAGATCGGCCTCGCCGCGGCCTAGTTGGACCCCCTCGACGCCGCCCGGCACATGGCGGGCCAATTCGCGGGCGACCTGCCCCGTCTGGCCAAAGATCAGCGCCTTCATTGCGCCGCAGCCGTTCCGGTGCCAAGCCGGGTGCCCACACCCGCCCGGTCTTGCAGCGCCTGCCACCACGGACGGTTGTCGAGATACCATTGCACGGTCTTTTCCAGCCCCTGCTCGACCGTGACCGAGGGCCGCCAGCCCAGTTCCTCGCGGATGCGGGTGGGGTCGATCGCATAGCGGGCATCATGGCCCGGACGGTCGGTCACAAAGGTGATCAGGTCGGCGTAGGAGCCGCTCTCCAAGGGCTGCTTCTCGTCCAGAATGGCGCAAATCGTCTGCACCAGTTCAAGGTTCGACCGCTCGTTCTCGCCACCGATGTTATAGCAGCGCCCCAGTTCGCCCTTCTGCACGACGAGCAGCAAGGCATCGGCGTGATCCTCGACGTAGAGCCAGTCGCGGACGTTCGACCCATCGCCATAGATCGGGATCGGCTTTCCCGCCAGGGCATTCAGGATGACCACCGGGACCAGCTTCTCGGGGAAATGGAACGGCCCGTAGTTGTTCGAGCAATTGGTCAGCACGACGGGCAATCCGTACGTCTCGGCCCAAGCGCGGACGAGGTGGTCCGAAGCCGCCTTGGAGGCAGAATAGGGGCTCCGCGGATCGTAGGGTGTGGTTTCCGTGAATTGGCCGGTGGCCCCCAGCGAACCAAACACCTCGTCGGTCGAGATGTGGTGAAACCGGAAGGCCTCCGGCTTGCCTGCCTCGATCCAGTATTTGCGGGCGGCCTCCAGCATGTTGAAGGTGCCGGTGATGTTGGTCTCGATGAAATCGCCGGGGCCGTCGATGCTGCGGTCGACATGGCTTTCGGCGGCCAGATGCATCACCGCGTCGGGCTGATGCTTGGCGAACACCGCTTCGAGTGCGGCACGGTCGCGGATATCGGCCTGCTCAAAGGCATAGCCGGGGGCGTCGGCCACGCTGGCGACGTTGTCCAGACAGGCGGCATAGGTCAGCGCGTCGAGGTTGACGACCTCGTGCCCTGCGGCGATGGCCTGCCGGACCACGGCAGATCCGATGAACCCGGCGCCGCCGGTGACGAGAAGCTTCATGCCTGTGCCTCATAGCTAAAGGGATTGTCGAGATCGGCGAGCAGCGGCGCCTTGGCGTCCTTGTCGCTCAGGATCGGGTCGGCGCTCAGGCCCCAGTCGATCCCCAAGGCGGGATCGTCAAACCGGACCGCCCGGTCACACTCGGGGGCGTAGTAATCGGTGCACTTGTAAACGATCTCGGTGTCCGGTTCGAGCGTGACGAAGCCATGCAGGAAGCCCGCCGGGATCAACAACTGCTTGCCGTTCTCGGCCGATAGCTCGACCGACGCCCACTGACCATAGGTCGGGCTGCCCTTGCGGATGTCGACGGCCACGTCCAGCAGACGGCCCCGGCCACAACGGACCAGCTTGGCCTGAGCATGCGGCGGCGTCTGCATATGCAGGCCACGCAAAGTGCCGACGGCGGACGACAGCGAGTGATTGTCCTGAACGAAATCGAAATCGAGGCTGGCGTCGAGCATGCGCTGCTTGTTCCAGCTCTCGCTGAAAAACCCGCGCGCATCGCCAAAGCGTGCAGGGGTCAGGATCTTCACGCCGATTAGTGATGTGTCAGTTATCTGCATCAGACAAACAAATCCTCTGAAATAGGCGGAAAAAGCAAACTCGGCCGGAAAATCGTATCGCCCGTTTGCCCGGAAAATGCCAGCCCGTTTCGGCGAGGCGCCGGCATTCAGGGTGACCCGGCACCCAGTTCCGGCAGCGCCACGGCATCCGGTCCGCGACGGGGTCTTGTGGTTCCGGGATCGGTCTGGCAAAGCACAATCCGTCTCACACCGGCAACGTCAGCTTGCCGTCGCGCTGAAATCAGACAGCGTCGACGAGGCATTGGTTTGTATGAGTGATTGGTATTGGTTCGCTGCTATGAAGTATCGCCCCGAAGTCGACGGTCTCAGGGCGGTCGCCGTGCTCCCCGTGATCCTGTATCACGCCGGTCTTGCCGGATTTTCCGGCGGTTATCTCGGCGTCGACATCTTCTTTGTGATCAGCGGCTACCTGATCACCACGATCATCGTCACCGAATTGAACCAGACGGGCCGGTTCAGCCTGCTGCACTTCTACGAGCGGCGGGCCAGACGGATTCTGCCGGCCCTGTTCCTGACGATCATGATGACGCTCCTGATCGCGCCGGTCGCCCTGACGCCCGATCAGATCAAGGACGTGGGGCAGAGCGTCGCCGCGACCGCGGTCTTTGCGTCCAACTATTTCTTCTATGTCGAGGTCGATTATTTCAATCCATTCGCCTCGATGGCGCCGCTCCTGCATACGTGGAGCCTCGCGGTCGAAGAGCAGTTTTATCTGGTGTTTCCGCTGATCCTGATGGCGATGCGGTGGTTGCGTATCTCCTACGGCCTGCTGATCGGCGGGATCATCGTCGTCAGTTTCGGTGCCGCGATCTGGACGACGCATCTTGATCCGCAGCTCTCATTCTACTCGATCCACACGCGCGCCTGGGAATTGGCGACAGGCTCTGCGGTTGCCCTGTGGCTCTTGGCAAGAGATGACGCAAGGACACCGACGACTGCCGCTTGGGTGCCGCCGGTGGCCTTGGTCGTGCTGCTGGGCTGCCTGTCGCTCATGCCCAAGGAAGTCAGCCATCCGGGCATGGTGACCCTTGTTCCCGTGGCTTCAACGGCGATCCTGATCGCAACGCTGAGGCCGGGCAGCGTCTGTTTTCGGATTCTGGCGTCGCCGCCTTTGGTGCACATCGGCATCCTGTCCTACGGGCTCTATCTCTTCCACAACCCGGTCTTTTCCTTCGTCGACGTCTATTTCGACTATCTCGGAGAGGGAACGCGGCCCTACAAGCTGGCCCTGATCCCGGTGATCTACCTCGTGGCACTGACCAGCCTGCACCTGATCGAACGTCCGATCCGGTATAGCAAGCGGCTCGGCAAGATCTCCATCCTGTCTGTCTCGACCGTGGCGCTGATCGCGCTGTTCGGCGTCGGCGCGGTGATTCATCGTCAGAACGGCTTCTCGTAGCAGATATTGCTCTATTGCCGATGGCACAACGGATTTCGCGGCATGAGCCGAGATCAATCGAAGCGATTATAGGTGATGGAGAACGACTACACCCGGGTTAGCCCTGCCAACTCGGATCTGACGCTGGACAAGTTGGGCCTAAATGAGGTCGCGCGGGGATAACTCTAAGGCCTTCCCCTCGCGGTCAATGTATCGACAATGTGCGTCGTGACCTGCTCCCCTGAGAAGTTCTTGATTTGATGTTAGCCTGTTCTCCAACTGAGGAGACAGACGATGAAGAGAAGCCGGTTCAGCGAAGCGCAGATCATCGGCATTTTGGAGGAACACCAGGCGGG
>NZ_FXZK01000013.1 GCF_900184895.1 Flavimaricola marinus
AGCCACCCGCCGGAATCACGTCGCTTAACGCCTTGAACCGAAACGTCGCTCCCGGGCGACCAGTGCTTTTTTGAAATCACGACTATCCCTCCCGAATGTTCCAAGCTCAGGATAGTTGCGCCACACAAATTGAGGCAGAACCTAATTAAGGGCAACGCGGCACCCGCGTCGAAGCCGGCAGCCACGATGTCGAACTCCTCGTCTGTGACCGTGATATCGATCGTCACGCCCGGATGGGCCATTGCGAAGGTTGCGATCAGAGGCCCCGACAAGAACCGCTCGGCGATCTAGGTTGCGGCGATCCTGAGAAGCCCGTGTGGCGCGCGCTCTCCAGCCACGCCTTCGAGGGCCGTTCCAATATCGGAAAGGGGCCGAGATAAAGCGTCGCGCAAGCGCTCGCCCGCTTCCGTGAGACGCACCGAACGGGTCGTGCGCAGGACCAGCGCCGTGCCGAAAGCATCCTCAAGCCGTCGCATTCCCTGACTGACTGCCTAGCGTGTCACCCCCAGACGATCGGCGGCGGCACGGAAATTGTGTTACTCCGCGACGGCGAGGAACAGCGGAAGCAGGTTCAGGTCGATCGTCATTGTCCAGCTTTGCTAACCGTCCAATCAAGTAAGTGGCGGATACCGGCACTAGTCGCAAGCGTCTATCTTATCCCTCGAATCAACACATCAATGGAGAAGAGTATGGACAAGGTTATTCTGATTACCGGGGCCTTTAAGGGAATAGGCCCAGAGACACGATGATACAGATTTAGCGCACGGCACGCACGACTGACTTAATTCGGCCAGAAGTTATCTGATGGCCATTACACTATGGGAGCGGGATGATGGGATTTTCCGCGCAACAGCAGCGCAGGCATGGAAGACCTAGTATTTATAGCAATTTAACAACCGTTTGCGGCGATCACGCCGCACATTCGGCGCAGCACCTGAGGATCGAGAGCCGTGTAACGCTCGAAGTACCGCAGATTCTTCGGACCAAGTCCGTGCTCGGCGCTGAACGAGGCGCCGAAGCCTTCGACCGCCTGCTCCACAACCCAATCACGCAATCCCTCTTCGAAGCTCGGCTGCGCGGGTCCGTCGGTTTTGATTAAATTGAAATGCAGGCCGCCGTCGCCGAGGTGGCCGAAATCGCAGATCTCCATCATGGGATATCGGGCTGGGAGCGTCCTGTGCATCTGCTCGCGAAAGGCGATTACTTTGTCGCGCGTGAATCCCAAATCGAAGGCGATCAGTGGCCCCGCAGTGCGCACGCCTTCGGACAATGCGTGGCGTAGCGCCCAGATCTCTTCCGCTCGTCCGAACAGCGCGTCCTCGACCGGGGCGCCGGGCAGGTCCCAAGCCTCGGCAAATGCGGCCTGCAGCACCTCGTCAAGAGGCGTGTCCCAAGGGGCGTCCGCGGTCGTGCGGGAAACTTCGATCAGAAGCGCCATTTGCGGGATCGCGCCGCGCGCAAACGGGTTTGCGATCGCCGGCACGTGGGTGAAGGTATGGCGCATCGCGGCGCATGACATGAATTCAAAAGCCGACAGTAGCGGGCCGAGCCGGATCTCGAGATGGCGCAGAAGATCAAGCATGGCAGCATGCGACGAGGGGACAACGAGGGCCGCCGCCTGCGCCTGCACCATCGGCTCGACGTTGAGGACGGCCCGCGTTACGACACCGAACCACCCCGAGGTGCCGATGAACATTTGCCGCCAATCGGGGCCTGTGTTCGCCTTGCGCACCGCGCCGCCAAGCGTCAGTACCTCCGCCTTCGCCGTGTTCAAAACGACTGTCAGGCCGAGGACATGGCGCCGGACGTCGCCGTAGCGCAAATAGCGGCCACCGCCGGTATTGGTGGCAATCATGCCGCCGATCATCGGATCAGCGCCGAGGTCGATGGGAAAGAACAAGCCGTGCGGCGCAAGCTGGGCGTTCAGCTCGGACAGTCGTAACCCGGCGGAGACGGAGACGGTCCGGTTGGCGGCATCGACCGTGCATTCACCGCGAAGCCGGTCGAGGCTCAGCACCACCCCACCCTCCTGAGTGCCAGGCACGGAGGCGCCGACGAGCCCGGTGTTGCCCGATTGCGGCACGAAATTCATTCCTTCCGCGTGACAATGGCGCACGCAGGCGGCCACTGCCTCTGTCGTCTGGGGGCGTAGTACGGCGAGAGCCTGCCCTTTTTCGCCGCGCACACCCGCAAGATAGGGGGCCATGTCGCCCGGCGCCGTCAGGCAGGCGACACCGGGCGGCGCGGGCGGGCGGGCGGGCGTGCCGGTCATGCCGCCGCTTGCCCCGAGGCGAGGCGCGCGCGGCACCGGGCGATCGAGGCGGACTCGATACCCGCGTAAAGGGTGAATTCATCGGCCAGCGGCATCCCCAGCGCGGCCTCGAACGCCGCGCGCCCCGGACCGGCGTCGTAGATAACGCTCGGTCCGTCGCCGAGGTTCGACTGAAAGATGCCGGCGGCACTGACCGGCAGGAAATCCTCGTAGATCACAGGGCTCAGCGCGAGGACGCCCGTGTCGACGAGGGCTGTCGCGTCGAAACGGTCCGCTGGGATGGGCGCGTCGGGCGCCCGGGCGAGCGAGAACTTGAAATAGGCGAGGCCCTCGGCGTGCAGTGTGCGCCAGTTGTCGGGGAAGGCGGCGAAAGCGGTGGCGAGCCGCTCTTCGTAGGTCGCCGTCTCGCCGCTCGGACATGGGCTACGCACGGTCCCGAGAAGCCGGTCGTAGAGCGCGCGGCCTTTCGGCGTCAGGGCTACGCCGCGCTGCTCGATCTCACCGAAGCGAGCGGTATGGTGGCCGATGCGTGCCGCACCATCCGCGCCGGGAAAGGTCACTTGCTCTTGCATCGCCTTGAACGAGGTCTGGCGCAGAAGGATCGGGCAGCGGCGGCGCGGCGGCCCTTCGATGACGGCCTTGGCGGGTAGACCAGCCGCCTGCATCGCCGCCTGTGCCGCGTCTATATCGAGGGTGCGGGGCGTTAGGTGATTGATGTGCGGTCCTTTGAAGGAGACAACGTCGGCGATCAGTCTGTGCGCCTCGTTCAGCGCTCGGAACGTCCCGAGGTCGACGCAGGCCCGCTCGTGCCAGCGAAAGGTTTCGAGGATGGCGGCGACGAAGCGCACGGCCTCCTCCCCAGTTAGGCCGCCCTGCGCCTCGGCCCGTTCGGTCAGCGCGATGGCATCGGGGGTGAAGATGCGACGGCGGGCGAGGATTTCGGCTGCCGTGCGGCGCAAATCGGCATCCTCGATCAGTTCCAGCCGCAGCAGCGACGTGAAGATGCGGAATGGATTGCGTGCCAGTGCCTTACGATTCTTCGGGCGGAAAGCAGTCGAATGGACGGGGACGCCAGCGGCAGACAGATCGTAATACCCCACCGGATGCATCCCCATCACGGCGAAGATCCGCGCTATCATGGCCAGCTCCTGCGCCGTGCCGACGCGGATTGCGGCGTGACGCTCAAGCGAAATACGGTCGATGTCCTCCTCGGGCGTCAGGTTCAGCAGGTCGGCGTCGTCGCTGGCCAGTACCCCGGCATTCACCTCCGAAACGATACGCAGAAGATCGCCGTAGGCCCCGACCTCGGTTCGGTACATCCGCGACATGGCGTCCGAGAAGTCGTCGCGAATTGCGTCGGGAACGATGAAGTCGGCGTTCGTGGGGTAGGTCATTTTGCAAGGTTCCTATTGGTGTGGTCGGGCGCGCGGGCGCCAGTCAGATGTGTGAGGACGGCACCCGTCTCGTACCAGGCAGCCCTCAGCGCGACGCGCGCCTCGGGCAATGGCGGCGTGATGGGCACCGGGAATTCGCCCGCGCCTATCGCCCAATCAGCTGCGGCGCGGCCAAATACGGTCCCCGGCGCGATGCCCCGGCCCGAATAACCGAAGATGGAAATCGCCCCCTCGCCCAGCGACTGGACGCGGGGCAGATAGGTCGAGGTCATGGCGATGCGGCCCGTCCACTCATGCTCGAAAGGCACCCGAGGCAGTTGCGGGAAAAGCGCGGCCAGCTTGCGCCGGGCCCAGCCGCGATGGACGCCGCCTCCGGGACCATCGAGATTACCCAAGGCGCCGAAGATTAACCGCCCCGCCGCGTCAAGCCGAAATGACGACATGATGAGAGCGGTGTCCCAGCACCCTTCGCCACCGGCGAGGATGTCGGCGCGCAGGGCTGCGGGCAGCGGGGCCGTCGCCAGCTGGAAAAAATGCGTCGGGATGATCGGGCTGTCCGGGACACCGTCGCTGGCATAGGCGTTGGTGGCCTGGATCAGCCGGGCCGCGCGGACGCTGCCGCCTGATGTAGTGACGCGCCAATGATCGCCGTCGCGGCTCATCGTCGTAACGGCGGAGATCTCGTGCACCCGGGCGCCACGCGCCGCGGCGGCGCACGCGAGTCCCTGCACATAGGCCAGCGGCTGGATAGTGCCGGCGCGCCCGTCCCAGAGCGCGCCGTGGTAGGCAGGAGAGCCGGTGCGGCGGGCCGTCTCGGCGGCGTCGAGCAGTTTTACCGGCGCGCCTCGCGCCTCCTGTTGAGCATGGCGCGCCTGCAGATCGCGAAAGCCTGCCGCCGAATGGGCACAGTGCAGGGTGCCGCCCCGAACCGCCTCGCAGCGGATCTGCTGCGCCTCGATCAGATCGAAAACGAGCTGCGGTCCCTCGGCGAGCATGTCGTTGAGGGCGGCCCCCGCCGCCGCGCCCAGTTTCTCCTCGACACCGTCGGGAGGGGTCCAGAGGCCGGCATTGACCAGCCCCACGTTCCGCCCCGACCCGCCGAAGCCCACGGTTGCGGCCTCCAGAAGGACCACCGAAGCACCGCGCGCGGCAAGGTGCCAGGCTGCCGAGACGCCGGTGAACCCGCCCCCGATCACCACCACATCGGCGGTGACATCTCCTTCCAGTGCGGGCCAGGATCGCGCTTCTTGCGTAGTGTGCCGCCAGAGGCTGTCGGGAGCGGGTCGGGACATGGTGTGCCTCAGATTTCGAAGGAGATACCCTGCGCAAGCGGCAGGGAGCGGCTGTAGTTTACGGTGCTGGTCTGGCGGCGCATGTAGGCGCGCCAGGCGTCCGACCCGCTTTCGCGGCCGCCGCCCGTCTCCTTTTCACCGCCAAACGCGCCGCCGATCTCGGCGCCCGAAGGGCCGATGTTGACGTTGGCGATCCCGCAGTCTGAGCCCTGGACGGAGAGGAAATGCTCCGTCTCGCGCACGTCGGTCGAGAAGATGCAGGACGACAGGCCCTGCGGCACCGCGTTCTGCAGGGCGATGGCGTCATCGAGGTCGGTGTATTTCACCACGTAGAGGATCGGCGCGAAGGTCTCGGTGTGCATGATCGCGCTCTGCTTGGGCATCTCGACTATGGCGGGAGCCATGTAGGCGGCGCCCGGGAACCGGTCGGCCAGCGTGGCCGCGCCGCCGTGGACTGTTCCGCCCTCGGCCTGCGCCGTTTCCAGCGCGCGGGTCATTGCCGTCGCGGCCGTCGCGTCGATCAGCGGGCCGACGAGCGTTCCCTTTTGCAGCGGGTCGCCGATGGTCAGCCCTTCGTAGACCTTTACCAGACGCGGTACGAGCGTGTCGTAGACATCGGCATGCAGAATCAGGCGCCGCAGCGAGGTGCAGCGCTGACCGGCGGTGCCGACGGCGGAAAACACTATGGCGCGCACGGCCATCTCGAGGTCCGCCGAGGGTGTGACGATCATCGCGTTGTTGCCGCCAAGCTCGAGGATGGTCTTGCCCAGCCTTTGCGCCATGTCGGCGGCCACGGCCTTGCCCATGGCGACAGATCCCGTCGCCGATACCACGGCCACGTCCTTGGATGCCGTCAGCACCTGCCCGACTTCGCGCTCGCCGATCAGGGTCTGGATCAGGCCCTCGGGCGCGTCCGCGCCGAAAGCGGCACAGGCCCGGTCGCAGATCTTCTGGATCGCAAGCTGGGTGAGCGGCGTCTTTTCGGACGGCTTGGCGATCACCGGATCGCCGCAGACGAGTGCCAACGCCGCGTTCCAGGACCAGGGCGCCGCCGGGAAATTGAACGCCGTGATGATGCCGCAGATGCCCGCCGGATGCCAAGTCTCGCGCATCGTGTGGCCCGGCCGCTCGGAGGCGATCGTGAGGCCGTAGAGCTGGCGCGAAAGGCCGACGGCGAAGTCGCAGATGTCAATCATCTCCTGCACCTCCCCGAGACCCTCCTGCAGGATCTTGCCGCATTCGAGGGTGACGAGACGGCCAAGGTTTTCTTTTTCGCGGCGGAGTTCCTCTCCCAGAAGCCGAACGAGTTCGCCCCGGCGCGGGGCGGGTACCTTGCGCCACGCGGCGAAGGCCGTGTTCGCGCGCGCGATGGCGGCTTCGGCGTCGGCAACGGTGTGGACCGGCACCATGGCAATCTCGCTTCCGTCGACGGGAGTGGTCACGCGAAGGGAGCCTCCGGCGGTTTCGGCAGCGGTCAGGGCGCAGGCTTTCAGGATGTCCGTGTAAGGCATATTGGGTCCAGTTCGGGTCAGGTGGTCGGTTCGCAGAGTGCGGTGGGGGTTGATGCGGTGAGGGTGGTTGCGGCGCGGATCAGCCGCGCACAGCCGTCCGCAAGGTCGGCGTCGGAATAGGCATAGGACAGGCGCAGATGACCGGGCAGGCCGAAAGCACTGCCTGGAACGAGGGCAAGTCCTTCGGTAGCAAGCAGCCACTCGCACAGGTCGGTGTCAGTCTCGATCCGCGTGCCGTCCGGAGCGGTGCGGCCCAAAAGGCCGTGGCACTCGGGAAAGACGTAGAAGGCGCCGTCGGGTACGGCACAGGCGATGCCGGGGATGGCGTTCAGCGCCGCCACTACCCGGTCGCGGCGAGCGCGGAAGAGGGACAGACGTTCGGCCAGTAGCCCCTGATCGCCCGTCAGCGCCTCGACGGCGGCGGCCTGCGCGATGGAACAGGCGCCCGAGGTCACCTGCCCCTGCACCGCCACCATCGCATTGACCAGCGGCTCGGGCCCGATACCCCAGCCGATGCGCCATCCGGTCATCGAATAGGACTTCGAGACGCCGCTTATGACGATGGTCCTGTCGGCAAGGCCGGGAGCGGCGTTGCGGAACGACGTGAACGGTACATATGACAAATGCGCATAGATCTCGTCCGAGGCGATCCAGACGTGAGGATGCCGTTCGAGGACGCGTGCGAGGGCCGCGAATTCATTCGCGGTATAGAGCGCCCCGCTTGGGTTCGATGGAGAATTGAGCAGCACCCAGCGTGTGCGGGACGTGATCGCGGCCTCCAGTTGCGCGGACGTGATCTTGAAGCCCTGTTCAGGTCCGCAGGCAACCTCGACGGGGCGGCCCTCGGCCAGTGCTACGATATCATTGTAGCTGCTCCAGCAGGGTGTCGGAAGGACGACCTCACATCCGGCATCCAGCGTGGCAAGAAAGATGTTCGCCAGTACCTGCTTGGCCCCCGTCGACACAACAACCTGAGCCGGCTCGGCCGCGAAGCCAGCCGTGGCGGCAATGGCGCGCCGCAACTCTGGTGTCCCGGCAGTCGGGGTGTAGCGCGTGCGGCCTTCGGCCATTGCGCGAGACGCGGCGTCGCAGACGGGCGTGGGCGTGGGCAGATCCGGCTCCCCGGTGCTCAGTGCAAGCACGTCGCGCCCTTCGGCGCGCATCCGGGCGGCGGCCTCGGAAATGCGCACGATCTGCGACAGGGCAAGACCGGCGGTGCGTGAAGAGGGGCGAAACATGGGCGGCTCCCGGGGGCAGTTGCACTGCCGAGATTGACAGCAGCTGGGCCGTATGGGAAACGCGATTATCCGATACGGTATGCAAGACGGGAATACCCATGGCCTCGCCGAAGCGCTTTTTGCCGCCGATTTCCGCGCTGCGCGCACTCGAATCCTTTGCCCGGACGGGCAACGTCTCGGTCAGCGGGCGTGAGCTGGGGCTGTCGCAGAGTGCCGTCAGCCGACAGCTCAAGGTCCTCGAGGAGTACCTCGCCACCGACCTCTTCATCCGCGACCGCAAACGCATCGCCCTCTCGCCAGCGGCCCAGTCCTATGCTGGGGAGGTGCGCGGCGCGCTCGAACAGATCGGCCGGGCGAGCCTGCGGCTGAAGGCCAATCCGCGGGGCGGCCTGCTCAATCTGGCGATTCTGCCGGCGTTCGGGGTGCGCTGGCTGGCGCCCAAGCTGCCCGATTTCCTGCGGCGGCATCCGCAGGTAACGGTCAATCTCGGTACCCGTTTGTCGCCGTTCGATTTTCGCACCGAGGCTTTTCATGCCGCCATCCATTTCGGTCGGCAGGACTGGCCCGACGTGCATTATCTGCGGCTGTTGCGCGAAGAGGTGATCGCGGTCGCGGCGCCCGATCTTGCTGAGCGTATCGCGACCGGCAACCCCGCCTCGCTTTTTGATCTGCCGTTGCTGCACCTCGACACGCGGCCTGACGCTTGGGAGAACTGGGCGCAGCAGATGGGAATCACCATCGCGCCGCCCCGAGGCATGCTATTCGACCAGTTCGCCTCGATCGTGCAGGCGGCGGTGCACGGGATGGGCGTGGCACTGGTGCCAACGTTCCTCGTCGACGAAGATGTGGCGCAAGGCCGCCTCGTGCCGGTGGGCGGTGCGGCACCGCTGAGCATCGGTGATTACTTCTTGGTCTGGCCGAAGGCAGACGCGCCCCATGAACCGTGTCGGCTGTTCGAGGGGTGGTTGCGGTCGCAGGTGCCATCGTCTGCGTCTGGGCTGGCCTGACGGCGGGGACAGAGAGAACGAAAGGGCGTGCAACTTTCGGCCAGGACCGCGCGCCGGGCAGGACGGGCCGGGGGACTGTGCTGGGCTCAACGCAGGCCGATCTCGTCCAGCAGCGCCAGGATCGCCTCGGCGCCCTCGCCCGCGTCCTTGAGCACGCGCCCGCCCCCGGCAATGTCGCGCGGTGGCGCGATAGGCGGCGGCAGACGCCGGGAGGGGCGCGCGGGCCTGGCGTGGCGGGGATCGTCGGGGGCATCGACCGGCCACGCCGTCACAGTGCCGCGATCGGCGTCCCAGCGACTCCCGAGTGTAGCCGTGATGGCGCCGGTCGCCAGCGTGAGGACGGCGCCGCAGGGCGGTAGCCCCAGCACGCGCCGGGTTCCGCCGGACATTCGCGTCCGCACGATCCACGATGCCCCGTCACGCGAAAGGTCGAGGCACCGGGTGATGACAGTGCGCCCGAGGGCCGCGCCCAGCCGGTGGGGCACCATGCCGCTGCATTCTCCCGCCTCGGCCCGGGCTCCGCAAAGGATGATCTCCGGTCGGTCGCCCTGCAGATGCGCGATCAGCGCCGCCAGAGGGTCGCCCCGCACGCCGACGTCGAGGATATCGAGTGCCGGTGACCCCAGACCCAGACCGCGCCTGAGGGCCAACGCCGCATCCGGCGAGCCTGCGTGCAACAGGCGCGGCTCGAGACCGCCGCGCACCGCTAGTGAAATCGCTGCAGCCTCCTCAGGAGGGAGGCGCGGACGACCCGTGACCGGATTGCGGCCCGTCGAGACGAGAACGGTGCAGCGTGTCACGGCGTGTCACCCAGCCGGTCCAAGAGCGCCCGCAACACCGCGCCCGTGTCGGTGACGACGGCCAGATCGGCGCGCGCGATCATCGGCGCATGCGGATCGGCGTTGACGGCCACGACCTTTCGCGCGCCTTCGATCCCCTGCAGATGCTGACTCGCCCCCGAAATACCAAAGGCGATATAGCAACGCGGGGCGATGACGGTGCCCGAAATACCGACCTGCCGGCCCCGCGGCAGGAGCCCTGCATCGCAGACGACCCGGCTGCCACCGACCGCCGCACCGAGCGCTGCGGCGACCTGATGCAACAGCGCCCAATCGGAGACGCCCGCGCCCGCAGAAAGGACCACATCAGCTTCTGAGAGCGGCAGGGACGCCGGATCGCCCCGCTCGATCCCTAGCTCGACGGGCGCTGCGGCCTGCGCCGCGTCGGGCACAGAGGACCGGGGCGGGCTGAGCGGGAGGGCGGCGCCGGTCGACATATCTCCCGACACTTCTCCCGACGCTGGCCCGGCCTGCGGGCGAAACCGTCCCGGGGCAGCGATCAAAAGGGGCGCGTCGTCGCGCTGCCGCTCGCGGGTGGCGCCGTCTTCGAGGCAAAGGCAGCCACTGGTATCGATGGCGGCGACGTTCGTGCGGATCTGCCCTTCCGTCACGGCGGCGATCCGGCGGAGCACCTCGGCGGCCTCGCCTCCGTCGACGGCGACGATGCGGCGCAGTTCGAGGTCGTGCCAAAGGGCGGTGATCTGGTGGGACAGGGCGTCCGAGTCCTGCGACGGAGGAGCCCAGACGCGGTCCACGCCCGCCCCGGCAAGGCCCGAGGGCGCATCGGTAGAGAGAATGATCGCCAGAAGTCCGTGCCCGGCCGAAACCGCGAGCCTGCGCCCGAGGGTCAGTGCCTCGACGTCGAGAGGGGTCAACGGCCCCGCTCCGCCGTCGATCAGGACCGCGACGAGGGGGCTGTCGTCCGCAATCTGACGCACGGGGGCAGTTTTGGCGGCCTCCTGCGGTGCCGCCCGGCGCATCGTGGACCGGTCGCGCGGATCGCGGCGCACGCGCGCCGCACTCATGGCGTCGCCTCCACCGCCTGCCAGACAAGTTCGGCAAGATCGCGAACCTGCGGACGCGCACCCGGCACGCCCTCCAGCATCTGGGTGCAGTTGGGACAGGCCGCAACGACGGTCTGCGCTCCTGTGGCACGGGCCTGATCCATCCTGACATCGGGGATCCGGCGCCGGCCCGGCACGTCGGCCAGCGCCGCACCACCCCCGCCGCCGCAACAGCGCGAGGACCGTCCGTGATCGGCCATCTCGACAGAGGTCAGACCGAGCCGACGTAAAATGCGCCGGGGCGCGCCCGTCTCGCCCATGTAGCGGCCGAGGTAGCACGGATCGTGGTAGGTGACGGCGTCGGCGTCCGGCAGCGGCGGCACCGTCAGACGGCCCTCTTCCATCAGCGCGTCGAGCAGGGTGCTGTGATGGACGACGTCGGGCATCGGTCCGAAAGAAGGATACTCACGCGCGAGGCAATGCACGACATGCGGATCAGCGCTGACGATGCGGCCGATCCGGTGCCGCGACAGGGTGGCGCGGTTGGTCCGGGCAAGCGCCGCAAACGTGGCCTCGTCGCCCGCGCGCCGGGCGAAATCGCCGCAGTCGCGCTCCTCGGTGCCCAGAATGGCCAGATCGACGCCCGCGCGCTGCAAAAGCCGCACGAGCGCACGCAGCGTCGACTGGCTGCGCATATCGTAGGCACTTTCTCCCGCCCAGAGCAGCACCTCGCAGGCGTCGCCGTCGCTGCTCAGAACGCGGAGGCCCAGATCGGCGGCCCAGTCATGGCGTTCGGACAGCGCCCTGCCCGACTGCGTGTCGGTCTCGGCGAGGTCGAGAAGGACGGCACCGACAGCCAGCGGCGGCACGCCCCGGGTGAGGGTCTCGTGGCGCCGCAGGTCGACGATGGCGTCGACATGCTCGATCATCATCGGGCAGGCCTCGACGCAGGCGCGGCAGGTGGTGCAGGACCAGAGCGTTTCGGTCGCCACAAGGCGCGGGGAGCGGTCGGTGCCTGACCCGCCACCCAGACCGTCAATGAGATCGTCGAGCGGCCCCATGGGCGCGGGATGGCCGTGGCCGCTATATTCCGTTCCGATGGCGCCCGTTGCGGTGCCGTAGGTTCCGAGCTGGGCATCGGGACCGCTGCGTACCGTCCCTGCCCCGTCGCCGCCCAGTCCGATCACTAAGTCGTTGATCAGCTTTTTCGGGTTGAGCGGTTGGCCAGCGGCATAAGCCGGGCACGCCGCCTCGCATTTGCCGCACTGCACGCAAGCGTCGAACATCGCGAGGCGGTTCCAGCCGAAGTCCTCGGCGCGGCCGATCCCGTAGCCCTCCAGCGCGGGCTTCAGCGCCGTTGCGTGTGGCCCGGCGTCGAACCGTTCGGGGCGCGGGTGGGCGACTAGTGCGGTGACGCCGGCGACGGCGTGGCGCATAGGGCCGCGCGCCGCGCGCGCCACGAGCCAGCCTGCGCCGAGGGCTAGGAATATCGCCCCGGCATAGACAGCGACGGGCCCCGTCCACACCCCGACCGCCGAGAGCAGCAGACCCGCATCGAAGGTGAGAAGGGCAAAGGGCAGCCGGTCGAACAGCGCGCCGGACAGCCGGTCCGGGCGCGCGGACCGGCGGCGGCGCCAAGCATCGAGCCCTGCCCCGATTATGCCCGCCGCCGCCGCGATACCGGCCAGCAGGGCCAGAATGCGCCACCCAGTCGCCCCAGCCGCCAGCGTGCACACAACGGCACTCAGCGTTCCGCCCGCGACCAGCGCGTGCATGCGCGACATCCCCGGTTCTCGCTCGACGACAGTGTGCACGTCGTGCAGATAGACGCGAGGCAGACGGCGCAGGCCCGCCACGATATCGACGTCGGCCGCCGCCCCAATGGCCCACCGCCGCCCCAGCCGCGCGATCTGAAGCGACAGCACCGCACCGGCGGCAATCAGGATCCAGAATGCGTGCGTCATCTCAGAACAACAGGTTTGGCAGAAAAGTTACCAGCAGAGGCACGAAGGTCAGGAGCAGCAGCACCCCGATCAGGGCCACAAGGAACGGCACGGATTCGCGCGCGAATTCTTCGATCGAGCACTTCGTTATCGTGCAGACGGTGAACAGCACGGTGCCGACGGGCGGCGTGATCGACCCGATGGTGGTGTTGAAGACGAGGACGATTCCAAAATGCACCGGATCCACACCGAGCGCCCGCGTCACCTCGAGCAGGATCGGCACGAGAATGATCATCAGGGCCAGGCCTTCGAGCATCATGCCGAGGATCAGCAACATGACGTTGATCAGCAAGAGCACGACGAACTTGTTGTCGGAGATGGACAGAAGCACGCCGATCATCTTCTGCGGCGCTTGCTCGAGCGACAGGACGAGCGAAAAGACGGCAGCGGCGGCGATGATGAACAGCACGTTGGCAGTGGTCAGGGCGGATTCGCGCAAGAGGTCGAAAGTTTCGGTCCACCGAAAACCCCGGTAGATGACGAGGCCCACGATCAGTGCATAGACGGCGGCGATGGCACCTAGTTCGGTGGGCGTGAACCAGCCGCCCCGCAGGCCCACGATGAGAAGAACGGGCATCGCCAGCGCCCAGAGTGCGGCCCAGGCGCGGCGTCCGATCTCGGGGGTGGGCAGCCTGTGGCTGCGCTCGGGGGCATAGCCACGCCGCTTGGCGGTGACGCGGACGGTCAGCAAGAGAGCCACAGTGATGATAAAGGCGGGCACGATGCCACCAATGAACAACCGCCCGATCGAGGTATCGGTGAGCAGGCCATAGACGATGAGGCCGATGGACGGTGGCATGATCGGCGCGATGGCGCCCGAGGCGGCGCTGACGACGGAGGCGTAGCCGTTGGAATACCCGCGTTCGCGCATGATCGGGGCAATGGTGCGGGCGTCGATGGCTGCGTCGGCGTTGGATGAGCCCGACATGGCCCCGAGGAACAGCGAGTTCATCACCGCCACCTGCGCAAGGCCGCCCCACCAGTGCCCCACCATGCCATCAGCGAGGTGATAGAGACGCTGGGCAATGCCGCCGCGCGCCAGGGCGGCGCCCGCCACGATGAAGAACGGCACTGCGAGCAGCGGAAAACTTTCGAGCGACGAGGCCATGCGCTGTGCCACGATGCTGGCCATCATCGGATTGACGGCGAAATATCCGACCGAGGCGCCAAGGATGGTGAAGGCGATTGGCACGCCGAAGACGAGCAGTGCGATGAAGATGCAGCCGGCGAGGATCATGTGGGGGTTCCGTCATTGCGCGTGCCGCGCACGAGCCGGTAGAGTTGAATGAGTTGGGTCACGACCACCAGCGCCATTGCCAATGCCAGCGCCGCCGAGACGATCCATTTGGGCCAGCCGAGCGACAGGAATTGGGTGAAGCGTGCTGTCTCGACCTGAACGATCGCCGCCTGGGCCACGGCGGCGGCGATCAGGATGACGATGATGTGTACCAGACCCTGCACGATGGGGTGCCAGCGGCGCGGCAAACGCTCGACGAAATATTGGACGCCGAAGAGGTCGCCATTCGCGGCGATACCGACGATGCCGAACCAGACGACACCCGACAGGGCGACGATCCCAAGATCGTGGCTGATGGCGATGGATTGGCTGAGAGCGGTGCGGGCAAAGACGTCTGCCGTGATCACCAACAGCACGACCCCCAGCAGGGCCGCCGGAACCACCGACCCGAACAGCACGATGAGACGAAAAAGCAGTGTCATGGGATCACCTGTGGCAAGAAGGACGCGCGCACGCGGGATTTGGCGAAGGCCGTCAGGAGCGAAGGCCGTACGGAAGCGAATGTGCCCGGCCCGAAAGTGCGCCGGTGTGAAAGCGGGCCGGGAGTGCTGCGATCCCGTTCCCTGCGACGGGGGGTGTCGGGTGCGGGTGAGCAGCGCCGGACGGGGGCCCGGCGCCGAAAGCGTGGCGATCAGGCGCCGCTTGCTGCAGCCCGGATCTCTTCGTAGAGACCGTCAGGGAAACTTTCCCAGAACCCGGTAGTGGCTTTGCGGAAGGCATCGAGGTCTGCCTCGTGGAACGTCACACCCGCAGCCTCGAACTCGGCGCGGATCTCGCCTTCCAAGGCCTCGGACTGCGCGGTCAGTTCCTGTCCGCCCTTGCGAAACTCTTCCATCAGGATCACCCGGTCTTCCTCGGACAGTGCCTGGTAGGCGGCCTCGCTCATCACCCAGCCGGTGAAGAGGTTGAAGTGGCCGGTAAGCGTGATCTCCTTGACCACCTCGTACCACCGGCTGGCCCGCAGACCGGTCAGCGGCGATTCCGCTGCAGTCACGACACCCTGCGACAGCGCGGAATAGGCCTCGGCGGCCTCGACTGTGGTGGCGATCACGCCCATCGGCTCGAAGGTGTTGAGCCAGGTCTCGACTGGGGGCACGCGCATCCGCACACCTTCGAGGGCCGACGGCGAAGGATAGGCCTCGGTGCCGATCATGTGGCGCGCACCGTCGAACCAGTTCAGGGCTACGACGCGGATACCCGAGGATTCCGCCAGCTGATCGTAATACCCCATCATCAGGTCGGAGAAGGCGAGCCGCTCGCCCTCTGCGTTGTCAGCGACCACGAAGGGGCCCTCGACGGCGGCAAGCTCGGGCACGCCGAACTGCGCCATGAAGCTGGCCGAGGTATAGGTGATGACGGGCTGCCCCTGGCTCGCCTGTTCGAGCGAGTCGGTCGTGGTGCCGAGTTGCGCCGAGGGGAACATCTGGAACGCGACGCGCCCCTCCGTGCGCTCGGTGATGCGCTCGCCGACCTGTTCGGCGATCTGCACCGAGAGGTTCGTCGGTGGGTTGACCGAGGCGATGCGCATCGTCGTCTCCTGCGCCAGCACGCTCGTGGCGGCGAAGGCGAGCGGCGAGCTCGCGGCGATGGCCATCAGATGGCGGCGGGTGAGGGATGTCGGTTTTCTGGTCATGGTTGTACTCCTGTTGCGGGCTCGTGTCGGTCGTTGCGGATCGAATGGCGCACCTTATAGGTCAGGGTGTGTCACTTCGGCGGGATGCCGGTGAACGCCCGCCCCTCCCGGGCCGGCGTCGTCGTGCGGCGTCAGAGCGTTCTGGCGATTCGCGCCGCGTCGTAGATGGCCGCATGGGCGTTGCGCGCGACGAGCGCGTCGCCAATGCGGTAGAGATCGAAAGTACCGGCCAGATTGCGCGCAACCTCGGGCGTCTGCCCCGACAAAAGCGCATCGCGGTCCACCTCGCCAAGGTTGCGCGATGCAGCCCGCAGCCTATCGTAGAGTGCCAGGGTGGGGGCGGTGCCGATGTCATAAACGATCTGATCGACTTCGCGCTCTTCCTCGGCACCGGTATAGAGGTTGGTCAGCACCGCGATCAGCTTGTTGCCCTCACGGAAGGCGTCGGTCAGCCGGACGTTGGGTGTGAAGATCGCGTTGTGTTTGTACAGGCTCTGGAAATAGGCGACGTGCAGCAGCGCGCCGGCCTCCTCGCCCGCGGTGCGGTCAGCGCTGGCAAGCTCGACCTCGGCGCCGCGGCGCGCCATCATGTCGGCGCAGCCTATGGCCGTCATCAGGCCCGTTTCGTCATAGACGAGGACATTTTGCGCCGCTTCGACGGCGCCCGAGATCACGTCCCAGGCGGGCGTGCAGAGGCTGGCGCCCTCGAAATCCGGTGCGATGGGTGTGCCGCCGGTGGCGACGAAGACGGCATCCGGCGACAACGCCTCGACGTCCGCCAGCGTGGCCACCGTACTGGTGCGCACGTCGGCCCCGCCGCGCCGGACCTGACCCTCGAGCCAGCGGACGATGCCCGCGAGGCTCTCGCGCTGGGGGACCCGTGCCGCGAGCTTAAGCTGGCCGCCGACCTGCTCCGTCGCCTCGAAAAGCGTCACGGCGTGGCCGCGCTGCAACGATGCGCGCGCGGCCTCGAGGCCAGCCGGACCGCCGCCGATGACAACGACGCGCTTGGTGATTTCGGCGCGCGGCAAGACGTGGGGCAAAAGCGCCTCGCGCCCCGTCGCGGCGTTTTGGATGCACATGCCGGCAGGTCCGCCGAAATCGGCGCAATAGTTGGCACCGACGCACTGGCGGATATCCTCTTCGCGGCCCGCCCGCAGCTTGGCCACGATATGCGGATCGGCGATATGCCCACGCGTCATCGCCACCAAGTCGACATGCCCCTCGGAGACGGCGCGGGCCGCCGTTGCGATGTCGCGGATGCCCGAAGCGTGGAAGACTGGAATGTCGACCGCCGCCTTCACGCCGCTGGCCAGATGCAGGAACGGTGCGGAGGGCCATGTCATGTCGGGCAGCATCCGTGCCAGATCGGGCTGCGTATCGCCCGTAGCCTGATAGACAGACAGGAAATCGATCAGCCCGCTCTGCGCGAAGAGCTGGCACGCCTCGAGGCATTCGGCGACACCCATGCCGCCCTTTTGCATCTCGTCGCCCGAGATGCGGATGCCGACAACGAAATCGTCGCCAACGCCGTCGCGGATCGCGGAGAGCACTTCGATCGGGAAACGTGCGCGGTTCTCGAGGCTGCCGCCGTAGGCGTCGGTGCGGCGGTTGGTGACCGGGGAGAGGAAGCTGTCCAACAACTGATGCGCCGCCATCATCACTTCGATGCCGTCGAGTCCGCCCCGCTTGGCGCGCATCGCCGCTGCGACAAAATCGCCGCGCACCCGGGCGAAATCGAAATCCTCCATCTCCTTTGCAAAGGACCTGTGCGCGATCTCGCGAGAATAGGACGGGGAGATCAGCGGCAAGCCATTCGCCCCACGCCAGCCGCCACGACGGCCCATATGAGTGATTTGCACCATGATCGCTGCTCCGTGGCCCTTTACCGTCTCGGCCATCTTTTCGAGGTGAGGCACGACGCGGTCGGCGCCCATGTCGATCTGACTGAAGGCAAGCGGGCTGTCGGGCGCCACGGAGGAGGAACCTCCGAAGATCGTGAGGCCGAGGCCGCCCTTGGCTTTTTCGCCGTGATAGAGACGGTAGGTTTCGCCCGGCATCCCGTCCTCGGCCAGATGCGAGGCATGCCCGGTGCTGAACACGCGGTTGCGCAGCGTGATGTGCCGCAGCTTCAGCGGCTTGAGTAGTGCGTTCGTGTCAGTCACATCGGGTCCGTCCTGCTGGATGTCGGGATCATGGGTGCACCACCGGCGGGGCGGCATAGATCTCGTCAATGGTCATGGCGTGGCTCTCGTCGATCTCTGTCGGCGCCGGATGGCCAAAGCCGCCCAGATGGCCGCAGGTCTGCGCGGCCGCCTGCGCCGCCGCCGCAAGAATGGCACCCGGCGCCTCGCCCCGAAGCAGGCCGACGAGGGTGCGTGCTATGAATGTGTCTCCGGCCCCGAGCGTATCGACCACCTGCGTCGGTGCGGCTGGTGCCTCGGTGGTGCTCTCGGGCCCCACGAGGACGGCGCCCGCCTCGCCGCGGGTGATCAGGCACCAAATAGCGCCGCTTTGCCGCGCTGCCCGCGCAAGCGACAGGCCGCTTTGTGCATCGAGATCGCCGCCCGAAAAGCTCGCCAGATAGCACAGGGGCGCGATCGAGGCGATCATTTCAAAGGTACGAACCGTCGCGAAGTCATAGGACAGGCGCGCGCGGTCGGCAAAATCGGCCAGATGGCCGTCGACATGGCTCGACCGGCCCGTGTGTACCGCATCGGCGCCGGCGATGCGCACCAGATCATCGGCGCGCGGCGCGATGATGGACACCCCCAGATCGGCGCGCAGAAACTCGCGTTCGCCGTCCCGGTTGCCTATGACGCAGAACGCGGTTCGTCCGGGCAGGCTTCGCAGACCCGAAACGTCGACACCCTCGGCGACCAGTGAGGCGCGAATATGCCGTCCTGCGGCGTCGTCGGCCACGGCACCGTGGTAGCTTGCACGGGCCCCGAAGCGCTGCGCGAACACCGCGTGGTTGAGAGCGTTGCCGCCGGGAAACATCCGGTCATGATCTGCGTAGCAGTCCACCACATTGTCCCCGAAGGCGATGATTTCAGGCTTGGGGATGGTCATCAGGGGGTCCGCTCCAGTTAATTTGTGAGAACCTTCTCACTCGGGCATCACATATGTCAAGGGGTCGATTTCGAAGGCGCCAACTCTTGACTCGAGCCTGTGAAACGACTTAACACGTCTTATAACGTCTTCTCCGATAAGGACCCGCTCCATGACCACTCCCGCTCTCGACAATGGCGTCGCCGCAGCCCTTTCCCTCATCGACGGCCGCAAGATCGACCACGTCTTCTTCGTCGCCTGCGGCGGCTCGCTCTCGATCATGCACCCGGCGAAGTTCATGCTCGACCAGTATTCCGCCGCCCTACCTTCGGACGTCTACAACGCCGCGGAATTCATCCACCGCGCGCCGAAGCGCCTGACCGCGAATTCGCTGGTGATCCTGTGCTCGATGACCGGTACGACGCGTGAGACCGTCGCTGCGGCAAAGCACGCGGCCAACATCGGCTGCTTGACCATCGGGATGTCGACACTGGCCGATTCGCCCCTGAGCGAGGCCTGCGACACCACAGTCGGCTTCGACGCGCCCTATACGACTGGCGTGCCGATCGACGCACTAAACAGCAATTACGCCCGCATCTACCAGCTCGTCCTCGGCCTCGCGAAGATCTTCGACGGTGTCGACAAGTTGGCACCACTGATGGATAGCCTCGGCAACCTTCAGGGCGTGATCGACAAGGCGCACGCACGCTTTGCACCGCTCTTCGACGACTACGCGCCGCAGTTGGCGAAGGAAGACGTGATCTACACCATGGCCAGCGGCGCGAACTTTGGTGCGGCCTATTCCTTTGCGATCTGCGTGCTGATGGAGATGCAGCGCATCAACAGCCAGGCGATCCACGCCAACGAATTCTTCCACGGCCCCTTCGAGGTCCTCGACAAGGACCGCGCCTTCATCCTGCTCAAGGGTCTCGATTCCACCCGTCCGCTCGAAGAGCGGGCCGAGGAATTCCTGCACCGCTTTGGAACGGGCGACAAGATCATGGTCCTCGACGCGGCAACCCTCGATTTCGACGGAATCGCGCCGGAATTCCGGGGCAATCTTGCACCGCTGGTCTTCTTCGACACGCTGTGGCGTTTCATCTACAAGGTCGCGGATTTGCGCGGCCTAGAAATGCTCGAAGGTCGCCGGTACATGAAGAAACTGTCGGATTATTAGGCGCTTGGGGGCGCACTTTATGGAATATGAGAAGGGGGCGCCCCTTTATACCCAGGTGAAGCAACGGTTGGCCGAACGGATCGACGTGGGCGACCTCGCCGAGGGCGACTTCCTCCCCGCCGAGCCCGAACTCTGCGCCGAACTGAGCGTCAGCCGGATCACCCTGCGCCGCGCGGTCAAGGAACTGTGCGACGAGGGCTTGCTTATCCGCCAGCAAGGACGCGGCACCGTGGTGGCGCGAAAGAAGATGCAGCAGGCGTTGGTCTCGCTGTCGGGGTTTTCGGATATCCACGCCGAGGACGACCGCAAGATCGAGCATGTGGTCTTAGCCGCCGATAGGGACCTTGCCGACCCGGCCGCGAAGGCGGTTCTGGGGCAGGATGCGCGACTTGCGCGGATCCTGCGGCTGATCACGCTCGATTCCCGGCCGCTGACCCTAGAGACCCTGTTCATCGACATCTACCGCCTGCCCGACGTCCTGAAGCCGGTCGCCGCCGGCGCCTCGTTCTTTCAGACACTGCGCCGTCTTGGCGGGCCAAAGCCTGCCGCGGCCGCGCGCACCCTCAACGTCGGCTTTGCCAGCGCGGCCGAGCGGCGTCACCTCGCCGTCGGGCCGACCCAGCCGGTTTACCGGATGGACAAGACCCTGTTCGATGCAGACGAGCGCCCGATCGCATGGTCGCGCCTCGTCACGCCCACCCATCTTGTCACCTATGCGCTTCGCAGTTGAAGCGCCAAACAGAGGTTCCCATGCAGCTTGTCACCGCAGTAGACGTCCACGCCCTTCTGGACTATCCGTTCTTGATCGACGCCTTGCGCGTTGCGCACCGCGAGGCGCCGCCCGAGGGGCAGCATCTGATCGGCACAGAGCCGGGCGGTGGCACGAATCTGTTCGTCACCCTGCTGGGCTGGAAGAAGGACGCCGCCATCGTCGTGAAGATGGTCGGCGTTTTTGCGGGCAACCTCAAGCTCAGCCCACCGCAGGCCTCGGTGCAGGGGCTGGTGGCAGTGTTCGATGCCGGTACGGGCACGCCGCGTCTGGTGGCTGACGGCGAGGCGATGACCTTTCGCAAGACGGCGGCGGACTCGGGCCTCGGTGCAGCGTTCCTCGCGCGTGACGACGCCGAGACCCTGCTGGTGGTGGGGGCCGGTGGCCTTGCGCCGCACGTGCTGGCCGCGCACCGGGCCGCGCGTCCGTCGATCCGCCGGGTGCTGATCTGGAACCGCACGCACGAACGGGCCGACGCACTGGCCGCCGCCACGTGCGAGCCTGGCCTCCAAGTACACGCCGTGACCGACCTCGACGCAGCGGTGCCCGAGGCCGACATCATCTCATGCGTGACCATGGCGCGCGCGCCGCTGGTGAAGGGCGCGCTGCTGAAACCAGGCGCGCACCTCGATCTGGTGGGCGCCTACCTTCCCGACATGCGCGAGGCCGACGACGACGCGTTTCGCCGCGGCAGTGTGTTCGTGGACACGCGCAACGGCATGGAGGGATCGGGCGAAATCTCGGCCCCCGTCGCTGCAGGCGTCATCGGCTGGAACGCCGTGCGGGCAGATTTCTACGATCTGGCCAGCGGCCGCCACCCCGGCCGTACCTCGGCGGACGAGATCACAGTATGCAAAAACGTAGGCGGTGGCCACCTTGACCTCTTTACCGCAGAAGCGCTGATGCAGGCGCTCGAGCGGCGAGGCTGATACCGCCGCGCGCCTTCCCCAAGCGGTCAAGCGCGCAACGGGGCCGAGTCATTTGCTCGGGCGGGGCCGGTCAGGCCCTCAAACCGCCTGAGGCAGCACACGGGCCAGGAATTCGCGCGTCCGCTCGTGGCGGGGCGACGTCATGATCTCGCGCGGATTGCCCTGCTCGACGATCACTCCGCCTTCCATGAAGATCAGGTGATCGGCCACGTCGCGCGCGAACAGCATCTCGTGGGTGACGACGAGCATCGTCATCCCCTCCTCCGCCAGTTGCCGCATAGCCGCAAGCACCTCGCCCACGAGTTCGGGGTCGAGCGCCGATGTCGGCTCATCGAATAGAAGGAGTGCAGGCTTCATCGCCAGAGAGCGGGCGATGGCCACCCGCTGCTGCTGCCCGCCGGACAACTGGCGGGGATAATAGTGCGCCCGGTCGGGCATGCCGACCTTTTCCAAGAGCGCCATGCCTTCGGCCTCGGCCTGATGGCGCGGGGTGCCCTTTACGATGATCGGTGCCTCGGTGATGTTCTGCAGCGCCGTCTTGTGCGGGAACAGGTGAAAGCCCTGGAACACCATCCCCATCTTCTGCCGCTGGCGCGCCATTTCGTTGAACGACATCTCGTACAGCCGGTCGCCACGCCAACGCACGCCGACCGGTTCTCCTTGCAGGAAGATCGCGCCCCCTGTCGGCTTTTCGAGGTGGTTGAGGCAGCGCAACAGCGTGCTCTTGCCCGAACCGGAGGGTCCGACGATGCAGGTCACGTCGCCCTCGTTCACCGACAGGTCGATGCCCGACAGCACCTCGTGGTCTCCAAAGCTCTTTCGTAGACGCTCGACCTTCAGAAGCGGCATTGTCATGCGGAGAACTCCTTCTGGCGGCGGAACGGGCGCATGTCGAATAGACGCTTCTGAAAGCTGCGCTTCGACGGCGGACTGCCTTCGGAGAGACGATGCTCGATCGCATGTTCGGCGAAGGTGAGAACGGTGGTCAGCACCAGATACCAGATCGTCGCCACCATAAGCAGCGGGATCGTCTGATATGTCCGTGCATAGACCATCTGCGCCGAGAACAGCAAGTCGGGCAGCGCAAGAACACTGACGAGAGAGGTGAATTTGAGCATCGAGATCGTGTCGTTGCCGATGGGTGGAATGACGATCCGCAGCGCCTGCGGCAGAACGATCCGGCGCAGGGTCTGCGAGCGGCTCATGCCGAGTGTGGCGGAGGCCTCGACCTGACCACCGCTGACCGCCTGGATTCCGGCGCGGATCATCTCGGCGGCATAGGCCGCTTCGGTAAAGGCAAGGCCGAGGATCGCCGCGCTGAACGGCGTGATGACCGCGTTGGTATCCCAGATGAACAACTTGGGTCCGAAGGGAATGCCGATCGAAAGATCGGGGTAGAGCAGGGCCAGATTGTACCAGAAGATCAGCTGCACCAAGGGCGGCACGCCTCGGAAGAACCAGATCCACGCCCAGGCGGCGCCCTGGAAAACCCGGCTGTCCGACAGCCGCATGATGGCGAGGACCACGCCGATTGAAAGGCCGATAACCATCGCCAGTACGGTCAGCAAAATGGTCATGCCGAGGCCGGACAGGATGCTCGGAGCGAACATGTACTGCGCGACGACCGGCCACTGGATATTCTGGTTCGTCGCTAGGTTCTGCGCAAATAGCAGAGCAAAAACGATCAGGACGACGGCGCCGAACTGCTGGCCATAGCGGCGGACCGGAACGGGCGTCACATCGTGGATGTCGGGTCGGCTCATCTGGCGGTGCCCTCCTCGGGGCGCACTGGCTGGATGGCTGCGTATCAGGGCGCTTGCGCGCGCAACGGCAGCAAATCCGGACGGGGTTCGGCAAGGAACAGGGGGGCGGTAGCGGTATCTGGACATGCGCGCTGATCGACGGTTGCACGATCGCGGGACTCATCGGGAAAGGTTGCGCGCGCTTGCCGTCGCTTCCGGCGAGCGCGCGCCCAGCCATGAGGGGGCCCGCGCGACGGCGGGCGCCCTCATGGCTCAGTTGCCCATGGTATCTTCAGGATTTTCGAGCGTGATAACGAGTGCCTCTTCCAGCATGCCGCTGTCGTCGAGGCCCCATTTGGCCATGATCTCGACGTAGGTTCCGTCGTCGATCATCGTCTGGATCGCATCCGCCATCACCTGCGCCAGTGGATCACCCCGGCGCACGCCGATGTTGCTGTAGACAGGCTGCAGCACCAGATCGGACACGCGGAACTGGCCCGTCTGGGCCGCCAGATAGGCCATCTTGGCGGACGAGGCGAAGGTCGTTTCGGCTCGGCCCGACTGCACGGCGAGTTCGGCCGAATTCTGCGTCTGGTGCTGCTGGATGTCGACGGCTACGAGGCCGGCATCGACGCAGCTCTCCTGGCTCATCGTTTCCAGAAGCTGGTTGTCCCAACCGCCCGACAGGACGGCCACAGAGACGCCGCAGACGTCTTCTTCTGTGGCGATCTGCAACTCGCTCGACACGGGGATGGCGAAGGCGGTGCCGATCTTGCGTTGCGGAATGAAGTCGAGCTCGGTCAGCCGCTCGGGCGTGCTGCCGAACGACGAGAAGCCTGCGTCAAACCGGCGCGCCACGAGGCCGGGGATGATCGCGTCGAAACTGGTTGCGGTATAGGTGAACGGCACACCCAGACGCTCTTCCATTTCGTGAGCGATATCGACGCTCCAGCCGACGAGTTCGCCGTCATGCATAAATTCGTCTGGCGGCCAGTCGTTGAAAACCGCGGCGTCGATGCCGTCCCGGTACTCTTCGGGCAGCGCATCGTGCAGCGCCGGGATCACGTCGGCCGAGGCCGGAAGTGCCGCGAGAATGAGGCCAAAGGCGGCAGGGGCCGCAATGGCAAAGGTCGAGCGAAGTCGCATGCAATCTTCTCCTTTTGGCGTCTGGCTCAACTGTCAAGAGAATCAGCCGGACAATACTACTATGCGAACGTTCTCATAGTTCCTATCCTCGCGTCAATAGGGGCGTGGATGTGCCGCGTGTAAGGGAATGAGATCCGGTCGAAACGTGTCCAAAGGCAAGACCTGCTTGACACATTCTCAGTGGCATCTTCGAGGTCGCCTTGGGCCGGCAGAGGTGCTACCGCAAGCGCGGATGGTCGAGGAAGGCACTTGTTCATGAACGAAGAACGTAAGGCGACGATCACGGATGTAGCCCGCAGGGCCGGCGTCAGCACGGCGACTGCGGGCCGTGTCCTAGGGGGCTATGGGTACAGCAGCACCGAAATGAAGACGCGGGTGCAGGATGCGGCGACGGCCCTCGGCTACAGTCCCAACCTCTTGGCCCGCAGCCTGATCACCGGTCTGACCCGCACGATCGGCTTTGTCGCGGGCGATATCCAGAGCCCATTCTATGCCAAGATCCTGCGTGGCATTTCCGACGCGGCGGACGAGGCAGGATTTGCGCTGCTCATCACCAACAGCGACGAGACCATCGAGCGCGAGGTGGACGCAATCCGGCTCTTGCGCGAGAAACAGGTAGACGGGATGATCGTCTCTCCCTGCGATACCCAGAGGTCGCCGCACCTGCGCGATGCCGCAGCGGCGACACCGCTCGTTCTCATAGACCGGCAGGTCCGCGGCCTCGATGTCGACAGCATCGGTGTCGACAATGTCGAAGCGGTGCAGACCGGGATCGCCCGGCTGATCGAAAGGGGCCACCGCCGCATCGGAATGGTGGCCGAGTTGCAATCGACGCGCCCCGACGAGCTGGCAACCTTTGTTTCGGGTATCTGCGCCGATCCCGCCACCGACGTCTCCACCCTCTACCCCAGTTGGCAGCGTCTTGCAGGCTTCGTCCGCGCCCATACTGCGGCTGGCGTACCCGTCGATCTTTCGCTGATCGCTCAGGTGGGCGATTATTCTATGGAAGAGGCCGAACGTCAGGCGCGCGCGATGCTGGCGCGATCCGACCGGCCCTCGGCTCTGTTCACCGCCGACGGCCTAATGACGGAAGGCACGATGCACGCCATTACCGCCTGCGGGCTGCGGATTCCAGACGATCTTTCCCTCGTCGGCTTCGACGAACTCGACTGGATGGCCTTTGTTTCTCCCGGTATAGACGCGATCGCACAGCCGCGCCGGTTGATGGGACAGCGGGCCACACAGATGCTCATCGAGCGGATGGACCAGGCCGATCTCGCGCCGCGCAAGCTGACGCTGGCGGCGCGGCAGATCCTGCGCGGCTCAGTCCGTACAGTCACACCAACTGGCTGACCGGCGGGCTTGGCACATTCCACTCGCGCTACCGGTAGCTGGTCAGCGCCAGTCTGTGCCGCCAGCCGTCCGAACCGCGCTTCCGACGGTCGTCCAGCGCGCCTATCCGGCCGGCGACACGGACGACACGAGCGGCATCGCCGGGCTCAGCTGTTCGCCAATCGTCAAGAACTGCGGCTTCTCGCGGCTCTCCCATTGGCCCGGTCGACAGATAATCCGGCTCCTTTCGCGTTGCCCTTGAATCCGGTACGCAGAGCGTTGGGCCGGGTTTGTTGCTCTTGAGTATTACATTCAGGCGTCAGTTGGTCGGAGTTTTTCCCTGTTTCGCAGTACGATCCAGTCAACTGCGGCAAGAATACGGGGCTCACCCCCGTAGCACGGTCGCCCATCGTCCTGTCTGCTCCGACGCTCTGAGGGCATCGAGACCGCGCATATTCTGAACCGCGTCTTCCGCATCGAAGAGATCTCTGTCGCCATTCATGCAGAGATCGGAGAAGGCCTCGGCCTGCAATCGGTACTGATCAACCGGCGCAAACTCCTCGATCCGGTGCGGTTGTCCTTTTACGACTGTACCATCGTCGAAAATTAACCGTGCCGCATGATCTGACGGCTGATTGAATGGAATTGCGAGCGACACGCGCCCTTCAGTGCCGATGATCTGCACATCCTGACTGCGCACGAGTTGCGTGGCGCAGGTGAAGACGAGACGGCGGCCCTCGGGAAATGCCAGGATGCCACTGGTCACCCGATCGGTGCCGAATGCGGGATCTCGATCAACAAGCACCACCGCCTTTTCGGGTTCGCCCTCAAAGATAAACCGCGCCAGCGCAACCGCGTAGCACCCCACGTCATTCAGCGCGCCGCCACCGATATTGGCCTGATTGCGCACATTGGCGGGATCGCGATTGTCATAGCAGAAGCTGGCGTGAATCGCTCTTACGCTGCCAAGTGCGCCGGTTCGGGCCAGATCGCGTGCCCGCTGCCATTGAGGATGGTCGCGGATCATGAACGCTTCGCGCACTTTTTTGCCTGCACGACGGGAGGCTTCGATCAGTTTTTCGGCCTCACTCGCACTCAGGGCAATGGGTTTTTCGCAGAGCACATGCTTGCCCGCCTCAAGCGCCTTGAGTGTCCAGGGCACATGCAGGTGATTGGGCAGTGGATTATAGACGATGTCAATTTCGGGGTCTGCCAGCAGAGCCTCGTAACTGTCGTGGGCACG
Organism: Flavimaricola marinus; assembly: GCF_900184895.1. Lineage (GTDB taxonomy): Bacteria > Pseudomonadota > Alphaproteobacteria > Rhodobacterales > Rhodobacteraceae > Flavimaricola > Flavimaricola marinus. Next base: position 26,880 of record NZ_FXZK01000013.1, read on the forward strand.
CGGGATGCCAAGGGCGGCAGCCGCCGCGCGCGCTTTCTGCCCATCGCGCGACGAGATGGCGCCGACACTCAGCCTGTCACTCTTCATCAGTGCGGGGATCACCTGTTTCACCGCAATGTTGCCTGTGCCGAGCACGCCCCATACGGGGCGTTTCGTTGTTTCGGATGTCATGGGAATATCCTTCATCCTGACCGGGGATCAGGCCGCATAGCGACCGGGGCGGAAGGTTTCGAACAGCGACGACGGTTCGCCTCCGAGGATTTCCCGCGCCAGAAGCTCAGGCAGAATCAAGCCCAGAGTGGCGCCGCTGTGGCTAAAGGCAACGTAATAGCCATCGATCCCGTCCAGCGCGCCCACTACCGGCTCGCCACCGCCGGGAATGGGCTTGCGCCCGACGCCGATGGAATCGATTTCCAGTTTCGGATTCCCCCGGATAAGCTTTTCCGCCTCGCTAAGAAGCGTCTGTACGTCGTCGTCGCTGTATTCAAAGCTGCCATCCTCGTGGATGACCATTGCACGTTCAACCCAGCCGGAATCGATGGCCAGGCAGTTGTTGACCGCGGGGCGCACTGCCGCACGAGGCGTGTTCAGCACCGCGCGCAGCCCGGAAGCGACGGGTTTCGTCAGGATCAGAAGAGACACCGGGCTGTCGTCGCCCATCGGCATTCCCAAGTCGCGTACCGCTTCGGGCACCGAAGGACCCGTGGCCAGCAGTGCGGCATCCACACTGAACCGTTCTCCCCCGGCAGTGCGTACGGCTGTCACGCGGCCCGAGGCCGTTTCGATTTCAGATTTTCCCGCATCCTCAACGATCTTCCCTCCCAAGGCCAGAATTTCCTTTGCCATCAGTCCGATGACGCTGGGCAGATCGACCCAGCCTTCACCAGCATTGAAAATGGCATGGCCATTGTTCACCGATTTCGGGTCTACCCCTGCCACGCGGCGGGAAATCTCGTCACTGTCCACCCATTCGGAATCGTATCCGATGCCCTGTTCGTAATGCAGCGTTTCTTCGAGCGTTGCGCCGTCGATCAGGCTTTTCCAGCGCAGCCCACCGTCAAACCGCAGGAAACCGTGGGTTTCGGGCCGATGGCTGCGGAAGCTACGCCAGCGGTCCATGCCCAGAAGGCGCAGCGTGTGATATTCCTGCGATCGGCGGTTTGCCGAGTTCAGCCAGGCGATCGAGCGGCACGAGGCGCCATTGGCCAGAGGACCATCGTTCAACAGCACAATCTCGGCTCCGGCACGGGCCAGATGCCATGCCGTGGCGACACCGAAGATGCCGCCGCCAATGATACCGACGCAGAGAGGAGAGGAATTGGTCGTCATAACTGTTCTACCTTTCAGACGTTTAGGAGTTGAGGGAAAGTGGACAGGGAGGGTCTAGCACGCCGATCTTTTCCAGCCCTTGGTACGGGCGAATTCTGTCTGAGGCGCGACGAACTTCCCTCGCGCTAAATGCTCATGTCGCCATTTCATGCACCGGCATGGGATGAGGATGCCCGAAGGCACCGAACCATCCACATGCCCTCGCAGCAAATCCTGCGGCTGCATCAAGCGCTACATCGGGACGAGCGCCCTGAAGAGTTGCCGCCAGGTAGGCCGCTGTGAAGGCATCACCTGCACCCATCGTATCGACCACCGTGGCGGGTTTCCGCGCCTGGCGGTAGATTGTGCCGTCGACCTGCCACATGGCATCCTTCACGCCCCGGGTAATGGCGATGGTGCTTACGCCGAACCCGTTGACCTGTTTCATCAGTGCGGTGCAGGCTTCATCATCGAGATCGGCGGCGGAAAAGCAGGCCATGGTTACATGTGGACACACCTGCGCCAAGTAATCGGGCTCGCGCCGGGTGGAGAAATCGAAGGAGATGCCCTGAGCAACACGCCTTATGCGCGGTAGTTCGGCTTCGAGATAGCTGAAACAACTGGTGTGAACATGGCCGTAGCGTCTGATGAGCGCGAAATCGTCATCATCCATGCGGAGCATAAGCTTGCGGCGGATGCCCCCATTGTTGGATCGCAAAAATACCCTGTCGCCTCCTTCATCCAACGTGACCTCTGCCTTCCCGTTTGGACCGACAGCCTGACGCAGATGATTGTCGCTCAAGCCCTCGGCAAGAATGCTGGCCCGCACGTGCGCGCCTTCGGGGTCATCGCCCACAATTCCGATATACGCGGTCTGGGAAAGCCCGGCACGTCGAGCCAAAACAGCGACGTTCAAGGCATTGCCGCCGGGGAAATATTCCGCCCTCTCAAGGTAAGCGTCCACGACATTGTCGCCGATCCCGACCAAACCTACGCATTGAAGATCGTTCATTTCTGCGCCCCTCTCCCTCTCCGACGTCCTTGGATGCGTCAAAGCACCACATCGTCATCATCGTCACCTCGACCATGTGCTTAGATAAAGGTTCAATCAGCTTCGCCGATCCCCAACGAGGCCGCTCTGGATCATCTATCGTCCCTCGGGTGGCCGCGCGAGTCATGCTCAATACTCCATCTGCCACATGTAGCGACGCACTGTCAGCGGATGCCCGCGGGAGAAGGCGAGCTTGTCGCAATAGACTCGCAAAAGCGCGCCGAAGACGAGCGGTTCGACATATTCGACGATGTCCGTGGCCAGTGCCCCTAGGCCTAGTTCCTCAGCGTCGAGAACCGTGACGCGGTTGCTGTACTTGGTGACGAAGTCGATCGCGCGGTCGTCCATCGGTCGTGACGCGCCAAGGCTTTTCAGCACGATGAAGGGCACATCGAAATCAGTGATCTCGAAGGGGCCATGGAAATACTCGCCCGCATGGATTGCGGCCGAATGGATCCATTGCATCTCCTGAAAGATGCAGATCGCGTAGGAATAGGCGGTGGCGTAGTTGCCTCCCGAGGCCATTGTGTAGATTACAGTGTCGCGCTTGTGGTCTTCAGCAAAGGTCGCGATGCGACCTTCATGCGCGGCGACTGCCTTATCCACGATCCCAGGCAGTTGGTTCAGCGCGGCATCTAGCTTTGCAACGACCTCATTCCCTTCTCGCGCGGCGAGGATGCCGAAGGTCAGCCGGGCGAGAAGGGCGGGAGCGTCGTTCGTTTCCAACCGCTTAGGGTCGTGCTTATAGTAGATCGAAATTTCGGCGACCTCGTCCAAGGGGCTGCCTGCGACAGTGGTGAGCACGATGGTCAGCGCACCCCTCTCGCGGGCGAAGCGCGCTGCCTCGACCGTCTCGGGTGTGGTGCCGCTGAGCGAGCAAAGGATGACAATCGAGCTCTTGCCAAGCCGCGCAGGCGCGCGGGCCTTAAACTCGGCGGCATTCAGCGCGTGTGCGGCCATCGTCTTGGACTGGCGGTCCATCACATATTCTGCCGGTAGCATCAGCGCGTAGGAGCCACCGCATGCGACGAAGTAGACATCGTCCACGTCAACACGGCACTTGGCGGAGTCAATAGCGGCGGAAAGTTGCGCCTCGGTGGGAAGGTTGTGGTCCAGCATTTTGATCCTCTTTCGGGTCGGGTTCAGGCAAGGGAACGCTGATACCGGAACATAGTTGAACCGGGTCGCGGCCGTTTTGGTTGTAGCGCGCTACTGCGGAAAACCTCCGGGATGGCTGCAGGTGCGGGCGGCCAAAGCATGTCCCGCCAGCATTGCTTCTTGCATTTCTGCTCCATTCAGACGGGCAGTCAGGAAGCCCGCGATGTAGCTGTCGCCGGCGCCGGTCGTGTCGAGAGCGATTATAGGCTCGGCCCCAGTGCGCCACTCACGACCACCGGCAAGTGCGAAGCTGCCGGCCCGGCCGAGCGTAATTACGGCCGTGTCGGCGCCATCGGCGACAAGGGCCGCGGCGCGGCCCGCAGCCTCACTGGCGCGTGCCTCTGGCAACGAAGCAAAGGCTATAGACAGGCCATCAGCGCGGATGTTCTCCTCTGAGGTCACATTGACAGAAAGATCCTGGCTCACAGAGATCCCGCTGGCCTTGAGCGCCCGTCGTAGGGCTCCGCCATCGTCGAGCCAGCCAATATGGACATGCCGTGCCTGCGCGATTGCGGCCCGTGCCGCGGCATCGGGGGTCCAGCCGCTGCAGGCGCCAAAATCCTCCTTTAGTAAAGTCCGCTCGCCATCAGCGCCGACGTAGATCTCAGTGACCGACGTTGGGGCGTCTCGCCGGACGAGCCAGCGTATGTCGACCCCGTTGGCAGCAAGCGTGTCGGCGACCCGATCGCCGTCCGGTCCCAGGGCGCCGGCGTAGGCTGCAGAAAGCCCGCTTCGCGCAGTCTGTACGGCGACATTTACTGCGTTGCCCCCCACGAGGACAGCCTCAGCATGGCCGCTCAGCTTGTCGATGCAGTTGTCGCCAACGGCGAAAAGGTCAAATGCCGTCATCCGATGGTCGCTCCGCGGGATGGCAGCCGATCCTTGACATCGTGTAGGGCCAGCACGGGACGACGGTACCAGGTCTGACCGTGGAAGAAGGGTCGGGTCTCAAACTCCAACCCGTCCAAGCCAGTCTCTCCGCCAGGCTGACCCAACAACTTGCGCGCCAGCGCCTGGCCGAGGAAGGACGTCATCGCAACCCCGGTGCCGTTATAGCCGATGGCGTAGCCCATACGCCCCTTCACACCGACATGCGGCAAATGGCTGAAAGTCGCGCCGACCCACCCCGACCAGACATGGCCCAGGGGGACCCCCGCGAGCTGCGGAAATACGCGCAACATGTTGTCGCGTGCGCGCGGCAGGCAAGTGCGCAAGTTCTTCGTATCCACTGGCACGACGGTCCCCATAACCACGCGGTCGCCGTCTGGCGACGGCCGGTGGTAGGTCACGTTCAGTCGCGTGTCGTAGATCATTGAGGCGCGGGGATAGAGCCGCGTCACCTCGGCCCTGTCCATCGGTACCGTCGCCATCACTACCGAGGCGAGCGAGACGACTCTGCGCCGCATCCATTTCGATGCGCCATCAGTATAGCCATCCGTGCCCATGACCAGATGGTCCGCCCGAACCCGAACCTGGCCCGCCATCAGGGACATGTAGTCGCCCCGGTCCTCGATGGCGCTGGCGCGGCAATGAGGAACAAAGCGTATGCCCTCTTCAAGGCACAGCCTCACCAGCCCGGCCAGAAGTCGCCCGGGATGCACGCTTGCCCAGTCGGGCAGATGCAACCCGCCGCGGAACTGGGGGGACGAGACGTAGTCGCAAACCCGGGCAGCGGGGACCATTTCGGCCTCTATCCCGATCTTGCGCTGCAGCGCACCGAAGGCCTCCAGCCCCTGAAGCCGATCCTCGCGGTGGGCGCCTATGAAATGTCCACATACTGAATAGTTGCAATCGATGCCTTCATCGGCCACGAAATTGCGCAGATGGCGGTGCGCCTCGACCCCGGTGCGCAGGATCTCCATCGCCCTCGTCTCGCCAAAACGAGCTGCTAACCCCACCAGATCGGGCTTGATCTCCGAGGAGACCTGACCGCCGTTGCGGGTGGAGCAGCCGTGGCCAATCTCTTCCGCGTCAAGGATGACGACCTTGCGACCGCCGCGGGCAAGGTGCAGCGCCGTATTCAGGCCGGAGAATCCCGATCCCACCACGACCACGTCCTCGCGGGGCTCGACCTGCGCCGCGGGAATTTTGGGTAAGGTCATCTCGGCTCGCCAGAGCGGTTGTTCAGAGTAATTTGCGAAAAATTCTAGGGTCATGCTCTGCCTCAGTAGGCGACGCGGCGGTAATAGCGGCGTGTCTCCAGCGGATGGTTTCGAAGCACTTCCAGATGAGCCGAGAGCCGTTCGAGAGTGGTGGCTAAGAGCGCCGGCGTAAGCATCGCGCGGAGATCGGGCGACAGACCGGTCGTGGGCATCTCGGCCGTGTCGAGCACGATCAAGCGGTCGGTATGATCCTTGGCGAATTGAACCACGCGCTCGGCCAGCGGCCGAGCTTCGTCCTCCCCCATGAAGACAATGACAGAAACGCCTTTTTCCACAAGCTCCAGCGTACCGTGAAAGAAGTCGGCAGCGTGGACGGGACGAGTGCGGACCCACTGCATCTCTTCAAGGATGCACATCCCGTAGTAATAGGCCTCCGTCCAGGCGGACCCGGCGCCCGTGATGATATGCCAGTCATCATTCTGAATAGTCTTTGCCAGCGCCTCCGCTCGCGGCTCAATTGCCTGCTTTACTGCCAGAAGCTGCTGCGGCAGACCCGAGAGCTCCTCGAGCAGTCGCTCGTAGTCGTCCCGCTCGCCAGCCGCCTGCATCGCGGCGAGGACTGCGACGAGCGACTGGACGTAGAACATCTCGCAGGAAGTGTCGTCGGCCGCGTAGTTGATGAAGCAGTGGTCTGCCGCCTTTGCCAACGGCGTATCGCCATGCCCGACAAGGGTGATAACGGTGGCACCCTGCCCCTTCGCATAGTCGAGCGCGGTGATGCTCTCCTGCGTGGTACCCGAAAGCGAGGGCATCAGGACAATAGAATTGGGGCCAAGCGCGCGATGGCCAGTCAGCACGATATCCGCGCAGATCACGTTGAAACAGGGCATCGCGCTTTGCCGGGCCATAAGGTCGGCTGCGGGCTGCATCAGGATCCCGGCCCCGCCCGATCCCATGAAGAAAAGGCTGTCCGCGCCCTCGCGTACCAGCTTCTGCACCAGTGCGCCCAAGTCGCGCGCCGTGTCGTGCGCACCTGTCTGGATCCGCAAAAAGCGGTCGGAGTCAAAGTTGAACATCTAAAAGTCGTCCTTTCTAAAGGTCAGAGTCGCAGGCCGGTTTCGGCCGAGAACAAATGCGCGCGGCCGGGATGGGCCGTGCATGTGATTGTGTTGCCGGGCGAGATCGGCAGTTCGCCGTCGATCTGCACCGTCAGATCAATACCGGCAGAGAACCGGGTGAATGCGTGGGTCACGCCGCCCAACCTCTCGCAGGCAATCACGTCGAGTGAGGGGCCAGATCCAGTGCCAAACTGGCCTTCCAAGTGCTCGGGGCGAATTCCCAGCGTCACCCGTTCGCCGACGATCGGTGGCTCTCCATCGATCTCCGCGTCGACGATCAAGCCCGCGGCATCGACGCGGACGATCCGCTCCGAGACGCTGGTCACGCGGGCGTCAAGAAGGTTCATGGTGGGACTGCCGATGAAGCCTGCGACGAATGTGTTGACCGGGCGGCGGTAGATCTCGAGCGGGTTACCGGTCTGTTCGATCAGCCCATCGCGCATCACCACGATCTTGTCGGCCAACGTCATCGCTTCAACTTGGTCGTGGGTCACATAGACCATCGTGGCCTGCAGCTCCCGATGCAACCGCGCCAGCTCAACCCGCATCTGCATCCGAAGGGCAGCATCGAGGTTCGAGAGTGGCTCATCGAAGAGGAATACCTTGGGTTCCCGCACGATCGCTCTGCCTATGGCAACCCGCTGGCGCTGCCCCCCCGAAAGATCACGCGGCAGCCGATCAAGCAGCGGCGTCAGCTGAAGGATGCGTGCGGCCTCGGCGATCTTGGCGTCACGTTCGGGCTTCTTCAGCCCGGCCACCTTAAGTCCGAATTCCATGTTCTGGCGCACGGTCTTGTGCGGGTAGAGCGCGTAAGACTGAAAGACCATTGAGATGCCACGATTCGCCGACTTGACATTGTTCATGCGCTGGCCGTCGATCATCAAATCGCCGCTGTCGATGCTTTCCAGCCCAGCGATCATCCGCAGCAGTGTGCTTTTCCCGCATCCCGAAGGGCCGAGCAGGACGACGAACTCGCGCTTAGCAATATCTATGTCGACGCCGCGCAGAGCCTCGTAGCGGCCAAAGCTCTTCCGCACGTCGTCGATCTTCATGTAGCTCATGGGCAGGTCCTTCATTTCACAGCGCCCTGCGTCAGGCCGCCGATGAACTGGCGCTGGAGGATAAGAAAAGTCGCCAGAATCGGCAGGATCGACAGGGCGAGTCCCGCCATCATAATCCCGTAGTCGGCCCTCAGAGCGACGGCGAAGCTCATCACGCCGATGGTGACGGTCTTGACGCTGTCGCTTTCCACGAAGGTGAGCGCGAAGATGAATTCGTTCCAGACACCCATTGCAGCGATCAGGCCAGCCGAGGCGAGGATCGGCCTACAGAGCGGCATGTAGATGTCGCGCCAGACCAGCCCCTCGCTCGCCCCCTCTACCAGCGCGGCCTCCCGTAAGTCGGGAGGAATGCCGACCATATAGGACCGGATCAAGAAAGTCGTGAACGGCAGATGGAAGGCAACGTTGGGCAGGATCAGGGCGAAGTAGGTGTTGTAGAGATCCGTCGCTGCCAGAACCTTGAACAATGGGAATAGGCTGACCTCGGGCGGCAGGATCATCCCGCCAAGTATCGACATGTAGATCGCGGCCTTCGCTGGAAAGCTCATCACCACCAGCGCATAAGCCGCCATCGAGGAAAGCGTCAGCACGGTTGTCACAGTCGCAACGGTGACGATGACCGAGTTTAGAAGATAACGCGAGATGCCGTAACCCCAGGCGGTGGTGAAGTTTTCCCAGCGCCACGTCTCTGGCAGCGCCCACGAGGCCGAGAAAAGCTCATTGGTGGACTTAAAGGCGTTCAAGAACAGCCAGATCATCGGATAGACGCAGATGACCGATAGTGTCAGGAACACGGCCCAGAGGATGACCCGATTAATGACCTCTCCGGCCTGCCGATGCACGGTAGAAATGGGGCGCTCAGCGTTCAACGCGCTATCGGCCATCTCATCGATCCTTCTGCAGCTTGATCTGCACCACGCCGATTGTCAGGGCAATGAAGAAAATCACCGTGGCGATGGCAGAGGAGTAGCCGATTACGTCGTCGCGGAAGGCTGCGCGATACATCAGCGTGCCCAGTACTTCGGAGGAATGGTTTGGTCCGCCGGCAGTCATCACCCAGACGATATCGAAGACCTTGAGCGAGCCGAGGATGGTAATGATCGTGACGATCAGGATGGTTTCCCGCGCCCCCGGAACGGTGAGGTTCCAGAAGATCCGCGGGCCCGAAGCACCCTCCAACTCCATTGCCTCGTAAAGGTCGCGCGGGATCGCGCGGATCGCGACCATGAAGAGTGCCATGATGTATCCGGTCCACTGCCATTGGCTGACCATGATTATCGTAAAGAGTGCTGTGGCAGGATCGCCCAACCAGGCACGCGACCAGTCTCCCAGCCCCAACTCCCAAAGAGCTTGGTCGACCAGGCCCATTGCTGGGGCGAGCAGGAGCTGCCAGATTAGCCCAACCACGACGACGGGTAGGATCGACGGCAGGAAAAGTGCGCTGCGGAAGGTGTTGGCCGCGAACCTGGGAAAGATCCGCGCCTCAAGCACGGCCGCAAGCGTAAGCGCCACACCCACTTGGAAGAACACCGAGATCAGCGCGTAGAGCGCATTGTTCACTAGGCCTTGCAGGAAGATGGGGTCGGCCATGAGGCGCGCGTAATTGGCAAGGCCTACGAACGTTTTGCTGGTCGACATCGCCGAAAAGGAGAACAGGCTGTAGCGCACGTTGGCCAGCGCGGGCCCATAGACGAAGATGACCAGAAAGGCGAGCGTCGGGGCAACCCAGAGCCAGCCCTGTAGGCTGGCGCGGTGCGTGCGGTTAGCGGAGGGACGCGTCATCGTGCTGCCTTTTGTATAAAAGGGGACGCGGGCGAGAACCAGAAGGTCGGCCACCGCCCTTGCCATGGTGCCTTAGCGGCCGCCCTGAACATCGAGCGCAGTCGTGCGCACTCTTTCCATCACTGCCTCGGGCGTATCATCGCCCGACAGCAGGCCCTGTCCGGCGGCGAGGATCACGTTGGCCGACTGGGTGTCCATATCGGTGTCCAGCCACAACGCCATACCGTCCGCCTCTTCGAGCCGCTGGAGCCCGGCAATGACCTCTTCGCTTGCTGTCTCGCTTGTGACTGAGCCGATCACCGCAGAAGTCATGCCAGTGGTGCGGACATATTCGGCCGCCATTTCCGGTGAGGTCAGGAAGTTGAGGAAGTCGAGCGCCTCTTCGGCCACCTCAGTATCGGCCGAAAGCAGGAAGCCTTCCGGCGCGCCGGTCAATAGGGTCTGGCTGCCCTCAGCTCCGTCAACCGGCGGGATCGCGAAGAAACCCCAGCCGCTTTCTTCCAGGTCAGATCCCGGGATCATGTAGAACTCCACTAGTTCGAGATACATCATCGCCGCCCGACCGGAGAGAAATGAGCCTCGCGCTGCAGCGTGGGGCAGGGCATTGGCTCCGCGGTTAAAAAAGCCGGCATCACCGAGGTCCAGATAGACTTGGAGCGCCTCGACATAACCCGGATGGGTGTAGAGATCGTCCGGGTCCGCGAGGAGCTGGTAATCAGCGATGCGGACATCGTTCGGCACATACTTCGCGAAGAGATCGCCGATATAATGCGTTGCGGCCCAGGGCGCCTGATTGCCGTAGGCGATGGGTGTCACGCCTTCTTCCGCGAGTGTCTGAAGGAGTGTGAGGAACTCTGCGAAGGTCGCAGGCTCCTCAAGGCCGTATTCGTCGAAAATCTCGGTCGAGTAGACCATGTATTTGGCATTGACGTTCGTTGGCACGCCAAATTGCCGCCCCTCGAAGCTCAGGGGATCGAGTGCGGCCTCCGAAAACCGCCCCTCCCATTCTGCACCCGCAAGTGCATCTGTCAGGTCATAGGTGCGTCCTTCGCGGGCAAACTTTCGCCCGAACTCACCCGACCAAGAAAAGTAGATGTCTGGCACTTGGTCTGACGCCATGAGCACACGGATCTTGTCCTTGTAAGGGTCATCGGCCACTGCCTCCATGACGATGTCGATGTCGGGATTCTGCTCTTCATAGGCTTCGACTGCCGCCTCAAAAAAGGCCATGCTCTCCGGCTCAGGATATTTGTGCAGGAAGCTGATCGTCGTCTGATCCTGGGCGAACGCGCTGGATGCGATAAGGCCAAGCGCTGTAGCTGCGAGAAGTCTGGTCATTCTGAACACTCCCTTGTTGGTCATTCACGCCTGACAGTATACCAGTCAGACCGAAACGTTGTTATTGGTATATAAAAATCAGACCAATGCTTTACTGGCAACAGTTTTATTCGCCAGCTCGTCAATTTACAAAGGTTTCTGCACTGCAGCGCTGTCGCTGCCATTGCGAAGGTCGTCCAATCTTGGTATATTATGAATATTAGAACCCGCGCGCCGTAGTCGCATTCAGCACGGTATCCGGCGATTGGTGAGAAGAGGGATTATACCAAGTATGCCAAAAGAACTATCCGAATTGCAAAGCTCGACTCCGTCGCGAGGCGTGATCGAGCGGCGGGCTGAAGCGCTGATCCGGCGCCTTCTGCCCGAAATTGGCATGTCACCAGGCGATAAAATCCCCTCCGAACGCGACTTGGCGGAGCGATTCGGCATCTCGCGCATGACCGTCCGGAAGGCGATCGACCATATGGTTGATCTAGGCCAACTCGAGCGGCGCGGGACGGCCGGCACGTTCATCCCCGAAGTCGCAGTCGTACGTCCCCTGTCAAAACGTATTTCAACCGCGATCTCCGAGGTAGTGGGTCAGCGCGGCAAACTGCCGGGATCGAAACTGCTGTTCTTTGAACAGGCCAGCGCAGATGCCCATGTCGCCCGGCGTCTTCGGCTGGAAAATGGTGACGGGGTGATCGTCATCAAGCGCCTTCGACTGTCGGACAGCGTGCCTTTCTGCGTCGAGATCTCATATCTGCCACTGGAGAGCGTGCCCGGTCTAGTCGCCGCCGACTTGATGGACGCCCCCTCCCTCTATGCGCTACTGCGGGACAGATACGGCATGACCTTCGCCAAGTCAGACTTCCAAGTCACGGTGGGCGCCGCACCCGAGGCCGAAGCGACCTTACTGGGCATCGCGGTCGATGCCCCGACCTTGTTGATGCGCTCTTTGGTCTACGACGTAACGGACCGGCCGGTCGAGTATCTGATTTCATGGAACCACCCCGACCGGGTGGCTTTCGAATCCTACCGATACGACGGCAATCCGATTACCAGCGTCTATACTGATTGGACCCGTCCGACAAAGGGGGAGGCCGCGGGGCCGCCCTCCGGCGTCGCCGATCGCCAATGACAGGGTCGGCGGCGTCGTGCGTAACTCTTGCACAAGGCCGATTAGACACCCACAGTTAGAATTATGCCACACGCCACGTTGCCCTCAAGTTGCCACGCGGAAATCTTCGAGAAGCAAGCTGCGGCGCGGTGGCTGAGCCCATTACGGAATGCCTTGTCCAGATCAGTCTTGCCGTAGATTAGCGCGAGTGGGCTCTCGGCTCAGGCAAAGAATGCCTCGGTCTTCTTGGCGCTGTGTCTCGGATACGCAGCAAGGCGCAAGGGTCTTTTACACTTGAATGAGGCCGCTCGGTCGCGACTAGGGTCTGGACTCATTGACTTTCACAGCCAGTAGATGACGAGTGCAGCGAGGGCGATGGCTGACAAAAAGACCTTCGGGCACCTGTCGTATCGTGTTGCCACGCGGCGCCAGTCCTTGAGCCTGCCGAACATTATCTCGATCCGGTTGCGGCGTTTGTAGCGGCGCTTGTCGTATTTCACGTTGGTCTTGCGCTGTTTGCGACCTGGGATGCAGGCGCGTATTCCTTTATCTTTCAACCCTTCTCGGAACCAGTCAGCGTCATAACCGCGATCCCCGAGCAACCAGCCGACTTTGGGCAGGCTGCTCAGGAGAGCCCGTGCGCCGATATAGTCGCTGACCTGCCCGGCAGTGACGAACAGGTTCAGTGGCCGCCCTTGGCTGTCGCAGTTGGCGTGCAGCTTGGTATTCATCCCGCCCTTGGTGCGCCCAATCAGACGTCCGCGCCCCCCTTTTTCACGCCCATGCTGGTCGCAGTTCGGTGTGCCTTGAGATATGTTGCGTCGATCATCACGGTTTTCTCTTCGCCGTGTCTGGCTGCGAGGCCGACCATCATCTGCGCAAAGACCCTACTGCTCGCGGATCGTGCACTGGAACCTCCCGCGGAACCCTGTCGATATCGAGCAGCGTGAAGGACGGGTCCATCGTTACAAAGACCATGCTGTTCGGCGCAATGTCGTCGCTGCTTTTTCGGCCACTCCTCTCGCTGCGCAGAGCAGGCAATCACCATGGGTCTCCATGTTTGAGGCAGCGCAAGCTGATGAGGTTTCAAAGGGCCACTCGGGAGACATCATTCTGTTCTGGATCTACCAAGGTAATCACAAAATTGAGCGGGTCGTCCTCATTCCGCCCTTCAGCCGCGAGAAGGAACCCTACAAGGATCTCATCACATCTCTGGCCACTTACCGTCTGGCCTTTGGCCAACCGCGCCAAGATGAATTGATTAGCCTCTTTTCGGGTATGGACGACGACTTTATCCAAGAATTATCGGAGCTTCAGATATCGCTTAGGCCAAACTGACGCGCCCCGCCGAAAGGTCACATCGGCACCTTTAGCGAGAGCCAAGCAACCCTGTTCCTTCATGGCTGACGCCTACCTCAGAGCATTCAGCTCGTTGGTCGCCACATCCGGTACCGCCCCTGCCCAGTCACCTCGCGGATCAGGCCGTGCGTTTCCATCCAGGCGAGGTTGCGCTGAACGGCGGCGCGGCTGGTGCCAGTCATGGTCTCCGCCATCGGAGCGGACACGAGCGGCCATTCCGTCAGCACAGTGCGTAAGGCCGGGGGCGTGCTGCCAGAGAGCGGGGTCATCATGGTTTTCGCCCTTGTTGACCATGCCTCGATATCGTCGAGTTGCCGCATTGCGGTCAGACATCCGGTCTCCATCCCGTCAAGCCAGCGCGCTAGACGGTCAGCCGGTGGGCCACTGGCACGCAGGCCCCCTGCCCCGCCCATGGCCAGAGGCGCAAAGACTGCGCCTCTCCCCTCGCTTGCCGCGATCCGTGCGGCCGTAACCGCCGCTTCTATCTGGTCGCCGTACTGCCCAAGGCCTGCAAGTCTCCAGAGGTGATAACCCATGCAGGCGCGGGTTATCGGGTGAAGATCGGCGACTTGTGCCAGCAAGTCGAGCCAACCGCCCGCGCGGTCCGCAAAGGGCTCGGCTTCATCTGCCATATTCTCGGGATCGCGGCGGTCGAGAAAGGCGGCCAGGTCCACCTCTGGGCCTGGCCCCCCTGTCAGACGACGTACCGCCCAACCTACACGTGCAAGGACTGCGGTGTCGTCGTGCGCGCCGGACAGGCGCATGGAGATCCAGAGCGCCAGCCGATCCGGGCCAATGCGATCACCCACGAACCAGCTGAGGTCGGCAGCCTCTATCAGGGCAAGCCTGTGCCGCCATCCTTCCGGGCCGCGCTTTAGCCGGTCGTCCAGCGCACCGACGCGACCGGCCACACGGGCAAGACGCGCGGCATGACCCGCCTCCGCTTTGCTCCAATCGTCGAGGACCTCGGCTTCACGCGGTTCGGCCCGAGGTCCGGGCGGCAGATAATCCGGTTCCTCTTCCATCGGGCCGGGCAGAAACCACAGGTCGTCCTCGGACGTCTGTTCCACCTCCTCAGCGTCGAGGAAGAGAGCATCCGATTCATCATGGAAGGCAGGCGCTTGAGGCTTCATATGCGCAAAATAGTGGATTTCTGCACTTTACCCAAGGGTTTTGTCGGATTGCGCCCAAGCTCCTTATATAGCACGCGCAGGCGATGGTCAGCGAGGGTTGTCTGATCGCGCTCATTGTATGGGAAACCAAGGGCATTCCGGTAAGCAACATCAGAGAACCCGCCCTTGCATTCGTTCACAAACGGTCGTTTAGTAGCGATACATTAAACTGCAAACGGCCCGTTTTCATGCCCCTGATAGGCTACGCCCGTGTTTCCACAGAGGATCAGACCCCCCTGCCCCAGTCTGAGGCCCTGCAAACTGCGGGTTGCGTCGAGATCTTTGAAGAGCACGCCTCGGGCGGCAATCGCGCGCGACCGGTGCTGGCAAGCGTGCTCGAACGCGTCCAGAGCGGCGATACGCTGGTCGTTGTGCGGATCGACCGGCTTGCGCGGTCTCTGTCGCACTTGCTGGAGGTGATCGAACGTCTGGAGGCCAAGGGCGCCTTCTTCCGCTCCCTGCAGGACCCCATCGACACCGCATCCCCGCAGGGCAAATTCACGCTGCAAGTTCTGGGCGCCGCCGCCGAATTCGAACGCGCCCTGATCCGAGAGCGCACCAAGGCTGGGCTTGCCTCGGCACGCGCCAAAGGGCGCGTTGGCGGCAATCCGGGACTTCGCGCCAAAGACCCCGCCGCGCTGCGCAAGGTGCGGCTGGCGCGGCAGGACGGCTATATGGAGCGTCTGAACGAGACCGCGCAGGATTGGGTGCCCCATGTGCGCCGCCTGCGCCCCGATATGGCCTGGGAAGATGTTTTGCGAATTATAAATGGCCCCCTGCCCCACGACCGGCGCTGGTCTCAAAGCCGCCTGCTGCGCGCCGTGAAAGCCTATGTCCGCGACGGGTTTCTGCCCGATGAAGTGCTTGGCCGCGCCGGACGCCGCGACACCGACGATCGCCTGCCCGCTATCGTGGCGGGCATCAAGGGCGCGGACCCGGACATCACGCTTCAGGCGATCTGTGATCGGCTGGAGTCAATGCGTGAGCGCACACCACGTGGTCGGACAAGTTGGCAACCGTCTTCTGTTAAAATGCTGCTCGAACGAGCGGAACGACTTGGCTTGCTGATCAGGCAAATGGATTGACGACGCGCAGCCGATCTTCGACCAGCAATCCGTCGTGCATGTCCTCCGTCCACAACGTCGTGCATCCAGCTAACAGCGCGGCTGACACGATCATCGCGTCATAGACCGATAGCTGGTATGTCTCTGCCAAGGCTCGACCCACCTGATGGGTTTGAAACGTCAGGTCCTCGACCGGGCACAGGGACTGGATACCTTCGAGAAACGCGCCGGTATCCTCCCAGCTGAGCCCAGCTTTCCTCCGGCAATTGACCATCGCTTCGTTCAGGACCTGCACACTGATCCGCGGCCCCTGCCCCAGGATTTCTTCCGCCCGATCCGCCTTTGGGCCGTCGTCAAGAAGGTAAAGGACTACATTTGTATCCGCGAATTCAGCGCTCATGCGCAGCGTCGCGGCTCAGGCGTGCGTCCTTGGATAGCTTTCCGCGAAACCGTCTTAGCCCTTGCAGGACTTCATCGGCGCGAAGTTGGCGCTTGACCAGAATGGTTCCATCGTCCTTCACCAGGTCGATCTGATCGCCTTCCTTTAGGCCGAGTTCCCGCACAAGATCCGCGGGTAGCCGGACTGCAAGGGAGTTTCCCCATTTGGCAACTTGCATCTCGTACTCTCAGGCGTGGATAAACATCCGAGTATGTATATCTAAAAACATCGAAAGACAAGCTTTGGGTCGTTCAAAGAACTCCCCTCATCTTCATTAGGGCAACGCAGGTTCTGCCCGTTAATTACTGTCCTATGGTGCATCAAATTTCGTCCATGAGTGGGCTTCCGCTACTTGGCATGATCTCCGATTGAATGGCAGTCATTCGTGGACGACGACCTTCGCCCTCGATGTGGCCGGGTCGCATGAATCACATGTCTCTAAAGTCGTCGGTTCCTAATCAGTTGTCTTTGACTCCCCTCCCCTCCCCTGCCCCGCGGCGCTTCGTGTCCTGCGTGGCTGATATTCAGTCAGCTGCCTGGCTGCTGCGCATCGAGACGCAACCAATGAACGATTAGGGCGACGACAGAGGGTGGAAAGATCGGAGTTACTACGGTCGTCGGTTGCACTTCGACGTTTATCTCTAGGAACAATGCGAGGTTTGAAAGTCGTGTGGGTGGAAAGGAAAATGTACAATGCTCGTTGTCACCACGTTTACAGGTGTAAACTCGGTCTAGATTGCGTTCGTCGATATAGTTCCAAAGCGCATGTTTAGACACTAAATAGAGGAAAAATCTTGACTTAGGAGCGTGAATCGCTGCTTTTATCCTCAAGTGGCGTGAAAAAGGCCACATTTTGGAAATTGAGGCAACCAGATGATTCCTGTGACACCATTGGCAAATGAGCGCCCATCGGCACTTGCGACCGAGATATCCGAGCGGCTCAACGCCGCCATCAGGGAGCACCTGCTCTCTGCTTTTGCCCCAGACAATTCGAAAACGCTACGTTCTTTTTCGGCCCCAGAGACTGCTGAACTCTTGGGTGTGTCTGGGCAATTCATGCGAAAGGTCCACGCCGAAGGGACACTTCCGGAGCCCGAAGATATCCGGGGTGGCAGACGCTACTACACAGCCCAAGAGATTTGGGATGCCCGCGAAATCCTGGAAAAAACCTCTCGGAAGAAGGGGCGGTATATGCCTCGCCGCTCTGGCGAGGAAAAGCTGCAGATTTTGCAGCTGATGAATTTTAAAGGCGGGTCAAGCAAAAGCACAACGAGCGTCCACCTCGCTCACTACTTTGCTCTTCGGGGCTATCGGGTCTTGGCGTTGGACCTGGATCCGCAGGGGTCGCTCACATCAATGTGTGGGATTAGCCCCGAGATCGAGTTTGATGGACTGACCGTTTATGATGCGATCCGCTACGATGATCCGGTCAGCATGGCAGACGTTGTCGTTCAGACATATTTTCCCGGGCTCTCGATTGCGCCTTCACGCTTGATGTTGTCTGAATTTGAGACGGAGTCGGCCGTTCATTCGAACCCGGACCAGCCATTCTTTACACGCATCCGAAACGCCTTGGCCCAGGTCGAGGATGATTTTGATATTGTTCTCATGGATAGCCCGCCACAACTGGGTTTCTTGACCATTGCAGGGATGGCTGCCGCCAGCTCCCTGATCGTTCCTCTAACTCCATCGATGTTAGATGTTTCTTCAACAGCTCAATTTCTCGAACTGGCTGGAGCTTACATGGGTGTGATCGAAGATGCTGGCGCATCTCTGCAGTATGATTTCTTTAAGTTTCTCATCACACGAGACGAACCAACGGACGTACCTTCTCAGCAGTTGACCTCTTTCATGCGGGCTCTGTTTCAAGACCGGGTCATGTCGGCAACTGCTTTGAAGAGCACAGCAATCAGTGATGCCACCATGCTCAAGCAGTCGATCTATGAGGTGGTGCGTTCGGAGATGACACGCGCCACATATGATCGGGCCAAGGGCTCGATGGATGCGGTTGGGCTCGAAGTGGAAACGATGATCCATCAATCGTGGGGGCGTAAGTAATGGCCAGGAAATCTCTTCGCGAAATGTCGGGAATTGCCAACACAATCGCCCGTTCCGGCGGAGCACAGCCAGAGAGACCGCCAAAGGCCAGCGCTCCGGCTTTGGGGGCTCTTCAAGGCTCTTTGGCGTCTATTCGTGAGATTGATCCCAATCTGATCGACGATTGGGGCCCAGTAGACCGGCTTGAGGAGTTTACAGCTGTAAACGTCGAAGACGATGACGAGAGCTTCGAACGACTTAAGAGCAGCATTCGCGAAGGCGGGCAGCAAGTGCCAATACTCGTTCGGCGGTCAAAAGTCGCAGAAGGGCGCTTTGAAGCAATCTACGGGAGGCGCCGTCTAAAGGCCTGCCGCGAACTCGGCATAAAGGTCCGTGCAAACGTCCAAGACATTGATGATGCGACGGCCTTGCTGGCGAAAGGATTGGAAAATGCTGCGCGCCGCAACCTGTCTTTCTACGAAAAAGCAAGGTTCGCCGAGGCCATCCAAAATGCCGGCCACGATGGAGCAACTGTTCGGCAGGTCCTAAACCTGTCGGCGTCAGGTCAGTCACACCTTACGAAGGTGACGCAAAATGTCCCAGTCAAGATCGGTGACCTCATTGGCGCGGCACCAAAGTCCGGGCGTCCGAGGTGGACCGAGTTGGCCGAGCTCTTTCTCTCTCGGAAGCTCACTGAACGTACGGCTCTCGATATCCTGGCTAAGATCAGGGCAACATCGAATTCAGATGAGCGCCTTGAATCGCTCATTAAGGAAGCGACTAAGCGCGGCGCGAAGAACTCGCGCGAAACTCGGGAGATCACGCCCATAGAGGGCGTTACGATCAAAACTGGTCGCGCAACACTGTCACTTTCGGTGAAGAAGTCTGGCGCAAACGCTGAGTTTGCAACCTGGCTTGAGAGCAATCTCGCGGAAATAATCAAGCAATCCTATGCCGAATTTACAGATGTAAATTCAGTGGATGACAACTGAGGACGAGCAGAAAGGAGGAACGGCAAACAAAGAAAACCCCCGAAACCGGAGCTTCGAGGGCTGCTGCGCAGAGCGCAGTTCTTAGATTAGACACCTAGAATCTAGCAGCCAACGAATCACCACACAAGAGAAAACGCTTCTGAGCGAACGGGATTTCTTTGTCGCTGACATAAAATGACAAAAATCAATGATGCTCCACATGGAGCGACTGAGACAGTCTTGCCTCAGAAGGCTGGAGGTATGTCCAATATCAACCAACCCTCGGGGTGGCGCAAAGCGACGGCCGGACTGGCGGTTGCTGAACAGCACGCACAAGCTGGTGAACGAGCAAACGTGCCCAAGGCACAGGCCTTTGTCGCCGTGAAACGCGTTGGTGCGCATATTGGCCTCAAGGCTGGCGACATGCTGGTTCTCGACACGCTTGGGGCCTTCACACAGGCCCAGGACTGGGAAGAGGGACAGCGTCCGATCGTCTGGGCCTCCAATTCTTATCTGATGGAGCAAACAGGCTTCTCGCTCTCGGCGCTCAAGCGCCACGCGCGGCGTCTGGCCGAGATCGGTGTGATTGCCTTCAAGGACAGCCCTAATGGCAAGCGGTGGGGCCACAGGGACGCTGACGGCCGTATCATCGAGGCCTACGGCTTTGATTTGTCGCCGCTATCGGCCCGCGCCGAAGAGTTTGAGCAGCTGCATGCTGAACTGCAGGCTGAACGTGAACTCTGCCAGCGCCTGAAGCGCCAGATCACAGTTGCGCGCCGAATGATCCGTGCGAGGATCGAAGCGGCCCTCAGCGGTGCTCTGAGAGGCCCTTGGACACAGCTCTCAAGCCTCTTTGAGGATCTTCTGGACCGCCTGCCACGCCGGAACACGGCCTCTGAGACGCTTGCGCGGCTTCTGGCATGGTTCAGGGAGCTTCAGGAGCGTGTCGAAGTGACCTATCTCAAGGCATTTCGAGTGGATGACGTTGTGGAAAACACCGCCGAATCCACCGAACAAGTCAGTGAAAAGACTCAAGAAATGGACCCCAGGGAGGTCATTTCTGAACCTCATATACTAACTACAAAGCAACTTAATCCTGTAACCTGTAATCGCTCAGAAACTGAGCAAACGGCGGCCGTGGTGCCAAATACGCCACCGGAAGAGAAGGTGGATAGGGAGCTGGAAGACTGGGTGGTTGAAACACGTAAGAAACGTGGTGCCGCGCTCGATTTGCCAACCGTGATGCAGGCCTGTCCTGAATTCGCGTCCTGGGCACGCAATATGGGCGGGTATTTGAAGGATTGGGGAGATCTTCATCGCGTTGTCGGGCAGCTCAGGCCGATGATTGGTGTCTCAGAGCACGCTTGGAACCTCGCACAGGACCGTCTCGGTCCCCAGATCGCGACAGCAGCGCTCGTTCTCACGTTTGACAAGCATTGTGCCGGCGAAGTGGCGTCTCCGGGTGGATATCTGCGGGGTATGGTCGAGAAGGCCGGGGCAGGGGAGCTGCATCTGGAGCGCAGTTTCTATGGCCGGTTGAGCGGACAGGCGGCGTAATGGGAAGTGAAGCAGTTGTCCTGCGTTTGACCTTCCAGATCGGGTATGCGGAGATTGTCGCCCTTATTCTCCGCGCCTTCTGCGGTGTTTGTCGTTGTCTTGCGGAGATTGTGCCGTATAATCTCCGCAAGGAATGCGTAAAATATGACTTACATTCACGAACACCCTGATTGGCCCCAGTTTACCTGGGATAAGGCCAAACTGTCGTCACAACTTGCTGCGGTCCGTCACCGCCAAGGCAAACTCTTGGGGCGCATGGAGGGTCTTGGCTTCGATCTTCGCAACGAGGCGATACTTAGAACACTAACCAATGATGTCGTCAAAAGCAGTGAGATCGAGGGGGAGACGCTCGACAAGGATCAGGTTCGCTCATCTATCGCAAAGCGGTTGGGTCTGGAAATTGGCGGACTGATCCCGTCTGATCGCCATGTTGATGGTGTCGTCGAGATGATGCTGGACGCGACCCAAGCGTATGACCAGCCATTGGATGCGGAGCGTCTGTTTGGCTGGCATGCGGCTCTCTTTCCGACCGGGCGAAGCGGAATGACCCGGATCAGGGTGGGAAATTGGCGTGACGGTCCCATGGAGGTTGTATCCGGACCCTATGGCCGCGAACGCGTGCATTTTGAGGGGCCAGATGCCGTGCGGCTGGATGCTGAGATGGCGCGGTTCTTGACCTGGTTCAATCAGTCCCCTGATACGGATCCCGTCATTCATGCCGCCATCGCCCATCTGTGGTTTGTCACCATACACCCGTTCGATGATGGCAATGGGCGCATTGCGCGCGCGATCGCAGACATGGCCTTGGCGCGATCGGAAGGCAGCGCGCAGCGGTTCTACAGTATGTCGACGCAAATTCGGCAGGAGCGGAACGCTTATTATGATATGCTTGAGACGACACAAAAAGAGGGGCTTGATGTCACGGCGTGGCTTGTTTGGTTTCTGGCTTGCCTGGACCGCGCATTCGATGGCGCAGAGATCATACTTGAGGCCGTGTTCCAGAAGGCGCGGTTCTGGGAGAAATATGGAACGGCGAACATGAATGACCGCCAGCGGGACATGCTCAATCTCCTGCTGGATGGGTTCGACGGAAAGCTCACGACGTCGAAGTACGCGAAGATCGAAAAATGCTCACAAGACACGGCCTATCGCGACATCCTTGATCTGATCGACTTGGGCGCCTTGGAGAAAGATGAGGCTGGTGGGCGTAGTACCAGTTATTCCCTGACGGAGATGTAAAGAGGCTTGACACTTCCGGTGCTCAAGACACGGCCAGCATTGATTTTTCTGGCAACCACCAGAGACAACTGCCGATTTGTGCTTTTCTCTAAATCGTTGATGTAGATTGAGAAGTTAGACGATGCGGGCAAGGCTCTGGCAATCTCGGGATACAATGAAGGCTTGCTGCGTTAAATCACAGCGGTTCTGATTTATTCTCCTGAGAACCTTCTATTTGAGGTTAGTCTGTTCCCAGACAAAAGAGACGAACGATGAAGAGAAGCGAATACAGCGATGAAAGCATCATTGCGGCCTATGCGTCTGGCGACGTGGCAGCGGGCAACGCCTTGTTCGAAGCCGCGGGCGGAGAGCATTTCGTCTTTCACTTCGGCTACGACGCGCTCGGGCAGGTTCTGTCGGCTATGCCACAGGACCATTGGCGCCATCATGAGCCGACCCTGTGCGCCCTTGCGTTGTATTTGTCCAAACACGGCAATGCCGCGCGGGCGCAGGCGCACCTGAATGATCACGACCTGTCATTCAAGAAAACTTTCCGATTCTACGTGTTCGAGCTGCTGGTCGCAATTCATCTTGGGGACCCCATTAAGACGGAAGATATCGAGCGCTGGACCTTGCTGGAACGCAGGCTGCCAATTTCACAGCCGCTGACCCAAGGGCTTTATTGCAATGCGATGTTGTCGATCCTAGTGCGGGCAGGGCGGTTGCAGGACGCGCGATCGTTCGGGATGCGGGCGATTTCAGCCTATCAGGCGGCGAACCATTGTTATCTGGAACACTTCATTCACCTTCATTTGGCCGATCTGTCGATCATGGAGGGGCATTTGCGGCGGGGGCGGCGGCACCGAAAGACGGCCCAGGCCTGTCTTGATGCCTGGGGCGAAACATATGCGAACGAGTTGGAAATTGCCGAAATCGTGGACCTGACGCTCGATTACGAGACCGGCAAGTTCGCCCATATACCGGCGCAATCGGCACGGCTTCGCCGTTCGCTCGTCAAGGGAGACAGCTGGGCCGAAATCTTCAACCAACTGGGGCGGATCACAGTGATGTCGGTGTTCTTCACAGCAGGGCGGGCGGCGGCGCTGAGCGAGCTGGAGATGTATCAAGCGGATTATGCGCAGCGCCACGGGCGACTGTCGGATGCGCTGGCCTTGCTGGAGATCGAGATTGACCGGTTGGATCATCTGCTGGGCGGTGCGCAACAGAGGGTGGCACAACTTGATACGGAAAACCTGTCCGGTCCGATCGGCACCGTTCTGCTGGGTGCGGTGCACGCAACTTTTGAGGAAGCGGGCGAACAGATCGGCGAGGTCTCCGGGCCGCGGGCGCAATTGAACGCCATTCTGCGACAAGCCTGTGGAAAGGATGCACAGACGCGGCGACGGCTGGTCGAACAGGCGTTCTGGCTGGCAGTTCAGGAGGGCCATGCCGCCCCGTTCCTGGAGAACCGCGATGTGTTGTCAGGGCTGGGTCCGCGCCTGTCCAGTGCGCGATTTGCGCGCGGGCATGTGCAACTTGCACGGATGGTTCGCGCCACTCTGCGGACTGTGAAGGAATGCTACTGGTTGCCGTCTACAATGAAGGTTCTTGGCATAAACCAACGTCAGCTACAGGTGATCACCGCGCTACAATCGGGCGCAACCAACAAGGAAATCGGGCGCCTATTGGGGTTGAGCGAGGCGGCGGTCAAGTATCACCTTGCAAATCTGTACCGCGCAACGGGAACCAACAGGAGAGGTCAGTTACTTGAAAAAATTGGGAAATTAACAGTTTAACCAAAATACTATCCTTTTTAGGTCGAAACTAACCTAATTTTGAATCCGCGGCCCCGCAGTTGTGCCGCTAGGCTTTCCGCAGGGGGAACTTGGCACATGGTGCTTTATCTGCTTCGTCGGGCTGCATCCTTACTTTTGGTCCTGTTCGGTCTGGCGATCCTGATTTTTGTGATTGCCCGCGTTGTGCCGGGCGACCCGGCGCGTATCGCGCTGGGGCCGATGGCGACACCCGAACAGGTTTTGGAGTTGCGCACGGAGATGGGGCTGGATCAGCCCTTTCTTGTGCAACTTGGCACCTACCTGTCCGGTCTGGCACAGGGCGATCTGGGAAAGTCCCTGCTGACGTCGCGCCCGGTGATGGACGACATTCTGGCGGCACTGCCTGCTACGTTCGAACTGGTGTTGTTCACGATCATCCTGCAAATCGTCATCTCGATCCCGCTGGGCATTCTTGCGGCGGTCTATCGCAATACGTGGATCGACAACGTCACACGAGTGATTTCGTTGATCGGCGTTGTGACGCCCGGCTTTGTTCTGGCGATCCTGTTGCAACTGGTCGCGGCCTTCTACCTTGGCTTTTTCCCGATCACGGGGCGGTTGGACCCTTCCATCGCATTTGATGCGGACATCACGGGGCTTTTGTTGGTCGATGGCACCCTGAAAGGGCGCTGGGATGTGGTGGCCGATGCAATCCGGCACCTGATCCTGCCCTCCATCGCGCTGGCCATGGCGGGCATCGGGCAGGTCGTGCGCATCACGCGCTCTGCCATGATCGAGGTTGCAAGCCGAGACTTTATCGAAGCCTCCCGCGCCTATGGCATTCCCGAACGCGTGGTGCGATTCCGCTATATGCTGCGGGTAGCCTCTGTTGCGCCACTGACGATCCTTGGGCTGGAGTTCGCATCGCTGATCGGCAACGCCTTTATCGTCGAATTCGTGTTCTCATGGCCAGGCATCGCCAGCTACGGCGTGCGCACGATCCTGCAAAAAGACCTGAATGCAGTGATCGGCGTGGTGCTGGTGTCCGGCGTGTTCTTCGTGATCGCCAATCTGGTGATTGACATCGTTCTTGGCCTTCTGGATCCACGTCACAGGCTGCGCGAAGGAGGAAGAAAATGAGTGCGCCCGAGATGATTGATGCCAAGGCACAGCGCAGTCTGACATCGCGTCAGATGGCGATGTATCGCTTTACCCGCAACCCTGCGGCCTTGATCGGCGCACTTATTGTCGTCTCTGTGGTGATTGCCGCCATTTTCGCGCCATGGCTGGCGCCGTCGCCCGAAAGTGCGGGGTCGTTCGTGGACTTTCGCAATCGCCATATGGCCCCCTCGTGGGATAACGTAATGGGCACCGACAACGTGGGCCGCGACATCTTCAGCCGGGTGTTGTTCGGCTATCGCGTGTCGCTGGGGCTGGTCGTGGGGGTTTTGGGCGTCGCTGTCCCTTTGGGTGTCGTTTTGGGGCTGGTCGCGGGCTACTTCGGCGGCTGGACAGAGACCATCGTGATGCGCTTTACCGACATAATGCTGGCCCTGCCGCCGCTGGCCATGGCGCTGGCGATCACCGCCGTTCTGTCGCCCAATCTGGTCAACGCGATGATCGCCATCACCCTACTGTGGTGGACGTGGCACACCCGTCTGATCTATCGCATCGTTAAGGCACAGATGAACGAGGATTACGTCGAGGCGGCAAAGCTGGCAGGGGCGTCGCATTTCCACATCATGTTCCGCGAACTTCTGCCCAACTGCATCTCTGCGATTGCGGTCAAGATCTCGCTGGATGCGGGGTTCGTGATCCTGTTTGGCGCGTCTCTTTCGTTTCTGGGGTTGGGTATCCAACCGCCGACACCGGATCTGGGCACGATGGTTGCCACGGGTGCGGAATACATGCCCGAAATGTGGTGGCAGGCCGTCATGCCGGGGCTGGCGATCCTCTATGCGATCCTTGGGTTCAATCTTCTGGGCGATGGCCTGCGGGACATGCTGGATGTGGAATTATGAGCGAACCATTACTGGATATCCGCAACCTGACCATCGGCTTTCGCGCCTACGGCCAATACCGCCGTGTGCTGCACGACGTGTCGCTTTCCGTGGGGCAGGGCGAACGCGTGTCCCTGATCGGGCAATCGGGATCGGGCAAGACCGTGACCATGCGCACGATCATCGGCACCTTGCCGATGCCCCCTGGCGAAGTTGAATCCGGATCAATCCAGTATGATCGAAGCTCATTGCTGGACCTGAACAAGATCGAGCGCAACAAGCTGAAGGGCACGGGCATCTCCATCGTGTTGCAAGACCCGATGCTGTCGTTCAATCCGGTGCTAACCATTGGGCGGCAAATGGACGACATCGTGCGTTATGGCGATGCACGGCTTGGCCAATCGCGCAGTCGGGACGCACGACGCAGGCACATCATCGACACCTTGGACAAAGTGCAATTGTCCGATGGAGATCGCATACTCGACAGCTACCCCATGATGTTGTCGGGCGGGATGCGCCAGCGTGTGCTGATCGGCATGGCCTTGCTGAACAAGCCGCGTTTGCTGATCGCGGATGAACCGGGGACCGCGTTGGACGTTACCACGCAAGACGAGATTCTGGCGTTGCTGAACCGCCTAGTCGCCCAGGAGGGGTTGTCGCTGCTGCTGATCACCCACAACCTTGGCGTGGTGCGTGAAATGGCGGACCGCATCTATGTGATGGACAAGGGCCGCATCGTCGAACACGGCACCCGCGAGGCGATCTTCAACGCTCCGCAGGACGATTACACCAAACGTCTGATGGCCGCCGTGCCGCCGCTTTATGGGCCTGATGTGGTGACAATCACCAACGACAAGACAGCCCCGAAACCGGCAATCGCGATCGAGGCCGTCAGCAAGGATTTCACATCTCGCAGCGGCATTTTCAACCAGCACAAGACCGAGCACCGCGCCGTCGATAGCGTTTCGATCAATGTCGCACAGGGCGATATTTTCGGGCTGGCGGGCGAAAGCGGGTCGGGGAAAACTACGCTGGCCAAGATGACGCTGGGGTTGATCGACCCGACCGAGGGGCGCATCGAAATCGACGGTCAGGATGTCGGGCAAACGCGGGGCACAGCTGATTTTCGCAAGCTGATCCAGATCGTCTATCAGAACCCCGGCTCATCATTGAACCCGCGCCGCACCATCACTGATCAGATCGCAGTGCCGCTGAAATTCACCGGCCACGAAAGCACGCGGATCAAGACTCGCGTGTGCGAACTGCTTGAGATGGTCGACCTGCCGGCGGATATGGCGAACATGTATCCTCATGAATTGTCGGGCGGGCAGAAACAGCGGGTCGCGATTGCGCGGGCGCTCTCGGTGAACCCGCGGATTTTGGTGCTGGACGAACCCACGTCGGCGCTGGATGTGCTCGTGCAATCCACGGTGATCGATCTGCTGCACCGGCTGCGGGCCGAATTTGACCTGACCTATCTGTTCATCAGCCACGACCTGTCGCTGATGCGGAACTTCTGTAACCGCGTGGGCGTCATGCTGCGCGGGCAGATCGTCGAAGAAGGGCCGGTGGCGGATGTGTTCGGCACACCGCAGCATGCCTATACACGGGCCCTGCTGAGCGCGATTCCGGTTACGACCGACGCGGCTGAAGCCCTGAAACCCAAAGTCAGCAAAGAAGAACGCGGCGCGGTTTTGAATCGCTCAACCGCAATTGGAGGATAGTGAATGATACGAATTGGCGTGGACGTTGGTGGCACCAACACCGATGCGGTGGTGATGGATGGGGACAAGATCCTTGCGGGCGTGAAATCTCCGACCACCGAAGACGTGATGGGTGGTGTGGCCAACAGCATCACCAAGGTTCTTGAGGAGTCCGGCGTGAAGGGTGAAAAAGTTGGCGCCGTGATGATCGGTACCACCCATTTCGTCAATGCCGTCGTTGAGCGTCGCCATATGGAACCCACTGCCGCCGTGCGCCTGTGTCTTCCTGCCGCGCAGTGTTTGCCGCCGATGGTGGACTGGCCCGATGACATCCGCGAAGTCGTGGGCGGTCATTATTGGATGGCCAAGGGCGGGCACGAATTTGATGGGCGCGAGATCAGCGCCTTGGACATGGATGAACTGGACCGGATTGCCGAAGAAATCGCCAAGGCCGGGCTTGAATCGATTGCGATTTCGTCGGTGTTTTCGCCGGTCAATGACGTGATGGAGCGCACCGCGATGGAGCGTCTGCAGAAACGGCTGCCCGATGCCAATTTCACCCTGTCTTCCGAAATTGGCCGTTTGGGGATCCTCGAGCGTGAAAACGCCGCGATCATGAATGCGTCGCTACGCGCGCTCTCGCGCCGAACGGTCGATGCCTTTGGCCGCGCGTTGGAGCAAGTGGGGCTGACCTGCCCCTATTATATCACTCAGAACGACGGCACTCTGATGAACCGCGACTTCGTTCAGGCCTATCCGGTGCTGACATTTGCCAGCGGGCCGACGAACTCCATGCGCGGGGCGTCATTCCTGTCGGGCGAGGCCGATGCCATTGTTGTCGATATCGGCGGCACGACCACGGATGTGGGCGCGTTGGTCAAGGGGTTCCCCCGTCAGGCCAGCACCACGGTAGACGTGGGCGGTGTGCGCACCAATTTCCGTATGCCCGATGTCTATTCCATCGCCCTTGGCGGCGGCACGATTGTGGCCGGAGAAGGCCAGAAGATGACCGTCGGGCCCCGCTCTGTCGGGTATCGCATTCTGCAGGACGCCATGGTCTTTGGCGGTGACACATTGACGGCAACGGATGTTGTCGTGGCGTTGGGCCTGTCCGGTTTGGGCGATGCAAGCAAGGTTGCCAGTCTCGATAAGGCGCGGCTGGAACATGCCGATGCGATGATTGATGAGATGGTGCTGAACGCCGTGGAACGCATGCGGGTGTCGCCCGATCCGATCCCCATTCTGGCGGTCGGAGGCGGTTCGATCCTGATGCCTGATCAGATTGGCGATCTCCCGGTCATCCGGCCCGATCATTTTGCCGTCGCCAACGCCGTGGGCGCGGCAATCGGCCAGATATCGGGGGAAGTCGATCGTATCTTCTCGCTTGAATCGATTTCACGGGCCGACGCGCTTGAACAGGCTCGCGAGGAGGCAACCGCAAAGGCGGTCTCTGCGGGGGCGCATCCAGACACCATCGAACTGCTGGATCAGGAAGATGTGCCGCTGGCCTATCTGCCTGGTCAGGCTACCCGCATTCGCCTGAAGGTCGTGGGGTCCATGGATGTCTGATACACTTAGAGAAGTCACGCTTGAGGATCTGGATGCTATTGAAATCGGCGCGGCGATCCTTGGCACTGGGGGCGGGGGCAACCCCTATATCGGCAAGCTGCGCTGCCGCGAAGAGTTGCGCAAGGGGCGCAAGATTCCGGTCATTCCGCTGAATGAACTGCCCGATGATGCGCTGGTTGTGTCCTTGGGCGGGATCGGAGCGCCGGTTGTCGGCGTCGAAAAGATCGAGGAAGGCGAGGAATGCCTGCGTGCCCTTCGGGCCGTCGAACAGGAAGTCGGCAAAAAGGTCGACGCGCTCATCTCGGCGGAAATCGGTGGCGCGAATTCCATGGAACCGATGTTGACGGCCGCACAGGCCGGATTGCCCGTGGTGGATGGCGATGGCATGGGCCGCGCGTTCCCTGAAATGCAGATGATCACATGGTCGATCTATGGCCAGCGATCGACGCCTGCGGCGATGGCCGACGAAAAGGGCAATATCGTGGTGTTTCGCGAAACACCGAATGACAAATGGGTCGAAGATCTTGCCCGTGCCAGCGTCGTCGTCATGGGTGCCGCTGCTGGTCTGGCGCAGGCGCCGATGCGCGGTGAGTTCGTGAAACGCGCCGCCATTCCTGGGACGGTGACGCAGGCCTACAATCTGGGCCGCGCCGTGCTGGATGCCAACCGCGACCACCGCGATCCTGTGCAGGCGGTCATCGATCATGAGGGCGGGCGGCTGTTGATGACGGCCAAGATTGTCGATCTTGAGCGGCACCTGAAGGGCGGCTTTGCTGTCGGGCATCTGTCACTGGAAGGCTACGGTGCCTTTGCCGGGGACAGTGGCAAGATCAATTTGCAAAACGAGTTCCTGATCTTCGCGCGTAACGAGGTTGTCGAGGTTTGTGTTCCGGACCTGATTGTCGTTCTGGACGCGGATACGGGCCACCCGATCACCACCGAGATGCTGCGCTATGGCCAACGGATCGCGGTGCTGGGTCTGCCCTGTCACGCCCTGTTGCGCACACCAGAAGCCCTGGCCGTCGTTGGCCCGGCTGCTTTCGGATATCCGGAAGTTGAATTTGTGCCGATGGCCGCAAAGGGGGACGCCAAATGACACCGATCAAGACGATTGCCCGTGAAGACATGGAGAATATCGCCCTTGGTGGGGCCTTCCTTGGCACGGGGGGCGGGGGCGACCCCTATATCGGCAAACTGATCGCCGAACAGGCGATTGACGCCAATGGCCCCGTTGCCGTGATCGACGTGGAAGATCTGGCAGATGATGCGTTGGTTGTGCCCGTGGCAATGATGGGCGCTCCCACGGTGATGCTAGAAAAGCTGCCGCGCGGCGACGAGGCCTACTCGGCTCTGCGCGCGCTGGAAGCTGTGATGGGCCGCAAGGCCGACGCGATCTTTTGCATCGAGGCGGGCGGGCTGAACTCGACGATCCCGATTGCCGTTGCCGCGACGGCTGGCCTGCCGATTGTAGACGGCGATGGCATGGGCCGCGCCTTTCCCGAATTACAGATGGTGTCGATGACCATGGCGGGGGTCTCTGCCTGCCCGATGACCATGGCCGACGAGAAAGGCAATGCGGTGACGATGAACACGGTCGACAACCTATCGACCGAGAAATTCGCTCGCTCCATCACCGTTGAAATGGGCGGTGCGGGCTTGATTGCGCTTTATCCGATGACGGGGGCACAGGCAAAAGAGGCCGTGTTGCGCGGTTCGATGAGCCTGATCCATTCCATCGGGCGCATCATCCACGAGGAACAGGCCGCCAACCGCAACTGCTCCGACCGCCTTGCGGCGGATTTGAATGGTATGCGCCTGTTTGAGGGGCGTGTTATGGATGTGGACCGCAAGACAACGGGCGGGTTTGCCCGTGGCAAAGCGGTGATCGAGGGGCTCGAAGGCTATGCAGGCCAAACCATGCACCTGCATTTCCAGAACGAATTTTTGGTGGCGGAAACTGACGACGGCACACTGCTGGCCAGCACGCCCGATCTGATCTGCCTGCTGGATCTTGAGACCGGACTGCCGATCACGACCGAAACAATGGGTTACGGATTTCGGGTGATCGTGTTCGGAATGCCCTGCGATCCTGCGTGGCGCAGCGAGCATGGCCTGCAACTCGTGGGGCCCCGCTACTTCGGATACGAGCACGACTACGTTCCAATAGAAGACCTGTAAGGGTCCGCGAAACCAACCAACAAGGAGAAAGACAATGACACATCTACGTTCCCTTCTGCTGGCCGCAGCGGCAACCGGTGCGCTTCTCGCCGCCGCCCCGGCCGCGGCAGACAATATCGTGACAGTCAACACGGTGCAGATTTTCGGCACGATCGATCCGGCCAAGATCAACGACTATACGGAATACATGGCCGCCGTGAACATGTACGAGGCCCTGACCACCCTTGACGGAGACGGCAATATCCAACCGCTTCTCGCCGAAAGCTGGGAGGTTTCGGATGACACGCTGACATGGACCTTTACCCTCAAGGAAGGCGCGACATTCCAGGATGGAAGCCCCGTCGAGGCCAAGGATGTCGTCTGGTCGATCGAGCGGCTGCTGGCGATCAACGAAGGCCCATCCTATCTGTTCAGCCCGATCATGTCGCAAGGCTCCGTCACCGCGCCTGACGCACGCACGGTGCAGATTGTCCTGAACGAGGTCTACACACCCTTCCTGACGACGACCCCGATCCTGTTCATCGTGAACTCTGATCTGGCGATGGAGAACGCGACCGATGATGACCCATGGGCACAGGATTATCTGGCCAATACCAGCGTCGGCGCGGGAGCGTTTATGCTCGACAGCTGGAACCGCGGTGCGTCGATGACGCTCAAGGCATATGACGGCTATCACCTTGGCTGGGACGATCAGGGGATCGACGAAGTGCGTTTCGTCGTCACCAACGAGGAAGCAACCGTCAAGGCGCTGGCACAGGCCGGCGAACTGTCGATGTCCTCGGATGCGCAAGCGCAGGAGACCTATGCCGCCATTGGCGCGTTGGAGGACTACACCATCCTCGAATATCCGACAGCGACGAATTTCTATTTCAAGCTGAATAACCAGCGCCCGCCAACCGATGATGCCAACATCCGCCGCGCCCTAGCACTCGCGACGGACTACGAGACAATCCGCGAATTCCTGCTGCCCGGCGAACCACTTGCCGGTCCGATGCCGCCGGTCTTCGCGGATGCTTTCCCCGATGACGTGCTGCCGCCGGAATTCGACCTGGAAGCGGCGCGCGCACTGGTCGAACAATCGGCATATGCAGGGCAGGGGCCGATCGACGTCGAAATGATGTATGTTGCGGGCCTTGCCTTCGAAGAAGAAATCGCGCTGCTGCAAAAGTCGATCCTCGATTCCATCGGCTTCAACACAATCCTTCGGCCCGAGCCGTGGAACCGGATGACCGAACTGGCCGCGAACGTGGATACGACCCCGGGTATGACGCAGGTGTTCTATGGGGCGACCTATCCGTCGCCTGACAGCTACTTCTTTAACCAGTCCCATTCGGATGCCGCGGGAACGTGGCAGTCGATGGATTGGGTGATGAACGATGAAGTGGATGCCATGATTGACGAAGCCCGCTCGACCGCGGACGTGGATCGCCAGAACGAAATCTATCGTGACTTGCAGCGCATGCTGGTCGACCAACAGGCCTCGGTTTACGTGCTGACCCAACGGTCCCAGCAGGCCATGCACCGCTGCCTTGACGGGTTTACCTGGGTTCCGATGCAAAGCTTCGAATTCAATTTCCATACTATGAAATGGATTTGCGACTGATCGCAGCGTAACCGTTTGAAATTGAAAAGGCGCCGGAGCAATCCGGCGTCTTTTTGCTGGACAGACGACGTTCCAATCGAGGACCCGCTGCCGACAGTGTTTGACTAGCGTTTCTTCAGGGCCGGCTCTTCGACGAGCGGGCCAAGCAAGACGAGACTTATACATTAATCGGATGAGTTCACTCGCGGGCTATTTTATCTCCAGGGGTTATGCGCTGGCGCCGAAGGGGCGGTCGATAAACGCGATCTTGCCAAGGATACCTGAGTTTGTAATGGATGTGGCTGGGTGTGATCGTTGGGATTGTCTCTAGCCTGCTGAGGGTCGCTTTGGCCGTTCGGAGGGAACGGAAGCTTTGGCGACACCCTAGCAGCCGCTTCAACGCCGCATGATTGCTTGCGATTCGATTGTTGCATCATTTTCGGTCGACGCTGATGTAGGTTTCACCGACATGCCAGTCGACCCTGGCGTGGCGCAGATGCTTCTCGGTGCGCTTGTTCAGTTCCGGGCCGAACTTCTGGACCCAACGATACAGCATAAAGCGATCAACCGTGATGTCCCGCTCTGCTAGACGATCGGGGATATCCTGATAGGAAAGCGGGTATCGCAGATACCACCGGATTGCATAGAGAATGATCTCATGCGGAAATAGTTGATGTTTGAGCAGTGATTGGCGCTGCATGCTCAACCTCAACAGCCAAAATCTGGCGGACAACAGAAGTTTATGCAACAGCCCCATCACTTCCGCGAAAGACGGTCTTCGTCATCCACGACACTAAAGACGCAACCTTCGCTGCTCCATCGCCACAACACGATATGGAAGTCCGATGACAACGCGCCCTTCGCAAAACTCTGGATCAGAAGCCCCGCGAACCGATCTGCTATGAGGGCGCTTGCTAAATTTTGTGTCGGCACAGGTTGGCCATCGAGCATCTTCATGCGCCATGCAGGGTCGGCAAGCATCGACATTGTCATACCATACCGGTCAAGTCCGCCCAGATCGCGGGTATCGAAAATAGGCCCAAGGTCGGCCTTGTAGGATATCAGGATCGTGGGTTGCAGGCTGCCGACCTGGTTGGCTTCCCGAAGCGCGGTCGCGGGGCTCAGCGCCGTGTAGAGGGCAGGGATGCCGTTGGCATTAAAGCGCCCTCCATAGAGTTCAGCGCCTCGTCCGGACATAGGCGCGCGGGCATAGACCGGGTTCAGGGCGCGATAGAGTGGCCCTGTGTAGCGTCCATCTTTCAGCGGCATCTCAGCGTCACGCCATTCAAAAATATAGTGTGTGACACCAATGTCCCGAGAACACGAAGTGTGACTGGGTATCGGTGTCTCATGTCTTGGCGGGGCGCGCTTTAGGCAAAGACGCCCGCATCGACCGCATCGATGTACTCCAGAACTTGCTGAGCTTTGCCTTCCTGAACCAGCTGCATGGCTGTCCGGCCATCAAAGCCGGGCAGGGGCTCTGACCGGTACCATGCATAGGCCATCAGTTCCGAGCCGAAGCGGGGCTCGACTTTGTTCAGCACCTCTACCAATTCGCGCAGGCGGCGCTGCGTCTTGTCCGAACCGATGCGGGTTCGCCTCTGCAACGCGTCTTTGCCCAAGCCGACGGTCAATGCGATCTCTTCTGCTGATGTGCGTAGCACCGCGGCGATCTTGCGCGGTTCGAATTGCCCAGCTTCAGCAAAGTTCGTGATGTGCATGATCTATGCTCCTACAGTGATACTGACGGTACATAGCGGCATTATCGCTGAAATTCAAGCTGTCAGGAGGTGCTGAGCCTTCGTTTCCCATGCTAATCCGTAACGCTGCATTGCTCTGAACGCCGGAAATCCTGATTTTTGGGCCTGAAAAGTCACAGTAGGCGCGTTTTTTGCCGATCGAGAACATCAGATAAGGTATTGATAGTATGCTAAAGATTGCTGCGGTCGGACTGGGGTTGCCGATATACCTTGCCGATCTTGGACCCCAATCGGCACTGACTGTATGAAGTCCTTGGGAACCGCGGTGGTGTCGGACCCTTGTCAGTTTCCGCGGTCCAGTTGGCGGTTGGAAAGTGAAAGTGTTCTTCGGGTTTTGTGACTGACGGATGAGGGCCTTTGGGGTCCCTCAGATGGGTCCGGGCCGGATTCCGGTCTGTCTTTCTCACCAACACTCGAAAGGAGGCCAGCCATGGCCCGATCCCGCACGCCCAAATTCGATGCCTCCGAGGTCATCACCAACGAAATCATCCGTATCATCGAGCGCGGCGTCCTGCCGTGGCGCAAGCCCTGGACCGCAGGCGGCAGCGCGCGCCCCCTGCGCGTGTGCGGAGAACCCTACCAGGGAGTGAACAACTTCCTGCTCACCATGCGCACTGTGATGGCGGGCCACGGTTCGCCTTTCTGGATGACCATTCCCCAGGCCAATGCTTTGGATGCAAAGGTCCGCAAGGGCGAAAAATCCTCTGTCGTTGTCTACTACGGTAAAAGCCGGAAAGACGCCGGCGATGAGGATGAGCACAGGGAGAACGATGATCGCTCTGAGGAGGCCCGCGTCTTTCGATTCCAGAAATCCTACCGCGTCTTCAACGCCTGCCAGATCGAGGGCTTGCCCGACAGCTTCTTCCCCGATCCGGAGCCGGCACCCGAACATCCGCCGTCCGAGCCCATCCCGCATATGCAGGCGTTTTTCGACGCCATCGACATCACGACCGTCTTCACGGGGACGGAAGCCTACTATCTGCCGCCCGTGGATAAGGTCTTCATGCCATCGATTTCGCGGTTCGAGAACCCGCGGAATTTCTACGGGGTCTGGGCCCATGAGCTGGCCCATGCCACCAAGGCACGGCATCGGCTGAACCGCGACTACGGCCTCTCGCGCTTCGGCAACACGGCCTATGCCCGCGAAGAGATCGTCGCCGAGCTGGCCTCGGTGTTCCTTGGCCAGACGCTCGGCTTTACGGCCCATACACTCGAGATGAACGCGGCGTATCTCTACAATTGGCTACGCGTTCTGCGCTCTGACAAGAATGCGATCTTCAAGCACGCGGCCGACGCGCAGCGCGCCTGCGACTACCTGATCGCACGGTCGGAGGCGGGTAGGGCAGGGGAGGGCGCCCAGGCCGCCTGAGCGGTTTGTGCCAGTAAAGGGAAAGCAGGCTTTGAGGAGGGTGTTTCAACTTCTCAAAGGAGAGCCCCATGTCCATGACCGTTCAACCCCAGCCAGACCGTCTAGATCCGAGTGTGACCGCAGCGCAGAACGACGCGTTTCGCAGGCTCGCATGCCTTGGAGTACCGCTCGCGCAGCCCATCCAGGGCCGAATGCATGTCACCCGATCGCTCATGGAGGCGGGGGACGGTTTCATGGCCGAGGCGGTGAATGTCACGGGGGCGTTCGACACGTTCGAACCCGAGAACGACCCGGAGGGCTGGCATGATTTCGGGGCGGTTGAGATCCGCGGCGAGACCGTGTTCTGGAAAATCGATCTCTATGAGGCCGGGTCGGACTTCCGCTACGGGGCGGAGACCCCGGATGATCCCGCCACCACCATACGCGTGTTGACCATAATGATGGCGCGCGACTGGTAGGGGAGGGGACATTTCCTCCTGACACCTCAAGAAATGAAGGCCCACTGACCCCTAAAAGGGAGAGTGGGCCTTTTGTCGTGGTGATCCCTGAAGCCGGGGATTGGTCACGCGCGTGAGTGCGTCGGCCACACCTCACCCACCTGAAAGGATATCCCATGACCACGAATTTTGCCCCTCTCACCATCGCCATCGGCGATCTGGTCCCGCATCCCGCCAATGTGCGCAGCAACTCTCCAGAAACCTATGATCCCGAGAACATCGCGCATCTGAAAGCCAGCATCGCTGTGCTGGGCCTGCTCCAGCCGCTCCTGGTCCAGAAGCTCGACGGCAAATATGCTGTTCTCGCCGGGGGCCGACGCCATGCCGCGCTGAAGGAGCTGGTCGCGGACAAGAGCGAGAAGGGGTTCACCGCGAAAACCAAGGTCGACTGCCGCCTCGTGCCCGAGGATTGCGACGTCACCACGGCGCTGTCGCTCGCCGAGAACATCACGCAAGCGCCGATGAATGCCATCGACGAATTCGAGGCTTTTGCGCGGATGATGGAGGTCGACGGTCAGACGCCCGAGACCATCGCCAAGACCTTCGGCACCACGATCGCCGCCGTGAAAGGCCGCTTGCGCTACGGCCTCATTCATCCCGACATCCGCGCCGCGGCACGGGCCAAAACAATCACGCTCGACACGATGAAGGCCTTTGCTGAGCACCCGAGCCAGGAGGTGCAGAAGGAGGTCTATGAGGCGCTGACCAAGGAAGACAGCTACCTGCAGGCCTATACTGTCCGTCAGGCGCTCAAATCCCGCGGGGTGCAGGTCAGCGACGATATCGGGGCCTTCGTGCGCGAGGACTACGAGGCCCGCGGCGGCACCATCGCGGCTGATCTTCTGGACGAGCATTCGGTGCTGGAAGATGCCGCGCTAGTCGAGACCATCCTGCTCGAGAAACTCGGGGCTGCCGCTGAGCAGGCCCGCGCAAAACTGGGCTTTGCCTGGGCAGATGCGATGGTGCGCTATGATTACGCAACCATGGCCGACTATGGCCGTGTCTATCCCGGCCCGATCGAACCTGATGAAGCTGCCCAGAAGCGCGTGGATGAAATCACCGCCGAACTTGAGAAATTGCAGCTCGAGATGGAGGATGAGGGGCTCGAGGACGGTGCCTACAACGCGCTTTGCGACCGCGTGGACACCTTGGAAGAGGAAGCCCGCGACCTGCAGGAGGCCTACAGCACCGAGGACCTCGCCCGTGCAGGTGTGATCGCGTCGTGGCAGGGTGGGCAGATCACGCTCCATGTTGGCCTCGTCCGCCCGGAGGACACCGTGAAAGAGGAGGGCGCGCGCGGCTCCTCGGCCAACCCGACCGGAGAGGAGGCCCCGGACGCCGGCGAAATCACCTATCCGACCTCATTGGCTGAGGATCTCAAGACCGAGCGGGCCATGGCCCTGGGCGCCGCAATGACGATGCATCCCGAGGCCACGCTCGATCTGACGCTGTTCAAGCTGGTGAGCGATGTTCTGGCCAGCGGCATGAGTGTCACGCAGGCGATCAAGATCGATGCCCGCAAGGAATACCGCAGCCATGCCAAGATGGACGAGATCGACGAGACCTCGCTTGAGCAGCTAGCGGCGGCGCATGATGCGCTTGATCTGTCCTGGCTCGATGACGCCCGTTCGCCCGCCGATCAGTTCGCGGCGTTTCGTGCGCTCAATGCAAGGGAGAAGGCCAAGCTCGTGGCCTATGCCACGGCCAGCACCACGCAGTCCTGCTTCGCGCGGGACCGCCAGCGCGACAGCATGATGCATGACTTCGAGATCGAGATCATGCCCGACATTCGCGCCCACTGGACGCCGAACGCGGCACTCTTCAATCGCTTCAAAAAGGCCTGGCTGCTGAAGATCCTCGGCGAGGATCTGGGTCTGGCCCAGGAGGCGGTGACGCTGGCGTCGTCGAGCAAGAAAGAGATCGTCGCCTTCTGCGACAAGCTCTTTGCCGAGCCCTTCGCCACACTCACGGACGCGCAGCGCGCTGCCGTGGCCGCCTGGTGCCCGCCGATGATGCAGACCGCCGGTGTCGCCTTTGATGAGGCGGAGCCCGCTGCGGAAACCCCGGAGCCTGACAACGAGGTCGGGCAAGCGGCCTGAGGCCTTACGCGACCCGCGCGTGGACCACGCCGCCCGCGCGGGTCGACCCTCCCACACCCAACGGAAAGACTTCCCATGGCTATTCTCAAGTTCTCTGCGTCCGCTGTCGCGGCGCAAATCGCACATGCGCGCGCCTGCAAGACCTTCCTGCCCAACTGGAACGGGCCCGTGGACAGGCCCGCCCTGATCCTCATCGTCGGCAATGGTGTGCATCTGCGCTCAAACGGGATCGATGGCACGACCACCAGAATCGTCACCACCGAACAGGCCGATCCCTCCTTCGCCTTTGCCGACGGCATGAACCCGTTTCGGGACACCGACTGGATGGCGCAGCGCCGCATGGCGTTTCGCGATCTGACCGGCCAGTTCTACACGGACATCCTCGACGATGTGCAGGTGCTCATCGACCGGGGGCGGGGGGCCATCCGGCTCGCCACCGATGGCCACAGTATCCGCGTCTTCGTGCGCCGGGCCTCGGACTATCTCATCGGCGGGACCTACGAGGTGCCCTCGGGCCTCGGCGGCACCTTCCGGGTCATTCTCAAGGATGCCTGCGACACCTTCGCGATCGTGCAGAACTGCGGCAATTGCGAGGATTTCGACGCCATGCAGCCCTATCGCGTGCCGCTGGATACGCTGATGGAAATCGATGACCGGAGGGCGGCGTGATGGGTTGGCTCTTCTACACCGACGGCCGCGTCCAGACCTACGCGGATGAGAAAGCGGAGATTGCCCGGCTTTGCACTTTTGAGGGCGACAGGCGCAAAACCGAACTGGTGAAAGCCTGCAAGGTCGGCTCCACTTGGTATGCGGCGGCAAAGGTCACCAATTTTGACGGCACCCCTGTCGAGGACACGACCTATATCACCGATCCTGACGGCTCGATCACCTTCGGCGCTGTCTTCCTCACCCGATACGATGACGGCTGCTGGGGCTACAAAGACATGGAGGAAAGCGCAGGACCAGTCGAATCTCGCGCACCACTGAGCCTGTTGGCCCTGCTGTCCGAGCTGAAAGACCCAGACAGCTACGCCCAGGACTGGCGTCAGCGTTGCCGGGACTGGGCTGCGATCCCGGACTACGAGGAAGGCGACAAGATCAGGCTCGCCACGCCCGTGACGCTCACCGATGGCAGCACCTGCCAGATCGTCACCGCGACGCACTACAGACGGGGGCGGCAAAAACGCCGCTGCTACCGCATCGAGGAAACCGGCGGGCTCGTGCGGCTCTCAAGGGCCTCGCTTGCGGGCTCGGAGCTGCTCAGTTCCGCGAAGGGTGCGGCCAGTCCTGTGCTGGCGGAGTATCTCGCGGGGCAGGGTGGCTGAGTTTCCCGCTGAGACAACACCACGGGACTACGCGCGCACATACTGCCGACTTGAATTCGTATCTCAAATGAGATACACCACTCCCATCAACTGGAGGACCATCCATGCCTGCCCAAACATCCATGCTTCATGTCCGTGTTGACGATCAGCTGAAAGCACAGGCTTCGGACGCACTTGCGGGCGTCGGTCTGACGCTCTCCGACGCGGTGCGTATTCTTCTGACCCGCGTGGCCGCAGAAGGCGGATTGCCTGCCGGTTTGACCGCTGATCCGGATGCCTATGACGCCTGGTTCCGGGCGAAGGTACAGGAAGCGCTGGACGATCCAAGGCCCACAACGCCCCATGCCAAGGCGATGCAAGACGCTCAGGCATTGATTGACGGGAAGCGCCTTGCCAAATCTTGAATGGAAAGCCACGGCAATCGCCGACTTGCTGGCAATCATTGACTACATCTCTGACGACAACCCGGATGCCGCTCAAGTTCTCAAAGATGAGATTGAACACAAGACGTCCCTGCTTCCAGAACGCCCTCAAATGTATCGTGCGGGCCGTGTCGATGGGACCCGGGAGATGGTTATTCGACCGAACTACATCGTAGTTTATGCTGAAAGCCCTGAGATGGTGACCATTTTGCGCGTACTTCATGCTGCGCAGCAGTGGCCATGATCGGCGTGCAGGCCCCCCGCTAAGAAATTGCCCGCTCTACGCCTTCAAAGTGTAGAGCGGGCTTTTTGTCCTTTGGAACTCAGACCCTGATCCAAAGGAAAATCCCCATGACCAAGCCTAATCCGGCAAACCCGGCATTCCCAATCTCCGACGCCAACCTCGCCTCTGCCCTCGCGCAGATCGGCGCGGAGGTCGACCACCAGCCCCTGCGCAGTTCAGCGCTCGCGCGTATCATGCGCGAGACGTTCCATGGCAGCGATGCCGGCGGTGCCTGGGACTGGCGCATGGCATATGACCTGATGCAGGCCGCGGCTGTCCAGGTGCTGCTGCGTGGGGAAGGTGCTTCAGGTGGCATCGCCGCTGCAAAGCTGCTTGCCTCACGGCTGCTGACGGAAACCCGCCGCTCCGAGCAGCAGATCCGGCTGCAGCAGTTTTCCACGCCGTTGCCATTTGCGGCCCTGACGTTGCGGGCCGTTGCGATCCGCAAGGGCGAGACCGTGCTGGAGCCCTCGGCGGGCACCGGTGCTCTCGCTGCGTTCGCGTCACGGGCTGGTGCCACACTTCTGCTCAACGAGATCGAGCCCTTTCGCCAGCGCCTCCTGCGCGCGGTTTTCGGCGGCGAGGTCACAGGCCATGACGGCGAGCATATCGATGATCTGCTGCAAACGCCGGTTCTACCCGACGTCGTGGTGATGAACCCGCCCTTCGCTTCGTCGGTCGATCGCTCTCGCGACAAGCACATCGCCGCCAAGCATCTCATCGCGGCCGCGAAGCGTCTCGCGCCCGGTGGCCGGCTGGTGGCGATCATGCCGCCTGGGTTTAGCCCGGAGTGTGATGCCGCGCATTGGTCCCGCGCCTGTGGAATCCTGACACCGCGACTGGCGCTCACGATGCCGGGGCAGGTCTACCGCAAGCTTGGCACCTCTGTCGAAACCCAGCTGATGGTCTTCGACAAGGTGCAGGAGGACGGCGAAATGATCCGCGTCCCTGTGCGGGATCTGGATGAAGCCTTGGCATATGTTGATGCTGTGGCCTCAACCCGGACCGAGATGCGCCCCGTACAACAGGCAGCGGCGATCCCTAACGGGCGGCCGACCGCTCCATCCTCTGCTCCGCGCAAGACCGCCGCTGCGCCTGTTGCCGCTTCCAAACCCCAGGCCAATGCCGTCCGCCCGCTCAGCTTCACAAGCTTTGAGGCCCCCCGTGATAACACGCCCATCTCGGACATTTATGCGCGCTACCGTCCGCAGCGGATCGAGATCGCGGGTGCGCAGGAACATCCCACGCCGCTCGTTGAAAGCATCGCCATGGCCTCGGTTGCCCCGCCCATACCCTTAAACACGGGCAGTGATGACTTGCGCCTGCCCGCCCGGTTGATCGAGGAGGGACATCTCTCCGAGGCGCAGCTCGAGACCATCATCATGGCCAATGATGCCCATGGGCGCAACTTGCCGGGGCGTTTTACCATCGATGACGACCAGACAAAGCTGACGCGTGCCGTTGATGACCCGCATGCGTGTCCCTATCGCCTCGGGTATTTCCTCGGCGACGGCACCGGTTGCGGCAAGGGGCGCGAATGCGCGGGGCTGATCCTTGTCAACTGGCTTTCCGGGCGCAGGAAGGCGATCTGGGTTTCCAAATCCGCCACGCTTATCGAGGACGCCATCCGCGACTGGACCGATCTCGGCGGCTCGCCCGCCGACATCCAGCCGCTCTCCAAATGGAAACCGGACCAGCCCGTCCCTATGGGTGACGGCATCCTCTTCGTCACCTACGCCACGCTGCGGTCCGCGGGCAAATGCGGCACCACGCGACTGAGCCAGATCCTCGACTGGATGGGCGAAGACTTTGAAGGCGTACTGGCCTTTGATGAGGCCCATGCCATGCAGAACGCGGCCGGGTCCGAGCAGGGCAGGGGGGTCAAACCCTCCCAGCAGGGCCTTGCTGGCCTGCGGCTGCAACTGGCAGCACCCCGCGCTCGCGTCTTCTACATCTCGGCCACGGGTGCCACGAGCGTGCACAACCTGGCCTATGCCGCGCGTCTCGGTCTCTGGGGGCAGGGGCCCGAATACCCCTTTCCGAGCCGCGAGAGCTTCGTTTCTGCGATGGAAGCCGGCGGTGTCGCTGCCATGGAGGTGGTCGCGCGCGATCTCAAGACGCTCGGGCTCTACACGGCGCGTGCCCTCAGTTTTGATGGAGTGGAGTATGACGTGCTCGAACACGCGCTCACTCCGGCCCAGATCGAGATCTACGACGCATACGCAGGTGCGTTTCGGACGATCCACCACAATCTCGAAGCCGCGTTGACTGCGACCGGCGTCAACGATGCCTCGGGCGAGACCAATGCCTCGGCCGCACGCGCCTCGGCCAAGTCCCGCTTCGAGAGTACCAAGCAGCGCTTCTTCAACCATCTCCTGATGGGCATGAAAGCCCCGACCGTCATCCGCGCCATTGAGGACGACCTGGCAACGGGCCACGCGTGCGTCATCCAGGTGGTTTCGACAGGCGAGAGCCTGCTGAAACGCCGGCTTGAAACGATGGACCCCGACGACGAGCTCGTCGTGGGTGTCCTGACGCCGCGCGACTATGTTCTGGGCTACCTCGAACAGGCCTTCCCGATCCACGCGCAAAAGCTCGTGGAAATCGACGGCAATATGCTGGCGGAACCTTTGCGGGATGAGACCGGGGCGCTGGTTGTCTCGCGCGAGGCGCTCGCCCTGCGTGACGCGGCCATGACGGAGTTGATGACGCTGGCTCCGATCCCTTCGGCGCTCGATCAGATCCTCTGGGCTTTTGGCGACGAGGCCGTCTCTGAAGTCACGGGTCGGTCCATCCGGCCCCTCAAGACCGCCGACGGCCATCTATTCATCGAGAAGCGCAGCCTCAGCAGTAATTCCTCCGAGACCCAGGCCTTCATGGACGGAGAGAAGGATATCCTGATCTTTTCTGACGCGGGCGGCACGGGCCGGTCCTATCACGCGGCGCAAACGGCCAAGAACCAGAAGCGGCGGCGGCACTACCTGCTGGAGCCCGGCTGGCGCGCGGACGCGGCCATCCAGGGGCTGGGCCGCACACATCGCTCTGCCCAGGTCAGCGC
The DNA here is from genome assembly GCF_900184895.1 of Flavimaricola marinus. GTDB lineage: Bacteria > Pseudomonadota > Alphaproteobacteria > Rhodobacterales > Rhodobacteraceae > Flavimaricola > Flavimaricola marinus. The sequence continues at coordinate 70,334 of NZ_FXZK01000013.1, forward strand.
GCCCTTCTTCCGGGTCTGCACCTCCGATGTGCATGGCGAGAAGCGCTTCACCTCGACGATTGCCAAACGCCTCGACCAGCTGGGGGCGCTCACCAAGGGCCAGCGCGAGACCGGCTCGCAGGGCATGTTCCGCGAGGAGGACAATCTCGAAAGCCCGATTGCGCGGGCGGCTTTGCGGGGATATTTCGCCGATCTTGCCGCCGGGCGGGCCGAGGCAATGAGCTACGAGAGCTTTACCGACTGGACCGCCCTGCGGCTGATCGACAAGGACGGTGTGCTGCTCAAGGAGCTGCCGCCGATCCAGCGGTTTCTGAACCGGGTGCTGGCGCTGCCCATTCACATGCAGAACGCGCTCTTTGCCGAGTTCATGCGCCGGATTACCGATCAGACGGAACGGGCGCGCGCGGCGGGCACGCTCGATCTCGGCGTCGAAACCCTGCGTGGCGAAAAGATTGAACAGGTCTCCAAAGAGGATCTCTGGACCTGCCCGAAATCCGGGGCCGTGACGCGGATCATCGGGCTCGAGGTGACGGACCCGGTCCACGTGCTGTCTGCGGATGACGCCCTGTCGCGCAACCCCGACAAGCTGCCGATGGTCAATCGCGCCTCGGGGCGTGCGGCGCTCATCTCGGCGCGGCCCATGCAGATGTATGACGAGGACATCGTCACGCTGATGCGCAAGGCAGTGCGGCCAAACGGGTCGAGCTATCTTGAAGAGGCACGGTTCGAGTCCTCCGCCTGGGAAGAGATTGGGAAACCCGAGTTTGTGCAGCTCTGGGGTGAAGAGGCTGCCGCCCTTCCCAAGACGACCACGACCAAGCTCTACCTGCTGACCGGGCTGCTGTTGCCGATCTGGAAAGACATTCCGACCACCAATGAGCGCATCTACAGGGTCACGCCTGACGGGGCAACGGCCATGATCGGTCGCACGTTGAGCGAGGAAGGGGCTGCCGCGCTCCGCGCCCGCTTCCTGGTCTCCAACCCGCAAACACCGCAAGAGATGCTGACTGCCGCCCTCGGCACGACCGCGCGGGTCGATCTGGGCCGGGGTCTGAGCCTGACCCGTCGCCGGGTCGCAGGCGAGATGCGTCTCGAGCTGTGCGGCGCGGACAAGGGCATGATTGAGGGTCTCAAGGCCCTCGGCTGCTTCACCGAGATCATCGCTTTCCAGCTACGGGTGTTCCTGCCGCATGGGGACGGGATCGACACGGGAAGCATTCTGGCCCGGATCGTGGGGCAGAGGCCTGCCATCACGGCAGACCAAGCCGCCTGAAAAGCCAAAGCAGGCTTTGGGTGGGGCGTCGCGGATCGGGATTTGACCGGTCTGCGCGTTCCGGGCGCGCGGGCAGGCCAATGGCACGCCTGCGCGCGCCCCAAATTCAGACAAGAGGACAGATCCATGACCAATCCCCAGATCGACTATGCCGCAATGGCGGCTCAGTGGCGCGCAGAGCGCGAAACCACCTTAAAGGCGACCCGAGCGGAGCTGATCGCGCAATTGCGCGCGCTTGGCATCAGCGAGGTGACCGCTGAATACGAAGGCTATGGCGACTCCGGCAATGTCGAGGATGTGACGGTGCTGCCTGCGGAGGTCCAACTGCCGGAACCGCTTCTCACCGCGGTGGGCGATTTCGCCTGGTCACTCGCCTATCATCATCATCCGGGGTTCGAGAACAACGAGGGCGGCTACGGCACGCTGACCTGGGACATTGCAGAAGACAGCATCACCCTCGATCACGCCGACCGCTATGTCGAATGCTCGCACAGCTATGACGAGGGGCTTTGAGATGGCCCATCCGCTTCATCATGCCGAAAGCTCTGCCCGGAAATTCGGCGGGGTGCCGTCTGACTATCAGGCCGTCCACGATTGGTTTGACGCCTCGAAAGAGCATCTCGCGCTTTTTACGCACCGGGCCTTGCGCCACCATACCCAAGGTCTGTTCGATGCTGAACGTGTCTTCGGTCTAACCCTGACCAATAGCGCAAGTCGGGACATTCCCGTGCGCTGGATCGGCGAGCAGCATATCCGTGAAGACTGCCAGGGCCGCATTCCCAGCATGGCGGACTGGCTGCGACGGATCCAGCCCGAGCCATGGATGGCCAATGGCCATATCGACCGGCATGTCGGCTCCGAGCCCTGCGGCGACCCAAGGGCCGCCTGGGCATCTGAAGTCGCCGCCGGAAGAACGGTTCTTGGTCTGAAGGATTGGATGGCGGCGCACGCGAGGCAAGCCACGCAAGGTGCCTGACAGCACTAGGCCATTGGCCAAACCAATGCTGCATGGAAGCCCGGTTGGAAGATCGGGCTTCTTGCGTCGTTTCCCCACCATTCTACTTGAGGAGGGTCACATGACACTCGATGAAATCAAAGCCGCGGTCGATGCCGGGCAGACCGTGCATTGGGCCAATACCGGTTACGTTGTCCACAAGGACCGGCTCGGTCAGTACCTGATCATCTATCAGCCGAACGGCAGCTGCATCGGTCTGACCGACCGGGAAGGGCATCGGTTGAACGGAAAAGAGGCGGAGTTCTTCATCGCGCGATTGAAGGACGGCGTGGAAAATCTGGGTAACCAATCAAGACCAAACGGGCAGGGGAGGGGCGTAGCACCCGGAGGCGCGGGGGCATTCCCACTCGGACGGCAGCTTTGACCCGTGGGCGGGGCTGAAAGGAAAGCAGGCTTTCTGATTTGTGATCCCAGGAGGGGTCGAGAAAGCAATCCCGGATGCGCTGGCAAGAACGTCAGGCACCGGCCAATCCAAGAAGGAACTATCCCATGTTCGCAGGAACCCTCACCCGCAATGTCGAGACCGCCGCCACTGAATACACCGGCATGATTCACTCGACGCGCTTTGACATCGCCATCCAGCTTGAGGCACGGGCCAAGATGTCCGCGCGCAGCCCGGATTATGACGTGACGGCGATCAACAAGTCCGGTCGCAAGGTGCGCATCGGCACGGCCTGGAACGAGACGGGCAATACCAGCGGCAACCCCTACATCTCGATGCAGATCGATGTCGGCCTGGGCCCGTTCCGGGTCAACGCGGTGCAGACGAAAGAAGCGCGCGCGACCCAAAACGGAGAGTTCGAGATCATCCCTCTGGTCTCGAACGGCCTGATGAAATCCGGCTCGATCTCGGGCGAGCTTACCGCAATGGACGCCGACAACGCCTTCACCGGCTACATCGCCAACATGATGTTCGATCTGGAGTTCATGCTGATCGAGAACAGCTACAAATCCGAGGAGACCCACCCGGATTACCGGATCGAGGTCAGCTCGCCCCGGGGCACACCGATCCGCGTCGGCTCGGCGTGGATGGCCAGAAGCAGCCGCACGGGCAATGACTACCTGTCACTGCTGATCAACACGCCCGATGGCGACCTGCGCGTCAACGCGGTGCAGAACGAAGAACAGCGCGGCGGTCAGACCTTCTCGATCATCCCGTTCATCGACAGCGGTGAGCAGCCGCAGGACGCGGGCACGGGGCTGTCGCTGGTCGCGTGACCTTGGCATGAGACTGGACGAATTGAACCGAAAGGGGAGCCGTGGGATCACGGTTCCCCTCTTACAATGTCCGTCATGAGTGTAAGGTCAGATTTGCCAGGTGCGTTCAGGTTGCGAGCGGCCCTAAAACATAAGATGGCGGCAGCCCTTAGAACGGCCTGCCCCGCGTCCGAACACACACCCGAAAACAGCCCAGTTAGATATAGTACTTGAATGGCTGCGGTCCGCCCTCCCGCGCCGAACCCATCACAAGGATGTCTCCGACCATCTTTGCGAAGCGGACTGTTACCGGCAACCCATCGTTGAAGTTGCACGAGTTGTAGTTGATCTTTGTCAGTCCCATGATGTCAGCAAGTACCGTCCGCATCTCTGGCTTCTGGTGCTTTGAGCGCAGGATCGTCACCATAAGCGGGTTGGGTGTTTCAGGCCCGATATACGTATCCAGCTGCGGGACGTAGCCGCTCGTCCAAAGGTAGGCGTTCTTCTCGTCTAATCTTAGAGCCGTTCCTCTGATCACGGGGTAGTCGCCTGCACGGAAGAGCTTTGCGTCACCACCCGTAGGTCTGATTCGTACACCGACGACGTTCGTCCCTTTCGGAGCCGCCTGACAGAAGGCCTGCCACTCCTCGTCGTTGAATGACGCCTGCCCATGAATGAAGAGTTCCTTGGGCGGCTCGGAGTGCAGATCCCGGTACGCTTCTATCACAGTCCCTAAGAGTTCTTTCGCGGCGTCAGCGTTTAGATGGTATTCGTACTCGCTGGTCTTCCAAGGGCCATTCGCGCCGCGGAACACCACGCCATCGCCTTCACTCAAAAACATCTGCGCCGCGCAGCAGACGTGATTATCGCGGTTGTTTGGGAGGTTTTTGTAGACCATCCCGATGTAGCATACTCCTTCTCGCACGTTCGACAGCCGCCAGGGCGGACGGTCCTGAGTCTTATAGTAAAGCCCCGTGGCGATGTTCCACGCCACTGTCGCAGGGTCTTGGGTGGTTCGCTTCGGATAGCCCGCACTGTTGAGGAACGCTGTCGGCTCAAGGGTCGACTCGCGCAGGATCTGAGAGGGCGCGATCGAGAGCAAAGTCGCCTTGATGTGCCTACGGAAGTCGGGAATGTCGTCAAACACGTCCTCGATGCGCGGGTCGAACCGTTCGTCCATGAAAAGGAACGACTGGGGTGACCTTACGCGCTGCTTCTTGGGCGTTTTTCCAGCGACCAGTGTCAAACCGGTCCGCCTCGATTCCGGACGGCAGCGCTCGTAGACTATCTCGGGCACGACGAACATCCATACATCAATCGAACCCTCCTCGTTGCGCCTGAACTTGTGGACGCGCTCAGTGTAGATACGGGCGACCGCATCGACGGCCTCGTGCATGTTCTGCACCCTGGTCGCGCGCTCGATGGCGTCGAACTCGACCGTCAGGGCCCTGAGCCGATCTGGATCGTACGTAACGCCAAATGTCTCTTCGAGCCCGGCGAAATCCGCGAGATGAAGGCGGTCCTTCTTCTCCGTCGGCCCCGGAGGCGGCACCGGTATCCCCGAAAGCAGCTGGCGGCTCCAAGAGCGGAAGTGGCCGATCCCGTCCGGCGTTCCGACAACCCCAATTCGAACCTCTCGAAGCTTCCTTGGGCCGTCATGAGGTCCATATAGATAAAGGCCATCCTTTGGGTGGTGGCTTCTCTGGTCATGGCAGAAGTCGAGTTCTGGCTCGTCGAAGTGATCTACGATCAAATTTGCCTCGGGAAACCTCATGTAACGTCTCCTTCGGGCTCAGCATCTTCGTCATCAGCCGCAGGCCGCCCGAGCGTGCTTTCGTCCTGCTCTTCGGCATCAGGGTCGCCTACGTCTGGAAGTGCTGTGCTGACCGGTGAAGTGAATAGAAGGGGCTCAGATGAAAGAAGCATGTCCTGGCCCGGAGCCAGCGAAACCCGAATGTAAGCTGACTCTCCGGACATGATCTGGAGGAATGCCAAAAGCCGTCCATGCCATTGCTTGTTGCGCCAACCCTTGCAGCCCGATCTGCGGAGGCGATGCATCTTCTTCGGATCATCTATGCGTTCGCCCTGCTCCGTATTGTTGTCCTTAGCGAAAAGGACGCGCGCCTTCAGGCGGAAGTGCCAGAAAGGCCAGTTCCGAGGGATCGCCGTTACCCCATACGACCAGACATGCTTTCGGGCGATGTTGCGCAGCATGGACGACCGGCGTTCGCCTTGCCGACCCCAGGGCACCCGTTCACCAATCCCGACTTGGGTGGGGGAAACATGGAAACCATCGCCGTTGGAATAAGCGTAGGCGACCATGCCAATCTTCCTGCAGTGCCGTTCCCAACCATCGCGCAGCAGGCCCGTGAGCATATTCGACAGATCGCGTCCCGCTACGCCTATCTCAGGCATACCCTTTTCCACCGCATCGACAACCGGCACAGATGTCCTTAGGCGCAACTTCGCTACGCCTCCGAGGCTTTCCTCAACATCAGGGGGCGCAGCGAAGGTGATTACGCCTCGCTCATGCGCGACGGCGGGAAACGACAGCCCTCGCACCCGCCTCTTGAGGACGTCGGTCTGGACCGCTCCCGCCGCCTCGTAGAAGTGGAGTTCATCGGGCATTTCCAAGATCTGAATCCAATTCGAGACTAAGGACTCTGGCTCGCGCACTAATGGAACAGCACCACGCTTGCGGAAGCAGTCCCATTGAGCTGCGACCGCGATGTGCTCGCGTCGGCGCGTTACGCCTTGGCGGCGCAGCGTCTCGAGAAGTTTCGAAAGCCCTTCTGCCCAACCCCGCGCGAAATCGGCAGGCGTCGCATCGCGGAGGCCATCAATCTTGGCCCCCTCCTCGATCCGTAACGGGATTATCAGGCGAGTTTCGCCGAGACTTGCAGCAAGCGTTTTCGCCCTGTCGATCAGGTCCATCGCGTCGTCGTTGGTGCGGGTGGCCGCGCTCGCCACTGCCAGCACCTTCGCCGCGCGGTGCTCCAGCGCCACTCCAATCTCCTTGTGCCATCTGTCTCCAGGCTCGAGGGTCAGTATCTCGGAAAAAACGCGATACCCGTGCGCTTCGAGCTTTGGACCGAGCCAAAGGATGAACTGATCGTGGTCGGGGCGCGCTCCGACAAGGAACAGGGTATCCCGCTGCGTTTCCGCCTCTGACTCCACCTTTCCGCCGATCCCTGGCTTTGGAAGCAACGCTTGAAGGACCGAAGGAGGCTTCAGGCGGCCCTCGCGCTCATCCAGCGTCTCATGAAGCATCCGCTTCAGCGTGCGCCCGCTCGCGGGGGTCCATAACTTGGGATGAGCTTCCTCGATGTCAGGATGCGCGCGCAGCAACGCCTCAAGATCCTCGCGCCCGAAGATGTTTCCCGGAGATCGAATGGCGGGTCCGCAAATTTCCACGAGATCCTGCTTTCGTTGTGGAGTCATCGCTACGGACGTTGACAGGATGTAGCGATCGGGCGCCAACTGATCGATCTTCGCGCGCTCCTTCGACATCTCACGCTTCAAAGCTGAGATGGCAGATCTATCGTATCTCTTTGCTTGTAGGATCGTCAGGCTTTGCGCCTCTGGCGCGTGGCGTCCATCTATTCCACCATCAGCTCCTTCGCCGAATTGCTCGAAGCGGATGCCAAGAGCGCGGCCGATAAGGTCGGCTGAAAGCGCCTCGAACTCGGAGGGCGATAAGGCAGAGAAATCGGCAGGCATAATATCTATATATCGCCATCCAGCCCGGTTTACACCCAAGATTTACCTCACAGACATGCCGATTTGGCATCTCACAGAGAATCTAGAGCACAGGTGCGATGTGGCTGGGTTAGTCGATATCAACCTGCGCCCATCATTTCCGGAACGGGTTTCCGCGATCACGTCGTTAAGCCGATAACTGATGTGTCACCGTGAAGGTCGACATTCTGCAATGTCGCATGCTGTGATAGAGAATTTGTATCGCTGGCAGTGAACTCTTCTGCACATCAACCGTGGCCTGAGCCTTGCGGCCCCCCTGCTCGGCTTCGCGTGTCGCAGGGGAGAACGGCCCTTCGGTCCGTCGCGCATTCGGCCATGCGGCCTCACCGCGGCGTCGCACCCAGGCTCCCGGTTTGCCCGCTTCGCGAGCACGTCCCGCCCCGGCCGCTCCGCCGGATTGCGCTCTGGTCTGTTTTGCGGGGCAAAACGATCCCGCCGCTCCATCCGTCTCACGCGTCCGGTCGGGCCGTTTGCCTGCTCGGGTCGGGCAAACCTACCGTCAAAACACACACACATGAGCGCGGAAGCATATCCTCCGGATGGCCCCCAAATCAGTCCGCGTCAAGGATCGCAAAACTTTTCGGCGAGGGCGGGGCTGGCGGGGAGGGTGGTCCAGTGCGTGAGGGCGCGCATGTGTCCGGTGCTGCGCGCGGAAAACTTTTGCGCCCGGCCAGCCGGCGGCTGCGCCGTCCCTGACCCGGGCAGATTCGGAAACCAGGCATTCGGCCATGCCCCCACACTCACGTGGTGGCTCCACAACCGAATACTGGAGACCAGACATGGCTTACGACACCGCAAACACCTACGAGACCATCGAACTTTTCGGACTGACCGAGAAGGACGCGCAGCTGCCGATCCCGGAAGATCACATCCTGACCGACCGCATCATCCGCGAAAGCTTCGAGGCTTTGCTCGGTCAGCTACGCGGGACCGGGCTTGAAGCCGAAATCGAACCGCTGGCCCATGGGCTCGCGACGATCCTGCAGCGCCGCAAGGTGGCACTCGGCAAGGAGGTCGACCGCACCGCCGACAAGATCGGCGCGCTGGCAAAATCCCACGACGGATCGGAGATCGCCGAGACCGCGCTCGAAGAGGCGCAGGCGCGCTTTCTGCAACTGCGCGAGATTGTCGGCGCCATCGAGGTGATGAGCGAGGCGGCGGCGGAATGTTACGAGATCGAGACCGGTCACGCCTTCATCCCGGCAGCCGGATCGCGCGCAAGCGTCCGGGCGCAGGAGACAGGCGCTGTCTTCGAGGCGCGGCAGCTCCTGGAGCAGCATGACCGCGAAACCGCCGAGAAATCCAAAGTCGAAGGGGTGCCCCTGATCGTCTCGGGCGCCACCGACTGGACCGATGTCGATGTGATCTTCAACACGCTCGACAAGGTTCGCGAACGGATCAGGCAGAACCGCAACCAGGAGATCTTCCTCTGCCACAAGGGTGGCAAGCACGGGGCGGAGATGATTGTGGCCCGGTGGGCCCGAGCACGCGGAGTCGCGCAGGCGCGCTTCGATCCGCGCTGGTCTGCGCACGGGCGGGCGGCACCGTTCAAGTGCAACGACGAAATGCTGGACGACAAGTTCGCGGCGACGGGGGTTGTCCTCTTCGGTGGCAACGGGGTCGCGCTGAACCTCGGGCAGAAGGCGGAAGCGAAAGGCCTGACGGTCATGCGGGTTGCGGACCCGGCGAAGAAGACTTCGCAGGATTGAAGAGAGGGGGTCGCGCTTGGCGCGGCCCTTTCGTCGTTGCTCAGGGATGTGGAGGTGCCCTCACGTCCTTTTGCCTAGCAAGTTTATGTTTCGATAGGTATATGCGTGCCAAGCAAAATTTATAAATGATTGGCATGACACCTCTCAGCAGCATCGCGATGAGTGCCTATACTGATCTGGTGCGTCTTTTGAAGGACGACGCCTTGTCCGGTGTCGAAGGTAAACCCACGCTCAAGGAGCGCGGCGACAAGGCCTATTGGTATGCCGCGCGACGCGTCGGAACCGAGATGCGGTTCACCTATATCGGCGAGGACAGCGACGAGACACGCGCGCGCATCGACCGGATCGAAGAGCGGCGCGCGACCGCCAAGGAGCGGCAGGCAGAGCGGTCACGGCTCGTTCGACTTCTGCGGGCCGAAGACATGACACCAACCGACCGGGCAACGGGTTCCATCCTGTCGGCCATGGCCGCAGCCGGAACCTTCCGGTTGGGCGGCACCATTGTCGGGACGAATGCGTTCCGGCTCTATGAGGGCGAGCTTGGTGTTCGTTTGCCCTTAGGGGGCATGGCCAATACCGGCGACATCGACATTGCCCAGTTCGAAAAGCTCAGCGTTGCACTACAGGATCAGGTTGATCCGGGTCTGGCCGAGACCTTTTCGGCTCTAAAGTTTGATCCCCTTCCTGCCCTTGACCAGGGCCGGACCTGGCGATGGGCTCAGGGCGGCAGCGGTCAGTTGGTCGAATTCCTGACCCCGGCCTTCGGAGATGAGAGCATCCGAGAGCTGCCAGAATTGGGCGTGGACGTCCAAGGATTGAACTATCTCAGCTTCCTGATGGCCGAGCCGATCCATGCGGCGGCGATCTATCGATCTGGCATTCTCGTCAAAGTCCCGCGCCCGGAGCGTTATGCGATCCACAAGTTGATCATTGCGGATCGGCGGCGGGACGGAGCGGGGAGCCTCAAATCCGCGAAGGACCGCGAGCAGGCGGCCTTCCTGATCGAGGCGATGGCCGAGGACCGGCCCGATGATCTGGCCCGCACCTATGCCACCGCGCTGGAGGTTGGCCCGCGCTGGCGCGAGCATATTGGCAATACGCTGAAGCGTATGCCGGAGACGAAAACAATCCTCGACGGGTTGGGCACGTGATCGCGGCAACGGGGTCGCGCTGAACCTCGGGCAGAAGGCGGAAGCGAAAGGCCTGACCGTCATGCGGGTTGCGGACCCGGCGAAGAAGGCGTCGCAGGATTGAAGAGAGAGGGTCGCGCTTGGCGCGGCCCTTTCGCCATGTCTCACGGCGCGTGCGATCGGTCACGCGTGATCGGCAGTCTGCGGCGGCCAGCACCGTTATCTCTCTACCCGGTCCGTCAGAGTGCGGCCCATCCGCATCGGTACGGGCTGGGGATGGTGCGCACCTCACGCACATCGTCAGCA
>NZ_FXZK01000038.1 GCF_900184895.1 Flavimaricola marinus
GCAAATTGACCGCAGACCAGGCCCAAAAGGTAGATGCATTGAAGGCCGGATCGCCAAGCTTTGCCACGATGCGGAGCCTTGCCATGCGGTTTCAGGGCATTTTGCGCGGCGACCAGTCCGCCCCGCTGGACGCATGGATCGACCTGGCCATTGAGACTGGCATCCCACCAATCATGCGCTTTGCCCGCACGCTGCACCGCGACATCGAGGCCGTGCGCAATGCCATCGAACTTCCGTGGAGCAACGGTCAGGCTGAGGGCCAAGTCAATCGCCTGAAGACCCTCAAGCGCGCCATGTACGGTCGCGCCGGACCAGAACTCCTCAGAGCCCGAATGCTGCCACTGCGCCACACAGATTGAGGCAGAACCCTTAATTGTGAGATGAGAAATCCAACGAAATCAACGGCCAACCTTTGCCCTTAAATATGAGATTTTGTCTTTAATTCCGATATTTTTGCCCTTAAACTTGAGACAGGGTTCGCAGCTCCCTGTGGCAAATATTGATGGATGATGATCGCGAAGACTCCGTTGCCGCTGGTGCTGAGGAGGCGCGCAGGGCGGCCGTTCTGCGTCCGCTTGTTCAGGCATATCTCAAAGGCACTGGCAGTCTGGAAAGTGGCATCAATGACGCCGTTTGGGAGCTTGGTGTCAGCAGGGCGACGGTCTGGCGCTGGATAAAGCGTCTGGCCGAAGAGGGTGGGCGCACCAGCGCGCTGGCTTCTCGGAAACGGGGCCGCCCGACCGGTACGACCTTGATATCGGGCAAGGTAGAAGCGGTGATCGAAGAACATCTTCGCCGTTATTTCTTACGGCGGGAACGTCCGAGCCTGTCGCGCGTCGTGACGGAGATCCGTAGTGCCTGCTGGCAACAGGGGTTACAGCCGCCGACGCGGCGGACGGTTCAGCGCAGGCTGGATGCAATGGACGCCCTTGAAATTGCAAAGGCACGAGAAGGGGCAAAGGCGGCCCGCCAGAAATTTGCGCCGGTAACAGGCGAGAACAAGGCCAGTCAGCCACTGGAGATCGTGCAAATCGACCATACACCTGCCGACATCATTCTTGTCGACAGCTTTGAACGCCAACCAATTGGCCGGCCTTGGGTCACCTTAGCGATCGACATCGCAACGCGGATGGTGGCCGGATATTACACCTCACTCGAGGCACCTTCGCGTCTGTCAGTGGCGCTTTGCCTGACACAGGCGGTGGCCCCCAAGGCGGAACTTTTGGCGGAATTGGCGTGCAATATTCCTTGGCCCGCACAGGGCAAACCGCACAGCATCCACGTCGACAATGGCCGCGACTTCCGATCGCGGGCCTTTCGATCAGCATGTGCGGAATGGGGGATCGATCTGGTCTATCGGCCGCCGGGCAGTCCTCATTTCGGAGGGCACATCGAACGATTGATCGGCACGATGATGAAGGCCGTGCACCTGTTGCCGGGAACAACGCAATCCTCGGTCGTGGCCAAGGGCGACTATGACGCCGAGGGCATGGCCACGATGACCTTAAGCGACTTTGATCGCTGGTTTGCTCTGGAAATCTGCCGCTACAACAACAGCATTCATTCAAGTCTTGGCTGTACGCCCGTCGCTAAATGGGAGGCGCTCTCAGCGGAGATGATGGGAGACATCCCCTTCGAGATGGAAGCCTTTCGGGTGAGCTTCCTGCCGAGCGAACTGCGCAAGGTCAGGCGTGACGGTATCCATCTGTTCCAGATACGGTACTGGTCCGATGCCCTTGCAGGCCACATTGGGCGCGGGGACGGAAAGATGATCGTTCGTTACGACCCTCGCGATATCTCAATGATTTGGGTCGAACTGGATGATGGCCGATATATTGAGGCGCGGTATAGAAATCTGGAAATTCCCCCCGTATCGCTCTGGGAATATCGCGAGGCCATGAAGAAGGCCCGTGCCCTTGGCAAGTCCGGGTCCAATGAGCTGGTGCTGGCTGAGCTGATCCGACAGCAACGCCAGATTGAAGCTGAAAGCCGGGGACTAACCAAGGCGGAACGCCGGTCGCGTGAAAGAAAAGGGACATTAGAGGGCGCCAACTCGGCTGTCTCGAAAACCGAAGGGCTGCGCCCGATCGACACGGGTGATACATCGCGCCCATTGTTCAAGGTGGAGAGATGGTGAATTGAGGGCAAGGACAACTGAGGAAGACGGTCGGATCGCCCTCATTCAATCGGATATCTGGATCGGCTTTCCGCGGGCCGAACAGGTGTTGGACCGCTTGCAGGGTCTGATCGAAGCGCCACGGCAAACCCGTATGCCTGGGCTTCTTGTGCATGGTGCCTCCGGGATCGGCAAGACGATGATCGCCCGAAACCTGTCGCGCAAATACGCACCAGAATACGATCCGGCGTCAGGCATCACCCGCACACCGCTGCTGCTGTTGCAAGCGCCGCCCGCACCCGACAAACGGCGGTTCTACCTGCACATCCTGGCCGCCGTCGGCGCCCCGGCGACGGCACTGAGCGCCCGCGCGCAAAACGTGGCTTCCCTCGAAGCCCGTGTCATCGCGCTTTTGCGCGACCTTGGACTGCGGATGATCATGATAGACGAGGTCCACAATCTTTTGGCCGGGACCCACCGCGAACAGCGCCGCTTTCTCAATGTTCTGCGGTATCTCAGCAATGAACTCGAGGTGTCGCTGGTCTGCCTCGGGGTCAGCGAGGCCGTCGATGCCATCCGTGGTGATATCCAGCTTGCGAGGCGGCTGGACGAACATCACCTGCCAAACTGGCGCGACGATGCCGAGTTCTCGGACATGATCCAGACACTCATCGCGGCAATGCCCCTCGAGAAGAAATCCAATCTGAAGGTCAAGTCACTCAAGCAGATACTTGCGCTGACCGGTGGGGTGACCTCGCGCATCTTCGCTCTGATCAAGGATCTTTCCATCGACGCCATTGTCACAGGTGAGGAATGCATCACTGATGACGCGATCGCAAAATGGACGCCGGTTTGGTCGCGCCACGCGACCGCCCATCGGCGCCTCGAGAAGTCCGGGGTGTGAAGCCGCACCCGCTGCCAAAGACTGTCGCGCCGTTGCCAGACGAGTTGTTGTCAGGTTGGTTGTCTCGGCTGGCTGCGGCCAACTACTGGAATGACGCGGAGCTGCTGGCCCATATCGAGATCGATACGCGACATGGCGCCGCCCTGGACTTCGACGTTGAGGCGGCCGATGCGGAAAAGATATCTATCGCTGCGCGTGTCGATCCCGATACCGTGCAGTCAATGACATTTAGGGCAATGACGAAAATGGAGATGATGCTTACAGCGCAAGTTCCTTTCCAGTCTTGCCCCGAGTGTTCCCGACGCGGCCTCTCGCTCAGGCATTGGCGGCGATCCTGGGCATTTGATTGCCAATTTTGCGGGACCCTACTTGTTCGGAGCCTCGCAAAGCCCGGTGACGAAAAGTTGCCTGAAAAACTGATAGACCGTGCGCGCTGCGGGGCAGGGCTGCTTGAGCACGCAGCGACGTCAAACCGCCCCAACCTACTTCGACGTGCGATGCGCGCGGTTACCTTTGGCATGTCGCTCAAGTCCGTCCGCGGGGATCCGTTATTTGCTCTTCAGAGCCCCAGACCGGAAGTGCGGCTGTTCTGCCTTGCGGCGATCGCTGCGGCCCAGTCTCGTCCGCTGATAAAAGCGGCCATATCCAGCGCCGGTGCCGACGGCTATGTAAGAATTGCTCTGTTGCGCGCCTTCGAGAGAGAGCCACGTCTGCTTGCCGCAGTTGATCATATTGCGCAACAGCGCGCCAGAAGCACAGGCCCAAAGACAGCCGAATCTCACAATTAAGGACAAAACTCGACGCTCAAAGCGCTATGTCTCAGATTTAAGGGTTCTGCCTCAATCTGTGTGGCGCAGCGGAAGCATTCGGGCTCTGAGGAGTTCTGGTCCGGCGCGACCGTACATTGCGCGTTTGAGGGTCTTCAGGCGATTGATTTGGCCCTCAGCTTGACCGTTG
>NZ_FXZK01000024.1 GCF_900184895.1 Flavimaricola marinus
AACTTCAACCTGCCGAAGCTTCGATACGATCTCTTCGGGCTTTTCTCGTTTTCCAGCCATCGCTGATCCTCCAATTTGCGGGACAAATCTATCCCAGTTGGTGGACCACTTTCAGGGGGCTACTCCACCTTCTGCGCGAAGCCGGCTTCACAAAGGTCGAGGTGCGTGGGAAGTCCGGCGATGGCGGGATCGACGGTGTCGGAGTGCTGCGCGTCAATCTTGTTTCGTTTCAGGTCTATTTTCAGTGCAAGCGTTGGAAGGGCAGTGTCGGCTCCAAGGAAATCCGGGACTTCCGGGGGGCTTTGCAGGGCCGTGCAGACAAAGGGCTGTTCATCACTACTGGCCACTTTACCAGCCAAGCTTCGGACGAAGCCACGCGCGACGGAGCGATTGCGATTGATCTCATCGACGGCGACCGGCTCTGTGAGTTGTTGAAGGAAAACCGGCTCGGAGTCACAACCGAGATGATTGAGCGGGTCAGCATCAATCCTGAATGGTTCGGTGGCATTTAGGCCAATTTTTTGCTTCGGATAATGGTGTGGGTCGGTACCAGCATAAAAAAATGGTGTTCGGAAATTCGAGTTCTCTCGAGGTTGAAAGAGAAGCTTCTTGTCAAGATGTCGAAATCGGAGGGCACTAGTTTGCGCTTGACTTGTTCGCGTTCGCCAAAGCCTCCTCGGCACTGGGATAAATCGGAAAATGGCTACTATACCGCCAGCTTCGAGCAAGGTTGTTTTTGCCGGCAATAGTTCTGTCTGATACGTGCTCAGACCAAAGGGAAAGAAGAATACCGCGAGGACCTTTACCTTTGGGCATATCTATCTCGACAATTTTCCCAGTTTTGTCCTTCCACATTGCGAACGCCCTGCAGGGATCATACTTTCCCAACTCGTTGGAGCGATTGATCAGCCCATAGGATGTCATGGTCAAAACCGAGCTACCAGGATCGTCGGCCAAGTTTGAAGCGTACTGGGCAGGCCATCTACTCTTGATTTGCGGCCCGTCTAGGAGAAGAGCAAAGATCAAGTTCGGAGCAACGGATCGTAGAATCTCGTGGCAAGGATCTGATCTTGCCAGCTCTTCACAAATCAGGACAGAGAAAACTGAACGTTTCCGAAAGCGATGGAAATGCACAGCTCTCCTGCCGAGCGGGCAATTCTCCCACCAGTATTTGATCTTTGGATTCAAGGCTGTGGAAAGAGCGTATGTTTCAACTTGGGATCGATCCATGCGCCAGCGGTGGTGTTTTCGCCTACTTACCGTACGATAGAGACCCTCTTTCTCGTCACCGTACCAAACTTTGGTCAGCACGTGATTTCCTGGTTCGGGCGTCTTGCCCTCTGCTTCGCGGCAATTATCGCTGCTGCCGGAAATCACAAACTCCAACTCGGGCTCTAGACGCTTAAGAGCTTGGCACAAATCTTCAAAAAGCGCATAGTCGAGCGCATACTCGGGAAGAACAACGCCATTTACGCGTCGCGTTTGCTTCTTGGCTGAGCTCATAAGAGCACGGCAATGTCCAATAAAACTTTGGCGCTTTTCTAGGCTCGAAATCCAAGTTTGTTCGATATCGAAGTAGTCCCAGTCCCTTTTCCAATAGTGGAGTTGTCCTGGTTCGTCCTCGTTATCTAATGCAGGTCTAAAGGAGTTGGCATCGATCTCTGAAGGTTCTGGTATCAGCAGAATATCTTGTGTTTCAGAGTCTTCTTCAGGCTGTTCCTGGGGCAAATCGAACCATGAACACCTTACCTCACCGCGCCCAGGAAGAAGGCTGAGATTGCGTGACAAGTTCCGCAGAGTAGCGCCAACAGGCGACACACGGACTTTCGGTAACACGCAAACGACGGCGCGATCTGCCAAAAGCGTTAAAGAGGCAGGAGGCTGTGGCCCCTCGATATCTTCCTCCGATGATCCATCGACCTCGCCATTTGAGCTAACTCTGAAAGGTGTCAAATACCAATCCTGGATCCAGCTTTCGAATGGGCTCTTTACAAATTCGCCAACCTCATCGCGCAGTATTCGGTTGCAGGCCATATCGGCAATTACGGTTAACGTTAGCGCAGTTTTCCACCAGGGTTCTGCAGAGGTGTCGTCTTCGAGGTATGAGCCAGGAGTCACCGATTGATCCCAATCCGAGATCAGCTTTTTCCAAAGGCTCTGGACAACTGACGGCGGGTGGCCACTTGGATTTTTTTCTGCATCTCGCCACAGAACACCGGCCTCATCGGCGGCCTTCCTTTCACTTTGTGAAAGCACAAAGTGACCGCGGCCCAACTTATCCTTTGAGACATATGGGGAAGGCTCAAAGAACGCAATTGCACCACCCAATTTCAGAAGATAACCGGCCGCAGCAAACACATCTGTCGGGAAAAGAGGACAGCTTGTCCAATTTTCTCGCGAGCCATTCTGTGCAGGGGGAAGTCCATCCAGAGAGCCGTTGGGGAGAACAGACCGAATTACTGCGCCAACTGATTGATCGTTCACCTTAAAGCCCCCATATAAAAGGAAGAGCAGGTAAACGGTGAATGAAGAATTTGTCAACGAAGTTGAGGTAAGCGGTCGTCAGCGCACTGGAAACAGTCGCGTAAGCGCC
Organism: Flavimaricola marinus; assembly: GCF_900184895.1. Taxonomy (GTDB): domain Bacteria; phylum Pseudomonadota; class Alphaproteobacteria; order Rhodobacterales; family Rhodobacteraceae; genus Flavimaricola; species Flavimaricola marinus. The sequence goes on from NZ_FXZK01000024.1 coordinate 2,594, forward strand.
ATATTTACGCCTAAGTTGTCATGTGTTACTGAGATAGTGACGCGGCGGCAGCTGCAAACACGAAGCAAAAACAACGGTCGCGGGTCATAGCATGCCAAATAGGTTGTCCAAACCACTCCTGAACTTGCAAAAGCAGAGAGCTGCTGCAGGGCAGGATCGGCACACTAATGCCATCGAGGCCTACGTCGAGTACATTGCGTCGCAGGCTAGGGATAACGGCACAAATGTTGATGAAGGCTTTTTGGCAAGGGCTCGTGAGGCCGCCGAGGAGCGGTTCTTAGCGGCAGCCTCCTAGTTTCTTACGATCGTAGACCGACCGAAGCCAGCCAGTCGTGAAATGGCGTGCTTTCAATGCCGCAACCCCCTTTCCGCATGCGCTTCCTGACTGTCTAGCTGTCCCTCAATCTCTCGGCGGCGGCCCTCGCTAAGGTCAAGCTCTGTTGCAAGCTCTCGTCCAGCGTCTTGTAGCTCGCCTCGTCGTTCAGCAATCCGCTCAAGGCCTTCATGGATGCGGCCTGTGAACGAATGAGCAAGGTCACGCAGTCTTTCAAGCCAGCCAGCTCCCTCTCGATCCTGCCGGTCGAGCGTGTCTCCAAGGCGGTCAAGTCCTTCGCGGAGGCCTCTGAGGCCGTCACCAACCGCTCGACGCAGGCGAGCAAGTCGCGTTCCAAGGCTGTCAGTTGGGTCATTTAATCCTCCTCGATCCGAATGCAGGTGACGTGTCTCTCGCCCATCTTGCAGGTCCTGAGCCGCGTCTTCGATGGGTCCAGGATCAGCCAGGTCCCCTCGGGCCGTTCGATCCGTGTCAGGCCCATCTCCGTCAGTTCCGAGCGGCTCAGATGCACCGTCCAAAAGAAGCTCACGGCCATCATCGAGGCGATCCCCGTCAGCAACATCGCCGCGATCAGCCAGGGCGAGATCGTCAGCCAAAGGCGGATCGATCTCAGCCGCGTCTCGAACATGCTCGCCGTCTCGATCTGAAAGCGGCGCGTATCGCTCGCGATGGTATGCTGCGCGGCACCCACAATGTTCTTCAAATCGATCCTGAAGCTCTTGAGCTGGGACGAGATCGAGGCGACGTGTTCCTGCCTGATCTCGTCGAGCTCCGCGTTCAGCTTCTCGCTCAACCGGGTCGGCTTGCCAGTCTTCATGGAAAATCTCTCCTTTCAGCCGCCAGCGTTCGTCCGTTTCCGGATCGCGGGCGGTGATGTAGGCTTGGCCGGTACGCGGCAGGTCGAAGCCTGCGTCCGTCAGCGCGTCGATCATGGATGCGCGGTCGGTGATCAGCCCCATGTCGATCTGGTCCTGTATCCAGGCGTGCAGCTCGTCCCGGCCCTGGGCGCGGGTTGGGGCCTCGATGGTGTCGCGGACTTCCTGGGCGCGCTCCACGTCCATCGGATCGGCCCAGCCATGGCGCTGGTTCATGACGTCCCGCAGGCTGTCATAGGCATCCTGGTAGCCCGGAGGCGCGATGTTGAGGCTCTTGCCCGTCGTCAGCTCCAAGCGCGGCGTGCAGAAGTGAAGCTCAACCCGGCCTTCGTGGCGATGGCGGACCCAGAGCACCTCATATTGCTCAGGGTCCAGCCCCGCGAAGGCCAACCGCTCGAACCCGTCCATGACCTCGGCCTGCTGATCCTCGGTCGGGTCGTCGCTGTCCGCAAAGCTGATCACGCCCGCGCGGTAGGTCCACTGGTGGCGGCTGGCGTCGATCAGGGCTTCGGTGCGCTCGGGATTGCCGCGCAGGACCTCGGGCAGCGGATTGCGGATGACTGTGACCGGCTGACCGTTCGCATCACGGATCAGGTCGCGGTTGCCGTCATAGGCCAGCACGCGCTCTGCCACGAGGTAGCCGACTGGCCCCGCGCCCGCGCCTTTGCCGTTGGGGAAGAACTTGATCAGCACCGCCGCGCCTCATCGAGGAGCGCGGCAAGCTGGCGTTCGATCACGACAAGGCGGCGCGCGACGGTCAGCGTGTCGAGGTCGGTGCGGCCGACTTTCATGGTGTAGTTCAGCCAACGGGCGATCTGGTTGAGGTTGCCGCCAATGCGCCCGACCGCCAGCACCAGCGCCGGATCAAGGCGCGGGATGGGCTTGCGTCGGCGCGCCTCGGTTAAGCCGAGCGCCTCGCGCAGCAACGTCGAGGCGGGCAGGCCAGCGGCCTCGGCCTTGGCGCGCAACTGGGCCTTCTCGGACGCGGTGCACCGAAAGACGAAGGTCTCGGTCAGCGGCTCTTTGGTGCGGGCTTTGCCCGCGCCGGTGGGGCTCGAAGGGGAGGCGTGCCGCCCCTCGCAAGGTCCCGTGTCAGCTGCGCCAGCGTATGACATGGGTCGCCTTGCTGTTTGCGCTTCGGTCGGTCCGGTGGTGCTCATGATCTGAGGCCCGCCGCCAGAATTTGGGCTTGTGTGACGAGTTCAGCGGCCAACAGAGCATCGACTTGGCCCGGTGTGATGTGGCGGCAAAGCGGATGGCGATCCGTCACCCAATTCGCCAAGCCTGCGAGCATCTCGGCTTCCTTCGCCTTCGTCTCTTCTCGGCTTTTGGCGATGTCCTCGACGTAGGCGCGCCATCTCCTAGACTTGAACCAGTTGTCAGAGAAACAGACCTTCGACCGGGTGAAACCCGCGCTCTCGCGGGCGTAGGCCTTCACTGCCTGCAACAGGTCTTCGGCCACCGTACCGGCGTCCAGGATGTCCCTGATCCGCCCGAGACACTCTGCTTTTCCTCGCAAACGGTCGGGCGGATAGGTGTCCAGAATCTTCTCAGCCTCTTCATCCTCCACCGCCACGCGCTCGCGCGTAGGAGGTTTATGGATGGTTTTAGGATGGTTTGGGGGCCGTGGTGGCCCCGGTACCCCGGCCACTGTGGCCCCCATTCCGGGTCCAGTCTGGACGGGGTCCACAGTGGCCCCCGTCTCGATATCGGGCTCTGCGGTCAGTTCGAGCGCCTCGATCTGGGCCAGATCGATCCGGTAAACAACTGTGAACCCGTTCTTGCAGCCTCGCGCGCCGGTCTCGACCAGGATGCCTTCCTTCAGGAAGTCCCGGATCGTCCGCTTGACCGTCGTCTCACCCAGCTCCGTATGCCGCTGGATCGTCCCTTTCGAACACCAGATGCCGGAGCCATCGTCAGAGGCCTTGTCCGCCAGAAACATGATGATCTGCTTGCGCGTCGCACTCCCAAATTTCCGCTCCGCACACGCATTCGCCACCCGCCAGCTCATCGGATGGCCTCAGGGCCAAGGTTTGACAATTCGCGGCTAAGTGCTTGATGCGCTGTCGTGGGTTTGACAGATTTTCTGGAGCTAACCGGTTGAGCCCCTTCAATAAGCTTCGGTTTGAAAATCCTCGTGTCGGTGGTTCGATTCCGCCCCCGGGGTACTATTTAAATTCATGATTTGGCATCATTTTCGGCAGAGTTGCCGGCGTCCGGAAGGCCATGAACGCTTTCGCTGGATAAAGCGAAAAAGAGAGCCTTACTAGACACCAAAGTTGGGCGATAGGGAAAGCTCCTCGGGCTTCGTTACGAGAGCCACCCAGCTGTTCGGTGATGTGAAGTGGAGCGCCGCGGCCAACCTGACGCTCCCGACGACGCTGGCATAAGGGTTTTCAGCTCTCTTGATGTATGCCAGCGTCGCACGTTTCAGAGAGGGAGTTGGTAATACGTCCGGATTGAATCGATCCAATTCCTCGACAGGACGTCCAACGTCTCGACTTGCGGCGCGTCGTTGAGCTCCGAGGTCGTGATCCCGAGCATGAGCTTGCTGGCGTCCAGATCGACGTCTGTCAGCTTCTCAATCGGAACGACGAGCTGGCGGCCGGACAGCACCTTTCCGTTATCGACGACGAGATGACTGATCTGACCGGTCTCGGCCGACATCAGAAAATCCTCGAACGTTCCAAGGGTGTCGTCGGTGCCCTGAATGTCTGCCTTGGAAAAACGGTTGAAGCGCTGAAGCTTTGCCGCCCCGTTCTCACGGCTTTGATCGGCCTCATCGCCAGCATCGTTGTCCACCGAAATGGTTTTGGCTGTTTCCAAATCCAATTTGGCGAGTTTGCCATTGATGGCGCCGCGGCCGTCACTCATCACCAACTGGTCGGCGCCATTAACGTCGTTCAGGGTCGCATCGACTTTGAAGGACCTGTCGTCCGCGGAGATATCGGTGACAAGATCGATTGAGATCAAAATAGCCTGTGCCTCCGCCCAAGAACCGATGTCAATCATGAAATAGGCGAGGCGGTGATCGGTTTTGGTGAGAAATATCTCCAGAACCGGAAAGTCGTGAGTTTCGATCTTGGCCGAATAGCGCGTTAGGTCTTCGAGTGAGTAAAGCATTCAGTACCTCCTGCAACTCAACGGTTGGTGCGTCAATTTGGTTCCGGAACCAATTCATGTGGCGTCGGTTGATTATGTGAACTGCAATGAAAGGACTGACTTATGACAATCGATACACTTGTCGCTGGCTTGTTCGGTGTCACTTTCGTTGCCGCTTTTGTCTTTGCAATTACATCCAAGAAATATACGGACGAAGAGTTGCAGGACGATAATGCGTCGAAGCCGACTTACGATCGGAATGACAAAAACGGGCGGCGAGATAACAGGTGACTAATCCATGCGGACGAAAACGCGGTAACGCCCTGCATTTTTTGCAGGGCGTTTTTCTTTACGCGCATTTCGGCAGATCATGTTCATTTGCGTTTCGCTCTGGAACCCGCACTCATGCCGCTGATGAATGCCTCGACGAGTGTCTGGGCATTCGCGACGCTTTCCGTCGGGGGAGCGGGACGGGCGTGCGGGGGTGCGGAATGAGGGGAACGGTGTGTCGACACGGCCAGCAAGATCAAACCCAAGCCGAAATAGCCGCCGCCAATGATGAGCGCGGCATACATCGGTTCGCTGATCAGCGAGAGATACATCCAAAGGGCCGTTGTCAGAAAACCCAAGCCAACGATGATGAGCGTAAGTGCGCCAACGCCCAAGGCGGCGCGGCGGCCGGCCTGGGCGATGTCGTATTTCAAGGATTGAAGCATCCTACTTTCGCGTCCCGATCATGCCGACGAGGAAGCCTAGGCCGGCAGCGATGCCGAGCGCCGTGGCAGGCTGCTGGTGAATGAAATCGCCGACGTCATCGGACATGTGCGTCGCTCTGGTGCGAGCTTCAGCGAGCTTCTCGGCCCCGGCGGCGCGAGCCGTGGAGAACGTTTCCTCGATGCGCTCCTGAGCCTGATTTTTCTTGGACCGACCCATCTCGGCCATCATCTCCGTCAGGCCGGCGAGATCCGATTTCAAAGTGGCGATCTGGTTGGCCAAATCGTCGATATCGGGGGTGGAGCTTGTGCCGTTGGTGGTTTGTGCGCGTGCCATTGAAATAACTCCTGGTCTTTTCTGGTTTCATTGGCAAACGCGCGACTGATCTAATTGGTTCCGCTTTTTGATACACAATTTGGAGCGCCAATTGGTTTTGCAATCTAGCCCGGTGATAGAAATTGAACCAGATTGGAAGGGGGCTCCGTTCGGACGCAATGCGTGCGTAAAACCCGCATTCAGGGCGCTTGTGACGCTCCGTAGGCGCACTAAATGGCCTAACGGTGGATAGGGGGGCTACCCAGCGATTGCGGAGTAGGCGGCAATCGGAATGATTGTCGAGATCGGCAGGATCAATAGCCCGATTGCGGCTATGAGACCGTCACGCGCCAATAGACCTGCTGCGATCAGGCTGACGGCCGCACCGACGAGGCTTGAGGACAATGGGACGAGTTCCAGCAGGGGCATCAACGTCCCAAATATCGCGCAGATGCCGAACAACACTCTGGACGCCGGAGGCGAGACAAGTGCCGGCAATCGTGCCGCAGTCCGTTCGTCAAGCCATTTGGCGGCCTGCATCAACTTCTCGAACGCTTTCTTGGTCTTGTTGGACCCGATGCCGACCTTGAGCAGACGCTCCGGGAGCCACAGCTGTTTTCGGCCAAGTGCACCTTGCGAGGCAACCAGAAAGATTGTGATGCCGCATACGCTGGAAAACAGAGGCACGCCGCTCAGGGGCGAGACGAGCATGACGGCGACCGCGAGCAGTACCGACGAGAACGAGGCAGATCCGAATGCGGATAGCACGTCGCCGATCTGCGCATTGCCTTCGTCGGTCTTTTCTTCGAGGACATGAACGACATCGGAGATGGGCTGATCTGTCTGCAATGTGTCACCTCCCTTAGCCGTTGTCGATGAGATTGCCGGTGTTTTATATTGCGCTTCAAATGTAAAAAGGGGCGGCCAAATGACCGCCCCCTGTGCAGGCCGCTTTATCGAATTACCAATTGGCCTGACGATTTCGATTAGGAAATCTTCTTCATCCACTGGTCGACTTCGTCGTGAATTTCGGCTTTGGTCTTGCCGTATTTCTCTTGAAGGATGCCTTCAAGCTTTTCACGGTTGCCTTCCGCTTTGTCGACGTCATCGTCGGTCAATTTTCCCCATTGGCTTGTTGCCTCGCCTTTGAGTTGCTTCCATTTGCCTTCGACTTGGTCCCAGTTCATTGGATTCTCCTTTCGTGTCAATCTTCACCTAATCAACGCGAAATTGCCGAATTGGTTCCAAGGAAAGGCTTATTTCTAATTGGGACGGCCTTCTGATCGCGATCTGCAGGCCCTAATAGTCTTGGGCCTGCTCCTTGAAGGCTTCGACTTCGAACGTAAGATCAAGGCGGTAACGCCCGCCATCGTCCGACGCTTCGAGCCGTCCGTTCAATTGCGTGGTGAAGGCACGAATGAGCTGCTTGCCCAGCCCGGTCGAGTCGTCTTCCGGCTCTTGCGGTATCTGGCCGGCGTTGTTCTCGATGACCAAGTGCGCGATCTTGTTGGCACCGAGGGTCAGGGAAACCTTCAGTTTCGGGTTCGCCGCATCGAAATATTTCATCGCATTCGTCAGCGCTTCGGAGACCAGCATGGACAGTGGAACGGCCTGATCCGGGAAGATGACAATCGGTTCGAGGTTAAGCTCGACGTCGACGGTTGCGCCGTCCCGCTTCCCGATGACCTGGCTTTGTTCGATGATCCGCTCGATGAGAGCGGCGGCATTCACCTGCGTGAGGTTCTCGGCCTGATACAGGGTGCGGTGAACGCCCGACAGGCCCATGATGCGGTCCTGAACCTGCGACAAGGCGACCTTCGTTTCCGGTGCCTTGGCCTTGCGGATCTGCATGTTCATTATCGACGAAATGATCTGCAGGTTGTTCTTCACCCTGTGATGCACCTCCTTCAGCAGAACCGACTTCTCTCGGAGCCTGTCCTCCTGTTCCGCTTCGTCACGCAGGACGTCTTCGGCAAGACTCAGAAAGGATTTCTCGAGGTCGGCCAGTTCCGACGAGACATTTGCCATGTTGAGCGAGGAGGGCAGGGTGCGCTTCTGACTGAAATCCCGCATCGCTCGGACGAGGTTGTTGATCCGGAGCAAGACGAAGCGGTCGATCGCGAACCAAGCGACCAGTAGGCTCGCCAGCCACATGATCAACGGCAGGATCGCGTTGACGTAAGGCGTGTAGGGAGAATTGCTGCCGATCCCGCCGACAGGCCAGACCCCCAGCGCATAGACGACATCGGGGACGATCGGCACGACCGTATAGGCGAGCTGTTCGCCTTCGACGCTTTCGGCAATGAACGCGCGGGCTTGCCCTTGGGCCATGCTGAACAGATTGGCCCCGAGCGGCAATAGGCGTTGAGCGGTCTCGCGACCGTTTTCGGCGGACAGCAGCTCGCCTCTGGAATTGAATGTCATCAGCTCGATCGGATCGGCGTTGCCGAGGAAATCCTCGCTTTCACCGACGGCAGACAAGGGGATGGAGATCGAGACGTATCCCTCGAAGGTTCCGAACTGGAACCGGGGATAGTTCAGAACCATGACGCTTTGCCCCAATCCCGGAGACGCGATGTTCACTTCGATATTCTCGCGCGGGTTCTCCATCAATTCGGCGAGCTCTGGATCGGCTGAAAAATCAAGTCGTTGTCCAACGGTCGAGCAATCGACAATGCCAGTCGTGTCAATGAAACCGACGAACGCAAAACGTTCGTCGGTCCCCTTCAGGCGATTGAGATAGCTGGTGCATCGTCCCGGTTCTTCCAACACCCAGTCGATGATCTGACTCAGCGACTGGGCCGTCCCGAAGGCGCGTTGAATCACCTGCCGCTCGCCAGAAGCGGCCCGTTCGGTCAGCGCCAGAAGGGAGAGTTCTGACGCTCTTTCGACTTCGGAATTCAATCGGTGGTTCTGATGGACGCCAATGACCCCCAAGGGGACCATTGCCAGTGTCAGGAAGACCAAAACACGCGCTGTGAGCCGCCGATGCAGCGCCACCTTCTGCGTCATCGCGGAGCGCCGTTCACGCGCCCTGTGACAACCGCCATGGTGGCTGTGTCTGTCAGCTCCATGCCCTCGTCGTCGTTGAGATGCATCAGCTCGGTGAGCCGTGCCCGTCCTCGATTGACGCGGCTCTTGATGGTTCCGACAGCCACGCCGCACATTTCGGCGGCTTCGTCATAGGCAAAGCCCGATGCGCCGACGAGGATCAGCGCCTCGCGCTGCTCATCCGGCAACTTGGCGAAAGCGACCTGAAAGTCCTTCATCTGAAGCCGTCCGTCATGGTCCGGTTTCTGCGACAGGCTTTCCGTGAACACTCCGTCCACATCGGCCACTTCGCGCGATGCTTTTCGGCGATTGGAGTAGTAGGTGTTCCGCAGAATTGTGAACAACCAAGCGCGCAGGTTCGTGCCCACTTGAAATTTCTCGATGTTGGTCCAGGCTTTGACGAGCGTGTCCTGAACCATGTCGTCGGCGGTGGCGCTGTTGCGTGTCAGCGACATGGCGAACGCCCGCAGTGCCGGCAGATGATCTGGCAGTTCGTCTCTGGGATTTGATGTGCTCATTGGGATGAATCGCTGTTCGGGTCGGATTTCGCCGCGTCTTGAGCCTTGAGTTGGTCCAGTAGGGCAAGAAACCGATCTGGCACCTCCTCATCGAGCACGTCTTGATAGACGCGCTTGAGATTCGCGTCGATCGTGTCCGAACCCCTTGGACTCTTGTTGTCTTGCGCCATAGTCTTGCCTGACCTTTTTTAGTTCCGAACCGAAAAATGTGGTGTCCACGGGAACTAAACGATGATCAGCGCGTTTGGTTCCATAAAAAACGCAAGGGATGTCGAATAATGACGAATTCTCCAGATTTCACCACCGCAGTGAGCGCGGCGCTTCCGTTCCTGCGCCGGTATGGGCGCGCGCTTACCGGGGACCAAACCTCTGGTGATAGTTACGCCGCCGCCGCCCTCGAAGCCGTTTTGCTGGACCGTTCGATGGCCGAAGAGGCGTCTTCCGTGAAGGTCGGGCTTTACAAGGTGTTTCACACTGTCTGGAACAGCGCCGGAGCCATGATCAAGGAAGGCGAGACCGGTTTGATGGGGGCGGCCCAAAAGCACCTGTCGAAGCTCACCGCGAACACGCGGGAGGCCCTGTTGCTGAACACCATCGAAGAATTCGACATCTCGGCCGTCGCAGAAATCATGCAGATCGAGCATAGCGAAGCAGAGCATCTGGTCGAAGTCGCCCGCCGCGAAATGGAAGACGCGGTTTCGGGCCGTGTCCTGATCATCGAAGACGAAGCCATCATCGCGATGGATCTGGAAAGTGTCGTCGCCGATATGGGCCATCTGGTCACCGGGGTCGCCAGAACCCGCTCAAGCGCCGTCGATCTCGCGGCGACGGAAGTGCCGGATCTCATTCTGGCAGATATCCAATTGGCCGATAATTCCTCGGGCATCGATGCCGTCAATGACATCCTCGGCAAATTCGGAAACCGCCCCGTCATCTTCATCACAGCGTTCCCGGAGCGCTTGTTGACCGGCGAGCGGCCGGAACCCGCGTTCCTGATCTCCAAGCCCTATACTGAAGCGCAGGTTCGGTCCGCGGTGAGCCAGGCGATGTTCTTCTCTTCCACGGAGACCTTGAAAGCCTGACGGCTGGTCCAATAGACAGCAAAATGGCCCCGCAACTCAGTGTTGCGGGGCCTTTTTCAAGCGTGGAGCTTGGTCAGGTCTTGACCAGAGCCCTCAGCATCCAAGCGGCTTTCTCGTGGAAGGCCGACCTTTGGGTGGCCAGATCCCCGGTCACCGGATCCTTGAGCTCGCCCGCGACGTCGATCAGTGCGTGAAGGCGATGGGCCAGTCGCTCATGGTCGGCGGCCAGATAGCGACACATGTCACCTGCGCTCGGCGTTGTTGGCGTATCTTCGATGACCGAGCGCTTGACGATCTCACTCATCGACATCGGAGCAAATTGACCCAATGCCCTGATCCTTTCCGCCAGTTCGTCGGCGGCCTTGAACATATCTTCGTATTGTTCTTCGGTCAGATTGTGGATCGCGTAGAACAGCGGCCCTTCGACATTCCAATGGTAGGAATGGGTCTTGAAGAGCAGGCAGTAGGTATCGGCCAGCACGTCCGCGAGCCCCGCGGCGATCGGCTCGACGTCTCTCACTCCGGAGTTCACATCATCCGTTCGGGCAACGACTTTGAGGGCGTCAGTCATGGTTTCCTCCTTTGGTCATAATCTGCATCCACAACGTCTGAAACGAATGGATGTTCCTCGATCGGACGGCCCCGCCGGGGCTCGGAGGTCCGCCCCAAATGGTTTGCCTGGCACAAATGTTCGGCGCGGAAGGGGGGGGCGACCCCGTATCGATTACCGCTGCTTGCCGATGTCATCCTTGACTTGGCCGTAAGCCATAAGTGAGAAAATCGCAGTGCCACCCACGATGTTGCCCGCCAGAACCGGCAGGAAGAACCGCATGATCCCGTCGCCGACCGCCAGTTCGCCCTGGACCATGAGATAGGCCATTTCGACAGACCCCGCTACGATATGGGAAAAATCGCCAGCTGCGATGAGCCACGTCAGTGCGCCGATCACGAAGAATGCGGCGCTTTCCGCCTGTGGCAACATCCAGACGATGGCGGCGACCAGCACTCCGGCGGGTATCGCGCGAAAGAAGGCATCTGACGTCGAGAAGCCGGTCGCATGTTGCGAGAGCTCCATCATTGCGGGTCTGATCTCGTCGGGCAGGGCGGCCGTGAAGGCAAATAGCGAGGCCACCGCAAACGCGCCGACGACGTTGGCAAAAAGGACGATCCCCCACAGGCGAGCCACCTTGGCCACCAACCCCCATGTCGGCGCATGGATCACCGGAAGAACGGTGGTGATCGTGTTTTCCGTAAACAACTGCATCCGGCCTAGGATCACGACTAGAAATCCGAGGGAATACCCCATGTTCTCGATCAAGTAGCTGAGCGGCGCCTCGGGGAGGTAAGTGCGCAGGATCGCCTCTCCCACGACAGAGAAGCTGATCATGATTCCCGCAGCGATGCCGGACCAGACCAGTGCGCGGTTGGTGCGTTGGAGCTCTTCTTCGCCGTCCCGGCGGATGACTTCGTAAATCAGTTTCGGCGCAAGTTTCGCTGCACGCTCGACCGATTCCTCCTCGCCCTTTTCCTGCATGACGACGCCTTCGACTTCTTTACCGGTTTTATCGTCGTCTTTTGCCACTGCCATGCGCTTCACCTCGTGTTATGCGGACCAAAGTGAACGCCAGACCACGATGTTTGGTTCAACAAATTCTCACTGCAACGGAACCGCGGTGCCGTTAGGGGCGTTTTGACCCTTTGCACAGTCAATGCGAGACGATCACTTATGGACGAAACCGAGACGATCACCGATACGGCCACCGGCTGGATCTCCAACCTTTTCAACACCAACATATACAACGGCAAATCGCTCGCCGATTACCTGACCTTCGAGGCCCTCGTCAGCTTGGCGGGAAGCGTTCTTTCGGCCGTCTTTATCGTCGTTCTCGGGTTTATCATCGCGGGCATGCTCGGCCGCCGCGTGCGCAATCTCGGCCAGCGTCACGCAAGCCTCGACAATACGCTCTTCACCTTCCTCGGCAACATCCTGCGATATGTCATTCTCGCATTCACGGCCCTGTTCGTTCTGAACACCTTCGGCATCCAGACGACGTCGATCATCGCCGTGATCGGTGCGGCCGGTCTTGCAATCGGTCTGGCTCTGCAAGGCACGCTGTCGAACGTAGCCGCAGGGGTCATGATCATCCTGTTCCGGCCGCTCAAGCTCGGTGATTTCGTCGAGATCAACGATGTCGTGGGAACGGTGAAGGACATCACGCTGAACTATACCGAAGTCGCCGATCTCGGGAACGTCAAGGTCGTGGTCCCGAACTCGGAGGTTTGGGGTAACACGATCAAGAATTACTCGGCCTACGAAACCAGACGCGCCGAATGGACGTTCGGCGTCGGCTATGGCGTGAACCTCGCCGAAGCGGAGACCGTCATCCGCGAGGCCATTCTCAGCGATCCACGGTCACATACCGATCCGGAGCCGTTCATTCAGGTCAACGACCTCGGGAGCAGCAGTGTCGACTTCCTTGTCAGGGTCTGGTGTGCGTCCAGTGACTATTTCCAATATCAGGCCGACATGAAGCGGAAGGTAAAGGAAGCGCTCGACGCGGCTGACATCGACATCCCGTTCCCGACCCGCACCTTGGTCTATGCAAATTCCAAACCGGACGACGCTGCATGATCGTCTGAGCCAGAGTGGATTTGCGGGGCGACGGTGATTGCCGACGCCCACCGGCATCTCAGGCTCTGGGGCATAGATTAAACCGTCGTTCCTGCTGGATCGTCCTGTTGGTCAAACAGATGTGCGTCAATGCGCCGATCCGTTCCGATACGGCGCAGAATGCTGGCTAGGTGGCACCCAACTGTCGCACAGCCAGTTCAGAGACTTTTTCGATGCCTGCTGCGGCCGCACCCTTTGCCCAGATCAGGTCGCCCCAGCCGTGCACGATGATGCGTGGCGGCGGCGCATCCACTTGAATGACCATATCGTTCACCCGGTCCAATACGGACGACTGACACAGTGGATGGGGCCCGGAGTCCTTGATCGCCAAAATCAAGAGCTCCGGATCGAACACGTTGATCAGATTGGCGAGAGCCATCGCAAAGAACCGTCCGGCGCGGTCGAGAATATATCCGGCGGCCTGATCGCCGCGATCTGCGGCGGCGGTGAGCGCGGTTAGATTGGGGTAAGGGCCATTGCCGCCCATGTTGGCGCCGTCCAGTAGTGCATATTCCCCGGCATAGGCCTCAAGACATCCATGCTGTCCGCATTGGCACAATGCTCCGTCGAGGGTCACTTTGGTGTGGCCGAACTCAGCGCCGCAGCCACGCGCGCCACGGTAGAGGGCGCCGTCGATCATGATGCCCATGCCAATCCCATGCTCCAGCGTGATGACGATGAAGTCGTCGCAATTGCGCCCCTCACCGAACAGGTGCTCGGCCTTGGCAACGAGGTTGGCGTCGTTCTCGATGAACACGGGGCAGGTCGCGCGCGTTGACAGCAACTCGCAGAAGTCGACATTTCGCTCGGTCATGGCCGAGGACCAATGCACATGTCCTGAAGCGCCGTCTATATGGCCGGCCAACCCAATGCTCATAACGGATACGTCGTCCACGCTCATGCCCAGCTGGGCACACGCCTCTGTCTTGGCGGCGATGATCAAATCCGCCAGGTCAGGTGCGCTGAGGCGCTTTCGCGCTATGGGATAGTGGATCGATCCCAACACGTTGCCGCAGAAGTCTGACAGGAGAACGGTGATGGCCTCCCAGCCGACTTTCATTCCAGCGATGAGTTTGGCGTTGGCCTTCAATCGCAGCGCTTCTCGGGGACGTCCGCGCTTTGCCCCTACTTGGAAGGCGTCCGTGGGGACCGGCTCGATCAACCCTGCGCCCAGCAGTTCGACCGTGATCGCCGTAACCGTCGCGGGGCTGACACCGACACGTGTTGCAATGTCGGTCCGTGCAATTTCACCGGTTTGGCGGATGCAATCCAACACCTGCAGGCGAATGGTGTCGCGGGGCGCGACTAGTGCTCTGTCCGTTCCCGCAACGCGCCTGTCTGGATCGATACTCATTGGAAATGCCTGTCCGTTTGGTCGAGCGTCCATACAGACGGTATATTTATTTTGACACCTAAAGTAAATTGAAATACCACGACCCTGACAGCAATCCGCGGGGGGAGGACCCTGCGAAACGGAGGGTGCTCACCATGTCTACCGGCTTTTTCGACGGGATTTCCAAGGTCACCTACGAGGGCCCGGAAAGCTCGAACCCATTGGCTTATCGCCACTACAATCCTGACGAGGTGGTGATGGGCAAGCGTATGGAGGACCACCTTCGCTTTGCCGTGGCCTACTGGCACAGCTTTGCATGGGAAGGGGGAGACCCGTTCGGCGGGCAAACCTTCGAGCGCCCGTGGTATCCGCAAGACGACATGGGGCGCGCGCGGATCAAGGCCGATGTGGCATTCGAGATGTTCGATATCCTGAACGTCCCGTTCTTTTGCTGGCATGACGCAGACCTGCGTCCCGAGCAGGGCAACTTCGCCGACAATCTGGCGACGCTCGAAGAGATCACCGACTATCTCGGGCAAATGATGGAGACCAGCAAGACCAAGCTCCTCTGGGGCACGGCCAACATGTTCAGCCATCGGCGCTGGATGTCGGGCGCCTCCACCAATCCCGATCCGGACGTCTTTGCCTTTGCCGCCGCAACCGTCAAAGGCTGCCTCGACGCGACCCACAAATTGGGCGGACAGAATTACGTCCTCTGGGGGGGGCGAGAGGGTTACGAGACGCTGCTCAATACCGATCTCGGTCAAGAGCTCGACCATATGGGCCGGTTCCTGTCGATGGTGGTGGATTACAAGCACAAGATCGGCTTCAAGGGCGCGATCTTGGTCGAACCCAAGCCGCAGGAGCCGTCAAAGCACCAATATGACTACGACGCGGCCACATGCATCGGCTTCCTTCGCAAATACGGCCTGGAAGGCGAGGTCAAACTGAACCTCGAGCAGGGCCACGCGATCCTTGCCGGCCATTCGTTCGAACATGAAATCGCGGTCGCCGCGGCGGAAGGAATGCTCGGTTCGATCGACATGAACCGGAACGACTACCAATCCGGTTGGGATACCGACCAGTTCCCGAACAACGTACCCGAGGTGGCCGTGGCGTATTACCACATACTCAAGGCCGGTGGTCTGGGCCTTGGCGGAACCAACTTCGACGCCAAGCTGCGTCGCCAGTCTCTCGATGCCGAGGATCTGATCGCCGGTCATGTCGGCGGCATGGATATCTGTGCGCGGGGCCTCAAGGCGGCGGCTGCGATGTTGGAAGACGGTGGGCTCGAGGATGCACTGAAAGAGCGGTATTCCGGCTGGAAAACGTCGAGTGCGAAGGATTTGCTGAACAGCGATTTGGCAAGCATTCAGGCGAAAGTCTTGAGTGAGGGTATCAATCCCGCGCCGAAATCCGGTCGTCAGGAAATCCTCGAGAACTACGTCAACCGCTTCGTCTGATAGAGCTGTCGGGGCGGGGGCCTAGTTGGCGCCCGCCTCGCGCATGATTGTGACTGTCTGATTGGCCTCGACGATGTTCCAGTCCGTGGCGACACCGTCTGGCCAGACCACTCTCAGCTCCGCCTGTTCGGCGTCCGCCAGCCCGAAATGTATCGGCCCCAGACTCCCGCTGGCGTGGCCACCGCCAATGGTCAGCTCTCTGGTTTGCAGCCCGGTGCCGGTGCGCAGTTCAATTATTGCACCGATAGCGCGCGTATTGCCTGTCGCCTGCCGCAAGTTGACGTGAAGCCAGTTTCCAGCGTCGATGGTCGCGTTCTGCCAGACTTCCAACGGCGCTCGACGATTCACCACGACAATATCGAGCAAGCCGTCGTTGTTGAGGTCAACCAGCCCACCACCACGGGATCTCTCCGTTGTCGCCACTCCCGCCTCGGAGGCACGCTCGATGAATGTGCCGTCAGGCTGTTGCATCAGCAGGTTGTTCGGGTCGTGGATCGCCATTGTAGGCATCTGATCGACATTTCCCTTGGCAATGAAGAGATCGGCCAGTCCGTCGTTGTCGATATCCCCGAATTCCGCGTGCCAGCCGGTCGAAGGCCGTCCGTCGTCGCCTGTATGTGGCCGCTGCGCAAAGGTTCCGGTCGTGAAGGGCACAACCGCAAATCCTTGCCCCGTGTTTGTCATAAGCATCTGGTCGCCCATCGAGGTCAGCATCACCTCCGGCTTGCCGTCGCCCGTCAAATCGGCGCTGGCGATGCCCATGCCCCACAACTGCATCTTGTCCCAGCCGTCATCGGTCGGCCATTCACGCAAAGGATCGAGCGACCACATCTGTTCATAGCCGTCTCGGACGTAATACTGGCGATCGTTTGATATGCGCAAAAGCGGCTCACCATCCCTGCGCCAGTCCGAGATGAGCATCGATAGTGGGCAATATCCCGGCTCAAGGGCAATCGGCTCGGCGTAGCGCTCGCCGTCCGGCCGTAGCAGCCA
The DNA here is from genome assembly GCF_900184895.1 of Flavimaricola marinus. Classification (GTDB taxonomy): domain Bacteria; phylum Pseudomonadota; class Alphaproteobacteria; order Rhodobacterales; family Rhodobacteraceae; genus Flavimaricola; species Flavimaricola marinus. Next base: position 19,045 of record NZ_FXZK01000024.1, read on the forward strand.
ATTGGTGTCGCAGGTGCCGAACGGCCCGTTCGGATCGGATGCATCGACATAGTTGCCGATTGCAAGAGTCGGGCGGTCCTGGTCGGGTTCCCACGTCGCCGCGAAAGCGGTCGTCCAGGCATTGCCGGGGCGAATTCCGAGCGCATCCGTGGCGTCGTCAAAGCTGCAGTCCCCTCGACCGAGAAGCACAGCATTCGGTCCGTTGCGCAAGACGAACAGGTCGAGCAGGTCGTCGCCATTGATGTCGATGGGATAGGCGCCTGTGGCGCCGACAAGGGGAGGGGCATCTGCCAGTGAATAGCTGATCGGGCCGCCACGCTCCGAGCTGTTGACGAAGAGGCTCGCCGGGTTTGAACCTCCCGCTGCGAACAGGTCGAGGAAATCGTCGCCGTTGCAATCGAAGAGTGCAACGCCGCCGCCGACGAAATGCTCCCAGCCTCCATCATAATCATGTTGGAACGGCAGCTCTTGGGCGCGATCGAGGAACGTCGGCTGAGCGGCGAGCGCATGCGGCGCGATGGCGGCCGCCAGAATACACGCGCCGAAGGCCAGTTCGTCATTCCTTTTGCGTTTCAATGCTCTGCGGTTCTGACGCGCGCGATCCAGATTGCTCATCGGTGGCCCTCACTGCTCGAAATTAGGGCAGCTCTCGACGTGCCGACCGCCCAAAAAGATAGCAAAAACATAAATTTATGCAACGAATTGTTCTGTGGGAACCATTCCCAAAAGTAATTGACAATGAGGACCGCGCCCGACATGTTTTTGGGCATGACGGCAAACGTCAACATGGTTCTTTGAGCCGTGATAATTCTGGGAGGAATTTCTATGAAGACGACAACTATTGCTGCCGCGGTTGTGGCAGCGGCTGGATTTGGCACGGCTGCACTTGCGGACGGTCACGGGATGACCGTCGGTGTGAGCTGGTCCGATTTCCAGGAAGAGCGCTGGAAGACCGACGAAGCGGCTATTCTCGGCGCGCTTGAGGCCGCCGGTGCGAGCTATCTTTCCGCCGACGCGCAGTCCTCGGCAACCAAGCAGCTGGCCGACGTCGAAAGCCTGATCACTCAGGGCGTCGACGCTCTGATCATCTTGGCGCAGGACGGATCGGCGATCGGCCCGGCACTGGATGCCGCCGAAGCAGCTGGCATTCCCGTCATCGGATATGACCGCCTGATCGAAGACCCTCGTGCCTTCTATCTGACCTTCGACAACGTCGAAGTCGGTCGGATGCAGGCCGCAGCGGTGCTCGAGTTGGCCCCTGAAGGCAACTACGTCATGATCAAAGGGTCGCCGACAGACCCGAACTCCGACTTCCTGCGCGGCGGCCAGCAAGAAATCCTGCAAGCAGCCATCGACTCTGGCGCGATCACCATCGTGGGTGAAACCTACACCGACGGTTGGCAGCCTGCGAACGCACAGCGCAACATGGAGCAAATCCTGACCCAGAACAACAACGAGGTCGACGCTGTTGTGGCCTCCAACGACGGCATGGCCGGCGGTGTTGTTGCTGCGCTGGCCGCACAGGGCATGGACGGTATCCCGGTCTCCGGACAGGACGGCGACCACGCCGCTCTGAACCGTGTGGCTCTGGGCACCCAGACCGTGTCTGTCTGGAAAGACAGCCGTGAACTGGGCCGCAATGCTGGCGAAATCGCCGTGGCACTGGCCAGCGGCACCGCAATGTCCGACATCGAAGGCTCGGCCACGTTCACCTCGCCCGGCGGCGTCGACGTGAACTCCATGCTCCTGGCACCGCAGCCGATCACACAAGATCGCCTGAACCTTGTGCTGGATGCGGGTTGGATCGCGAAAGACGTTCTGTGCCAAGGTGTGACCGGTCTGGCCGTCTGCGAGTGATCTGAATGTGAAAGTCTATAGCCCCATCCGCTTTCCGGCGGGTGGGGCTATTTGATTTTGGATGGCCCAGAGCCGGGGCCAAGGGAGGGAACCTATGTCCAACGGACTGGGAAATATTATCAAGACATTGCAGCTCGACACGCGACTGCTCGGCATGATCGGGGCCTTCGTCCTGATCGCACTCGTATTCCATATCGCGACCGGTGGAACGTTTCTGACCCCGCGAAATCTGTTTACCCTGACATTGCAGACGGCATCGGTGGCCGTCATGGCGACCGGCATGGTCTTCGTCATCGTGACCCGGAACATCGATCTGTCCATCGGCTCTTTGTTGGGCATCATCGGGATGCTCATGGGCGTCGTTCAGGTTCAGGTGCTGCCCGAAATCTTTGGATTCGGCAGCCCGATGATCTGGATTATCACGGTTGCTATCGGCTTGGCGCTCGGGGCCGCGATCGGCGGGTTTCAAGGCTGGCTGATTGGATACCTCGCGATCCCCTCCTTTATCGTTACGCTTGGTGGTCTGCTGATCTGGCGCGGTGGCGCATGGTGGGTGTCTCGGGGCACGACGATTTCCCCGCTCGATCCGTCCTTCGTCATGCTCGGCGGAGCGACAGGGACGATCGGGGTGACGGCCAGTTGGATACTTGCGCTCGTTGGGTCTGCTTTGACGATTTACGGGCTGGCCAACAATCGCCGGAAATACATCAGCCATGATTTCGCCGTGAAGCCGCTTTGGGCAGAGTATCTGCTAGGCGCAATCCTCGTCGGCGCGATCTGCGGCATCACCGCGATCATGAATGCCTACATGGTGCCGACCCGCATTCTCGAGCGGCGCTTTGCAGCCGAAGGGCTGGAAATGCCCGAAGGTTATACGGAAGCCTACGGTTTCCCGATCTCGGTGCTGATCGTTCTGGCCGTGGCGATCGCGATGACGGTCATCGCCCGGAAAACCCGGTTCGGTCGCTATGTCTTTGCAATGGGTGGCAACCCGGATGCGGCGGAGCTGTCGGGCATCAATACACGATTGCTGACCGTCAAGGTCTTTGCCCTGATGGGGGCGCTGACCGCAATCGCGGCCGTGATCGCATCGGCACGCTTGGGATCGGCTGGCTCGTCGCTGGGCGAGCTTGACGAGTTGCGTGTCATTGCGGCGGCCGTCATCGGCGGCACCGCCTTGGCTGGCGGTGTCGGGACGATCTATGGCGCCATCCTCGGTGCCTTCATCATGCAGGCGCTCGTGTCCGGCATGGGCATGGTTGGCGTCGACTCGCCATTGCAGAACATGATCGTCGGCGGGGTTCTGATCGTCGCGGTCTGGGTCGACATCCTATATCGTCGCAAAACGGGAGACGCATAATGACCACGCCACTTCTAGAAATGCGCAACATCTCCATCCACTTTGGCGGGATCAAGGCGGTCGACGACGTGTCCATTGACGTGATGCCTGGCGAGGTCGTGGGATTGTTAGGCCACAACGGTGCCGGCAAATCGACCCTTATCAAGATCCTGTCGGGCGCCTACAAGAAGGACAGCGGCGAGATCTACGTCGATGGCAAGAAGGTCGAGATCAACAGCCCGCGCGACGCGCGCGATCTCAATATCGAGACGATCTATCAGACCCTCGCCTTGTCCGACAATCTCGATGCGGCCTCGAACCTGTTTCTGGGGCGCGAGATCGTCACCCGGTTCGGCCTTGTAGACGATACAGCTATGGAAGCGGAATCGCGCAAGATCATGGCGCGGCTCAATCCCAACTTTCAGCGGTTCTCCGAACCGGTGAGGTCATTGTCGGGTGGACAGCGTCAATCCGTGGCCATCGCGCGGGCCGTCTACTTCAACGCCCGCATCCTGATCATGGACGAACCGACGGCAGCTTTGGGTGTCCATGAGACGGCAATGGTAGCCGATCTGATCAAGGAGCTCAAAGCGCAAGGCTTGGGGATCTTCCTGATCAGCCACGACACGCGCGAGATGATGGAGCTGTGTGATCGGGTGTCGGTGATGAAGAACGGCCAATTGGTTGGCACCGAACGGGTCGAGGATGTCACTGAAGACGACATCCTTTCGATGATCATCCTCGGCAAGAACCCAAAGCGCGAAATGGCATGATCCGACACAAGACCCGATGAGGGTAGGGGAGGGGCGCTGGCAGGGAACAACCTGCCGGCGCCCCTTTTCTTTGAAACGACGTGGATTCGGTCGTCGCGAGTCGTGTGTTGGGCGACTGGAATCGATTCCTATGCGAAATACTGGGTGATTTGCGGCCGTGAGGCCGAAAGAGCTGCAAATTGTTGTCTGCTTTACGATGGGGAAGCTGGTTCAGAGGGCCCCCAGAGACCAATAAATGCATCCCCTCGGGATAAGTCAGCGCAAGATTTAGGAGAAAAATATGTATGAAAAACAGTGAATTAAATGGAATTGAGGGACTTGATCGGCAGGGCAATGCAGATTTTGGGCTCTTTCTTGAAAAAAGGGGTTGCGGGTGTGTGCGAGTAACCGTAGAACCCCCCTCACCGGCGGCGCAGAGATGCACCAACGGGGCGCCAGACGGGCGGCACGGAGCGGAAACGGTTCGGGTTGTTACGG
>NZ_FXZK01000011.1 GCF_900184895.1 Flavimaricola marinus
TGCCCTGGCTGATCCCATAGCGCCTGCACACGTCAGCCGTCTTCTCGCCAGCTTCCTGTTCCTTGATCATCTGAATGATCTGTTCGTCGGTGAATCTCGTCTTCAGTTGTCCGTCCTTCAGTTGGGCGGACTCTACACAAAGCTGGAGGAAATTCAGGGGCTCAGGTCAGGGTTTTGGCGGAGTTCAGAAGCAGACTACTGAAAGTTAACGGCAAAAGCGGACCGAACCGGAAAAGACGAGGTCCGCCCAAACTGAGACTGAGTGCCATTCTGTGCCCCGTCTCGGCCCAACGGCGCGTCTATGAGGTTCGACCCGTTCGGGCAAACCCCTTTGATAACACGAAAAAATGTGTGCCCGTCAGGGCGGTGTCACTGGTTCGCAATGGGGATAATGGCGGACAGACAGGGATTCGAACCCTGGAGACGGTCTCCCGCCTACACACTTTCCAGGCGTGCGCCTTCGACCACTCGGCCACCTGTCCGTGATCGCGTGTCTACCCTCGCACGACAGAGGAATGCAAGACCTTGAAGGGCCATCATCGCAACATTTGCGGGTCATTGTCACTGACTGCCGCCTGTCGCATAATGTCGACTTGTCGTTTCATCTCCAAGGACTCTGCAAATCTGATGCCAAGCCCATCATTGCGCCCTGTTGAACCGCGTTCAGAAAGACCGGTGGCTGACCCTTCTCGTGTGCAGGCAGTCGCATTGATCATTATTGCCTTTGCCGTGGTCCTGTTCTTGCTCGTTCAAGCCAGGTTCATGCTGATATCCTTGGTGACAGCCATCGTGTTGTTCAGTTTGACGAGTGATGCGATCAATTTCATCGGTCGACAGAGGATCGGCCCACTGCATGTTCCCAATTGGCTGGCGAGCATCGTCGCACTTGTCCTGATATCGACCGCCCTACTCCTGCTCACGTCCATCGTTCTGGCGCAGGTCAACACCGTATTGACGACGACGTTGGCCTATACGGAAAGAGCGCCTCAAGCCGTTGCCGCACTCTTCGCGTGGCTTGGCCCGGATGCGCAACTGGCTGTGTTCGACAGCCTCTCGAACGTCAATCTATCGGGTTATCTGAGGACGATGGCAGGTCAGGCCGGCGGCTTGATGCAAGCGACCGTGCTGGTCATCCTGTTCGTCGGCTTTCTGTTTGCCGAACGGGTTTGGTTCGCGACCAAGCTGGTCAATTTCGTAGGCGACCCTGTTCAAGCTGATCGTATCAGTCGGATCGTGGGTTCGATCATTCGCCGGGTAAACCGCTATCTGTTTGTCAAAACGATGGTGAGCCTCGTGACCGGTGCAATGGTGTGGTTCGTGGCATCGCTCTTCGGGTTGGAGCTGGCGGTTGCACTCGGCATCATCACCTTTATTTTGAACTACATACCGAATATCGGGTCGATCGTCGCAACCGGGCTTGTGGCGCTCGTTACTTATGTCCAGCTGTCCGAACCGGGACCGACCTTCGCGATATTCCTGATCGTTGGCGCAATTCAGTTCATAAATGGAAACGTGATTGATCCGATGTTGATGGGCCGAGCACTGCGTCTGTCTTCCTTTGGCATCATTATCAGCCTCGCTTTCTGGGGCGCGGTCTGGGGAATTCCGGGGATGTTCTTGTCGGTTCCAATCATGGTCGGCCTCATGATCGTCTGCTCGGAGATACCGGCGCTGCGCCCGATCGCGATCCTGCTCTCTCGCGAGGGCCTGCCTGAACCGGAAACGCAAGGCGAGGCAATCAGGCAGGCAGCAGAATAGCCTAACGAGATGACGCCACGTCATCCGCGTAAAGCATGACGTCTTCGGCGAAATACTGAAAGCTGTCAGCGTTTCTCAGCGCACCATTGGGATCCGACCGCGCCATCGCCATGCAATCGGGCCGCGAATAGCACAGATCATCGGTATCGGCGGTCTGTTCGAAATGACTGAGTTCGTGGATGATCGTGCCTTCCTGTGTCCCGTTCGCCATTTCGTTTGACGTCGGCGACACGCCCGTCATCGTCGGGAGGCGAAAGAACGGCGGGCAGAAGTTCACAAAAAACGGCCGGTTTCGATTGATGAAGGCGTAGGTGCCGCCCTTGCAGCTCGATTCGTAGCTGTTGAGGCATTGGCCGGTGATCTCTTCGGTGACGATGGATTGATAAACCGACTTGAAATTGCGCCGCAGCCGATCCCCGCTTCGACGATTGTACGAACCGAACCACCGGGTGTAAGTTGGCGTGTCACCCACATTGACGGCGGCTTGAAGAGCAAGGTCATGGGCGCCGATGATCGAAGCCTCGATGGCCGCGATCTCGGTTTTTTCGCAATTCTCGAACGATTGCGCTTGGGCGGAACCTCCGACAACAAGCGCCAAGATCATGCCGATCAACGTGCCGCGTCGCTTCATCCGGTCATTGCCTCGTCTCAACCTCATGAGGCGAGGCTAACCCATGCCTTCAGGGCAAGACAAGCGAGACAAGGATTATGAGGTCAATACCGCCGTTGATGCTATGTTCTGCCGCAACCTGACGGCAAGGACTTGGCGCCAATCTCGCTTGGCCACGGGCCAACATCGAACGGGGCAGCCCCCTGCCCCATGACGCTACTGACGCCATCCATCAATGGGCGTCCTCGCCATCGTAGCCAAAACGTCAAAGCTCAGTTTTGGGCGTAAGTGCCTCTGGATTCCGCAACCACAGGTCCCTTTGAGCGAAGGGGATCTCGATCCCTTCTGCTGCGAAACGGGCGTTTATCGCATGGTTCATCTCGGATTTGACGGCCATGACAAAATTTACGTCACGCAAGATCGCCCGAATTTCAAAATCGAGCGAATCCGCGCCGAAGCCGACAAACAGCACCGAGGGCGGTGGCGTCAGTACGACCAACTGATTGCTGGAAGCAATCTCGGTCAGAATTTCGGTCACCTTGTCGACGTTTGACCCGTAGGCCACGCCGACCGGCACGATGACCCGACCGACCGAATTGCCGCGCGTCCAGTTCGTGACCTGCCCCGACACCAAATCGGCGTTTGGCACGATAACGTCGGTTCGGTCGAATGTTTCGATCCGCGTCGAACGCACCGAGATCGCGCGAACGTATCCCATTTGGCCACCGACTTCGATCCAATCCCCCTCTGAGATTGGCCGTTCGATCAACAAGATGATGCCTGAAACAAAATTCGAAACGATGTTCTGAAGCCCAAAACCGATGCCGACCGACAACGCGCCCGCGACAATCGCGAGCGATGACAGATCAAGACCCGCACTGGAGATCGCGACGATGGCGGCGAGGAATATCCCGACATAGCCGACCCCCGCGACAATCGCGTTCTGCCCCCCCTTGTCGATCCGGGTTTTGGGCAAAACCGAACTGCGCAGCGTGCCTTGCAACAGCCGTGTCAGCATATAACCCAAAACGAAGACCAACCCGAATGTCACAAAATCCGTTGGTGAAATGCGGGTCTCGCCGAAGGAATATCCGTCCCGGAAGCGCGACCAGACCTCGCTCAAATCCTGAACTCCGGCGCCCCAGATCAAAGCAAGAACCGGTATCGCCAAGAGCGTGATCGCAAATCCAAACAGGACCGGGATCAAGGCATCACGGCTGGTTTCGTCACCTCCAGTGACCAGCCCATAAATATCGGTCACAAAACCCTGTAATAGCAGAGAAACCGCTACCACGACCAAGGTCATCACAGATGGCACGATCAGAGCATTGGTTGCGTTGGAATAGCCGGCAAAGGCGAGCACTGGTCCAATTATGGCAATGATCTTCAGCACGCGTCCAAGAAGGCCAAAGATCCTGCGGCGGAAACGCGGCTCTTCGCCCTCGGAGTCGGTGTCCGGTTTGGCGGCCAGTATCAGGATCTGGCCCAGTCGGTAGAGAACGTAGGTCAACAACAGCTGAACCGGCAAGAACGCCAAGGCGTTGGCCGCGGCGGAGGTTTCGCCTGTTGCCAAGAACGCATTGACCATTTCACCGATGGCCAGCACCCAACCGGCCCGCAATACATAGCTGCTGGCCTTGCCTCGCCGAACCCGGTGCAAATCCAGAAACGGGTGGTTTTCGGTATCGGCGGTAGCCAATTGGTCGCCCAGCCACCGCGCGATGATGACGAAGAGGCCCGCTTGCGGCAGAACCGCCGACATACGCGCTCCGGCCACACCCAGAAACCCGCTGGCCTGCAACCCGGCTTGAATGCAGAACAGGCCGGTCAGCGGCAAAACGATCTGCAAAAGCGATGTGGTAAATCGCCAGACACCCGCCGCAGCATTGCTCTGGGTTCGCATCGCCATTGCGCTCTGCAAGCGGGCAGACCACTTTCGCCCCCGAATGACCAATACGAGGCCCGCGAGAAGTAGAAGTCCGGCTCGGCCGATATTGTCGTAGAACACGCTCCATCTGCTGCTACTGGTCAGGTTGGCACGGACCTCATGATAGACGCTCGTCGCGCGTTGATTCAGAACACTGACGGCTTCCCCCCAGATGGTTGGATTCAGCGGGGACAGGCCGCGATTCATGAGATCGTTGGTCCGCGTGGACCGTATCAAAGCATCGATTTCGGTTATGAGCCCGTTGGCGTGGGCATAAGCCTCCTGTGCCAGCCGGACGGGCACCTGAAGGCGCGCGAGCTTCTCCTCCAGCTCTTGTCTGCGGGTCGTAATCTCAACGGCCTCTGCCTCTGTTTCAGGGGCTGGGCCGAGCGCTTCGATCTGGGCTTGAACGGTCGAGATTCGTCCTGCGTTCACGCTTTCGGCCTGAAGGAACTGCTCGCGCCACAGCACGAGATCGCCACGCAAACGTTCGAGCGCAAATGTCGATCCACGCCCGAGCTCGGAGATAGCCTCCGTCCGCGCCGCCGTTTCAGACCATGCCTGGTAGTCCGGTCCGGCGACTTGCGACATCGCGGCTTCGACAGGTGCGAGCGCGGGAACGTCGACCTGCGCCCGACCAACGCTTCCCAACAGCCCCAGCCAAAGGGCCAGCAGCAATAGGGAAAGGCGTCGCGTCATACTTCCTCAAAGACGCCCGGGATGGACGACGGCGCCTGTGACAACCAAGACGGAGCCGGCAGACCCTTGTCTTTCAGGAAATCGGGATTGAACAGCTTGGACTGATAGCGGGTGCCGTAGTCACACAAGATCGTCACGATGGTATGCCCGGGCCCAAGTTCGCAGGCCATGCGGATGGCGCCTGCGACGTTGATCCCCGACGAACCGCCAAGGCAGAGCCCTTCGTGTTGCAGCAGATCGAACACAATGGGCAATGCCTCCGCATCAGGGATATTGTAGCTGAAATCAGGCCGGAACCCTTCGAGATTGGCCGTAATCCGCCCTTGACCGATGCCCTCGGTGATGCTGCCGCCCTCGGATTTCAGCTCTCCGGTGGTGTAGTAGCTGTGAAGGGCAGCACCGTCGGGATCGGCCAGACCGATCTTGACGCCCTTGGGCTGCAGCGCCATGCCGACGCCCGCTAGGGTCCCGCCGGAGCCGACGGCACAGATGAAGCCGTCGACCTTGCCGCCGGTCTGTTCCCAGATCTCCGGCCCGGTGGTTTCGATATGTGCCTGCCGGTTGGCGACGTTGTCGAACTGGTTGGCCCAGATGACGCCTTCGTTCGTCGTGCGCGCCAGTTCCTCGGCCAGACGGCCGGAATACCGCACGTAGTTGTTCGGATTTTTATAAGGTGCAGCAGGGACTTGCACCAATTCCGCACCGGCCAGTCGGATCATGTCCTTTTTTTCCTGACTTTGCGTTTCAGGAATGACAATCACGGTCTTGAAGCCCATGGAGGCCCCGACGAGCGCCAGACCGATCCCGGTGTTGCCGGCAGTGCCTTCGACAATCGTGCCACCGGGCTTGAGCAGACCTTTGGCCACGGCGTCACGGATGATGAACAGTGCTGCGCGGTCCTTGACGGACTGGCCCGGGTTCATGAACTCGGCCTTTCCGAGGATTTCACAGCCCGTGGCCTCGGACGCCGCCTTCAGCCGGATTAGTGGTGTGTTCCCGATCGCGGCGGCAAGGTCGGTGTGGATAGTCATGAGCGCGGCCCTTTCTGCATGTTGCAAACTGTCTACGACCCGGTGACAGCGAACTCAAGGGATGGTCAGAAAATGGGCAGGGACAACACGTCGTTCTGCCGTCGGTATCACGTCGGTGTCATTGCCAGCCGGAAGCCCGCTTGCGCGCCAGCCACAGCAGCATCGCGACCAGCGGGCCCGCATTGATTTCGCCGGTGTCGAGAAGCGCCAGAGCGTCGTCGAGCGACAGAACATGCAGACGCAAATCCTCGGCCTCGTGTTCGAGCCCACCAAAGCCGGTTTCGAGACTGTCCAGATCGGCGAAACCTGCAAAGCAGTGAAAGTGATCCGTGCTGGAGCCGGGCGAAGGATAGATCGAAAACATCTTTTCCAGCCCGGTGAGCGAAAGCCCCGCCTCCTCTCCGGTCTCGCGCAGTGCGGCCTCTTCGGGGCTTTCCCCCGGATCGACGATTCCGGCGACCGGTTCGAGTGACCAGGGATTTGAATCGTGGCGCACGGCCGGCCCGGTGCGGAACTGTTCGACCAAGAGCACCCTGTCGCGCACCGTGTCATACGGCAGGACAAGAGCCGCGTCACAGCCTACCAAGACCTCTCGCGGAAGCGGGCCGCTGTTCTGGCCTGCAAACGTGCGGTGCTGGATCGTGACCTGTGCGAGCTTGAAGAAGTCACCCGACAACGGCGCGCGCAGCGAGACATCGAAATCCTGCGGGTAGGCGTCATATCGCAAGGAGGCAGCGGCAGCGCCCTGCCCCGCGCGGACCTTGGCCTCGGCCCGTCCTTGCATCATCTTCCACTGTCGAAACAGCTCCGGACCGGTCAGTGGCGGCGCATGGTTGTCCATCTCTTGGGCCGTCAGGATGGCGGCGCGGGCCTGTGATCGCTCCCACTCGGCCAAGGACCAGACCTTGCCTGCGGGCCGATGATCCTCTGGCGGGAAATAGGCCTCGGCCTGAACCTGCTCGCCCGATGCCGACAGCACGGTGACGACGCGCAGATCATAGCCGAAGGCCACCTCGTATAGATCGAGCCGCGCGCGTTGGGCGGCGCTGAGGCCGGACCAGAGGTTGCCCTGTGCCACTGCATCATGGCGCTCGATAATCATCGGCAAGGCGCTGCCGGCCACTTGATCCACGGCGTGGCCGGCGAGGCGCGCCGGTTGCACCGTCGGAGACAGGCCGTCGGCCGGCCCCGCGACCACGTCGAACAATGGCCGGTGGCATAACGTGCCATAGACGAAGAGATGCATCCGCGAGCCTTTTGATGACAGAGAGAAGCGGTTTGGCCTAGCGTGCCTTGCGGCTGGTGAATTCGATCACCAATCCCGCAATCGCAGCACTTCCGAACAGGACGACCAGAACCTGCACATCGAGCATGATCATGAGGTTCTCGAACATGAGTTCGAAGACGCCGATCACGGCCTCGAGCGGCCCGTCGTATTGACGGCGCAGCGACAGCCGGAGCATCTCGTAGGTGCAGTTCAACAACAGCCCCCAAAAGACCAGCGCGAATGCCGCGGTCAATCCCGCGCTGATCCCGGAAGACCAACCACCGCCAGCACGGCTTCCTGCGACGATCCAGCCGACACCAAGCCCGATCAGCGCGTTGAACTCGGCGAACCGGCCGGGATCGTAGCCTTCGGGAAACAACGGCTTGATCAATTGCGACACATACCAAGCGATGATGGCGAACAGGATCGCCCCCACCAGTTTGGCCATCGTGAACAACCCCATCTCGCGCTCCTGCCTGTGTCTTCGGGCGCGTTGCCGACTTAGCCGGGGCGCGTCACCGTTATCTGCGTCACGTCACAGTTTCCGCTATGAAACGTGGCCGCACAAGAGGTCAGGTAAAAGTTCCACATCCGCCGGAACCTTTCGTCAAAGCCCAGAGCCGACACCTGATCCCACCGATCATTGAAGGTTTCGTGCCACCGCCGCAGCGTGAGATTGTAGCTTTCACCGAACTCGATGGAATGCGCCACCTTCAGGCCGGCCTTTTCCACTTGTTCTCTCAATACCTTGGGGCTGGGCAGCATGCCGCCCGGAAAGATATACTTCTGGATGAAATCGACGCCTCGCTTGTAGACCTCCCAGCGGCGGTCGGCCACGGTGATGATCTGAAGCGTTGCGTTTTTGCCCGGTTTCAGGCGCTCGCGGACGGTCTCGAAGTAGACGGGCCAATACTTTTCGCCGACGGCCTCGAACATTTCGATGCTTGCGATGCCGTCGTAATGGCCGGTTTCGTCGCGGTAATCCTGCATCTTGAACGTCACCTGATCCGACAATCCGGCCTTTTCGATCCGCTCGACTGCGTAGTTGAACTGCTCTTGGCTGATCGTCAGCCCCGTCACCTTCAGCCCACGTTCCTTGGCGGCGTATTCCGCGAACCCGCCCCAGCCGCAGCCGATTTCGAGCACGTGATCGCCGGGTTGTGCCCCCATCTGATCGACCATGGAGGCGTATTTCAGCGTTTGCGCCGCTTCGAGGCTTTCCTGTCCGGTGACGAACTTGGCCGACGAGTAGGTCATCGTTTCATCGAGCCACAGCCCGTAGAAGTCGTTGCCCAGATCATAGTGATAGGAAATGTTCTTTCTGGCCTGCGTCTTGGAATTGGATTGCAGCCAGAACCGCAGCTTTTCGTAGGCCCGGACAAAGGTTTGGCCGGGGAAGCCGTCATAAACGTCCTCGGAGGCTTCGTCATGGATCAGATCCATGAAGGCCATCAGATCGGGTGTCGACCACCAGCCATCGAGGTAGGCGTCGCAGAAGCCGAGATCGCCTTCGCGGATCAGCCGCGCGAAGACATCCGGGTTGTGCACGTTCAATTCGCAGACATAGCCTGCGGCCGGGCCCTGAGCGCGGAAACGTCGGCCATCGGGCAACACGACGTCGATCCGGCCACGTGGAATTTGCTGCATCTTGGCAAATACGGCGGCGAAGTAGCGCGGCAGATCGGTCTGGCCTTGCGTCGTGGTCAGGATCATCCCAACTCCAATTCTATGTTGTCAAAGAGAGCCATGAACGGCTCTCCGGCGCTTTCGACTTCGTTCGGCATCACAAGATAGCTTTGCCGATGCCCGAAGTCACGGAAATCGTTAACAATTGGTTTCGGCGCGGCGGAAGATATTCAGAAATCTCTTTCTTCATAGGCCCTTAGCGCCCGTTCTCGACCCTCTTTCACGTCAACGATCGGCTTTGGGTAGTCCATATCCGGCGAGAGTTCCCAATGCCGCGGGATCGCGTCGAAATAGCTGAGTGCCGTCGCGGGCGGCGAGGAATGTCCTTCGGCGATCCAGCGTTTGGCATAGACATGGTCCGGATCGAACTTCTCGAGTTGGGTTTCGGGGTTGAAGACCCGGAAATACGGCGTCGCGTCCGGCCCCGAGCCTGCCGACCATTGCCATCCCATCGCATTGGAGCAAGGATCCCAGTCGATCAGGCAATCGGCAAACCAGTCGAGGCCGATTTTCCAGTGGCACATCAAATGTTTGGTCAGGTAACTTGCGACGATCATCCGGCCGCGATTGTGCATCGTGCCGGTGACATACATCTCGCGCATGGCGGCGTCGACGAAGGGGATTCCGGTGCGCCCTTGCTTCCACGCGGTCACTTCGTCGCTCTCGGGATCGGTCTTCCACGGGAAGGCGTCCCAATCGGGCTTCCAGTTGCGGTCGGTGATCTCGGGGGTGTGGTGGGCCAGATGATAGGCGAACTCGCGCCAGACCAGCTCCTTGAGGAAGTGCTCGGCACCCGCCTTGCCTTCCTCGATCGCCCGCTGACCGGCGTGCCAGCAGACCCGCGGGCTGAGCTCTCCGTAGGTCAGGTTCTCGGACAGGCCCGAGGTGCCCGGCTTGGCTGGAAAGTCGCGCGCCGTCTTGTAGTCGGCGATGCCGTTGGCGATGAACGCCCCGAGCCTGCCGCGGGCCGCCTCTTCGCCGACCGTCACATGCTCTGCCAGAACTGCGGCGCCCCGGTTCATCGCCTTGTCGAGGTGCCAATCCTGCAGGCTGTCGCTGGCGGGCCAAGTGTCGGGTCCGGGGACGCTGCCTGGCGTCGCGAGGGGCGAAGCGACGTCGTTGCCGCGCACCGACCGCCACATCGGAGAGTAGACCCGGTAGAACCCGCCGGTCTGGGTCGAGACCGACCACGGCTCGAACAACACATGGCCGGCAAAGCTGCGGGCGTCGACCCCGGTGTCCTTGAGCGCGGACTTGATCGGCTCGTCCCGATCACGCGAAACCGGATCGTAGAGCCGCTGCCACCAGACGGCGGTGGCGCCGGTTTCCTCGATCAGCGCTTCAAGACAGGACAGGGCTTTACCTTGCCGCAGGATCAGCTTGCTGCCCTTGTCCTCGAGGCTCTTTGCCAGCGAGGCGACGGAAAGCCCGAGCCGGTAGCGCGCCGCAGCGCCCTGCCCTTCGACGACCTCATCGTTGATGAAGACCGGGATCACGGGCCGCCCGGAGTTGCATGCCTCGCTGAGCGCCTCGTGATCGTGGAGGCGCAAGTCGCGCCTGAACCACATCAGGATGGGTGTCTTGTCCGTCATGTGCTGTCCTACGTTCTAGAAAACGTGATCTAGCGCGGTAATCAGCCGGTCAACCTCTTGAGCCGTGGTATAATGCACGAAAGACAGCCGCAGCACGCCTTTGTCGGGGTCGACTCCCATGCCAGAGAGCGCCCGCCCTGCGTAGAAGTCGCCGCCGCCTGCCATGACCCCGTGCGGGGCGAGCATTGCGGCGGCCTCCTCACCCCCGCCGGCCAGTTCGAGCGCTACGGTGGGTGCTCGTTTGCTGGCATCCGTGGGGCCAATCAGCCGGACGGAGTTCTTGGCGGAGACAAAATCGAGCAGCGGTTGCAGCACTGACTTTTCGGCACCACGCATCAGATCGTGCGCGTGTCGGGCCGCGGCGGCGCCGCTTGCCGGACCGCCATGATGCGCGCTGAGCGCTTCGAAATAGTCGGCCATTCCGGCACTTGCGGCCACTTGGGCATGGTCCGGCCCTGCGGGGGTGAACCTCTTGTAAAGCGTTCCGCCATTGAAGTGATGCGCCTGATTAGGAAGCTCGGCGCCGATGCCGCGCCGGATCGCCATGATCCCCTGATGCGGCCCAAAGGTCTTGTAGGCCGAGAACAGGTAGACATCCGCGCCGAGCGCCCCGACATCCGGAAGGCCATGCGGCGCATAGCTGACCCCGTCCACGATCGCATAGGCCCCGGCGTCGTGGACGAGCGCGGTGATTGCAGCCACGTCGTTGATCTCACCCACCACGTTTGAGCAATGCGGAAAGCAGACCAATTTGACTTGATCGTCCAGCAGCTCGACCAGCGCCTCCGGGTCGAGGCTTCCGGTTTGCGGATCGATCCGCCATTCGCGGACCTCGACGCCTTCCTCGGCCAGCCTGCGCCACGGGCCGGAATTGGCCTCGTGATCCTGATTGGTTACGACGATGGCCTCGCCCGGCTTCAGCCAGCGGCGGACGGCGTTGGCCAGCACGTAGGTGTTCTGGGTGGTCGAGGGGCCGAAGGACAGTTCGTCTGTTTCGATCCCCATCATCGCGGCAAGCCGCGTCCGCGCCTCGTCCATCTCTGCACCGGCGATTTCGGAGGCGGCGTAAGGCGCATAGGGTTGCACCTTGCGTTCGGTATAATACCGCGTGAGCCGGTCGATGACCTGCCCGCAGGTATAGGACCCGCCGGCGTTTTCAAAGAAGGCCTGCCCCTGAAGTGGCGCGGCGGCGAAGGCGGGAAATTGGGCCCGGACCCATTCTGTATCGAGTGTCATGCGGGCACCTGATCGAAAATGCCCCCGATGCGCAAGCACCGGAGGCATTGATTGATGTGTCGCGGGCCTCATTCGGCCGGACTTATTCCGCCAGGGTCGTTGCCTCTGGCTCGAACGTGGTTTCGATGCCGTGCGCCTCGCGCCGTCCGTCAAGGTAGATGCCCTTGATGAGGGCCAGCCCCATCAGAACCATCACCAAGCTGAATGGCAGCGCCCCGATCACCATGGCCGTCTGGATCGCGCCCAGACCACCGGCGATGATCAATCCACCCACCACAAGCGCCAGCGCGGCACCCCAGAACAGGATATGGGGCCGGGCCTTGGGGCCTTCGTCGCCTGCGGCGTTGATCGTGTTGATGATCAGGACCGCGGAGTCAGCCGAAGTGACGAGGTAGGTCAGCAGCAGGATCACGACGACTACGCTCATCACCCACGCCAGACCGCCGCTCAGCATCACGGCGAGCATGGCGAATAGCTGATCCGCCTGACCCGCCCCTGTGATGGCCCCGTCGGCCACCCCCGACAGTTCGAGATCGATCGCTGTGCCGCCGACGATGGCGAACCAGACGAAGCACATCATGGCCGGCACGACCATCGCACCCAGAACGTATTCACGCACCGTGCGCCCCTTGCTGATCCGCGCGAGGAACACGCCCACGAAGGGCGCGAACGCGATCCACCACGCCCAGTAGAAGATCGTCCAGCCGCCCTGCCACGAGGCCAGTTGCGCGGCCTCGGAACCTTCGACCCCGTCGGAATTCCAGACGGTGAAGATATTGCCCGGGATCGAGGCAAGATAGTCGACGATACCCAATCCCAGCGCCTTGAGGCCGAAGAACGTCGAGCCGAAGATCAGGAAGAAGGCAAGAATGAAGAAGCTGAGCCCCATGTTGATGTTGGACAGCCATTTGATGCCTTTGCCGACGCCCGACAGGGCCGACAGCGTCGAGGCGCCCATGATCACCAGCAGGGCAAAGATGATCGCCATGGTGGACGACGATTGCACGCCTTCGGCATTGGTGGTGTAGAGCCATTCGCCAAACCCGATGCGGTAAAGCCCAGAGATGAATTGCTCGACCCCGAAGCCGAGCGTCTGGGCGACGCCCAGAACGGTTGCAACCACGGCCACAACGTCGACCACGTGCCCGACAGGGCCGGACAGCGACTTGCCAAAGATTGGCGTCAGACCGGAGCGGATGGTGAGTGGCAGGCCGCGCCGATAGCTGAAATACCCGAGCGCCAGACCGACGATGGCATAGGCGGCCCATGCTGCGAGGCCCCAGTGCGTAAAGGACCAGATATATGCCTCGCGGACATTGCCCGCGCTGCTGCCTTCGGTCAGGCCCTGAATCGTCGCCGGGTTGCTCGCCCAGTGATACATGGGTTCGGCGGTTGCAAAGGTCAGCATACCGATACCGATCCCGGCGCCGAACATCATCGAAAACCATGAAAAGTTCGAGAATTCGGGCTTGTCGTCGGGAAGGCCCATTTTCAGTCGTCCCGCGGCGGGCCAGATCGCAAGGACCAGGCACAGGATGACGAAGAACGCCATCACGTAGACATACCAATAGTTGAAGGCCCCCAGAATGATGCTGTTGAGCGCCCCTAGAACGGAGGCCGCCTGCGCAGGAAATGCGACCGCCCAGAGGATCAACGCACCGACCAGGATCTTGCCGGATATGGTGACGTCCTTGGTGAACCCCTTATAGAATCCAGACTTCGCCGTTTTGATCGGCAGATCGGTTAATGGTGGCTTCGGTGGCATAGTTATGTCCCCTGCTTGCACAAATATTATGCAAGCAGGGTAGGCCAATACGGGCCGGATCTAAAGGTCGCGTCCCCGAAAGACCCTCGGAACGGATCGATCAGACGAGTCAGGCGTTCACGTCGACGACGACGCGCCCCTTGATCTGCCCCTTCAAAATAGAGGCCCCGAGGGATGGCAGATCGGCCAGAGTCGCCGGCTGAACCATTGCCTCAAGTTTTTTCATGGGCAGGTCTTTTTCGATGCGCTCCCATGCTCTGACCCGGTTTTCATAGGGCTGCATGACGCTGTCGATGCCCAGCAAGTTCACTCCGCGCAACAAAAAGGGAATCACCGTGGCGGGCAAACCGGCCCCGCCCGCGAGGCCGACCGCAGCGACGGAGCTGCCGTATTTCATCTGCCCCAGCACTCGGGCCAACATGTCGCCGCCGACGGCGTCGACACAGCCCGCCCAGGTCTCCGCCTCGAGCGGGCGCTTCACGGTTTCGTTCAGCTCTTCGCGCGGCACGATACGGCTGGCCCCCAGCCCGGTGAGGTAATCGGCCGTTTCAGGCCGGCCCGTGACAGCCGCAACCTGATAGCCGAGATGGCCGAGGATCGCCGTCGCGACCGATCCGACACCACCGGCGGCCCCAGTCACGAGAACTTCGCCCTTGTCGGGTGTCAGGCCGTGGTCCTCGAGCGCCATCACGGCCAACATGGCGGTGAACCCCGCAGTGCCGACAGCCATCGCCTGACGGGTGCTCAGCCCGTTCGGCAGCGGCACCAGCCAGTCGGCCTTGACCCGCGCTTTCTGAGAATAGCCGCCCCAATGCGCCTCGCCCACACGCCATCCGGTCAACACGACCTTGTCGCCCGCCTTGTAGCGTGGATCGTCGGACGCCTCGACGGTTCCGGCAAGATCGATGCCCGGCACGTGCGGATAGTTGCGGACAAGACCGCCGCCGGGGCCGATGCACAGACCGTCTTTGTAGTTCACGGTCGAATATTCGACCGCCACGGTCACCTCGCCTTCTGGCAAATCCGTTTCGGCGATCTGGCTGACGGCGGCGTGGGTCTTGCCCTCTGCGTCCTTGGTTACGATCAAAGCATTGAACATCGTTCTCTTCCCTGTTTATTGGCCAACGTCATGCGCCAGCAGTATCATTTCAAAACGGCCTGAGCACTGCACCGGATCGGGTTCGTACCTATTAGCCTTCAAACGTCACGACGACCTTGTCCCATGCCCCGTCGGCCAGATCGGCGGGTGCGATCCAGAATTTCACAAAGCCCACGTCGCCCCACATCATCCCGATGTACGGGTCGGAACTGAACTGGCACAACATCACCATGCCCCCCATCATAGCGGCCACATCCTGCACGGTCGCGCCTGCGCCGAACATCTGGTGACGGTTGATGTTGATCTGTTGGCTGGTCGGTTGTTCAAGATGGGTGCGCAGCACGTCGGGGATGTTGCGATACACGGCATCTTCGGCCACCCGCATCTCGTCATAGGCGCGGGAGATGGCCTCGTGGAAATGCCAGTATCTGTCGGTCCCGGGACTGCCGTCCGCACGGACAAAGTGCTCGGTCAGAAAATTCGGCCGCAGGTAATGCCCTTTCAGGCTGCGCATTTCATTCGCCAACGCCGCCATGTCGGCTGTCAGCTCTTCGACCACTGCCGTCCCGACCCCCGTGTCGGGCATATGGCCGTCACGGCGCTGATCCCATTTTGCCACGAAGGCGCGCACGTTCTCGGCCAGGGGTTGCCATGCCGGCAGGGCTTCTGTCCATTTGGACGGCCTTTCCTCGGCCAGCCTTACAGATGCGTCAAACAGACCAAGAGCACGGGCCGTATCATCCAAGATAGCCTCGACGACCCGCCACGTGATCGCCTCGCGCGCGGGCATCAACGCCCGTCCGCCGGAACTGGTGCGGGCCACCTGCCGCGGTGGGGACGCTGTCTCCGTGCCAAAGGCCTCGTCGGGGATTTCATAGAGCCCGTCCGGCGGGCAGGCAAAGGCCACCGGCTGCACCGGCCAGCGCGGAAAAACGCGCGGCGCGTTGGCCTCATTGCGGGCCGTTTTCCAGTAAAACGACCAATCTTCGCGATGGATCGGCCCGCAATCCGCCGGCGCTTTGGTCACAGCCCCCTGTGTGTCGTCCGACCAGATCACCCGCCCCACGATCTGTGGATAGGGCAGTTGCCCCATCTTGCTCGACAGATCACTCTCGACGAAAAAGCCCAAGGTGCCGGTGCGGGGAATGTCGATATCGAGGTCCGGCAGATCGGCCAGCGAGACCTGCGCCACGAAATGTAGCGCGTCTCCGTCCATGGGATTCCGCGGCCAGTCCGCTCCGCCAAGTACCGGCAAACCGCCCAGCCAACTGGTGCCGCCGGCCCAATCCTGTCCGGACGTCCGGGAAATGTGGTGCAGCAGCACCGCATTGGAGCGGATAGTGGGGCCACCGGCCGTGTTTGCGCCTGTCAAAGCCAGAATTCCTCCTGCACCTGAGCCTCCCTCGGCCCGTCCGGACAATGCACTATCAGTTCGGTGCCCGGATCCCAATGCGTCATCCGGATCATCGCGATCGAGACGTTGGTGTCAAAGTCCGGCGAATGTGCCGCCGAGGTCACCCGACCCACGGTTTTCTCTCCCGCGGTCACCATCCACGGGCGATCACAGGCTGGCACGGGCGCTCCTCCGATCGCAAGGGGCCGGACCTGCCGCAGCGGTCCTTCGACGGCCACCCGCAGCAAGGCGTCGCGCCCGATACAGCCAATGGCGGTCTGCGTGTTGCAGAACCGCCCGAGGCCGCACTCATGCGGTGTGTTCTCTCGGGTCATGTCGTTGCCGTAGCTGAGCAGCCCAGCCTCGATGCGTTCGATCAGGTTGGGGCACCCTGCCCGCACGTCCAGATCCCGGCCGGCCTCCATCAACGCATTCCAAAGCGGCATGCCGATATCGCCGCCCTCGACGTAGATTTCGAAGCCGCCTTGCTTGGAATAGCCGGATCGGGCGATGATCATGTCGCGGCCCTGAAACTGGAACCAGCCGAACCGGAAGAACCGGATATTGCGGACCGAGTCGCCAAAGACGCGGGCCATCAGGTCGTCGGCCAGTGGCCCCTGAACGCCGAGCGGCGATACATCCGGTTCGTCGACCAGAACGTCCAGCCGGTAGCCGTATGCGATACCCTTGACCCACATCAGCAAGTCGCTGTCGGCAATCGAGATCCACCAGCGATCCTCGGCCAGCTTTACCGCGACCGGATCGTTGAGCATGCCACCCGTCTCGTCGACGATGGGAACATAGTAGCACTGGCCCGGCAACATGCCCCGCAGATCGCGCGGGGTGAGCATCTGCATCAACCGCCCCGCGTCCGGCCCCCGGATCTCGACCTGACGCTCGCAGGCGACGTCCCAAATCTGGACCGCCTCCTTGAGGTGCCTGTAGTCCTCGATCACCGAACGGAACATGGTCGGCAAGAACATGTGGTTATAGACCGTATAGGCCTGAACGCCGGCGGCCTCGACGCCATCGGAGAACGGGGTGCGCCGCAGGCGCCGCGAGGGGGAAATAAGGGCCATTCAGGTCTCCGGCATTAAGAACATATCTGTGACCCCGGGTGTTTGCCCCGCGGCGGTGAGCATCGCATGGACTTGCCCGCGATGATGGGTCTGGTGGTTGAAGAAGTGCATGATCAACGGCTGGATCGGTTTGGACATCTCGCGGCCCGCCGCTTTGGAATGCCATGTCAGATCCCCGGTCAGGTCGATCGCGCGGAGACCTTCGGACCAGAGCGTGATTTGCCCATCCGTGCGGAACCGCTCCGCGCCCCAAACGGAAATCGTCGGCGTCAGATCGACACTGTCCTCTATCCAGCCTTTTGGCCCAGGCCGATCCGCAAACCGGCCGAGCCAAAGCTGATCGGCCCAAAGCAAATGATTGAGCGTTGCCCGGATCGAACCGAAATGCGCGCCACGGTCCTTGTCCAGCTCCGCCGCAGACATCTTTTCGACGATCTTGCGAAGGCCTGAATTCTGCCATGCGTTGTAGCGCGCCATCAGCATGCAATAGTCAGGTGTAATCAGCATCGGCTCCTCCTTGCTGGGCCTGTTCCTCCTACAGTCGGACCAGCGGCATTGGAGGCCTTAGTGCCGCAGGCCGGCCCTTGGTGATTTGTCATGTGCGACAGGGCCTGCGTCGTTTTAGGCCCATTTTGCGGTGCTTGCGAAGCGCCGTCACCCGCCATAACATCGCGGCGGTTTTACCACTCACACCCAATCAACAGGGAGCCACTCTATGACCACCAAGACCCTTCTAGGGGCCGTATCGATCTGTGCGATTGCAACGACCGCCATCGCTCAGGACGCTGACCTTCTGGTGTTTGACTATCCCGGCTTCGAGGAACCGTCTTTCCACGAGACATACGTCTCTGCGAACGGTGCCTCTCCGACTTTCTCGTTCTTTGGGGACGAGGAAGAAGCGTTCCAGAAAATCCGTGCCGGATTCGAAGCCGACGTAACGCATATCTGCGCGGGCTCCGTCACCAAATGGACCGAGAGCGGGATCATCGAGCCGTGGGATGTTTCGCGGATTTCGGAATACGCGAATATCGACCGCAATCTGACCGGGCAATCCGTCGGCGGCGACGGCGATGTCTTCTTCGTTCCGACCGATTTCGGTGCGACAGCCGTTGCCTACAACCCCGATGAAGTCCCTGCCGAGGATGTGGCCAGCCTCAACGTGTTCAAGAACCCGGCCTATGCCGGACGAATGACACTGCCCGACAACGTCGATGACGCATATGCATTGGCCTATCTGGCAACTGGCGTCACCGATTGGGCCGCCGCCACCGATGAGCAGTTCGAAGCCGCCTCCAACTGGCTGCGCGAAGTGCACCCGAACCTGCGCACCTATTGGACCGACCCCGCCGAGCTGGCACAGTTGATGTCCACCGGCGAGATCCTCGTCTCTTGGGCATGGAACGAAACTTTGCCGACGATGATGGAGGAAGGCCGTTCGATCGCCTATCAGCGCGAAGCGACCGAAGGGTCTTCGCTCTGGCTCTGCGGTTATGTCAACATGACCGACGGCCAAGGCTCCGAAGACAAGGCCTATGACTACATCAACGCCATTCTCGACAGTTCGGCCACCGTGCCGCTGCTCGATTCGGGGTTTGGCCATGCGAACGCCGCCGCGATGGCCACCATTCCCGCCGAGGATCTGGATGCCGTCGGGCTGGGCGTGATCGATGCGCCTGTTCTGGCCCAGTTGCCGATGTCGAACGAGCGTCGGGAGCAACAGGCCGAGACATTCGAGATGATCAAAGCCGGGTTCTGAACCTGACATTCATTCAATTGGGGCGGTCCGGTCTGGGCCGCCCCAATTCATTCTAGTTCCGGTTGAAGATGAAGCTCTGTCCGTAGGAGCCCCAGTCCCGGGTGGTGATCCCGTTTGCCTCGCCGCCGCGATACGATGGCAATCCGTCGACCAGCAGTGCCGTCACTTCACCGCCATCGCTGGAAATCACGCCTGCATGGATGGCGGCCACGCAAATCGCGCTATCGGCGGTATAAGGTCCGCTGCCCCAGACAGAGCCGGTGTCGTCGTACGGTGGGCAGGAGCAGGTGTAACTTGGTGCGTCGGTTGGATACGCTGAGCATTCTTCGGCCGTCATGGCTATTTGGCGGCCGAGTTTGAACGTGAAAGACGATCCGTAAGCTCCCCAACTGCGCGTTTCGACTCCATTTGACGAGCTGGCAGGATAACTGTCGAGGCCCGGTCCCGGAAGGACGCGGACCAGACCGCCCTCCCTGCCGACGGCTCCGGCGTGAACGGCGGCCGCACAGATCGCACTGTCAGATGTATACGGACCGCTGCCCCAGACCGTGCCGCTCGGCTCGCCTCCCGCGCAGAGGCATTCAAACGGGGTTTCGCCAATAGTGGCGGAACTACAGGCCTCTTGCGCAGACGCGAGTCCGCTCGAGGATGCGAGAGCGAGAATTGCCCCGAAGGTCAATCGAGTTGTATTAAATGCGGTCATCACGTGCCTCCAAATCAATTTCGCAAAGGCTGGCTTTGCTGGAATGCCTGATCCTAACCCGACGCTCATTTTCCAAACAAGTCAGGAAGATCTGACTTCGATGCGTCGGGCGGACCTTGCGCCGAACCGATGTGAAGCCTATGTAGAGCTTGTCCTTCGGGACTATGGACATAAACGCGCTCGTAATAAGCGGATCGGACCCGGGGGCGGTACCCGGCGGCTCCACCATCAACCTTTATTGGAGGCAGATGGGGCCGAAACAGGATCGACGAACGTCTAAAGGGGATGTCTTTGTCTCGGTGAGGTACCACCGTTATCGGTCCGATTTGTACAGTTGCCAATAACAACCGTGCTCCGGCTATGGCTCTGGCTGCTTAAGCAGTCCGAGTTGCCGAAACTAAGCCCTTGCGCCTAGCCGCGTAAGGCGGGGTTCGCAGGCACCTGGCAACAGAAGCCTGCACTTTCACCACATAACGGCATCGGGCAACGTGACAAAAACCGTTGCGTTGGGCGCTTCTCTGCGGCCAGAATGACTTATGTCAAAGATATCCGAGCGTTTTTCAAACCTTGCAAGAGTGGTCGTCAGCACCGCCTGTGCCTGGCCGGCGCTGTCTGCCTCGGCCACGGCTTGCGATACGGCCCTGTTGCTTGCAATCGATGTCTCGAACTCGGTCGATGTGGCCGAATACCGACTTCAGGTCGATGGGGTCGCCGACGCATTGCTGGACCCCGAGATCGCGGAAACACTCGTTTCCGGCCAAGTCACCTTGAGCTTGATGCAGTGGTCCGGCGTGGAGCGGCAGGCCATGTCGATCGGCTGGACCCAGATGCGCACCGCAGCGGATGTTCTGGCGTTCAGCGAAACCGCAAGGGCCGTTGAGCGGGCGTTCATGTTGTCGGATACGGCCCCGGCGGAAGCCGTCATTTTCGCGATCCGACAATTCGAGCAGGTGCCCGATTGCGCTCGGAAAGTCATTGACGTGTCCGGTGACGGAACACCGAACTCCGGATCGAACGTGCGGGATGCGCGCCTGCTCGCGGAACGGGCGGGGATTACGATCAACGGGATTGCCATCGAGTCCCTCGGCGTTGCGATCACTGGATTTTACCAGCGGGCTTTGATTACGCGGAACGGGTTCGTGCTGACCGCGCGCGGCCATCGGGACTATCCGCGCGCCATTCGCAACAAGATCCTGCGCGAAATCAGCAGGGTCATGGGCTGATCTGGGTTTTCGACCGTTCAAGGCGTGCGGACTATCACACGAGTTCTTGGTTCAGGTTCGTGGGAGGCGGCTTTTGGCCGTGTCGCACCCACCGGATCAGTGAAGCTGTCGCTGCACCGTGGTCGTCAAATCGATGAGGGAGAACGGCTTCGGCAGAAAGACCGAATTCGGGATCATCGCCTGATGTTCGGTAAACGCATCCTCGGCATATCCCGAGACAAAAACCACCTTCGTATCGGGCCGGTCGGCAAGCGCCTCTCTGACCCATGTCGGCCCGTCTTTTCCCGGCATGATGACATCGGTGACAAAGATGTCGACCGTCAGGTCCGGGTCGGAGAGCAACGCCAACGCAGCCTCCGCGCTATCCGCCTCCAACACGGAATACCCGCGCAGCGTCAGCGCGCGCGACGCAAATGCCCGCACCGGTGCCTCGTCCTCTACGAGCAACACGACGCCTTCCGCCTTGCTGTCGAGTTCGAGGCTTTCTGGCTTAGCCGCCGGAGCCGAGGCGGTCGCCAGTTTCTCATGGCTCGGGAAATACAGCGTGAAGGTGCTGCCGCGACCCACATCACTATCGGCGAAGATAAATCCTCCGGTCTGTTTGACGATGCCGTAGGCCGTCGACAGACCCAGCCCGGTGCCTTCTCCGGGTCGCTTCGTGGTGTAGAATGGCTCGAATATCTTCGGCAGTTTCTCCGGTGGGATGCCGGTGCCTTCGTCGACGACGCGCACCACCACGTAGTTCCCCGGCAGAAGCGTCGCGCGGTCTCGTTCAACGGTATTCAGAAGGGTAACGTTCTCGGTTTCGACCTTGATCTCTCCGCCATCCGGCATCGCATCACGGGCGTTCACGACGAGATTCATCAAAACCTGTTCCAGTTGCCGCTTGTCGGCCCGGATGTGCATCAGCGCCGGATCATGGTTCAGCGTCAAAGTAACCTTTTCGCCGACGAGCCGGTTGAGCAGATGCGTCAAATCCGAAAGCGTATCCCGCAGGTCGATCACTTCCGGCATCAGGTTCTGCTTGCGTGAAAACGCAAGCAACTGCCCCACAAGGCTTGCTGCGCGGTTTGCGTTCTGGTGGATCTGGATCAGATCCCCGTAATCCTGATCACCCTGGTCGTGCCGCAAAAGCAGCAGGTCGCAATGCCCTGAGATCGCTGTAAGCAGATTGTTGAAATCGTGCGCCACCCCTCCTGCCAATTGACCGATGGCCTGCATCTTCTGGCTTTGAACGAATTGAGCCTCGAGCGATTTGAGCTCGGTCACGTCATTCAGCACGGCGATGAGATGCGGATCGTCTTCCGCACCGGCGGTATTGAGACTCACCTGCAGGAACGTGTCTTGATGGGAGCCGGTGCCGCGTAGGAATTGAGGGCCGGGAGCGCCACGCCCATCTGCGGTCTCTCGCAGCCATTCGATGATCGGCCGCCCCAAGCCTTCCAGCAAATCCGAAAGGCGCGACGTGGCTCCGATAGGCATCGGCAGGAGTGCGCGCGCCTCACGGTTTGAGGCCAAGACCTCTCCCGAGGGAGCGATCTTGAGAAGCGGGACCGGCAGGTCCTCTATGGCGTCCCATCCGGTGGCGCCACTCAGATTGGATTTGCCAGCCGCCTCCGACGGCAACAAATAGATTTCGCGGCGCCCGCCGGTCGCCTGCACCTCCGCAACGAGGCAGTCGATCGAACCGTCTGCACCGTCAACGCTGTGCACGCGGCCTGTCACCAGCGGCAAATCGTGGAAAACCTTGTCGAGCGTGCGGGCGCGGCCGCCCGTCAGTCGGCGAAATGCATCGTTCATGAACAATATCGTGCCCGATGGACCCGCGGTCAGCATCGGCAAACTCAGTGCGTCGGCGCCGCGCCCTGCCCCTGCGCGCTCGGCCATGTCCTCGATCCGCCACAGGAACACATTGTCCTCGATGCGGTGCGCTGACAGTCTGAGATGCCCACGGCGCGTCACGACGTCCTCTCGGGCAACACCGTGATCGACAGCGCGACCTTGCAGCCGAAACAGCACGCCACCGGGATTGGCGAACATGTCCTTGAACACCTCGGTCAGCGTTACCGCGATCGTGTCCTGAAACCGTTCCGTCGCCGCCGCGTTGCGCGAGGTGATGACGCCCTCGGCGTCCGTGACGAAACTGGGCCAGCCATCGTGAGCGACAAAGCTGCCGACGGCGCGCATCAGGGCATTTCGGTGATTTGATCGCCGCAGAGCGATGAACGTCATGACCCCGGCGGCGGCAAAGAGGCTGACGCCGACCATCATCAGAATGAGCCGAAGTTCGACGACATTCGTCACCAGGCTCGCCAGAATGGCCATTGCGCCGATTACGAACACCATGAGACGTGCCTGTGCGTTCTGCTCCGTCGAGCCGGCCTTCGTCGCCCCCGGTATGGCAGACATCGCCGCGGCGTTCGGCTCCCGATCCGCTTGTGTCACTGCATTCGACCTCTTGCACAATTTTTGCCACTGAACGCCATAAACACTAATGTTGGGTAAACGTTACATCAAAGGCTAGCAAAAAAGGCTCGAACTACAATTTTAGGTTGCGTCGCGCGCCTGCTGCAACACGCTCAGGAAGAAGCCGTCTCCGTCGGGGCCCGGTGTGGTCTGCATCCGGTTGGACTGCACAAAATCAGGGTTGTTCTGTAGAAATCGCGCGACAACGGCATCGTTCTCCGCTCGCAGCACAGAGCAAGTGGCGTAGGCCAGATGACCGCCCGGACGCACGAATTGCCGCGCCTCGGTGAGAACCGAAAGCTGGATGTCAGTGATGTCGGCGAAATCCCGTGCGGTCATGCGCCATTTGCCTTCGGGATCACGTCGCCATGTCCCGCTGCCTGAACAGGGCGCATCGACAAACACGAGATCGAAGCCGGAGGTAGGCAATTCCTCGCGCGATTTCAGAGCTATATCGCACATAGCTCGCGCAGCTCGGGCCGGAAGATCGCGCATTCTTTGCGGAAATGCGTCGTGCGCCGTGATCTGGACTGGCGCGAGACCAGCCATCGCAAGGGATTTGCCACCGCCACCGGCACAGTAATCAAGAACGACGTCGTTTGGCTCAAGTGGGAGGGCGAGCACCGCGGCCTGAGAACTGGCGTCCTGAAGCTCGATCAGCCCCTCTTGATAGGCGCGTGAAAGTGCAATTTTTCGAGCGTTATCGGTGACTTTCAGGGCAGTTTTAACGTTCGCAGCCTGAGCGCAACTGATCTCGTCTGCGGCCAGCATCGCGATCACCTCGTCCGGCTTCGACCTCGCCAGATTGACTCGCACAAAGACCGGAGCGCGATGGCGCAGCACTTCGGCGATGCCGGCCGCCTCATCGCCCCAATCCTTCAGAAACTCGTCGTAGAGCCAGTCGGGAAGATCTGCGCGTTCTGCCGGGCTCGGTATTGCGGCTGTCTCGGACTCCGTTGGCGGCGCGGGGGCGTGGCCTTCTCCTGTCATGATAGTTTCTGGCGCGATCCCGGCGTCGCGGAGCGCCCCGATGGCCATGCCTCGGCCCGTATACGCACCTCCGAGTGCGGCGAAACTGCGCTGGCAGCGCAGCATGTCATAGACGTGGTCGCGCACCGCCCGCCGGTCCTTGGACCCGGCGAAACGACTGCGGCGTCCCCAGGCTATCAGGGCTTTCTCCGCGCGGTTGCCCGCAAGAATGTCGTCCATCACCTCGATGGCTGCGGCGATGCGTGCACCGGGTGTCATAGCGGCGCCTCGGAGGCCACGATCGCCATCAGCCGACCCGGTAGTTCGGGCTTTCGCGCGTGATCTGCACGTCGTGGACATGGCTTTCCTTGAGCCCTGCTCCGGTGATCTTTACAAAGCTGCAGTTCTTGCGCATTTCCTCGACAGTCGCACAGCCGGTATAGCCCATTGCTGCCCGAAGGCCGCCGACGAGTTGGTGAACCACGGCGCTGGCCGATCCCTTGTACGGAACCTGCCCCTCGATACCTTCGGGCACCAGCTTGTCACTGGCGGCGTCCTTCTGGAAATACCGGTCGGCCGAACCGCGCGCCATGGCGCCGAGGCTGCCCATTCCGCGATAGCTCTTGAAGCTACGGCCTTGATACAGAATGACTTCTCCGGGGCTTTCGTCGGTGCCGGCAATCATGCTGCCGACCATGGCACAGGATGCGCCCGCGGCGATGGCTTTGGCAAAGTCGCCAGAGAATTTGATGCCACCATCGGCAATGACGGGGGTATCTCCGGCGGCGCCCGCGCAATCCATGATGGCGGTCAGCTGCGGCACGCCCACGCCCGCGACCATCCGCGTCGTGCAGATCGACCCCGGGCCGATCCCGACCTTGACGGCGTCCGCGCCGGCGCCGATCAGCGCCCGTGTCGCCTCGCCGGTGGCGACGTTGCCCGCGATGACCTGCACGCTGTTGGAGAGCCCCTTGAGGCGGGTCACGGCATGCGCCACACCTTCGGAATGGCCATGCGCTGTGTCGATCACCACGATGTCGACACCCGCCTCGACCAGCGCGGCTGACCTCTCGAACCCGGCGTCGCCGACGGTGGACGCGGCGGCCACCCGCAAGCGGCCCAGCTCGTCCTTGCAGGCGGCGGGGTTGAGCACGGCCTGCTCGCTGTCCTTGAGCGTCAGCAGACCCGTCAGCTTGCCCTGCTTGTCCGTCACCAAGAGTTTTTCGATCCGGCGCGACTTCATCAGGCTGCGGGCTTCCTCGAGGTCGGCGGGCTCTTGCAGGATTGCCAGATTGTCCGTCGTCATCATCACCCGCACTGGGGTGGCGTCGTCCTGGGCAAAGCGCATGTCGCGGTTGGTCACGATCCCGACGACGCGGCCCCCGTCTCCGACGACGGGAAAGCCGGTGACGCGATAACGCTCCATCAGCGCCTTGGCGTCGGCCAATGTCTGATCCGGGGTCAGCGTGATGGGGCTGTAGACGATGCCAGAGACGAAGCGTTTGACGCGCCGGATCTCGCGGGCCTGTTCATCGACGCTCAGATTGCGGTGCACTACGCCGATGCCGCCTGCCTGAGCCATGGCGATGGCCATCCGGCCCTCTGTGACGGTGTCCATTGCAGAGGACAACAGCGGGATGTTCATACCGATCGAACGCGTCACTTTTGTGCGGGTATCGGCGGTGGAGGGAAGCACCGATGACGCGGCCGGAACCAGCAGAACGTCGTCGAATGTCAGGGCCTCACGAATCTCCATGGGGTGTCTCCTCTGGATGGGCTCGTTTGGCACGTCCCTATTGCATGGACAGGGCGCAGTGGGAAGGCCCAAAGGCGCAAGATTTGGGGGAAGTCCACCGGGGCGACGCAAAACCGGCCCTTGGATTGACGAAACTGGGCCGAAGAATGACGGTTCCGGCCTTTCCAATGCAGTGCGATACACTATTGTCCGCCTAAACAATATCAGGGCAGAACGTATGACCGATCCCCTCGTGATCTTCACCCCGTCCGGCAAACGCGGCCATTTTCCCGTGGGCACTCCTGTGTTGACCGCCGCCCGTCAACTGGGCGTCGACCTCGACAGCGTCTGCGGCGGACGCGGGATTTGCTCGAAATGTCAGGTGAGCCCGTCCTACGGCGAGTTTTCCAAGCACGGGGTCACTGTCCAGCCGGATGCCCTGTCCGCGTGGAACAGCGTCGAGGAACGCTATGACAATATCCGCGGCCTGCCCAAAGGGCGCCGCCTCGGGTGTCAGGCGACGGTTCAGAGCGACATCGTCATCGACGTGCCAGCGGAAAGCCAGGTGCACCGTCAGGTCGTGCGCAAGGCCGCCAGCGACCGGGTCATCACGATGGATCCGGCAACGAAGCTTTACTACGTTCAGGTTGCCGAACCCGACATGCACGAACCGACAGGCGATTTCGAGCGGTTGGGCGAGGCGCTCACCGCTCAGTGGGGCATTGGCCCCACCACCGCCCCCCTGCCCGTCATGCGTCGGCTGCAGCCCGCTCTGCGCAAAGGGAAATGGGCCGTTACGGTGGCGCTTCACAAGGGCCACCGGGACGCTCAGCACCGTGTGCTCGATATTTGGCCCGGTTTCCACGAGGGCCGCATATACGGGCTGGCCATCGACCTTGGATCGACCACCATTGCCGCGCACCTGACCGACCTCCGCAACGGATCCGTTGCCGCGAGCGCCGGGATCATGAACCCGCAAATCCGCTTTGGCGAAGACCTGATGAGCCGCGTTTCCTACGCCATGATGAACCCGGGCGGCGATGTCGAAATGACCGATGCCGTCCGCACGGCAATAGATACGCTCACCGTCGATCTGGCCGGGCAAGCCGGCATCGAGCCTGATCAGATCGTCGAAGCGGTCTTTGTCTGTAATCCGGTCATGCATCACCTGTTGTTGGGGATAGATCCCGTCGAATTGGGTCAGGCGCCCTTTGCACTTGCGACATCGAATTCGATCTCGCTGGATGCGACCGAGTTGAACCTCTCTGGCATGAACTCTGCCGCCCGAGTGTTCATTCTGCCCTGTATCGCAGGGCATGTGGGCGCAGATGCCGCCGCGGTAGCCCTGTCGGAAGAACCCGACAAGTCCGACGATCTCGTGCTGATCGTCGATGTCGGCACCAATGCCGAAATTCTGTTGGGCGACCGGTCACGCGTGCTGGCCTGCTCGTCGCCGACCGGGCCGGCATTCGAGGGCGCTCAGATCAGTTCCGGCCAACGCGCCGCCCCCGGTGCCATTGAGCGTGTCGAGATCAACCCCGACACCAAGGAGCCGCGTTTCCGGGTCATTGGCTCAGAGGTCTGGTCGGACGAGCCGGGCTTCGACGAGGCAATCGCGACGACCGGTGTCACGGGCATCTGCGGCTCCGGCATTATCGAGGCCGTGGCGGAATTACGCATGGCGGGCCTGCTGGATTCCAAGGGTTTGATGGGCTCTGCCGAGCAAACCGGGACAGAACGGATGCTGCCCGAAGGGCGAACGCATTCGTATCTTCTCTACGATGGCACCGCCGAGAACGGCCCCAAGGTGACAGTCACCCAAGGCGACATTCGCGCGATCCAGCTCGCGAAATCGGCGCTCTATGCGGGCGCGCGTTTGCTGATGGACGAAATGGGCGTCGACACGGTCGACCGGGTCGTGCTTGCGGGAGCTTTCGGTGCGCACATCTCGCCCAAGCACGCGATGGTCTTGGGGATGATTCCCGATGCCGATCTGGACAAGGTGACCTCTGCCGGCAATGCCGCCGGGACCGGCGCGCGCATCGCGCTTTGCTCGGTTGCGGCGCGTGACCGGATCGAGACGCTGGTGCGCAACATCACCAAGGTCGAGACCGCGATCGAGCCGAAATTCCAAGAGCATTTCGTCAACGCCAACGCCGTGCCACATGCGACCGATCCCTTCCCCAAGCTGAGGGCGATCGCGCCATTGCCGGACCTCAACTTCAACACCCAAGGCGATGGAGCCGACGGAGGGCGGCGTAGAAGACGTCCTCGCTAGGCCAGACGATGCAGGTCTTGCCGGCACGTCCGGCGACGACGTTCTCCCCTTGACCTCGGCTTGGTCTCGCGCCTAAGTGGGCAGACCGTTGCGGGTATGGTGAAAAGGTATCACGAAAGCTTCCCAAGCTTCAGTTACGGGTTCGATTCCCGTTACCCGCTCCAGGTCAGCCACCAAAGACATCGGCCGTTTCCGACCACTCCGAACCTGCAGGCGCGACCTGCGTCTTGAGCGGCGCGGGATCATGCCTATTATATAGTTAATCGGTCACTGGGGATGGACGCATGGATACGCGTGAATTTTCGAGCCGTTATTGTCAGAAGGACGACCGCATCGCGGCGCTGAGTTATTTCGGCACATTTGCGGTGTATTTCCTTACCTTGGCCTTGGCGATTCTGGCGGCCAAGGTGTCCTGGTGGCTGGCCGCCCCCCCCATCGTCGTCAACGCGCTGAGCGGTATCAGGCTCTATGTGCTGCAGCACGATTGCGGGCATCTCTCGTTGTGGTCCAAGCGCGAATGGAACGAGTGGGCCGGCATCGGCCTGTCGACGTTCACCCTCACGCCCTTTCAGGCCATGCAATACAACCACAACCAGCACCATGCCCATGTCGGCGATCTCGATGCCCGACGGTCAGGCGAGATCCACACGATGACCTTGCGTGAATGGGAGCGCGCAACTCATTGGGAACGCTTGTATTACCGGATCTATCGCAACCCGTTCTTTCTGATACCGGTGGGCGGGATTTTCACATATGTGATCCGCTATCGCTGGCCGAAAAATGCGCTGATGGTCGGTTGGCGGAGCATCATGGCCCACAACCTCGCTCTCGCGACTTGGGTCGCTTTTCTGTGGCTCGCAGGCGGGGTGATCGCGCTCTGGGTCTATGCGGCGACCGTCATGATCGCGGCTTGCATCGGTGTTTTCCTCGTCTATCTGCAGCACAATTTCGAGGATACCTACTGGGACCGCAAACCGCGGCATCGGCTCAAGACGGCCGTATTAAAGGGCTCGTCCGCGCTGGATCTGGGGTGGTGGTTCGATCTGGCGACATGCAATATCGCCTATCACGACCTGCATCACGACAATCCGCGCATCCCGTCCTACAGGCTCAAGCAATGCCATAAGGACGCACGCGAACACTTTGATTTACCACTGATTCATTGGCCCGAGGCGCTCCGCAGCTTTCGGTTGAAGCTGTGGGACGAAGAGCAGGGAAAGCTCGTCGCCTTCCCGCCGGCACACGCCCATGCCCCCACGAGGGGCGATGCACAGGGGGCGGCCTGAACCGCCCCCCGGCGTTCGATCAGTCGGCGACAACGTCCTGACGCTGCTCGCCCAATCCCTCGATCCCCAAGGTGACCACGTCCCCGGCCTTGAGATAGGTCGGCGGCTTCATTCCCATGCCGACGCCGGGAGGTGTGCCTGTGGAGATCACGTCACCGGGCAGCAACGACATGAACTGGCTGAGATAGCTGACCAGATGAGCAACGCCATAAACCATTGTTTTCGTTGAGCCATCCTGCATCCGCTTGCCATTCACGTCGCACCACATGGAAAGGTTCTGCGGATCGGCGACTTCGTCCTTGGTGACGAGCCAAGGTCCGATCTGGCCGAAATTGTCGCAGGATTTCCCCTTCGTCCAGGTGCCGGCCCGCTCGATCTGGAATTCCCGTTCGGAGACGTCGTTGGTCAGTGCATACCCCGCGACGTGATTCATCGCATCGGCCTCGGAGACGTATTTGGCATGGCTGCCGATGACGACGGCCAGCTCGACCTCCCAGTCGGTCTTGACCGAATTGCGCGGGATCACGATGGGATCGTTGGGCCCGCAGATCGCGGAATTCGCCTTCATGAAGATCACGGGCTCCGGCGGCACGTCCATCCCGCTCTCGGCGGCATGATCCGCGTAGTTGAGGCCGATACAGATGAACTTCGACATTCCTGCGACGCAGGCCCCGAGGCGGGTGCCCTCCGGTACGACCGGCAAGGACATCGGATCCACCTTGACCAACTCTGCGAGACCGGCATCGGATAGCGTCGCGCCGGCGATATCTGGCACGATCCCGGTCAGGTCGCGGATCGATCCATCTGCGGCCAGCATACCCGGCTTTTCTGCGCCACGGGCGCCATGTCGAAGCAATTTCATCGTGTTATGTCCTCTTCCCTAGAATGCAAAAGGCGAAACGGTCACCTTACCTTGCCGCACTTATAGCCGGATTGATGCGGAGCGAAACAGGTCTCTGCCCTCTGGCGCCGGATTCAGGATCGGCAAATGTTTGCCACATTCCTGCCGTGTTTCAGCCACCGCAGCGCCATTGTTTTATGACACTCTTGACCATTGTCGCAAGTCGGCGCATGGGGACGCCGGCTCTGTTCAGAGCCGTTAGAGGAACGAGTAAGATGGCACCCATGACCAAGAAAACAGCCGAGGGCCAGGCGCCCACGAAACCTGCCCCGCCCCCAAAGAAAGAAAAGCCGAGCAGCCCGATACTGTTCCGGGATCTGGCCAGCATCTGAGCGTCGGATTGCCGAGGCGGAACGGCGAGACTTATCTTTGTCAGCGCTGCTGATATGATCGGCGCATGGCAGCGATCAGTACGATTCCAAACCTTGGCCCGGCCACCGAGGCCCTGTTCAAGGCGGCCGGGATAACCACCGCCGAACAGTTGCGCGAACTGGGGGCGGACGCCGCCTATGCGCGGCTTCTGGAAAACGGCGCGCGCCCCCATTTCATTGGATATTACGTCATCGTCATGGGCCTTCAGGGCCGCCCGTGGAACGACTGCAAAGGCGCCGAGAAGGCCGCCTTGCGCAAACGGTTCGATGCGTTGAAATCCGCCCACTTCGACACGAACAAGTCCGAGATCGAACGGATTCTGGATCAGATCGGCGTTGTGGCCCTTGGTTCGAGAGAGACGACGATATGAGAATACTGCTCACAACCGCGCTTTGCCTGCTTCTGGCAGCCTGCGGTGGCTCCGACGAAGCGGAAAACACCATTGATCCCTCGCAGCTTTACCCCGGCGAAACACCGGAAATGCGCAGCCTTATCAATGAGTACGCCGCATTTCATCAGATCCCTTCGGCCCTGCTGCACAAGGTCATCCAGCGCGAGAGCGACTATCGCGCTTCGGCACGCAACGGACCCTACTATGGGTTGATGCAGATCCTGCCGGAGACCGCCGCCCAGATGGGTCATCAGGGTCCGCCTTCGTCGCTTTTGGATGCGGAGACCAACCTGCTCTATGCCGGGCGCTATCTGCGCGGTGCGTATATCGTGGCGGACGGCGATCTGGACGAGGCGGTGATGTGGTATGCGCGGGGCTACTATTACGAGGCGCGGGATCGCTGCCTTCTGGTGGAGACTGGCCTGCGCGACCGCGAGTTGCGCTGCTAAGTATTAACGCGCCCCGGACCCCTATAAATCCGCTGCGGTCTGGCGTCGGTGTGGCGTCGGTATCTGGTCGGTGTCGTTTTCGGTGAATCCGTCGCGGACCGAATGTAAACCGCCCGTGCGGAGGGGCGCTAAACATAAACAGGCCCGCACCGATGCGTTCGGGCGGGCCTGAGTTTTTTTACCAAGATGAAGGGGCGGTTTAGCCGACCAGTTCGAGCCCGGAGAAGAAGAAGGCGATCTCTTCGGCTGCGGTCTCGGGGGCGTCGGAGCCGTGGACCGAGTTCTCGCCGACCGATTCCGCGAATTCGGCGCGGACGGTGCCCGGAGCCGCGTCGGCGGGGTTGGTGGCGCCCATGACTTCACGGTTTTTCAGAACGGCGCCTTCGCCTTCGAGGACCTGCACGACGACCGGGCCGGAGGCCATGAATTCGGTCAGCTCACCGAAGAAGGGGCGCTCTTTGTGCACGGCGTAGAACTGGCCGGCCTGATCGACGGTCAGCTGGATCCGCTTTTGCGCGACGATGCGCAGGCCGGCGTCTTCGAACTTGGCGTTGATCTTGCCGGTCAGGTTGCGCTTGGTGGCGTCGGGTTTGATGATGGAGAGTGTGCGTTCGATAGCCATGATGTGCCTCTTGTGGTGATGGGGGTTTTGGCCCCGGAAATGGATCGCGGCTGCCCTATCACGGCCCAACAGCCGTGAAAAGACAGTAATCCGCCGCCCCGCATTGACGCCCCCGCCGGGCTGGTGCAAAGGGCTGGCATGCTCCGTATCACAGACCTTTCCTATTCGATCGATGGCCGTTCTCTGATCGAGAACGCGACCGCCGTTATTCCCACCGGCCACAAGGTCGGTCTTGTGGGCCGCAACGGCACCGGCAAGACCACTCTGTTCAAGATGATCCGGGGCGAGTTGATCCTCGATACCGGCAATATCGAGATCCCGCGCGGCTGGAAGATCGGCGGCGTCAGCCAGGAGGTGCCCGGCAACGAGGTCTCGCTGATCGACACCGTGCTCATGGCCGACAAGGAGCGTCACGCCCTGCTGGCCGAGGCCGAGACCGCGACCGACCCCGCCCGCATCGCCGATATCCAGACCCGCCTTGCCGACATCGACGCATGGTCCGCCGAGGCCCGCGCCGCCTCGATCCTCAAGGGCCTTGGCTTCACCGATGAAGAGCAGCGGATGCCCTGCTCTGCCTTTTCCGGCGGCTGGCGGATGCGCGTCGCCTTGGCGGCGGTGCTGTTTTCCGAGCCGGACCTCTTGCTGCTGGATGAGCCGACCAACTATCTCGACCTTGAGGGGGCGCTGTGGCTTGAGGCCTACCTCGTCAAATACCCCCACACGGTGCTGATCGTGTCCCACGACCGCGAGCTGCTCAACCGGTCGGTGGGCGGGATCCTGCATCTCGAAGACAAGAAGCTGACCTATTACACCGGTCCCTATGATAGCTTTGCCCGCCAGCGCGCCGAAAAGCGGATGCTGATGGCCTCGGCGGCGAAAAAGCAGGACGCCAAGCGGGCGCATTTGCAGGCCTTTGTGGATCGCTTCAAGGCCAAGGCCTCGAAGGCCAAGCAGGCCCAGTCCCGGGTCAAGATGCTCGAAAAGATGGAGACGATCCGGGTCCCCGAGGATGCCGCCCGGACGGTGTTCACCTTCCCCAAGCCCGAGGAGCTTTCGCCGCCGATCATCGCCACCGAGGCGGCCGCCGTGGGCTATGGCAATCTGATCGTGCTGCACGATCTGAACTTGCGCATCGATCAGGACGACCGGATCGCCCTGCTCGGCCGCAACGGCGAGGGAAAATCGACGCTTTCCAAGATGTTGTCAGGCAGACTTGAAGTCGCCCGCGGCAAAATGGTGTCGTCGAACAAGCTGCGCATCGGGTTCTTTGCCCAGCATCAGGTGGACGAGTTGCGGGTCGAAGAGACGCCGTTGCAGCACCTTCTGCGCATTCGTGCCGAGGAGGGTCAGGCGAAGCTGCGCGCGCGCCTCGCGGGCTTTGGCCTGATGGCCGCTCAGGCTGAGACCGAGGTGGGCCGCCTCTCGGGCGGTCAAAAGGCTCGACTGTCGCTGCTGCTCGCCACGATCGACGCGCCGCATCTCTTGATCCTCGACGAGCCGACCAACCACCTCGACATCGAAAGCCGCGAGGCCCTCGTCGAGGCGCTGACCGCCTATACCGGCGCGGTGATCCTCGTCAGCCACGACATGCACCTGCTCAGCATGGTCGCGGACCGGCTCTGGCTGGTCAAGGATGGCCGGGTGAACCCCTACGAGGACGACCTTCAGGCGTATCGCCGGATGCTGCTCGCCGTCGAAAAGCCCGCAGACAAGCCAAAGCCCGCGCCAAAGGTCGCCAAGCCGAGCCGCGAAGACATCATGGCGCTCCGTTCCGAGGCCCGCAAATGCGAGGAGCGCGTCAAGAAGATCAACGAGATGCGCGACAAGCTTGCCAAGAAGCTCGCGGATCCGGCACTCTACGAGGACGGTCGCAAAGGCGAGTTGGAAACGTGGAACAAGAAATACGCCGAAGTCATGGAGGGCCTCGACCGCGCCGAAGCGATGTGGATCGGTGCACTGGAGAAGCTCGAGAAGGCGGAAGCGGCCTGATGTTTCTTTTGGCCACAAATACGGGATGCCAGGTCTCGCCACGAGCCCGACGATGACCGAGATCCCCGTCCTCATCACGGCCTTTACCACGCTTTTCATCATCATCGACCCGCCGGGTCTCGTGCCCCTGTTCATCGCGCTGACCCAGGGTCTGGGTGCTGCACAGCGCCGGGCCATCGCCTACCGGGCCTGTCTGGTCGCCGCCGCGCTGATGCTGGCGTTTCTGTTTTTGGGCGAGGCGCTGCTTGGCTTCATCGGTATCTCGATGCCCGCGTTCCGGATTGCGGGCGGGGTATTGTTGTTCCTG
Organism: Flavimaricola marinus; assembly: GCF_900184895.1. Lineage (GTDB taxonomy): Bacteria > Pseudomonadota > Alphaproteobacteria > Rhodobacterales > Rhodobacteraceae > Flavimaricola > Flavimaricola marinus. The sequence continues at coordinate 34,590 of NZ_FXZK01000011.1, forward strand.
ACCGCGCTCGACATGTTGTTCGAGCGCCGCCAGTCGCGCCGTGAACACAGCGCCGAAGAGGGCGTCGATCCCGATCACGATCCATCGGTGTTCCCGCTGGCCCTGCCGCTGATTGTCGGACCGGGCGCCATCACCACCATCATTCTATTGGCGGGACAGGCTCAGGGACCTGCGGACTTCGTGGCGATCACGGTGGTCATGGCGCTGGTGCTCGTCACCGTCCTGATCGCCTTCCTCGCGTCCAGCTTCTTTGAGCGGATGCTGGGCAAGACCGGGATCAATATCGTGACCCGGGTTCTGGGCATGCTGCTCGCCGCTTTGGCCGTTCAATTCATTCTCGATGGTCTGCTCTCTTTTGGTTTCGCCTCCTGAGACCTATATCCTGTCCATGGATGGAAATGATTTCGGACAACTCGCCTATCTCGTGCTGCTTGGACTGGCTGTGGCCGGCTGGTTCTTTGCGCAGAACCGCGAAAGCATGGGCAAGGTGGCCCAGCAGGCCGCCGTCTGGGGCTTGATCTTTGTGGGGGCGATCGCGGCTGCGGGCATGTGGAACGACATCTCCCGCGATGTGATCCCCCGACAGGGCGTGCTGTCGGACGGACGGATCGAGGTTCCTGTGGGCCGCGATGGCCACTATCATCTGACCCTCGCAGTCAACGGCACGCCTGTCGACTTCGTGGTCGACACCGGCGCCAGCCAGATCGTGCTGAGCCGTCAGGATGCCGCCAGAGCGGGGATCGACACCACGGCCCTGACCTATCTCGGCACCGCACAGACCGCCAACGGCGTGGTCCGCACCGCCCCTGTCCGCCTCGATAGTCTGAGCCTTGGCGATCTGGCCGACCGTTCCGTCCGCGCGGTCGTCAATGACGGGGACATGGACGGGTCGCTTCTGGGAATGACCTATCTCAGCCGCTTTGAACGGATCGAGATCGAGAACGGTCGTCTGGTCCTTAGCCGCTGACCGGCGGCCAGTGGTCGGTGTCGTGGTCCGGGTGCTGGCGGTTGCTGGCCGCAATGGCGGGCGCTTCGTCGGCCATGTCTTCTTCGGTGGTTCCGATGTTCGGGATATGCCCGATCTGGTCCACCTGCGGCAACCGTCCCTCCATGCCGGATTCGTGGATCAGCGGGATCGCGGCAGGATCGTCAAACGCCCCGAGACAAAGCCCGTAGCCGCCCGGATAGCCATAGAACAGCGGCGTGCCGCAGGCGCTGCAGAACCCGCGCGTCACTTCGGCGGAGCTGTTGAAGGTGGCGGGCGTGCCCCGCGTCCAAATCACCTCTGACGCATCTGCATCGACCAACGATGCAAAGAGATTGCCAACCGCCTTCTGACACATCCGGCAGTGACAAATGTGGGCCTTGCCCCGCGAGGGCACCGCCCGAAATCGCACCGCGCCGCATTGGCAGCCGCCTGAGAGCCCTGTCATCCCGACTCGGCCTTCTTGGTCCATCGTCCGTCCTCCTGCGCCCAATATTGCGCGACGGCTCCCGCTTTGGTCAGTGTCTTCCACTGACCGCGTGCATGCTCGAGCGCCGCCCCGTCAAAGCCGTCGAACAGGATGCAGACCCGCTCGCGTTTGGCGACCTCGTCTGGTGCGACATCGGCCCCGCCGACGATCATCAGGCATTCCGCTTCTTCGTCGGCCGCCTCTCCCGGGGCACATAGCAGCACCGGTTGCAGGGCGTCATGCGCCCCGCCTGCCCGACCATGCGGCAGGAAGCTGTCCTGCGCCCCCAGCCAGAGCGATTTGTCCAGATCGTCCAGCAAATCCGCCGACGGCCCGCGCACGATGACCCGCCATCCGGCCCCGCGCGCCTTGCCGATCAGCATCGGCAGGGTCTGGCTCAGCGGGCTTTCGGTGAGATGGTAGAAGTAGGTCTGCCCCATCAGGACACCACCCGCGGATCATAGCTGCCGATTGTCCAGATGTGCCCTTCCGGGCAGCGCAGCGAATAGGTCTCTCCGCCGTAGTTTTCCTGCTTGAGCGGCATGATGATTTCGGCCCCGGCCGCGACGGCGCGGTCGTGATGCCCCGCCACGTCGTCGACGATGGCATATTGCGTCGTGGTCTCGCGCCCGCCGGTCTCTTGCGGAGAGATCATGAAGGCCGAAAACGCCGAGTCGCGGCTGTCTGGCCCGAACATGAACAGCCCGTCTCCGAGCCGCAATTCGGCGTGCCGGATGGCCCCGTCGTCGTCGCGGTGAACGGCCAGTTCCTCCATCCCGATTACGTCCTTGAGAAATCCGAGTGCGGCTTCGGTATCGCGATATCTTGTGGCGGCGAGCAGCATGGTGGAACTCCTGAAAGAGAGAGGTCGCCCAAGCATAGCGTTGTCTCGCTCAATGACCAGATAGCAGTTCAATCCGCCGCCGGTTTGCGGTAGCGTCTGGGCAAAACCAAAGGCCCGGCGGAAAGGCACTTCAGATTGGCGCGATTTGACCGATATCTCTTGTCGCAACTGATGGTGCTGTTCGGCTTTTTCTCGCTGATCCTGATCCTGATGTATTGGGTCAACCGTGCGGTCGTGCTGTTCGATCAACTGATCGCGGATGGCCAGTCGATCGGGGTCTTTCTGACCTTTTCGGCCCTGACCCTGCCCGGCCTCATTCGCATCGTGCTGCCCTTGTCTGCCTTTGCGGCCGCGCTCTATGTCGCCAACCGGATGATCGCGGAAAGCGAGCTGATCGTGGTGCAGGCCACCGGGTTTTCGCCGTTTCGTCTGGCCCGCCCGATGCTTGTCTTTGGGGTGATCGTGGCCCTTTTGATGTCGATCCTCGTGCATTATCTGGTGCCCGCCTCTGTCACCGAGCTGAACCGTCGCCAGACCGAGATTGCCCAGAATGCCACCGCCCGCCTGCTGCGCGAGGGTCAGTTCCTGTCGCCCGTCAACGGCGTGACCCTGTATATCCGCGAGATCACCCCCGAGGGCGAATTGCGCGACATATTCCTGTCGGACACCCGCGCCAGCGCCGAAAGCGTGACCTATACCGCCAGCAGCGCCTATGTCGTCCGCACCGAAAAGGGCCCGCAGCTCGTGATGATCGACGGCATGGCCCAGACCCTGCGCGCCGACAGCGACCGTCTGATCACGACCGCCTTTGCCGATCTGGTCTATGACGTGGGCGCGATGATCCAGCTGCCCGATACCAGCAGGCGTTCCTCCCGCGAGGTGATGACCCATGACCTTCTGCGCCCGACACCGGCGCTGGCCACGGAAACCGAGAAGACCGAGCCGGAGCTTTATGCCGAGGGCCATAGCCGCATCGCGGAATCCCTGCTCGGCCTGATCGCACCACTCATCGGCTTTGCCACCCTGCTGGTCGGCGGGTTCAGCCGCTTTGGCGTCTGGCGGCAGATGGTGTCGGCCATCTTTCTGTTAGTGCTGATCAAGATGATCGAGAGCGTCACGACAAATGCCGTCCGCGCCGATCCGAGCCTTTGGGCGCTTGTCTATCTGCCCAGCTTCTGCGGCCTGCTACTGACCACCGGTTTGCTCAGCTGGTCGATGAACCCGGCCGTGTTTCGCCGCCGCATCCCAGAGGTGTCGCCGTGATCCTGCACCGCTATTTCGCCCGCCGTTTCGTGCTGACCATCCTTGGTGTGTTCGCGGTGTTCTTCATGCTGCTGCTGTTCATTGATCTGATCGAGCAGTCCCGCCGCTATGGCGACGAGTCCACAGGCTTTGCCCAGCTTTTGGGCCTGACCTTGCTGAATGTTCCGCAGGGCATCTACGAGATCCTGCCGCTGATCATGATCATCTCGACCCTCTCGCTGTTCCTTGGCCTTGCTAGGTCGTCCGAGATGGTGGTGACCCGTGCGGCGGGCCGGTCCGCGATCCGGGCCCTCGTCGCCCCGGTGGGCGTGGCGCTGGGGCTGGGGATACTGGCGGTGGCGCTGCTCAACCCGATCGTCGCCTCGACGACCAAGGCCTACGAGGCCAAGCTCGACGGGATGCAGGGCCGCGCATCGGTGCTGTCGCTGGCCGCAGATGGCCTGTGGTTGCGACAGGGCAGCGACACCGAACAGACGGTCATTCGTGCCACCCGCGCCAATCTGGACGGCACCGAACTGGACGGCGTGACGTTCCTGACCTTTGGCCCCGATGGCCGACCGGAGCGCCGCATCGAGGCGGCGTCCGCGACCCTGTCGGGCGGGGCTTGGATCCTGACTGACGCCAAGGTCTGGCCGTTGGTCGGCACCCGCAATCCAGAGGCCGAGGCGGTGCTGCATCCTACGTTGCAGATCAGCTCGACCCTGACCGCCGACCAGATCCGCGACAGCTTTGGCACGCCGTCCTCGATTTCGATCTGGGAGCTGCCGCAGTTTATCGAGCGCCTGCAGGACGCCGGCTTCTCGGCCCGCAGGCATCAGGTCTTTTTGCAGATGGAACTGGCGATGCCGGTCTTTCTGGTGGCGATGGTGCTGATCGGAGCCGGGTTTACCCTGCGCCATCAGCGCGGCGGCAAGACCGGGGTGATGGTGCTTGCGGCGATCCTGCTGAGCTTTGCCGCGTATTTCCTGCGCAACTTTGCCAAGATCCTCGGCGAGAACGGCGAGATCCCCGCAATTCTGGCCGCATGGGCGCCGCCTTTGGCCGCGATCAGCCTGTCGCTGGCCCTGCTCTTGCATCTGGAAGACGGCTGATGCGGGCGCTTTGGGTTCTTGTCATCCTGTGTTGGCCCTTGACGGCGAAGGCGCAGATTACCGCCTCGCTCGTTGCCGACAGCGTCACCGTGGTGGGCGAGACGCAATTGATCGCCACCGGCAATGTGCAGGCGTTCTACGCCGGTGCCACATTGTCGGCGAGCCGCATCATCTATGATCGCCCCACCGACCGGCTGATCATCGAAGGCCCAATTTTCCTGCGCGAGGAGAATGGCGATATCCTGCTGGCAGACCGTGCCGAGCTGGACCCCCGGTTCGAGAACGGGTTGCTGCGCGGGGCCCGCTTGGTGCTGAACCAGCAGTTGCAGTTGGCTGCCAACCAGATCAGCCGCGTCGAGGATGGACGCTATAGCGCCCTGACCCGCACCGTGGCGACCTCTTGCCAGGTCTGCGGCACCCGCGCGCCCTTGTGGGAGATCCGGGCCGAGACGGTGATCCATGACACCGAGGCCCGCCAGCTCTATTTCGAGGACGCGAGTCTGCACGTGCGCGGGGTTCCGATCTTTTGGCTGCCCCGGATGCGCCTGCCCGACCCGACCCTGGACCGGGCGACCGGTTTTCTGACGCCGAGCATCCCCACGACCAATGATCTCGGGGTCGGCATCAAGATCCCCTATTTCATCCGGCTGGGCGACAGGGCCGACCTGACGTTGACCCCATACTATTCGGGCGCGACCAACACGTTGGAGGCGCGCTTTCGCCAAGCCTATCTGGCCGGTGATATCGAGATCAACGCCGCGGTCAGCCGCGACGATCTGCTGCCCGATACTTGGCGCAGCTATATCGAAGGCAATGGCCGCTTTGATCTGGGCCGCGATTTCAAACTGACCTTCAGCACCGAGGCCGTGTCGGACCCGGACTATCTGTCGGATTACAGCTACTCCGAAGCGGATCGGTTGGCGTCGGGCCTGCGCGTGGTGCGCGTCGACGATGACGAATTGTTCGTGGCCGAGGGCAATTACTACGCCTCGCTGCGCGACGGAGAGGTCGACAGTTCGCTGCCCCCATTGGTGCTGAGCTTTGGCTATGAGCGCCGGATCGTTCCCGATGTAATCGGCGGCGTGGTGACGTGGGGCGTGTCCGGCGATGCGCTCAATCGCGACTACGAGCTTGATCCCGACAACGCCCGCGATCTGTCCCGCCTCGGCCTGATGGCCGCCTATCACAACCAGTGGATCGCCCCGATCGGCATCGTCGCCACGGTCGATGCGGATTTGCGATTGGACTATTACGCCGTCGCGGACGATCCCGCCGCCGAGAGCGGTTGGCGCGTCGGACCAGCCGCGGCGATCACGCTGCGCTGGCCGTTCGTGCGTCCCTCCTCCGGCGGTGTCACCCAGGTGATCGAGCCGGTGGTCAGCCTTGGCTATTCCGACAGCATCGGCGTGCTGCCGCCCAACGAAGACGCGCTTCTGGCCGAGTTGGACGAAGGCAACCTCTACGCCCTCACCCGCACTCCGGGCCAAGACGCCCGCGAGGTCGGCACCCGCGTCAGCGCCGGGGTCGCCTGGACCCGGACCGGGCCCGGCGGCGAGGTGGCGTCGCTGTCCTTTGGCCGGGTCTATCAAAGCGAAACCCAACCGGCCTATTCGCTGGCCTCCGGCCAGTCCTCGGCCACCTCGGATTGGCTGCTGACCGCCGGGCTGGAGACCCGCGGCGGCTTTGGCATCGATCTGCGCACCCTGTTTGACGACCATTGGTCCTTTAACAAGACCGAGACCCGGATCGACTGGGAAAACGATCGCATCGGACTGGCCGCCGCCTATCTGTGGCTTCCTGCCGATCCCAGCCGCGACCGCGAGACCCCGGCCTCGGAATGGCGCTTTGACGCGACCGCCCAACTGAGCCCCAACTGGGCCGTGAGTGCGGATGCCCGCTATGACGTGGGCGCCGACCAATTGGCCCGCGCCGGACTTGGCGTCGGATGGCAGAACGAATGCGTGACAGTGGACCTTTCGGCAGAGCGCCGTTATTCCTCGTCCACAGACGAAGATCCGACGACGACCTATAATCTGACGATCAACCTGATCGGGTTCTCGACAGGACGATCCACCGCCGGGCCAACCGGACAATGCCGTGACTAGAGGCACCAAGACGCAGCGCGGAGGCTGGCAGGACCTGCCCCCGGAGACACAGGAAACGAGGCAACCATGCGCCTGAGACATCTGATCCTAGCCCCGCTGATCGCGTTGGGCCTGACCGCCCCGCAAGGGACCGTGGCCCAGGGCCTGTTTTCCCCGGTGATCACCGTCAACGATGCCGCCATCACCGGCTATGAAATCGACCAGCGCACCAAGCTGTTGAGCGTGTTCCGCACTCCCGGCGATCTGCCGGCGCTGGCCCGTGAACAGCTGATCGAAGAGCGCCTCAAGGCCCAAGCCCTGAACGCCGCCGGACTGCAGCTGAACGACGAAGGCACCCTGCGTGCGATGACCGAATTCGCCGCCCGCGCCAATCTGGAGCTGGACCAGTTCCTGACCATTCTCGCCCAGAACGGCGTCGACGAAGAGACCCTGCGCGATTACGTCATCATGGGCATTGCATGGCGTGACTATATCCGCGCCCGGTTCAGCAGCCGTGTCGAGGTGACCGATGCCGACGTGGACGCGGCTCTCGGTCAGTCGACCACCGGGTCCGACGGGATCGAGGTCTTGCTGAGCGAGATCATCATTCCCGCCCCGCCGCCACAGGCCGCCTCTGCCCTGGCCACGGCCGAGCGCATCTCGCGTCTGACCTCGACTTCGGCCTTCGAGGCCGAGGCCCGCCGCGTCTCTGCCCTGCCCTCGAAGGTGAATGGCGGACGCCTCGATTGGCTGCCGATCAGCAACTATCCGCCGCAGTTCCGCCCGCTGCTTCTGAGCCTGTCTCCGGGCGAAGTGACCCCGCCAATCCAGATCCCCAACGGGGTGGCCCTGTTCCAGATGCGTGCCGTCCGCGAAGTGCCGCGTGCGCCAGAGCCGCCGGCCGCGATCGACTATGCCGCCTTCTACATCGCCGGCGGTCAATCCGAGGCCGGGCTGGCCGAGGCAGCCAGAGTGCGTGCCCGCGTGGACACCTGCGACGATCTATACGGCGTGGCCCGTGGCCTGCCGCCGGAGCAGCTGGAGCGCGACAGCCTGCCGCCCGAGCAGATCCCGCAGGACGTGGCACTGGAGCTTGCCAAGCTCGATCCCGGCGAGGTCAGCACGGCGCTGACCCGGTCAAACGGCCAGACGCTGGTGTTTCTGATGATGTGCGGCCGGACAGCCGCCGGCAATGCCGAGGTGGACCGCGAACAGGTCCGTTCGCAGCTCATCAGTTCGCGCCTTGCGGGCTATGCTGACGGAGTGCTGGCCGATCTGCGCGCTGCCGCCACGATCACCGGCCAGTGATGCCCCCCACCGCCCCGATTGCGATCAGTTGCGGGGAACCGGCGGGCGTCGGCCCTGAGGTTGCCGCCAAGGCGTGGGCGGCCTTGGGCCGCGATATGCCGATGCTGTGGATTGGCGATCCGCGCCACTTGCCCGAGGGCACGTCCTTTGAGGCCATCACCGACCCAGCCGAGGCGGCTGCGGTCTGTACCCGCGCCTTGCCGGTGCTGGCCCGTGACTTTGGCCCGCCGCTGCGCCCCGGCCATCCCAATCCGGCACATGCTCCGGGCGTGGTCGCCGCGATCGCGGAGGCCGTGGCGCTGGTGCAATCGGGCGCCTGTTCGGCCCTATGCACTGCTCCGATCCACAAGGCGGCGCTGATCGACGGCGCCGATTTCGCCTATCCCGGCCACACCGAGTTTTTGGCCGCATTGGCCGGTGACGTGCCGGTGGTGATGATGCTGGCCAGCACCGTGCTTCGCGTGGTGCCTGCGACGATCCATATCCCGCTGAGTGCGGTGCCAACCGCCCTGACCGAGCAACTGCTCTCGGAGACCATAACGATTACCCATGCCGCGCTGCGCCGCGATTTCGGCCTGAGCGACCCACGTATCGCGGTGGCGGGCCTGAACCCCCACGCGGGCGAAGACGGCAAGATGGGCCACGAGGACCGCGATCTGATTGCCCCCCTGGTCGAACGCTTTGCCGCGGAGGGCATGACCATCTTTGGCCCGATGTCGGCCGATACGATGTTTCATCCTGCCGCGCGCGCGCGCTATGACGCCGCTATCTGCATGTACCACGATCAGGCGCTGATCCCGATCAAGACGGTCGACTTTGCAGGCGGCGTGAACGTGACTCTGGGCCTGCCGTTTATCCGCACCTCGCCGGATCACGGCACCGCCTTTGACATCGCAGGCCAAGGCATCGCCGATCCGACGTCGATGATGGCAGCACTCGACATGGCCAGCGGCATGGTAGCGGCGAGGGCGGGATCGTGAGTTTATTTGCCAAGATGAAGACATGAGCGGCATCGACGACCTTCCCCCTCTGCGCGAGGTGATCAAGGCGCATGATCTGCGGGCCAAGAAGGCTTTGGGTCAGAACTTTCTGTTGGATTTGAACCTGACCGCCCGGATTGCCCGGCTGGCCGGCGATCTGAGCGACTGTGACGTTTTGGAGGTGGGCCCCGGCCCCGGCGGTCTGACCCGTGGATTGCTCGCCGAGGGCGCCCGCAAGGTTCTGGCCGTGGAGAAAGACGCCCGCTGCCTGCCGGCGCTGGCGCAGATTGCGGAGCGCTATCCGGGCCGCCTCGAGGTGATCGAGGGGGATGCCTTGGAGGTGGATGTGCTGGCGCATCTGACCCCGCCGATCCGGGTGGCGGCGAACCTGCCCTATAACATCGGGACGGAACTGCTGGTCCGCTGGTTGACCCCCAAGGAGTGGCCGCCGTTCTGGCAGAGCCTGACGCTGATGTTTCAGCGTGAGGTCGCCGAGCGTATCGTAGCACAGCCCGGTGGCAAGGCATATGGCCGCCTTGCCCTGCTGGCCCAATGGCGGGCCGAGCCGCGTATCGTTATGGATCTGGGGCCGGAGGTGTTTTCACCGCCGCCCAAGGTGTCGTCGGCCGTAGTGCATCTGACCGCCCTGCCCGCGCCTCGTTTTCCGGCCGACCCGGAGGTCTTGAGCCGGGTCGTGGCGGCGGCGTTCAATCAGCGCCGCAAGATGCTGCGATCCGGCCTGCGCGGGCTGAGCCCCGATATCGAGGACCATTTGCGTGCCGCTGGCATTGCCCCGACCGAACGGGCGGAGCGGGTGACGCTAGAGGCGTTCTGCGCCCTCGCCCGGAGTTTGCAGGCTGCCCAGTAATGCTTGAGCGGCGTGCCTGTCTGTGAGCCTGAGAACCGGTGTATCGGTGCCGCCGAGCGCCTGTGAGATGGCCGCCTCGAAAGCGCCTGCGTTGCGGACTGTGCCGATGAGGAAGCGCCATTGCCGAAGCCCCGGCCAATCGCGATTGCCCGGCGGATGCTCGGGCCGCGTGCGCCCGATGTAGCGCAGGCTGCGCGACAGCACGCGGCGGAACCGGGTCCACGGCGGCGGATCGAGCCAGATGACCAGCGTGGCGTGTGACAGGGTCTGTGCGGTCAGCCCTGTAGGTCCGGTGTCGAGCACCCATTGCGGTTGCGCGATCTGGGCAGCAAGCGCCGACTGCACTTCGGCTTTGGGCCGTTGGCGCCACCCCTGCCGAAGCGCGAGCGCGTCCTTGTGGATCACCGGTTGATCGAGCTGCTGGCCGAGGCGCGTGGCGAGCCAGCTTTTGCCGGCGCCGTTGGCCCCTGTGACGATGATCCGGGCGGTGGTCTGCAAGCTGACCGTGCCCCCCTGAAAAACAAACGGCCCTCTGAGATCAGAGGGCCGTGAGATCATTCAGCGGCCTCGTTGGGCGGATCGCTGGGGGTGGCCTTTGGGGCGCGAGGTTTGCGGGGGCGCGGCGTCCGTTTTGCGGGGGCGGCCTCCTGCTTTTCCTCTGGCGTCTCCACCAATGTGCTGGCCCCGTCGTCGGGCTGAAGAAAGCCGACATCGCGGATGTCGAGGCTGACGTCCGGCTGGTCGCTGGAGCCGGGATCGGCGGCGGCCTTCGGCTCGTCGCGCGGCTGGCGGCGGCGTGGCTGGCGGCGCTCTTGCGGCTGTGCCTTGGGCTGATCGTCCGAGGCGGCCTCTTGCGGCTTGTCCGAACTGTCGCCGGCGTTGGGATTGGAATTGGCCTCTTCCTGAGCGCGCAGCCGTTGCTGGCGTTCGCGATCCCGTTCGGCCTGCCGATCCCGCTCGGCCTGGCGTTCGCGGTTCTGGACCTCTTGTTCCTCACGCTGGCGGTCGATTTCGCGCTGCGCTTCGGCCAGCATCCGCGTGTAGTGTTCGGCGTGCTGAGAGAAGTTCTCCGCGTTCACGCGGTCGTTGGACAACTGCGAATCCCGGTGCAGCTGGTTGTATTTCTCGATGATCTGCTGGGGCGTCCCGCGCACTTTGCCATCTGGACCGGAACTGTCGAACACCCGGTTGATGATGTTGCCGCCCGAGGGACGATTGTTGCGGTTTTTGTTGCCCCGCGACCGTGACTTGGATGATCTCATGGAATTTTTCTGTCCAGCTTGAAAAGGAAGTGACCTGGATTGCGTTGCGCCCGGCCTGATACGCGCAAGCTGCGCGTTCTGATCTGAGGAAGCCCTGCGGTGATCTGGCTGCGTATCCTACAGGGAGAGCCGCGGCCCTCTTCCTGCTGAATGACTTTGAATAACCATGCTACGCAAACAAGAGCAAGAAAAAACTGTGTCCTTATGGCGGATCGGCGATTTTGCCCGGTTTAGAACGGTATTTCGATCCATTGCGCAACAATTACGCGATCCCGACCGTCGAGATCGCGGATGACGGCGAGGGTTTCGAATCCGTGTTTCTGTGCGATCTGGCTGACATCCTGCGCCTGATCGGGGCCGATTTCGACCACGACCCGACCGGATTCGGCCAGATAGGGCCCGATGCTGCCGAAGATCGCCCGATAGGCGGCGAGCCCGTCGGATTCGTCGGTCAGCGCCATCCGCGGTTCCCAATCGCGGACTTCGGGTGCGAGTTCGGCCATTTCCCGCGTCGAGATATAGGGCGGGTTGGAAACGACGAGGTCAAAGACCCCTTCGACCTCGGCTGCCCAATCAGAAACCATGAACCGTGCCCTGTGGCTCAGCTCCAGCGTTTGGGCGTTGGTCTGGGCGACCTGAACAGCGACGGGCGAGATGTCGACACCGACCCCGCGCGAGTCGGCCATCTCGGCCAAGAGCGTGAGCAGGATGCATCCCGATCCGGTGCCCAGATCGAGCACATGCCCGAAGGGCTGGGCCAGCGCCGCTTCGACCAGAATTTCGGTCTCGGGCCGTGGGTCGAGCACATCGGCGGTGACGAGGTAGTCCCGCCCGTAAAAAGCCCGTTTGCCGATCAATTGCGAGACGGGCTGTCGGTTGACCCGTCGTGCGATCAGGTCGCGGAATTTGGCCTGGGCGTCCGGCTCCACCGGTTCGGGAAGGACCAGCGTCAGCCGCCCCGCCTCGACCCCGACCGCGAAGGACAGGAGCCGACGCGCATCGCGTGCCGCGTCTGGCACGCCTGCCTCGGTCAGCGCCCGCGTGGCCGCAATCAGCAAGCTATTGCCGGTCTCGGTCATCCGTCCATCTCGGCCAGGAGGTTGGCCTGTGCTTCTGCCGTCAATGCTTCGATCACCTCGTCCAAATCACCCTGCATGATTGCATCGAGTCGATACAAGGTCAGGTTAATCCGGTGATCCGTCATCCGCCCCTGCGGGAAATTGTAGGTCCGAATCCGCTCGGACCGATCCCCGGAGCCGACCTGCGCCTTGCGGTCGGCAGAGCGTTCGCCGTCGATCTTGGAGCGTTCCAGATCGTAGAGGCGCGACTTGAGCACTTCCATCGCCAGTTCGCGGTTCCGGTGCTGGGACTTCTGGCTCGACGTGACCATGATGCCCGTCGGGATATGGGTGATCCGCACAGCAGAGTCGGTGGTGTTGACGTGCTGGCCGCCCGCCCCGCTGGCGCGCATGGTGTCGATGCGAATGTCGGTGGCGGGAATGTCGATATCGACGTCCTCTGCCTCGGGCAGCACGGCGACGGTGGCTGCAGAGGTGTGGATCCGCCCGCCCGATTCCGTTTCCGGCACCCGCTGCACCCTGTGCACTCCGCTTTCGTATTTCAGCTTGGCAAAGACCCCGTCACCGGCGACGCGGGCGATCACTTCCTTGATCCCGCCCAGTTCGGTGGCCTGCTCTTCGATGATCTCGAACTGCCAGCCCTGCGCCTCGGAATAGCGTTGATACATTCGCAGAAGGTCCGCCGCAAAGAGCGCGGCTTCGTCGCCGCCGGTGCCGGGGCGGATTTCGATCATTGCGGGCTTGTCGTCGGCGGCATCCTTGGGCAGCAGCGCGATGCGCAGATGCGCCTCGGCCGCTTCGCGCCGCTCGCGCAGCCCGGGCAGTTCGTCCTCGGCCAGCGCCCGCATCTCGGGATCGTCGAGCATCGCTTCGGCGCCCTCGATTTCCTCCAACAGCGCCTCGTAAGCGGCAATCGATTCGACCACCGGGCGGAGGCCGGAGTATTCCCGCGTCAGCCCCGCGATCTCGCCCGGCGCGACGCCAGAGGCGAGCTTGGCCTCGAGGAATTGGAACCGTTGGGTGATCTGGGCAAGGGTCTGGGCATTTATCATGCCGCTGATGTTTCCCATCCACGCCGCGCGGTCAAGATGGGCTGGATCATTCCCACCGCAGGTCCGGCGCTTCGTTCAGGCCGCCGAGTTGCTGAAGCCACCCGCCGAGACGGGCCGCATTGACCCCGAAATCCTCTGTACCCATCCCTTGCCGGGCGACCACGCAGAGCCGGTCCCCCTTGACCTGCGCCGTGGTGAAATCGGGATAGCCCATGAGCGCCGAGCGCGTGACCCACGTGATATGCCCCTCGGCCACCGATCCGGCGAGCCGCTCTGTGCGCGGGCTGGCCACGGCGATGGCGTCGAGGGCCGCCAGATCGCCTGCCCCGAAGGAAACCCGCGCCTCGGCTGTCCGACAGAACGCCGCGGCATTGGGCGGCGGCGCGTAATCCGCGCGGGCGATGTCGACATGCCATTTACCCGCGTCGATCGGGCTGAACCGTATCCAGAGCATGAGCCCGGCGGTGGCCGCAACGACCGCGAGAAGAACGAAGGCCAACACTTTCATTTCGCCTCCTTTTCCCGCAACGCCCAGCAGTAGAGACAGATCAGCTCCATCGCCACATGCGCCCCCGCGATGGCGGTCGCACCGGTGGTGTCGTAGGGCGGCGAGACCTCGACGATATCGCCGCCGACCATGTTGATCCCCGCCAGATCGCGCAGGATTGCCGCCGCCTGCCAAGACGCCAGCCCGCCCCAGACCGGGGTGCCGGTGCCGGGCGCAAAGGCCGGATCGAGCGCGTCGATGTCGAATGTCACGTAGGTTGCATTCTGCCCGACGATTTCCTTGGCCCGCGCCGTCACCCAGGCACTGCCCTTTTCGTGCACCGTCCGGGCGTCGATATATTCCATACCGAGGTAGTCGTCGCATTCGGTCCGGATGCCGATCTGCACCGAGCGGCCGGGATCGACCAGCCCGAGCTTGACCGCCTTGTACATCATCGTGCCGTGGTCGATCCGGTCCATGTCGTCATCGGCCCATAGGTCGGAATGGGCATCGAACTGGATCACGCTCATCGGCCCGAACTTTGCCGCGTAAGCCTTTAGAATCGGGAGGGTAATGTAGTGATCACCGCCGAGCGTCACAGTGCCCGGACCGGCGGCAAGGATGCCTGCGATGTGGGTCTGAAGCGTGCCGGGAAAGGCCTGCGTGTTCGCGTAATCGAAGGCCAGATCGCCGTAGTCGAGGATCGCGAAATCACTGAGCGGGTCGAACCCGTTCCAGCCGTAGGGCGGATCATACGGCTGAAGCGTGCTGGCCTCGCGGATCGCGCGGGGGCCGAAGCGGGTGCCGGTCCGGTGCGTGACGGCCTGATCAAAGGGCACGCCGGTGATCGCCAATTGCGCACCGGTCAGGTCCTTGGAATAGCGCCGCCGGAACAGCGACGTCGCCCCGCCGAAAGCATTCTCGAACGACAGCCCCTTGAGGTCATCGCGGGTAAAAGCCTGATCGACCTGCGTTTTCGCGTCTTCGAGTGCCATTAGCCCACCTTGATCCCTTCGCGCACCAGATCGTCGGTGGCGGCGGTGATGGCCGCGCCCAAGGTTTCGACGATCTGGGTGATTTCACTGTCCGATATGATGAGCGCGGGCGACATGACGTTGAGCGCCCCGAGCGGCCGCACCATCAAGCCCCGCGCTTCGGCCGCATGGGTGACGCGCCGCCCGATATCGACCTCGTCGGGAAAGGCCCGCTTGGTAGCCTTGTCGGCCACGTTCTCGACACAGCCGATCAGGGTATGCCCGCGCACGTCTCCGACGATGGGCAAGTCCGACAGGCTGCGCAGCCCCTCTTGGAAAAGCGCACCGGCGCGGGTGGCGCGGGCGAGAATGTCTTCGTTCTCGATGATCTCGATATTTTTCAGCGCTGCAGCGCAGGCCACGGGATGGCCCGAGTAGGTATAGCCAGAGGTGAACCACTTGTCGCCGCGCATGTCGTCCCACAGGGCGTCGGAAAAGATAACTGCACCAATGGGTTGGTAGCCGCTGCTGAGCCCCTTGGCGCAGCAGATCATGTCGGGAGTGAAGCCGTAGACATCCTGCGAGGCAAACCAAGCGCCGAGGCGGCCAAAGCCGGTGACGACCTCGTCGGCAATGACCAGAATGCCATGCTTGCGACAGACGGCAGCCATGCGGGCGAGATAGTCCTGTGGCGGGACGAGAACGCCACCCGACGCCTGTATCGGTTCTGCAAAGAAGGCGGCGATCTTCTCGGCCCCGACCTCGGCGATCTTGGCCTCGAACTCGGCAACGAGCGCGTCGGTGAGCTGCGCCTCGGTCTGCCCTTCGGCCCGGCGATAGAGGATCGGGGCGCTGACATGGTGGATGGTGTCGGACTTGTAGGTAAATTCCGGCACCCGGTCGCCGTCGCGCAGGCCGATCGACATCGCCGCATAGGTCGAGCCGTGATAGCTTTGTTTGCGGGCGATCACATGGGTGCGCCCGGAAAAGCCCCTCGCCGCCTGAACGTATTGCGCCAGACGGTAGGCGCTGTCGATGGCGGTCGATCCGCCGGTAGTGAAATGCACCCGGTTGAGATCGCCCGGAGCCAGCTCTGCCAGCTTTCCCGCCAGCCGGGCCGCGGGGGCGTTGGTGATATCGACAAAGGTCGAGGTAAAGGCGAGCTTCAGCGCCTGATCGGCGATGGCTTGCGCCATATCGGCCCGGCCCAGCCCGATATTGGTGCACCAGAGACCGCCCACCGCGTCGAGGTATTTGCGGCCCGCGTCATCCCACAGCCAAACGCCTTCGCCGCGGGTCAGCACGACGGCACCTTCGGTCTCGAAGCTGTCGAAATGCGTCCAGGGATGAAGGGCGTGGGCCTGATCCATCGCGGCCAGCGGGCTGAGATCCTGTGTCATGGCGCGACAGAACCAGCCGGCCCGAAAAGGGTCAAGCCCTCCTGCCCCGTCATCGCTGCGTCGCCTCGCCGCTGGCGATATTTGGAATGCGCGGTAGCGCTCATTTTGGTAACGGCTGCGCTGTTTCGACGAGCCGGGCAAAGAACGAAGCTCCGGCCGGAATCACCGCGTCGTCGAAATCGTAGTCGGTATTGTGCCAGGCCGCCGAATCGCCGTTGCCGACAAAAAGAAAGGCTCCGGGCCGCTTTTCCAGAAAGTAGGCAAAATCCTCGGCGCCCATTTCCCGTGGCGCGTCGCTGCGCACCGTGGTGACCTCGTCCGCGATCGCGGCGGCGAAGGCGGTCCGCGCCGGATCGTTCACCGTGGCCGGATAGCCGACGACATAGTCGAGCGACGCCGCCACGCCGTAGCTGGCCGCTTGCCCCGCGACGATCTCGTCGAGCCTGCGCCGCACCATCGCCTGCACCGCCGGGTCAAAGGTCCGCACGGTGCCATTGATCCATGCAGTTCCGGGGATCACGTTGTCCGCGCTGCCGGTGTGGATTTGCGTGACCGACACAACCAGATCGTCGAGGGCGTAGTTGTTCCGGCTGACGATGGTCTGGATCGCCATGACGATCCCGCAGGCCGCCACGACAGGATCGCGCGTGCCGTGTGGCATGGCCCCGTGGCCGCCCTCGCCCGTCACCGTGATGCTGAAGGTGTCCACCGCCGCCATGAGCGGCCCCGGCGTGGTATAGAATTCCCCGACAGGCGTGCCCGGCGCATTGTGCAACCCATAGATCTGCGACACATCGAACCGGTCGAGCACCCCTTCCTGCACCATGACCCCGGCCCCGCCGCCGTCTTCCTCGGCCGGTTGAAAGATCAGCGCCACTGTCCCGGCAAAGTTCCGCGTCTCGGCCAGGTATTCGGCTGCCGCGAGCAGCATCACCGTATGCCCGTCATGCCCGCAGGCATGCATCCGGCCCGGCACCGTCGAGGCATGTGGCAGCCCGGTCGTTTCGGTCATCGGCAGCGCATCCATATCCGCCCGCAGCCCGATCACCGGCCCTTCGCCCTGCCCCCGGATCAGCGCCACGATCCCGCTCTTGGCGATCCCTTCGTGGATTTCGTCGACGCCCATCTCCCGCAGCTTGTTCGCCACGAAGCCCGCCGTCTCGTGGCAGTCAAAGACCAGTTCGGGATGCTGGTGCAGGTATCTGCGCCACTCGGTGTGCACCGGCAGTCGGTCGGCAATGGAATTCAGAACGGGCATGGGTGGACTCCGCGAGGGCCGTGGATAGTTTGGACTTGGTTTCAGAAAAACGAGGACTGTGATGCCCAACCCTGCCGATCCGATCATCCATGACGACAGCGGCGGGCCGGAGCACCAAATCCTGCGCCTGCGTCACATCATGGCCTGCCTGCGCGACCCCGACAATGGGTGCCCGTGGGATATCGAGCAGGATTTTGCATCTATTGCCCCCTATACCATCGAAGAGGCCTATGAGGTCGCCGATGCCATCGCCCGCGCCGACTGGCCCGAGCTGGAGGGCGAGTTGGGCGATCTGCTGCTTCAGACGATCTATCACACCCAGATGGGCGAAGAGGCCGGCCATTTCAGTCTGGCCTCCGTCGCCCGGTCCATTTCGGACAAGATGGTCACCCGTCACCCCCATGTCTTTGGCCCGGAAAGTCGCGACAAGAGCGCCGAGCAACAGACCGCTGACTGGGAGAAGATCAAGGCCGCCGAACGTGCCGGCAAGGCGCAGGGCCGCACCCTCGACGGGGTCGCGATGGGCCTGCCCGCCCTCACCCGCGCGGTAAAGCTCCAGAAGCGCGCCGCCCGCGTCGGCTTTGACTGGCCCGATATCTCGCAGGTCCTGGCCAAGGTGCAGGAGGAGGCCGCCGAGTTGGTTGAGGCCCGTTCGGACCTGACCCACGACGATGTCGTCGAGGAATTCGGGGATCTGATGTTCGTCATGGCCAATCTGGCCCGGCATATGGGCGTCGACCCGGAGGCCGCCCTGCGGGCGACCAATGCCAAATTCACTCGCCGCTTCAAGGGCATAGAGGATGAACTTGCCCGTCGCGGCAAGCGCCCCGCGGAGAGTGATCTGGACGAGATGGACGCGATCTGGAACCAGATCAGGGCCGCCGACAAGCTAGGCAAGACATAACCGACTAATTAATTCAGGTATTGACCAGAGTAAAATAGTCAGGTTTATCTCTGCGCAACGAAACACCAGCAAACAGAGGTCATCATGACTCTTCGTTCCCTTCTTTTGTCTGCCGCCGCGACGGCCTGCGCCCTGCCCGCGATGGCCGATGTGAACATCTACACCACCCGCCAGCCCGAACTGATCGAGCCGGTGATGGCCGCCTTTACCGAGGCCACCGGCATCGCGGTGAACCTCGCCTTCGTGCAGGACGGTCTGGTGGAACGCCTGAAGGCCGAAGCCGGTCGCAGCCCGGCCGATTTGGTGATGACCGTCGATATCGCCAACCTGCAACAGATCGTCGACGCCGATGTGATCCAGCCCGTCGAGAGCGATGTGCTGACCGCGGCGATCCCCGAAAACCAGCGCAGCCCCGACAACCTGTGGTTTGCCCTGACCGAGCGCGCCCGTATCGTCTATGCCAGCAAGGACCGGGTCGCCGACGGCGAAGTCACCACCTATGAAGACCTCGCTTCGGACCAGTGGCAGGGTCGGATCTGCACCCGTTCGGGCACCCATAACTACAACCTCGCCCTGCTGTCCGCCGTCATCGCCCACCACGGCGAAGAGGCTGCCCGCGAATGGGCCGCCGGCATCCGCGCCAACCTCGCCCGCAAGCCCGAAGGCAACGACCGCGCGCAGGTCCGTGCGATCTGGGCGGGCGAATGCGATATCTCGCTCGGCAATACCTACTACATGGGCCAGATGCTGGCCGACCCCGAACAGACCGAATGGGCCAACTCGGTCCGGATCATCTTTCCGACATTCGAGGACGGCGGTACCCACGTCAACGTTTCGGGCATCGCGATGACCAAGGCCGCCCCGAACCGCGAAGAGGCTCTGCAACTGATGGAGTTTCTCGTCTCGCCGGAAGCGCAGTCGATCTATGCCGAGTTGAACAGCGAATACCCGGTGTTGCCGTCGGCCGAGGTTTCGGAGCTGGTCGCCAGCTGGGGCAGCTTTGACGCCGACACGGTCGATCTGACCGAATTGGCCAACCATCGTCCCGCCGCTCTGCGGATCATGGAAGAAGTGAATTTCGACGGCTAACCCGTCGTGGGACGGTCGGACCGGGGACTGTCTGCCCCCGGACCCCCGACCGTATTTTGTGCCAAAAGAAGCTAGCTCTCCGCCTTCTCAGCGAGGGCGAGCCATTCCTCTTCGGCGGCGTCTTTTCTTGCCTGCCGTTCGGCCATGGCTTCGGTTGCCTTTTGGAATTTCAGTGGTGATTGGGTAAACAGATCGGGATCGGCGAGCAGAGTTTCAAGCTTGCTGATCTCGGCGCTGAGCTTGTCGATTTCGTCGGGAAGCGCGTCGAGCCTATGCTTTTCGGTGAAGCTGAGGCCGGAGGCCTTTGTCGCCGCGGCTTTGGGCTTTTCTTTCGGGCCCGCGGCTTTCGGCTGCGTTGCGGCTTTGACCTCGCCGCGCTGCGATTGGTAGTCGCTCCAGCCCCCGGCATAGACCGTCGCCTGCCCGTCGCCCTCCATGGCGATCGTAGTGCTGGCGGTGCGGTCGAGAAAATCCCGGTCGTGCGAGACCAGCAGCACGGTGCCTTCGTAGTCCCCGAGGATGTCCTGCAGCAGGTCAAGCGTTTCGATATCGAGATCGTTGGTCGGCTCGTCGAGCACCAGAACGTTGGAATCCTTGGCCATCAGCTTGGCCAGCAGGAGCCGCGCCTTTTCCCCGCCGGAGAGCGCCTTGACCGGTGCCCGCGCCTGCGCCTCGTCGAAGAGGAAATCCTTGAGATAGCCGATGACGTGCCGGGGCTCGCCGCGCACCATCACCTGATCGGCTTTGCCCGAAACCGCCATCTCAGGATCGCCGGTCAGGCTGTCCCAGAGGCTCATCTTTGGATCAAGGGCGGCGCGCGCCTGATCGAAGACCGCCACGTTGAGATTGGTGCCGTGCTTGACGGTTCCGCTGTCGGGTTCGACTTTGCCGAGCAACATGTTGATCAGCGTCGTCTTCCCCACGCCGTTTGGCCCGACGAAGGCGATCCTGTCGCCGCGTTGCACTGTCAGATCGAAGTTGCGCAGGATCGACCGGCCGTCGAATGACTTGCTCAGCCCCTCGGCCTCGATCACTTTCTTGCCCGAGACGGTGCCGCTTTCGAACACCATCGCCGCCGTGCCCTGCCGCTTGATCTGGGCGGCGCGCTCGGCACGCAGCTCTTGCAGCGCACGGACCCGGCCCATGTTCCGCTTGCGCCGGGCCGAGATCCCTTCGACCGCCCAGCGGGCCTCGGCCTTGATCTTGCGGTTGAGCTTGTGCCTTGCGATGTCTTCCTCTTCCCAGACCTTCTCGCGCCACTCCTCGAATCCGTCGAAGCCGGACTCGCGCCGCCGCACCACGCCCCTGTCGATCCAGTGCGTGGCCCTTGTGAGCGCCCGCAGGAACGCCCGGTCATGGCTGATCACGACAAAGCCCGCGCGGGTGTCCTTCAACTCCGCCTCGAGCCAGGCGATCGCTTGAATGTCGAGGTGGTTCGTCGGCTCGTCGAGCAACATCAACTCCGGCGCTTCGGCCATGAGCTTGGCCAGAGCAGCGCGCCGCCGTTCGCCGCCCGAAGCGACGCTCACGTCCCGCGAGGGATCGAACTTCAGCCCCTCGGCGACCATCTCGATCTTGTAGATCTCGCCCTCGTCCAATCCGCTGGACGCGTAGTCCCCCAAGGTCGCAAAGCCCGCCATGTCGGGGTCTTGCTCCATATAACCGACGGTGACGCCCGGAGCCGCCACGCGGGTTCCGCGATCGGGTTCGATGAGGCCGGCCATCACCTTGAGCAAGGTGGATTTGCCGGAACCGTTTCGCCCGACCAGAGCGACCCTGTCGCCCGGTTGAACAGCCAAGGACAAGTCCTCGAACACCGGATCACCACCGAAGGTGAGCGAGATGTCGGACAGTTGAAGAAGGGGTGCGCGTGCCATGACCGTCAGCTAGAGCGGCCGGGCGAAAGGCGCAAGGCCTGCCCCTTCATCTTGGCCAGAAAACTCACGACACGACGCCGCCGACAGGCACCCCGCCTGAGAACAAGGTGCCCTAGCCCGCCAGCGCCCTCAGAGCCTGTGCCCGGGCTTCTGGTATCGCGCCGACTTCCAGCCCGGTAAAGACGTGCAGCGTGTTCATCTCGGGATCGACGACCGCGTGATCGCTGACCCAGCCCCCCATGACGAGATAGGTGCGCAGAAGCGGCGGCAGGCTTGGCACACCGACTCTTTTCGCCGGTGCTTGACCCGCGGGTCGCGGGCCAAAGCGCACCACCTGCTTGGCCTTGATCCCCGGCTGCCATTCTGCCGGCCCCAGATGTCGTTCGGCCAAGCGGTCGAACGCATTCCGGTGGTCCACCGGGTCGGTACCCGGAAAGGATGAACAGCCGAACAGCATCTTCACCTCCAGCCGATCGACGAATTTCGTCAACGCGCCCCAGGCGACGCGCAGCACATCGGCGTTAGAGGCGGCCGGATGCACGCAGAACCGCCCCAGTTCGAGCATGCGCCCCCGGTAGCATTTCAGCCGATCGAGGTCGTAGGACTGTGCCGAATAGCTCGCGTCGATCTCTGACCCGCTCTCGAGAACCAGAAGCCTGCAGCAACCGGCCAGATCGCCCGTTTGGGCATCTTCGATCAGCAGATGATGACAGACGGCATCGAAGCGGTCGTGTTCGAGCCTGCCCGGCCGCACCGCCAAACCCGCCCGCTCCACAAAGCACAGATGCCGCAGGCCCTGCGCTGCGGCGATATCGGCAGGCCCGTCGGCCATCCGGGCCTGATATCGGCCCTTGCGCAATGTCACGGTCATGTGCCCTCACTTGGCGGAGTGCGTCTGTTGCCCTACCTAGGGATCAACACCCACAGAGGATAGGGATCGAATGGAAAAAGTCATCAAGTCTGACGCCGAGTGGCGCGCGCAATTGTCCGATCTGGCCTACAAGGTGACCCGCAAGCATGGCACCGAGCGGGCCGGCACCCACGACGATTTCCCCAAGGAGCCGGGCACCTTTCTGTGCGTCTGCTGTGGCGCGCCGGTTTTCGAGAGTGCGACCAAGTTCGAGAGCGGCACCGGCTGGCCCTCGTTCTACGCCCCGATCGACGGCGACATGGTCGCGGAGCGCGAGGATCGCAGCTTTTTCATGCGCCGGACCGAGGTGCATTGCAATCGTTGTGAAGCGCACTTGGGCCACGTCTTTCCCGATGGTCCGGCGCCGACCGGCCTGCGCTATTGCATCAATGGTGTGGCCCTCACGTTCGAGCCGGAAAACGATAGCTCATTGTGAACGGGCATGTGGGGCGGGCCTGAACCTGCCCCACGGCCTCAGCCGTCGCTGCCGAACAGGGTCGAGGCGTCGATGTTGCCGAGATTGCCCAGAAGCTGTTCGAGGAACGTCACGTCCTGAATGTTGTCGTCGGTCACCCGGCGAGAGAGTGTCACCACCCGGCCCTGCTCCAGCCCGAACCGTTCGATATTGCTGACCGTTCCGGCGGCGTTGAAGCTGATCGCCAGAACCTCGCGCTCGATTTCGGCGGGTTCGAGAAAGCCGTAGTGCCGGAACCGGCTGGCCACGTAGTAGTAGCCGCTTTCGCTCAGCACTCCGCCCGCCGTCGGAGAACCGACCGCCTGTATGACGCTTTCACGGGTATCGACCCCGACGGTCAGCAAGGCGAGGTCCGCTTCGAGCGGGATGTAGCCGTGGTTGCGGTAGATCGGCGTGCAGGCTGCCGAGACGCACAGCGCCAGAACCAGAGCCAAGCGGTGCAAACCGTACTGTGCGAGGATGTGCCGCCTGTTCATTACGTTACCTTCCGCCCTTCCCGGACCCCTTGTGTTGGGGCCTTTGTGCTTTTACGTGGCTTATAACACGCAGCCGCTTCTGTTCAAGAAAGGATACGTCGATGTCCGCAGACCCGTCGACCCAGCCCAATGCCGCCCTGCCGCAGCATATCGTGCGCATGTCCGATCTGCCACACAGCCGCGACTATACGTTCGAGCTGACCACCACGGAATCGCAGCGTCAGGCGGTGGCCGATGTCCTGGGGATCGTCGGCGTGCGCAAACTAACGATGAAGGGGACGCTGATCCCGCTGGACCGCTCGGATTGGCGGCTGGAGGCGACATTGGGGGCTACGGCCGTGCAGGAATGCGTGGTCACCCTCGATCCCGTCACCACGAGGATTGATGAAAAGGTGCTGCGGGTCTACCGCGCCGACCTGCCCCCGCCCGAAGCCGGGGAAATCGAGATGCCCGAGGACGACACCGAAGAGGGCCTGCCCGCGACCTTGGATCTTGCCGCCGTCATGATCGAGGCCGTGGCGCTGGCCCTGCCCGCCTATCCGCGCAAGTCTGATGCGGAAATCGGTGAGCTCGTGGTGACCGAACCGGGCAAGACGCCGCTCACGCAAAGCGAGATGAAGCCCTTTGCCGGGCTCGCCGCGCTGCGCGCCAAGATGTCCGATGAGGGCGATGGCCCGGAATAAGGCGCAAATGTCGGCCGAAACCCTCCTAAAGGGGGTTGCGCTTTGGCCGATGCGCAGTATGTATGCCCGCTCTTGCTGATCGCGTCTCGACACAGTCTGCTTTGCTCTGTAAAGCCTGCACGAATCCGCATCAACATGCACCGTTTAACCGGGCCAAGCGTGCCCACGAATTGATCTGAGGTTGTGACATGGCTGTCCCACAGAATAAAATCTCCAAGTCGCGCCGGAACAACCGTCGCTCTCATGACTCCCTCGTTGCGGCTAACCCCAACGAATGTCCTTCCTGCGGCGAGTTGAAGCGCCCGCACCACATCTGCCCGTCCTGCGGCCACTATGCCGATCAGGAAGTGGTTGCTCAGACCGCTGAAATCGACCTCGACGACGACGCGGCCTAAGGGCGGCTGACGGTGCCAGCATGAGCATCGCCAATCCGATCAACAAGACTTCACAGCGTGCCGATGGTCGCGTTGTGCTATCGGTGGACGCGATGGGTGGCGACAAGGGGCCTGCAACGGTGGTTGCGGGCCTTGACCGATTCCTGTCCGAGAAAACCGATGCCCGCATCCTGCTGCATGGCGCCAAGTCCGAACTCGACGGTCTTGTGTCCAAGCGTGGCCTGAGCGGTCGTGTCACCGTTTGTGACGCCCCCGACGTCGTGGCGATGTCGGACAAGCCCAGTCACGTGATGCGCCATGGCAAGAAGACCTCGATGTGGTCTGCGGTCGACGCTGTCCGCGACGGCGAGGCCTCTGTCTGTGTCAGCTGTGGCAACACCGGCGCCCTGATGGCGATCAGCATGCTGCGACTGCGCAAGGTCGACGGTGTGAGCCGCCCGGCCATCGCCTGCCTGTGGCCCTCGCTCAATCCGGCAGGCTTCAACGTCATGCTCGACGCGGGCGCAGATATTCGGGCCGATCAGGACGACCTGCTGACCTATGCCCTGATGGGTGCCTCCTATGCCCGAAACGGTCTGGGCATCGAGCGCCCGCGCGTGGGGTTGCTCAACGTCGGGGTCGAGGAACACAAGGGCCGCGCCGAGCTCAAGGTGGCGCACGACATGATCGCCTCTGCCGCCGACAAGGGCGAGTATGACTACGTGGGCTTTGTCGAGGGCGGCGACCTGCCCTCCAAGCGCGTCGATGTCATCGTCACCGACGGATTTACCGGCAACGTCGCCCTCAAGACCGGTGAAGGCACCTCCAACCTGATCTCGACGCTGCTGCGCGAGGCCCTGACCAAGACGCCCCTCAGCATGATCGCCGGCCTGCTCGCCCGCGGATCGCTGAACCGACTGCGCAAACGCATCGATCCGCGCAGGGTGAACGGCGGTGTGTTTCTCGGCCTCAACGGGACTGTCGTCAAAAGCCATGGCTCGGCCGACGAAATGGGCGTCGCCGCCGCGCTGTCGTTGTCCTACGATCTGGCCAAGGCGTCTTTTGCCGACAAACTGGCGGCGCGGGTTGCATCTGCCGCCCTGCTTGCCCAAGATATAGGCACAGAAGACACAGACCACGCCGAACCGAGCGTTGGTTCGGGGGACTAGCAACACCATGGTAACACGCGCAGTCGTCAAGGGCGTCGGGCATTACTTGCCTGAGCGGATCGTTCCGAATTCCGAATTCGAAGCCAGCCTGGATACATCCGACGAATGGATTCGCTCGCGCTCCGGCATCGAGCGTCGGCATTTCGCCGCCGAAGGTCAGAACACCTCGGACCTGGCAACCCGCGCCGCAAATGCCGCGCTGGCCGATGCCGGGCTGACCGGCGCGGATATCGACGCGGTGATTCTCGCCACTTCGACATCGGATTTCACCTTTCCGTCCGCCGCCACGATGGTGCAGGCCGCAATCGGGATGCGCCATGGCTTTGCCTTTGACGTGCAGGCGGTCTGTGCGGGATTCGTCTATGCTCTGGCCAATGCGAACGCCCTGATCATGGCCGGACAGGCCAAGCGCGTGCTTGTCATCGGGGCCGAGACCTTCAGCCGTATCCTCGACTATACCGACCGTTCGACCTGCGTCTTGTTCGGCGATGGCGCCGGGGCGCTGGTTCTGGAGGCCGAGACCGGCACGGGAGAGTCCAGCGACCGCGGCATTCTGGCCACGGACCTGAATTCCGACGGGAGCTACCGCGATCTTCTCTACGTCGATGGCGGCATCTCGACGGGCACCACCGGCGTTCTGCGCATGGTCGGCAAGGAAGTCTTCCGCCATGCGGTCGAGAAACTGGCCCAGACCGCCCACACCGCGCTCGACAAGGTCGGGCTCGGCGCCGATGACGTGGACTGGGTCGTGCCGCATCAGGCCAACATCCGGATCATCCAATCCACAGCCAAGAAGCTGGGCGTGCCGATGGACCGCGTCGTGGTGACCGTGCAGGATCACGGCAACACCTCTGCCGCGTCGATCCCTCTGGCCCTGTCGGTGGGCGTTGCCCGGGGACAGATCAAGCGCGGCGATCTCGTCGTGACCGAGGCCATCGGCGGCGGCCTTGCCTGGGGCTCGGTGGTCCTGCGCTGGTAACGGTTTGGACACCGTGAAGTGCCCTCGGCAAGCCCTTGATATTGACTCTAAATTGCTGGTGCGCCTAATCTCCATCAAACAGGGGGACTAGAATGGCCGACAAGACCTTGACGCGGATGGACCTTGCAGAGGCCGTCCATAAAGAAGTCGGGCTGTCACGCAATGATAGCGCAGATTTGGTGGAATCCGTTCTTCGCCATATCTCAGATGCGCTGGTGCGCGGCGAGACCGTCAAAATCTCATCCTTTGGCACCTTTTCGGTGCGCGAGAAAGCGGCGCGCGTGGGCCGAAATCCGAAGACCGGCGAAGAGGTGCCGATCCACCCGCGCCGGGTGCTGACGTTCCGCTCATCGCATCTGATGAAAGACCGGGTCGCTGCTGGCAACAAGGGCTGACGGACGGTATGGCCAAATCCCGCGACGCGTTTCGCACGATCAGTGAAGTGTCGGACTGGTTGGACACGCCTGCCCATGTGCTGCGCTTCTGGGAAAGCAAGTTCAACCAGATCAAGCCCGTAAAACGGGCTGGAGGGCGGCGGTATTACCGCCCTGACGATATGGCTTTGTTGAGCGGTATCAAGACGTTGCTCCATGAACAGGGCATGACGATCAAGGGTGTGCAAAAGCTCCTGCGCGAACGCGGTATAAAGCACGTGATCGAGATCGGCATTTCGCCCTCGGAAGCCACGGCGGCCGATGACGACCGGACAATTGAGAGCACCGCCGAAGCCGAGGTGCCGACAAACGGGGCCACCGATACCGACGCACCAAAGCACGTGGAGCCGGCCGCATGGGATCCCGACGATCCTTGGCCTGCCGACCCGGCCCCTGCCACACCCGACATGTTCGAAGCCACGTCCGAGGCCACCGCCGAGCCCGAGCCCGAGCCGGAGGAGCCGGCAACAGAGGACGGTGCTTCCGAGGCCGACGCTCCCGCCATGCCGCCGCCGCGCCGCGAGGTATCCCTGCCTTTCGTGCGGGCCCGGGCCGAAGCATCCGAGCCGCCGGAGCCGGCGCCCGAGGCCGAGATCCTCTCGTTTGCAAAGCCGCCACGCCCGCCGATTCCCGACATGCCGGACGAGTCGGTCGACCGTGGGCACCCCGGCCCCCTGACGGCGCTGATGGCCGCCGACAGGGCCGCGATTCGCGCCAACGCGTCTCGGATCACGCCATTGGTGGCCCGGCTGAAGGTCGTGGCCGACCGGATTGCCGACCGGCGCGGTTAACGGGTTTTTCCGGCTTGCCCTTCGCGGAGAATTCAGTCAGAAGGCGCACAGTTCGGGCTATAGCGCAGCCTGGTAGCGCGTCCGTCTGGGGGACGGAAGGTCGCAGGTTCGAGTCCTGCTAGCCCGACCAAAACACCGCCCGCCCGGTTCCGACCGCGGCGGGCGTTTTGTTTGGCGAAGACAGGGATTGGGACACGGATGACAGACTCCACGGCTCAGACCGGCGTTCTGGCGGATCACCAAATCCGGGCGATGATTGCGGACGGATCGATTCGCGCCGATGCCAGAATCGAACCCGGCCAGATCCAGCCCGCCTCGCTCGACCTGCGCCTCGGTGCCACCGCATACCGCGTCCGTGCCTCGTTTCTGGCGGGCAAGAGCCGCACCGTCGCCGAGCGCCTCGCTGATTTCCAGATGCACAAGATCGATTTGACCGGTGGCGCGGTGCTTGAAAAGGGCTGCGTCTACGTGGTGCCTTTGATGGAGGCGGTCACCCTGCCCCACGGCATGACCGCGGCGGCGAGTGCCAAGAGCTCGATCGGTAGGCTCGATCTGCTGACCCGCGTGATCACCGACCACGGGATCGAATTCGACCGGGTGCCTGCGGGCTATGACGGACCGCTCTACGTCGAGATTTGCCCGCGCTCGTTTTCGGTGGTGGCGCAGCCCGGCCAGATGCTCAATCAGATCATCTTTCGCAACGGCCGGACGTGGATGTCGGACGAGGACCTGCGGGCATTGCATAAGGAAACGCCGATTGTGTCCGGGACACCTGTGATTTCGGACGGGCTTGGGTTTTCCGTGGACCTGCGCCCCAGCCAAGGCACGCTGGTGGGATACCGTGCCAAGCCGCACACAGGCGTGATCGACTTGGCGCAGTTGGGCCATTATGACCCGGCCGAGTATTGGGAGGAGGTCCATTCCAAGCAGGGCTGGATCATCCTCGACCCCGGCGCGTTCTACATTCTTGTCAGCCGCGAAGCGATCTCGATCCCGCCCACGGCCGCCGCCGAGATGGCGCCATACCTCGCGATGGTCGGTGAGTTTCGGGTGCACTACGCCGGGTTCTTCGATCCCGGCTTTGGCTATGCCGAAGCGGGTGGCAGCGGGTCCCGCGGCGTGCTTGAGGTGCGGTGCCATGAGGCGCCCTTTGTGCTGGAGCATGGGCAGATCGTCGGCCGGCTGGTTTACGAGCGCATGGCCGCGGTGCCAGAGGCGCTCTATGGTCGCGAGATCGCGTCCAACTATCAGGGCCAAGGGCTGAAACTGTCGAAGCATTTCCGCCCGGTAACGCCCTCGCCGGCGTGAGCGCCATCTAGGCAGCGAGGTCCTGATGCAGGACAACGCGGTTTCGGCCGGCCGACTTCGCTTGATACAGCGCGACATCGGCCCGTTTCAGAGCGTCATAGACGCTCTTGTCGCCGGGTTGGAACCGGCTGATCCCGAACGACGCGCTGGTTTGGTAGGTCGGCTGTTCGCTGGTGTCAGCGCCGGCATCCTGGTCCGTCAGCGCCTCTGCCAATCCCTGCACCCGCTTGCGTATCCGTTCGGCCACGGTAAAGAGATCGACCATCTCGATATCCGACAGGAGGATCACGAACTCCTCGCCACCCCAACGGCCGACGCGGTCCCGGCGGCGCAGCACCGGCCGGATGGCGTCTCCGATGGCGGATAGGATCCGATCTCCCTCGTCGTGGCCATAGGTGTCGTTGATCTTCTTGAAGTTATCCAGATCGAGAAGAATGACCCCACTGGTCCCCTTGCCGGCTTGGAACCGCTCCCAATTCCTGTTCATTTCGATCATCAGACCAGCCCGGTTCAACACCCCGGTCAACGCATCCTGAGTGGCGAGAACCCGAAGCCGCCGTTCGGCCACCCGGCGCACCCCGTCAGATTTGTTGTTCAGGTAGCCGGAGTAGATCGTCATCGCCGCGATACACCAGATGACGATCGCGATCCCGACACTCGCCATCTGGGCATGTTGCTCCGACATCGGAATGGTGCGCACCAGCAGGCCGCCCGCGAACCACGGAACGATCACCCCGGCCACCAACATGAGCCGTGTGCGCAGCCCGATTTCATCGGCCAAAAACACCACCCGGACCTGTGGCCGATTGGCGTTGATCGTCACGATTGCCAAGGTGTTGGCCAGAAGCGCCAATGCCGTCAACGGGCTCATCTGCCCGCCAAAGAACGACAGGGAATAAGTCTGCCCGACGACCGCATTCAACACGAGGGTCACACCGGCAATCAGAAACAGCTGCGAGGACCGCGAATGGTAGGCCCAGGTCAGATTACAGCCATAGAGCATCACGAGGATCAACGCGGTGTCCGCCTCGAAGCTGCCGAAGCGGGAAAACGCGGTCACACCCGACGAAGGCAGAAGGACGCCGCGCAACAAGTGGAAGAGCGCAATACAAAGGAACATCGTCGACACAGCGATGCGCAGTCGCGCAATCGGCATCGACCGCCGAAACCGGAACAGGCCGATGCTCATCCAGATGAGCGCCAGGTAGATGAGTGGATGCATTTGTGGTGAATTCGACCGCACCTCATCGCCCCGGATCACATCCGCCACCCTGAGCATCATACCCCATGTCGCAAAAATCATCCCGGTGACGGCGAGGGGTTTGCGCCAGTATTGGACCAGCAAAACATAGCGATTGCGACCGGTTCTGGCTTTTGCTGAGATCAAAGACACCACGTTTCCTAGCTAACGTTCCTCTACTGGAATAAGCAGGAGAGCGGTAAATGTTATCTTTACACTCAATGCCTTGAGTTAAATTTTAGAAGTCTTTCGCTCTCTCTTCAGAAACGTGTGATCCGCCGGAGAATGCGAATGCCGAGCATCGCGCGTCGCCCGGCGGGACCACGCCCCAGAATGGAATAGACGACGACCGCGATCATCAGTCCCAGCAACCGGCGACAGAGCGCGATGGTGATCCAGACCAGAGCGCGCACCATTCTAGTCGTCCTCGAACAGGGGCGGCTGGCTATCGTCTTTCTCGTCGTCGCTGCTGGCCCCCGGTGGCGGCCGATTGTCTAGCAATCCGGCAGAGCGCAGTTCTTTGACACCGGGCAGATCCCGCGCCGATTCCAGCCCGAAGTGATCGAGGAAAGTCTCGGTCACCACAAAGGTCACCGGCCGGCCGGGCGTCATCCTGCGTCGACCGAGCCTGATCCACTCCATCTCGATCAGTTGATCGACGGTCCCGCGCGAGACGCTGACGCCCCGGATTTCCTCGATCTCGGCCCGGGTGACGGGCTGGTGATAGGCGACGATCGCAAGGGTTTCGATCGCGGCCCGCGACAGCTTGCGCGTCTCGATGGTTTCCTTTTGCATCAGGAAGCCGAGGTCGGGCGCGGTGCGGATGGCCCATGCGTCGCCCACACGGACGACCTGAACCCCCCGCCCCTCATAGCGTTTGCGAAGGTTGGTGAGGGCCTGCGCCGGTTCGCAGCCATGCGGCATCCGCCCCATCATCTCTGAGATGCTGACCGGCCCGGCGGTGGCAAAGAGGATCGCCTCGACCATCCGTTCCTGCTCGGCCATGGGCGGCGCCTCGAAGAGGCTGGCCTCTTGCTGTTCGGGCGGATCGGTCTTGTGATCGTCAGACATCGCGTGTCCTCTTGCGGATCTGGATCGGAGCGAAGGTGTCCCCCTGCCGGATTTCGATCCGACCCTCCTTGGCCAATTCCAGCGAGGCCGCGAAATTGGCCGCGGTGGCAGAGCGCCGCTTGGCCGGGTCGACCTGCCACTCTTCGGGGAGATAGGAGGAAATGTCGGTCCAGTCGCCGGCAAAGCCGATGAGGTGCCGCATCCGCTCCAGCGCCTGTTCGAGCGTCATCACGGCGACCCTGTCCATCACGAAGGGCCGGAATTCGTCCTTTGTCCGGATCCGGGCATAGGCCTGCATCAGATCGAGCAATGAGGCGGTGTATTTCACCTGCCGGACGCGGGCGACGTCCTCGGTAATCCCGCGGGCAAAGAAATCCCGCCCCTTCTGATCCCGCGCCATCAGCTTGGCTGCGGCCTCCCGCATTGCGGCCAGCCGTTCGAGCTGAAAGGCCAGGTGCGCGGCCAGTTCTTCGCCGGACGGCCCCTCGGCTTCGGGATCGGGCGGCAGCAGGAGCCGCGATTTCAGGAAGGCCAGCCAAGCCGCCATGACCAGATAATCGGCGGCGAGTTCGATCCGAAGCTCGCGGGCCTGGGCGATAAAGGCAAGGTATTGCCGGGCGAGCGACAGGATCGAGATTTGCCGCAGATCCACCTTTTGCGTCCGGCTCATCGTCAGCAGCAGATCAAGCGGGCCCTCATAGCCGTCGACATCGACGATCAGCGCCTCGGCGGCCATCCGTTCGGCGACGCTGATCGGTCCTTCGTCAAAGTCGCCTGTTTCGGTCATGCTCACTCCGCCGCCAGCAGCGTCTCAAGTTCGGCCTCAAGGGCTGCAATGTCAACGGGCACGGGCGTTTGCCGCTCTGCCAATGCGATTTCGCCGCGTGCGACGGCGGCTGGGGTCATGCTGCCCGACGCTTCGACCACCGCCTCCATTTCCGCCAGCTTGCCGTTGGAATGCAGCACCAGATCGCAGCCGGCCGCGATCGAGGCGGCGCACCGTTCGGCGACGCTGCCCGACAGCGCCTCCATCGAGATGTCGTCGGTCATCATCAGACCGTCAAAGCCGATCTGATCGCGGATCACCTGCATCACCTTGGGCGAGACGGTCGCGGGCAGGTCCGGGTCTATGGCCTCCATCACGATATGGGCCGTCATCCCCATCTTGATGTGGCGCAGCGCGTGGAACGGGGCGAAATCGCGGGCTGCGAGCGCCTCGGCGCTGGCAGATACGCGCGGCAAAGCCAGATGCCCGTCGACCTGCGCCCGACCGTAACCCGGAATGTGCTTGAGCACGGGCAGAACGCCGCCTTCGAGAAACGCCTCGGCGCAGGCCTTGGCGGCCGCGACGACGCTTTCGATGTCGCTGCCATAGAGCCGGTTGCGCAGGACCGGGTGGCTCTGGTCCTCGACCAGATCGGCCAGTGGCGCGCAGTTGACGTCGATCCCGGCATCGAAAAGCTCTTGCGCGATCAAACGGTTGCGCACCCATTGTGCGCGGATCGGCTTGCGCGCCCGCGCCATCTGATCGAGGGCGGGCAGGTATTCGCGCCACAAGGGGCTGCGCAGACGCTGCACCCGACCGCCCTCCTGGTCGATCAGGATCGGCGCATTCCGCCCCACCGTCGCCCGCAGATCGGCGGTCAGCACCCGCAACTGGCCCGGGCTGTGTACGTTGCGTGCAAAGAGGATGAACCCCCAAGGGTTCGCGTCGCTCAGAAAGGCCCGCTCGTCCGGTGTCAGCACGGTGCCGGAGACACCCAAAATGGCGGCGGAGGGCACGTTCATTACTGGATCACCACGGGGATACAGGCCGCCCCTTCGGAGACGAGCGCCGAGCAGAACCGCCGGGCGTCCGCGATATCGACGAAGCCGGTGGCTCGCAGCCGGAAGAACGCCCGCCCGCCGCTTGTCGCCTCTTGGATCAGGTTCTCCTTGCCCGTCATGAACGCCTCGAACCGGGCGCTCAGCCGTTGCCATTCGGCCCCGGCCAGTTCGGGGCTGTCGAACGCCCCAAGCTGCACCAGCGTCGTGCCAAGCGGCACCTCGGCGGTGCTGACCGCAAAGCCCTGCACCGCGGCTGGCTCTGCCTCGGCGGGCGCCTCTGCTGCGGCGGCGGTCAGGCCCTCTGGCCGGTTGGACGGCCGGAGCGAGCGCAAGAGCCGCCCGTCGCCGTCGACAGCGGCAAGCTCGACGGGACCGTCGGTTTCCAGTTCCGATGCGCCGGCGGCTTCGGCCACCGCTTGAGCGATGGCGAGGGCGGCCGCATCTTCGGACGGCGCATCGCCGTCGATGGCGTCGCTGGAGACCGCCATCTCGCTGGTCGTGTCGGGCACGACGACATCCGTGGAGTCGATCGGCGCGGCTTCGGCCAATTCTGCGTCCGGGCTGGTCGCCACGATCGGAGCCTCGGAGAGTTCCGAAAGCGGCGTGGCACCGGCAGAGATGGAATCGGCGAGCGCGAGGATGTCTTCGGCGCTCATCGGTTGATCCGACGGCGCCACGGACAGCGGCGCGGCCTCGGCGGTCTCGACCGGGCTGGCCGCAACGGGCACGGGTACTTCGGGGTGGAATTCGTCGGCTTCGGCCGTGGGCATGACCATCAGGTCTTCGTCCGTCAGATCCGGTGTCGGAGGGGCCAGCACGAGAACGTCTTCGGGTGGGGCGGCCTCGCCCTCTGCGGCGACGGTGTTGACCGAAAGCCCGGTGTGCAGGGCCACGACCCCGCCGGGATCGCTTGGCGCCTCGCGCATCGGGCCGGACATGGCGCGGACGACAGGCACGCCCGTCGCATCCCGCACGATCAGTTTATAGCCCCATATGCCACCGCCCGCCAAAAGCGCCAGCGACATCGCCGCGCCCATCAGCTGAACTGCCAAACTTGCTTTTGCACCAACGCCGGATGCGCCGCGCGGGTCGGCTGCGTCCGGTGCGAAACCGTTCGTCGCTTCTGCCATTTTGCCTCACTGCCCGGTTGGCCCTTAGCGGGCGCCGGTTCTATTGCCTAGCCTCATGTCCGGCAGCGTGGCGTGCGCTTCAGCGCATCTCGTCTGCCGGGGTCACGCCAAGGATACCCAAACCGTGCGAAATAACAATCGCAGCGGCCCGGATAAGCGCGATTTTCGCCTGTGTGGCAGCCGTGTCACCCTCTTGCAGGAAGCGCAGACTGACATCGTCGTTGCCCCGATTCCACAAGCTGTGCAAATCCGACGCCAAATCATAGAGATAGAAAGCGATCCTATGTGGCTCGTTGGTCCGGGCGGCGATTTCCACCAGCCGTGGCCATTCGGCGATGGACTTGGCGAGTTTCAGCTCGGCCTCGTGGGTCAGCCCGGACAGGTCGGCCCCGGCAAGCGTCGCGTCGGCCACGTCGACGCCGGCTTCGGTGGCCTTGCGCAGTACAGAATTCACCCGCGCATGAGCGTATTGCACATAGAAAACCGGGTTGTCCTTGGACTGTTCAGTCACCTTGTCGAAATCGAAATCGAGCGGGGCGTCGTTCTTGCGGGTCAGCATGTGGAACCGGGTCACGTCTGGGCCGACCTGCTCGACCACGTCGCGCAGGGTGACAAAGGTGCCCGCCCGTTTGCTCATCTTGAACGGCTCGCCGTTCTTGTAGAGTTTGACCAGCTGCGTCAGCTTGATATCGAGCGGCACCTTTTCGTCGGAGAGCGCCGAAACCGCCGCTTTCATCCGTTTGACATAACCGCCGTGATCGGCGCCGAACACATCAATAAGGGCGTCGAAGCCTCTGGTAACCTTGTCATAATGGTAGGCGATGTCCGGAGCGAAGTAGGTCCAGCTGCCGTCGGATTTGGCGACGGGCCGGTCGACATCGTCGCCGTATTCGGTGGACTTGAAGAGCACCTGCTCGCGCGGTTCCCAATCCTCGGGCAGCTTGCCCTTCGGCGGCTCCAGCGTGCCACGGTAGATCAGCCCCTTCTGCTTGAGCGTCTCGATCGCGCCTTCGATCCGGCCGGTGCCGTAGAGCGCCTTTTCCGAGGAGAACACGTCCATTTCGACGCCGAGCAGTTTCAAGTCGGCCCGGATCATGTCCATCATCGCCTCGGTGGCGAACTCGCGGATCTCGGCAAGCCAGAACTGCTCGCCCTTGTCGAGCAGGCTGTCGCCATACTTTTCCTTGAGCGCCTCGCCCACCTCGATCAGGTAGTCGCCGGGATAGGTGCCGTCTGGCCAGTCGACGCTCAGATCGTGCGCTTCTTGATACCGCAAATAGGCAGACCGGGCGAGCACGTCGACCTGTGCACCGCCGTCGTTGATGTAGTATTCCCGCGTCACGTCCCATCCGGCATAGGCCAAGAGGCTCGCCAGAGCGTCGCCGAAGACTGCCCCGCGCGTATGCCCCACATGCAGCGGGCCCGTCGGGTTGGCCGAGACATACTCGACATTGACCTTGCGCCCCTGTCCGAGGCTCGATTGCCCAAAGCGCTCATCGGACAAGGCCGTCTTGACGACGCCCTGCCACTGGCCCGCATCCAGCCGCATGTTCAGGAAACCGGGGCCGGCCACGGTGGCTTCGCTGATCCGGGGATCGTCGGCCAGGAGCCCGGCCAGCCCGTCTGCGATGTCGCGCGGCTTGAGCCCGGCAGGCTTGGCCAGCACCATCGCCGCGTTCGTGGCCATATCCCCATGCCCCGCGTCACGCGGCGGCTCCACGGACACGTTGCTGGTATCGAGACCTTCGGGCAGGCGCCCGTCGGCGACCATCGTATCGAGACAGGACAAGACAAGCGTGCGGATATCAGTGAACAGGTTCACGGGGTTCTTCCTCTTAGGTTTGTCTTGCCCTACCATTTTGGCAACCAAGGTCAATGCACGAGGGGCAGGAATGGCAATGACAGACGACGGCGCGCCACACCGGCGCGACCTGAATTGGGCTGTGGAGACGGCGCGGATCG
This sequence comes from Flavimaricola marinus, assembly GCF_900184895.1. Lineage (GTDB taxonomy): Bacteria > Pseudomonadota > Alphaproteobacteria > Rhodobacterales > Rhodobacteraceae > Flavimaricola > Flavimaricola marinus. The sequence continues at coordinate 70,693 of NZ_FXZK01000011.1, forward strand.
CCATTGTCATAGCGATTTTTGGCCAATTGGTCATCTCGTCCCTGCCCGCTCGGGCCATTTATCCAACTGCCGAGACCGGCGCATTCGACAGTTGGGGCTACGTGGCGGTCGGCATCCTGTCGGCCATCTCGTCCGTGGCGCACGCGTTGGCGCTGCTCGCGTTGCCAGTGGTGGGCCTCTGGGCGATCGGGGCCGTGCCGCGGTGGCTGCACTGGCTGGCTGTCGCGGCGAGTGTGCTGATCGCGCTCAGTATTCTGCTGAGCCTGATCTTTGCCATGCCACTCCTCGCGGATATCGCAGGCGACATCTGGTATTCCGTGGCGACCCGCAACGACTGGGCCAGCGTTTTGCTATCCCTTCCGTACATCCTGTCGGTCTGGATTGCGGTTCTGACCCTGATCGCGGTGCTGGCGGCGCGGGCGGAAAGTCAATTAGCGGCCGTTTTGGCCGGGATCGCCTGCCTGATCGTGATGGCGATGACCTTGGCCAACGCGACCCAGCTCAACCCGCCCGAAGGCAAGGCCCTTGTCGTCGTCTATGCCGTCCTGTGGCTCTGGGTGCGCTTTGCCCGCCCCGGCCATTTGGCAAAGGGCGCGCAGCCCTGGCTCGTCGCCCTGATCGCGGTGTGGCTCTTGCCGGACGTCCTCTCGCTATTGCCTCGATTGGCTGAGGCCATGCAGGTGATCAGCCCGTCGGCCCGATGGGGCATGGTGGCGCAGATCTTTGCCTCGATCGAGGTCGGGGTCGGCCTCGACTCGGCCCCGCTGGCCCTGATGATCATCATCGCGATCGTCCACATGGCATTGGAGACACCGCGGGCTTCGGCCGTCACGATCACCTGTGCTGCGCTGATCGCCCTTGGCATGATCCTGCCCGAAATCGCATGGCAGCGCGGACTCTCGGGCGGCTTCTCGCAGATGCTCGGCATGGTCAGAAGCGGGGCAATGGCTCCCGGGCCTGCCCTTTTCGGGGCGCTCGCCGCGCTCTCGTGGCCGGTTGCCCAAGTCGCACTCTTCGTCGCATCGGTTCATTTGATCCGCTTGCCGGCAACGAGGCCCGCACGGCCATGAGGGCGCTCAGCTTTGGCATGATGATCGCCTTTGGCCTCGGCTGGCTGGCGACGGTGGCCGCAGAGGCGGCGCTGCCGATCCTCTTGGCCGAGATGCCCGGCGTGGCGGGGCCCGCGGCGAGCACGGTTCTGGACTGGGCAGGCACCCAGACACTCAGCGCAATGGCGCTCAGTGCCGCCGCCTATCTGTGCTATGCCGGGCCGGGCGGCCGGGGATGGGGCGCGCTGGCGCTGCTGGCCATCCTGCCTCTGCTGGCGCTGGCAGTGGTGCAATTCGACCCGCGCATCGTCGTCCGGTTGCAAAGCGCCATCGGCCCGCTGTTCGATGCCGTCAGGGCGGTGCAGCCCAACTTGCGTTTGGGTCTTTTCGCGGGCGTGTCCATGGTCGGCGCGTCGCATCTGATCGCAGGCGGGGTATGGGGGCCGCGGGCCGTGGCTTTGGCCGTGCTGGCGAGCCTTGTCCTGCTGGTGATCGGACCCGGCACCAATGGCGCGGTGGTCCTTGCCCTGCCTGCGCTGGTGTTGCTCGCGCAAGCCGCGATGCGGATGGCCGAGCATGACCACCCGGCGGCCCCCTATATCCTGACGGGGGCGGCCTGCGTGATCACCGGTGTCGGCCTTGTCATCGCGGGCGACAGTCCGCGCCAAGACATCCGAGCGGGGTTTGTCCTGCTGCCGCTCTTTGCCGCCCTCGCCCACCGGATGCGACCCCGCCTGCCTGCCGCCGTGCTGTGGCTGCATGCGTTGCTGATCGCGGCGGGGTTGGCCTATCTGGCCCCCGGCCTGGCGCAATTCGGCGACGTGCGGCCCGCCACCAGCTTTGCCGAGATCGCGGCCGTGGTGCGCCGGGCCGAAGCCCTGCGCACCGGCGTGGGGCTTATGCTGGCTTTTCTGGCGCTACTGGGTCTTGTGGCATTTCGGCTGCGTCGGGACCGCTCGGCTCCCCCTCTTCCGGAGGCACGAGACTGATCAGTCGGGCATCCGGCGCGGTCTTGATCTCTTCGTCCGGGGCGAGCAGGCGCAGCGTGCCGCGCGGACCCACCTGGCCCAAGAGGTATGCGTCGGGCCATTTCGCCATCCAGTCCTCGAGCGTGAATTCGGCCGTCAGGCGCGTCACCCGAAAACGCCATCCCTCGTTCAGCTTCTGCTCCCACCCGTCATGGGTGAGACCGTTGCCGAATTTCCGCCCTCCGAGAGTGGCAGGCAGGCTGTGCCGGGCATTGTCGCTCTTTTCGCGGGTAACCTGATAGACATGGTCGCGCCCGAATTCCGGGGCCAGATCGGTGGCGACGAGCGTATTGTAGGCGTCGTTGTCCGTCGCGGCGATCACGCTTTCAAAGCTGACCAGCTCGACCCGGTTCTCCGCCGCCTCGGAGAGAATGTCGCCTGAGAACGTCTTGATCCCCGCCGAGCGGGCCGGAACGAGGTGGAAATAGTTCGGGTCCGACATCAGCACCGGAACCTCCGCCTTTTCCAACGCCTGCGCCAGCGCGATCGTCCAGTTCGAGCCGCCAAGGATCAGCACGCCGGGCCTGTCGCCGCCCGTCAGACCAAGCGCCTTGGCCATCGGCGCCAGTGTAAAGCCGTGCAGGACGACCGTCACCGCGACGAGCGCGAAGGCCAGCGGCCCGATCCGCGTCGCGTCCTCTACCCCAAGGGCCACAAGCCGTTCGCCAAAGAGCCCGGCCACGGCCACCAGCACCACGCCGCGTGGGCCTGTGAGCGCCACCAAGGCCCGTTCGCGCCACGACAAGCCGCTCGCGATGAGCGAGATCAGCACCGTCACAGGCCGCGCCACCAGAATGACCGCCGCGACGAAGATCACGGCATTCCAGCCCAGCGAGGTGATCGTCGACGGATCCAGCCCGGCGGCAAGAAGGATGAATACCCCGGACACCAGAAGAACCGTGGCCTGTTCCTTGAACCGGCGCAGTTCTTCGTAGGAGGGCAGATCGGAGTTCGCGATGCCGATGCCCATGATGGTCACGGCCAAGAGCCCGCTTTCGTGCAGCATTGTGTCGGACAGGGCAAATACGACGAGGACCGAAACGAACAGGAGCGGCACTTTCATGTATTCGGGCACAACGCCGCGCCGGAAGGCCTGCACCAGACCGTAGGCCCCCGCCGCCCCAAGCGCTACGGCGACCGCGATCCCGACAGCCAGATCAACCGCCGCCGAGCCTACGGAGGTGGCCGTGCGCAGGACCAGCACGACCTCGAAGGCCAGCACAGCGGCCAAGGCCCCTATCGGATCGTTGATGATCGCTTCCCACTGTAGAAGGGCGGCGGGCCGTCGTGACAACCGGGCGCTGCGCAGCAAAGGTGCTATGACGGTCGGCCCGGTGACGATCATGATGCCGCCAAACACGGCCGAGCTTTCCCAGCTCAACCCCGCCACATAGTGCAGCACCAGCGTCGAGGTGAGCCATCCCAAGGGCGCTCCGATGAAGACCAGCCGCCGGACGCCGGTGGCGGCATCACGCAATTGATGCAGGTTGAGCGTCAGACCACCCTCGAACAGGATGATCGCAACCGCAATCGAAATCATCGGCCCCATCAGCGGACCGATATCGCGCGCCGGGTCGAGCAGGCCGAACACCGGCCCGGCCAGCAACCCGGCCACCAGCATCAGGACGATGGCGGGCATGCGCAGCCGCCACGCCAACAACTGGGATCCGACCCCCAGCGCCCCGATCACCCCGAACGCCATCAGCGGGCCGAGGCCCTCGGTCGCTGTCTCAACTGCCAAAGCCGACACCCCTTGCAGTAATCTGTCCGCCGCACAGACGGGCATGTTCCTGAATGGCGAAGCGATCCGTCATCCCGGCGATATAATCGGCGACAATCCGTGCCAAAGCGGTCTCTCCTTGCGCATCGCCCACATCCTTGCGCCATTGCTTGGGCAGTTCGGCGGGCTGGGCCATGAACAGAGGAAATAGATCGTGGATCACCTCTGTCACCTGCTCGCGCATCTCGACGACGACGGGGGCGCGATACATGCGGTGAAACAGGAAGGACCGGATCTGCTTGAGATCGCTCCACAGCGACGGCGTGAACTGGATCACCATGCGGCCGGCGTGCCGGATGTCGACGACGCTCTGCGGATCGAGATCGGCGAGGGTGCGCCGTGCCAGTACGATCACATCCTCGACGAGCACACCAAAGAACCGCCGGAGGGCCTCGTGCCGGCGTCGATAGTAGTTCAGGTCGGGATAGCGGGCGTCAACCTCGGCAAAGCACTCCTTGAGCACCGGTAGCTCGGCCAGCTCGTCCGTTGAAAACAGCTCGGCCCTCAGACCGTCGTGCAGATCGTGGTGATTATAGGCGATGTCATCGGCTAGAGCCGCGACCTGCGCCTCGGCGCTGGCGTGGGTGTGCAATTCCAGATCGTGGCGTGTGTTATATTCGGCCAAGGCATAGGGAATGTCGCCGACGACCGGGCCATTGTGCTTGGCGATGCCTTCGAGCGTCTCCCAGGTCAGGTTGAGCCCGTCGAATTCGGCATAGTGCCGCTCTAGTGCCGTGACGATGCGGATGGCCTGGGCGTTGTGATCAAAGCCGCCGTAGGGGACCATCAGCGCATTCAGCGCATCCTCTCCGGTATGGCCAAAGGGCGGATGGCCCAGATCATGGGCCAGCGCCACGGCTTCGGTCAGCTCGACGTTCAGGCCGAGGGCGGCGGCGACGGTGCGGGCCACCTGCGCGACCTCGATCGAATGAGTCAGGCGCGTGCGAAAGTAATCGCCCTCGTGTTCGATGAAGACCTGCGTCTTGTGCTTCAGCCGGCGGAATGCGCTGGCGTGAATTATCCTGTCACGGTCGCGTTGAAACGGCGACCGGAATACGCTCTCCTCTTCCGGATAGAGCCGCCCGCGGGCGCTCACCGGATTTGAGGCATAGGGGGCTGTCATGGCGGTGCCTCGCCTTCTTGTTGCCAGCTTGTCGTTCTTGCCTGTCCTTCCTATATGTCAGAGGTGAGTCAACCGATAGGCCCCATTATGCTGACCCTTCCCCCAAAAGTGACAGATCGCGCGTTTGACCGGCTTGCCGAGATCGGTGCCGCCGCCGAAGGCAAGGCGCTGCGGGTCGCGGTCGAGGGCGGAGGCTGCTCCGGCTTTCAATACGAGATCGCGCTCGACGAGGTGAAGGACGACGATCTGGTGCTGGAAGGCGCCGGGCAACGGGTCGTGATCGATTCCGTTTCGCTGCCGTTCCTCGCCTCTGCGACCATCGATTTCGCAGACGAATTGATCGGGGCGCGCTTTGTCATCGAGAACCCGAATGCCACGTCGTCCTGCGGCTGCGGCACATCGTTTTCGATGTAATCCGCGCCTCGCATCCAAGCCATCCTGCGGGGCCGTGCAATGCGCGGCCCTTTTTGTTTGCGCAGACCTCCTAAATGGCGGGGCGCTCACGCAGCCCTCACAGCCGTGTGATGATAACATATGATTTTTTCAGCATTTTATCGGAACGAATGCCCGGGGCGGGTGTTGTGTCTGCATGAAGACGATAACAGAAAGGAACTACACGATGACCTTTACAAAAGCACTTATTCCCGCCGCCCTCGCAGCAACTGTTGGCACTGCCGCTCTGGCCGAAAACAGCTTTCTCTATCAGGAAGCAGATCAGATGCTGCCCGCCTCGACCATCATGATCAACGGCGTGACCGCCGAAGCTGACGGCGTGGTCGCCATCTACGATTATTCCACCGGTGAATACGGTGATCTGCTCGGCATGGAAGCCGTCTTTGCAGGCGCCAACTCCGACGTGAACGTCGAACTGCAGGTTCCTGCGGTGTCCGACGTGGTCGCTGTCCTCTATGAAGGCGGCGTGAAGGCCCCGGCAATGGGCGTCGCGATGCTGGAGATCGAACTGGAGTCGTAAGACCCGCGTGATTTCGCATCCCAAGATTAGGGGGGTAGCTTCGGCTGCCCCCTTTTTCGTGCAAAAACGCTCTGGCCCTTGGGCCGCGAACCGCCGATGATGGGCCGACCCCCATCAAGAGGCCCGGATATGAAAATCGCCACATTCAACATCAACGGCGTGAAGGCCCGGATCGAGGCCCTGACCACTTGGCTGGACGAGGCCAACCCGGACGTCGCGTTGCTGCAAGAGATCAAGTCGATCGACGAGAACTTCCCTCGCGAACCCTTCGAGGACCGGGGCTACAACCTCGAGACGCATGGCCAGAAGGGCTTCAACGGGGTCGCGATCCTGTCGAAATTCCCCTTGGAGGACGTGAGCCGCGGTTTGCCCGGCGACGACAGCGACGAACAGGCCCGCTGGATCGAGGCCACGGTCGTCGGGGATGAGAAGGCGATCCGCCTGTGTTGCCTGTATTTGCCGAACGGCAACCCGGCGCCGGGTCCGAAGTATGACTACAAGCTCGACTGGATGAAGCGTTTGCAGACGCGCGCCGAAGCGCTTCTGGCCGCCGAAGAGCCCGCGATCATGGCTGGCGACTACAATGTCATCCCACAGGCCGAAGACGCCAAACGCCCCGAAGCCTGGACCGAAGACGCCTTGTATCGCCCGGAAACCCGGGCGGCTTTCCGGCGTATCCTGAACCTGGGCTTCACCGAAGCCTTTCGTGCCCGCACCCAAGGCCTCGGCCATTACAGCTTTTGGGATTATCAGGCCGGTGCTTGGGACCGAAACGATGGCATCCGGATCGACCACCTTCTGCTGACGCCGCAGGCCGCCGATCTGATGCAGGATTGCTGGATCGAGAGCGCTGTTCGGGGCGGCACGAAACCGTCGGACCACGTGCCGGTCTGGATCGACATCGCGGCATGAGGCTAGGGTTTCCCCTCCTTCTCGGCCTTCTGGCCGCGCCGCCGCTGGCCGCCGAGGGCTGCCGCATCCAGACCGCTGGATCCTCCTGTGTCGTGGTGCCGCAATCGCAGCGATATGTCTCGCCCTATCAGGTGGGCGACACCCTGCCCCGCGGCACTTTTCAGATGCTCTTCAATGCCACCTATTGCGGCCTGCCCGCTGCCGAAGATGGCTGGAGCTACATGAAGGTGGAGCGCGACGTCTTGCGGGTCGACATGTCCACGATGACCGTGCTCGGGATCGTCACCGACGATCTGGCGCGCACCTGCCGCTAATCGGCGGTCACATCGTGCCGGTAAATCCAATTCAGCCGAGATTGCAGCAGGCTCGGCGCGACCTTGCCGACGATGCGCAGGACGGTATGTGCGGCGACGCGCGACGCACCGCTCAGATGAAAATTCGCCCCGTTTCCATTGGCGGCCTTGATCGCGCGGCTGACGCGCGGGCGGCGGCTGTCCTGATAGCGCGTCAAGGCACCGTCCAGATCGCTGGATTGCGAGCAGTTTGCCGCCAGAACCCAGCCGTCCTCGATCGCCAGATTGGCCCCCTGCGCCAGAAACGGCAGAGTCGGGTGAGCCGCGTCGCCCAGAATCGCGATGGTCTGGCCCGTTCCGGCCCGCCCGTGCCAATGCTCTGCGACCGGGTGGCGAAACAGGCCCCAAAGCCGGGTTTCCGACACGTCGGCCAATATCCCGCGCAGCTCGTCACCACACATCGAGAAGGCGGCCTGCATCGCCTCGGGTGCGTCAGGCATGTGCCAGCCGTCAGGTGTCCAACTGGCCTGTTCACGCACCGCAATGATGTTGAGCCTGTCGCCGCGTAGCGGATAGGTCACCACATGGCGGCCGGGCGCCATCCAGACGCGGGCGATAGCCGGCGCATCGGGTTTGTGGATCGTCGCGCGCCACGCCACCTGCCCGGTAAAGAACGGCGCGTCGGAGCCATTGAGCAAAGGCCGGAAATTCGAATGCAGGCCATCGGCGCCGACGATCAGATCGGGTGCGTCGTCGTCCGACCCGAGGTCGATCCCGTCCTCGCCTGTCGTGACCCGAAACCCGGTGCGGATGCGGACCCCGGCATCGGCACATCCCTGTGCCAAGAGATCAATGAGATCAGGGCGGTAAAAGAAGTGGTAGTCGTCGGTGGAGACGTCCAGATAGGCAAGCGTGCGACCGGTCAGGGCATCGGTCGGGGCCAGCTTCTGGGCCTGAATGGATGTCGCCTCCGCCTTTGGGCCGAGGCCCAATCCGCGCAGAACCGCCATCCCGTTCGGGCTGATCTGCACGCCCGCGCCGACCTCGGTAAGCGCAGGGGCTTGTTCCAGAACGGTGACCTCCGCGCCGCTTTGCGCAAAGGTCAATGCTGTCGTCAGGCCACCAATGCCGGCGCCCACCACCGTGACACGGCGGCCGGTGTTGGCTTGCCCCAAGCGCATTCAGTCGTCGCGGTGGACTTTTTCGCGGCGCTCGTGACGTTCCTGAGCTTCGAGGCTCATGGTTGCAATCGGACGGGCATCGAGACGCTTGAGCGAAATCGGCTCGCCGGTGATCTCGCAATAGCCGTATTCGCCCTCGTCGATGCGGCGCAACGCGGCGTCGATCTTGGACACCAGCTTGCGCTGACGGTCGCGGGTGCGCAGTTCGAGCGCCCGGTCGGTCTCTTCGCTGGCGCGGTCTGCAATATCGGGGATATTGCGCGTCTGATCCTTCATCCCTGCAACGGTGTCGCGGCTGTCTGACAGCAGCTCCTGCTTCCATGTGAGCAGTTTGCGACGGAAATACTCCGTCTGCCGCTCATTCATAAATGGCTCACTTTCGGCCGGACGATAATCGTCTGGCAGGAAAGACTCGGCTTTCATCTCCGCTCCTTTTGCATTGTCGAAAGCTGGCTCTTTTAGGTTACCAGTCATCCGGCACACCCCTCTTTGGCTGGGCCTCCAATACTCCGGTCCGTCCGCGGTGTCACCCCCCATTTATGGGTGATTTATCAATCGTGAAGCGACATTGTCGGCGCAGGCTGCGCGGCGTATTGTATTGGGAAACAACCCTTAGATGAGTGAGCGCAAACATGCACTTTGACGGAACCGACAGCTACGTGGCGACCGCAGACCTGACCGTGGCCGTAAATGCCGCCGTGACGTTGGAGCGTCCGTTGCTGGTCAAGGGTGAGCCGGGCACCGGCAAGACCGAGCTGGCCCGACAGGTGGCGCAGTCGCTGGGTCTGCCGATCATCGAATGGCATGTGAAATCGACCACCCGTGCGCAGCAGGGTCTCTATGAATACGACGCCGTCAGCCGGTTGCGTGACAGCCAGCTCGGCGACGAGCGCGTCAACGACGTGGCCAACTACATCCGCAAGGGCAAACTCTGGGAGGCCTTCAGCGCCAAGCAGAAGGTGGTTTTGCTGATCGACGAGATCGACAAGGCCGATATCGAGTTTCCGAACGACCTCCTCCAGGAATTGGACCGGATGGAGTTCTTTGTCTACGAAACCGGCGAGACGGTGAAGGCCGACATTCGGCCCATCGTCATCATCACGTCGAACAATGAAAAGGAATTGCCCGACGCCTTCCTGCGCCGCTGCTTCTTTCACTATATCCGCTTTCCCGAGATCGAGGTGATGAAGCAGATCGTCGAAGTGCATCATCCGGGCATCAAGGACGCCCTTCTGACGACCGCGCTGACACAGTTCTACACGCTCCGCGAGACTCCGGGCCTCAAGAAGAAGCCGTCCACCTCCGAGGTGCTCGACTGGCTCAAGCTGCTTCTGGCCGAGGATTTGACCTCGGACGATCTCAAGGCCAGCGCCAAGGACGCGCTGCCGCGGTTGCACGGGGCGTTGCTCAAGAACGAACAGGATGTGCACCTGTTCGAACGGCTGGCGTTCATGGAGCGCTCCCGGCGCTGAGTCGCGCCCCCCGCCCAATGTCGCGGCGGTCTCGAAAGGGATCATTTCGGGCGAGCGGCCCCGAATATCAACATCTTGCGCTCCGTTCCTGATGCTCCACAAGGGGGCTGCGGCATCCCGGCCACGGTCGGGGGGCAAAGCCCCGCAACCCCGGAAATCCGCGTGATTTCCGCACGAACCGCATGGTTAATCGGCCCGTCTGGTGGGGGCACTTGACGCTGACGGCTGCCGAGGCGCGTTGATCGCGCCGTTGGTACGCGCTGGCGTGGACGATTGAGGAGTGCCATTTTGGCAAAGCCGAACGTGCAGGCGGTGATCCGTCCGCTACGCCCCGACGACGAGGCCGCATGGCGGCCCCTGTGGTCTGCGTATCTGGAGTTCTACAACTCTGGGGTCACTGACGCGGTCTACCGCAGCAGCTTTGACAGGATGACGGATCCGAGCGTCACCGACTACAACGGCCTGGTGGCCGAGGTCGATGGCGAGATCGTCGGGATCACCCATTACATCTATCACCTCCATGGCTGGCGGGTGGAAAAGGTCTGCTATCTGCAAGACCTGTTCGTGGCGCCGCAAGCGCGCGGCATGGGTGTGGCCCAATCCCTGATCGAAGCGGTCTATGCCGCCGCCGATGCCGCCGGTTGCCCGTCGGTCTACTGGATGACCCAAGAGGACAACGCCACCGCCCGGCGTCTCTATGACCGGATCGCCACCCTGACCCCGTTCATCAAGTATCAGCGGCGCAGCGCATGAGAGCACTGTCTGTCATCGCTCTCGCCACCCTGGCGGCCTGTGCCCCTGCCCCGACGGTCGAACCGCCGCCGAGCCGCGCCTTGGTGATCTCGGAAAGCCTGCCGCCGATGCGCAGCTTCACCGTGGCACCTGCGCCGCCGCCGACCCGGTCCAATTCCGATATGGCGAGCGATTTCCTCGATCTGGCCTTTCGAATGGAAAGCGGGCGGGCGGTGCCGGTGATGACCCGTTTCGAGGAACCGATCTCGGTGCGGGTGACAGGAAACGCGCCGCCGAGCCTGACGCCCGATCTGCGCGACCTGTTGTCGCGGATGCGCAACGAGGCCGGGATCGACATCTTCGTCACCGGCGCCCCGCAGGCGAGCATCACGATCGAGGCCGTCCCCCGCGAGGCGCTGCAACGGGCCGTGCCGCGGGCCGCCTGCTTCGTCGTGCCAAGGGTGTCGAGCTGGGGTGAATTCCTCGCCGCCCGGCGTAGCCCGCAAGTCGACTGGACGACGCTCACCCGGCGCGACCGGGCCGCGATCTTCGTGCCCGCCGATGTCAGCCCGCAAGAGGTGCGCGACTGCTTGCACGAGGAACTCGCGCAGGCCATCGGGCCGCTGAACGATCTCTACCGGCTGCCGGATTCGGTCTTCAACGACGACAACATCCACGCGGTGCTGACCGGCTTCGACATGCTGATGCTCAAGGTCTACTACTCGCCGCAACTGCGCAACGGGATGAGCCGGGGCGAGGTCGCCGCCCGGCTTCCCGGCATTCTGGCGGGGTTGAACCCGACCGGGCAGCGGGCGCCGGACCGACAGATCAACGACACCTCGCGCGACTGGATCGAAGCGATGGAGACCGCGCTCTCCCCCGGCGGCTCCGGCCTGCGGCGCAGACAGGCGGCGGAACGGGCGATCAACCTCGCCCGCGCCTTTGGCTGGACAGGTGCACGGCCCGGCTTTGCCTTCTATGCCTACGGGCGGCTGCAACTGGGCAACGATGCGGACATCGCGCTGCAATCCTTCCGCGAAGCCTCGCGCGCCTTCCGCGCCTCGCCCGAGACCCGGCTGCACGAGGCGCATGTCTCGGTGCAACTGGCGGCTTTCGCGCTGGCGGCGGGCGATGCGGAACGGACGCTGGAGTTGACGGATTGGGCCATCCCGGTCGCGATGCAGTATCAGAACGCATCGCTTCTTGCGACGCTGATGATGTTCAAGGCCGAAGCGCTCGAACTAAGCGGCCGTGGCGGCGAGGCAGAGGCGCTTCGGCTGGACAGTCTGGGCTGGGCGCGATACGGATTTGGCTCTGATCGCAACGTCCGTGCGCGGGCCGACGAGATCGCGGCCTTGAATCCACGGGCACCTAGCTAGGGGGCACTCCTATGATCTTTCCGCTGACCGGACTGCTCCTCGGGGCAATTCTGGGCGTGCTGCGCGCCCGCAAGCGCGGCGGAACCACGGCGGACATTCTGCAGTGGGCGGTCGTGCATGCCTTGGTGCTGGGCCTGCTCGGGTTGTTCGTGCTGGTCATCATCGAACGCAACCTCGTCTGAGGGCGGGGCGGTGTTCCTGCCCTTCCTGTCCTACTTGCGCGATGGCGGCGTGCCGGTCAGCCTGCGCGAATATCTGACGTTTCTCGAGGCGATGAAGGCCGGTCTCGTCACCTATGACGCGGACGGGTTCTACTATCTCGCGCGCAGCGCGATGGTCAAAGACGAGCGGCACATCGACCGTTTCGACCAGGCCTTCGCCCGCGCCTTTGCCGGGTTGGAGGCGCTGTCGGCAGATCAGGTGATCGAGGCACTCGATCTGCCCGAGGACTGGCTGCGCAAGATGGCCGAAAAGACGCTCTCCCCCGAAGAGCAGGCCGAGATCGAGGCACTCGGCGGCTTTGAGAAACTGATGGAGACGCTGCGCGAGCGGCTGGCTGAACAAGAAGGCCGGCATCAGGGCGGCTCCAAATGGGTGGGCACGGCGGGCACCTCGCCGTTCGGAGCCTATGGCTACAATCCCGAAGGGGTGCGGATCGGGCAGGACAAGAGCCGGCACCAGCGGGCGGTCAAGGTCTGGGACAAGCGCGAGTTCCGCAACCTCGACGACACCGTCGAGCTCGGCACGCGCAACATCAAGGTGGCGCTGAAACGGCTGCGCAAATGGGCGCGCGACGGAGCGCAGGAAGAGCTGGACCTCGACGGCACCATCCGGGCCACGGCCGAGCATGGCTACCTGGACGTAAAGACCCAGCCAGAGCGGCGCAACGCGGTGAAGGTGTTGCTCTTCCTCGACGTCGGCGGTTCGATGGACCCGCACGTCAAGGTCGTCGAAGAGCTGTTTTCAGCCGCCCGCAGCGAATTCAAGACGCTCGAGCATTTCTACTTTCACAACTGCCTATACGAAGGGGTCTGGCGGGACAACGCCCGGCGGTGGAACGCGCAAGTCCCCACGTGGGAGGTGCTGCGGACCTATGGGTCGGATTACAAATGCATTTTCGTGGGCGATGCGAGCATGTCCCCCTACGAGATCGCGATTCCGGGCGGGGCGAACGAGCACTGGAACAAGGAGGCGGGCGAGGTCTGGCTCAAGCGGGCATTCGCGCAATGGCCTGGCCATGTATGGATCAATCCCGTTCCGCAAGAGCAGTGGCGCTACACCCAGTCGATCGACATGATCCGCCAGACCATAGGACCGGACCAAATGGTGCCGATGACGCTCGCCGGGCTCACCGCCGGGATGCAGGCGCTGGGGCGCTAGTCCTCGCCGCGCTTGTTCAGCACACGGCGCTTTTCGGCGGCCTGCGAGAGCTTGTCCAAAAGCTCGTCGAAGGCTTCCGGAAGCGGGCGGGCCTCGCGCGCGGGAAGTTCAGCATTTTGCTGAGGGTTTTTCTGCTCGTACATCTCAAACTGGCCCTCTTGATTGGGGAGTTTCCAAAAGATACGTCAATTGTGGCGTCAATAAGAAATATTAGGTCGGATCGGCCGGCTTCCAAGGTCATATGTTGCGCATGGGCATCTTTGATATTCAGGCGACCGGCCTTTGAACCTGACGGGAAGAAGACCATATATGTCCTATGATAAAGTTTACACCGATCCTGCTGGCACTTCTCTATGGGCTGTTGATGTACCGTTTCTCCGCATGGCGGACGGGCAAGGAGCTTGACGCCAAATCGACCGAGCTGGCGGATCCGCGGCTGCGCAGCCTGATGGATCGCATGGCCGCAGCTCTGGACCTGAAGAGGATCAAGGTTCACATCTATGAAATCGAGCCGGTCAACGGGCTCGCGGCGCCGGACGGGCGGATTTTCATCACGCGCGGGTTCTACAACAGGTATCGGCAGGGCGAGGTGACCGCCGAAGAGATGGCCACGGTGATCGCCCATGAACTGGGGCATGTCGCCCTGGGCCATTCGCGGCGGCGGATGATCGATTTTACCGGGCAAAACGCGTTGCGCACGGCGCTGGCCATGATGCTGAACCGATTTGTGCCGGGGGTCGGCGTCTGGATCGCAAACGGACTGATTTCGCTGATCGCCGCCCGGCTGTCGCGCAACGACGAATACGAAGCCGACGCCTACGCTTCTGCCTTGCTGGTCAAGGCAGGCATCGGCACAGAGCCGCAGAAATCCCTCTTCAAGAAGCTCGAGACGCTCACCGGGGCGAACGGCGCGGCCATGCCGGCCTGGCTTCTGAGCCACCCGAAGACGGCTGAACGGATCGCCGCCATCGAGTCCAATGAGGCAAAGTGGCACCCGGTCAAATAGGTCTCGGCGTCTGGATGGGACAGGAGCCTCCGGCGGGAGTTTATTTACCAAGATGAAATAGAGGCGCTCAGCCCACCTTCATCTTGGCCGGAAAACTCCCGCCGGAGGCTCCCTCACGATCCGAAGGCGCAGGCCTTGCCCAATCTCGGCAAACGGGCCTTCTTGAGCAGGGAGCGAGCGGTCCAATCCTCGCCGGACAGCCTGCTGGCTTCGCCCACCACGCGTTCGACCACCGGCCGCACCAGTTCGGGAGAGGCTTCGAAAAGCCCGAGGAGAAACGCGTCCGGATCGGCTCTGCTCAGCCCTTCTTCGGCGAGTAGTCCGCGCGGGAAATCCTTGGCGTTGACGGTGACGATTAGATCGCAAGACCCGGCCACGGCTGCTGCAAGGACGTGGATGTCATTGGCGTCAGGCAACCATAGCCGCTGTTCCAATCCGGGGGCATAGCCAATCTCGGCGCGCGGCCAGGCTGCTTGGAGCGTTGCGATTTCGCCTCGGGCGAAGGCTTCCTCGGCCGGCCCGAGCTTCGTCGTGGCCCGCGCCCATTCCTCGAGAATACGTGCGGACCAGCGCGGCTCGTACAGTCCTACCTCAGCGCAACCAATGAGCACCTCCCGCATCACCGTCGGGTAGAGTACGCAGGCGTCGAGCAAGGCTCTCACAGTCGGAACGCCAGCGCCTTCAGGTAGCCGCTTTCCGCCAGTTGCGGCAGCATCGGATGATCCGGACCGGCAAACCCGGTGTAGATGATCTGACCGCTCCGCCCTGCCCGGCCGATCCCGCGGGTGCAGGCACTGCGGAACCGAGACAGGTCCGCCGCGTGTGAGCAGGAGCACAGCATCAGGTAGCCGCCGTCCTTGACCAACCCGGCCGCCAGTCGCGCGACCCTTTCATAGGCCCGAAGGCCGGGCTCGAGTGCCGTTTTCGACGGCGCGAATGCCGGTGGATCGCAGATCACCAGATCGAACCGCGCCCCCTCGCCCGCGAGCGCCTCCATCTGCGCGAAGGCATCGCCCTGCCGAGCCTGGAAATCGGCGCCGCGTCCCATGGCCTCGGCGCCTGCCTCGGCAAGTGCCAGCGCCGGCGCGGAGCCGTCGACGGCCAAGGCGCTGGTCGCGCCGCCTGCCAAAGCCGCGAGGCCAAATCCACCCACGTGGCTGAATACGTCCAGCACCGTGCCGCCTTTGCCCAGCCCCGCCGCGAAGGCGTGATTGGGACGCTGATCGAAGAACAACCCGGTCTTCTGCCCGCCCATCACATCGGCCATGTAGGTGGCGCCGTTCATGCGCACCGGCACGGGGGCCACGGGGGCCGTGCCATGCGCGACGACGAGCTCTTCTTCCAGACCTTCGAGTCTGCGCGCGCGGCCGGAGCCGTTCTTGATGACGCTGCCGACACCCGTCACCGCCACGAGCGCCGCAACGAGGCTGTCGATCATGGCTTCGGACCAGGCGGCGTTTGGCTGGACAACCGCCAGATCACCGAAGCGATCGATCACCACCCCGGGGAAGCCATCCGCTTCGGCATGGACCAGCCGGTAAAACGGGCTGTCGTAGAGCGCCTCGCGATGCGCCAGCGCCCGGCGCAGCCGCGCCTCGATCCACGCTCCGTCGATCACGGCGGAGGGATCGGCATCCATCATGCGCGCGATGATCTTGGAGTTGGGATTGACCGTCACCACGCCCATCGGACGGCGGTCCGGATCCTCGAGCACGGCAAAGCTGCCGGGCGTCAGCGCCTTTGTGCGCCGGTCGAGGACCAGTTCGTTGGCATAGACCCAAGGAAAGCCGTGGCGAATGGCCTGCGGCTTCGCCCGCGGCAAGAGGCGGACGGTCGGATAAGGCAGGGCAAGAATTGCAGAAGGCGGCACCATGGCCGCCCTCCTAACCGTTTATCGTGCGCTGTGTAAGGGGGATCAGACGCGCGGAGCGACAGCAAGCGCCGGGGACAACTCCCGCGTCAGCACAAAGGTGAGATAGTCGACGACGCGGACCTTCTCGGTCTGGCCGGATTGCTCCAGCTCCAACGCGGCCTGACCGCCGGGCGCAGGCAGATCGGCCTCGATCCGACGTGTCGGTTCGACGATGTTGCCGGCTCCGTCGACGATGGTCATGTCGAACACCATGTTATAGACGCCACCGACCGAATACCGGGTCCGCTCGGTCACGCCGTGAAAACGCGCCACGGTGATCTGAACGTAGACGTCCTGACTGCCGTTGAGATCACTGGCCACGTCTCTGGCGGCGGCCTTGAACAGGTCAGCCACCTGAGCATGACGATCCCCGATGGCATCGCCGCGCCAAACGATGTCGGCGACCGGGTAATAGGCATTGGATTCGCTGGCCCGGAGGCTTTCCGGGACGACGACGACGACATCCATCAGGTTATAGTCGCGCCGGATCTCGGTGCCGCTGTCGCTCGCTTGCAGGGTTGGCAATTCGAGCGGTGCGTTCCGGGTCGAGGTATCGACCGTTGCGCAGGCCGACAGTCCGACAGCAAGGGCAAGAGCTGTGATCAGTTTGAGGCTCATGGCGTTTCTCCAGCTTCCGTGGCGCCCTTCAGTGGTCCGGGATTGTTCGCGGAATGGGCTCAATTTTAGGTATCTGCGGCAAAAAAGGCAGAAATATGGAAACTGCGGTTCAAATTTTTGCTAAACTTGCGACAATAGCGCCAAGGCCACAGCCGAATGAGCCAGAAACCCCGGTTTGGGATGCTTCGCTGGATTGTTAGCGCTAACGCTTTGTGCTAGCGAAGACCAAACCCCATTCAGAGGATCCGATATGCCATTGCACCCCACTATTGCCGCTGTGACGGACCGTATTCGTGCTCGCAGCGAAGGCCCCCGCGCCGCCTATATGGAGACGATGAGCCGCGCCGCCGCCGAGGGGCCGCGCCGTTCGCACCTGACCTGTGGCAACCAGGCGCACGCCTATGCCGCGATGGGTCAGGACAAGGATGCACTGGTCGCGGAGCGCGCGCCCAATATCGGGATTATCACCGCTTACAACGACATGCTGTCGGCACATCAGCCGTTCGAACGGTTTCCCGATCTGATCCGCGAAGCCGCCCGCGCCGTCGGAGCCACCGCGCAGGTCGCCGGCGGCGTGCCGGCGATGTGTGACGGCGTCACGCAGGGTCAGACCGGAATGGAGTTGTCGCTGTTCTCGCGCGATGTGATCGCGCTCGCCGCCGCTGTGGGCCTGTCGCACAACACCTTTGATTCCGCGCTCTATCTGGGCGTCTGTGACAAAATCGTTCCGGGCCTCGTGATTGCGGCTGCGACCTTCGGCTATATCCCGTCCGTGTTCCTGCCCGCCGGTCCGATGACCTCGGGCCTGCCCAACGACGAAAAGGCCAAGGTGCGCCAGAAGTTCGCCACCGGCGAGGTCGGCCGCGAAGAGCTGATGAAATCCGAGATGGCCTCCTACCATGGCCCGGGCACCTGCACCTTCTACGGGACGGCGAACTCGAATCAGATGTTGATGGAGTTCATGGGCCTTCACCTGCCGGGCGCCTCCTTCATCAATCCGAACACCCCGATGCGCGATGCGCTGACGGTTGCCGGCACCGAGCGTGCGGCGGCGATCACCGCTTTGGGCAATGCCTTCACCCCGGTCAGCGACGTGCTCGACGAAAAGGCCTTCGTTAACGGGCTCGTCGGCCTGATGGCCACCGGTGGCTCGACCAACCTCGTGCTGCACCTGCCTGCGATGGCCAAGGCCGCCGGCATCATTCTGGATCTGGAGGATTTCTCGGATATCAGCGCGGTGACGCCGCTGATGGCGAAGGTCTATCCCAACGGGCTCGCGGATGTGAACCACTTCCACGCCGCCGGTGGCCTCGGCTACATGATCGGCGAACTTCTGGGCGTCGGTCTGCTGCATGACGACGTCAAGACCGTCGCCGGTGACGGGCTGTCGCTGTATACCCAAGAGCCGAAACTCACCGACGGGCGGGTGCATTACGTTCCCGGCGCGGGCAAATCGCAGAACGACAAGATCCTGCGCCCCGCATCCGATCCGTTCCAGCCGCAAGGTGGCTTGGTCCAGTTGAAGGGCAATCTTGGCCGGGCCGTGATCAAGGTCTCGGCCGTGGCACCGGAGCGTCATGTCATCGAGGCCCCGGTTCGCATCTTCCACGATCAGCTCTCAGTCAAGGCCGCGTTCCAGGCGGGAGAGTTCACCACCGACACGATCGTCGTGGTGCGCTTTCAGGGGCCGCAGTCGAACGGGATGCCGGAACTGCACAACCTGACCCCCACCCTCGCCGTTCTGCAGGATCGGGGCCTGAAAGTGGCGCTCGTCACCGATGGCCGGATGTCCGGTGCCTCGGGTAAGGTGCCTGCCGCGATACACGTCTGCCCCGAGGCGGCAGATGGCGGCCCGATCGGGCTGTTGCGGGACGGTGACGTCGTTCGGCTGGATGCCACGACCGGGGCGCTCGAATGCCTCACCGATCTGAGCGACCGGACACTGGCCGAAGCGGACCTGTCCGGCAATGGCAACGGTGTCGGCCGCGAGTTGTTCGAGGTCTTCCGCCGCAACGTCGGCGGAGCCGCAGAGGGCGCAGGCGTCGTCGTCTGACGCCCGCGCCGTTGCTTTCAGAGCTACTGCTCGCTGGCGACGAAGCCGCCCTGTCCGCTGAACTCCGCGAGGATGTTGTTGGCGGACGGGGCGCCGTCGGGCGTCAGAAAGCCCTGCGACTGGCCCCAGACGCCAGTGCCGCCAGAGCCCGTGAAGGAACCTGACAGGACCACGTAGGCGTCGCCCTCATAGGTCAGCTGGTCCGATGTGACGGACACCGGGCCACCGAAATAGGCGCCGAGCGATCCGGTCCGGGTGGTGACTTCGCCTACGCCCGGTGCGGGGAACGTGGTCGTGACGATCGCCACGATGGATGTGCTCAGACCGTTGTCCGTGGTCAGATCCCCCGACCAGTCGATGGTGTCGCCGGAGGTGGTCTGGCCGGTGATGTTGCTGATCGTGCCCGTCACGGCCGCATTCTGAAAATTGTCAGGCTGGCCAAGCTGCAGGTTCTGATCAAAATCCACCGACAGGGACAGATCGCCGATCACCGCGCCGACCGGGGCACTACTCTGGTCGACAAGGTCCATCTGGACCGCACCGGTGTAGGTGGCCGCGCCGGAGCCGCGCATGTCGGATGTGGGCACCCGCCCCTGGGCATCGGCAAAGGCCGTGTCGAAATCGGCCAAAGTGATGTCTTCACCGTCACCGCCGGCAGTGGTGCTTCCACCGGTGCTCGAACATGCGGACACCAGTCCCGCCAGCAGAAGCACAGTTACACCCCGCATCGCGCGGGACGCGGTCAAATGACCACGGTCGTCACATTTCGTCATTCATAAAACCTTAGATCGAGCCCCCGCCGAACCCAGAAGGTTCTGCCGAACGGCAGAAGCAATGATGTGAAATATACCGATGACCGGCAGAAGCCATCGCCTCGAAAGCTAGGACGCAAGTCATTCTTTGGCAATTGAAAAAACGGTCTGGGACAGGCGTTTGAGGTCCGTCATCGGGCGGCGGCGAGCGCCCTTCGGGTAGACAAGAAGCCCGCGACGGAGTAAGAGCGAGGCAAACCCATGTTAGCGCAATCAGGAACGCCAGATGACACCGGAACACGCCTCTGAACTGAACGCCGAGATCTGCGGCCTTGCCCCCGTGATCCCGGTTCTCGTGATTTCCGACGCCGGGCAGGCCGAAGGGCTGGCAAAGGCGCTCGTGGCCGGCGGTCTGCCGGCTCTCGAAGTCACCCTGCGCACCCCTGCGGCACTGGACGCGATTCGCGAAATGGCCAAGGTCGAAGGCGGCGTCGTCGGCGCCGGCACGCTGATGACCGCCAAGGATGTCGAAGACGCCAAGGCCGCAGGCGCGACCTTCGGCGTCTCTCCTGGCGCCACGGACCGGTTGCTGGATGCCTGCGAAGCCAACGACCTGCCGCTTCTGGCCGGGTCGTCGTCGGCCACCGAGGCCATGCGGCTGCTGGAGCGTGGCTACTGGGTGCAGAAATTCTTTCCCGCCGAGGCGAACGGCGGCGTGCCGGCCCTCAAGGCCATCGGCGCGCCGATCCCGCAGGTCAAATTCTGCCCGACGGGCGGTGTCAGCCTCAAGAACGCGCGGGACTATCTGGCCCTGTCCAACACGCTCTGTGTCGGTGGAAGCTGGGTCGCCCCCGCCGATCTGGTGGCTGCGGGCGACTGGGACGCGATCACGGCCCTGGCCGCCGAGGCCGCCGCTCTGAGCTAGTTCCTGTTACGCGGACACGCTGTCGCGTGACGCCTTTTCCGCGCCCTTTCGGGCGCTCGGATCAGGTGCCCTTGACCCGCGCGGCGCGTCCACCACGGCGTCCCGTCCGCGTGGCCGAGCCGAGCCCTTCCGTCAGGGTCCGGGTCATCGGATGGTCCGGATGCCCTGCCCCGTAGCGTTCCAGCAGCGCCTTGATCGGGCCGCTCGTCTCGGCCCCATTTGGCAGGCTCAGCGCCCAATCCAGAAAGATTGACCGGCATTCCGGAGCGGTGATGCCCTCTATCCGGTAGGATTCGCGGATCAGGCCCTTGGGATCGTCGGGGTCTGGGCTGGCACGGCTCATGGAGCGTCTCCGGTTTCGGGCAGCAGGCTGTCGATCACATCGGCAGCCCTTTGCGACACCGCCTTCATCGCACTGAGCAGCGCCTCGGTCGAGGGTTGAAGCGTCTCTCTCAAGACGAAACGCGACCCGCCTTCGCCCAGATCCTCCGGCACCAGCACTCCGCCGGTCAGCAACCGGGCCGAGGCTTGCAGGGTCCAGAACAGATGCGTCGATTGCCGCAGCCCGTCGGACTGCGCCTCGTCGATCAATCCGGCGGCTTGGCCTGCCTCGATCTGCGCCAGCGTGCCGCGTGCGGGCGAGCCCGCCATCAGCGCCAACATCTGTGCGGCCAATTCCACATCCTGCAACCGGCCCGGACCGATCTTGGCGTCCCAATCGCCCTGCGGCGGCTTGGCATCGGCGATCCGCGCCCGCATGTCGGCCACTTCCCTTGCCACGGTCGCCCCCTTGGATTTCTCTTTCAGAAGCGTTTGGCGAAACGCCTCGACATCCTCTGACAGGGACGCCTCGCCTGCGATCGGCCGGGCGCGGGTCAGCGCGAGGTGTTCCCAAGTCCAGGCTTCGTCCTTTTGATAGCTTTGGAAGGCGGCGTATGACGTGGCCACCGGCCCTTGACGGCCCGAGGGGCGCAACCGCATGTCGACCTCGTAGAGCTTGCCCTCCGCGGTCGGCGCGCTCAACGCCGTCACGAGCGCCTGCGTCAGTTTGGCATAATAGGGCCGCGTCGACAGCGGGCGCGGCCCGTCCGACGCCTCGACGCCGTCGCCGTCATAGATCACGATCAGGTCGAGATCGGAGAGGGCATTCAGCCGCCCCGCGCCGAGCGATCCCATGGCGAGCACGATCGCCCCCCTGCCGGGTGGTGGACCGTGCCGCACCCCGAATTGCGCTACGACCTGTGGCCAGAGCACCGCGACGACCGCTTGCGCGAGGTCGGCATAATGCTCGCCCGCCTCCTCCGCACCGATCAGCCCGCGCAAATGGTGCACGCCGATCCGGAAGTGCCATTCCTTGGCCCACCGCCTCGTGGCATCCAGTCGCGCTTCGTAATCGGCCACTGACCCAAGCGCCGCGGCGAGCGAATCCGACAGACCGGCGACCCCGGGCCATGGCGCAAAGAACGCCCCGCCGATGACCGCATCCAGAACCCCGGCGTTGCGCGACAGGTATCGCGCCAGAGCCGGCGCCGTCGCCGCTATATCGACGATCAGGCCCAAGAGCTTGGGGTTAGCGTCGAAGAGCGAAAACAACTGCACGCCAGCCGGCAACCCGGACAGGAACCCGTCGAAATTGTTCAGGGCCTCGTCGGGGAGCGCCGCCTCTTGGAGCAAGGACAGGATCTGCGGCCGCAACCGGCGGAACAACTCGCGGGCCCGGTCGCTGCGCAGCGCCGGATAATCCGGCCAGCGGGCGGTGACCTCCGCGCCGAAATCCACGGTAGCGCCCTGTGTCGGCGCGGCATCCGGTGCAAAGAACCCTTCCGTGAGGCTATGCACCTCCTCGAGCCGCTCTCGCAGCTCTGCCTCGAAGACCCCACGGTCCTTGCCTACAAAGGCCGCGAGCCTGTCAAACCCGTCGTCCGACGCGGGCAATTCATGGGTCTGAGCGTCCGCGATCATCTGAAGCCGATGCTCGACCTCGCGGTGCGCCCGGTAGTGATCGGTCAGGATGCGGGCGGTGTCCGGTTCGACCCATCCGGCCTGCGCCAGACGGTCCAGCCCGTCGACGGTGCCGCGCACCCGCAAGCTGGGATCGCGCCCGCCGGCAATCAGCTGCCGGGTCTGGGTAAAGAACTCGATCTCGCGGATGCCGCCCCGGCCCAGCTTCATGTTGTGACCGGGCAAGGTGACCGCGCCGTGCAGGCCCTTGTGGTCGCGAATCCGCAAGCGCATGTCATGGGCATCCTGAATGGCCGCGAAATCGAGGTGCTTGCGCCAGACAAAGGGGCGCATCGCCGCCAAAAACATCTCTCCCGCCGCAATGTCTCCCGCCGCGGCCCGCGCCTTGATGTAGGCCGCACGCTCCCATGTCCGGCCGACGCTCTCGTAATAGCTCTCCGCCGCGGCCATCGACAGGCAGACGGGCGTGACGCTGGCGTCGGGGCGCAGCCGCAGGTCGGTTCGAAAGACGTAGCCCTCGGCGGTGTTCTCGCTCAGGATCGCGGTCATGCGACGGGTGACCTTGATGAACAGGGCACGGGCTTCGTCGCGGTCGGCCGGATCATACTGGGATTCGTCATAGAGACAGATCAGGTCGATATCCGAGGAATAGTTCAGCTCGCCCGCACCGCCCTTGCCCATGGCCAAAGCGACCATGCCGCCGGCCTTGCCCTCGTCTTGTGTCACGCCGGGCAGTTTGCCCCGCTCGATCTGGGCGCCCACGAGGGTGACGAGGCTCTGGTGGCAGGCCGCATCCGCCAGATCGGACAGGCGGCCCGTCACCTCCTCCAGCGACCAGACGCCGCCGAGATCCGCAAGGGCCGTGATCAGAGCCATCCGGCGCTTGGCACGGCGCAGCTCGCTGGCCAGTCGATCCGGTGTCAGGCTGGTGATCTCGACCAACAGCGCGGCTGAGGCCGCCTCCGGCTCTGCCACCGCCTGTTCGAGCCACGAGGCCTCCTGATGCATCAGCCCGCCCAGATAGGGGCTGCACCCCGCCGCGCCCGCGATCAGATCGGCCATCGGGCCCTTGGCCCAAGGCAATGCCTCCAGCGCATCCGCGCCGCGCTCGGGATCATAGGGAATGGGGGTGCGGCGGATGCGATCAGCGAGGCTCTTGGTCATGGCGCCAGATTGATCCTGCCCGGCGGTCCGCGTCAATGGCTCCGGGCTGAAACAGCCGGGCCATCGGGCTGCAAGGGGTTGCAGACCCCGATCCCCCTGCCCATTCTGCGCCGGCAAGGAGCCACCCCATGAGCAAGAGCCTCACCCGCGTGACCCGCGCATTGTCCGACGCCGGGCTGGACATCACCCCCATAGACGTGGGCGCGGAGGCGCGAACGGCGCAGCAAGCCGCGGATGCGCTTGGCTGTGCGCTGGATCAGATCACCAAGTCGATCATCTTTGCCGGGGCCACCAGCGGCAGCGCCATCCTGTTTCTGACGGCGGGCGGCAATCAGGTGGATAACGGCAAGGCCCGGGCCTGCGCCGGTGAACCGCTCGAACGGGCGGATGCCGCCCTGATCCGGGCGCAGACCGGGTTCGCCATCGGCGGGGTCGCCCCTGTCGGGCACCTCGGCCCGATAAGAGCGTTTTTCGACCGCAGATTGACCGAATTCGACGTTATTTGGGCGGCAGCAGGCACGCCGAGGCACGTTTTTGCGATCTCACCCACGGACCTTCTGAAAATATCGGGCGCAGAAGTATCTGATTTCACGACATAATAAAAGTAAATGTAAAAAACATTCACATAAAGTCTTGAACGAAGGGCCATCCTTGCGCATATCGGTGATGTGAAAAGCATTCACATAGAGTTTCAACCCACCGGCCTACAGGAGACCGTCATGAGCACGACCGATATCTATACCCCTTCCGCCTCAGTCAACGGCGGACGCCCACTGAGCTGGTTCGGCAAAGCCGAGGCTTGGCTGGATGAGCGCGGCAAAGGCGCATGGATCGCAGCAATGGTCCTTGGCTTTATCTTTGTCTGGCCTGTCGGCCTCGCCCTTCTGGCCTATATGATCTGGAGCAAACGCATGTTTTCTAAGTCCTGCACATCCCGCCGCACCCGTCACGAAAGCTTTCACGCAGTGAAGACAGCCATGCGGCCCTCCGGCAACAGCGCGTTCGACGCCTACAAGACCGACACGCTGCGCCGTCTGGAAGAAGAGCAGCAGAACTTCGAGGAGTTCCTCGAGCGTCTGCGCGAGGCCAAGGACAAGGCCGAATTCGACCAGTTCATGAACGACCGGGCCGCAAAGCCCCGCTCGGATGACGGCGACGACACTACCCAGGCCCCTGCCTGATCGTGTAGACAGGCTCCCTTCGGGGGGCCTGACCCATATTGATCCCATGCATCGAAGGAATGCGATTATGTTGAGTTCGGCCCCCACCGCCCATTCTGCCCCCGTGATGACAGACCGCGCGACGCCGCCGATGGCGCTTCTGGTCTTGTCGACGGTTCTGTTCGCCGTGTTTTCCTTTGTGGTGACGATCGTAGCGATGGCGACGTTCTGGCCCGCCGGCGTCCTGCTCGCCCTTGTTCTGGGCTGGAGGGGCGGGTTCATCCCCAGCTTCGGGCACAGCGCCGAAGCCAGCCGGATGGCGCAGTCCGTCCGCCCCGATCTTGCCGAACCGACCCTGCCCAGCAGCGGCAACGCCAGCTTCGACGCCTACCGGACGGATATGCTGAACCGTCTGCACAAGGAGCAGGAAAAGTTCGAAGGATTCCTGGTGCGTCTGCGCGAGGCCAAGGACAAGAGCGAGTTCGACACCTTCATGGACGAGCGGGCCAAACGCACCCAGATCCCGGCCGAGTGACAGCGCGCCTCTTGCGCTGACGCGGGTCCGCGCTGCACCTTGGACCCTCCCGGTCGGTGCAGCGCCTTTGATGCCGATCAATCCTGACTGTGCACGAACCGGCCATCCGGCCACCAACCGCAACAGATCATAGCAAATGGAAAGCATACGACGATGACCACCTCCCGCCTTCTTCACGGATTGCCCTCCCCGGACGAGGGGGCCGCGTTCTACGCAGGCGTGCCGCTGAAACGCGCGCTCGCTTGGGTGTTTGACGTTGTGCTCATCGGGCTGATCAGCGCCATTGCAGTGCCCTTCACCGCCTTCACCGCGATCTTCTACTTTCCGTTCCTGATGCTCGTACTCGGCTTTCTCTACCGCTGGTTCACCCTTGCGGGCGGGTCCGCCACATGGGGCATGCGGCTGATGGCCATCGAGATCCGGCAGGCGGACGGCGACCGGCTGTCCAACCAGAGTGCCTTTCTGCATACCTTGGGCTATTCGATCTCGGTGGCCGTGGCACCGCTTCAGCTGATCTCGGTCATCATGATGCTGGTCACCGCACGTGGTCAGGGGCTGACCGACACCGTCATGCAGACCGCAGCAATTAACCGTCCCGCGTGATGGATAATCGCGCCGAGCGCCTCGCCGGAAACGGGGGCTTGGCGCGAGGACGGGCAGTTGCTAACGTCTGCTCAGCAGCAGCACTACGGTTTCTATGCGACATACACTGCCCATTGCGCCACAGTTCTATGTGACGGCCCCCCAACCCTGCCCTTATCTCGAGGGACGGATGGAGAGAAAGCTGTTCACGGCACTGCAAGGCGAACAGTCCGAACGTCTGAACGACGCCCTGTCCAAGCAGGGCTTTCGGCGGTCGCAAAACGTGCTGTATCGGCCGTCCTGTGCCGAATGCTCGGCCTGCCTGTCGGCCCGGATCGACGTCAAGGCCTTTGCCGCCAGCCGCAGCCAGCGCCGGGTGCTCAAGCGCAACGCGCATCTGTCGCGCCGGGCGACTTCGCCCTGGGCCACCGAAGAACAATACGCCCTGTTCCGGGACTATCTCGACAGTCGGCACGCGACGGGCGGGATGGCGGACATGGACTTGTTCGAATTCGCCGCCATGGTCGAGGAAACACCGATCCGGTCGCGGCTGATCGAATATGCCGACCCGGACACCAAGGACGACGGACGCGGTGGTCTGCGGGCCGTCTGCCTGACCGATGTGCTCGATGACGGGCTCTCCATGGTCTATTCGTTCTTCGACCCCGACCATGAAAAGGCGTCCCTCGGGACCTTCGTGATCCTCGATCACGTGCGGATCGCGATCGAAATGAACCTGCCCTATGTCTATCTCGGCTACTGGGTGCCCGGCAGTCCAAAGATGGGCTACAAGGCCAAGTTCACCGGACTGGAAGTGTTCCGCAATCGCCGGTGGCAGCCGCTGGGCGATCCGGAGGGATATTCCGCCGATACCGACCCACTCTCGGTCGATCCGATTGCCGAACAGGTCGCCCGGATCAGCCTGCCCGATTCCCGCGTCGTTCGGCGTTAGTCCCGTGCACATTCACGCACTGACCCTCGTCGTGCCCGACTACGATCAGGGCATCGCGTTTTACGTGGACAAGCTCGGGTTCGAGCTGCGGGCCGATACCGACATGGGCAATGGCAAACGCTGGGTCATGGTCGCGCCACCGGGCGGGCAAACGGCGCTGTTGCTGGCCAAGGCCTCCGGGCCGGACCAAGAGGCCGCCATCGGCAATCAGACTGGTGGTCGGGTTGGTTTCTTCCTGATGTCGGACGATTTCAAGGCGGACCACGCCCGGATGCTGGCCTCCGGCGTCCACTTCGAAGAAGATCCGAGGCATGAGGCCTATGGCAGCGTGGCCGTCTGGCGCGACCCCTTCGGCAACCGCTGGGATCTCCTGCAGCTGGCGTAGGGTGGGACCAGGCCCACCCCACCCCTGATTATCAGCCGCCCAACAGGTTCGGCACGATCGTCACGATCCCCGGCACCAAGGCCAAGATCAGCAGACCCAGCACCTGAATGAGCACGAACGGGATCACGCCGCGGTAGATATGGCCCGTCGTGACCTCCTTGGGCGCGACGCCCCGCAGGTAGAACAGGGCAAAGCCGAACGGCGGCGTCAGGAACGACGTCTGCAAGTTCACCGCGATCATGATCGTCACCCAAGCCGGATCCAGCGTGCCGCCATAGATCACCGGCCCGACGATGGGCACGACGATGTAGATGATCTCAAGGAAATCGAGCACGAAGCCGAGGATGAACAGGATCAGCATCACCAGCAGGAACACCGTCCATTCGTTGTCGAACGACTTGAGGAACTGCTGGATGTAGTGCTCTCCGCCGAAGGAGATGATCACGAGGTTCAACAGCTGCGAGCCGATCAGGATCGCAAAGACCATCGCCGTCACCTTGGCCGTTTCGCGCACCACAGGGGCGAGCACATGGCCGGCGAACAGGACCCAGCAGGCATAGAACATGCCGAACATCGCATAGAGGAAACAGGCAAAGGCGACGAAGAAGGCCACATAGGTCTCGAAGGTCGCGCCCTCCTGATTGATCCGCAGGTCGAAGTTGACCCCGATCAGCAGCATGACGACCATCGCGCCAGTGGCCAGAAGGATGATCCGGCCGTTGCCACCGTTCTCGGTCAGCTTGCGATAGGCGGCCAGCATGATCGCACCACCCGCACCCAGACCGGCGGCGGGCGTCGGGTTGGTGATCCCGCCGAGGATCGAGCCGAGCACGGCCACGATCAGAACCAGCGGCGGGAACACGACGCGGAGCAGTTCGTTCTGGCTCAACATGCCAGCGGCGGCCCGGCACCCGTACAGCGCCATCAGGACAGGAATGGCCAGGAGCAGCGTCGTCACGCCCGGCGTGGTCAACGGCCCGATCAACGCGATGTCGACGATCAGAGCGAGCACCAGACCGCCCGCGCCGATCATCAGCGGCAGCGGGTTCGCCGCCGGCGCAACGCCGCGTGCCGTGGTCAGAACAAGACCGAGCAGGACGAGGAAGATCGCGATGCCGGTCCCGACGGGGGCCGCGGCCTCGATACGCTCCGCACGCAGGGTGGCGCGCTCCTCGTCCGTCAGCAGGCGCGATTCCTCGACGCCGCCGGCGGCCTGAATGGCGGCCTCCTGGTCCAGCGCCTCCTGCCAGACCTCCTCGCCGTGCAGCTCGATCATCGACGCCGCACATTGCTCGGACACGTTGGTGCGCAACGAGGCCCGGTCGCCGGCCTGAGAATAGCTGTCGACCGTCACATCCTGGCTACCGACGAAATTCACCTGCCCCAGTGCAATGGTGCCGAGGATCAGGACGACCGGCGCGGCAAGGAACCACGTCAGTTTTTCGTTGCGCGTCGTCGGTGCGCCGGTATTGGCCGCCATCATGACCGGCGGGGCCTTGGACGGGTTCAGCAGCGCGTAGACAAAGGCATAGCCGCCATAGAGCACCGCAAGGAAAATACCCGGCAAAAGGGCTGCCTGAAACAGCGTGCCGACAGAGACGACCGCAGGCTCGCCCAGATAGGTCAGCGCATCGGTGCAGCCCGCCGATTGCGCGCGCACCTCTTGGGCCGTGGAATAGATGTCGCCCGCCAATGTGCCCAGCAGAACGATCACGATGGAGGGCGGGATGATCTGCCCCAAGGTGCCGGAGGCGGCGATGACGCCGGTGGCTAGTTGCGGCGAATAGCCTGCCTTGAGCATCGTCGGCAGGGCCAGCAGGCCCATGGTGACGACGGTGGCGCCGACGATGCCCGTCGAGGCAGCGAGAAACGCGCCCACGACCACGATCGACACGGCCAGACCACCGGGCAGCGGGCCAAACACCCGCGCCATCGTGGTCAGAAGGTCGTCGGCGATCTTGGAGCGTTCGAGCGTGATGCCCATCATCACGAACATCAGAACGGCAAGCAGCGTCTCGATGCTCTGCCCCGCCAGAACCCGTTCGTTGATACGGTTGACGATAAAGCCCAGATTGCGGTCGAGCGCGACTTCCCAACCCTGCGGAAATACCGGCTGGCCGATTGTCGGCAGCTCCGGATACTTGAAGACCGAGATGTCGCCGGGGCGTATCCCCTGCCCCGTCAGGGCATGAAACGCCTCCGACGACGTGTCGACGGCCTGGTGGATCAGATAGCCACCTGAATCCAGCGCCGCGACGATGGCAAACGAAATGACCGCCGCGCCCGAAATTGCAAAGGCCACCGGAAAGCCCGACAGGATACCACCAAACAGGCACAGAAAGACTATGATTAGCCCGACTTCGACACCGTCCAAACCGAAGAGCATGTGAGTATCGTCCCTTAATTAGTGGATTTTTGCGGCCAGATCGGCGGTGGGATCGCCGAGGACGTCGCGGTCGAGGTATTTGCCGTCGCTCTCTTCGCCCTCGCGGAATTCCAGATAGGACCGGAAGAAGAAGGACACGGCCTGCAGGAACAGCAGCGCGGTAAAGACCACCAGAAGGATCTTGAACAGGAAGTAGGCGTTGAACCCGTTCGGAGAGAAGCCGATGGTCTCGACGTTCCAGCGCAGCGCCCGGCTCTTGGCCAGCAGCCGGTCCAGCGTGTCGGAGGCCGAGGGGTTCGGCACCACGAGGTTGCGCCACAGGAAGAACCACGAATAGAGCCAGATCAGCGTGGCGGCCGGCAGCATGAAGAACAGGCTGCCGAACATGTCGACCATACGCTTGGCGCGGAAACTGATCTTGCTATAGACCAGATCGACGCGGACATGTCCGCCCTGCACGAATGTCCATGCGATGCACAGGGTGACGACCATGGCGTTATAGAGCTTGAGCTCTTCGGACCACCACGACAGCGGAAAGGTCACGACCTTGCCAAAGCCGAAGGAGATCTCGGCGACGGTGAACACCCGCTGCATGAAGATGATGACGATCTGCTGAAGCACCATCAACAGGCCGGCCCATGCCGCAAATCGACCGATCGCGTTGGCAAAGCCTTCAAAGGCACGGACACAGCCCCAAAGGAAGCTGTTGCGCCAGACGCCGACGGCGAAGACGATGAGGAAAATGACAAGGAAAACAAAGAACAGCTCGGTCGAGGCGCCGTAGTAGATGAAGCGCATCAGCGCCTCCTTATCGCCCCAGTTCAGCCATTGCGCAGGATGCAAGAGGGCGTAACCAAAGTTGTAGAAGGCCTCGATGATATGCGCGATCAGCCACCCGATGGCATTGCCACCCCATGCTTCGACCAGACCCATGTTGTTCCCCCGTCACGATCTGTGGCCCGCTATGGGGCCGCATTCCACCCTTTTGGGGCGGTTGATTCTTATCGCGGACGAGACGGCAGCAATCCTGCCGCCGCCCCGTAATCGATGTGTGGAAATCAGGACGACGCCGGCCCCGCAGGGAGGCCGGCGTCTGACTGGGTGTGTTAGCCCATGACCCGATCACGCTGAGCGCGGTAGACACCTTCGGAGCGCTGAATCCAGCCCGAAGACGCTGCCATCGACTCGTTGTAGCTGGCGCGGATGCGATCGTAGATCTCGTCGCCGGCGTAAGCGTCCATGGTCTCTTTCGCAGCGGCGCCCATGGCATCCCAGACGCTGTCGGGGAATTCCAGAACGGTCACGCCACCGGCCTGCAGACGCTGCAGAGCGGCACCGTTCTCGTTCATGAACTGAGCGAGGTTCCACTGGTGGGCTTCGCCTGCGGCGATCTCGAAGATCTTCTGATGCGCAGGGGCAAGGCTGTCATAGACGTCGCGGTTCATCGCGAGGCTGAGGCCAGCGGCCGGCTCGTGCATACCGGCGGTGTAGTAGAACTTGGTGATCTCCTGGAAACCAGCCTTCTCGTCCGCCCACGGGCCGATCCACTCGGTGCCGTCGATCGCGCCGGAGGCCAGCGCCTGATACACTTCCGCACCGGGAAGGTTCTGCACCGAAGCACCCATGCGGCCGAGGGTTTCGCCGCCCAGACCGGGCATGCGGAACTTCAGGCCCTGGAAATCTTCCGGACCGGTGATCTCCTTGGAGAACCAACCGCCGGACTGCGGGCCGGTGTTGCCGCCGAGAAAGGACTTCAAACCGAAGATCGAGCCGAGCTCGTCATGGAATTCCATGCCGCCGCCCTGATAGTACCAGTTGGACAGCTCCTGCGGCGCCATGCCGAAGGGCACACCGGTAAAGAACGCATAGGCGGGGTGCTGGTTGATGAAGTAGTAGTCAGCGCCGTGATACATATCGGCCTGACCGGAGGTCACGGCGTCGAACACTTCGAACGCACCGACGAGTTCGCCAGCGGCCTTGAGATCGATGGTCAGAGCGCCATCGGTCATCGCGGTGATGGTGTCGGCGGCGCGCTGAGCGGCGTCATGCACACCGGCAAGGCCACGGCCCCAGGTGGTGACGAGCGTCAGGGTGCGGTTGCCCTGCGCAATTGCCGGAGCGGCCAGTGTGGTGGCAGCAGCGGCGGTGCCGCCAAGCGCAGATGTTCTCAGAAAAGAACGACGATCCATTAAGTATCCTCCCATGGATATGACATCCGCCTTACGCTCTCCCAAGCGTTGGCGGTTCGTTGCGGTGCAGACACCCTAGTGTCGGTGCCGGACGGGCGAAATACCGATTATTACGTATTTTTAGGCCGAGCCTCGAAAAAATCGCACAAACATTCGGCAAAACGGGATCCGGCAAGACGCAACTCGCACGAATGTGGCTTTGATTCGCACCCGATTCCCGGCTATCGAATCGGACAGATGCCAGATGATGCACCCCACCTGTTGCGACGCCTTCTTGGCTGGCTGTCGCCCAGCTACCGGCAGAAGGTCTTTCTTCTGGCGGCGGTGCCGATGCTGCTGGCGGTCAGTCTGATCGCCGTCGTGGTCGCCAACCAATCGCGGCAACTGGCCGACCGCGAGATCGCCGCTCTCGAGGCACAGCTGCTGGAGGCCAAACGCGCCGAATTGCGCAACTACATCTCGATTGCGCGGACCGGTTTCGTCAACATCTATGGACGGGCGGCCCCCGACGATGCGCAGGCCCAGCTCGAGGTCACCCGGATTCTGTCGTCGATGATCTACGGGCAGGACGGCTATTTCTTCGTCTTCAATTACGACGGGACCAATCTGGTAGCACCCCGTCAGACCCAGTTGATCGGCCGCAACTGGGCCGGGATGACGGACATCAACGGTGTGCCGATCACCGATGAGCTGATCCGGCTGGCGCGGTCCGGGTCGGGCTATCACGAATTCGACTGGCCCAAGCCCTCGACCGGGGAAACGGCGCGGATGCTGGTCTATGTGACCGGGCTTCAGGATTGGAAATGGGCGGTCGGCACCGGCATTTTCATCGACGACGTTCAGACGACCGTTGCCGCCTCGCGGGCCGAGGTCGAAGCGCGGATCGAACAGACGTCGGTCTACATCCTCGCGATCGCGGTGATCGCGCTCTTTGTGGTGTTCATGTCCGGCTTTCTGCTCAACCTGCGCGAACGGCGGTTGGCTGATGCCAAGCTCAAGGAGCTGACGCAGCGGGTGATCGACACCCAAGAGGAAGAGCGCGGGCGCGTGGCCCGTGAATTGCACGACAGTATCAGCCAAATCCTCGTCGGCGTGCGCTATGCGCTCGAACTGGCGCGGCGGCGGCTGGCGATGGGCGATGCCCGCTCGGGCGAGAGCCTCGACAAGGGGATCGCCAGCCTCGGCGGCGCCATTCAGGAAGTGCGCCGGATCAGCCGCGACCTGCGGCCCGGCCTGCTCGACGATCTGGGCCTCGGGCCAGCGCTTCAGGCGCTCACCGACGATTTCAGCACCCGAACCGGGATCGCCGTCGATTTCGAAACCGTGGTGTTCCGCAACCGGCTCGACCAGGACGCGCGGATCGCACTCTACCGGATTGCCCAAGAGGCCCTGACCAATATCGAGCGGCACGCAGACGCGTCCAAGGTCACCCTCACGATCCGGGGCAACCGGCACGGCGCGGTGCTACGGATCAGCGACAACGGCAACGGAATGGTCTGGCCCCTGCCCGCCCGCGCCAGACCGCGCGACCAGAAGGGCGGCCTCGGCCTGCGCAACATGGCCGAGCGTATCGAACAACTGGACGGCACCCTGCGGGTTATGTCATCAGCCTCCGGGACGACGATCGAGGCGCAAGTCCCGCTCAGCCACATGCTGCCGCCCGAACAGGCCTCTGGCGGCAACGGAAGGAAATCCGCATGACCGTGACCCGAGTGATGATCGTAGACGATCACCCGATGGTGGCCGAAGGGATCCAGTCGATCCTCGAAACCTACGACGACATCGAAATCGTGGCGACGCTCAGCAACGGGCAAGAGGCGGTCGATCACCTCGAGGCGTTGAACCCCGACGTGATCCTGCTGGATCTGAACTTGCCCGTCATGGGCGGGCTGACCGCGACGGAGATCATGCTCGAACGCGCGCCCGACACCCGTGTGCTGATCCTGTCGATGCATGACAGCCCGGAATACATCTCCACGGCGCTCAGCCACGGCGCGATGGGCTATGTGCTCAAGGACGTGCCCACCGAAGAGATCAAGACCGCCATCGACGCGGTCATGGCCGGCAAGCGCTACCTCTGCACCGGGGCGCGCGGCTCGCTGACGCCGCGCACCGCCGATGGCCGCGAACCGCTGACCAATCGGGAGCAGACGATCCTGCTGCAACTGGCGCGCGGCAAGTCCAACAAGGAAGTGGCCAGCGATCTGGGTATCTCGGTGCGGACGGTGGAAACCCACCGCAAGAACATCAAGAGCAAGCTCGGGATCAGTTCAACTGCGGGCCTGACACGCTATGCGATGGAGCACGGCGTCCTACAGGGCACCGGGGTCTGACCCAACCCCGAGCCGGCCTGTCCCGGCACCTTCTCCGTTGTCGCAGAGACCGGCGGTCTGCCCGGGCCAAAAGGCCGGAATACGGCGGAAACTCCAAACGCCAAACAGCCTCCCCTGCGGCATTTTGTAATAAAGTTGCGCCCGAAGGGCATTTCCCGTCACTTTATTCAGAATCTGGCATTGACGCTCTCGGCGTCACATGCATAAGGTTTCGGCACGCAGAAAAGGGAACGTGATGATCCAGCTTCTAGTCATTGTAGGACACACGCGCATGGGCCGGTAACGGTATTGCCTGAACAGCTTCCCATGCGCCCCCGACAGCCTCGGGGGCTTTTTTATGCCAAACGACGAAAACCGATACGAGCCAGATCAGAAGGACGAAAGAGACCGATGAACAAAACGATGACCGGTGCCAAGATGGTGGTAGAAGCTCTGCGCGATCAGGGCGTCGATACCGTATTCGGCTATCCCGGTGGCGCGGTCCTACCGATCTATGACGAGATCTTTCAGCAAAACCACATTCGGCACATCCTCGTGCGGCACGAACAGGGGGCGGTGCATGCCGCCGAAGGCTATGCCCGCGCAACGGGCAAGCCCGGCGTGGCGCTTGTGACCTCCGGCCCCGGTGCGACGAACGCCGTCACCGGGCTGACCGACGCGCTGATGGATTCGATCCCGATCGTCGTGCTGACAGGTCAGGTTCCGACGTTCATGATCGGCTCTGACGCCTTCCAAGAGGCGGACACCGTAGGCATCACACGGCCCTGCACCAAGCATAACTGGCTGGTCAAGGAAACCGACACCCTGTCGGCGACCCTGCACGAAGCCTTCCACGTGGCCACCTCCGGGCGGCCCGGCCCCGTGCTGGTCGACATTCCCAAGGACGTGCAGTTCGCCACCGGCAACTACACCGAAAAGAAGCTGCGCAAGAGCCACTATCAGCCGCAGCTCAAGGGCGACATCGACGCGATCACCGAGCTGGCCAAGGCGATGGAGACGGCAAAGCGGCCGATCTTCTACACCGGCGGTGGCGTGATCAACACCGGGCCTGCGGGCAGCCAGCTGCTGCGCGAGCTGGTCGAAGCGACGGGCTTTCCGATCACCTCCACGCTGATGGGGTTGGGTGCCTATCCGGCATCGGGCGACAAGTGGCTCGGGATGCTCGGGATGCACGGGCTCTACGAGGCCAACATGGCGATGCACGACTGCGACCTGATGATCAACATCGGGGCGCGGTTCGACGACCGGATCACCGGGCGGCTCGACGCGTTCAGCCCAAAATCGGTCAAGGCGCATATCGACATCGACGCAAGCTCGATCAACAAGGTGATCCGGGTCGATATCCCGATCCTCGGCGATGTGGCGCATGTGCTCGAAGACCTGCTGAAGGTCTGGAAATCGCGCGGACGCAAGACCAACGCCGAAGCCGTGTCCAAATGGTGGGACAAGATCAGGACGTGGCAGGCCGTCGACTGCCTGAAGTACAAGCCCTCCTCGACCGTGATCAAACCGCAATACGCGCTCGAACGGCTCGAAGCACTGACCAAGGACCACGACCGCTACATCTGCACCGAAGTGGGCCAGCACCAGATGTGGGCGGCGCAGTTCCTGGGCTTTGAGGATCCCAATCGCTGGATGACCTCCGGCGGGCTCGGCACCATGGGCTACGGCTTCCCGGCCTCCATCGGGGTGCAGATGGGCCATCCCGACGCGCTGGTCATCAACGTGGCGGGCGAGGCGTCATGGCTGATGAACATGCAAGAGCTCGGCACCGCGATGCAGTTCAACCTGCCGGTCAAGCAGTTCATCCTGAACAACGAGCGGCTCGGCATGGTGCGCCAGTGGCAAGAGCTTCTGCACGGCGAGCGCTATTCGCATTCGTGGTCGGACGCCCTGCCCGATTTCGTCAAGCTGGCCGAGGCGTTCGGTGCCAAGGGCATCCAGTGCAAGGATCCCGCCGATCTGGACGATGCGATCATGGAGATGATCAATCACCCCGGACCGGTGCTCTTTGATTGCCTGGTCGAGAAACACGAAAACTGTTTCCCGATGATCCCGTCCGGAAAGGCCCACAACGAAATGCTGCTCGGCGAAGCCTCGACCAAGGGGGCGATCGACGCGGGCGGCGCGGTGATGGTCTGACATTAACCAATTGTCCGCTCCAAAGGTTAACACCTGGGGCGGACAACGACACCTACGCCATACCGACGTGATACCGACGCATTATCCAAGCCAGAAAGACCTGAAAAATGGCCCCCCTTAAGATTAAGAAAGGCTCGTCGAGCCACTCCGCATACAACCTTCGCGACCCCAATGCAGAGGTCGTCGAACGGCATACGCTGGCCGTCGTCGTCGAGAACGAACCCGGCGTTCTGGCCCGCGTGATCGGTCTGTTTTCCGGCCGCGGCTATAACATCGAAAGCCTCACCGTGGCCGAGGTCGACCACACCGGACACCGCAGCCGCATCACCATCGTGACCGTCGGAACCCCGCATATTATCGAGCAAATTCAAGCACAACTGGGTCGGATCATCCCGGTCCACGAGGTCCATGACCTGACGGTCGAGGGCAGCTCGGTCGAGCGTGAACTGGGCTTGTTCAAGGTTGCCGGCACCGGCGAAAAGCGCGTCGAAGCCCTGCGTTTGGCAGATATCTTCCGGGCCAATGTGGTGGACAGCACGCTGGAGAATTTCGTGTTCGAGATCACCGGCACTCCGGAAAAGATCGACGCCTTTGCCGAACTGATGCGCCCGCTCGGTCTGCAAGAAGTCGCCCGTACCGGCGTCGCCGCCCTCTCCCGCGGCAGCAAGACCCAAGCCTGACACGCCTCCCGCGCGCCTGGAGACTCCAAGCGCGCGGAACCGTTCTTATAACATGATATCAGGCTGTTAGCCTTCCGTCGGGGTCAACTGACCGGCCTCGATCGCGGCTGCTGTTTCATCCGCGTCAAGCACGCCATCGCCTGTCGTATCCATCGTCGAAAACGCCTCTTCCGTCATCGCCGGATATGCGGTGAGAAGTTCCGGGAAACTCAGCATCCCGTCTCCATTGACGTCGATCATCGGGTCGACCTCCTGCGCCGCCGCTGCGCCGGCCAGAAGGGCCACGGCAATGCACGACAGGGCGATTGTCTTGGGATTTGCGGTTTTCATGGATCTTGTCTCCTGTGATTGTTGGACATGGTCGAAGGCGGCTGCCTTCTGGGCCCACCCTGACAAGCCCGCACAACCGGCGCGACAGCGTCGCCGGAAAACACCCCAACTGCGCGAAACCAAGCCCAAAATTGTCTGCAGGCTCCGCGCCGCTCCGCCGAGCAAGCCCCGCTCGGGTGCCATGCGCCAAACCCCACCGATCTCGGCGGAAAAATCGGCAAACCGACGCTGATCCTATGCCCGCGTGACGCGAAAGCAGGGCTGGATTCCCGCGGCCTTTGCTGATTGAGTGCGCCACAAAATAGCAGAGAGCCCCCCATGTCCCCCCGCAAGATCATCATCGACACAGACCCCGGCCAGGATGACGCCGTCGCAATCCTCTTGGCGCTCGGCTCGCCTGATGAGCTTGAAGTGCTCGGCATTACGGCCGTTGCGGGCAACGTGCCTTTGGCGCTTACACAAAAGAACGCCCGGATCGTTTGCGAACTGGCTGGGCGACCGGATGTCGCTGTCTTTGCCGGTTGCGACGCGCCCCTGTCCCGACCGTTGGTCACTGCCGAACACGTGCACGGCAAGACAGGTCTCGACGGCCCCGAAATGGTCGACCCGACGATGCCGCTTCAGGACCAGCACGCCGTCGATTTCATCATCGAAACGCTACGCCGCGAAGCACCCGGCACGGTGACGTTGTGCCCGCTTGGCCCTCTCACGAATATCGCTGCGGCATTTCTGAAGGCCCCCGATATTGTGGAGCGGGTGCAAGAGATCGTCCTGATGGGCGGCGCCTATTTCGAGGTGGGCAACATCACCCCCGCCGCCGAGTTCAACATCTATGTCGATCCGGAAGCGGCGGCGCACGTTTTCGGCGCCGGCGTGCCGCTTGTGGTATTGCCCCTCGACGCGACGCACAAGGTGCTCACGACGACCCCGCGCATCGATGCCTTCCGCGCGATGAACTCGGCCGTCGGTGATACGGTCGCGGCTTGGACCGATTTTTTCGAGAGGTTCGACAAGGAGAAATACGGCTCCGAAGGTGCACCGCTGCACGATCCCTGTGTCATAGCCTATCTGATCAAGCCCGAGCTCTTTTCCGGCCGCAAGATCAACGTGGAGATCGAGGTCGCCTCGGACCTGACGCGTGGCATGACAGTGGCCGACTGGTGGCGCGTGACGGATCGACCGGACAATGCCTTTTTCATCGGCGATGTGGATACCGAAGGGTTCTTCACCCTGCTCACCGAACGATTGGCACGGCTGTGACGACGGCCATCACGCTGGCCACTGCGGAACAGCAGCCCCAGGTCCTTTCCCTGATGGAGCGGCGCGATACGGAAGCGGGCGGCGCACCATGGGACGATTCCGACAACGCGCTTGCCCGGCGTGCGGTTGGACCGCTGCTGCAAGGCGGCAGCGAAGGTGCGATCTGGCTGATCGGTCCGACGCGCGCTCCGTTGGGCTATGCGATCGTCACATTTGGATGGTCAATACCGCTAGCGGGCCGCGAGGGCTGGGTTGAAGACGTGTTCATCCGACCCAACGTCCGTCGGCGCGGGATAGGAACCGAGGTTCTGCATGCCATCGCCGTATCGCTGCGACAGGCCGGGCTGAAGGCACTGCACGTCAGACTGCCCAGTGCTGCGGCCGCAGCCGAGCACTTTTTCGGCGGGGCCGGCTTTGCCACGAACACCGATCTCACGGTGATGACGGATTTGCTCTAGGCACGTGTCGATTGATCAGGATGATCCCTGCCACGACCAGCAAAAGCGAGACGACAAGGGACGGCGCAATCGCTTCATCTAGCAGGAGCCACCCCAAGAACACGCTGAATATCGGCGAGAGAAAGCTGAACGAGGCAACTCCTGACGCAGGATAAATCGACAAAAGCCACAGCCAGAAGAGATAACCCGCACTGACGACGACGACGATCTGAAACGCCAGCCCCCAAAGATGAATTGGCGCGAGGTCGCGGATAAAATCGCCGTAAAACAGGGACATCACCAGCAGAACCGGGGCCGATACGCCTACCTGCCAGATCAACTGCATCTCCGGGCGCAGCTGACGAAGGGCCGAGGATTTCGCCAGTAGCCCGGTCGCCGCCCACAATATTGACGCCACGACCGCCGCAAGATCGCCCCAAAGGCTTCCCACCCCCGGAACCCGGCCAAGCATCGCCCAAACGACCCCCAATAGCGCCAGAACGAGGCCAGCGATCTTGCCCCCGGAGAGCCGCTCTCCAGGCACAAACAGATGTGCGCCGATGACCATCCAGACCGGCATCGAATAGAACAACACGGCGCTGCGACCGACAGTGGTCAAATCCAGAGCGATGAACAAGAACATGAACTCGAACGAGAAGACGAGACCAATCGCAAGGCCGGCCCACCTGACCGCACCCCTGCCGAAATCCAGCGGAATACCGCGAAATCGCAACCATGCCAGCAAGCACAGGACCGCTCCGAGCGAGCGGATTCCCGCAAAGAACACGGGTTGAAGCCCACCATTCGCAACCTTGATCACCACCTGATTGAACGCCAATAGGACGGCGAAACCGGTCAGCGCCACAACCCCGAAGCCATCGATCCGATCTTTTTTGTCCATCCCGCCCGCATGATCAGGCGACACGTCACTGTCAAGCACTCACACAGTTTTCTTTGGGTTAGAAATATCCCGGGGGAGCGCGAAAGCGCGGGGGCAGCGCCCCCAAACCGCTCATCAATTGCGTGCGAAGCACGCTCATTCCGGCAGCATCCATTGACCTTCCGGCCAGAAGGCATGGAAGGCAAATGCGAACATCACGTCATGCACAACGCTTCGCCCATCGGAATCCCGCACGCGCACATTGCCGACCTCCCGGCCGTCGCCGATTGTGGCATCGTCCAAAGCCGACGCCTGCCCCGCCTCCCACGACAGCGTCAACCCGGCGGCGGATATCTCGCCAGCAGAAGACAGCAGGCTGAGGGGCCACGCTCTGTCACCGACGCGCACCACCCGCGCCAATGGCGGGATACCGTGCGGCGGCATCTCACCCCTGTAGAGGAACGGCCGCGCCGAGCTGTCGTAACCGCCATATGGATTCCGCCCGTAATCGCGATTGAACCCTACAGGCTGGTTCATCACCAAGCCATTCGGGTTGCGCTCCTTGAAACTTGACCAGCCTTCGAGCCATCCTGGAAGCATCTCTAGCTCCACCCCCGTCATGTCACCGACGATCCCTTGGCCTGTCGCCTGTTGCCACCAGCTTTCGGTTTCACGGTCAAACATGATCATGTCCGAGTTTCGCAACTTGCCCGTCACGCCAAACGTCAGCGTGTCGGCTCCGACCCGCCGGTCGAATACGACGCCGGAATTGCACAGAGGGCAAAAGGTGACGGCTACAGGAATGCCTCCGACCTCGTCATTGACGATCTCGTGCCAGATCAGATAGCGCACCGGATAGGCCCGCGGCGTCTGGCCCTCGATCTCAAGCACCATGACAGGCTCTACAGCATCTATCCGTGTTTCTTCGGATGCAGGCAGGAAGTCTGGGGCGTTGATTGCGGGGATGCCGTCGCGTGGCGGTCCTCCCGACAGGATTTCCCCCCATGCCTCGATTGCCGTGACGTCGAAATCGGTATTCGGCCACTCACGCGCCCAATCAGTCGGGTCTGCCCCTGCTGCGTTTGCAGTCAGACCAAGCCCGACAATCAAAGAAGCCAGAAATTTGCGCATGTCGCCCTCCACCTGTGCGGCACAGGGTGACGATCTGAGAGGTTTTGCATAGTCCCCTCGCGCCCTTGTGACAGAGCGCGAGAAGCGTTTGGTCTACTCGGTGACCCGCACCGCGGACATCATGTCGGGCTCGCCGATGACGGCTCCATTCTGCCCGGCACCCAGTTTGATCTGGTCAAGCACCTCGAGGCCCGAGGTGACTTCGCCGACCACTGTGTATTGCCCATCCAGGAAGGGACCGGGTGCAAACATGATAAAGAACTGGCTATTGGCCGAGTTCGGATCCTGCGCACGCGCCATCCCGACGACACCCCGATCAAAGGTGATGTCCGAGAACTCCGCCGCGATGTCGGGAAGTTCGGAGCCACCCATCCCGGCCATCCGCATGTCTTCGCCCTTGCGACCGAATTGCACATCGCCGGTTTGCGCCATGAAGCCCTCGATGACACGGTGGAACACCACGCCGTCATAGAGCCCATCAGCCGCAAGCGCGGTGATCTGTGCGACATGATTTGGAGCCACGTCTTCGAACAGGTCGATGACGATGGTGCCGTTGGCCTCGCCGGTCACGTCGATCTCGAGACCGGTCGCAAAGGCCGGGGTGGCGGCAAACATCGCCAGTAGTGCAAGGTTACGCATCTGCGGCAACCTTGACGCTGATCATCCGGTCTGGGTTGGCGGGCGGCTCACCCTTGGCGATCTTGTCGACATGCTCCATGCCGGACACGACCTGACCGTAGACGGTATACTGACCGTTGAGGAAATCGTTGTCCTTGAAGTTGATGAAGAACTGGCTGTTGGCCGAATTCGGGTTGGACGACCGGGCCGCGCCGATGGAGCCACGAGCGTGCGGGATCTTGGAGAACTCAGCCGGCAGGTCCGGCATGTCCGATCCACCCGTGCCAGCCCGGCGAATGCTGAAGTCTTTTTCCATGTTGCCGTTGGCCACGTCACCGGTTTGCGCCATGAACCCGTCGATGACCCGGTGAAACGCCACGTTGTCGTAGGCACCGGAACGCGCGAGCTCCTTCATCCGCGCGCAATGCAACGGCGCCACGTCCGGCAGCAGTTCGATCACCACCTGTCCGTCTTTCAATTCGATCAGGATCGTATTCTCGGGGTCTTTGTAGTCGGCCATCTGGCCCTCCTGTTTGCAGATTTCGGCACAACCTATGGTGCCGGACCAGAATTGCCAAGCACGTGCCTGTTGACCTGAGCGCACAGTCGCGTCAGTTGATTGGGAAACCACCGACAGGAGGCCGAAATGGGCTGGAAATCGCTTGATGACATGGACCTTGCAGGAAAGCGCGTCTTGGTCCGCGTAGATATTAACGTGCCCGTCGAGGACGGTCGCGTCACCGATCCGACCCGGATTGAACGCATTGTTCCGACGGTTAAGGATATTCTGGCGAAGGGCGGCAAACCGATCCTCATGGCCCACTTTGGTCGCCCCAAGGGCAAAGTGGTTCCCGACATGAGCCTGCGTGTGACGCTACCCGCGCTTGAGGCCGCGTTTGGCCAGCCCGTCAAGTTTGCCGACGGCCAATACGCCGCCGCTGTCGACGCACTGGAAGACGGCGATATCCTGCTGATCGAAAATGTCCGCTTCGCCCCCGGCGAGGAAAAGAACGATCCCGACTTCGCGGCACGGCTGGCCAGCCTCGGAGACATCTACTGCAACGACGCCTTCTCCGCAGCGCATCGCGCCCATGCATCCACAGAAGCCATTGCGCGCCTCCTGCCGGCTTGCGCCGGCCGCCTGATGGCGGAGGAACTGGGTGCACTTGAAAAGGCTCTCGGAAATCCCGAGCGTCCTGTCGTGGCTGTCGTGGGTGGCGCAAAGGTGTCGACCAAGCTCGACCTTCTGGGCAACTTGGTGACCCGCGTGGATCATCTGGTTATCGGTGGTGGGATGGCCAATACATTCCTTGCCGCTCAGGGTATCGACGTTGGCAAATCATTGGCCGAGCACGAAATGGCCGACACCGCCCGCGAGATTTTGGGCAAGGCCGAGGCCGCAGGCTGCGAGATCATCCTGCCCTCCGACATCGTGGTCGCCCGCGAGTTCAAGGCCAATGCCGCGCATGAGACAGTCGACGTGTCGGCCTGCCCTGCCGACGCCATGATCCTTGATGCGGGCCCCGATACCGTCGCAAAGATCGTCTCCGTCATCGAAAACGCCAAGACCCTCGTGATGAACGGGCCTCTCGGCGTATTCGAAATGGAGCCGTTCCAGACCGCAACATTCGCCATGCTCGATGCGATCGCGTCGGAAACCAAGGCGGGGCGGCTGGTCTCGATCGCGGGCGGCGGTGACACGGTCGCCGCGATCAACGCGGCAGGCCAGTCCGACGGGTTCAGCTATATCTCGACCGCAGGAGGCGCGTTCCTCGAGTGGATGGAGGGCAAGACCCTGCCCGGCGTGGCCGCTCTCGGCTAATCTGCGGAGCGGTTGCGCTAACAGAATTGCAACTCTCCCCTTCGCTGGCTTATTCGAGGGCAACCAGTCTGATCGAGGAAATCCAAGATGAAAACCACCCGTGTCGTGCAGAAAATCCTGTCCAATTACGAAGGCGAAGCGCCCGGCGTTAAGGCGAACTTGGCCCGCATTCTGATGGAAGGGAAATTGGGCGGCACGGGCAAGATGATCATCCTGCCGGTCGACCAAGGCTTCGAACACGGCCCGGCGCGGTCCTTTGCGCCAAACGCTGCGGGCTATGACCCCCACTACCATTATCAGCTTGCGATTGACGCCGGATTGAATGCCTATGCCGCACCACTCGGGCCGCTCGAGGCCGGGGCCGATACGTTCGCCGGTCAAATTCCGACGATCCTCAAGGTCAATTCCGCCAATTCGCTGATGTCGGGAACGGCGGGCAAAAACCAGGCTGTGACGGCCAGTGTGGATGACGCCCTGCGCCTTGGCTGTGCCGCGATCGGGTTTACCATCTACCCCGGCTCGGACATGGCGATCGACATGATCGAGGAGATCAAGGAGATGCGCCGCGAAGCCGCAGACAAGGGCGTGGCGACTGTCATCTGGTCGTATCCTCGCGGAGAAGGCGTGACCAAGGACGGAGAAACCGCCATCGACGTTGCGGCCTATGCAGCCCACATAGCTGCCCTGCTGGGCGCCCATATCATCAAGATCAAACTCGGCACCGATCATCTCAT
Source organism: Flavimaricola marinus (assembly GCF_900184895.1). Taxonomy (GTDB): domain Bacteria; phylum Pseudomonadota; class Alphaproteobacteria; order Rhodobacterales; family Rhodobacteraceae; genus Flavimaricola; species Flavimaricola marinus. Next base: position 114,943 of record NZ_FXZK01000011.1, read on the forward strand.
GCTGCCCGAAGCCAAGAAGGTCTATGAGGCGCAAGAGATCGACATCGCGACCCAGGCCGCACGCGTCCGCCATTGCGTGCAATCGGCCTTTGACGGCCGCCGGCTCATTGTGTTCTCGGGCGGGGCCGCAAAGGGCGCGGACGCTGTGTTCGACGACGCCCGTGCGATCCGCGATGGCGGTGGCAACGGATCGATCATCGGCCGCAACTCGTTCCAGCGGAGCCGGGCCGATGCGCTTGATATGCTCGGCAAGCTGGTGGATATCTACAAAGGCAAAGCCTGACACGAAGGTCGGTGCAAAGTCTAAGGGGAGCGCATGTATCGCGTCGCACTTCTAACTGCGTTCCTGGCGCTGGGAGCTTGCCAACAGGCCCCCAGCGACCAACTGATCGAGCCCGAGAGCGTCTACACCGTGTTGGATGCGGGCCCTGCCCGTCCCTTGCCGGTTTTGGGCCGGATCACCTCGACCTATGCCGGCCAGCCCACTGTATGGAACACGCTTGATTTCTCGGTCGGCGCAATCGACCCTTCAGCCAATGTCACCACCTATGATGGGACCACGCTGCTGTATGTCGGGGGGTATCTTCCGGATCAGGACAACCGCGAGGATTTCGGCCGTCTCAGAATTGAAGCGGAGCTGCCGCAGGGTGCTGTGCCGGGTGCTGCCGGCAATGTCGTCATCGCGGTGATAGACACGCCGGGCTATGACGCCCCGCGATATGTCAGTGGACCGGATGCGCGGCTACAAGTCACCCAGATCGCACCGCCGGTCGATATCAGCGAAGTGTATGGCGAGATCTTTGGCACGTTTGTGGCAACTCTGTGCAGAGCGGCCAGCCGAGAAGCCCCACCGGACACATCGGACTGCAAACCGATTGCAGGTGAATTCTCGACGCAAGGATCAATTCAGGGAATGTGACGGTTTCTCGAATTAAGGATTCACAAACCGATTCGAATATGCGATTCTACTTGAAACGGCCCAGATAGAGGCCGTGGCAAAGGCAGAGCAATGAATCAACGCAATCGACCAGCACTGGGATCCGTCGCCTTCTTGGGCGTCATGGTGCTGCTCGGGCTCTATTTCACCTTTGCCGCGGTGCAGGGCACATACGGCGTCTTCCGCCGGGCCGAGGTTCAGGGCGAAGCCCGTCAACTGACGCAAGAACTGGCGGTTCTGACGGCAGAAGTGGCGCGGATGGAGAACCTTACACACCGGCTCTCTGACGATTTCCTCGATCTTGACCTGCTCGACGAGCAGGCCCGGGACGTGTTGGGCCTGGTTCGCAGCGACGAAATCGTCATTCGCTAAACCTGCCATTTCATTGATCAATGGGTCTGGCTTTCTGTCTTCACAGAATGCCCCTACCCATGCGCGGCTGTCTGTTGTAAAGATCGTTTAATGCTAAACTATCTCTCGAACCGGAGGAGCCGCATAAGATGGCGACCAAGAAAACCGCATCGACACCAGCCAAGAAGGCCAACGTTTCCGCCGAGGAGTTACTCCACCACTACCGCGAAATGCTGTTGATCCGCCGATTCGAGGAGAAGGCAGGTCAACTCTACGGCATGGGGCTCATTGGCGGGTTCTGCCACCTGTATATCGGGCAGGAGGCCGTTGTCGTCGGATTGGAAGCTGCGGCAGAGGAAGGCGACAAGCGCATCACCTCCTATCGCGACCACGGCCACATGCTGGCATGTGGCATGGACCCCAAAGGCATCATGGCCGAGCTTACCGGACGTGAAGGCGGCTTTTCCAAGGGCAAGGGCGGTTCGATGCACATGTTCTCGAAAGAGAAGCATTTCTACGGCGGCCACGGCATCGTTGCAGCACAGGTTCCAATTGGCGCCGGCCTCGCATTTGCCGACAAGTATCTCGGCAATGGTCGGGTGACATTCACCTACTTCGGCGATGGCGCTGCGAACCAGGGTCAGGTCTACGAGGCCTACAACATGGCCGAGCTTTGGGACCTTCCCGTCGTCTTCGTCATCGAGAACAACCAGTATGCCATGGGCACATCGGTTCAGCGGTCGACCAAGTCGCCCTCCCTCTGGGAACGAGGTGCCGCATACGGCATTCCGGGCGAAGAGGTCGACGGGATGAATGTTCTGGCGGTCAAGGAGGCCGGCGAGCGCGCAGTGGCGCACTGCCGTGACGGCAAAGGCCCTTATATCCTCGAGGTCAAGACCTATCGCTATCGCGGCCACTCGATGTCGGATCCGGCCAAGTATCGGACGAGGGAAGAGGTCCAGAAGATGCGCGACGAGCGCGACCCCATCGAAAACGTGCGTCAGATCCTTCTGACCGGAAACCACGCCTCCGAGGAAGACCTCAAGGCCATCGACAAAGAGATCAAAGACGTGGTCAACGCCGCAGCCGAATTCTCGAAAGAAAGCCCAGAGCCTGCACTCGAAGAGTTGTGGACAGACATTTACACCGAAACCGTTCCGCAGGAGGCTTGAGACATGGCAACTCAAATTCTAATGCCCGCCCTGTCGCCGACCATGGAAGAAGGCACACTCGCAAAGTGGCTGGTCAAGGAAGGCGATACCGTCTCCTCCGGTGACATTCTGGCCGAGATCGAGACCGACAAGGCAACGATGGAATTCGAAGCCGTCGACGAAGGTACGATCGGCAAGATTCTGGTCGAGGAAGGCACCGAAGGCGTCAAGGTCAACACCGCTATCGCCGTGCTACTGGAAGAGGGCGAGAGCGCCGATGCCGCTGTAACCAGTTCTGCGCCCGCGGAGGCCGCCGAAGAGGCACCGGCCGAGGCGCCAAAGGCCACCCCGACGACGGCACCCGCCGCGCCCAAAGCCGACCGCACCCCCGACTGGCCGGAAGGCACCGAGGTGAAATCGCAGACGGTTCGTGAAGCTCTACGTGATGCGATGGCCGAGGAAATGCGCCGTGACGATACGGTGTTCCTGATGGGCGAAGAGGTCGCCGAGTATCAGGGCGCTTACAAGATCAGCCAAGGTCTGCTGGACGAGTTCGGCGCCAAGCGCGTGATCGACACCCCGATCACAGAACATGGCTTCACCGGGATCGCCGTTGGCGCCGCTTTTGGCGGGTTGCGCCCGATCGTCGAGTTCATGACGTTTAACTTCGCCATGCAAGCCATTGACCATATTATCAACTCCGCCGCCAAGACGCTCTATATGTCCGGCGGGCAGATGGGGGCACCGATGGTGTTCCGTGGTGCCAACGGCGCCGCAGCCCGTGTCGGTGCGCAGCACAGCCAGGATTATGCGGCATGGTATATGCAGGTGCCTGGCCTCAAGGTCGTGATGCCCTATACCGCCGCGGACGCGAAGGGCCTTCTCAAGACCGCTATTCGCGACCCGAACCCAGTGATCTTTTTGGAGAACGAAATCCTTTACGGCCGCAGCTTTGACGTCCCTGTCATGGATGATTTCACTGTCCCGTTCGGGAAGGCACGCATCGCCCGCGAGGGCAGCGACGCGACGATCGTTTCGTTTGGCATTGGCATGACCTATGCCCTGCAAGCCGCTGAAAAGCTGGCCGAAGACGGCATTGATGCCGAAGTGATCGACCTGCGGTCGCTGCGCCCGATGGATACCTCCACCATTCTCGAGAGTGTGCGCAAGACCAATCGCTGCGTGACTGTCGAGGAAGGCTGGCCGCAAGGCAGCGTCGGCGGCTACATCAGTTCGGTCATCATGCAAGAGGCGTTCGATTACCTCGACGCCCCGGTGATCACCTGCACCGGCAAGGACGTGCCAATGCCGTATGCCGCAAACCTCGAGAAACACGCCCTGTTGACCACGGACGAAGTGGTCGATGCCGTCAAAAAAGTGACCTACCGCTAAGGAGACCGAGCGATGCCAACAGAAATCCTGATGCCCGCCCTGTCCCCCACGATGGAGGAAGGGACCTTGGCGAAATGGCTGGTCAAGGAGGGTGACACCGTCTCCTCTGGAGACCTGCTCGCCGAAATCGAAACGGACAAGGCCACGATGGAATTCGAAGCCGTCGACGAAGGTGTTGTCGGCAAAATTCTGGTTCCCGAAGGAACGGAAGGCGTGAAAGTGAACACGGCGATTGCCGTGCTACTGGAAGACGGTGAGAGCGCCGATGATATCGGCTCTGCTCCCGCCTCCAAGGCCGCTCCGAAATCGGAAGACGCGGCTCCAAAGGAAGAGGCCGCCCCAGCTGCGGCCCCTGCCAGCACCCCTGCCCCGAAAGGTGATGGCGACCGCGTCTTTGCGTCGCCTCTGGCCCGTCGCATTGCCAAGGACAAGGGCTTGGACCTTTCGGCAATCAATGGCTCCGGACCTCATGGCCGGATTGTCAAAGCCGACGTGGAGAACGCCAAGCCCGGCGCGGCCGCTGCACCCGCAGCAGCCTCTGCTCCTGCAAAAGCCGCCGTTCCCGCCGCTGCTCCGGCTGGCCCTTCGACCGACGCGATTCTCAAGATGTACGAAGGCCGCGAGTTCGAGGAAATCAAGCTCGACGGGATGCGCAAGACGATTGCAGCGCGCCTGACCGAAGCCAAGCAGACGATCCCCCATTTCTATCTACGCCGCGACATCCAGTTGGATGCGCTGCTGAAATTCCGGGGGCAGTTGAACAAACAGCTTGAAGGCCGTGGCGTGAAGCTTTCGGTCAACGACTTCATCATCAAGGCCTGCGCTCTGGCACTGCAATCCGTCCCGGACGCCAACTCTGTCTGGGCCGGAGATCGGACCCTCAAGCTCAAGCCGTCCGACGTGGCCGTCGCCGTGGCCATCGAAGGCGGCCTGTTCACGCCTGTTCTGAAAGACGCCGAGATGAAATCATTGTCGGCTTTGTCCGCCGAAATGAAGGATCTGGCGACCCGCGCACGGGATCGCAAACTGGCTCCGCACGAGTATCAGGGCGGCAGCTTTGCCATCTCCAACCTCGGCATGTTCGGCATCGACAACTTCGATGCGGTGATCAACCCACCACATGGGGCGATCCTCGCAGTTGGTGCGGGCGTCAAGAAGCCCGTCGTCGGCGCGGATGGTGAGCTGGCCGTGGCAACGGTGATGTCCGTGACCTTGTCTGTCGATCATCGGGTCATTGATGGGGCGCTCGGTGCGCAACTGCTTGAGGCGATCAAGTCCAATCTTGAGAACCCGATGGTGATGCTCGCCTAACGGCAGTTGACGAGACATGGAAAAAAGGGCCCCGGTGTAGATCGCATCGGGGCCCTTTTTCATTATCCTGTCTAGTTTGGGCGGCGGCCCGCGTCAGTCCTGGCCAGCGCGCGGCGTCATCTGGAGCAGCTGATCCATGGAAATGGCCGGCTGATCACATCCCGCCTCGCCGACGATCTTGGCCGGCACGCCAGCAACGGTCTTGCAGGCGGGCACGTCGGCCAACACCACCGATCCAGCCGCGATTCGGCTGCAGTGACCCACCCGAATGTTGCCAAGCACCTTGGCCCCTGCCCCGATCAGCACGCCGTCTTCGATCTTGGGGTGCCGATCGTCGTCTTCCTTGCCTGTGCCGCCCAAAGTGACGGAATGCAGCATCGACACGTTGTCGCCAACGACCGCCGTTTCACCGATCACGATGGAATGCGCGTGGTCTATCATCAGCCCCTTACCGATACGGGCGGCCGGATGGATATCCACACCGAAGACTTCGCTCACCCGCATCTGGATGAAATAGGCCAGATCGTGCCGCCCCTGCTGCCAGAGCCAGTGCCCAAGTCGATAGGCTTGGATCGCCTGAAAGCCCTTGAAGTAGAGCAAGGGCTGCATCAACCGATGGCAGGCCGGGTCCCGCTCGAAGATCGCGGCCAAGTCCGCACGCGCGGATTCGATCAACTTTGGTTCGGCCACATAGGCCGAATCCGCGATTTCACGCAGGATTTGCTCCGACATTTCGCCAGATGCCAGCTTGAGTGAAATCCGGTACGCCAAGGCCCGGTCCAATGTGCGGTGATGCAAGATGCCCGAATGGATCAGGCCGCCCATAAGTGGCTCTGCCGCGATCGCTGCTTCCGCCTCTCCGCAGATCCTGTCCCAAACAGGATCGAGTTCGGCGAGTGCGCGTTGTCTTTGTGCCATTGGCCATGCCTCCGTTTGGACCTGTCTACTCCAAATAGGCACGATCGGAAAAGACAAAAGGCGTGATGTGATCGTTCACGAGGTGTGATCCTCCCTCCCGCCCGCCATTCGGGAGCGCCAATTGCTCAGTCTTTCCAGCATCATAGTCAAGCATTCACAATAAGATGAGTCGCAACGCGGCGGACGCGGCACCTGCCCCGCCCGCCATGCCGCAGCGCCGAGCGAACCATCGCCGAAGTCAGGGTGCAGACGCCCCGTCCGCTTGCGGAACCGATCGGCAAGGTCAGCTGCATGCAGTATGCCATCGGCCTTGATCGCCCGCTCACATGCTGGGCCTTGCATAAGAGCCCGTGCGCATGCATCGAGATCACTCGGCAAGACCGGGCGCATCAGCTGGATGCCAGTTGCAGCGAGCGCGCGGGCCCCGGTCCGAACGACTCCGACACCTGTGCTACAGAGACAACGACTTCCCCTGTCCCATCCGCCGTCTGCATGGCATCAGTATAGAGCCAACTCGTAGAGCTGACCTGTGTCTGCCGTTTCACCACGCCGTCAACGGTGACGCTGACATCATAGAGTTCGGTGGTTTCGCCGAGAGGCACATCGCTCTGGTTCCAGCTGTCTCCTCCAGTCCGCGTGCGACGTATCCAGCTTACCGTCAGATCACCATTCTCGGTGGAGTCGGCTCGCAGATGACACACGGAATACGGGCGCAACCCGATGCCGCGGAACGCCGTTTCAAGATGTCGATACGTCGAATCGTCGATTGGCTTTTGTGCAGGGCCCCAGCGGTAGTGCTGAGTGACGTCGCGAGCCGAGCTGGCCAACTGGATTTGGGTCGGCACACCATCTAGAAGAACGAACCGGCTCCCCTCCGGCCAATCCTGCGGCATCACGCCGTCGCTGCCGGCCTGACCGCGCAGCCGTAATGTGATGTCGTAGGTATTCGGACCGACGAGTTCGGCATTGGCGAACTGGAACACCTCCCAAGTATCGCTTTGACCGTCGCCGATGGCGGCCAGGTTCAACCCGGAAAGCACTTCCGCTTCGGATACCGACCGCAGGCTTCCTCGGACCAGCTTCACCCGCAGCGCAGGACCTCGATCCCAACGGCCCGGCGACACCGCTGCCATATTGGTCTGTGTGCTGCCGACCGTCGCCGAGATGGGCAGCACCTTGTTGATGACATAGCCGTTGTCCTGTGGCGCGGAATAGAGCGCGACCTGACCCGGCCACGGCTCCGACGTCATGGCCACATGTGGAGCGTGAGGTTGCTCTTCTCCCGTCAACAGCGGCAGATCGAGAAAAACAGCCTCCACCGGCACCGGCGCAACAAACGCTTTGGTCTGTGTGGCGTCATCCATTGACTCGTTGGGTCGATAGGTCTCCGGCTCGACCCGAACCGCCTCCATTTCCTGAAAGGTCGTGGTCTCGACACGGTCGATGCGCCATAGATCGCGACGCCCGTCGGCATCGATTTCCAGCACGTCCCCAGCGCCATAGGGGATACCGGACGGGGGCAATCCGAAGCGTGCCGTATCACGGGCAACCCTTGCCTCCGCCAGCCAGCGCTCTGCGATCCGCCGTCCTTCGCCCGTGGTCAAAGCGAGCGGCAGTTCACTTTGATTGACGGACGCCAAGGCGTCATCGGGGAAGATCGCTTCCGCGGCGCGCATCTCATAGTCGCCATCCGCATCGACGAACCCAACCCTAGCGGTTCCGACAACTTCGGCCGACGGCGCACGCGTGAGCTCCAGCGTCGGCATGCCTTCTTGCTCATATACCAGATTATCTCCGGTGATCTGTGCATCGGCCCTGCCGTCGCGACTGCGGAACTCCAAGATCCCGTCCCGCTCTATGGCGTCAAAGCCGTAGGCCACCATGAGCACCTGAAGAGCGGACCTTGCGGTATCCGTGTCGTCCACCTGATAGCCGCGCACCACACCATAAAGGCGGGATGTGTCCACATTGTCGATCCCGGCCCGTTCGCAGATTTCAGCCACGACAGAGGCCAACGACCGCGAGCTGCTGCGACCATTGATCCAATGCCCCCGCGCGTAGTTCGCCCCGTCGGACCACAATTCGGTGTTGAGCGGAAAGGCCGGATAAGGACGTGCATCCCACGCCCAAACATGGGCGCGCGCCATGTCGACCATTGCGCCCCCATAAACGTCCGAGACCGGGTTCGCTTCGTCGTCCGCGAAATGCCGATGGATCGCCCGCAGATATTGCATTTGGATGAAGTCGTCGCGCAACCCGTTGGAATGTCTTGGTAGAAACGACTCCGATGATTTTGGATCGAGGAACTTGTTGGGCTCGTTGGTGCCCTTGTCGATTGCAGCACAACCGATTTCGGTAAACCAGATCGGCTTGCTCTTGGGTTCCCAAGCGGTTGGCGTTTCCTGCCTGACACCGTTGATCCGGTTCCGGTGCTGGTTTTGCGACCAGCCCTTGATGTCCTTGTAACGCCAGACCCAATCCTCACCGTGAAAATCTTCGATAGGCGTGCGGATCTGCGCGGACAGGGCCTCCGGAGAATGGTAATACCAGTCGTATCCTTCTACACCCGCCAAATTGCCTGTGAGATAGCCCAGGTTTTGGATCGGGCCAGCGTCCAGAAAAGAGTCTTGGCCTCAGGTCACCGCGGTACCGCAAATGCAAAATAATATGATGAACCTCAATCGATAGCCCTTGCGGACCCGCGGAGCGCTATTTCCAAGAGTTATTGTCTCCCAGCTTCTCGCATCGCTAAGGTCCATTATTCTGACCGCTGAAGATTGCCGCCACAAATACTTGCCAATGTCGGTCGACATCGGCAAAAAGAGTGTGAAGGTTGATTGACCTGTACAATGCAACATCTAGCCGGCCAATATCAGCGCGAGTCGGTTGGCGTTCAAGTAGGTTCACGCCCCATAAATATCAATTGAAGGATATAATTCAGTGCGCGAAAGCAGAACAGTGGGCATGTATCTTCTTTTCTCGCTGAGCGATGCGCAGAAGATATGTCTGGAACCCTGCCTTCCCGTATCCCCGGTAAGTGGCGTGTTGGTCATCAGCGCGTACTGACCGGATCACATTCATAAACCATCATGGTGTACTATGGCGAGATACGCCGAAGAAATATGGCACACTGAAAACGCTCTATAACCGTTGGGAGCTTAGGGCTCAGGCTCATTGATCTTCAAAGCCAGAACATGACGGTTTCCGCGAGTGCGACGGCGGACAGGAAGATCTTGGCGCATCTGTCATAGCAGGTTGCGACTCTGCACCAGTCTTTTAGGCGACCGAACATGATCTCGATGCGGTTGCGGTGGCGATAGCGCCGTTTTGTCGTAGCGAACAGCTTTGCGGCGTGACTTCCAACCGGGGATGCAGGGGCGTATCCCCTTGTCTTT
>NZ_FXZK01000044.1 GCF_900184895.1 Flavimaricola marinus
GGTAGCGTCCGTCAAGGTGGTTTAAATTGTGAGATGGCCTGAGGGCATGATCAGGCGGTTTTTTTTGGCAATGCTGAGAATTGGGTCGATCTCCTCCGTGTCGATCTGGGCGAAAGCCTCGACCATCATGTAGCGTCTCGAGGTCTGCCATTCGTCATTCTGCTCGAACAGGACCGCTCCGATCAGGCGCATGATGGATGCCTCGTTCGGGAAGATCCCGACGACATCGGCGCGGCGTTTGACTTCCTTGTTCAGTCGCTCGATCGGGTTGGTGGAATGCAACTTTGTGCGGTGTTGCCGCGGGAAAGCCATATAGGCTAGTACGTCGTGCTCGCTGGTATCCATGATATCCGCAAGCTTGGGCCAGCAGGGACGGATCTGGTCGGCCACGCGATGTCATGTCTCGGCGGCATGGGCGCGGTCCGGCTGCTCGAAAGCCTGGCGGATCGCTGCGGCCACGACGGTGTGCTGGCCCTTAGAGACGTGGGCCAGCGCGTTGCGCATCCAGTGGACGCGGCAGCGCTGCCAAGTTGCCTCGAAGACCCGAGAAATGGCGGCCTTGAGGCCTGTATGGGCATCGCTGATCACCAGCTTCACCCCATCGAGCCCGCGACCACGAAGCGACCGCAGGAAGTCCGTCCAGAAGGTCTCCGCCTCCGAAGGGCCGATGCCCAATCCGATGATTTCCCTGCGGCCTTCGGTGTTGGCTGCCACGGCTATTATGGCTGCAACCGAGACGATCCGCCCGCCCTGACGCTGCTTGAGATAGGTGGCATCGAGCCAGACATAGGGCCAGTCGCCGGTCAGGAGGCGGTTCAGGAACTCGCCGACCCGTTCATCAATGTCTTTGCAGAGCTTTGATACCGTGCTCTTGGAAATGCCAGACAGCCCCATAGCATGCACCAGATCGTCGACCTTGCGGGTCGCGGCGCCGCTGATCCACGCCTCTTGGATAACGGCGACCAAAGCCTGCTCAGAGGTTTTGCGGGCTTAGAGAAAGATGGGGAAGTAACTGCCTTGCCGCAGCTTGGGTACCTTCAGGTTCAGCGTCCCAAGGCGCGTGTCGAGCGTGCGATCGCGGTGTCCGTCGCGCCACGTCGTGCGCCCGTCGGCCCGCTCGTGCCGCCCGGCACCGATCACGCCATCTACATCGGCTTCCATCATCAGCTGAAGGACGGCCTCGGCGATGCTGCGAAATAGATCGCCCTGATCGTGCTTGGCCAGAAGCTCGGACAGGTCCATGTTGGCCTTGGTCATCGGGGTCTCCGTGTGGTTCGTGGTTGAAGCGTCGAAACCCCACCTCGATCATACACCTCGATGGCCACCTCGCCCTACACCGGAAGCGCCGATGAAATTACAACACGTCCTCGGACGC
>NZ_FXZK01000001.1 GCF_900184895.1 Flavimaricola marinus
GATGGTCGAGGCTTTCGCCCAGATCGACACGGAGGAGATCGACCCAATTCTCAGCATTGCCAAAAAAAACCGCCTGATCATGCCCTCAGGCCATCTCACAATTTAAACCACCTTGACGGACGCTACCTGAAGACAATCCCAATCAATACGCGCCTGTCATCGACGCGTGGCTTGCCGTGGGGCTTAGGCAAGAAATGCGCCAGACGCGCAATCTGAGCATCCGTCAACCCGAAAAGATCAGACGAGTTCACCGCTCATTTTCAAATGTGAACCATGCCGCTAGCCGGACATCAATGGTTCCTGACCGTAGTGAATGAAGACAGACGAAATAATACGCCTCGTCACACATAATGCTTCTATATCAGCGAGATATCGTAGACATGAAAAAATGTTAAGAACGACATGTCGGTCCGCACCGACCGCACCAACTTTCCCCTACACCTTGATGCAGTGAAGCCAAAGGCCCGCAGCGATTGGGTAAATCCTCTCGGCACCCTTGCCAAACACCGCCCGGTTCGCGAATGATCCGCGCAACGGAGCGAGGCACCATGAGCAAACTGATCACGATCCTGAACGGACCCAACCTGAATCTGCTGGGCAAGCGACAGCCAGAGATTTACGGCCATGACACCTTGGCGGATGTAGAGGCGGATTGCTCGACCGCGGCCGCACGGCATGGATTGGTCGTCACGATGCTGCAATCCAATTGGGAAGGGCAGATAGTTGACTGGATCCACGCCGCCCGCGAGACGTCAGAGGGGATCATCATCAATCCCGGAGCACTCAGCCATACGTCCATCGCCATCCTAGACGCGCTCAACACCTTTGAGGGCCCGGTGCTCGAAGTCCACATTTCCAATATTCACAAGCGCGAGGCGTTTCGGCATCATTCCTTTGTGTCTTCGCGGGCCGAAGGCGTCATCGCCGGATTTGGCGTCCAGGGATACGCTCTCGCGGTCGAACGGATGGGGACGTTGCTGACCTAGGCCACGATCACGTGCGTCTGCCAGTCGCGGCATTTGTCGGCGAGCGGCGTCGGCAGAACCCGGTCGGTGACGAACACATCGATCGCTTTGAGCGATGCGATACGCGCCGGGGCGGAGCGTTGAAACTTGGAATGATCCGCCACGAGGATGGTCTTCCGCGACTGCTCGATAATGGCTTGGCTGACACCGACCTCCGCGATATCGAAATCGAGCAAGTCGCCATCCGCGTCGAGGGCAGAACAGCCGATGACGGCTAGGTCGAATTTGAAGGCCCTGATGGATTGAACCGCCAGGTTGCCGGTCAGCCCGCCGTCAGCCCGCCGCAGCTGCCCTCCTGCAAGGATCAATTCACAGGCCGGGTGCGGCGTCAGGATGCTGGCGACGTTCATGTTGTTGGTCACCACCAGAAGATCGCGATGCTGCACCAACGCCCGTGCGACGGCCTCGGTCGTCGTCCCGATGTTGAGAAACACTGACGCACCATTCGGGATCAAGCGCGCACAGACATCCCCCATTCTGCGTTTTCCGGCCTCATTAAGCACACGCCGATCTTCATAGCCGATGTTTGACGTGCCAGAGGGAAGCACGGCACCGCCGTGCACGCGCGCCAATGCCCCGGCCTCGGCCAGTTCGGTCAGGTCGCGGCGGATGGTCTGAAGCGTGACGCCAAAGTGCGCCGCCAGCCCCTCGACGGTAACCTTGCCCTCTTGCCGGGCCATTTCGATGATCTCTGGGTGGCGGAACTTCTGGCTCATGCCTGCGGTTTTACCGTGACGTTCGATCATTTGACCAGCCCAAGCGAACATTTTCGCGCCATAACGAACATTCGCCTTTGCTCCGAAGATGATTTATGACACGAAAGGCACAGAAACGAAGGAATTTGACACCGTGACGGACGCAAGCAGCGAACAACTTGATATCTTTGTCATTGGCGGCGGAATCAACGGCTGCGGCATCGCGCGCGACGCATCCGGTCGCGGCCTGTCGATCGCATTGGCCGAGATGAACGATCTGGCGTCAGCAACGTCCTCCGCATCGACCAAGCTGTTCCACGGCGGCCTGCGCTATCTGGAGTATTTCGAGTTTCGTCTGGTTCGCGAGGCGCTTCTCGAACGGGAGACGCTCCTGCGGGCGATGCCCCACATAAGCTGGCCGATGCGGTTTGTGCTGCCGATGCACAAGGACATGCGGTTCGAAAGCACCACCCCGACCAGTCGCCTTCTCAACACGGTCATGCCATGGATGAAAGGACGCCGTCCCACGTGGCTGATCCGCTTTGGCCTGTTTCTCTACGACACTTTGGGCGGTCGCCAAATCCTGCCCGGGACAGCCAAGCTCGATCTGACCAACACGCCGGAAGGCGCACCGCTGAAATCCAAGTTTCGCCTCGCCTATGAGTATTCCGATTGCTGGATCGAAGACGCACGATTGGTCGCGTTGAACGCCCGCGACGCGGCGCAACGGGGCGCAAGGATCATGACCCGGACAAAGGTCACCGCCGCGACCCAGCAAGACGGGATCTGGTCTGTCACCCTCGACGGCCCGGATGGGACGCAAACCATACAAGCCCGGATGCTGGTGAACGCCGCCGGCCCGTGGGTCGGCGATATCATACACCACAAGGCCCGGCTCAATTCCCGCGAGGACGTCCGCTTGGTCCGAGGCAGCCACATCGTGACCAAACGCTTGTTCGACCACGACAAATGCTACTTCTTCCAAGGCACGGACGGACGGATCATTTTCGCGATTCCCTATGAAACCGATTACACCCTAATCGGCACGACCGACCACGAGCAAGAAGACCCCGACCAGACACCGATCTGCACCGACGCCGAGAAGGACTATCTCTGCGCCTTTGCCAGCGAATACTTTGAGCGCCCCGTCACCCCCGACGATATCATCTGGAGCTATTCCGGCGTGCGCCCCCTCTATGACGACGGCGCCACCTCGGCGACCGCCGCCACTCGCGACTACACGCTCAAGATCGACCAATCCGCCGGGGCGCCGGTCCTTAATATCTTTGGTGGCAAGATCACCACGTATCGACGGCTGGCCGAACACGCGATGGACAAGATCGTGCCTCTGATCGGCGGCAAGTCCGCCGGCTGGACCGCCGGCGTGCCCCTGCCCGGTGGCGATTTTCCCGTGACGGGTGTGCAGGATCAGATCGATGCTCTGGCCAAGGACTATCCATTTCTGACGGACCGCTGGGCAAAGCGCCTGATCAAAGCCTATGGAACAGATGCCAAGATCTTGCTGGGCGACGCTCAGACCGCCGCCGACCTCGGGCGGGATTTCGGCGCGACGCTCACTGAAACCGAAGTGCGCTGGCTGATGACCCATGAATTCGCACAGCGGGCCGAGGACGTGGTCTGGCGCCGCAACAAGCTCGGCCTGCGGATGACAGCCGAGCAGATCGCGGCGCTCGATACCTGGATGGTCGCAGCCTAGAGCCCGCCTATTTCGGCCAGGAGATCGGCGATTTCGGTGATCCCCTTTTCGTTGCGCAAGCTGGAGAAAATCACCGGGCGCTCGCCCCGCATCCGGGCTGCATCTCGCGCCATAACCTCGAGCGATGCCCCTACATAGGGGGCCAAATCGGTCTTGTTGATCACCAGGATGTCCGACCGCGTGATGGCCGGACCGCCTTTGCGCGGTATTTCTTCACCGGCGGCGACGTCGATCACATAGATCGTCACATCCGCGAGTTCCGGGGAAAATGTGGCTGACAAATTGTCTCCACCGCTCTCGATCAAGATCAGGTCCAAATCGGCGTGGCGATCGCGCAGCGTCGCGACGGCGGACAGATTGATGGAGGCGTCTTCCCGGATCGCCGTATGCGGACACCCGCCCGTCTCGACCCCCATGACCCGATCTGCCGGCAAGATCTGCATCCGCATGAGCGCCTCGGCGTCCTCTTGCGTGTAGATGTCGTTGGTGATCACCGCGAGGCTCAACCGCTCTTTGAGGTGGCGCGCCAAGGCGGCGGTCAGCGTTGTCTTGCCCGCGCCAACAGGACCGCCAATGCCGACCTTCAAAGGCCCGTGTGGTGATAATGCCAACTCAGATTCCTTTCCAAGCGATGAGTGCGAAGCCAGCGGAAAACACAAGACAAAGTGGACCGTAGAGTTTTCGATCGAGAGTCGCGAAGGGTTCTTGCGGGGTCAATTTCCGCCAGAACGGGCGGAACGGCAGAATGCCCCGCACAAGAAACACCGTTGCCGCCACAATGAGCCCGGCCTGCTTGATCGGACCATCGGCGATCCAAGGCAGCCCTGCGGCAATGGTCAGTCCGGCAACGACCAATGCACATGGGATCGGTCCGGGCATGCGAGTCTCGCCACGCAATCCGACAACCATGGCGACCAGACGCTCTTCGTCCCTGATCGGGAACCACACCCCGAGTGCCCACATCAGATGCAAGGACGCCACGACCAACAGGGCGACATTGAGGAGAAGCGCCACGACGATCATGACCGAAACAACCTTGGGCTCTGTGTTTCGTGCCGCATCGAGGTGATATCGACCGCGAACGCGGCGCTGCCGATGTCATCGGCTTCCAATTCCACCGCTTCTGCTGCGATTGCCCCGCATAGCGGGCTGAGCTGGGCCAGCACGATCTGCCCCTTGGTCTGCCCGAGCGGCATGAGCCTTTGCGCGGCTTGCACGAGATTGGATGTCATGGCTTGCAGCAGCACCTGAGCGACAGGCGTCGCGGGCAGGCCTATCAGACCGGCCGCCCTACCGATCGCCACCGGATAGGGCATATCCGGCACATCCAGCCCCCAGACAGCGCGGGTGGTTGTCGCAAAGGCCGCCCCCTGCCCCATCGTCTCGCCGCGACGTTCCGCCGAAGGCGAGAGCGCCTCTGCGAGATCGGCAATGTCCGAAAGCTCGTCCGGCGACGACCGGTGCGCAAGGCCCAGAAGGATCGCATCGGTACGCCCGGCGCCATGCTCCAGCACGGCGCTCAACCAATCAGTCAGGCTCGATTGATCCGAGACAAGACCATCGGCAATCGCCATTTCGAGTCCATGTGACCACGCGAATCCGCCCACCGGATAGGAGGGCGACAACCACTGTGTCATCGTCAGGAGAGCGTCAGTGTTCATGGCTGTGATCGCCATGAGAGTGATCATGCGAATGCGTATGATCGTGATGGTGATCATGCTGATGGCCGTGACCGTCGTCGGGGCCGTGGCTATGGCCCATCGTACGACCGTGCCCATAGGCGCCGCCACCGGGGCGGAACGGACCTCGCATTGGCGTCACTGTTGCTCCGAGACCGATCAGCATCTCGGACATGACCTTCTCGGCCCGGATCACGATACGGCTGTCAGTGATCTCACAGGGCGTGTGGCGGTTGCCGATGTGCCAAGCAAGATGAGCGAGGTGGCCAGAGACTTCGAGCAAGTCTTCGTCCGCCGCCTTGACGCCGATAAGTTGACCCGAAGTCGTGACCAAAACGGTCGTCTCGTCGAGACCGATTGTCTTTGGCAGGTCGACCATCAGGTGTTGACCGGACGCGCAGCTCAAACGCTTGCGCCGGATCAGTCGGTCTTCGTAGGTCAGCACGACATGGTCTGCGCAAGTCTCGCCTTCTGCAAGACTGCGGACCTCGTGCGCCTTCAATGTCGGGGCGACACTCATGTCGCCACGACCAAAGTGGGTCTTAGATCGCGCCAACCGATGCGAAGATGCGGCGCACTTCGGCGACCCGGTCGGTGCCCTTGGCTTCCAGCTCGGCATCGGTCAACTCGTTGAGACGACGCACGGCTTCCATCCGGCTGTTGTTCTCTGCCATGAACACAAGGCCCCGGCCGATGGCGCGGAACGGAGCGGAGATTGCAGCCCAAACGTTGGGGCGGCCGGAAGTGATATCTGCGTATGTCATTGGAAACTCCATGTGATTTCACGTGTCGCTTCCTCCCTTGGCTCTAACATCGTCCTTGTGCGGACCCAAAACAAGACACCGTCTGGGCATATCCGCTCTGCATGAAATGCAACCCATGCCGGTATTGGTTGCGCTTCGGCTCGCTTGGGGCACCCCTAGTCTATCCAACTCCGCCGCCGCCGTCGATCTGGACCGACAGTGTCCACAAGACAAGGTCGACCGACCATCCATTCGCTACCGCGTGCTGCATCCATCGACCCGTTCGATAACGCGCTATCTCTTGCATGAACAACGGCTCGCTCGAGCGGGTCTCAAAACATGAAATACCGCTGCGCCATCGGAAGAACCTCTGCAAGAGCGCAGGTGAGCAACTCTCCATCCGCGCGGACCTCGTAGGTCTCCGGGTTCACCTCGACATGCGGCAGCGCGTCGTTGAGCTTCAGGTCGCGTTTGCTGACCGTCCGGGTGCCTTGAACCGGCACGGTGTCCTTTGCGAGGCCCAAGGTCCCGCCGATCCCCTCCGCATGGGCCGCCGCGCTGACGAACGTCACCGAAGACCGCTCGACCGATCGCCCGAAAGCACCGAACATCGGCCGAGTGTAGACAGGCTGGGGTGTCGGGATCGACGCGTTGGGATCGCCCATCTGAGCGCAGACGATGGTGCCCCCCATCAGAACCATCTCAGGTTTTACCCCGAAGAAGGCCGGGTTCCACAGGACGAGGTCCGCGCGCTTGCCCACCTCGATGCTGCCGACCTCATGGCTGATGCCGTGGGCCAGAGCCGGGTTGATCGTGTATTTGGCGATATAGCGGCGGACCCGGAAATTGTCATTCTGGCCGGTCTCTTCTGCCAAGCGTCCCCGTTGCACGCGCATCTTGTGCGCGGTCTGCCAAGTGCGGATGATCACTTCGCCCACCCGGCCCATCGCCTGACTGTCCGACGCGATGATGCTGAAGGCACCCATATCATGCAGAATATCCTCGGCCGCGATCGTCTCGCGACGGATACGGCTTTCCGCAAAAGCCACGTCTTCGGGGATCGATTTGTCGAGGTGGTGGCAAACCATGAGCATGTCCAAATGCTCGTCTACCGTATTGACGGTATAGGGCCGGGTCGGGTTGGTCGAGGATGGCAGAACATGCTCTTCGCCGCAGATCTTGATGATGTCCGGCGCATGACCACCGCCAGCACCCTCGGTATGGAAGGCATGGATGGTGCGGCCCTTCATCGCCCCGACCGTGTTCTCGACGAAACCGCTTTCGTTGAGGGTGTCGGTATGGATCATGACCTGCACGTCCATGTCGTCTGCAACAGACAGACAGCAGTCGATCGCCGCCGGCGTGGTGCCCCAATCCTCGTGCAGCTTCAGACAGGCGGCCCCGCCAAGCACCTGCTCCACCAATGCTTCGGGGCGGGATGCGTTGCCCTTGCCGGCAAACATCAGGTTCATGGCAAAACCGTCCGCCGCCTGCATCATCCGGCCCAGATGCCAAGGACCGGGGGTGCAGGTCGTGGCCAGCGTGCCATGCGCAGGCCCGGTGCCGCCGCCGATCATCGTGGTCAGGCCCGAGTGCAGGGCATCGTCGATCTGCTGGGGGCAGATGAAATGAATGTGGCTGTCGATGCCCCCGGCGGTCAGAATACGGCCCTCACCGGCGATCGCCTCCGTGCCGGGGCCTACGATGATGTTCACGCCCGGTTGAGTGTCCGGGTTTCCCGCCTTGCCGATCCCGACGATGCGGCCGTCCTTAAGGCCGACATCGGCCTTGATCACACCGGTCCAGTCGACGATCAGGGCATTGGTGATGACCGTATCGACGGCGCCGGCGGCGCGGGTGATCTGGCTCTGCCCCATGCCGTCGCGGATCACTTTGCCGCCGCCGAACTTGACCTCTTCGCCATAGACCGCGGCATTCTGCCCAGAGCCGCCGCTGAACGCGGCGCCGACCGCCTCGGCGGTCAGATCGCGCTCCACCTCGATCACCAATTCCGTATCGGCAAGGCGCACCTTGTCACCAACTGTTGGACCGAACATTGCCGCGTAGTCACGCCGGGAAATACGGGTTGCCATTGTCTCTCTCCTGAACCCGACCTGAAGGGGCGGGCATTGAACTGCGTATTGTTAATTACTGGCCAAGCATCGTGCGGAACTCGCGATTGCGCTCCAGTGTGCGGGCCTCCATGCAGGTCCAGTAGACCTGAGGGGCGATGCTGCCGCCGGCGAATTGGTCGCGCTCCGCCTCGCAACGACGGTCGCGTTCCGCGAGCCACGCGCGCTGCTGGCGCAACAGAGCCGCTCCCTGTCCTCGTGCGTCGGCCGCGGGCTTGAGGATGCGCCACAGGCGGTTCAACTCCGCGTCCGCGGTTTCCCAGTTGTCATAGCTGCAGTCGTTCATCTGCATCTGAGTTTGAAGGTTGGAACAATTTGTGCGCTGGGCCTGAGCGGGATTGGCGGATAGTCCGAGCCCCGCTACAAACACCGCGACCAGTGCTGATGCCTTGCCAGTCATCGTTTCACTCCTCAAATCGCCGGGATCAAAGCGGTCCCATCACTTTCGCATTGAAGCCGAAGATCTCGCGCCCGCCTGCGAATTCGATCAGTGCCACCTCGCGCCGCTGGCCCGGCTCGAAACGCACGGCGGTGCCCGCCGCAATGTCCAAGCGGCGCCCTCGTGCGGCGGCGCGATCGAAATCAAGCGCAGGATTCGTCTCCGCAAAATGGTAATGTGAGCCCACCTGCACCGGTCGATCGCCGGTATTGGCCACCATCAACACAATGGCGTCACGACCGGCGTTCAATTCGAGATCGCCATCGGCGACCATTATTTCACCTGGGATCATCGTCCTGCCTCCTGCTTCATCTTGGCAAACAAACTCAATGCCCTAACGGATCGGCTGGTGCACGGTCACCAGCTTCGTACCATCCGGAAACGTGGCCTCGACCTGCACTTCGTGGATCATCTCGGGAACACCTTCCATGCATTGGTCCGCTGTGATCACTTGCGCGCCGGCCTCCATCATATCGGCAACCGAGCGGCCGTCACGCGCGCCCTCGACCACCGCATCCGTGATCAGGGCAATCGCTTCGGGATGGTTCAGCTTCACGCCTCTCGCCAGCCGTTTGCGGGCCACTTCCGCGGCCAGTGCAACGAGAAGCTTGTCCTTCTCACGTGGGGTCAATTGCATCTCTCAAAGCCTCCAAACTTTTGGCAAAGCGGCTCCGGAGAGCCGCTCCACGACCGGAATCAGAACCCGACGGAGATCGTAACCGTCGGGTGCAAGAATACGAGCAAACAGAATGTTATCGCGGATCAGACTGACACCGCCGGCACGGCCGATAAGATCGCGCAGTGGCTGAACACGAGCTTCGGCGTCCGCAGCTGCGAAAAGGATGCTGGCCCATGCCCGCGCACCGCCTGCAATTCCGGGGCGCCGCATCAGCGCCGTCGGATCGCCGTCCAGACGAAGTGCGTCCGCAAAGACGACCCGGCCCTCCCGCCTCAGCGTCCAGCGGTCCCGGAAACGGGCCTCCCGCAAGGTTTCGCCCATTGCCTCGCGCCCAAGAATTACCGGCTCCAGGACGAGTGCCTTGGCCCCGTCAGCGATATCGATCGTCATCCGACGCGATACCGCCCCACCGTCAAAGATGATCGTCTCTTGAGGAAGCCAGTCGATACGGGAACCAGCCCCGATCTTCAGGGTCACATCCACCTCTGCATCCGGCCCCGGCGGAGCACGGTAGACACGCTCCGCGGCTTGGCTGGACACGGTGAGGTGCGCGCCTTCGCGGGCTTCCGCCGCGATCCGCATCTTGTCGCCGCCGGTCAGGCCGCCGGACGTGTTGAGAAAGACGGCCTCGAGGGGTGCCCTCGGCGGAACCCTCGGGAACAGTGCCTTCAAAGATCCCTGTTGGCGCAATCCTGACAGACGGTTGCCAGCGGTCACCGAAACCGACAATTCCCCGACCGCACGCTGCGGCGGCGGCGCATGGGGCGTTTTGACGATGTCCGTATATAGGGTCAGGGTGGGCCTCGGTCATCTGGCGAGCGACAGTGCTCTGCTCGGCCAAACTGACGGTTCCGGCAAGGGTTGACCACAGAACCCCAGATTTCGGGGGCCGAATTCTGATGGACTTGACGCCATATGCCCAAAACATGGGCAAACGTATGATGTGGCGAAAACGAAAAGGGGGCCGAAGCCCCCTCTGGTAGTCGTCGATCGTCCGGAGAGCGCCTCCGAAGGCCCGATCAGAGTGGATTATCCATCCGCACGCTGGCCCGAATGGTGCCGGAGACCGGCGTCTTGAACACGACGCGGAATTCGCGACGCGTATCACCATACTCGTTATCCACCCATGGGGCCTCATACATCAAATCACCATTCGATGCGGTCAACCGATCCACGGGAACGACAGATTCGATGGACCGCGCCCGCCCGCGGAACGGCAGGAGCGGGTCGCTATCGACGATCCAGACCTGTTCGGCGGTGGCCTCGGAATGGGTGATCGACACCGGATTGCGCGCTTCCTCGTCGATACCGTGAAACACGTTGCTGCGGAATTCGATCGCCCTCATGCGACCGAAATCCAGATCGGCGAAGGTCGTATCCACCGATTCAACCCTGTCGATATTGCCGTTGATGGTCCGGAACACGTTGCTCACTACACTGAAGCCGTGGATGAAGTGACCGGGACCATATGGCTTGATCACGATCCAGTTGAACCATGTGGCGACATCATTGGCGGTAAAGATATTGCCGGTGATCGTCATTCCGCCAAAGGAAAACTGATTGCCAAGTGCAGGCGAAGCGTCGTGTTCATTGGTCCATTCGACAAAGTTGTTGTCGATATAGTTGCCTGTGATCACCGTCTTGTTGTTTGGCTGGGTAAAGATAATGCCCCCGTTGCGCACGCCGTTCGAGGCCTCGTCGCCGCCAAACCAGTGATTGCCGGTAATCATCGTGCCCGATCCGCCGACGACGCCCCAATGTTTGAACATGACCGCGCGGTTGTCACGGATCTTGACGTCATTGGCATTGCAGTTGAACCCGACGGTGGTGCGCTGTTCGACCGTGAGCGATTGCTCGTTGGACTGCCAATTGCAACGATCGAGCATCATCCCCTGACAACCGGAGCCGGGCGACGACAAGCCTCGATCCTTGGGCTTTGTGATGAAGCAGTCGCTCAGGTGAAACGTCAGCCCCTGCGGCGCCAACAGGATGCCGCTGGAAATGCCGTTGCATTGGAATTCGACGTTCTGGATCACGAACTGGCTCAGATCGGCGAACCCGGAAAAATCGAGCAGATATTTGAACCGGGTGAAGGTGAATTGCTGAGTGCCTTCGGCATCGTAGAGCTCCGCGCTCAGCGTGATGCGCTGCTGCGCCAGATTCACTTCGCGAACATACACCTCCCTGCCGACGCCGCTGCCAGTGACCAACGACCCCACTTTGATATTGGCGATGTTCGTGACATTCGACAATGTGAGCCCGGACGAGGCCGAATAGGTTGCCTGCGAAGTGATGACTGTTGGCGTCCACGCCGACCCCTCGATCGGCTGCAACTGGCCATTGCGGATGACCCTGCGCGTCGCAAAGGTCGTCCGGCTGGGATCGGCGGCCTGCATGTCAACAGGCGCGGACAACCCGATCCGTCGCCCCCCGAGATCAAGCGAGTCGTGGTCCGAGAAATTCAACAGGGCTTGAAACGCCTTCTTGAAGGCCATTTCCTCGTTGCCGAATGCATCCAGATAGGTCTGGAAATCATAATTGCGCTGCAGGATGAAACGGTTTGCCGCCGGCTGAGTGACGGTGCCTTCAAACCGGACCTGGCTTTGGAATGTGACGTCATTGCCGAGGTAGTATGTCCCGGCCGACACCAGCACTTCGCGACCATCGGCTGCGGCATCGGCCGCTTCGAAAGCTGCTGCGTCGTTTGCGATCCCGTCGCCGATGGCGCCATAGTCGCGAACATCGACCATCCCGATCAAATCCCGGACAAAGACGCTGGTCACGTCTTCGACGACGATGTCATCGACGCGGACAACACCGCCATTTGCGCCGGTCAGGTCCAATCCAAGATGCCCGTACGCGGCACCGTTCCAGACCATATCCACACCATTGCGATTGCCGGTGCCGATGATTGCGCTGACCTCGACGACTTCGCCGTAGGTGGTCAGAAGAGTGGATGGGCCCGAGACCACGACACCGCTCAGAACCGTGTTGTTGGCCTGCCCCGGCCAACCGGCGATGCGCACCGATGGCAAAGCACCGGATACCGCTTTGACACGCGCCGTTACTCGCAAATAGCAGCCGGGCAGAATATCGGTCTCGCCCATATAACGCAGCTTGGTGGTCGAGCTCGACTTCAGAATTTCAAGGCAACCGCCGAAATCCTGATCGGCAGACACGAAGGAGCCCGTTCCGGAGCCGGCATAGGTATCCGAGCCGGGTGTTCCGTTGCCGCTCGACCAGACGCCCAGCCCATCGGCAAAAGGTGGGGGCATCAACACGAGGCCGTCCGTAATCGCTTTGTTCATCCTTAACCCTTTCAACGCGGGGCGAAGACGGGGAGGTCACGGGGCGAATGCCCCCCTCACCCGGCTCCGCCCGGCAGATCCCGCTCTGCCCCAAGCGCGCTTCTGCGCACTCTGGACCACGACGAAAGGAATACGGGGAAGAGGTAAAACGGCTCCTAGAGCACCGTCACGGCACAAACCGTCAAGACGCAACAAGACGATGCAACGGCACGAGGCATGCTCTCACAGGTGCAGCCGACCTGACTTCCGACGGTGTCAGACACCAATGTCCGGAGCAGGCAAAATCGACACGCCGTTGATCTGCCAGCCCGCGTCGGTCTCGATCATCTGATAGTCCAGAACGTGCAGGCCGCCCCGCTCATCCCGCAGCATGACCTTTTGCCACAACCGGCCCGAGATTTCGCGCAACTCCAGATACCGAACATCGGAATTGTCCCAAACCATCGGATAGCCCTGCTGGACCATCATGCCGAAGTTTTGCGGAGTGCCGAACATACCTTGGATCATCGGGCTGGCATATTGCCATGCACCCTCGATATCGCGGTTGTTGAAGGCCTCAAGCTGACTGCCGATCGTGTCCTCGATAGCGCCCCTGTCCTGCGCGGTGGCGCTTAAAGCCACAGTCATCAACAAGGTCAAAGACAATAGAAATGCACGCATCGTTCCGCCTCCGGTTTGCCCAATCACAAACAAGATACGGGTGAAACCGGCAATCAGTTTCAAAATTCTCCGATGAGGTTCAGGCTGACAGCTCTCCTGCCAGCCCTGCCTCGATCAACTTGATGCTTTCAGGGATGCCGTAAAGCGCGATAAATCCGCCAAAGCGCGGGCCTTCGGACGCCCCCAGCAAGACCTCGTAGAGCGCCTTGAACCAACTGCGCAGCGGTTCGAAACCGTGCGACTTGCCGACGGCGAACACCATGCTCTGAAGCGCCTCTGGATCTGCCTCGCCGTCCCACGCCTTGAGTTGCGCCAACATGTCTTCCATGGCGGCACGTTCCTTGTCGTCGGCACTTCGGTAGGTCTTTTTGGGTTTAACGAAGTCATGATAGTAGCGGACCGCGAAACCAGCCGCCGCATCAAGGCCGGGATGAGTTTCCGCAGTCGCCTCCGGTGCATAGCGCCGGATGAACCCCCAGAGTGTCTCCTTGTCCTCGGCCCCGCTGACCGACGCGAGATTGAGCAACATCGCGAACGGCACCACCATGTCGCTGGATGGAACATTGTGTCCATGGATGTGGAACACGGGATTGGCGAGCCTCTGAGCCGCATCCTGGCCCGCATAGGCGCGCAACTGCTGATGATACTCATCCACCATCTTGGGAATGACATCGAAATGCATCCGCTTGGCGGTCTTGGGCTTGAGAAACATGAAGTAGCTCAGGCTGTCGGTCGCCGCATAGGTCAGCCATTCGTCGATCGTCAGACCATTGCCGCTGGACTTGCTGATCTTCCGGCCTTCCTCGTCGAGGAACAGCTCGTAGGTGAAGTGGTTGGGCTTACGGCCACCGAGAAGCTCGCAAATCCGGTCGTATATCGGTGTGTTCGTGGAGTGGTCCTTGCCGTACATCTCGAAATCGACGCCGAGAGCGGCCCAACGGGCACCGAAATCCGGTTTCCACTGGAATTTCACATTGCCGCCGGTGACCGGCAGAGTCATTTCCTGCCCGTCCTCATCGTCAAAAGTGATCGTGCCGTTCGTCGCATCGACGTTTTTCATCGGAACATAAAGCACCCGACCGGTCTCTGGATGGATCGGCAGGAAAATCGAATAGGTTTCCCGACGCTCGTCGCGCAGTGATTTGAGCATCACTTCCATGATCTGGTCATAACGCTCGGTCGCGCGCAGCAGGATCGGATCGAACTGGCCCGAGGCGTAGAACTCCTGCGCACTGATGAACTCGTATTCGAATCCGAACGTATCGAGAAAGCGGCGCAGCATGGCGTTGTTGTGATGGCCAAAGCTCTCATGGGTGCCAAACGGATCGGGCACGCTGGTCAGCGGACGCTGCAGATGCTCCTTCAGCGCCTCGGGATTGGGCACATTGCTCGGCACCTTGCGCATTCCGTCGAGATCGTCGGAAAAGCAGATCAGACGTGTCGGGATATCCGAGATCACCTCGAACGCACGGCGGATCATCGTCGTGCGCAGCACTTCGCCAAAGGTGCCGATATGGGGCAAACCGGAAGGACCGTAACCTGTCTCGAACAAGACATGGCCCTTCTCCGGCGGGGCCTTTTCATAGCGTTTGAGCAATGCGCGCGCCTCTTCGAAAGGCCATGCTTTGCTCGTCATCGCTGCGTCACGTAGTGTCGCCATGTCAGTATCCCCTTGGTCAGGCCGCGAATGGCCCCTATCTCAAGCGTGCATCCCTATTGCGGGCAGAGGGGGGCGTCAATAAAACCGGTGCCAAACAAAGGACAGATGTGATGAACGATACGCCAATTCTCTCGGCCCAAGACGCTCTGGCGGCGTTGATGATCACGGTTTCGGCTTCAGACGAGGATATGCGGACCGTCGAATTGGTCAAAATCACCAATATCGTGAACAACCTGCCTATCTTTGCCGACTATGATGTCGAGCAACTGACAAAGGTCAGCCGAATCGTTTTCGATTTGCTCGAGCAGGAAGACGGCCTGGACGCGCTCTTTGGGCTGATCCGCGATGCCGTCCCGGAACGGCTGTTCGAGACGGCCTATGCCATGTCCTGCGACGTTGCGGCCGCCGACGGCAGTATCACACCCTCGGAACTTCGGATGCTCGAAGAGGTGCGTTACGAGCTCAATATCGACCGGTTGCATGCCGCCGCGATCGAGCGCGGCGCGCGCGCACGTCACATGACGCTTTGACGGCTCAGGCCGGAAACACCGTTCCCCAGCGCTGCAACAGCCGTTGCTGCAACCGCTTGGCCGCGCTGTTGTAGCTGCGCGAGCCTTGCGGGATCTCGTCGCCGGCCGCTTTGGCGCGATCCCGCGCATCGATATCCGCGCTAAAGATCGCAAAGACCAGCTCGCGGCCTTCCTGTGCGCGGGCATAGCCGGCCAAGGTGCTGACGAAATTCAAGGTGCCCGTCTTGGCCACGACACTGACGGGCGCATCGCGCATCAAATCGCCTTGGGAATCGGTCATCGCAATGTCTTTGAGCAGGGTGCTCAACGCGCTGCTCTGACGCGCACCGGACAAGATCCGAACCATGTCGCGGGCCGTGACCCGCGTGGTGTCGGCCAATCCGGAATGATCCGAAAAGAACGCATCCGCACCAAACTCGGCCCCCACCCATTCGCGCATGATCTGCGCCGACTGGGTCAGGCTCTGCGGGCTGGCGCTGCGGGCAAAGGAGGCGGCCAATCCGATCACCTCGGCGGTGAGGTTCGTGGAATAGCGCAACATGTCCGTGATGATCTGGTCCAGCGGTTCGCTTTCGTGGCGGGCCAGTTCCTGTGCCTCCGGCAACAGCCCAATCCGCTCCGGTGCCGTCAGGACAATGCCGTTGCTGCGGGCAAATGTGGTGAAGACATCGCCGGCGTAGAGCGAGGGATACCGAACCGGCAGCCATCTCGATCCGCCGTCACCAAGCGCGGCGCGCGCGACAGTCCAGTCGTCGATGCCGCCGCCGTCGGAATAGGTGTAGATCGGCAGACTTCGATCCGCCACGCGCATCCGGGCGACGGTCACGTCAGGTCGATAGAGATCGGTGCGGGCATCCATCGCCACCTGATAGGCACCGCCAGACCGGGTCCATTCGAAATGCACCCGGTTGAAATTCAGATTGAGGCCGGACACCGCAGGATTATAGCCCAGATGATCCAACTGACTTGGCTCGATCTCGTTGACATAGGGCAGCGCCCCGCCCCAGACCTTGAACGCCCCTTGCACCTCGCTGATGCCCGCCGTGCGCAAAGCGATTGCCAGTTCCGCCAGATGATCGGTCGTCAAGGTCGGGTCACCGCCGCCAGCGAGGATGAGATCGCCCATCAGGATGCCGTCTTCGATGGGCCCCGTAGCCAAGAGCCGCGTGTCGAAACGATGATCCGCACCAAGCACGTCGAGCGCATAAAGCGCGGTCACAGCTTTCGTCACGCTCGCGGGGGGCAGCGGAACATCGGCTTCGCGCTCCTCCAATACGGCTCCGGTGCGGGCGTCGGCCACCACAAAGGCAACGGTTCCAGCCAGTCCCGAATCCGCGACGATCGTCTCTGACGAAGGACGCGCCCGAGGGCGCTTGTCCGGTCGATCCGGCGGGGTGCCGATCTGCGCCTCCACCGACCGCGCCTCCGGACGGATCGCGGTAAGAGGCGCATCGGCCAGAGCCGCCATACCCAAGGACGAAAAGCCCCCGGCCAGTAGTGCTCGTCTTGTCAAATATGTCTTCATGGCAAAACCCTGCTCACCCGGCACCCCAACCGCCACTCGCCCGAATGGCAGTAGACGATGCCGTGCTCATGGGCAAATTGACAAAACACCACGTCGGAGCTTCTGCCCCGGCCAAAAGTCGCGACGCGCGGGCGGGTAGTTTGTCCGCGCGGTAAACCCGCGCCGCCTTCGACAACCGCGCCGATATCCGGTCGCCCGGTCTGGCCAGAACACCGACAGGAACACCCTCCATGATCGTCCGCCAATCTTGCCACTTGTGCAGCTGAGCAAGGTTGTCCGCCCCCATCAGCCACACGAAACGGGTCCGGGGATAGACAGCCTTGAGGGCGGCCAAGGTCTCGGCGGTATAGCGCGTGCCCAGCTTGGCCTCTATATCGGTGACGGTCACGCGCGGATGCTGCATGACCGTTCTGGCCACCGCCATACGGTCCGCCATTGCGGCGGGCCCACGCGCCTTCAGCGGATTGCCCGGACTGACCAGCCACCACACAGCATCCAGTCCAAACCGATGCATTGCCGCATTGGTAATATGAACATGGCCGGAATGGGCCGGATCAAACGATCCGCCCAAAAGGCCAACTGTCTGGCCGGGCCGTGCCTTTGGATATTCCCACCGCATAGGGCAGACTTAGCCCAGCGCCGCACGGATGTAGAGAGGGAACAGCCGCACGCCCCTAGTCGGGTACATAATCGAAATGGCCGAACCGCGCCTCGAGGCCCTGCCCCGTCAGGTCAAAGGCGACCATCCCGACGAATGCCCCGGTAAACGACGCATGTTCGCCCTGCCCGCCCTCGTCCGAAATCACGCTCGCATCGAGCGACGGCCCCAAGGGGCGCCAGTCACCGCCCTGCCGCCACCAGAATTGCTGGCTCGCATGATCCACGGTAACGCGCAGCTCGACCTGGCCATCCGGCAGTGGCACAGGATCACAGGGCCACGTCAATCGGCCAGCAGGCCAGTCGCCGGGACATGACATCACCACGAGGCAACGGCCTATGCCCGGCTCGTGGCTCACCAACGCCGCATGAAACTTGTGGCGGTTGTAGTATGTCGTCAGGCCAGCCGCCTGTTGATAGGTCGTGGGAGCGAAATCCACATCGGTTTCAACGGTATAGACGAAATGCTCCTGTCGGCGCGCCACCAGAGATTGCTCGAACCAGCTCCCGATGCTTTCGCGACCGATGAGAGCCAGACAATCGGGATCGGTGCGGAAAATGCGATCCGGCTCCGGTGTGCGGAGCCACTGGAACTCCGGCGGCAACGAACCGCCGAACTTGCGCCGGACGGGCGCAGGCGGCTCAGGACGCACATCCACCGGGCTTGGCACATCCACTCTCGGGCACATGCCGCCATCGGCAAGCCACAGCCAGCCGTCACGCCATACGACCTCCTCGAGCCCAGTCTCCCGACCCAGCGGGCAAAACTGCCCCTTGCCATCCGGGCCCGGAATAGGCCGGCCCATCAGGAATGAGTGATAGAACGCCCCCCAATGGGTTTCGACATATTGGCCATGACCTGTCCGCTGGATCGGCCCGTCGCTGCCCTTGGTGCTGATCACGTGGAGCGCGGGATGTGTCTCATACGGCCCTGCGATATCGCGGGAGCGCGCCATCGTCACCGCATGCTCGTAACCCGTGCCGCCCTCTGCGGTGGTCAGGTAATACCAGCCGTCACGCTTGAACAAATGCGGAGCTTCGGTCAGGCCACGCTCCGTGCCGGGATAGATCTGAACGACATCGCCGATCAGGCCATCAGCCTCGGACCACTCCTGCAACAGAATGCCATCGAATGCGGGATGGGTCGGGTTCATCCCTTTTTTTCGGTGGTTCCACCGCATGTTGACGAACCACTTCCGGCCATCGTCGTCATGAAACAGCGACGGATCGAAGCCAGAGCTGTTCACGTAATGCCGCTCCGACCATTCGCCGTCGATGGTCTTGCAACTCGTGATATAGTTCGGGGCGTCCTTGAAGTTGCCGTCAAGGCGCTTGACGTCCGTATAGACAAGCCAGAACCTGTCACCGTCATGGCTGAGACACGGGGCCCAGATGCCGCAACTGTCTGGATTGCCACGCATATCCAGAAGGTCGGGGCGGTTCAGCGGACGCGACACCAACGTCCAGTTCACCAGATCGCGGGAATGATGGATCTGGACGCCGGGATACCACTCGAAGGTCGATGTGGCGATGTAATAGTCCTCGCCCACACGGCAAAAACTGGGATCGGGGTTGAACCCCGGCAAGACAGGATTTCGGATCATGATAGTGCCTTTCCGGCCGGGGTGTATCGGTAGATGTCAGTCCAACTCGGAGGATTTTGCCCAGAGGTTGATCTGCTCTTCATCGGCATATTCGTCGATCAAGGCCAATTCCTCGGCGGTGAACTCGAGGTTGTTCACGGCACCGGCGCAATCGATCACCTGAGAGGGCTTCGACGCACCGATCAGGGCCGATGTGATACCGCCGTCGCGCAGCACCCAGGCAATTGCCATCTGTGCCAAAGTCTGGCCGCGACCCTGCGCGATCTCGTCGAGCTTGCGAATATTCGCGATCGCCCGTTCGGACAGCATGTCCGGGTTCAGGCTCTTGTCCTGCGCGGCGCGGCTATCCTCCGGGACCCCGCCCAGATACTTCTTGGTCAGCATCCCCTGTGCCAGAGGCGTAAAGGCAATCGACCCGACGCCAAGCTCTGACAAGGTGTCTTTCAGACCGTCCTTTTCCACCCAGCGATTCAACATGTTATAGCTGGGCTGATGGATCACACAGGGTGTGCCAAGGTCTTTCAGAATGGCCACGGCCTCGCGCGTGCGCTCGGAATTGTAGCTCGATATGCCGGCATAGAGCGCCCGGCCGGACCTGACGATGTAGTCGAGCGCACCCATTGTCTCTTCCAGAGGAGTGTCTGGGTCGTAGCGGTGGGAATAAAAGATATCGACGTAATCAAGGCCCATGCGCTTCAAGCTCTGATCGCAGGACGAAACCAGATACTTGCGGCTCCCCCACTCACCGTAGGGGCCGGGCCACATGTAATATCCGGCCTTCGAAGATATGATCAACTCATCACGATAAGGTGCCAGATCCTCTGCCATGATCGAGCCGAAGGCGTGTTCGGCGCTGCCCGCCGGGGGGCCATAGTTGTTGGCGAGATCAAAGTGCGTGATGCCATGGTCAAAGGCCGTGCGGCAAATCTCGCGCTTGGTTTCATGAGGGAAATCATGACCGAAATTATGCCACAGCCCAAGGCTGATCGCGGGCAGTTTCAAGCCAGACGCGCCGCAGCGACGATAGGCCATTCGGTCATATCGATTCTCGGATGGCTGATACATGGGGCTTCCTCCTATAACGATTACGTCGAACATGCACTCGGACGGCGCAATGTCAATCTTGGTTAAAAAAGTCACCGCTGATCGCCGCAAAGCTGGCTTTTCTTAACCACTCCGCCATGGTGATGGGATAGGCAGTAAAGATGGGACCGTAAGAGCTGACACCGACTTGAGCATTGAACTGTTTTCTCAGACGACATTGGCGCTGATCTGCGGTGCGCTGATCATGCTGTTTCTTGCGACGGCAGGGCAATTGCGGTCCGCGCGGAAAGCACTGGCCAATTCACGCGCGACGCTCGTCGAAATCGAGCGGAAATCCTATTTCAACGATCTGGTCATCGATTCCGCCAACGACGGTCTGGTCGTTCAATCGCTCGACGGCTTGGTCCTTTGGGCGAATCCGACGTATTTCGCCCTGCACGGCCGGTCACCGAAAGAGATCATCGGGCGCAATCCACTCAGCTATTGCATGCCGATCGACGAAATGCCGAGCGCCGAGGAAATCGCCGCCTTTCGATATGAACCGGAAAATCCCAACTACGGCGGCCTGCATCTTCGGCGCAATCAGCGCGGCGACGGAAGCCTGTTCTGGAACCAGATGAGCGTCTCGTTCCGGACGGCCCCCGACGGCACCCAGCACGCGATCGTGGTCTGCCGTGACGTGACTGAACAGGTCGAGAACGAGGAAAAACTGCGCAAGACCACCGCTCAACTGACCTTCAGCGCGACCCATGACGCGCTCACCAGCATTCCGAACCGCAAGTCGCTCGTGACGGCAGCCACGCAAGAGCTCTGTCGCGCCGCCCACCTCGGGACGCGCGTCGGATTGCTCCAGATCGACGTCGACTTTTTCAAGGAGATCAACGAGGTAAACGGCCACCTGGCTGGTGATGCCACGCTTGTCCACATCTCTCAAACGCTCAAGCGCCTTGCCCGTTCGGGGGATCACATCGCACGGGTCGGCGGCGACGAATTCATCCTCTTGCGACCCGATGTTCAGGGCTTGCCGGAAATACAAGAAGCGGGCGAAGAGATCGCGCGCGCGCTCGAAGCTCCTTTCGAATGGAACAACCTTCAGCTGATGTGCAAGGTCAGCATCGGCGTCGCGCTGTCTCAGGCCGGTGCCCGGGAGCCGGAGGAGCTGATCCAGCACTCCGACTTCGCGCTCAGCGAAGTCAAGCGCACCGGTCGTGGGCGCGTCGCGGCCTATGACGAAGCACTTCACCTGCACCATTTGCATATCGCGAAACGCGGCGTGGAATTGAGCGAAGCCGTGTTCGACGGCGGCCTCAGTTTTCTGCACCAACCGGTGATCAAGTGGGACACCCAGCAGGTTCTGGGATTTGAAACGCTCGTCCGCTGGGATCATCCGACGGATGGGGTCTTGCGGCCGTCGGAATTCCTGCCCCTCGCGGCGAGCCTTGGCCTGCAGGGCAACATCGATATCGCCGCAATGGAGGCGGGACTCGCGCTCAAGATGCGGTTGAGCGCCGCCGGGTTCCGCAACAAGATCGTGAGCTTCAACGCCAGCGCCGAAGGTCTGCTGCACCCGGACTACGCGCCGAAACTGCAAGCCCTCGTGGCACGGAACGCGATCGAGCCGGAACATGTGACGGTCGAGGTGCTCGAGGCCACCATGTTCAACGACAAGATGGCGATGCCCCGCCAAGCGGACATCATCACCGAGCTGCGGCGTAACGGTTTTCTGATTGTCCTCGATGATTTCGGTGTCGGCCCCGTCGGGCTCGCACATCTCGCGGAGTTGAACCTCTCCGGCGTCAAGATCGATCAATCGCTGGCCTCAAAGGTGCTGGTCGACAAGGCCAGCTCCCGCATCGTTGCGACGGTCGTCGAGCTCTGCGCAGACCTCGGGCTGGACGTGATCGCCAACGGTGCCGAAACGCCGGAAATCGCGCAGGAATTGGCAAGGCTCGGATGCCACATCCTTCAAGGACATAGCGTCGAACGGCCGATGACGGCCGAGGATGCCATCCGTTGGGTGCATCAGTTCTACCTGTCGCGGCCCTCTGCCGTCACCAGACAACACGACGATACGCTCCCTCAGGCGCTTTGATCGCTGCAATCGGATTGAAGATCCCGGCCAGTTCGGGATATGAGGCGCTGAAACTCTCAACCGTCGGAGCATCCCATGGCCACCAATCAGTTTGTCTATTTTATGGACGGCGTATCCAAGACCTATCCGGGCGGCAAGAAAGTCTTTGAAAACATCAAATTGAATTTCCTACCCGGCGTCAAAATCGGTGTCGTCGGCGTCAACGGCGCGGGTAAATCCAGCCTTCTGAAAATCATGGCCGGCATGGACAAGGATTTTCAGGGCGAGGCCTGGGCCGCAGAAGGCGCCCGCGTCGGCTATCTGCCGCAAGAGCCGCAGCTCGACGAGAGCAAGACCGTGCGAGAAAACGTCATGGAAGGCGTGGCCGCCAAGAAAGCGATCCTCGACCGCTACAACGAACTGGCGATGAACTATTCCGACGAGACCGCCGAGGAGATGGCCAAGCTACAGGACGAGATCGACGCCCAGAACCTGTGGGATCTCGACAGCCAGGTCGACGTGTCGATGGAAGCGCTGCGCTGCCCGCCCGACGACAGCTCCGTCACCAACCTTTCAGGCGGTGAACGTCGCCGGGTCGCCCTGTGCCGGCTGCTGCTCGACGCCCCGGACATGCTCCTGCTCGACGAACCGACGAACCACCTCGACGCCGAAACAATCGCATGGCTGCAGAACCACCTGATCGACTACCCCGGCACGATCCTGATCGTCACCCACGACCGCTACTTCCTCGACAGCATCACAGGATGGATTCTCGAGCTCGACCGAGGCCGTGGCATTCCCTACGAGGGTAACTACTCGAGCTGGCTCGAGCAGAAAGCCATCCGGATGGAGCGCGAGGCCAAGGACGACAAGTCCAAGCAGAAAACGCTCGAGCGCGAGTTGGCATGGATGCGGCAAGGGGCCAAAGCCCGGCAAGCGAAGTCCAAGGCCCGGATCAGCGCCTACAACGAAATGGCCGAGCAATCGGTGCGCGAAAAAGTCGGCAAGGCCCAGATCATCATCCCCCACGGCCCCCGTCTGGGTGGCAAGGTGATCGAGGTCGACGGGCTGAAGAAGGCCATGGGCGACAAGCTCTTGATCGAAGACCTGACCTTTTCCGTCCCGCCCGGCGCCATCGTCGGCGTGATCGGCCCCAACGGCGCGGGCAAATCCACGCTGTTTTCCATGCTCACCGGCAACGCCGAGCCGGACGAGGGCAGCGTCACTTTGGGCGACACCGTCAAGCTGGCCTACGTTGATCAGTCTCGCGACTCGCTCGATCCAAATGCCACCGTCTGGGAGGAAATCTCCGGCGGCGCCGAACTGATCACATTGGGTGACGCGGAAATCAACTCCCGCGCCTATTGCGGTGCGTTCAACTTCAAGGGTGGCGACCAGCAGAAGAAGGTCGGGCTCTTGTCGGGCGGTGAACGCAACCGGGTCCACATGGCCAAGTTGCTGAAATCCGGCGGCAACGTGCTGCTCCTCGACGAACCGACCAACGATCTCGACGTGGAAACGCTTCGGGCCCTGGAAGACGCTCTTGTCGATTTCGCCGGCTGCGCCGTGGTCATCTCTCACGACCGCTTCTTCCTCGACCGGATTTGCACCCATATGCTTGCCTTCGAAGGCGACGCGCATGTGGAGTGGTTCGAGGGCAACTTCGAGGACTACGAAGAGGACAAGAAAGCCCGCCTTGGCGCCGACGCACTTGAGCCGAAGCGCGTGAAGTTCAAGAAGTTCGTCCGCTAAAGCAACATTGGGTGCGCCTTGGCGCACCCTCGCCCTTTCGCGTCACTCCTTTCCCATGACGCTGCGCATCCGCTCGCGGAACTTTCGATCGCTCTCCAGAAACCCGCCGATTTTCAACTGCGCCCAAGTGGCAAGAATGCGGTTGATCCGAGGTTGGTATCCCTTGCCCATGGCGCGGTAGAACTTGGCGACAGAGGTGTCGAGATACAGCGTCACCTTCACCTTCTCCTCTTCGACATCGAGGTCCCTTTCCAATGTGTGCCAAGCATCCGGCACACGTTCGCGCAATTCCTCGGAAAGGCTATCCTTGCGATCTTCCCAGAGATGGCGAAACAGTCGTTCGCGGGCAATGCGCTCTGTCTTGGTGAGGGATTTGGTCATGCAGAAGCCTCCATTGATCGACACTGATCGGCCCTCAAGGTGCCACCCATTTCTTAATAGGCCCCAAGACAACCGCACCTCCGCGATACCGACGGCAGACCGACGCTTTGTCCAAAGGGCTTGCGCGGCGATTCCGCCCCTTGCCAAGACCCGGATTCCGCCGCATATCCTCTGCCATGACAGACCTTGCACATATCCGTAACTTCTCGATCGTGGCCCACATCGACCACGGCAAATCCACGCTCGCCGACAGGCTGATCCAAGAGACTCAGACCGTCGCCCTGAGGGATATGAAAGCGCAAATGCTCGACTCGATGGACATCGAGCGCGAACGCGGAATCACGATCAAGGCGAACACCGTTCGCATTGATTACAAAGCGAAAAATGGCGAACTTTACGTTCTCAATCTGATCGACACCCCCGGCCACGTCGACTTTGCCTACGAGGTCAGCCGGTCAATGCGCGCGGTCGAAGGCTCGCTCTTGGTGGTGGACAGCACCCAAGGCGTCGAGGCGCAAACGCTTGCCAATGTCTATCAGGCCCTCGACGCCGACCACGAGATCGTTCCGGTGCTCAACAAGATCGATTTGCCGGCCTCGGAATGCGAGGCGGTGGCGGCGCAGATCGAAGACGTCATCGGCCTGGACGCCTCCGAAGCCATTCAGGTTTCAGCGAAAACCGGCGTCGGCATCATCGAGACCCTGGAAGCGATCGTCCACCGACTCCCCGCGCCCAAGGGCGATGTGGACGCCCCGCTCAAGGCGATGCTGGTGGATTCGTGGTACGACAGCTACCTCGGTGTGGTGGTCCTCGTGCGGGTCATCGACGGCTCGATGAAGAAGAACGACCGCATCACTTTCATGCAGAATGGAACGGTTCATCAGATTGATCGCATCGGCGTATTCCGTCCCCAGATGGTCAACGTCGAGAGACTCGGCCCCGGCGAAATCGGATTCATCACGGCGTCGATCAAACAGGTGCGCGACACTCGCGTGGGCGACACGATCACTTCGGAAAAGAAGGGGACAGCCAAGCCTTTGCCCGGTTTCAAACCGTCTCAGCCCGTTGTGTTCTGCGGATTGTTCCCGGTCGATAGCTCCGAATTCGAGGATATGCGCGATGCGATTGAAAAGCTGGCTTTGAACGACGCCAGCTTCTCCTACGAGATGGAGACATCCGCCGCTCTTGGCTTCGGCTTCCGGTGCGGCTTCCTCGGCCTTCTCCACCTCGAGGTCATCCGCGACCGGATCGAGCGTGAATACAACATCGAACTGATCACGACGGCGCCGTCGGTCGTCTATCATCTCTATATGAAAGACGGCGAGCAGCGCGAACTGCACAATCCTGCCGATATGCCGGATCTGACCTATGTGGATCACGTCGAAGAGCCGCGGATCAAAGCGACGATCCTCGTTCCCGACGACTACCTGGGCGACGTGCTGAAACTCTGTCAGGACCGACGCGGAATCCAGCTCGACCTGACCTATGCCGGCTCGCGGGCAATGGTCGTGTATGATCTACCGCTGAACGAAGTGGTGTTCGATTTCTATGACCGGCTCAAATCGGTCACCAAGGGCTATGCCTCCTTTGACTACCAGGTGATCGGCTATCGCGAGGACAACCTCGTGAAAATGTCGATTCTCGTGAATGATGAGCCTGTGGACGCT
The DNA here is from genome assembly GCF_900184895.1 of Flavimaricola marinus. Lineage (GTDB taxonomy): Bacteria > Pseudomonadota > Alphaproteobacteria > Rhodobacterales > Rhodobacteraceae > Flavimaricola > Flavimaricola marinus. The sequence continues at coordinate 25,969 of NZ_FXZK01000001.1, forward strand.
CTGTCGATGATGGTGCATCGGGACCGTGCCGAAGCCAGAGGCCGCGCCATGGTGGAAAAGCTCAAGGATCTGATCCCGCGCCACATGTTCAAGATCCCGATCCAAGCCGCCATTGGCGGTAAGGTCATCGCTCGAGAGACCCTTTCAGCTTTGCGCAAGGATGTGACCGCAAAGTGCTATGGCGGCGACGCGTCACGAAAGCGCAAACTTCTGGACAAGCAGAAGGCCGGCAAGAAGAAGATGCGGCAATTCGGAAAAGTGGATATCCCGCAAGAGGCATTCATCTCAGCACTCAAGATGGACAGCTGAGCCTTTGGCACTGGGCGTTTTCTGCCAGTCCCCATGATCGCAACAGGTGCGCGGTCGGACCGCGCACCTTGGACGGCCTAGCCGATGACACCAGTGCCCTTGCGGCTGATGATCCAGCCGCAGCACAACAATACGACGATTGCCGGGATACCTTCGGAAATTGGCGTGTGCACAACATGGTAGTAGATCGCGCCGACCATGATGATGGCAATTCCGATTGCGGCCAACATGCTGGTCCGACGAAGCCAGATACCGATACCTCCGGCAATCTCGCAAATACCAATAAACGTCGCGAACCAAGCGGGCAGCCCAAGGACGCCGAAGCTTGTTGTCGCCATGGGGTCACCCATCAACTTCATAACACCGCCCATCAACATGATGAGCGTCACGACCGCCATTGCGGCCCAAGTTGCGTATTTCATTACTGTCCCTCGAATTGTTTGTTTGTGCATTCTACCAAAGCTCGCCCGGCATTTGCGAAGAATTCGAGGCCGAGGGTGCACATCGACTGTGTGTGGATGCGGAGTGTCCAGAGCGCCAAGCACTTTTGCAAACCGCCACACCGGACATGGCCCACCAGAGAACTTGGCGCCATCCTGGCGCCCGCGATCCGGCTGCAAACAGTGGATCAATGTGCGCCCCCTCGAACCTATAACGGATTTGGCATTCGCGCTTCCTCTGGGTGGTCTGGAGTTCTCTCATCCCCGGCAAGGTGGCATCCGAATTGCCGGGAGTTGGTGCGTGATGCTTCGGTCTGCGAGACAATTCAGATTTGACTTGGCGCGCCTTCGGGCTTTCACACCATCGGCCTCGAATGCTGAGTGGCGCCGCTCTCTCGAACAGCCGGCAGCAAGCAATTGTAAAAAAATATTTACATCGCATGGTGTAAATAGATTTTGACAAAGCGGAAGACTGCGGCATTCTGTCACCATGAGCAACGGGCAACCGCGCTGAGGGGGAGGGCAGCATGACTCAAGTATTAAAGGCACTTACCGATGATTTCGACCGTCGGATGCAGATGCGTCGCCGCATGATGGACCACCTCGACATCACGAATCGCCCGGATCTTGCTGATGAACTGATGCCGTTCCTTCGTCAGACCCTGACCGCGTGCAATCGCTGCGTCGACCCGGAGATCTGCGAAACCTGGATCGGCAATGGGAATGCCGGAGCGCCGAAATTCTGCCGTGGAAGACTGTCTTTCGAAGCACTTGCCGATGCGACAGCCAAGGTGTGCGTCTCGGCCTAAAGCAGAATCCCACTCGCCGGATCAAGATCGAGTCCCGGAAATACCGCCCCCTCGATCACGCTCGTCTCGAGACCGAACAACCCCCGCATGACCCAACCGATATGAGCCCGGATATCGCGCGTGGGCATGAGATCGCGCCCGGCGTAGAGGTCCGTCAGGCCCGGCCATTGCCCCAAAACCTGCCGTCCCCTCAACGCACCCCCTGCATACAGCATTGCGCCACCGGTGCCGTGGTCGGTGCCCTGCGTGCCATTCTCGCGCACCGTTCGACCAAACTCTGTCACACATAGCACGGCTGTCTTTTGCCAATCTGGTCCGAGACCCTGCTTGAGCGTCAGGATCACTTCAGCCAGCCGGCCGAGGGAGCGCGACAAAGCCACCTCCTGGCGCACATGGGTATCCCAGCCGCCGACGGAGAAACTGGCGATACGGGTCTCCTCCCGCAATCGATTGGCTGCGAATTGCGCCGCACGGAGATAGCCGGCACCGCTGGGCTGCTCGGCGGCCACTGTCTCCGCGATCTCGAGCGCCTCCAGAGAGGCATCGCGGAACAGCGGATCGTTATGCTGAACGCGTGCCAGCAATTGCTCAGCCGCGGCGCTGATGGAAAGTCGGGCTTCGGGCGCCCAGCGCGAGATATCCGCATCTCCATCCAGAATACGCATGTGCTCGGTCCCGATCGCATAGGCCACTTCGCCGCTCAGCCCGGGCACGGTCTGGATCATCCGGTTCAACCAGCCATCCCTTGCTCCACCGTCCGGTCCGACGATGCCTGCTTCGAGGATATCCTGCCCGTCGAAATGACTCCGCACATCGCGATACGGCGTGGATACCGCTTGGACCGCACCGAACTCACCTGCTTGCCAAAGCGGCGTGAGAGAGGCGAGCGCGGGATGCAGAGCGTAGAAGCCGTCAAGCGCCAAATGGTTTTGTGTCCCCAGCGAGGGACGCAACTTGGCAAACTCCAGATCACCGATCGGAGCGACGGTATCCAATCCGTCCATGGCGCCACGCAAGATGATCACGACAAGGCGATTTTCCCAAGGACCGCTGGCAAACGCCATCGGCGTCACAAAGGGGCTGGCGGCAATTGAACAGCCGATGGTTTGCAGGAAATCCCGACGCCGCATAATCACAGCCTCCTCTGGAATGCCGCGGAGGACAGGATCAGCCCGATCCCGACGGCACGGTCTTCGGCAGCCCGCGCGGCGAAGCTAACCTCGTCAGGGATCGTCGCTCCGAGAGCGGTTTTCACGAAATCGCGCGGGTCGGGCAGCACCCGCACCAATTCGGAGGGAACCTGCATGGCCCATGTAATCCGCCCCGCCATCCCTTGAGGTGTGATCCAAGCCTCGGCCTCTTCGGGCCAACCGTTGGGGCCGTTCGGGCGCTCCCAATCCTGTCCCATGACGCGAAGCGGCACCCTCAGTGTCCGACTGACCACCCCGAGAGGGAGTTGATCGACCGAAACGCCCAGCGCCCGCAAACTGGACTGTATGAAATCGTATGAGCGCATGACCTTGGCCATTGGCCGATCATTGGGCCCCGTCACGGCCCACGCCGCCGGATGTTTCAACATCGCCTCGTAAACTGCCAGAAGACGGCCCGAGGTGGCCAGATAGGCAGCCTCCATTGCCGCAACCAGATCGGGATCGGGGGCATCGGATACGAAATGCACCGCCAATTTCGTCGCAATGTGGCGCGCCGTAGCCGGATGCTCGGCGATAACCGTCAGTGCCTGAGCGATTGTGTCGATGTCGGCGTCAGGGCTCAGCGTCGTGCCCAGCAGCGTTTCGGAACCCGGTTCGGCAAACCGTGGTCGATAAACCCGCCCCTCTGTGCTGGTCCAACTCAGCCCGGTCAAAGCCTCGGCCAGTTCACGAACATCCGTCTGAGAATACGGCCCCCCGACGCCTAGCGTGTGCAACTCCAATATCTCGCGAGCGAGATTCTCGTTGAGGCCCCGCCCGTTGTTTTGGCCCGCGATGCTGTTGGGGCCAACGGAGCGCGCCTGATCAAGGTAGACCACCATCATCGGATGCGTGACGGCGGCAAACAGCAACGTCGCAAAACTGCCACTCAGATTGGGACGGATCGCTTCCTCGACATAGGGCGTCACGAGATGCGGCATCAGCCCATTCTTGGAGACGACCGTGAAATGATCCGCCCAAAATCGGGTCAGCCGCTCGCGAAACCCGTCCGTCGTTTGCGCGCCGCGGGCCAGTGTGTGGGCAAAATTGACCTGCCGCAGCTGGTTCATCTGCCGTCGACCGTCGAGATAAGCCTCAGATGCCGCCTCGCTGTCATCCATCTGACGGCGCAAGTCGCGCAGCTCATGGAAACTCGGACTTACATCGGCGTATTTTGGGATCGGATAGGCCGACGCCATCTCGTCGGGGCCCGCAAGCCCCTGCAAGATCCTTTCGACGCTTTCGGGAGGCATGGCATGCGTCGACAAACCCACGCCAAACCTTCGGTCGGCAAGTTCCGGAGAGAACGTCACTGGCGCAATCCAATCAGTCGCATGCCCTCAATATAGAGCCAAAATGGCCTAATGTGAGGTGCATGCGCCCGATATGGCAAACAAAGGCCGATCAGGCCTCGGGCGGCAGAACCCGCAAACGCAATTCGCGCAATTGTTCGTTCTGCGGATCGCTGGGCGCGTTCATCATCAGATCCTCGGCGCGCTGGTTCATCGGGAACATGATCACCTCGCGGATGTTGGCTTCGTCGGCCAAGAGCATCACGATCCGGTCGATCCCCGCCGCACAGCCACCGTGGGGTGGCGCACCGTATTGGAACGCATTGACCATACCGCCAAAACGCTTGTGAACCTCGGCCTCGTCGTAGCCGGCCAGTTCGAACGCCTTGATCATAACGTCCAGCTTGTGGTTCCGAATTGCCCCGGAGATCAGTTCATAGCCGTTGCAGGCCAGGTCATACTGATAGCCGAGCACCTTGAGCGGATCGCCATTCAGCGCGTCCAGCCCGCCCTGCGGCATGGAAAACGGGTTGTGGCTGAAGTCGACCTTGCCGGTCTCTTCGTCGGCTTCGTACATCGGGAAATCGACGATCCAGGCGAATTTGAAGCTGTCGGTCTCGGTCAGGCCAAGCTCTTCACCGATCACCGTCCGCGCCCTGCCCGCGACGGCCTCGAAGGCCGCGGGCTTGCCACCCAGGAAGAACGCCGCATCGCCGACGCCAAGGCCGAGTTGCTGGCGGATCGCTTCGGTCCGCTCGGGACCGATATTCTTGGCCAGCGGGCCTGCCGCTTCCATACCCTCGCCTTGATCGCGCCAGAAGATATAGCCCATCCCCGGCAGGCCCTCTTTCTGGACGAAGGCGTTCATGCGGTCACAGAACTTGCGGCTGCCGCCAGTGGGTGCAGGAATGGCGCGGATTTCTGTGCCCTCCTGCTCCAACAGCTTGGCAAAGATCGCAAAGCCAGAACCTGCGAAATGCTCGGAGACGACCTGCATCTTGATCGGGTTGCGCAGGTCGGGTTTGTCGGTGCCATACCACAAGGCACTGTCAGCATAGGAGATCAGCGGCCAGTCCTGGGAGACGGGCTTGCCGCCGCCGAACTCTTCGAAGATCCCGGTGATCACCGGCTGGATCGTGTCGAAGACATCCTGTTGCTCGACAAAGCTCATCTCGAGATCGAGCTGGTAGAAATCCGTGGGCGACCGGTCGGCGCGCGGATCTTCGTCGCGGAAGCAGGGCGCGATCTGGAAGTACTTGTCGTAGCCCGACACCATGATCAGCTGCTTGAACTGCTGCGGGGCCTGCGGCAAAGCGTAGAACTTGCCCGGATGCAGACGGCTTGGCACAAGGAAATCCCGTGCGCCTTCCGGGCTGCTGGCGGTAATGATCGGCGTTTGGAATTCGCGGAAACCTTTGTCCCACATCCGCTTGCGCATCGAGGCGATGACGTCGGAACGTAGTTTCATGTTCTGCTGCATCGCATCACGACGCAGATCGAGATAGCGATACTTCAGCCGCGTCTCTTCGGGATATTCCTGATCGCCGAATACCATCAGCGGAAGCTCCGCCGCGGCCCCCAGCACTTCGATATCGCGCACAAAGACTTCGATCTCACCCGTCGGGATCTTTGGGTTTACGAGGCTCGCGTCACGGGCCTTTACCGTGCCGTCAATTCGGATGCACCACTCCGAGCGCACCTTTTCGACCTGCGCGAAAACCGGGCTGTCCGGGTCGCAGATCAATTGCGTGATGCCATAGGTGTCGCGCAAGTCGATGAACAGAACGCCGCCGTGGTCACGGACCCGGTGCACCCAGCCCGACAGGCGAACGGTGTCACCGACGTTGGCAGCGGTCAAAGCGGCACAGGAATGGGAACGATAGGCATGCATCAGTGAGATCCTCAGACGGGAAAAAATGTCGGCCCGGTACACCCCTTTGAGCCTCCGAAGTCAAGCATCGCCCGCTATGGCTGCGCTCTGGGTCGATGATAAGGGCGCAATCTACGGATTTTTGCGGGCAAACGGTCGGTTTCGTTCGCGCGATTTGCGCTTGCACTGAGGGGTGCGGCAGTTAGCCTGACCCTTATTGAGTAAAGGCATCAACGAGAGCAGCATGTGGCAAAAACTACTTCTGCGTTTTATCGGCAAGACCATCAGAAAAGGCACTCTGACAATCACTTGGCCTGACGGAAGCGTCACGAGCCACGGATCGGGCGCCCCGGACATGGCGATCAGCTTCACCCCAAATACGGACTTCCGATCCCTTGTGCTCAATCCGGAGGTTGCCCTTGGCGAGGCGTATTCGGACGGCCATCTTGCCATCGAAAACGACGACCTGCGGGGATTTCTGGGTTTCGCAGTCACGAACGCCCAGGCCACAGGTTTCGGCCGGTTCGGCCGGGTCGTTCCATGGCTCAAACGCGCGATGCGACGGATCAATCAGCACAACGGCTTGGTGACCTCTCGCAAGAACGTTGAGCTGACCTACGATCTGTCCACCGATTTCTACGAACTCTGGCTGGACAAGGACATGCAGTATACCTGCGCCTACTACCCGTCCGACGACTTGTCGCTCGATGACGCCCAGATCGCCAAAAAAGACCTGATTGCGCGCAAACTGCGGCTGGAGCCGGGAATGCGAGTGCTGGATATCGGCTCTGGCTGGGGTGGATTGTCCCTCACACTGGCGCGCGATTACGGTGTAAACGTCGTGGGGGTCACCCTCTCGAAGGTCCAACTCGCCTACGCCAAACAACGCGCAAAATCCGAAGGTCTCGATCATCTTATCGATTTCCGGTTGATGGACTACAGACATGTCAAAGAGCAGTTCGACCGCATCGTCGTCGTCGGAATGCTCGAACATGTCGGTCGACCCCAGTTTCAGACGTTCTTTCGCAAGATGCACGAAAACCTGAAGGCTGACGGCGTCGCCGTGGTGCACACGATTGGCCGCTCGGGCCCGCCGAACGTGACGGCACCCTGGATCGGCAAATACATCTTCCCCGGCTGCTACACCCCCGCAATGTCCGAAGTGCTGAGCGAGGTGGAAAAGCGGGGCCTGATTATCACCGACATCGAAGTGCTGCGCCTGCACTACGCCCGAACCATCCGCCACTGGTCGGACAATTTCGAACGCAACGTCGAAACGGTCCGCTCCATGTATGACGATCGGTTCGTCCGAATGTGGCGGTATTACCTGGCCGCCTCCGAAATCGGCTTCACCCATATGGGAAATGTGATCTTTCAATTTCAGATCGCCCACGATCAGGCTGCCGTCCCACTGACCAGAGACTACCTGCTTGAGCCGAATGAGACGAGGTTTTCCGAGGGATAGGTCAGAATCGCTCCGTTGCCGCTTGCGCCCAGCCCCGCCATGCCTATAACGCGGCTAATTTGCATATATGGGGGCGCGGCTATGCCAAAACGTGATGATATCAAGTCGATCATGATTATCGGCGCGGGCCCTATCATTATTGGTCAGGCTTGCGAATTCGACTACTCGGGCGCTCAGGCCTGCAAGGCCCTTCGTGAAGAAGGCTATCGGGTCATCCTCGTGAACTCGAACCCGGCAACGATCATGACCGATCCGGGTCTCGCGGATGCCACCTATATCGAACCGATCACACCCGAGGTCGTCGCCAAGATCATCGAGAAAGAGCGCCCCGACGCTCTGCTTCCTACCATGGGCGGGCAAACCGGGCTGAACACCTCGCTGGCGCTGGCCGATATGGGCGTCCTTGAAAAGTTTGGCGTCGAAATGATCGGAGCCAAGCGCGAGGCCATCGAGATGGCCGAAGACCGTAAACTGTTCCGAGAAGCCATGGACCGGCTCGGGATCGAAAACCCCAAGGCCACCATCGTCACCGCCCCCAAGGGCCCGGACGGAAAACGTGATATCAAGGCGGGCCTCCAATTGGCCATCGACGCCATCGAATATGTCGGCCTGCCCGCCATCATCCGCCCGGCCTTCACCCTTGGCGGCACAGGCGGTGGCGTGGCCTACAATCGCGCGGAATACGAGCACTTCTGCCGCTCTGGCATGGAGGCGTCACCTGTCGGGCAAATCCTTGTCGACGAGAGCCTGTTGGGCTGGAAGGAGTACGAGATGGAAGTTGTCCGCGACAAGGCGGACAATGCGATCATCGTCTGTTCCATCGAAAACGTCGATCCGATGGGCGTGCATACGGGCGACAGCATCACCGTGGCCCCTGCCCTCACCCTGACAGACAAAGAATACCAGGTGATGCGCAACCAATCCATCGCGGTCCTGCGCGAGATCGGTGTCGAGACCGGCGGCTCCAACGTGCAATGGGCGATCAACCCGGCCGATGGACGCATGGTGGTGATCGAAATGAACCCCCGTGTGTCGCGGTCCTCTGCGCTGGCGTCGAAAGCCACGGGTTTCCCGATTGCGAAAATCGCCGCGAAGCTGGCCGTCGGCTACACGCTCGACGAGTTGGACAACGACATCACCAAAGTGACACCCGCGTCGTTCGAACCGACGATCGACTATGTCGTCACCAAGATCCCACGGTTTGCCTTTGAGAAATTCCCCGGCTCGGAGCCCTATCTGACGACCGCCATGAAATCCGTCGGCGAAGCGATGGCCATCGGGCGGACAATCCATGAGAGCCTGCAAAAGGCACTGGCATCGATGGAAACCGGGCTGACCGGATTTGACGAAGTCGAGATCCCCGGCGCGCCCGACAAAGTCGCCGTGACCAAGGCACTTGCTCAGGTCACCCCTGATCGGTTGCGCGTGATTGCGCAGGCCATGCGTCATGGTCTGACGAACGACGACATCATCGCAGTCACCAAGTTCGACCCTTGGTTCCTCGCCCGTATCCGCGAGATCATCGATGCGGAAGCCGATATCCGCAAGAACGGGCTGCCACTGAACGAAGCGGCCCTGCGCAAGCTCAAGATGATGGGCTTTACCGACGCGAGACTGGCCACTCTGACCGGTCGCGACGAAGGTCAGGTGCGTCGTGCCCGGCAAGAACTGGGAGTCGTTGCTGTCTTCAAGCGGATCGACACCTGTGCCGCCGAATTCGAGGCGCAGACACCATACATGTATTCGACCTATGAGACGCCCGTCATGGGCGACGTCGAATGTGAAGCCCGTCCGTCCAACCGCAAGAAGGTGGTCATCCTTGGTGGTGGCCCCAACCGGATCGGTCAGGGGATCGAGTTCGACTATTGCTGCTGCCACGCCTGCTATGCGCTGACCGCCGCGGGCTATGAGACAATCATGGTCAACTGCAACCCCGAGACCGTGTCGACCGATTACGACACGTCGGACCGGCTGTATTTCGAGCCGCTGACCTTCGAGCACGTGATGGAGATCATGCGGGTCGAGCAGGCCAACGGCCACCTGCATGGCGTGATCGTGCAATTCGGCGGCCAAACTCCGCTGAAGCTGGCAAACGCTCTGCAAGAGGCCGGCATTCCGATCCTCGGGACGACACCTGACGCGATCGACCTTGCCGAAGACCGCGAGCGGTTCCAGCAACTGGTCCAGAAACTGGGCCTGAAGCAGCCGGTCAACGGGATTGCCTCCACCGATCAGCAGGCGCTCGACATCGCGGAAAGCATCGGCTTCCCGCTGGTGATCCGCCCGTCATATGTGCTCGGCGGTCGGGCGATGGAAATCGTGCGCGATATGGACCACCTCAAGCGCTATATCAAAGAGGCCGTAGTGGTATCGGGCGACAGCCCCGTTTTGCTCGACAGCTATTTGTCGGGCGCCGTCGAGGTCGATGTGGATTGCCTGTCCGATGGGCAGAACACACATGTCGCGGGCATCATGCAGCATATCGAAGAGGCAGGCGTCCATTCAGGAGACAGCGCATGCTGCCTCCCGCCCCACACGCTTAGCCGCGAGATCCAGGATGAGATCCTGCGCCAGACCAACGCCTTGGCGCTGGCGCTGAACGTCGTCGGCCTGATGAACGTGCAGTTCGCGGTCAAAGACGGCGAGGTCTATCTGATTGAGGTCAATCCACGGGCGTCCCGGACCGTGCCTTTTGTCGCCAAAGCGACGGATTCGGCGATTGCGTCCATCGCGGCGCGGCTCATGGCGGGCGAACCACTGTCGAACTTCCCCATGCGGGCGCCGTATCAGGACGTCAGCTACGACACACCCCTGCCCTACGCCGACCCGATGACGCTGGCCGATCCCAACATGCCCTGGTTCTCGGTCAAGGAAGCCGTTCTTCCCTTCGCCCGGTTCCCCGGTGTGGACACGATCCTCGGGCCAGAAATGCGCTCCACCGGCGAGGTCATGGGCTGGGACAGGTCGTTCGCCCGGGCCTTCCTCAAGGCGCAGATGGGTGCCGGCACGCAGTTGCCACGTGAGGGGAGCGTCTTCATTTCGATCCGCGATGAAGACAAGACGCCCGACATGCTGACCGCAGCGCAATCACTGCAGGCGCTTGGAATGACGTTCCTCGCAACGCGGGGTACCGCGGCATGGCTCACCCAGAACGGGGTGGCCGCCGAAACGGTCAACAAGGTCTACGAGGGCGGGCTGACCATCGTCGACAGGCTGAAAGATGGGCACGTCGCCCTGGTCTGGAATACGACCGAAGGCGCACAGGCGGTCGAAGACTCCCGTGAAATCCGGGCCGTCGCGCTGTATGACAAGATCCCCTATTTCACGACAGCAGCGGCGGCTCAGGCATCGGCACTGGCCATCGTCGCCCGCGAAGACGGGGACATCAGCGTTCGGTCCCTGCAGGGCTAAGACCAGTCACGACATAGAAAACCAGAGAGAGGCGGCGCTCAGCCCGCCTCTTCTTCGAGGTGCAGCTTCATCTCGACGAGGATTTTCTGCAGCTCGAGCGTCTCTCTGAGAAGCCGTTTCGCTTCGTTGATGGAAATGACGCCATCGTCGATGGAGAGATTGTATTCCGCCATCAACATGGCAAAGCGCTGGCTCAGGGTGATGACGTCGGAATTGATACCACCCTTGCTGTTCCGGCGCGTCATCTCCTCACCCGACACGGATACACCGCGCAGTTCAGCCAAGGCCGCCGTCACATGCGGATAGCTTGCGGCCGCTTCCAGGGCGGCAACGGCATCGACCGGCATGAAGCGATCCGAGTGATCATCATCCATCGAATAGTAGCGGCCCAACGTTGCCTTGGACTTGCCAGTCAGCTTGCAGGCAGCTTCGATACCCACATCCTTAACCAAAGCCTCTGTGTGTTTCTTCAAATAACCGTTCACGTCCAGTGCCCCACATTGATCCTCAATGGCCGCTTCGGTCAGAGAAACGTCCCCATATGTTTCAATAATTCCATATGGCCGGATTGTCATTGCCAAACCGGCCCACCCTTTTTGTCATAACGCCGGATATCTCGCTTTCCAAGTCTTGCAGCTTGCAGGCCGGGCAGAGTATCGGTTCGCACATGGCAAAGCTCTACTTTAATTTCTCCACGATGAACGCCGGTAAGTCGACCGTGCTTCTTCAAGCGTCACACAACTACATCGAACGCGGGATGCAGACCTACCTGCTCACCGCGCAGTTCGACAATCGGGCTGGCCACGGCAGAATTGAAAGCCGCATCGGCATTGGCGAAAACGCCGACACCTACGATCACGCCGAGGACTTGTTTGCCAAGATCAAGAACCGCCTCGATAGCGGGCCATGCGCCTGCGTCTTTGTCGACGAAGCCCAGTTCCTCGAACCCGAGCAGGTCTGGCAACTCGCACGCGCCGTCGACGACCTCGGCGTTCCGGTCATGTGCTTTGGTCTGCGCGTGGATTTCCGCGGTCAGTTGTTCCCGGGATCTGCCACACTTCTGGCACTCGCTGACGAGATGCGTGAAGTGCGCACAATCTGTCATTGCGGGCGTAAGGCCACGATGGTCGTGCGAAAGGGCCCCGACGGCAAGGTGCTTACCGACGGCGATCAGGTCGCGATCGGCGGCAACGAGCGCTACCTGTCCCTGTGCCGCCGGCACTGGCGAGAGGCTGTCGGAGACCGCTAGACCGCCTGTGGTAACGGCTTGCCCGCTTGCCAGGCCATGATATTGTCGAGCGCCATTTGCCCCATGGCCTCGCGCACTTCCAGCGCGGCGGTGCCCAGATGCGGCAGCAGAACCACATTCTCCAAGGCACGCAGTTCCTCTGGCACGTATGGTTCCTTGACGTAGACGTCGAGGCCGGCACCGGCGATGCGGCGCTCCTGAAGGGTTTCGATCAACGCCTCCTCGTCGACCACGTCCCCTCTGGCGATATTGACGAAGATTCCGGTCGGCTTCATTGCGGCCAGCGCAGCCGCATCGATCATCTTCTGGGTTTCGGCACTCGCCGGCACCGTGACGACCACGATATCGGACTGCGCCATCAGATCATGCAAGCTCTCGACCTGACGGGCCGGCATTTCGACCGATTTGGTCGAGCGGTTGAAATAGAGCACCGGCATGCCGAAGCCATAGTGACACCGATGGGCGACAGCCTGCCCGATGCGGCCCATGCCGACGATGCCGACGGTCTTGCCGGTCACATGCGTTCCCAGCATCTGCGTCGGCCCCCAGCCGATCCATTCGCCCGCACGCACAATACGCTCGCCCTCACCTGCCCGCCGGCACGCAGACAGGATGAGGGTCATCCCGATGTCGGCCGTCGCATCGGTCACGGTATCGGGTGTGTTCGACACCTTCACACCGGCGGCCTTGGCGGCATCGACGTTGATGTGATTATACCCGACACCGAAATTGGCGATCACGCCGCAGCGCAGGTTTTCGCCGGCCATTTCAAAGGCTTTTGCCGTGAACGCATCTCCGAGAGTCGGGAGGATCGCGTCGTAGTTGCACAAGGCCTCGGCCGCCTCAGTCTCGGTCAGGCCGGCGACGTCCGAACGCAACGTCGTATCGAAATGCGATTGCGCGAACGCGTGGTTCGCATCGGGCAAGGTTCGGGTGATGAGCAAACGCTTCAATGCAAACGGCCTCCAAGGGGGACCTCTTGGTCCGGGACGGTCAATACAACCTCGCCATTCTCGTCAGGCAAGCCAAGAACCAGAACCTCTGAGATGAACTTGCCGATCTGACGGGGTGGGAAGTTGACCACGGCCATCACTTGCCGGCCAACCAGTGTTTCGGGATCATAATGCGCCGTGATCTGAGCGGAGGACCGACGTTCTCCGATCTCACCGCCGAAGTCGATCCAGAGTTTGATCGCCGGTTTGCGCGCTTCGGGATAGGGCTCGGCGCGGGTGACCCGGCCGACACGAACGTCGACTTTCTGAAAGTAGTCATAGCTGATGTTATCCACGGGAGAGTTCCTCAGATCTTTGCGCGGCGGCATGGACCGCACGCCGCAGTAGTTGCGGAAACCCGGTCTCCGCGTCCATCAAAACTTCGAGCGCCGCTTGGGTGGTGCCATTCGGAGAGGTCACATTGCGGCGCAGCACGTCAGGGGATTCATCAGCAGATTCAGCCAGTTGCCCGGCCCCGCCAACGGTCGCCTTGGCCAAGGCCATAGCCAAATCAGGTGCGAGTCCCTCGGCCTCGCCTGCGGCCGCCAAGGTTTCGATCAGGTGAAACACGTAGGCCGGGCCAGAGCCGGACACGGCCGTCACGGCGTCCATCTGCCCTTCGTTTTCGAGGCGAACAGTCTGGCCGACAGCCTGCAAAAGCCCCTCGGCCAGCAACATATGCGCTTCGGTGGTGGTTGCGTTTCCGATCAACGCCGTGATGCCCCGGCCAATGGCCGCAGGCGTATTCGGCATTGCCCGGATGATCGGGCTTTCAGCGCCCAATACGGCTTCGAATGACGCGATCAGAGTGCCCGCGGCAACGGACAGAAAAAGCGTCTGACCGGCCCCGAGCGCCCGCAACCGGGGCAATGCATCGCCCATCATCTGCGGCTTGACCGCGATCAGCGCAACGGCGGGATCGTCTGGTAAGTCCTTGTTTATATGGACCCCTGTCGAGAGCAGCCAGTCAGAGGGATTTGGGTCCAGCACCCAGACAGACGTAGCGGGCAGCCCGTTGCCCAGCCATCCCTGCAACATCGCCGAGCCCATTTTGCCGCATCCCAATAGGACGAGGCCGCGTTCGGACAATTCTGACATCGGGGTCTCCGTTTACGTGTTTTGGGGCCGATCTGGCGGCTCAACGACCTAGGAAACCCATCTGGAATTGTGGGTCAAGCCCACCATGCTCTCAGGCGCGACCGTAGGCCTCGGCCATGGCGATTTGAAGCGCCTCGTCCGGCGTCCGGTCGCCCCAGGTAACCAGTTGAAAAGCGGGGTAAAACCGCTCACAGCTGACCACCGCGGCCTTGATAAGCGTGTCGATCTGTTCGCTGCCGGCGACCTGATCACCGGCCAGAACGAGGCCATAGCGGTAGACCATCAGCTTCTGCTCACCCCACCATGTGAAGGCACCGGACCAGCACAAGTCATTGACGGAATTGAGCATTTCATAGACCCGGCCCATCTTTTCCTCGGGAGGCTCCATCTCGAAAGTGCAGATCAGACGCAGGGTTTCGTCAAAGGCCGACCACGCGAGGGTGATCGAATAGGTCCGCCACTGTCCTTCGACGGCCATCGCGATCTGATCATCGGCAATCCGATCGAACTCCCACTCGTGAAGTTCCGCAATGTTTTCAACAACATCAATGGGATGGAGCTCATCAGAGTCGATATAGTGCTCAGTCAATGCCATGACGGGGCCTCGTTCTTTGTGGCGCTGGTTACCCTGCCAGGGTCAAGCGCTCGGTGACTGCTCTAGGACGGGTATGGTTTTCTTTCCGTTCCTACAACATATCGTGGGGCCGCTGGCCGCTTCTGTAAAGTCATTTCTTGGGGATAAACCGCCCGTAAGGCCAAAAAGACGTCGTTTCCGGCGTCGGATATCACATCGTTCTGCCGTCGGTATCGCGTCGGTGTCGTTTTCCCGACATGTGCCGGGGACTGCCCCCCATTGCAACCTGTGGCGCACCCCCTCAAGATATGCGCAAACAACGAAAGGTATCCTCCAGATGAACCTCGACCTGCTCAAGAAGCTATGTGAAACCCCCGGTGTTCCCGGCAACGAAGAGCGCGTCCGCGCCCTGATTTCCGACGAGGCGTCCAGCCTGTTCGACGACATCCGCACCGACCCGATGGGCAGCCTGATCTGCACGCGCAAGGCCGATCCCTCGGTCAAGGATCCGCAAAAGATCGCGCTGATGTGCCATATGGACGAGATCGGGTTTCTGGTCAGCCACGTCACCGAAAAGGGCTTTATCCATGTGCAGCCGGTCGGCGGTTTCGACCCGCGCAACCTGTTCTCGCGCCGGGTTCTGGTCTGCACCGAGAAGGGCGACCTCAAGGGCGTGATGAACCCCGGCGGCAAGCCGGTGCACATCGCCTCGGCGGAGGATCGCAAGAAGATCCCCGAGGTCACCGAATTCGTCATCGACATCGGCATGGGCGACAAGGCGGCCGATCACGTCAAGGTCGGTGACTTCGTGGTGATGGACGAACCCTTCATCGAGATCGGCGACAAAATCGTGTCCAAGGCGCTCGACAACCGGATTGCCTGCTGGCTGGGCATCGAGGCCATTCGCGCCCTCGGCGACAAGGGCCGCGGCGCCGAGGTGACCGTTGTCTTTACCGTTCAGGAGGAAGTCGGCCTGCGCGGTGCGCGCACCTCGTCCTATGGCATCAAGCCGGACATCGGCATCGGCGTGGATACGACGCTGGCCTGTGACACGCCCGGCGTGCCGGAGCATTTCCGCACCACCAAGCAGGGCGACGGCTTTGGTCTGCATGTCCGCGATTCGAGCTTCATCGCCGACAAGGCGCTCGTCAGCCAGATCGAGGCATTGGCCGTCGAAAAGGGCATCCCTTACCAGCGCACCATGCTGGCCGCCGGTGGTCAGGACGGGGCTGCCGTCCAGCAAGCCGCTGCCGGTGCCCGCGCCATCGGGATCGTGGTCGGCACCCGCTATATCCATACCGTGACCGAGATGATCCACAAATCCGATCTACAGGCCGCTCAGGATATTCTGACCGCCTATCTGGAGACGTTCTGACGACAAATCCGCGAGGCCGGGCGCCCCGGGAAGAAGGTGGTGCCTTGGCCCGGGTCGGGCGGCCGCCTGCACGCGTTTTGCGCACGGCGCTGTTGGCAGAGTGGGGGTGAGCGTCAGGGGGCGCTGCCCCCCGCTTCGCTCCCCCCGCCGTATTTTGGGCCAAAAGAAGCGGGCCGGTCGGGCGGTGTTGCAGTCAGCCCTTGGCTTCGAGGGCTTCGATCCGGGCCAAGAGTGCTGCGTTTTCTTCGCGTGCCTTTTGCGCCATCGTCCGCACCGCGTCGAATTCCTCGCGGGTGACGAGATCACGGTCGGCGAGCCAGCGGTCCATCATGGATTTGAGCGCGGTGTTCGCCTCATCCTTGGCCCCCTGTGCGACGCCCATGGCGTTCGTCATCAATTGGCCAAGGTCGTCGAAAATCTTGTTGCGGGTCTGCATGTCAGCCTCCGGTCATGGTTGCCCTATATATGGGGCGCGTTGCTCTTGTTCACAAGCCACGGCGGTTGGTTGACTTCGTCGCAGCCGAAGGCCAGAGATCATGCCCATGCAAACTGGCCTCCCCTTCCCCCCGATTTCGCCCGAGATCTTTTCGATCTCCCTGGGCGGGTTTGAATTCGCGCTGCGCTGGTATGCTCTGGCCTACATCGTCGGCATCATCATCGGATGGCGCATCGCCGTGGCCGCCGTGCGCCGCCCTGCCCTGTGGCGCGGCGCTGTGCCCGCCGCGACGCCCGAACAGCTGGAGAACTTGCTGACCTGGATCGTGGTCGGCGTGATTGCGGGCGGTCGTTTGGGCTATGTCCTGTTTTACAACCCGACTTACTACTTTGCGAACCCGACGCAGATCCCGATCATCTGGGAAGGCGGCATGTCGTTTCATGGCGGCTTTCTCGGCGTCGTTGTCGCGATATTCCTGTTTGCCCGCCGCCACGACATCACTCTCGGCTCGCTTGCCGACACGGTCGCGCTGGCGGCGCCGCCGGCGATCCTGCTTGGCCGCCTCGCCAATTTCATCAATGCCGAATTGTGGGGCCGTCCGACCACTCTGCCGTGGGGCGTGATCTTTCCCGGTGAGGCTGCACAGGCCTGTGCCACCGCGACGACGATGTGTGCCCGCCATCCCTCGCAGCTATACGAGGCGCTCCTCGAAGGTGTGGTCCTGCTTGCCGTGATGCTGTGGTTGGCGTTTCGGCGTGGGGCCTTCAAGACGCCGTGGCTGTTGTCGGGGGTGTTCTTTGCCGGATATGGCATCGCCCGTTTCCTCGTGGAGTTCGTCCGCCAGCCCGACGAGCAGTTTCAGGGGCCGGGCAACCCGCTGGGTCTTGCCTTTCACATTGACGGCGTCGGCCTGACCATGGGCCAGACCCTGACCCTGCCGATGATCGTGCTGGGCATTGCCGTCATCGTGATCGCCCGTCGTCGCGCATGACCCCGCTGGCCGAACAGCTGATCGCGCGGATTGCCCGCACCGGGCCGATCCCGCTGTCCGACTATATGGCGGAGTGCCTGCTGCATCCTCAGCACGGCTATTACAGCACCCGCGACCCATTGGGGGCCGCAGGGGATTTCACCACGGCCCCGGAAGTCAGCCAGATGTTCGGCGAGTTGATTGGCCTGTGCCTTGCACAGACCTGGAAGGATCAGGGAAAGCCCGCCGCGATCGCTCTGGCCGAGCTTGGACCGGGCCGCGGCACCTTGATGGCCGATGTGCTTCGCGCGACCAAGGGGGTGCCGGGGTTTCATGCCGTTGCTCAGGTGCATCTGGTCGAGGCTTCGCCCGTCTTGCGCCAAGCGCAGGCCGACCGGGTGCCGCAGGCCACGTGGCACGACAGTATCGAGGGTCTTCCCGATCTGCCGCTGTTCCTGATTGCCAACGAGTTCTTCGATGCGCTGCCGATCCGTCAGTTCCAGAGGGCGGAAGGCGGCTGGTCTGAATGCGTGGTGGGTGTGCAGGACGGGACCCTGGCCTACGGGCTGACCAGCCCCTCACCCATTGCCCGGTTGGAACATCGGCTGGAGGACACCAAGCCCGGCGACATCGTCGAGACCTGCGCCCCCGGGCAGGCCGTCGCCAACCGGATCGGGCAGCAGATCGAGGCGCACGGCGGTGCGGCGCTGATTATCGACTACGGCGATTGGCGCAGTCAGGGCGATACCTTTCAGGCCGTTGCCCGGCATGGTCACGTCGATCCGCTGAGCGCCCCCGGCCAAGCGGACTTGACCGCGCAGGTCGACTTCGAGGCGCTGGCCCTCGCGGCGTCCCCCGCCAAGTTCACCCGGCTGACCCCGCAGGGCGTGTTTCTCGAACGCCTCGGGATCACGCAAAGGGCCGAGGCGCTGGCGGCGAAACTGTCCGGCCCGGCCCTTGAAACCCACATCGCCGCGCATCGGCGCTTGACCCACCCGGCAGAGATGGGTCACCTGTTCAAGGTAATCGGCCTGACCCCTTCGACAGCGGCGCCACCGCCCGGATTGGAACCATGACGCTCGATATCATCACCTCGGACGCGCTCAGCCCCCTGCGCCACGGCTTTTTCGGCCGGTCGGGCGGTGCCTCGTCAGGCGTGTTTTCCGGGCTGAATTGCGGCTATGGCAGCTCTGATCAGAAAGAGGCCATCGGCATCAACCGCGCCCGCGTGGCCGAGGCGATGGGAGTCTCGCCGGAGGCCCTTGCCGGGGTTCATCAGATCCATTCCGCAGATGTCGTCACAGTGACGGATGTGCGCGAGGAGCGCCCCCCGGCGGATGCGATGGTCACGGCGACACCGGGTGTGGCCCTGTCGGTGCTGACCGCCGATTGCGCCCCGGTCCTGTTCGCAGACAAGGACGCCGGGGTCATTGGCGCGGCCCATTCCGGCTGGAAAGGCGCCTTGGGCGGCGTCCTCGAAGCCACGATCGAGGCGATGGAGGCGCTGGGCGCCGACCGCGACGGGATCGCCGTCGTGATCGGACCGACGATCAGCCAGCGCGCTTACGAGGTCGGCCCCGAGTTCCTTGATGCCTTTCTGGCAGAGGACCACGAAGCGGCCCGCTTCTTTGCCAATGGCGAAGGCGACCGGATGCAGTTCGACCTGCCCGGCTTTGCTCTTTGGCGGCTGCGCACGGCTGGTGTCGGCCATGCGGAATGGACCCGCCATTGCACCTATTCCGAACCGTCGCGCTTTTTCAGCTATCGCCGGACCACACATGCCCGCGAAGCCGACTACGGCCGGTTGATTGCAGCCATCCGGCTGTAATTCGGCACGATTGCGGCGGCAATGTGCCGTGGCATCGGAAACAATCCCTGCATCCTACCGTTCGTTACCGCCCCTTGGTGAACAATCGCCCTAGTTTTGCGAGCCTCGGGGTCGCCCCGGCCATTTCGCCGCAGACGCCGAGTGCCAGTTCGCCCGCCCGGCAATTTACCACGATACCGTCAAACTCCTGCCGCAGGCGGAGGTCAGGATCAGCCGCAATGGGGCAGAACACACGACCCCACATTGACATTGAGGCCCTGCATAACCCGTGAGGAGAGCGCCATGACGACCGAGAAACGCTGGATCGAGCCACTGTTGGCAGAGGCCGCCGCCTGCAAGACCAAGATGCCTTGGGAGCGCGGACTGCGCCGCCAAGCCTTCATCAGCCGTCGCGACGGGGCCGAGAACACCACATCGGCAAAGCGCCCCGGGTTCGAGCAAAGCCGCGCCTCCGCCTGATCCGAAATATCGGGGCCAATAGTGGCCAAATCTGACAAGGAATCGCCCGACCGTCACGGTCGCGGCGATTTTTTCGTGGTTAACGACACCGGTCTCGAATCAAAATGTGGCAGGATATCCTGTGGCGGTGTGAACAATCCCTGACCGGACCGCGGGATTGATGACGAACCGAATCCGTTTCACGACTTTGGTTGACAGGAAAAGCTGATTTCGGCCACATTTAGGACAACAGCAATGTTCCTCAGATGTTGTCGGTGGGGCCGACAGATGTGTGACCAACCTCAAGGGGTAAGGCGCATGATGACGTCCCACAGAACCACCGCTGGCCTCGCGGTGGACCGAAATAAGTCGCTGGTTCCCTCAGGCCAGTTTTCTCAGGCGGATGGACGATCTCCGCGCATGATGCCTCTCATGCGCAAAGTCGAGATCGTCCACCTGACCAACCGCTACTCTCTCGATATTGACGATTTCAGCCGCATCGTTCCGGCCATCGGCCCATTCGACGAAGCCTTTTCGGCCTTTGCCCGTGGCAGCTTGCTGCAGACGGATCGCGGACAGCTTGCCGTCGAAGACCTCTTGCCCGGCGACAAGGTCCGGACTGTCGACGCCGGTTTTCAGACCCTGATTTGGCGCGGCACCACGGTTCTTTCATCCCTGGCCAAGGGACAGGATCCGTCGATGGGCCAGTTGACCCGGATTGCCGCGGATTCGCTCGGCATCGCCCGCCCGATGCCCGATCTCGTGCTTGGCCCTCGTGCCCGGTTGGCGCACCGGTCCGCCGGCGTCAGAACCCTGACGGGCAAGGACACCGCGCTGATCCCGGTGCGCGACTTCATCGACGGGGTCAACGTCGTCAGCCTGACACCGCCGACCACCGTCCCGGCCTATCACCTCGGCTTCGAGCGTCATCACCTGCTTGCCGCGAATGGCGTCGAGGTCGAAAGCTATCACCCCGGCCCGTTGCATCAGCTTGGACTGCGCGGCGATATGCTCGCCCTGTTCCTGTCGTGCTTTCCACATGTGGACAGCCTTGAGGATTTCGGGCCGCCTGCCCTGCCGCGGCTCCGCTTGTCGGATCTGGATTTGTTCGAGGTCGCCTGAGCGCGGCTCAGGCCTCGCGGGCGAGCCGCTCTTCGAGAACGTCGAAGGGCACGCCCGGCTCGTCTTTGGCCCCCCGGATCACGAGGCTGGTCTTGACGCTGGCCACGTTCGGGGCTGCGGTCAATTGCTCGGTCAGGAAGGTCTGGAACGATCTCAGGTCGGGCGCCACGCATTTCAGGATGAAGTCCACCTCGCCGTTGAGCATGTGGCATTCGCGGACCAGTGGCCAGCCCTGGCATTTCGCCTCGAAGGCCGACAAGTCCACTTCGGCCTGACTGACCAGACCGACCATCGCAAAGACCTGCACTTCGAACCCCAGTTCCCGCGGATCCACGTCGGCGTGATAGCCCCGGATATAGCCCTGCTCTTCGAGCGTGCGCACGCGCCGCAGACAAGGGGGCGCGGAAATGCCGACACGGCTGGCCAATTCCACGTTGGTCATCCGACCGTCGGCTTGCAATTCGGCCAGGATCATACGATCTATCTCATCGAGCTTGGTCCCGGGCATGTCGTTCTCCTTGTTGAATTGGCATTGAATACGCCAAGGCCAAGGTTTGCGCAACAATGTTTCAATGGGGCGCAACTATATTATCCAAATTTTTGATTTGGCGCGCTCTGGCGCACTCCGCCAACTGTGAAGACCACCCGGTCGGATTGCCGATTGTCCCCCTTTCCCCCGGCGGGCGAGACACTTATATCGGGTGGGCATCAAAGGGGGATCACCATGACAGAGCACCGCCACACCAAGACGCTGATCATCGGCTCCGGCCCGGCTGGCTACACCGCTGGCGTCTATGCCGCCCGTGCGATGCTGAACCCCGTCTTGATCCAGGGTCTGGAGCCGGGTGGCCAGTTGACCACCACGACCGAGGTCGAGAATTGGCCCGGTGACACCGAGGTGCAGGGCCCTGACCTGATGGTTCGGATGGAGGCGCATGCCCGCGCCATGGGCTGCGACATCGTGAGCGACATCGTGACCTCTCTGGACCTGAGCAAGCGCCCGTTCACCGCCCAGACCGACAGCGGCACGGTCTGGACCGCGGATGCGATTATCCTCGCCACCGGGGCGCGCGCGAAATGGCTCGGCCTGCCGTCTGAGGAGAAGTTCAAGGGCTTCGGCGTCAGCGCCTGTGCCACTTGCGACGGCTTTTTCTATCGCGGTCAGGAGATCGTCGTGGTCGGCGGCGGCAATACCGCCGTGGAAGAGGCGCTGTTCCTCACCAACTTTGCCTCGAAGGTCACATTGGTGCACCGCCGCGACGAATTGCGCGCGGAGCGTATTCTGCAGGACCGCCTGTTCAAGAACCCCAAGATCGAGACGCTGTGGTTTCACGAGGTCGACGAGGTTATCGGCGCCGACAGCCCTCTGGGCGTCGAAGGCGTGCGGGTCAAGCACACCAAGACCGGCGAGATCACCGAAATCCCTGCCAAGGGCGTCTTCATCGCGATCGGCCACGCCCCGGCGTCCGAGCTGGTCAAGGACGTGCTCGAAACCCAGCACGGTGGCTATGTCGTCGTGGAGCCAGGCAGCACGCGCACTTCGATCCCCGGCGTCTTTGCCGCCGGCGACCTGACGGATCACGTGTATCGCCAAGCGGTGACGAGTGCCGGCATGGGCTGTATGGCCGCTCTGGACGCGGAACGGTTCCTTGCGGAACACGGCATGGCGGAAGCCGCACAGGCCGCCGAGTAACTGCCCGGTGTTTCTGCGCTATGACGGACCGCTCTATCGGATCGTCTTTGCCAGTCGGGCTGACCAGGTACTTGACGGGGTGATCAGCCCGGAGGCCCGGTTTCACCACAGCGGTCAGCCCGCGCTCTATGCCTCGCCCCTGCCCGCCTCGGCCGCGCTGGCGATCGACATCTACCTTCAGCCAGAGGATCCGCCGCGGGTTCTCCAGCAGCTGCACCTCGTCTCGGAGCGGATCGTGGATCTGCGCGATCCCGATACCTGCGCGACCCTCGAGATCGAGCCGGACTGGCCCTCGGTCATCTGGCGCAGCCAGCGCGATGCGGGTCAGCCGGCGACGAGCTGGCGCGCCTCGGATGCGGCCCGTCGGGCCAATGCGGACGGGATGATCTATGCCTCTCGTCGCGCGCCGAGCCGGTGGCATATGGTGCTGTTTCACTGGAACACGCCCGAGGGCGCGCAGCTCACCACCCTGGGCGCGCCCGAACCCTGGGCGGCGCCGAACCAAACCTGAGCCCGGCCGATCAGGATTTGTCCGCGGACCGGTCGTGGTTGCCGCGTCCGCAGCACAACCGCCGCGGGACTTGCACGAAAGCCATACCGGCGTTGTCACGCCGGTTTTCCCCCCCACCAACCTTGCGTCCTTGCCCGATTGCTGTTTATGGGTCGCGGAACATAACCGTGGCTGACTGGCCTCCTCATTAGACGAAACGAGTATAGTGATGTCCGAACCTCTTGCACCGATCCCCGAACTGTATGTCAGCCACGACAGCGCCCAGAAGCTGAAAGTGGAAGCTGGCAACCTGACCAGCCACGATCTGACGCTACGCCAGATCTGCGATCTGGAATTGCTGATGAACGGCGGCTTCAACCCGCTGAAGGGATTTCTGTCCGAGGCCGACTACGACAACGTCGTCGAGAACATGCGTTTGGCCGATGGCAGCCTCTGGCCGATGCCGATCAACCTCGACGTCTCCGAGAAATTCGCTGAGACGGTCGAAGTCGGTCAGGACATCGCCCTGCGCGATCAGGAAGGCGTGATCCTCGCCACCATGACCGTCACCGACAAATGGGTGCCGAACAAGGCGCGCGAGGCCGAGAAGGTCTTTGGCGCAGACGATTCCGCTCACCCGGCCGTCAATTACCTGCACAACCATGCCGGTTCGGTCTATCTCGGTGGCCCCGTCACCGGCATCCAGCCGCCCGTCCACTACGATTTCCGCGGCCGCCGCGATACGCCCAACGAGTTGCGCGCCTATTTCCGCAAGATGGGCTGGCGCAAGGTCGTCGCGTTCCAGACCCGCAACCCGCTGCACCGCGCGCACCAGGAACTGACCTTCCGCGCCGCGAAGGAAGCGCAGGCCAACCTGCTGATCCATCCGGTCGTCGGCCTGACCAAGCCCGGTGACGTCGACCACTTTACCCGCGTCCGCTGCTACGAAGCCGTGCTCGACCAATACCCCGCCTCGACGACGGCGATGTCGCTGCTGAACCTCGCCATGCGTATGGCCGGCCCCCGCGAGGCGGTCTGGCACGGTCTGATTCGCAAGAACCACGGCTGCACCCACTTCATCGTGGGCCGCGATCACGCAGGCCCCGGCAACAACTCCAAGGGCGAGGATTTCTATGGCCCCTATGATGCGCAGGATCTGTTCCGCAAGCATCAGGAGGAGATGGGCATCGAGATGGTCGACTTCAAACACATGGTTTATGTGCAGGAGCGCGCCCAGTACGAGCCGGCCGACGAGATCGCCGACAAGGACAACGTCACCATCCTGAACATCTCGGGCACCGAATTGCGCCGCCGTTTGGCCGAAGGTCTCGAGATCCCGGAGTGGTTCTCTTTCCCCCAAGTGGTCGAAGAGCTGCGCCGCACCAAGCCGGCCCGTTCCAAGCAGGGCTTCACCGTCTTCTTCACCGGCTTCTCCGGTTCCGGTAAGTCCACCATCGCCAACGCGCTGATGGTCAAGCTGATGGAAATGGGTGGTCGCCCGGTGACGCTGCTCGACGGCGATATCGTCCGCAAGAACCTGTCCTCGGAGCTCGGGTTTTCCAAAGAGCACCGTGACCTGAACATCCGCCGCATCGGCTATGTCGCCTCCGAGATCACCAAGAATGGTGGTATCGCGATCTGTGCGCCCATCGCCCCCTATGCCACGACCCGCCGCGCGGTGCGTGAAGACATCGAAGCCTTTGGTGCCTTTATCGAAGTCCACGTCGCGACCAGCATCGAAGAGTGCGAAAAGCGTGACCGCAAGGGTCTCTACAAGCTGGCCCGCGAAGGCAAGATCAAGGAATTCACCGGTATTTCCGACCCCTACGACGTGCCGGAGAACCCCGAACTGCGCGTCGAGACCGAAGGCACCGATGTGGACAACTGCGCCCATCAGGTGATCCTGAAACTGGAATCGATGGGTCTGATCAAGGGCTAAGCGCCCTTTTCGATCAATCTACAGATGGCCGCCTCGTTCCGAGTGAACGAGGCGGCCATTTTCTTTGGCAGCGCGGCCGATGATCTCGGCGTAGCTCCAGGCACAGGGCTGCTGCGCCTTAACGCACACTGGCTCGGCCCGGCGCACGCCGGCTGCGGGCGCGCGCACATCTCGAGAGACTGGGATTTTGAAGGGGGCCGGCTTGCGGGCACCTCACGCGCCCGCAGTCAATCCGGTGGGAGGGCCTGTCGCCCTTAGTGCAGCGTCACCAGCTGCATGTCGTGCTCTTCGGCCAGATGCGACGCGATCGACGGATGCGCCACCAGCGCGACCTGCTCGCCTTCGCCGTTGTGCACGGCGAATACCGTTTCCAGATCGCCCGCCTGTTCGCGCAACTCGACGGGAAGGTCAGCAACGGCGACGGATTTCAGGTAGACGAAATTGCCCTCGGGAGAATTCATGTCTGCTTTGCTGTTCATCACTTTCCGCTCCTTTTGATCTCGATCGTCTGGACGATGCTTTCGGGCACATGCCGGGTCAGATCGACGTGTAGCAGACCATTTTCGAGTATGGCCTCGCCGACGTCGACTCCGTCCGCCAATACAAAGCTACGTTGAAATTGGCGTGCGGCAATGCCTCGATGCAAAAACACCCTACCGTCGGCATCGTCTTTTTGCCGGCCGCGGATGACGAGGCTCGAATCTTCGACGGTGATGCTTAAATCTTCATCGGCAAAACCGGCGACCGCGAGCGTGATCCGGTAGGACCGTTCCGACGTTTGTTCGATGTTGTAGGGGGGATAGCCTTCGTTTCCGGACTTTGCCGTCCGTTCGACCAGCCTTTCAAGCTGTTCAAATCCCAGCAAGAACGGGTGCGTTCCCAGCGTAAGTTTCGTCATCTGACACGTCCTTTGACAAGCGACTGTGTTTACGGCCCCGCGTTTCGGCGACCATGGGAGAAATATGGGAGTGCGCGGGTGAATTCGCAAGAGGTAGTGCTTTGCGGATGGACCGATGCCGCCTATATTCACCCGGATGCTACGAGGAACCATATGAATACCTCTGCCAAGATGGAACAACTCGAGGTGTTGCGCGTGAAGCTTGAGGTTCTCAAGCGCGAGCACCGGGATCTGGACGAGGCGATCCACGCGCTTCAAGAGCGTGGCACGATGGATATGCTGATGATCCGCCGGATGAAAAAGCAAAAGCTGGCGCTGAAGGATCAGATCACGGAACTGGAAGACCGGATCCTGCCCGACATCATCGCCTGACACCGCATCGAACGGCTGACGACTGCCCTTCGTGGCCGCAGGCTTGAACGGCGTCTTGCCCCCTGCCCCCGCATAGCTATAGTGCGCGCTCACGAATGCGGAGGTGGCCCATGGCTGCGGTGAAGATCGGGATCATCATGGGCAGTCAGTCGGACTGGCCGACGATGCGCGAGGCGGCTGTTGTTCTGGATGAATTGGGCGTGCCGTACGAGACCAAGATCGTATCCGCACATCGCACCCCCGACAGGCTTTGGGACTATGGCAAGACCGCGGCGGAGCGTGGATTGCATGCGATTATCGCGGGCGCCGGCGGGGCCGCGCATCTTCCTGGTATGATGGCATCCAAGACCCGGATCCCGGTGATCGGCGTGCCGGTCCAGACCAAGGCGCTGAGCGGCGTCGATTCGCTCTATTCCATCGTCCAGATGCCGCGCGGATTTCCTGTGGCGACCATGGCGATCGGCGGTGCGGCCAATGCGGGACTGATGGCCGCCGGTATTCTGGCGCTGAGCGATCCGGCACTGGCCGAGCGGTTGGACGCGTGGCGCGACGCCCTTGCCGCCTCGATCCCTGACGAGCCCAAAGATGACTGAGCCGCTGCGCCCCGGCCAAACCATCGGCATTCTCGGCGGCGGTCAGCTTGGCCGGATGCTTGCCGTGGCGGCGAGCCGTCTTGGCCTGCACGTGCATGTGTACGAGCCGGGCGCCGGATGCCCTGCCGCCGAAGTCGCCACCCGGACCTTTACGGCCGCCTATGACGATACCGCTGCCCTGACCGAATTCGCGCAAAGCGTCGATGTCGTCACCTATGAATTTGAAAACATCCCCACCGCCGCGCTCGACGTGATCGAGGCGCTGCGCCCGATCCGGCCGGGCAGACGCGCCTTGGCGACGTCGCAGGACCGGCTGACCGAGAAGGCGTTTCTGCGCGATCTGGGTCTGGCGACGGCTCCCTTTGCCAATGTCGAAAGCGCCGAGGACATGGCCGCCGCCGTCGACGAGATCGGCGCACCGGCCATCCTGAAGACCCGTCGGATGGGCTATGACGGCAAAGGGCAGGCTCGGCTCAAGACCACCGACGATGCCGCCGACGCTCTGGCCGCCATGAACGGCGCCCCGGCCATTCTGGAAGGCTTCGTCGTGTTCAGCCATGAGGTCTCCGTCATCGGCGCGCGCGGGCTGGATGGCGCCGTCGCCTGTTTTGATCCGGGCGAGAATGTCCACGAGGACGGCATCTTGCGCACCACGACCGTGCCCGCCCGCCTGACCGCCTCGCAGCGGACAGATGCGGTGCTGCTGGCCGCGCGCATCCTGACCGCGCTCGACTATGTCGGCGTGCTCGGAGTCGAGCTGTTCGTGACCGAGACTGGCCTGATCGTGAACGAGATCGCGCCGCGTGTGCACAACTCGGGTCACTGGACGCAGAACGGCTGCCAGATCGACCAGTTCGAACAGCACATCCGTGCGGTGGCGGGCTGGCCCTTGGGCGACGGGTCGCGGCATTCGGACGTTGTCATGGAAAACCTGATCGGCGCCGACATGGACCGGGTGCCCGAGATCGCCAAGAGCGGCGCGGCGCTGCACCTATACGGAAAGGCCGAGGTCAAGCCCGGGCGCAAGATGGGTCACGTCAACCGGATCGTGCAAGGCTCGTGAGGTCTGGCGACCTGCGTCCTAGCTAGCACCTTCGGTCAATCGAGCCCGAAAAGCACCGCCCCGAGGCTCAGGCTTCGATCGAATTGGCCCGTGTCGAGGAAGGCACTGACCTGCGCCATCACCAGCGGATTGTTCATCATGAAGGTGTGGCTGACCGGCAGGACAAGGTGATCCGACATGCCTTCCATCCGGGTCGATGCGACGGACACCTTGCCGTCGTCGGCGCCTTCGATCAGAGACGAATAGACCGGGTTGATCGATCCTGTCCCCGCGATGATGCCGACCTCGTAGGACGGCAGCGGCAACTGGTTGGGCACCGAATCCTCCTCAGTGCCGAGTTGCAGACCCGCAGGCCCGTTGAACCATTGGAACGGCTCGAAATCACCAAAGATGTCGACCAGTTCCGATCCGTTGTTCGGCGGCCCAAGCATGACGACGCGGCCCATGTCGGCCGGCCGATAGCGGGTCAGCCAAGCCCGCACCAGAATGCCCCCCATCGAATGGGTGACGAAATGCACCTTGCGCGCTCCGCAAGCCTCGACGTCGGAGCGGATATTCTCCTGAACGAGCGTCTCGATGGTTTCCTGTGTCGAGGGATAGCCGGTGTTGACCGTGTAATATCCCTGCAATTCCAGATACTCGGCCATCGGCGCCAGCGAATACTCGCTCCGCGCCAGCCCGTGCAGCAGGACGACGCATTCCCCGCGATCGGATACGGTCACGGGCTCCCGCCCCGGCACTTGTGCCAGTATGGGAGCCGCCGCGAGGACCAGCGCGAGGATGAGAATGAATGGACGCATTCTTCAGACTTAGCACCCTCAAAGATAACGTTAAGGTAAACCTGCAAGTGACCTTGCGTCTTTTACCGCAATTGGCGCAAATTGAGCGCAGATGTCAGGCAAATCCCCCCCTCGTCCGCCCCGGATAGCCGTCCGTGCAATCCTGATGCACGAAGACCGGCTGCTCTTGGTCAACGCCTGGAAGGGAAAGACACACCTCTGGTGTGCGCCGGGCGGCGGCGTGGAGCCGCATTCCAGCCTGCCGGAAAACCTGCGCCGTGAGGTCCATGAGGAGTGTGGATTGACCATCAGCGTGGGGGAGCCCTGTCTGGTGAACGAATTTCACGATCCGGAGTTCGATTTTCATCAGGTCGACGTCTATTTCCGCTGCACGCTGATCTCGGGCGATCCGCATGGCGATTGGACCGATCCCGAAGGCATTGTCACAGCCCGCCGCTGGGTCACCGCAGAGGAGTTGTCACGGCTGACCGTGAAGCCCGACAGTTTGGCGGCGGTCGCATTTGGCCCGTCCGGGCCCGCGCATTACGATCCGCTGGAGCCGATCGTCCGCTAGCGCCGCTTCCACAGCGACAAGCCGATCCCGCCGAGTACCAGAGCGGCTGCCACGGCAAAGCGCCAATCGATGCTTTCCCCCAGAACCAGCACCCCGCCTGCGGCGGCGATCACCGGCACGCTCAATTGCGCAATCGCGGCCCGTGTCGCTGCCAGCTTTGGCAGCACCTGATACCACAGCGCATAGCCCAAACCCGAGGTCAGCCCACCCGCGACGGCGGCGGTCGCCGCACCGGCCCATGTCCATTGGCCCGACCCCAGCAGGATCAGCGGCAGGACGATCGGCAGACACAGCGCGAAGTTCGCGGCCGTTCCCGCCAAGGGGTCCGACTCGGCCCGCCCCATGAGCGAGTAGACGCCCCACCCCACAGCCGCCAAGGACATGAGGGTGACGCCTTGAACGGGAAGAGAGACAGCCTCCGTTGGCCAGACGAGCACGCCCAGACCAGAGAGCGCGACCGCGGCGCCCAACAGCTTTGGACCGGTCAATCGCTCACCACCCGCGACCGCGCCTGCGAACATCGTCACCTGCACCCCACCGAAAAGGATGAGCGCCCCGACCCCGGCATCCAGCGTCAGATAGGCCGCAGAGAAGCCCGCCATATAGAGCGCCAACATCGATGCCGCCCCGATGCGGCGCGTCCAGCTTGCGGAAAGACCGCCATTTGCCTTGGCCCCGCGACGCCAGACCAAGACCCAGAGCACGACGGCTCCGGCGGCGACCCGCAGGACGGCGAATAGACCCGGATCGGTTCCATAAACGGCAACGCCCAGTCGGTTGAGCAAGGAATTAGCCGCAAAGGCGATCATGGTCAGTGTGGTGAGGGCAAAGAGTTTCATGGGGCACTGCTGCGCTGTGAGCGACGACGAGGCAAGACCTTTCAAGATCTTGCACCGGTTTGTGACGTGACGGGCGGGGCGCTCGGTTCCGATCCGACGCGGCGCATCTCTTCTGTCATGAAAAAGGGGCCCGGCAATCGCCGGACCCCTCTGAAATCGCCTTTGTGAAAAGGCAGATTACATCATGCCGCCCATGCCGCCCATGTCGGGCATGCCGCCGCCGGCAGGTCCGCCGTCTTTGGAGGGCTTGTCAGCGATCATGCACTCGGTGGTGATCAGCAGGGACGCGACCGAAGCGGCGTC
Organism: Flavimaricola marinus; assembly: GCF_900184895.1. GTDB lineage: Bacteria > Pseudomonadota > Alphaproteobacteria > Rhodobacterales > Rhodobacteraceae > Flavimaricola > Flavimaricola marinus. Next base: position 56,380 of record NZ_FXZK01000001.1, read on the forward strand.
CTGAAGTGCTGTGCGAACCACTTTGGCCGGGTCGATGACGCCGAACTTGAACATGTCGCCATATTCTTCGGTCTGGGCGTTGAAGCCGAAGGCCAGGTCGTTGCTTTCGCGGATTTTGCCAGCCACGACGGAACCGTCGACACCAGCGTTGTCTGCGATCTGACGCAGCGGTGCTTCGAGCGCACGGCGCACGATGGCGATACCGGCGTTCTGATCGGAGTTGTCGCCGGTCAGACCTTCCAGCTTCTTGCCGGCCTGAACCAGAGCAACACCACCGCCTACGACGATACCTTCCTGAACGGCCGCACGGGTGGCGTTCAGAGCATCGTCAACGCGATCCTTGCGCTCTTTCACTTCGACTTCGGACATGCCGCCGACGCGGATCACGGCAACACCGCCTGCCAGTTTGGCAACGCGCTCTTGCAGCTTTTCACGGTCGTAGTCGGAGGTGGTCTCTTCGATCTGGCCACGGATCTGGGACACGCGTGCCTCGATCTCGGCCTTCGCGCCGGAACCGTCGATGATCGTGGTCTCGTCCTTGGTGATCGTGACGCGCTTGGCAGAGCCGAGCATGTCGATGGTCACGTTCTCGAGCTTCATGCCGAGATCTTCGGAGATCACCTGACCGCCGGTCAGAATGGCGATGTCCTGCAGCATGGCCTTACGACGGTCGCCGAAGCCCGGAGCCTTCACGGCTGCGATCTTGAGGCCACCGCGCAGCTTGTTGACCACGAGGGTCGCCAGTGCTTCGCCTTCGACGTCTTCTGCGATGATCAGGAGCGGCTTGCCCGACTGGATCACGGCTTCGAGGAGCGGCACCATCGGCTGAAGCGAGGAGAGCTTCTTCTCGTGCAGCAGGATGATCGCGTCTTCCAGCTCGGTCGTCATCTTGTCGGCGTTGGTGACGAAGTAGGGCGACAGGTAGCCACGGTCGAACTGCATACCTTCGACGACATCGGTCTCGGTCTCGAGGCCTTTGTTCTCTTCGACGGTGATGACGCCTTCGTTGCCGACTTTCTGCATCGCATCCGCGATCTGACGGCCGATCTCGGCTTCGCCGTTGGCGGAGATGGTGCCGACCTGAGCAACTTCGGCGCTGTCGTTGACAGGGCGTGCAGCGGCCTTGATGGCTTCGATGACGGTCGACACGGCAGTGTCGATGCCGCGCTTCACATCCATCGGGTTCATGCCGGCGGCAACCGACTTCATGCCTTCTTTGATGATGGCCTGAGCCAGCACGGTGGCAGTGGTGGTGCCGTCACCGGCTTCGTCGTTGGTCCGGGAAGCAACTTCCTTGACCATCTGTGCGCCCATGTTCTCGAACTTGTCTTCCAGTTCGATTTCCTTGGCAACGGTCACACCGTCCTTGGTGATGCGAGGAGCACCGAAGCTCTTGTCGATCACGACGTTACGGCCTTTCGGGCCGAGGGTCACCTTCACCGCGTTGGCAAGGGTGTTCACACCCTTGAGCATGCGATTGCGGGCATCGGATTCGAATTTGACGTCCTTAGCAGCCATGTTGATAGCTCCTGAAATTAGATTGTTTCATGGTCCGTTGGGCGCATGGTCACACGCGCCATCAGCGGCCGACGATTAGGAGATGATCCCCAGAATGTCGGATTCTTTCATGATCAGCAGGTCTTCACCGTCGACCTTGACCTCGGTGCCCGACCACTTGCCGAACAGAACGGTCTGACCCGGCTTCACAGCCATCGGGATCAGTTCGCCGCTGTCCTTGCGAGCGCCTTCGCCACAGGAGACGATTTCGCCCTCAGCGGGCTTTTCTTTTGCGGAATCCGGAATGATCAGACCGCCAACGGTCTTCTCTTCGCTTTCGACGCGACGCACGAGAACGCGGTCATGCAGCGGTGTAAATGCCATCTTTGTTGCTCCTTAGAACAAAGTTTCTCCCATTCGACCCGGCGGGTGCGTATGCTCCGGGGGCCGTTAGCACTCACCCCGGGCGAGTGCTAACGAGCGGTAGGTAGGCAAAGCGCCAGCGACTGTCAAGCAATGTCGTCGCAGAAAAATTGCCGCCTCGATGCAAGCCGTTGCAACCCGAGACGGGACGCTGCCCGATCCGGAACAACGGCCCCGATGCAGGTATTCGATGCAAATAGGTCGCACCTCCCCCCGACGGCCCGTCGCGGCCAAATAAGGTTTGACCGAATCCCGGCGCCAGCTTACTGAGTTCGGACCTGATTTAATGGAGGCTGTATGATGCGAAGGACCCTTTTGCGCACCTGCTGAAGCGCTTGCAGCCTATTGCCCGGCGGAAGTTTCCGCCCAATGCCCTCCATTCTACAGGACGATCCCATGCATCCCCCGTTTTTCGTGGTCGACCACAAGGTCGGCCCTCATGTTCCGTTGCCGCATCACGAGCGGCCCGTCATACGTCGTAGCGCACCCGAAGTGCTTCGGTTGAGCCTGCCAGCCCCCGGCAGCGCAGAGGTCGGCTTTGCGCCCGCACCCATGGCCGCGGCCCCCTCGGAGGTCGCGCCGAAGGAGCCGCGAGGCGGCGCCAGTGGCTGGTTCTCGCGCTTCTGGCGTCGTCCTCAGCGGAGCCATGCCTGATCGGGCCTGCCCAAGCTTGAGCCTTGGGCGGGCCTGACATAGCCTGATCGAAATGCTCTCTCGCCTCGAGAAGGACCGCTATGCGCCGCCTGTTTTCCGCCTGTCTGACGGCCACCGCCTTGGCCATTGCCGCCGCCTCCGCGCAGGCCGGTTGCGCTGGCCCGAGCCTGCTGGACCGGCTGACGCCGGCCGAACGCGCCAGCGTCGAGACGGCGGCCGCGACCACGCCATTCGGCGAAGGCATCCTGTGGCGCGCGCAGAAGGGAGATCGCCAGATCGACCTGATCGGCACGATGCACCTGTTCGACCCGCGCCACGACGCCACGATGGAGGCCATCGCTCCGACATTGGCCGCCGCAGACCTGATCCTGCTCGAAATGACCCCGACAGAAGAGCGCCAGATGCTGACCGCAATGGCCGAGGCGCCCGAGGTTTTCTTCATCACCGACGGCCCCACCCTGCCGGACCTCCTGCCCGAGGACGACTGGATCGCCCTGCGCGACGCGGCCCGCGCCCGGCAGATGCCCGGTTTCCTTGCCGCCAAGTCGCAACCGTGGTTCCTGATGGCCAGCCTCGGCATCCCGCCCTGCGCAATGGGCGACCTGATCGAAGGCCGGTTCGGACTGGACAAGCTGATCATCAACGTCGCCACGGATTTGGGCACGCCGATGTCGGCGCTGGAGGCCTGGACGACCCTGCCCGAGCTTTTTGACGAGATCCCCGCCGACGAGCAGCTCGAAATGCTCGCGCTCTCGGTCTTGTCCCCCGATCTGCAACAGGAAGCCTTCGTCGCGATGCTCGAAAGCTATTTCCAGGGCCAGATCGCCCTGATCTGGGAAATGTCGCGCATGAGCGCCAGCTTCGTGCCCAACATGACGGAGCAGGAGGCCGAAGAGAGCTTTGCGATGACACAGGAGTTGCTGCTGGATCGACGCAACGCCGCGTGGTTGCCGGTGATCCTTGAAGCCGCCGACACGCATGAGCGGGTCGTCGTGGCCGTGGGTGCGGCCCACCTGCCCGACACGACCGGTGTCCTACGGATGCTCGAGCAGGAAGGCTGGACGATTTCAGCCCAGCAGTAGCGCCTCAGCCGGCAGATCGCCCCGACGCAGCAGATGCTGCACGGCCAGCGCCATTGACCGGGCGTCGCTCAGCGCGTCATGGGCGCTCAACCCGTCGGTATTCAGGCCAAAGTATGCGGCCAGCCCGCTGCTCGACGTCTTTTGAATGGCCTCATAGGGCATTCCGGCCTGCAAGAACAGACGGGTGGCATTGCCAAAACGGGTGGCCGGTATCACCGGCGGAATGCCTTCGACGAAACAACTGATCGCCACCATGAAATGATCGTCGCGCCCCCAAGACCAGAAAGGCGCACCCTGCGAAAACGCATCCAACGCCGTCAACGCCTCGACCAGCGGTTGCCCCTCTGCGTCGACCTGTGCCTGAGTGATGCCGGTCAGCTCCGACAGGAACGGGTCGATCGGCACCGGCTTTCCCTCACGGTCCTTGGGGCTGACATAGGCCTGAAACGTCTCGAGAAGCGGGAAATCCCCGTCGAGCCCGAGACGGACGGCACCGATCTGCACCACTGTCGGCTCCGGGTCGAAGGGGCCGCACCAGAATCGGCGCATCGCACCGTCCACCGACAGGAATTCGCTGTCGTAGAGTATCGCCGTTCGCATCGTCAAAGCTCTGCCTCGCCATAATCGGCCAGTCCGCGCTGGCCTGCTTCCGTCAGACCATAGACACCGCGACTGACGCGCACAAACCAGCCATAGACGTTGTCGCCCATGATCCTTGTGGCGACCGGCACTTCGGTCCACTTGGCGACCTCCGCCCCCTTGGCCGGACCATGCACCGCCAGAAACCGGGCGCAGCGGATCGCATCGGCGCGATAGCCCGTGACGATGCCGTGCCGGGTGGTGCCGCCGTCGTTGGGATCGCCCCGCAGACGGGTGAAGGCCTTCTCCATACGGGCCTTTTTCTTGGGCGACTTGCGCGGCGCATAGGGGCCGGGCGCGCAGAGCACGTCGACATGGCCATCGCGCAACCGAACGCTCAGCACGCCAAGGCCAAGGCGGCGGGCCATCGACACGTTGTCGCGGCGGGCCTTCTTCTTTGGCTCTGGCACGGCCAGATAGACCTGATCTGTGACGGCCAGCCGGCTGATCCCCTGATGATAAAGCGCAAGCGAAAACGCCAGCTTCAGCTCGACGATCACCATCGGAGCGCCGTCCTTTTGGGCGACCACATCGGCGGCGCCCACCTCGGCCCGCACCTCATATCCCTGACGGGTCAGCCACGCCTTGACGGCAGGGTAGAGGTCGGCCTCGCGGGCGGGTTTATCGGGCGTCTTGGCCATGGGCGCACCGTCGCGTGATCCTTTGGCGGGCGCAAGACCCCGCCCGAACGGCGGGCGGGGTCGGGTGGCTCAGCGTCCTCGCGATTTGCCGGGCAGAGGCATCGGCTTGACGCCCCGCACCTCGGGGCCGCGCAAGAGGTCTTTGGGAATGCGCGACTGTGGCGCAAAGGGTGATCTGGGCACAGCACTGCCCAGCCCCGGCTTGCGGGGTGTCTTGGTTGATTTCGGCATGATTTGCCTCATGTATCTGAATGGGATTGAGTCGCGGCACAGGCCGCGTCTGGATCGCCCGAAACGGGCGTCAGCTCATCTTGTCCATTGTCAGGATACTCCTCAAAACAAGGGGGATCGCGGCACTATCGCGCGATTGCGGGCTCGGCGGGTGTCAGACCTGTGTGTCCATTGCCAGTGCACTCCTGTTTTGAATGAGCCGATCATAGCCGAGATTGCGGCCACCGATCAACATGCGAGGGGTGACACAGCTCAAACGCGCCCCTATAAGGCCCGCGATCCACCCTAAACCACAGGTTATTCAACCATGACGACGCTTGTTTTCGGCCACAAGGCCCCCGACACCGATTCCACCGGCTCCCCATTGATCTGGGCTTGGTATATGTCCCACACCGGCACGCCGGCCGAGGCCCGGCTCTTGGGCACGCCCAACACCGAGGCGCTCTTTGTGGCCGAACGCTGGGGCTTTGATCTGCCCGCCGTGATCAGCGACGTCGAAGACGGTCAGGACTGCGTGATCGTCGACACCAACAACCCGGCCGAACTGCCCGCCAACATCAATGGCGCCAACGTCACCGCGATCATCGACCACCACAAGCTGGTCGGCGGCCTCGAGACCAAAGGCCCGATCGACATCACGATACGCCCTCTCGCCTGCACCGCGACGATCATGCACGATCTGATGGGCGATGACCTTGCCAAAGCCCCCGAAGGCATCAGGGGCCTGATGCTGTCGTGCATCCTGTCCGACACGCTGGAATTCCGTTCGCCCACCACCACCGATCACGACCGTGCCGTCGCAGAAGCTCTCGCCGCCGATCTCGGGGTGTCGATCGCGGACTACTCCGCCGAAATGTTCGCCGCCAAGTCCGACGTGTCGTCCTTCTCCGAAGCCGAGCTGATCCGCATGGACAGCAAGGAGTTCACGGTCGACGGCACCGGACTGCGCGTCTCGGTTCTGGAAACCACCTCGCCTGCCGCGGTTCTGTCGCGCAAGGATGCGCTGATGGCCGCCATGCCCGGCGTGGCAAAGGAAGACGGCGCTGACGAAGTCATGCTCTTCGTCGTCGATATCCTGAACGAAGAAGCCACCCTGCTCGTCCCCAACGACCGGGTGAAAGCGATTGCAGAGGCATCCTTTGACTGCACCGTTTCCGGCGACACGGTCGTGCTGCCCGGCATCATGAGCCGCAAGAAGCAGATCATCCCGAACCTCAAAGCCTGAGTTCCTTGCGGCGGCGTCGGTAAAACGACACCGCCGCAATACCGACGGCAGACCGACGTATTATCCAAACCATTTCAAGGGCCGAACATGACCGAGATCATCACCCAATTTTCCGACATCTCGGCCAATTACGATGCCGCTTTCGTCGACCTCTGGGGCTGTATGCACAACGGCGTGACAGCCTTTCCCGCGGCCGTCGCGGCGATGCAGGCCTTTCGCGCAAGTGGCGGAAAAGTCGTGCTTTTGACCAACGCCCCGCGCCCGCGCGGCCCCGTTGCCGCCCAGATCAAGGGGCTCGGCATCCCCGACGACGCATGGGACGTGATCGCCACCTCCGGCGATTCCGCACGCGCCGCGATGTTTCGCGGCGTGGTCGGCAAGAAGGTCTGGTTCATTGGCGAAGACCACGATCAAGCCTTTTTCGAACCGCTCCAACTCGTTGATAATCCAATTGAAATCACCCAAGTGCCGCTGGAAGAGGCCGAAGGCATCGTCTGCTGTGGCCCCGACGATCCCCATGCGGATCCAAGCGTCTACCGACCGCAATTCCTCTATGCCAAGCAGAAGGGGCTGAAGTTGCTCTGCGCCAATCCCGACATCGTCGTGGATCGTGGCGAAAGCCGGGAATACTGCGCCGGTGCCCTGGCCGCGCTCTATACGGAAATGGGTGGCGAAAGCCTCTATTTCGGCAAGCCACACCCGCCGATCTACGACCTCGCGCGCCGGCGCCTCGATGCACTGGGCGTGTCGCCCAACAACGCCCGGATCATAGCGATCGGCGACGGTATCCGGACAGATGTGCTTGGCGCGAGTGGCGAAGACATGGATTGCCTCTTTATCACGGGGGGCCTCGCGGCTGTGGAAACCAAGACGACGACGCAACCCGATCCCGCCGCATTGCAGACCTATCTAGAGGCAGAAATGCTCACGCCGACTTTCGCCATAGGCTATCTGCGCTAGCCAAAATCCTTGACTTCGCGCGACGGCAGGGTAATTAAGTTTCAAAACCGATCCACGGATCGATCATTTGTTACCCACCGGAGTCAAAAATGCTGGATGATCACACCCACAACCTGCCGAGAGGGACCATCTGCATCGAAGATATCGAAATCGGTATGCTCCGGTCCCTGACCAAAGAGATCACCCATCACGATATCGAACTGTTTGCCGAAGTGACAACAGACCGCAATCCTGTCCATCTGGACGAAAGCTACGCTCAGGACACGATTTTCGGCGGACGGATCGCGCATGGAATGCTGACTGCGGGCCTCGTCTCTGCGGTGATCGGCGAGCAGCTGCCCGGACACGGCACCGTCTATCTGGGGCAAAGCCTCAAGTTTCTGGCCCCTGTCAGACCCGGCGACGTGGTGACCGCCGAAGTCGAGGTCACCGAGATCGACCACTCGAAACGTCGCGTCATCATGCAGACCCGATGCCTTGTCGACGGCAAGAAGGTTTTGACCGGCGAGGCGACTGTTTTGGCCCCGTCGCGCAAATTCGACTAGACCCGATCCGCGCAGAGCGCTTGCGCAGCGGAACCGGCCACGCTACGCACCGATATGCGCATCATCCGAGACTCTCTGTTCATAGATCCCTCCGACCGCGGCGCGGTCGCAGCCATCGGCAATTTCGACGGGGTTCATCTGGGCCATCAGGTCGTTCTGGACGTTGCCCGCTCCACGGCGAAGTCCCTTGATGCGCCGTTCGGCGTCATGACATTCGAACCACATCCGCGCCAGTTCTTTGCGCCCCAATCGCCCGCCTTTCGCCTGATGAACGCCGAGGCGCGGGCGCACCGGCTTGAAAAGCTCCAAGTTGAAAAACTGTATGAGATGCCGTTCAATGCAGCGCTTTCAGCGCTTTCTGCGCAGGAATTTGCAAGCCAGATCATTGCAGAGCGCCTTGGCTTGCGCCACGTCGTCGTCGGCGCGGATTTCTGTTTCGGCAAAGGGCGGCTGGGCACGGCGGATGATCTGATCGCACTGGGCGAGAAGCTGGGCTTTGGCGTGACCGTTGTGCCGATGCTCGATCTTGGGGCTGGCGAAGTGTCGAGCACCGCCATTCGGCAGGCCTTGGAAGACGGCCGTCCACGAGATGCAGCGGCGATGCTGGGCCATTGGCACCGCATCGACGGAACCGTCATCAGGGGCGACCAACGGGGGCGCGACCTCGGGTTTCCCACCGCCAATATGTCGATCAGTGGCCTGCACCCACCCAAGTTCGGGGTCTACGCCGTCACCGTCGACGTTTTGGATGGTCCCCATGCCGGTCACTACGGAGGCGCCGCATCGATCGGTGTCCGACCGACCTTCGGCGAGAATACTGCCAACTGCGAGACGTTTCTGTTTGATTTCAAAGGCGATCTCTATGGGGCGTCGATGTCCGTCGCCCTTGTCGATTTCCTGAGACCAGAGCTCAAGTTCGAAGGCATCGATGCATTGATCGTGCAGATGGATGCCGATTGCGCCCAGGCACGCGACATTCTGGCCGCCCTGCCCCATGGCTGACGACATGCGGCACCGGTTCTGGGAAACGGTCCAGATGAATGCAATGACGCGCTCCGAATGGGAGGCGCTTTGCGATGGATGCGGCAAGTGCTGCCTCAACAAGCTCGAGGACGAAGACACGGGCGAGGTCGAGCTGACCCGCGTCGCCTGCCGATTGCTCGACGACAGCACCTGTCTGTGCAGTCATTATCAGACCCGTCATGACTATGTGCCCGAATGCATCGTCCTTTCGCCGAAAACCATCGAGAAGAACCTCTACTGGCTGCCACAGACCTGCGCCTACCGTTTGATCCATCTGGGGCGAAAGCTTCCCGACTGGCACCCGCTGATCACAGGTGACCCGACGAGCGTGCATCGGGCGGGCGTATCGGTGAAGGGACTGACCGTATCCGAACTCAGCGTCGACGACGACGACTGGGAAGACCATATCATCGAGGAGCCACTCTAGCCCATGTTTTTCGCCTCGGACAATGCTGGCCCTGCCCATCCCAAAGTGCTCGAAGCCCTCACCATTGCCAATACCGGCTATGCTTCCGGCTACGGCGCCGACGCGATCATGGACGAGGTCCGTGACGGCATCCGCACCGTGTTCGAGGCGCCGCGGGCCGAAGCGTTTCTCGTGACCACCGGGACGGCGGCCAACTCCTTGATTTTGGCGACGATGTCAAAACCTTGGCAGACTGTCTTCTGCAGCGACGTGGCCCATATCCACGAGGACGAATGCAATGCGCCGGAGTTCTTTTCGGGCGGCTCAAAGCTGACCCTTGTTCCGTCCCCATCCGCGAAACTGACGCCGGACGCCCTTCGCTCGGCAATTCTCGGTGAAGAAAACCGCGGCGTCCACGGCCCGCAGCGCGGCCCCGTTTCGATCACGCAAGCGACAGAGAAAGGCACGATCTATTCTCTGGAGGAACTGACCGCTGTGACCGCCGTTGCAAAGGACTTCGGCCTCAAGACCCATCTGGACGGCGCCCGATTTGCAAATGCCCTGGTCCGTTTGGGCTGCACGCCTGCCGAGATGACGTGGAAGGCCGGCATCGATGCCGTCAGCTTCGGTGGCACCAAGAACGGATTGCTCGGGGTCGAAGCCGTCGTGCTGTTTGATCCCGAAACGGCATGGGAATTCGAACTGCGTCGCAAGCGCGGGGCGCATCTGTTGTCAAAGCACCGCTATCTGTCGGCCCAAATGCGGGCCTATCTGGCCGATGATCTATGGCTGGATATGGCTCGGATGGCCAATGCCCGCACCGATCGGCTGGTGGCCGGACTGCGCAACACCTCGGGCATCGAGTTCCTCTTTGAGCCTGAAGCCAACATCATTTTCTTCAGCGCCACCAGAGGCTTGCACCGCAAGCTCCATGATGGGGGCGCCGTCTACTACATCATGTCGGGAGAGCTTGACGGCGACGATCCCGAGGAGATGCTGACCGGCAGGTTGGTCTGCGACTGGTCGATGACCGAGGACGGCGTGGATGAATTTCTGGCGCTTTTCGACCGCTAACCGATCGCTGCGGCCACGGTTCCCGGATGGGTCACGGGGACCATGTGCCCGGCGCCTTCGATCACGACCTCCCTGCCATGTCGGAGCCGCGCCAGAATAGCCGCGTGCACCTCCCGCATGATCGGCTCGCTCCGCTCGCCTCGGATCAGGGTCACCGGGCAGGACAGCTGCTCCAACCGACCGGGAGCAAAGACCGCGCCGGGATCCCCCTCGGCCCCGGGCAAACCTTTGGCAATCATGTGGATTCGATCGGTGAGATCGGCTTTGACGTAGTACGGAAGAACGTCCCACGCCCCTTCGCCCCACTGGGTGTGAAACACTTCGGCCGCACGACTACGGTCGCCACGGGCCATCGCGCCGACATAGGGCGCAAAGCGATCGAGATAGTCGGCATAGGCTTTGGTCAGCAAGATCGGCGTAAAACAGACCGGCTCGCACAGCGTGACCCGCGAGACCAGATCGGGCCGTTCGACCGCCAAGCGCAAGGCGACCGTTCCACCGAAGCTATGCCCGATCACATGGCTGTCGGGTTCGATCAACTCCGTTGCGATTCTGGTAGTAAGGTCTTGGAAATCCACGCCATCTTCAAGCGGATCGCTCAGCCCGTGACCCGGCATGTCGAACAGGGTCACCCGGTGGGTCTTGCCGATCAGCCGCGCCAATCGCGCAAGCGCCTGATGTCGCCCCAACGAGCAATGGATCACCAACGCCGGCGCATCGCCGTCGCCTGTTCGGCCGAGGCCAACCGAAACCCCGGCGACCGAGATCGTTTCACTCACAAGTTGCCGGCGAGATGCGCGTCCAGATCCTCGATCCGGTCCTGCCCCCAAAACCGCTGATCGGTGTCCGTGATGTAGAACGGCGTGCCAAAGACGCCGCGGGTGACGGCCTCTTCGAGGTTGTTGGCGTATGTCTCCGCCCCGGCCATCAGGCCCTTGTCGGCCAGATCGGGATCGAACCCAGTCTCCGAGAGGCATTCCCGGATCACAGCATCGTCGGCGATGTCCTTTTCCTCGGCCCAGACACACGCACAAATGCGGTGGACGAGTGCGCCGACGTCGCCGCCACCAGCCGACTGAGCGGCGATGATGGCATAGGCCGCGGGCGCGCCGTTCGTCGGCCAGAAGGCCGGTTTGAGATTGAATGTAAGACCTACCTTTTTCGACTGCCGAAGCAGTTCCTGAGCGCGATACTCATTCCGGCTGGGGTGCCGTTCGGCCGGTGGTGTTCCGCCTGTCCGTCCGAAGAGAGCCACAACATCAAGTGGTTTATAGGTCACGGTCGCGCCATATTTTGCGGCGACGGCCTCAAGACGCGTGCCCGCCAAATAGACGTAAGGCGACAACGTGGCACAGAAATAATCGATATGGGGCAATTTGGCATCCTCTGTCTGCGCCTGAATTCTTTGCCTTAGGGTAGGCATGTGCTAGGCGGTGTCAACGTCATGATTCCGTCGCACATTGCCCTGCGCTGCTGCTCCTCAAAGGACCCCACCATGCCCAATCTGACTGAACCCAAGTTGATCTCTGGTAATGCCAATAGGACCTTGGCGAAAGCAGTTGCGCGGCGGATGTCGATGCATCGCGGAATGAGCGTCGGGCTGGTCGATGCGCGGGTCGAACGGTTCAACGATCAGGAGATCTTCGTCGAGGTTTTCGAGAATGTGCGCGGCGAGGATATGTTCATCATCCAGCCGACCTCGAATCCGGCCAACGACAACCTGATGGAACTGCTGATCATCTCCGACGCCTTGCGCCGGTCTTCGGCGGCGCGCATCACGGCCGTCATCCCGTATTTCGGCTATGCCCGGCAGGATCGCCGGACCAAGGCCCGCACGCCGATCACCGCCAAGCTGGTCGCGAACATGATCGCCGAGGCCGGCATCGAGCGCATTCTGACGATGGATTTGCACGCCGCTCAGATCCAGGGGTTCTTCGACATCCCGGTCGACAACCTCTATGCCTCTCCCATCTTCTCCCTTGATATCATGCACAATTTCCGGTCCCAGATGGACAACCTGATGATCGTGTCGCCCGACGTCGGTGGGGTGGCGCGGGCGCGGGAGCTGGCGCAGCGGATCGGGGCGCCTTTGGCGATCGTGGACAAGCGCCGTGAGAAGCCCGGTGAGATCGCGGAGATGACGGTGATCGGGGACGTGACCGGCAAGACCTGCATCATCGTCGACGACATCTGCGACACGGCGGGCACCTTGTGCAAGGCCGCAGAGGTCCTGATCGGAGCGGGCGCGACCGAGGTGCACAGCTATATCACGCACGGCGTTCTGTCTGGCCCGGCCGTGGGTCGCATCCAGAATTCCGTTATGAAATCGCTGGTTATCACCGACAGCATCGAGGCGACCGACGCCGTCAAGGCGACCTCGAACATCCGCATCGTGCCCACCGCACCGATGTTTGCGCAGGCGATTCTGAACATCTGGAACGGCACGAGCGTGTCGTCCCTGTTCGATCATGAGACGCTGACCCCGATCTACGAAGGCATGTATTCCGCGGCCTGACGGGCCTGCGACTCATCGGGTTAACGGGCTAAAATCGGCTGCGGTAACCCGTCGGTCCGACGTCGGTATCCCGTCGGTGTCATTTGCGGCAATCGGGGTGTTACCGCACCGCTCTGTCACACCGGCCACCGCGCAACGGAACCGAAGGGAATTTCAATACAGTTCCCAGTCGTCCTCGTCGGTGACCGCGCCGATCGCCATCCATCCGACGCGGACCCGCGCCACCTGTGTATCGGCCCAGGTCCGAAACAGGATGGCGAAGCCCTTCTCCGTGATGTCCTGAGCCTGAACCTCCATCCGGGCGTTCGCGCTGTTGGATACATCCCACATCGAGAACCCGACATGCACCATGGGCGTTTCGCGGAACGACTCTGAAAATTCGACATAGACACGGGTCTGGCGCTGGCCGCTGCCAGTCCACATTTCGCCGTCTCGTTCGAAATCCGAAAACAACACCGTGTCGCCATTTTCAATACCGATGGCGTGCCTGCTAATTCTTCTCATCTGAATGTCCGTCACATTTGCCGCCACTCTATTCGCATTAGAATCTGGCAGCAATTGGGAGCGACACCCGCCAGAGGCGATTGAACCCCGGCCTCGCAACCAGCGCCAGAGTGCGGCCGATCCCGGCGTCAAACTGCCGAGCCCGAGCGGCCGAGCGTTTGCCTTGTTCCGTGCATTGATCTAATGCTACTTTTTCTTTGAAGGTGCTGATCCCGGCCAGGGACGCCGATCTATGGTTTGAGACCCGGAGCGTTGATTGAAGGTATTGGATAGTCGAGCCCGTCTGGAGCTTTTGAGCGACAGATCAATGGCCTACGCGGTTCAGCACGCCCGCGTTCCGCTTTGCATCACCGATCCGAAGCTGCCTGACAATCCCATTGTCTATGCCAATTCGTCGTTCTTCGACCTCGTCGGATATACGGAAGACGATGTGATCGGTAAGAACTGCCGGTTTCTCCAAGGCCCAGACACCGCCGAAGAGAGCATCGCCGCCGTACGCCTCGCCATCGTGGAACGGCGTGTCGAAACCGTGGAGATCCTCAACTATCGAAAAGACGGCAGCAGCTTTTTGAATGCGTTGCAGATCGGCCCGATCTACGACGACGATGGTGCCTTGCTCTACTATTTCGGCTCGCAGCTCGACATCACCGCCAAGCGGATCCAAGAGCAGAAGGCCCGCGAGCTTGCCGACGCGGAACTCCTTCACCGCCTGCGCAATATCGTCAACGTGATGACCGTGGTCATCAGGCACACGATGCGCGAGGAATACGATGCCCAGACGCTTGGTCGGATCGTCTCGGAGCGGCTGCGCGCCTTGAGCGATGCCCATTTCTCGACGATCATCCAGCCCGAAGACCAGAACCTGACCTTTGCGGAACTGTCCAAGACGATCCTGTCCGCCTACGCCCCGCTGGGCCCGCGGCAATTCCGTCTCGACGGCCCCGAGGTCGTATTGCCCAGACCGCTGCTGTCGTGTCTGGCCCTCGGCCTGCATGAGTTGGCGACCAACTCGGTCAAGCATGGCTCTCTCGGCGAGATGGACGGCTCTGTCGAGTTGAACTGGGAGGTGAACGCCAGCGGCACGCAATTGTCGATGTGCTGGTCAGAGCGCGGCGGCCCCGCGGTCGTCAAGCCGATGCGCCAGAGCGGATCGAAGATCGTTCTCGATCTCGTCACCGCGGTGAATGGCTCGATCGATTTCAACTGGCGAGAGACCGGATTGATTGTCGAGGCGGTTTTCCCGCTGTGACGGCAGCGCGGCCGAAGCCCTGCGCCGTGCGCATCGGTGCCACTCCCCTCGCCTCTTTCACCCAGCGCGGGCCCATCGTCCCAAAATGACCACTTTTCTCGTCTTTGACGTCCATCGACGCCCGCAACCGAGAGGACGACATGAAGAAGGACGATGACGACTTTGCATCCAGCATGGCCTTTCTGGGCCGTGGCGTGTTGCGCACCCTGAAGCGCGACGTCATCACCACGGTGGCCGGTGCTGCCCTTGGTGCGATCCTTGGCCTTCTGGCAGCCGTTGTCCTGAGCTATCCGCTTCAGTCCTTGGTCAAGATCGGCGCCCTGCTCGGCGCTTTCATCGGCTTGGCATCCCGGTCGGTTACCTCGAAGCTCTTCGAGTATGACGAACCCGGATCCGACAAGGATAAAGCCCCCTGACGGTGTGATCGGCCAGCCGAGGCCCACCGCCGAGACCGCGCAGAGGTCAGAAAAAAGGCCCCATCCGAGGATGAGGCCTTTTCGATTCTTGCGGTGCCAAAGCCCTTATTGGGAGCTGAGCCCCATATGCGTGCCCACGGCCACCATATCCGCCAGCAGCTTTGCTGCGGCATCGACGGCGTCATGCTCCTCGGCCTTCGCGTGGTTCTCGCGCGCCGCGGTGAGCATACCGCTGTAGACTTCCTGCGTGACCTCGGCGCGTGGCAGCGCCTCTTCGGCCAGGACCGAAAGGCTGCCTGCGGTGATCTCGGCAAAGCCACCGGAGACGAGGTATTCGTCTGTTCCGCCGGAATGCACGACCCGCAGAATGCCCGGCCGCAGGGTGGTGATCGTCGGCGCATGGTTGGCCATGGCCGTCATGTCGCCGTCCGCACCCGGGATTTGCACCTCGGTCGCCTGAACGGAGGCAAGCCGCCGTTCGGGAGAGACGAGATCGAATTGCATCGTATCTGCCATGTCGGCTCCTTACGCTGCAGCGGCAGCCATCTTTTCGGCTTTCGCCTTCACTTCATCGATGCCGCCGACCATGTAGAAGGCACCTTCGGGCAGGTGATCGTATTCACCGGCCACGACCGCCTTGAACGAGGCGATGGTGTCTTCGAGCGGAACCTGCACACCGTCAGAGCCGGTGAACACTTTCGCCACGTCGAAGGGCTGCGACAGGAAACGCTCGATCTTGCGCGCGCGCTGAACGGTCAGTTTGTCTTCTTCCGACAGTTCGTCCATGCCGAGGATGGCGATGATGTCCTGCAGCGACTTGTAGCGCTGAAGCGTCTGCTGGACGTCGCTGGCGACCTTGTAGTGCTCTTCGCCCACGATGCCCGGATCGAGCAGACGCGAGGTCGAGTCGAGCGGGTCCACAGCGGGGTAGATGCCCTTTTCCGAGATCGCCCGGTTGAGAACGGTCGTCGCGTCGAGGTGTGCGAACGAGGTGGCCGGTGCGGGGTCGGTAAGGTCATCGGCCGGCACGTAGATGGCCTGCACCGAGGTGATCGAGCCGTTCTTGGTGGAGGTGATGCGTTCCTGCATCTGACCCATGTCGGTGGCCAGCGTCGGCTGGTAGCCCACGGCCGAAGGGATACGGCCGAGCAGAGCCGAAACCTCGGAGCCCGCCTGGGTAAAGCGGAAGATGTTGTCCACGAAGAACAGAACGTCGGTCCCCGACGAGTCGCGGAACGCCTCGGCCATGGTCAGACCCGACAGAGCGACCCGCATACGTGCGCCCGGAGGCTCGTTCATCTGACCGTAGACCAGCGCCACCTTGGACTTGGTCAGGTCGTCTGCGTTGATGACGCCGGATTCGATGAATTCGTAGTAGAGGTCGTTCCCCTCACGGGTCCGCTCACCAACACCAGCGAACACCGAGTAGCCGGAGTGCACTTTGGCGATGTTGTTGATCAGTTCCTGAATGAGAACAGTCTTACCCACCCCGGCACCGCCGAAGAGGCCGATTTTGCCACCCTTGGCGTAGGGTGCCAGAAGGTCGATGACCTTGATGCCGGTGACCAGCACTTCGGAGGCGGTCGACTGTGCCTCGAAGGGAGGCGCGTCAGCGTGGATCGAACGGCGCTCTTGCTCGCCGATCGGGCCCTTCTCGTCGACGGGGTCGCCGACGACGTTCATGATCCGACCCAGCGTCGCATCGCCGACGGGCACGGTGATCGGTCCGTCCATGTCGGTCACTTCCTGACCGCGCACGAGGCCCTCGGTGGCGTCCATGGCGATGGCGCGCACGGTGCCCTCGCCGAGGTGCTGAGCGACTTCGAGCGTCAGCGTCTTGCCGTTGTTATCGGTGGTCATTGCGTTCAGGATTTCGGGCAGGTGATCCCCGAATTGCACGTCTACGACGGCGCCGATGACCTGCGTGATCTTGCCTTTTGCGTTTGCCATACTTGTGTCTCCGGTTCCGTTAGAGCGCTTCCGCGCCCGAGATAATCTCGATCAGTTCGTTGGTGATCACAGCCTGACGCGAGCGGTTGAACTCGATGGTCAGTTTGTCGATCATTTCGCCAGCGTTGCGTGTGGCGTTGTCCATGGCGCTCATCCGGGCGCCCTGTTCAGAGGCCGCATTTTCGAGCAGGGCCGCAAAGACGGCCGTGGCCACGCCACGCGGCAGAAGGTCTGCAAGGATCGCCTCTTCGCTTGGTTCGTAGTCGTACAAGGTGGCCTCGGCCCCCTCGACGGCGTCGAACTTTGCCGGGATGATCTGCTGTGCGGTCGGTGTCTGCGCGATGACGCTTTGGAACGTTGCGAAGAAGATCGTCGCCACGTCGAATTCGCCGGCATCAAACCGGGACAGGATGTCCTTGGCGATGCCCTGAGCGTCGGTATAGCCGAGCCGTTTGACCGCCGACAGATCGACGTGTCCGACGAAATACTCGCCGAAGTCGCGGCGCAATGAATCGCGCCCCTTCTTGCCGACAGTGAGGATTTTCACTGTCTTGCCCTCGGCCAGCAGCTTGGCGGCGTGGTTCTTCGCCAGCTTGGCGATGTTGGCGTTGAAGCCACCGCACAATCCGCGCTCGGCGGTCATGACGACCAGAAGCTGCACCTTGTCGCTGCCGGTTCCGGTCAGCAATTTCGGTGCCGAGTCGGAGCCGCCAGCCGCGGCAGCCAGCCCGGCCATCACAGCGGTAAACCGCTCTGTGTAGGGCCGGGACGCTTCTGCTGCATCCTGTGCCCGGCGCAATTTCGCGGCGGCCACCATCTGCATGGCTTTGGTGATCTTGCGGGTCGATTTGACCGACGCGATCCGATTTTTTAGGTCCTTGAGGCTAGGCATGGGCCAAAGTCCTTTCGGTGGTTAAGCCCAAACTCAAGCGAAGTCTTTGGCGAATTCTTCGATCGCGCCGCGGATTTTCTCCTCGGCTTCGCCTTTCACTTTGGGATCCTCGTTGGTGATCATATCGAGCACGTCACGGCGGGCATTGCGCAGGTGCTTGAGCAGACCGGCCTCGAAGGCGCCAACCTTGCTGACGGGGATCTTGTCGAGGAAGCCTTTGGTCCCTGCGTAGATGACGCAGACGATCTCGGCGTTGGTCAGCGGCGAATACTGCGGCTGTTTCATCAGCTCGGTCAGACGCGCACCGCGGTTCAGCAGGGCCTGAGTGGACGCATCCAGATCGGAGCCGAACTGCGCGAAGGCAGCCATTTCGCGATACTGGGCGAGCTCCAGCTTCACCGGGCCTGCAACCGATTTCATCGAGTTGGTCTGAGCCGACGAACCCACGCGAGACACCGACAGACCGGTGTTCACGGCAGGCCGGATACCCTGGAAGAAGAGTTCCGTCTCGAGGAAGATCTGACCGTCGGTGATCGAGATCACGTTCGTCGGAATAAAGGCCGACACGTCACCACCCTGGGTTTCGATGATCGGCAGCGCCGTCAGCGAGCCCGAGCCGTGGTCTTCGTTCAGTTTGGCCGAACGCTCCAACAGCCGGGAGTGCAGGTAGAACACGTCGCCGGGGTAGGCTTCACGTCCGGGCGGACGCCGCAGCAGCAGCGACATCTGACGGTAGGACACGGCCTGCTTGGAGAGGTCATCGTAGATGATCAGCGCATGCTTGCCGTTGTCGCGGAAGTATTCGGCCATCGCGGTTGCCGAATAGGGTGCCAGATACTGCATCGGCGCAGGGTCGGAGGCGGTGGCCGCCACGACGATGGTGTATTCGATGGCGCCGGATTCTTCGAGACGCTTCACCAGCTGGGCCACGGTCGACCGCTTTTGCCCGACTGCCACGTAGATGCAGTAGAGCTTCTTGCTCTCGTCGTCGCCGGCGGCGTCGTTATACGACTTCTGGTTCAGGATCGTGTCGAGTGCCACGGCGGTCTTGCCGGTCTGACGGTCGCCGATGATCAATTCCCGCTGGCCACGCCCGATCGGGATCATGGCGTCAACGGATTTGAGGCCGGTCGCCATTGGCTCGTGCACGGATTTACGCGGGATGATCCCCGGCGCTTTCACGTCTGCGACGCGGCGCTCTGACGTCAGGATCTCGCCTTTGCCGTCGAGCGGGTTGCCCAGACCGTCCACGACGCGGCCCAGCAGGGCTTCGCCGGCCGGCACGTCCACGATCGAATTGGTCCGCTTGACGGTGTCGCCTTCTTTGATGTCCCGGTCGGACCCGAAGATAACGCAGCCGACGTTGTCGGTTTCGAGGTTCAGTGCCATGCCCCGGATACCGCCGGGGAATTCGACCATCTCACCGGCCTGGATGTTGTCGAGTCCGTAGACCCGCGCAATACCGTCACCGACGGACAGCACCCGGCCGACTTCGGCCACCTCGGCCTCCTGGCCAAAATTCTTGATCTGGTCCTTGAGGATCGCGGAAATTTCCGCAGCTTGGATCGCCATTACCGGGCCTCTTTCATGCTGTTCTGGAGTGCTGTGAGCTTGGAAGCGATCGATGTGTCGATCATTTTGGAGCCCACTTTCACGACGAGACCGCCGATGAGGCTTTCATCAACGGTCGCTATGATCTTAACGTCCTTGCCCGCCTGCTTGGACAGCGTGGCGGCCAGTTTTTCGGACTGGGTCTTCGTCAGCGCCTTGGCGCTGGTGACTTCGGCGGTGACTTCGCCCTTTTCGCTGGCGATCTTGTCGCGCAGGCTGGTCACCATTTGCGGCAGCACGAAGAGCCGCCGCTTGGATGCCATCAACGAGAGCACGTTCTGCGTGGTGCCGCTAAGCCCCATTTTCGCGGAAATCGCCTTGATGGCATTGCCTTGTTCTTCACGGCTGTAGAGCGGCGAATGGATAAGCGACCGGAGGTCTGCACTATCTTTCAGCGCGCTGTCGAGCGCCTCGACATCCGCCTCGAGCGAGGGGAGCGCCTTGTCGTCCATGGCAAGCCCGAAGACTGCTGTGGCGTAGCGGTCGGCGATGCCGCTTGAAATCGAAGCTGGTTCGGACACGTCCACCCTTCCGATAATTTAGGGCCGTTTCCCCACCCGAGTGAAGGCGGTGATAAGGCAGCTTGAAGTGCCGTCGCGTTCACGGCGGCGTCAAAATCAGGGGCGATGTAGCAGAGCAATTCCCCTGTCGCAACCGCATAGACATCAAACTGGTCCAGAGATTAACGCTCGTTTCACAGTTCTTTGCATGCCACTTGCTCCGGAGCCTCGTGATCTGCGGCGCTTTGCCTCGTTTCACCACCGTTCCCGGATGCTTTGGCGAATCTCTCTACCGTTTCGAGACCTGTTCAAGAGTGCGATTTTGCACCGACTTGAGTCTAGCCCCCATGACGCCCCGCCCTAGCCCTGCAGCGACCGCCCCGCGGGCGTGGGTTCGGGCGCGCCGAGCCCTTCGAGCACCCGCAGCGGACGGCTCACCCGCGCCGCCTGCCCCCGCTTGCGCGGCGCCGGCACCTGCTTGGTCGCCTCGACCATCAGCACCCCGCCCGCCGCAAAGGCCGGCAGGTGCCGCCCTGCCCGCTCCATCAGCGCCCCGACCCGCCGCCACATCTTGTGCGAAGACGGCGGCTGGTAGAGCGTCGAGATCGCCCGTTCGGTGACGAAGGCGTGGTCCCTGAGCTGTGCTTCGAGCTGGCTCATCGAATAGGGACGCCCATAGCCGAAGGGCGTACGGTCGGTCCGCGACCAAATCCCCGACCGGTTCGGCACGATGAACACCGCCCGACCGCCCGGCCCGAGCACCCGGTAGCATTCGTCGAGCAGCGCCCCCGGATAATCCGACGTCTCCAGCCCGTGCAGCACCACCAGCCGGTCCAGCGCCCCCGTCGCGATCGGCCAGAGCGTATCGTCGCAGAGCACGCTGACGTTGGGCTGCCCCGCAGGCCAAGGCATCACCCCCTGCGGCGCCGGCATCAGCCCGATCACCCGCCGCGCCGAGCCGAGGTAGGGCCGCAGCAGCGGCACGGCAAAGCCAAAGCCTGCCACGGTCATCCCCTTGGCGTCCGGCCACATTTCCTTGAGCTGGTCGCGGATCACCTTTTGTGCGGCTCGCCCCAGCTGGCTTCGGTAGTAAAAGTTGCGCAGGTCGAGCACGTCGAGATGCATTGCGGGCGGCCCTTCGATTTGCAAAGCTGTCTGTGCAGCCATCACGACCATAGCAACAGTCCATGAGGTATTGCCATGCCCCTGCGCATTCTCACCGTGCCCTGCCGCACCGACAACTACGCCTTCGTCCTGCATGACGACGTGACCCGCAGGACCGCGCTGATCGACGCCCCGGAGGTGGAGCCGGTCATGGAGGTCCTTTCCGGCCACGGCTGGCACCTGTCGGATTTGCTGATCACCCATCACCACGGCGATCATGTCGAGGGCGTCGAGGAATTTCACCGGATCTACGGCTGCCGGGTGATCGGCGCCCGGGCCGACCAGCATCGCCTGCCCCCGCTGGATATCGCCGTCGATATTTCGGACGTCGAAGCCGTCTGTGGCGAGGAGGTCCATGTGATCGACGTTCCCGGCCACACCGTCGGCCATATCGCCTATTACATGCCTGGCGCACAGGCGCTGTTCAGCGGCGACAGCCTGATGGCGATGGGCTGCGGCCGTCTGTTCGAAGGCACCCCGGCCCAGATGTGGGACAGCCTCAAGCGGCTGCGTGCCCTGCCGCCCGAAACGATGGTCTATTCGGGCCACGAATACACCGCCGCGAACATGCGCTTCGCCCTCTCCCTTGAACCGGACAATCCGGCACTTATTTCAAGAGCACAAGAGATCGGTGATGCCCGCGCCGCGGGCCAGCCGACGGTTCCCTCAACCCTCAGCCTCGAAATCGCGACCAACCCGTTCCTGCGGTCCGATGACCCCGACCTCGCTGCCGCTCTCGACATGAGCGGGGCCGCCCCTGTGGACGTCTTTGCCAAAGTGCGCAGCTTGAAAGACAACTTTTAGTGAAACCCCCTGCCAAGTGCTGAAAAAAAGGGCCCGTCAGACACAACAACTTGTCACTTTGGCCAAAAATCAAAAGTTTTTGCTTGAAGCGGCGGTGATAACACCGATCTTTAATACCTAGAGGCCACGGTTGCCGCGGGGACCCTCCCGCCCAACCCCCGATCAGAGGAGCACACCAAGTGCCGTCTTTTTCGACCACCCTTGAGCAGTCCATTCATGCGGCCCTGGCGCTGGCCAACGCCCGGCGCCACGAGCTTGCCACCCTCGAGCATCTCTTGCTGGCCCTGATCGACGAACCGGATGCCGCCCGAGTGATGCGCGCCTGTTCGGTGGATCTGGACGAGTTGCGCCAAAGCCTCGAAGAGTTCATCGAAGACGATCTCTCGACGCTGGTCACCGACGTGGACGGCTCTGAAGCCGTCCCGACCGCTGCGTTCCAGCGGGTGATTCAGCGCGCCGCGATCCATGTGCAATCCTCGGGCCGCACCGAAGTGACCGGTGCCAACGTGCTTGTCGCGATCTTTGCAGAGCGCGAGAGCAACGCCGCCTATTTCCTGCAAGAGCAGGACATGACCCGCTACGACGCGGTGAATTTCATCGCGCACGGCGTGGCCAAGGACCCCGCCTTTGGCGAGAGCCGTCCCGTCACCGGCTCGACCGACAAGGACGAAGCCGTCGACAATGGCCCCGTCACCGAGGAAAAGGAGCGCGCCCTCGCCAAGTATTGCGTGGACCTCAACGTCAAATCCAAGAAGGGCGACGTCGATCCCCTGATCGGCCGTGCCCACGAGGTGGAGCGTTGCATTCAGGTGCTCTGCCGCCGCCGCAAGAACAACCCGCTGCTCGTGGGTGATCCGGGCGTGGGCAAGACCGCGATTGCCGAGGGCCTCGCCTACAAGATCGTCAACGGCGAGGTGCCCGAGGTGCTTGCCGGTGCCACGATCTATTCGCTCGACATGGGCGCGCTGCTCGCCGGCACCCGCTATCGCGGCGACTTCGAAGAGCGCCTGAAGGCTGTTGTGACCGAGCTCGAGGATCACCCCGACGCGGTGCTGTTCATCGACGAGATCCACACGGTGATCGGCGCCGGTGCCACCTCTGGCGGTGCGATGGACGCGTCCAACCTGCTCAAGCCCGCGCTTCAGGGCGGCAAGCTGCGCTGCATGGGGTCCACCACCTACAAGGAGTTCCGCCAGCATTTCGAGAAGGACCGCGCGCTGAGCCGCCGGTTCCAGAAGATCGACGTGAACGAGCCTTCGGTCGAGGATGCGGTCAAGATCCTGCGCGGTCTCAAGCCCTATTTCGAGGATCACCACCACATCAAATACACCAATGACGCGATCAAGATGGCGGTCGAACTGTCGGCCCGCTACATCAACGACCGCAAGCTGCCCGATAAGGCGATCGACGTGATCGACGAGGCCGGTGCCGCTCAGCATCTGGTGGCCGAGAGCAAGCGTCGCAAGACGATCGGCGCCAAGGAAATCGAGGCCGTCGTGGCCAAGATTGCTCGGATCCCGCCGAAGAACGTCTCCAAGGACGATGCCGAGGTGCTCAAGGATCTGGAAGGCACGCTCAAGCGCGTGGTCTTTGGTCAGGACGCGGCGATCACCGCCCTGTCCTCTGCGATCAAGCTGGCCCGTGCCGGTCTGCGCGAGCCGGAAAAGCCGATCGGCAACTACCTGTTCGCCGGCCCGACCGGTGTGGGCAAGACCGAGGTCGCCAAGCAGCTGGCCGACACGCTCGGCGTCAAGCTGCTGCGCTTTGACATGTCGGAATACATGGAAAAGCACGCGGTGAGCCGTCTGATCGGTGCCCCTCCGGGCTATGTCGGCTTTGACCAGGGCGGCATGCTGACCGATGGTGTCGATCAGGATCCGCATTGCGTGCTCCTCCTCGACGAGATCGAAAAGGCACATCCGGACGTGTTCAACATCCTGTTGCAGGTGATGGACCACGGCAAGCTGACCGACCACAACGGCCGGGCGGTGGATTTCCGCAACGTGATCCTGATCATGACCTCGAACGCGGGTGCGTCCGACATGGCCAAGGAGGCCATCGGCTTCAACCGTGACAAGCGCGAGGGCGAGGATACCGCCGCCATCGAGCGGACGTTCACGCCGGAATTCCGAAACCGTCTGGATGCGGTGATTTCGTTCGGTTCGCTGCCGAAGGATGTCATCATGCAGGTGGTCGAGAAGTTCGTGCTGCAACTTGAGGCGCAACTCATGGATCGCAACGTCCAGATCGAGCTCTCTCCCGAGGCGGCAATGTGGCTTGGCGACAAGGGCTACGACGACAAGATGGGCGCCCGCCCGCTTGGCCGCGTGATCCAAGAGCACATCAAGAAGCCGCTCGCCGAGGAACTGCTCTTTGGCAAGCTGACCAAGGGTGGCATCGTCAAGGTGGGCGTGAAGGACGGCAAGATCGACCTTCGCTTCGAGGCACCGGAGAATCCGCGCCTCACCGGCAACAAGCCACCCCTGCTGACAGCAGACTGATACGGAAAGGCCGGGCCATGCGCCCGGCCTTTTCAGTTCTGAACGGCGCCGCTGAATCTCCGACGATCCCGACGCCACTCGTGCCGCGCTAGTTCGGGCACGAGAACGGCGACCCGTTTGAGCACGGATAGACAGGACGAGTGGCTCCCTACGGGTCGCCCTCGCTGCGTCGTCCCATCCGCTCCTCAACCGCGCGCGCGCGCCACCTCAAAGCGTTTCAAGACACCCGCGAATAAGGGAGCTCCGCCCCTCGCGGTGCACGGACCTGCCCTTCATCTTGGCCAAAAAAACTCACGACACCGTCCCGACCGCCTAGCGCTCGGTCAGTTTCAACTCGATCCGCCGGTTCTGGGCCCGGGCCTCGTCTGTGTCGGCGGTGTTGATCGGCTGGTATTCTCCGAAACCATTGGCCGCCAGACGCTCCGGCGCGATCCCCTCGTTCTGGATCATGTATTGCACCACCGACAGAGCCCGCGCCTGACTGAGTTCCCAGTTGTCGGCAAAGGCCCCGTTCCCGCTGAGCGGCACGTTGTCGGTGTGCCCGTCGACCCGGATGATCCAATCGATCCCCTCCGGGATATTGGCGGCGATCTGGCGCAACAGCCGG
Source organism: Flavimaricola marinus (assembly GCF_900184895.1). GTDB lineage: Bacteria > Pseudomonadota > Alphaproteobacteria > Rhodobacterales > Rhodobacteraceae > Flavimaricola > Flavimaricola marinus. Next base: position 81,493 of record NZ_FXZK01000001.1, read on the forward strand.
GCGACATTGCCGATGTCGGCCTGACCCTCCGCAGACAGTTCCGCCGCTCCGGGCTCGAACAGCACTTCGGAGGAGAACACGAACCGATCGCCTTCGATCCGGATCCCCTCCATATCGTTCACGATGTCGCGCAGGTTTCCGAAGAATTCGGAGCGATACCGCTCGAGATCCTGCGCCTCGGCCTCCAGCCGCGCCCGTTCGAGCTCCAGTTGCCGCCGCAGTTGCTCCTCGACAGCGAGCCGCCGTTGGGTCTCTGTGGCGACGCGCGCCAGCGCGGTGTTCAACTCGGTGCCGAGCGACTGGATTTCGACGTCGGCGTCTGCGTCGGCCTCGTTCGCCAGATTGAGCAGCGATTGCAGCCGCTGCACATCGCCGCGCAGAGCCGCCACCTGTTCGTTGAGCACGGCCACCTCGCGCTGGCTGGCCGCCGACAGGGCCTCCTCTTCGCTCAGCGCCTGGTTCGCGGCGCCCAGCAGCACGGCCTGCCGTTCCGCCTCGGTCATCTGACTTTCCAACGCTTCTTGGGCCGCCAGCGTTTCGGCCAGAGCCTGTGCCAGCCGCGCCTCGAGTTCGGCACGGTCGGTTTCCGTTTCGGACCGACTTTGAGACAGCGAGGCAACCTCCGCCTCGAGCGATTCCTGCAACAGGAGCGCCACCCGAAGCTGGTCTTCCATCGTCGCGGCTTGCGCCTGTGCGCTGCTCAGTTCCGTCTCTGTCGCGGCAAGCGCCGCGGCCCGCGCCTGTTCGGCCAGCAGAGCTTGCGCCAGTTGTTCCTCGATTTCGGCCTGACTCAGGGCGCTTTCGGCCAGTGCCGCCTCGAGCGCGGCCTGTGCGGTCGCCAGATCGGCCTCTGTGCCCGATTGCGCAGCGAGAGCGGCGGCCAATCGCGTCGACAGCGTCTCCCGTTCCACTTCCACCGCATCCAGCCGGGCCTGTGCCGCGTCGAGTTCCGCCTGTGTGCTGTCCTGCAAGCTGAGCGCCGCAAGCAGCCGCGCGTCGAGGTCGGAGCCCTCGTTCAGCGCCCGTTGCAGGTTGTTCTCCGCGGCCTGCCGCGCCAGCAGTGCTTCGGCCAGTCGCATATCGAGATCGTCCCGCGCCGCGTTGGCCGCGGCCAGCAGCGTCAGCGTGTTTTCCGCCGCGCGCCGCTGTTCTTCGAGCGCCAATGTCATGGCGGTCAGCTCCGCGTCGGCATCCTCGAGCCGCGCCCGAAGCGCCTCGGCGGCGGCGGCTTCGGCCAGACGCGCCGCTTCGGCCTCGCTGAGCGCCTCGGCCGTCTCGTTGGCTGTCGCTGTGAGACTTGCGATCTGCTCTTGGTCGGCGGCCGCCGCGCTTTGCAGATCCGCGATCAGCGCGTCGAGCGCGTCGGCACGCGCGGCGGCGAGCCTTGCGGCCTCGGCCTCGGCGCTGATTTCGTCGCGGGCCTGCGCCAGCGCCAGATTGAGCGCCTCGGCCTCGCTGATCGCGACGGCCTGCGCCGCCTCCAGTGCTTCGATCGTCGCCCTCGCCTCGGTCCCCTGCGCCTCCAGATCGGCGATCTGGCTCGCGTCCGCTTCGGTCTGCGCCTCGAGGCTGGCGATCGTGGCCTCCGCCGCGCGCCGTTGCGCCAAGAGCCCTGCAACCTGCGCCTCGAAGCCCGTGATCTGGCTTTGCGCTTCGGAAAGCGCGGCGGCGGTTTGATCCCGTTCCAGCGTGAGCGAGGCGATCAGCGCGGACTGCTGTTCGGCAACGACGGCGGCGTCGGTCAGGTCGCGGTTCAGGTCGGTGACCTGCGTCACCAGCTCCGATGTCCGGGTCTGTTCCAACCCCAGCGCCCGCGCGAGGTTCGCCACCTCGTTCGACAGGTCGTCAAGCTCGGATTCCTGCCCGGAGATCGTATCCCGCAGCACGAATTGCACCACGGTGAAGATCGACAGCACGAACATCAGCACCAGCAAGAGCCCGGTCATCGCATCGACGAAGCCCGGCCAGATCGAGGCTTGGAAGCGGTTGCTGGAGCGTCGTTGCAGGGCCATGGATCAGCCCCCTGACGGCCCGCGTGGCGGCGTCGGACGCACCCCACGGATCGCCCGTGTCAGCGCCGAGATGTCGGTGCGCAGTTCGGCCATCGTCTCTTGCCGACCGGCGGCCAGTTCTTCGAGGATCCGCAGCATTTGCACGTCGATGGAGCGCAGCCGCATCCGGCTTTCGGGGTCCATCGACTCGCCGGTTTCGCCAAGCCGTTCGATCAGCTTTTCCTGCCCTTCGGCCACCCGCATCAGGGCTGCGGTGCTGTCGTTGGCCTCGATCCGTTCGGTCAGCCCGCCGATGGAGGTGGCCAGTTCGCCCAACCGCGCATCGACTTCGCTGCGCGCGATGTCCGATTGCGTGAACATCAGTTGCAGCGATTCCATCTGCTCGGCCAGATTGTCGATCACCGAGGCCATGACGCTGGCCTCCGAGCCGCCGCCGTCCTCGCCGGACGAGAAGCTGACCCGCGTGATCGTCGACATCCACTCCTCCAGCTCGCGGTAGAACCGGTTCTGACCGTGCCCGGCAAAGAGCTCCAATAGCCCCACCACCAGAGAGCCGGCGAGCCCCAGAAGCGACGAGGAGAACGCCGTGCCCATGCCGCCGAGCTGGCTTTCCAGCCCGGCCTGAAGCCGGGTGAACACTGCTGTCCCGCTCTCACCGGGGGCCGGGTTGAGCCCCTTGATCGTCTCGACCAGTGCCGGCACCGTCGTGGCCAGCCCGTAGAACGTGCCCAGAAGCCCGAGGAAAATCAGGACGTTGCCCAGATAGCGCGTGATTTCCCGATCCTCGTCGATCCGCTGCGCCACGGAATCGAGGATCGACCGCGACGACGAGGCCGACAGCTGCATCCGCGCCCCGCGTGACCGCAGCAGCGTGGCCAGAGGCGCCAAAAGCCCCGGTGCGATGGCGACATCCATCCCCGACCGGTCGGAGGCGAACCCTTCGATCCAGCCGACCGAATTGCCCAGTTGCACGACCTGCCGGAAACACGACAGCACCCCGAGCACAAAGACCGCCAGGATCACGGTGTTCAGGTAGGGATTCGACCAGAAGATCGCGGCAATGGTCCCAAAGCCGAAATATCCCCCGACCGAGATCAACACGATCACCACCAGCATGGAGGTGAGTTGACGAACGGGCCGGGTGAACTGCGGATTTGCCTCGGTTGAACTGATGTCCATTTCGGACTGGACCCTTTGCTTTTCGCGTTGTCACATTGATAGGCCGGGACGCGCCGAAACCCAAATTAATTATGCCTTTGCGCCCGATCGCTCGGCGGTGAGCGCCCGGACCCGGCTCACCAGCCACGTCATCTCGGCATCCTTGATCCCCATCTGGGTCAGATGCTCGGCGGTGTTGTAGAGGTATTCGTCGTTAGGCCCCCGCCCGCCGACGGCCCGCGCGATCATTTGCGCCTGCGTTTCAAGGTCGAACTGGCAATATTGCCTGTGGTTCTGGTCGATCACGTAGGCCAGCGCGTCGATCCGCCGCCCGTCGTTCAGCTCCAGCGGGACGTGCCGTTCGACATAGGCCGAGGAGATCAGCTCTCGCGCCCTGAGATCGGCCAGCACCTGTTCGGCCTCTTCGTCGGCCACCCGGAACGCCACGCCTGTGCATTGCCCGCCCGTCACCGCATCAAGCGCCAGCACCAACCCCGGCTCTTCCTCGCTCCCCCGGTGGTGGATGGACAACATGCAGAAGCTGCGGTGATAGTCCCCCAGCCGTGCCGTCACCGCTTCGGCCGGGGTGAACCCCGGATTCCACAGCAGCGATCCGTATCCAAAGACCCAGAGTGTCACGACATGCTCCTTGTGCTAGCTGAGTAGCTTGATGCTGGCCCTATCCTGCCTGTCCCTGTAAACACGCGCCACGCTCGGAAAGAAAGGCGTCCCATGCGGTTTCTGATCATCCTTGTTGCAGCGTTTGCCGCTCTTTACGGCGGATATTGGTTCGTCGGCTCGGCGGCGTCGACCCGTGCGGCGACCGAAGTCATGACCCGGCTGGAGGCCGATGGCCTCGAGGTGGCCTATGAGGAGATCCGCACCATCGGCTTTCCCTCGCGCTTTGACACCACCCTGACCGACGTGACCATTGCCGATCCTGCCCGCAATATCGGCTGGCAGGCCCCGTTCTTTCAGCTTTTCGCCCTGAGCTACAACCCCACCCATATCATCGCCGTCTGGCCCGATCGTCAGCAATTCGACCTGCCCCGCGACACCGTGACCCTCGTGTCCGAGCGACTGCGTGCCAGTGTTCAAGCCCGCCCGACCCCCACTTTGCCGCTGCGCGAGGCGACCTTGGAGGGTGCAGACCTGCGCGTCCTGTCCCAGAACGGCTGGGAGGTCGATCTGACCACGGTTCTGGCCGCTCTGCGCGCGGTGACGGGGGGCGAGGTCGACGATCACAGCTACGAGGTCTATGCCGAGGCGACCGAGATCAGCCTGCCGACGGTCTTGTTGCAGGCCTTGGGCGGTGCCGAGGTGGCGCCTTCGCTGATCGAGCGCATTCGCCTCGACGGTCGCCTGCGACTTGACGCGCCGCTCGACCGCATGGTCTCGCCGCAGGCTCTGCCCCGAGTGACCGCCCTGACCCTGCGCGATGCGGCGTTTCGCTGGGGCGATATGTCGATCAATGCGGTCGGAGACCTGACCATTGATCCGGCGGGCGTTCCCGAGGGTCAGATCACCCTGACCGTCACCAACTGGCGTCAGGTGATCGATGTGGCCCTCAGTGCCGGCCTGCTCGATCCCCGGTGGGAGCCGACCCTGACCCGCGCCGCCAGCGCGTTGGCCCAAGGCAGCGACCGTCTGGAGGCGCCGATCCGGCTTCAGAACGGATTTATGTCTCTCGGCCCGCTGCCTCTGGGCCCGGCCCCGCGCCTGCGATAGGCCCTGCGATAGCCTCAGCGGCAGTAGCTGCCCGACCGATACCGGGCGGTGTCGAAGTGGAAGTGATCCCGGTGGGCCGCGTTCGCATCCGGCCCCAGCACCGTACCGAACCGTCCGCAGGCCGCCCGATGCATCTGCCGCAGCGCCGCACCGTAGGCGTTGCTTCCCCAGTGCCGTAGCACGCTGATCTGATTGCCGTCGCGCAGGACGATCCCGCCGATATCGAGCGCCCGCCCCTTGGCGTGCTCGGACAGCCGCGCCCCGCTCTGGTTGTTTCGCGTCCGGCAGGAGTAAGACCCCATGATCCGCAGCTCTGCGATTCCGCCGCCGGTATTGCCGATGGCGGGCCGCGCCCCCTGCCTCACCCAGCGGTTCAATGCCTCGGCGGTGGTGCAGTCGATCGTCGCCGGTGTCGACAGCCGCACGTCGCTGACCGATGTGACCCGGACCGGATTGGCGATGCCGCATCCGCCGCCCCCGCCGTTGCCCACAGGGTCGACGACCCGCCCCTGAATGTCGGGATTGCCGCAGACCGCCCCGCGCGCCCGCTCGGCCCGCGCGGCGATATAGGCCTGAGTGATCGCTTCGGGCCGGTTTGGCGGTACGAGCGCCACGGCGACCGCCTGCTCGGAGAGCGTCGGTGGTGCGATTGCCGCGCCGTCGCCGCCGGGTCGCGCTGCGTCCGGCCCGACAAACATGACCAGGTCTGCTCGTCTTTGCGCCTCTGGCAGCACAGGCCGCAACATGGGCCGCAATCCAGGCCGCACCGGCGCCTTGTTCGTCGTTCGCCCGGCCTCTTCCGCGACGCTGCCGGGGCGCGGCTGCGGCCGGACACCGGGCCGGTCGAGCGCGGCGCTGAGCATCGTTTCGTCCGGCACCACGATCACGTCGGGCCGCGATATTCGCACCCGGTTCGAAAGCGTCGAGGCGAACAGCCGGCTGAGCCGACCCACGTCGACTGACACGCGGCTGCCGTTGCGCAGACGCGCCTCCTGCCGAGAAAGCCGTGCGCCGGGGGCCTGCACCGACGACAGGACAGCCAGTGGCCCCGGCGCGATGCCGTTGCCGTCGAGCCCGGCGTAGCGCGGCAGCAGCGGTGCCGCCTGTGCGCGATGCTGTGTGTCGAGGATCAGCAACAACGGCAGCGGCAGCCCCTGATCGAGAGCCGCGATCCATTGCGCCGGGACCGGCGGCGGCCCGGCCTGCCTGAGCCCGCGCATCAACACCGCGAAGGGACGGGGCTGTGGCCCGATGCCCGGAGCCGCTGGGGCGACCTCCGCCACGGTCTCGGGGGCGGTGTCAGAGCCGGTCTCGGGGGCGGGGCTGGTGCCGCCGGTGGCCAGGATGCTGGCTTGCAAGGTCGCCGCGAGCTCTGATTCGGGAACCGTCGGGGTCACCCCTGCGGGCAACGCTTCGGCCACGGTACGGGCGACCGGCCGGATCGCGGCATCTGGGGCGTCGCTCAGGGCGGCGTTTGCCATAAGGCCAAGCCCTGCGGCGAGGGCGATCCATGTCGCCCGCCCGGTCATTCGACGCGAGCCTTGCTGATCTTGCTGCGGCCAAAGTCCGGGGCGTCGGTGTCTTGCCCGGCCTCGATGATCCCGCGCCGGATCGCCCGTGTCCGGGTGAAGTAATCGTGCAGGTGTGCCCCGTCGCCGGTGCGGATCGCCCGTTGCAGCGCGAACAGCTCTTCGGTGAAGCGCCCGAGGATTTCGAGCGTGGCGTCCTTGTTTGTCAGGAACACGTCCCGCCACATCGTGGGATCGGAGGCCGCGATGCGGGTGAAATCCCGGAAACCGGCGGCAGAGTATTTGATGACCTCGCTATCGGTCACCCGCCGCAGATCGTCGGCCACCCCGACCATCGTATAGGCGATGAGGTGCGGCGTGTGGCTGGTGACTGCGAGCACCAGATCGTGGTGCTCGGCATCCATCTCTTCGGTATTGGCCCCGAGCCCCTGCCAGAACGCTTCGAGCCGCTCGACCGCCGCACGATCCGCGTCGCCGGGCACGAGAATGCACCAGCGATTGTCGAACAGTTCGGCAAAGCCCGAGCGGGGCCCGGAATGCTCTGTTCCCGCCAACGGGTGTGCCGGGATGAAGTGAACGGTTTCAGGCAGATGCGGACTGACCGCTTCGATCACCGCCTTCTTGACCGAGCCGACATCGGACACCGTGGCCCCCAGCTTGAGCACGGGCGCAATCTCGGCGGCGACGTCGGACATCGCCCCTACCGGCACGGCCAGCACGATGAGGTCGGCCCCTTCGCACGCAGCCGCGGCGCTGTCGCAGACCCGGTCGACCAAGCCGATCTCGGCCGCGGTGGCCCGCGTTTCGGCAGAGCGGGCATAGCCGGTGATCTCACCCGCCAGTCCGGCCCGCCGCATGGCATGGGACATGGAGCCTGCGATCAGCCCCAGCCCGATCAGGGCCACCCGGTCGTAGATCGGCATCAGCGCAGCCCTTTGAATTGGCCCACGGCATGCGCCACCCGGCGGCATGCGCTTTCGTCACCGACGGTGATCCGCAGGCAGTTGGGCAGATTGTAGCCGGCCACCCGGCGCACGAGGATGCCTTCGTTGCGCAGATGGGCGTCGCAGGCTTCGGCCTCGGCCGCATCGGCAAAGCGGGCGAGGATGAAATTCGCGGTGGAGTGGTCCGACGGCACCCCCATCTCGGCCAGCGCACCGGCCAGCCATTCGCGCTGACGCGCGTTCTCGTCGCGGCATTTGGCCATATAGGCGGTATCCTGGACCGCAGCCTGAGCCGCCGCCAGTGCCGCCGAGGACAGGTTGAACGGCCCCCGGACCCGGTTGAGCACGTCGATGATCGCCTTGGGGCCATGTCCCCAGCCGACTCGCAGCCCGCCGAGCCCGTAGATCTTGGAGAAGGTCCGCGTCATGACGACGTTGTCCCGCTCTGCGATCAACGCCGCCCCGGCGTCGTAGCCCTCGACGTATTCGGCGTAGGCCCCGTCCAGCACGAGGATCGCCTTGCGTGGCAGCCCTTCGGCCAGCCGCCGCAGTTCGCCGGCGCCGATCATCGTCCCGGTGGGGTTGTTCGGATTGGCCAGAAACACCAGCCGGGTGCGCCCTGAACAGGCCTCAAGTATGGCGTCAACATCGGTGACCCGCTCGCGCTCGGGCACCTCGACGGGGGTAGCCCCGGCAGCCAGCGCGCTGATCCGATACATCGCAAAGCCGTGCTCGGTGTGGATCACCTCGTCCCGTGGACCGGCGTAGGCCTGACAGAGGAAATGGATGATCTCGTCTGAGCCGACCCCGCAGATGATCTGCTCGGGGTTCAGTTTCCACACCGCCCCGATCGCCGCCCGCAGCGCGCCGTGGTCCGTCGAGGGATAACGGTGCAGGTCGTGGACCGCCCGTGAGAACGCCTCGCGCGCCGCATCGGACGGCCCCAGCGGATTCTCGTTGGACGACAATTTGAGCACGTTGCTTTTGCCAGCGACGTGGCTGGCACCCCCTTCGTAGAGGGCAATATCCATGATGCCGGGTTGCGGCGTGATCTGGTTCATCTGGGCAGCTCCTGTCACCGGGCCGTTCTAGCGAGGTGTGTGGCCCTGCGCCACCGTCAACTTGCAGTCGCAGGGCAGGTCTTGCACCGATATCGGGCCGGATCGGCCCTTGGCGCTCGACCAGCCACGATGGCCTGTTTTGGGTGGCGGGCGCCGCGTCATGGATATTTTTGACCCAAAGAAGCCGGGTGGCCCGCCCTTGCCCCGCGTCCAGGAGCTCCCGAGCCGCCGGTCAGGTGGCCAGCACGTTTCGGAATTGCCACGGATCGCTTTCGTCGATGTCTTCGGGGAAGTGCTCCCACCGGTCTTGCAGCGGCGTCCAGTCGGTATAGTGCGCCTCGACCGGGCCGAGGTAGGGCCGCTGCACTTCGAGGCAGCGGGCGTGGTCCATCTCGTCGGCCTCGACGATCCCGGCGTTCGGGTTTTCCAGTGCCCAGACCATTCCCGCCAACACCGCGCTGGTCACTTGCAGCCCGGTGGCGTTCTGCCAGGGCGCCAGTGCCTTGGTTTCCTGATTGGACAGCCGCGAGCCGAACCAGAGCGCGTTCTTGGCGTGTCCGTAGAGCAGCACCCCGAGCTCGTCGATGCCGGTGACGATTTCATCGACGTCGAGGATTTCGTGCACCTTCTGCTGTCGCCCGGAGCCGAACATCTCGTGCAGCGACAGCACCGCATCGTCGCACGGGTGGTAGGCATAATGGCAGGTCGGCCGGAATTCGGGCTCTGCCCCCTCGCCCACGGTGTAGTAGTCCGAAATCGAGATCGCCTCGTTATGCGTGACGAGAAAGCCGAATTGCGGGCCGGGCGTCGGGCACCATGTGTGCACCCGCGTGATCGCGCCGGGCCGTTCGATCCAGATCGCGGCCTGACAGCCGCTTTCGTGCCGGTGCCCGTTGTCGGGGAACCATTTTTCGTGCGTTCCCCAGCCTAGCTCGGCGGGCTGGAACCCTTCGGCGATGAAGCCTTCGACCGACCAAGTATTGACGAAGACGTCCCGTGGCCGCGGTTTGTCCCGCGCTTGGGTGTCCCGTTCGGCGATGTGCACGCCCTTGACCCCGAGCGATTGCATGAGACGCGCCCAGCCTGCCCGGTCGGTCGGCGCCGTCGCGTCGGCCCCGGTATCGCGCGCCAGTGTCAGCAGCGCGTCCTTGACGAACCAGCTGACCATGCCCGGATTGGCGCCGCAGCAATTCACCGCCGTCGGCCCGCCCGGATTGGCCGCCGCCTCGTCGCGCACCGCTTGCCGCAGGGCGTAGTTGGTCCGCTCGGCATTGTTCTGCGTCTCGAAGTAGAACCCTTCCCACGGCTCGGCCACGGTGTCGATGTAGAGTGCCCCCAGCTCGCGGCAGTGCTTCATCATGTCGAGCGAGGAGATGTCGACGCTGAGGTTGACGCAGAAGCCCTTGCCCTCGGGGAACGCCTCGGAGAGCACCTGCTTGTAGTTCTCGCGCGTGACCTTGATCTGTTTGTGCGGGATACCCTGTTCAGCCAGAAAGCCCGCTTCGGTATCACGCGGTTCGATCACGCTGATCGCCCCTTCGTCATAGTCGAAGTGCCGCTGGATCAGCGGCAATGTGCCTTTGCCGATGGACCCAAAGCCAATGATCACGATGGGGCCGTCGATCCGGCCATATGTCGGGTGGTCCTGTGTCATGCTGCAGTTTCCTCTTGTAACGCTTGGTCTCAGGAATACCGACCGCCGCCCAGAATGGAAACCGGCACCGGCCGCCCTGATCGCCGCACCCTGCCCCGGTAATGTGTCCGGCCCCCGATCCGAGCCCGGCCAAAGCCCGCAAAAAACCCGCCGCAAGTGAATGCGGCGGGTCCTGTCCCCCGAATTTTTCGGGATCGGGCGTTTTGCCCGAGATTAGTTCTTGGCGTAGAATTCGACCACGAGGTTCGGTTCCATCATGACCGGATACGGCACATCGCCCAGCGACGGGGTGCGCACGAAGGTCGCGGTCATCTTGTTGTGGTCGACGTCCATGTAATCGGGCACGTCACGCTCAGGCAGACCGACGGCTTCGAGCACGACGGCCAGTTGCTTGGACTTTTGACGGACCTCGATCACGTCGCCTTCCTTGACGCGGTAGGAGGGGATGTTCACCCGCTGACCGTTCACGGTGACGTGGCCGTGGTTCACGAACTGGCGTGCAGCGAAGACGGTCGGCACGAACTTGGCGCGGTAGACAACGGCATCGAGGCGACGCTCGAGCAGACCGACGAGGTTCTCACCGGTGTCGCCCTTGACCCGCTCGGCCTCGGCGTAGATGCGGCGGAACTGCTTTTCGGTCAGGTCGCCGTAGTAACCCTTCAGCTTCTGCTTGGCGCGCAGCTGGGTGCCGAAATCGGAAAGCTTGTTCTTGCGGCGCTGACCGTGCTGGCCGGGGCCGTATTCACGACGGTTGACGGGGGATTTGGGGCGGCCCCAAATGTTTTCGCCCATACGGCGGTCGATCTTGTACTTGGCAGACGTGCGTTTGGTCACGGCTGATCTCCTATCATGGGCCCGAGACGGGCGATGTAGGGCGTTGTCCTTTGGCCGAAGCCCGACAGGTCACCCCTTGCGGGGGCCACCAACACCAATGAGAGGCGGCTTATAGAGGCGTTCGGGCCAGAGTCAACAACCCTGACCGAGCTTTTCGGCGGGCAACCGCAATTGCGCCGCCTCCGTTGCCGGATGCCGATCCGGGGCCTGTGCCTCTTGGCCCTTCCCGCCCCTTGGCCGATCAGGTCCAGGCCAGCGCGGTGCCCGCGATCACCAGAACCAGCCCCGCCACTTCGCGCAATGAGAAGCTTTCATTGAACAGCAGGAGGGAGGCGGCGGCAATGATGATCACCTCGGCACCGAGGATGCCGACATAGACCATGCCGAGCCGTTCCTGCCGCAGGGCGATCACCTCGAGCAAGGCCCCACCGATCAGGGGGACGAGGATCAACAATGCAGGCAAGGGTCCGGGCATCGTCCACCATGACTTCATGGCGACCATGGCAATGCAGTAGAATATCGCCGAAGCGACAATGACGGTCGGCGCAATAAACATCGGAAATTCTCTCAGTATCAATGCCGCCAGTATGCCAGAAATCCGGCAGTCTGCCTAGCCGGGAATACCTGACCCGACGCCGTCGCGCTGTCGATATTCAGATTTGCCTGGCCTTTCGCCCGACGCCGAGGCGGGTGCGTTTGCCCGATGTGGCCCGCTGCAACGTTTCAATGGCATCGGCCGGCCAGAATGGCAGAGGCGATCTCACCGCCTCATGTGTGATCGGGATCACCCGCATCGATCAAAGGATGGTGGGCCGGCCTCAGTTGACCATATCGTGGCGCAGGATCGCCGCTTCGGACTGGCTGAGCACGCGACGGGCATAGGCGCCGTAGGTCTGCGGATCGGTTGCCAGATCGGGGAGCCGCTCGAACATCTGGGCCAGTTGTGCGTCCTCCATCGTCGCCAGAGCGGCGCTGGCCGGATGAAAGCTCTCGGTCTCGACCCCGTTGGCAAACACCACCTGGTGATGCGGCAGGAGCAGGTGGATATAGGTGACCTCACGGACGGACCGGTCGACGGTGATCGACAGGTCGTTGACGAGATCACGCGCGGCCACGAGCACTTCGTCGGTGTTGAACAGCGCCTGCGCCCGCGCCCCGCGCAGCATCAGCCGGTGATCCGGCGAGACCAACAGCCCAGCATCGGGAACGCCCTTGTCCAAGGCCCCTTCGCGCAACCGGACCGGCGCGAGGTGCGGCATCGCATAGAGCCGCGCCCCGGTGATCCGGCGATAGCCGGTCCAGAGCACCTCTTCGCAGCCGTTGTCCTTGGTCTGGATCCGGGTGCCTTCACCGACGTGTTCGACCGGTAGCGGCCCGTCCTCGGTCATGATCATGGTGCCGGGCGTAAAGCAGATCACACCGCCGGGCGCATCGCCGGGGCGCGAACGCTGATCGAGATCGATGTTGTGGCTGACGATCCAGAGATCCTTGTGCCGTGGCGGGATCTCTCCAACGAACATCACCAGCGGCGGCTTGCCCTCGGCGGTTTCGATCAGGGTGACGGTCCACGTCTCGCGCCCGTCCGTCACGGTAAAGCCCGCCTCGAAGAGCGGCTCGTCGACGTCGATACCGTCAAGACTGGATGTCTCCGCGGCGACAGCACCCAATAGCCGTCGCACACCGAATGCGGCGCGTCTGCGTAGGTCTGCCATCCCGGTGGCCTCCCCCAACGGCAAGATGCCTGCGGGTCCGTCCACGCGCACTGCCTCTCCGGTCCAGCTCCAGGTCGTGCCGACCGCGAGGGCCGACAGCGGGGATGCCCACTGGCCGTCAAGTTCCGTCTGCGCCCAGGAGATGACAAACGTGCCACGAAAGCCCGTTTTCATACCTGTTTACCTGCCTAACTGCTCTCAATCTTCACACCCACGTCTGATGCGCGGGTTTATGCCGATAGGTTAACAGGTCTGATTCGTTTGGATCAAGTCACATCAACAGCGCGCGTTAACTATTTATTCAGAAGTTGAAATTCAGCTTCAAACCGCCGACGACCTGCCCCTCGCTCTGACCGACGAATTCCTCGGACAGATAGGTGACCCCGTAGAAGAAGGAGACCTCTTCAAAGAGCTGCCAATGCAGGCCGGCGCGCATCCGAAAACGCTCATCCTCCGGGGTAAACCCCTGATCTTCGGGGAGATATTCGCTGTTTCCGACGCTTGCCCAATCGCCGCCAAATAGCACCGACACGCCTCTGATCGGCGCTTCGATCCCCCGGATCAATTGCCCGGTGGTGGCATCGCGCAACAGCAGATCGTCATGCGCCACGGTGCCGACAATTATGTCACCCCCGACCCGCAGGATGTCTTCGACCCCGGCTTGCGCCTCGACGAATGGACGCAGCGTCACCTGTTCCGAGACCCTGACCGGCCACGACATCTCGGCCGTGGCAGAGGCGAGGAAGGCGTTTTCCAACTGTGCCGACGTTCCCAGCGGGGCCGGCAGGCTGAACACGTCGTGGAAGGCATCCTGAAAGTCCGAGATCCCGGTTTGCGGCCCGATGGCCGTCAGGTCGATCCCGATGCTGGCATCGAGCGGCCCCAATGCGAATGGGCTATGCACCCCGGCGCTGAGCGCCCCGACATAGGGCCTGTCGCCGATCGGGCCGGTCCCTTTCGAGGGCGTGATGATCTCGGTCCGCAGCCGGTATTCGAGGATCTCGCCCGGTCGCGTCGGCAGCACGCCGGTCCATTCCGGTCCGTGCAGGATCGAGAACTGATAGCCGCCGGACCGCCACCTGTCTTCCCGGTCCCCGAAGAAGTCGTTGGTAAAGAGCCGCCCGAAGCCGAGTATCTCCCTGTCCTGTGCAGTGGCCGGTCCACTAAGGCTTGTGATGGCGAGAACGGCGAGGACGGCAAAACGGTACATCTTGGTTTCCAGTTCGTGGCGCCCCCCGGCCCGTCGCCTATATCGGATTCGCCGTGACTGTGGACAGAAAAGTTTGGCAGTTTCGGCCCCATCCGGCCCCCCGCTTGCCCGTTATTGCAGCCGCGCCACAGTAAACGGGCTTGCCCCTGTCGGACCTGCAGCCTTAGAAGGCCACAACCAGAAGGATTTTGTTGTGCCGACCGACACCCCGATTGCCGAACCCTCCTCGGATGCCGTCGCCGATGCCACCCCCGCCCCGCGAACGACCGATTTGATCCTCGCGTTTCTGAGCGGTGGCCTTCTGACCTTCATGATCCTCCTCAATGGCCGACTGGCCCTGTCGGGTGGTCCGGTCTTTGCCTCTTGGACGGCGCATGGCACCGGCACGGTCGCGGCGATCCTCTTTCTGCTCGTGCTGCGCACCCGCAAGCCCGCCGCCGCCGCCCCCGGCCCGGACACGCCGCGCCTGCCGGCGCCGCTCTGGGCCTATGCCGGCGGATTGGTCGGGGCCGTGACGGTGATGTTGTCGTCGATCACGGTGAACACCGCCCTTGCCCTGTCGGGCACCCTGGCACTGGGACTTGCGGGTCAGGTGGCCTTCAGCGTGCTGGCCGACCGATTTGGCCTGTTTGGCCTGCCACGCCGCATTCCCGACAGGCGCGATGCTGCGGCGGTGGTTCTGATCGTTGCAGGAAGTCTGCTGATCATCTTTTCGGGCGGGGTCTGAGCATGGTGGTCTTTGTCCTTCTCGCCGTGTCGGCAGGCATCTGCGTTGGCCTGTCGCGGCAGGTAAACGGGCGGCTGGCGCTCTCCGGCTCTCCGATGCAGGCGTCGTTCTGGAACCATATCGTCGGGTTTGGCGCGTTGACCCTCGTGGGGTTGATCGTCGGCGGCCTGTTGCCCCCCGCCGAGGCCGACATCCCGGTTTGGGCTTGGTTCGGAGGACCGATCGGCGTCGTCTTCGTGGCGTCCGGCAGTTGGCTGATCGCGCGGATCGGTGCGGCGAACACCGCGCTTCTGGTGATCGCGGGCCAGATGGTGACGGGCGTCGTGCTCGACATGATCACCGGCGCGCCGGGCAACCTGTTGCCACGAGTCGCAGGCGTCGTGTTGATCCTGTGCGGAATGGCCCTGACCAACCGCCGGCCCGGCCAGAAGCGGCCCTAGCTCGGCTCCGCCAGATTTGCCAGAGCGTCGATATCGCATTGCAGCTCTTGCCCATTGCGCACGATCGCCCCGACTTCGGCAAGCTTGTGCAGTGCCCGGTTCACCTTGGGCCGGCTCGCGCCCAGGACCAGCGCCAGATCGCCCTGCCCCATCGGCAATTCAATGGTCGCCTGCGCGGGCGCGTCTTGCAGTGATCCCACGCCGTGCTGACGTGCCACCTCGCCCAGCAGAAACCGGGCCAGCCGCGCTTCGAGCCGGTAGAGCGCGACGGATTCGAGCCGATCGTTGGTGATCCGCATCAGACCTGCCAGATGCCGCAACATCGCCAAGAGCAAATCGGGATGGTCCTTGGCGACTCCCATGAAGCCGTCCCGGGTGAGCACCTGAGCGGTCACCGGGCCCATCGCAGTACAATCGGCCGAGCGTGGCTGATCGCCCACCACCGCCAATTCACCGACCAGATCGCCGGGCCCCGCGTGGTGGAGCGTCAGCTCCTGCCCCTGCGGCGTCGTCAAGGACAGCCGCAGTTGCCCGGAGCGGATCACCATCAGGTAATCGCCCTGATCGCCTCGTTGAAACAGCAGCGCCCCGTCATCCCAGCGCCGGGACTGCGTGACCTCGGCCAAGCGGGCGTGAACCTCCGGGCCCAGATCCTGAAGCGGCCTGCATGCACGCCAAACGTCATCGGCCCCGAAATCCCGCATACCGCCACACCTCTGATCTTCCCTTTGAATTACTTAGCGTAATGTTCCCTCGGTAACAGCCCCAATCCTCAGAATCGGCCAATATGACCACATCGCAATTGATCTGCGAGACAGAGGGTCTTGCCGCATCGCCTTGAACGGCAGGGTGTTGGCAATACTGAATTATTCTCCTTCTGTCAGGGGCGAAGCGTGGCTGTTTCCCGATGCAAGTGTCTCTGCTTGTCTGGCCACGTTTCGTCCTTGAATATTGGCGATGGCAGAGGCGGCGTCCCGTGCCCCTCGATCAGCGTCTACGGCCATTGAAAGTGCGGTCATTGAACGCCCCTTCCCCACACGTGTGTTTCACGGGGGTGCGCATTTAGACCCAGTCACCGATCTGATCCATCGTGCAGCGCGCCTTCCGGTGTTTGCACGGCTGGGTCCAGCATCGGTGTCTACCCCGGCGGTGCAGGGTTGAGCTCTCTGTCCCTGTGCCGCCACCCGCCCCACGAGTTGTGATGACACGGTCTGCTCTGTCAAAGCGCATGGCCGTGGCCGGACGCCAGATCGAAAAAGGGACGGCGTGATCTGCGCCGTCCCTTTGGGGTGATTACGATCGGTGCGTGGGCCTTAGCCGCATTTGGAGTAGCCGCAGCTCCCGCAGGTCATGCAGCCTTCGACCATCCGCAATTCATACGCGCCGCAGGACGTGCAAGCCTTTCCACGGTTTCCAGAGAGGCTGACCACGTCGGCCTTCGGGTCGGACTTGAGCCCCTTGCCCTCACCGGCGAGGAAGCCTGTCGCGATCATGTGCTTTTCGATCACGCCACCGATGGCCGCGAGGATGGAGGGCACGTATTTGCCCTGCATCCACGCCCCGCCGCGCGGATCGAAGACTGCTTTGAGTTCTTCGACCACGAAGGTCACGTCACCGCCCCGCCGGAACACCGCCGAGATCATTCGCGTCAGTGCGACCGTCCAGGCGAAGTGCTCCATGTTCTTGGAATTGATGAAGACCTCGAAGGGCCGTCGTTGCCCGTGGTGAATGATGTCGTTGATCGTGATGTAGATCGCATGCTCGGAGTCGGGCCATTTCAGCTTGTAGGTCGCTCCGTCGAGCTCTTGCGGCCGGTCGAGCGGTTCGGTCATGTAGACGACGTCGCCGTCGGAGGTGACCTCGGCCAGTTGCGTGGCGGTGCTGTCGGAGCCTCCGGCGGCCGTATTTTGGGCCAAAAGAGGCTTTGACTCCGGCTCTGACACGGAGAGAACAGATCCCGTCACGTCGTTGGGCCGGTAGGTGGTGCAGCCTTTGCAGCCTTGGTCCCAAGCGGCCATGTAGACCTCTTTGAAGTCGTCGAAGCTGATGTCTTCGGGGCAGTTGATCGTCTTGGAGATCGACGAGTCGATCCATTTCTGGGCCGCTGCCTGCATCCGCACATGTTCCAGCGGCGCGAGTGTCTGGGCGTTGACGAAGTAGTCGGGCAGATCGGCGTCGCCCTTCAGATCCCGCCACATCTGCACGGCGTAGTCGACGACCTCTTCTTCGGTCTTGGTCCCGTCCTTTTGCAGCACCTTCCGGGTGTAGGCATAAGCAAAGACCGGCTCGATCCCCGACGACACGTTGCCGGCGTAGAGCGAGATCGTCCCGGTGGGTGCGATGGAGGTGAGCAAGGCATTGCGGATGCCGTGTTTGGCGATGGCCTCCCGCACGTCCTCGTCCATGCCCTGCATGGCGCCGGAGGCGAGGAATTTGTCGGCCTCGAAGAGCGGAAAGGCGCCTTTTTCCTTGGCCAGATCGACCGAGGCAAGATAGGCGGCGCGGGCGATCTGCTTCATCCAGGCTTCGGTCTGAGCCGCCGCCTCTTCTGAACCATAGCGCAGCCCCAGCATCAGGAGCGCGTCGGCCAGCCCGGTGACCCCGAGCCCGATCCGCCGCTTTGCCTGCGCCTCGGCCAGCTGTTCGGGCAGCGGGAATTGCGAGGCGTCGACCACGTTGTCCATCATCCGCACGGCGGTTGCGACAAGATCGGTCAGCGCGTCCCCATCGAGTTTGGCGGCGTCGTCGAAAGGATCGGCGACCAGCCGCGCGAGGTTGATCGACCCCAGCAGGCAGGCCCCGTAGGGCGGCAGCGGCTGCTCCCCGCAGGGATTGGTCGCGGCGATGGTTTCGCAATAGCTCAGGTTGTTGGCCTGATTGATCCGGTCGATGAAGATGACGCCCGGCTCGGCATAGTCGTAGGTGGACTGCATGATCCGGTCCCACAGGTCGCGGGCCTGCACGGTCTGATAGACCTTGCCGTCGAAGACCAGATCCCATGGCTTGTCAGCCTTGACCGCCGCCATGAACGGATCGGTGATCAGCACCGACATGTTGAACATCCGTAGCCGCGCCGCATCGGATTTGGCGGTGATGAAGGATTCGACATCCGGGTGATCGCAGCGCATCGTCGCCATCATCGCCCCGCGCCGGGAGCCAGCCGACATGATCGTCCGGCACATCGCATCCCAGACATCCATGAAGCTGAGCGGGCCGGAGGCGTCGGCGGCCACGCCGTGCACCGTTGCCCCCTTGGGCCGGATCGTCGAGAAATCATAGCCGATGCCGCCGCCCTGCTGCATCGTCAGAGCGGCCTCTTTGAGTGCGTCGAAGATGCCGGACATGGTGTCGGGCACCGTCCCCATCACGAAGCAGTTGAACAGCGTGACCGACCGAGCGGTGCCGGCGCCGGCGGTGATCCGCCCGGCGGGGAGGTATTTGAAATCCTCGAGGGCGGAGTAGAACTTGTCCTCCCACCCTTTCTTGTCCTTTTCGACCGTGGCCAGCGCCTTGGCGATCCGACGCCACGTATCTTCGACGGTTTCGTCCAACGCCTTGCCGTCGGCTTCTTTGAACCGGTATTTCATATCCCAGATTTGCTCGGCAATGGGGGCGGCGAAACGGGTCATAGGCAGGCTTTCCGGGCTGGATGTGGAGGATCAGGAGGCTATGATTAGCAACGGCTGGCCCGGCAAACAAGCAAAAACGAGGGCCACCACACTACATTTCGTAGGTTGATGCTGCCGGGCAACAAGATATGCTATTGGCGACAAAAGAATCTGGCGGAGGCCATATGCTGCACATTCAAAAACTGTCGGTCGGCACCGAGGCCGTCGAGGATCTGGTCGCCTGGCAGGCCAGTCGCCGTGCCCTGACCGATGACGGATTGCCCCGCCATGTCACCCGCATGTGGCCTCGCCGGGAGCCTGAGATACTCGACGGCGGCTCGATCTATTGGGTCATCAAAGGCCTCGTCCAGTGCCGCCAGCGGATTGTCCGGTTCGACGAATATCGCGGAGCGGACGGTGTTCTGCGATGCGCGATGGTGCTGGAACCCGAGATCGTGCGCGTTGCCGCGACCCAGCGCCGCCCGTTTCAGGGCTGGCGATACTTGCAGCCCGCCGATGCGCCCCCCGATTTGACCGAAGCCAAGGCCGGAGAAGACACATTGCCGCCGGAGCTTTCGTCGGCACTGGCCGAGATCGGGGTGCTCTGAGAAAGACTTGCCCGAGGGCTAGTCGATCATCGCCTCGAGCCGCGCCATGACCGCCCTGTCGTCGTCGGACCACTCGGCCATCCGGCTCTTGAACAGCGTCGCCTGACTGGCGTGAATCAAGCCGTCGGAGAGGATCTTGAGGCCGTTGGCCCGCAGGGTCTCTCCGGTCGAGGTGATGTCTGCGATGGCCTCGGCGGTCTCGTTCTTGACGCTGCCTTCGGTGGCGCCTTGGCTGTCGACCAGTTGATAATCAGCCACCCCGTTGTCGCGCAGAAAATCCCGCACGAGCCGGTGGTATTTCGTGGCGATCCGCAGCCGGAAACCATGCCGCGACCGGAAGGCGGCGGCGGCGGCGTCCAGATCGTCGAGCGTGTCGACGTCGACCCAGAATTGCGGCACGGCGATAATGAGGTCGGCCCCGCCGAACCCCATGAGCGCCACTTCGCCCAGACGTTGTTCCCAGATGGCGACCTTTTCGCGGACGAGGTCAGAGCCGGTCACCCCGAGGTGCAGCCGGCCCGCCGCAAGTTCCCGCGGGATCTCACCGGCCGAGAGCAGGACGAGTTCGACACCGTCGATCCCCTCGACCACCCCGGAGTATTCCCGGTCTTGCCCGGATTTGCGAAGCGTCAGGCCGCGCGCGGCGAACCAATCGAAGGTTTTCTCCATCAGCCGCCCTTTGGACGGCACACCGAGCTTGATCGTCATGCCTGCCCCCTGATCTCGGCCAAGAGGCCGGGCCGGATCACTCCGCCGACCGCCGGCACCGACCGCCCGCGCCCGAGCACGGCGGTGAGCGCGTCATAGCGCCCGCCGGTTGCGACTGGCGGCAGGTCGGGTCGGTCGGCGGCATAGAGCCCGAAGACGAACCCGTCGTAATATTCGAGCGACGTGCGCCCGAAACTGCCTTCGAACTCGAGGCTGTCGACGTCGACACCGTGCCTCGAAAGCGCATCGAGCCGACGCGCCATTTGCGACACGGCGGAGTCGATGGCGGGCAGATCAAGGGCGATGTCCCGCAGGATGCTGAGCACCATCGGTGCGGTTTCACGCAGGCCGAGAATGGTGTCGAGCAGGTCGAGCTCCTCGGCCGAGACCGGCGGCGCCTTGGCATCGGCCCGCAGCGCGTCTATCCGGACAGAAACCTCGGCCCGGCTTCGCAACCCCGCCTCACCCACGGCCTTTGCCATCGGGTCGTCCATCGCCAGAAGCGCGGCACGGGTCGCCGGGACCGGCGTCTTGCCGCCGAACCGGTCGAGCAATGCCCTGAAGCGGCGCGGGCGCCAGATGTGCCTCAACAGCGCCGATTTGCGGTCGTCGGTGGTGCGCAGCCCCCTCACCGCCGCCATCAGGATGCCGATATCGCCGGTCGCCGCCCGCAGCGGGGTGCCTTCGAGCGCCTCGGAGATAAGCGTGAACACCTCAGCATCCGCCTCTGCGGGATCGTGCCCCCCGAAGAGTTCGTAGCCCACTTGGCTATACTCGATCGGCCGCGACGGATCGTGCTCTTGCCGCCGGAACACCTCGCCCGCGTAGGTATAGCGCGCCGGATCGGCGCCGCTGTCCATGTGCATCTGCACGACAGGCACCGTGAAATCGGGCCGCAGCATCATCTCGCCCCGAAGCGGATCGGAGGTGACATAGGCGCGCGCCCGGATGTCTTCGCCGTAAAGATCGAGCAAGGTTTCGGCCGGTTGCAGGATATCAGCGTGCACGACCTGCGCACCGTGTTCTTGGAACAGCGTCAGAAGCCTGTTGGTTTCGAGGGTTGGTTTGACCGTCATGGTTGGTCCTCGGACCAGAGACACGGGCCAACGCCCGCTAAGAAAAGAGGGGCGCCCAAGAGGCCCCACCAGCTTTGCCCGATCCATCCGACCGCGACGCCCCAGAGCAATCCCGCCGAGCCGAGGGCGTATCCGGCAATGTATGTGGCCGAGTTACCGAGGAGAGACAGGAGGCGTTTCATGATTGGCTGCTAAGGATCTCTTGCACTTTTGCAACCAAATCACCCCTAGAGACCTCATATTGGCTGGGTCTGTCTTTCCATTCTTCGACGGTCGCGCTTTCGGCGATCTTGGCACCGAGGATCAGGTCCTTGATCTGGACGACCCCGCGCTCTTTCTCGTCGCCGCCTTCGATGATGGCGATGGGAGAGCCGCGTTTGTCGGCGTATTTCATCTGGTTTCCGAAGTTCTTCGGGTTGCCCAGATAGACCTCGGCCCGGATGCCCGCGTTGCGCAGTTCCGACACCATCGTCTGGTAGTCCGCCATGCGGTCGCGGTCCATCACCGTCACCACGACGGGGCCTTGGGCGGTTTGCCCCAAGCGGCCCTTGGCATGGAGAGCGGCGAGCAGCCGGTCAACACCGATGGAGATGCCCGTGGCGGGGACTTCCTGCCCGGTGAAGCGCTTGACCAGATCGTCATAGCGTCCGCCGCCTGCGACGGAGCCGAAGTTACGGGGGCGGCCCTTTTCGTCCTCGATCTGGAAGGTGAGTTCTGCCTCGAACACGGGGCCGGTGTAGTAGCCGAGGCCGCGGACGACCGCCGGGTCAATCTCGATCCGGTCAGGACCGTAGCCTTGGGCGTCGAGCAGCGTCGCGATTGTTTCCAATTCGGAAACGCCAGCCTTGCCGGTTTCCGAGCCGGAGACGAGTTCGGTGAGCCGCTGTAGCGTGGCCTGCCCAGTGCTTTGCCGCGCCTGCATGAAGCCCATGACGACTTCGGCCTGCTCGGCCCCAAGTCCTGCCCCCTTGGTGAAATCGCCGCTTTCGTCTTTGCGCCCCTCTCCCAAGAGCTGCCGCACGCCGTCGAGGCCCAGACGGTCGAGCTTGTCGATGGCCCGCAGGACGATGCCCCGTTCGTGGGCGAACTTGTCCGGATCGGAGGGGTCGAGCACGCCTGCGACCTCCATCACGCCGTTGAGCACCTTGCGGTTGTTGACCTTGACGACGTAGTCGCCGCCGAGGCCGAGGCTTTCGAACACGTCCGACAGCATGGCGCAGATCTCGGCGTCGGCGGCGACGGAGGGTGCGCCGACGGTATCGGCATCGCATTGATAAAATTGGCGGAACCGACCGGGACCGGGCTTTTCGTTGCGCCAAACAGGCCCCATCGCATAGCGGCGGTAGGGCGTCGGCAGGTCGTTGCGGTGTTGCGCGTAGACACGTGCGAGCGGGGCCGTCAGGTCATAGCGGAGCGCAAGCCAGTCCTTGTCCTCTTCCCACGCGAAGACCCCTTCGTTGGGCCGGTCCACGTCGGGCAGGAACTTGCCCAGAGCCTCGACCGTCTCGACGCCGCTCGTCTCGAGTGCGTCGAACCCATAGCGATGATAGACCTCGGCGATCTTGGCCAGCATGGCGGACCGTTCGGTCACCTCTGCGCCGAAGTAATCACGGAAGCCTTTGGGCGTTTCGGCCTTGGGGCGGCGGGGTTTGTCTTTGGCCATGGCTCTGCCTCTGTCACTCTGTGCCCGCGTTTAGCGCGATGGGCGTGGGAGGGCAACGCGGCTTTGCGTTTGCCGCACGCATGATCGAAACCGCTTGCATCCTTGTCCGGTTCGGCTTTTGTGCGCCTATGACTGATCCGACCATATACGAAGAACGCCTGGCCCATCTGATCCGCACCGTGGATGAGTTGTCAGATGTCGTCGCCCGCCAAGATCGCGAGATTGCCGTTCTGACACGTCGTGTCGAAATGCTGATGCAGCGTGAGGCCGAACGCGAGACCGACGCTAGCGGAACGGTGCCCTTGGCGGACCAACGGCCACCGCACTGGTAGGCGGCGAGGGCGTTTAGACGGGGCTCCGCCCGTGAAACGCTGAAAGTCGTCGATTTTCCGAAAGGAAATTCAACGGTGTCCACTGGACGTTTTCCGGGACGCGTCTAGCCGGGGCTTCGCCCGTGAAACGCTGAAAAGGTCCACTGGACCTTTTCCGGGACGCGTTTCACCCCTTGAAATCCATGGCGACGACGTCTCCGTCGGAGAGCAGGATATCGGCCCATTCCGGGTTCAGTCCGAAATTGGCGTAGACGGTCAGGAACGTGGTCCGCCTTGCGAGACGGTCGAGCGCAGAGCCGCAGGGCTGCCCGGACGAGACCCGGCACACCCGTGCCTTGATCTCTTCATAGGCGTTGTCGGTATCCGAATAGGGCAGATCGCGGGTGCCGTCGCTGTAGCGGATGACCTCATGCGTGCCGACATCGCCAAACAGCACGAGTGCCGCCCGGAATTGCCGGGCGCAGCCATCGTCAAAGCCCGTCACGTAATGCGTGCGCTGCCCGGTGCTGGCGGGGTTCGTGTCATAGACGGTGTAGCCCGATTCCGATCCGACGACTCGCCCCAGATCGCGCGTCCGGAGGCCGCAGACCGTGGCGATCTGTCCGTAGGCGAGGGTTGTTCCCGGCTCGATAATCTGCGCATCCGGCCCGGTGCTCGCCGGGCCTGCGCCTTGCGGGCTGGTCCCCAGTTGATTGAGCAAACCGAATATGCCCTGCCGCCGCTCGGCGGGCTCCACCGGGGCGGAGGCTGCGGCCATCTCTTCATCGCCGGGAATCATATCGGTGCCGATGGGAGGCACCACATCGACGGAGCCGACGGGCACGACCTCGGCCTCCACCGCGGTTCCATCCGGGGAGACGACGATGGCCGTCGTCGGCTCCTGATCGGTGAGCGACCCGCCCAGAAGGCGGGAGAGAAAGCCGGGCGCATCGGCCTGCTCGGAAGGCAGCGGCGCGACCGTGGCGGCGGCGGCGTCCTGCGCGATGTCCACTTCCGAGAGCCGGTCCACGTCGCGGAGCGGATCCCCGCAGGCGGCGATTGCCAATGGCAGGGACAGCATCAGAAATGTGCGCGGATTGAGCAGCATGTAGGATCCTTCGTCCCGATTTACGGCGTGTTTACCGGAATGTAGTGACCGCGTCCATGTTGCCGCCGGGTCGGGTCAGACCTCCTCGACCTCGATCACCCCGTCGAGCGAGCGGATCGCCCCCTTGATCTGGGGGTTCACAGGGAATTCCGCGCCACAGTCGATCTCGACCTCGCCGGGCAGTCCTGCGCTCATCAGGTTGATGTAGATCGGACCGGCGCCGCCGCGCACCTTGTCGCGCTTGGCCCCCTCGAGCACGCTGGCTACATGGGCGACCGCCCCCTCCGCATCGACGAAGATTCTCAGGCCAATGCTGCCTGCATCGGCCACCACACCGTCGATCGGAACGACCGACCGCCCGAGCAGTTTGAGCTGATCGGATTCCATCGTTGCTTCGACCGTGAGCACCACCTGTGACCCGGTGTCGAGATGCTCGCGCGCGAGCTCCAGCGTGTCGGAGAACATGGTCACTTCGTATTGCCCGGTGGGGTCCGATAGCTGCACGAAGGCGAACCGGTTGCCGCGAGCGGATTTCCGCTCTTGCCGCCCGGCGACGGTGCCCGCCATCTTGGCGATGCAGGGCCCGCGTTCGGCCTTTGCGGTGACCTCGTCGAGCGTGAGCACGTCCTTGCGCTTGAGGGGAATCATGTAGTCGTCGAGCGGGTGGCCGGAGAGATAAAAGCCGACGGCCTTGAACTCTTCTGCCAGCCGTTCAGCCGCTTGCCAGTCAGGCAGGTTGGTCAGCCGTGGTTCCGGCAGATCGTCGCCCGCCTCACCGAAGAGGCTCACCTGATTGGACGCCTTCTGTTCGTGGATCGCGGCCGAGTAGCCGACCAGCGCGTCGAGACTGTCGAAGACCCGTCGCCGGTTGCTGTCGAGCACGTCGAAGCCGCCGGCCCGGGCCAGCATTTCGAGCGGCCGTTTCCCGACCCGTTTGAGATCGACTCGGCGGGCGAGGTCGAACAGCGTGGCGAAGGGTTTGTCGCCGCGCCCGGAGGTGATCAGCCGCATCGCCTCGACGCCGACGTTCTTCAATGCGCCCAGCGCGTAGACCAGCTTGCCTTCGTGCACCGTGAAGGTCGCCTCGGACCGGTTGACACAGGGTGGCGTCCAACCGAGGCCCAGACCCTTGCGCACCTCCTGGAAGTAAATCCCAAGTTTATCAGTGAGGTGGATATCACAGTTCATCACGCCAGCCATGAATTCAACCGGGTGATTGGCCTTGAGCCAAGCGGTCTGGTAGCTGACCACCGCATAGGCTGCGGCGTGCGATTTGTTGAAGCCGTAGTTCGCGAATTTCTCAAGAAGATCAAAGACTTCTGCGGCTTTCTTCTTGTCGACGCCGTTCTCCATCGCGCCTTTTTCGAACTTGGGTCGTTCTTTCGCCATCTCTTCGGCGATCTTCTTACCCATGGCCCGGCGCAGCAGGTCGGCGCCGCCGAGAGAGTAGCCCGCCATGACCTGCGCGATCTGCATCACCTGTTCCTGATAGACGATGATCCCTTGCGTCTCTTCCAGAATGTAGTCGATGGAAGGGTGAATGGATTCAAGGGGTTTCAGACCGTTCTTGACCTCGCAATAAGTCGGGATGTTCTCCATCGGGCCGGGCCGGTAGAGCGCCACAAGGGCGACGATATCCTCGATACAGGTCGGCTTCATCCGCTTGAGCGCGTCCATCATGCCGGAGCTTTCCACCTGAAACACGGCCACGGTCTTGGCGGAGGCGTAGAGCTTGTAGGAGGCTTCGTCGTCGAGCGGGATCGCGCCGATGTCATACTCGAACCCCTCGGGCGGGGTGTAGAGCTCGGTCCCGTCGATCCGGGTGTTCAGCGTCCGCCCGGAGGCCCGGATCAGGTCGACCGCATTCTGGATCACGGTGAGCGTCTTCAGACCCAGAAAGTCGAACTTCACCAAGCCGGCCTGCTCGACCCATTTCATGTTGAACTGGGTGGCGGGCATGTCGGAGCGCGGGTCTTGGTAGAGCGGCACAAGCTCGTCCAGCGGCCGATCACCGATCACCACGCCGGCGGCGTGGGTGGAGGCGTTGCGGAGCAATCCCTCGACCTGCTGGGCGTAAGTGAGCAGCCGGTTGACGACCTCTTCGTTCTTGGCTTCTTCGCGCAGCCGCGGCTCGTCGGCCAGCGCCTTTTCGATGCTGACCGGTTTGACCCCCTCGACGGGGATCATCTTGGACAGTCGGTCGACCTGCCCATAAGGCATTTGCAGAACCCGGCCCACGTCGCGCACGGCCGCCTTCGACAGCAGCGCGCCGAAGGTGATGATCTGCCCCACTTTGTCGCGCCCGTATTTCTCTTGGACGTAGCGGATGACCTCTTCTCGCCGGTCCATGCAGAAGTCGATATCGAAGTCGGGCATGGAGACCCGCTCGGGGTTCAGGAACCGCTCGAACAGCAGGCTGTATCGCAGGGGATCGAGGTCGGTGATCAGCAGAGCGTAGGCCACGAGCGAGCCGGCCCCGGAGCCCCGCCCCGGCCCCACGGGGATCTCATGTTCCTTGGCCCATTTGATAAAGTCGGCCACGATCAGGAAATAGCCGGGGAACCCCATCTTTTCGATGATCCCCAGCTCGAATTCGAGCCGTTTCTCATATTCTTCGACCGATGTGGCATGGGGGATGATGGCCAGACGCGCCTTGAGCCCCTCCTGTGCCTGACGCCGCAGTTCGGCGACCTCGTCATCGGCAAATTTCGGCAGAATCGGCGCCCGCTTGTAGACCTTGAAGGCGCAGCGCCTGGCGATCTCGACGGTGTTTTCCAGCGCCTCGGGCAGATCGGCAAACAGGGTCGCCATTTCTTGTGGGGTCTTGAAATAGTGCTGCGGCGTGAGCCTGCGCCGCGGCTCCTGCTGATCGACATAGGCCCCGTCCGCGATGCATAGAAGCGCGTCATGCGCCTCGTAGAGCGCGGATTTCGGGAAGTGGACGTTGTTCGTCGCGACCAAGGGCAGGTCCATGGCATAGGCCATCTCGACATGGCCCTGCTCGGTCGGTTCGTCGCCGCCTTCTTCGCCGGGGTGCCGCTGCAGTTCGACATAGAGCCTGTCGGGATAAATCCCGGCAAGCCGGGTCATCAGCGCCTGCGCCTTGGGCATTTGCCCCGATTTCAGCAGCCGCCCGACCGGGCCGTCGGGGCCGCCTGAAAGACAGATCAGGCCCGCGTTGTATTTCTCCAGTTCGTCGAGGCTCACTTGCGGCAGTTCTCCGCCCGCGTCGAGATAGGCGCAGGAGTTGAGCTTCATCAGATTGAGATAGCCCTGCTCGGTCTGAGCCAGCAGCACGATGGCTGCCCGCGGCTCCGGCCGCTTGCCCGGTTCGGCGGCCAGATAGGTGAGCGACAGCTGGCAGCCGATGATCGGCTGCACCCCCGCCTTGGACGCGGTCTCCGAGAATTCGAGGGCCGCGAACATGTTGTTGGTATCGGTCAACGCCACGGCGGGCATCCCTGCCCCGGCCGCCAGACCGGGCAGCTTCTTGACCGGCACCGCCCCTTCGAGGAGCGAATATTCGGAGTGGACACGCAGGTGAATGAATCGGGGATCAGTGCTCATGCGGCCACCGTATCTTGTGGTGATGTGCCTCGCCAGCCCCCGATGCGGCCGCTGCGCCGGAAATAGTTAGCCACATCACTAAGTATCTTGACTCGAATCGCGGCCCGTAGATACTTAGCCGCATGACTAACCATTTAGATTCCTTTTTCGCGGCTATTTCTGACCCGACCCGCCGTGCCGTGATCGAGCGATTGACCCGAGGCCCGCTGCCGGTCTCGGATCTGCATGCTCCGCACGACATCGCGTTGCCGACATTCCTGCGACACCTGAAGGTGTTGGAAGCGGCCGGCTTGGTCCGATCCGAAAAGGTCGGCCGCGTTCGCACGGTTCATATCGAAGCCCAACCTCTGGCCGAGGCCGAGGATTGGCTCCGCCGCCAACGTCAAATCTGGGAGGGTCGTCTGGATCGACTGGACGCCCTCGCTCGATCCATCAACTCTGCCGAAAAGGGCCAGCAGCATGACAACTGATACCGCGACATTCGAAATGCACCGCAGCTTTCCGCTGCCCCAGGACCGGCTTTGGCAGGCGCTGACCGATCCGTCCGAGCGCTGCCTGTGGAACGCCCCGATGGCTGACATGACCGCGACGGTCGAGACCGCCGACCTGCGCGTCGGCGGCCTAGAGACGCACCATTACAGCGGCAGCCAAAGCGAGGAGATGCCCGATTTCTCTGTCGGCACAAGGTGGTATCAACTCGATCGCCCGGGCCGCGCCGTGTT
Organism: Flavimaricola marinus; assembly: GCF_900184895.1. Classification (GTDB taxonomy): domain Bacteria; phylum Pseudomonadota; class Alphaproteobacteria; order Rhodobacterales; family Rhodobacteraceae; genus Flavimaricola; species Flavimaricola marinus. Next base: position 109,873 of record NZ_FXZK01000001.1, read on the forward strand.
CACCGAGACGGTCGAGATCGCGGGCACCCCCCAGTTCACCAGCTTTGTCACCTATGTCCTGACCCCCGCGGGAGAGGCCACCACTCTGACGATTTCCGTCGCGACCTCGTCGTTTGCGGGGCCGGAATTCCTGGACGGTCTGTCGCAGGGCTGGGACAGTGCCTTGGACAACCTGAACAATCACATTGCAACCCTGACCTCAAAGGCGAACTCATGACCGACGATCTGACCCTCAGTTTCACCCGCACCCTTGCGGCCTCTCCCGCCAATGTCTGGCGCTGCTGGACGGAGCCCGACCTGCTCAAGCAGTGGTTCGCGCCAAAGCCCGTCGAGGTGCCGGTGGCCGAAATCGACGCCCGCCCTGGTGGGAAGTTCCATATCGTGATGGTCGTTCCCGATCACGGCAGAATGGAAGGTGCGCCTGGATGTATCCTCGTTGCCGAACCGGGCAAGCGGATTGTCTGGACCAATGCGCTCGGCCCTGACTTTGCCCCAAACAAGCTTGGCGACGGCCCGACGGATTTCGCCTTCAGCGCGGACATCGTGATCGAACCGGATGGCGCGGGCTGCACCTATCATGTGACCGTTCGCCATGCCACGGCGGAGGCAGCCCGCAGCCACGAAGGCATGGGCTTTTACGATGGTTGGGGCACCGTCACCACCCAATTGGGAGAGCTCGCCGCGACACTTTGATCGCCATACCCCCTTGCCATCGGGGCTATGTGCCGCTTTCATCACCGATCAGAGACAGGGGCGCGCCATCTACGCCGCATCGATGGCGCGATTTCCCTATGACTTCGGTATGGTGGCAGGTTTCATACGATGGGAATCGACTTTGTTCTGAATGGACAAGCGGTGCGTGCCGAAGGGCGCGCCACGACCACTCTGCTCGATTGGCTTCGCGAAGAGCGCGGCCTTTGCGGCACCAAGGAAGGCTGTAACGAAGGCGATTGCGGTGCCTGCACGGTCATGGTGACGGACGCCGACGGCTCCAAGGCGCTGAACGCCTGCATTCTGTTTTTGCCGCAACTCGCGGGCAAGGCCGTCCGCACGGTGGAGGGCATTGCCGGACCGGAGGGGACGTTGCACCCGGTGCAGGAAGCGATGGTCGCCCATCACGGCAGTCAGTGCGGGTTCTGCACACCGGGGTTCGTGGTGTCGATGGCGACGGCGCATTTGAACAGGCGTCAGGATTTCGACGATCAGTTGGCGGGCAATCTGTGCCGCTGCACCGGATATGCCCCGATCGTCCGTGCCGCCGAGGCCGCCTCGCAAAAGCCTGTGCCCGAGTGGATGCTGGCCGATGGCCGTCAGATTGCTTCGGCCGGGGCCGAACCGGCAGCAGCTGACGCTACGACAGGTCAAGCCGCCCCCTACATGCCCACGAGCAGCGACGATCTGGCGAAATGGTATCTGGCCCACCCTGACGCGACGCTGATCGCCGGTGCCACCGATGTCGGACTTTGGGTGACCAAGCAATTCCGCGATCTGGGCGAAGTGGTCTTTCTCAACCGCTGCGCCGACATGCGCGCCATTGAGCGCGATGGTGAGGCCCTGCGCATCGGGGCAGCGGTCACCATGACCGAGATGTATGACGCGATGTTGCCGCTTCATCCGTCCTATGCCGAATTGATCCGCCGATATGGCTCCGTGCAGGTCCGCAATGCCGCCACCCTTGGCGGTAGCCTTGCCAACGGCTCGCCCATTGGCGACAACGCGCCTGCCCTGATCGCGATGGGGGCGACGCTTCACCTGCGCCGTGGCGATGACCGCCGGGAGCTGCCGTTGGAAGCGTTCTTCATCGAATATGGCAAGCAGGACCGCGCCACTGGTGAATTCGTGGAGGCCGTTCGCATCCCCACGTCCGCGCCCAATCTGCGCTGCTACAAGCTCTCCAAGCGTTTCGATCAGGACATTTCCGCCGTTTGCGGCTGTTTCAACGTGGAAATCGAGGGCGATACCGTTGCGGCCGCCCGCATCGCCTTTGGTGGCATGGCGGGCACACCGAAGCGGGCCAGTGCGGTTGAGGCCGCGCTGATCGGCAAGCCGTGGTCGGCCGAGACGATCGCGGCCGCACTGCCTGCCTTTGCGCAGGACTATTCCCCGATGACCGATATGCGGGCCTCGTCCGACTATCGACTGAGAACGGCGCAAAACCTGTTGTCCCGGTATTTTGCCGACCTTGCGGGTCAGCCCACCAGCGTTCTGGCGGTGCAGCCATGACCGTTTCAAAGCCTCTGCCCCACGACGCCGCGCCGCTGCATGTCACCGGGGCCGCCCGTTATGTCGACGACATTCCGACCCCGGCCAATTGCCTGCATCTGGCCTTTGGCCTGTCGGAGATCGCGGCGGGGCGGATCACCTCGCTCGATCTCGACCCTGTTCGTGCCGCCCCCGGCGTCGTGGCGGTCTATGCCGCCAGCGACCTGCCCGGCCCCTGCGATTGTTCGCCGTCGAACCATGATGAACCGCTCCTGAGCGATGGCAGCATCCACTACCTCGGTCAGCCGGTGTTTCTCGTTGCCGCGACGAGCCACCTTGCTGCCCGCCAAGCCGCCCGTCTGGCCAAGATCAGCTATGACGCAGCCCCTGCCATCCTGACAATCGAGGCCGCGCTGGCCGCCGACAGTCGGTTCGAGGAAGGCCCGCGCGTCTGGACCAAGGGCGATGTCGCGGCCGAGATGGCCACCGCCCCGCACCGCCTGAGCGGCTCGATCGAAATCGGTGGGCAAGAGCATTTCTATCTAGAAGGTCAGGCCAGCCTCGCCCTGCCCCAGGAGAACGGCGATATCGTCGTTCATAGCTCGACCCAGCACCCAACCGAGATCCAGCACAAGGTGGCCGAGGCGCTGAACCTGCCGATGCACGCTGTCCGCTGCGAAATCCGTCGGATGGGCGGAGGCTTTGGCGGCAAGGAGAGCCAGGGCAACGCGCTGGCCATTGCCACATCTGTCGTGGCCCATGCCACGGGCCGCCCTGCCAAGATGCGCTATGACCGTGACGACGACATGACGATCACCGGCAAGCGTCATGATTTCCGCATAGACTATGAGGTCGGACACGACGCGGACGGTCGCCTCTTGGCCGTTGATTTTACACAGTTTACCCGCTGCGGCTGGGCGATGGACCTGTCCTTGCCGGTGGCCGACCGGGCGATGCTCCATGCCGAGAACGCCTACCTGATCCCCGCCGTCCGCATCACCTCGCATCGTTTGCGCACCAATACCCAGTCGGCCACCGCCTATCGCGGCTTTGGTGGCCCGCAGGGGATGCTGGGAATGGAGCGCGTCATGGACCATCTGGCCCGCAGTCTTGGCCGCGATCCGGTGGAGATCAGACGCCTGAATTACTATCGCCCGGCGGAAGCGGTTGCCCCTGTGGCGTCAAATGCCTCGTCGACGACTTCGCTGGATGGTGTTGACCCAAGCGATCAGGATCTGACCAGTCGCGGTGCCACGCCGGAGCGGACGGCCGGTTCCGCCCGTCGCTTTGGTGGCGCGCATTCCCCCAAGTCCCGCATGGGTGCCGAGAACACGACGCCCTACGGCATGGAAGTCACCGACTTCTTGCTCCACGAGATGACGGATGCCTTGCTGGTCTCGTCCGACTATGCCCACCGTGTGAACAAGGTGGCCGAGTGGAATGCCGCCAATTCGATCCTGAAGCGTGGCATCGCCTTTTCGCCTGTGAAGTTCGGCATCTCCTTTACCTTGACCCACCTCAATCAGGCCGGCGCTCTGGTGCATGTGTATCAGGATGGCTCGGTCCACCTGAACCACGGTGGCACGGAGATGGGCCAGGGCCTGTTTCAGAAGGTCGCGCAGGTCGCGGCGAGCCGGTTCGGCATTGATCCCGCCCAGGTGCGCATCACGGCGACCGATACCGGCAAGGTGCCGAATACCTCGGCGACGGCGGCCTCTTCTGGCAGCGATCTGAACGGGATGGCCGCGCAGGCCGCCTGTGACACGATCCGCGGCCGGATGGCGGACTGTCTGGCCGGTCTCTATCAAGCCCGCCCGGATCAGGTGCTGTTCGAGGCCGGAATGGTCCGGATGCCCGGCCATGAGATGACCTTTGCCGAGGCCGCCGCAACCGTTTACGCCCAGCGCGTGAGCCTGTCGGCGACCGGGTTCTACAAGACCCCCGGCCTCGACTGGGATCGCATCGCGGGTCGCGGTCGCCCGTTCTTTTACTTCGCCTATGGCGCGGCTGTCACCGAGGTGGTGATTGATACCTTGACCGGAGAGAACCGCATTCTGCGGGCCGATCTGCTCCATGATGCTGGGTCGAGCCTGAACCCGGCGCTGGATATCGGCCAGATCGAGGGTGGCTATGTGCAGGGCGCAGGCTGGCTGACCACCGAAGAGCTGGTCTGGGATGGCAAGGGCCGTCTGCGCACCCATGCCCCTTCGACCTACAAGATCCCGGCCTGCAGCGACCGCCCGGACGTGTTCAACGTCGCGCTCTGGGATGCCCCGAACCGCGCCGAGACGGTCTATCGCTCAAAGGCGGTTGGCGAGCCGCCGTTCATGCTTGGCATTTCGGCGTTTCTGGCGTTGAGCCACGCGGCCTCGGCCTGTGGCCCGCACTATCCCGATCTGGTGGCCCCGGCGACGGCCGAGAACATCCTCGCGGCCGTCAACCGGGCCCGCGGGTGAGCGGCATCCGCATCTCTGTGGCCCGCACCGCCGGGTCGGTGCCCCGAGAGGCGGGCACGCAGATGATGGTCTGGCCCGATTGCACCGAGGGCACCATCGGCGGCGGTGCGCTGGAATGGCAGGCCATGCAGGACGCACGCGCCATGATGACCGACGGCCGCGACCGGATGGAGCGCACGGTGCCGCTCGGGCCCGATCTCGGCCAGTGCTGCGGCGGGTCGGTGACCCTGCTGTGGGAACGGGCGGAGGCGCTCGTCGCGCCGGAAGCCGCCCCCTTGTGGATATGGGGTGCGGGCCACGTGGGCCGGGCCATCGCGGGGGTGATGGCCCCGCTGCCGCAATGGTCGGTGACCGTCGTCGAGACCAGCCCGGACCGAATGCCTGAGCTACCGGACGGCGTGACGCCGTTGATCGCCGCAGACCCGGCGAGGATGGTGCCTCACGCCCCTAGGGATGCGGATCACCTGATCCTGACCTATTCTCACGCGATTGATCTGGCGCTCTGCCATGCCCTTCTGAGCCACGGGTTTGCCAGCGCGGGCCTGATCGGGTCTGCCACCAAGTGGGCCCGGTTCCGGAGCCGTTTGGCCGCAATGGGCCATTCAATTGACCAAATTTCGCGCATTGCCTGCCCGATCGGCGATCCCGCCTTGGGTAAACATCCTCAAGCCATTGCTGTCAGCGTTGCGGCGGCGTTACTGGGCGGGGGACTTCGGGCCAAAAGGGAAGCGACCGGATGACTGACGTATTGCTGAGCCTCAGCGGTCTGACAAAGGCCTATCCCGGTGTCGTCGCCAACAGCGACGTCAGCTTTGATATCCGCCCCGGCGAGGTTCATGCCCTGTTGGGCGAGAACGGCGCGGGCAAGTCGACGCTGGTCAAGACGATCTACGGTCTGGTCCGGCCGGACGCGGGCCAGATGACCTTGCGCGGCGCCGCCTTTGCCCCGTCCGAGCCGCGCGCCGCCCGCGCGGCCGGGGTGGCGATGGTGTTTCAGCATTTCTCGCTGTTCGACGCGCTGGACGTGGCCGAGAACATCGCGCTGGGCATGGAGAACCCTCCCCCAATGCGCGATCTTGCCGCGCGTATCCGCGACGTGTCAGAGCGCTATGGCCTGCCGCTGGACCCGTCGCGAGTGGTGGGCGATCTGTCCGCAGGTGAGCGCCAGAGGGTCGAGATCATCCGGTGCCTGCTGCAAGACCCCAAGCTGTTGATCATGGATGAGCCGACCAGTGTGCTGACCCCGCAGGAAGTCGACATCCTGTTTGCGACCCTGCGCAAATTGCAGGCCGAAGGCACGGCGATCCTCTACATCAGTCACAAGCTCGAAGAGATCCGTGCTCTGTGCCAGCACGCCACGATCCTGCGGCTGGGCAAGGTGGTGGGCACCTGTGACCCCCGCGAAACCTCGGCCCGCGATATGGCCGAAATGATGGTGGGCACGGTTTTGCAAGTGCCAAGCCGAGAGGCTGCGGTTGCCGGAGAGGTTGTGCTGGCGCTGACGGGCTTGACAGCGCCGCCCCCTCGCCAATTTGGCACGGCGTTGTGTGACATCACCGTCGAGGTCCGCAAAGGCGAGGTTCTGGGCATTGGCGGCGTTGCCGGCAACGGGCAGGACGAATTGCTGCTGGCGCTGTCGGGCGAGATGAGGGTCGGCTCGGAGATGGTTCGGCTGAAGGGCCAGCCCATCGGACACCTCCCCCCGAATGCCCGTCGGTCGCGGGGCCTGCTGGCCGCACCCGAAGAACGGATGGGTCATGCTGCTGCCCCCGATATGAGCCTGACCGAGAATGCGGTCCTGACCGGAGTGGTCCGCGAAGATCTCAGTGACCGCGGATTTCTACGCTGGGCCAAGGCCCGCACCTTTGCCGAGAGCGTCATTGCCAAGTTTGACGTGCGCACCCCCGGCCCCGGCAGCACCGCCCGGTCGCTGTCGGGCGGCAATTTGCAGAAGTTCGTCATCGGCCGCGAGATCATGCAGCGCCCTGAGGTGCTTGTGGTCAATCAACCAACATGGGGTGTGGACGCCTCGGCGGCGGCATTCATCCGGCAGGCCCTCTTGGATCTGGCCGAAGCCGGTGCTGCGGTCATCGTCGTCAGTCAGGATCTCGACGAGTTGATGGAGATCTCGGACCGGTTTGCCGCGCTGAACGGCGGCCGCCTGTCGCCGCCTCGCCCCGCGCAAGGGCTGACGGTGGAAGAGATCGGCCTGATGCTGGGCGGTGCGCATGATATGGAGGTGGCCCATGTGGATGCGTAACGCCGTGAGTTTTCTGACCAAGATGAAGCCGGAGGCCGCGCCATGATCCGTCTGGAAAAGCGACCACAACCGAGCAAGGTGTGGACTTGGGCCACCCCGGTGCTGGCCGTTGTCGCCACTATGATCTTTGGCGGTTTGATGTTTGCTCTGCTGGGCAAGGATCCGGTGCTGGCCATTCGGACGATCTTTTACGATCCGCTGTTCGGCGAGTTTTCCAGCTATTCCCGTCCGCAGTTGTTGGTCAAAGCCGGGCCGTTGATCCTGATCGCCACGGGGCTCGCGATGGGCTTTCGCGCGGGCATCTGGAATATCGGGGCGGAGGGGCAGTATATCATCGGTGCCGTCTTTGCCGCCTCTGTCGGTCTTGCGGCCTATCCCGCCGAGAGCGTTCTGATTTTTCCGGCCATGGTGATTGCCGGCGCTGTGGGCGGCACTTTGTGGGCGATGATCCCTGCGGTGTTGCGCGTGAAGTTCGGCACCAACGAGATCCTCGTGTCGCTGATGCTGGTTTATGTCGCGGAGAACATTCTGGCCTATGCCGCGCTTGGCCCGCTGCGCAATCCAGACGGCATGGGTTTTCCGGGATCGCGCAACCTGTCGCAATATCCCTCTGCGGCCAATCTGGACCTGATCCCCGGAACCGGCATGCACTGGGGCGTCGTCGCTGCGCTGATCGCGGTGATTTTCGGGTATATCCTGCTGTCGCGCCATATCCTTGGGTTTCAGATACGTCTGGCCGGGCAAGCCCCGAGGGCGGCGGCGTTTTCCGGGGTGAACCCGGGGCGGCTGGTTCTGATCTGCATGGGCATTGCAGGCGCGTTGGCCGGATTGGCCGGCATGTTTGAGGTGGCCGGTCCTGCGGGCCGCATCTCGATTGATTTCAATGTCGGCTATGGCTTTACCGCGATCATCGTGGCGTTCTTGGGCCGCCTTCATCCAGTGGGCATTCTGCTGGCCGGATTGTTGATGGCGCTGACCTATATCGGCGGCGAGGTGGCCCAGCTGACCTTGGGCCTGCCGGTGGCTGCGATCCAGTTGTTTCAGGGCATGTTGTTGTTCTTCCTGCTAGCTGTGGATGTGTTGACGAATTATAGCCTGCGCTGGTCGGGCCGGGAGGTGGCATGATGATGACCGATAGTCTGCGAGGCTCGACATGGACCTGAGCGCGATTTCACCCGTCTTGCTGTTGGCTGCTCTGATGGTTGCCGCCACCCCGATCCTGCTGGCCGCGATCGGCGAATTGGTCGTCGAGCGGGCGGGAGTTCTGAACCTCGGCGTCGAGGGGATGATGATCACCGGAGCGATCTGCGGCTTCATCACGGCCGTGGCGACCGGATCGCCGATGCTCGGTTTTGTGGGCGCGGCGCTGGGCGGGGCGGCGCTGTCGCTCTTGTTTGGGGTGCTGACCCAATATCTGCTGTCGAACCAGGTGGCGACCGGCCTCGCCCTGACCCTGTTCGGGATCGGCCTGGCGTCTCTGCTGGGCCAAGGCTACGTGGGTGTTCGCGCGCCTTCGGTGCCAAAGCTCGATATCCCGGTGCTGAGCGATTTGCCCTGGCTCGGCCCGATCCTGTTTCGCCATGACATCATCGTATATCTGGGCCTCGCCATCGTGGCGGCGGTCTGGTGGTTCTTGCGCCATTCGCGCGGCGGACTGGTGCTGCGCGCGGTGGGCGAGAACCACGAGGCGGCCCATGCGCTGGGCTATCATGTCACAAGGGTGAGGATGGCGGCCATCGCCTTTGGCGGCGCCTGTGCGGGCCTCGGCGGAGCCTACCTGAGCCTCGTGCGGGTGCCGCAGTGGACCGAGGGCGTCACCGCCGGCGCCGGTTGGATCGCGCTGGCCATCGTCGTCTTTGCCTCGTGGCGTCCGGGCCGGCTTGTCGTCGGTGCCTTTCTTTTCGGCGGCATCACCGTTTTGCAGCTTAACCTGCAGGCAGCCCGGGTGCAGATTCCTGTCGAGGTCTTGTCCATGTCTCCGTATATTGTCACCATCGTGGCGCTCGTGGCCTTGTCCGCTCGGAAGGGGCGCGGTTCCGCTGCGCCGGGGTCATTGGGCCAATCATTTCATGCAGCCCGCTAAGGGACGCAACTTCGGGGGTCTCGGCCCCCTTCAACGGGAGAACGTTAAGTGAAAAGAAGAACTCTGCTTGCCACCGGTGCCTCTGCTGCTGTGGCTGCCGCTATGGGAATGCCCGTTCGGGCCGAAGGCCATGAGCCGCTCAAGGTCGGCTTTATCTATATCGGGCCAGTGGGCGATGGCGGCTGGACATATCAGCACGATCAGGGCCGTCTGGCCGTCGAAGAGCATTTCGGCGATGCCGTCGAGACGATCTATCAGGAAAACGTACCGGAGTCGGCGGATGCCGAGCGTGCCATCACTCAGATGGTTCTGTCCGGCGCCGATCTGATCTTTACCACATCGTTCGGTTACATGGACGCGACCAACACCGTCGCGGGCAAATTCCCGGACGTGAAGTTCGAGCATGCGACCGGCTATCGCCGCGATCATCCGAACGTGTCGACCTATGACGCCCGCTTCTATGAAGGCCGTGCCGTCATCGGCCACATCGCGGGCAAGATGACCAAGACCAACAAGATCGGCTACATCGCCTCCTTCCCGATCCCGGAAGTCATTCAGGGCATCAACTCGTCCTTCCTGCACGCCAAGAAGGTCAACCCCGATGTCGAGATGGTCGTGATCTGGGCCTACACGTGGTTTGACCCAGCCAAAGAGGCCGACGCTGCCAAGGCGATGATCGAACAGGGTGTCGACGTGATCCTGCAGCACACCGATTCGACCGCCCCGCAGGCGGCCGCAGCGGAAGCGGGCAACGTGTTCACGTTCGGTCAGGCCTCCGACATGGCCGCGTTCAAGCCGTCTCCGCGCATTGCCTCGATCATCGACAACTGGAACCCCTATTACATCAAGCGGGTGCAGGACGTCATCGACGGCACTTGGGAGAGTGGTCACAGCTGGGGTGGCATGGCCGAAGGCGAAGTCGTCATCGGCGAGATCACCGATGCCGTTCCTGCCGATGTGAAGGCAGAGGCCGAGGCCATGATCGCCGCCATCACGGCCGGCGAGTACCATCCCTTTACCGGACCGATCAACAAGCAGGACGGCACGCCGTTCCTTGCCGAGGGCGAGGTCGCCACTGATCTGCAACTGGTCCAGATGGACTTCTACCTCGAAGGGATGCTGGGCGACATTCCGTCCTGACCCCCTTTTCGGTTTGACCGATGTGACGCTACGAAAAGCCCGCCGAAAGGTGGGCTTTTCCATACTTCGGGCCCGTTGCGACGCGACCGCCCCTGCCTTAGCCTTTTGATACGCTTTGCATTTTCAAGTCGTTCATCGGTTTTCGCAACCACATGTGTCCAGAGCTGAACTGGCCCGTGTGACCTCATATTGGATTAATCCATGACATTTTACGCTCTCCGCCGCGCGGCCTCGGCCGCGATCCGACCAGCTTTGCCTCTTGCCATTGCCGGGGCCCTGGCTCTCTCGGCTTGTGTCCCCATCCCTATTCCACAGGGAACGCGCTTTTTACCCAACCCGGCGGATCTGATCGCGACCGACACGGGGGATTTCAACGTCTGTGGTTACGATTCCGGCACCACGAGCCAAGGCTACCGCGATATCGGCACTGTCCGCGTCATCGCATCGTTTTTCGCCCCGGACGACCGGACCGATGCGAATGCGAGCACCTCGGCGGGTTTGACGCTCACTTTGGTGGAGCTCTCTGGCGACGTCCCATCCGAGGGTTTCGCGGTGAACCCCGCGCTGATCCGGCTGGAGGAAGCCGGACGATCCTACCCGGTGGCGGAGTTCTCCGATTCGGAACAGCGGGTGAAGAGCAGCGGCACTGGCCAAATCTTTAGCCTGCAGTTTCCCGCCGGCACCGGCGTCGACGACGCGGCACGCATCGTGTTCGAAGCAGGAGCGATCCTGCGAGACGGGCAGCCCGTGGCGCTTGAACAGCTCAGGTTTCAGCGCAGGGCGACCATGTCGGTCTATATGTTCCCCTGCATCCCGTCCTAGCCGGGGCTCAGCCGCGTCCTGGCTGCCAAAAGGAAAACCCGCCGGAAAGGCGGGTTTTTCTACTTTGCAGCGATGGTGAACGGTCAGGCTTTTGCCGCGCCGCCGATATCGACCTTGCCAGTCACCCGCGCGCCCTTTTCAGAGGACATTTCGCCTGCGGTCACGTCGGCATCGACGTTGGCGTGGGCGTAGAGGTCAACCGACTTGGCCGTCAGCGAACCTTTGAGGTGCCCTCGCACATGGGCTGTGTCGGAGCTGATGTTGCCCTCGACCCGACCGCCGGTCAGGATGTCGACCGACTGTGATTTGATATCGCCTTTGACCGTTCCCTGAACCTCGATTGTCCCGGTGCCGGTGATGTCGCCGGTGATCGTCAGCTCTTCGCTGATGGTAGACTTTGACATGTACGTGTCGTCCTTTCGTGCGCGTTTGGCTTACAATGACACAGGTCGTGGCCGTCTGCGACCAATTTTGTGCGGCTTCGGCAAGGATCTGTCGTCTGCGGGCTTTCCCCGCACGACGCGTCGTGGCACCAATCGCATATGACCCGACTGACCCTCGCCTCCGGTGCGCCCGCCTCACATTATGCCTTTGGCACGATGCAATGGGGAGGCACCGCCACGCCCGCCGCATCCCGCGCCTTGTATGATCGCTGCCGCGCCGCGGGCATCACCCATTTCGACACGGCCGTCGGCTATACCGACGGCGCCTCCGAGACCTTGCTTGGACAGTTTGCGGGGCCGGACCGGGCCGACCTCTTTCTGGCCACCAAGGTCGCCTATATGGGCGGCGCCGGGCGCGCAAATATCCTGGATCAGTGGGACCGTTGCCGCCGCCAATCCGGCCTCGACAGCTATGATTTGCTGTATCTGCACCGATGGGATCCGGAAACGCCGGTGGAGGAGACGTTCGAGACCATGGCCGAACTGCAGGCCAGCGGCGCGATCCGCCATATCGGTGTCTCGAACTATGCGGCGTGGCAGGTGATGAAGGCGCAAGCGGCGTGCAAGGCCCTTGGCACGAGGATCGACGCGGTGCAGCCGATGTACAACCTCGTCAAACGGCAGACAGAGGTCGAGCTGTTGCCGATGGCGATGGATCAGGACATTGCCGTCGTGCCCTATTCGCCGCTGGGCGGTGGTCTGCTGACTGGCAAATACGCAGCCGGCGGGAGTGGCAGGCTGAGCACCGACGATCGTTATGCGGCCCGCTATGGCGTGCCCGAGATGCATGCCGCCGCGGAGGGCCTGACGGCTTTGGCGGCTGAATGGGGCGTAAACCCCGCCACCCTCGCCGTGGCTTGGGTGGCGGCCCACCCCGGCAAGCCGCATCCAATCTTGTCGGCCCGTTCCGTTGAGCAGCTGGAGCCGTCATTGGCGGCCATGGATATGGTGCTGACTGCCGAGCAATATGCCGCGCTGTCGGCACTCTACCCCAGCCCGCCACCTGCAACGGACAGGATCGAAGAAGCATGATCGACTTTCTGGTCATTGGCGGCGGCATTGCCGGCGTCTCGGCCGGTGCGCGGCTGTCTCATCTGGGCAAGGTGACCTTGCTGGAGCGGGAATCGGCGCTTGGCTATCACGCCTCGGGCCGGTCGGCGGCCCTGTTCGAAGAAAATTACGGCAAGCCTAGCACCATCGCGCTGAACATGGCGTCCAAGGCCTATCACCAAACGGCCAATGGGGGCGTCCTGAGCCAGCGCGGGCTGATGCTGATCGGAACGGCGCAGACCGACGAGGCGTTCGACACTGATTGTGCCGTCATGAAGCTGCCTGAGATCTCGGTGGCCGAGGCCCGCGGGCATATCCCGATCCTGAACGATGCCGTGACCCGTGCTGCGCTGGATACCGAGGCTTGGGATATCGATACCGACCGTCTGATCCAGAACTTCGCCGCCGAAATCCGCTCGAACGGAGGCGCGGTGGTTCCTAAATCCGAGGTCACCGCGATCGAACGCAGGCCGCACGGGTGGCAGGTGCGCTGCGGAGAGGCGAGCTATGAGGCCAAGACCTTGGTCAATGCCGCGGGCGCATGGGTCGATCAGATCGCGAGGCTGGCCGGGATCACGCCGCTCGGCGTGACACCGCTGCGACGCTCGATGGCGCGCATCCCCGCCCCCGGCGGACATGACGTCGCCCGCTGGCCAATGCTCTTTGGCCCCGGCGAAGACTGGTACGCCAAGCCGGACGCCGGGGCCTTGATCGTTTCGCCCGCCGAAGAGGACCCCAGCGAGCCGATGGACGCCTGGGCGGACGATATGGTGCTGGCCGAGGGCCTTGCGCGATACGAGGCGCATGTGACCGAACCCGTGACCCGGTTGCTGACCTCATGGGCCGGTCTTCGCACCTTTTCCCCTGACCGGCAGTTGGTACTTGGCCGCTCGGTCGACGATCCGGGCTTTGTCTGGAGCGCCGGACAAGGCGGCTATGGGTTCCAGACCGCCCCGGCAGCGAGCCAGTTGATCGCAGAGCTGGTGGCAGGTGAGCAGACGACACTGGATGCCGAGATGGTCGCCCGATTGTCACCGGCGCGTTTCCGCCAGTAGCCGCGCCATCACGGCCTTGTCGGGATGACAGGCAGACCGGCTGCTGGCAATGTGGCCGTCTCGTATTCAGATCGGTTTCCCATGCGCATTGTCGTCCTTTTCACGGTGTTGCTCCTTGCCGCTTGTTCGCGGCAGGCCCCGCCTTCAGAGCTTGCACAGGCCCGCGAGGTTGCGCCCGTTACCGTCTTTGACGCCAATTTCGGCGACGCCGATCCATATGACTGGACCGGCCGCAGACCAGAGTCCTATCCGGTTCACGGTATTGACCTGTCGCGGTGGCAATCGCAGGTCGATTGGCCGACCGCCCGCCGCAACGGCGTCAACTTTGCCTTTATCAAGGCAACCGAAGGCGGCGATATCCTCGATCCGGCATTCGAGCGGCACCGTCAGTCGGCAGCGGCCGCCGGCGTCCCACATGCGGCCTATCATTTCTTCTACTGGTGCACTCCGGCGGAGGTGCAGGCCCGTTGGTTCATTGCAAATGTGCCACGCGAACCGGGGCATTTGCCGCCGATCCTCGACGTGGAGTGGAACGCTCATTCCCCGACGTGCACCCGTCGCCCGCCCCCCTCGACGGTGCGGGCCGAGATGCGGACGTTTCTCGATATCCTCGGTCGCCACTATGGCCAGCGTCCGGTGATCTATACCACCGTAAACTTCTGGAAAGACAACGATCTGAACGACTTGCAGGGCGAGGAATTCTGGCTGCGCTCCACCGCGGGTCACCCGTCGGAAACCTATGGCCCGGCACGCTGGAGCTTTTGGCAATACTCCGGCACGGGGCTGGTTCCCGGTATCGCGGGCCGCGTCGATCTGAACGTCTTTGCCGGGTCCGAGGCATCATGGGCCGCGTGGCTTGCGCAGCGGCGACAATAGCGCGTGTTGAAACTTTAGGCGAAGCCGCATAAATCCGCGTCATAATGACAAGCCAAGCCAAACCATCCAGATTTGACCGGCAGTTCACCGTTCTGGAGCGGCAGTTCCCGGCATTTCGCGGCGCGCTCCGCTCGATCCGGACCGGACGCGGGCGGTTTGTTCGATTGCCATTGGCAATCTTGCTGATCTTCGGAGGGATGCTGGCCATCCTGCCCGTGTTGAATCTCTGGATGCTGCCGGTGGGCCTGTTGTTGCTGGCGATCGACCTGCCGTTCCTGCAGGGCCCTATCGGGGCGCTGATCGTCTGTATGCGCCGCCGCGCCAGCAAGGTGTCGCGGCGGCTCAGGCGCTAGCCGTCGATCCTGATTCTCGCGTTTGCCGGATCGTAGGGGCTGTCTTCGACGACTTCCGCGTCCCACAGCTCCTTGAACATGCGCACTTTGAGTTTGGTCCCGACTGCGGCCAGATCAGGGCGGACATAGCCCATGCCGATGCTCTTCCCGAACGCAACGGAATAGCCGCCGGACGTCAGACGCCCCACCCGGCTGTCGCCCGCATAGAGCGCCTCGCGCCCCCATGGGTCGGCCCCCTCGGGACCGTCGATCAGCAGAGTGACGCAGGTCGAGCGGACGCCGATGGCCTGCATCGCCTCCTTGCCGTGGAAATCCTTGCTGAGATCGACAAATCGAGGCAAATCCGCTTCGAGCGGCGTCGCATCACGGCCGAGTTCGGTGCCAAAGGCGCGATAGGATTTCTCCTGCCGGAGCCAGTTTTGCGCCCGCGCGCCGACCAGCTTCATCCCGTGCGGCTCGCCTGCCTTCTCCAAGAGATCGAACAGATAGTTCTGCATCTCCATCGGATGATGCAACTCCCAGCCGAGCTCTCCGGTATAGGCCACGCGGATGGCATTGACCGGGCACATGCCCAGTTCGATCTGCCGTGCGCTCAGCCATGGAAACCGCTTGTTGGATAGCGCGGTCTCCGGGTCGGCGTCCTTGATCACCGACTTCAGGACCTCGCGTGATTTCGGACCGGCGATGGCAAAGACGCCCCACTTGGTTGTCACGTCCTCGACGTTGATCCGGCCGAATTCCGGCTCCTTGTCCGCGATCGCCTTGAACAGGTAATCTTGGTCATAAGCGGTCCACGCCCCTGCACTGACGAGGTAATACTCATCCTCGGCCAGCCGAACGATGGTGTATTCCGTCCGCGTCGTGCCTGCGGCGGTCAACGCATAGGTCAGATTGATCCGGCCAATCTTGGGCAGCTTGTTGGTGGTGAACCAATCGAGGAACGCGGTCGCGCCCGGGCCGCTGACCCGGTGCTTGGTAAAGGCGGTCGCGTCGATCAACCCGACCCCTTCGCGGATCGCTTTGGCCTCTTCCACCGCATATTGCCACCAGCCGCCGCGCCGGAATGACCGGCTGTCGTGGTCGTTGAATCCAACCGGAGCGTAGTAGTTCGGGCGATCCCAGCCATTCACCTGACCAAATTGCGCTCCACGCGCAGCCTGCCGATCATAGGCCGGAGAGGTGCGCAGCGGACGACAGGCGGGCCGTTCTTCGTCCGGGTGGTGCAGGATGAAGACATGCTCATAGGCCTCTTCGTTCTTGCGAGCGGCGTATTCGGTCGTCATCCACGAGCCGTAGCGCTTGGGATCGAGGCTGGCCATGTCGATCTCGGCCTCGCCCTCGACCATCATCTGGGCAAGGTAATATCCGGTGCCGCCCGCGGCCGTAATCCCAAATGAGAAACCTTCGGCCAGCCACATATTGCGCAGGCCCGGCGCGGGCCCGACCAGCGGATTGCCGTCGGGCGTGTAGCAGATCGGGCCGTTGAAGTCGTCTTTGAGGCCGACGGTCTCCGACGACGGGATCCGGTGGATCATCGACATGTATTCCTCTTCGATCCGGTCGAGATCGAGCGGGAACAGATCGGCGCGGAAGCTGTCGGGGACCCCGTATTCGAAGCGGGCAGGTGCTCCACGCTCATAGGGGCCGAGGATCCAGCCGCCGCGTTCCTCACGGACATACCATTTGGCATCGGCATCGCGGAGCACCGGGTGCTGCTCGTTGGTCTTGCGCCAGTCGACCAGCATCGGATCGGGCTCTGTCACGATGAACTGATGTTCCACCGGGATCGCCGGGGTCTTGATGCCAAGTAGACGGGCCGTCCGCTGCGCATGATTACCCGTCGCGGTGACCACATGCTCGGCATGGACGACGATCTGCTCCTCGGAAGGCACGAGGTTGCCGCCCTTCTCGACCATTTTCGTCAGCGTCACAGCCCAGTGATCGCCCTGCCACTCATAGGCATCGGCCTGCCAGCGGCGCTCGATCGTCACGCCGCGTTGCCGGGCCCCCTTGGCCATCGCCATCGTCACATCGGCGGGGTTGATGTATCCGTCCGTCGGATGGAAGATCGCGCCCTCCAGATCCTCGGTGCGCACCAGGGGCCAGCGGTCCTTGATCTGAGCCGGGGTCATCCATTCAAACGGCACGTCGCAGGTCTCGGCCGTGGTCGCATAGAGCATATACTCGTCCATCCGGGCCTTGGTCTGCGCCATGCGCAGGTTGCCCACGACGGCAAACCCGGCATTCAGGCCGGTTTCCGCTTCCAGCGATTTATAGAAATCGACCGAGTATTTGTGGATATGCGTCGTCGCGAACGACATATTGAACAACGGCAGGAGACCGGCGGCATGCCACGTCGAGCCGGACGTCAACTCGTCACGCTCCAAGAGCACGACATCCGACCAACCGGCCTTCGCCAGATGATACGCAATCGACGTCCCGACAGCGCCGCCCCCGACAACAAGCGCTTTGACATGGGTTTGCATGGGACGATTCTCCTAAGGTAGCCTGGCTGCAATCTGTCGCAATCTCATGGATTGCGCCAATCCCATCCGACCAACCGCGCACCGTTTCCGACCTTGGCGCCACGGTGAACTTCATCTTGGCGCAAAAACTCCCCCCGGAGGGTCGTTCTGTCGCTCGCTCCGCGCTCAGAGTTGCGTGCCTCTTCGTCTGCGGCTATGCCTTTGGCGGATCAAGGGGGGCTCATGCATATCTGCCGAACCGTCAGCGACATTCGTGCGTCCATGGCCGGCTTTCGCGCCGCTGGTGACAGCATCGGCCTCGTGACCACCATGGGTGCGCTTCATGCCGGGCATATGCAGCTGGTCGCCGAGGCGCGCGGCGTCCATGACCGGGTCGTCGCGACGATTTTCGTGAATCCGACGCAGTTCGGCAATCAGGAAGACCTTGCCAAATACCCGCGGACGGAGGCTCGCGATCTCGAGATGCTCGAGGAGGCGGGTGTCGACGTTGTGCTGATGCCGGAAGCGTCCGAGATCTATCCGCCCGGCGACCAGACGATCGTCGAAACCACCGAGCTCGCCAACAGCTATCACGGGCTCGTCCGCCCCGGCCATTTCCGCGGTGTGGCCACCGTGGTGACAAAGCTGTTCAACATCATTGGCCCCGACGCCGCCTATTTCGGCGAGAAGGACTACCAGCAATTGGCAGTTATCCGTCGGATGGTCACGGACCTGCATATGCCTCTGCGCATCCACGGGGTCGCCACCGTCCGCGAAGCTGACGGGCTGGCGATGTCGTCGCGCAACGTTCGCCTCACGGCCGACGACCGCGAGGCCGCCCCCGTGCTGTTTCGCGCCTTGAAGGAGGCCGAGACCCTGCTGTTTCGCGGCGCGTCGGTCGAAGGGATCGCGGGGCATATCCGCGACACCGTCAGCGATGAGCCTCGCGCGACGTTGACCGGCCTCGACATCGTCGATGCGGCCACCTTCGCACCGGTCACCGGTGCGGTGACCGCGCCAATCGGCATCATGATCTCGGCTCAGTTCGGCGACGTCCTGCTGATCGACCAGATTGAGCTTACTCCCCCGAAAGGTTGAAAAATGTCAACTCAGACCGAGAATATCCGCCGCAACACGGTGCCGCAGATCGCAAAACGAAAAGGCGGGGAGCCGATCGTCTCCCTCACCTCCTATCATGCGCATACCGCCGGCATCGTGGATCGCTATGCTGACTTCATCTTGGTCGGCGATAGCCTCGGCATGGTGATGCATGGCATGGACAGCACGGTCGGGGTTCCGCTGGACCTGATGATCATGCATGGAAAAGCCGTGGTTCGCGGCACCAAAAAGGCGCTGATCGTCGTTGATATGCCGTTCGGCACTTATGAAGAGAGCCCGCAAATCGCGTTTCGCAACGCCGCCAAGATCATGAAGGAAACCGGCTGTGGCGCGGTCAAGCTCGAGGGCGGTGCCCGTATGGCCGAGACCATCCATTTTCTGGTCGAGCGTGGCATACCCGTCATGGCTCACACCGGTCTGACCCCGCAATCGAGCCATGTGATGGGCGGTTTCAAGACGCAGGGCCGCGACGAGGATACATGGCAGGCCCATATCGACGATGCAAAGGCAGTCGACGAGGCCGGTGCCTTTGCCGTCGTCCTCGAAGGCATGGTCGAGCCGCTGGCGGCCAAGATCACCAAGCTGATCAGCATTCCCACCATCGGAATTGGCGCCAGCGTCGAGTGTGACGGCCAGATACTTGTGTTGGAAGACATGCTCGGCCTGAACCCGTGGACCCCGAAATTCGTCAAGGTTTACGGTGACTTGGGACCGGCTATCGAGGATTCGGTGCGCCGTTATGCCGAGGACGTCAAATCCCGCGCCTTCCCGACGGAGGACGAAGTCTACCGCTAAGGTCTGGAAACCCGGACTGGACGGACGCTACGTCAACCCTCACGCTTGCCCCATTTACACGGAGCAAGCCGATGCGCCAGATGCAGACCATGACTGCGGCAGCCCTTGCCCGCGCCAGCTATCTTGGCGCCGGCGCCCTGCCTCCGATCAGGGCCGCGCTGGACCGGGCCGGTGTTCAGGCCTGGCTTCTATCGGACGACACGCTGATCATCCCCGGCACAAATCATTGGACCGACTGGATTCGCTTCAACCTCAATACCATGCTGGTGGCCGGTCAGCAGGTCGGCTGGAACGAAGTCGGCACCTGTATCGGCAATGCCAAGTGGCACCGCGGTTTTGCCGTTCATGCGCGCGCCGTCCATGATTTCCTGAACGGTCGCCGGCCGAAGTATATCATCGGCCATTCACTGGGCGCGGCGTCGGCACAAATACTCGGCTGCCACTACGGCGTGCCGACGATGTGCTTTGCCTCCCCCAACCCCCGATTTGGCGGCACCGCGTTGAGCCATGAAGGATGGGTGCTGAATGTCGTCTACAACGACGACCCCGTCGGCCGGTTCCCGTTGCAGATCAATGGCTATCGCCGGATCGGGTCGGTCGAGATATTGGCCCGCCGCAATTTGCCGGGGCTTCAGCATTCGATGGATCGCTATATTCCGATGTTGGCCGACGAGATCGCCGGAGGCTCCCTCCACACGGCGTGGCCCCCCGGACCCTAGCGTAGCCGGTCCCGCAATAGCCGCCGCAGGATCTTGCCCGAAGCGCTTTTTGGTATCGCGTCGATCTCGATGATCCGCTGAACCTGTTTGTAGCTGGCGACGTGCTCTTTGAGGTAGTCTTGAAGCGTCGGCAGATCGACGCCTCCCTCGGTGGCGGGCACGATGAAGGCGACCGGGACTTCGCCCGCATCATCGTGGGGCTGTCCGACCACGGCCACGTCCGCCACGCCGGGATGAGCGACAAGGAGCGCCTCGATTTCGGCGGGTGCGACCTGAAAACCTTTGAATTTGATGAGTTCTTTCAACCGGTCGACGATGTAGGTGTATCCTTTCTCGTCGATTTTCGCGATGTCGCCGGTATGCAACCAGCCGTCGGCATCGATCGTGCTGCGCGTGGCTTTGTCGTTGTTGAGATAGCCCAACATGACTTGCGGACCGCGCACCCATAGCTCGCCCGGCTCACCGGGGGCCGCGTCCTGGCCCGTCTCGGATTCGACCAGTCGCGCCTCTGTCATCGGCAAGAGCACGCCGGATGCCCCAGGCTTGTTATCGCCCGGGTGGCAGGCATGGCTGACCGGGCTGAGTTCGGTCATGCCGTAGCCCTGAATGACGTTGCAGCCAAGCCGTTGCCGCACCGCTTCTGACAGGTCCGCCCCCATCGGCGCCGCGGCCGACATGATCAGCCTGACGGATGACAGATCAACCGTATCGACAAGCGGATGTCGCGCCAGCGCGATCATGACCGGCGGCACCACGAACAGGCGCTCCATCTTGTATTTCTGGGCAAGGGTCAGGAATGACTCCAGATCGAACCGCGCCATGGTGACCACCGATGCGGACCGCGCGAGATAGAGGTTCATCACGACCTGCATTCCGTAGATATGGAAATAGGGCAGCATCGCGAGCGAGGTCTCGCCCTGCCCGACCGGGATGAGCACGGCTGCCTGCACCAGATTGGCCACCAGATTGCGGTGGCTGAGCATCACCCCTTTGGGCAGACCGGTCGTCCCGGAGGAATAGGGCAAGACCACCACATGTGCATCCAGATCGACAGCCGCCTGCGCGTCCAGCGGAGCGCCCATGAGATCGTCGAGCCCCTTCACCCCTTCGGCACCACCGATGGCCGCGATTTCGGACACCGATGTGCCGGTGATCCCGGCCCGCGCAACGGGCAGGAAATCGGGGATTGTGATGAGCAATTCAGCCCCGGAATCCTTGAGCTGGTGGCGAACCTCGTCGGCGGTGTAGGTGGGGTTGATTGTGGTGATCGTCCCCCCGGCCAAGGCGACGGCATGAAACACCACGGCAAATTCCGGAATGTTGGGCGCCATGAGCGCGACGGTATGACCGGCGCCAAACCCGTGTTCCGTCAATCCACCGGCAAGCCTGCGCACACTGTCTTCGAACGCCGCGCCGGTGAGGCTTCGCCCGGTCATACCGCAGGTCAGAACCGCCGTGTCCGCCTGCTTTCGCGTTCCCTGAAACACGAAATCCGTAATCGACAGGTCAGGCACCGCGACCGGGGCATAGCTGCTGGAATAGATCGTCATGGTCTGGCTCCTCCTCGGGTCTGGCAAGGGTGAGCGTTCAGCAGCCTTGGCGCAAGGATATTGATCCGCGGAGCCGCCTGAGACGGGTCAGAGCATCCCCGGCACGACCAGATCAGGTGGACGGTGCCCGTCGTCGAAGGTCTTGATATTGATGATGACTTTTTCGCCCATCTCCATCCGGCATTCGTGCGTCGCCGATCCCATATGCGGCAGGAGCACGCAGTTGGGCAGTTCCCGCAATCGCGGATTGATCTCACCGCCACGCTGATAGACGTCGAGCCCGGCCCCGGCTATTTCGCCTGCCCGCAGCATCCGGGTCAGCGCATTCTCGTCGATCACTTCGCCCCGCGAGGTGTTCACGATCACGGCGCTCGGTTTGAGCAGCTTGAGCCGCCGCGCGTTCATCAGGTGGAAGGTCGAAGGCGTGTGCGGGCAGTTGATAGACAGCACGTCGATCCGAGCGACCATCTGGTCGAGGCTTTCCCAATAGGTCGCTTCAAGCTCGTCTTCGATCTCGGGACGGAGCCGTTTGCGGTTGTGGTAGTGGATCTGCATCCCGAACGCTTTGGCCCGCCGCGCCACGGCCTGACCAATTCGCCCCATCCCGAGGATCCCGAGCCGCCGCCCGCCGATCCGCCCGCCGAGCATCGCGGTCGGCGCCCAGCCTTCCCAGTTGCCGGCCTGCATCAGCGCCAGTCCTTCGGGGATACGCCGGCTGACAGAAAGGATCAGTGCCATGGTCATATCGGCGGTGTCTTCGGTCACGACGCCGGGGGTGTTGGATACAAGAATCCCCCGCTGCCGCGCCGTTGCCACATCGATATGGTCGATACCGGCACCGAAATTGGCGATCAGCTTCAGCTTGTCGCCGGCCTGTGCGAGCAGTGCGGCGTCGATCGGATCGGTGATCGTCGGGACGAGCACGTCGGCCCCTTGCATCGCCTCTGCCAGTTCGGTTCGTGTCAGCGGTTTATCACCCTCACGCAAGGTGACGTTGAAGAGCTCTGTCATCCGCGTTTCGACCGCTTCTGGCAACCGTCGCGTCACGACAACACTTAGCTGTTTCCCTGGCATTCGGTTCACTCCCTGACTTTCCAACGCGCTGCGTTACTGGCAAGTTGCCTGCAAGCGACGCGAGGCACAAGAACCTGCGCGGGCTTGGGGTAGATAAAGGGCAGTTTCAAGGTGATACCAAGCAAAGGAATGCGGGCCGTCGTGACTTTGGCCCTTTTGGCTTTGGCAACAGCGGTGCCGGCGCAGCAAATCCGGCCCGAAGCGCGGCCCGTCAGTCTTGTATTGCCGGACGAAGACATCCTCGACGAGCCCTCGACCAATGCCGACCTGACAGAGGTGTCCAATACACCGATCGAGCCCCCCGCTCCGACCGACGTTTCGGAACAGGCCAGCGCAGAGCCCGATCCGTCCGTCGGCCCCGAGACGAACCTGCCCCTGCCCCGCTTTGTCTCGCTCAAGACCGATGAGGGCAATGTGCGCCGCGGACCCTCGCTGTCACATCGAATTGATTGGGTCTTTCTGCGCCGTGACATGCCATTGCAGGTGATCGCAGAATATGGCCACTGGCGACGGGTCGTGGACCGTGAAGGTTTGGGCGGATGGGTGCACTATGCCCTGCTCTCCGGCACGCGCACCGTGATCGTGGACGACAACCTGCTGCCGATCCGCGTGCGCCCCTCGGAGACCGCGCCCGAAGCCGCGCAATTGGAGGCCGGCGTGATAGCCCGATTGGGTGAATGCAATCCCGACTGGTGCCGAATCTCGGCCGGAGGCTATCGCGGCTGGGCTCTCAAGAGTGCTCTCTGGGGCGTCGCGTCCGACGAGATCCGCGACTGAGCAGACTTGCCGCTTCGCCCGCTTGCCGTTAGCACGCGGGCATGACCCAAGACACAGACACCAGATTGAACCTTTCGGCGGGCGTGTTGTCCGTTTCGGTGGCCCTTGTGCTGGTGCTGGCCAAGCTATGGGCTCTCGCGGCGACCGGTTCGTTGTCGATTGCCGCCACCCTCGCGGACAGCGGACTTGATCTGCTGATGTCACTTGGCGGCCTCGCGGCGATTGCCTATGCGGCCAAACCCGCCGACGAAGATCACGCTTTTGGCCATACCTCCGCCGAAGATCTGGCCGCCTTGGGACAGAGCCTCTTCATCCTGTTCTCGGCCATTGTGATCGCCGTCGCCGCGATCCGTCGACTGCTGTCGGATACGCCGGTCGCTCTGGCGTCGGAAAGTGCGGGGATGGTCGTGATCGTCTTTTCGATCGTGGTGACCGTGGCTCTTGTGATGTGGCAACGCCGGGTCGCAAGGCTGACCGGAAACCGCGTCGTTGCCGCGGATTCGCTGCATTATGTCGGTGACCTCATTCCGAATGCTGGTGCATTGATCGCGCTTTGGGCGTCCGCCCGCTATGGATTGGCCCAGATCGACAGCGTCGTCGCCCTGTTTGCCGCAGCGGTCATGGCCTTTGGCGCGCAGCGTATCGGACGCGGAGCCTGGGATGCTCTCATGGACCGGCAAGCCGACCCGGCCATGATCGACGGTATCAAGGAGATTGCCGGCAATCACCCCGGTGTCTTGGGCTTTCACGACCTCAAGACGCGCGTGGCCGGTAGCCGCACCTTCGTGAATCTGCATATCGAGCTGGACGGTGCGCAAACGCTGGATGAAGCTCACGCCATCGGTGCGGCCCTGCGTCGGGCCATCATCCGCGCCTACCCGAGAGCCGACGTCCTGATCCACAAGGACCCGACCGGCGTGCAGCCGCACCCGGACGATCCCACTCGCCACTAGCGAGTGGTCATTCCCCCCTGCGCGAGCGCAATCTGCACCGATCGCGCCCGCTCTGCATTCGCGCGTTCAGCTTACGCAGCAGCGTCCAGCCCACGGCCCTTCAGCAGCGCCTCGACCCCGGGCATCCGCCGGCGGAACGCGGTGTAAAGCTCGGCCGCGTCGATCGATCCACCCGACGACAGCACCGTCTTTTCCAGCCGTTTTGCCAGGGCCGGATCGAAGGGATCGCCCGCTTCTTCGAAGGCCGCGAAGGCATCGGCGTCCATGACCTCCGACCACATGTAGCTGTAGTATCCGCTCGAATAGCCGTCGCCGGCAAATACATGCGCGAAATGCGGTGTGGCGTGCCGCATCCGGATTGCATGCGGCATCCCCATTTCGGCGAGGATCTCTGCCTGTTTTTGCATAGGATCGGCGGGGGCCGGGCCGTCATGGAATTCCAGATCGACCATGGCCGATGCCACGTATTCGACCGTTTGAAAGCCCATGTCATAGGTACCCGCGGCCAGCATCCGCTCCAACATGTCGGCGGGCATCGGTTCGCCCGTTTCGGCATGTGTGGCGAATTCGGAAAGCACCTCGGGCACTTCCAGCCAGTGTTCGTAGAGTTGGCTCGGCAGCTCCACGAAATCGCGGGCGACGCTTGTACCGCTGATGCTCTCATAGGTCACGTCGGACAGCATCTGGTGCAGCGCATGTCCGAATTCGTGGAACAACGTCCGCGCATCGTCATAGGACAAGAGCGCCGGCGAGCCGGGCTCGGGCTTGGCGAAATTGCAGACGTTGATCACATGCGGACGGATATCCCCCTGCAGCCGCTGCTGGCTACGCATGGCCGAGCACCATGCCCCAGACCGCTTTGACCCGCGGGCAAAGAAATCGCCGATGAACAGGGCCACGTGTTCGCCGTCGCGGGTCACGTCCCACAAGCGGACGTCGGGGTGATAGCGCGGCCCGTCGACCTCTTTGAACTCGAGCCCGAAGAGCCGGTTCGCGCAGGCAAACTCGGCCTCGATCATCCGCTCCAATTGCAGATAGGGTTTCAGCGCGGCCTCGTCGAGATCATGCTCTATCTGCCGGCGCTTTTCCGAGTAATAACGCCAATCCCAAGGTTCCAAGGGACCAGACTCACCATCGGCATAGAGCATCGTCTCCAGCACCGCCGCGTCGGCCTCAGCGGCCGCCCGGGCAGGTGTCCAGACCTTCATCAGCAACTCCCTCACGGCGGCGGGGGTTCCGGCCATTTCGGTTTCCAGCTTGAAGGCGGCGAAGGAGTCGTAGCCCAACAACTGCGCTCGTTCAGCCCGCAACGCCAGGGTCTCGGCAGCGATGGCGCGGTTGTCCGTTTCGCCGCCGTTTTCGCCACGCGCGACCCATGCCTCATAGGCTTTCTTGCGAAGGTCGCGGCGTGGCGAGAATTGCAGAAACGGCACGATCAGCGAGCGCGACAATGTCACCACTGGGCCGTTTGCCTCTTTCTCTTGCCCCGCCGCACGTGCACTGGCGCGCACGAAATCGGGCAGGCCCTCCAAATCGGCCTCGGACAGTGGCATGAACCAGTTTGCCTCGTCGGCGAGCAGGTTTTGCGTGAATTGGGTGCCCAGAACGGCCAACCGGGACTTCACTTCCTTCAGCCGGTCTGCCTTCGCGCCCTGCAACTGCGCGCCGGCCCGCACGAAGCCGCGACGTGTCAGCATCAGCACCCTGTCTTGTTCGGGCGTCAGACCGAGCGCCTCGCGCTTTTCCCACAACGCCTCGATGCGGGCGAACAGCGCGGCGTTGGAGCTGACCTCGGAGCTGTAGGCGGACAACAAGGGCGCGAAATCGCGCTGCAGGCCCTGTCTGGCCGGATTACTGTCGGCGCCGGCCAAGGCCCAGAACGCGCTCAGCACCTTGCCCAACAAGGTGTCGGCCGTTTCCAAAGCCTCAATCGTATTGGCAAAACTGGGCGGCTCGGGGTTCTCCGCGATCGCCTGCACCGCGGCACGCGATTGTGCCAGCGCGGCTTCGACAGCCGGAGCGAAATCCTCGTCGCTGATGGCGTCAAATGGCGGCAATCCGTATGGTGTGTCCCAGTCTTCGAGCAGTGCGTTGGCCATAGGCAATCTCCTTTCGGCTCAACCTATGGTGAGTTGTGGACCTTTGCCAGCACCTGCCCCTTCATCTTGGCAAGTAAACTCAGTCGAAACATCCCCGCCGTCGCGGCGCCAGCCGAAGAGGCGTGCGGTCACCGCACGTCTCGACCCCGAAGCTGCTTTTCCACTCGGCGCAAAGCCAGCGAAAGCGTGATCGTCATGGTCAGATAAATCAGGGCGACCACGTTGTAGGTTTCGAAATACCGGAAATTGCCCGCCGCGGTTACTTTGCCCAGTTGGGTGATGTCCGTCACGCCGAGCACGCTGACGAGGCTGGAATCCTTGACCATCGCCACGAAATCATTGCCGAGCGGCGGCAGAATCGTCCGAAATGCCTGCGGAAAGACGATATGCCGGAACCGTTGCAGACGGTTCAGGCCCAGCGCCTCGGCAGCTTCGATCTGTCCTTTGTCCACCGATTGCAGTCCGGCCCGAAAAACTTCGGCCAGAAACGACGCATAGGCCAGGGTCAGCGCGATGACCGCCCGCCACAGGAGCGGGAAATCGCGGCCGCGCATCGGCTCGAACCCGAGCGGTTCGGTCGCCCAGTTCCAGAACGTCACGATCGCGGGTGCCACCACGAAGGCGACGTAGAGCAGCAGCACGATGATGGGCACGCCCCGCATCACTTCGACGTAGAGCCTCGAAATTTGACGCAACCAGATCGACCGCGACAAGGCCCCCAGGGCCAGTAGCAGGCCCAGCGCACAGGCTGCCGCATATGCGATCAGGGTGACCATGATCGTGATGACGATCCCCTTCGACAGGGTGTCTAGCACGGCGGAGTAGGTCTCGTCGGACCACACGTTCCAAAACAGCCATCCCCCGGTGGCTGCAATGATGAGCAGCCACCAGGGGAAATCCTTGTCGTTCGGTGATGTCGGGATCATCGGCTGAGAGCGGCTGTCGCGCTCACATCATTCGCCGAAGGTGTAATCGAGGAACCACTTGGTGTTCAGCGCCTCGAGCGTGCCGTCGGCCGCCATCGAGGCGATGGCTGCGTTGATTGGTTCCACGAGATCGGAGCCTTTCGGAAAGATGAACCCGAAGTCTTCGGTGCCAAGCGGTTCGCCGATCAGCTTGAGCGCCCCGTCCGACGCGGCCACATAGCCGTTCCCGGCGGTTCCGTCCGTGAGCACGAGGTCGACGTCGCCTGCCCGCAGCGCCTGCACCGTCGCGCCGAAGGTTTCCATCAACTGGATGCGCGGATTGGCTTCGTCACCGTCGAGCACTTCGTAGACGCCGACGTAAAAGGGCGTGGTGCCGGGCTGGGCTGCCATCAGGAAATCGGGATCGGCGGCAAAGCTTGCCGCGTCGGTGAACCGATCCTCGTCGCCGCGCACCATCATGACCATTTGGCTGGTCATGTAGCTGTCCGAGAAGTCGACGATTTCTGCCCGGTCCTCACGGATCGTGATCCCGGTCATCCCCAGATCGAATTGCCCTTCGGAGACGGCAGGGATCATTGCGTCCCACGAGATGTTCTCGTAGACGACCGTGGCGTTGATCCGCGAGGCGATTTCGGCCATCGCGTCGTATTCCCAGCCGACGGCATTGCCGTCGCCATCGACGAATTGCAGCGGCGGATAGGCGTTCTCGGTCACGACCACGATTTCGCGCCCGTCCAGATCGGGCAGATGCCCGTCCGCCAGAACGGGCCCGGCCAAGGCCGTCACCGCTGCGAGGGTTGCGGCGAGGGTCTGAACTGTCTGTGTCATCTAGATCTCTCCCAGAGTTGGTTTTGCCCGACTATGACAACGCCCCGTGTCCGGACGCAAGAGCCGTCAATTATTCGCGCATCCGTGCAGGGCCTCACCCATGCTCGCGCACAGAGACCACCATTGCACCGGAACCGGCCCGCCCCCATTGTATAGTCAGTGAACGAGACAAGACCTTGAGAGGTTTACCATGTCCAGAATGCCAACTTATTTCATTTCGCACGGTGGCGGCCCATGGCCGTGGATACCGAGAATGCGTGAGATGCTGTCCACCCTCGAAGCGTCCCTTGCCCGTATGCCCGAGGAAGTCGGTGAAACCCCAAAGGCCATCCTGATGATCTCTGGTCATTGGGAAGACGACGACTTCGCGGTGATGAGCAGCCCACGCCCGCCGATGGTCTATGATTACAGCAACTTCCCGCCTGAAACCTACGAGATCGTCTATCCCGCACCGGGTGCGCCCGACATCGCGGCCCGTGCGGCGGATCTGATCCGTGCGGCGGGGCTGGAGACCCATCTCGATCCGGACCAAGGTTTCGATCACGGCACCTTCGTGCCCGCCTACGTGATGTATCCCGACGCGCAGGTGCCGGTCTTTCAGGTGGCGATACGCCACGACTACGATCCCGCCGATCACTTTGCCCTTGGCCGCGCCTTGGCGCCGCTGCGCGAAGAGGGCGTGCTGATCGTGGGGTCTGGCCTGTCGTATCACAACCTGCGTCTGATGAACCAGGAGGGCAAGATCCCTTCGGCCGCGTTCGACGCCTGGCTCGACAAGACTCTCGCCCTGCCGCCGAAGGAGCGCACGGCCGCGTTGATCGACTGGGAATCGGCTCCACACGCCCGGACCTGCCACGCACAGGAAGACCACCTCGTTCCGATCTTTGCCGCTCTCGGCGCGGCCGAAGACGCCAAGGCCACTCGGGTCTATCACGATCCCGCCGTCTTTGGTGCGATCACCGCATCGAGCTATCGGTTCGACTAGTCGGCCCCGGCTCCGCAAACCGCGCAATCGGGGCGTCGCTTCGCCCCGATCACCCTGTTCTCGCCATAAAGCGCGTCATAGATCAGGAGCCTGCCACGCAGCGTTTCGCCCGCTCCCGTGATGATCTTGACCGCCTCGACCGCCATCATGGCCCCCACGACCCCCGGTAGTGGCCCCAGCACGCCGGCCTCTGCACAGGAGGGGACCAGCGATGGATCGGGGCTTTGCGGAAAAACGCAGGCATAGCAAGGCGCCCCTTGCGCAGGGTCGTAGACCGAGATTTGCCCCTCCCACTGAGTGAGCGCGGCCGCGATCAGCGGTTTGCCCAAGCGCACACATGTTTGGTTGACCAGATAGCGGGTTTCGAAGTTGTCGGTTCCGTCCAGCACCAGATCATAGTCGCCCAACAGCTCAGCGGCGACCTCGGCTGTCAGCCTTCGGTGATAGGGCCGAACGGTGACGAACGGGTTTTGAGCGGTCAGCGCCTCATTGGCTGAAAACACCTTGGGCATCCCGATGCGCGCGTCTGTGTGGATCACCTGCCGTGCGAGATTGGCAGCCTCGACGACGTCATCGTCGATCACCCCGATGGTGCCAACGCCCGTTGCGCCGAGATACTGGAGCGCGGGCGACCCCAGCCCCCCGGCCCCGACGACGAGCACTTTCGCGTCGCGCAGAGCCTTTTGCCCCGGTCCGCCGATTTCGCGCAGGGTGATCTGGCGGGCGTAGCGGCTGAGCTCACCGTCGCTGAAGCTGCCGGCGACCCGCACAGTCTCTGCTGTCTCCGGCCTGGCCCTCGCCCTGAGCCAGAGCAGCCCCCGCCGGTAGATCCACACCAAGGCGGCAAGCCCGAGCAGTAGCGCCCAGAACCGCGCATCGCCGCCTGTCGCCGTGCGCAACGGGTGGCCTTGCGGCAATGCGAGCTGCACGAAGATCACCGCCACGAACAACAGCCCGATCATCGTCCAGCGCGCACGGGTCGGCGCGCCCATGAGCGCCCCGATCCCCCAGAGCGCGGCCGCCATGACGCCGACCATCATCACTGGCCGACACCCGTCGAACCAAACCCCCCTTGCCCGCGATCAGTCTCGTCAAGTGAGCCGACCACCTGAAACCTTGCCTGAACGACCGGGGCAATGACGGCCTGCGCAATCCTGTCTCCGTGGCCGATGTGGAATGGCGCATCTCCCGCGTTCATCACGATCACGCCCAACGGCCCGCGATAATCGGCATCGATGGTTCCGGGGCTGTTGGGCAATGTGATCCCGTGTTTCAGCGCAAGTCCGGAGCGGGGGCGAAGCTGCATCTCGAAACCCTCGGGCACGGCCACGGCCAAACCGGTGGGAATGAGTGCACGTGCTCCGGGTGCAATCTCGATCCCGTCCCGTGCCTCGGGCGGAAAGTTGGCACAGATGTCCGCCCCGGCCGCCCCCGGTGTCTTGTATTCCGGCAAGGGCAAGGTTTGATCGGCGCCGTCCAGCCAAGTGATTTGCACACCGATCGGTTTGGCGGTCGTCATTGCAGCGCCTCTGCGATCCGAACAGCCAGTTTCCGGGCGACTTCGTCCTTGCTCATTCGCGGCCATTCCTCGGCCCCGGCATCCGAAATCAGGGTGACCGCGTTCTCGGTCCCGCCCATGATTCCCGTCGCCGGTGACACGTCGTTGGCGACGATCCAGTCGCATCCTTTGCGCAGCCTCTTGGCGCTGGCATGGGCAATGACATCCTGCGTTTCCGCGGCGAAGCCGACCACGAGACCCGGTCGAGCGTCGCTCAGCTGCGAGACCTGAGCCAGAATGTCGGGGTTTTCCGCCAGTTCCAAGGCAGGCAGCCCGTCTGTGCCTTTCTTGATCTTTTGATCGGAGGCTCCGGTCACGCGCCAGTCCGCGACGGCCGCCGCGAACACTCCGGCGTCTGCGGGCAATGCCTCCCGGACAGCGGCTAGCATCTCGGCCGCAGATTCCACCTTGACCACGCGCACCCCGTCCGGCGGCGGCACGCTCGCCGGGCCGGTCACGAACGTGACCTGCGCACCGAGCGCCGATAGTGCGCGCGCAATTGCCGTTCCCTGTGCGCCGGAGGACCGGTTGGCGATATACCTCACCGGGTCGATGGGCTCGTGGGTGGGGCCGGAGGTGACCAGGATATGTTTGCCCTTCAAAGGGCCATCCGCCACAGCCGCTGCCACGGCTTGGACGATCTCGTCCGGTTCGGCGAGCCGACCGGGCCCGTACTCGCCGCATGCCATGTCGCCCTCGTTCGGACCAACGGTCAGGATGCCGTCGTTTCGCAGGGTCGCGAGATTGCGTTGCGTGGCGGGATGGTCCCACATGCGCACGTTCATCGACGGCGCGATGAGGACACGCTTGTCCGTTGCAAGGAGCAACGTCGAGGCGAGGTCATCGGCCTGACCATTCGCCATCTTTGCCATGAGGTCTGCGGTGGCTGGGGCCACCACGATCAGGTCGGCAGACCGGGACAACTCGATATGGCCCATCTCCGCCTCGTCGGTCAGATCGAAAAGATCACGATAGATTTTCTGACCGGCCAAGGCTGACAGGCTCAGCGGCGTGACGAATTCGGAGCCGCCCTTTGTCAGAACAGGGGTCACGCTGGCGCCGGCCTTGCGCAGTTGTCGCACGAGGTCCAGCGCCTTGTAGGCGGCGATGCCGCCGCCCACGATCAACAGTATCTTCTTGCTCGCCAGCATCTTTCATCCCTCAATGCCCTGCCCCGTTCTAGGGTGCAGCAGGCGACGGCACAACTGGCGTTCAGGACGGACAGCGATCAGGCGAGGAAGCCGGCGACCTCTTGGCTCTGCCCTTCGAGGCTCTTGCGCATCTTGCCGAAGGCAGCGGCCTCCAACTGACGCACCCGCTCTTTCGACAGGCCGAGTTCGGTGCCGAGGCTTTCCAACGTGCGAGGGTCGTCACGCAATTTGCGCTCCTTGACGATGAAGCGTTCTCTGTCGTTCAACCCGTTGAGTGCGGTCAGGAGCCACTGGCGCAGGGTCTCGGTGTCGTGGGAATTCTCGACGCGCTCCGCTGCCTGCTCGCTGTCGTCTTCGAGCGCCTCGATCCACTCGCGCCCCTCGTCTTCCGAGGACTGGGTCGCATTTAGAGAGAAGTCGGAACCCGAAAGGCGGCCTTCCATCATCTCCACGTCATGCAGCGGGACGCCCACCTCTTCGGATATCAGGCGGCGCATCTCATGACCTTCGAGGGTTCGCCCTTCGGCGGCGGCCTCACGCTCCAGACGAGATTGCACCCGGCGCATGTTGAAGAAGAGCGATTTCTGAGACGAGGTCGATCCTGTCCGCACCATCGACCAATTGCGCATCACGTAATCCTGGATGCTGGCTTTGATCCACCAGACCGCATAGGTCGAGAAGCGCACGCCACGGTCGGGGTCGAACTTGTCGGCCGCTTTCATCAGACCGAGCGATGCCTCCTGGATGAGGTCGTTCATCGGCGCGCCATAGCGCCGGAATTTCGAGGCCATGGAGATCGCCAAGCGCATGTATGCGGTGATGAGGCGGTGCAGCGCCCGTTCGTCGCGATGGTCTCGCCACGCATAGGCAAGCGCCAGCTCAGTCTCGGCATCGAGCATTTCTGCCTTCATCGCCTTGCGAGAGAACGTCTGATCCGAGAAACCGTCGAGTGCCATGTCGTCAACCCCCTGTTGATTTTGCGGCTGTTATTCTATGTCTTCAGGTCTTGTTTTGGGTTGTTTACGGGTACTCAATGAATCCGGATCAAAGAAAGTTTCATGAAATGTCGTTGTCAGACCTGACTTTGGTGCTAGGAGGCGCTGCTTCCGGCAAGTCTGCCTTTGCCGAAGGCCAAATCACCGGATCAGGGCGCCAACCGGTTTATATCGCGACAGCACAAGCGTTTGACGCCGAAATGATCGCCAAGATCGCGGCCCATCAGGACATGCGAGGCGCCGGATGGCGCACGATCGAAGAGCCGACAGATTTATCTGCCGCTTTGGCCGGTGCGTCGTCGGATGAAGCCGTTTTGATCGACTGCGCAACGTTGTGGCTGACCAATCTGATCCTTGCCGATGCCGATCTGGACGCCGCTCAGGAGCATCTCTTGGCTGCGATAGAGACCTGCCCCGCCCCAGTCGTCATTGTGTCAAACGAAGTCGGCTCAGGAATCGTGCCGGACAACGCCTTGTCACGCAGATTTCGCAACGCACAGGGCCGGCTCAATCAGGCCCTCGCGGCGCGGGCCGACCACGTCGTCGCCGTGATGGCCGGCCTGCCACTGACGCTGAAGGCACCGAAATGACCCGCCTCTGGCTGGTCCGTCACGGGCCGACCCATGCCAAGGCGATGGTCGGCTGGACCGACCTTGCGGCCGATCTGAGCGATACCGCAACCATCGCACGGTTGCGGGACTATCTGCCCGATGCGCCTGTGGTGTCGTCTGACTTGAGCCGAGCGGTGGCAACGGCGGATGTTCTGTCGCGCAAACTGCGCCTGCCTCATGACCCGGGCCTGCGGGAAATCCACTTTGGCCAATGGGAAATGCGGACCTTTGCAGACGTCGAAGCCGAGACCCCCGACCTGATCCGCAAGTATTGGGAGACGCCCGGCTCTATTGCCCCCCCCGGCGGCGAAAGCTGGAATGCCATGGCGTCGCGCACGGATGCTGCGGTCGACAGCCTTTTGGCCCGAGGTCATCCCGATCTCATCGTCGTGTGCCATTTCGGCGTGATTCTGAGGCAGCTCCAGCGGGCGCTGGGGGTGAGCACGACGGAGGTCTTCGGCTACTCGATCGACAATCTGTCCGTGACGCGAATTGAGGCAGGAGCCGGCGGATGGACGGCACGAGCGATCAATCACGTTCCGTGATGCCCCGCCTCACGATAATTCGTTTCCATTTACGTCGGTCACAGTGCAAGCCACTGCCCATGACCTAGAAAATGCCGGATAATTAGCACTCCATGACTTACGATCTCTACATTGGCGACCGCACCTTTTCGAGTTGGTCCCTGCGCGGATGGCTCATGCTGGAGAAGTTCGGCCTGCCGTACAGAACACATCTGGTGGGCCTCTACTCTGGGACACTTGCGTCGGACCTCGCCGAATTGGCCCCCGCCCGAACGGTCCCGGTTCTCAGGACCGCCGAAGGGTATGTCGTTACCGACAGTCTGGCGATGGCCGAAACATTGGCCGAGCGGCATCCCGAAGCCGGCCTCTGGCCGAGCGATCCTGCCGCCCGTGCTCTGGCACGTTCCATGGCGGCTGAGATGCACAGCGGCTTTGGTGCATTGCGTGGCGACTGTCCGATGATGCTGGCCCATGGGTGGTCTGGCTTTCAGGCCTCGGAAGCCGTTATGGCGGACGTCGCTAGGCTGGAGACGCTTTGGACCCTAGCCCGGCAAAGCCACGGTGTAGATGGTCCTTGGCTCTTCGGCACCTATTCGCTGGCGGACGTCTTCTACGCGCCCGCAGTCACGCGCCTTGCAACTTACGATTTGCCGACCGGAGATGTCGCAAAGGCCTATGTCGAAACGACCCTGTCCGATCCCGCATTTCGGGCGTGGCGGGCAGAAGGGCTTTCTCAATCCTATGACCCGATGCCCTATCGGCAGAACGCGACCGAGGTGGATTGGCCATTCCCGTAAGCCCCGGCCCTCACAAAAGTTAACGCATTGCCAGTTGCGTTAACTATTCCTCAACCAATCCCTTGGCATCCATTAACCATTGGTTTTCGGGGAGAATGGTTATGGTGACAGTGGCCTACACGGTCGCTTTCGAAGGGGTCGAGGCGCGCATGGTCGAGGTGCAGTGTGCGCTCTCCTCTGGCGTGCCTGCATTCTCCATCGTGGGATTACCCGACAAGGCCGTCTCCGAAGCGCGGGAAAGGGTTCGCGCCGCGCTCACGACCATGGCAATCGCGTTGCCGTCGAAACGGATCACGGTGAACTTGTCGCCTGCGGACTTGCCCAAGGAGGGTTCCCATTTCGATCTGCCGATCGCCTTGGCGCTTCTGGCCGCGCTTGAAATCATACCGCAGGAAGAGATCTCGCATACGGTGTCACTGGGCGAACTCTCCTTGGGCGGGGCCTTGGTGCCTGTCGTCGGCGCTCTGCCCGCCGCGATGGCGGCAGCACAGGAGGACCGGTCATTGATCTGCCCGAAGGCCTGCGGTGCCGAGGCTGCCTGGGTGGGCGCGACCGAAGTCATCGCCGCGGGGACGCTGACTGAGATCATCAGGCATTTCACCGGCCTCAAGCCCATTCCCCCGGCCCAACCCGGTGAGGTGCAACAGGAAACGACCGCACGCGACCTGCGCGACGTCAAGGGACAGGAACGGGCAAAGCGGGCGCTCGAGATTGCCGCCGCCGGACGGCATCACCTGATGATGGTGGGGTCGCCCGGTTCTGGGAAATCCATGTTGGCCGCACGGATTCCGGGCCTCTTGCCGCCGTTATCGGCAGCGGAGGCTTTGGAAACATCGATGGTCCATTCCTTGTCCGGGCTGATCGCGGAAGGTGGGATCAGTCGAACACGCCCCTTCCGCGAGCCGCATCACACGGCGTCGGTTGCCGCGATCGTCGGTGGCGGTCGACGGGCCAGCCCCGGCGAGATCAGCCTCGCGCACAACGGCGTCCTGTTCATGGACGAATTCCCTGAGTTTCCGCGAACAGTGCTGGAGACCCTGCGCCAGCCTATCGAAACCGGTGAAGTCGTCGTCGCCCGCGCCAATGCCCACATCCGCTATCCCTGTCAGTTCATGCTTGTCGCCGCTGCAAACCCCTGCAAATGCGGCTTTCTGACCGATCCGGCTCGCGCCTGCGCGCGGGTTCCGCAGTGCGGTGAAGATTACCTCGGCCGCATTTCCGGGCCGCTGCTGGATCGGATCGACCTGCGGGTTGAGGTTCCGCCCGTGGCTTATACCGATCTTGATCTGCAAGCGACCGGCGACAGCTCGGCCGATGTGGCCAAACGGGTCGCCGAAGCCCGCGACATACAGACCGAAAGGTTCGCGGGGCAACTAAAGATCCGGGTCAATGCGGACGCCGAAGGGCGCTTGCTTGAAGACATTGCCACCCCGGATCAGGAGGGTCGCGACTTGCTGAGCAAGGTCGCAGAGCGGTTCGGCCTCTCAGCCCGCGGCTATCACCGTGTGTTGAGAGTCGCGCGAACGATCGCAGACCTTGCCGGTTCCGAGAACGTGCTCAAACCGCATATCGCGGAAGCCGTCAGTTATCGGCTCGCGCTGTCCAAGGAGGTCTAGACCGCGCGACGTGCCTCGATCGCTTCCCAAATCTTCGCCGCGACATTCGTCCCGTCGAAACGCTCGAGCTCTTGAATGCCTGTCGGGGAGGTCACGTTGATCTCGGTCAGCCAATCGCCGATGACGTCGATACCGACAAAGATTTGGCCCTTTTCACGCAAAAGCGGACCAATCCGATCACAGATTTCGCGGTCTCGGTCCGTCAGCGAAACCTTTTCCGGGCGACCGCCGACGTGCATGTTCGACCGCGTCTCGCCCGCGGCAGGGACCCGATTGATCGCCCCCACGGGTTCGCCATCCACTAGGATGACCCTTTTGTCACCCTTGCTGACATCGGGCAGAAATTTCTGCACGATCAGGGGCTCGCGGTTGATCCCCGAAAACATCTCGTGCAGCGAGGCGAGATTGCTGTCGCTCGAAGTCAGTTTGAATACCCCGGCCCCACCGTTCCCGTAGAGCGGCTTCAGGATGATATCACCGTGTTTCGCCCGGAATGCGCGGAGCGTTTCAAGATCACGCGCGATGGCCGTTGGCGGCGTGAGATCCTGGAACCGCAAAACCAGAAGTTTCTCGGGGTAGTTGCGCACCCAGAACGGGTCATTCACCACGAGTGTCCGGGGCGCGAGCATATCGAGCAGATGAGTCGTCGTTATGTAACCCATGTCGAAGGGCGGATCTTGCCGAAGCCACACGACGTCGTAGTCGCCCAGATCGACCTCGATTTCGGCGCCGAGCGTATAGTGGTCTCCCTTGACCCGCCGAACCGTCAGCGGCCAACCACGAGCGGTGACCCTGCCTTCCTGATAGGCCAGCTTGTCCGGCGTATAGTAAAACAGGCTGTGCCCCCGCGCCTGGGCCTCTTCGGCAATTCGAAAGGTGCTGTCAGCGTCGATATTGATGGGACCAATGGGGTCCATCTGGATGGCTATCTTAAGTGACATGCGTGAGACCTTTGCTTGCGGTTACGGCCAGATACATGGCTCATGCCTGCGCCGGGTGCAAGGATCAGCCTTCGCCGAAAGCGTTCTCGATGATCTGCACCGCGCCTTGGCCATCGACCAGCGCAAGATCGAACCGGATGTCTGTCAGCTGTCCACGCGGTTCGCCCCCGAGGAACTCTGTCGCCGCACTGCAAATGCGATCCATCTGCCGTCGGCTCAGCCGATGCGCCGCCTGACCGAACGTTCGGCTTTTCTTCACTTCGATGAATATGACCTGATCTCCGTCGCGGGCGATCAGATCGATCTCGCCGCCCGAACCTCGCCACCGACGGTGCACAACCTTGCCGCCACGACAGGCATAGTCGCGCGAAACGATGTCTTCGGCAGCAAGACCGGCGTAGTGGTGAGTGGTGCCGCGATGTTTTGCCTGCATGTGAGGTCTCGTCCGTTTTAGCTTAGGTCTCGTCAGCGTCATCCCCGGACGACAATTCCAGAGCCAACTGATAGATTTGCCTGCGCGGCAGCCCCATTGCCCCGGCAACGGCCGTCGCCGCATCTTTGACGCGCATCGTCCGCATCGCCATTTGTAATGCGGACTTTATGTCATCGTCGGTGGCCTCGGCCTGAGAAGGCCGGCCCACGACAACGACGATCTCACCCTTTGTCGGGTTCGTCTCATACCAATCGGCGAGGTCCGCCAATTGGCCGCGCCGCACCTCCTCAAATCGTTTCGTCAGCTCCCGACACACGGCAGCCTGCCGATCTTCTCCCAGATATGATGCGCAAGTCCTTAACATCTCGCTAATGCGTTTGGGGCTTTCATAAAAGACCAGTGACATGTCCAGGGCCCGCAGCCCCGCGAGTTCGGTTTCTCGTTGGGCCTGTCCTGACGGCAGGAACCCGATGAACGCGAAGCGGTCCGTCGGCAATCCCGCGACGGCCAGCGCCGCGAGGACCGCGGAAGCCCCCGGAGCGGCAAAGACGGGAAGGCCCTCCGAGATAAGTGCCCGCCCGAGCGCATAGCCCGGATCGGCCACAAGCGGTGTTCCGGCCTCCGAGACGTAGGCAACCGATTTGCCGCTCTTGACCGCACTGACGATCCCGGCTCGCTGTGCAGGGCCGGAATGGTCGTGGTAGGCAATCACGGATCGCCCGCCCAGCGGCACGCCGTGGATCTCCATCAGCTTTCGTGCGGTCCGGGTGTCTTCGGCAGCGATCAGGTCGGCGTTTGCGAGGATGTCCAACGCGCGCAGCGTGATGTCTCGTGCCGTGCCGATCGGTGTCGCGACGAAATACAATCCAGCGGAAATGGGCTTATTGTTGAAATTCATACCTAGACCCTCGCGACCTCCGCTTTATGATACACCACCGAGGTTGCCGTGCCCTCTGGGGCCGCATATAGGGCCCCAATTGGTCCGATGGCATCACCAAAAGGGAGTGGAGAGTCATGTTTGCCCGTTTGATTGGTCGCCGCAAGGCCGCTAGCCGTCTTTTTGTTTTCATGTCGCTGGCATGGCTGGCCGCGTGCACAGCCGTCTCGGTTCCCGGCACCGGCGGCAACGACGGGCCCCGGATCGATCCGACGGCGCCGGTTCCCGTTGCGCTTCTGGTCCCGACGGGTTCTGCGGACAGCTCAAATGAATTCCTCGCACAGAACCTCGAAAACGCGGCCCGGCTCGCGATTTCCGACTTGAACGGTGTCGCCATTGATCTGCGGGTCTATTCGACCGGCGCCAATCCGACCCAAGCCGCCAATGCCGCGGCCACAGCCGTCAACGAAGGGGCGAAGATCATTCTTGGCCCGCTGTTCGCCGATTCCGCGAATGCGGCTGGTGTCGCCGTTGCCGCCAGCGGCGTGAACGTCTTGGCATTTTCGAACAACACGACGATCGCAGGGGGCAACGTGTTCGTTCTCGGGCCGACATTTGGAAATACCGCCGATCGCCTGATCCGCTATGGCGTGCGCAATGGCTTGAATACCTACGCAGTCGCCCACTCGGACGATTTGCAGGGCAATCTGGGCCGGGATGCTATCCTGTCCGCCGTGCGCAACAACGGGGCAACCGTCGCTTCGGTGCAAGGTTACGCCCTTTCGCAAGAGAGCATCATCGCATCGTCGCCGCAGATCGCCCAAGCCAGTGCGGCCGCGGATGCCTTGTTCCTCACTGCCGGCGTCAATGCAGATCTACCGATCCTTGCGGCGACCCTGCCTGAAAGCGGGCTGGATCTTTCGGATACCCGTCTGGTTGGGCTGACCCGCTGGAACGCCGCGCCGCAGGCGTTGGCTCTGCCGGGCCTGCAGGGTGGTCTCTTTGCCCTGCCCGACCAGAACATGACCGCGATCTTCGAGAGCCGCTACACCGCCGCATATGGCGATGCCCCGCATCCGCTGGCCGGCCTCGCATACGACGGCATCGCGGCAATCGGCGCCCTTGTCGCGCAGGGTAACGCCGATGCCCTGTCCCGATCAGCCTTAACGCAGTCGCAAGGTTTCCAAGGTACCGCTGGCATATTCCGGCTCTTGCCGAACGGAACGAACGAACGGGGGCTGGCGGTTGCCACAATCCAGAACAATCAGGTGGTAATTCTTGACCCAGCCCCTCGCAGTTTCGGCGGCGCCGGGTCCTGACCCGGCCCCGGCCCGCGACCTCGAAAACGAAGACCATGCCGGGCTGATATGCCCGGCAAAAAGCATTTTCGACGCTGATGCCGTCGAAATCGCCTTGAAGGCGGCTTTGGCGGAGTGTCAGGACGCTCGGGAAATCCGAGCCGCGACCGTTTCTGTTCTTGGCGATGCACGCGCCAAGGGCATGGCGGCGATCGAGGCGGCCTTTTTGGCCGATCCCTTCAACTCCCGCCCGACGAAATACGCCTATTCTTGGCTGACCGACCAGATCGTGCGCGGAGTCATGTTGGTTGCACAAACCCGCATCCATCCCAATCCGAACCCCACCGAAGGCGAGCGCCTCGCGCTGGTCGCCATCGGTGGATACGGGCGCGGCGAGATGGCTCCGGCGTCAGACGTGGACCTGTTGTTTCTCACACCCTACAAGCTGACGCCCTGGGCCGAGAGCCTGATCGAGACCATGCTCTACATGCTGTGGGACCTGAAGCTGAAGGTGGGCCATGCCAGCCGGTCGGTCAAAGACTGCCTCCGACTTTCAAAGGAAGATTACACGATCCGCACCAGCCTGTTGGAATGCCGGTTTCTGACCGGCGATGAACAACTGGCAGAGAAGCTGCGCAAGCGCCTTTGGTCGGAACTCTTTCGAACGACGGCTCCGGAATTCATCGAAGCAAAGCTCGAGGAGCGCGCGGAGCGGCACCGCAAGCAAGGCGGACAGCGTTACGTGGTCGAGCCCAATGTCAAAGAGGGCAAGGGGGGCCTCCGGGATCTGCAATCGCTCTACTGGATTGCCAAATACGTCTATGGCGTTCGCAATGCATTCGACCTCGTCGAGAAAGGCGTCTTCACCCCGGATGAACACACGACGTTCGTCGACGCCGAGGATTTCCTATGGGCTGTGCGCTGTCACCTGCACATCCTGACCGGGCGTGCCGTGGAACAGTTGACCTTCGACCTTCAGGTCGAGGTTGCCAGCCGCATGGGCTATGCCGACGGTGGAGGCCGACGGGCGGTCGAACATTTCATGCAGGACTACTTCCGCCATGCCACGAAAGCGGGCGAATTGACCCGCATCTTTCTGACGGCCTTGGAAGCCACCCATACCAAGGCCGAACCGGTGCTGACGCGTCTGCTTTCCCGCCGCAAGAAGGCAAAGCCTCCCTATGCGATCAAGCAGAACAGATTGACCGTCGCTGACGAGAAGACGTTTCTGGACAGCCCTCTGAACATGCTCAAGATTTTTGAGGAGGCTCTGCGGACCGGGACATTGCTGCATCCGGATGCCATGCGCCTTCTGGCGGCCAATCTCGATCTCATCGGTCCGGAATTGCGAGCCACACCAGAGGCCAACCGGATTTTCCTCGACCTCATGCTCAAGCACGGCAATCCCGAGCGGGCCTTGCGTCGAATGAACGAATTGGGGGTGCTGGAGGCCTTCATTCCGGAGTTCGCACCCATCGTCGCGATGGTGCAATACAATATGTACCACTCCTTCACGGTCGACGAGCACATCATCCAATGCATCAGCCACCTGAGCCAGATCGAGCGAGGCGAGCTTGTCGAGGAGTTGCCTATCGCGAGCGGCATCCTCAAGCGGGGGATCAACCGCAAGGTTCTTTATGTGGCGTTGCTGCTGCATGACATCGGCAAGGGTCGCCCCGAGGATCATTCCGTCTTGGGCGCTCAGATTGCCCGCAAGGTCGCGCCCCGGTTGGGTCTCAACAAGAAGGAATGCGAAAACGTCGAATGGCTGGTTCGCTATCACCTGTTGATGTCCGACGTGGCCCAAAAGCGCGACATAGCCGAACCGCGGACGGTTCGTGATTTCGCCAAGGCGGTCAAGAGCAAGGAGCGCCTTGATTTGTTGACGGTCCTGACCGTGTGCGACATCCGCGGTGTTGGCCCGAATACGTGGAACAACTGGAAAGCGATGCTGATCCGCGGCCTGTATCGCGCGACCGAGCAGGCGCTTGAAACGGGGATGGAAGCCCTCAATCGCGACAATCTGGAAGCAGAGGCCAAGCGCAATCTGCGCGAAGTCCTGTCGGACTGGGACACGAAGGATTTGCGCAGCGAGACATCGCGCCACTACGGCCCGTATTGGCAGGGGCTGCCGGCCGCCGCCCATGCCGTCTTCGCAGAAATGCTGCGCGGTCTCGGCAATGACGAGATCCGCATCGACCTGATGCTCGACACGGATCGGGATGCGACACGTGCCTGCTTTGCCATGGCCGATCACCCGGGTCTGTTCAGCCGGATGACGGGCGCCTTGGCGCTGGTTGGCGCCAACATCGTCGACGCCCGGACCTATACCACCAAGGACGGCTTTGCGACGGCGATCTTCTGGATTCAGGATGGGGACGGGGCGCCCTATGAAGAAGCCCGCCTGCCCCGCCTTCGCAAGATGATCGAACGCACTCTCAAAGGTGAAGTCGTCGCGCGCGATGCCCTGAAGGAACGCGACCGGATCAAGAAGCGCGAGCGTGCTTTCCGGGTTCCGACATCCATCACATTTGATAACGAAGGTTCCGAGATCTATTCGATCATTGAGGTGGATACCCGCGACAGACCCGGATTGCTCTATGATCTGACGCGCGCCTTGGCTGCGAAGCATGTCTATATCGCATCCGCCGTCATCGCGACCTATGGCGAGCAGGTTGTCGATACCTTCTACGTCAAGGATATGTTCGGTCTGAAATACCATTCCGAGGCGAAGCAGAAGGCACTGGAAAAATTCCTGCGCGAAGCCATCGAGCGCGGTGCGGAGCGGGCGCGCGAATAGCCGACTGGCGAGCACCGATGCCCCCGCGAGGCTGCGCGATTTCTGCACGAATGCGACCCTTCCGGAGCCGATGCCCTTGGTATATGGCAAAGTCCGTAACTGCCCGGCGGAGCGCCTAAATTGAAACCGATCTCCCTCATTCGCGGCTTTGTCACTGTGGGCGTCTGGACGTTGATGTCGCGCGTGCTTGGATTTGTGCGCGATATCATGATCGCAGCCTATCTCGGCGCGGGCCCGGTGGCCGAAGCCTTTCTCATCGCATTTTCGCTGCCCAACATGTTTCGAAGGTTCTTCGCCGAGGGCGCGTTCAACATGGCCTTCGTGCCAATGTTCGCCAAGAAGCTGGAAACCGGCGACGATGCGGAGGGTTTTGCACAGGACGCCTTCACCGGCATGACGGTGTTGCTCAGCGTATTCACGGTGTTGGGCGTGGCGTTCATGCCGTGGCTGGTCTGGGCCATGGCGAGCGGATATGCGGGAGACGAACGTTTTACGCTGGCCGTAGAATTCGGGCGGCTCGCCTTCCCCTACATTCTCTTCATCTCGCTCGCGGCGCTTATTTCGGGCGTGTTGAATGCCACCGGCAGGTTCCTGGCCGCCGCTGCCGCCCCGGTTCTGCTCAACGTGATCTTTGTGGGAGCGATGCTGGTCGGCGCCTGGTACTATCCGGTGATCCCTGAAGCAGGACTGAGGCAGGTTATCGGCAACAGCCTTGCTTATGCCGTCCCCCTTGGAGGCATCGCGCAGTTGGCGCTTGTCTGGTGGGCTGCCTCGCGTGCCGGTTTCACCTTTCGCCCGCGCAGACCCCGGATGACCCCGGAACTCAAGCGTCTGGCGATCATTGCCGCGCCGGCGGCGCTGGCGGGCGGTGTGGTTCAGATCAACCTGCTGATCGGTCGGCAAGTGGCCAGCTATTTCGACGGCGCCGTTGCATGGCTGAGCTATGCCGACCGCCTTTATCAATTGCCCTTGGGCGTTGTGGGCATCGCTATTGGCGTGGTGCTTCTTCCAGATCTGTCGCGCCGTTTGGGTGCAGGCGATACTGCAGGCGGGCGTGACGCACTCAATCGGGCCGGCGAGTTGAGCCTTGCCCTCACCGTTCCCGCGGCCGTGGCGCTGTTCGTGATCCCGGTCCCTCTGGTGTCAGTGCTGTTCCAGCGCGGCGCCTTCAGCGCAGACGACGTCGCGGCGACCGCCCTCGTCGTCGCCGTCTACGGCATGGGCCTGCCCGCGTTTGTGCTTCAAAAGACCTTGCAGCCGCTTTTCTTTGCCCGGTCAGACACCAAGCGCCCGTTCTACTACGCCGTGGCCGCCATGGTGATCAACGCCGGGCTGGCCGTCGGCCTGTCGCCCAGCATCGGATATATTGCGGCAGCCTTGGGCACCACGCTGGCGGGTTGGGCCATGGTCGCAATGCTCTGGATCGGATCGCGGCAGATGGGGGATGCAGCAACGCTCGATGCCCGGTTCAAGCGCCGTATCTGGCGCATTCTGCTCGCGTCCGGAGTCATGGGGGTGGTGTTGTGGTGGTTGGCGGTGTTGATGACCCCGGTCCTAGGTGCCCCGACAATTCGCTACGCCGCACTCGCAATTCTGGTCGCGGCGGGGATGGTCAGCTATTTCTTGGCCGGCCATTTTCTGGGGGCGTTCCGGCTGTCGGAATTCAAGCGGGCGTTACGCCGCGGCTAGCGGGTTCGGATCCGCCCGAGAAATGCAGACCACCCTCCGGGCGCGACGAGAGGCGCGACCAGTATTCCGCCAAAGAAGCCGGCGACATCGGCGATCCATGTTGGATTTCCGCCGAAAAGCAGCCCGAACACTAGTTGCAGCGCCATCAGGAACCCGATCAGG
Source organism: Flavimaricola marinus (assembly GCF_900184895.1). GTDB lineage: Bacteria > Pseudomonadota > Alphaproteobacteria > Rhodobacterales > Rhodobacteraceae > Flavimaricola > Flavimaricola marinus. The sequence goes on from NZ_FXZK01000001.1 coordinate 154,355, forward strand.
CGAAAGGCTTGCAGTCGATTCTTGCCCGATGCACCCAATTGCAGCCACAGGATATAGGTGAATGCGCCGATCAGGCCGTAAACTGCGGGGTAGGCCCCGATCAGGGTTCTGTTTTCGGTGAGCACCATGCCAAAGACCGCAGCCCCGAACAGGATCGAGACCAGCACGATCACAAGCACGCCCGCCCAGTTGATCACGTCGCCCACGAACTTGCCCAGCGCCAGGAACAAGGCCCCGGCAAACAGGGCGTGGGTGAAGCTGGCATGCACAAACGGATAGGTCACAAACCGTTTGAGGATATTTGGATCGAAATTGCCTTGCGACGCCATGACATCCCACACCCGCACCGAGAATGCATAGTCCTCCACGACAGCCAGCCGCCATCCGATCGCGGTGGGTCCGCCGACGAGCCCGGTTGCTCCCAGAGAGAGCGCTCCTTCCACGGCAACGATCATCAGGACGATGATCACCACGACGGGCGGGATCGGATTGACCGGGTTTTCGGGTCGTTCTGACATTGCGTATCCTTTGTCGGCAGGACCACAGGTTGACGGTCCAATGCCGCATGGGTATGCGAGACAGACCCGCAAATCCAGACTGGATCGACCCCATGACCGACACCCAATTCACCCCGCGTGTGTTCTCCGGCATCAAGCCATCTGGCGGCTTGACGCTTGGCAACTATCTGGGCGCGATCAAGCGGTGGTGCGACATGCAGGGCCCCGCGTTCGAGACCGTCTTTTGTGTCGTCGATTTGCACGCAATCACCGTCTGGCAGGATCCCGCGGATCTGCGTGCCGGCACCCGTGAAATCGCGGCTGGCATGCTGGCGTCCGGCATCGATCCGACCAGATCGGTGCTGTTCAACCAGAGCCAGGTCCATGAACATGCCGAGCTGGCATGGATCTTCAACTGCGTCGCGCGCGTCGGTTGGATGAACCGCATGACCCAATTCAAGGACAAGGCCGGCTCCAATGCCGAAAAGGCGTCGCTTGGCCTTTATGCCTATCCGTCCCTGATGGCTGCCGACATCCTGCTCTATCACGGCACCCATGTGCCGGTGGGCGAGGATCAGAAGCAGCACGTCGAATTGACCCGCGATATCGCCGCCAAGTTCAATCACGACTACAAGGTCGACTTCTTTCCCATGACAGAGCCGGTCATCGAGGGCCCCGCCACGCGCGTCATGAACCTGCGCGACGGGACCAAGAAGATGTCGAAATCCGGCGAGAGCGACATGGAGCGGATCAACATGCTCGATGACGCAGACACCATCGCCAAGAAGTTCAAGAAGGCGCGGACCGATCCGGCGCCGCTGCCCGAAACCTTGGACGGATTGAAGGATCGCCCCGAAGCCCGCAATCTTGTCGATATCTTTGCGGCTTTGTCCGACAGCACTCCTGACAAGGTGATTGCCGAGTATTCCGGTGCGGGTTGGGGCCAGTTCAAGCCGGCGTTGGCCGATTTGGCAGTCGACAAGCTCGCCCCGATTTCCACTGAGATGCGCCGATTGCTCGACGACCCTGCCGAGATCGACCGCATTCTGCGCGATGGTGCGGAAAAGGCGCGCGCCATTGCCGCGCCGATCCTGGCCAAGACCTATGAGATTGTGGGCCTCCTGCGGTAGGTGGTCGCCAGACTCACTTGCTCTTAGGGCCGACTGCGCTTCGGCAGGTTCCAGTTCCGTGCTATGATCGCCACCGATCAAGCACGGGAGTTGGGCCATGCGCATCGCCACTTTCAACGTGGAAAACCTGTTCGACCGGGTCCGCGCCTTCAACGATCCGGACCCGGATACCCACAAGGATGTCCTGAAAGCGCACAGCGCGCTCAACCAACTCTTCGAGAAACCTGTCTACACCGAGGCCGACAAGGCCGAGATGCTGACGTTGATGGGCAAATTGGGGATCCTGCGAAGCGACGAGGGCCCCTTTGTCTGGCTGCGCCGCATTCGCGGCAAGCTGATCACGCGCCCCCGCCGGTCTGCCCCGAGGATCGTGGCGACTGGCCGGGGGGATTGGGTGGGTTGGTGTGAGCTCAAGACCGCGCGCGTCAAAGAGGAAGCGATCACCATGACCGCCCGGGTGATCCGAGACATGAATGCAGACGTGCTTGCCGTGGTAGAGGTCGAGAGCCGGCCGGTTCTCACGGAATTTCATGACAAGATCTACGTGGATCTCCCCGCCCTGCCCTACCGGCACATGATGGTGATTGACGGCAACGACCGGCGCGGCATCGATGTCGGACTGATGGCCCGCGAAGGATTTACCTTGCCCTCGATGCGCAGCCATGTCGACGAACTGGGCCAGAATGGTGAGCCGGTCTTTTCCCGCGATTGTCCGGAATATCTTCTGACGACCCCCGGCGGCGAGCGAATGGCGATTCTCCCCAATCACTTCAAATCCAAGTTCGGCGGCGATCAAGCCCGCTCAGATGCCCGCCGCCAAGAACAGGCCGAGATGACGGCAAGCTACTATGCCCGCCTACTCTCCGAGGGAATCGAGAACATCATCGTTCTAGGCGATTTCAATGACACCCCGGCCAGTGCACCTCTTTCCCCGATTTTCGAGACTTCGCTAAAAGAGGTAAAGCAGCATCCCGCCTTCACGGATTTCACCTTCGACGCCAATACCGGTCATCGCGGCATAGGCACATTTGGCACCGGTGCTGACAGTCTGGAGATCGACCACATCATGCTTTCCCCCGCCTTGTGGTCCAAGGTCCAGCTTGGCGGCATCTTTCGGAAGGGAGCATGGACGGCCTCGAACCGGTGGCCGATGTATCCAGAGCTTACCCGTGAAAGCTATGCCGCTTCGGATCATCATGGGGTCTGGGTCGATCTCGATCTCGATTGAAGCAATCTGCTCCGCCCGAATGTCACATTCCGGAATCAATCAGCCGATAGCGTGCTCGCACCAAGGGTCACTGCCGCAGCCTGTCCTACTTCGCGGCATCGGATCGCACGGCTCTTGATTACGCGTTGTCCAGCCCATCACAACGCGGCGCGTCCGAGTTCCCCGCTCGGACGCGCAACGGGTGCCGGATTTGCAGATTTGGGTCAGCCTTCGATATACTCGGCCGCGTAGTTGACCGGAAAATTGACGGATCGCGCAATGAAACAGGTCTCATGAATCCGTCCGTGCAACGCGTCGGCCAGTTCCCGGTCAGCGCTAGGCCCGAGCATTATCCTTGGCCGCAAGGTGGCACTGAGAAATCGACCGGCACCATTGGGCAGGCTCTCACCCACGGCGATCGGTTCATCCTCATAGGCCGACACCAGTATTCCCGCGTCGGACGCCAGATGCAGATACCATAGCATATGGCACGCGCTCAGAGCCGCAATCAGCATGTCTTCGGGATTGTGCAGCCCCGGATCGCCACCAAGAAGCGGATCGTTCGAACATTCGATGACCGGCTTGCCGGGTGTACGGACTTCCCATTTGCGGTCATAGCCGCGATAGCGGACGTTGCCCTGTCCGCGATTGCCGGTCCATGTCACTTTGGCTGTATAATTGTGCTCTGCCACTCCGTCGCCTTTCGTTGCCTTGCCGAAGTGCACCTCGGGTTCACTCCCCCGTTGCTTCGCCCTGCCGGTTCCGTCAGTATCCTGCTCTAGGTCAAGGGAGAGGACCATGCGGAAATTTCTGGTCGTGCTCGACGACAGCAAAGAATGCCTGAACGCAATCCGGTTTGCCGCGATGCGCGCCTCGAACACCGGTGGCGGTGTCGCGATATTGTCGATCATTCCGCCGGATGAATTCAATCACTGGATCGGTGTGGGCGAGATCATGCGCGAAGAAGCCCGCGACCGGATTCACGCGCACTTCGAAGTTTTCGCAAAGTGGATGCGCGACAAGCAGGGCGTCGACCCTGAACTGGTGATCCGGGAGGGCGACGCCGTTCCCGAGATCATGGGGCAAATCCGGGACGATCCGGATATCGGTGTCTTGGTTCTGGGCGCTGGGACCGACAACAAGGGCCCCGGTCCTTTGGTCACGCAACTGACCCGGAATGCCGGCAGCTTGCCGATCCCGATCACCATCGTGCCCGGCGACATGTCCAAAGAGCGGCTCGAAGCCATCACCTGACCGCGATCAAAGCGACAACATGGCAGTGATACTGTCGCACTTGGCCTGAATTCCTCACGCCTCTGCGAGCCGTTTGTCGATTTTTTTGCTTTTTTCAAATTTTTTTCGTGAACGAGAAACGCGGTTTTTGGGCACTGGTTCGGGGCTCAAAGCCGGGTTCCATAGGAGTTCTGTGCATCCGTGATTTGCTCATTTTGCGTGGATGCACAGAACCACCATCCACGTCCGGAAAATCTCACAATCAAGCGCGATCTGGCTCACAAACGCGTGAGATTTTCCGTGATATTTCAAAGTCTTTTCAAACATCAAACCGTTCCCAAATGTCATTCACCGACGACGGAAACGAACCGCCGCCACGTATCAGACACACGAAACAACAACACGTTAGGAATACACCATGTCCATCAAGATGATCGCACTTGCCGCCGCAACAGCTGCCGCCACCGCTTCCATTGCCCAAGCTGAAGTCAGCTACTTCACATTTGGTGAATCGCTGGAAGCAAGCTCCAACCTCGACCTCGGGACCATCCGCTCGTCCGGCGAAGGCGTCGTCGAGATTTACGACTACCGCGGCGGTGAGCAAGGCGCTCTGCTCGGCTCGACCGTGGTGCACGCCGGTGCCAACCAAGACGTCCGCGTCTTCGTGGGCCAAGACCCCAAAGCCGACGTTCTCGCTGTGATCAAGGTCAACGGTCAGACCGTCGCCGTCAAGGATTACGACGTCGTCGGCATGTAAGAGGCAACACCTCTTGCCTTAATGCGGCGGCCTCAGGGTCGTCGCCCTTCCCCATCAAAGAAAACCAAACTTCAAATCAGGAGACTACCATGTCCATCAAAATGATCGCACTCGCTGCCGCAACTGTTGCTGCAACCGCTTCCATCGCCCAGGCAGACGTCAACTACTTCGCATTCGGCGAAACCCTTGAGGCCAGCTCGAACCTCGACCTCGGCACGATCCGCGCCGCCGGCGAAGGTGTCGTCGAAGTCTACGATTTCCGCGGCGGCGAGCAGGGCGCGCTGCTCGGCTCCACCGTCGTGCATGCAGGTGCGAACCAGGACGTTCGCGTCAACGTCGGCAACACCCCCTTGGCCGAAGTGCTCGCCGTGATCACCGTCGACGGTCAGACTGTGGCTGCCAAGGACTACCAAGTCTCGAAGCGATAACATCGCATCGCGTTTTTGCGCTGCACGGGGTCTGCCAGCAATGGCGGACCCTCTATGCGTTTTGATTGGCCATTCGGGTGCTTCCCAGTTTAGAATGGTTCCAATCCTTGACTTCAACGGACCTTGGGCGCATATCTACAATCCTGACAGAAAAGGTTGGCCAACGATGTTCATCCAGACGGAATCGACCCCAAACCCCGCAACGCTCAAGTTTTTGCCCGGCCAGAATGTGCTCGAGGTCGGAACGGCCGATTTCGCGAGCGCTGAGGCCGCGGCACAGTCCCCCCTCGCAGCCCGCATCTTCGCAACTGGCGGTGTCACAGGCGTGTTCTTCGGCGTAGACTTCGTCACCGTGACGAAGGCTGACGATGTCGAGTGGGATCACATCAAGCCTGCGATCCTTGGCGCTGTGATGGAGCACTACCAATCCGGTCAACCGGTGATGGCGGGTGACCATGCCCCCGCATCCGGCCATGCCGAACACAGCGGCGAGGACAGCGGAATCGTCGATCAGATCAAAGAACTGCTCGACACCCGCGTGCGCCCCGCCGTGGCCCAAGACGGCGGTGACATCACGTTCCACGGCTTTGAGCGCGGCATTGTCTATCTGCATATGCAGGGTGCTTGCGCCGGTTGCCCGTCGTCGACTCTGACGCTCAAGATGGGGATCGAGAACCTGCTGCGCCACTACATTCCTGAAGTGGTCGAGGTGCGCCCTGTCGCGGCCTGAGCCTATTCTGCTGGCGTTTGACACATCGGCGGCGCAATGCGCCGCCGCAGTGCTGATTGGTGATCGCTGCGTCGTTCGGATCGATACGATGGCGAAGGGGCAAGCGGAACATCTCATGCCGATGTTGGGCGAGATGTTGCAGGCCGAAGGTCTGGACTGGTCCGATTTGGACGCCATCGGCGTGGGTATCGGCCCCGGAAACTTCACCGGCATCCGCATCAGCGTCTCCGCCGCTCGAGGTCTGGCCCTCGGGTTGGGCATTCCTGCGATCGGCGTGGACGGCCTTTCGGCTCAGGTCTTTGGCATCTCGGGCAATGTCGTCTCTGCGCGGTCCGCACCGCGAGACCGCGTCTACCTGCAAAGCTTCTCCAATGGCGCACCGACTGGCGCGGCGAGACTGTGTGATCTGACGGAGGCTGCAACAGTTACAGAGACCTTGCCCGCCGATGTCCAGGTTGTCGGCAGCCCGGCCGAAATGCTTGGGGAAAAATTGGGATGGGCACCCTGCCCTGCACAAGTCACGTTGGTCGAAGGCGTCGCACGGATAGCATCCGCCCGTCGACTATTGCCAAACGACCGCCCGGCCCCGCTGTACATGCGGAACGCCGATGCCGCGCCCTCGAAAGACCCGGCTCCGGCCCTGCTTCCATGAAACCCGCCGATCTGGCACGGATTCATCAGGCCGCGTTCACCGAGACACGGGCGTGGAGCGTAGACGAGTTCGAAAACTTGATGGTGCAAGCCGGTATCCTGCTGACCTCATCCGGCCCGGCCTTTGTCCTCGGAAGGATCGTGGTCGACGAAGCGGAAATCCTGACGCTTGCCTGCGACCCGGCGGGCCAGCGTCACGGACATGCCACGAATGCGATGTCCCGGTTCGAGGAAGAAGCCGCGCTCCGGGGAGTGGAGCGGATATTCCTCGAGGTCGCCGAAGACAACGAGCCCGCCCAAAATCTTTACGCTTCGGCGGGCTACACAGAAACCGGGCGCCGCCCTGGCTACTACCGCACGGTTTCCGGCCAACGAGTCGCAGCGTTGATCCTATCGAAGGCGCTCCACACGGAATGACCCAGCGTCAGAAGGCGATTCTCTGGGCAAATGACTGTGCGCGAGGCAGTTTTCACCGAAAAACCTGTTGACCCTTCCGGCGTCGCATTGCCTTATCTGTCAATGATCCGGCCCGGTGCATTTCTGCGCCGCGATGGTTCGCATAACAGGCGGGGACTGCCACCCCGCGAAACAAGTCCTGGGAGACCCAAATGACCCACGTAACGAAATTCCTCGGCGCGACAGCCGCGCTTGCCCTGTCCGCAGGTGCCGCATTGGCCGAGCCCGCCCTGATTTTTGACCTTGGCGGCAAGTTCGACAAATCCTTCAACGAGTCTGCCTTTAACGGCGCAACACGTTGGGCCGAAGAGACCGGCGGCACCTTTGCCGAGACCGAGCTTCAGTCCGACGCCCAGCGCGAGCAGGCCCTTCGCCGCTTTGCCGAAGCTGGCAACAACCCGATCGTGATGGCCGGCTTCTCGTTTGCAACGCCGCTTGCCGAAGTCGCAGGCGACTATCCTGACACCAAGTTCGTGATCATCGACATGGTCGTCGACGCGCCGAACGTCCGGTCGGTTGTGTTCAACGAGCACGAAGGTTCCTACCTTGTCGGCATGATGGCCGCGATGGCATCCGAGACCGGCACCGTGTCCTTCGTGGGCGGCATGGACATCCCGCTGATCCGTCGGTTCGCCTGTGGCTACGCGCAAGGCGTATTGGCTGCCAACCCGGATGCCAACGTCGTCGCCAACATGACAGGCACAACGCCTGCCGCATGGAACGACCCGGTCAAAGGCTCCGAACTGACGCTGGCACAGATCAGCCAGGGCTCTGACGTCGTCTTTGCTGCCGCAGGTGGCACCGGCGTCGGCGTTCTACAAACCGCCGCAGACGAAGGCATCCTGTCCATCGGCGTCGATGCCAACCAGAACTACCTGCACCCCGGTCAGGTTCTGACGTCGATGATGAAGCGCGTCGACAATGCCGTCTACGAAGCCATGAGCGCCGGCGAGATGGTCGAGACCGGCTTCAACGTCATGGGTGTTGCGAACGGTGGTGTCGGCTATGCCGTTGACGAGTTCAACGCTGACCTGATCACCGAGGAAATGCAGGCTGCCGTTGACGCCGCCGCTGCAGATATCACTGCGGGCACTCTGGCTGTTCATGACTACATGAGCGACGAGACCTGCCCGGCTTTGACTTTCTAAAAACCGGTTCAGGCCAATACGAAAGGGCCGCGCAGGACATGTCCTGCGCGGCCCTCTGCAAATAGGGTGGTGGGCAACATGACAGATAGCGTTTCACAGTTCTTTGCCGCATGGGCAGACTCCGATCCGACGACCAGAGACGCCGCGATCGACGAAAGTTTGGGAACGACGATCTTCTATGCCGACCCGCGCACCGAAGCTCCTCTGACGACTGCGGATGCCGTCAAATCCTATGTCGGTCAGTTCTCAGAAATGGCACCGGGCATGCCCGTCTCTGCGGTCAACATCTCGACCACTCTGAACTTTGCCCGTGCGACCGTGCATTTCGGCGCTGGTGAGCGGGTGCAGACCGGCCAGTACATCGCCGATCTGGATGATGCGGGCAAAATCACCCGTCTGGTAGGATTTGTTGGAATGGGCGCACCAGAATGACCGCACCGGCCATTGAACTCAAAGGCATCTCCAAGGCCTTCGGGGCCGTTCAGGCCAACAAGGACATTTCGATCCGCGTCATGCCGGGCACGATCCACGGCATCATCGGCGAGAACGGCGCGGGAAAATCCACGCTCATGTCGATCCTCTACGGGTTCTACCGCGCCGATTCCGGCGAAATATACATTTCCGGCCAAAAGACTCCGATCCCGGACAGTCAGGCAGCGATTGCTGCTGGCATCGGCATGGTGTTTCAACACTTCAAGCTCGTTGAAAATTTCAGCGTCCTCGAGAACATCGTTCTGGGCGCCGAGGACTCGGCCCTGCTCCGGCCATCGCTGGCGCGCGCCCGCAAAGAGCTGAAATCACTGGCCGAGGAATACGAGCTGAACGTCGATCCCGATGCCTTGATCGAAGATATCGGCGTCGGCATGCAACAGCGCGTTGAGATACTCAAGGCCCTGTATCGCAAGGCCGACATCCTCATTCTCGATGAGCCAACCGGCGTGCTGACACCTGCAGAAGCAGATCAGCTATTCCGGATCCTGGGTCGATTGAAGGACGAAGGTAAGACCATCGTCCTGATCACCCACAAGCTGCGCGAGATCATGGAAATAACCGATACGGTCAGCGTCATGCGACGTGGCGAGATGGTCGGACACGTACAAACGGCAGAGACATCGCCCCCCGAATTGGCTGAACTGATGGTTGGCCGCAAGGTCCTGCTCAGGGTTGAAAAGAAGCCGGCCACGCCCGGAGCCATGGTGCTTGACGTGCGTGATCTGAACGTCACTGACGACAAGGGTGTCCACCGCCTCAAGGGCGTCAGCTTCAACGTCCGTGCGGGTGAGATCCTCGGCATTGCCGGAGTCTCGGGCAATGGACAGTCCGAATTGCTCGAGGTTTTGGGCGGCTATGAGAAGGCCACCGGAACAATCCAGCTCAATGGGACCGAGATCGATCTGAGCGGCCGGCATTCAGACGGCCAGAGTCGCCGTGCCCGCGGAATCGCGCATGTGCCCGAAGACCGGCAGCGCGAGGGCCTGATCATGGATTTCATGGCCTGGGAGAATATCGCCTTCGGCTATCACCACGAGCCGCAATATCAGAAATCCAGACTTTTCATGGATCTGGCTGCCATCAAGCAAGACACCGTCGACAAGATGTCCCGCTTTGACGTCCGCCCCCCCGATCCGCGCCTTACGGCCAAGAACTTTTCGGGCGGCAACCAGCAGAAGATCGTGCTGGCGCGCGAAATCGAACGCAATCCCGACCTGCTGCTCATCGGACAACCGACACGTGGCGTAGACATCGGCGCGATCGAGTTTATTCACCAACAGATCGTTGCGCTGCGGGATCAAGGCAAGGCGATCTTGCTCGTCTCGGTCGAACTTGACGAAATCCTCAGTCTATCGGATCGGATTGCCGTGATGTTCGACGGCAAGATCATGGGTGAACGACTGCCAGAGCAGACAAACGTCAAAGAACTGGGCCTGTTGATGGCCGGCGTCACCGGAGAGGCAGCCTGATGCAGAAAATGCCGCAATGGGCCGATGTGGTCCTGATCCCCCTGATTTCCTTGCTTCTTGCTGCGATCCTGTCCGGCCTCGTGATCCTCGCGATCGGCGAAGACCCGATCAATGCGCTCAAGATCATGGTCGAGGGCTCCATGGGGTCGAAATACGCGTGGGGCTATACGCTGTACTATGCGACCAACTTCATCTTCACGGGTCTCGCGGTCGCCGTCGCATTCCATGCCCGCATGTTCAACATCGGCGGCGAGGGCCAGGCGACTTTGGGCGGCCTCGGCGTCGCGCTTTGCTGCCTCTATCTGCCGTGGCCGCATTGGTCTCTGGCATTGCTTGGCGCAATAATCGCCTCTGCGGCATTTGGTGCGCTGTGGGCCCTGATTCCGGCCTATTTGCAGGCGAAACGCGGCAGTCACATCGTGATCACGACGATCATGTTCAACTTCATCGCGGCCGCTCTGTTGAATTACATGCTGGTCAGCGTGCTCAAGCCGGCGGGTTCGATGGAACCGGCGACACCGAAGTTTCCCGACACCACCCATTTGCCGAATTTCTCCGAAATGTTGGCTCCGCTTGGCATCGAATTTTCGCGCGGCGCCCCTGCCAACGTGAGCTTTCTCGTCGCCCTGGTGGCATGTGTATTCGTCTGGGCCCTGATCTGGCGCACCCGCCTGGGGTATGAAATCCGCGCCTTCGGTCATTCGGAAAGCGCCGCGAAATACGCCGGTATCAGCCCGACAAAGATCATCCTCGTGTCCATGACGATCTCAGGCGCACTTGCGGGGATGATGGCGCTCAACAACGTGATGGGCGAGGCCGAGCGTCTGGTTCTCAATGCCACTGAAGGCGCCGGTTTCATCGGTATCGCGGTCGCGTTGATGGGGCGCTCGCATCCCTTCGGCATCTTGCTGGCGGCGCTGCTGTTTGGCGTGCTCTACCAGGGCGGCGCAATCCTGAGCCAAGACACGACGATCCCGGTCCAACTGGTTCTTGTGATCCAAGCGCTCGTGATCCTGTTTACAGGTGCTTTGGACAACATGGTGCGAGTGCCGCTGGAAAAGCTCTTCCTTGCCATCAACAAAGGCCGCAAGACGGCTCCCAAGGCGGCGGAGTAGACCCATGGATTTTCTCACACTCCTGCAACTTCTGGACGCGACGATCAGACTTGCCACGCCGCTGCTCCTTGCTTGCCTCGCGGGCCTCTTCTCGGAACGTGCGGGCATTTTTGACATCGGGCTCGAGGGCAAGATGCTCGCCGCCGCCTTTACCGCTGCAGCGGTCGCGTCACTGACGGGGAGCGTCTGGGTAGGCTTTCTCGCCGGAATATTCGCTTCCCTTCTGCTGTCGGCCCTGCATGGCCTCGCGTCGATCACATTCCGGGGCAACCAGCTCATTTCGGGCGTGGCCATCAACTTCCTCGCGTCCGGCCTGACGGTCCTGATTGCGCAATCTCTGTTCGCGCAAGGCGGGAGAACGCCTTCCTTGAGCGGGGATGCTAGGTTCAACCCCATTCAATGGCCGGGTGCGCTCGCCCGGATGCGCGAGATCATGCAAGCCGGCCCCTTCCAGCAGTTCTATTCAGAGCTCATATCCGGCCATACGATCATCGTTTATCTGGCGGTTCTGACTGTCCCGGCAAGTTGGTGGCTCTTGTATCGCACCCGTTTTGGTCTTCGCCTTCGGGCAGTCGGGGAGAATCCCGCCGCCGTCGACACGGCCGGAATATCGGTTGTCGGCCTGCGGTTTGCGGCCGTCGGGATTTGCGGCGTGCTTTGCGGAATTGCCGGGGCGTATCTTTCCACCGGCCTTCAGGCTGGATTTGTGAAAGACATGACCGCCGGCCGCGGTTATATCGCCTTGGCCGCGTTGATTTTTGCCAAGTGGAGGCCGTGGTATGCTCTCTATGCCTGCCTGTTGTTCGGCTTTCTCCAAGCCATCGCGCTGCGCGGAGACGTGATTGAATCCGTCCTTGGATTCCGCATTCAAGTGCAGCTTCTGGACGTGCTTCCATACATTCTCACCGTGATTATTCTTGCCGGTTTCGTCGGCAAGGCGATCCCCCCAAGAGCCGGAGGCGAACCCTATGTCAAAGAGCGCTGACCTCGTCTCGCTCATACAAGCCAAGGCCGGGAGCGAACCTGTTCGGCTGGCCTTGATTCTCGGGTCTGGACTTGGCCACTTGGCAAACACCGTGGACGGTGTGTCGATCCCGTATTCCGAATTGCCCGGATTTCCCCATGCCGGTGTATCGGGCCACAATCCCAAACTGGTCGTCGGTGTGTTCGAGGGCCAACGCGTCGCCGTCCTTGGTGGTCGGGCGCACTATTACGAGGCCGGAAACGCCTCGGCGATGCGCCTGCCGCTAGAAGTGGTCAAAGGCTTGGGGGCGGATACGTTGATCGCCACAAATGCCGCGGGCTCCATGGACACTTCGATGCCGACCGGTTCGATCATGTGCTTGACCGATCACATAAACTTCTCGGGCCTCAATCCGCTAATTGGCGAGCCAACCGACGCCCGTTTCGTCCCCATGAAAGACGCCTACGATCTTTCACTTCGGGCGCAGCTCATCAATGCCGCAAAAGCAACGGGCACCGAAATGCACCAGGGCATCTATGCATGGTATTCCGGCCCATCCTTCGAGACCCCTGCCGAGATTCGGGCCATTCGGATGTTGGGCGCGGACGCGGTCGGAATGTCCACCGTGCCGGAGGTCATTCTGGGGCGCTTTCTCGGTCTTCGCTGCGCGGCCATCTCTACCATCACCAATATGGCCGCCGGAATGAGCGATGAATCCATCAGTCACGAGCATACCAAGGCAATGGCTCCGATCGGGGCAGCCAAGCTCGAAACCGTACTACGCGCAACACTAAGGCACCTTACTTGATCCCGTTTGCGTCGATTCCGATGTCGCGGGGCTGGAAATTTTAGTCGAACGATGTTTCAAGGAGACCTAGCCAGCTCAGGCCTTTGCAAATGCAGATATATCTCCCCATAGCCGAAGTCTCGGTGAATGCCTTTCTCCTCCTGGGGGTAGGCGGATTGGTGGGTATCTTATCTGGCATGTTTGGCGTGGGCGGCGGGTTTCTCATCACCCCGTTGCTGTTCTTGGCAGGCATCCCGCCGGCGGTCGCCGTCGCCACTTCCGCGAACCAGATCGTTGCCTCCTCGGTTTCGGCACTGATGGCGCATCTGAGGCGACGAACCGTGGACATGCGGATGGGCTCGGTCCTGCTTGTCGGTGGTCTCATAGGCTCGGCACTCGGCGTATTTCTGTTCAACATGCTCAAGGCGTTGGGCCAGGTCGATCTGCTGGTCAAGCTCTGCTACGTGGTGTTTCTCGGAACAGTCGGCGGCCTCATGCTTTGGGAAAGCATCAATGCCATGCTGCGCGCCCGTCGCACCGGCCGGGCCGCAACCCGCCGCAAACACAACTGGGTGCATAATCTGCCAATCAAGATGAAGTTCCGGGTGTCCGGCCTCTACATCTCGGTCCTGCCGCCGCTGATGGTCGGGCTTCTGGTGGGTGTCCTCGCCGCGATCATGGGGGTCGGCGGAGGATTCATCATGGTGCCCGCAATGATCTATCTGCTGGGCATGCCGACCAAGGTCGTGGTCGGGACATCGCTGTTCCAGATCATCTTTGTGACAGCCTTCACCACCATGCTCCACGCCACGACGAATTATACCGTCGATATGGTATTGGCCCTCTTGCTGATCTTCGGCGGCGTCATCGGCGCCCAGTTCGGCACTCGGATCGGCGCGCGTCTCAAGGCAGAGCAGCTGCGCATTCTCCTTGCGATTCTCGTTCTGGCGGTGTGCGCGCAGTTGGCCTTTGAATTGGCCCTGCGCCCGTCCGAGCTCTTCACCCTTGAGCCACTGGCGGCGAGACGATGATCCGCCTCCTGCTTGCCATCATTTTCTGGGCCGGTGCCGTTCAGGCCGAAGAGATCGTCATGAGCCTTTCTCAGGACGAAGTCGCGATCACAACGGTTTTCGACGGCTCCGATATCCTGATCTACGGGGCGATCAAGCGAGACAGGCCGACGCAGGACTTGGCTCCACTTGAGGTGGTCATTTCCGTCTCGGGACCGTTGCAGCCTGTCATTGTCCGGCACAAGGAGCGGCGGTTCGGAATTTGGGTCAACACGTCGGCTGTCACGGTCGACGCTGCGCCATCGTTCTATGCGGTGGCCAGCACCGGGCCTTTGCCCGATGTGCTCAGTGAAACCGAAGACCTTCGCCACTCGGTCTCTATTGGTCGGGCAATTCGCTCGGTTGGGGCCGATGTCATGAATTCATCCGATTACTCGGAGGCGTTGATCCGCATCCGGGCCGGCGATGACCTCTATCAACGCCGCGACAGCAATGTGGATTTTGATGAAGAAACCCTCTTCAGCACGTCGATTTCCCTGCCGGCAAATCTTGTCGAAGGCGATTACCCAACCCGCATATTTCTGACCCGTGACAAGGAAGTCGTCGATCGATACGACACTGTCATTCACGTGCAGAAGGTCGGGCTCGAGCGCTGGCTTTACAATCTCTCAAGGCAGCAACCGATGGTCTACGGATTTCTGTCCTTGCTCATCGCCGTCGCCGCCGGCTGGTCCGCCTCTGCCGCGTTTGCAATGTTGCGCCGCTGAGATTGGGGCTCAATCCCGTCAAGCACTTGGCGATTTCCCCCTCCCCCATAAATAGCGGACCAAATTCCGCGAATTTTTTGTTTACCAATGCCATGCTACTCTAAGTTGTTAACAGTTCGTTAACTATCTGGAAGGAGAGTCGGTATGGGACACAAATGGATCATCGACGTGCTTGAAGATCTGGGTGCATACGCACGGCAAAACGATTTGCCGCTTCTCGCGGATCACCTCGGAGAAGCATCACGAATTGCGATGGCAGAAGCCGCAGTCGCGGTGGAAGAGTCTCCAATTAGGGGATTTGCCGATGGCTCTGGATCTGGAAGGTTATCTGGTTCAAGTGGAACATGCGGGCGGGCTTGAAGACATTCAAGCTCTGATCATCGCACTGCGCGACCACTACCATGTCGCCCATATCGTCTATCATTGGGTGTCTTCGGACGGGGAACAATACGGGTGTGGCACCTATCCGGCCTCATGGGTGCAACACTACATCGATTGCGACTACCTCCGCGTTGATCCGGTCATCATCGGGTGTTTCAAACGCTTCCACCCTGTCGATTGGAAACGGCTCGATTGGTCATCCAAAGGGGCGCGAGCGTTCCAGCAGGATGCCATCGCTCATGGCATCGGCAATCAAGGGTTTTCTATCCCGATCCGGGGGCCCAATGGACAGTTTGCGCTGTTTACCGTGACGGATTCGTGCTCCGACGCCGCGTGGCACGAATTCACCACCCGCCACCAGCGGGAGCTGATCCTGATCTCGCACTACTTCAACCTGAAAGCGCTTGAATTCGAAAGGGACCGCGCTCCCGATCCAGTCCGCAGTCTGTCCCCTCGCGAGGTGGATGCCCTGACCTTCCTCGCGATGGGCTACAGCCGGAGCCAGGTCGCAGACATGTTGACGATTTCCGAGCACACGTTGCGGGCGTATATCGAGAGCGCCCGCTTCAAGCTCGGGGCCGCGAATACCACGCATGCTGTGACGAGAGCACTAAGCGAAGGACTCATCGTCGTCGGTGGAGCCGCTCGGAACGCAACCGGGGGCTGGCCGGGAAAAGACGAGAGTTAACGCCTTCCACAGCCCGGTTTCGCCGCGTTAACCTACCTTTAACGCCTTTGAAACGGTCACTTAGCGTCACGTTAACTATGATTGGGTTACCCATTTCCCCATCGGAAGAGCAACCAACTTGGACGCTGGGGTTAGACAATGTTGCGCTACATCTACGGATCGGACCTGAACGAACATTCACGCCTCGCAGACAGCATGTTTCGCGACCGTGCAGAGCAGTTTCACAATCGGCTGGGCTGGGATGTCACAGTCGATTCCAACGGATGGGAGCGCGATGAATACGACGACCTCAATCCGCTCTACGTCATTTGGGAACGCCCTGGCGGTTTGCATGGCGGCTCCATGCGCTTTCTTCCGACCACGGGTCAGACCATGGTCAACGACCATTTCCTGCACCTGACCGACGGGGTCCGGATCACCAGTCCGTTCATCTGGGAATGCACCCGGTTCTGCCTCTCACCAGAGGCCGATGGCCGGATTGCAGCAGCACTGATGCTCGCGGGCGGCGAAATCATGCGCGGCTTCGACATCAGCCACTTTGTCGGTGTGTTCGACAGCAGGATGGTGCGCATCTATCGAATGATTGGTGCCAGCCCCGATGTTCTGGGCCAGGACGGCACTGGCAGGGACAAGATCGCTGTGGGGCTTTGGGCCTATGATCCTGCCAGCCGCAGCCGTGTTCTGCAGCGTGCAGGGCTTTCGTCCGACCTGTCCGAACATTGGTTTCAGCGGTCGTTTGGGCGGCCCGTCGCCATGCGATTGGCTGGCTGAACCAAGCTCAGCGGGGCTGGCACCCGGCGCGGCCCGAGGCTAGGGTGCGGCATGTCTTTGCCCGCCCTCACTTTCTCTGAAGATCAGGCCCATGCCTGGGATCAGATCAGCACCGTTCTGCGCCAATCAGGCGTGGATCTGGACGATAGTCTGCTAATGCCACCCCGGTCTGACGCGCAAAGCGTCTTGGCCGTGATCGGCAAGGCGGGCTCGGGCAAAACGATGTTGCTGGCGGCGCTTACCAAAGCTCTGGCGGAGGCCGGCGTCGATATTGTCTCGGGCGATTGGGAAGGCAAGCGCCGCAAGGATCGGCGCACACTGGCCATCCTCGCCCCGACCAACAAGGCAGCATCGGTGCTCCGCAGCCGCGGTGTTCCCGCGACGACCATTCACCGCATCCTCTATACGCCGGTTTACGACCCTCAATACGAGAAGGTTGCCGAGTGGCTGGCCGGTCAGGGGGACCGACCCGAGATCGAGGGGCTGTCAGACGTGGCGCTTGACCGCGCCTGGGCCTCCTACCAGGCCAATACTTCCGTACCTGCTGCGCTAGCCGCTGCAGGACTGCGGGGTTCGGACTTTATCACCGGCTGGAAACGGCGCGAAGATCCGTTGGACATTGGTTTGATCGATGAATCGTCCATGCTCGACGAAAAGCAGTTCGCCGACCTGCAGGATATCTTTCCTACGCTTATGCTTTTTGGGGATCCGGCCCAGCTTCCGCCCGTGCAATCCTCGGGCGGAATGGTCTTTGAAACCTTGCCGCCCGAGCGCACCCTCACGCTGCATCGCATTCACCGCCAAGATGCGGGCAATCCGATCCTCGATCTGGCCCACGCCCTGGCCGATCCGGCGTTGGAGTTTCATGATTTCGAAAGAATGATCGAAGACGCTGCCAAGACGGACGAACGTGTCGTCATGGCAGGCCGTGTCGAAGCCGACCTCATGGCCCGATCCCCAGTTCTGGTCTGGCGCAATGCCACGCGTATCCGCCTGATCCACGCCTTTCGCGGAGCCTTCAATGCCCCGATCGACGAGTTGCTCGAGGGAGAGCCGCTGATATGCGACGGGATTGAGTTGCCGCTCAAGCACCGCAAGAAGCGCCTCGATCTAGAGGCACGAGGTCTGATCAAAGGGGCGCAGGTCGTCTATCTGGGGCCCGGCAAGCGGCCCGGATTTTCGCGACTGCATGTGTTTGGTGCGGAGGAACCCCAAGTCTCCGCGGCATCCATCGTCAAGATCGAGCAGGAGGGCGACGCGGAGCCGTTCATCCCGTTTGCGGCTCGGATGGGGGCTACATTCCTGCATGGAGCTGCCGTGACGATTCACAAAGCGCAGGGTTCACAATGGGATACGGTTCAGGTCTTTGCCCCCGACATTTACGCCGCCAGCCGCATGGGCCGCGTTGAGGCCGGGCAACCCCTATGGAAGCGCCTCGCTTATGTCGCGATCACCCGTGCAGAGCGCGAGTTGCGCTGGGTCGTGCGGCCGATGCTGGCAAAACCCAAATCGGAGTTGACCATTGCCGACCTGTCCGCGCCGGCCGCTCCGTTGACTCTTACAGGAGAAGATACATGAAGACCGCAATTGTCACTGGCGCCTCAAGCGGCATCGGCCGAGCGGTCGCCGAGCGGCTCTTGGAACATGGCTGGATTGTGGGCCTTGTCGCGCGTCGCGCGGGCCCGTTGGAAGAGATCGCCGCGGCGCACGACGGAGCCCATGCCTTGCCCTGCGACGTGACCTCTCCCGATGATGTGACAGAGGCCTTCGCAGCCTTCACTAGGGCCGCAGGACGACTGGACGTGCTGTTCAACAATGCTGGCATCTTCACCCCGCCTGCCCCTATCGACGAGATCAGCGTCGAGGACTGGACCCGTGCGGTTGCCGTCAACCAGACGGGAATGTTCCTGTGCGCCCGAGCCGCCTTTGGGCAAATGCGCCGGCAATCGCCGATGGGTGGGCGCATCATCAACAACGGTTCGGTGTCCGCCCAGACCCCGCGGGAAGGCGCCACGACCTATACCACGACCAAGCACGCGATTACCGGATTGACCAAACAGATTGCGCTGGATGGCCGGCCCTTCGACATCGCTTGTGGCCAGATCGATATCGGCAATGCCCGTACTGACATGGTCAGCGAACTCGTCAAACGAGAAGCGGCGGCGGGTCGCCCCACGCTAGAGACGATGGACGTCGGACTGGTGGCCGATGCCGTGCGTCACATGGCCGAGCTACCGCTGACGGCCAATGTGCTGTTTCAAACGATCATGGCCACAAAGATGCCACTGGTTGGCCGCGGCTGATTGCCCTGCGACGGCTGGCGAGATAAGAGTGCAGATCGGGTCTGCTCCCATCTCGCTCTCGTTCCTATCGCCGCAGGTTGAGGCAACGTCGGCCTGCTACGACGTCTTGGCCTCAGCCAGCGCATCTTCCCATGTCCGCAATCCGACTTTGGGCGATTGCACCAACACCGACATGTTCCCCGGCTTGTGCTCGTTGCGCCGCATTTTTGTGTGCGCAGCAGGGATCTGGTTCCAGCCAAACACCTCGGACATACAAGGGTCCAACCGACGATCGAGCATCAGGTCGTTGGCGGCGCTGGCTTGCGACAGGTTCGCGAAATGCGATCCCTGCACCCGCTTTTGATGCATCCAGAGGTAACGCGCATCGAGTGTCAGGTTATACCCTGTCGTACCTGCACAGATGACAATCATGCCACCACGCTTGCAGACGAAATTCGACACCGGGAACGTGGCCTCGCCGGGATGTTCGAACACCATGTCGACGTTGTTGCCCTTGCCGGTGATGTCCCAGATGGCTTTGCCAAAGCGGCGCACTTCGGCAAACCAAGACTTGTACTCGGCCGTATTGACCGTCGGCATCTGCCCCCAACAGTCGAAGTCCTTGCGGTTGAGCACGCCTTTGGCCCCGAGGCCCATGACGAACTCGCGCTTGTCCTCGTCTGAGATGACGCCAATGGCGTTTGCCCCTGCGGTATTGATCAACTGGATGGCGTAGGATCCCAAGCCACCCGAGGCGCCCCACACCAGCACGTTCTGACCGGGGCGCAGCTCGTGCGGGCTGTGGCCAAACAACATCCGGTAGGCAGTCGCGAGTGTCAGGGTGTAACACGCGCTTTCTTCCCACGTCAGGTGAGCCGGGCGACGCATCAATTGCTGCGACTGCACGCATGTGAACTGTGCGAATGACCCATCCGGCGTCTCGTATCCCCAGATCCGCTGGCTTGGCGAAAACATGGGATCGCCGCCGTTGCAGTGCTCATCGTCGCCGTCGTCCTGATTGCAGTGAATGACGACTTCGTCGCCGACCTTCCACCGCTTGACCTTGTCGCCGACGGCCCAAACGATCCCTGACGCGTCCGACCCTGCGATATGATATTCCGCGCCGTGCACGTCGAATGGAGACAGCGGCACACCCAACCCAGCCCAAACGCCATTATAGTTGACGCCAGCAGCCATCACCATCACCAGCACTTCGTTGCTGTCGGGCATGGGAACGTCGACGGTTTCGACCTGAAACGCCACATGCGGTTCACCGTGCCGTTCACGCCGGATCGTCCAGGCATGCATCTGCGCAGGCACGTGGCCCAACGGGGGCATTTCCCCAACGGCATAAAGATCTTTCTTGGGCGCGGTCAGGGTGGGGGCATTCTGGTCAAGGGCCATGTCAGTCTCCATCGGGTTAGCCTCAATCGCTCATGCCGCGCTGCAGAATCAGTGCGGCTCTGCCCCCTGATTACAAACGGCTCCGCAAGATTGCAATGTCCCCAATGCTATTTTTGTAATTTTATTACTCAGCGACATCCAGGTCTGCGATGGGTGCCGCCGCATTGGCCTCCTGTGCGAACAGGTGCTCGATGGATCGGGCATAATAGGCGAGGACGTCGACTTCACCGGGGATGACTGCGTAGGTCCCATGATCCTCCTTGACCAAGCCGCGTTCGCTCAGCACCGCCAAGGCGGCCTTTGTAATTGCCTCTGGTTCGCGCCGCGGCAGGATGGCGTCCTTGGTCCTGAGTGTCTCGAGAAGTGCCTCCACATCCCGGCAGATTGTCGCTTCGCTACGCGGCACGCCATCAATCAATACCGTTGAAACAAGCGGCACAGGCAAGACAGGCATGACGGCCCGCACCCGCGCCATGAGCACTTGCGCAGTCACTTCGGCGTCCATCGCCGGGTTCTCAGCGACTTCGGCGGCCAGCGAAAGCGGCGCGCCAAAACTGACGGAGGCCGTTCCAAACCCCTTGAACCGCAAGGTCAACCGCTTGAGGAAATGCCCTCCCAGACCCCGGAGGACATCTCCCAACGGTGGTCTGAACCGGCGAACGCCAGTCTTGTCCGCCTTGATCAAAAAGCGGTCCTCCAGCACGTGATCGTAGTTCAGCGCAACGGGAACAAAGATCACGTCCCGCCCCCCCGGTTGCCAGCCCGACAGGATATAGTTCAAAAGACCCAGCTTTGGCTCACCGACCCGCCCGGTCAGACTGAGCCCGCCTTCGGGAAAGAACGCTTGTGTCACGCCCCCTTGCACCGCCAGTTGGACATAGCGTGCCAGAACTTTTCGGTAGAGGCCGCCACGGTTGCGACGCCGAATGAAGTAGGCGCCCATCGCCCTGATCATCGACGACAGCGGCCATATTCGTGCCCACTCGCCAACGGCATACGACAGGGCCGAGGTTTGTGAGACGAGGTAGGTCACCAGAACGTAATCCATGTTGGACCGATGGTTCATCACAAAGATGACGGCGGCGTCTGGGTCGATCTTGTCCAGCGCGGATCGGTCAAAGGACCCCAGTTTGATCCGATACAGGGACCGGCTGATCCATCGCGCCAATCGCGTTCCGAATGTGAAATAGGCCGTGGCAGAGAAAGACGGAACGATCTCGCGGGCGTAGTCGCGGGCCTTTTCAAAGGCGACGTTCTCAGGGACGTTGTTCTCGTGTGCGTGCTCGACGATCGCTTCGGTGACCTGTGGATCGTAAATCAAGCGCTGGATCATGTCATAGCGGCGCGCCAGCTTGAACGGTTCGATCGGCCTCTGCAGTCTTGTGTTGAGCCGTGCAATCAGGCGCTCCGCCCGTTTACGGAAGAACCAGCGCACAGACGGGAACAGAAAGTGCGACGCAAATGTCACCGCCGCAAACAGCAAGATCAGGATCAAGAGCCAAAGCGGCAATGCTACGGTTTGTGTCATTGCGAGACCGTGACAGGGTTGGCGGCTAAGGTAAATCCACCCATGCCGCAGCGCAGCACATTGACAGCGCCACAAAATTCCGACAAGTGTCCCATCAACGCAATTTTATTACGTCACGAAATCTGGAGCCTGAAATGACCGCATCGAAGGACAAGCCCTGGTTGATCCGCACCTATGCCGGGCACTCCACTGCCGCCGCTTCCAACGCCTTGTACAGGGGCAATCTCGAAAAGGGGCAGACAGGTCTCTCCGTCGCTTTCGATCTGCCAACTCAGACCGGATACGACAGCGACCATATCCTTGCACGCGGCGAGGTTGGCAAAGTCGGTGTTCCGGTCTGCCATATGGGGGACATGCGAACGCTCTTTGACGGCATTCCTCTCGATCAGATGAACACGTCAATGACGATCAACGCCACCGCCCCTTGGCTTCTCTCGCTCTATATTGCCGTGGCCGAAGAGCAAGGTGCGGACGTTTCTGGCCTTCAGGGCACCGTGCAGAATGACATCATCAAGGAATACCTTTCGCGTGGCACCTACATCTGCCCGCCAAAGCCAAGTCTGAGAATGATCACGGATGTGGCTGCATACACTCGGCAACATTTGCCGAAATGGAACCCGATGAATATCTGTTCCTATCACTTGCAGGAGGCAGGAGCATCACCTGAAGAGGAATTGGCATTTGCCCTTGCAACTGCAACGGCAGTGCTTGACGACTTGCGGGCCAAAGTCGCTGCGGACGACTTTCCGGAAATGGTCGGCCGGATTTCATTTTTTGTGAACGCCGGTATTCGATTTGTAACGGAGCTGTGCAAGATGCGCGCTTTTGTCGAATTGTGGGATGAAATCTGCCGGGACCGATACGGAATAAGCGATCCGAAATACCGTCGCTTTCGCTATGGTGTGCAGGTCAATTCGCTCGGTCTGACAGAGCAGCAGCCGGAAAACAACGTCTATCGCATCCTGATCGAAATGCTGGCCGTTACGCTGTCCAAGAATGCACGTGCACGAGCGGTGCAGCTGCCTGCGTGGAACGAAGCTCTTGGATTACCGCGCCCTTGGGACCAGCAGTGGTCCATGCGCATGCAGCAGATCCTCGCCTATGAAACCGATCTGCTGGAATACGAAGATCTGTTCGACGGCAATCCGGCAATCGAACGCAAAGTCGATGCGCTCAAGGCCGGTGCCCGGGCGGAATTGGCACAGATCGACGCCATGGGAGGTGCGGTCGAAGCCATTGCACACATGAAGTCGCGTCTCGTCGATAGCAACGCCAATCGCATTGCAGCGATCGAAAGCGGCGACACTGTCGTGGTCGGGGTGAACAGGTGGCAATCGGGGGAGGCCTCTCCTCTGACCTCGGGTGACGGCGTCGCAATGACGGCCGATCCTGACGCCGAAGCGGATCAGGTATCTCGCCTAAGACAATGGAAAGCCGACAGAAACAATGCCGAGGTACAGCAAGCTCTCACGAATTTGCGGACGGCGGCGCAATCTGGCGCCAATATCATGCCACCTTCGATTGCATGTGCTAAAGCCGGTGTGACGACGGGCGAATGGGCCAATGTGGTCCGTTCCGTCTTTGGCGAGTATCGTGCGCCGACCGGCGTCAGCCCTCATGCCTCGAACCGGACAGAGGGCCTCGACGAGATCCGTGCGGCCGTTGACGCCGTCAGCCAGAAGTTGGGACGCCGCCTGACTTTCCTCATGGGGAAACCCGGTCTCGACGGGCATTCCAACGGAGCCGAACAGATCGCCGCGCGCGCCAGGGACTGCGGGATGGACATGCGGTATGGTGGTATAAGGATGACGCCAGAGGAAATCGTCGAGCAGGCGAAGGCGGAGAAGGCACATGTGATCGGCCTTTCGATCCTTTCAGGCTCTCATCTGCCCCTAATTGACGATGTGCTGCGGCACCTCAAATCCAATGGCCTTTCACACGTGCCGGTTGTTGTCGGCGGCATAATTCCTGATCAGGATATTGCCCATTTGAAACAATCTGGAGTTGCGCGAGTCTATACGCCGAAGGATTTCGAACTCAATCGGATCATGTCTGATATCGTCTCCCTCTCGGAAGCGGGGCTCGCGAAGATAGCGTAGGACTATACGAATGAATTAGTCATACTGATCTAGTAATTGAAGAATCGGCTCTATATTAAACACCCGTGGGGTACACCCTGTCGGGTACTTGTCGTGTATTTTGGCTTGGCTCGGCAAAAACCATTGCACAGGAGCTAAACGCAATGACACTCGATCTGAATACCTTGTCACGCAAGGAGCTGCAGAAATTGCGGCGCGACGTAGACAAGGCCATCGACACGCTCGCCGCGCGAGAGAAGAAGGCGGCTTTGGAAGCTGCCGAGAAAGCCGCGGCCGAACACGGCTTTTCGCTCGCCGAACTGGCTGGCATGTCCGGGAAAAGGGGCGGTAGCAACAAACCGAAATCGCCGCCGAAATTCCGTAATCCGGAAAACCCGGAACAAACCTGGACAGGAAAGGGCCGCAAGCCCGAATGGTTCAAGGCAGGCATCGAATCGGGAAAAACCGAAGACGACTTCGCCATCTGAAAAAGGCCACTGTCATGACAATCCACATCGGCGCCAAAAAGGGCCAGATTGCTGAAACCGTGCTGATGCCGGGCGACCCCTATCGGGCTCGTTGGGCGGCCGAGACGTTTCTCACCGACGCTGAGTGCGTCAATGAGGTCCGCGGAATGCTCGGGTTCACCGGAACATGGCAGGGTCACCGTGTCACGATCCAAGGCAGCGGCATGGGGATGCCGTCGCTTTCGATCTATGCCAACGAACTCATTCGGGATTACGACGTGCAAACGCTAATCCGGATCGGGTCATGTGGCGGCATGCAACCACAGGTGGGGATACGGGATTTAATCCTCGCCATGACGGCGTCGACTCTGTCGACGCCGTCTCGCGGCATCTTTCGAGAGCTCAATTTTGCACCCTGTGCCGATTTCGGGCTGCTTCATGCAGCTCACGCCGCCGCGTCACAGCGAAAGCTGCCAACTCACGTTGGCGGCATATATTCATCCGATGTGTTCTATGATGAACGGCCCGACCTGAATGAACAGATGCAGCGCCACGGCATTCTGGGGGTCGAGATGGAGGCCGCAGAGCTCTATACGCTCGCTGCGCGCTATGATCGCCGCGCCCTCGCGATCCTGACCGTCAGCGATCACCTGATCACACACGAGGCGCTGCCAAGCGAAGACCGCGAGCGGTCGTTCGGGGACATGGTCGAAATCGCACTGACTGCCGCCTTCTCCTGAAAGGAAGCCGATGAAAACCCGCAAGCTGGGGGCGAATGGCCCTGACGTTTCCGCTATAGGGCTTGGCTGCATGAGCTTTGCCGGGTTCTTTGGTGCAACGGACATGGCGACAAGCCATCGCTGCCTTGATGCGGCGGTCGATCATGGCATCACCTTCTTCGACACCGCAAATGTCTATGGCCCCGGACTATCCGAAGAGGTCATCGGCGCGTGGCGCAAAACCAACAAGGCACCGATCACATTGGCCACCAAAGTCGGCATTCGTCGTGATCCAGAGAGGCCGGTCGACAATTCCGCCGACCATATCAACGAACAGATCGAAGGCTCGCTCAAGCGGTTGGGCACCGACCACATACCGCTCTATTACATACACAGGCGCGATCCGGCCGTTCCGGTCGAGGACCTCGTCGGCACACTGGGACGATTGATCGATTCCGGCAAGATCGGTGGCTATGGCCTGTCAGAGATCAGCCCGGCAACCCTGCGTTTGGCCCATGCCGAACGGCCCTGCACCGCTGTTCAGAGCGAATATTCCCTCTGGTCGCGGATGCCTGAACTTGGTCTCGTTCAGGCAACGGCCGAACTAGGGGTGGCATTTGTTCCGTTTTCGCCCCTCGCCCGTGGGGTTCTCAGTGAAGCGTCGCTCGATATTTCGAACATGAACCCTGCCGATTACAGACTACAGATCCCCCGTTTTTCGCCGGAGAACTTTCCGCGCAATATGGCGATGATTGACCCGTTCAAGAGCTACGTGCGGTCACGAGGATGGACGGTGGCGGGAGCGGCCATCGCATGGGTTCTGGATCAGGCCCCGCATATGATCCCGATCCCCGGCACGCGCACGGCTGAGCACCTGAGCGAATGGGTCAACGCCGATCAGATCAGCTTTACCGACGACGACCGCGCGGAAATTGACCGGTTGCTTCCAGTGGGTTTTGCCCACGGCGACCGGTATTCGATGCAGCAGTTGCGCAGCGTCGAACGCTATTGCTGAGCTACCGACCGTGGCTTCGGTCATACCCGTTCGGCTGCGGGCTCACCCAACCATCCGGCGGCGTACCCGTCAGCACTTCTATCCCCAAAGGATAGCATCGAGCGACGTCGCTCGAATGCTCTGCGCCACAGTCTCCTCCGGGGCAGGCACTCAATACTGCGAGCAGGTCGATCTCGGCCAGAAAAGTGATCGCATCCCCTGCCCGCACAGGGCTGGCTTTCATGAAGTATTGCCCGGTATCACGGGTAAATCCCGTGCACATGAACACGTTCAGCACGTCATGGATGAACGGTTCCGCTTCGGCCAGTGACATGCTCGTGGCGTCAGCCAAGGCGCGCGTCAGGTTCGAATGACAACAATAGTGATACTGGCCGCCGCTGAGCAACTGATGGGTATATGGATCGCACCGGGTGCCGATCACATCGTGCACCCCACCTCCGAAATCATCAATTCCATACCACTCTAGCGAATCTTCGACAATGGTCGCCATGGGGCGCAGGGTAGGAAAGTTCGACCACAGCCTGTCTCCACGCGTGACATGGGTGCCGTGGAGCGCCCGTGTCTTGCCCGAATAGAACCGTTCTGACAGATCGGTCGCGTTGAACAGATTGAGGTCTCCGACTTGTGGTCCTTTCGGGCATGTGATCCGCAGGAACGACCCTGCGGGCACACGCACAGCCGCCGCGTCGCGCGGTGGAACCAGCACTGCATCCGCCAGTTCGGCATTCTCCAACGCAGCGGCGTAGGCACTCATGTCGGGCGCGGGCAAATCCGCGACGGGATAACATATCACCGGGCGAACTGCCCGCCTCTGATCGGCATCTACCGGTGCATCTGTCATCCTGTTCCCCTTTCAATCCACGTCAGGTCGCCCACTGCGCCTGCCTCGCGGTCTGCGCAAACGCTGCACAATCAGCACATCGCGGCTCCTCACAGGGCCGTTATCGGATAAGATATAGTTCTGATTTGAAAGGGAAGTCCCATGTCTCGATCTGCCGGTTTTCGGTTCTTTGTCCTCGGCGCACTCATACTGCTGATGTTCATACCGCTGTTCTTCGTTGGCGCCATCATTGACGATCGGTCCAACTATTCGCGCGACGCGATTAGATCTGTCGGACAGGATTGGGGTGGGCCGCAGGTCATCAACGGACCGCAGATCGTAGTCCCGGTCGAAGGACCGGTGACGCGCCTGCAACCGTTTACCACGACAGACCCGTCGACCGGAGAGCAACGCACCGAGTCCCGCGAAGTCACCGAAATCGAACGCAAAAGCCCGCTAACTCTCTCACCCGACCACTTCGAAGTTGCGATGAACACCGTGACGAGCGAGCGCCGGCGCGGCATATTTCGCGTGCCTGTCTTTACCGCAACGAGCCAGATACAGTTTGATCTCGCGGTTCCCGATGCCGGCCCTTTCCTCGAAGCAGGCGAGGTCGCCTTGTGGAACCAAGCCTATCTTGTGCTAGGTCTGACGGACAACAGAGCGTTGCGCGGAGCCGCCGTCCTTACCATTGATGGAACGGAATTTGCACTGTCCCCACGGCCACGGGAGCCGGGGATCCAGGCAGCGATCGGTGATCCGCGAGCCTTCCAGAGCTATGAACTGACCTTGGGTTTCAACGGTGCGGAGAGCCTCGACATCGTCCCGATCGGACGTGACAGCGTTGTGACGATGACCAGCGATTGGCCTCACCCGTCTTTTGCAGGGGCATTTCTGCCCGACGGCTCAGAGATCACCGAAAACGGCTTTCGCGCGACATGGACCATCCCGCATCTGGCGCGAAATCTGCCACAAGCCACTCGAGGCGACTACGCCAATGCGGCGCGCACCACGGCATTCGGCGTGCAGTTTTACCAGCCGAACGATTTCTACCAGAAAGCCTATCGCGCCGCGCGCTATGGCATTCTGTTCATCGCGCTCACCTTTCTGACCGTCTTTCTGATCGAGAACAGGGCGCAGAGGCCCGTGCATCCGGTCCAATTCATCCTGATCGGGCTGGCGCAATCCATTTTCGTGCTCTTGATGGTCTCCTACGCAGAGCAGATCGGGTTTGGACCGGCCTATGCGGCATCTGCCGGTGCGACAATTGCTCTCTTGGTTCTCTTTGGTGCGACCGGCCTGCAGCTCGGGCGGAGGACATGGGTTCTGGGCGCGATGTTGGTCGTGCTTTATTCGGTGCTCTATCTGATTTTGCGCAGCGCCGATTATGCATTGTTGGCCGGCTCCACCCTTGCATTTGGTGCATTGGCAGCCACCGTCATCGCCACTCGGAACGAGGATTGGTACGGCCCGGAACGCACGGGGCCACGACGCGGTTGGTTCACCAAACGGCCCCCTTCGACGCCATCCACCCAATCTAGTGAGCCGCCCAATCAGCTGTGAGCTCGATATTTGGATGACCGCTCATTGACTGCATCGCGAAAGGATCGCGTGGCGCCGGAGTGGCAGGAAACGATCACAAAGACGAAGGCCCACCGGCTCGCACCGGTGGGCCAAATTCCGAGATCCGATTCGTCGGGGTTAGATGACCCGCTCGACCAGTTGCTTCTTGATATCGCTGATCGCTGCTGCCGGGTTAAGGCCCTTGGGGCATGTCTTGGCGCAGTTCATGATGGTATGACAGCGATAGAGCTTGAACGGATCTTCCAACTCGTCCAGACGCTCACCCGTTGCCTCATCGCGGCTGTCGACGATCCAACGGTGCGCCGCAAGCAGCGCCGCCGGCCCGAGGTAGCGATCACCGTTCCACCAATATGAGGGGCAGGACGTGGAGCAGCATGCGCACATGATGCATTCGTAGTGGCCGTCCAGCTTCTCGCGATCCTCGACCGACTGCCGCCACTCTTTGGCGGGCGGGTTGGTCGTTGTTTCAAGCCATGGCTTGATGCTCGCGTGCTGGGCGTAGAAGTGGGTCAGATCGGGGATCAGATCCTTGACCACCGGCATATGCGGCAGCGGATAGATTTTGATGTCGCCCTTGATCTCGTCCATGCCATAGATGCAGGCCAAAGTGTTGATCCCGTCGATGTTCATCGCGCAGGAGCCGCAAATGCCCTCTCGGCATGACCGGCGGAAGGTCAGGGTCGGGTCGATCTCGTTCTTGATCTTGATCAGCGCGTCCAGAACCATGGGGCCGCAGCTATCCATATCGACGAAATAGGTGTCTAGCCGGGGATTCTGACCATCGTCCGGATTCCAGCGATAGATCTGGACCTTGCGCGTGTTTGTCGCGCCCTCTGGCTTTGGCCATGTCTTGCCGGTGGTCATCCGGCTGTTCTTGGGCAGCGTGAATTCAACCATGGGTCACCTCTATTTCAGATCTGGCAGTTTGCGCAAAGAGCATCGCCGTTTGGCAAACGGTCGGCGGCAATTGCGCGTCGATAAATGGGATCGCCGCGATTGCAGCGACCGTATGAATTTCCGTGAGCGGTCGTCCCTGAGACATGTCGATCAGCCCCGCTTCGTGGCGATAAAGAGGGTTTCGCCGCGCATCAGACCATAGGTCAGAACATCCGGTTCAACCGCAGTATATTCGGATAGTTCGAAACCCGCCGCGCGAATGCGGTCGCGGAGATCGCGCCCATACATGCGCACGTGATCTGCCTGGCCAAAATGCAGGTTGCGCTGCACCGGGCCATCCACGTTGGCGTTCTCATAGGTCTCGGCCCATCCCTCGACGATCGGCGTCATGATCATCGCGGCCCCACCCGGCCTTAGCAATCGGTGAAGCTCGGACAAGGCTTTCGCATCGTCCACGTGTTCCAGAACATGGCTACACAAGATCCGATCATAGACGGCATCCGGCAGATCAGTATCCTCGATATTGATCGTATGCGTCATCTTTCGACCGGGACTGATATCAGCCGTGTCATATGTCCCGACCGAATCCTTGATGAACCGCGATAGCGGCGCCTCGGGTGCGAAATGCAGCAACTCATGCTCGGGCTGCAGAAAACCTGTCCGTGTGCAATAGAGATAGAGCAGCCGGTGCCGCTCCAGCGCATTGCACTTGCCACAGCGCGCGTCAAAGCGGGGCGGCTGACCGAAGACCGAAAACATCCCGTAGTAACCGCAGATCGGGCAAGAGCGCGGCGTCAGCCCACGGGCCGCATTGCGAAAGCGGTTGATCTGCTTCTTCACGTTGCGTTCGATCTGATCCCGATACATTTCGGTCTGATCGATATGCGGCGGAATATCGACCATCAGCGGAGATCCGGAAACCGTATGGGCGCTTGGCCGGAGCGAGCGTAGACGCACTGCTCATAGACATCCATGGGATCCCGGCCGGTCAGGAAATCACTGCTGACCCCGATGGCCACGTCTGTGAACGTGCTACCGCCCGAATTCGCACCAATCGTGACGCTCCCGGTCGGCCCTTGCGCCGCACGAGCCTGATCCTCGCACACTTCGGCTGCCTGCTCTGGGCTGAGCATCACAGGTGTGCAGGCCGCAAGGCCGAGGATCAGGACCGTCCAGCGCATCAATACACGCGAGCTTTCGGAGCGATCTTCTTGAGGTCGATCCCGCCGTCTTCTTCCTTGCTCAACGGATCGAGATGAACCGGGCGGTAATCGAGCGTAGTCTTGGTATCGTCGACATAGGCCAAGCTATGCTTGCGCCATTCCTTGTCATCGCGATCGGGATAGTCCTCGTGGGCATGGGCGCCGCGGCTTTCCTTGCGGGCTTCTGCTGCAACAATCGTCGCCAGAGCGTTCGGCATGAGATTCGTGAGCTCGAGCGTCTCCATCAAGTCAGAGTTCCAAACCAGAGACCGGTCCGTCACCTTGATGTCAGACATTTTGCCCGCCACATCTTCCATTTTCTTGACGCCCTCGGCGAGCGTCTTGTCGGTGCGGAACACAGCGGCATCCGCTTGCATCGCCTGCTGCATCTCAAGACGAAGTGCCGCCGTCCCGATCGATCCGCTGGCGTGGCGCAGACCGTCGAAGCGGTCGAAGGCTTTTTCGACGCTGGCCAAATTCGGGGTCGGCACGGCAGATGCGGGATCCACCACCTCGGCTGCCCGGATCGCCGCAGCGCGGCCAAACACCACAAGGTCGATCAGCGAGTTCGACCCGAGCCGGTTCGCTCCGTGAACCGAGGCGCAACCTGCTTCGCCGACAGCCATCAGGCCGGGCGAAATCGCGTCGGGGTTGTCCGCGGTCGGGTTCAGCACTTCGCCCCAATAGTTGGTTGGGATACCGCCCATGTTGTAGTGCACCGTCGGCAGCACCGGGATCGGCTCTTTGGTCAGATCGACGCCTGCGAAGATCCGGGCGCTTTCGGAAATGCCCGGAAGCCGAAGATCCAGCGTCTCCGGCGGCAAGTGGTTCAGGTGCAAATGGATATGGTCTTTGTTCGGGCCAACACCCCGTCCCTCGCGGATTTCCATGGTCATGCAGCGGCTGACCACGTCACGAGAGGCGAGGTCCTTATACGTCGGCGCGTAACGCTCCATGAAGCGTTCGCCTTCGGAGTTCGTAAGATATCCACCCTCGCCACGCGCGCCCTCAGTGATGAGGCAGCCGGCACCATAAATGCCGGTGGGATGGAACTGGACGAATTCCATGTCCTGAAGCGGCAAACCCTGACGGGCCACCATACCGCCGCCGTCGCCCGTGCAGGTGTGCGCGGACGTTGCGCTGAAATAGGCGCGGCCATAACCACCAGTGGCGAGCACGACCATTTTGGCGCTGAACAGGTGCATCGTGCCATCGTCGAGCTTCCAGGCCAGAACACCTTGGCAGACGCCGTCGTCGGACATGATCAGATCAAGCGCGAAATACTCGATGTAGAACTCGGCTTTTTGTTTCAGGCTCTGGCCGTAGAGCGTGTGCAGAATGGCGTGGCCTGTCCGGTCGGCCGCGGCACAGGTGCGCTGCACGGGAGGGCCTTCGCCGAATTCCGTCGTATGGCCGCCAAAGGGGCGCTGATAGATCTTGCCCTCTTCGGTCCGCGAAAACGGCACGCCATAGTGCTCGAGCTCATAAACGGCCTTTGGCGCTTCACGGGCGAGATATTCCATCGCATCGGTATCACCGAGCCAGTCAGAGCCCTTGACGGTGTCGTACATATGCCACTGCCAATGATCCGGCCCCATGTTGGACAAGGACGCGGCGATGCCCCCTTGGGCCGCAACGGTGTGCGAGCGGGTCGGAAACACCTTGGTGATACAGGCGGTCTTCAGCCCCTGCTCGGCCATGCCCAAGGTGGCGCGCAATCCAGCGCCGCCGGCGCCGACAACGACCACGTCGAATTCATGGGTCTCGTATTCATATGCAGCCATGGATCAGAAGCTCCGAAAAAACGTGTGGTGGGCGGCGCTCAGAGCGCCAGCCGGACAATCGCGAAAAGAACCACGGCAGCGGCGCCGTAGCTCAGGCAGATGGCGCCGATGATCAGCACCTTGCGGGCCATGCCGTGCACGTAGTCCTCGATCAGGGTTTGCACACCACCGCGGAAGTGGATCAGGCCGACGAGCATGGTAAGCGCCGCGACAATCGCCGGATAGGGGCGCGAGTAATAGGCGATGATCTCTTCGTACGTGCCACCCAGCGCAGGGCCAAAAGTAAACACGAAGAACGGAACGAGGATCGCCAAGGCGCAAGACGTCACGATCATTTGCCAATGATGCTCTGTCCCGGTCTTGGCGGCGCCATTGCCCACGGCGCGCTTGCGGTCGGTCATATATGCCATGTCAGCCTCCTTACACCACGATCGCGGTGAAGATCGTCATCAGGACTGCGATGATCACCATCGCCTGCCCCATCATCTCCGACTTGTGCACATCCAGCAGATATCCCGCATCCCACACCAGATGACGCAGCCCGCCGAGCATGTGATACCAGAGCGCTCCGACGCTGAGAAACAGCACCAGATCGCCAAACCAACTTGTGATCACACCGTTGGCCGTTGCGAAGGCTTCGGGCCCAGCGGCGGCAGCGGCAAACCACCATACGATGAGCAGTGTCGCCACGATCAGCGCGTTTCCGGTAATCCGCACGAAAATGGACGTCATCGACGTCCATTGCGGACGGTAGATCGTCAGATGCGGCGAGAGGGGGCGATTTCCCCGATTCACATCGGCCATGAGAGTTCCCTTCCTGGCAATCGGCATAGGTCGGCTAACGCGCCAAACTTGGCACCTTGTGACGCATTTTCCGGGGGAAGTCATCCACCCGCAAGGGTTAAAACCGCGTCATCAAGCCGCGAAATCGCAGAAAGTTTCGCTCTGTGATCACGGCAGCCGAGACTGTGATCACAAATAGTCCTCTGGCTCGATGTTCGCAGAACCAACAAGGATCGGCCTGCACAGGGGCATCCGATCACCACCGCGGGCCTACCGTTCACGGCCGGCCCACGATACCGCCTAGCGCAGCTGCTCCAGAGCCTCGCGAACCGACGTCTGAAACGACAAGGACATCACCGCGACCTCACCGTCCATATGGAACCCGGCCAGATAGACGAACAAGGATCTGGCCTCGTCCTCGGTCCGCAAGGAAAAGATCTCTTGCACCAACCCCGGATCGTCGCGGCGTTGAACCACAGAGGTGCAGTGCGTGAACCCACCGGGAAAGTAGTTGGCAAGCCCGGTCGTCATGCCGGACCACATCTCGTCGGAAACAGACATCTTCGACAAGAGCGGCCCCAGGGACTCGCGCGTTACGCCATCGAGAAAGACCTGCTTGACCGCTTCGAAATTCGGGACCACCTCAGATGGGCTGGGATCACACACCTGAGCGGCGGCGGGAGCCCCGGCCAGAAGGCAGACAGCAATCAGGTGCGCGTGTTTCATACAGGCATCAAGGCCCAGAAATCCAAATCAAGCAAGACGTCGGAGAGATATTTACCGTCAGCCCCTCGCAACGCACCGGCTTCGCCCTTGGTCGCTACCAACCGCAGCCGGACGGCTCCGACCCCCGGAGCCTTAGTTTCGGCCGTTGCCAGCACTTCGGACCAAGCCCGGACCGTGTCGCCAGAGAAGCAGGGGTTTGCGTGCGCACCTGCGTTGAGGGCCACGATCAGCTGCGCATTCGCCAATCCGTTGAACGAAAGCGCACGAGCCAAGGAGATCAAATGTCCGCCATAAATCAGACGCTTGCCGTCGTCGCGCTGAGTAGCATCGAAATGCACCTTGGCGGTGTTCTGCCAAAGCCGGGTTGCCAGCATATGTTCGGCCTCTTCGACGGTCACGCCGTCTACGTGGTCGATGATCTCGCCGACGGAATAGTCACTCAACCGATGAGGTTCGCCGGCCAGACCGAAATCATAACCTGTGAAATCTAGGCCATCCGGCACCACAAGCGTTTCGGGCGGGACAACGGACGCCAAATCGGGAATGACGGCCTGCGGCGCCTCTCCCGGTGCACGCCGGCGCACCATGACCCAGCGAACGTAGCTCAAAACTTCGGTGCCATGCTGGTTGAGTCCGCGCGTCCTAACCCAGACCACCCCACTCTTTCCGTTGGAGTTCTGTTTGAGGCCAATGACTTCCGACTGTGCGCGCAGGGTATCGCCCGGCCAGACCGGAGCAAGCCACCGCCCCTCGGCATAGCCGAGGTTGGCAACGGCATTCAGCGACACGTCGGGAACGGTTTTGCCAAAAACCGTGTGGAACGCTATCAGATCGTCGAGCGGTGCGGCCGGAAGCCCGCAGTCGGCTGCAAATGCGTCCGAGGAATAAAGCGCGCCCCGCGCAGGATAGAGCGCGTGATACAGGGCTCGCTCTCCTCCGGACAGCGTCCGCGGCACCGCATGGTCTATCACCTCGCCGAGCCGGTAGTCCTCGAAAAAGCGGCCAGCGTTGGTTTTCGTCATTGCTGGCCCAGCTTCATATCCGGGGAATAGTCCTGCGGCACGTCCTTAGTCACCGCTTGTGCACAGCGCATCACACCGTTGGCAGCGTCAAAGCCGTAGGCTGGATCGCCGTAGAGTTCCCAACCCTTTGACAATGCCTCGGACACTTTGTGGCAGAATTCCGACGTGTCATCCGCGGTCAGCAATCGATACAGTTTTGCCATCATTTCACCCCCAAGGTTGTACGCCGAGCCAATTGTGGATCAGCATCACGACAGTCACGATGACCAGCGTCAACACGACATAGATGGCTTCCTTGCGGGCGCCTCCATGAGCTGGCGGAGTCCAGGCCGGTTCTTGCGAATTGATCAGTGCGATTTCGACCAACGCCCAGATCAGCAGCCCTCCAAAGAGTACGAACGATGCAACATCGCCGTTCACCAAAAGGTGCGCCACGGCCCAGAGCGAAAAACCGGTTAGTTGCGGATGGCGCATCTTGGTGCCCAGCCAGACACGAGGCTTCCCTGCTGCTGGCCCCCCTACGGCATAGACATAGAATGCCACGACCATCAGCAGATTGTTGATCCCCACCAAAGGCGCAGACCGCCCCCAGAAGACCGCACCTTCGGCACCACGATATCCGATCACCATAAGAACCACGCTCAGCACGATGGCGACCGCAACAAGTCCTTTGCCCGGATCACCCAACTTGC
Source organism: Flavimaricola marinus (assembly GCF_900184895.1). Lineage (GTDB taxonomy): Bacteria > Pseudomonadota > Alphaproteobacteria > Rhodobacterales > Rhodobacteraceae > Flavimaricola > Flavimaricola marinus. The sequence goes on from NZ_FXZK01000001.1 coordinate 190,039, forward strand.
CCCGTGGCCCCGGCGCCAAACGCTTGAACAGATGCGCGGCCCACCAAAGAGCGACGCCCAAAATCAATAGTGTCATGCGCCCTCAAGCTCCTCGATGGCATCCCTTTTCGCCAAGGTCGCCTTTGCCGTGACGATATGCAAGTTCTCCACGATCTTGCCATCAACGACAGCGACGCCCTCGCCCTTGGCCTCTGCCTCCGCAAAGGCTGCAATCTGTCGTTCGGCCAGGTCGATTTCGTCAGCAGAAGGCGCGAATGCTGCGTTCGCCAGTTCCAACTGGTCGGGATGAATCAGAGATTTGCCGTCGAACCCCATGTCGCGGCCCTGCGCGCATTCGTGAGCCAGACCCTCCATATCGCGGAACGCGTTGTAGACTCCGTCCAGCGCCACGCGGCCGTAGGCCCGAGCCGCCACGAGGCATGTCTGAAGCGCGAACAGCAACGGTTCGCGGAATTGGCTCGACCGCGTTCCGAGATCCTTCGCGAGATCGTTGGTGCCCAAGACAATTCCGGCCAGTCTGGGATGCGCACAGATACTGGCCGCATTCAGCACCCCCAAAGGTGTCTCCATCATCGCCCAGATCGGCAGATCTCCGACCAGTTCCGCCAATGCATCCAGATCCGCGGGCCCGTTCACTTTGGGTAAGAGAACACCGTCGCAATCCATATCCGCCACGGCCAATGCGTCGTCGCGGCCCCATTCTGTTTCGAGCGCATTGATCCTGACGATCCGGGCGCGTGGCCCATAGCCCCCTTCTGCCAACGCTTCAGCCAGCGCCGCGCGAGCGGCAACCTTTTCGGACGGCACAACGGCGTCTTCCAGATCAAAAAGGATGGCATCGGTCTGCAACGTGCGCGCCTTGGCCAGCGCACGGGACCGCGAGGCTGGAATATACAAGGCGGAACGATAGGGGCGGGTCATCTCAAGGTCCTTCCTGACATGCATTCACTGAATGCTGGTCGCAATAAAGTTGCGCGCAGAAAGCCCAAAATTTGGGGATATTTCAACCCCAAATGCGCCGCAGCGCAGCATTCCGCAGATGTTGCGCGGTATGACTGCAACCGGGCACGGTCCGTTAACCATTATTTGTCAGGCTATCTTCAGACTTCCTCGACAGAAGGGCCGCAGAAGGATGGGGCGCTCAACCAAACGGGCGATGGACAAGGCGGTTTCAAGATCATGACACGCAACGCGTCGGGCCGGGCATACCGGAGCCGCGCCAACCAATGGTGATGACGATGAATAGAAAGCTTCTTTGCCTGACCGCCGCTCTCTTTGTCGGCGCTGCACTGGCCAGCCCCTCAATAGCCCAATCCCGAAACTGCGCGGCGCATGACGACGTGGTCCAAAGACTGGCGGCCGGATATGGCGAATCCCGGCAATCAATCGCACTTGGCGCCAATAATACCGTGGTCGAAGTCTTTGCCTCGGAAGAATCCGGGACGTGGACCATCACCGTGACCACGCCGGGCGGCCCGACCTGCCTCGTCGCCGCTGGGCAAGCCTATCAATCGGTCAACGAACCGCTTCCAAGCTCGGATTCCGGTGCATAGTCCGTCAGTTACGGTCATTGCACCATCAATGACCGGCCCGCGGCGGCCCCACGTGAACGGAGGTCGCCGCCATTGATTTGATCCATCTTGGAGGGATGCTGCGTCGCGGCAGGCTTGCACGACGCGGCAACTGGCGATAGGCACAACGGCGATCCCAACCAAGACAGGACCCATGTATCATGGCCAGACCCAAGATCGCCCTCATCGGCGCCGGACAGATCGGTGGCACGCTCGCTCACCTGGCAGCCATTAAGGAACTCGGCGACGTCATCCTTTTCGACATTTCCGAAGGTATCCCGCAGGGCAAGGCCCTCGACCTTGCTGAGTCCGGACCCGCCGAGGGCTTTGACGCCGTCATGAAAGGCACCAATGACTACGCCGATATCGCTGGCGCGGACGTGTGCATCGTGACCGCCGGTGTGCCGCGCAAGCCGGGCATGAGCCGCGACGACCTCTTGGGCATCAACCTCAAGGTCATGAAATCCGTCGGCGAAGGCATCGCAGCCCATGCGCCGAATGCGTTCGTCATCTGCATCACCAACCCTCTCGATGCTATGGTCTGGGCCCTTCGCGAATTCTCCGGCCTGCCGCACAATATGGTCTGCGGAATGGCTGGCGTGCTCGATTCGGCTCGTTTCCGTCACTTCCTGAGCGTTGAATTCAACGTATCGATGCGCGACGTCACGGCCTTCGTGCTCGGCGGACACGGCGATACGATGGTGCCGCTCACCCGTTACTCGACTGTCGGAGGGATCCCCCTGCCCGATCTGGTCGACATGGGCTGGACAACTCAAGACAAGCTGGACGCGATCGTTCAGCGCACCCGGGATGGCGGCGCAGAGATCGTCGGCCTGCTGAAGACCGGTTCGGCCTTCTACGCCCCTGCCACCTCAGCAATCGAGATGGCGGAAGCTTTCCTCAAGGATCAGAAGCGTCTTCTGCCTTGCGCGGCGCATGTCGAAGGAAGCTACGGTCTCAACGGATTCTACGTTGGCGTGCCGACGATCATCGGCGCCGGCGGTGTCGAGCGTGTGGTCGAGATCAAGATGGACAAGTCCGAGCAGGCGATGTTCGACAAGTCGGTCGATGCGGTCAAAGGCCTTGTCGAGGCCTGCAAGGGTATCGATAGCTCGCTGTCCTGATCGGACCTCGTACAAAGACGGCAAAACGGCGGGCAATGGCCCGCCGTTTCGCTTTTCGAGATAGCGTCGGCTCTCAGGCGCTCTTGCGGCGACGACGCAACGTCGCCAGCGCACCGCCCAACAGCAGGATCGACGCCGGGAGTGGCACCGCCGCGACGACCGTCGCGGCCTGAACGTAGAACTGGTGCGCGTCGGAGCCACCATATGCAAATGTGAACTCGGTCACTCCGGCAAAGCTTTCGGCGGCGAGTTCATCGAAGGTATATTCCGTCAACGCGGCTCCGTTCACTCCGAACAGCAGTGTGAGGGAATCCGAGGCAAGCGGGACGTGACCATCGTCGCGGAAGACCAGATCCGATAGATCGTAAGAGCCATCCAGCGTGAGCGTGACGGTTTCGCCTGCGGTGATGTTGTCGTCCGAACTCGGCGCACATTCGTTATCGTTGACGGCGGCTGTCGCGGTCCAGTTCGAACAGACACCCAAACCGGCATCGCCGCTGTCAAGATAGGCCGCGGCTTCTCCACTTGTGCCAGTTGCCTCGAACGTGACGGTCACGCCGTCCATCACCAGTGAATCGCCATTTGCGATTCCGGTTTCTGCACCGTTGGCCGTCGTCATGAAATCCAGCGTTGCCGCTCCCGCCGAAGTGGCGAAGAACATGGCGGCAATGCCGGCTGCGATCGTAAATGGTTTCATAGTACGTACTCCAGCAAACATCGACTATGACCCGGACCGACCCTTCCCCCAGCTATTCTGCGCTCCACTGCAATATGTGCGTCGCAAGATCTAGGTGACCTTTGTCCGCGGTCGTTTCGTTAACGTTTAATTAATGACACAGTTTTGCCCAAAACTTGGCGCTTTTTTGGGCGCTCAAAGCTAAGCCACTGGAATCGCTGACATCAACCGTTTCCGATTCGTGACCAATCGCATCTTTTGGTATCGATTGTTTCAATCACCGCATTGCCGCAACCGAATCGGGACTGGTTTTCTCCGAAGAATGGCCGCTCACGAAGCTAAACCTTGTACGCCAATTCTGACGTCAGATCTGGAAACCGCTGCTTGAGCCAGGAGTCGAATGCAGCTTCGCTCCAATCCAAATCCCGGGCGGGATAGGCGGCAGCCGCGGCCCTCCAGGGCTCGATCGGCATCGCAGTCAGCAGACCGAGGGCGACCATGCGTTCCGCCAGTGCGTCAGGCAACATGCGTAATTAACCATGCAAGGTGGTCAGCGTCTCAACGTCGCCCGAACACTGCCGGATCGCTTCGATCTGGGCAAACCGTCGCTCGTTAAGGCGGGTCTTCAGAACCGCTTCACTATGGGCATCCCGCACTTTGCGCAGCAGCTTCACCTTCCAGTGCAATGGTGTCAGACCGTCGAAATAAACCAGACGGGTGCTTGTGCTTTCCCAGCTCTTCACCTTTTGCTCGTGATCGGCCCAGCCATCGCTGCCCCGATGTTTCGTTGCATGGATGCCCAGATAGAGATGGTGCCACGTTCGGGCAAAGGGTTTTCCGTTTGGATAGCCCAGGAGGCCTTGGTTCAGATACTTGAACGACGCGCCAAAAACGTCAGGCAGCCCGCCCGTCGCCCGCCGCACGGGATGCCGCTCGGCGCCTGCAAAAATCGATGGGCGGTCTTGGCCCGCCAACCAAACCCGCTCTGAATTCTGGATCGTCAATGAGACGACACTGTCCGGTAGGGCAGCAAGCTCCGCCTCCAATGCGTCGGAGAGATGCAGAAATTCATCGCCGTCGCAGTGTAGTAGCCAGTCCACTCGAGCCTGATCATAGGCATCCATCGCATTGAACAACTGACGGCGCACGTGGACCTGCGGGTATTCGCCCTTCGCCGACCAGTAGGCTGCATCGGTCCGTGTCAGGATGACCGCGCTGTCTTGCGCAAACAACGCCTCGACGTCCGGTGCATCGCGGTCGAGGTAAAGGTATATCTGCGCGGCTCCCAGAGCCCTATGATGCGCGACGAATGCCGCCAGCAGAGGCAAAGGCTCATCAACGGTAGCAACGATGCCCCAACTAGATTTCAGCACCATCGACCCAGTCTCCACCACAACAATTGCAGCCTAATCCCCGACCGATTCTGGCACAAGATGGTCGCAGACGTCGCTTTTGTGATCACACCCAAAATCGCTGTGATCACAAATGTCGCTTTTTTCGGGTTTGGGTATTTTATTCCTAAAAAGGTAAGACATAAGCCCGTAAGGTACAGAAAATTCCAAGCCGAACGGGACCGATCCATGAATATCCACGAATATCAGGCCAAAGCACTCTTGCGGTCCTACGGGGCTCCGGTCAGCGACGGCCGCGCTGTTCTCAAGGCCGAAGACGCGAAAACCGCCGCCGGCCAGATGGACGGGCCACTCTGGGTGGTCAAGGCACAAATCCACGCCGGCGGCCGCGGCAAGGGCCACTTCAAAGAGGCCGATGCGGGCGACAAAGGCGGCGTGCGCCTGACCAAATCGGTCGAAGAGGCCGCTCAGGAAGCCAAGAAAATGCTCGGCCGCACGCTCGTGACCAAGCAGACCGGCCCGGCGGGCAAGCAGGTCAATCGCATCTATATCGAAGATGGCTCCGGCATCGAGACGGAAATGTACCTGGCGATCCTTGTGGACCGTCAAACCAGCCGGATCTCGTTCGTCGCCTCGACCGAAGGCGGCATGGATATCGAAGAAGTCGCCGAAAAGACGCCCGACCTGATCCACACGTTCGATGTCGATCCTGCCACCGGCTACCAGCCCTTCCATGGCCGCGGTATCGCCTTTGCGCTTGGCCTCAAGGGGCCACAGGTCAAACAATGCGTCGCACTCATGGGAACGCTCTACAAGCTCTTCACCGACAAGGATATGGAGATGCTGGAGATCAATCCGCTCATCGTGACCGATGCGGGTGATTTGAAATGCCTCGACGCCAAGATGGGTTTTGACGGCAATGCGATCTATCGGCACGCCGATATCGCCAGCTTGCGCGACGAAACCGAAGAAGATCCGAAAGAACTCGCCGCTTCGAAGTATGACCTGAACTATATCGCCCTCGATGGCGAAATCGGCTGCATGGTCAACGGCGCGGGCCTTGCAATGGCGACGATGGATATCATCAAGCTCTACGGCGCGGAGCCGGCCAACTTCCTCGATGTTGGTGGCGGCGCGACCAAGGAGAAAGTCACCGAAGCATTCAAGATCATCACCTCGGATCCGCAAGTAAAAGGCATCTTGGTTAACATCTTCGGCGGTATCATGCGCTGCGACGTGATCGCCGAAGGCGTCATCGCCGCGGTCAAGGAGGTCGGCTTGAAGGTTCCGCTTGTTGTCCGCCTAGAAGGCACCAACGTCGAGAAAGGCAAGGAAATTATCCGCAACTCCGGCCTCGACGTGATCGCTGCCGACGACCTTAAGGACGGGGCTGAAAAGATCGTCAAGGCCGTCAAAGGCTGATCGGACGACGGGACAATCTGGAACATCATGTTTAACCAACTTCGCAATATGACAGCAAATATTCACCCGGCTTTCACGCCGGTCGCTGTTCTGTGTGAGCGGGATTTCGATCCCGCCCATGCAACGCGGAACAAGGGATATTCGCATGACACTCCGATTGATCAAACCCGTCGCAACTCTGGCTGCCGTCACGCTGATCGCGGCATGCAGTTCCGGCAGCACCGTCACCTACCAAGCCGCCTCCAACGGCTGTTCGGGCCTTTCGTCGGGCTATGTGAACAGCGTGGAAGGGCTGCCTATGCGCTGCGGCCCACAGGAACAAAGCCCGTGGGAGCGCCCGCTCTAGGCCCTTCCACCAACGCCGCGGGGCTCGAACTCTCGGGCCACGCCCGGCAATCTGAGGAAGTGAAAATGACCTACCTGAACATTGGTAAGGGCGCGGTTTTGGCCGCGTCCCTTTTTGGTTTGTCCGCATGCGTCAGCTATTCGACCGATACGATGGGCAATGACTCGCTGATCGGAGACGACTTTGTCGGCGCGTCCGGCTGCTCCAATCTTTCGGCCGTCGGCAACATCGTAAACCAGACCAACCGCGACGATGTCCGTTGCGGTCCGCAATCCGTGTCGCCGATCCTCTGATCTGGCACCCTCCACCGCCCGCTAGATCGGGCAGAACTCCAAGACCCGCCCCCTTCGGAGCGGGAAAGCAAAGCCACTCCTCGGGGGTTGGCGTCTCACACTGACAGGAGCCTTCGATGGCCATTCTTATCGACGAAAACACCAAGGTCATCTGCCAGGGTTTCACTGGCAGCCAAGGGACGTTCCACTCGGAGCAGGCCATCGCCTACGGGACCAAGATGGTCGGCGGTGTCACGCCGGGCAAGGGAGGCTCGGTTCACCTCGATTTGCCGGTGTTCAACACTGTTGCAGAGGCCGTGCATACGACCGGGGCCAATGCCTCGGTGATCTATGTTCCGCCACCCTTCGCGGCAGATTCGATCCTCGAGGCGATCGATGCGGAGATCGAGCTTGTCGTCTGCATCACCGAAGGTATCCCCGTGCTCGACATGATGCGCGTCAAACGCGCTCTCGAAGGCACCAAGACCCGCCTTATCGGTCCCAACTGCCCTGGTGTCATCACCCCGGACGCGTGCAAGATCGGGATCATGCCCGGCCATATTCACAAGCGCGGGAGCGTGGGTGTCGTGTCCCGTTCGGGCACACTAACCTATGAAGCCGTGAAACAGACCTCTGACAGCGGCCTCGGCCAGTCCACCGCAGTGGGCATCGGCGGTGACCCCATCAAGGGCACCGAGCATATCGACGTGCTTGAAATGTTCCTCGCTGACCCGGAAACGCAATCGATCATCATGATCGGCGAAATCGGCGGGCAGGCCGAGGAAGATGCCGCGCAATTCCTCGCTGATGAAAAGAAAGCCGGTCGGTGGAAGCCGACGGCGGGCTTCATCGCCGGTCGCACGGCTCCTCCCGGCCGCCGCATGGGGCACGCAGGCGCGATCGTCGCCGGCGGAAAAGGTGACGCAGAAAGCAAGATCGAAGCGATGAAATCCGCTGGTATCGTCGTGGCCGACAGCCCAGCAACCTTGGGTGAAGCCGTGCTCAAGGCAATCGGATAATTGGATGGGCGGGTATGCCCGCCCATCTGCTCGGACATTCGGGAAAGAAGACAGGACAGATCATCATGAGAAGGCTCCCCATGTCAGGGCAGAGGCCAGATCGCGCGGTGCACTCCGAACATCGCTCGCTCATGGAGCATCGCGTCTTCGTCGGGTGCAAAGCCGGCCCCAAGGCCGGCCAGATGTCTCAAATCGCTCGGTCCGACCCGGATGCTCCTCGCTTCTCCCTCACCTCGAATTGGCGTGATGCCGTCCCGCTAGTTCGCTCTTTCGATCCCTGCGCCCACCGTCTCGACCCCACCCCAAACGAGGTCCCCACATGACCGAACAGTCATCCAACGACGTCTTCCACGCCTCCTCTTTCCTGCAGGGGCACAACGCCGATTACATTGAACAACTCTATGCGCGGTACGAGAACAACCCCGGCGCCGTGGACGAAAGCTGGCGCACCTTCTTTGCTTCGCTGGGTGATGCGAATGGCGATGCCGGCGCCGAAGCCGCCGGCCCGTCTTGGGGGCGCGCGGACTGGCCGCCGATGCCATCGGATGAGCTGACGGCAGCCCTCGACGGGCAATGGCCGGTCGAAGCGAAAGCCGCCGGGGACAAAATCGCGGCGAAGGCGGCCGAGAAGGGTGTCAGCCTCAATGAGGCGCAGGTCCGTGCCGCGGTGCTGGACAGTCTTCGTGCATTGATGATCATTCGGGCCTACCGGATCCGGGGCCATCTCGTCGCCGATCTCGATCCCCTCGGGATGCGCGACAACGAGCTTCATCCTGAGCTCGACCCTGAGTCTTACGGGTTCTCCAAATCCGACATGGATCGTCCGATCTTCATCGACAACGTGCTCGGCCTCGAAGTCGCGACGATGAATGAGATCATCGCGCTGGTCAAACGCACTTATTGCGGCACGTTCGCGCTGCAATACATGCACATCTCCAACCCTGAGGAAGCCGGCTGGCTCAAAGAGCGGATCGAAGGCTTCGGCAAGGAAATCAGCTTTACCCAAAACGGCCGCAAGGCGATCCTGAACAAGCTCGTCGAGGCAGAGGGCTTCGAGAAATTCCTGCATGTCAAATACATGGGCACGAAGCGGTTCGGCCTCGACGGCGGCGAAAGCCTGATCCCTGCGATGGAGCAGATCATCAAGCGGGGCGGTGCGCTCGGTGTCGAGGATATCGTCATCGGGATGCCGCACCGTGGGCGCCTGTCGGTTTTGGCCAACGTCATGGCCAAGCCATACCGGGCGATTTTCAATGAGTTTCAGGGCGGCAGCTTCAAGCCGGAGGACGTCGACGGCTCCGGCGATGTGAAATACCATCTCGGCGCGTCTTCCGACCGGACATTCGACGACAACACCGTGCATTTGTCCCTGACCGCAAACCCGAGCCACTTGGAAGCGGTCAATCCGGTCGTACTGGGCAAGGTGCGTGCAAAGCAATTCCAGAAGGGCGACAAGGACCGCACGAAAGTCATGGCGATCCTGCTCCACGGCGACGCGGCCTTTGCGGGACAGGGCGTTGTGGCGGAATGCTTCGGACTGTCCGGGCTGACCGGGCACAAGACCGGCGGCACGATCCACATCGTCGTGAACAACCAGATCGGCTTCACGACGGCGCCGAGCTTTTCGCGCAGCAGCCCTTATCCGACCGACATTGCTTTGATGGTCGAAGCACCGATCTTCCACGTCAACGGCGACGACCCCGAAGCGGTCGTGCACGCCGCCAAAGTGGCGACGGAGTTCCGTCAGAAGTTCCACAAGGACGTCGTTATCGACATCTTCTGCTACCGCCGCTTCGGTCACAACGAGGGGGATGAACCGATGTTCACGAACCCCGCGATGTACAAGAAGATCAAGAAGCAGAAGACAACGCTGACCCTCTACACGGACCGCCTGGTTCGCGATGGTCTCATCCCCGAGGGTGAGATCGAAGACATGAAGGCCAGCTTCCAGTCGCACCTCAACGAAGAGTTCGAGGCAGGCAAGAATTACAAACCGAACAAGGCCGACTGGCTTGATGGCCGGTGGAGCCATCTCGACCGTCTCGAACGCGGCAAATATCAGCGCGGCAAGACCGCGATCAAACCCGAAACACTCAAGGAAGTCGGCGCTGCGCTGACCAAAGTGCCGGATGGGTTTGCAGTTCACAAGACCGTGGGCCGGCTCCTCGAAGCAAAGGGCCAGATGTTCGAGACCGGCATCGGTTTTGATTGGGCGACAGCAGAAGCACTGGCCTTTGGCTCACTGACGACCGAGGGTTATCCGGTTCGGCTTTCCGGGCAGGACAGCACGCGGGGCACATTCAGCCAACGGCACTCCGCATTCATCAACCAAGACACCGAAGAGCGCTACTACCCGCTCAACAACATCCGTGAGGGTCAAGCGCATTACGAGGTCATCGACTCGATGCTCTCGGAATATGCGGTGCTTGGCTTCGAATACGGCTATTCGTTGGCCGAACCGAATGCGCTCGTGCTTTGGGAGGCGCAGTTTGGCGATTTCGCCAACGGTGCGCAGATCATGTTCGACCAATTCATCTCCTCGGGTGAAAGCAAGTGGCTGCGGATGTCCGGCCTCGTTTGCCTCCTGCCACATGGCTATGAAGGCCAGGGTCCGGAACACTCCTCGGCTCGTCTGGAACGTTTCCTGACCATGTGCGGTGGGGACAACTGGATCGTTGCCAATTGTTCGACCCCGGCAAACTATTTCCACATCCTGCGCCGGCAGGTTCATCGGACATTCCGCAAGCCTTTGATCCTGATGACACCGAAATCGCTCTTGCGGCACAAGATGGCCGTCTCGGATGTCGCGGATTTCACGACCGGATCCAGTTTCCATCGCGTCCTGTGGGACGACGCACAGAAGGGCCACTCCGATCTGACCCTGCAAGCCGACGACAAGATCCGCCGGGTCGTCATGTGTTCCGGCAAGGTCTACTACGACTTGCTCGAAGCGCGCGATGAGGCCGGACTGGACGACGTCTACCTGATGCGGATCGAGCAATTCTATCCGTTCCCCGCCCTGAGCCTCGTCAAGGAACTGGAGCGCTTCAAGGGAGCCGAAATGGTCTGGTGTCAGGAAGAACCCAAGAACCAAGGCGCTTGGTCCTTCATTGAACCCAATATCGAGTGGGTCTTGTCTCGCATCAAAGCCAAACATCAGCGGCCCGTCTATGTTGGCCGCGCCGCCGCCGCCTCGCCTGCCACGGGTCTTGCCTCGCAGCACAAGGCTCAACAAACAGCGCTGATCAACGACGCGCTCGCCCTCGAAGGAAACTAAGATGACAACCGAAGTCCGCGTGCCCACCCTGGGCGAAAGCGTCACCGAAGCCACTGTTGCCACATGGTTCAAGAAACCGGGCGAAGCGGTCGCGATGGACGAGATGCTGTGTGAATTGGAAACCGACAAGGTCACGGTCGAAGTCCCCTCTCCGGTGGCCGGTACTCTCTCCGAGATCGTAGCCGCCGAAGGCGACACCGTCGGCGTCAACGCACTACTGGCCCAGATCGCCGAGGGCGACAGCGCCGCTGCGGCCCCCGCCAAGTCCGAAGCGCCGGCCAAAGCCGAAACCAAGGAAGACGCCGCGCCCGCCCCTGCTGCCAAGGGCGACAAGGACGTCGAAGATGCTCCTTCGGCGAAAAAGCTGATGGCCGAAAAGGGACTGTCGTCCGATGATGTCTCCGGCACCGGTAAAGACGGTCGGGTAATGAAAGAGGACGTGCTGAACGCCCTCTCCGCGCCCAAAGCCGCCGCCGCCCCGGCCGCCGCGCCGCGGGCTCCGGTCACGGCAGACGATGCCGACCGCGAAGAGCGGGTCAAGATGACCCGCCTGCGCCAGACCATCGCCCGCCGCTTGAAGGAAGCTCAGAACACCGCCGCGATGCTGACCACCTACAACGAGGTGGACATGACGGCGGTCATGGACCTGCGGAACGAATACAAGACCCTGTTCGAGAAGAAGCACGGCGTGAAACTGGGTTTCATGTCGTTCTTCACCAAGGCCTGCGTCCACGCTCTCAAGGAAGTCCCGGACGTGAATGCCGAGATCGATGGGGATCACGTGGTCTACAAGAACTACGTTCATATGGGCGTCGCTGTCGGCACTCCGACCGGCCTCGTTGTGCCGGTGCTGCGCAACGCCGATCAGATGAGCTTTGCCGATATCGAGAAAGGCATCAGCGAACTCGGTCTCAAGGCGCGGGATGGCAAGCTGTCGATGGCAGACATGCAGGGCGGCAGCTTCACGATCTCCAATGGCGGCGTCTACGGCTCGCTGATGTCCTCGCCGATCCTCAACCCGCCACAGTCCGGCATCCTAGGCATGCACAAGATCCAAGAGCGCCCCATGGCGATCAACGGGCAGGTTGTGATCCGGCCGATGATGTATCTGGCGCTCAGCTACGACCACAGGATCGTCGACGGCAAAGGCGCCGTCACCTTCCTCGTCCGGGTCAAGGAAGCACTCGAAGACCCGCGTCGGTTGTTGATGGATTTGTGAAGCTGACGGTCAACCCCGAAATATGCCGCCCAGAAGTCGAACGGACTGACAATGGCCTATCTTGACCCCACGACGCTCACGTGTCCCTCCTGCGGATTGTCCGGTGAGGTCGTGATCGTTGTGGGCGTCGGTCCGGGAAGCCGAAAGGGTGACATACCCTACAAAAAGGCCCAGAAAGCCGGCCCTTTCGATAAATCCGCGGACGGAACACTGGGGTGCCCTACCGATGGGACAGAGGTTTGGCGAAACAGGCCTGCGCAGAAAGCGGAGCAGACTACGTGAGTCCAGAACTTACCATATTGGGCTACGCCGCATTGCTGCAGTGCCTGCAATTCATCCTCTACTCAGTCGCGGCTAATCTTCAGGTCGGTACTCGGACAGCGCTTGGGCCGAGAGATCAGCCCGTCCAGTTGACCGGCAAAGCCGGACGCCTGCAAAGGGCCCTCAACAACCACTTCGAAGGGTTGATCCTGTTCAGCATCGCTGTTTTGCTCGTCTACCTCGGCGACAAGGGGTCAGGACTGACAACCAACCTGTGCTGGATCTATCTAGGGTCGCGACTGCTCTATGTCCCGGCATACTACTTTGGGCTGTCTCCATGGCGAACAATCATCTGGGCAGCAGGTTGGCTGGCGACCGTCGCGCTCTTGCTTTTAACCCTGCTCTGAGACTTCACTGGGTCAGAAATATCCTCGGGGGAAGCGCCGCAGGCGCTGGCGGCAGACAGCCCCCGCCCCCGCAACCACAAGGAACGAACCTATGGCAAGCTACGACCTCATTGTTATCGGCGCCGGTCCCGGCGGCTATGTCTGCGCAATCCGGGCCGCTCAACTCGGGCTCAAGGTTGCCTGTGTCGAGGGGCGCGATACCTTGGGCGGCACCTGCCTGAACGTCGGCTGCATCCCGTCCAAGGCTCTTCTGCACGCCAGCCACCAGCTTCACGAGGCAGAACACAACTTCGCCAAGATGGGCCTCAAAGGCAAATCGCCCAGCGTCGACTGGACACAGATGCTCGCCTACAAGGACGAGACAATCGAAGCCAACACCAAAGGCATCGAGTTCCTGTTCAAGAAAAACAAGGTCGATTGGATCAAGGGCTGGGCATCGATCCCCGCCGCCGGTCAGGTCAAGGTGGGAGACGAGGTGCACGAGGCCAAGAATATCGTTGTTGCCAGCGGATCAGAGCCCTCCAGCCTTCCCGGTGTCGAAGTCGACGAAAAGACGATCGTCAGTTCCACCGGCGCTCTTACCTTGGGCAAGATCCCCAAGAAATTGGTTGTGATCGGGGCCGGTGTCATCGGGCTCGAGCTCGGCTCGGTCTATAAACGGCTCGGGGCCGACGTCACGGTCGTTGAATTCCTCGACGTGATCACACCGGGCATGGACGGTGAGATTCAGAAATCGTTCAAGCGACTGCTCGAAAAACAGGGCCTGAAATTCATTATGGGGGCCGCCGTTCAGGGGGCCACGACCAAAGGCGGCAAGGCCACCGTTACATACAAGCTTCGCAAGGATGACAGCGAAGCCACGCTCGAGGCCGACACCGTATTGCTCGCCACCGGTCGCCGTCCCTTCACCGAGGGCCTAGGATTGGCCGATGTCGGGGTCGAGATGACCGAACGCGGGCAGATCAAGACCGATGGGCATTATGCGACGTCGACCAAGGGTATCTATGCCATTGGCGATGCGATCACAGGTCCAATGCTTGCGCACAAGGCCGAAGACGAGGGCATGGCTGTGGCTGAGATCATTGCCGGACAGGCGGGCCACGTGAACTACGGCGTCATTCCCGGCGTGATCTATACGCACCCGGAGGTCGCCAATGTCGGTCAGACCGAAGAGGAGCTGAAAGAAGAAGGTCGTGCCTACAAGGTTGGCAAGTTCAGCTTCATGGGCAACGGTCGGGCAAAGGCGAATTTTGCCGCCGACGGGTTCGTCAAGATCCTCGCCGACAAGACGACGGACCGGATTCTCGGAGCGCATATCATCGGTCCTATGGCTGGTGATCTGATCCATGAGATCTGCGTCGCTATGGAATTCGGCGCCGCCGCCGAGGATCTTGCACGGACCTGCCACGCGCACCCGACCTATTCGGAAGCCGTAAGAGAAGCCGCACTGGCATGCGGCGATGGCGCCATTCACGCCTGAGGTATCGAATTGACAGGGCGGATCACGATCCGCCCTATCCTCCGCCCGGACTAGCCCAATCGCTTGGTCAACAGCCGGACGAATGGCAGCGTCTGCTCAAAGGATTGGCGAACCGCATTGATCAGCCCGCCCTCCTGTCCGTGCCAGTCCTGCCCCAAGGGACGCGTCAAGACCAATGTTTTGCGCTTGAGCAACTTGGCGTGTGGATGCTCTGGTTCATACGGCTTGGGAACCCGTTTCAAGACCGGCGGCCCCCAGTCGCTCAGCGTCATGCCGGTTTCGCCAATCGCATCGGTCAACGCGTCACCCCAGCGATCCACAAAGGCGCGATAGCGGTCCATCTCATCGCCCTGAAAGCCCATGATGCCCGTCCCAACATCCAGTCGTCCGGGCTCCGAACCGAAAAAGAATGCCGGTCGGAATGCACCCGCTCCTTGCGGCGTCCACAGAAGATGAAGATGGGCGTTCAGAGGTGTCTTATCCTTGGAAAATCGAACATCCCGGTAAATGCGGAACTGCTTTGGCAAATAGCTATGCCCTGCAATTCGGCCAAAGTCCTCGGCCAGGAACTGCGCGAACAGATCGGCTGGCTTCTTTATCTTGGTAGCATAGTGTTCCTTGCGCGGCGCGAACCATTCCTTGCTGTTGTTGTCGGCCAACTCGGCAAAGAACTCATCCGCCGCGTCAATCATCTGCTCGAAACCATCGGTGCTCATGCTAGGCTCCTTACCAAAGCAAGAAGCCTAGCTTCGCCGCCGTCGCTTGCCAACCGTCCGAGCTGTCCGTTGGGGCCGTGATTGTCAGGCAGGCGGTAGGAAAGCCGTAACCTCCACTTCGATCTTCACTTGGGGCCCGCCCAGCGCCGCAACAATCAGGCCGGTATGCGGCGGACGATGATCGCCAAAGAAAGCCTTGCGCGCGCTGGTGACACCTTCCCAGTTTTCACGATCGGTCATGTAGACCGTAATCTTGATCACATTTTCCGGCCCCGCCCCGGCATGGGCGAGGATCCGGCCGATGTTGCGATAGATCTGAACCGCCTGCGCACCAGCGTCGTCTCCCCCGACCCAATTGCCGTTCTCGTCGCGGGCGACCTGGCCCGCGATATGAATCATGCCGCCGGCGACCGAGGCATGGTGATACCCATCGACAGCAAAGACGCCCGGCGGAGAATAGAGTGTGATCCCATCGACGCTCATGCCACGGCTCCCAGCGATGTCGTCTTGCGATCCGTGCCACCTTTTTCCGATTTGGCGACAACGGTCACCGATGCGTCCGGGGATGTTGCCCTGACAAGCCACTCCGACTTCTTGGTGACGGGCGACCACTGTTGCCCCCAATTGGAATAGGCATATCGCCGCTCGTTGCGTCCGGCCAGATTGCCCAGATCGACCTTTCCGGGATTCATCGCGATCTCTGCCCCGTCGCAATCAATCGTCAGCAGGACAGGTTTCGCCACGCCGTTTTCGACGGCGACATCCGACAGATTGGTCGGCAGATAGCCGTGGTTGGAGACAACAGCCGTAACCTTGAAGAGATCGGCGCCCATCGGCTCGACAGTGAGTTCATCGACTGCAATCCTTGGAGCCGCAGCGGCATGCCGAAGGTTGAATTTCACGTTGTTGTGGCAGATCTCTTCGAGGAGAGCGCCAGGCGGGTTTCGATAGCTCCAGATATAGACCATCCCGCCGACTTCGACCGGGCCGAGCTGTGGGTGGTCGAACGTGGTCCAAGGTCGGAACCCATGGTCACCGACGTTTTCGACTACCCAATTGTGCACGAGTCGTTGCGTGTCCGCGTCACGTGGCCCGAGGTTGTAATAGCCCTCTTTCGGCACACCGGCGGTGCGCTCGAGGTCCCACAATTCGGTGGCGAACGAGATGATGCCCATCTCTTCATAGGTCCAGTCGGTCAGGCTGCCATGCCGGGCCTTGGATTTGTCGGGCGTGAAATCCTCATAGACCGAAATCGTTGGATATCCGGTGATCTTTTCTCCCACTTCGCCCAGCGCCTTGTAAAGCGACAGGTCGGGTGCACTCATTTCACTGTCCATTCGGAGCATCGACGGGCGCAGGATGATCCCTCCGTGGGTGTGATAGGCGCACATGCCGGTGATGTTGGGATGATCGAGGATCACGCGGGCCATCCCGGCGGCCTCCGGTTCCGACAATGGATACTCGCCCGCGCCGTATTCCTGCGGCGTCCAATTGGTGGGGAAGTTGCGGTTCATGTTGCCGTCTTGTTGCATTTCAATCGGCACGTCGACGCCGTTGTAATTCCGGATCATACCTTCGGGATACAGCCGGTAATACTCACCGCCCTCCTCGCCCGGTTCCCGCTGGACCATGATATCGGGGTTTTCGCTGTCCTTCTTCCACTCGCCTTTGCTATCGGGCACGCGCATCTGCACGATGTAGCCGTCGCCGGTGATATCTTGGGGTATCAGACCTTCGATGCGGTCCTCGCCGGGCAGGAATCGGCCGTTGCCGCACCATGGATGATAAGGCGCCGTCATTGCATATTCGGCGCCGTCCGGGTTGATACGGGGAATGATATAAAACACCTGGCCGTCGACGAGGCGCGTCACCTCTTCGTCAGAGCCGTAGTTGGTCAGCAGATACCAACAGGCGTAAAGGGCCGTCGCCGAAGTAGCATGCTCCTCTGCATGGATCTGGGCGTCGATGTAGAACCCCGGCTTTTCCAGCGCGGGGCCGGTGTCGGGGTTCGTGATCGTCATGAACCAGACATCGCGCCCACGAAACGTCTTGGCGATCGAGGTCAGGGTGCAAAGATTTGGATACGCCGCGGCAAGCGCTTGCAGATGCGCTGTCATGGCATCGTAGGTGTGGTAGGTATCGAAGGCGATATCGACTTTGGTCATGTCAGTCTCCTGTTCGGGCGTCACGAGCGGCCAAAATGTTCCATGATGGCGGCGGCGTATTTGATGCCCTTAATGTACTTATCAATGTGAATGTTCTCGTCCGGCGCGTGCAGGTTGCAGCCGGGATTGGCAAAGCCGGTGAGCACGCAGGGGATCCAAACGTGTTTCAGGATCGCCCCCTCGGCCGAGACCCCGTTGACGATCGGTGGCTCGCCATAGACCTCATGCGCGGCGGCGATGATCGACACGCTGATGTCTTCGCGGGCGCTGATCTTGTAGGGGTCTTCGGTCCGCGCCTCACCCTTCACTTCGATGTTGTCGAAGCCTTGGGCTTTCAGGTGTTCACGCAGCTTCACGATGGCCTTGGCGGGCGAAATGTTTGGGATGAGGCGGAAATCCATGCGGACTCGGGCCTCTGACGGAACGATCGTCTTGGTGCCTTTGCCGGTATAGCCACCGGTGATGCCCTGAATGTTCGCCGTCGGCTCATAGGTCCGGGCCTTCAGCGCATCGACACCGTCGCGACCGAGAGCAAACTGGTCGACACCCATCTCTTCCTTGAGCATGCCGAAATCAATGCGAGCGGCCTTGTCTGCCAGATACCCCATATCTTCGTCGTTGGGCACATAGATGCCCTCGGCCCAGTCGGGGATGAGAATGTTCTTGTTGCGATCCATGATCGTGGCAAGCGCATGCACCAGATCCCAGACCGGGTTCGGCACCAAAGGTGCGTTCAGTGAATGCACGTCAGTGCGCGGCCCGCGCGCGATGAGTTCGACAAACAGCACCGACTTCAGCCCCAGCGACACATCCGGCACCTCGACGCCGATCTCTAGGCTGCCGTCGAGGCAGTGCATCCCGTCGGCCTCCAGCATCTCGGCGTTCTTCTTGGCCCAAGGCCCAAGGTTGGGAGAACCAATCTCCTCTTCGCCCTCAATGAGCAGCTTCAGCCCCACCGGGACCTCGCCGCGCACCGCCATGAACGCCTTGGCCGCCTTGTTGAAGGCCAGAACGCCGGATTTGTTGTCGGTGGCTCCGCGTCCATACAGGACACCGTCTACAACGGCACCGGACCAGGGTCCGCCGTGGCTCCACGCTTCGATCGGTTCGGGCGGCTGCACATCGTAATGGGAATAGCACAGCAGCGTCTTGCGGGATTTCGAAGGCACCTCGCCGTAGACCACCGGTGGTCCCTCCTCCAGCTCGTGGAATTCCGCTGGCAGTCCGTCGCGATGCATCATGTCACGGATCAAGGCCGCACATTCACGCAACCCGATGTCCTGCGCGGAAACGGAAGGCTGCTGCACAAAGGCTTGCAGATCGGCGATACACTCGTCTGCATGTGCGTCGATCCAGTCATAGATTTCCTTCATGGCCTCGGATGGCGCGTGTGTCATGTGTCAGTCCCCTGATCTTGCGACAGTTCCCACGCGTTCAGGCGTTGGCCCGAGAAAGTGGCGTCGCGGGTGGTGGCGATGTGGACAAAGGCGGGCGCCAGGCGCTCGGGCTCGATCCATTCGGCCTTGAGTTCCGGCGGATAATTCCGCTCAGACATGGGCGTGTGCATGGCCCGACCCGGCGTGATCGTGCAGGACACGATGCCGTGCGCCTCCCCCTCCATCGCGAGGCACTTCGAAAACCCTTCGAGAGCATGTTTGGCCGCGCAATAGGCGGTCTCGTCGACAAATCCCTTGATGCCAGATTGCGACGAGACAAAGATCAGCGCCCCGCCACCCTTCGACTTCATCCCCGACCAGACGGCTTGAGACAGCTGGAACGCCGCCTGGATACCGACGTTCATCGTCGCGGTGAAAGTCTCGAAGCTGACAGCCTCGAGTGGCTCTGGCCGCAGGATCGCGGCGTTGTGGATCAGCGTATCGACCGGACCGGGGATGGCCGCGATGGCCGCTTCCGTAGCCTTGGCGTCCGCAAGATCAACGGTCAGGCACAGGGCGATGCCGCCGATTGCGTCGTTCACCGCCGCCATCCCTGCCGTATCCACGTCCATCAGCACGAGATCGGCGCCATGCCTCGCAAACACCCGCGCGATAGCGGCGCCCAGCCCCTGTCCCGCTCCGGTGATGATCACCCGTTGACCTGAAAGCGCCAACGTCACGATGCGCTCGCCATATCGAGGTCTTCCCATTTGCGGCTGGCGGTCGAGGCGACGACTGCGTCGAGCACCATCTGGTTGCGAAGCCCGTCCACGAATGTCGCCCCGTGGGTCAATTCGCGCTTTTCGGCGATCGCCCCCGTCAGCTCACGCAAAGCTGCAAGGACGGAGACGTTCCATATGCCCTTGTTAAGACCATCAAGCCGCGCATCCGGCACATCGACCGGCACCTCCTCAAAACTCTGCCCGGCCTTTGCAAAGAACAGTTTCTCGTCCGCATTGTTCAGCGTGATCGTGCCTTTTGATCCAAAGACCTGCGTCATGTTGCCAATATTCGCGGCGGCCACACCTGACATGAATACCTGCGCCAGCGCGCCCGACTGCATTTCCAACGTGAAGTGAGAAAGATCGTCAGAGGTCGCCGTCCACTTCTCGCCAGTGGCCTTGTCGATCCGGTCTGGCACCACGGTCAGCGCCTGTCCCACGACCGATGCAGGCTCGCCAAGCCACCAGCGCAGCATGTCCACCTGATGCGAACCGTTCGCCCCCAGACGACCACCGCCCATAGCGGCATCGGACCACCAGTCCCCTTTCGGGCGGCTCGCGGGGTCGGCCCAAGAGGCGCCGATGTTGGCAATGTTGACGTGGCGGATCTCGCCCAGATCACCATTGTGGATCATTTCCGCGATCCGCGCACGGGTCGGATTGAACCGCAACTCGTGATCGATCATGTGCAGCCGCTTCGCCGCCCGAGCGGCTTCAAGCATATCGCGGGCTTCGCCGGCGTTCATCGCCGTGGGCTTTTCGCACAGAACACTCGCCCCGCGGCCCAAGGCGGCAAGCGTCATAGGCGCATGCATGACAGTCGGCGTCGCGATACACACCAGATCGAGATCGTGGGCGGCCAGCATCGCTTCCCAGTCGTCATAGACGGCCTCGATGCCATGCGGATCGGCGGCCTTTTGGGCGCTGCTCATCCGGCCAGAGGCAAGCGCCACGACCTTGGCGCCATCGATATGGGCAAATGCGGGCAAATAGGCGTCGCGGGCAAAACTGGCCCCGATGATACCAACGTTCAACATTGTCTGATCCCTTTCAGCGGTGATTGGCGGCCCGGCGCTGATCGCGGGGCCGCCAGAGTTTGCAATTTCGCTTAGTTTGCGAGCGTCACGTCCCATAGATCGACGTGCTCGTCGCGGCGGGCGGTCCATTCGATGCGTTTGCTCACCCCGTAGAAGTCGGGCTGGTAGTACATGTGCAACCACGGGCCGTAGTCGTAGAACACCTGCAGCATCTCATCGATTACCGCGCGTTCCTCCTCGGGCGTCTCCGCGGCGGCGATATCCGCCCACCGGTCGAACCAGCGCGGATCTGACCAGTCGGTGTAGTTCGGGCCGCTTTCGACCGTGGCCATGACGGCCATGTCATACAGCACGCTCCAAAGCGCACCCCCGGAGCCGAGCAGGAACAGCGGTCCCGCGTCGTGCTCGCGAATGAGGGGCACATAGACGGAGGACCACTCGAGCAGTTCGACCTCGGTTTTCACGCCCACATCGGTCAGGAAAGCGCCCACGGCGAGCGCCACGTTGGCATCGTTCAGATAGCGACCGCGCGGAGATTGTAGCGTGATCTCAAAACGAACGCCGTCCTCTCCGCGCGGATACCCCGCCTCGTCCAGCAAGCGTTCAGCTGTTTCGGGATCGTACGGATAGGGTTCGATATTAGGGTTGCCGTTGGGTGGATTGACGAGACCCGTGGCTCGTTCGCATTCGAAATTCAGCAACTGGCTGCAAATTGCCGGCACATCGACCGCGTATTGCAGTGCCCGGCGCACATCCTCGTTGCGGACTGCCTCTCCTGCGACACCGTCGAAGATCTCGGATTGGTTGAAGCCGATATACATCCGGCGCAGGCCCTGCACGACCTGTACTTCGGCGACGCCGGAGGCATTGATCAGGTCCGACTGATCGGGCAGCACGTTGGTGATGATGTCGACATTGCCCGCCAAAAGTTCGGCGATACGCGTCGAGGCTTCGGGAATGACGCGGAACACGATGTTCTCGAAATTTCCCTCGCCCTGCCATTTCTCCAGCGTGAGGCCCGAACCGATGTTCCATTCCACCAATCGGTATTCGCCGGACGACACGGGCGCGCGCGCGATCTCGTCTAGGCTCATCGCCTCGAAGCTGTCCTTGCAGTGGATGAACACCTGAGACGAGAACCCCAGCCCCATGCCGGTATCCCGCTCGCTCAGGATCGCCACGGTCAGGTCATCGACCACTTCGGCGCCCGCAAAGGCCATCGAGGTATAAACAAATCCGGGCGTGTTGCCCGCGAAGGCATTTTCGAGATCTGCGGCACGGTTCCACGAATAGGCGACGTCTTCGGCCGTCAAAGGTTCACCGTCCTCGCAGACATATCCTTCGGGAATGGTGAACTCGATACGCGTGCCGTCGTCGCTCATCGTCCAGTCGGTGGCGAGGCGCGGCACGATGTTGCCCTCGGCGTCGATCCGCGTGAGTGCGGTATAGATCAGACGGGCGATATTGGAATTGTCCATGGAACGGATTTCGCCGGGTTCGAACGTGCTGGCATCGGCGCTCAGGCCGACGACCAGTGTATCCGGCCCCGGCTGTGCCTGCGCTGCCGCGAGTGACGGCAACCCAAAGGCAAGCGTAGTGACAAGAAGCGATGGGAGGATCTTCATGTTTTTTCCTTGCTGTTGGAGAGAGAACGAAGTCTCGGGTGGGTTCGGCCCATTGGATGGGCTCTTATTTGAATGGCTGTGCCGTCAGGCTTTGGGCATGGCGTCGGCGCGGACCTCCTCGATTTCGACGGTGGCACGGCGCGCGGAGGCCCGGATGCAGGCTTCGAGCATGTAGAGAGATTGAAGGTGATCGCGACCGGTGCATTCGGGTGCCGCACCGCGAAAAATGGCAACGAACATCGCCAGAAGATCCGTCGCATCGCTGATCCAGGGCTCATGTTCCGGCAAGGGGATCGGGGTTAATTCGGCGTCGTGACGTCGCCCCGCGGCCAGATTGCCGAACATCTCGCGCTGCACGACGATACCGCCCGTGCAATCGGTTCGCCAATCAAAGTCCAACCGGTCGATGCCCGCGGCCCAGGTGCCTTGGTAATTGACCCGTATGCCGCCGTGAAACCCGAAGAGCGCCGAGACGTTCGCATCACCCTCGTACATCGACCAGGACGGGTTGAAGGTTTGTGCCTGCACATAGGCCGGCTCGGCCCGGTAGACGTAGCGCATGATATCGAAGTGATGGATCGACTGCTCCCATAGCATCGGATGCGGCATGGTCAGCGGATACTTGTTGAGGCGCGGCTGGCGGCCGTCGCGCCACCGCTCGTACAGAAACCTGCCAAATTCCGGGCTGCCGTAGTCACCACCGTCGAGCGCTTTGCGCAGTGCCTGCGTCACGCCGAGATAGCGAAAATTGAGCCCGACGATCAATGGCACGCCGGCACTCTCGGCCATGTCGACAAACTTGCTCGCGCTCGCAACGCTATCTGCCAGAGGCTTCTCGGCTAGTATCGCGATACCATGAGCGCAACAGGTCTCGATCAGCGCGTCGCGGCCGCCGGGCGGGGTGCACAACAATGCAGCGTCCGCAGCGACGCCGGTGACCTCGGACAGATCCGCGGCAACTGCCACACCGGGGAAATCGTGCGCTGCACGATCCCTTGCGCGCGCGTCGGGATCGCATAGGGCAACGATCTGCACGTCAGGGTTTGCACGCACCACACTCAGCCAGGTACGTGCCCGCGCGCCCAGGCCCACGACGATCAGGCGTAAAGGGGTCATGCTGTCACCGGCTCGGCAAGGAGTAGATCGAGGAAATCGTCGGGCGAGGTCCAGCAAACGTCTTGCAGCGGCCCGTCGAACTGGCTGCCCATCGGCGGGCGGATCGCTTCGGCTTTGCTCGTCGAGACCTCGACCTCGACACCCGGCATTCGCGCAACGATTGCCTGAGCAAGCTCGAGATGGCTGACCACAGGCGGCGTGCCCGCATGCAGGACCGACGCCCTGCCCCACGGTGCTGTCATCAAGCCCGCTATGCCTCCTGCCAGGTCCGGCAACCACGCCCATTCGCGTCGGCCGTCAGGATCGCTGACCGTGATCCGGCCGCGCGAGCGTGCCTCGGCAATCATCCGGCCGACCAGACAGAGGTGCTGGCGACTTTCACGGACCGCTTCGAATGGACCTGCGATATTGCCAAGCCGTACCGAGAGCGTCTCCATCTGCGTGTCGGCCGCGGCGCGCGTGACGATCTCCCCGGCTTGCTTGGCGGCGGCATAGGGGATGCGACCGGTCGGCAGCGTGGCTTCGGTGAACCGTCCCTCCCGTGCCGGGGCGTCTGTCGCGGAAAAGACCCCCATGGAACTCAGGAACAGGGCCCGCCGGGCACCGGCCCGACGCGCTGCGGCAAGGCTCGCGGTCAACATTCCGACGTTGCGCGCCAGATGCTCCGCTGCGGTGATGCCAAGGGCCTTCGGGTCGGCAGTCAAGGCCGCGCCGTGAATGACGGCGCTGATCTCTCCGATCTGGTCGAGCGCCACTTCGATCGGCGCCTCGATCAATTGCGATCCTGTCAACCGGTCGCGCGTTGCGGCATCGATCACCCGGTCGGTCGCCACGACGGCTTGACCTGCACTTATTAAAGCGGCCGCAATCTCTGAGCAGACGAAGCCGCCCGCGCCGGTGACAAGGATCGGTGCCTTGGTCATTCCCGGTCTTGCGCTCCGGCAATGCGCACCGCGTCCGCGATATCGGCAGCATGTTCCGAACCGGTTGCCACAAAGGGCGGTCGGACGCGGGCGAATTCAGGGTCGTTCTTCTGCGCCGCCACCGCGGCCTTGATCCCCGGGATCAGCGGCACACCCTCGAAAAGGCGACGCACCGCGCTGACCTGCTCGTGCAGTGCGCCGTGATCGGGACCATTCAGCCCGTCGATCAGCGCACGGATACCAGCCGGATTGACGTTGGAACTAGCACTGATGCAACCTGCCCCACCCGCGGCAACGTTTTCCGGGATCATCGTTTCAGAGGCGGAATAGGTGTCGATCTGTGGAAAGGCCGCGATCACAGACGCGGTGTTTTCCCACGATCCGCTGCTATCCTTGAGACCGGCAATCACGCCAGGATAAGCAGCGATCAACCGCTCGATCAGCGGCAGAGTGATCGGCACACCCGACATCTGCGGGATATGGTAGAGGTAGACCCTGAGACCCGGACCCACCGCTTCAATCACCTGTGCGTAGGCGTCAAAGACACCTGTGTCGCTGACGCCCTTGTAGAAGAACGGGGGCAGCATAAGCACCCCCCGACAGCCGAGTTTTGTCGCATGGGCCGACAAGGCGATGCTGTCCGCCGCCGCGCAGCACCCTGTGCCGGGAATCAATTGCTCTGCGGGAATTCCTGCCTCGACAAGAGCTTCAAGCGCCGACATCCGTTCGGCGACTGTCAGGGAATTGGCTTCACTGGTTGTCCCGAAAGGCGCGAGGCCGTGGGCGCCAGATGCCAGCAATCCCTTGGAATGGGCTACAAAGCGACCGGTGTCGACTGAGAGGTCTGCTGCGAATGGGGTGATCGCCGGGACGAACAATTCGATCTTGCGCGGGGTCATGTCGGACCTTTCGGGTTTGTTGGGTCTTGAACTAGGGGGCGTCGATAAGTGTGATCGGCGGGATATGGCGAAACTCGTCATCCGCCTGCGCACCGCCGCGCCACATCATCACGGCGAAATGGCCATCGCGCTCCATGACGGACGCGCCGAGGTGCCAGACGTTGGGCGCATAGATCACGCCGATGGAACCGGGCATGTCGAAGGCACAAGCCCTGCTTGGATCGGGATCGCCGTTGTCGTTTGACGGCATGACGACGACGACATATCGCTCCACGTCGAGCGGCAGAAAACACTGTGCCGCGTATGGATGCCGCTCGACTTGCGACGCGGTGATCGGCAACGGCGTTTGCCTGACGAAGTTCACATGGACGACGGCCGAGGTGTCGTCCGGGTGCTCGGCAAAGGCATCGCTGTAGAAGGCGCGCTCACCCGGGCGGTCGGGCGGCGTCACAAAGCGGCCATAGGGGGCGAAGGCTTCCGGGTCCGGCGGCATCAGTCGAAGTTGAATTCCAACCAGGCTCGGGTCTTGGTGAGACGCCGTCAGATGATGTCTGGGATCGCTGTCAGGCATCACGCGTTCGCCTCCGGGGGTGGCACATGGGCACGCCAGTGGTCCGCGATTTCATCACGTCGGCAGAGCCAAACATCAGGAGCGTCCTTGATGTGGTCCATGAACCGGATCAGTCCGGCTATCCGCCCCGGATGACCGATCACCCGAGCATGCAGACCAATGGACATCATCCGCGGCATGTCGCGCGATTCCGCCTGCAGGACATCAAAGGTGTCGATCAGGTAGTTGGCATAATCGCGGCCAGAATAGACGTCTCCCGACAGCAGTTTCGCGTCGTTCGTGACCATGGAGTAGGGGATGACCAGATGGGGTCCCTTCGGCCCCGAAGTCCAGTATGGCAGATCGTCGTTGTAGGCATCGCTGTCATAGTCGAAACCGCCATGGGCCTGCACGAGCTCGCGGGTCGATGCCGAGGCCGAATATCGGCAATACCAGCCACGAGGCGCGCGCCCTACGCTGCGGGTCAGGCTTTCGTGGGCCTGCGCGATGTGCCGTTCTTCGGTCTCGCGGTCGATCAGGTAGTGCTCGATCCATCGCATGCCGTGTGCGCAGATATCCCAATCCGTCGCGGCGATGGCCGCCGCGATGTCAGGACTGCGTTCCAACGCCTGAGCACTGGCAAAGACCGTCAGCGGAACGCCGCGTTCGGTAAAGAGGCGGTGCAGTCTCCAGAAGCCGACTCGGGAGCCGTATTCATACATACTCTCTGCGGCAAGGTCGCGGCTCCCGAGCGGCACCCGGCTTGCCCGCACCTCGGTCAAAGCGGCCTCGGAACGGCCATCGCCGTCCTCGATCGAGTATTCCGAGCCTTCCTCGACGTTGAGAACGAAATTCACCGCCAGCCCTGCCCCGCCCGGCCAGCGAATGCTGGGCGGGTTCGGGCCGTAGCCAGCCAGATCGCGCGGGCGGCTCACTTGGTCACCGCCCGTCCTGATCGACCGTAAAACATCGAAACCATATCACTCGCGCTCTTAGTCACGTGGCCCCTCCACCTTGTTGAAGAAGCAGCACCAGTCGCCGGCGTTGACGTTTGGCAGGGCGCGCAATCCAAAAAACATTCCGTCGGCGGGTGCATGCAAAGCGCCGACCTCGTCGCCAAAGATGTTGACGATCCGGGCGATGCGGTCGCCCTTCTTCATCATCGTCAGGAAATCGACGCCCTCTTCGGGCAGGAATATGCCTGACGCCGGCGCGAGAAGTGCCTCTTGTTGACCTATGGTCGCATCGTCCGGATAGGTCGCCTCGCCGTCCAGCATGTCGTAGTGATAGCAGATGTTGATGATCGACTTTGCCAACTCGGCGCCCACATAGCGGAACCGCTCGGGCGAGGTGTAGGACCGGCCGCCCAGTTCCACCGTGATGCCGACCTTGCCAGCGCCGTTCAACGCCGCCATCGGACTGCCCGACTTGGTGAAGTTGGACATGATGCATCCCCAGCCTGCGCCCATGGCCTTGGCCAGTTCAACGCTCTCCGGTCGCTCATCGACAAAGATCGCCTTGTCGAGGAAGGAATGAGCGCCGCCCGAATGGATCGAAATCTCCATATCGGCCACGTCTTTCATCGCTTCCCAATGTGCGTGGGCCAGACGGTCGGTGAAATAGCCCTCGGGTTTGCCGGGGTAAATCCGGTTCATGTCATAGGCAAACGTGTCGAGCGGGTTGCCGCGCTCTGCCGCAGAGAAGGCAATCGGGTTCACGCAGGGCACCAGAACGACGGCGCCGCGCAGCTTGGAGGCATCGATCTGCTCTCGGGCAAGCATGCACGCCAACGGCCCTTCGGGTTCATCGCCATGAATGGCCGCGTTGACCCAGAACGTCGGACCGGCGCTCGCACCGTTGATGACGACGACAGGGATATCGACCTTGACGCCGCCCGCGATATCCGGGCCGGGAATAGCGCCACGCACAACTTCGCCGGGTTTCGCGGTCGCGGTGCCGACCGTCAGGCTCTCGTTCTCTTGCGTGGCCATCAGACTGCCTCCGCTCCGCCCTCTTCCCAGGCTTTCAGCTGGGCGGGCGTGTAGACCTGCATGAATTCGATCTCGATGCCGCCGGCATCGTTGTCCAAAAAGGCGACCCAACCTTCGGGGTGGGCATGGCTGCCGAACTTCTTGCAGGCCTTGCATTCGCGCAGGGAAGCACCCTGCTTCTGGGCATGGGCCAATGCGGCGTCGATGTCGTCCACCTCATAGCAGATGTGGTGCAATCCCTCGGCGCCTCGCTCTTCGATCCACGCATCGAAGCGGCCACCCTTCTCGGTCGACTGGCAGAGCTGATATTCAATGCCGCCCAGATCGAACAAGGCAACCTTGTTGCCGGATTTCGGGAAATGGGTGATCTCGGTATCGGCTGGCACATCGAGAAAGCGCGCGTAGGTTGCCAAAGCGGCTTCGGCGTCGCGCACGGCGAAGGCCATGTGCTTGATGCTCTTGACGTTCGGATTGTCGGATTTGGTCATGATGCTGTCCTGTTGTGAATTTGCGGATCGCCGGGTCTATTCGGCAGGTGTGCGCGCATCTGCGCGAAAGCTTTCGACGACCGCGGCCATGCGCGACATCGCCGTTCGAATGCGGTCGACCGGCTGCGTCATCGACATGCGAATGAAATCATCGGTGTGATCGCCATAGATCGTGCCGGGATACATCATCACCCGACCCTCCGCCAAAAGGCGCTCACAGAATTCGCCGGCCGTGATACCGAGGTTCAGGCTCGCCACATTGGCATAGACATAAAACGCACCCTGCGGTTCGGCGTAGCCCATGCCCATATTGTCGAGCCCTTCGAGGATCGCCGCGCGGCGCTCATCGTAGGTCTGACGCATCTCTTCGACGCAATCCTGAGAGCCTGTCATCGCTGCAAGCGCGGCGTGCTGGCTCACCGCGGCCGTCGAAATGGCAAAGGCATGGTTCACCTCCGACATAGGCTCGATCAGCGCGCGCGGTCCCGCGAGGTAGCCGATCCGCCAACCCGTCATCGCATAAGCCTTGGAAAAGCCCGAAAGGGTGATGGTGCGCTCTTTCATGTCCGGCAGCGAGGCCACCGGCACCACGGTGTTGTTGCCAAAGGTGAGGCGGGCATAAATCTCGTCCGATATCACGATGAGGTCATGCTTCTTTGCCAGTTCGGCGATCTTGCGCACCTCGTCGGGCGGGGTGACGGTGCCTGTCGGATTGTTGGGGTTGATCAGCACGAGGATCTTGGATTTCGGGGTGATCCGGGCCTCGACCATCTCTGCTGTGAGAGTGAAGTTGGTCTCGAGCGTCATCGGAACCTTGACCACCACAGCGTCCGACATTTCTGCCGCCTGCTGATATGGATTGTAGCCGGGGCACGGCACGATGATTTCGTCGCCGGGGTCGAGCAACGACAGCGCGATGATGAACATACCCTGCTGACCACCGGGGGTGATCATGATCTCGTCGGCGGCATAGTCGGCACCGCCGTAGGTCCGGATATTGTCGGCGATGGCCTCGCGCAGCGGCAGAATGCCCAGTGGATGGGTATAGTGGGTCGCCCCGTTGGCCAGGGCCTCCTGGCCGGCCTTGATGATATGGGCCGGGGTATCGAGATCCGGGTCGCCACGGCCCAGCTTGATCACATCATCCAGCCCCTCCGCGATGTCGAGCATCTTGGTGATGAGCGCGCCGTCAGAGAGTTTGACCCGTTTGGCCAGTCGTTTGTCGATCGTCATGTCTTGGTCCTCCTCGCCCTGCATCAGGCCAGCGAATAGATTTCGGAATATTTCTGCGTCAGGTAGGCAAGGTACGGCTTGGGATCGAGCGGACGACCCGTTGCCTTCTCCAGCAATTCGTCGCGGGTAAACCGGCGACCATGCTGGGCCACGTTGCTGTTCAGCCACTCGCGCAGCGGGGTGTAGTCGGCGGCATCCAGACCTGCCTGAATCGCGGAATCCTCTGTCGTCGCGGTCTCGAACAACTGCGCCGCCATGATATTGCCGACCGTGTAGTTGCAGAACGTCCCGATCTGACCAGAAGACCAGTGCACGTCCTGCAGGACTCCCTTGGCGTCGTCGGGAACATCGACACCGAGGTATTCCTTCATGCCGGCGTTCCACGCTTCGGGCAGGTCCTTGACCTCCAGCGAACCGTCCACCAGCTTGGCCTCCAGCTCGCACCGCAACATGACGTGGAAATCGTAGGTCAACTCGTCGGCCTCAACCCGAATAAAGCTCGGCTCGGACTTGTTGATCGCGCGGTAGAACTCCTCCGTGGTGACGTCGTCGAGGAGGCCGGGATGCGCTGCCCTGATGTCGTCCATATGGTTTTCCCAGAAGGCGCGACTGCGGCCGACGTGGTTCTCCCACAGGCGCGACTGGCTCTCATGGGCACCAAAGCTGACGCCACCGACGGCGTAGAGGCTGATCAGGTCTGTCGCGAGCGGTGTGCGGGTATAGGCCGGATCGACGCTTTGCTCATACATGGCGTGTCCCGCTTCGTGCAGCGCACCAAACAAAGACATCTGCATGAAATCGCGAGCCACTCGCGTGGTGATACGAACATCGTTCCGGGTGAAGGACACTTCGAAGGGATGCACCGTCAGATCGAGGCGACCACGATCGAGATCATAGCCGATCTTCTCCGCCATCTTGAGGGCAAAGGCCATCTGCTGATCTTCGGGATAATCCCGATACAGAAAGTCCGATCTCGGCGCGTCCGCCTCGGCAATCGCCCGGACCAGCGGCAGCATTCCCTCACGGAGCTGCGCAAAAAGGGTATCGAGGCCCTTTTTTGTCGTGCCCGGCTCGAACCGATACATAAGGGCATCATAGGGATGGTCTTCGTATCCAATCGCCTGAGCCATTTCCCGATTGATCTCGACCATCTGCGTCAGCGCATCGGCAAAAATCGGGAATTCCGCCTTCCGGCGGGCCTCGGCCCAGACGTCGTGGGCCTCAGAGCCCAATTCGGTCTTGCGCCGCAAAAGCTCTGCAGGGATTCGCTCGTGGTAGTCGATGGCCTCGCGGACCTGCGCCACCATCCGGGCTTCGGCGCTGTCTTCGGGCTTGCCAGCCACATCCTTCTCAGCCCCTCCAAGAGCACGCTTTGCCTCATCCGAGCACAACAGGTTGCGGGCAGCCACGGCCAAGGTCGACAATTGCTTGGAACGGGTGGCGCTGCCTCCCTTGGGCATCATGACGCGGGCATCCCACGACAGGACCGAACCCGCGTTCAAAAAGTCGTTCACGCGGCCCATGACCTCGATCAACCCAGTGTAGCTCATATTGGCATCTCTCCTTTTGCAAGGCGCTGCGGGGCTGTGGTGCGGTCCTTCGCACGATGCCCTACGCTGCCTGCTTGACTATACATTCTGCTCGTGTATCCCATTCAACAAGAACAATGTCGACAATATACTGATGGCAAGGAAGCCAGCGGGTGTCAAACCAAAACAACGACCATCCGACGCTACTTTCGCCCCAACGCCCGCGTAAGACCAACAAAGGAGCCGCCCTCGATGCCAAGCCCAACCACCAATGAAACCTCACTGGTCGAGATGGCCGTCTCCGGCGTGATCACGACGCCGGCAGTGCGTCCCGGTCAGTATATTCCGCATCCCGACGGCACTTCGACGGTGCTGCCGGGCATGTATGGAATCACCTACAACGTCCGGTGTGGCGATCGGGCCTTTGGGTGGGCAGGCGATCACGTCGAACCCGGCGTCTCCATTGATGACGAGGGTGATTCGGGGCGGCACCATGCGCTGCACTACCTCAATTGCATCGGCAACGAAGCCGTCGTTACAAGCGGCATGGCGACCGGCGCGAAGGGTATCGTGATTGGCGAACATGCCCGCATTCTCGTCCAGTTCGACGAGGACGCACAGGAGCTGATGGCCCCGGGCGACAAGATCCAAGTGATGACAAAGGGTCAGGGGCTCGCACTTGCCGACTATCCAGGCGTCGCGCTCAAGAAGATGAGCCCGCGCCTTTTTCACGCAATGGGAATCACCGAAGAGGCAGGGCGGCTGCACGTAAAGGTGGCGATGGAGCTGCCAGTGCGGATCATGGGGTCGGGCGCCGAGCTCAACTCTGAATATGTCGATCAGGATCTGATGTCGGGCGATCGCGCATTGATGGCCGATCTCGGGATCGACCAGATGCGGCTTGGAGATCTCATTGCCATCCGGCACGCCGATCACCATTGGGGCCGATCCTACCGAAAGGACGCGGTCTCCATCTGCCTGTGCATTCACGGCGACAGCATCATGACCGGGCACGGCCCCGGCATTCTCACCCTGATGACCGCGCGCAACGGCGAGATCGACTTCACGGTCGACGCCTCCGCCAATCTTGCCACCCTTCTCGACCTCGGAGCACAATAATGACCGTCAAAACCAATGCCGCCGACATCGTGGCCGTCTCCATCATGGGCCAGGTCGCAAATCCATCCCTCTCCGGCCTTCCGGCCGAACCCTACCGGCTCGACGCCGACGGCCGGGCCTTTCTCTGGCCGACTTTCGGGGGCATCGTCTACAATGTCAGCGTCGGCGACAGCGCATTTGGCTGGTCTGGCGATTGCATCCATCCCGGTGTGAGCATCTCGCACCCCGATGCGAACAAGAACCGGGGCCTCAACGTCTTTGCCTGCGTCGGCAACGAAGCGATGGTCGTCACCGGTGCCGCCAAGGGCGCAAAAGGTGTCGTCACCGGTAAATCCGGCCGCTTCTCGGATCAGGTGATCGTGCATTTCGACGAAGCGACACGACGCAAGCTCGCCGTGGATGACCGGATCACGGTGCGCAGCGAAGGCGTTGGGATGGTGGCGACAGACAGCCCCGAGGTGGCGTTCAAATCCCTCTCCCCTGCCCTGTTCGACAAGCTGCCTAAGAAAATGGAAGACGGCGTGCTCAAAATCGGCGTTGTCGCCACCGTGCCTCCGCACATGGTTGGCGCTGGCGCGGGCCTGACCTCCGAGGGCGGCTCGCTGCACATGCAGTCGACCGACCGAGAGGAACTGGCCAAACACCGGCTCGACTCCCTTCGCTTAGGCGACGTTGTGGCAATCGCCGACACCGACAGCCGGTACAATCACGGCTACCTGCGCGGTGCGATGTCGATCGGCATCGTCGGACAGACGGACGGCCCACGCGCTGGCTACGGTCCCGGCATGACCATCGTCATGACTGCCCCCGCCGGACAGCTCGGTGCCTACGACGCGCCCGGCACCAATATTGCCGACATTCTGGAGTTGCGGGCATGAGCACTCCGATCAAAATGACCAACGTTGACCGCGAACAGCTGCGCGGCTTCGTCACCGAGGGCTTCGCCGCCCTCGGGTTGACCGACGAAGACGCAGGTATCTTCGCCAATGCGCTGATCTTCTCTGAGCTGCGCTTCCATCCTGGTCAGGGACAAGGCGTCGCGCGCCTGCGCCGCTATCACGAGCGGATCGGTAATGGCGAGGTCAACCCGCGTGCTGGCTGGTCGATCCTCAAGGAAGGCCCCGCCCTTGCCCTCGTCGATGCGCACAACGGCATCGGTACCGTCGCCGCGGCCAAGGCGATGAGTCTGGCGATCAAGAAAGCCAAGGAAGGCGGCATCGGCACCGTCATCGTGCGCAACTCCACGCATTACGGATCAAGTGCCGTTCACGCCTGTCAGGCCCTCGACCACGGTTGTGTCGGCATCGCCTACACCAACGCCGGCCCCGAAATGGCCCCTTGGGGCGGGCGGGAAGGTGCAACGGGCACGAACCCATGGTCCATCGCTGCACCCTCCGACAAAGGTTTTCCCGTGGTACTCGACATCGCGCTGACGACAGCGGGCAAAGGCATGATGAAGTGGCACGAGCGGGAAGGCCGCAAGATGCCGCTCGACTGGGCGCTGACCCCTGACGGCGAGGAAACCGATGATCCGTCGGCCGCGATGGCAGGCGCACTTCTCGGGATCGGCGGGCACAAGGGCTACGGGCTGGCGTTCATGACCGAAGCGACGACCGGCGTCCTGTCGGGCGGTGGCTTTGGGCTGACGCCCTATTCCAATCCCGACAAACTCGACGTCTCGCACTACTTCCAAGCCATCGACATCTCGTGGTTCATGGACCCCGACGACTATGCCAAGCGCATGGGCGAATTCGTCGACATGTGCAAATCCCGCGCCCTGCGGCCGGGATTCGACGAAATCCTCGTCCCGGGCGAACAAGAGGCCCGACGCACTGCCGCGAAATCGGCGGGGGGCGTGCCGATCGACGACGTCGTATTGGCCGATATGATCGAGCTGGGCCGTGAGTTGGGCCTGAAAACCCAGCTCGACGCGCTCCGCCCCTACACCGGAACAACGCTGTGAGCGATCTCGCTCCCCTCCCCACGGCGTTCCACGCCCGCGCGCGCGACCGACTGCGCGCGCGGGCGGAGGCTGCAGGTCTCGACGGGTTGTTGCTCTTGCGCGCATCCAACCTCGCCTATGCCACAGGTCTTTTCCTTTCGGCCAACGAACGCCCCATGGGCGTCTGGTTGCCTGTAGACGGCGACCCGATCCTGCTCCTGCCGGGGCTGGAACGGGAAAACGCCGAAGGGACCACCATCATCGATGCCCGGTTCTATGACGAGTTCCCCGGCGAAGTGCCGCCGGTCCTCTGGATGCTCGATCAGATCGGACCATGCGCCATGGCCATCGACGCTCTCGACGCGGCGCTTCTCGACGCCGCGAGGGATCGGCTGACGCGGCTCGATCTCGTCGACCATGCAATGCTGGCCCGCGCGATCAAAGAGCCGGAAGAGATCGCACTGACCGTCGAGGCCGCGCACTTTGCGGACCTGTTCCTATACAGGTTGCACGCGGCAGCAGGCGATATCATCGCTCAAGGCGGCACCGAGGCGGACTTGATGGCCGACGCGATGGCTCACGCCCGTGGCGCCCTCTTTGCCAAGCACAAGACGGTCTTCGCAGGCACGCCGATGGGCATCACCGCCAGCGTCCATTCCGGCCCCCGCGCCGCCCTGCCCCACGGCGCAGTCCTCGAAAGAACACCGCAGGCCGGGGAAACGCTGATCGCTGGAATTGGGGCGAGCCTTGGCGGCTATCACGCCGAAAGCGGCGTCACCCTGATCGTGGGCGAGATATCGGGCGAGCAACGCCGCATCATGCGCGCCATGCAGGATTGCAACAACGCCGCCATTGCGGCCTGCGCCGCCGGGGTGAGCTGCCGCGAGGCGAACGAGGCGGCGATGGACGCCCTTCGCAACGCCGGGCTTGGTGATACCATCCGGCACCGGATCGGCCACGGCATGGGGCTCGAAGGACACGAAGCTCCGTGGCTGGCACCCGGCGACACGACACCGATCGTGCCGGGCATGATCTATTCCAGCGAACCGGGCGTCTACCGGCCCGGTATCGACGGCTACCGCACCATCGACACGATGATCGTCACAGAAACACCTACCGGCAACGGCGTCACCGTGCCGTCCCGGTTCCAGTCCGAAACTCCGATCGACGCCCGCGTCATCGCCAACTGAAGAGGCCCCGAAATGCCAGAACCAGCAGCCTGGAAGTACCAGAAGATCACCAAACCGATGTTCGAGGGCAATTCCGTCGACACCGTATTCTTCGGCCGGGTCATCACCTGCGTCGGTGACGAAGTGATCGAGGACGGTTTCGTCCACATCAAGGACGGCAAGTTCGCCGCCGTCGGTGCGCGCGGCGATGCACCTGCCGGAGCCGACACGCTCGACACCAACGGCAAAACCCTGATGCCCGGCATGATGAACAGCCACGCCCACCTCAGTTGGGACGGCATCCACGAACTCAGCCAGCAGTCGATGTTCGACGCCCCGGAAATCCGCGCTTACAAAGCCGCCGGGAACATGATCAAATCCCTGCGGGCCGGGATCACACTGGTGCGTGACCTTGGCGTTCACAATGCCAACCTGTTCACCAAACAAGCCGTCGCTCAGGGCATCTTTCCGGGTCCGCGCCTGCTGGTGTCGGGCGAGTCGATCATCCAGACCGGGGGGCACACATACTGGGTCTGCCGCGAGGCCTCCGGTGCGGATGAAATGCGCCGGGCCGTGCGGGATCAGGTCAAGGGCGGCGCTGATCTGATCAAGATCATGGCCTGCCACGATACGCTCGAGTTTACCGACGAAGAGTTGCACGCCGTCATAGACGAGGCACACCGCAACCGCCTCCCGATCACGGCACACGCAACCTATGACGCCTGCATCGCCCGCGTCGCAGAGGCGGGGATCGACTGCATCGAACATGGCGGGTCCATGTCCGACGCCACGATCCAACTGCTGCTAGACAAGAAGCTACCCATCGTCACGACCTTCTCCGCGCTGGTCATTCAGGCCAACGAAGAGATCGCCCGCGCCTTCGGCATTCCAGAGTGGAAGATCGAAGAGCGCAAAAAGGCAGTTGCCGACAAGAGCCGGTTCGATGGCCTGGTCCGTGCGGCCAAGGCCGGCGTGCCCATCGTGTTCGGCACCGACGCAGGTTCGCCCGCGGTGGAACATGACCGGATCGTGCCGGAACTCGGGTTTATGGTCGAGGTCGGGGTCTGCCCTGACAACCTCGACGCCCTGCGCGCCATCACCGCTCGTGCGGCGGTGCTTAACGGGGTCGGCGACACGCTCGGCACGCTGGAGGCCGGAAAACTGGCCGACATGATCGTCGTGGACGGAAAGCCCGACCAAGACCTGACCGCACTCGAAAACGTCACCATGACCTTTATCGACGGAAAGAGGATGCACGGATGAGCCCTTCCCTTCTGCTGCAACGCACAGCCCCCCGTATCGTCGAAGAAGACGGTGCTTTCCGCACAAAAATGCTGGGCATCGCCGCCGGCCTCGATAACGTGATCGCCCTCGGTCGGGGCGACCCGGATTTCCACACGCCGGGCCATATCGTCGAGGCCGCCAAGAGGGCGCTCGATGACAATCAGCACCACTACACCGGCCCAACCGGCCTGCCCGCTCTGCGCGAGGCCATCGCCGAAAACCTGCGCAGCGAATATTCGCTCGACTATACTGCCGATGAAATCGTGGTGACGGCAGGCGTGCAGGAAAGCATCATGCTGTGCATGCTCGGGCTGGTGCAGGAAGGCGACGAGGTTCTGATTACCTCGCCCCGGTTCACCACCTACGACACCGCAGTGCATCTCTGCGGCGGCGTGCCGGTTCCGGTGCCGACCTATGCCAAGGACGACTTCGCGCTGGATCCTGCCGAGATCGAGGCGCGGATCACGCCCAAGACCCGGATGTTCGTGCTGGTCTCTCCCAACAATCCGACCGGTGCCGTGACACCGCCGGACGCGATCCGCAAGATCGCCGAGCTTGCGGTGAAGCACGACATCCTGATCATCGCCGACGAGATCTACGCAAAGCTGATCTATCCGCCGCACGAGCACCTCTCGCTCGCCTCCCTGCCGGGGATGAAGGACCGGACGATCACGCTCAACGGGTTCTCCAAGACTTACGCCATGACAGGCTGGCGCGTCGGCTATATGGCCGCCCCCGCCGATTTCGTGGAAAAGCTGACAGAGCCACGGCACACCTTGTCGATCAACACCTGCACTGTCTCGCAGCACGCTGCTCTGGCAGCACTGACCGGGCCGCAGGACGACATGGAAAAGATGTATGCCGAATACGCCGAGCGGCGGGATTACCTGATGGCGGCCCTCGGAGATGCCGGGCTCAGCTTTGGCGCACCCGGCGGGGCGTTCTACATCTACACCGATATTTCCAGCACCGGGATGAAGGCCAAGCCCTTCTGCGAGGGGCTGTTGCGCGAAACCGGCGTCATGGTGTTCCCCGGCGATATGTTCGGTGAGGCCGAAAGTGATTTCATCCGCATCTCCTACCTGCAACCGCTGCCCCTGATCCAAGAAGCGATGGGGCGGATCAAAGGATTTATCGACGCCCAGAAAGGCAAAGTGGCATGAGTGACGTTAAACCGAACATGAGCCCCGACATGGCCGACAAATTCGTCGGCATTCAGGTCAGCCCGATCAGCTTTATCGACGAAGGCGTCGATACCGTACTCGACACGCTGAAAGACCGGGTGGGCGTCAACGTCCTGATGCTCGGCACCGTGTCGTGGCTGGGGCTCAAGACCGGGCGGAGCATTTCGCACAAGCTCGACGGTTGGCCCGACCACGGTGTGCCAGAGCCCTTCACGATGAAGGGCGGCGCCTATTTCGACCCCGATCCGCGGTATTACACCAAGACGCTGATCAAGGATTTCCGCGCCACCGACGAGGAAATGAAAGGGATCGACATTCTCGACCTCGTCGTGCCCGCCGCTCACGAACGTGGCATGAAGGTCTACGTCGAACTGATGGAGCCGTTCTTCAAATACGCAGGCCACGGCTCGGTCAACAATATCGAGATTCCGAACCTCGCCACATGCATGGAAGTGGACGTCTTCGGCCGCCGCAAGGACGAACCGTCGACCTCAAACCCGGATTATCGCAACTGGATGCACGCGATCATCGAGGATCAGGTGCGCAACTACGACATCGACGGGATCATGTGGTGCAACGAGCGAAACTCCCCGCTCGACCAGATGATGCAGGGCGAAGCGCCGGGCGATTTCTCCGAACCCAGCCGTCAGGAAGCCATCGCCCGCGGCATCGACGTCGAAGCCTGCCGCCGCGCCTGCATTGCGATGCATGAATACATGCAAGCCGCCCGTGCCGGTGAAGAATTCGACGACGGCGCATTCGTCACCTTCCTGCGGGTGCTGATGCAGAACCCCGAAGTGCTGATCTGGGAGAAGTTCTGGCTTGAGCGCAACAAGGATCTCGACCGCGAACTCTACGGTCTGGTGAAATGGTGCAAACCCAACCTGCCATTCGGGCTCAACGTCTGGAACCGCAACCATTTCAACATCTTCCGCCGCGCACAGTGGCCCTGGTACGAACAGACGATGTATGCGGATTGGGTCAAACCGATCACCTACCAGCACCAGTCGGGCGAGATTTGGAACAAGGAATTCGGCTTTTTCCAGAAGACGATCCTGCGCGACTTCGATCCGGAAACCGCGATGCGGGTGCTCGACGGCATCCTGAATATCGAGGGCTCTCCCCTGAACTCGGTCGTGCAGGACGGGCTTGATCCAGACACCTACGTCTTCAACCAATGTGCAGACGCGGTGCGCGGCGTGCATGGCGACGCCAAGGTCTTCATGGGCCTCGGCATCGACGCGCCGCGGGTTCGCGAGGATCAGGCGAAATGCACGCCCGACATCGCGTATCGGTCCGTCATGGCGACCTACCGTGCGGGGGGCGACGGCGTCGTTCTGTCGCCCAACTACGCCTCGATGAAGCTCACAAACCTCGACGGCGTGGCAAAGGCGCTGACTGAGCTGGGGCTGAAAGCGTGAGCGTCCTCGACATCGTGATCTCGGGCGGCGACGTGCTGCTGCCCGATGGTCTGCACCGGGTGGACATTGGCCTGTCCGAAGGCACGATCGCGGGCGTTTACGCCCCCGGCCTTGCGCCCACATCAACCGAGACAATCGACGCCACAGGAAAGACGGTGCTCCCCGGCATCGTCGACATCCACTTCCACGTCCGCGCTCCCGCCTACCCCGAACGCGGCACAGTTGCCTCCGAAACACGGGCAGCGGCGGCGGGCGGCGTGACGACCCTGTTCGAAATGCCGATCTCCAAGCCCTGTTGCTCGACGCCTGCGGAATTCGCACGGCGCCGGGACCATTTCGCCGAAAACGCTGTGATCGATTTCGCGCTCTATGCCGCCCCCGGCGATCTGACCGAGGGCACGCGGGACGAAATGTTGCGGCTTGGGGCCATCGCCTTCAAGATCTTCACGACCCCTGCCCCGGCAGGCCGCGGTGACGAATTTGACGGCCTCGCGTTTCCGGACGAGGCGGACCAGCTCCGGGCCTTGCAACTGCTTGCCACGACCGGGCGTCCGGTCGTCGTCCACGCAGAAAGCGCATCGCTCCTCGCTCATTTCGAGACAGCAGCAGCGGCCTTGGATCCTGCCGATGCGGCCACGCACAACGCCTCGCGCCCAGCGGTTTGCGAATCCGTGGCAGTGGCCAAGCTGCTGGCCATGAACATGACCGCACAGGCCAAATTGCACATCGCCCATGTCACCAGCGCCGAGACCGTGGCGGTGCTTCGGGCCTTCGCGGGAACGTCGGATTTCACCGCGGAAACCTGCCCGCAATACCTCTTTGCCACGCAAGACGATGTTGCGCGGGCCGGCATTTACGGCAAGGTCAACCCGCCGATCCGCCTCCAATCGGATCAGGACGCACTTTGGCAGGCCATTGAGGACGGCGTGATCGACTATGTCACTACCGACCACGCGCCCTTTTCTCTGGCAGAGAAAAAGGCGTCAGAAGGCAACTTTCCCAAGGCGCCGCCGGGTGTGCCCGGCATCGAATTCATGCTGCCGGCCATGCTCGACGCGGTCGCGCAGGGGCAGCTGACGCTCAAGCGGGCACACGATCTGATCTGCGCAAATGGAACGAGACGCTATGGGCTCTACCCGCACAAGGGAGCAATCACACCTGGAAGCGCAGGCGATCTTGTCATTGTCGACTTGGCAGGCGAAACTGAAATATCAGCAGCAACACTGAAAACCCACGCCCGAGAAGTCGCACATCTGTTCGAAGGCCGGCGCCTGCGCGGACGGATCGTCAGAACGTTGCTGAAGGGTGCGACCGTCTATCTCGAAGGCGAGGTAACCGGACAGGGCGGACAAGGGGCCTTTGTGACCCCGGCTGCAAAAAAGTGATGCGACAGAAACGGTAGCCTTCGACACATCAGGTCGGGCGCGTTTCCGTCGTGAGTATGTGAGAGGAGGAGCCGCCCATGGCCATGGTCGATACAACACCACCGGACGAGATCATGCGAGAGGCGGACACCGTCGGCTGGAAGGCGGGACTGCAAACGATCCGGCGGGTCACCGCTCTTTCCTTCCGCTCGCCCTGGATGGTGACGATCGCACTGGTGTCGACGCTGATCGCCGCTGTCCTGCAACTTCTGATCCCCGTCCTGCTCGGTCGCGCCGTTGATCAGACCCAAATGCTCATCGCCGATCCGGCAGGGGCGGAGGCGGCCACGTCCGCATTATGGACCACTGCCCTGCTGGTGCTGGCGGCATCGGTTGGTCGCGGGGTCTTCACGACGTTTCAGAACTATTTCTCCGAAAGCGTCGGCCACCGGGTCGGCTACGCCCTACGGCTGGCCTACTACGAGAAAATTCAGCGGCTCAGCTTCGGGTTTCACGACCGGGTCCACTCCGGAGATCTGATCACATTAGGGATGCTCGATCTCGAAGGGGTGAGAATGTTCTTCTCCACCGGCCTCGTGCGGATCCTGCTCCTTGGTATCCTGATCGGCATCGGCGGCTACATGCTCTTGTCGACGGACTTCGTTCTTGGACTGCTCGCGCTCAGCTTCGTGCCCTTCGTCGCATGGCGCAGTTCGGTCTCGCAGTTGAAACTGCGGGGAACATGGCTCGAATTGCAGAACAGGCTCTCGGTGCTCAGCCGCGTGATGGAGGAAAACCTCGCAGGGATCCGAGTCGTCCGTGCCTTTGGCGCTCAGCCGTTCGAAATGCAGAAATTTGCCACCGCATCGACCAGCGCGCTCGAACTGGCGCACGAACGGGTCGACATCCGGGTGCGTAACACCAGCGCGATGACGCTGTCGTTCTTTCTCGCGATGGGCCTCGTTCTGTGGGTGGGCAGCGGCAAGGTGACAAACGGCGAAATCAGCGTCGGCACGCTCACTGCGTTCCTGACCTTCATGACGATCCTGCAGATGCCGGTGCGCCAGCTTGGGATGTTGGTGAACTCCTTCGCGCGGACGGCCACCTGCGGCGAACGGATTTTTTCCTTGCTCGACCTCGACCTCGCCATCACCGACAAGCCCGACGCAAAACCGCTCGAAATCACCGAAGGCGTCGTGCAATTCGTCTCGGTTGGCTTCACCTATCCAACGGCCAAGACACCGACGCTGAGCAACCTGAGCTTCAGCGCAAGGAAAGGCGAAACGATCGGCCTTATCGGTCCACCCGGCAGCGGCAAATCGACGATCGCGCATCTCGTTCCGCGGTTCTACGATGTCACCTCTGGGCGTATCACCATCGACGGGCAGGACATCCGCGACGTGACCCTCGCATCGCTGCGACATGCGGTCGTCGTGGTGCAGCAGGATGCGTTCCTGTTCACCACGAGCCTTGAGAACAACATCGCCTACGGCGATCCTTGGGCGCCTCCGCAGCAGATCGCCGACGCCAGCGCCTCCGCGCAACTGGCGCAGTTCATCGCGACGCTGCCCGCCGGATATGAGACCGTCGTGGGCGAACGGGGGGCTTCGCTGTCAGGCGGGCAACGCCAGCGCATGACCATTGCGCGAACCCTGATGTTGCGCCCGACCGTGTTAATCTTCGATGACAGCACGGCCGCGGTCGACGCAGGCACCGAACAACGCATCCGCGCCACCATTCAGGCACAGGCCGCCGAACGGGTGACGATCATCGTGGCGCACCGGTTGAATTCGCTGATGCACGCCGACCGGATCCTGTTCATCGAAGAGGGACAGATCGTCGAGCAAGGCACACACCGCGAATTGCTCGCCTTGAACGGGCGCTATGCCGCGCTTCACCGGCTACAGGTTCGCCCGGATGACGCCGCCGGCGATGCGGACACCACTTCCGAAAAGGCCCAGTCATGAGCGAAGAACTCGAAGTCGAACGCGGCGATATCCGCGACAACGGGCGTCGCCCGCCGAGGGCCGTGGTCGGATCACATCGAATCGAAGAGGAGATGTTCGGGCGGGTTTTCGACGGTCGGATCGTCCGGAGGATCTGGGAATTCGTCCGGCCCTACAAACGGCAACTGGCAATCTCCATTGCCGCCGTGCTTGTGTTTACCGGCACCCAACTCGCCATCCCCCTAATCATCCGACACGCCATTGACGAAGGGCTCGCAGCCGATGCCGCCGGACTGACAGCCCTGCGCTGGTCGATGGCCCTGTTCGCCCTGACCATTCTTTTGAACTTTGGCGCCTCATGGGTGCAGGAAAGCGTCGTCGGGAAAAGCGCCGAAAACGTGCTCTTCGACATCCGGACAGCGATGTTCGGGCACCTGCAAGACGTTTCCCTTGGCTTCATGGACAAGACCGAGGTCGGACGGCTGATGTCGCGGCTGCAGGGCGACGTGAACTCGATGCAGGAATTTCTCGAGACCTCCGTTCTGTCGGTCGGTGATCTGGTGCTGCTGTTCGGGATCATCGCCTCGATGCTCTGGCTCGACTGGCAATTGGGGCTCCTGACGCTCAGCGTCCTGCCCGTTCTGTTCCTCGTGCGGGTCATCTGGCTCCCTCGGGCGCGGGTCGCCTTCATGTCGGCACATGTCGCCAACTCGGTCGCGAATGGC
Organism: Flavimaricola marinus; assembly: GCF_900184895.1. Classification (GTDB taxonomy): domain Bacteria; phylum Pseudomonadota; class Alphaproteobacteria; order Rhodobacterales; family Rhodobacteraceae; genus Flavimaricola; species Flavimaricola marinus. The sequence continues at coordinate 233,049 of NZ_FXZK01000001.1, forward strand.
GCACTGGCCGAGGCGATCCATGGCGTGCGCACCGTGCAGGGCATGGACCGTCAGCCCGTCAACTTCGAACTCTACGACGACAAGGCGATGTCCACCCTGCTGGCCCATCGGACCGCGTCGAAGTACGCGCAGGTCATGGTGCCGATCGTCGACAGCCTCACGGGGGTCGCGATGGCCGTAGTCGTCGTCGTCGGTGGCTCAATGGTCGTCGGCGCGCAGATCGACGTCGGCGTGATGGTGGCATTCCTTTTCTACATCCAGCGGTTCTTTGATCCGATCCGATCTCTGACGATGCAGTATTCGGTGATGCAAAGGGCCATGGCGTCCGGGCAGCGGCTTATCGACGTGCTCGACGTGCCTGTCGAAATCAGCGACTCGCGCACCGCGGTCGATTTGCCGTCCGACACCGATGGTGCCGTCGAGTTCCGGGACGTCACGTTTGGGTACAACCCGGAAAGGCCGGTGCTCCATAATGTGAGCTTCAAGGTCAATCCGGGCGAAACAGTCGCACTGGTCGGCCCCACAGGTTCCGGCAAATCCAGTGCGATGTCATTGCTCAAGCGGTTCTACGACGTGCAGGGCGGCCAGGTGATCGTCGGCGGTCACAACGTGCGCGACCTGACACGGGCCTCGCTCGGGCGCGAAATCGCCATGGTCCTGCAAGAGCCGTTTTTGTTCAGCGGCACGCTGATGGAGAACATCCGCTACAACAAGACCGATGCCACCGAAGAGGACGTCATCGACGCCGCCCGCGCCGTTGGGGCGCATGAGTTCATCATGGACCTGCCCGGCGGCTACGACACCATGATGGGGGAACGCGGCGGCACCCTGTCGCTTGGGCAGCGGCAACTGATCAGCTTTGCCCGGGCGCTGGTGGCAGATGCGCGCATCCTCGTGCTGGATGAGGCGACGGCCAGCATCGACAGCTATACCGAGATGCAGATCCAGAAAGCGTTGAAGATCCTGCTGCAAGGCCGGACGGGGCTCGTCATCGCACACCGGCTGGCGACCATTCGCGACGCAGACCGGATCATCGTGCTGCGCGAAGGCGAAGTGCTGGAGCAAGGGAACCACGACGAACTGATGGCGCTCGGCGGTCTCTATGCCCAGCTCTACAGCGTCAACTACGCCTCCTTCGATGACCTGCCCGCTGGAACGACCCGGATGTCAGATGCCCAAAGCTCCTGATCCTGACGTGTCCGAAACGGCTCAGGCGGCCTCCTGTAAGGGGATCAGAAGCGTTGCATGACATTTGCCGTGTTGGATAATAGTAAACGCCTCTCACCAAAGCGATTGGCCAGCGCCAGAGGCACACAATGACGGAAATCAAAGGGAGCTCCGATTGCGGGAATTCACCCAAGAACTCCTTCGTCCAGCACATCGCAATCTCGCTGGAAACGAATGCGATCACCCCATCTGACGTCAGCGATGAAGTGGTCTGGCACGGAATGACCACCGAACCTCTGCGCGGAAGAAGCGCCATTGACCGGGAACTGGAGGGCCGACCACAACCAACATTGATTGTGGTCGAACATGCCATTTCTCACGGAAAGGTCGGCGCGGCCAGCGGTATGGCAACCTATGAGAACGGTCGCGATCGGCGCTTCAGTCACTTCTTTGAGTTCACGAACGCTAAGGCTAACTGCGTCGCTTCGATCAAAAGCTACGGATGATCGTGACGGCAGCGGCACCCGCAGGGCCGCTGCCAGCGATCATTATCCGTTCTCCTTCAACCGCGGATCAAGGAAATCACGCAGCCAGTCACCAATGATGTTGAAGGCCAGCACAGTGAACACAATCGCGAGGCCGGGGAACACCGCCATCCACCACTTGTTCGACAACAGATGGTCGCGGCTTTCGGACAACATGGACCCCCAAGTCGGTACGGAGGGCGGCACGCCAAGGCCCAAGAACGACAGCGCCGCCTCGGAGAGGATCACACCCGCCACGTTGAACGATGCAATGACGGTCAGCGGCGCCACAATATTGGGCAGGATTGTGCGGAACAGGATCGAGAAGGTGCTGTCACCCATCGCACGGGCCGCTTCGACGTATTCCTTTTCGCGCAAACTCAGGGTCTGGGCACGAACGATTCGGGCATAGGTGATCCATTGGCCGATGCCGAGAACGAGGATGATGTTCACAAGCCCCGGTCCCAGCACCACCAGAAACATGATCGCCAGCAGGATGAACGGGAACGCGAGCTGGATGTCGCCCAGGCGCATGATCACATCGTCGATCCAGCCACCAAAGTAGCCAGACACCAGCCCCGCGACCGTGCCCAAGGTGCCGCCCACGGCGATGGCCGCCACGCCCACAAGCAAGGAAACGCGAGCGCCATAAAGCAGGCGGGACAAGACATCGCGTCCCAATTGATCAGAGCCCAGCCAATACGTCAGATCGCCCACACCGGGCGATCCCGGCTCCAGCAGTCGCATCATGATATTCTGACGGTTCGGGTCGAACGGCGCCACGGCCGGTCCAAAGATCGCCACGAAGGTGACGACCAGCAGGATCAGCATACCCAACAGCGCCCAACGGCTTGTGACGAGGCTTTGGAAAGCGCGGCGCATTTCGCGGCGGCGGTAAGATACCGGCGGAACCGGCACCGCTTCGGTCTCGACGACGTTTGTATGTAGGTCGGTCATAGGAACGCCCTCGTTAGAGTTTCACGCGCGGATCAAGGCGCGCATAGATCAGATCGACGATCAGGTTGAGCAGGATGAATATGCCGGCAAGCAGAATGACGGAGGCCTGCACCACCGGAATGTCACGTTGGTTGATGGCATTGAACACGAGGCGTCCGATACCCGGATACGAGAATACCGTCTCTACCACGACGACGCCGCCGAGCAGGAAGCCGAACTCGAGACCGATCATCGTGACAACCGGCAGCCATGCATTGCGCATCGCATGGTGCATAACGACACGGGTCTCGGAAATGCCCTTGGAGCGCGCCGTGCGGACGTAATCCTGCCCGAGAACTTCCAGCATCGACGACCGGATCAGCCGGGCATTGCGGGCCAGCGTATAGGTGCCGACCGCCAGCGCGGGCAGCACCATGTAATACATCGACTGCGGCAAGTTGCGGAATGCGGTGGAGAATTCACCGGCAAAAAGAGGTTCCAGGAACGGCACATGGCCCGAAATCGGAAACCATCCCAGATAGAGGCCGAAGTAGAGAATCATCATGATTCCCATCCAGAAATTCGGGATCGACTGGCCGAGCATCGCCAATGTCATGATACCGCCGTCGACCGGGCGACCACGGTTGAGTGCCGCAAAGATGCCCAACGGAATTGATAGACCGATCGCAAGCACCAGCGAAAAGAACGTCAGTTCGATAGTCGCGGGCATGGCTTCGAGAACCACGCCCATCGCCGGTTGCCGATAGCTCAACGAATTGCCGAAATCACCATGCAGCGCGTTCCAGACGTAGCTGAGATATTGCACAGGCAGCGGGCGATCAAAGCCAAGTGCTTCTCTGGCACGCTGGATTTCCTCCACGCTGGCGTTCTCGGAGACGAACAGATAGGTCGGGTCCCCGCCCATCTGCAATGAAATGAAACTGATCAGCGTCACGCCAATCAGCACGATGATGCTTTGCAGCAAGCGCCTTATCAAAAATGTCCACATTGGCTCGACCTCTACCAGAGCATCCGTTGGGCCGCGTTATCTGCGGATCGCAAGCACAGCGGTGCAGTCATGCTGCACAATGCTGCATCATCATTCATTTGCCCTATGGCGGGTTTCATCCGTATCCCCTCATTTCGCATTGTTCCTGCCTCGCTAAGCTTGACAATCGGTTCGTTCATCAAACAGGGTATATTTTAGATTGTCGACAGTTGAACAACAGAAACATGCACCACCTGCCCCCGTCAAGCGCCCAAATCGCGAACTTTGCGAAGGGCGAGGCCCGATGAGGACAGTTCCCGCTCAAAAGAAAGGCACTTCATGCCCCGCGATTTCACGAATACCAAGCCGATCCTCGAAGTGCGGGATCTGCAAACCACCTTCGATCTGTCCCGGACGCAGTCGATCAAGGCCGTAGACGGTGTCAGTTTTGACGTCCACCCCGGCGAGACCCTGGCCATCGTCGGAGAGAGCGGATCGGGTAAATCCGTCACCAGCCTGTCGATCATGGGGCTCCTGCCCAAGGATGTCGGGCGGATTTCCGGCGGCAGCATCAAGCTCGGCGGCAACGAAATCTCGAAATACTCCGATGTCGAGATGCGCGACATCCGCGGCAAAGAGATCGGCATGATCTTTCAAGAGCCGATGACCAGCCTCAATCCGGTCCATACGATCGGACAGCAGATCGCGGAAATGGTGATCCGACACGAAGGTCTCAGCAAGGCGCGCGCGCGGGACCGGGCCATTGAGATGCTGAACCTCGTCGGCATCCCCGAACCGAAGAGACGGGTCGACAACTATCCTCACGAGATGTCGGGCGGCATGCGGCAACGCGCGATGATTGCGATGGCGCTATCTTGTGAGCCTCGCATCCTGATCGCGGACGAACCGACGACCGCGCTCGACGTCACGATTCAGGCGCAGATGCTCGAACTGATGCAGGATCTGCAGGAAAAGATTGGCATGGCCATCATCTTCATTACCCACGATCTGGGTGTGGTGGCAGAGATCGCAGACAGGGTGGTGGTCATGTATGCCGCCCAAGTCGTCGAAACCGGCCCGGTCGAAGATATTTTCCGGACGCCGCGGATGCCCTACACCGTCGGTCTGATGAATTCGATCCCGCGGCTTGGTTCGTCGATCAACAAGGTGCGACTGCAGGCGATCCCCGGCTCTGTCCCGGCGCTCAGTGATCTTCCGCAGGGCTGCCGTTTTCATCCACGCTGTGGCTATGCCGCCGATATCTGCCGCGCCGCCCTACCGCCACTCGAACAGGCCGGCGACGGCCACATGATTCGCTGCGCCCGCTGGCGCGAGCTGAACCTGTCCCAAAAGGAAGCGTCATGACTGCCCCATTGACCAAGACCGAGCCGTTGTTGCAGGTCGAAAATCTGCAAAAGCACTTTCCAATTCACGGTGGAGTGCTGCAGCGCCAGATCAATTCGGTGAAGGCCGTCGATGACGTCTCTTTCGTGATTCATCCCGGCGAGGTCGTCGGTCTCGTGGGCGAAAGCGGCTCCGGCAAGACGACTGTCGGGCGCACGATACTGCGCCTCGAAGAGGCGACCGGCGGTGCCGTTCGGTTTGGCGGCACCGACGTGATGGGTCTGAGCAAGTCCGAAATGCGGAGCTATCGCAAGCGGATGCAGATCATCTTTCAGGATCCCTACGCCAGCCTGAACCCGCGCGAAAAGGTGCGCGACGTCCTGACCCATCCGCTCAAGCTGCACGGTATCGGCAAGCCATCGGAATACGATGATCGGGCAGCCGCGTTGCTGCAAAAGGTCGGGCTCTCTCCCGATCATCTGAACCGCTATCCGCACGAATTCTCGGGCGGACAGCGGCAACGTATCGGAATTGCCCGGGCGCTCGCGGTCGAGCCCGAATTCATTGTGGCGGACGAGCCGGTTTCCGCGCTCGACGTCTCGATTCAGGCCCAGGTGATCAATCTGCTCGAAGATCTGAAGAACGATCTCGATCTGACGATGTTGTTCATCGCGCACGATCTCGGCGTGGTCGAGCATATCTGCGACCGGGTCATCGTGATGTATCTGGGCAAGGTGATGGAGATCGCCTCGGCGGCCGACCTCTATGCTCGCCCGAATCACCCTTACACCAAGGCGCTGCTATCCGCAGTTCCGGTCCCCGAACCCGGTCAACGCCGATCGCGCACGATCCTGCGTGGCGACATCCCCAGCCCGATCGACCCGCCCTCGGGCTGCGTCTTCCGGACCCGCTGCCCCATGGCGACAGAGGAATGCGCGCGCGTTGTTCCCAAGCTTCGGGAGATCGGCCCGGGACACGGGAGCGCCTGTATTCACAGCACTTGACCAATGGCGCCGGTCCCGGCCGGCGCTTTTGCCCACCCCGGTGTCAGAGCCGCTTGACAAGTAGAAAACCTACGGTGCATTGTCCACTTATGGATTGTCGACATTCCACAGAACAAAACATACAGATCTCCGTCGGATGTATTGTGTCTGCTGCTTATGTTGATTTCGTTTCGGTTAACCCTCCGAAATCGCTTAGATGGGGAAGCCGTCCGACGGGACGGGCGCCTGCAACAGCCTTGAGGACCTGACGCCGTGAATAATGTGAATTCTGTCGCCCCCGATGACATGCCGCATGACATTGCCCCGATCGAGAACGTTCCCCTGCGGGTTCAAGTGGCGGATCGCTTGCGAACGGCGATCCTCAGCGGTCGGCTGAAGCCGGGGACGAGCCTTGTCGAGACGGCCTTGGCGGATCAAATGAATGTCAGCCGGGCGCCAATACGCGAAGCGATCCAGATTCTCGAAAACGACGGGCTTGTCGAGACCATCGCCTACAAGGGAAAGCGGGTGAAGCCGCTGACCGCCCGCGAAGTCGGTGAAACCTACTCGCTGCGCGAGGTCTTCGAGGTGATGGCCGTGCGCCGCATTCTCGACAACGGGGCGCCCCTCGATCAGCTCCGCAAGCATTGCGACACGATGACCGCAGCCGCCCGCGCCGATGATTTCGAGGCGCTGATTGCGGCGGACGAAGCCTTCCACCACACGCTCATCACGCTGGCAGATCACGATCTGCTGCGGGCGTCCTGGAAAAACCTTTACCTGCGCATTCACCAGATCATGGCTCTGCGCAACCGCGACGAAAGCAACCTCACCGAGATCGCCAGCAACCACCCCCCCATCGTCGACGCCCTCGAAGCCGGCGACACGGAGCGGGCGATTGCGCTGATCTCAGAACACACACGCACGCTCGCCACCTTCGATCCGGTGACGATCGCGCAATCCCTGTGACCGTCTGCGTCTAATTCCAAAAGGGGAACCGGCGTCGACTTCACCAAACGCGGCCTTGGGCTGCACCAAGATTGCCAACGGCCAATTCGATCCATCCAACAGGTGAAAGGAAGTTCAATGCCACGACTAAGAAATCTTCTAACGGCAAGCGCTGCTAGTCTTGCCCTCGCGACGGGAGCGTTGGCGCAAGTCGCAGACGACACCATCGTCGTCGGGATCAGTGCCGATATCAATACGCTCGATCCTTCGGCGATTGCATCACGTGACAACTCCAACATCGCGCGCCATATCTTTGCGACGTTGTTCTCGATGGGCGGCGACGGTGTGGCCCGGCCCGAACTGGCCGAAACGCTGGAAATCTCCGATGACGGGCTGGCCTATGTCTATACCCTCAAGGAAGGGCTCACCTGCCACGACGGAGAGGCGCTGACCGCAGAGGACGCGGCCTATTCGTTCAACCGGGCCGCCGATCCGGCAAATGCCTTCACAGGCAACACGCCCGGCTTCGTCTTCAGCTCGATTGATTTCCAAAGCGCAGAGGCCCTCGACGACCGGCGCGTGCAAATCAACATCGGTGCGAAGAACCCGATTGCCTTCGGTCTGATCGCCGAGGTCTTCATTCACTGCAAGGACAGCTATGAAGCAATGTCGCTCGACGAAGCGACAGGCAACCCGGTCGGCTCCGGTCCCTACAAGCTGGCTGAATGGCGGCGCGGCTCCGAGGTGGTCCTCGAGGCCGTCGAAGGCGCGGATGTGGGCTTCCAGAACATCGTCTGGCGGATCATCCCCGAAGCCTCCACCCGCTCTGCTGAACTGATGGCCGGCAATGTCGACATCATCACCAACGTCGCCCCCGATCAGATGGACGTGATCAACAACAGCGGCGTGGCCGAGGTCAACCCGATTCAGGGCACACGGCGGATGTATGTCGGTTTCAACCTCAGCGACAGCATGGCGATGGAGCCGGGCGGAGACGCGATCCAGGACCCGGCCGTGCGGCGTGCGCTGCAGTATGCGGTCGACGTGCCGACGATCTGCAAGCAGCTGCTCAACTTTGAATGCGAGCGGATGACCGGGATCGTGAACCCGCCGAACGCAAATCCAAACATCGAGCCCTACCCCTACGATCCGGCCAAGGCCGAAGAACTGCTTGATGCGGCCGGTTTGCCACGCGGCGAAGACGGCACACGCTTCTCCATCGCCTTTCAGGCCGGCCAAGGCCGCTACCTGAACGACGCCAACGTTGTGCAGGCGATCGCGCAGTATCTATCCGATGTCGGTCTCGACGTCGATCTGCAGATCATGGAATGGTCCAGCGTCTACATTCCGATCATCCGTGAACGGAACGCCGGCCCGCTCTACTTCATCGGCTCCGGCGGCGCCTTGTGGAGCCCGCTCTACGACATGACCGATCTGGCCGCTGTCGATGCTGGCACCAACTACACCCATTGGGATGACCCACGTTGGTTCGACCGCTGGGCTGACATCGCCGCCGCGACCAGCGAAGAGGAAGTGCGCACAATCGTCGATGAGATGCTCCAGGTCTTCTACGACGATGGCCCTTGGCTGCACCTCTACTTCCAGCCCGACTTCTACGGCGTCAGCAAGCGGGTCGACTGGCAGCCACGTCCCGACGAGAAGGTCTACCTTTTCTCCGCTGACCTGAACTGAGCGCCAACGAACGCAATCATCACAGGGGTCGGGCCGAAAGGTCCGGCCCCTTTTCCATTTCAGAGGGGCGCATCCGCGCACGGGTGCCTGAAATGAGGCGCCCCTCTTGAACTGACCTTATGCCAACAGGCCCCGAGCCCGGTGGCAGGGTCAGAGACCTTTGGTAGCGAAAGTGTGGATCAGAGCGCGGCGGCCATCAGGATTGCGAATTGGGCGAAGCCGGCCATAGCGATGGATATGCCCATAGCGAATTTTCCAACCTCGCGGGATGCCGCCCAATTTTGCCGTCGCAGCGCCGGACTCGCCTGCCAGACGCTTATCGCCACAAGCCCCAAGAGCATGGAGCCGGAGAAGACATAGGCAAAGAGGTTGAGAGATTGCGCCGGTATGAACAGCATCAGACATGACAGCAATTTCACGTCGCCACCGCCAAAAAGCCCGAATGCGAACAGCCCGAATCCAAGGACGAAAACCACCGAAGCGGCAAGTATACGCAAACCGGCCTCTTGAAGTGGGAGAAAAGGGAGCGAAGCTGCGAAAAGTGCAAGTGCCAATAGGCTGAGCGAATTCGGAATTCGCAGGTTGCGCAAATCGCTGTAGGCCGCACAGAACAGGATCGGCAGCATTAGGCCCAGAGGCAATAATGTCGACGGGAGTGTCATACGACGCGCGCTTCTGCGTCGAACCCGGAAATACCAGGCTTGGTCTTGTCCATTAACCTGAACGTCAATTCAGCCAGAGAACTGCACCCCGTCTTCGCATAGATATTGCGCAGATGCGTGCGGCTCGTGGTGCGGGAAATGCCGAACTCCTCCTCGATCGCCTGAACAGAGTACCCCCTGCTAAGCATCAGGCACACACGATACTCGCAGCGGCTGAGCCGTGCCGGGTTCTCCACGCTCAGCAAAGGAAGCTCGGAGAGCTTGTCTCGCTTGGTCTTGAGCGGCGACAGGATGTATTCCGAGAACAGACCGGTCGCGCGTCGACCCCACGTGCGGACAAAAGTTGCCGCCGCGAGATTGAGCAAGGCAAACTGGTTGCCGTCGAGTCTCTGTTCAAAGTGGATCTCCAGGAAGTCCACGGTCTTGCCTTTGATTTCCAACGGGATGACGACCAGTTCCTGCAGGCCGCGGCGTCGCTGGAAATCCCGCAGTGCAGGATCGACCTCGCCGTCCAGCATCGAAGAGAACCACGGTGTTCCCGGCTTGGGCTTCAGGCAATATGGCCCCAGAACAATCGACGCAAAAGAGCGCTCAAGACGATGGCCACGCTTCTGCGAGGTTTCGGTATCCACGATCATGGAGGTGCCGATCCTGCTCGAATTCTCCTGCACACGCGTCAGGCATATGGCGGCACCATCGAGCGCCCCCAGAACTTGGCGAAGGCCCTCGATGAGCGGTATTTGGCCAGACAGACTTTCACACCAACTGGCGATTCCGTCGATAATACTTAGCTCCTGATCTTGCTGCCGGCCATTGGAGTCGGCATCAATTGATCTACTCGGCAATACACTCACGAAATTCACTCCCAACACCAATTGTGCCCGACCTGCAATGGATCAGCGATGTTATTAGTTTCTTAAGCAATTCGTGAATGTGTCAAATCTTTGTCGGAAGTTTGGTTGATTTGACCAGTTTTGCAACTTGAGGGTGTTATCGCATTTGTGCAAGGCCGGCGCGCCACACAACATGTAGTTTCGGCCACTAAACAATACTTCTCGTCACATATTACTGTAGCGAATCACAACAGGGCCAACGGTGATGATTATCAGGGCAGGCAGCATCAACGCCGCCATGACGCCAGACAGTTTCACCGGCAATTTGTTCGCCATCTCCTGCGCCTTCAATTCGCGGTATAGCCGCATTTCCGCGGCATAGGTCGTGAGGGCTTCGGACATGCTGGTGCCGAAGTGAATGGATTGATGCACGACATTGGCAAATGAATTGACGACGTCGACCCCGGTTTTTTCCGCCATGTCGCGCATGGCGTTCTGACGTGGCCGGCCCGCTTGCACTTGCTGCTGCACGGTCAGGAACTCGAACGCGATATCCGGTGCGATCTCGGCCAGCTCATTGCCCACTCGGGTCATCGCGATATCGAATCCCAGGCCGGCCTCGACGGAAATCTGCATTAGGTCCAACGCATTGGGAAAGCTCTCGGTGATCCTCTGCTTGCGTTCGCTGACGCGGCTCCGCAACCAGATCAGTGGCAACCAGTAGCCGATGGCGACAAGAATGCTGAGACTCTGAAAAATGGACATCGACGAATATCCGGCGACCCACGTGACGAAACGCTCTGGAAACAGAAAGCCGAAATTCTGGCTGGCGAACACGATCAACAGCAGCCAAAGGGGCAACACCAGACCGAGCACGATCCGGACAAGCGTGAAATTGCGAAGCGCGTGCGGCCCCGTCCGCCCGGCCTGCGCCAACTCTCGATGGAGCTTTGTGCGTTGGGCCAGATCCTTGGGCAGAAAGGACTTCATGATGCCCTTGGCCTCTTCGGCCGGGGTCTTGAGGATACCGCGATCCTTTCGGGACCGTTTGCGCGCCTCATGGGTCGCGGCCAACCTGACGGAGGCGGGGTCTCTGTGCGTCAGCATGGAGGCAACGCCAACGAACAAGAGCAGGCTGCCGCCCGCTATTCCCGCCAGCAACAGGACCTGAGTCGAGAGCCCGTAGGATTGTGCAAGTGTCTCGATCGAGTTCAACATGTCAGCGCTCCATCAGACTTTGAAATTGACGAGTTTCTGAATTGCCAGAAAGTTGCCGACGGTCAGAAGCACGACGGTAATTGCCAGTGGCCGGAACATTCCGCTCTCCATGACGCCCAGATAGTAGTCGGGGTTGGAGGTCATGACCGAGGCCAGAATGAAGATCGGCAGCAGCGACAAAAAGATGCCGGTCAATCGACCTTCCGCCGAAATCGCCATGATGCGGCGGCGCATCGTGATCCGGCCCCGAACCACGTTCGACAGAACCTGAATGATCCGCGCCAGATCGCCGCCGGTGCCATGCTGGATGCCGACGCTCGCAGACAGATACTGGATATCTTCCAGATTAGTGCGCTTGGCGAAATCGTCGAACGCATCGACGAGATCGTCGCCAAAGCTGATCTGATCGAACATGATCCCGAACTCGGTGCCGATCGGATCGGGCATATCGTGAGCCACCTCCTGGATCGACGTGTTGAGCGGATGCCCGACACGCAGTCCCCGCGCCATGAGGTCGAGCGCGTCAGGAAGCTGCGAGATGAGCAATGTTTCGTGTTTTCTGGCCCGAACGTCCAAGGCGACAATCGGTGCGACGAACCCGATCAACACGGCGGCGACGAGGCCCGCGTAAGGGCCCAAGACGAAACCGGCAAAGATCAGCACAAGGAAACCAAGCGCCGCACAGATGCCGAGAAACATGGCCGGCGACGCGGAGATACCGGCCCGACGCAGGAGTGTCGGCAAACCTCCCAGCAAGGGCATCCGGCTCATCCACCCCCGGCTGTTGTCGGGCTTCAGAATTGCCAGGATCTCTTCGGTCGACGCCCCCGCCGCTATCATCTTCATCCGTCGGCTCTTGGCCTCGTTGAGGTTTTCGCCACGGCTGGCCAATTGCGCAATGCCTGTGAAAATCAGCATGATACCCAGAGCGATCCCGATATAGATCACATAGACGATCTCGGGAGAGGTGCGGAGCTGGTCAAGCATCTCTGTTTCTCCTCGAAATGAAGGCCGACGGGTCGAGATCGACCCCGGCGGCCATGAGTTCGTCGGAACATCTGGGCCGCATGCCCGTCGAAATGAACTCACCAAGGACGGTGCCGTCCTCGGCCTTGCCGGTTTTGCGATACACAAAGATGTCTTGCATGGTGATCACATCGCCTTCCATGCCGGTGATCTCGGAAATGCTCATCACGCGGCGCTTGCCATCCGAAAGCCGCGACAGCTGCACGACGAAATGCAGGCCGGACGCGATCTGCGCACGAACGGCGGATGTCGGAAAATCGACCCCCATCATCGTGACCATCTGCTCGAGGCGACCCAGGGCATCGCGGGCGGTGTTTGCATGGACAGTCGTCATGGAGCCGTCATGGCCCGTGTTCATCGCCTGAAGCATGTCAAACGTCTCGGCGCCCCGAACCTCGCCGACGATGATCCTGTCCGGTCGCATACGCAGGGCATTGCGCACCAGATCTCGCTGGAGCACGGCGCCTGTCCCGCTGGGATTGGGTGGCCGGGTTTCGAGGCGCACGACGTGAGCCTGCTGAAGCTGAAGTTCGGCCGCATCTTCGATCGTTACGATCCGCTCTCGGTCACCGATGTACGAAGACATCGCGTTCAGCATCGTCGTTTTGCCTGACCCCGTACCTCCCGAGATCAGAACATTCATGCGCGCCTCGACCAAGGCAGAGAGGAGCTTCGCGGCCGACTCCGACAAGGCTTCCGACGCCACCAGTTTTTCCATGGTCAGCGGAGATCTCGAGAATTTCCGAATGGACATGGACGGGCCATCGATCGAGCAAGGGCGGATGATGGCGTTGACGCGGCTTCCGTCTTCAAGTCGGGCGTCGACCCATGGCGTGCTCTCGTCGATGCGTCGACCAATGCGGGAAACGATCTTGTCGATAATCCTCAAGAGGTGCTTCTCGTCGCGAAACCGAGTCTTTGAGCGCTCCAGCACACCGTAACGTTCCACGAATACGTTCTTGTGCCCGTTGATCAGAATGTCGTTGATCGTGGGATCGGCCAACAACGGCTCCAACGGCCCCAGCCCCAGAACCTCATCCATCAATTCGCTGACGATCTGCTTGAAATCGTCGGCACGCAGCGGGGTGTTCTCGTCGGTCAGGATCTGGCCGACGAGACCCGAGACCTCGCGCCGCAGCTCTTCGGTTTCGACCTTGTCGATCACCGCCAGGTTGAGGCGATCCAGCAAGGCCTCGTGCAGGCGGCTCTTCAGTTCCAGCCGCTTGGCGAGTTCCTCGTCTTCGTGGGTGTCGATCACCGGCGCGTCGACGCCCAGAGGTGCCGCATCGCTGTTGATCGGGATCACCTTTGGTGATCGTGACGGCTTTTGTTTGTTGAAGCTGGAGAACATTGCAGCATCCTTCTCTAATTGGCAGCGACAGTGGCAGATGCGGCATTCGCCAAATCCAGGGTGAGTGTTTGAGCCAAGGCGGCCACGGCCTTGGTAAAGTGCGAACGTCTGGCGACCTCGGACAGCGGCGCCCCTTGATCGATCGACGCACGGGCGGCCTTTGGATCCGGCGGAAGCCAATGTTTCAACGGACGTTCGAGAACCTTGGCCGCTTCCTTGTGTGCACTCTTGGCAACGAGCGGCTTTCTTTCGCGGTTGATGACCATGTCGATCTGAAGGTTGATCGCGTCTTCGGTGAAGAAATCGATCAGGCGGCGCGATTGCCGGATGCCGGGCACGGAACTGTCCGTGACAAGCAGCAGTCGGTCGGTTTCTTCGAGAACCGGAGCGAGCCATTCCACCAGCGCGCGCGGCAGGTCGATGACGACATAGTCATATTCGGCGCGGAGCAGCTTGACGATCGCGCGGACCTGCTCCGAGGTCAGTCCGTCCAACGGGGCGAAACGCGCCGGAGCGGTCAGAACATCGATGCCGCTCGGGCTCTTCACGATGGATTGGCGCAGAAACGTGATGTCCGGCTTGGTTCCCTCGATGGCGAGGTTGTAGAGCGCATCGCGCGGCTCGACGTCGAGAAAGCTGGCAATCGCGCCAAACTGGAAGTCCATGTCGACGACGACGACACGGTTCTTGGTTTTCTTCTTGAGGACGCCGCTCCGGCCAAGGAACTGGTCGGCGAGGTTGACGGCGATGGTCGTCGCCCCGATGCCGCCGCTGGATTTGGCGATGGTGATCACGCGACCCGCATTGCCGGTATCGCGTTCTTCGGGCACCACGACGAGCTGGTTGGGCTGGGTGATCCGCTTGACCTGATCACGGAACTCCGCATCGTCGAAGGGGAAAATCAACACGTCGTCGACACCCGCATTGGTGAGACGCCGGGCATCGGCCAGCGAAATGGTCTCGGGCGTCATCGCAAGCAGCTTGGTGCTGCGGTCAAGCTCGCGCCGGATCGCCCGCACCGCCCCGATGTCTTCGCTTTCAGAGCCGCTGGTCTGGAAAATGATCAAATCGTTCTCGGCGGCCAATCCGATGGCGGAGCCGTTGATGCCAGCCAGGGTTCCCGGCTGGTTCTTGACAGAGAAATTGCTCAGCCCACCCAGCACACCGTTGATCCGCGACGTGATTTTCTCATCGTCGGAAACGATGGCAACGGATTTGAGCGCGCGTTCGCTCTTGAAGCTTAGAGTCTCGTCCGTGGTCATCCCGCGTCTCCCAATGCTAGGTCTTCAGCCGGCAGCGACATGCTCATCGATGGAAATGGGATTGCTGCGTTGTTGAAGCCGTTTTCGTTTGTGCTGCCGGCCAGTGTGGCAAGTGCGCCAAGCGGCGACGCATATTCGAACTGCAGCCCCGTCACTTCGACGGTGACTACAGGAACGTAGGGGCCGCCAAGAAAGCCGAGCCGGTTGTCGAAAGAGTAGCTGAAGCGAAGATTGTCGATCTCCGCCGTATTCGGCAGCACGTTTCCAATCAGCGCCCATATCTCGCTGGCCGTCGCGTTCTCTGCGCTCCCAACACAGGAGATCGCGCCGACGTCGAGGCAAACATCCGGGCCGGAACTGCACGACAGGCCAAATCGCGGCACGGCAGTGCCCGGATCGGTAGGGCCTCGTACATGGGTCAATGGAACGCCCGCACATGCCGGCGGACGCGTCACTGCAATTCGGGTCGCAAGCTGCATGGCCTTTTCGGCGGCAACATAGCGATATGCCATGCGACCAAAGTCGAGCAGCGCAAAGAAAATTAACAAGAACAACGGCAACGCAATTGCCAGCTCGACAATGGTCGTGCCGCGGTCATCCGCACCAAACCGGCCGACCCGGCGCTTGAGCATGTGCAGCACGGCCCTCATGTCCCAAACACCTTGTTCTGGTCCCGGACCGTGGTCTGGAAAGTGGAATGCGCACCGCCGACGAGCGTATACAGGCTGGCGAACGGAAAACTGATGGACAGATCCGCCGTGACGGCCACGACAGGCGACGGCGAAATCCTGAAGGATCCGGGGGCACAGGTCAGGACAGTCGAGACAGAGACCAGCGCGACGCCGGAGACAAACCGCCCCTGCCCGTCGATGCTTTCACTGATGATATCGGCGAGGTCGTCTTCGAACTGGGTGAGATCGCCGCCGTTGGTGCAAATGTCCAAAGGGGCAATTCTGGCCAGATAGCGCGAAGCATCCCGCACGCCGGACACGGTCGTATGATACGACATCATGATGCGCGCGCTGTCGATGGTGACGGCGAACAGCAAGATCAACAGCGGCAGTATCAATGCGAATTCGACCAGAGCCACGCCCTGTTCGTCTGCGGCGAAGTCCTTGGCCTTTGCCTGCTTCCAGGCGGTCCGCCGCGATCTTGAATGCAGAGGTGCCATCGCGATCACCGGTACAACTGGACGACATCACGAAAGATGCCGTCTTGGTTGCCCACGCCCGCCCCGTCACCGCCCGCGGGCCCGACGACTTCGACGTGGATTTCGAGAGAGGCAGGAGAGGCACCGTCATTGCTGACCGGTTCGGTCAGAAACAGGCGAAAGAATTCCTCGACCGGCACGCCGACTTCGGCCCCGTTGATCGGGTTGGCGGCGCAGTCGATCGCGGCCGCGATCACCAACCGGCGCTCGGGATCATTGCTTTGGTGGCTGGAACACTGGGGGCGTCCGGTTTCGGACAGTCCGCTCAGGATCGGCGCGGAGGAGCCGCCACCGCCCGCGGCCTGAATTTCGGCCAGATAATACTCGTAGCGAGTAAGAGCCAGCGGATGGGGGTCGGTCCCGCCGTAGTTGACGTCGACATAGTTCGCGCGTCCATCGGTCCAGACGCCGTCGCCAAAACGCCCGGTGCAGGTGCCAAGGGCAAAACAATCGTCGCGCGGGATGCCCACGGTGTCAGGTGACACGCTCGGGTTCTGACCGACACAAGCGTTGCCGCCTCCGCCGCCGCCGTTGCCGTTTCCGCCGCCACCGGGGCTGTTGCGGACAAGTCCCTTGATGACGTTCGGCGCGGGAGCATAGAGCGGATTGTTGCGCTCTCCGTTCATGATCGAGCCATACATATCGAAGCGGACGTTGAAGATGGCGTCTTCAATACCAGCCCGCTGGCCCGGCAAGGTATCCACCCCGTTGACGCGAAAACATTGGGTGACGCTCCCGATGGCGCCAATCAGGCAGGCATCCAGCCTGACGCCGCTCAGCCCGGCGCACGGGCCGCCGTTGTCTACGGCAGCTGTGTGCGGATCGAGAAAGCCGAAGTTCCCCGGCCCCCAAGCCGCGCCCTGCCCACCAGCCCGAAGATGGATCATATGCCCGACGTGGTCTTCGGCGGTGTAGGACGAATTGGGCAGGCAAAACATCAGCGGTGTGACGTCGCAGGCGTATTGGGTGTATCCGGCCACGGCGGTGGCATCCACCTCGTTCTGCATCGGATCGGACTGGTTGAGAAACGCAAAGGCCGCAGCAAAGGTCAGATCGACCTCCGCGGAGTTCACGTCGACACGGGCATAGACCGCCTCGTTCGGATCGGTCGTCACAGCAGTCGTCGCAGCCGTGTCGTTGCCGGGCAATGCGCTCAGGAACGTCAGCGTGAAATCGGTCGCACCTTGCAAACTATTGTTGCTGTTGCCGAATGTCTGGCTGTCGGCGATCAGGTTCGCGGCCGCCCTCGCCCGCGTGATGGCATCATCCTTGCCGTCAAGCTCGCCTGCCGCCGCCAAAGCGACAGAGTCGGCATAGGACTGCAATTCAGTCTGAGTGATCGCAACGCGACCCAGATCGAAAGAGAGGGCGATCAGGCCCAGCAACACCGTCAAAGCCATCGCGGCGAAGATCAGAAGGGCTCCGTCCTCGTTGCGACGCAGCTCGGACCATGTCCGTCCCCGCCGTTCGCATGGATATGACGGGCGCTGTGTCACAGATCAGTGTCCAGCACATTCGCGCGGCGCACGACGATCGGAGCGCGGGCCTCCGCCTCCGGCACAGGGGACACATCCTGCAAGAGATCCGCCAGATTGATGGCAACGATCGGAGCGTCCAACTCGGAGGCTTCTGCCCGCAGGCTCAGGCTCAATGTTCCGGCCTGCTGCGCCAGCGCAAGGCGCTGCCCTTCGGTCGGGTCCACCTCGAGCGTGACGGTTCGGGCGATACCCGGCGTGTCCGACCGCTCGTCGCTGTCCTGGTCGACACCGATGACCCGAACGTTCTGCAAAATCGTGACGGCCCGCAGGGAGTCGTTGCGGCCATGTGTCAGCACGACGTCGACAAAGTCGCCCGGCGTGACAAAGCCGCCAACGGCGGTTTCGGCGGCGACCTCGATTGCCATAGCTCGGTGGCCGGCGGCAAGAGATTGGACGATCGTCACCTTCTCACCGAAATCGGACACGCGCGACATCAGCACCAGTTCGCCTTCCGCAATCGCGCGACGAGCGCGGCGCGGGTCTCCCCCGGGTGCCGCGATCAGGTCGTTGAGATCGGTAAAGACCCCTTCAGGAACGGAGCCTCTGGGCCAGTCGATGGTCCGAAGCAACTGGCTCTCTAGGATTTGGCCCAGAGCGATATCGCGTCCGGCGACCACCACGGTGACAAGTGCACCGTCGGCCCCGGCCGAGTTTCTCGCGGACTGCTGCTGCAAATAATCCTGGGCCACGTAGACAGAGCCACCGGCGACAGCAACACCGGAAAGAGCGATTATGAGAGATGCAATTCGCATATTGGTCCTCGACAAAGTTTGGATTCGACTCAGAAAAACTGCCCGGCGTCAACGATCTTGGCCGAGACGGTGTCGCCAAGCGACATCAGTGAAAACGCGCCGACTGTAGTGGCCAGCATTAAAGCGATGCCATATTCGACGAGCGTCACACCCTGTTGATCCCTCAGAAACCGTTTGAATATCGATCTTGTGAAACGCGCCATGACGTTTGCTTTCCGATTTAGTGACGAAACAAATATTCCAAGAAATCGCTTCGTTTTCAAAAGCGCTGAAGACTCTGGATGCCGCCAAATGCAGACACCCAGAGCTTCTGCAGACAGTTTCGCAACCTGCCAGCCAGATCTGTTTCCAGAAGCGACAAGTCAGAGGCGAGACGACAACGCAATTAAGGAGTAGTCTGTAGTACGCCCGAAGCCGAGGTCATTTCATCATCGACATCGTCGGCCAGTGTCGAAAGGGCACCTACGCCGACGGACACAGCCAGAACCAGCGCAATGCCGTACTCGACAAGGGTTACGCCCTTCTCGTCGCGGCGGAACTTGCTCAGCAACTTGGAAAAAGAGTTTGTCATAGTTAACTTCCCATTCTTGATTTGAACGATAGACAGATGGACTGTCTTAGAAATCGCAGGCTCCCCCCACGACATACTCCATCATAATGCGAAGCCCAGGCGCGTACCCTCACCCGGAGAGATGAGAAATTACCGTTAAAGTTGTGAACTTGGTCGAATTCGTCAGAATCAAGGCAAAAGTGTGGCGCGACCTTCCGATGACAGAATCATCGCAAAACCGAATACGTGGCGTTCATTTAATGAATCTTTAATCGAAACGCTCGGCCGCGATTCTGCGCGTACTCTGATCCATTCCACGAGGGCGAGGAACCAATTCTAAATTGGATTTAGGAAAAGCTCTCCAAACTCGGACAGTCCAGCAAATCGGCATTGAGTGGGCGAAGTCAAAGCGCGGTAAATGCGCAATCACCAGCCAGCGTGAGGCCACACCAATCGACACCGCGCAGACGGGCCGTTCCTGCCGGGCGGCAACGCACCTCTTCCGGGCTGTTTGGTCCCAAGAGCGAATGGAATGTATTCACCCGAGCAGCGGCCCGGGTGAATAGGTTGGAATTTCAGGCTGTCTCCACGTGGCGGTGACTCGCCTTTCGGCACCTGCGGATCAGGCCAACCCGAGGGCCGACAACACTGCGTCGGGCCCGGAATAAAGCGTGCTGGCGTCCATCCCGCGGCTTGTACCGTCGATCTCCGCGATCAGGGCCGGAACACCCTGCAATCCGAAAGCCGTCATCAAAGTGCGGGCCTCGGTGGTGCGATTGCGGACCAGATCGAGGAGGGCGGTATCGGGTTCCAGAACACGCGCAGACGCTTCCTTCAGACCGAGCTCTGCCAGCAGGTCTGCGACGACTGCAGAGGAGGTCACATCCTTACCGTCGACATAGCGCGCCGCTTGAATGCGGGCGAGTGCCTCGATCACGCGATCAGGAGCCGTATCGGCCACGGCCGTAACGGCCAGCGTCGCCACCGTGGAATCCAGCGACGCGTCTTCCGCCCCCAGCACATCCCGCCGATAGGCTTGGGTGAATTGCTGACCACTCAGCGCCGCAATCCGCTGATCATTCGCCCAGGCCTGCGCCGCGAAGCTCTTCATCGGTCGCGCACCGCCGCCTGCAAACAGCCCCGTGGCGTGCGGCTTCAGGTCGATATCCGGATGCTTCGAAAGCGTCGCAATGGTCGCAGAGGCCCCATAGCACCAGCCGCAAAGCGGATCGAAAAGGTAATGCAGTGTCTGTGTCATGTCTGTCTCCTTGGACCTCGACATAGTCGCATCCATTGCCGTTTATAAGGCAAACGATTTTGACAGTCCGTATGCTAATGACTAACAGTCATGGCATGTCGAAAACGCACAACCTCAACAGGCTCGCCTATTTCACGGCGGTGGTGGAAACGGGCTCTTTCACCAAAGCCGCTCAACGCCTCGGCGTGACCAAAGCCGTGGTCAGCAGCCAGGTGACGCAGTTGGAGAGCGAACTCAAAGCGACCCTCTTGGTGCGCAACACGCGCAAGGTCAGCGCCACCGAGGCCGGCAAGCTCTTCTACGCGCGCTGCACGTCGATCCTGAACGAGGCGCAACTCGCCTTCAGTGAGATGTCGCAGCTCTCGGAACAGCCGGTTGGGACATTGAGGATGACGGCCCCGAACGACTACGGCACGGCGATCGTGGCCCCACTGGTTGCCGCGTTCAGGCGACAGCACCCCGATTGCCAGGTGGAGCTGTATCTGGGCGACGGCCACAGCGATCTCATGGCGGGAGAGCTCGATCTGGCTATAAGGGTCGGGTGGCTGCGCGACTCGTCCCTATTGGCGCGCAAGGTGCGCGGGTTTCGGCAATTGCTCGTCGGCGCAGGCGCCGATACCGGTCAGTTCGATCACGTCCGGCATCCCGATGACCTCTCTGCCATTCCCTTCGTCGCAAACATGGCCCTGCCTGATCCGCTGCAATGGCTGTTCGAAAATGCGGCAGGGGAAACCGCAACGGTCCAATGGCAGAGCGACCTCTCAATCGACAGCGCCCCCGCGATCATGTCCGCGGTAGGAGAGGGCGCAGGCCTGGCGATCCTGCCGGATTTTCTGGTGCAGGACCATCTGGCAACGGGCACGCTGACCCATGTGCTACCGGACTGGCACCTGCCCGAAGGCGGCATTTACGTGGTTCTTCCTGCCGCGAATTTCCGCACGGCAAAGGTGACGGCATTTACAACGATGCTCCGCCAAGCCGAAAAGGTAAGGGGCCGCGAGTGAGGCATCTTATGACCTGCCCGCTCATCATGGCACAGGTGCGTTTTCGCTCCGGCACTTAATCGCCACTCGCCCGGTTTGCCGTCGAAATGCGGCCTCCAAACCCGCAAACGGATGACAGACCAGCGGCTCCTTCGGCAGCGACCTGACGGCGCGGCGTCAGTCAGTTCCATAATCAGGGCGAGCACCGAAAGTCGCTCCGCCCCCGGCGAAAGCCAAGGTTCCGCCCCGAACGGATATACTGCAGAAACAACGCCCGGCACCGATTCCCTTGGCGGCCGCGCCCGGGTGTGGTGCCCCCAATCGCCTCGCTTGACGACTACGAAATTTTCGCGAAACGTCAGCATCATACATGTCGGTCGAGGAGCCTCAAGGCGATGAACATTCTAGCTATCGCCGAACCACCTGCGCGGTCCTTGGCCCCAACGTCGAGCGGCATTCTCGCCAGCGCACGGCATCCGACAAGACGGGGTGGCATCGGCCTCTCGGCCCGACCCGACACCCCACGCTTTGAGCCGCCAACGCGGCCCAATCCCGACGTGAAGCGGTCCTCGCAAACGCCGAACCGTTGGTGCTGCAGGGAGGACCGGCCGTGAAGTCAGCTCGCAAACCCACACCGTCCTCCCTCGCGGCCGACACACTCGACCTGCTGGAAAGAGTGCTCGATGCGCGGCTACCCCCGGCCTATCGCGACTGGCTGGCAAATCGGAACGGCCAGATGCCCGAAAATCGCCTGATCACATTCGAGAAAGACGGGCGCGAGACGAGCACAATCCTACATTACCTCTATGCCGTGAATTCCGAACACACCTACAACGACCTCTGGCACTATCACTCGAACTACGGTGGAGAACTCCGGCCTTGGTATCTGGCCATCGGAGGAGATGAAGGCGGCAATAGTATCGTGCTGGCGCTGAAAGGGCCGAACCACGGCAAAGTATTTTTCAGCGATCACGAAGTTCCCTTCGATGTCGGGCTGAATGTGATTGCGCCGAGCTTCGAGGCGTTCCTTGCCGGCCTGAAAGCACGATGACATGCGCAAATGCACGTATTTCTACGCGACCTCGCGCGATTTCCTCGCCCTGATGGATCTGGTCGAGGCGGAGGAGAGCTTCGTCTATGCGGTGCACCCGGACATGCATTCCCCCGAAATCCACCTCTACGACCACGCGCGCGCGATACCCGATCCTCTACGCTTGGTCCCGGGCCGCATCCCTCACGACCTTTTCCTCGTGCCGCCGGGCACGGAGGTGAGAGCAGCGTCGTATCGCCATATCTCCGGCACACGGTATTCGCTCCGGCCACCGGAGTTTTCAGCCGCGGTCGTCATTCGACTCTTCGGAGAACATCCGGCTGGCCCGTTGATCCGTTCGCAGTTCTGGGGCCACGGGACGGCGCCGGAAACCCTGCAACTCGAGCGCACCCTGTTCCGGCACATGCGCCGCACGTTCCGGAATGTGAGAGGGCCAAAGCTGGGCGCCGAAGCATACGCCCAGCTTCTCAGCGGCCGGCGTTTGACGTTCGATGTGAAAGCACCGCCAGAACTCGATCTGCGCCCTGATCAAATTGAGCTTCAGCCCGAACACAGCCCGGGTCATCCGCATTGACCGCACGTGGCGCCTCCAACCGCGACCAAGGACGAAGTCAATGTCCGCCCCCCGCCGTGTAGCTGGCCCCGGCCCAAAGCTGGCAGCCACGAGACCGAACCGGACATCCCGCACCGATTTCCCATCCCAACGGGGCTGAACCTTTTTGGACAGAGCAGGCCAGCTTGGCAACTGGTTCAGAGCGCCCGATCAAGCATCGCTTCGACCATGAAACCGACCACGTCCCGGGCTTGGTCCGGTGTCGCGCCGGCGACGTCGATCAACGCGATCAGGGCCTCCATTCCAGTCGACGCCGACAGGCCGCAGACAAGCGTTTCCCTCTGATCGTCACTCAAACCGGTTTCATGCTCCGACAGCGCACGGTGAAACATGCTGACGCGACGACCACCCCGCGTGGCTCCTTTGCTTTCGGCGGTCCATGCCCGCATCGACGCGGCGAGGAACTGGCGGAATTCAGGTTCATGTTCGAAAGCGAGATCAAGGTAATAGAGGCAGATCGCCTTGAGCTTCGAACGCAAATCCGTGGCCCCGCTGACGACGGCCTCGTAAGGCTTTGTCGTGATGTCGAGCACAGCCTCTGCCACCAACAGGTCAGCATCTGAAAAGTAGCGATAGCTGGTTGCCTTGGACACGCCGTTTTCTGCCGCGGCAGCAGCGACGGTGACGGTCTTGCCTTCCGACAGCAGCTTTCGGGCTCCGTCCAGAATCGCCTGACGCGTGCGCGCACGTTGCGCGGATCGACCCTGAATTTTCGGCATTGCGGCTTCCTTGGCTTGTGACTTATGAGACTATTGTCTTATTTTGAGACACGTGTATCATAACGCCGTTGCTATTTCAAACAAGGATCATCAAAATGGAAACTCTGCCGCGCACTTATGACGTTTTGAACATTCTGTTGAAGTTCCACGCCTTTCCGGATGACGTCGACGGAAAGTATTGTCTCGTTGAATGCCTCGTCCCCGTCGGCGCCGGCGCACCGCCAAACCATCATGCCGGTGAGACGGAGGGATTCTTCATCCTCGACGGCCAAGTCGCCTTCAACATCGGCGGTTCGGAACGCATCGCCGGTCCCGGAGATTTCGTGGCGATTCCCGATGGTGAGGTTCATGCATTTCAGGCAATCGGCGAAGGCCCCGCGC
Organism: Flavimaricola marinus; assembly: GCF_900184895.1. GTDB lineage: Bacteria > Pseudomonadota > Alphaproteobacteria > Rhodobacterales > Rhodobacteraceae > Flavimaricola > Flavimaricola marinus. Next base: position 257,038 of record NZ_FXZK01000001.1, read on the forward strand.
GCCTTCTCATTCTGAATGCACCCGGGCACATGCACAAAGCGTTCTTCACCGGGATCGGCAAAGCACTTCCCGACGATCAGACGACATTGCCGACACCATCCGAGCCGGACCTCGGCGCCGTTCTCAAGGTTGCGCAAGCCGCTGGCATGACGATCTCGGCACCGCAATAGTCAGCAGTCTGTACGACACAGCAGGAATACGCCCAGCGATTCCAAACCGAATGTCGGAGCGGTTGCAAGGTCGACGGCTCCGACACCCCAGGCCCGACGGGGAGCAGCTTCGCCGTCCATCATGCGACCTGCATTCGGCTCGAACGACGGAGCAACGCCATGACATTGCCGCCCAAATCGTCAGCGATTCACCGAGGCTCGCCGACCCAGACAAAGCCCCAACCATGCCCGTATTCAAATCCGACCGACGGATCAGCAATCAGGACTTACCGTTTATGTGTTGGAGTAGGAATTTGGTGGAGCCTAGGGGGATCGAACCCCTGACCTCTTGCATGCCATGCAAGCGCTCTCCCAGCTGAGCTAAGGCCCCATCTGCCGCACCATGGCGGCGTATCGTGCGCGGTCTCTAAGCGCGGATCGGGGCGAGATCAAGTGGAAAATCCCGCCACCGGTGCAGTTTTCTTTCCAGCCCTCGTTTGCGGGGCCGGTCACCGACCGAACGTATCAGTCGTCGTCGGTCGCAACGTCCTTCAGGTCGTCGAACGAAACCGTATCGTCATCGTCGTCGTCGTCTTCGAGAACGTCGTCACCCAGATCGACGTCGTCATCGTCGTCGTCATCGTCGAGCAGCAGATCGGTATCGTCGGTCGACGTCTCGGCTGCGGCCTTCTTGCTCTGAGCGTCCTCGGCATCGGCCACCATGGTGCGATTCTTGCCGGTTTCGACAGTTACCACTTCCCCGGTATACGGGCTGATGATCGGATCGGCGTTCAAGTCGTAGAAACGCTTGCCCGTCGTCGGGCAGACGCGCTTGGTTCCCCATTCTTCCTTGGGCATTCTCGTTCCCTTCAATTCCTGTGGCCAATGCGCAGGGCTCTCCCCGGCACCGGCGCTTTCATCGCTCTGACGCAAACTCAAGTCGCGGCCTTGCAGCGGATCAGGGTCCACTGCCATAAGGCTTGGGGCGTGTCAAAGCCATTTGACCGCATTTTTGCGCAGAGAGGCCAAGAGGGGCATATGGGTCAGCACATCCTGCCGGGCAACCCCCCGATCGCGGTCGAAATGAAGCGGTCCACCCGAGCACGACGGTTGTCGCTGCGGGTATCGCGGCTGGACGGACGAGTCACCCTGACCATGCCGCCGCGGCTGGCCGAACGCGAAGGCGTCGCCTTCGTGGCCGAGCGCGAGGCCTGGCTGCGCAAACACCTGTCTGGAATGCAGTCCGAGGTCGTGCCCGCATTCGGAGCGAGCATCCCGTATCGCGGCGAGGATATGGTACTCCGCCCCGGCAACGTCAAAGCCCCCACTCTGGTGGATGGGCAACTGCTCTTGCCGGACGATCCTGCCAAAATCGGCACATTCACCCAAGCGTTCCTGAAAGCGCGGGCGCGCGATGCCTTGGCCGAGGCGTGCGACAGACACAGTTCGGCACTCGGGCGACCCTATGGGCGGCTGACGCTGCGAGATACACGGTCGCGTTGGGGTTCCTGCACCGCTAAAGGCGACCTGATGTTTTCGTGGCGGCTGATCATGGCCCCTGCCCCGATCCTCGACTACGTCGCCGCCCACGAAGTTGCGCATCTGGCCGAAATGAACCACTCGGCCGCCTTCTGGGCCACCTGTGCGCGGCTGTTCCCGCCCTATCAAGAGGCCCGGCGCTGGCTCAAGCAGCATGGCGAGACGCTGCACAGGGTCCGCTTCGGGAGCTAGGGCGGCGCGAGCCGGATTGACGGAGGGCCAATTCGTGATCACATTCGCGCCATGATGATATCACCCCGCCCCGTCGACCTTACCGGCGCCGCCCACGAACGGGTCTACCGTGCGCTGCGAACGCAGATCATGCACGGTGAATTGCCACCCGGAGAATCGCTGACACTCAGGGGAATCGGCAAGCAATTCGAAGTCTCGATGACGCCCGCGCGGGAGGCGGTGCGCCGCTTGGTCGCCGAAGGCGCACTGACGTTGTCGTCTTCGGGCCGAGTGTCCACGCCAGAGCTTTCAAACGACCGGATCGAAGAACTCGCTGCGCTCCGCGCCCTGCTGGAGCCCGAGCTCGCCACGCGGGCCCTGCCCCGCGCGCACCTCGCGCTGATCGACAGGCTGGAGGCGATCAATCACGGCGTCAGCCAGATGGTCGCGCGACAAGACGCGACGGGCTACATCCGGATGAATCTCGAATTCCACAGAACGCTCTACCTGCGGGCTCAGGCGCCGGCGATCCTGGCGATGGCGGAAACGGTCTGGCTGCAACTGGGGCCGACGATGGCAGCACTCTATGCGCGGCTGAATCGCACCGAGCCACCGCACAATCACAAACTGATCCTCGCCGCACTCAAGGCGGGCGATGACCCCGGCCTGCGCCTGGCCGTGCGCACCGACGCCATTCAGGGCCTCCGGATGCTGCGCAACTGATGCGGACCGGGCGGATCATTCATACCGTGTCAGCCCATGCAGAGGGCGAGGTCGGCGACGTTATCGTCGGTGGTGTCAGTCCGCCCCCGGGCCAGACCCTGTGGGAGATGCGCCACCACATTGCTCAGGACGGAGCCCTGAGGCGACTGATGCTCAATGAACCGCGCGGCGGGGTGTTTCGGCACGTGAACCTGCTGGTCCCGCCCAAGGATCCGCGCGCCGATGCGGCCTTCATCATCATGGAGCCGGAAGACACGCCGCCGATGTCCGGCTCGAATTCCATCTGCGTCGCCACTGTGCTGCTCGACACCGGAATTTTGCCGATGACGGAGCCGGTGACGGAAATCACCCTCGAAGCACCGGGCGGGCTGGTCAGGGTGCGGGCCGATTGCGCCGACGGCAAGGCAGAGCGGATCACCGTAGAGAACCTGCCCTCCTTTGCCGGGCATCTCGACACGGAGCTGACCGTGCCGGGTCTCGGAACGATCATGGTGGACACCGCCTTCGGCGGCGACAGCTTCGTCGTGGTCGACGCGGCTGCGCTCGGCATCGACATTCACGCCGACAATGCCCACCAAATCGCCCGGCTCGGCGTGCAGATCACCGCCGCCGCACAGGACCAGCTGGGGTTCAGCCATCCCACCCTGCCCGATTGGAGGCACATCTCCTTCTGCCTCTTTGCCGGGGCGCTGAGCGAAACGGCCGAAGGGTTCGAAGCCAGCTCGGCCGTCGCGATCCGACCGGGCAAGGTCGACCGTTCCCCGACAGGCACGGCGGTGTCCGCTCGTATGGCGCTGCTGCACGCGCGGAGGCAAATGGAGGTGGGCCAGACGTTCGTCGCCACCTCGATCATCGGGTCGCGGTTCACCGGACAGATCGTCGGCACCACCGATCTGAACGGCACTCCCGCCATCGTCCCGCGGATCAGCGGGCGGGCTTGGGTCACCGGAACGCATCAGCACATGGTCGACCCGTCCGACCCGTGGCAGGAAGGCTACAGGTTGTCGGACACCTGGGGCGCGCGCTAACACTTTCAAATGCCGCCCGAATCTCGCTGATTGCCCATCAAAACAGCGCCAATTTCAGGGCAATCGCACATTTTCGTGGAAATCGACACGGCCGTGGCGGATCGCGTTCCACCCTCTTCTCAAGGTTGATAATGTCCCGCCGAATCAGACGAGGGGACTCTCATGCGTGAATGGTGGCGCGACGCCGTTGTATATCAGATCTATCCGCGCAGCTTTCAGGACAGTACCGGCGACGGCATCGGCGACCTGCCCGGAATCACCTCGCGGCTCGAACATGTGGCCGATCTCGGCGCGGATGCAATCTGGCTATCGCCCTTCTTCACCTCGCCCGACAAAGACATGGGCTACGACGTTTCAGATTATACCGGCGTGTCGGAACTCTACGGGACGATCGCGGATTTCGATGCACTGGTGGCGCGAGCGCATGAACTTGGGCTCAAGGTGATCATCGATCAGGTGTTCAGCCATTCGTCCGATCAGCATCCGTGGTTCGTCGAAAGCCGGTCGAGCCGGCACAACGACAAGGCCGACTGGTATATCTGGGCCGACCCCAAGCGGGACGGCACGCCGCCCAACAACTGGATCTCCATCTTCGGCGGTTCGGCGTGGCAATTCGATCCGAATCGGCGCCAGTACTACATGCACAACTTCCTGACCTCGCAGCCGGATTTGAACTTTCACAACCCGCGGGTGGTCGACGCTCTTCTGGATGCGATGCGGTTCTGGCTGGATCGGGGCGTGGACGGGTTCCGGCTCGACACAGTCAACTTCTATGTCCACGACGCGCGGCTGAGGAGCAATCCGCCCTCTGACTGGGGCGATTTTCCGGGCAATCCCTACGAGGCTCAAAACCAGATCTATTCCAAGACTCAGCCGGAAAACCTCGATGTTTTGCGGCGGATGCGGGCGTTGACCGACGAATACGAAGACCGGATGCTGATCGGTGAAGTCGGCGAAATGGGTGATCGCCAGGTCGAGATCATGGGCGAATACACCTCCGGCAAAGACAAGCTGCATCTGGCCTATTCCTTTGCCATGCTCAGCCACGACTATTCGCCCGGCCACTTCCGGCGGTGCATCCAGACCTTCATGGACAAGGCACCCGACGGCTGGCCAAGCTGGTCCTTTTCGAACCACGACGTCGATCGGCACGTCAGCCGGTGGACCCAGCATGGCGGTGATCCCGTCGCCACGGCCAAGCAGTCGATTGCGTTGCTCACCAGCTTTCCAGGGACCTTGGGGATCTATCAGGGCGAGGAACTCGGCCAAACCCAGACCGACATCCTTTTCGAAGAGTTGCAAGACACCGCCAACATCGCCTTCTGGCCCGACTACAAAGGGCGCGATGGCTGCCGGACCCCGATGGTCTGGGAAGCGAACGCGGACAATGCCGGCTTCAGCACCGGGACGCCGTGGCTGCCGGTCAAGGCACCGCAGGCCGCCAATGCAGTCGATCAGCAGCAAGGCCGCAACGACAGCGTGCTGGCGCACTACCGCTCGGCACTGGCGTTTCGCAAGCAGCGCGAAGAACTACGGTTCGGCGAGACGAGCTTTCTCGACCTGCCGCATCCGATCCTCGGCATTCGGCGCAGCACCGACACGGGCAGCCTGACGGCTCTGTTCAACCTGTCGGACGATATCAAGCAGGTCGACATCGACGGGACGCCCACAGGACCGCAGAACGCCGACGTCGAGAACGGCAAGGTCATCCTGCCGGCGCGGGGCTACGTGTTCCTCGAAACGCCTCCTGCAAGCTCTGCCAAGGCGGACTAACGGTCCGATCTTACAGCTCCGGGGTGGGCCACGGCCCACCCCGATCTGCCCGATCACAGCGCTTTCCTTCGATGCCACTTGGCGCTAGCGTCCCGAACAGCCCCGCTGTCGGAGACACCCATGGCTCTGCCAATCCGCCCCACGCATCAAACCTACGATATCGTCGTCATCGGGGGCGCGATGATGGGCAGCGCCGTGGCGTGGTGGTGTGCCCGCAACCCCGATTTCCAAGGGCGGATACTGGTCATCGAGGCCGATCCAACCTTCGAACACGCGGCCACCAGCCTGACCAATTCCTGCATCCGGCAGCAATTCGGCACCGCCGTGAACATCCAGATCAGCCAGTTCGGGGCGATGTTCATCGACCGGTTCAAAGAGTTCATGGAGGATGACAGCGCCCCCGACATCCCGATCCAGTCCTTCGGCTACATGTATCTGGCCGACAACGACAGCTTTGCCGAAACGCTGGCAAATTCTCAGCTATTGCAGGCCAGCCTCGGTGCGGGCACGCAAATGCTCAGCCCGGCGAAACTGGCGGCGGCCTATCCGTTCTACAACCTCGACGGCATCATCGCCGCCTCGCATAACCCCGTAAACGAAGGGTATTTCGACGGTGGCACGATCTTTGACTGGCTGCGCAAAAAGGGCGGGCAGCTTGGCGTCGAACGTATCCACAACCGGGCCACGGGACTTCGCCTCGGCGCGAACAAAGTCACCCACGTCGCCCTCGCGTCAGGCGAAAGCATCAGTTGCGGCGCGGTCGTCAACTGTGCCGGGACCCGCGGGGCCGAGATCAGCGCGATGATAGACGCGCCCCTGCCGATCGAGCCACGGCTGCGATACACCTACGTCTTCGAGGCAGAGACGCCGCTGCCGCGCGACCTGCCTCTGACGATCGATCCCAGCGGCATCCACGTCCGCTCTGACGGGCGCTACTACATGGCCGGCGCGGCACCCGACGACGACCACCCCCGCGATCCCGACGATTTCGCCATGGATCACAACCTCTGGGAAGACAAGGTCTGGCCCGCCCTCGCCCACCGGATCCCGGCCTTCGAGCGGATCAAGCTGCGCAACACATGGGCCGGGCATTACGACTACAACACGCTGGATCAGAACGCCGTCCTTGGGCCTCATCCCGAGGTGCGGAATTTCCACTTCTGCAATGGCTTCTCCGGGCACGGGCTGCAACAATCGCCCGCCGTTGGCCGGGGGCTGAGCGAACTTCTGATCTACGGCGCATACCGCAGCCTCGACCTCACGGCGCTCGGCTACGAGCGCATCCGCGCCAATGCCGCCCTCACCGAACGGGCAGTCATCTGACCGCCGCAGCACATCACGACGACCAAAGGAACCACACCATGACCAAATTCGTCCTCACCGGAGCCGCCGGAGCCCTGGGCAGCGTCCTTCGCGGCCCCCTGTCCCAGATGTGCGACGAATTGCTCAGCACCGATATCGTCGATGAGATCAGCGATCTGGCCCCCAACGAGCGTTTCGTGCAGGCCGATGTGTCGCAACGCGACCAGATCGGGCCACTTCTCGAAGGAGCGGACATGGTCATCCACTTCGCCTCCATCGCAGACGAGGCCCCATTCGAAGAGCTCCTCGGCCCGAATTTCATCGGCGCCTACAACATTTGGGAATCGGCACACGAGCACGGTGTGCGGCGGATCATTTACGCCTCGTCCGTGCACGCCGTGGGCATGCACAACGTCAACGACGGGATCGACCTCGACGCGCCGCACCGACCGGATACCTACTACGGGCTGGCGAAATGTTTCACCGAAGATCTGGCGCGGATGCACTGGGAAAAGCGGGGCATCGAATGCGTTGCCATCCGCATTTTCTCCTGCTCGCCAGAGCCGGGAAACGCGCGCGCACTCGGATCGTGGCTCAGCTACGGCGACCTGATCCAACTGGTCCAGCGCGGGATCGAAGCGCCGACGGTCGGCTATACCGCGATCTTCGGGATCTCGGGCAATACTCGTGGGGCGGTCAACAACGCCAAGGCCAGCTATCTGGGCTATGTACCGCAGGACAACGCCGAATACATGGCCGCAGAGCTGCTGGCAAAAGCCGGCAAGCTCGATCCCCAAGACCCGCAACACATGAAACTGGGCGGGCCCTTCGCGATCGTGCCCTTGGGCGAAAGCGGCGTGGCGATGATCAAGCGGCTGAGCGAGGGCAACGCCTAGCCTCCGTCACATCGCAGGCAGGCCGGACCAAAGAGATGAGCTGCCGCTCAGAACCTCACCACGAATACGGCCCCCTTCTCCGGCTCCAGCGCAATGGTGGCGCCATGCGCCTCAAGCATCCGGCGGACGATGGGCAAGCCCATCCCCGTGCCACCGGCCTCGCGGCGGGTGGTAAAGAACGGATCGAATATCCGGTCGCGATTTCCCGGTGACACACCCGGGCCGTTATCCGATACGCGCAATTCGCCGGGGGTCGCCGCAATCCGCACCTCCGTAGCGCCGTGGGCGGCTGCATTGCCCAGCAGGTGATCGAGCACGAGACGAAGGCCGTCAGCCGACAAGGGCAGCACCGCGTCGGCCTCAAGGGTCAATTCCAGATCGGAATGTTCCATCTGAAGCTCCGGCAAAAACGGGCTGATCCGGGCCTGACCGCGCGACAAGGGCTCTTGCGCGCGGGCCAGCACCCGTTGTGCGTCAAGCAGCGCAGTCATGCGGTCCGCCGCCTCGTCGATCCGGGCCAGCAGACGACTGCGATCCTCCGGCTCAAGGGTCGGGCTGTCGAGCAACTCCGCCGCGCCGCGCAGCACAGTCAGGGGGCCTTTCAACTCGTGCGTCGCATGATCGGCATAGGACCGCAGCACCGCCTCGCGGCCGCGCAAAGCCTCTGCCATGTCGATGACATTGCGACCTAGGGCGCTGAATTCCTGAGTGCCGAAATGCTCCGGCGGAGGCACCGCAAAACGGCCCTCGCGCATCGCCTGCGCGTAGTCCGACAACCGGCGGATCGGGCGCAAGACCAGACGCCACAGCAGAAACGCAAGGACAAGCGTCGCCACGATACCCACCGCGGCAAACAATTGGGCCGTCTCCAACCAGCCCAGAATGTTGCCCGCCATCTTGAACCACGCGATGCCCAGAACCGGCAGACCCAAGACGACCGCCAGAGTGCCGCCAATGACCAAGGTCAGCGGCGGCCGCCATTTCTGGGTCACGCTCCTCTGCACGGGCCCATCCTCACGCCGACACCGTGGACCGTCTCGATGGCGTCCGGGCATCCCGCCCCGGCCAGCTTTGCGCGGAGATTGCGCAGATGGCTGTCCACCGTCCGGTCGCTGACATGCACATTCGTGCCATAGACCAGATCGACGAGGGTCGGACGCGGGATCACTTGATCCGGGCGGGCAATGAGGCGCTCCAATATCTCCATTTCGCGGGCGGTCAGCGGGACGGACACCGGCCCGACGCGGGCCTCGTGCCGGCCGCGATCAAGTGCCAGCACGCCATGCGCCACCCCTTCGGCTTCTGCCGCAACAGGCGCGGCGCGCTTCAGGATCGCCCGGCAGCGGGCCACCAGCTCACGCGGGCTGAACGGCTTGGTCACATAGTCGTCGGCCCCCAATTCCAGCCCCACGACCCGGTCGATCTCGTCGCCCTCGGCCGTCAGGAACAGCACGGGCACCTCGCTCGTCTTGCGCAGCTGGCGGCACACCTCGCGGCCATCCATTTCCGGCAATCCTATGTCGAGCACCACCAGATCCGGACCCTCCAGCGCAGCGGCCAGCCCCGCGGCGCCATCAGCGGCCTCGACGACGTCATAGCCTGCCTGACCGAGCGCAATACGGAGCACGTCGCGAATTTGCGGATCGTCATCGACGATCAGGATACGGGTGGTCATCGCGCATCTCCCTGTGGCGCATAGAACCGCTCCATCGCGGACACGGAAGTATCCTTGGGCGGCGGAACCGCTGCAAGACTATGGCGCAATCGGGCATTGCGGTAGCCCCATTCGCGCCAGTCCACCGGCTCCCGGACAATCGGCACAGAACAAGGCTGCGCGGTTCCGTCTGCAAGATGCTCCGCAATGGCGGGTGCGGCCCCCGCACCCAAATCGCAAAGGTAGGAATAATCCAACACCAAGGCAGGCTGGCTCAGGTTATGGCGGGCGACATATCCGTCGATGTTGAAAAAGCACAAGCCGTAGAGGACCACCCCTGCAAGCCCGAAAGATCGGGCCATCAGCCACGCCACGCTTTGCCCGCGGGCCATCTGAACCAGCATCAGCGCCAGCCCCGCAGCGACGAGGCTCATCCAGACAAAGGCGGCAAAGCGAAGCCGGGTCAGCCCGTAAACCTCGACATAAAGCTCCAGCCGCAGGGCCGACGAGGCGACCAGCAGCACGTTCTGCGCAACCCAAATCGCCAGAAGGGTGCGCAGGATCGGTCGCCCGGCCCAGAAAGGCTGGGTCAACAGGGCAAACAGGCCGGCCAGCAAAGCCGTCGCCAGCAAAGGATAGGCACCGCGGTGTGCATAAGCGGCGTAGCTCAGCCCCTCCGGCAAGCGCACGCCGCCCCACAAATAGGTGGCATCGGTGAGGGTCTGGACAGCGAAAATCGCGTTGAACAACACCAAGGCACGGACAACCGTTTCCGGGGTGAACAGCCCGAAGGCCCGGCCCCTCGGCATCTGCCAGCCCAGCGGCACCTCCAGCGTCGGGCGCAAAGCGGTCAAGCGGAGCGCGGGCCAGACCAAGGCCGCGATCACCGCCCAGAACACCACTCTGTCCGGCGAGAGATGGGCGCCCGAGAACGTGGCAGCCAGATTGGCCAGCCACACGTCGAGCAACGGGTTGCCCATGACCAACAGCGCCGCAAAGACGGCGCCCAATCCCACGGTCAGGCCCCAGCCCTGCACCAGGGCCCAGAGACCCCGGCCACCGGGACGAACCCCAAGCGTCGCCCGCGCGGCCCCCGCCCCGTCGACCCAAATCTGCGCGACTCCGGCCGCAGGCAGACGCACCATCGCGCGCAGCCACAAGGACGCCTTGGCCCGTGATCCCAAGGCCAGCCAAACCAGCGCCCACGCCAGACCGACAACCCCAAAGAGCAACGACAGCAGTCCGACCTGCTCCACAATCGGCAGCAAGCCCAATATCAGGCCCGATGCCGCGATCCAGGCCGCCCGGGCTTGCACGCGTCCGAGCACCGACGCGGCCGCAACCGCGATAGCGACCGCAAACACCGCAAGGGACACGCCCGGCCACGCCACAGCCCAGATCAACAGATCGGCCAAGACGACCAGCGCCACCGCTCCGGCAATCGCCGCACCTGGCACGGCCCATTTGGCAGGAACGCCGTCGATCGCTCCCGAAGGGCCCTCCGGCACCATCCACCACGCATCCTTGGCCAAGGCCCGCGGCACGCCGCGCACTTCAAATCCACGCATCTTTTGTCCCTCATGCAGTTTTGCAGTCGGGTCTAAAGAGGCGAGGTGCAGCCCTGTCGGATCAAATGTGCAGGAGTTGCGCAGACGCCATCAGGCTTGGGCCGCGGCACGAATGGCCGCGATATTGGCGCCGTAGGGTGCAGGATCGGCGACCGAACCGCCCCGAAACGCCGCCGACCCCGCAACCAACACGTCCGCACCGGCGGCGACGACGGCCGGAGCCGTGCGCGGATCGACACCGCCGTCCACCTCGATATGCACCGGACGATCGCCAATCAATTCGCGCAACCGGGCGATCTTGGCGGTCATATCCAGAAACGACTGGCCCCCGAAACCGGGGTTCACCGTCATCACGCAAACCAGATCGACGAGGTCGAGGACATTGGCCACGGCATCGGCCGGCGTGCCCGGGTTCAGCGCCACGCCGGGGCGCACTCCGGCTGCACGAATGGCCTGCAATGTGCGGTGAATATGCGGACCGGCCTCCACATGCGCGGTCAGGATGTCGGCGCCCGCATCGGCAAAGGCCTCGATATACGGGTCCACCGGCGCGATCATCAGATGAACGTCCATCAGCGTCTTGATATGCGGACGAATGGCGCGGCAAAGCTGCGGGCCGAAAGTGATGTTGGGCACGAAATGGCCGTCCATCACGTCAACGTGGATCCAGTCGGCACCTTGGGCCTCCACCGCCTGAATCTCGCGTCCGAAATCGGCGAAATCGGCGGAAAGTATCGACGGGGCGATCTTGATCGAGCGGTCAAAGGTCATCGGGAGAGGCTCCTTGCTGGCGATGGCTCACGCGATACTGCGACGGCTGGCAAATGTCACGCAACTTGGCGGAACGGATGCGGCGAAACGGCGCAATGCTGCGCCGCAGAAAAGCTTTGCCGCAGCGCAGCATTTGTCGTATTATGGTCAATCATGAGCATAATACGCCTTTCACACGCGGATATTCTGGGGCCAGAGCACCATGTGCTGCTGGTCCGTGCAACGCTTGGGACGAAACGACCGAGCACGTTGCACGATCATGACTTCTTCGAATTGATCTGGGTGCAGAACGGCGTGGTGCGGCACCACATGCCCGAATTGCGCGAAGATCTGCGCGAAGGCGACCTGCTCTTCGTGCGACCGGGCGACAGGCATGGGCTTCAAGGACGTGGCGACGAGGCGATGGTCGTCTCGGTGACGTTCCGGCCCGACTTGATCGCCGACCTCGCGAAACGGCACCCGGCGCTGATGGGCACGCTGTTTTGGTCGGAGGCGGCGCAGCCCGTCAAGCTGTCTCGAGACAATCGGCAGCTGGCCGACCTGAATCAATCGGCGTTGCGGCTCGAACGGGGACGGCAGGACGCACTGGAAGCCGAAGCCTTTCTGCTGCCGCTCGTCACCGGCCTTGCCGGCATGACGCCTCTGCCAAGGACGGCGCCCGATTGGCTGCTGGCGGCCTGCGACGCGGCGCGGGATCCGCGGGTCTTCCGGGACGGGGCAGCCGGCTTTGCACGGGTGGCCGGCAAAGCGCATCCGCATGTCAGCAGGACAGCACGGCGGTTTCTGGGGCAAAGCCCGTCTGACTATGTCAATGGGCAGCGTATGGCCTTTGCCGCGCGCAGGCTCACCGGATCAAGCGATAGCCTGACCGAGATCGCCTCGGATTGCGGCATCCCGAACCTGTCGCATTTTCATAAGCTGTTTCGGGAATTCCACGGACAAACGCCGCAGAAGTTCCGGCGCACCCACCAGCGGGACGTGGTTCAGCCCGGCTGACCACACACCTCTGGCGCAGCACCGGGTCGGGTCGAGAGGCACCGCCGCAGGTCCGCGGTATCGGTGCCTCTCAAATCAGATCGAGTTTCAGAATCGACCTTAAAGCTCGCGCTTTTTCTGTGTGCGACGAATGACGATATACATCGCGGCGGCTCCACACAGGAAAGCGGCGAGGTTCATGACAGGCGAGATAAAGATGTCCACGGGTTTGCTCCAATTTAGCGTAGATTAGGCCTAATCCCCTAAAGAGTGTTCGTGTTTGAAGTGCGGCGAGCGCGTGACCAAATTCGTCGAAGATGGGTGCAGCAGGCGTTTTTGACCAATTGGTCAACTCTTGCCAAAGGCGCAGAGCCATGTCACGGTCGGCCGGCAAAGCCGGAGGCGACAGACGTGCACACCCAAACCCCTACCAAGAGCGACACCGCCCAGCTTCCGCAGCTCCATCTGCCGCGCAACGACGGCATGGAACTCGATATGGATTGGGTCGCGCGCGTGCAGGCCAATACCTCCGCCATCGAACGGCGGGCGGCCACGCTTCCGGGTCGGCGGTCGGTCAAGAAGCAATTTCAGGCGGCCTGGCTCTGCAAGGCGATCTCCTGCATCGACTTGACGACGCTGGCAGGCGACGACACGGCGGCAAGGGTGCAACGGCTCTGTGCCAAGGCGCGGCAGCCTGTCTCGCCCGAATTGCTCGACGCGCTCGGAATGACGGGGCTCACTGTTGGGGCCGTCTGCGTCTATCACGACATGGTGGAAACCGCCGTTGCCGCACTCGACGGCTCCGGCATTCCAGTGGCGGCCGTCTCGACCGGCTTTCCGGCCGGTCTGTCGCCGTTCCACCTCCGGGTGCAGGAGATCAAGGAAAGCGTCGCTGCGGGGGCAAAGGAGATCGACATCGTGATCTCCAGGCGGCACGTGCTGTCAGGCAACTGGCAGGCGCTCTACGACGAAATGCGGGCCTTCCGAGAGGCCTGCGGCGAGGCCCATGTCAAAGCGATCCTCGCCACCGGCGAGCTTGGCACGCTACGCAACGTCGCACGGGCCAGCCTGATCTGCATGATGGCCGGGGCCGATTTCATCAAGACGTCGACCGGCAAGGAATCCGTCAACGCCACCCTGCCCGTCACGCTCACCATGATCCGTGCCATCCGCGACTTTGAGGCCCGCACCGGGATCAAGGTCGGCTACAAGCCCGCCGGCGGGATCTCCAAGGCGAAAGATGCCATCACATATCTGGCGATGATGAAGGACGAACTGGGCGACCGCTGGCTGCAGCCAGACTTGTTCCGGTTCGGCGCCTCGTCGCTGCTTGGCGATATCGAACGGCAACTCGAACACCACGTCACCGGGGCCTACTCGGCTGGCTGGCGGCATGCGCTGGCGTGAGACGTTGCGAATTGAGTTTTTTGGCCAAGATGAAGACATGACCCGGTTCACCCTCATAGACACGCAGCCCGGACTGGAACCCTGTTCGCGCCCCGATGCCATCCAAAGGACAACGCCATGACCGTCAAGGACATCTTCGAGACCATGGAGTATGGCCCCGCTCCCGAAAGCTCTGCCGAAGCGCTGGCATGGCTCGCCGATCGGGGCGGCATCGCCGGTCCCTATGTGAACGGGAAATGGGGACCGCTGCGGGATGACATGAGCATCCACAATCCGGCAACGGGCGAACGTCTGGCCGGGATGACGAAATCCACTCCCGAGGATGTCGGCGCGGCGGTCAAAGCCGCCCGCAAGGCGCAACCGGCATGGGCCAAGCTCGGCGGGCACGGACGGGCCCGCATCCTCTATGCCATCGCCCGGTTGATTCAAAAGCACTCCCGGCTCTTGGCGGTGATCGAAACGCTGGACAACGGCAAGCCGATCCGCGAATCGCGCGACATCGATGTGCCCCTGGCAGCGCGACATTTCTACTTCCATGCGGGCCTCGCCCAGCTTCTGGAGACCGAAAAGCCCAACCACGAGCCCATCGGCGTCTGCGGTCAGATCATCCCGTGGAACTTCCCACTGCTCATGCTGGCATGGAAGATCGCCCCCGCTCTCGCCGCGGGCAATACAGTGGTACTCAAACCTGCCGAATACACATCGCTTTCGGCCATGGTCTTTGCCGAGATCTGCACCCAGGCCGGCGTCCCGCCCGGCGTGGTCAACATCATCACCGGCGACGGCGACACAGGAGCCGCCCTTGTGGCCTCCGACGTCGACAAGATCGCCTTTACCGGATCGACGGCCGTGGGCCGGCTGATCCGCGAGGCGACGGCAGGGCGCCACATCGCGCTCACCTTGGAGCTTGGGGGCAAGTCCCCCTATATCGTCTTCGACGACGCGGATCTGGATTCGGCGGTCGAAGGGCTCGTCGACGCGATATGGTTCAACCAAGGGCAGGTCTGCTGCGCCGGATCGCGGCTACTTGTGCAGGAAACCATCGCGGAGGACTTCCACGCCCGGTTGCGGCGGCGGATGGACGGGCTGCGCATCGGCGATCCGCTCGACAAATGTATCGACGTCGGCGCGATCGTCGACCCGGTGCAACTGAAAACCATCACCGACCTGGTCGACGCGCACCCCGAAGGCGATCATCACGTCGCCGCCACGCCGCTGCCCGCGACCGGCTGCTTCTATCCGCCGACACTGATCACCGGGCTGTCGCCCGCCTCGCCGCTGATGCAAACCGAAATCTTCGGGCCCGTGCTCGTCGGCACAACCTTCCGCACGCCCGCCGAGGCGGTGGAGCTGGCCAACAACACGCGCTACGGGCTGGCCGCGACGGTCTGGAGCGAGAATATCAACCTCGCCCTCGACATCGCGCCAAAGCTCACGGCAGGGGTGGTCTGGGTGAACGGCACCAACATGTTCGACGCCGCCGCCCCCTTCGGCGGCGTGCGCGAAAGCGGCTTCGGACGCGAAGGCGGCTGGGTCGGGCTTTCGGCCTACCTCAAGCCCAAGACGACCGGGAAGACGCTCAAACCCATCGCGCCGCACAGCGGCTCCGGCGGGCACGACGGCCTCGACCGAACGGCAAAGCTCTATATCGGTGGCAAACAGGCACGGCCCGACGGTGGCTACTCCCGCGAAGTCTACAGCCCCAAGGGCGCCCTGCTCGGGCACGCCAGCCTCGCCAACCGCAAAGACGTCCGGAACGCTGTCGAAGCGGCGGCCGCCGCCAAGGGCTGGGGCAAGACGACAGGGCACCTGCGGGCGCAGATCCTGTATTACATCGCCGAAAACCTCTCCGCGCGGGCGGGTGAATTCGCAAACCGGATCAAGGATATGACCGGCAAGGATGGCAACAAGGAGGTCGAGGCTTCGATCAACACCCTGTTCACCTATGCCGCTTGGGCCGACAAATACGACGGCGCCGCACACGGTGTGCCGATCCGTGGGGTGGCGCTGGCCATGCGCGAACCCGTCGGGATCATCGGCGCCCTCTGCGCCGACGACGCGCCACTGGCCGGGCTGATCGGAGCAATGGCCCCGGCCATCGCGATGGGCAATCGAACCGTGCTCATCGGGTCCGAAGCCTACCCGCTGGCGGCAACCGACCTCTACCAGGTGCTGGAAACCTCTGACGTGCCGGCCGGCGTGGTCAACATCCTGACCGGCAGTCACGCCGAACTGGCGCCGACGCTGGCGGCACATCTCAACATTGACGCCGTCTGGAGCTTTTCATCCACCGATCTCTCCGAGACGATCGAAAAGGCCAGCAGCGGCAATCTGAAACGAACATGGGTCAACAACGGCAAATCGAGGGATTGGACCAATCCCGACGCCGACAGCTTCCTACCCGCGGCCACGGAAACCAAATCCATCTGGATTCCCTACGGCGAATAAAACGCCCGCCGGCCTAGCAGCGCCCTTGGCTTCTTTGGGTCAGAAATATCCCGGGGGGTTTGGGGGGCTGGCCCCCCATTCAATCTCGGCACTCTTCAAAGTGGCGGAACGACCGCGCAACGCGATCCTAGCGACGCCAACTCGCAAACCACCGGGAAATCCCCGCGCGACGCTCGTCCACCGCATCGTCCAAACGCTGCAGGCGAGGATCGATCCGGCGCGCCTTGAAACGGCGCAAGCGGACGGTCACGCCCCAGACCAAGGCGGCAAAGAACAGCAGGATCACGATATTCACCCAAGGGATCAGGCGAACGGTAGGATCATCGATCGGGCGGATCGTGATGGCATTGGGATAGATCGTCAGATAGCGAATGCGCCAGCCGTAATGGAGAACGACGGCCCACTGAGGGTCGGTCGAGCTCGAGATCAGATCCTGCGCTTCCGCCTGCAAATCCGAGCTGTCGAACTTGAAATACGGCGGCCAGATCCAGCCCGTATCCTCGTTGCGATAGACCATCACACCCTTCTCGTAGCGAACGGTATTGATCAGACGCAGGTCACGGGTCGGCTGCTCTGCCGCGCCGCTGTCGGCTTGGGCATAAAAGATGCGGTTGAGGTTCGTGAAGTCGGTGCGAATGATCTCGGTGCCGGTCACGCGGACGATGTCGCGCTGTGGCAGCACGTAGGAAAAGAACGCCGCCACGACAGCCCAGACCACGATCCAGAATGTCCACTTGATGTAACTGCCCAAAGCATGGCCCCCGGTGATTAGGTGTAGTTCACGAGATAGAGGATCGTGCCGACGATCACCATAGGGATGATATAGACGCCAAGGATCAGGCGACGGCGCAGCGAACTGTCATAGTCGACCAATCCGGCTTTCACATAGGCCTCCTGATCGCCCTCGCGGCCCTCCTCGATCCATCGCTGCTCCAGCTTGCCACGGCGCACCGCGCGGGAATAGAGGGACAGGCTGACGTAGAAGACGCTCAGCACGATAAAGGCTATGAAAAACAGGCGGATCACACCCATGATCTATCTCCTTCTTGGCACCGCGCCCCAAGGACCGACAAGGTCGATCAGGTCGGGCTCCGGCTTGGGCGGCGGCGGTGGTTCGACGGTCGATCGGGACCACGGGCCCGCCTTCGGTTCTTCCATGCCCGCTTCGTGGCCAAAGAGTGCGGCCCGCGTGCCCGACTTGTCTACCATATATTCGTTGGCCAGAAAATCAGCCACATAGGCCTGCTTTTCCGGAGGCCAGCCGGCATAGGCGCGGTAGAAGGCTTCCTTGTGGCAGATGAAGAGCTGGCGGATGTCCAGCGGCGACAATTCGGCGAGCAGCATATTCACCAGATCGACATCGGGCACATCGCGGGCGCGAAGGGTATAGAAATAGGCCGGATGCTCGCTGTCGATCTCGGGCCACGGACCGTCTTCTTCGGCCCAGCGGGCAAGGGCGGCAAGGCCCTGCCAGTCCTTCGGCAAAAGGGCGGCGTAGCGGCGGCCAAAGTTGCGCAGATCGCGGCGGGTCGCTCCCTCGAGGCTCTCGCCCATGACGCTGGCCACTTCGGCCACGATGAAATCCATCTTCTGATGCAGGATCGCCGCGGCGTCGATGCCCCGGGCCTTCACGATCGGCTCCACGAGGGCGTTTTCTTCGAGAAAGCGGGCAATCGCGCTGCGATCTCGCAGTCCGAAGACGGTTCTGATGGGTAATTCACCCAAGGCGGCAGGATCGCCGGCGGCGATCACCGCCGGGTGCTCGACATTGCGAAAGACGTAGAAACCGCCGAAAAGCGAGGTCCAGAAATTCTCCTGCGAGAAGGTCATCTTGGACAGGGTCACCGGATTGCGGGTCACATCGCCGGTTTCACGGGCAAGTCCGATCATGCGGCCGATCAGGACGTCGTCCCACCACGCATCCGGCTCCGTCTTGAAACGGTTGATCATCGCGGCCAACCGCTCGGCCGTGGCGACGGTCCCCTTTGTGGTATCGGCCTCGATGGTGACGGAGCGAATGTCGAACAGCTTGGCGGCCGTCGGGGCCGTGAAGACCGAATTCACCAACTCGCCCGCCACCGCATCCTGAGCGGTCAACGCAAATAGCTGCGGCTCATTCTCCTGAATGAACTGGCGCAATATCCCGCGCGAAGTCGAAAAGGCGGCATCCAACAGCGGCGCCTTCTTCTGCTCCGTCGTAAGCAGGATGAACTGACGATTGACGCCCTCATGGTTGAGATAGGCCATGTCGTCCAACTCATCGCCTACTTCGGGGGAATAGCCCGATATATCGATGTGAAAATCCGTCAAGGAGGTGCGCTTGCCTGTCAGCCGCTCCAAGGCGCGGTTGTAGCGTTCCACCCAGACCGGGCTCTCCACCCGGATCAGATTGCCGAACATCAGGCCTTTTTCAATCAGCAGTCTCATGTCTCAACCATATGCCGGGTGCGCCGGCCGCGCACCACCCTCAAAGAAAAATGGACGACGCAGGGCGCCAAACCAGCAAGGCACGGCCCTTGCGCCTGCAACTTGGGCATCACCATGTCTCATGCACCCATGTTTTCGGCAGTCCGGCGATGCTCAGGATCATGATCGGGGCCCATATAAAGGCCGAGACAAGGCCCAAGCGGCCAAAATGAACGACGGCCGCCGCCACGCCGGCCTCGAACAACACCGCAAGCGGCACCCCGCGCAGCACGTAGATCGAGACAAAGAACGCACAGCCCAGCACGAACATCACGATCGTCGAACACAGCGACAACAGCATCAGCGGCCGAACCCCTTCGGGAAACATCACGGACAGCCCGCGCGGCACCAGCCAGCCCACAAGGGCCAGAACCAGCGCCGGCAAAACCAAGCCATCAGCGAGCATCGTCGCGCTCCTTGTCCGACAAGACCCAGACCAGCCAGCTTGGATAAGCCCAGCCGGCCACATTGGCCAAGGTCGTCGTCCAGGCCAGCGGGTCCGACCAGCCGCCAATCGCATCCAGCGCCATCGACAGAAACAAGTTGACGAAGACCGGCGGCAGGTTCACCAGCAAGGCATTGAACATGCCCGAAACGAACCAGATGGCAAAGCGGCGCATCATGCGGTTGGGGCCTTCGGGCACCGGGAGCATGCCCTTGGTGACTTCGCCCGCCACCCAAATCAGGCCCAGCTGAGCGGCGACCGATATGCAGACTGCCAGAATGGTGATCACCGGGCCGCTCCAGTCTCACGCCAATACATCAGCATGCAGCGGGCACCGAGCAACGGCACATAGACCAGCGGCGCGAGGAACACGACGGTCGCCACGAACACTTGCGGGCTGGCCCACTGGAATGCCCAGCGCGGGCCATCTTCGCCAAAGGCCGACAGTTGCAGCGTGGCAATGGCATAGACGACAGGCAGGCTCATCAGGGTCACGGCCACAGAGCCGAGCGCGAAACGGCGTCCGGCATCGCGGACGGGCTTTTCCGAAGGCTTCACCTGCGACGGCACCCACCATCCCAGCGCGACCGCCATCGCCAGCCAGACCAGCCAGGGACCATAGGCCAGCGTCAGGAGCGGCTGCATCAGCGCGCCAAGCGCCAGAAAGATGACCAGCGCAATGATGATGCCGTTAGGGCTCACTCCCGCCTCCTCCTGTCACAATCGGATCGAGGGTCGGCCACGGCGATCACCCCTTGCTCGCGAGATAGCGGCGCTTGGCTTCTTCGGTGCGACCGAAGTCGCGGACCATGTTTTCGATGGCCACCTCGTCCGATTTGTCGGCATAGCGGAATTCGCTGTCGGCGTAGCGGTTGATCTCCTGAATCACCATGTCGACGGTGATCTCCTTGCGCAGGCTAGAGATCATCTCCAGCTTGCGGTCATAGGGCTGAAACAGGAACAGGTCGGGCTTCTCCATCCACTCGTCAGGCAGCTCGAAGTCCATCGCTCTGACCTTCACCGCGTCGGTGATGTTCTTGATCGCACGGCCGGTAAAGCGTTCGTCCGCCTCCTGAATGCCCTTCAGATAGGTGCCGAGCTTGGCGATGGTATCGAGCTTTCCCAGCTTGCTCTCGACCTTGTCCCACACGGCCAACAGGCCCTCTTCCTTGGGGCGCCCATGGCTCTCGAACGAGGCGGCGACGGCCTTCTGGATCTGCTGTGCGGCAAACAGATCGTGATCGCCCAGCGGCATGTCATGCTCCTTGCCGAGAAGCAGGCTGAGAATGTCGATGTAATCCTCGCGGGTCTGGGGGCCATCCACCAGAAACCGGGCTCCGGCACGCTGGCGCAGGGCATCATCGACATTCTCGGGATAGTTGGAAAACATGCCGAAGGTGCAGTTGCCACGCACCACCGTATTGGCGCCCGCAAAGGCATCCATCAGGACGGCGGTGATCTCCAACTGGCCGGCACTCGACTGGCGGTCGCCGCGCTTGCCCGCAAGGGTGTCGATATCGTCGATGGTGCCAAAGCCGATCACATTGGGATCGATGATGTTGTCGATAAAGGCGCGGGCGTTCTGGCCAGACTTGCCCTGATAACTGTCGATATTGTCGGTGCTCAGGTTCTGATAGCGGAACGCATAGCCGGCGACCTGACAGTAGTCATTGATCAATCCGGCCATCATCTGAATGAGGGTCGTCTTGCCGGTGCCCGGCGCGCCATCGCCCATGAAGGTAAAGATAAATCCGCCCAACTCGGCAAAGGGGTTCATCTTGCGCTCGAAATCATAGGCCATCAGCATCTTGGCCAGACGCAGCGCCTGATACTTGGCGATATGGTTGCCCACCACCTCGTGCGGCTTCTTGAAACTCATGGTCAACTTGGTACCACGGGCCTTGTGGGCGGGGGCAAAGCCCTGAATGGTCAGCCCATCGGCCTCCACCTTCCAACTCGCGCCGGTAAATGGCTCCAGCCTGCCGGCAGTGCTGGCACGGGCGGCCACCTTGGCCATCAGAGCCTCGGCAAAGGCCAAAACGGTGGCGGTCAGGCGCGGCTCTGTGGTGGCAAATGCCTCCAGATCCTGCTCCAGCTCCCACAACACGCCATGCAGGGCAAGCTGACCGTTCTCGGTCAACACCTCCTCCACCTCACCGATCTCGACGGTCTCCTCAGTGGCATGAGAGGCCAGCAAAAACGCCGTCGCGTTGGCAAAGGTATACAGCGTGACGAGCGCCTCGGCGGTCAGCATCTCGGAAAACGCAGCCCCCTGATCGGCAGGCAACGCGCCGGCCAGATTGGCGCGCTTGAGATCGGCTAGTCCAGTGCGCTCGGCATATTGCTCGGCCACGGCCAGGGCGATGGCCAAGGCACGGCGCAACCCGTTCTGCACCGCCGCCAACACAGGCGAGATCAGGCCGCTGCCGTCCAGTTCCGCGATTTGCGCCAGGATCTGCACGCCCTCGGTGCGAACCGTGCGGCGGGTGACCAGCCCCGGCGTAGTCGAACGAAACGCGCGACGGGTGCCGATGCCCGACGACCGCTCCGGCGCGGGCGCCTCCCCTCCAGACGCGATCCGGGGCGCATGGTCAAAGCCCTGCAACATCGCCAAGGCCGCTGGATAATGCTTGACGATATCCTCCTCGCGCAACTCCATCTGATCCGCCGTTTGGCTCATCGCTCGCTCCTCACTTCCACCCAATCCTGACCACTATGGGTCTGCAACGCATAGACCCCCTCGACCGCATTCGCCCCGTCGTGACACAGGCGCACCACGTCGAAGCCGTAAATCGCATTGCCGCGGGCCTTCTCCAGGCACTCACCGGCTTCGGCCCGCGGATGCGGGCCACCATATGCCTCGCCCAACGGGAAAAACCCCCGGTCCGCCAAAACCTCCGCAACCGGAGCATACCGCCCGCCAGCCTCGTCAACCATCTGCGACAGCTCGGCTGCCGTCGGACTCACCCGGGGCACGCACCCCGCACAAACCATCAGCGCGAGACCTGCGCTTCTTTTGGCCCTAAATACGGCCGCCGGAGGCAAAAAAGTCATTTGTAGCTCAACACCCGTCCCTTGGCGCTCACCACGAATTTGCGCACGTCCAGAAATCCCGGCGGGTTCAATTCGGCAAGGGCCTGATACGGACGCTCCGGCAGAATGATGCTGCGCTCCATCCGGGTGGCGCCGGTATCCGCGCCGCGGCCCGCAAAAGGGTCAAGCGCGAATATCTGGCGCTCCACCGATCCGAACCAGCCGGATTTCTGGCGCTCGGTGCGCTCCGACACCAGCTCCTCCTCGGTCCAGACCAGCGCCCAATCCTCGCCCTGCGGTGCCTTGGCATTGGTCAACACATCCCGGATCGGGCCGTGCTGACGGGTAAAGGCATGGGAATACATCGGGCCGATGTGAAACCGGCGCAGTCGAACCGGATGCAGATCATCGAAATCGGCGTCAAAGCCGGTGGCGATCGTCAACAGCTTCAGCCCACCAAGGGCCTGGGCCATCAGATGGGCCTGCACCTCCGGCCAGCGACGCTCGTCCTTGGGCAGACCGTATCTACCGCTGTCCTCGACCTCCATCAGATAGATGACCGGCAGGTTGACCTCGCTGTCATAGACCGCCCAGCGGATCAGGTAGCGGCGGCGCGGACCCTCGTCGCCCAGCCACAAGGCCTCGGGATCGTTGCGGGCCCAGAACAGCTGACCCTTGTTGAGCTCTTCGTAATAGAGGCGCTGGCTCAGGGCATATTGCAGCTTGGTGGGGATCTCACGCTCGCCGACGATGGTGCGGACCATCTCGTCCTTCAACTCGTCCTGACTGGGCATGGTGGAAAGGTGGCGACCGGCCTGCAAGGCGTCATTGGCCATTTCCATCAGTTCGGAAAAGACCGGAAACCCGCTCTCGACGCGATCGAAGGTCAGCTTGCCGGCATGGGCGAACCGGCCCGCGAAATGGTATTTGTGGGCAAGTGCGCGAAAGGTCAGGCTCAGGCCCACGAGGTATCGGGCCAGCCCCGCCACCTCATGCTTGTTCAGGCGGCCCTCGGCCTCCATCGTGGCGGCGACCCGGCCCAAATGGCCGGTGATCGCGTCGAACTTGCCGAAGTAGCGCCGGGTGACACGGGTGTCCTCCAGCTTGAAGTGGTCGAGAGTGGGTGCCTCAACCATCAGGCGCAGGATGCGCTTGGGCGCGCACCTCCCCCGATGTCAGCCCCGCGGACGATAGACCGGCAGTCAGCGTGACTCACTCGCCGGCTCCATAGAGGTTCTTGTCGTGCTTCTCGACGATCTTGGAGAACCGGCGCATGAAACGCTCGTCGGCCTTGGCCTTCTGCTCCAGCACCTCGCGGGCAAAGACCATATGATCCTCGTGGGCCTCCAGCATGTCGGCCATCCGGGCGTTTGTGGCGCTGCCGATCGCGGCCATCGCGGTCTGGGCCTCCTGGTCGGTCTTGACGCCAATCTCGTTGATGCGGTGGGCGACATCCTGCTGCTGCGCGGTCTTGAGCGACTTGGACAGGGCGTCATAGAGAACAACGCGTTGCTTGGTGTCTGTCTGCAATTTGTTGATCAGCACCATCTGGGTCGCGGCCTGGTTCTGCAGACTGTCGATCCAAGTCTTGCCCTTTTCGATATAGCGCTCGAGGGTCTGGCTCTTGGCCAGTTTGACCTGCTCGTCCTGCACCAGTTCGTTGTAACGGGTGTTCAGGGCAGCCAGTTCGGTCTCCAGCTGGGTGCGGGTCGCGGCATCCTGTTCGACGGCGATCTTGTTCTCCAGCGCGATGATCTTGGGGTCCATGCCCAACACCTCGGCGCGGACTTCCTCAAGTGCGGCGACGGTGGCTTCGCGCTCCTCCAAGGTGACGGTCAGGTTGCTCTCGACCTTGACCTTCTGCTCTTCGAGCATCTTCAATTGGCCGTCCAAGAGGCGCACGATCACGTCGGATTTTCCGATCAGATCCTGCAACTTGTCGTCGATGCTGGCCGCGCGCATCCGCTCTTCGCGCATGCTGTCGGCCTTGGCCGAAGAGAACATCCCAACAAAACTCTCCCAGCCGGTCTTCGAGCGCATCTCGTCGAAGTCTTTCGAGAACGCGGCGGTGACGTCGTCCAATCCCATGATGAGTTCGGCGATATTGGCGTTCATCAGGTCGGTGTGGGAATGCACGTCCTCAAGGGTGGCATTCTCGATATCGACGGAAATGTCCGTGCCCTCTGCCATCTTCTGACGGGCTACCTCGATACGGCTGGTCAATTCGGCGATCTTGGCCTGCGCCGTCTCTACCTGCGTCTGACTTTCACGAATCTGAGTGTCGAAATCGGCCATTTTAACCCCTCGGCTGAATAACTGTTGCCCGCAATATGCAGGATCATACTGCGAATTCACAGGTCTGGAAAACCTCTAAAAGCAGGGCTATTGGCCGGAACCAAGGCAGAACCGGGGCGAATTGGGAAAATCCCGGGACGGCGGGTCGGCAGCGCTGGACGAGGCCCGCGGCAATATGGGACAAGAAGACCAACGCCCCGCTGCAGGCAAATCGGAAAAAGGGCCCGATATGACAGAAAAACTGGTGTTTCTCAGCCATGCAGGCGTCGAGGCGGAAACCGCGCGACCAGCCCCGGATACGGTCATCTCGGGCGATCCGGAATTCACCACATGGAACGTCGAGGAACACGACGGGCTGTTTTGCGGCATCTGGCAGTCAACGCCGGGCAAATGGAAAATCAGCTACGATGAATGGGAATACTGCCGGATCCTGTCCGGGGTCTCCGTGCTCACCGATGCCGACGGCACCGCCCGGATCGTGCGGGGCGGCGACAGCTTCGTGATCCGGCCCGGGTTCGAGGGCACCTGGGAAGTTTTGGAAACGACGGTCAAGGACTACGTCGTCCGGCTCTGAGCCTCAGAGCCACGGGGCACACGGCAAAAAGGCGCGGCGACCGCGCCCCTTGCTCAGATTTCCGATGGCGGATCGTCCGACACCAAGGTCGGATCGACGGCGTCGAAATCCGGCGGCCGGTCCGCAGCGACGGCCGCGTCGCCATAGACGTCTTCGGGGTCGAGAATAACCGGCGGCATTTCGATACCGCGGCCGTGATATTCTGGATCGATGCGCAGGCTTTCCGCCTCGGTGCGGACATGCACGCGGGTTCCGATCGGCACACGCTCATACAGATCGATGATGTCCTGATTGAACATGCGGATGCAGCCAGCCGAGCCGGAATTGCCGATGCTCGTCAGATCGTTGGTGCCGTGAATACGGTAGTAGGTGTCGCGGCCGTTGCGATAGAGATAGAGCGCCCGACTGCCCAAGGGGCTGCGTAGCCCGCCGGGGATACCTTGACGGAACGGGCCGTACACCTCCGGCTCGCGGCGCAGCATGTTGGCGGTCGGGGTCCAGCCCGGCCACTTGCGCTTGAGCTGGATCGTGCCGTTGCCCGAGAATGCCAGACCGGCACGGCCAACACCCACCGGATAGCGGATCGCATCCTGAACGCCGCTCTCGGGGATGAAATACAACAGCTTGGCATAGGGATCGACGTCGATGACGCCGGGCGATTGCTCACCGACATAGATGCCTTCCATCCGGCGGTTCACGCCTTGGGTATACTGCTCGGGGATCGCAGGCAGAGTGTAGCCGCTGTCAAAGATCGGGCCATAGCCGGGAATATGGGGCACTTCGCTGGCGATGGTCAGGGTGCCGCTGCTATCGGGCACCTCCGGCGCACAGGCAGACACGGCCGTGCCCATCATCAAGGCGCCAAAGCTGCGCCGGGTCATCATGCGGGGGTCGTTCATGTCAATTGCCTATCGGTCGGGTTGCAAACCTAATACCAGCCTCGGCACAGAGTTCAATTCCCACCGGACAGCCAAGCGGGATAACGCCCGCGTGGGTGCAGACGCGCAACGCCCGGACACAGCCGCGCGGCGCCATTCTTTGCTCAGGGATTAATGACGAGGCAATATCTCGGCCAGCGCCGCGATCAGGGCCTCCCCCTCCTCCGGGGTGCCCACCGTGATACGCAGATAGCCGGCAATGCGGTCCTGCGGAAAATGACGGACCAACACACCGCGGGCGCGCAGCTCCGCCAAAAGCAGCTCGGCGGAGCAGTTCGGATGCGTGGTGAACACGAAATTGGCCTGCGACGGCAAGGTCTCAAAGCCCAGTTCAGCCAGCCTTGCGACCATCCGGGCCCGTTCCGCGATGATCTGGTCGCGGGTCTGCTCGAACCATTCCCTATCCGCCCAGGCGGCTTCCGCCCCGGCCAAGGCGAGGCGATCCAGCGGATAGGAATTGAAGCTGTCCTTGATGCGAAGCAACCCGTCGATCAGTTGCGGCTGCGCAATTGCAAATCCGACCCGCAAACCCGCCAGCCCGCGTGATTTGGAAAGGGTCTGCACGACCAGCAGGTTGTCATATCGGGGCACCAGCGCCGCAGCACTCTCCGCCCCGAAATCCACATAGGCTTCATCGACGAGCACCACGACATCCGGGTTCTGGCGCAACACCTGCTCGATCTGTTCGAGGCCCAGCGCGATGCCGGTCGGTGCATTGGGGTTGGCCACGACGACACCGGCGCCCGCCCCCACAAATGCAGGGACGTCCATTTCGAAGCGGGCATCAAGCGGGATCAGTTCGGGCTCCACCCCGTAGAGACGGCAATAGGTGCGATAAAAGCTATAGGTGATATCGGCAAACTGAAGCGCGCCCTTGCCTTGGAAAATGGCCGCGAAAGCATGGGCCAGGACCTCGTCCGACCCGTTGCCCACAAAGACGTGGTCCGGGCCAAGGCCATGGCTTTGGCCGATGGCGGTGCGCAGAGCCGTCGCCTGCGGATCAGGGTAGAGCCTCAACCGCGCGTCCGCCGCCGCACGAATTGCGTCGATCACCTTGGGCGACGGTCCGTAAGGATGCTCGTTTGTATTGAGCTTGATGAGGGACTGACCACGCGGCTGCTCCCCCGGTGTATAGGGTGTCAGGGTCTCGACAATCTCGCTCCAAAACCTGCTCACCTGCGGCACCTCCTGCGATCTGGCTCCGCTTTATCCAAGGCCGCCGAGCTTGGCCAGACGGCAAAGCGCCGCTCGGGTCAGGCGCCAAGACACCAGGACAATCGAGCACGAGTTCGGCAAGAGGCACGAAACCGCCGTCACCGGCCAACACCTTCAGGCTTCCGGCCGAAGTCGACAGGAAACACGTGTCCACCACAGGCGCTCACCCAGATCGAAACAGGCCGCATCACCGCCACGACACCAATCTCGCGAACTTCATCTTGGCCAGCAAACTCCGGGGGGAGTCTCCAAAGGAGACGGGGGGCAGCGCCCCCCCACGGCCTTCGGGCTCGGCGCTACTCAATCCCGTTGGCGCGCTGCAATTCGCGGACATAGGCAACGATCATCGCCACATCGGCGCGGGTCAGGCCCTCAACCGGAGCCATATTGCCAAAAGACCAGTGGTGCGACGGCACTCCAAGCGCCGCCGCCCGTTGGAATGCTTCATCCCCGTGATGATTCGGCTCATAGATGATGTGCACCAATGGCGGGGCGACACCGTCCCGACCGGCCGCATTCAGACCGTGGCAACTGGCACATTTCGCCTCAAATCCGGTCTTGCCGATCTGAGCATCGGCCGACAGTGTGTCGGGCAGGATGACATTGACCATCGGGCCACCGGCCCCGACATCAGGCTCGACGCGGTTGTCGCCGCTGGCAAAATAGACGCCAACAGCGACGACAAGCACCGCGGCAGCGGCCAAAATCAATCGGTTCATTGGTATTCCCTCCAGCAATATCCAAGCGTCCTAGGGGGTCCACCCGCTGGAAGGTCAAGCGCTAAACGACGTTGAAGCCGGGGCCGTAAGGATATTTGGTGATATCCTCGTTGCCGTCCTCGGTGATGATCAGAATGTCATGCTCGCGGTAGCCGCCGGCACCGGGCTGACCTTCGGGAATGGTCAACATCGGCTCCATCGAGATCACCATGCCGGGCTCCAGCACCGTGTCGATATCCTCTCGCAGTTCCAACCCGGCC
Organism: Flavimaricola marinus; assembly: GCF_900184895.1. Taxonomy (GTDB): domain Bacteria; phylum Pseudomonadota; class Alphaproteobacteria; order Rhodobacterales; family Rhodobacteraceae; genus Flavimaricola; species Flavimaricola marinus. Next base: position 285,387 of record NZ_FXZK01000001.1, read on the forward strand.
TCGCGACCGTAGTAGTGGCTCAGCACGCCAAAGGAATGACCATAGCCGAAGGTGCGATATTGCAAGAGGTCGCGCTCGGCGAGGAAATCGTTGATCTTGGCGGTCACCTGCGCACAGGTCACACCGGGAACGAGCAGGCTCATGCCATATTCATGGGCGGCCACATTGGCCTCCCAGTTACGCAGGCTGGCATCATCCACCTCGCCCACGAACAGCGTGCGCTCCAGAGCGGTGTAATAACCCGAAATCATCGGGAATGTGTTGAGGCTCAGGATGTCGCCGGTCTGCAATGTGCGGGAAGTCACGGGGTTGTGGGCGCCGTCGGTGTTGATGCCGGACTGGAACCAGACCCACGTGTCGCGGTATTCAGCATCGGGAAAGCGGGAGGCGATCTCCAACTCCATCGCGTCGCGGCCGGCCATGGCCACGTCGATCTCTCGGGTGCCGGGGCGGATCGCCTCGCGGATGGCATAGCCGCCCACATCGGCCACGGCGGCACCGGCGCAGATCATTTCGATCTCGGCTGGGGATTTGTGCATGCGCTGCGCCATGGTGGCGGCGGCGAGGTCGATCATTCGGGCAGGCTGCAGCATCTCGCGCATCTGCATCCGGGCGGCGACGGTCAGGTGATCGGATTCGTAGCCCAAGATCTTGCCAAGACCGGTCACGCTCAGGATCGCGCGCCAGTAGTTGCCACGCTGCCAGTCGGTATAGGTGATGTTGTCACCATGACAGCGGCGCCACGGCTGGGCGGCATCGATGCCCGCGCTGATGGTCACACTCTGGGTCGGGGTCACGACCAGGGCGTAGGGGCGACCGAACGCGCAATAGAGAAAACCGGAGTAATAGGCGATGTTGTGCATCGAGGTGAAGACCGCCGCCTCGACGCCGGCGTCGGCCATAAGGCTGCGCAAACCGGCGAGGCGCGCGTCGTATTCCTCGGGCGCAAAAGGCAGCACGCGGTCGCCTTGGTGAAACCGGTAGTGCTGCGGGCGACCACCGGAGGGGGTGTTGATGGAGGATGTTGTCATCGGTCAGACCTTACAAAATGGGGGCGAGGGATGGCTGGCCCCGTGAAAGGTCCCGGCGTGCAGGACGAAAACGGCCCGAAGATCGGCGGACTATGGCGATCTTCGGTGGGCGACGCCATCGCCCCTTGGCCTGAGCGCACCTTACGCCGGCCACGTTGCACTTCAAGCGGCAATCGTGGAGAGTTTGACCGACGACAGAGGGGGCCAGCCCCCGCCTTCGGCTCCCCCGGAGTTTTCCTGCCAAGATGAAGGACGACCGATGCGCCCCGGCCCGATGAACCTGATCACGGATGTGCCCGGTATCCGGGTCGGCAATGCCAAGGATCGCAAGATCAAGACCGGCTGTACGGTTGTCCTGAGCGACGCGCCCATGACCGCGGGCTATCATGTGATGGGCGGTGCGCCCGGCACCCGCGAGACCGACCTTCTGGCCCCCGACAAATCGGTCGAGGCCGTCGACGCGCTCGTCCTGTCCGGCGGCTCGGGCTTTGGGCTGGATGCGGGATCGGGGGTTGCCGATGCGCTGGCCGCCGACGGGCGCGGCTTTCCGGTGGGGCCGGTCCGGGTGCCGATCGTGCCGGGCGCGATCCTGTTCGACCTGATCAATGGCGGTGACAAGGCGTGGGTCGACAATCCTTACAAGCGACTTGGCCGCGAAGCCTATGCGGCCGCCCGTGACTGGTTCGAGCTTGGCTCCGACGGGGCTGGCACCGGGGCCACCACCGCCAGCCTCAAAGGGGGTTTGGGGTCTGCGTCTATCGTGCTGCCGGGCGGCATCGTCGTCGGCGCCGTGGTGGCGGTCAACGCGCTTGGGTCTGCGACCGTGGGCGACGGCCCGCAGTTCTGGGCCGCCCCTTGGGAGCAGGGCGACGAGTTTGGCGGCCTCGGCGTGGCGACCGCCTACCCTGATGGCAGGCCCGCCACCAAGGGGCATGGCCAGAACACCACCATCGCCGTCGTGGCGACCAATGCCGCGCTCAGCAAGGCGCAATGCACCCGGCTGGCGATCGCCGCACATGACGGGATCGCGCGGGCGCTCGTGCCCAGCCACAGCCCGATGGACGGCGACCTGATCTTTGCCGCCTCGACCGGGGCGCTCCCCTGCGAGGATCTGCTCTGGCTCGGCCATGCGGCGGCGACATGTGTCGCCCGGGCTTCGGCGCGGGGGGTCTATCTGGCCGCCCCGGCGCCGGGCGACAGCCTGCCCACATGGAGCCAGCGGTTCGGCCGCTAGGGGCCAAGCACGGCGGTGGTCAACGGGCTGTCGGCCCGTTCCAATCCCGCGATCACGTCGAAATGGTGCCGGTCGGGCTCGATGACCAAGCGGCAGGACCAGCGATGGGCGAGCGCCTCGGCCTGCGCCAGAAACACCGGGCGCTCCGCCGCGCCGACCCAGACCGTGACATCGGCACCGGGCGCGGGCCGGCGCAGCGGGCTTTCGGTCAGGGCCATGATCGCGTCGATCCGCAGACGGGCATTCATCGAGGTGAACATGAGCGGGGCCAGATCCCCGACCGGAGAGATGGGCACGATCCGGCGCAGCCTGTCGCGCACCGCAAGGTCCACGTCGGCGCATCCGAGGCGGGCCACGAGATGGCCACCTGCCGAATGCCCTGTCAGATGGATCGGGCCGGGCACCGCACCGGCCGCCACCTCGACCGCGCGGGCGACCTGAGCCGTGATCTCGGGGATCGAAACGTCGGGGCAGAGATCATAACCCACGATCGCCACGGCCCAGCCCAAGGCAAACGGGCCGGCAGCCAGATGCGACCACATATCGGGATGACCCTCGATCCAATAGCCGCCGTGGACAAACACCAGCAGGCCCTTGGGGTTGGTCGGGCGAAACAGGTCGACCACCTGCCGCGGGCTCGGGCCATGGCTCAGACGCTCCGGCGGGTGGGCCAGCCGGAATGCGGCGGCGGCGGCCTCCCAGCGGGCCGGATAGGACGATCCATCGGGGATGAAGGCGGCGTTGGCATAGGCGGCGTCGGCGTGCATGGGCGTCCTTTCGACGGCGCGGGCGGAGTCGATGCGGCGCGTCTGTCCCAACCCTAGCCGACCATAGCGGGCATGACCAAACCCGAGCGACCATTTTACAAATCTGCCACGAAACCGTTGCACGGGCGTTACCACGATGCGGCATGTGCGGCCCATATTCACCTTGGGAAGGGACACCATGCCACTCACTCGCATCACGCTCACCAGCCTGCTGGCGCTGACAGCCTCCTTGGGCAGCGCCCAGGAAATGGCCTTCAACCGGATCGCCAGTTTTCCGGTCGCCAGCAATTCCGACGGGGCGGAGGAAACCTCCTCCGAGATCATCTCCGCCTCGGGCGACGGAATGGTGCTGGCCTATTCCGACAGCCCTCTGGGCGTGGTCGGTTTCGTCGACATCAGTGATGCGGCCGATCCGCAGCCGTTGGGAACCATCGCCGTGGGCGGAGAGCCAACCGCCGTGTCTATCCTTGGAAACACCGCTTTTGTCGGGGTCAATACCTCGGCCAGCTACACAGAGCCTTCAGGCAAGCTCGAAGTCTACGATATTGAAACGATGTCCGAGGTCGCCTCCTGCGATCTGGGCGGCCAGCCGGATTCGACCGCCATCGCCCCCGACGGGTCGTTCATCGCCGTGGCGATCGAGAACGAGCGCGACGAGGATCTGGGCGACGGCCGGGTCGGGCAACTGCCCGGCGGCTACGTCGCGCTCATCGGGATCGACGACGGGATGCTCGACTGCGGCGGCCTGATCCGGGCGAACGTGAGCGGGCTGGCCGAAATCGCGCCCGACGACCCCGAGCCGGAATTCGTCGACATCAACAGCCTCGGCGAAACGGTGGTGACGATGCAGGAAAACAACCACATCGTGGTTCTGAACCGGGACGGCTCGGTCGCCTCGCACTTCTCCGCCGGGTCGGTCGACCTCACCGGGATCGACGGCACCGACGAACAAGCCGCCCTGATCTTTGACGAGGCACAGCCGGGCCGCCTGCGCGAACCGGACGGGGTGCAGTGGATCGACGACATGCACATCGCCATCGCCAACGAAGGCGACATGGACGGCGGGTCGCGCGGCTGGACGATCCTGTCCGAGAGCGGTGAACTCGTCTACGAAAGCGGGGCCGATTTCGAACATGCCATCGTGCAGATCGGGCACTACCCCGACAGGCGGTCCGATGCCAAAGGGGTCGAACCCGAAGGCATGGAATTCGCCATATTCGGCGAAACGCCATTCGTGTTTCTGCTGGCCGAGCGGGCCTCGGTCGTCGGCGTCTACGACGTCACCGATCCGGCCGCACCCGTGCTGACGCAGCTGCTGCCCTCCGGCATCGCACCCGAAGGGGCCATCGCGATCCCCGGGCGCAACCTCTTTGTCACGGCAAACGAGGCAGACCTTGGCGAAGACGGCGCGGCGCGCAGCCACGTGATGATCTACGAATTCGCGGAAGGCACGGCGAGCTACCCGCAGATCACCTCCGAAGGGGCTGACGACCTGATCGGCTGGGCGGCTCTGTCCGGCCTCGCGGCCGACCTCGACAATCCGGGCACGCTCTACGCCGTCAACGACAGCTTCTTTGGCTACCAGCCGACGATCTTCACCATCGACGCCAGCCAGACACCAGCGCGGATCACCGACGCGACGGTCGTGACACGGGGCGGCCGGCCCGCTCAAAAGCTGGACATGGAAGGCCTCGCTCTCGACGGCGACGGCGGCTTCTGGATCGCCTCCGAAGGGCGGACCGACAGGATGATCCCGCACGGCATCTATCACGTCGGCAGCGACGGCGAGATCGACGCCGAGATCCCCTTCCCGGCCGAGCTTCTGGCGGTCGAACAGCGGTTCGGGGCCGAAGGGATCACGCTGATCGGCAACACCCTCTGGATCGCTCTCCAGCGGGAATGGGCGGACGACGCCGACAACACGGCCAAGCTCGTCGCCTACAACCTAGACACCGAGGAATGGGGCGCGGTCAGCTATCCCAAGACTGAGCCCGCCACTGGCTGGGTCGGGCTCTCCGAGATCACGGCGCACGGCGACTACGTCTATCTGATCGAGCGCGACAATCAGATCGGCGGCAATGCCGTGACCAAGCAGATCACCCGCGTCGCGCTGTCCGAAATGGTGCCGGCACCGTTGGGAGGCGATCTGCCGGTCGTCAGCCCCGAGGTGGTGCGCGACCTGATGGGCGATCTGGCCTCCACCGGCGGCTATGTCGTCGACAAGGTCGAAGGTCTGGCCATCGAAGCTGACGGCACGGCTTGGGTCGTCACCGACAACGACGGCGTCGATGACAGCTCGGGCGAGACGCTGTTCTGGAGTTTTGCGGTAGAGTGACCCAATGGTTCAGGGTCGGAAACGGGGGCCTTCGGGTCCCCGTTTTTGTTTTAGGTGGTGCGCTGCACATCAAACGCTGATCCGGCGCACGCTGCCAATCGGCACGGTCTCGCCGGACCTGCGCGATTCAATCGCCGCAAAGGCCATGGCAAGGCTGGCAAGGTTCTCGCGCGCGCCATTGGCAGGCTCGGCATCGGCCTCGATGGCCACCAAAAGCGCACCCATCGCGCCCGCAAAGCCATCGTTGAACCACTGGCCCTCAAGGACAGGTCGCGCCCTGCCCTCGGCGGTGGTCAGCGTCACGCTCTGGACGCCCAGATCGGGGCCGTCGCTGCAAAGGCTGCCCTTCGTGCCCGCGATATAGGTGGTGTTGCGGGGGCCATGCGGGGCGGCACCGTCAAAGACGAGCGAAGCCTGCCCGCCCTCCATCCGGATCAACGCCTGCGCCATCAGCGGCACCTTGGCGGCTTGGCCTCTCGCGGTGCTGGCCGTGGCAAAGACCGCCTCGGCACGGTCGCCCACGATGCTGGACACAAAGTCGAACCAGTGGATGCCGAAATCATAGAGGATCAGGTCCTCGATCCGCTCGAACGGGGTGCCCGCGATCCAACCGTGATCCCAATGGATGCTGGCATGGCACGAGATCACTTCCCCGATCAGCCCTGCCTGAACCGCCGCACGCATCCACGCCATGTGAGGGGCCCAGCGGCCATTCTGGTTGACCGCCAGCTTGACGCCATTCGCCTCGGCCAAATCGACCAGACGGGCGCCCTCGTCCAGATCCAGCACAAACGGCTTTTGCGACAGCACATGCTTGCCCGCCCGCAACGCCGCCTCCATCAGCGCAAAGCGATCCGCCGGATGCGGCGTGATGTCGACCACGTCGATCGAGCCATCGGCAAAGATGTTCGCCGGATTATCGGTGACCCATGCGTCCGGATAGAACTGCGCCGACAGGGCCTCCGCCTTGGCGCGGGTGCGGTTGCAAATGGCGGCCACCTCCCAGCCCGCCGCGCGATAGGCCTCCAGATGGCTCGGCGCGATTCCCCCTGCCCCTATGAGGCCGATGCGCGGGCGATAGTCGCGCGGCATCGGCGGGCGATACGGCAGATCGGGGGCGGCGATGTCCGGCACCTCGGCGGCGGTCAGCGCATAGGTATCGCTATCCGGCGCCTCGGTCATGGGATCAACGGCAGAGTGCGCTTTTCAGCGGCGGATTTGGCGGCGGTATCGACGATCCGCTGCCCGATCAGGCTGATGGCCGGGTCGAGCGGGCCGGTGACGGCCTCGCCGCGGTCAAGACAGCCCAGCACATATTCGATCGCATTGCGACGGCCCTCTGGCAGCGGATCGGCAGGCACCGGGGTCGGCTCCGGGCGGGCGCGGGTCTGCACGGTGACATGGCTGGCATAGTCCGGGCTGGCGATGGTCCCGTCGGTGCCGACAAAGGTGAACCCGCAGGTCGGCTGCGGCCGGATCGTCCACGGATCGGTGAAGGTGCCCCACCGGGTCTCCATCCGGGAAAGGCCACGCGGATAGCGGCAAACGGTAATGGAATGCTGGTCGACCTCGATCCCCGGGGTCTCGTCGATCACCGACGTCACCTCCAGCGGGGCGACGCCGTTCATGTACCACGTGCCCAGGGTCGCCCCATAGCCGAGGTAATCCAGCAGACTACCGCCGCCCGACGCCTTCTTGTACCACCAACTGTCGGGCTTCTGACGCTCGACTTCTTCGGGGGTCACCTCGACCTTGTCGGCAAGGTGATAGAGCGGGCCGCGATTGCCGTCATAGAAATGAACCTCCAACAGCTCGCCAATCACACCCTCGTCGATCAGACGCTTGGCGGTCACATGGCTCTCGACCCATGTCAGCGGCCAATTCACCGCCAAGGTCTTGCCGGCCTGCTCCATGGCATCGATCATCCGGCGGGCATCCGCGACGGTCCCGGCAAAGGGCTTCTCGACAAACACATTCGTGCCATACGACGCCAGCCGCTCGGTATAATCCGCATGGTCGGCAGTGGCAGCGCACAGGATCGCCAGATCCGGCCCCGTCGCCATACAGGCATCGAAATCGGTAAAGACCCGCTCTGGCGGGATCGCGAAATTGGCGATGGCATCGGTCATCCGGGCCGGATCGGGATCAAAGATACCGGTGATCTCCGCATCCGGATGATCGTGAACCAGACGGAGCAGATCGCCTATATGCATATGGTCGAAACTGATGCCCGCGATGCGAAACTTGGCCATGAAATCCTCCCTAGCGGCTTTGCTCGGTGAGCCGGATATAGATCGTCGTGACGGTCAGAATAATCAGGCCAAACAGGATGCGACGGGCACCTTCCGGCATCTGGAGCAGGGTCAGAAGCGTGCCGAGCACGGTCAGGATCAACGCGCCCAGAATGGTGCCGCCATAGCCGCCGCGGCCGCCAAAGATCGAGGTGCCGCCGATCACCGCCGCCGCGACCGAGGGAAGCAGCAGAGGGTTCACGAGGCTCAGGCTCGGTGCCTTGATGAGGCCGACATACAAAAGGCCAGTAACCCCCGCGATCAGGCCCGACAGGGCATAAAGCGCCAGAAACACCTGCCACGGACGCACGCCCGAAATCCGCGAGGCGGTCTCGTTCGAGCCCAGCGCATAGAGCAACCGGCCAAAGCCCGTCCGGCGTTGCGCCCAGATGATCAGCACCGCCATCGGCACAAACAATAGCAGGGAATTGGGCAACCCCCACGTCCGGCCCGTGCCCAGCCACGCAAGGCCGTCCGGCACCACAGAGCCACTGGCAATGACAAAGCGCTGATAGACCTGCAAACAGCCCGTGGCGATCAGCCCGGTGCCAAGGGTCATGATCAGCGGATGCACCCGACAGACGGCGACGCCAAAGCCGTTGACCAGCCCCATCAGGATCGCAGGCAAAAGCCCGATACAAATCGCCAGGGGCACGCCCACAATCGGCACTTGGGTGGCCATGACAAAGGCGCTGATGGTGGCGGCCACCGCGGCCGACAAATCAATCCCGCCAGTGAGCATCGTCATGGTCTGACAGGCGGCCAGCATGGCCAGCGGAATGGCAAACTTGATCGTGTTACCGATCCAGCGCTCGTTGACGATGCCCGGGCGCATGAACTCCAACACGCCCACGAGCAGCAGCAACAAGACCACCAAGGGGATCAACGGATTGTCGGCCACGAAGCGGCCCACACGTTTCAGAGTCAGCGGCTCGCGCACTTGGGTCTCGGCTGTCATTTCTGCCTCCCGCGATAGGCGATCACGCCGCCGAACATCACCACTACGACCATGATCGTGCCCTCCACGATGGTCGTCACGTTGGGGTCCACCGACATCAGGGTCAGGTCCATCCGGACAAGGCGCAGGATGATCACCGCGATGATCGGGCCCAATATCGCGCCCTTGCCGCCGCCCAGAACGACCCCGCCCAAGACCACCGCCGAGACCGAGGCCATGAGGTAAGGTCCGGGAATCGGCTCTCCGTTGCCGGTGCTCAGGGTCAGGGTCAACCCGCCCAGCGCCGCGAACAGGCCGCAAACCGCATAGGCCGCGATGCGGGTCCGGCCCACCGCCACGCCTGAACGATAGGCGGCCAACTCGTCGCTGCCGATGGCATAGATCGACAGACCCAGCTTGGAGCGTTTGAGCGGCACCCAGATCAACGCCACGCAGACCACCAGAAAGACAAAGCTCTTCGGCAGCCAAGGCACTAGAAACGGGCCCACGATCAACTGGCGCAGCCACGGGGTCGCGGCGCCTCCGGGGGCGTTCAGAATGAGCAGGGCCACGCCCTCCCAGACATAGAGCATCGCCAATGTGACCACGATGTCCGGCACCCGGGTCAGCACGATCAGCGCCCCGTTGATCGCGCCCATGGCAAGGCCGATCAGCAAGACGACGATCACGGCCACCACCGTCATCCCGTCCCCCGCCCCGTCCATCAAGACCGCAGCGGTGACACCCGCCACCGCCATCATCGAGGCAACCGACAGGTCGATCCCGCCCGCGATCACCACGACAGCCATCGCGGCCGTGGCAAAGGCAAAGGGCAACGTAGCGCGGGACAGGCTATCAAGACCGCTCGCGCCAAACTCCGGCTGGATCATCCGGGTCAGGATGAACAGCAGCACGAGGATCGACAGCAACCCCGCCGTCCAGCCGTGCTTCGTGATCAGGCGGCTCATGCGGGCTCCCCTTCGGCGCGAGTCAGCCCGTAGGCGGCGCGCATCAGCGTCGGCTCGTCGGCATCCGCAGCCTCGATCACATCGACGACCTTGCCGTTGAAGATCACCACCGCACGATCACAGGCCGCTGGCACTTCGGCCAGCTCCGACGTGTAATACAGCACCGACGCGCCCTGTGCCGCCAACTCGCGGACCAGCAGGTAAATCTGGCGCTTGGTGCGCACGTCGATGCCGCGGGTCGGGTCAAACAACAGCAGCGTATCCACCCCCGCCGCGATCCAGCGGCCGATGGTCACCTTCTGCTGATTGCCGCCCGACAGTCGCTGCACCTCGCCCATCGCGCGGGTGTCGATCTGCAGGCGGTCGATTGCGGCAGCCACCTTGTCAGCCTCCGCCTTCATGCGAATGGCACCCCATTTCGAGATGCGGGCCAATTGCGGCAAGGCAATGTTCTCATGCACCGAGCGGGACATCAGCAGCCCGTCGGCCCGGTCGCCCGGCACATAGGTCAGACCCGCAGCGATGGCGTCGGCGGGGTGGGAAAAGCTCACCGGCACGTCGTCAATCGCGATCTGGCCCGCGGTCGGCTTGATCATCCCGGCCAGCGCCTCGAACAACTCGTCCTGGCCCTGGCCTTCCAAGGCGACAACGCCCAGAACCTCTCCGCGATGCAGATCGAGCGAGACGTCCTCCAGCTTTGATCCAGCGGCCAGATGGCGAACCCGCACATGGGCCTCGCCCTTGCCGCCGTGGCCAGTGGCGGCATCGCGAGTCGGCGCCTTGTCGAGCACCGTGCCCAGCATCAACTCGACCACCTGCTCCTCGACACCGGGGGCAATCGGCAGATCACCCACGGTCTCGCCGTCGCGCAGCACCGTGGCGCGGTCGCAAATCTGCGCGATCTCGGCAAAGCGGTGGGAGATATAGATCACCGACTGGCCCTTGTCGGCCTGCGCCCGCACGGTCCTCAACACCTTGTCCACCAGATCGGTCGGCAAAGCGGCGGTCATCTCGTCGAGCAGCAGAACATCGGGCTTCGCCGCCAGGGCACGGGCAAGATCGAGAATGCGCAAGGTGGCCAGCGGCAGCGCACCGATCATATCGTCGAGCCGGAGGCCCTCGATGCCAAGCTCGGCCACCCAGTGCCGGAAATCGTCAACCGGGGTATCGGCAAGGCGCAGGTTGTCGGCCACGCTCAGATCCGGGATCAGCGACGGCTCTTGATACACAGGCAACAGGCCAGAGCGGCGGGCCTCGGCGGGCGAGCCGACGCGGCGCTCTTCGCCCTTGATACGGACATGGCCGGTGTCGGGGCGCAACGCCCCGGTCAACACTTTGACGAACGTGGATTTTCCGGCACCGTTTGCGCCCATCAGAGCGACGATCTGGCCCTTCTGAATGGTCAGCGACGCATCGCGCAGCGCGACGACCGCGCCGAATTTCTTCGAAACGCCCTGCGCATCCAGCAGCGACGTCTGTGGCTCGTGTTCAGTCATGCCTGCCCTTGGGTTGGAGGATGGGCCCCGCTGAAACGCGGGGCCCAAACAGTGTTACTCGCCGGGGCCTTTGCAGGCGATGATCTCGTCCATCGAATAGGTGGTCCAGCCGGGGATCATCACCGACACGGGCCACTCGGGGTCGAGGTTGGGGTTTTGGGCGGCCTCGATCAGGGCCATGCCCTCCGGGTCGTTGTTGGCCCAGATCGACGGATCGACGAGCACGGTGTTGCTCTCGGGCACATCGCCGCCAAGGATCTGCAACGCCAGCGTCACGCCCGCACCGCCGATCGAACCGGGGTTGGTCACCGCAGCCCCGGTAAAGCCCTCGACAGTGGCCAACTGGCCGACGAAACCGGCATTGTCCGCGCCGACAATCGGCACCAAGGGCACATCGGATTCGATGAACGCATCGACGATCACGTTGTCGATGCCGCTGGTCCAGACACCGTCGACGGGCAGACCCGTGGACAGGTAATCGAGGATCTGCTGCTTGCCTTGGTCCTGCTGCCAGCCGGTAAACACCTCGTGGACAACGTCGATATCCGGGAACTCGGCCAGCGCACGCTGGAAGCCCGTGTCACGGTCATTGTCGGCGCCGGCACCGGCCGCGCCGCGCATATAGACCACGCTGCCCTCGCCGCCCAGCTCTTCGAACAGCCACTTGGCACCCAGATAGGCATACTCTTCCTGGTTGTTGGACAGGATATAGGCGCCCTCGGCAGTCACCGCCTGATCGACAGCGACCACGACGATGCCTGCCGCAATCGCCTCTTCTATGGCGGAATTCACGCCTTCGGAGTTCGATGGGTTGAGCACGATGGCGTCGACACCGGCCTGAATGAGGTTGCGAATGTCCTCGAGCTGGCCCGCGGCGTCGGTGTTGCGGTGCGCGATATTGAGGCTCGCCACATCGCCGGACACCAGCGCCTGCGCCTTCATCGCGCAGACCATCTCCTCGCGCCAGCCATTGCCCTGCACGGTGTTGGAAATGCCGATCGTATAGCTCGCATGGCCACCGGAAAAGGCCGCTCCGGCAAAGCCGGTCGCCAGAATTGCCGCCGCAGCGGCAGAGGTCATGTAACGTTTCATTGGTCGTCCTCCCATTGGTTGTCGTCTCAGGTATCCGGCCCTACTTGATGTACGGGCTCAGAATATCGCGGGCGAGGCAAAAGCCCCGTTTGATCTTCTCGTCGGTCCCCTCGAAATCGCGGTCTTCGTGTTCGATGATCACCGGGCCATCATAGCCGATGCGATAGAGTTGCGAGAAGAAATCGCCCCAGTCCACATCGCCAAGGCCGCAAAGGCGCGGGATCTGCCAGCCCATGCCCGCCGACAGGATACCGCGCTCATAGAGCCCGTCCCGGTCGATCATCAGATCCTTGGCATGGACATGCGCGAAATGGGCCCCGAACTCGCGAATAAAGCGACCCTGATCAATCATCTGAAAGACCAGATGCGAGGGGTCGAAATTCATGCCAACCCCGTCCCACGTCTCCAGAATGCGACGCCAGATCATCGGGCTGTAGGCGATGTTGTGGCCCCCCGGCCATTCGTCGTTGGAAAAGATCATCGGGCAGTTCTCGAAGGCGAGCGTCACCCCGCTGTCGCGCGCATGGGCCACGATTTCCGGGAAAGTCTGCTCGGCCCGCGCCCAGTTGTCGTCGACGGTCAGGGTGCGGTCGCCGCCGACGAACGTGTTGACCACGGGCACCCCCATGACACCCGCCGCCGTGATCACCTTCTTGAGATGGCCGATCACCTCGGCGCGGTGGTCGGCATCGGCATGAAGCGGGTTGGGATAATAGCCCAGCCCCGAAATCTCGACGCCCAGATCGGCCAGAGCGCCTTTGATCTCGCTGCCCTGATCCTTGGTCAACCCGTCCACATTGATATGGCTGGTGCCCGCATAACGGCGCGCCTCGCCACCAGAGGCGGGCCAGCAGGCCACCTCAAGGGCGGACATGCCATTGTCGGCGGTCCAGCGGGCCACGTCGATCAGATCGGTGTCCTCGAATGGGGCAGTCAAAAGACCCAGTTTCATCGCATCTCTCCCTCACACATCGGCCCATGTGCCGGACTTGGCGCTCGCCAAGACCGCATCGCACACGCGCATCTCGTAATCGCCATCGGCAAAGCTGGCATAGGTCGCGCCGTCGGACCGGGCGCCCAGCGCCGCATCGGCATAGACCTGTGAAAACAGGGCGTGGAACGTGTCGGCAAAGCCCTCCACGTGTCCGCCGGGCAGCATGGCGGCAGCACCGCCCAATCCGTTCATGAGCGTCCCGTCGCGCTGCAAGATCTGGTTCGGCGCATCACGGTGGCCGATAAACATATGATCCGGCGTTTCGCTGTCCCACGCGGCAGAGGCGTCCGCCCCGGCAATATCCCATTGCAGCGAATTCTTGCGGCCGACGTTGATCTGACTTGTCGACATGACGCCCTTTGCTCCGCCCGCAAAGCGGAGCATGATCATCGCCGCATCGTCGGTCTGGATCTGGCGTGCCTCGGTCTCCCCTGTGGCTTGCGAAAAGGTCGCGACAGGGCCGACGGGCTTCTGACGCTCGGGGATGAACGTCGTCAGATCGGCCAGAACCGAGACGACCTTCTGTCCGGTGATAAAGCTGGTCAGGTCGATCCAATGGGTGCCGATATCGCCCACCGAGCGCAATTCGCCGCCCGCATCGGTCTCCAACCGCCAGTTCCAATCGGTGGGCTTGGCCAGCCAGTCCTGATGGTAATGGCCGGTGACAAAGCGGATATCGCCAAGCTCGCCCGCCGCGACCATGCCCCTTGCGTGCTGGTTCAGTGGATAGAAACGGACGTTGTAACAGACGGCACACACTCGCCCACTGGCCTCGGCCAGCGCGGTCATTTCGGCCGACTGCTGCGAGGTCATCGCCAGCGGCTTTTCACAGATCACATGCTTTCCGGCGGCAAGGATCGCCTTGACCTGCGGATAATGCAGATGGTTGGGCGAGGTGACATGCACCACATCCACCGACGGATCGGCCAACAGCGCCTCCAGCGACGGATAGGCTTGCGAGACACCCATCGCAGCCGCACCCTCGGCCCCGCGCTCGGGGCTGGAGCCAAGCACCCCGCGAACCTGCACGCCCAAGCGACGCAGCGCCCAAGTGTGGACGGATCCGATAAAGCCCGTGCCAATGACGGCGGCGCCCATGCTACTGAAATTGGTCATGTTCTCAAATCTCCTCGGGTCGCAGCGTCACGCAATGGAATAGCCCCCGTCGACCGGAATACAGGCCCCCGTGATGAACTGCGCCGCTCCCGAAGCAAGAAACAGCGCGGTCCCCGCGATGTCCTCAGGCTGGCCCCATCGGGCCAGCGGCGTGCGGGCGGCGACGTTGGCCACATGGGTCGGGTCCTGACGGCTCTTTTCGGACTGGGCGGTCACGATAAAGCCCGGCGCAATGGCATTGACGCGAATACCGTCGGGCGCCCATGCAATCGCCAGCGACTTGGTCAACTGCTGCACCGCCGCTTTGCTGGCGCCATAGGCGGGGTTCTTGGGGCTGCCGAACTGGGCATACATCGAGGCGATGTTGATCAGACTGCCACCTTGCCGGGCGAGATGGGCGTGAAACGCCTCGGCCATGCGAAACGTGCCATGCAGGTTCACATCGACGACCTTGGCAAAGAACGCCGGGTCCATCTCCTCGCCGCGCGACGTGATCGCGGCACCGTTGATCAAAACATCAAGGGTCGGGACGCGACCGGCCAAAGCCTTGATCGCGGCGGCATCGGTCACATCCACCTGATGATAGGGAAACAGACCGCGATCCTTCTCGGCGGGGGCATCCTCGATACCGGTGATCGCGACCTCCGCCCCGGCATCGCGAAATGCATGGGCAATGGCCGAGCCGATGCCGGCGCGACTGGCGCCCACCACGAGAACGGCCTTGCCCGCAAAGTCAAAGCTCATACCGGGGCTCCCGTGACACGCTGCTCAAGATCGACCGCCACGCCTGTCATCGGGGCCGAGGCATCGCTCAGCAGATACAGGGCGAGGCGGGCGGGATCGTCGGGCTGCATCAACCGGCCAAGCGGCATCTTGGCGCTCTCCTCGGCCAGCCAGCCGTCGCCACGGCCAAGAGTGACCGCCTGAAGATGTCGCTCCGACGGGGTATCGACCCAGCCGAGGTTGATGCCATTCACCCGGATACGGTCGGCCAGATGGGCATGGGCAGCGTTCTTGGTCAGGGTCGACAGAGCGGCTTTGCTCGCGGAATAGATCGACAGATCGGGGGCGCCGCAATGGGCGTTGACCGACAGGATGTTGACGATCTCGCCCGGGGCGCGGCGGGACAACATATCGCGAATGGCCGCCTGCATCAGGAAAAACGCCGCGCGGGCATTGACGGTGAATAGCTCGTCCCAGACCTCGACGGAGCCGTCGGTGACGCGGGCGCGGCTGGTCAATCCGGCCGCATTGACCAATCCGTCGATGCGGCCAAAGGCGACAATCGCGGCATGCGCAATCGCCGCGGGGGCGGACTTGTCGGCCAGATCGGCGACGCAATAGCGCACGGCGCAGTCCGGCATGCTGTCGGACATGCGGGCCAATCCGTCCGTGTCGCGGTCGGTCAGCAGCAGGCCCGCCACGCCGGCCCCGGCCAATCGGCGCGCGACGGCGGCGCCGATGCCGGTCGCCGCTCCGGTCACCACGACCACCTTGTTCGACAAAGCAATCTCCACGTCACGATCTCCCCGCACACCGCGCTCCCCACGCGGTGCCTCCGGGCGCAGGTTCGGTCGGAACGGCGGCGAGAGTCAATCACCCATGAGGGGATTTGACGTCAAAATGCTATGCTATGCGGGCGGGAATAATAGGGGATTGGGCAAATTGACAGAGAGGCACCGCTCTGCAATACCTCAAAACACCTCAGATTCGGATGATGCCCGTCATGCCCAACCCTACCCTTGCAGACGTCGCGCTTCGGGCAAACGTGTCGCTGGCGACGGTGGACAGGGTGCTGAACGACAGATCCGGGGTCAGCGACAGAACCCGCGCCCGCGTGCTCTCGGCGGCCACGGACATCGGCTACCTCGAAACCGGGACGGCCACGCTCGCGCCGGTGCGGCTGGCCTTCGTGCTGCCCGAAGGAACGAATGCCTTCGTTCACGAACTGGCGCGGCACGTCACCGAACAGTCCGGCCTGATGGAGCAGGTCAGCGCCTCGGTCGAACGGGTCACCGGCTTCGATCCGGTGGCGTTGGCCGAAAAGATCGCCGCCCTGCGCTCCGAAGTCGACGGGATCGCCATGCTGGCGGTGGATCACCCCATCGTGCGCGAAGCCGTGCGGAGCCTGGTGGCGGACGGCAAGGCGGTGACGACCATCGGATCGGATGTGCGGACGGTCGACCATCTGGGCTACATCGGGATCGACGACATGCAGGCCGGGCGGCTGGCGGGCTATCTGATCGGGCGATTGACCGGAGCCGAGTCGCGCCGGGAGGAGCATCCCGGCAAGGTCGCCTTCTTTGCCGGATCGCTCTCCTACCGGGGGCACCAAGAGCGCGAGATGGGATTTAGACAAATCCTGCGGGAGGAATTTGGCGGTTTGACCATAGCTGCGCACAGAGAAGTGCAAGACAGCCGGGCGTTGGCCGAAACCGAAATGGAGGCCATTCTGCGCGAGCATCCCGATATCGTCGCCGTCTACAACGCCGGCGGCGGCACCGCCGGGATCGCCGCAGTGCTGGAACGAACCGGGCGGGCCGAGGACATCACCTTCATCGCCCACGATCTGACCGACGGCAACACCAGCTTCCTGCTGCGCGGCACGCTCGACGCGGTGATCGACCAGAACGCCCGGCACGAGGTGCGCGAGGCGCTGACCACGCTTGTCCATGCCGTGCGGGGAACCGCCTATCGGATGGTGCCGCCCCGTCTGCAAATCGTGTTTCGGGAAAATCTGCCCAGCGGGTGAAATCGCGGCAATTAGCCCATATCGGCGCGACCCACAGCCTCCAAAGCCCTTTACGCATCGCAAACCGGGCGAACGGCACTGTCACACTCGGGGTTTTGGCGGATACCGAAAACGACACCGACCGGATACCGACGTCACACCGACGGCATACCGCAGCGCATTTCGCAAAATCCGGGGCGTTAACCATTCCCCCGCAGAAAAGCGCGCCGCACGCCAAGGATTGCGCCTCGGGGCGCGTCTGACTAACCGTGATGCGTATGACAACCAGCGACGAAGCCCTCGCCCTCGCGGCCGCAAATGGCGACAGTTCCGCATTTGGGCTGCTGCTCGATCGGCACTATGACCGGCTCTTCGGGCTGTGCTTTCGGCTGACCGGGCAACGGGCCGAGGCCGAAGATCTGACCCAGGACATTTGCGCAGCCCTGCCGGCTAAGCTCTCGTCCTACAAGGCGAAATCCAAGGTCACCACATGGCTCTACCGGGTCGCCGTCAACGCCGCACACGACCGCAGACGGCGCCGCGCCACCTATGCGCGGCACAGCGCAGGCTGGGGCGACTGGGAGCAGGCTCGTCAGGCTGAAATGGCCGAGGCTGCCGAGCATATCGACTGGCTGCACAGCGCCATGGCGCATCTGTCGGACGATCTGCGCGATACCTTGGCGCTGATCCTCGACGACGTGACCCACGCCGAAGCAGCCCAGATTCTAGGGGTTTCCGAAGGCACAATCAGCTGGCGGATGTCCGAAGCGAAAAAAAGACTCCGCGCACTCAAGGCAGAGGAGGAGACACGATGACCTCCGAGAATGACAACGATTTCAACGACCTGAAAGCCGCGATGCAGGCCGCCACGCCGCGCCCGGATGCCAGCCGACGCACCGAAAACCTGTCTCTGGCGCAAAAAAACTTTGCCGCGCTCCAAGAAAGCCGGGGTCCAGCCCGTCTCACTCCACAGTCCCCCCAACGGGGCGTTATCAAAGGAGTAAGAGATATGTTGCATACCCTCTCAGGCAAAGGCGCACTCACCGTCACCACCGCCCTCGTGGCCTGCGGTTTCCTGTTCCTGACACCGCAGGGGCAAGACCTCCTGCGCCCCACTGGTGGTCTGGTTGGGCAGGCCCCGGTCAGCGAACTCGACCCGATTCCCGAGCCGCCCGTTGAACAACCGCAGCAGGCCGCACAGCCCGCATCGCCAGAGCCGAGCGACACAATCGCCGTTGAGCCTGCCCCGATGATCGTTGTCGAAGAGGCCGAATCCTTCGCCGCGGGCGCCGAGATGGACGATGCAAGGGTCACCAACCAACTCGCCGCCGATGCGCCAATGGCAGAGCTCGCGCCCCTTGCGGCACAGCCTCCCGCCGCCGCGAACCGGTCGCTGTCCTCGCCCGTCGTGGGCGGCATCGTGGCCGACGCCGACATGGTGGTGATGCAAGAGACCAACACGGAAAGCTTTGCAAACGCTGCGGAAAATCCACTTCGGATCGTCACCGAAGAGCCGGTCTCAACCTTCTCGATCGACGTGGACACCGCTTCCTATTCCGTCATCCGACAGTCGCTGAACGCCGGGCAACTGCCACCTCCCGCCGCTGTGCGCATCGAGGAAATGATCAACTATTTCCCCTATGACTACGCGGCGCCGGAAGCTGGCGAGGCGCCTTTCCGCCCCACAGTGACGGTCATGGAAACGCCGTGGAACGCCGACACCCAGCTTTTGCACATCGGCATCCAAGGCACGCTCCCCGCCCTAGACGACAGGCCCCCGCTGAACCTCGTCTTCCTGATCGACACCTCCGGATCGATGGCCGACGCCAACAAGCTGCCGCTTTTGAAGCAGTCGTTCCGGCTGATGCTGGATGAGTTGCGGCCCGAAGACCAGGTCGCCATCGTCGAATACGCAGGCTCCTCCGGACTTGTGCTTCCTGCAACAGCGGCGTCCGAGAGGTCGACGATCCTCAATGCCCTGCAATCCTTGGGCGCAGGCGGGTCGACCAATGGTCAGGGCGGGCTCGAGCAGGCCTATGCCGTGGCCGCCACGATGGCCGAAGAAGGTGAGGTCAGCCGCATCCTCCTGGCCACCGATGGCGACTTCAACGTCGGCCTGTCGGGCACTCAGGAACTGACGGATTTCATCGCCAAGAAGCGCGACACCGGAGCATACCTCAGCGTCCTGGGATTTGGCCGGGGCAACCTCGACGACGCCACCATGCAAGCGCTTGCGCAGAACGGAAACGGCATCGCGGCCTATATCGACACGCTCAACGAGGCGCAGAAAGTGCTTGTGGATCAATTGACTGGCGCGCTCTTTCCCATCGCGGGGGACGTCAAGGTGCAGGTGGAGTTCAACCCCGCCGAGATCGCCGAATATCGCCTGATCGGCTATGAAACGCGGGCGCTGCGACGTGAAGACTTCAACAACGATGCCGTCGACGCGGGCGAACTTGGTGCCGGGCATTCAGTCACCGCGATCTACGAAATCACCCCCGTCGGCAGCCCGGCGCAACTGACAGAGCCGCTGCGCTATGGCGCGCCGGAGGCCACCGAAAGCAGCACGGAACCGGGCGAGCTCGCCTTCCTGCGGCTGCGCTGGAAAGCACCGGGTGAGGACGACAGCCAGCTGTTGGAAACCCCTGTCTTGCAGGGTCAATCCGCACCCGGAACCGAGGCCCAGTTCGCCGCGGCCATCGCCGGCTTCGGTCAATTGCTCAAGGGTGACAGCTATTTGGGCGATTGGGACTGGGATCAGGCCATCGCTCTGGCCGCCGAAAATCGCGGTGCCGACGAGTTCGGTTACCGCAATGAGGCCGTGCAATTGATGCGGCTGGCGCAAAGCCTCTCCGCCAACTGACACGACCGGAGCGGGCTAGGCTCCGCTCCGATCACGCCTTGGGTTTCGGTCCATGCTGGCAAAGAAATCTCTCAGGCTCTGACCTTTTTCAGGACGAAAGACATCGAGGTTCTCAATCGAGGCCATCCGGTCGATGCGAAACATCCGAAAGCCCTGACGCAATTCGCACCATGCCACCAAAGTCCAGACCTTGCCCCAAAACCACAGGCCGAGCGGTCGCACGATCCGCTCGGTCTGATTTTGCTGCTCGTCGGCATAGCTGATGGCCAACCGGACACGCGCCTCGGACGCCGCCTCGATCCTGTCGAGCTGGGCGCGCAGATCGTCCGTCATCGTATCGCCACCCATGGCATGAACGGCGACACGGTTCGCCCTTGCGCGAGCGTCGTCGGGCAGAACGGTTTCGATCTTGATCAACGCCTCTTCGGCACTTGCGGCCATCGACGCCCCGCCCCAGGCCCGGATCATCCGTGCACCCGCCACGAGGGCCACGATTTCGTCGTGAGTGAACATCAACGGCGGCAGGTCATAGCCTTCGCGCATGACATAGCCCACGCCCGCCTCGCCCTCGATCGGGACGCCCGATCCGATCAGATCGGCGATATCGCGATATATCGTCCGCGGCGTGACCTCCAGACGCTCTGCCAAAGTCGCCGCGGTCAATAGCCGACCGCCCCTCAGATACTGGACGATCTGGAACAGGCGGTCGGCGCGCCTCATCGCTGGGCCGGCTCGAACAGGCCGATGGAATTGCCATCGGGATCAAGCGCATAGGCAAAACGACCCGGCGGAATGCTGATTGCGGGGCTCAGCACCTTGCCGCCCTCTGCTGCGCACCGTTCGATGCCTTCCTCAAGGCTCCCGGGCAGGGCGAGGTGGATCGTCGGCCCCTCGCCGGAGGCTGGCTTGCCCGGATAAAGATGGCCCGAGACGGCCTGCATATCATCCGAAAAGTTGGCCATCGGGTTCGGCCCAGTGTCGTCGCGCTGCATCGTCCAGCCGAAAAGGGCCGAATAGAATCCAATCGACTTTTCCAGATCGGTGACGGGGATTTCTGTCCAAACGACTGTGGGTTGCTGTGTCATGGTCTGTCTCCTTGTTTGATCCATGACCCCTCTCTGACACACCCCTGCTGACAACGTCCTGTCAGCATGCTGTCAGGAGATCCACTTTAGTCCGTCTTCGGTGCGCTTCGCCGGATGATATTCACCGCTGACCCAGCCCTCATATCCATCGTCGTCCAAGAGCTTGAAAAACTTCGGATAGTCGACCTCGCCCTTGACCGGTTCGTGCCGATCCGGCAGTCCCGCCACCTGCACGTGTACGACCCGGTGGCGGACATTGGACCAAGTGCCAAAGACATCGCCGGTGATCTTGTGGGCATGAAAGGCATCGAACTGGAGGCCGACATTCGGGGCGTCCACCGCGTCCAGAATGTCCATCGCCAGATCGAAATCGTTGAGGAAATAGCCCGGCATGCTTATCGGGTTGATGGGCTCGATGGTCAGGCTCTGCCCGGGTGCCTCTGCTGCGGCCCATTTCAGGTTGGCGATCATGGTGTCCCTGGCGTCGGCCCCCTCTGCCACGCCTGCCATCAGATGCAGGTGCGTGGCGTCGAGCGCCTTCGCGTAGCGCACCGCCCGGACAAGGTCTTGCTGAAATAGCGCACTGCCGCCGGGCACAGCGGCGAAACCGCGGGGCCGCTCGGTATAGTTGGGCGGCGGCCCGTTGATGAGCACCAGCTTCAGATCATTGCCGATCAGACGATCCGCCAGTTCGCGAGCAGCGTGTTCATACGGAAACAGAACTTCGACCGCGTCGAAACCGGCACGTCGGGCGGCATTGAACCGGTCGAGCAACGGGGCCTCGGTAAACATGGTGGTCAGATTTGCGGCGAATTTCGGCATCGGCCCCTCAAAATGTCTCGACCCATGGGCGCAACGTCAGCTCGTCGGACCAAGCCGAACGATCCTGTTCGATCAGCGCCAGATAACTCTTGGCGATGGCGTCCGGCGACAACATGGCATCCGGGCTCTGCTCGTTCCTGCCTGGATTGCGGATGGCTCCGTCGATATTGACCCACGCGACGTGAACCCCCTGCGGGTGCAACTCCCGCGACATGCTTTGTGCCAGCCCACGTTGGGCAAACTTGCCCATGGCGAAGGCCGCCGATTTGGCAAAGCCCTTCACCCCGGCCGAAGCGCCGGTGAACAGCACTGTCCCGCGCCGCCCGGCCTGCGGATCTTGGGTCAGCATCCGGCGGGCCGCGGCTTGTCCCATGACGAAAGAGCCGAACGCGGTCACCTCGACAGCCTTGCGAACCTCCTCGGGGTCCAACTCGGACAGCGGGCCGCGGACGCGCGCCGACGGGTTGTAGATCGCCACATCCAGTCGTCCGTCAATGCCGTCCACCAGAGCATTGATCGTCGCCACATCCGTCGCGTCGCCGCGGATCAAGGTGGCCCCCGTTTCCGCCTTCAAGGCATCCAGTTTGGCAATATCGCGCGCGACGAGGGTCAAGGCGTAGCCCTCCCTCGCCAAGAGACGCGCCAGCGAAGCCGACAATCCGTCGCCTGCGCCGACGATCAATGCATTACGTGTCATGGCAAATCTCCTGAGGGAATAATCGGAAAGAACTGCCCGCCAGAGCGCACACCGAACCACGACACTCCGTCGTGCTCCGCGTGCTCGCCCAGATCGACCAATCGGTAAAAGCTCTTGCGGTCTATCAACGCCTCCAGATTGGCACGGATATGCACATATGGCGACGGCTCTCCGGTTTCGGGTGCGCGTTCCACGCGGATCGGGTGCTCCGGCCCGGCCAAGACCCTGTCGTCGACATTGGTCACGAATTCCAAACCATCCTCGGTCGATTCGAAATCGACGGCCACGAACGGTGCGTCCTCGACGGTGATTCCGACTTTTTCGACCGGCGTGACGAGGAAATAGTCGTCCCCTTCGCGCTTGATGATCGAGGCGAAAAGCTTGACGAGAGCCGGCCTGCCGATCGGCGTTCCGAGGTAGAACCACGTCCCGTCCCTCGCGATGCGCATGTCCATATCGCCGCAAAACGGCGGATCCCAAAGATGCACGGGCGGCGGCCCCTTGGCCGCGCTGGCCCTTGCGGCCTTGGCAAGGCTTTCGGCAGATGGGGCTGTCGGCATTGGGCGTCCTCTCGTTGACTGGAATCGACGATACCACGGCTCCGGGCAAGGTCACCCCCCTTGCGCTGGCGCTTTGAGTGCAATCATGCGTAATCTGCGATCAGACCGATTGGAACCTCTCCGATGCCAGATGATCCCAAAACCGCAGACCCGTTTGCCCATCACCCCGAACTGCGGGATCTGATCAAAGACCCGCTGACCTCCCGGTTCCGAGAGCTGAGCCTCGATCATGTCCGGATGTTGATGGACGAGCACGGGCTCCAAGGCGGCTGGTGGTATTCGAATGAAGAACGAGAGGCCTTGCGGGCCGCCTTTATGCCGGAACTGACGGGCGGCGACCTATGGGTCTTTGGCTATGGGTCCTTGATGACCGATCCCGGTCTGTTGTTCGCCGAAGTCCGCCGCGCCACCTTGCCCCGCCACGCCCGCAAATTCATCCTGCGGGACGAAAACGGCGCCCGCGGCAGGCCAGAGGCGCCCGGCCTTATGGCGGCGCTCGATACCGCCGGCGACGAGGATGTCTGCGAGGGGTTGGCGTTTCGGATCCGCGCTGAACTTGTTGAGCAGGAAACAGAGATCCTGTGGCGACGAGAAATGATCGCACCGGGCTATCACGCAACCATTGTGCCTGCGCGTATCGGAGGTCTCGACGTTCCTGTCCTTGCCTTTCTGGCGGACCATGACGCCGACGTTATCGTGACCGACATCAGCCGGGCGGAACAAATTCAAATGATTGCGACAGGCAAGGGTTTCTTTGGCTCCAGCCAAGAATACCTCGAGAATATCGACCGTCAGTTTGCCGCCCTAGGGATCGTCGATCCCGAAGTTGCCGACCTTTTGCGCGATGTCCGCACTCATGCGGCGCCCAGCCACTAGGCGGAATTCACCCAACCGGTCACGATGACGTGCGACACATAGTTTTTGCCATTGGGGCCGTCTGCAATATCTGGTCAAATGCCGGAACAAAGGTTTGAGGAGCTTAAGTCATGACGTCAGACGCCGATCTGGTCCAAGAGATCGAAACTCTCGCTGCCAAGCTGGCCGAAGCCCGCACAAGCATCGCCAAGCGATTCATCGGTCAGGATCGGGTCGTGGACCTGACGCTCACCTCGTTGATCTGCGGCGGACATGCTCTGCTGGTTGGCCTGCCGGGGCTGGGCAAGACCCGGCTTGTCGATACCCTCTCCACCGTCATGGGGCTGCACGGCAACCGGATTCAGTTCACGCCGGACCTGATGCCGGCCGACATCCTCGGCTCGGAAGTTCTTGAAACCGCCGCCGACGGCACCCGCGCATTCAGGTTTATCCAGGGCCCGGTGTTTTGCCAGCTTCTGATGGCCGACGAGATCAACCGCGCCAGCCCGCGCACGCAGTCGGCGCTGCTTCAGGCCATGCAGGAGAAAGAGGTGACGATCGCCGGCGAGCATCGCCCCTTGGGCGTGCCGTTCCACGTGCTGGCCACGCAAAACCCGATCGAACAAGAAGGCACCTACCCCCTGCCGGAAGCGCAACTTGACCGCTTCCTCGTTCAGATCGACGTCCCCTACCCTGACCGTGCCGCCGAACGAGACATCCTGCTGGCGACCACTGGCGTGGCCGAGGCGGAGGCAACCGCGGTCTTCACCGCGCAGGAACTGCTTGATGCACAACAGCTGCTCCGCCGGATGCCCGTGGGGGATGCGATCGTAGAAATGATCCTCGATCTGGTCCGTGCTTGCCGCCCAACCGAAGCCGACGCCCCGCAATTTGTGCGCGATAGCGTCAGTTGGGGCCCCGGCCCCCGCGCCGCTCAGGCGCTGATGCTGGCGGTGCGGGCCGAAGCACTCTTGGGCGGACGTCTCGTCCCCTCTGCCGACGATGTGCGCAAACTGGCCGCACCGGTGCTGACCCACCGCATGGCGTTGTCATTCGCGGCCCGCGCACGTGGGGAGAACCTTGCCGCCCTGATCGACCGTGTCGCCACGCATATCACCAAGGTCGAGGCCGCCGCGTGACCGAAAGCGCCCCGCTCTCCCTGACGCTGCGATCGAACGCCGAAGCGCTCGCCTCGCCGCTACCACCGCTTTTGGCCGAGGCCGAACATTTGGCCTCGACCGTCCTAGTGGGCGATCACGGACGGCGCAGGGCCGGGTTGGGCGACACTTTCTGGCAATATCGGCCCGCCCAAGACCATGACGAAGTGCGCAGCATCGACTGGCGGCGCTCGGCCCGCTCTGACGACACCTTCGTCCAAGACAAGGAATGGCAGATCGCACAAAGCGTCAGCCTCTGGGTCGATCAGTCGGCATCGATGAGCTTTACCTCTTCGAAAGAGCTGCCCAGCAAGGCGCACAGGGCGCGGACCTTGGCTCTTGCCAGTGCAATCCTGCTGCTGCGCGGGGGTGAGCGCGTCGGCCTGCCCGGTTTGCCCCCCCGTCGCGGCTCTGCGCATGTTGACCGGATGGCCCAGCTGCTGAGCGAAGACGACGCGGCCGACTATGGCGCACCCGACGCGCGCGAGATGGCCGCCCACTCCCGCGCGCTCTTCATTTCCGATTTCCTGGGCGACATCGACGCAACCGAGGCCGCCCTGACCGCCGCCGCTGACAAGGGCGTCCAAGGAGCGATGTTGCAGGTGCTCGACCCGACCGAAGAAGCCTTTCCCTTCGATGGACGGACGATTTTCGAGAGTATGAGTGGCAGCCTGCGGCATGAAACGCTGAAAGCAGGCGATCTCAAGCAGCGCTATCTCGACCGGCTGGCCGAGCGCAAAGACCGGCTCAGCCAGTTGGCGCGCCTGACCGGCTGGCAGTTTCACAGCCACCACACCGGCGACAGCGCCGCGTCGGCGCTGATGTGGATTTTCGGTGCGTTGGAGCGTCGGACATGATGGGCGCACGACCTCAAACCGAGACGTATTCATCATGATGACGCTTGGCCCCCTTGGCTTTACCGCGCCCTGGTTGCTGCTCGGCCTGATCGCATTGCCGATTCTCTGGCTGATCTTGCGTGCTGTGCCACCCGCCCCGATCCGCAGACGTTTCCCCGGTGTGGCGCTACTGTTGGGCCTGACAGACGAGGACACGCAATCGGATCGGACGCCGTGGTGGCTCTTGCTGCTACGGATGCTTGCGGTTGCCGCAATCATCGGCGGCTTTGCCGGGCCATTGCTAAATCCCCAGACAGAGCGCACCGGTACCGGCCCCCTCCTCATTGTGGCGGACGGCACTTGGGCGGATGCTCGTGATTGGGCGGCTCGGCGTGACCGCATCGAGGCGTTGCTCACCGAGGCGGGTCGGATGGGCCGGACAACGGCACTGGTCGCGCTCACCGATCTGCCGCCGGAAGGACCGGTGTTTCAGGGCGCGGATGCCACGGCACTGCAAATTCCCGCCTTTGCCCCCGCCGCATGGGAGCCTCAGCCGACCGAACTGGCAGACTGGTCCGATGGGCTGGAAGGGTCGTTCGACACGTTCTGGCTCTCAGACGGGCTCGCCCGCGACAGCCGAACGGCGCTTCTGGCTGAACTGGAGAGCCACGGAACCGTCACGGTTTTCCAAAGCCCGCGACAGACACTTGCCCTCAGGCCCGCCCAGTTCGACGGCGGCGATATCACCATCAGCGCCGTCCGCACGCCGATTGGCCCCGAAATCGAAGTGACCGTCGCCGCCATAGGGCTTGACCCGGCGGGGATTGAGCGGCAGCTCGAAACCATGCCGATCACCTTCGAGGCCGGCTCGGAGATCGGCGAAGCGGTTTTTGACCTTCCGCCAGAGCTGCGCAACCGGATCACACGCTTTGAACTCAGCGGCCAACGCTCCGCCGGTGCCGTCACACTGACCGACGATGCGCTGAAGCGTCGCGAAGTCGCGCTGATTGACGGAGGGGCCGAACGTGAAGGGCTCGAACTGCTGGCACCGACCCATTACCTCGAGCAGGCGCTCAGCCCGGTCGCCGATCTGATCGACGGCACGATCTCTGACGTCCTTCTGGCCAATCCCGACGTGATTATTCTGGCCGATGTCGCCACGCTGGCCGAGGGCGAAGCCGAGGATGTTCAGGATTGGGTCGAAGCAGGCGGCTTGTTGCTGCGGTTCGCCGGTCAGCGTCTGGCATCCAGCGATATGGGCCGCGCCGAGGAAGACCCGCTGATGCCGGTCCGTCTGCGTGCAGGCGGGCGGGCTGTCGGTGGCGCGATGAGCTGGGGCGAACCCAAGGCTTTGGCCGAGTTCGACGAAAACTCGCCCTTCTTTGGGCTGTCGGTGCCAGAGGAAGTGACCGTGAGCAGCCAAGTTGTTGCGCAACCCGATCCGACATTGGCGGAACGGGTGATCGCGCAGCTGTCGGACGGCACGCCGCTTGTCACGCGCAAGCCACTGGGCGAAGGTCAGGTTGTGCTGTTCCACGTGACCGCCAATGCGGAGTGGTCGACATTGCCGCTGTCCGGTCTGTTCGTGCAAATGCTTGAACGGCTGGCGGTTTCAACCCGCCCGATGGCGCCAACCGCCGAAGATCTGGCAGGCACGACCTGGGTTCCGGAGGACGTGCTTGATGCCTATGGGCGGCTGGAGCGCACGGACACCCTTCCCGGTGTGACAGGCGAGCAACTTGCCACAGCGTGGCCGGGGCCGGGCATGCCGCCCGGGCTTTACGCTGGCGAGGATCGACGGATTGCGGTCAACTTGATCGGGGCAGAGACGACACTGGCTCCCGCGGCCTGGCCCGCCCGGATCGCAATCGAAGGGATGGCTGCGCTGCGGGAAATCGATCTGAAAGGCTGGCTTTTGGGAGGTGCTCTGTTGATGCTGATGGTCGACATTCTGGCCGCCCTCGCTCTGTCCGGAAAATTGCGCGGACCAAGGGCTGACGTCGCTGCCGGGGTCTTGATCCTTCTGTTTGCGCTGCCTCAGCCGGGCTGGACACAGCAATCCAACAGCGCAGCCGACGACGATTTCGCCATAGCGGCGACGTCGCAGGTTATTCTGGCCCACGTCCTGACAGGCGACCCACAGGTCGATGAAATCGCACAAGCGGGTCTCCGGGGGCTTTCCAACACATTGTTCGCGCGCACTTCGATCGAGCCGGGTGCACCGATGGGCGTGGATATCGAGACCGACGAGTTGGCGTTCTTTCCGTTCCTGTACTGGCCGGTGACCGCGAGCCAGAATATCCCGAGCCGTGACGCCTACGCAAAACTGAACCGCTATCTGCGCTCCGGCGGGATGATCCTGTTCGATACGCGCGACGCCGATTTGGCCGGGTTCGGGTCCGCTTCGCCCGAGGGCCGGATGCTTCAGGCATTGGCCCGGCCGCTGGACATCCCCCCAATCGCACCGATCCCCGAGGATCACGTGCTCACGCGCACATTCTACCTGCTTCAGGATTTTCCGGGCCGGTACAACAGCCGAGATATCTGGGTCGAGGCTGCTCCTGTCGACGCAGAACTGGCCGACGGCATGCCGTTTCGCAATCTAAACGACGGTGTCACGCCTGTGGTCATCGGCGGCAACGACTGGGCGTCCGCATGGGCGGTGGACGGATTGGGGAACCCCTTGCTGCCGGTGGGCCGTGGCATGGCTGGTGAACGGCAGCGCGAGATCGCCAACCGCTTCGGCGTGAACCTGATCATGCATGTGCTGACCGGCAACTATAAATCCGATCAGGTGCATGTCCCGGCGCTTCTGGAAAGGTTGGGGCAATGACCTGGTCGCGGAACGAATGGTGGGCCGGGAAGCCTCCGGCGGGGATATTTTGGACCCAAAGAAGTGAGGGGTCGCGCCTGTGACCGAGACAGTGATCCTTGATCCTCTGGTGCCTTGGGCGGTGCTGTGGGCCGCCTGCGGTCTTGTTTCGGGCTTCGTTGCCTTCGCGCTTTGGCGAGGACTTCGCGGCTGGTGGCTTCGCGGCCTCGCGGCGGTTGTTCTGCTGCTGGCCGTCGCCAATCCGTCATTGCAAAGCGAAGACCGCGAGCCATTGTCTGATATCGTGATCGCGGTCGTGGATGAAAGCGCGAGCCAACGGATCGCGGGACGCAGTGAGCAGACGAATGCAGCTTTGGCGGAACTGACCGCCGAAGTGGAAAGCAGAGGTGCGACCGAATTACGCGTCGTTCGGCTGTCGGATGCCGACGGCGACAGTGGGACGCTGCTGATGACCGCATTGGCCGAGGCGCTTGCGGAAGAACCTCAAGGCCGGATCGCCGGTGTTGTCCTGCTGACGGATGGCCGTGTACATGACATAGATCGTGTGCCGGGCCTGCCTGCACCGCTGCATGTCCTGCTGTCTGGAGAACCGGATGACTGGGATCGCCGGTTGGTTGTCCGCAACGCCCCGGCCTTTGCCATTATGGGAGAACCGGTCAATCTCACTCTGCGGATCGAGGATCAGGGGATGTCTCCATCCGACGCCGCACTCGTCGAGCTGAGTATCGCCATCGACGGCGGAGAGCCGATGCGCTTTGACGTTCCGGTCGGCGAGGATCTGGAATTGCCGGTGACACTGCCGCATGGCGGTATGAACGTCCTTCAATTCTCGACACCGGTGCAGGACGGCGAATTGACCGATCGCAACAACGCTGCCGTCATCCAGATCAATGGTGTCCGAGACCGGCTTCGCGTCCTGTTGGTCAGCGGCGAGCCACACCCCGGAGAACGCACGTGGCGCAATCTTCTGAAATCCGACAGTTCGGTCGATCTGGTTCATTTCACGATTCTCCGGCCTCCGGAAAAGCAGGACGGCGTTCCGGTCGATGAATTGTCGCTTATCGCTTTTCCAACGCGTGAGTTGTTCATCGAAAAGATCGATGAATTCGACCTAATCGTCTTCGACCGCTACCGCCGGCGTGGGATATTGCCGACCGTCTATCTGGAGAACGTTGCCGACTATGTGGCAAACGGTGGCGCTGTACTGGTCTCGGCTGGGCCGGAATATGCGAGTGCCGACAGTATTTATCGCTCCCCCCTCGGGTTCGTGCTTCCGGGTGCGCCGACTGCGCGGGTTCTGGAAGAAGGGTTCACCCCGCAATTGTCCGAGATTGGGCAACGCCACCCGGTGACAGCCGGCCTCGACACGCTATCGGCGCAGCCCGACACCGAAGAGGGTCTCCCCGGATGGGGCCGGTGGTTCCGCCTGATCGACGTCACCGCGACGCCGGTCTCCACGGCTGTGATGGAAGGCCCCGATGGTCGGCCACTCCTGCTCCTCGACAGGGTCGGTGACGGCAGAGTTGCGCTGATGGCCTCCGATCAGTCATGGCTCTGGGATCGTGGCTACGAGGGGGGCGGGCCGCAGCTTGAGTTGCTCCGGAGACTGGCCCATTGGATGATGAAGGAGCCGGAACTCGAGGAAGAGAGCCTCTGGGTCGAACCATCAGGACAGACCATGCGGATCATCCGCCGCACTTTGGCGGAAGAGGCCCCGCAGGTAACCGTCACCGGCCCGGACGGAACCGACACCGTTCTGACGCTAGACGAAGTAAGCCCCGGTCGGTTCGAAACACTGTGGCAAGCGCCTGAGATCGGATTGTATCGTTTGACCGACGGCATCGAAGAGGCGGTCATCGCACTTGGCCCCGCAGCGCCTCGCGAGTTCGAGCAGACGATAGCCAGTGGCGAGCTGCTTCAGCCGGTTGTCGCAAGCACTGCGGGCGGCGTCTTCGCCATGTCAGACGGCGTCCCGGATTTGCGCGAGGTGCGTCCCGGCCGACCGGCAGCGGGCCGGGGTTGGATCGGGATCACCCCGCGTGAGGCCTACCTGACGGCGGATATATCGATACGTCCATTCCTGCCGGCATGGGCATTTCTGGCACTGGCATCACTTCTGGTCATCGGTGGCTGGCTCCGCGAGGGCCGGCGTTAACGCAACTCCACGGTCGTCGTCTCGGTGCTCCACCCGTCGACGGAGCAGCGGGCGCGGATTTGAACGCTGTCCAATTCAGGGGGAATGGCCACTCCGCTCAGCGAGCGCGTGAAGGGCTGCTCTGTCTCATGCGGATGCAGCAACTCGCGGAAGCCAAGGCGATTGCCGTTGGCATCAAGCACTTCCCATCCGTCGGCGTAGTGATCCCATCCCGTGTCAGAATGCAAAACGGTCACGTCAAAGCGCCACGTCGCGCCTGTCTGCGCGGCACGCACTTCCACGACGTCCGGCGGATCCGCCAGCGCGACACATGGAACCAAGGCACATACGGTGAGAATACGATGCATCATGGTTCATCGGTTAGCACGATTTTGCGGGCCGAAGACGCAAATTCGCGTGACCAAAGCAACCAGACGACCGCGCCCGTGGCGACCATCAATGGAACGGCTCCGAGCAGCCATGCCAAGGACCCGAGGGCGAAATACATCGAACGGAGGCCCCTGTTGAAATTCCACGCTGCCCGGATGTTCAATTCGCCCGCCATGGATGCGCGTGTCGCTGCCTTCGGATTTTTGGGGTCGAGGGGCACCGCAGCCATCATGACGGAGCAGTATCCGAAGATGCGGTTTGCCCAGACAAACTTCAGAAACGCATGCGTTAGAAACAGCGCCACCAGCATCAGCTTGATTTGCCACAGAAGTACAGGACTGTCCGTATGGGTCAGACCCTCGGCCACGTCTTCCAAAGGGTCGGTGTTGCCGATCAGGGCAAGCACCCCGCCGACGGCCAAGAGGCAGGTAGACGCAAAGAAGGATGTGCCCTGACGCAGGCTGGCCAAGATCTGGGAATCGAAAATGCGCACGTCGCGGGTCAAGAGCTCGCGCATCCATTCGCGTCGATATTCGGCCATCAGAATTGTCACTGACGGGCGGCGGCCGCCCGGATGTTCGATCAAAAGCCCGATCCCGAGCCAGCATATCACCAGTAGCGCCAAGGCCACGACGTCGAGTAGCGTAAGGATCGGAAAGAAGCTCATGATGTCCATGAGCGCACACTAGCTTGCCCGCCGCGCGCTTGCCATACTGTGAAATTGGTTATAATACTTTACCAATGTGGGAGATAGCCGATGGAAATGCCTGCCCCAGATGCGCGTGTCATGGCCAGAAAGGCGCGTCTCGTGTCGCGCCTGCAAGAGGTCTTGCCAGATCGGTCCGTGATCCACGATCCGATGGAGACGCGCGCATATGAGTGTGACGCGCTTACGGCCTATCGATGCCCTCCGCTTTGCGCCGTTCTGCCGGGCACGACGCAAGAGGTCTCGGATGTTTTGCGGATTTGCCATGAAGAGGGCGTTCCGGTCGTGCCTCGCGGTTCTGGAACGTCGCTGGCGGGCGGCGCGCTGCCAACCGCTGATTGCGTTATTCTCGGCGTGGCCAGAATGACCCAAGTATTGGAAACCCACTACAACGACCGGATCATCCGCGTGCAGACGGGAAGGACAAACCTGAGTGTCACGGGCGCCGTCGAGCAGGACGGATTCTTTTACGCGCCTGACCCTTCCAGCCAGCTTGCCTGCGCAATTGCGGGCAACATCGCGATGAATTCAGGCGGGGCGCATTGCCTGAAATATGGCGTCACGACGAACAATCTCCTAGGCGTCACGCTTGTTCAGATGGACGGTACGATCGTCGAGATCGGTGGAGCCCATATGGATGCAAGCAGCTACGATCTGCTTGGCCTGATCTGTGGGTCGGAAGGCCAGTTGGGTGTCGTCACGGAAGCGACCTTGCGCATCTTGCCGAAGCCGGAAGGTGCTCGGCCCATCATGATCGGTTATGACAGCGCGGAAGTGGCCGGGGCCTGCGTTTCGGACATCATCAAGGCAGGCGTCCTGCCTGTCGCGATCGAATACATGGACCGTTTGTTGATCAAGGTCTGTGAGGAATTTGCGCAAGCTGGATATCCAGAGTGCGGAGCGCTGTTGATCATCGAAGTAGAGGGCAGCCCGTCGGAGATCGATGCCCAATTGGCACTGATCGGCGAGATCGCTCGACGCCACGAACCCGTCGCCATGCAAGAAGCATTGGACAAGGATCAAGCCGCACGTATCTGGGCGGGTCGCAAGGCCGCCTTCAGCGCGGTCGGACGCATCTCCGACTATATGTGCCTCGACGGAACGATCCCGGTGTCGGCTTTGCCGTATGTGTTGCGCCGGATCGAAGAGCTATCCGTGCAATATGGCCTTGCGGTCGGCAACGTCTTTCACGCGGGTGACGGAAATATGCACCCCTTGATCCTCTATGATGCCAACAAAGACGGCGATCTGGAGACGTGCGAGGCCCTCGGAGCCGAAATTCTCAAGCTCTGCGTAGAGGTCGGCGGATGTCTGACCGGCGAACACGGGGTCGGCATCGAGAAGCGCGACCTGATGGGCGTTCAGTTTTCCAGTGAAGACCTCGAGGCCCAGATGGCCGTGAAAGATGTGTTTGATCCGAAATGGTTGTTGAACCCGGCCAAGGTATTTCCCCTCGCGAACAGCGAGACACGACGCGCCTCGTAGGGGGCTTACCGCCCCCCGCCCTGCGGGCTCCCCCCGTGGATACTTATTTCCCAAAGAAACTGGACACCTGCATGAAACCGACCACCGAAACCGAGCTCTCTGAGGCAGTGGCGCAGGCCAACGGACCGCTTAAGATCTCTGCCGGCGGGACGCGCGGAATTGGACGGCAGATAGATGGCGCACCTCTCAACATGACTGGACTGAGCGGGATCACCCTTTACGAGCCTGGTGCGCTGACGATCGTGGCACAGGCAGGAACGCCGCTGGCGGAGATCGAAGCCGCACTTGCATCTGAAAAACAGCGCCTTGCATTCGAACCGATGGACTGCCGCAAAGTTCTCGGCACCTCCGGATCGCCGACCATCGGTGGCGTGATCGCGACCAACTCCAGCGGTCCGCGCCGGGTCGTCGTCGGGGCCGCCCGCGATCACATGCTAGGAGTGCGGTTCGTGGATGGGACCGGGCGGGTTCTGAAGAATGGCGGTCGCGTGATGAAGAACGTGACGGGATATGATCTGGTGAAACTGATGACCGGCTCGTATGGCACCTTGGGGGTGATCAGCGAGGTCAGTCTCAAGGTTCTGCCGACACCGGAGACGGAAGGCACGCTCACGATCCATGGATTGTCGGTTGAGCGCGCCGTGGCAGCCATGTCGGCCGCCCTTACCTCGCCTTTTGAAGTCACCGGTGCGGCGCATCTGATCCAGTCGGACGCCGGTTCACCAGAAACGTTGCTGCGCATTGAAGGATTCGAGGCCTCGGTGGCCTATCGGCTCGCAAGACTGAAAGACGCATTGTACGCTTTTGGAGACGTTCAAACCAGCGGTGCTCAGTCACCTTCGGACCGTTGGCGAGAGATACGTGATCTCGCATTCTGGGCGGACTGCGCTGACGACATTTGGCGCCTGTCTGTTCGCCCTTCAGATGCGCCGGGGATCGTCGCCAGACTACCGGCGGGAGCACGGGTTGTACTCGATTGGGGCGGTGGATTGATATGGGCGGCAGTTCCCAACGCGACCGATCTGCGAGCTGAACTGGGATCGTTCTCAGGACACGCCACGCTCATCAAGGCGCGTGGCGAAGTGCGTCCGTCTATTCCGATTTTTCACCCCGAACCGACGGCGATTGCGGCACTCAATGCAGGGCTCAGAGCGCAGTTTGATCCAAGAGGGATATTGAATCCCGGGCTCATGAACTGATGTCGTCCCTCGTCGCCCTTCCCAATGGTCCGGACAACTCTCATGCCGATTGCATAGGCACGTCATTGGCTCTGGACGATTGGGCAGAACATTTTTTGGCATTGCGCAGTGTCGGCGTCACCGATTTCCGCTTGCCCAACGCTAGGCCCGAATGCTGCTCGGCACTTTCCGTCAGGGCGGCTGACGGAGTGCCTTCCCCCACTGGCTCGGCCGAGCAGAGAACTGGCGTTGCCAATCAATTGACGACCATGCACCGCCGACACGACGCGTTTGAAAACAGGTCCTTGAGCCTTGCCTTGGTGTGTCCATCAGTTTCAGGAGGGGTCTGACCCATGCAAACGACGTTTACGCCGAAGCAACTCGAAGACCCTGCTATCGCGCGGGCGAATGAAATCCTTCGCAGTTGTGTTCATTGTGGGTTTTGCACGGCAACCTGCCCGACCTATCAGGTTTTGAATGACGAGTTGGATAGCCCGCGCGGCCGGATATACCTGATCAAGGATATGCTCGAAAACGAGCGGGTCCCTGATGCCAAGACCGTGGGGCATATCGACAAGTGCCTGTCTTGTCTGGCCTGCATGACCACCTGCCCATCCGGGGTGCACTACATGCATCTCGTGGACCATGCCCGAGCATACATTGAGAAAACGTACAAGAGACCCTTGTCGGATAGGGTCTTGCGCTGGGTTCTTGCACAAATCCTACCTTACCCCACCCGCTTTCGGCTGGCCCTTCTTGGTGCCAAGATCGGGCGCCCCTTTGCTAAGTTGATCCCGGACCGAAGGCTACGGGCGATGCTGGAGATGGCGCCAAAACAAATTCCCCCGGTCAGCCGGAACGACGATCCCCAGAGCTTCGCGCCCAATATTGCCCCCAAGAAGCGGGTCGCTTTGATGACTGGCTGTGCCCAAAAGGCGCTGAATACCGATATCAACGACGCCACGATCCGGCTGCTCACCCGACTGGGATGCGAAGTGGTCGTGGCAGAAGGTGCCGGCTGCTGTGGGGCGCTGACCCACCACATGGGCAAGGAGGCGGAAAGCCA
Organism: Flavimaricola marinus; assembly: GCF_900184895.1. Taxonomy (GTDB): domain Bacteria; phylum Pseudomonadota; class Alphaproteobacteria; order Rhodobacterales; family Rhodobacteraceae; genus Flavimaricola; species Flavimaricola marinus. The sequence continues at coordinate 321,046 of NZ_FXZK01000001.1, forward strand.
CGCCAACGCCGCAAAGAACATCCGCGCCTGGACACGCGAGATTGACGGGCAAGGGCTTGATGCCATCGTGATCAATACCTCCGGCTGCGGAACGACGGTCAAGGACTATTGGCATATGTTCCGCAACGACCCGTTGGCGAGCGATGCCAAGAGGATTTCTGAAAGGGCCATGGATATTTCAGAGGTGCTGATGCAGCTCGACTTCCCTAAAGGCGCGCCAAAGGACTTGCGCGTCGCCTATCACGCCGCCTGTTCGTTGCAACATGGACAACAGATCAAGACCTTTCCAAAAGACCTGCTCAAGAAGGCCGGCTTTACGGTGGTGGAACCTGCGGATAGCCACTTGTGCTGCGGATCTGCCGGAACCTACAACTTGATGCAGCCCGAAATATCGAGGCAGTTGAAAGCCCGCAAAGTCGAGACGCTTGAAGCAATCGGGCCCGACATCATCGCCGCCGGCAACATCGGCTGTATGATGCAGATTGGCAGCGGCACCGGCGTGCCGATCGTGCATACGGTCGAACTGCTGGACTGGGCCACGGGCGGCCCCCAGCCCCCAGCCCTGACAGCATCGCGCCAAGATGCGCCGCAAATTCCCGACCTGCGGCGCTCGTTGACCTAATTTGCCCTATTCTTGCCTCACGCCTTTGCTATGTTTCCGCTCAGTCGGGCAGGAGAGAAAGACCAGATGCGAAACCTTATTGCAGCGCTTGGGCTGTGCCTTGGCCTGTCTCTGTCTGCCGATGCTCAAACCGCACTCAACAGCCTGCAGACAGGTGATGACGCGCGCGGCTGGGAGGCTGTGGGTCGCCTCGATATTGCAGGCAAAGGCTTCTGCACGGGTGCATTGATCGCCCCCAATCTGGTCTTGACCGCTGCACATTGCCTGTTTGACCGATCGACCGGAGAGCGGGTCGATCCCGGTCGGATCGAGTTTCAGGCCGGGCTGCGCAATGGTCGCGCCGAAGCCTACAGGGATGTCCGACGGGCCGTGACGCCCGAGGGCTACGTGTTCGATATTCACTCTTCGACACAAACGACCCGTCAGGACGTCGCTCTACTGGAACTGAGCCAACCCATTCGGCTCAACCAGATCCAGCCATTCGAAACCGTTCGGAATCTGCAACGTGGCATGGAAGTCGGAATTGTCTCATATGCCCACGACCGCGCAGATGCGCCCTCGCTACAAGAAGTGTGCGGCGTCTTGGGTCAGGCAGAAGGAGTGCTGGTTCTCTCCTGCGATGTCGATTTCGGTTCCTCCGGGGCGCCGATCTTTGTGATTGAGGGCGGTGTGGCGCGCATCGTTTCCGTCGTTTCGGCCAAAGCGGAACTCGATGGACAACGCGTGGCGCTCGGCACGTCACTGGACGAACCGCTTGCGGAATTGCGGGCCAGCCTTGCCGCCGGTGGCGGTGTCTTTCAAGATGCGGCCCCCCGGGTTCGGGTCTTGGGTGGCGGCGAACGCGCCGAGACCGGAGCGAAATTTGTTCGGCCCTAGGGGTCTTGAAACGGCACCCATCGCTTTCTAAATCTTGCTCACAGGGTGCCAATCGGGCCCTGTGAAACCGTTGCCTGTCCATCTGGAAGGCTCAACTTGTTGTCGCTCAATGGAGGATAACCCCATGCGAACCTATGACTTTGCCCCGCTTCATCGTGCCACTGTCGGTTTTGACCAGATCGCTGATCTGATGGACCGCGTGATGACCAATGAAGGCAGTCAAACGAACTATCCCCCCTACAACATCGAGAAAACGTCCGACGACGGTTGGCGTATTTCGATTGCAGTTGCGGGATTTTCCGACACGGACCTGAACGTCGAAGTGCGGGAACACGCTCTGCTCGTCGCCGCCCGCAAGCCTGAAACCGACGGCGAAACCCGCTATCTGCATCGCGGTATCGCCACCCGCGCATTCGAGCGTCGGTTCCATCTCGCCGACCACGTGCGCGTCACCGGTGCCAGCCACGAGAACGGAATGCTGCACATCGATCTGGTCCGCGAAGTCCCGGAAGCGCTGAAACCGCGCCGGATCGAAATCGCCAAGTCGCAGAGCACTTCTGCCAATTTGGTTGAAAGTCAGCCTGTAAACTAAGGCGGTTCAGGCAAGGTGGGGCAGCCCACCTTGCCGTCCACTAGCTACGCTGTGCGACTGCAAGCGGCTTTTACGACGTTGAAAACAGCGGGCACTAGTGGGCCTCAGCCCAAGTCGCGCCCTGCCCCCCGTCGACAGCCAAATGCACATCGAGCTTCACGGCAGGATCGGCCGCCCCTTCCATCACATTGCGAGCCACCTCTATCAGATCGTCAGCCGCTTCGGCATCGACCTCGAACAGGAGTTCGTCGTGAACCTGCAAGAGCATTCGCGCAGGAATACGTTCTATGGCGGTGTCCATCCGCGTCATCGCCCGGCGGATGACATCTGCCGCAGTGCCCTGAATTGGCGCATTGATTGCCGCCCGCTTTGCAAACCCGGCAGTCGGCCCCTTTGAATTGATCTCCGGGGTGTGGATTTTCCGGCCGAATAGAGTCTGGACATAGCCATGCTCTTTGGCAAAGGCGACGGTGTCATCCATGTAGGCGCGAATTCCCGGGAACCGTTCGAAATAGCGGTCGATGAACCCCTGTGCCTGATCCCGCGGGATCCGCAGGTTGCGGGCGAGTCCAAACCCCGAAATTCCGTAGATCACGCCAAAGTTGATCGCCTTGGCCTGACGCCGGACCTCCGGGGTCATCTCGTCCAATGGCACATCGAACATCTCGGACGCGGTCATGGCGTGAATGTCGACGCCATCGACAAACGCTTGCTTGAGCGCCGGAATCCCAGCGACATGTGCTAGGATCCGCAACTCGATTTGGGAATAGTCGAGCGACACCAGCACTTTTCCATCATCGGCCACAAAGGCCTCTCGGATGCGACGGCCCTCTTCGGACCGCACCGGAATGTTCTGCAGATTGGGGTCGGTGGACGCGAGCCGGCCAGTGTTCGCTCCGGCAATCGAGTATGAGGTGTGGACGCGCCCCGTATCGGGATTGATATGTTCCTGCAGCGCATCTGTGTAGGTAGATTTGAGCTTGGAAAGTTGCCGCCAATCCAGAATCCGCCGCGGCAAGTCGTGGATCGTCGCCAGATCCTCCAGAACGTCCGCGCCTGTGGAATAGGCCCCGGTCTTGCCGGTCGATGGCTTCTTGCCGTCCGGCAATGTCAGGCCCATCTCATCGAACATGATCTCGCCCAATTGCTTGGGCGAACCGACATTGAAGGATCGGCCGGCGAGTTCATGGATCTCCGCTTCCAACCCTGCCATTTTTTGGGCGAAGGCGTTTGACATCCTGCTCAGAGTGTCACGGTCGACCTTGATCCCTGCCATTTCCATACGCGCGAGGACAGGCACCAATGGCCTCTCCAAGGTCTCATAGACGGTCGTTACACCGACGCGGTGCAGCTTGGGCTTGAATGCCTGCCAGAGGCGCAGAGTGATGTCGGCATCTTCTGCAGCGTATTTGACCGCATCGTCCACAGGCACCCGATCAAATGTGACAGCAGCTTTCCCAGTTCCCAGCAGGCTTTTGATTTCAATCGGTTTATGCGACAGATACCGCTCGCTCAATCCGTCCATGCCATGGTTGTGCAAGCCACCATGCATCGCATAGCTCATGAGCATCGTATCGTCGATCGGCGCCACATCGACACCCAAGAGCGCAAAGATCTTGGCGTCGTATTTCATGTTCTGCCCGATCTTGAGCACGGAAGGGTCCTCGAGGAGAGGACGCAGCATCCCAAGAACCTCGTCGCGGTCCATCTGCCCCTCGGCCAAGTCATCCGATCCGAACAAATCATCCCCGCGAGATGCCTTGTGCGCGATGGGAATGTAGCAAGCCTGCCCCGGTTCCACGCACAGCGAAATACCGACGATATCCGCGCGCATTTCGTCGAGGCTCGTCGTTTCCGTGTCGACGGCGACGTAGCCAGCCTGCACTATGCGGTCTATCCACACCTGAAGCGCCGAAGCGTCAGAAACACATTCATATTTGTCGGCGTCGAATGGCACCGCCTCGACCTCGTCAGCGGCAGCCTCCGCAGCCGGCTCGGCGATAACCGGAGGCTCTGTCCCCAATTTGGCCGCAATACGCTGCGTGATCGTGCGAAACTCCATTTCGCTGAGAAAGCCGAGCAATACATCCGGCTCCGGATCGCGCACTTCCAGGTCTTCGAGCGTGAAGTCCAAATCCATGTCGCAGTCGAGCTGAACCAACCGTTTGGACATCTCGATCTGGGCTCGCTTTTCGATCAGGGTCTCGCGGCGCTTGGGCTGCTTGATCTCACCCGCTCGGTCCAGCAGGCTCTCTAGGTCACCATATTCGTTGATCAGCAGGGCGGCGGTCTTGATCCCGATCCCCGGTGCACCCGGTACGTTGTCGACCGAATCTCCGGCAAGCGCCTGCACATCGACCACCCGTTCCGGACCCACACCAAACTTCTCGATCACGCCGTCACGGTCGATACGCTTGTTCTTCATCGGATCGAGCATCTCGACGCCATCGCCGACCAACTGCATCAAATCCTTGTCAGACGATACGATCGTGACGCGGCCACCTGCCTCACGCGCCATGCACGACAGGGTGGCGATGATATCGTCGGCCTCAAATCCCTCTAGTTCCTTGCAGGCGATGTTGAACGCTTCGGTCGCCTTCCGGGTCAAGGGAATCTGAGGGCGCAGGTCTTCGGGCATCGCCTCGCGGTTTGCCTTGTATAGATCATATAGGTCGTTGCGAAACGTGTGGCTTCCCTTGTCGAAGATCACGGCGACATGGGTCGCGGCATCTGCGCCGTTGTTTCCTTCCACATAGCGCTGCAACATGTTGCAAAAGCCGGAAACGGCCCCAACCGGCAAACCGTCGGATTTGCGGGTGAGCGGCGGCAGGGCATGATAAGCGCGAAAGATGAAGGCCGAGCCGTCAATCAGATGCAGATGGCACCCTTTGCCAAATTTAGTATCCATTTGCAGGCTGCCCCATACACTGTTCGACTGTAAACTCGCACGACCAAAGGCGTAGTGCCACCCCATGCGGCTCCCACAAGAGTAAGCGTCAACGTCGCTTCACCAAGCCCATTGATGGCAGGCAGGTAAAGCTACTCCGCCGCATCCTTTGCCGTTTCGTGCACATAGCGGGCATCGCAATAGCCGCATTCGACCCAGCCCTTGTCCCGCGGAATCGAAAGCCAGACGCGAGGGTGCCCCAAAGCCCCCTCACCGCCATCACATGCCACACGCCATGCGGTCACAATCTTGGTCTCAGGGGCAGGGATCGACATAAGGCAGGCCTATCTGGTTGCGGCCGGCCAATCGCCAGCCTAGATCGGTTCACATACTACCGCACCCACCCGTCCCCGCAAGCCGCGATTGGACAGGAGCTGGCAAAAGAAGGCACACTCATGACCCGTAACGCCATCGAAATCACCGGGCTGACCAAAACCTACAAAGCCACGGGCAAGAGCCCTGCCAAGGAGGCTCTCAAAGGCGTCGATCTGGCCATTCCGCAGGGTGCGATCTTTGGACTTCTCGGGCCAAACGGGGCCGGTAAATCCACGATGATCAACATTCTCGCAGGTCTGGTCGTCAAAACGGCCGGAAGCGTCAGAATTTGGGGCTTCGACCAAGACGTGAACCCCAGACAGAGCCGGGCGGCCATCGGCGTCATGCCACAGGAACTCGTGCTCGACCCCTTCTTCACGCCACGCGGTGCGCTGAACGTCCAGGCCGGGCTCTACGGCGTGCCGAAATCACAACGCAAGACAGACGAGATCCTCGAACTGATCGGGCTCACCGACAAGGCCGACGCCTATGCACGCTCACTCTCCGGGGGTATGCGGCGCAGGCTGCTCTTGGGCAAGGCACTGGTCCACAATCCGCGAATTCTGGTCTTGGACGAGCCAACCGCCGGCGTGGACATCGAATTGCGCAACATGCTTTGGGCCAATGTGCGGCGGCTGAATGAAGAGCGTGGCATGACCATCATCCTCACCACCCACTACCTCGAAGAAGCACAAGAAATGTGCGACGAGATTGCAATCATCAACCATGGGCAATTGGTGACGCGCGACAGCACGGCCAATTTGCTTGGACGGATCAGCGGCAAGACCCTGATCGTCACACCGACAAGCGAAACCACGGCGCCGGAGATGCCCGACGGCATCACCTGCACAGCAAAGCCGGGCGGCACTCTCGCCTTCGCCTATGACAACAGCAAACTCAGCGCCGACGCGGTGCTGGACGCTATCCGGAGCAAAGGCATCGGCATTCAAGACGTGCGCAGCGAAGAGGCCGACCTCGAGGACGTCTTCCTCTCCATCACGAGCTCGCGCTAGCCTTCATCTTGGCCAGCAAACTCCCGCCGGAGGCAGCTGGCCGACAAGACAGCCACTCCGAAACGAGTTGCATCGCGCAAACACACGGGCGCGACACCACTGCGCGGTAGCGCGCGATTGGATCAGCTCTGCGGCACCACCAGCGGTCCAATGCGGCGGCCGGCCAGGATGTGCAGATGGAAATGCGGCACTTCCTGCATGCCGTGTTCTCGACTGTTTGCGATGGCCCTGAACCCTGCCTCCACACCAAGGATCTCGCAAACCTGAGACACCGCCGACAGGAACCCGACCTGTTCCTCGGCGCTCGCATCGCGAGCGAAATGATCCAGACTGACATATGGACCTTTCGGCACCACGAGAACGTGGATCGGTGCCTGTGGCGCGATGTCGTGAAACGCCAAGGCGTGATCCGTCTCCAACACAGTCTTGTTGGGAATCTCTCCCCGCAAAATCTTGGCAAACAGGTTTTCAGGATCGTAATCGAAGTCCATTTGGCACCTCAGTCAGAGAACAGGTAGGGGGTTTCGACGATGGTGCGGGCGACGTCTTCGCCCACACTCAGAAACTCCGACACCGGTGGGATATTCTCTTCCACCGACGCCGTCTGGCGAATTCTCAGATGATTGGCAAAATGCGCATCCCTGATCTGATCGCTTTCGAACACCACGTCATAGCGGATCGTCGGCAAGAGCTGCTGCAATGTCTCTCGACCGGTCATCTCCCCTGCAAGGCCGACCCGCTGCGCATGGCCTATCAGGTATTCGTCGGAAAACTCGCACTCGATCTCCAATAGCCTGACGGTCGAGCGGTCCGAGAAAAAGTCCTGCATCAGGTCGATGGATGCCGTGTCGAGGCAAATGAGCAAGCGATCCGTCTCGTAGTAGTCAAACAACATCCGCATGAGCGCACGCCTATGGCGATGGCGCTTTGCAATCGTCGTCTGAATGCCTCCCAGATCGGGCAGCGCGGTGCTTTCCTCGTTGAAGAGATAATCAATCGACGGAATATTCGTCGAATGCTTGATCGACCCCACCAGACGTTTCGCGACATGCCATTTCTTGCAGGCGACGATCAAAAGTTCACGCTCACGCCCTAGGCTGGTCTCGGTCTCCCAGAAGCGCGGAGCAAACCGACGCCCGATGCGCCCCCTCCCCGTCAGGAAGCTGAATAGGTTTCGACCCTCGTTCGATACTTTGAAGTCATCTCGGCCAGACGCGTATAGCCGCCCCAACCTCTTCTTCAGTTCTTTTGCATCGGGACTGATCTTTCGGGCGAACAGGAAATCCTGCCCCAATAGCAGGTCGAAATGGTCGTTGTAGAAGGTGACCGGCATTCCATAGTCGGTGAACATCAGGAAGGTGAGAGTGCGATTGCGGATCTCACTCTCGGGGACGAGGTGGCGCACCAAGGTCTGGAAGAAGGTTTCGTCGGGGATCCAGGTCGTTCGGAAAAACCGCACGATGTCCCGCCTCTTGGCCAAGAGATCGAGGATCGCCTCGATGGTGCGCCGCCGGAGGCACCACCATTGGCTCCCGATCATGATTTGTAAGTCGGACGGCACTGCCCGGGTCAGGCCCAGCTTACGCTGGGTCCAGAAACTCCAATAGAAGATCCGTTTCTGCGTCCGCTCGTTAAAGAAGTGACGGTAAATCAACCGCTCTTCTTTCATGCCCGTCTTGATCCAGTCGCCCTCGAAGAAATCGACGCTCTCGATATAATCGACATCGTCGTCATCGAGGAACCGGTGGGCATAGGCCGCGGACTTTATCGCCATGCAGTCGCCCGAGACCATGTAGAAATGGGTCGCACGCGGAAAGGCCTTCACGGCCGCCTCCACGGCATACAGCGTTGCTTGGACAAGGCTCCACTCACCCCAACCGCATTTGATCCGCCGACGGGCAAAGGTCACATTGGGATTGTCGGCAAACTCACGCCTGATCCGGTCATATCCCTCTTTCGGGGCTCGGGCGTCGTAGTGGATCGAGATGCAGTCCCCGACAGCGGTAAGCTGCTGAGCCTGTAAGATGATGGCATCAGGGTCTTTATGACACAGAAGAATGAAGGCAATTTTTGCCAATTTGGAAACCTTGCTGCCCAAAAGGTTTGGATTGTTTACACTTGATAACGTGAACAGCCGTTGAATAAACAGTGTTTGTTTGCTTTTTTCCGGCAAAAGCCGTCACAAGACCCCGAATAGCCGGGGCGCGGAGCAATTTTGGAGGCACGGGCATGGGTTTTCCAGGCACTTGGATGACCGAAACTGAGAGCGTTGTGTATCGCGTGGTGCCGAAATGCGCCTGTTCGACCATTGGCCAGATCATGTACTTCTCGGATCACGGCGAATTCTTCGACGGCGACATCCACGATGCGACCGACGGCCTCCACAAGTGGGCCAACGAGGGCAGCCAAAAGCTGATTACGTCGAACGTGAAGGAGCACCGGTCCTATGCCTTTACCTGTGTGCGAAACCCCTACACCCGCATTCTGAGCTCCTTCTTCGATAAGATCTGCGGCATTCAGCGCAACGGCAGGCGATATCGCGGCAACCTCGTTCCCCTCTTGATCCAGAAATATGGCATCGAGGTCGGCAGCCCCGAGGACAATTTTCAATTCGACCAGATCAAGTCGTTCCGACGCTTCCTGCTCTTTGCGCGGGATACCGTGCGGTTCCGCAAGCCGATGGAACCCGACATCCACTGGTCCGCCATGTCTGGTCATATTTCAACCTTCGTGGTCAACGGCGGCCGCTATGACAACATCTTCTGGACCGAGAAGTTCGATCCCGGAATGCAATCCGTGCTCGACAACATCAAGACCCAGTTTCCCATTGATTTGAAGGACATCCCACGCTTCAACGAAAGTGAAGGGCACGGACCGAAGCGTGCGCATCCGGTCGAGGATTACTTCGACGATCTGTCGATGCATCTTGTCTACGAAATGTACAAACGCGACTTCCAGCTTTTCAAATACGATTTCGAGAACCCCGCCAACAAGATGCCGACGGGCGAGATTGATCTGGCAGAAGTCCACGCCAAGTTGGGCGACTGATGGCGGGCTATTCCGGAACGCCGCTCTGGAAGAAGCTGGGGCTGAAGGACGGAATGACCTGCGCGGTTCACAATGCACCCGAGGGATACGAAACGCTGCTCGGCGCTGCGCCAGACGTGGTGTGGGGGCAACTGGCGGAAGGCACCACTTTCGTCCACTTGTTCGTCACCGAAGCGACCGTTCTGAGTGCCGAACTTCAAAACGCTCTGCAGTTGATCGATCGCAACGGAATGATCTGGGTCTCATGGCCCAAGAGGACGAGCAAGGTGCCGACGGACATAACCGAGGACACGATCCGAAGCATTTGCCTTCCAATGGGCCTCGTCGACGTCAAGGTTTGCGCCGTTGATGCGACGTGGTCAGGCCTCAAGTTGATGATCCGCAAGGAACTTCGTTAAAACCGCGAAATTGCCATGGGAACCGGGTGCTCTCGCGCTACCTTACGGCCGCAAGCGGTTTAGAAAGAGCGCCGATCATGTCCATTGTCCTCCTGCTCGGCAGCGGCCCCAATGTCGTCGCCTGCCGTGACTGGCTTCGAGACGATTTCGATCACATTGTGTCGATCAACAATGCATGGGCGGTCCGGCCCGATTGGGATTTCCTGATCCACCCCGATGACTTCCCGCCCGATCGGCAGCCGAGCACAATCCAAACTCATCAGATGGTTGTCACATCTAAGGACTACGTCCCCGCGCAAAACGACTTCGGCGGCTTTGTCTATGCCGGTGGCACCATGGCGTTTACAGCGGCTTATTGGGCGCTGCATGCGTTAAGACCCACTGTCATCGCCTGCTTGGGCTGCGACATGGTCTATCCAAAAGACGAGCAAACCCACTTCTATGGAAAGGGCGAGCCCGATCCTCTGCGCGTCGACGTGACCCTGCGTTCGCTCGAAGCGAAATCGGCGCGGGTAATGGCGCTGGCGGCGCGGCAGGGTTGCGCGATGGTCAATCTCTCTCGGGATGAGAGCCGTCTCGTCTATCCGCGAAGCTCGCCGGATCGCCTGCGCGACATGACACCCGGCACCCAGCTGGCCGATGCCGTTGATGCGGCTCTGACAGCAGAAGCCGATGCAGGCTACATGGTCCCGTCAGGCAAATACTGGAAAGAAGAGGATCGCTTCGATACCGACGTGATAGACCGGATCGATCGACTGTGGCTCAGCACCGTTCCATAGTGGTCGGGCCGGACAATCGCCCGGCCCTGAGACGCCGTCGCTAGATCAGATCGTGCTTTGTGAAAAGCGCCTTGAGATCGGCCTCTGGGCGCGCTCCGATATGGCTGATCACCTCGGATGCAGCGACACATCCCATCCGACCGCAGGTTTCAAGATCGTGACCTTCGGCCAAAGCCCAAAGGAAGGCACCGGCGAACAGATCCCCTGCCCCGGTCGCATCCACGATGTCCGTCGGCACCGCAGGGGCGTGCCAGCGCTCGCCACCCGACAGGATATGAGCGCCGTTCTCACTGTCCGTGCAGGCCAGGATCTCAAGTTCAGAGGCTGCCGTGGCGAGCGCGGTTTCGAAATCACCGCCATACATCGCCATAAGCTCGGATCGGTTGCAGAACAGCAGGTCGACGTCGGACTGGATCATGGCCCGAAAGGCGTCCTTGTGTCGGCTGACACAGAACGGATCAGAGAGGGTCAACGACACCCGTCCACCAGCGCCCTTGCAGGCCTCGATCGCCTTGGCGAATGCAGCGTGGCTTTCGGGTCCGTCAAATCGATAACCCTCAAGGTAGATCCAGTCGGCCTCGGCCATCATGGCGGGGTCAATGTCTGACGGTTCGAGGAATTCAGTGACGCCGAGATACGTGTTCATCGACCGTTCGCCATCCGGGGTCACCAGCACGATGCAGCGCCCGGTCTCTTGCGGCGCATCCTTGGGTGCCATCCGGGTCTCATAGACCGCCCCCTGCGCGCGCAGGTCATGGGCAAAGATCGCGCCCAACTGATCGTCCTTGACCTTGCCGACATAGGCCGTCTTGCCACCCAGATGCGCGATGCCTGCGATCGTATTCGCTGCGGAACCGCCGCTGATTTCCTTGGCAGGTCCGATCCTGCTATAAAGATCGACGGCGCGATCCATATCGATCAGCTGCATGATCCCCTTCTCGATTCCGGCTTCGCCGAGAAAATCTTCATCGGCGCGGGCCAACACATCGACCATTGCGTTGCCAATGCCAACGATTTGAAATTTTTTCATTCAGTCTTGTCCTCATACTGACAAATGTCTTTGATCACACAGGCACCGCACTTTGGTTTGCGGGCCACACAAATGTAGCGGCCATGCAGGATCAACCAGTGATGTGCATGAAGCTGGAAATCGGCTGGCACGTTGTCCTCGATGGCGCGTTCGACCGCATCGACGTCCTTGCCCGGTGCGATCCCGGAGCGATTGCCGACGCGGAATATATGGGTGTCGACCGCCTGTGCCGGCTGACGCCACCACATATTCAGGACAACATTGGCGGTTTTGCGGCCAACACCGGGCAAACTCTGTAGGGCGGCCCGCGAATTGGGGACCTCGCCTCCGTAGTCGTCAATCAGCATCTGGCTCAGTTTGATGACGTTCTTGGCCTTGTTGCGAAACAGCCCGATGGTCTTGATGTGCTCGATGACGCCTTCTTCACCCAAGGCGACCATCTTCTCCGGTGTATCGGCCACGGCGAACAGACCGCGGGTTGCTTTGTTCACCCCGGCATCGGTGGCTTGCGCGCTTAGGGCAACTGCCACGACGAGGGTAAAGACATTGACGTGTTCCAACTCGCCCTTCGGCTCTGGCTCGGCGGTTTGGAACCGGGTGAAGGCCTCGCGCATCGCGCCGTATGAAAGCTGTTTTGCCATTGGTTTCGGTATGCCCGCCTCAGCGCGGCTGGGCAAGTGCGACAGATGCGCAATATCCGGGTCGCCTGACGGTCTTGCGGAGCCTAGATTGGCTCCATGGAACACGAACTCACCTATCATTATCATGTGATGCGGCGCGCCATCGACCTGATCGATGAACGGACCGACAAACCGCTCAGCCTTGATGGGCTGGCTCAGGCCATGAACATGTCGCCCGCGCATTTTCAAAGACTGTTTTCGCAATGGGTCGGGGTTTCACCCAAGCGGTATCAGCAGTACCTGACGCTCGATCATGCCCGGTCACTCTTACAGGAACGCTTCACAACCCTGGCAACCGCGGACGCCGTCGGTCTGTCGGGCAGCGGCCGTCTTCATGACCTTTTCGTCCGATGGGAAGCGATGAGCCCGGGCGAGTTTGCACGGCAGGGAGAAGGGCTCCGGATTGGTTGGGGTTGGTTTGCCAGTCCCTTTGGACCGGCGCTCGTCATGGGAACCGAAAAAGGCATCTGCGGCATCGGTTTCGAATCCGATACCGGCCGAGATCACGCCATGGCAGACCTGACCGGGCGTTGGCCGAAAGCACAGTTTCGGGAGGATCCGGAAATGCTGCGTTCTTGGGTCGAATCGGCATTCGGCAGTGCGAAGGAGGCGGCGGAAACGCCGATCTACCTCATCGGTGCACCGTTTCAGATCAAGGTGTGGGAGGCGCTGCTAGCAATCCCCTCCGGCCACGTGACGACGTATTCGGAAATTGCCGGAGCCATCGGCAATCCCAAAGCGGTCCGGGCCGTGGGCACCGCGGTTGGGCGCAACCCGGTGAGTTGGGTCATCCCTTGTCACCGAGCACTCCGGAAATCCGGCGGGTTGGGCGGCTACCATTGGGGGATTCCGGTCAAACGCGCGATGCTGGCCTATGAAAGCGCCGTTGCCGAGGCGTAATCGCTCGAAATCGGGCGGAACAATGCCTATCTGCAAACTGATATTGGATATCACGGCGAAACAGCCGATAAGTTTCTCATAGACGCAGGCCCCAGCCCTGCGCTCAGAATGATGGATAATGACAAAATGACCATGACCAAATTTTCGCTTGCCGCAGCTGCGGCCTCCGTTCTGGCGCTTAGCGCGTGCCAAGCACCCCTGCCCGGCCAGACAACAACAAATACCCAGACAGGCGCCATCGGTGGCGCCGTGATCGGTGGTGTCGTGGGCGCCCTATCCGGAGACAGCACCGATGAACGGATTCGCAACGCGGCAATCGGGGCGGCCGTCCTCGGCGGCGCCGGTGCGATCGGCGGCAACATTCTTGACCGTCAGGAAGCCGAACTCCGCCAGCAATTGGGCAACAACGTCGGTATCGTCAACAACGGCTCCAACCTCGTCGTGACCTTGCCACAGGATATTCTCTTTGCTGTGGACAGCGCCACCCTCACGGGTGCCCTGCAATCGGATCTGCGCGCCGTTGCCGCCAGCCTGAACAACTATCCCGACACCACCGTCAATGTGATCGGTCACACGGACAACACGGGCTCCTCGGCCTACAACCTCGATTTGAGCCAGCGTCGCGCACAGGCCGTGTCTTCGGTCCTGCTGAGCGCCGGCGTCTCGCCGTCGCGCGTCGTTTCGATCGGCCGCGGCGAAGATCAGCCGATCGCGTCGAACCTCGATTCCGAAGGTCGCGCCAAGAACCGTCGCGTCGAGATCATCATCACGCCGAACTAATCGGCGCTAGACCGAGCGAAGGGCCACCTGTCTGCACAGACAGGTGGCCCTTTTTGAATGAAGGCGACGATTGCTTGGCAGCTTGGTCGATTGGTCATATGATTTGACCAAACCGAACAAGAGGCCCCAATGCCGTTCGAAAAAGTCCAGCCCGAGAAACTGTCTCACAGCGTTATCCGCCAGATCGAAGGATTGATCCTTCGGGGCATTCTGCAGCCGGGCGAGAGGCTCCCGTCCGAAAGGGAGCTTTCGGAACGGCTGGGCGTGTCGCGACCGTCGCTCCGCGAGGCGCTTGCCGATCTGCAGGAACGCGGGCTGCTCACCAGCAAAGCCGGCGCCGGGGTCTTCGTGGCGGATGTTCTGGGGTCCGCTTTCTCACCAGCCCTGATCAAGCTCTTTGCCAGCCATGACGAGGCGGTGTTCGACTATATCTCGTTCAGGCGCGATATGGAGGGCCTCGCCGCGGCACGTGCGGCCAAATTCGGATCTGCAACGGATCTCAAGGTGATCAATAGCCTGTTCCGCCAGATGGAAGCCGCGCATACCAAGCGATCCCCTGTCGACGAGGCGCGCCTAGATGCTGAATTCCACCTGTCGATCATCGAAGCCAGCCACAACGTCATCATGCTGCATATGATGCGTTCAATGTACGATCTGCTTCAGGAAGGCGTGTTCTACAACAGACAGGTGATGTTCAAGCAACGGACGACGCGTTCCATGCTCTTGGATCAACACAGGGCCATCAATCACGCCATTCAAGCCCGAGACGCCGAGGCCGCAAGCTCGGCCGTGGCGGCGCATATGGATTACGTCAAACAGGCGCTTAGCGACCAGCAAACGACAGAGAGGAACGAAGCAATTGCTCTGAAACGGTTCGAGACGCTTGTATCGAGATAGTCATATCCGGCGAACGGAATCAGCTCGAAAAAAGCAAGAAGGGCCCGACTTCACAGCCGGGCCCTTCTTGTAAGTGACATGAAGTTCCAATCCGCAGGATTAGTGCAGCTTGGCCTCTACCTGTGCGATAGCATCGTCGATCAGAGCATTCGCGTCAGACGCCGACATCTGCGAAGCAATCACGTTTTGCGCAGCGGCGATGGCTGCCGTGACGGCACGATCCCGAACATCTTTAACCGCTGCCGATTGAGCGCTCGCGATCTGCTCTTCGGCAGCCTTCATACGACGATCGACTGACGTGCGGATATCGACCTTGGCCTGTTCAGCGGCGCGAGCCGCCTCGTCACGCGCATTGGCGACGATCCGGTCCGCTTGGTCTTGCACGTCCTTCTGCTTGCGCTCGAAGGAGGCGAGCAGAGCCTGCGCTTCTTCGCGCAACCCGCGAGCCTCATCCAACTCGGATTTGATGCCCTCGGCGCGCTTGTCCAACATTCCACCCACCAGGGACGGAACCTTGAAGTACAGCAGAATGCCGACAAAGACCAAGAACGCGATCGAAAC
The DNA here is from genome assembly GCF_900184895.1 of Flavimaricola marinus. Taxonomy (GTDB): domain Bacteria; phylum Pseudomonadota; class Alphaproteobacteria; order Rhodobacterales; family Rhodobacteraceae; genus Flavimaricola; species Flavimaricola marinus. The sequence goes on from NZ_FXZK01000001.1 coordinate 336,484, forward strand.
CACGAAATCGGTATTCTTGAGCGAGAAGAACACGTCGCCCGCTGCCAGCGCGGGACTTGCGCTCAGTGCCGCCAAAGCGGCGATGGGAGCCTTCAGATGTCTCATGCCGCTCCCCCCTTGATCTGAGCCTCAACAGCGGCGTCCACCGCGGCCTGATCAACCGAACCGCCAAACACGCGGACGATCTCAGCGGCTGTGTCCTTGGCGACGGCAGAGACGCTTTCCACGGCTGAGGCGCGGATCTCGCTGATCGCCTTTTCGCTCTCGGCTGTACGAGCAGCAATCTCGGCATCCGCCTTCTGCAGCTCGACATCGAGTTCGGCCTGAATTTCGGCCTTGGTCTCGGCCACGATGCGGTTGGCTTCGGTGCGCGCGTCGACCAGCGCCTTCTCGTAGGCAGCCTCCGCGGCATCAGCCTTGGCCTTCAGCTCTTCTGCTGCGCCAATATCGTTTGTAATCGTTCCGGCACGTTCGGCCAGCACAGCACCAATGCGGGGCAATGCGATCCGAGACAGGACCAGATAGATTACAATCAGGGTCACTACCAACCAGAAGACCTGGTTTGGGTAGGTCGAAAAGTCGAGTTGCGGCATACCCGCTTCGACTTCTTCCGCGACTGTTTCTGTTGCCATGACGTCCCTCGAAACCTTCATTTACACCGAACGGCGCGTGTCGCGCCGCCCGGCCTCAAGGATGATCGAGTTTGCCTTAGACGGCGAACATCAGGAGCAGAGCGACGAGGAATGCAAAGATGCCCAATGCTTCTGCGAATGCCAGACCGATGAACAGGGTCGCGGTCTGCGATGCGGCGGCAGATGGGTTGCGCAGAGCGCCTGCCAGATAGTTACCAGCCACGTGGCCAACGCCGATTGCAGCAGCGCCCGAACCGATAGCGGCCATGCCGGCACCGACGAACTGACCCATTTGTGCGATATCGCCTTCCATAACATTTCTCCTTGAGTTGGAAGTATTCGTAAGGTGCGTGATGTCACGCCCCAATGATTAGTGAGACGGGTGAAGCGCGTCCTTGAGGTAGACACACGTCAGGATGGTGAACACGTAGGCCTGAATACCGGCCACAAGGACCTCCAGACCATAGATTGCGACGATCGCGAGGATCGAGACCGGGCTGATGGCGGCAATCGCGGCAAAGCCTGCGAACACCTTCAAAACGGCGTGACCGGCCATGATGTTGCCCGCCAGACGAATGGAATGGCTCAGCGGCCGGACGAAGTAAGAGATCAGCTCGATCAGCGCGATGACAGGGCGAAGCACCAGAGGCGCATCCTTCATCCAGAACAGCGCAAGGAACGCAGGGCCGTTCAGGACAAACCCGAGAACCGTCACGATGACGAAGACACCGACACCCAGAACGGCCGTGACCGCGAACTGCGAGGTGGGGCTGAACGACATCGGCAGCAAAGCCAGATAGTTGGCGAACAGAATGAACAGAAAGACCGTCAGGATGTAGGGGAAATACTTGGCCCCTTCCTTACCGGTCACATCCTCGACCATCTTGTAGACAAAGCCATAGAGCAGCTCTGCCACGGATTGGGTCCGGCCTGGAACCATCTGACGCTTGCGGGTGCCGGTTACCAGCAGCAACACGATGCAAAGCACCGCAATCGCCATCCACAAGGTCGAGTTGGTCACTGTGTACCAATGAATCGGGCCGTCACCGAACAACGGCTTGATGATGAACTGATCCAGCGGGTGGAATACCAAACCGCCTTCGTCGCCATGTGCTTCGTCAGCCACCTGAGTCGTCTCCTTGCTCGCCAGCCGACTTGGCCAGCTGCTTTCTTTGCACCTCCTGAGCCGATCGCATCATGGTTCTGACACCAGCCGCGAGGCCCAGAAATATGAAAAGCACCAGAAAGATCGGCATGGTTCCAAACAGGGAATCCAACCCGTATCCGATGCCGAAACCGATCAAGAGACCGGCTACAAGCTCTATCACCATCCGCCACGCAAGTTGGGCTTGCGAATAGTCCTTCTCCGAATGAGAGACAGCATCGCCCAACCCTTTCGCCTCGGCAATCCGTCGTTCCAACGCCCTGAGACGCTCGACTTCGTTGCCTTCGGTCGGGTCCGACATGGTGTGACATTCCCCTTCAAAGTCTTGCATGTTGCTAGGGCGCTGGCCCGTCAGAGTCAAGCGGCAGGAAGGCGGACACAAGACCCGCATAACACATTGAAAATTAATAAATTTATGAATTCCACCGAAGTGGTGAATCCGCGCGGAACACCGGCTTTGTGCCGGTCGAGACCCATATTCGATGTTCAACCTCGGGGTTGAGTATCGACAAGCGCTGACCAGATCGCAGGGTCTTGGCACGGTGCATCATCCGATCCGGGTCCGCCGCACTCGCCCGGCCTCCCGAGGCACGAGCCATGTCAGATCCGATTTGAGTTCTGGTCCGCATTCGAAGCCTCGGCTATGCACGAAGTATGACTGCATCGCTTGACATGGTATTCGCCGCTCTCGCCGATCCGACACGGCGGCAGATCCTTGCGATGCTGCTCGAGGACGACATGGCCGTCACCGATGTGGCAGAGCCGTTCTCGATGTCACTGGCAGCGATATCAAAGCACCTCGGCGTCCTGGCGGATGCTGGCTTGATCAGTCAGGAAAAGCGGGGGCGGGTGAAGTGGTGCAAGCTGGAGCCCGACGCCCTCCGGGAGGCAAGCGTCTGGATGCAGGGCTTCGGTCAGATGGAAGGCGTTGATCTCGATGCATTCGAGCGTTTCCTGGAACGTGAAATCGGAACCCACTCGCCCGACTGACGGCTATCCGTCGTCACGCAACAGCAATCCAAGAGCGGTCAGCGTCAGCCCAAGCCCCAATATGACCAACAGTGGCGGCACTTGCCCGCCCAGAGCCAGCTCCCACATGATGACCCAACTTGGTGTCAGGTAGGTATAGGCCATCACCTTGGCCGACGGCAGGCGCATCGATCCGATCTGCAGCAACACGAAGGTCACCGCCGTCGCAATCAGCACGATATAGGCCAGAGTGATCCAGACGAGGGGCGGCAGCGTCGACCAGTCTATCGCCATCAGGTTCGGCCACGCCCAAGCTGTCAGAAGGATCGCGCCCGCCACCGTCGTCGCGAAGGCGAATTCTATGGCACCCTCGCCGCGATTCAGCTTTCTGACCAACGGGATATAGAGCGCATGTGCAGCGCAACCTATGAAGTAGACGCCCTCTCCCCGGCCGATACGAAACTGCAGCAGCGCGTTCAGGTCTGCTCGGAATATGACCCAAACGGCCCCCATGGCACCAAAGAATAGGGCCAGTGCGATCCGCGACGTCAGCTTCTGACGCAGGACCAACCAGCCAAAGCCGGCCGCCATCAAGGGCGTCAGCGTAAAGACAGCGGCCGCGCTGACCGGCGGGGCCGTCTTCAAGCCCTCGAACATCAGCACGAAATAGGCAACGAAGAGCCCGCCCAGGATGCCAAAGCGCCAAGGTGCCTGAAACGTCCTGCGATGAAGCCCGCCCACCGCTGCGGCCGCGGCCCCCAAAACCAGCGCAGCCAGCCAGAACCGGACAGCCGTCAGCGCGTCGGGCGCAATATCGTTGGCCACGCGCGCGCCCAGCGAAAAAGACCCGGCGACCAGGCCGGAGAAGGCCAACATCGACAGATGGCCAACCAACTGAGAACGGTTCATGCCTGCCAGTCGACAGCGGCCGCCTTCAATGCAGCCAATACGGCCTGCACTTTCGTGGTGCGGTGCAAATCCACATGCGTCACCAGCCAGCTTGGAATACACCATTCCAGCTTGGGCGGGATGATTTCGGTCAAACCGGGCATCTTCTTGAGCCAGGTCGTCGCGACCAACCCGATGCCTGCGCCGTGCATCACCGCCTCGAACATGGCATTGGTATCGTCCGTCCGAAATGTGATCCGCTCCGACGGCACGATCTTTTCAAGCCAACTGTTGAACGGTGCGCGGCTGACCGTGGGATCCACACCTACGAAGTAATGGTTCACCAGATCATCCGTATCCTTTGGCATCCCATGACGTTCGATATAGCTTTGCGACGCGACCAGATGACTTTGCATCTGCATCAATGGCTGCACCACGTTGTCGGGCTGCTCTGGAACCGGACCGGTGCGCACGGCGACATGGGCCTCGCCATATTCCAGACGGAACAGTCGCTCGCTGTTCAAATACTTGATCGTCAATCCGGCGTGCTTTTTTTGCAGATCGGCCAGCACAGGGGTGATCAACGAGGCAAACGCACCGAGCGACGTGACCACAAGCTCGCCGGAAACGCTCTCGCCCTGCCCCTTGATGCGACCGGCCAATTGCGCGAACTGATCGTCCGTCGCCTGAGCGACCTGTAGCAGATCGAGCCCCGCCTCGGTGGCATTGTAGCCGCGCGGGTGCCGCTGAAACAGCTTGACCCCCAGCTGCGCCTCGAGCGCGTCGATATGACGGATGACGGTGGCATGGTGCACACCCAACGCCTCTGCCGCTCCGCTGACTGTGCCCATTCGGGCGACATGAAACGCGGTCCGGACTTCGTCCCAGTTTTCCAAAACGGTCTCCAAGAATGTGCGTGAGTGAACATTAGCCCCACGATCGGAGGATTAGCGTTACGAAATCGCATGGTCAATATCGCCACCGGCTCAGGTCCGCCCAACGCAGCTGTGCTGCGACAGGATCACTGCCGCCTTGGCCTACCGCTTGACTCTGCAGCCCGGAACGGCGTAAAGCGCAGCCAACACCCGGATTGCGTCTTGCCATCCGGTCCTTGGCTTGACCGAGGATCGCCCCCCGTCAGCGCGGATGCGCCCACGGGGGCGATTGGCATTTTGGACGGGCCTTCCCTATCTTGGGCCCAAATGGTTGCGGCAAAGGAGCCTGCGAGATGTTTGAAAACCTGTCCGAACGCCTCTCTGGCGTCTTTGACCGGCTCACAAAGCAAGGGGCCCTGTCCGACGACGACGTGAAGACGGCGCTGCGGGAAGTCCGCGTTGCTTTGCTTGAAGCAGACGTGTCCCTGCCGGTGGCACGAGATTTCATTGCCAAGGTCCAGGAGAAGGCCACAGGTCAGGCCGTGACGAAATCCGTCACGCCCGGGCAACAGGTGGTCAAGATCGTCCACGACGCGCTCGTTGACACGCTCAAGGGCGAAGGCGACCCCGGCGACCTCAAGATCGACACCCCGCCTGCGCCGATCCTGATGGTCGGCCTACAAGGCTCGGGTAAAACGACGACGACGGCGAAACTCGCCAAGCGGCTGAAGGAGCGCGATGGCAAGCGGGTGCTCATGGCCTCGCTCGACGTGAACCGGCCAGCAGCTATGGAGCAGCTTCAGATCCTCGGGCGGCAGATCGGCGTCGACACTCTGCCGATCGTCAAGGGCGAAGACCCTGTCGCCATCGCCAAGCGGGCCAAGACTCAGGCGGCGATGGGCGGTTACGACGTTTACTTCCTCGACACCGCAGGACGGCTGCAAATCGACGCCGAACTGATCCAGCAGGCCGCCGATGTGCGCGACGTGGTCAAGCCACGCGAAACGCTTCTGGTGGTCGACGGCCTCACCGGACAGGTCGCCGTCGAGGTGGCGCAGGAATTCGACGACAAGATCGGCGTCTCAGGCGTGGTGCTCACCCGGATGGACGGCGACGGGCGCGGTGGCGCGGCCCTGTCGATGCGGGCAGTCACCGGCAAACCGATCCGGTTTGTGGGCTTGGGCGAAAAGATGGAAGCGCTCGAAACCTTCGAGCCAGAGCGGATCGCGGGCCGTATCCTCGGCATGGGCGACATCGTCGCGCTTGTCGAAAAGGCGCAGGAAACCATCGAGGCCGAACAGGCCGAGCGGATGATGCGCCGCTTCCAGAAGGGTCAGTTCAATATGAACGACCTGAAGATGCAGCTCGAGCAGATGCTCAAGATGGGCGGCATGGAAGGAATGATGGGCATGATGCCCGGCATGGGCAAAATGCAAAAGCAGATGGACGCCGCCGGCTTTGACGACAGCATCCTGCGCCGCCAGATCGCGATGATCAATTCGATGACCAAGAAAGAGCGGGCAAATCCTGCTCTATTGCAGGCCAGCCGCAAAAAGCGGATCGCCAAAGGGTCCGGGCTGGAAGTCTCGGAGTTGAACAAGCTCATCAAGCAACATCGGCAGATGGCCGACATGATGAAGAAGATGGGCAAGATGGGCAAAGGCGGCATGCTCAAACAGGCGATGAAAGGATTGATGGGCAAAGGTGGCCCCTCTCCCGAAGACATGGCCGCGGCGCAGGCACAACTGGGAAAGATGCCCGGCGGTTTGCCCGGCCTCGGCGGTCCCGGCGGAATGCAGTTGCCGCCCGGCCTCTCCGGCTTTGGGAAAAAGAAATGACCCTGCCGATGCCCCGGAAGTCTTGCTTGCTCAATCAATGGTGCAGCGTCGCGCATGACTGATATGCTGCACACCCAACGGCTCGTCCTGCGCCGCCCGGCTCCCGGCGATTGGGAACAGGTGGGCGCATTCATGATGTCGGAACGCTCCGTCGGGATCGGCGGACCGCTTACGCTCGGCCAGGCTTGGCGTTCCTTCGCGAGTGAGTTGGGACACTGGGAAATTCTGGGGTGCGGAATGTGGGCGGTCACCCAACGCGGCGACGACACCGCGATCGGACTCGTCGGCCCGTGGTGCCCCGCGGACTGGCCCGAAACCGAAATCGGCTGGCTCCTGTTCTCGCCCGATCTCGAAGGGACCGGTATCGTCACGGAGGCCGCCCGCGCAGCGATCACCCATGCATGGGATGTGCTCGGCTGGGACACAATCGTGAGCTATATCGCTCCGTCCAACACGCGTTCGATCCGGCTGGCCGAGAAACTCGGCGCCGTGCTCGATCCCGACGCGCCGCAGCCAAAGCCCGATCAGCCCTGCCTCGTCTATCGGCACCCCGCCCCAAGGGGGACGTCATGACCCGTCCTTGGGAAACACCGATGACAGGAGCCCTTGCCGAACGGGCGCGCGCCGCGCTGGCATTGTTCCCGGTCATCGAAACCGAGCGCCTTCGCCTGCGCCCAGCGGAAATTGATGATTTCGGCACCTATGCCGACATCTACAGCTCACCGCGCTGGGACCACGGGGAGCCCTTCGACGACGAGGATATCTGGCTTGATTTCTGCCAGTTGGTTGCCGGCTGGCTTCTACGCGGCATCGGACTGATGGCAGTGACCGATCAGGGCGACGACGCTCTTCTGGGCTTTGTGCTGATCAACCACGAATACGGCGACCCGGAGATCGAGTTGGGTTGGATGCTGACGGCGCAAGCCGAAGGCAAAGGTATCGCCACAGAGGCCGCGACCGCGATCCGCCGTCATGGCGAGCAACTCGGCCTGACATCCTTGGTCAGCTATATCGGCCCGACCAATACTCGCTCTGCTCGGGTGGCCATGCGGATGGGCGCGCAACGCGATGCGAGCGCCGAAGCGGACTACCCCGGCGAAATCCACGTCTATCGGCATCCGGCCCCAAAGGTGTCCGCATGACGATCAACCACACCGCCGCGATACCGACGGCAGACCGACGCTTTTTCCAAGGCCATATCGCGCCCCAACGGAGGCCAAAATGACCGATCCAGTGACCCGCGCCGCCGAACTTCTCAAGGCACACCGCGAAAGCATCGACCGTCTCGATGCTATCCTCGTCTTCACCTTGGCCGAACGGTTCAAGCACACCCAAGGGGTGGGCAAACTCAAAGCCGAGCACGACCTTCCACCGTCCGATCCGATCCGCGAAGAGGCGCAGATCGCACGGTTGACCGACCTTGCAAAGCGGGCCGATCTCGACCCCGAATTTGCCAAGAAATTCCTGGCCTTCATCATCCAGGAAGTCATCAAACACCACGAAACGCATCAGTCTTAGGGCCTGCCTCGCAAGCCCAACACATTGCCATCACAGGAGAAAACACCATGGCCATGAAAATTCGTCTCGCCCGCGGCGGTTCCAAGAAGCGCCCCCACTATGCCATCGTAGCAGCCGACAGCCGGATGCCACGCGACGGTCGCTTCATCGAAAAGCTCGGCACCTACAACCCGCTTCTGCCCAAAGACAGCGAAGACCGCGTCAAGATGGACATGGAGCGCGTTCAGGACTGGCTGTCCAAGGGTGCCCAGCCCACCGACCGCGTTGCTCGCATGCTCGAAGCTGCAGGCGTTCTGCCCAAGAAAGAACGCGCCAACCTCAAGAAAGGCACACCCGGCAAGGCCGCTCAGGAGCGCGCCGAAAAGAAAGCCGCACGTGACGCCGCCCCCGCTGCCGAGCCCGAGGCTCCCGCCGAAGAAGCAGCCGAAAGCGCCGAATAATCAAAGACCTGATGGGGCCGCAGGAAACTGCGGCCTCGTCAACCAAGGTCAGGACACTTTGCAATGAACCAAGACAAGATCATCGTCGGTGCGATTTCGGGCGCCTTCGGCGTGCACGGTGAAGTCCGCCTGAAATCCTACTGCGCCGACCCGGCCGCGATCGCAGATTATACACCGCTGTCCACGGAAAGCGGTCAGGTCTTCACAAGCATCATCCTCACCGGGCAAGTGACCAACGCGCTGATTGCGCGGGTCGACGGGATCAGCACCAAGGAGCAAGCCGACGCTCTCAAAGGTCAGTCGCTCTTTGCGGATCGAAGCCGGTTGCCGGCACCCGAGGACGAGGAATATTACCACGCCGATCTGATCGGGCTGAGTGTGTTTGACGCCGGCGGAACCGCGCTCGGCACGGTCAAATCGGTGCAGAACCACGGTGCAGCCGACCTGCTCGAGGTTCAGATACCCGATTCCAGCGCGACGGTTTTTCTGCCCTTTACCAAGGCCGCCGTCCCACTGGTCGATCTTTCTTCAAAACGTATCGTAGCCGACCCGCCCGACGGCTTGTTCTGATGGGTGCTTGCATTGGCGGTCAGACGCCGCCAATGTTTCGAAAACCGTCCCAGACAGGCACCCATGGCTGATACACGCCCCCGTCGCATCTTGATCCACCCCGGTTTTCACAAGACCGGAACAAGTTCGATCCAGCACTTCCTGTGGACGAACAGGGCACTGCTCTCCGACACATTGGCGGTCCTGCAATTGCGTCACCTGAAACCTGCCGCGCAACTTTGCATGAGCTATTCGCGCAATTCCAGCCCGTTGTTGTTGGCGGATCTCGTCGGCGCACTGACCGAGGCCATCGAGGAACATGGCCCCGTGCCGGACTCCGACGATACCCGCGATATTGTCGTGAGCTGCGAGGCTCTTTCGGGTCATTGTCCGGGTTGGCCCGGTGTCGACAATTATGCCGCCGCGCCGTTTACGGCCAGCGTCTTGGCGGGCTTCTTTGGCGAGGTGTTTCCCGGCTCCGAAGTGCTTGTGGTGTATTCGACGCGCGAGCAGGACAGTTGGCTGCACAGCGCATGGCGCCATCACTTGTTGGGACAACGGCTGATGGTGGACTATGAAACCTGGGCGCCGCGGTATCGGGTCGCCGCTGACCTGATGCCCGTCGTGATCGAGGTGGCGGAGGGCCTCGCACCGGTGCGGGTATTCACGTTGCCGCTCGAGGAATCCCATTTGCACCCGCAAGGGCCGGGTGGGGCGTTGCTCGAATTGATCGACCTGCCGGACGACCTGCGCCGGCGCCTGCAGCCTGTCGGTCACGGTAATCCCGGCCCCAAGGCCACACTGGCGCGGGAATATCTGGCGCTGAACCGGTCCGCCCTGACGGATTCGGACGTCAAGAACCGCAAGGATATGCTTGCCGATCAAGCGAAAGTCGGAGGCTGGGCCACAGCCAGCCACCGGACCTGACCGGCAATGGCACAGCGCCGGATCGTCGTCGTTCACGCCGGTTTTCACAAGACAGGCACCACCAGTGTTCAGGCGCTTCTGCGCCAACATGGCAAGCAAATCTGGCCGCAGCACGCGCTCGTCCTGCCCCCGCGCATTCCAAGCATCCTGCGAGTGGCCACGCTCCATTCGGCGCTGCGCGACCCGCTCTCGCTCAACGAATTTGCCTTCCGTCTCAAGGAGTTCCTCGCAACTCTCGATCTGGGCAAGAAACGAGGGCTGTGCATCAGCGCGGAGGATCTGGCCGGCCTCATTCCCGGTCGCAACGGCCATCCGGGCTACGAGGCCACCCCGACCCTCATGGCAACCATGGCACGGTGCCTCAAAGAGGCTTTAGGCGATGAAATTGAACTGACGTTCTTTTTCTCGACCCGCGCGGCCGAGGCCTGGCTGCGCAGCACCTATTGGCAAAACCTCCGGGGCTCGCGGTTAACGGAACGCTTTGAATCCTATGCCGAACCCTTGGCCGAATGCTCCGATCTGGAAGCCATCGTGCAGCAGGTCCGCGACAAGGTGTCCCCGCATCGCGTCATATCCCGGCCGTTGGAAGAAACCAGAGATCTGCCCTTGGGTCCGGGAGAGCCGATACTCGATCTGCTCGAACTCCACTCCGCTGCGCGCGCCGAGATCAAGCCGGTCAAAGCCTATAACGCGGCCCCACCGGACAAACTGGTCGACGCCGTGCTTCGCCTCAACCGCAGTAATCTGGACGATGAAAGTCTTGCGCGCGAAAAAGCGCAGGCGTTGGGTCGTTTCGCACTCAAAAGAGACAATTGACCCGGTTTTCATGGGCAATCAGTTGCCTTAAGAGCGTGGCATGACTGACGATACCCTTCCAGAGCGCCCTCGCGCCATCGGCCGCAAATCCATTCGGCCCACCCTGCAACCGCGGGACCTAATGGGCGATCCGGAGGCTCTGGCAGGGGCTTGGCAGGCACAGGTCATCACTCTGCTGCCACAGGCATTTCCGGGGATCCTCGGTGAGAGCCTCATCGGCAAAGCGCTGAAAGACGGTCTTTGGCAGTTGCATACGCTGGACCTTCGGACCTACGGCGAGGGCAAGCATCGCAACGTCGACGATACGCCGGCGGGCGGCGGTGCGGGTATGGTGCTGCGGGCTGATGTTGTGGGCAAGGCCATCGCGGACGCCAAGGCGAATGCGCGCGGCATCACACCGGTTATCTATCTGTCACCACGTGGAAAACCACTGAACCAAGAGATGGCGCGGAGCCTTTCGAAGACCGATGGCGTCATCTTGCTCTGCGGCCGATTCGAGGGGGTCGACGAGCGGGTTCTCGAGCATTTTGGCGTGGTCGAAGTGTCACTCGGAGACTTTATTCTCACGGGTGGAGAGATTGCGGCTCAGGCCTTGATTGATGCGACGGTCCGACTTATACCCCGCGTGCTTGGGAATGGTGATTCCATCGAGGAAGAATCCTTCGCGGATAACCTCTTGGAACATCCCCAATATACGAAGCCGACCGTCTGGGAAGGTCGCGCGATACCCGAAACGCTTCTGTCGGGACATCACGCGAAGATTGCCGCCTGGCGGAAGGACATGGCCGAAAGGCTGACCAAAGAACGACGACCTGACCTCTGGCGGGCATACTGTGCTGAGCACGGCTTGGACCCGGAAGAAGACCAAGAGCTCTGAGGACGCGCAAACATCCGTGGAAAACCACGCATATACAAGGAGTTGATCAGGATGGATCTGATCGCACAACTGGAGGCCGAGCAAATCGCCTCCCTCGGGAAAGAGATTCCCGACTTCAGAGCCGGCGATACCATTCGTGTCGGTTTTCGAGTGACGGAAGGCACCCGCACCCGGGTACAGAACTACGAAGGCGTATGCATCAGCCGAAAGAACGGCAAAGGCATCGCGGGTTCGTTCACCGTCCGCAAAATTTCCTTCGGCGAAGGTGTGGAGCGTGTGTTCCCGCTGTATTCGACCAACATCGACAGCATCACCGTGGTGCGTCGCGGTCGTGTTCGTCGCGCCAAGCTGTACTACCTGCGCGATCGTCGCGGTAAGTCCGCACGGATCAAGGAAGTCACCAATTACAAGCCTTTGGCCGAAGCCGAAGCCTGAACAGGAGCCGAGTGATGAAAGACGGTATTCACCCAGATTATCACGTTATCGACGTCAAAATGACCGATGGCACCGTGGTTCAGATGAAATCGACATGGGGCAAGGAAGGCGACACCATGTCGCTGGAAATCGACCCCACCTCGCACCCGGCATGGACCGGTGGCGGCACCCGCCTGATGGACACCGGCGGCCGTGTGTCGAAGTTCAAGAACAAGTATGCAGGCCTCGGCTTCTAAGAGCCCTGCCCTGTCAGACCAAAGAACGCCGCCCCGTTTCGGGCGGCGTTTTGCGTTTTGCCGCCGCGTCACGCAGCGCCGATCCGACAAACGTTAAGACCGCCTCCCGGACCCATTCCGGCCCTGCGGTATCGCGTCGGTCCGACGTCGGTATCAGGTCGGTGTCATTTTCAAGAATATGGGCCGAGCGGGCCATGACAACTAAGCGCGGGGGAGAATTGGTTTCTCAACATCGATGTGCTGCCCGCCGGACTGCGGGCGAGACCCCATGCCGCCGCAAACTACATCGGGCCGTCAGGCCGTGTCATCCAGACCGGTGCGCCAGTCGTTCCAGCCGCCATCGACCGAGGACGGCGCGGCGAGCCATTCGGACATTTCCAGCCCGGTGGCGGGATCGCGGGCCGGGATCGGCAGCATCATGATGCGCTTGCAGGCCCGCTTGTAGTTCTCTTCGCTGAGAAACTTTTCCTGAATGTCGTCCCAGTCGCGGCCATCGGGATAGCCGCCACACATGTGGATATCCTCGGACTGACTGGTCATCTCGTGGCTGACACCGGCGGGCATGACGATCACGTCGCCGGCCTCGATCCGGATCCGCGAAAAGCCGCTCTCGCCCACCGAGATGCTGAATTCCATCCAGCCACTTGCACAGCCGAGGCATTCGTGGGTCGTCGAATGGAAATGGGCGTATTCATAGACGCCCGGGTAATCCCAATTGTTCGACCAGCCGTTCTGGCGAAACCGCTCCTTGACCGCGTCGGCCCCGCCGCCGGGGATCGCGTTGCGATGCACCAGCAGGGGGAAGCGGCTGTTTGGGATGCGTCCGTGAGGGTGTGAGGTGAAACGTTCTGTCTTCATATCCAAACCTTCGGCTGTTCTCTTGTCGACGCCCATCGAAATACATGGTCGCCGGGCCGATCTCTCGGCCGTGTTCATTTCAGTATTGCCTTAGCCTGTATTAACGTTAATCTTTCCCAGAATCATAATCAAGGTCCGTTACGATGCGCCCCAAAAGTTCCCGCCGCCATCTGCCTAATCAAATCTGCGAACTCGTCGTCGCCACCCGCGACGGGTCCGAGTTGAGCGTCGTCTACGAGACGTCGGAGCTGATCGAGGCGCCGAATTGGACACCGGACGGGCGCTGGCTGATCTATAACGCCGATGGCAGGGTGTTTCGGATTTCGCCCGACGGGACCGATGGTCCGCACCGCATCAACACCGCCCCGATCGAGGATCTGAACAACGATCATGTCATCTCGCCCGACGGCAAGAGCCTGTTCCTGAGCGCCAATGACGGGCATCTCTATCGCTGCCCGATTGAGGGCGGCATTCCGGAGAAGCTGTCGAACGATCAGGATCCGAGCCGCAAGTTCCGCTATTACCTGCACGGTATTTCGCCGGACGGGCAGACCCTTTCCTATGTCGGATACGAGCGCGGCGACGGTGCCAACGTGACCCGCATCTGCACGATCCCGGCCGCAGGCGGCGCCGATACGGTTCTCACCGATGGCGCCTGCCCCGTCGACGGCCCCGAGTATTCCGCCGACGGCGCTTGGATCTATTTCAATTCCGAAGCCGCCGCGACCCAGCCCGGCCATGCCCAGATCTTCCGGATGCGCCCCGATGGGTCCGGGACCGAGCAGCTGACCCACGACGCCCGCGTCAACTGGTTTCCCCATGCCGCGCCGGACGGGACGATCTTCAGCTATATCTCGTTTCCGACCGGCACCCTCGGCCACCCCGCCGACAAGGACGTCATCATCCGCACCATGGCCCCGGACGGATCGGACGTGGCCGACATCGACCAGTTCAACGGCGGCCAGGGCTCGATCAACGTGACCTCGTGGGCCCCGGATTCGCAGCGGTTTGCCTATGTCCGCTATCCTGTTCGCGGCTAGTCCGCCGACAGGGGCGCAGTGCTTTCGCGGATGACCAGATCGGGTTCGACCTGCGTGACCTCGGCCTGCGGCAGGTCGCCTTCGCTGTTGATCAGGCTGATGACCCGGTCGATCGCCAGCTTGGTGATCGCGCCGATGTCGTAGTTGACCGAGGACAGGGCCGTTACCGCGTGTTCCCCAAACTCGGTGTTGTCGAAGCCGAAGATCGCCATGTCCTGCGGCACCCTGATCCCGTGCCGCACGCAATAGCGCAAGGCCCCGAGCGCCGCGGAATCCGTGGGGCAGATCACCGCCGTCGCCCCGACATCCCGCGCGGCGAGCGCCTCCATCGCCTGATAGCCGCTGCGCACGTCGTGCCCGTTCGGCGCCACGACCAGCGCGTCGTCGAAGGCCACGTCCGCGGCCGCGAGCGCCATCTTGTAGCCGTCGATCTTTTCCCGGTTCCCCTCTTGTCCCGATCCGTCGAAGATCGCGACCCTTCGGTGCCCGTTCTCCAGCAGGTGCGACACAGCCTTGAAGGCCCCGGCCCGTTCGTCCATGCAGACTGCGTCGACCCCGGCATCCGGATCCCCGACCAGCAGCACCACCGGGTAGTTCCGCGCCCGAAGCTGCCGGATGTGGTCGAGCTTGCGGTGATTGCAGGGGAAGACTAGCATCCCGTCGGCCCGCCGCGCCCGGAAGGATTCGATCATTTTGCGTTCGAGCTCCGGATTGCTGTTGGAGGTGGCGAAGAGCGTCAGGTAGCCGCGCTTGGACAGCTCCAGCTCGACCGCCTGCGCCACCGCCGTCAGCACCGGGTTGGTGATGTCCGTCAGGATCAGCCCGATGGACTTGGTCTCCTTGAGCACCAGCGATTTGGCCACCTGGTTGGGCAGGTAGTTGAGCTGCTCGGCGGCTTCGGAGATTTGGCGGCGGGTCTCGTCGGGAATGCGCGGGCTGCCCCGTAGCGCAAGTGACACGGTGTTGACCGAGAAGCCGGTCTTCTCGGCAATATCCTTGAGACGCGCCGCCGATTTGCCCATCAATCCATCCGCTACCGGGCCCGGAGGGCCTCAATCGCCTGATACTGAATGCAGTCCGGCGCCATTTCCATGAGTTCTATCCGATTTCCTTCCGGATCTTCAATCCACGCCCCCCGGTTGCCGTCGAGCCCGGTCTTGATCTGCGAGGTCAGGGTGATCCCGTTCGCGGTGAGCCGCGCGGTTTCGGCGTCGAGGTCCTCGATGGTCAGGCAGATGTGGGTGACCCCGGCCGGGCCGTCATGCGGCGCGCGGTCGGTCTCTGCGCCGGTGATCAGCTCCAGAAACTGGGTGTCGGTGATTCGCAGGTAGATCAGCCAGGTCTCGCCGTTGTCGTGGCGCAGCCGCTCCATTTCCTGCAATCCGACCTGATCGCGCCAGAAATGCGCCATTGCGTCGAGGTCTTTGACCTTGAGGGCGATATGCCCGAGTGCGGTGATGCCAGTCATGTGTCGTCTCCTGAAGGGCACTGGGGCCCGGTTGTGATGTCGTTGCCTTTCTGTCGACGGGAGCGTCAGTCCCAGTCGGGGCCCCAGTCGGGATCGATCGCCCGCGCCTGCTGCGGCAGGGCGTCGAGCGCCGAGATCTCTTCGGCCGAGAGAGTCACGTCGCGCGCGGCGAAGTTCGATGCGATCCGGTCGGCGCGGGACGAGGTGGGAATGGCCGCATAGCCCTTGGCCAATTCCCAGGCCAAGGCGATCTGTTCGACCGTCGCCCCATGCCGTGCCGCGATGGCCTCGGCGGTGGGCTCCCCTGCCAGACGCCCCTTGGCGATAGGCAGGTAGCAGGTCACGAGAACGCCGACCGACTGGCAGAACCGCGCCAGCTTGTGATTGTTGTGCAAGGGATTGACCTCGAATTGATTGGTCAGGATCTGGCCCTCGCCCGCCCGCGAGATGGCCGATTTCAGCAGCGCGATCGGGAAATTGGACACGCCGATTTCGCCGGTCAGCCCGCGCGCCTTGGCCTCGACGATCTGATCGAGATAGACCTCGAGCGGCAGTTCTCCGTTCGGGGACGGCCAGTGCAGCAGCGTCAGATTCGGCGTCAGGCCGAGCCGTTCGATGCTGGCCTCGAGCGAGGGCGCGAGCTTGCCCGGGCCATAGTTCGCCATGTCGATCTTGGTCGTGATCCAGACGTCATCGCGGGCCAGACCGCTGTTGCGCACCGCGGCGCCGACCTCTTTTTCGGTATCGTAGGACTGGGCGGTATCGAGATGCCGATAGCCCACCTCGAGCGCTTTTTCCAACGCCGCGATGCCCGCGTCGCCGGTTCGCCCATAGGTGCCGAAACCGAGCTTGGGAATATCTTTCATGGTCCGCCTCCATCGAAATTTCGCGGGAAAATCTGTTCCGAATTTTTCTTGACAGGTTCACTTCCCGCCGTAGTATTAACGATAATACAGACGGCGAGAACAATAGCAAGTCTCTCCGTCAGGGAGGAAAAACATGGCATTGAGATGGAGCCGCGTCACGCCGCAGATCGCTCTGCTTCCGTCCGTCGGGGTCACGCTCGTCGCGTTTCTGGGAGCAATCGGCTGGACGATATATATGTCGTTCACACGGTCTCGGAGGTTGCCGGAATACGAAATCGACTGGGAGAATCCCTTTCGTCAATTCAACCGGCTGTTCAATGACGCAGGTTGGCAGATCTCCTTGCAGAATCTCATCGTGCTGGCCCTCGGGTCGGGCCTTGCCATCGTCGTCGGCTTTATCCTTGCCGCGATGATCGAGCGCGAACGCCGCGGCGAGGATTTCTTTCGCACCGTGTTTCTCTATCCCCTCGCGGTATCGTTGATCGTCACCGGCGTCGCGTGGCGCTGGATCTTCAACCCGCAATACGGGATCGAGGCGTTTCTCAAGGGCCTCGGCTGGGAAGGTGCCTCGTTCAACTGGCTCAGCGATCCCTCGACGGCGATGTATGCGATCATCATCGCGGCGATCTGGCAAAGCTCTGGCTTTTACATGGCGCTGATGCTGGCGGGCCTCAAAGGCATCAACACCGAGATCTGGAGTGCCGCCCGCATCGACGGCGTGAGCCTCTGGCGCGTCTACCTCGAGATCATCATTCCGATGATGAAATTCACCTTTCTGACCTGCGCGATCCTGCTGTCGCTGGGCGTGATCAAGGCCTTCGACATCGTGCTGGCCATGACCAACGGCGGCCCCGGCCAATCGACCTGGGTTCCGGCCTATTACACGATCAACGCCATGTCCGCGAAGGGCAACCTCGGCCTCGCCTCGGCCGCCGCCGTCTTGATGTTGCTCATCACATTGGCGGTGTTCCTGCCCCTCGTGGCCCTCACCGCGTGGCAGCAGCGCCAAGCCGGAAAGGGAGACGCGGCATGACCGACGCGACAGTAATGTATCCGCGCAAGCCCAAGCGCATCAAAGGCCGGTCCATCGCGATCATCGTGTTTCTGACCATGGCGGCGATGTTCTTTTGCGTGCCCCTCTATGTGCTCATCGTCACCTCGTTCAAGGAAATGGATCAGATCCGCGAAGGCGCGATGTTTTCCCTGCCGACGACCTGGACCCTGGAGGCCTGGCATTTCGCATGGTTCGAGGCCTGTTCCGGCCTGAGCTGCTCTGGCCTCAAGACCGGTTTCTGGAATTCCGTCGTCATTCTCATCCCGTCGCTCATCGCCTCCATCGCCCTGTCGATGGTCACCGGCTATGCCTTGGCCCTGTGGGACGTGAAATGGGCCGGCCCGTTCCTGTTCATCCTGTTTCTGTGCGCTTTCGTGCCGTTTCAGATCATCATGTATCCCCTCATCCGCCTGACCGTGACCATGGGCATCTATGGGTCGATCACCGCCATCGCCTTTGTCCATACGGTTCTGGCGATGCCGGTGCTGACCCTGATCTTCCGCAACTTCTACAAGGACATTCCGCCGGAGCTCATCAAGGCCGCCATCATGGATTCCGGTTCGTTCTGGCGCATCTTCGTCGAGATCATTCTGCCGATGTCGGGCAATATCCTGATCGTCGTGCTGATCCTTCAGATCACCTCGATCTGGAACGACTACCTGATCGGCGTCACCTTCGGCGGCCTCGGCACCAAGCCGATGACCGTTCACCTCGCCAACATGGTGACCGTCTCCACCGGAACCGTCTCGTACAACGTCAACATGGCCGCAGCCCTGCTGACCGCAATTCCCCCGCTGGTGATCTACTTCGTCCTGGGCAAGTTCTTTGTTCAGGGCATCGCCGCCGGCGCCATCAAAGGATAACCAAATGCCGCAGGTTTCTTTCGAGCATATCGTCAAGCGTTTCGGCGGAGTTACCGTGCTCGACGGCCTTGATCTGGCTGTGGAGGACGGCGACTTTCTCGTCCTTCTCGGCCCGTCCGGCTGTGGCAAGACGACCTTGCTCAACCTTTTGGCGGGCCTTCTGGACGTGACTTCGGGTCGCATCATGATCGGGGACCGCGACGTGACCGAGCTGGACCCCAAGGATCGCGGGCTGGCGATGGTGTTTCAGTCCTACGCCCTCTACCCCACCAAGACCGTCGAGGGGAACCTGCGCTTCGGTCTGTCCGCCCGCAAGCTGCCCAAGTCGGAAGCAGATGCGCGGGTGCAGTGGGCCTCTGACCTGTTGCAGCTGACCCCGCTGATGCGCCGCAAGCCGTCCGAGCTTTCGGGCGGTCAGCGCCAGCGCGTCGCCATCGGCCGCGCCCTCGTCAAACATGCCGACGTGCTCCTTTTCGACGAGCCGTTGTCCAACCTCGACGCCAAGCTCCGCACCGAGATGCGCCTCGAGATCAAGAAGCTGCACGACACGCTGAAGCCCACGGTCGTCTACGTGACCCACGACCAGATCGAAGCCATGACGATGGCCACCAAGATCGCGATCATGAACGGCGGCGAGATCCAGCAGTTCGGCACCCCCGACGAGGTCTACGAGAACCCGCAGAACCTGTTTGTCGCGGGTTTCATCGGCTCGCCGGCCATGAACCTCACCGACGGCCGTTTTGCCGTTCACGACGGTGCGCCGAACGCGGTCTTTCCCGACGGCACCCGGATCGATCTGTCGGCTTATCCCTTCAAGAGCTCCCCCAAGGACGGCGACGCCATCGCCGTAGGCATGCGCCCCGAGCATTTCGAGCTCGACGCGCCCGGCGCCCTGCCCGGCCACACCGCTTTTGATCTGCGCGTGCGCATGGTCGAGCGGACCGGCTCGGATGCGCTCATTTCTCTCGATTTCGCGGACGACCAGCTGTTCGTTCGCGCCGAGCCCGACAGGGCCGCAAAGACGAGGGCCGGTGAAACGGTCCCGGTGCACTACCCCACAGCCAAGTTGAACCTGTTCGACGCCCGGGAGGGGCGCCGGCTTTGAACCTTTCTGGGAGGAAAGACATGAAACTCGCACCTATGACATTGAACGCGGCGCTGTTGCTTGGCGTCTCTACGTTGTCGGCCCATGCCGAAGACCTTGTGGTCTTCCAAAGCTGGTCCTCGCCGGCCGAAGTCGCGGCCCTGAACGTTCTGCATGAAGCGGTGGCCGAAAAAGGGATCAACTGGATCGACATCACCATTCCGCACGACACGGGATCGAGCGTCAGCCTGCTCAACCTCGTAATCGGCGGCCAGCCTCCGAACATCTTTTCGGAAAACAACACCGGCGTTTACCGCGACCTGACCGAGATGGGCCTTGGCCGCGACATGACAGCAGCCTTCGAGGAATCCGGTGCGCTGGAGCATTTCTCGGACGCCGTGCGCCACGCCATCACGATCGACGGCGAAATCCGCAAGATGCCGCTCGGCGTGCATATCGACGGGATGGTCTACTACAATCTTGAGGTGGCTGAAGCCGCCGGTGTCGACCCGACGTCGTGGGGATCGCTCGACGACATGTTGGCCGATTTCGACAAGATCACCGAGGCCGGCTATGTGCCGCTCGCCGTGGGTGCGCAGCAATGGCAGATCGGCTATCTGACCCATGCCCTGATGGCCACGCTGGCAGGCCCCGAGATCTATAACCAGTTCTACGCTCTCGAACCCGACGAAGCCGCCTTCGACACCGCCGAAGTCCGCTCTGTCTTTGAATGGCTGCGCAAATTTCAGCAGGCCGCAGATGACGGTTCGGTCAACCGCGACTGGAACATGACCACCAACAACGTCATCTCCGGTCAGGCCCTGATGCAGATCCACGGCGACTGGATGAAGGGCGAATGGCGCGCCGCCGGCAAAGAGCCGGGCACCGACTTTGGCTGCATCCCGATCCCCGGCTACCGCGCCGTGGCGGTCACGGTTGACGGCTGGGGCGCCCTCGGCGGCCAGGAGCCGGAGATCGACGCCGCTCAGATGCTGTTTGCCCAGACCGTGACCGACCCGGTCGTCAACGCCGAATTCGCATCCGTCAAGGGCGCGACCCCGGTCCGCGACGACGTGGACCTGTCCACCGTGGACGTCTGCTCGCAGCGTGTTCTCGAACTGCTGGCCGACAATGACCGTCAGGTAAACAACCCCTCGGTCACCGTGGATGCCGATTGGTCCAACTCTGTCTGGGAGATCGCGTTCAACTTCTGGTCCGACCCGGAGATGTCCGTCGATGACGCCATCGCCGCGCTGCACGACCAGCACGACGTGATCTTCTACTGAAACACCCCCTCCCTGGGTGGGCGGTTCGGGGCATATGCCTCGGGCCGCCATATCTTCCCACCGAATTCCGGAGCTTACCGATGGATACCCGCCTGCTCGACGAAGATGCCGTGATGCAGATCTGCTTCGTCACCCATGACGCGCTGAAATCAGCGCAGTGGTTCGCCGACCTCACCGGCAAGCCCCTTCCCAAGGAAGGCGCCGCCGCCGATCCCGAGGAGGCGCAGGCGATCTATCACGGCAAGCCCGCCACCGTCGGCTGCAAGATCCGCATGTTCGCCTTTGGCAACATCGACGTCGAATTCCTCGAACCCGGCCCGGAAAAGAGCGCGTGGCGCGATCTTCTCGAAGAGAAGGGCCCCGGCTGCCATCACATCGCCTTTCGCACCCGCAACCTGACCAAGCGCGACGCCTATCTGACCGGCAAGGGCCATGCCCTGTTGCAGCGCGGCGAATTCGACGGCGGCCACGGCCGTTATGCCTATTACGACACCGTCAAGGATCTGGGCGTCATGGTCGAATTGCTGGAGTTCAACAAGGATATGGAGCCGCAGCCATGACCGGTGCCCCCTATCCCATCGCCTATCAGCTCTATTCCTCCCGCAACTTCCCGCCTCTTGAGGCACAGTTGCCGGAATTGAAGGCGATGGGCTATGACGCGATCGAGCCGTGGTTGCCCGCCTACGAGGCCGACCCCGCCGCCTTTCGCCGTGCCCTCGACGACGCCGGCCTTGCCTGTTTCGGGTTTCACATGCCTCTGACCGGCCTGATGCATGAGCCGAACCGCTATATCGAGATCGCCCAGACCCTTGGCGCCCGCTACATGATCCCCCCCTTCGTTCACGAAGAGGAGCGCCGCCCGACGGCCGACTTTTGGAAGGGTATCGGCGAGGCTCTGGCCAAGGGCGCCGAGGCCGCCGCGCCGCATGGCCTCAAGGTTCTGTGGCACAACCATGCCTTCGAGTATGCTCCCCTGCCCGACGGGACCCGCCCGATAGATCACATCCTTGCCGCCCCCGATGTCTATTTCGAGATCGATTGCGGGTGGATCACCCGCGGCGGTGCCGATCCCGCCGCCGAACTGGCCCGCTATGCCGACCGCATCCTCGTCATCCAGACCAAGGACCTCGCCCCCGAAGGCACCACCGCAGAGGACGGCTGGGCCGCCACTGGCGACGGCGTGATCGACTGGCCTGCCCTCGCGCCGCTGTTTCGCCAGACCGCCGCCCATCACCTGTGCACCGAGCACGACAATCCCAGCGATTGGCGACGTTTTGCGAAGCGTTCTTTCGACTATCTGCGCTCGGCCGGTCTGTGATTGGCCGGCCCTTTGGCGCGATTGGGGCCGGTCGGCATCGGCAAGACATCTGACCCTCGGCTCACAGCTTCAGTCCGTGGTGTCGGCCGATTTGCGGACAAGCCCGTCATTGTTGCCCGCTGCCGGATGGACACGCACGTCGCGGCTATCGCTGCGGTGAACGAAGTTCAGAATTGAAGGCCGAGGAAGATCACAGCCAATGGCACTGGCGACACAGCGAGAATGACCGTCAGAAAGGTCGAAAGCGGCGTGAATATCCCGCTCAGACCCGCGATGATCATGATGCCGCCACCGCCGCCAATGATGGAGTTGCCGGGCGTATTCACGGCGACCGCCATCGCGACATAGCGATACCGCAGGGCAAGACCGAGAACGCGGGTCGACTGCCCTTCGAGAAGCATCGCAACGCGCTCGTCCTTCGACAACGGTGCGGCGCGGGCCACCAGCGCGGCTGCACGCCGCATCCTCAAGACCTGCAAGACCCGCTCCAGCGCACTGATCGGCAAGAACCGTCCGATCGAGAAGGCCAGCATCATGGCAGCGACCGTGCAGACGTAGATCAGAGGCGCAATCGCCGCGCCGAAACCGGCGAGCAGCGCAATGCCGATCTCGGCCCCCGGCACGAACGGCATCGCAAGCAGCCCAACATAGGCCACGGCACCGACCATGATGGCCTTGTGAACCTGCTGCTCATTGTCGGGCCTAATCTGAAGGTCCAGAGCGTCGCGGATCATGTGCACGCCCCATGTGGCCAGCACGACGAAGCCTACCAAGATGCCGACCCTGAGGATCAGGCTGGAGACGGTCAGCTCCTTGGACCGCATGTGCGCGGCTCAGCCAGACACCGCCTCCGGCGGGGTTGCCGTGCCCGTAGCCTGAATGGCGATCTGGTTGGTCCAATACCAGCGCCGGGTCGTCCAGGTGCCTTCGATCGAAACCTCATCGCCGGTGATCATGCCGTACCACACCACGGTGTGCGGGGCATCGGGGCAGATCGCCGTGGTGGTAAAGTACATCACCCCGTCGATTTCCTTGGTCTGATAGTCGGACCAGCCGAAGTTGCAGTAATTCTCGCAATCAACCGACAGGAACGTGCCATCCCGAAAGACGATGTCGTCTTCCAGCACTGCGCCACTGTCGGCATCCCCGCCATATATGCGGAAGGTCATCCCGTCCAACGCACCGGTTGCAGCCCAATCACCGTCAGGCACGACGTGATCGGGGATATCTTCATTCATCACCGAGAGGGTCGCAGCGCCAGTGCCAAAGGTTGCGATAGCAATTGCGGCAATCTGTAAGACCTGAGTCATGAACGGCTCCATCCGTGGCAAAACAGAATTTTGATAATCCGACGATTATGGATCAATTGGCGTGGCAAACAAGACAAATCACAAGTCGAGAACCAGCATCATCAGACCTGGGGTCCGCTGGTTGATCCGATTGGACATACCGGCGAACGGGACCGTCCCAAAGCTGTCTCTCTACCTTACATCAGTTTGCTCTTGCCGGAAACCAGACGTTCGCGGCGGCACATAAGTATGGAAATGACGGCTCAAGACGGACAGGCACCTGAATAGAAAAACCCCGCATGTCGGATGACCTGCGGGGCTTTTGCATCGTGCTTGTGGAACGCTTAGGCGGCCGAGCGTGCCGGGCCTTTGCCGCCGGTGCGCCGACGGTTCCGGTTCTGACCGCCGGGCTTGCCGCCCGCGTTGGCCGGCTTGCCGCCGCCGCCACCGCCGAACCGCCGCCCGCGACCACCGCCGCCGCCGCTCTTCTTCTTGGCGCCGGGCTCGACCTCCCAAGGCCGGCCGGAGGCCACGGGGATGTCGGCTTTCATCGCCTTCTGGATGTCACGCAGTTCGCTCATCTCCTCGGGTGAGCAGAAGGCGATCGCGGCACCATCGGCCCCGGCGCGGGCCGTCCGCCCGATCCGGTGCACGTAGTTCTCGGCCACGTTGGGCAGTTCGTAGTTATAGACGTGCTTCACGTCGGGGATATCGAGCCCCCGCGCCGCCACATCGGTGGCCACCAGAACCCGCACCCGGCCCGACTTGAAGTCGGTGATCGCCCGGTCCCGCTGTCCCTGGCTCTTGTTGCCGTGGATCGAGGCCACGGCGAAGCCCTTGGCGCCGAGCAGCTTGGAGAGCTTTTCCATGCCGTGCTTGGTCCGGCCGAAGACCAGCGCCCGCTCGTCCCGGTGCTTGTCGAGCAGTTCGATCAGCAGATCGCCCTTGGCCTTTTGCGCGACGAAATGGACCGATTGCTCGATCCGCTTGACCGCCTGGCCCGGAGGATTGACCTGCACCTTGACCGGATCGCGAAGGAAGGCCCCGGCGAGTTCTTCCATCTGCTTGGGCATCGTGGCCGAGAACAGCATGGTCTGCTTTTCCGACGGCAACAGCGGCGCGATCCGGCGCAGGGCGTGGATGAAGCCCATGTCGAGCATCTGGTCGGCCTCGTCGAGCACCAGAAAGCGCGTCTCGGAGAGCGTCACGGCCTTGCGGTCGAGAAGGTCGATCAAGCGGCCCGGCGTGGCGACGAGCAGGGATACGCCCTTTTCCATCCGCCGCGTCTGACCGACGATCCCGGCCCCGCCGACGACGAGCGCCACCTTGAGGTGGGTGCCCTTGGTGTAGGCCTCCAGGTTGTCAGCGATCTGCCGTGCCAGTTCCCGCGTGGGGGCCAGCACCAGCGCCTTGGCCGATTTCGGAGCGGGCTTGCCGCCGTCCTTGATCAGCGTATCGATCATCGGCAGGCCGAAGGCCGCCGTCTTGCCCGAGCCGGTCTGCGCAAGGCCCATCACGTCACGCCCGTTCATGGCATGCGGGATCGCTTGGGTCTGGATCGGGGTTGGTTCAGTGATGCCTTGATCGGCCAAAGCCGCAATCAGGCGGGGCGCGAGGCCCAGCATATCGAAATCCATAAGGATGTCCTGTTCATGTCAGGAGCCTTCAGGCAGGCCCCAAATAAGGTTGTGCCCCTGCCCCGGATGGGCAAAGGCGGCGAAGGGTTGCGCCGGCTAAACTGACCTCGGGGCCGGATGCCCCGAATGCCGTCATGGCGCGGCCCCTTGCGTGAAGATGGGAACCTGTGGTTGATCCATTGCCTTGCCCACATGATGATGGGCGCTGCTCACGCGGCAGCGGGGGCCTTGGTCTGAGGGACACATGGCGGTTTGTTCGCGTTAAGTCAATGCTGCTGTGCGGCGGACGGCCCGCGTGGCCCCGCACCGCCCCGGTCGCGGGAGCCGCCTCCGCCCCGGTTTCGGCCTCTGTTGCCCGCTGTTTCGGAGCAATCACCGGCGTCATCGCCCGAGGCGTCCCCGCCACCCTGCCCCTGATGCCGTGCTGCCGCACCGCAGCACTTGCGCCGACGACCGGCTTCCCCTAGTGGCCTTGGACCCGTATAATCCGCCCATCCATGAGGCGGCTGGGCACTATGGATCAAGAAAGAAAAGGGCCGGAGCAGTGGCGCATATCATCGTCGTGGGCAATGAAAAGGGCGGCGCGGGCAAGTCGACCGTGTCGATGCATGTGGCGACCGCCTTGGTCCGGATGGGCCACAAGGTCGGCACGCTGGATTTGGACCTGCGCCAGAAATCGCTGGCCCGCTATATCAGCAACCGCAAGGAATACCTTGCCGATCAAGGGCTTGACCTGCCCACCCCCGCCTATGCCGATCTGCCCGAGGTCAGCCAGGATCAGCTTGGCCCCGGCGAGAACATCTTTGATCACCGCCTGTCGGCCGCCGTCGCCCGGCTGGAGCCTGCAAGCGATTTCATCCTGATCGACTGCCCCGGCAGTCACACCCGCCTGTCACAGGTGGCCCATTCGCTGGCCGATACGTTGATCACCCCGCTGAACGACAGTTTCATCGATTTCGACCTGCTCGCCCATGTCGGCACCGACGGCGAGACGATCAAGGGCCCCAGCGTCTATTCCGAGATGGTCTGGAACGCCCGCCAGTTGCGCGCGCAAGCCGGGCTGGAGCCGATCGACTGGATCGTTGTCCGCAACCGGTTGGGGGCGCAGAACATGGTCAACAAGCAGAAGATGGAAGCCGCGATCAACAAGCTCGCCCGTCGGATCGGGTTTCGCACCGCCCCCGGCTTTAACGAGCGGGTGATTTTCCGCGAGTTGTTTCCCCGTGGTCTGACGCTTTTGGATCTGCGCGATGTGGGTGTCGAAAAGCTCAACATTTCGAACGTCGCCGCCCGGCAGGAGCTGCGCGATCTGATCCGGGCGTTGAACCTGCCCAGCGTGACCGTCGATTTCTAGACTTTCGGCGACGCCCCTGACCGCGCGCTAGGCCTTGCGGCGCAGCGCCTGTGTCAGCATCCGGGTGCCGAATTGACGCGCCATCCGCAAACCCATCTTGGCCGCTGGCGACGACTTGAGCGCAGGCAACCGCCCCGCAGCCGCCGATTGGGGGCCGCTGGCGCCGGGCCGCGCCGGCTTGATCCGTCCCGGAACCACGTCCATCCGCGCCTCGACGGCGCTGGTGGGCACGTCATGCGGGATTGCCTCGCCGCCGTTGCCGTTGCCGTTGAAAGACAGGGTCAGCAGGCCGAACAGGCCGACGCCGCCGCCGATCTGCGCCATCAGGCCGAAAATGCTCCGCCCGCCTGCCAGATTCTCGGCCGTGGGGAAACGCATCTGCAGGATGACGCCCGCCACGATGATCGCAAGCGCGAGCGCGAGATATGGCAAGGGGCCGACTCCGAGAGCTTTTTGAACGAGGGCAACAAGAGGTTTCATATCTCGACTCCGCATGGGTTCATTCTGGTCTAGCCGCAAATTGGGGCGGTCCCATGACACAAACGGGGGATTTGAATGACGCAGGGTCAAGTCTTGTGGCTTAGCTGTGTTCGCCCAGAAAGCCCGACACGCGGGCGAAGAAGGCGTCCGGCGCGTCGAAGGGGATCATGTGCCCTGTGTCCCATGTCTCGACGGTGCCCTGCGGCAGATCGCGCCGCAATGTCGCGGCCGTCCGCGGTCCGGTCAGGACGCTCCGCTTGCCCAGTAGCGCCAGCGTCGGCATCGTCAGCCCCGTCAGATGCGCCCTCCCGTCGAAGGCCGCCGCCGCGCAGATCGCGTCGCAGAGCCCCTCCCGGCTCATCGCGCCGATGGCCTGCCGGACCCGCGGCCGCTCCGACCGCCGCTCGACCCGCAGCGCCATGAGCGCCGCGATCCCGCGCGGCCCCGGCACGCGGGTCACGATCCGGGCCAGCGTGCTCCCGTGTCGCCGCAGCAGCCCCAGCGGCATACGCAGCGGCGGATCGACGAGCACGAGGGCCCGGCACCTTTCGGGCATCCGGGCGGCCAGTTCGATGCAGACCATCGCCCCCAGCGAATGCCCGACGAGGGCGAACCGCTCCGGCAGGTCGGCGGCCACCGCATCGGCAAAGTGCCCAACCGTCGGATCGGCGATCCGTGCCGCCGCGCCGTGCCCCGGCAGGTCGATGCAGCGCCCCGGCGGCGCCGGCTGCCATGTGCCGCTGTTGAGCGCGGCGCCGTGTATCCAGATCGTATCGTCCATGGCCCAATCTTCGCACCACATCCCGGCCGCGCGAAGCCGAATTCGACCGAGCCCCCGCCCGAGCAACCGCTTGCAACCAGTGAGGGAATTGCGCGGTGCGGTGTTGCACCCGCTTGACCGGTGTGATCCGAATCGCGTATGACACCGATGTCATGACACCGGTGTCATACGCGGATCGATGCGCAAACCGGTGATTTGGCGGTGCCTTTGGAGAGGCACCGAGGGGGGAGCTGATGGCCACGATCTACGATGTTGCGCGCCATGCAGGCGTGTCTCCGAAAACGGTCAGCCGCGTGCTGAACGGGGACGCGCCGGTTAAGAAGCACACCCGCGAGGCGGTGCAGTCGGCGATCGACACGCTCGGCTATGTCCCCTCAACCGCCGCCCGCATGATGCGATCGAACCGGTCGGGCCTGATCGGAGTGATCACGGGCGCGATTTCGCAATCCGCCGAGGACACCAATCCCCGCGGCTTACCCGAATTGCTGATCCTTCACGGCATTCAGAGCGCGATTTCCCGGTCGAACCTGACCGTGATGATCGCCGATTCAGGCGGCCGCGGCGAGCGCGTGCCCGGCCTGATCCGGACCTTTCTGCAGCACCGCGTCGAAGGGCTGATCTACGTTGCCGATTTTCACCGGGAACTGGAATTGCCGAAGATCGGCATCGGTTGCCCGCTGGTGCTGGCCAACTGTTTCGACAAGCATGGCACGCCGTCGGTCCTGCCCGACGACATGCGCGGCCAGAAGAGCCTCGTGCAGCGATTGATCCGTGCCGGGCATCGCCGGATCGGCTATCTGACCCTGCCGCGCGACATGGAGGCCACGCGCCTGCGCACCGAAGGCTACCATGCGGCCCATGCCGAAGCCGGCCTGAGCGTCGATCCGAAACTCGTGGTGTCGGGCTATCTCGACAGTCCGACCCAGCCCAGCCAGCTGTTGTGGGATGCCATCGAGCGCCTGATGGAGCTTTCCGATCCGCCGACGGTGCTGTGCTGTGGGAACGACGAGATGGCGATGCGCGTCTACGGCATTCTGCGCACCCGCGGACTGCGCATTCCCGAAGACATCAGCGTCTGCGGCTATGACAACTATCGCACCATCGCCGAGACCCTCTATCCGCCGCTGACCACGGCCGAATTGCCCTATACCGCGATGGGGGCCCGCGTCGCGGAGACCCTCATGTCCCTCATTGACGGACAGCCGATGCTGTCCGCCTCGCCCATTCTTGTGTCCGGCTCCGTCATCTGGCGCGGGTCGGCCAAGGACACGTCCAATCTGCACATCATGAACACCCAAGGGAGGATTTCTTCATGAACCATCTGAAACTAACCGCAGGCGCGCTGACGCTGAGCACGATGCTGGCGAGCCCGTTGCTTGCTCAGACCGAGCTGACCATGTGGTACCACGGCGCCGGCAACGAGGTTGAGAGCAATATCATCAACCAGATCGTCTCCGACTTCAACGCGAGCCAGTCCGACTGGTCGGTGAGCCTCGAGTCGTTCCCGCAGGGCGCCTACAACGACAGCGTCGTCGCCGCGGCACTGGCCGGCAACCTGCCCGACATCCTCGACGTCGACGGCCCCGTCATGCCGAACTGGGCATGGGCCGGCTACATGCAGCCGCTGCCGCTCG
Source organism: Flavimaricola marinus (assembly GCF_900184895.1). Lineage (GTDB taxonomy): Bacteria > Pseudomonadota > Alphaproteobacteria > Rhodobacterales > Rhodobacteraceae > Flavimaricola > Flavimaricola marinus. Next base: position 365,661 of record NZ_FXZK01000001.1, read on the forward strand.
ACGAGAGCCTGATCGAAGACTTCCTCCCCGGCCCCAAGGGCTATTGGGACGGTGAACTGTATTCGATCGGCCTGTGGGACGCTGCCGTCGCCCTCGTCACCCGTCAGTCGACCCTCGACGCGCTCGGTCTGCGCACACCGACGCTGGAAGAGCCTTGGACCGGCGAAGAATTCATGGCCGCTCTGGACGCCGCAAAGGCCTCTGGCGATTACGAATATGCCTTCGATCTCGGCATGGCATGGACCGGTGAGTGGTATCCCTATGCCTTCAGCCCGTTCCTGCAATCCTTCGGTGGCGACATCGTCGACCGCTCGACCTATCTGACCGCCGAAGGCGCGCTCAACGGCGATGCCGCCCTCGAATTCGGTGAGTGGTGGCAGAGCCTGTTTGCCGAAGGTTATGCCCCCGGCACCAGCCAGGACCCGGCCGACCGCGACAATGGCTTTGTCGAGGGCAAGTATGCCTTCAGCTGGAACGGCAACTGGGCCGCGCTGAACGCCCTGAACGCCCATGACGACACCCTGTTCCTGCCGGCCCCCGACTTTGGCAACGGCCCCAAGATCGGTGCCGCAAGCTGGCAGTTCGGCGTGTCCGGCACCTCCGAGCATCCTGACGGTGCCGCCGCGTTCATCGAGTTTGCTCTGCAGGACCAGTATCTTGCCGACTTCTCGAACGGCATCGGCCTGATCCCGGCAACGGCGTCTTCGGCGCAGATGACCGAGAACTATGCCGACGGTGGCCCGATGGCCGTGTTCTTTGAACTGACCGAAGCGCAGGCGCTCGTCCGTCCGGTGACCCCGGGCTACGTCGTCGCCGCCAAGGTGTTCGAGAAGGCGCTGGCCGATATCGCCAACGGCGCAGACGTTGCCGACACGCTCGATGCCGCCGTCGACGAGATCGACAACGACATCGAAGCCAACTCCGGCTACGGTCACAACTGATCCACGAGGGGTCCGGCGCAGGTGGCGCCGGACCCTACCCATTCACCCGACAGGAGCATCCGCAATGGCAAAGGGCACCAAGTTGACCCAATCGAACCGAGCAGGATGGGCGTTCGCCATCCCCGGTTTTGGTCTGATGGTCATGTTCATCATCCTGCCCTTTGTCTTTGCGATTGCGTTGTCCTTCACCAATCAGCGCCTGATTTCGCCCAACCCGACCCAGTTCGTCGGTCTGGCGAACTACCAGCAATTGCTGGGTGTCGGCATGATCACGCTGGAGAGTGAACGCGACGACATCGGCGCGATTGTCTTTGACGACGACGGCGAAGCGCAGTTTCCCCGTCTGCGCGGCTACACCCGCAACAACCCCGACTACCCCCGCATCGACGGGATGCGCGAGTGGTTTTCGTGGGGCAATGACGAGAGCCGCACCTATGTGCTCGCCCGCGATGTCGTCTTTATGAAAGCCATCGTGAACACGGTCCTGTTCGTGATCGTGGTGGCCCCGGTGCAGGCCGGTCTGGCGCTCTGCCTCGCCCTGCTGATCAACCAGCGTCTGCGGGGCATCAACGTTTACCGCGCGATCTATTTCATGCCGGTCGTCGTCTCGATCGTCGTCGTGTCGCTGCTCTGGCGGTTTATCTATGACGGCAACGACGGCTTGCTGAACAACCTGCTGAGCGGTCTGACATTTGGCGCCTTCGAGGGCCGGGACTGGCTGGGCAACCCCGCCACGGCCCTGCCGTCGATCATGGCGATGTCGATCTGGCAGGCCGTCGGGTTTCACATGGTGATCTGGCTTTCGGGCCTGCAGACGATCTCGCCCACGCTCTATGAGGCTGCCGATATCGAAGGTGCCTCGAAATGGCAGAGCTTTCGCTATGTCACATGGCCGGGTCTGCGCAACACCGCCGTTTTGATCCTGATCGTCATCACCATGCAGGCCTTTGCCCTGTTTGCCCAGATCGACGTGATGACCAACGGCGGCCCGCTGGACAGCACACAGACCATCGTGTTCCAGGCCGTCGAGCGCGGCTATGGCAAGCAGGATATCTCGGGCGGCTCGGCGATTTCGGTGATCCTATTCGTGATCGTGCTGACCATCAGCCTGATCCAACGCTACCTCACACGGGAGAAAAACTGATGGCTGCCGTTGCAGGAGACAACCACCGCCTTCGCCTTGTCGTGCGCTACATGGTGCTGACGCTGATCGCGATCATCTTCATCTTTCCGCTGGTGTTCATGGTGATGTCGTCGCTGAAGCCGGATCAGCAACTGCTGAGCGATACCGGCTCGTTGCGCGCGTTCCTTCCGGTGGGCGATCTGAGCTTCGACAACTACCGCGATGCGTTTGCCCGCGCCCCGGTGGGATTGTTCGTGTTCAACTCGATGCTGGTCACCGGGGTGACGGTGGTTCTGTCGTTGCTGATCTGTTCGCTGGCGGCATTTTCCTTCGTGTTCCTGAACTGGACCGGCAAGGGCGTCGTCCTGTCGATCATTCTGGCCACCCTGATCGTGCCCTTCGAGACCATCGCGATCCCGCTGCTGCTGATCGCGTCGCAACTGCCGTGGATCGGAGCCGAGGGACTGACCTTTGGCTGGCTGAACACCTATCGCATCCAGATCGTGCCGTTCATCGCGGATGGCCTGACGATCTATCTCTTCGTCCAATACTTCAAGGATCTGCCGGCCGAGCTGATCGAGGCCAGCCGCGTCGAGGGCGCCACCTGGCTTCAGATTTATCGCCGCGTGGTGATGCCTTTGTCCGGCCCGGTCCTCGCCACGGCCGCAATCCTCAAGTTTCTGGTGATGTACAACCAGTATCTCTGGCCGCTGATCGTGGTGCAGCAGGAGAGCTACCGCCCGGTGATGGTCGGCCTGCAGTACTTCTTCCAGCTCAACATCGCGTGGGGCGAGGTCATGGCCTATCTCAGCCTGATCACCCTGCCCGTCCTCGCCTTCTATCTCGTTTTGCAACGTGCCTTCATCGCGTCGATCGCATCGACCGGTGTCAAAGGCTGACCTTTCGGAGTTTCTACTATGGTTCTCGCCCTCAAAGATCAGTGGATCTGGGACAGTTGGTATGCCCATGACGGCCAGAAGTGGCACGGCTACTACCTGAAGGCCGACAAATCCCTCGGCGACCCGGACCTGCGCCATTTCAACGTGAGCCAGGGCCACGCGGTGAGCGACGATCTGGTCAACTGGGAGCATCTGGGCACCTGTCTGGCCCCGTCGAAGGGCCCGGCCTTCGACGACACCACCACCTGGACCGGTTCGGTCATCCAGGGCCCCGACGGCCTGTGGCATCTGTATTACACCGGTGGCGGCTCGGCCGAGAAGGGCCTCTATCAGCGCATCGGCCATGCCACTTCGACCGATATGCATTCGTGGGAGCGGGTCGAGCAGGTTCCCGGCAATCCGGGTCTCTGCCTCGATATGTCCGGCCCCGCCGCCGAGGCCTATGAATCCGAGCATGTGATCGGCCATTGGCACGACCGCGCGATGCGCGACCCGTGGGTGATGAAAGACCCCGACGGCGACGGCTGGCTGATGTATTTCACCGGCCGCGCCCCGGATATCGAAGAGCCGAATGCCGGCGGATGCATCGGCTTTGCCACCTCGCCCGACATGTACAACTGGACCCTGCAACCCCCGGTTTTCACAGGCGGTTTCGGCCAGCTCGAAGTGCCGCAAGTGTTTGAGGTCAGCGGCAAGTGGTATTGCCTGTTCTGCACCTCGGGCCACCAGTGGTCGGAGGCCTACCGCGCCGCCAACCCGCAGCCCCCGGTGACCGGATCGCACTACCTGATCGCGGACAACCCGCGCGGCCCTTGGTCCATCGCCCCCGGCCCGTTTCTGGACGGCGACATGCCCTGCCGCCGCTATGCCGCCCGTATCCTCGACACCGGCGACGGGCTTGTCATCATGGGCTTTGCCGACAGCGGCAAGGATACATTCATCGGTCACGTCATGGACCCAGAGCCGGTGGAGGTTGGCCCCGACGGCCTGCTGACCGTCCGGCGCAATGCGCAAGCAGCGGAGTAAAAAGATGGCAACAGTCAAACTCAAGAATGTGCGCAAGAGCTTCGGCTCTGTCGACGTGATCAAGGGTGTGGACATCGACATCGAGGACGGCGAATTCGTCGTCTTCGTCGGCCCGTCGGGCTGTGGCAAGTCCACGCTCTTGCGGATGATTGCCGGCTTGGAGGACATCACGAGCGGCACTCTTGAGATTGACGGTGTCGTCGTCAACGACAAGCAGCCCAAGGACCGCGGCATCGCCATGGTGTTTCAATCCTATGCGATTTTCCCGCATATGACCGTGCGCGAGAACGTGGCCTTTGGCCTGACCATCAACAAGACCCCGAAGGCCGAGCTGGACGCCAAGGTGGCCGAGGCCGCCCGCGTTCTGCAGATGGAGCATCTGCTGGATCGCCGCCCGTCGCAGCTGTCTGGTGGACAGCGTCAGCGCGTGGCCATCGGCCGCGCGATCGTCCGTGATCCGAAGGTGTTCCTGTTCGACGAACCTCTGTCGAACCTCGACGCCGCCCTGCGCATGGATATGCGCATGGAGATCGGTCGGTTGCACCAAACCCTATCTGCATCAATGATTTACGTCACACACGATCAGGTCGAAGCGATGACTTTGGCCGACAAGATCGTGGTCCTGAAGGACGGGCTCGTCATGCAGATAGGCTCGCCGATGGAGCTCTACCACAACCCGGCGAACCTGTTCGTCGCCGGATTTCTCGGTGCTCCGTCGATGAATTTCATCCCCGTCGACGTGACCGACAAGTCAGGCGATCTTGCCACCGTGCGCAACGTCTCGCTCGAGCCGATTTCGGTGGCCCACAAGGACCGCGACATCGCCGTCGGCGGCAAGGCGATCCTCGGTGTGCGCCCGCAATACCTGCGCCCCGTTCCGCCTGCCGAGGGCATGTTGCACGGCAAGGTCGTGCTGACCGAACGGCTTGGCTCCGAGACGGTCGTGGACGTGACGCTGGCCGATCAGACCCGCATCATCGCGGCGATCAGCGAGGACCGCGTGATGCAGCCGGGAGAGGAAATCGGGCTGGTCTTTGACGCCGCACAGGCGCATCTGTTTGCCAACGAGCCGCTGCCGGAATCCGCCCCGCATTAGGGGCGGTGCGCCGACAGGTAGGCCCGAAAAAACGAAAGAGGAGGTTTCCCTCCCCTTTCAAACACTATTAGCCTGGGGGCTCCCTTTTAGCGTGGGCCCAGATACACGACTCCAAAGCCTAACGCCTCTTCACGTGCACTAATACTCTAGCAAATTTCCCCCGATTCGGCAAAGGGAAATCACCCTTTTGCCAAGTATTTCCTGTGAAAATACAAAATCTTACTGCGCATCATGTCGGGCAGCGTCGCGATCATTTCCAACTGCGGCGAGAGCTTGTTCTCGCGCGGGGTGAAATCCACGATCAGCGGCAGATCCCGGCCGTTGGTCGACATCTCGTAGGGGTTTCCCTGATTGCCCGAGACGCTGGTCGTCCGCGCCACGAGGCAGCAGACCGGCCGCCAAGCACGGCTGACGTTCTTGGAGTTCGGCACGAAGGCCAGATGTTCGATGCTGCTCCAGATGTAGCTCTCGAATTTGTTGATGTCTCCGATCAGTTCGATCCCCGCCTGTGTCGAGTCGCCATCGGTCCATTGCGGAAACCGGCTGTTGCGCAACGAGAGGCTTTCGCCGACCAGAACGCTCGGCCCCTTGAGCACTTCGCTGTCGAGCACGTCGATATGACGGAACGGCACGGTGATCCGTTTCGGCAATTCCCGCGCGGTCAGCCGCAGCACCGGGGCCACGTCGGCGGCCCGCGGTTGGCCGGCGCCGGTGACGGCCATCAGATCGGCGATTGCCACGTTGCGCCGGGGGGCGCTCAGATCGCGGGTGAGCGACATCACGAGCGAGGCGCTGAAGGCGGGATTGGTGATCGTGAAATTGGGATTTGCCGCATTCGCGGCATCGTCGGCCCAGTCGCGGAGCTTGGCCGACATATCGGCCCCCGGCACGATGGACAGGAATTTGCACCCCACGATCCGGCAGGTCGCCCCCGACAGCGTTGGTGCATCCCAGCGCTGGGTGTCGATCGGGTCAAAATTCGATGTGACCCTCCCCGCTTCGGCCGCCTGCACCAGAGCGGTGCCCGGAATGTCGCTGGCCTTGGGCATCACCGGCCCGATGATCAGCGCGCCGTTCGAGGACACGTTTTCCAGATGCGTCTGGGCGGTGGCATCCCAAAGGTGCAGCGCGGGTTTCAGGCCCGATTGATCCTTGCTCAGCCCGAGATTGATCCGGGTGTCGGTCAGTTTGATCCGCCGCGCCGCCGCGAGCGTGACCACCGCCGCCTCGTCGTTCAGGTTCCGCCGGATCAGCACGTTGTCCATGCGGATGGATTTGCCCCCCATGATCGACAGCCCGCCCCCGGCGTCACTGAAGATCAGGTTGATCCCCTTGATCGAGACGTTCAGGCACCGATCGAAGGAAATCATCGATTTGGTCAGCACGGTGACCGGCCCGTCTGCGCAGGCCTTGAGGCTGACCCGCGCGAGGTTGCCGGTCTCGAAGTCGAGCCGCTCGGGCCAGTCGTATTCGCCGGGGGTGAACTCGATGGCAAGATGCCGGGCGAAGGGTTCGGGGTCTGCCGCCTCTTTCTTTGGGTCATGCACCGGGATCTCGGCCAGCACCTTCGCGACCGCTTCGAGCGCCTCTTCCAATGTCGGCAGCCGCGCCCAGTCGGGATGGACTTCTTGCGTCCGCTCTCCGAGTGTCTTGGGCCGGACCCTGATCCGGCAGCTTCGGTTCCTGATCCTTGCGCAGAGGTCTTCGAGCGCCGATTGCACGGTGTCGCCCGCGAAGGTGCAGCGGCCGGTGTCGCGCACGGTGACGTCGTCGGCGGTGAGGTTGATCAGTTGCGGGAAATCGGGCCGCAGGTCGCCGGTGACGCTGATCGAACCGCTGCTTGCCTTGCGCACCCGCGCGAGGGCGGCGTGATACGGCCCCCAGTTGAAGGCCGGCACGGCGTCCTCTTCGTCCGCATCATGCGGTGGCCAGAGGATATCGCCCGTCACCACCCGCGCCGCGCAGAACCAGTAGTCGCCCGGCATGTGCCGCCCGGTGAGCGTGACCGTGATCCCTTTTTCCAGCGGGATCGGGTCGTTGCCGACGACGATCCCGTTGGCGTTGCCGTCGTGCTTGTGATCCCAGCGGGTGAGGATGCCGCTGCCGCCGACTTCGGCCAGGTAGCTGGTGATCTCTGCCGAGAAGGTGACTGTTCCGTCGGCTTGCAGCGTGATGGTCCCCAGCGCGCCGGGCAGGTTGCGGGCGGCGTCGATGTCCGCTTTGACCTCGACGGTGTCCCCGGTCTGGATCGCCCGGTGATCGTCGAGCGGCTGCGCTTGCAGCCGGAAATCGCCATCGTCCGAGATCACCCGCGCCCGCACGTCCTCGCGCGCCCATTTGATCGTCGTCTGGCTGTCTGTCCCGACATGCACCTCGACCCGGTAGTTGTGATTGGACTGCCCGGTGTAGCCTGCGTCTTCGTGGATCAGGCAATCGTCGTCGTCGGGGATGTGATCGGTGTCGATGGCAAAGGACGCCCGCCCGTCGCGCGGCGCCGAATCCGGCGTTTCGATGGTGCTCCCGTGCTTGATATGTTCCAACAGTTCGTTGCTTGTCAGCCCGTTGGCCTCGGCCAGTTCGGCGAGGGTGTAGACCATGAACCGGTGGCTGGGCCTGAGCCGTCCGGCGGTGTCCGGCCCGCCGAGCCCCGGATCGCGCAGGTAGGGCTGCCGCAGGTAATCCTCGGCCGCCTTGATGCATTGGATCAGCACAACCGCGTCGGTATTGGCGGCCAGTGACGTGAACAGCCACGTCGGCAGTTGCGCATCCTCGCCTTGCACGAACCGCGCCCCTTCGACGTAGATGTCCCCTGCCCGCACCACCGGCGGCTTGCCCGCCACGGTTTCGATCCGGAACCCGCCGCCTTGCTTTGGCACGCCCACATGCCCGATCACGTCGATCAGGGCCGCTTCGCGTTGCATGGTGTGCAACAGGCTGTCTTCGTTCAGGTCCGAGGCGAGGATCGCCCGCCCGGAATAGTAGTTGAGCCCCTCGTAGCGCCGGGATTTGCCAAAGACCGAGGTGTCTCGTCCATAGTCGCCAATCATCGTCTTGCTCCTAGGTCTCGAATATCGGGCCGGTGGAATATCCAAAGCGCAGGAATTCCTCGGTTGTCCGTTTCAGGTTGCGCAGCCGCGTGGCCGCCATTTGCCGATTGCCGACGCCCATTTCAGATCCGTTCTCGCCGCCCCGCAGGATCGCGGCGGGTGTGCCTTCGGCCAGTTGCAGAAAGCCCGGATCGGCGAGGTCGAGCGAGGTGAACTGCGGATAGACGTCCCATTCGTCCTGCCCGGTTTCGGGCAGCGACCGATACCGTCGCGGCGCCCGCGATTGCCCCGGTATCCGGCTGTAGCGCACGCAGCCTTCCTGCGTGGCCATGATGTTGAGCCCGAGCCCGTTCTGGTTCGGGTCTGTCACGATCAGGCTGTCGGAGATGCCCAGCGCGGCCGGTTCGACGCCGGTGACCGCCATCCCCCCGATATCGCCCGGCCCGGAGCCGCCGACGGCAAAGCTGTCGACCCGCCCGATCACGGTGCTTCGCACCAGCGACAGCGTCTGCCCGATTTCGTCGTTCCCCCGCGAGATCGCAGGATCGCTCAGCCGCCGCGCCCGCAGGATGCTGTCGATCGCGGTCAGCACGACGTCGGCCCGAAGCTGGGTTTGCCCCGCGATGATCGACCGCTCGATGGTGAGGTCGATCCCCGCCCGCACCAGCAGCGTGAACCACGGCGAGCCGTTTGGCTGGTCGTCGTCGAGGCTGGCCTGTTCGGTGATCGTGCAGTCCTCGATCCGCCAGGTGACCCCGTGCCCCAGTATGTCGTCGCCGGGATCGTCGATCCCTTCGAGCACCAGCCGTCCGTTGATGATCCGCAGCCCCGACAGCATCGCCGAAGCCCCCGCGGGCGCCCGCAGGATGAGCGTGTTTCCTTCCAGATCGAGCGTGGGCGAGGCCCCTTCGAGCGCCACCAGACGCGGGCTTTCCCCGGTCAGCACCAAGAGCTTGTCGACCCCTTGATCGACCACGTCCGCAAGCTCGGACAGCAGCACCCTTGTGCTCGCCGGGAAGGGGATCGCCCCGGTGCCGTCGTGTTCCGGCACTTCGGTCCGTTCGTGCCCGCCGATGCTGTGCGCCCGCCCGTAGTGCCACGTCACGTGCACCGCCGTGACCCCGCCGATATCGGTGGGCAGCGTGAACCGCCCCAGTTCGGGGTCGACAAGCGCGACCCCGGCCCGTGGCCCCCAGAGCCACGCCTCGTTGCCGCCGACATCCTCGACGGAGGCGAGGTTGGCCGCTTTGATCTGATCGGCGTCGAGCGTGGTTGTCCCGCCGGCGGTCGTGACATGGATCGCGAAGGACCACGGGCAGTAGCGCCCGGGCGCCGCGTCCAGCATCCGCCGCGAGATCGGGATCGGCAGGTCCGCCTCGGTGGGCCGCTTGTCCAGCCCGTGATCGGCCACGGCGGGCCGTTGGAACAGCGGCTGATCGGCCCGGAATGGGCTGAACCGATACATCCCCGATCCGGCATGGGTCGCCTCGACCAGATGGCCGGGGCTGCCGCCGACCCCGTCTTCGCCCGGATAGGGCGAGCCGAGCGTCACCGCTTCGATCCGGTGCAGGTGCAGCCCGATATTGGGCAGGTTCCAGCGCCCTGCCCCGTGCTCGATCCGCCCCATCTCGGCCCGCCGCGGTGTGCTGTCGAAGGCGGTGCCCACCCTGTCGAGCGCGTTCGTGCGCCCCAGATCGGCGCTGCCTGCGATGTGCCGCAGCCGCGCCGGAGGGCTGCCCTGCGCCCGCGTCCACGCCTGCGCGGGCGTGATCTCAAGCTCGTTGCCGTCGACGATCCGCACCCGCCGCAGGCTTTCGGTGGTGCAGACCCGGCTCCAGTATTCCACGGCCACGACCGGCCAGCCCGTTGCCGCCCGCACCGCGACCTCAAGCGCCGCCAGCGTGCCCTTGCGTTGCCGCAGCGCGATGGTCACGGCGACCCAGGCTCGCGCGCTTTGCACGTCGCCGAAATCCTCGAGCGGCCGCGCGCCCACCAGCGCCCCGATGTAGGGGATCAGCCAAGGCGCGCAGGTTTCGATGAAGTGGTCGTCGTAGAGTTGGGCGATGTCTTCGGCGACGATCTGCCCTTCGCGCAGCATCACGGAGAGCAGCGATTTCAGCGGCCCGTAGTCGGCGGCGTCGGTCAGGCTGTGCGGCGCGTCGAGGCTGCCGCGCACCTTGCCGCCTTCGGTGTGATCCTTGCGCCGGTGGTAGGCCGGCAGCCGCTCGAAGAGGTCTTGCAGGTCAACGGCCATCAGATCGCCTCCAATGCGACGGGATCGGCCGAGAGCAGCAGGATCTCGGCCCCCAGCAGATCGCCCTGCACGCCGGAGCGTGGCACCGAGGCCCGCAGGATCGGGTTCAGCCCCACCGCCCGGTCTGTCCGGTGAAGCGCATCCAGATCGACCGCCAGCACCCCCGCAACCGCTTGCAGCAGGGTGATCACGTCGGAGGCCCGCACCGGCTGGCCGATCTGACGGGCGCCATAGGCATAGGCCGCCCGCAGCGCCACCCGCGCCGCGTTGAGCACCGGATCGGCGGAACCGCCCGTCGCCCGGTAGTCGGGGTCGATCAGCAGCCGCGCCGACAGCGTGAACCGCGCTACACGCGCGGGCCGCAGCGTCGCCCCGCTGCCCGGCGTGGATTGTGCGGCGATGGCGGCGGCGAGGTTGGTGAGCACAGCGTCCTCGGGATCGAGCGGCGCCTCGTCCTCGCCCGCGACGGTCAGAAAGACGTGCTGATCCTCGCCCACCCAGCTCCAGCTTGCCTTGGCCTTGGTGATCCCGGCAAAGGCGGCGGCGAAGGTCTGATAGTCGTTCAGCGACACGATCCGCCCCAGCGTTTCCATGCCCTTGGTGGCGTTGCTCCGGATCTCTTCCATCCCGGCGAAGGAGGCCCCGCCGGACGGCGCCAGCGGATTGCGCACCCCCTTGAGGCTGCGCGGCTTGGAGACCAGCAGCGTGAGCTGTTCGGCCTTGAGCCGCCCCGCCGCCCCAGCCCCGACCCGGAAGAACGCCTCGACGTTGTTCTCTCCGGTGGGCAGCACCGCCCCCATACCCGCGCCGCCGAACATCACCTCGGAGCTGCCGTCCTCGCGGGTGGTGACGGTGTAGACCCGGTCGTTCGGGCCGGCCTGATCGAGTGCGGAGACCTCGTGCCAGCGCACGCCGTCGACCCGCACCTCCAGCTCTGCCGCCCGCCCGGTTTCCGTCTCGGCGGAGACATAGGTGAGCGGCCCGGTCTTGAGCCGGAACCGCTGGAACGGCACCTTGGCATCCCCCGAACCGAGGATTTCGTGCTTTGCCTCGCCGTGCGTGGCGCGGGCCACATTGCCGGTGAGCGTGACCGTGGGGCGCAGGTAGCTGTGTGTCAGCGGCACGGCGAAGGTCAGCCGCAGGGTCGTGCCATTGGCCCAGACCTCGGCGATGGTGGCCCGCTCGGAGGCGCTGACCCCGGGCAGGTCCACCCGCTCGCCGCTGACGAAGACCGATTGCCCCGGCGCGAAATCGAAATCCGGTCGGTCGAGCAGGATCGCATCTCCGCCGATCGGATCGACGAGCGGCAGGTCGGGCAACGGCACCGGCTCGGCGGCGATGAACAGCTCTGCGCTGCGGATCAGCATGTTATAGACCGCGTTCCCGCCCCAGAAGACCGGGATCCGCAGCTTGGTGACTTCGCCCGAAAGCCCGTAGGCTTCGATGGACACGGTTTCGACGCTTTCGACGATGCTCCAGCGTTCGACGACCTCGGTGTTGACGTAGGCGTAGGCCTCGTTGCTCCAGATCGACTGCCGCCCCCGGATCACGATGAGGCTGCCGGCCACGAGGCTGTCGTATTTGCGATCCAGAAACACCGAAAACAACTGGTTGGGGTAAACCCCGCTCGGTTTCTCTGCTTCCTGCATCGCCTCATCGACCAAGGCATATCGCTGAGCGGACAAAACCGTTGGCTGATAGGTTGCCGGCAGGTCGTAGAGGATCAGATCGTCGTTGGCATCCGATTTGATCTTGGGCCGCGAGACGTAGTTGTGTCCGAAGAACTTGCACTTCTCGCGGAACACCACGGGCGTCAGGCTGTCGCCGTTCCGGGGCGTCGCGGCCAGCGTGGCGGCCAGATCGGCAGGGGCGAGGCCCAGCGCCTCTGTCGCCTCCAGCACCTCGGGCCGGGGCCATTGCTTGGCGTCGAGATCGGCTGTGAGCGCGTCGATGCTGCCGGCCGAGAGCGTGTCGGCCTCGGTCGCCTCGACCCGTTCGATATCGCTCAGCCCCGGCACCGGTGTGATCGCCCCCCCGGCGGTCGTCTCGATCCATGCCAGACTGTTGGCCTGCTTGACGATCTTGCTGACCGGGCGCAGCACCGGCAGGTTGCTGGTCACCCCTAGGAGCGCGCCGCCCGCATCCTGAAACGCCACCATATCCCCCACCCGCAGGTTGATCTGCGAGGGGTCGGCGTAGAACCCGGCCTGCGCCCGGCTGAGGCTTTGCGGCCAGACGGTCACCGGGTGGATGCTGTTCCACGCGGCCTTGAGCCGGAGCGGTTCGACCGTCTCGAAGGTCTGCGGCAGTTCGCCCTCTTCCGGCACCGATTTGATCCCGAGCCCGGCGGGCAGTTCCGCAACCCCGGTTTCCAGCACGGTGGGGTCCGCGATGAAGGCCATGTAGGCCTCTGCCGCGACGGCGGGCGTGGGGGTGTAGCCGACGAGCGCCGCCAATTCCTGAAGCGAGAAGCTCTCGGTCGCGGTGCCCAGATAGGCCTCGTTGATCAGCCGTTCGTTGTAGAAGGACAGCGTGTCGAGCACCCCGGCGAAGCTGTCGAGAAAGGCGATGGTCCAATCCTCGTCCGAGGAGGTGAGCAGCCCCGACAGCCCCGGCCGGTGCCGGCTGCGCAGCCCGCGCAGCATCGCCTCCTTGAACGCGCCGTGGTTGCCAATCCGCCGCCGGATCGCGGGCAATCCGGCGCGGACTTCGGTGCTTTGCGGGGTGGGTTTGTCGATCATGCTCATGCGGCCTCCCACAGCGCGATGCTCAGCACGCCCCGTTCGGGATAGTTGCGGTCATTCATCAGGATCGGGATCTCGGACGGATCGACTTGCAGCACGCCGTTTTCCAGCGCCAGCGTGTCGGCCGACCGCCATTTGCGGAAGGTGTCGACCACCACATCCGCCACGCCCGGAACCGATTTGACCGCCGCGATGATCCGGCTGAGGTAGATCGGGTCGCCGAAGCTGATGTTGTCGGGGTGGAAGAACCCGCGTGTCCCGTCAGGCAGGATGCCCGCCCCCAGCGCCGCCTCGACCGCGCGGCGAACCGCGCTGTCGCTGTGGTCGCGGCAGATGCAGACCCGCAGTCCGATCTCGAGCGGTGCAAAGCGTGGCGCTTCGACGATCAGGTCCTGCCCCATCAGCCGCAGCGGTTCGAGATAGGCCCGGATCTCGCGCAGGAAATCGGGGCCGGCGTGGATGCTACCGACCGGATCGACCGCGACGACGAAGGTGGTCCAAGAGCCATGCCCGAGGGTGCGCACGAAGGCGCGTTGCACGTCGGGGTGTTCGGCGGTCAGCCGTTCGTAATCGGCCCGCGTCACCGCCCGTCGGTTGTCGTCGAGCTGGCGCAGCGCGGCGAGCTTGATCTCGGGCACGCTTTGCCGGTCGCGCCCGCCGAAGCCGGGCATCGGGTTGCGCGCCCCCACCGGCCCCGCGGCACCGGACAGCGCCACGTGGGCGATGGCTTCGGCCCCGATATTGCCGCGCCGTCCGATCCCGACGCGGCATCGTGCGCTCATCGCGTTGTCCGGGTCGGGCACTTGCCCGCCGGTTTCGACCCCGGCAAAGCGCAGGATCGTCGTCCCGTCGGCCTCGGTTTCCGGCACGAAGACCCGGTCGGTGTCGCGGGCGAAGATCAGCGTGCTGACTGCTTGCCAATCGGGCGCCCCGGTGCCGTCGCTGACGCTGATCGCCTTGACCGGCTGCCCCGCCCCCGCCATCTGAAGCCCCGCCGCCGAGGATAGCCCCGGCTCGATCCGCAGGGGACCGCTGACGCTGATGTCGCGCCGCCGCAGGACGGGCCGGAACCGCCGCGGACGGTTCAGGGCGGCAAGGCTGCTGACCGCGTCGTCGCGTTCGGGGTCGTCGTCGCTGTCCGGTTTGCCGAGCGGTTCGTCTTCGTCAAGGCTGAGCCCGTGGCTGGCCAGCACGATATTGCCCGCCGCCCGCGCCATGTAGGGGGCGCCGCCGTCTGCCACGGCGGGCAGCCGCCCCACCGGCAGGTCAAAGCGCAGCGCGTCCTCGGCCCCCCATGTGATCCGCAGCAGATCGACGTTGCCCAGATCGGCGCTGAGCCTGTCGACGGCGGGCACCGGCGGTTCGGTCAGGCAGACGATCTGGCGCATGGTCGGATCGGCATCCGCCCGGCGCAGCGTTTCGGGATCCCGCGCCAATTCGAGCGAGACGAGATCCCCCGGCTCGAGCACCAGCCCCGGCGCGGCCACGATCCACGCCGAGGTGGATCCGCGCGGCAGCACCGCCCGCGCGTCGGACCAGTCGTAGAGCGTCAGGTCGTTGGCGCTTTGCTGGAGCCGGATCGGGCGCGGCTCCCACAGATCCTGACCGGGAGCGGAGGTGTCGCGGATCAGAAGGTCGACCGGTTCAAAGAACGCGACCCCCTCGGACAGCAGCCGGTCGACCTCCAGATCGTCGCGGTTGACCAGCGCGGGAAGGTTGTCGGAGGTGCCTGTGAGGAACAGCAGATCGCTGGCCTCGAAGCTGCCGTTCCCGGCCATCTGCACCTGCACGAAGACCTTGGCCGACAACCCGTCGTGGGCGTTGTAGCCGATCAGTTGCGCGTGCCGCCGCACCGACCCGCGCCGTCTGGCCGTTCCGATGTAGGCCTCGGTCGCGGCGGCGTCCTGTGCATAGCTCAGATGATCGGCGTAATGCGCCATCAGCTCGACCAGCGTGACCCCCAGATCCCCGATCTGACGGTCTTGCCAATCGGGCACAAGCGTCGCCATCCTGTCGAGCATCGCGGTGCGGAAGCTGTCGAAATCCTTGGCCAGATAGTTGACGTTGCCCGGATCGAACACCTCGGCCTGATCGCCCGCGACGCTCGCACAGTCGAAATCCGACGGACAGGTCGCCCGAAAGCTGAACCGGATGTCGCGCAACATCACGTCAAATCCGGGGTGGTCGATGCTCAGCGTGTAGATCGAGAAATCGCCAAGCTCGGCCACGGTGATCAGCAGCACGTCCGGATCGGGCCGGTCGAGATCGATGATCTCGACGTCGCGGAGCCGGTCGCCGCCGCTGATCGTCAGCATGGCCGGCGTGATCTGGGCGCTGGCCGCCGGGATGCCCCCCGGACCGCCCGGTGCCGGGTGCACCAGATGCACCTCGATCTCACGGGCGGCCATGTGGATTTCGACATAGTCGATCCCGTTGACCGGCGGATTGGCCAGCCCCCGCAGGATTTCGCGCCGCTCTTCGAGGAAGCTTTCGGTGCCCGCCATCAGATCAGCCTCGTGACGGTTTGCGCCTCGCGTTCGCCGGTCTCGATGACGAGGTAGGTCAGATCGACGGTCAGGAGCCCTTCGGACATGGCGACGCGCAGATCCTCGATCAGCACCACGTCCTGCAGGAACCGTTGCAGCGCCGAGCGGGTGAGGAACTCGGCCGCCTCGACCAGTGTTTCGGAGCCCGGCTCGAACACCATGTCCAGAAGCCCCGCCCCGAAATCCGGCCGGTTGACCCGCTCGCCCGGGGCGGTGAGCAGCGTCTGTTCCACCAGCTCGCGCACGTGGGCGGGAAAGTCCGGCGTCTGGGCCGTCCGCCCGCGCCTGTCATGGGCATATGGAAAGGCCAGATGGGTCATTGGGCCTTGACCGTGGTCTGCACGCCCCTGAGCGATCCCGTGCCCTGAATGCCCAATGGTCCGGTGGCCTGCGGTGTCGCGTCGCCCAAGAGCACCGGCATCTGGTTGACCCGGACCTTTGTCGCCCCGGTGGTGAAGAGCAGCATCGCGCAGGGTTTCGGCACCCCGTCGGGCGTGGTGAACGAGCAGCCCGCCACCGAGAAGGTCGCGGGCACCGTCAGCACCGCCTGCCCGTTGATCTTGACGTTTTCGGCCGCCACGCCCGCGCTGGCGCTGCCTTGGTGATCGCAGGCTCCCTGGGCGCTCTTTTGCACGATGTAGGCCATCAACTTACCTCCAGCGACGTCCCGTTGATCTTGGTTCCGGAACTGCCGATTTCGACCTTGCCAACCCCGCCCGAGCTGGCCGAGACCGAGCCCTGGCTGTTGATCTCGATTGTCGTCGATTGCCCTGCCTTGATCGTCACAGTCCCGTCACGGAGTTCGACGGTCAGTTGTTCGGTCTTGAGCGTGATCTCTCCGCCCGCGCTTTGGGCGTTGAAGCTGATCGAGCCGGAGGGCGTGGCGATCACCATTTCGTCCTTGGACATCACCGGTGCGCCCCCAGCCGGCCAGAGGAACCCGGTCCAGATCGGCTTGGTCCTGTCCCCCTGTTCGAATTCGACCCAGACCTCGGTCTGGTTCGGCGGCATGAAGAAGAACCCCAGGCCCCGGTCGGCATAGGGCACGCAGGGGTCGGCCCAGACGGGTTTGCCGTCCCGGAACCCGTCGATGATCACCTTGAGCTTGCCCGATTGCGTCAGATCGTTGTTGTCATCCACGATCCCCTTGTATTTGCCGATCATCTTTTCGCCTGTGGCGACCGTGCGGGACGGGTATTGCGTGCTGGTCATGGTCAGGGCCTCACGATTGGGGTGGTTGTGCCGAGCCCTTCGCGCACCAGCGTGAAGGCTTGGCTCCATGCGCCGCGGCTGATCGAGTGGACGACATCGCGGACGTAGTAGAACCCGTCGTGGTCGAAACCGGCCCCGCGCAGCCCGACGAGCTTGCGCGGCTCCAGCACCGCGCCGTAGCGCCCCAGATCGAGCTCGCCGGTGACCTTGAGCGTGTCGCTGCTGGCGTCCGACTGCGCCTGCGCCTGCCCCATCGCCTGACTGACCGATTGCCCCGGCTGCGGCCGCAGGATCCGGCTCGACGCGGTGGTCGGATCGAGCACGGAGGGCCGCGCGGCCAGTGGCGGCCGCACCGGCGCAACCGACCGCACAGGCACGGCCGCCCCGGTGGTGCCGTCGCGCACCTCGCCCGCCACGCTGCCCGCCTCGCTCGCCTCGTTTTCGAACGACAGCCCGGTGGCGTTGCTGGCCGAGCCCATATCGACGCTGATCGCCCGCTGCACCGCCCCGATCCGCGGCGGTGGCCCCCAATAGGCCCGCGAGGTCAGCGGCGCCGGTCCGGGGATGATCGTGAACACATGATCGAATTGCGCCGCGAGTTCGGTCAGATAGGCCAGATCGGTGCCGTTTTGCAGCGGCACCCGATCGGTCGGCGCGTCTCTGTCGGCAGCCAACGGGGGCCGCACATCCGGCACGATCCCGTGTTGCGCATAACGCGCGATCACCACGTTGGCGATGTCGCCCGGTGCCATGCCGGGATATTCCTCCTGCCGTTCCTCGCGGTCCATCAGGGCGGTCAAATCCCGCCCCATCAGCGTCAGTGTGCCGCCCTGCCCGCCATCGCCCGCCCCCATCTGCACCGACTCGACGATCCCGTCGATCAGCACGGTGGGCTTCAGCCCAAGAATCCCCGTCAGCACGATCCGCGACCCGGATTGCATCGCCGGATGCGTCATCAGCGGCATCGCTCCCACCTGTTTGTCCGACCGCCCCAACCGGAAGATCACCGAAAAGCCCGACGGTTCGGAATCCGAGATCGCGACCTCGGCGCTTTCCAAGGCTTCGGACACGAAGGCAGGCGGCGGCACAGGCACCCCTTGCCCGATGAGCAGCGTCAGTCTGACCCCGAAGGCGTTCAGCATGGCATCACTCCGGCCCGATCATCGGGATGCGCAGCCGCCGTCCGGTTTCGCGGGTCAATTCCTCTGGCTCGAACTCCAGCGTGGCATCGACGATCCGCCAGTATTGCAGCGGGTCGCCGTAAGCCCGGTGCGCGATGTGATCGAGCCTGTCGGACGTACCCACCGTCTCGAACCCGGCGGTCTGCAGCGCGGCGGGCTGCGGCAGAAACCGCCGGGCGACGTAGGAGACCTCGCGCCCGTCCGGTTCGACATGCGTCTTGAGCGGCAATCTGGCGTAGCGGCTGTCATCGCTGAACATCGGTCTGGCTCCTAGTTGGTTGAGAGTTTCTGGCTGAGGATCGAGGCGACCGTCCCGGCCCGGGTGGCCCGCCCCATCTGCTCCTTGACGATCTGGTGCCCCAGATACATCGCGTAGCCCGGATGCGACTGCTCCAGATCGGAGTAGGTCAGCACCGTGAAATCCAGCCCGACCTTGGCCCGGATCGGGTTGAGGTTCACGTCGAACGCCTCTTCCCCCACGCTGAGCCCGGCCATCCGCACCGGCAGCACCCGTTTGCCCCAGACGAGGATCAGGAACGGCGCGGAGGCGGGCAGGATCTCGATCGTTCCGGCCGCGAGCATGATGCTGTTGGCCACCACCACCGCGCTGGACGGGGCGAGCAGCATCTCGAGGCTGGCAAGCTGCGGATAAATCCCGTTGGCGATGGTGAACGGATCGCCTTCGGCCAGCTTGTCGGTGGCGTCGAACCAGACCTCCATCTTGATCGTCTCGACCGGCGCTCCGGTCAGCCGGAACGCGTCCGACCGCGCTCCGCCTTCGATGGCGCTGGCCTTGACGTCCCGCTGCATCTTGTCGGGGTTGTATTGCAGGGTGATCACACTGGGGATCGGGTTCGGCGCCTCGAACACCACGAGGGCGGCGCGGGCGGTTTTCGGATATCCGGGAATTTTGCTCATTAGCTCACACTCATGGGTTGGATGACGGCGTTGATTTTGCGGATCAGATCGGCGCGGGCCTCTTCCTGCCGCCGGATCGCGATCCCGACGACGGTGGCGAAATCGAAGGTGCTGACCGCCCCTGATCCGGTGAATTCATAAAGCCCGTAGCCCGCCCCTGCGCTTGTCAGGCCCGACGTGCTGTCGCCGGAGCTGAAGACCGTGTCGTCGAAGGCCGCCAGTATCCCTTCGCCCAGCCGCGCCATATCGGCCAGATCGAGCGCCCCCTGCGCCCCCAGCACCCCCGAGACCCGGTCCCGCAGGGTGTTGTGCCACGCCGACGACGAGGCCGAGGAATCGTGGGTTTCCACCCCGGTTCCCGAGCCGTCGAGTTTGACGACCCGCAGCCCGCCGGAGTGGGCCTGCACCGTGGCCACGGGGGTGCCGAACGTCGGCCCGGAGGGATAGAGCGCGGCCAGTTGATCGGCCGAGAGCGGCCCGTTGGCCCGGTCCATCGCCGCCACATGCGCCGGCGTCAGATAGCCGACCGTGCGCGGGTTGGTCGCGGCTGTGTATTGCGGCGAGAAGACCAGCTGGCTCGTCGGTGTCCGCACCTCGTGCTGGAACCGCACGAAATTGGCGAACCCTTCCGCCGGAGCCGCCCCGGCGTCGTCCAGTTGCGCGATCGTGGCGGCGATGGCCTGATTGGCCTGACTGGCGAGGATCCATTCGTGATGCCCCGGATCGGCCGCCCGGATCATGTCGGCGGTATAGGTGACGTTCTTCTGCGCCCGTTTCGAACCGGCGCTGGACCCTGCGGGCACCACCCGCAGAAACCAGTTGATGTCGTAGGACCCGGCAAGCGTTCCTTCGACGCCGCCCCCGGCTGCGTCCTGCTGTTCGAAATAGCCATAGCGGGCGCTGGCGAATGCCGTCGTCTCGAACAGCCCGCCGGTCCGGAAGCTCGCCGCCTTGATGTTTTCCTTGTAGTTGTAATCCGGCTTGTCATCGACGACCCCGTCATGCAGCGCCCGCAGCGCCGTGTCGATCGGGGTGACCAGAGCGCCGGCATAGCTGCCGAAGTCGCGCGATTGCGCGCCCAGCATCCGGTCGAGCATGTCGGCGTGAATGGCCGATGTGGCCCCGGCTTCGAGGAAGGGCCGCCAGAATGCGCCCTGCTTTTCGGCGTTGGTCGCGTAGTCCGAGGGCGCCTCGACGGTCGGCTCGGCGTTCAGCGCCGCTGCCCGCTCGGCCACCTTGGCAAAGAAGGCGGTCTTGAAAGCGTCGTTCTCGCGCAGCGCGCCGCCCGCGTGGAAGGGCCGTTTCCAAGCGTCGGTGAGCAGGGCCGAATCCGCGCCGAGCGCCGCCGGCACCTGCCCCCACGACATCTGCGAAAAGCTGATCTTCTTGGCCGGATCGCCATTGATCCGACTGTTGATCGTGCCGTTGAGCTGGGTCTGGAACTCCGGGTGCACCGCTTCGATCTGACTGCCGAAGACGGTGTTGAATACGGTGGCGCCGGACAGCCCGAGCGCCTCGAGGATCGCGGTCAGCGCCTGCGCCGTTTCGCGGGCCTTGGCTTCGAGCAGCGCCACCTCGTCGCGCGATTGCGCCGGATCCTGATCGCGGGCGTCGTCGGCCTGATCGCCCGCCGTGTCCATCTCGGCCTCTTCTCCCAGGGCGCGGGTGACCAACGGGGCGATCTCGGTCTTCTTGGCGCTGACCTGTTCGGCGCTGACTTCCGGATCGCTGCGCACCAGTTGCGCCCGCACCCCGGCGTCGTCGCGCAGGCCGGTGAGCCATGTCTCGACCGGCTGCGGCGTGGAGCGCATGTAGGGGATCACGTTGTCGCCGTGTTCTTCGGTATAGAGCGTGTGGCTTTCGCCGCCGCCCGAGAACGAGACCGGCGCCATCAGATCGCCCGTCGCCGGGGCGTCGCCGTCGTCCTCGCCCCCGGTGCCGCTGCCACCGCCCCCGCCGGTGAACCGCGCCACAACCGCCCGGATCAGTTTGACGACCGCGTCTTCGATGGTCTGGTGGATGTTCTGGAAGATCTCCTGCACCCGCCCGGCGACGTTGCCCAGCCCGATGAACCGCGCGATCAGGTCGATGGTGGGGGTCAGCAGCCGCGCCAGCACCCCTTCGACGGCGTTGCTGGCCGGTTCGGTGTTGCCGTTGGCGATGTCGATCATCCCCTGCACGATCGTCTCGACGATGGCGATCATCCGGCCCAGATTGTCCTTGAGCCACATGATCGCATCCCAGATCAGCATCACCACCTTGAGCAGCGCCCCCGCCGGATTGATCAGCCCCGCCAGCCAGACGATCCCGGCCTTGACGACCCGTTCGAGCAGGAAGGTGGTGATCTGGCCCATCACCATGTCAAACAGCCCGGAGAGGTCTTGCTTGATCCGGTCGAACAGGGCGCTCCAGCCGCCGGTGATCAGCTCCGACGCGTAGCTGAGGAAGAATTCGATCCGCTCGACGGCGGCCTCGCCCAGTATCCGCACCGCGATCCGTCGTAACATGTCGAGCGTCAGCCCGAGGATCTGCCGGGCGATGTCGAGCACCCCCATCAGATCGAACTGCGCGGGCATGGTCAGCGAGCCTGCGAAGGCCCCGGTGAGCCAGCCGATGATCCCCGCGATCAGGTGATCGACGAAATTCTCGCCGAATTTGCGAAACCCCTCGACGACCGCCTGCAAAAGATAGGTCAGAAACTGGATCGGGTCGTCGATGATCTTGGTGATCGCGTCGAGGGCGTTGCCGATGAAGGCGTAGAAGTCGTCTTTGTTGATCCCGAGCGCGTCGAGGATCGGCTCCAGGATCAGCCGCGCGACTTCGCTCCAATCGCCGGTGAGCGCCGCCTGCATGACCGCGACGAGCGTGTTCAGCGCCCCTTCGACAAAGGCCAGCACCGCCAGCAGCGCGTTCTTGTAGGCATCGACAATGAAGGCGACCGCCGATTTGAGCCCCTCGGCCACCACGTCGACCGCCTCTTGCGCCAACCGGACGCCTTCGCGGATCTTTTCGTTCAGCGCCTCGGCCAGTTCGGGAAAGACCGAGCCGATCAGCGTGGACACCGCCAGTTGCAGCAATTCGCCGTAGAGCGCGATGGCGTCCTGGATAAAGCTCGCCGCGGCGTCGATCAGCGCGAAGGCGGCATCCTTGACCGCATCGAGGATCGTGGTGATGGCCGAGCGCACCGCGTCGAAGATCTCGCCGATCAGATCGCCCAGCTTGGCCAGTTGATCGGCCACGAAGTCGACGGCGGCGTCCCACCAGCTGTCATCCTCGGCCTCGGCCTCGGCTTCGGCCTTCTTGCGCTCGGCCTTGGCTTCGGCTTCGGAAAGTTCGCCCTCGGCCTTGGTTTCCGCCTCGGTATACTTGCGCGAGATCTCGGCCTCGTCCTCGGCCACACGGTCGCTGATCTTGGTCTGCGTGGCCTGATTTTCGGCCTCGGCCTCGGCGGTCATCTCGTCGACGGCGGCGTGCTGGCCGTCGACGGTGGCCTGCCGTTCGTCCTGAATCGTCTGCCGCGCCTCGCTGACCTTGCTGACCTGTTCGGCATTGGCCTCGGCCTCGGCGGCGGCCATGTCGGTTTCGGCCTTGCTGCTGGCCGCGTCACGCTGGGCGTCGCGTTCGGTGGCCATTGTGGCCATCTGGGCGTCGGCCTCGGCCATGCTGGCCTGCATTTCGGGACCGTGGTGGGCATCGAAGATCGCCGTCGTCTCGGCGTCGAGTTCGCGGGCGCTGAAGTCGGCCGCGCCGTCGACGGGGGCCTGCGCCTCGACCGCCAGCGCGGTTTCTTCCATCACCATCGGCACGGGGTCGTCCATGGCCCGAAGCTGGACCTGCTCGGGCCCCGGCCCGTCGATCACCGCTTGGGTGGCCTCGTCGCGCTGTGCGCCGGCGTTCTGGCCGGCCGCCTCGGCCTGATCGTTGGCCCGCTGCGGATCGGTCTCGCCTTCGAGCGGCACGGGCGGTGCCTCGCCGGGTGAGGTTTCGACCGTTTCATCCGACGTTTCCGCCCCGCTGATCGCCCGCGCCACGGTGCGTGCATCGACCTGCCCCGCCCCCGGCACCCGCCAGTTTTCCAGCGCCTGATTGCCGCTGAACGGCCCGAGGTCTTGCGTGGGCGCGATGTCCGGTTCCGGTGCAGGGGCGGGCGTTTCGGCCTCCAGCGGGTCGATTTCGCCGCTGGGCGGGCCGACGGGCTCGACCTCTGGCACCGCGGTGTCGTCGGCGTCGAGCGTGGCGGAAAACTCCGGGATCGTCTCTTCATGCGCAGCGGTTTCCGCCTCGGCCAGGGCGGCCATGTCTGCGGCCAGCGTCGGCTCTTTCTGGGCCTTGACGCTGGGTGGCGCCGCGCTGAACGCCTGCATGTAGAGTTCCGGGGTGATCGCCGCCTCCAGCGCCGCCACGCTTTCTTCGACGGCGGCCTTGGCGGCTTCGGCCTCGGCAGAGAGCGGCGGCAGCTCGCTTTCGATATTGGGCGGCTCGGCGGCGGTTTCGGCGCCGAGATCGACGGGCTCGGGCGCGGTTTGCGTCCCCTCCTCGGCGGTTGCCTCGGTTTTGGTCTCGCTTTGCGCCGGGGGCGCCGGCGTATCGGCTTGCTCCGCGTCCTGACGCGCCTCTGTCCGAAACTCCTGCGCTGCCTCCCAATCGGTCTGCTCGCCCTCGGCGTCGGTGGCCTGCCGGAAGGCCACCACCTCGGCGCCCAAGGGTTCTTGAACCGTTGCGGGAGCCTCGGTGATCGCCTCGGCCTCGGCCTCTGCCTCGGCGTGGGCGGTTTCGGGCGCGGTTTCGACGGGGTCCGGCGCGGTTTGGCCGATCCCGCCCTGCACCATCTGCAAGAGATGCGCGGTTTCGTGTAGCAGCGTCTCGAAGCTGACGTCTTCGGAGCGCAGCGCCATCTGGTCGCCGATCACCGCCGCCTCGGCCCCGAGCGCGTCGAGGATGCTCCGAATCTCGGCGGACCAGACGGCGGTGAACGCGCCGAGGGCAGCGTCAAAGTGCTCCTCCAGCCGCTCTTGTTTCGGCAAGGCCCGCTTTTGCCCACGCGCCATCGCACGGCGCAGGTTTTCGCAGGCCTGCCAGAACGGCGGCAGCGTCTTGCCGGTGAAGATGTCGATGACGTCGGCGGTGTCGGTCTCGGCCTCGACGGTAAAGTCCAGCGCGGATGTCTTGGGCTTTTCCACACGCTTCGGCGCGACCTTGGGCGCGGACTGTTTCGCCGCGGGGGCGCTGGTTTTGGCCAGCGCGCTCATTGGCTCAAGGCCCTGAGCAGCGCCGCGGCGAGGCTGCGACCGCAGGTGTCGGGGCTGCTGAAATCCACGCTATCGAGGTCGATACGGTCGATCTCGCGGTGCCCTGTCAGGGTCAGCCCCGCCGCGCCGTCGGCCAGAGCCTGTTCGAACACCGCCGTGGCCCTGTCGGCAAAGCTGGCCTCGAAGCCTTCGAAGCTGAGACCGTCGATGCGGATATCGGGGCCTGCGTCCATCACAGCCACCCTTTGAGGTCTTTGTCTGGGGCGGTCTTTTCGAGCTTGGCGTATTCGAGCCGGACCGCATGGGCCAGATGCCGCATCTGCAACGGCTGATCCTCGGAGGCGGCCATGTAGGCGCCGTTGATCGCCACCGACCGGATACTGCCGCCGGACAGCGACGGCCCGGAAAGCGCATCGAAATCGAGGCCCTCGCGCGGCAGGGCGTCGGGCAAGACCCGCTGCCAGATTTGCCGCCGCAGCGCCTGATCGGGGAACGGAAACTCGATGGCGAACCGAAACCGCCGAAAGAACGCGTCGTCGATCGAGGCCCGCATGTTCGTCGTCAGGATCGCGACGCCGGGATAGGCCTCGAGGCATTGCAGCAGAAACCCGAGTTCGGCATTCGAGTGCTTGTCGATGCTGTCCTTGACGCTGCCGGTCCGCTTGCCAAAGAGCCCGTCCGCCTCGTCGAAGAGCAGCGCCGCCCCCATCGCCTCACCCGCCTTGAACACCGCCTCGAAGTTCTTGGCCGTCTCTCCGATATACTTTGACACCAAGGCCGCGACGTTGACCCGGTAGAGCGGCACCGCATCGCCGGAGGTGGATTGCATCCGCCCCACGAGTGCTTCGGCGGCGGTGGTCTTGCCGGTGCCGGACTGTCCGTGAAACAGCGCCGCCATGCCAAGCCCGCGGGACGATTTCCCGGCAAAGCCCCATTCGGAGAGCACCCTGTCCCGGTTGCCCAGAAAGGCCGACATTTGCGTCAGCGCGTCGTGTTGGGCGGGCGGCAGGATCAGATCCTCCCACGCCGAGCCGCCGCCGATCCGTTGCGCCAGATGCCCCATCTGTTCGCCCACTTCGGCCCGTGCCGCGGCCATAAGGTTTGGCGCGAGCCCCGCCGCAGTCGCCGCCACGGCGCGGCGCACCTGCGGCACCGTGAGCGCGACGCTTTGCGCCGCTTCGCGCACGTCCGGGTGGGCGCAGGTTTCCGCGTCGAGCAGCACCGACCATGCCGATGGATCCGACGCCCCGTCGCTGAGCCGCAGCGCCGGTCCGGTTGCCGTCGCGGGCGGTGCCGCCCCGAGGATCAGGCAGGGCAGGCCCAGCGCCTCGGCCAGCGACCACGCCGCCTGTGGGGCCTCGGCCCCAAGGATCGCCAGCGCAATGTCGTTGAGGATCAGATCGCGCCGCAGGATCGCGCCGAATTCGGCCCTGTCGCCCGGATCGGCGGGGATCGCCTCGGCGGGCAGCACCCAGGCGCTCTGCCCCGATCCCCTGACCGCCGCTGCGAACCGCGCCAGCATCATCGCCGGATCCCCCGCATCGCTGAAGAGCACCGGGGGCTGCCGTTCGCGGCAGGCCGAAGCCCAGCAGCCGGCAATCCGCGTGGTCTCGTCCGAAGGGGCCGCGGCCAGCGTCACGGGCCGCAGCCGCCCCTCGATCACCGCGTCGAACCCGCCGTGCCCGCCCAGCGCCTCGCGGACCGCATCGGGCACGATCATCGGGCGTTCGTAGAACCGCCCGGACCCGTCGAGCCGGATCAGCCGCCCCGTCCGCAGCGCCCCGTCCGGGCGCAGGGTTTCGGTGTGACCGAGCAGGTCCGCCACCACGGCCGGGGTCGCCCGCCCCTCGGCGGCGAACCGGTGCTTTTGCAGTGCTCCGGACAGGCTGGGTGGCGCGTCGGCCAGCGCCGCCAAAAGCAGCGTCTGCCGCATGTCGTCGCCAAGCCCGAAGGCGCGGGCGATCCGCGCGATGGCGGACGGCGCAGTCATCCGCGCCTCGATCACCTCGATCTGTGTGGGCGCGCGCAGCCCTTCGGCGTCTTCACCGTTCAGCAGAGCGGCGAGCCGGCGGAACTCCAACGACAGGATCTCTGCGTTGCCCGCCCCCCAGTCGAGTGTCCGAGCGCCGTCCATCATGGCACCGGGATCGTCAGCGCCGCGGGCGCGGTTTCGCCGCCGTCTATGGACAGGGCGTAGCTGTAGTCGCCGGGTTGCAGGTCTGTCGCCTCGAACTCCAGTGCCGTGCTGTCACCCGCACGTGCCGTCGCGGTGAAGGCGCGGCGCGGCTGGGTGTCGTCGTCGGGGAACAGATAGAGCCGGATCGACTGATCCTCGCCTGCCGGATTGGCGATGGTGGCGTCTATGGTGCCGTCAAACAGCGGCCCGGCCCCGGTGGCCGTTGCCGAGATCGCGTTGACCGTCGGCGCGACGGTAAAGGCCCCACCCCGGCTCGCCTCGCGCAGCCGAAGCTCGCCGGAGGCCTGCCAGTAGTGCTCGATCCGGGCCAGTTGGATGCCCGGCCGCAGGGTGGCGGGCAGTGGCACCGATATCCGCTGATCGCTGAGCAGGTCCGCAGGCCCCGGCGCGACCACCGTCCCGCCGATGCTGAGCTCCATCAGGTCGGCGGTCAGGCCGCTGCCCGTGAGCATCACCCGGCTGCCCGCTGTGGGTTGTGCGTCTGCGACGAGCGGCGCGTCGACGGTGCCGGGCTGTGCGACCACCCGGTCGATCGTAGGCCGTTTGAGCGGGAAGGTCGTGAGCGCAAATTCCCGCACCGGCGGTCCTTGCGGGATATCCCGTTCGGTTTCGACCAGCACGACCGAGACCTTGTAGAGCGCCGACATCCGCAGGGCCGCGTTGAAGGCAGGCCAGAGCTTGGTCAGCTCTTCGTCCTCGGTCTTGGCCGGGGTGATCCGCACCCCTTCGATCTGCGAGGGCAGATCGGAGGTCAGCAGGAGCTTTTCCGCCGCCCCGAGCAGGGCGATCTCGGCCGCCGGCGCACCGATGTGCAGCGCGGCTTCCATGTTTGCCTTGGACAGCACCGGGTGTTCGTGCAGCCGTTGCATCCCGTGCCCGAGCAGGATTGCGGCGTTCAGATCGCCCGTGCCCGTCGCCGTCATCATGAAGTGCAGATCGAGCCCCAGCCGAGGGCTGGACAACCGCGCCCCGCTGCCGCTGTGCGACGGCAGGCATTCGTTGGCGAAGGCCGGGTTGTGCGTGACCTTCCACAGATAGAGGTTGAGCACGTTTTTGGCCTCGCCGTCCAACAGCGCATCCGGCGGGCCGCTGCTGATTGTGATCTGGCCTAGCGTGTCGAGACCCGCCGTCGTGACCGCGTCTTCGACGAGGTATTTCAACGTGGCCGTGACGGCGGCGAGGGCAAGTGCGTTGGGCATCCTAGCGCCTCCATCCCAGATAGGCCTTCAGCGCCTGTCCCTTCGGGGCGGAGGCCGGCGGCGCTGAGACGCTTTGGATCGGTGCCGGGGCGGGCGCGGGCGTGGGTGCGGGGGCCGGGGCGGTCACCCGGATCTGGCCGATCGATACCATTGGGCGCGGCGCGGGTTGCGCCCCGGCTTGCCGGGGGCCGGGCATGGGCTGAACCCTCTGGGTCTGCGGCATCGGCACCAGTCGCGTAGTGGCGGGCGGCGGCTCTGAGCGCGGCTTCGCCGGGGGTGCCGCCTTAGCCTCTGCGACGGGCGGGGTGGGCCGCAGCGCCGCGGTTGTCGGGCTGTCTGGCGCCGCCGGTGGAGCCGCGGCAGGGGTGAGCGGTTTGGCGGCGACGGGTGCTTGGTTCGCCGGCTTTGCTGGCCCGTCGACGGGTGTCGCCGTTTGCAGAGGCGCAACGGCGGGCGCGGGGGGCAACGGGGGTGTGCTAGGCTTGGCATCCCGCGACACGCTTTCGGTCGGCGGTGCGGTCCGGATTGGAGCGGGCGGCGGTGCTGCCGCCTGAGTCTGTGCCGGCGCGGTTGGGCGAGGGTCTTGGCGCGGGGTCTCATCCCATTGCGGCGAGCGCCATTCCGGCCGCGTTGGCTCTGCTTCTGGCGCAGTCTCGGCCTCGGACGAGGCTGGCAGGCCCCATTGGGGCGGGACCAGCGGGGTCAGCGTGGCCATGCCCGCGCGATGCCCCGCCTTGATCGCCAGCCTGTCGAACAGGTCGGTCATGTCACCATTCCCACATATCTGGCCCGCCTTGCGGGGCTGAGCGCCAGCGTCTCGGCCTCGGACCAGCCGAAGGCCCGGGCGAGAATGGCGACCTGGGCAAAGACGCCGGCGGCGAAGGCTTCGAGATCCGCCCAGAGGAAGGCTGCGGCATCGAAGGCACGGGGGTTCTCGGCCCCGCAGTCGGCGCAGGTCACGTCGAAGACGACGTCGATGGCCGGGTCGGCGGCGTCGAGCGCCTCGGCGGCCTTGGCCCGAAAGGCGGGATCGGACCACGGCGCGTCGGGGCAGAGCGCGGCCACGCCCCCCTGCCCCAGCCCTTCCAGCGTCGGACAGGCGATCTCATAGGTGACGCCGTTGTATGCCACCCGGGCCACAGGGGCGACGCGGGCGGGCAGATCGAACCCTTCGGGCACGGCAAAGCCGATCATCTCGCCGCAGCCATCGCAGGCGAATTGCGCCGGGGCGCGTGGACCGAACAGGGCGCATTTGGCGTGCCAGAACAGCCGCTCGGCATCGCCGACCCCCAGAGACGGCACATCCGCATCGCCGGGAAGGAAGGCCGCCGCGAGCGCCAGCCTGCGCTCGGCCAGCGGCGCCCCTTCGGCCCGATCAAAGAGCGCCATCAGCGCCGGGTCGGGCAGTTTCTGCGGCGTCAGGCCATGTGACTGTGCTGCGCCCATGGCATCAGGCCACGGGCACGCTGAAGGACGGCTCGGTCGGCGGCTGCACGTCGTAGTCGCGCACGAAGCCTTCGTGCTCGATCTTGATCATCTCGATCGCGACGGCGTTGGCGCTGGCATCGAACTCGGCCAGCCCGAATTCGCTGACCCAGCAGTTGAAGAAATTCCAGCGCATCGCCAATTGGCCCGCCTCGTTATACATCTCGAGCTGGATGTCCTTGCGGAAGTCGGCGAGGCTGACCTCGGCGCCGAGGCCGTTTTCGATGTTCCAGACCTTGTTGGCCCATTGCTCGAAGGCGATGTCGTGGGTGATGCCGCGCTCGACGGTGATCGCCTCGTATTTGACCTGACCCGGTATCTTGTAGGGACTGGACGGATCCCCCCCCGAGCGGGTCTCGATCAGTTCGACGGTCTTCTTGGGCGCGCTGACCTTGGAGGCCCCCATGACGAACTTTCCGTCCCATTTCAGGCGGAATTTCGAGGTGCTGTAGGGATCGAGCCGAAGCCCGGCTGCGTTAACTCTCGCCATTGCTGTTCTCCTTGAAAATCAGTTGATCATTCGGGCAACTTGGTCAGTTGCTGAAAATTCAGCACGACGAACTCGGCCGGTTTGAGTGGGGCAAAGGCGACGAGGATGTTGACGATCCCGAGGTCGATATCCGCCTGCTTGGTCGTGTCGCCGTCGCATTTGACGAGGTAGGCATCGGACGCCGCCTTGCCCTGAAAGGCCCCCTGCCGGTGCAGGCTTTGCATGAAGGCCCCGACGTTGAGCCGGATCTGCCCCCAGAGGTCTTCGTCGTTGCCTTCGAACACCGTCCATTTCAGCCCCCGCTGCAGCGATTGCTGGATGAACAGGGCGGTGCGCCGGACGGCGGCGTATTTGTATTCGTCCGCCAGAGCATCGGCCCCGACGAGCGTTCGGCCGCCCCAGATGATGTTGCCGTAGACCGGGAACGACCGGATCGCGTTCACCCCGAGCCGGTTCAGCGGTTCCTGTTCGAGATCGGTGAGCTTGTA
Organism: Flavimaricola marinus; assembly: GCF_900184895.1. GTDB lineage: Bacteria > Pseudomonadota > Alphaproteobacteria > Rhodobacterales > Rhodobacteraceae > Flavimaricola > Flavimaricola marinus. Next base: position 395,756 of record NZ_FXZK01000001.1, read on the forward strand.
TTCCGGCGGCCCGCCGGAATAGCGCGTCTCGGTGCCGGCGGTGGTCTTCCAGACCCCGCGCGAGGAATCGATCCGCGCCATCATGCCAGCCACCATCCCCGAGGGCGCAAGGCTGCGCTGTTTGTCGCCATCCGCCGTATCGACGATGTCGAGCCGGGGGAAATAGCCCGCCGCATTGCGCGAAACCGCGCCGCCCATCTTGCTGAACCAGTCGCTGTAGATCTTGTTGTGCGCGATCCCCTTGCCCGGATCGACGATCAGGAACGCAAATCTGTCGCGGCAGAATTTCTCGGCCGCCTCATAGACCATCTTGGCCGGGGTTTCGCCGAGTAGCCCCGCGACCGGGATGCACATGATGTTGAAGATATCGGGCACGATATTCTCGAGCGCATAGATCCCCGTCCGCGCAGCCGCATCGCCGAGGATGGCGTCGCGCGCCCGCGTCTCGAACCCGGTCGAGCTAAGCACGAACCCGTCCCCGCCGGTCGCCAGCGGCGTGAATTTCGACTTGGCCTGTTCCTTGAGCGCGTCGAGCGTGGTGACGGCGGCGTCCGTCAGCGCCGGCCGTTTGGTATCCACCCCCGTCGCCGTGATCATCGCGGAAGTGCCGTCGATCACCTTTTCCGGGAAACGGTCGGCATCCTTGTCGGTGCTGAGATCCTGATAGATCTCTTCGGCGACGACCTTGTCGCCTTTGTATTCGCGCACCAGCAGGGTGTAGAGCTTTGCGTCGGTCGCATGGTGGACCACCCCGAGGTGGATCGCATTGCCCCAAGAGCCGCCATTCACGGCCTTGGCGGTCAGCGCGTCGTCGGCTCCCGCCTTGAGCGTGACTGTCGCCTCCTGGAACTTGTTCACCCCGGCAGGCAGCGCCCCGCCGCCGGTATTCACGAACGGCGTGCGCACGACGAAAGCCACGGAGCCGCCGTTCTGGAAGTATTGCAGCACCCCGTAGGATGCCTCGCTTTCCTTCCACAGCCCACCGAAGATCCGCTGGAAATCCGCCCAGCTCGTCAGCCGAACGGCCTCATTGACCGGTCCGCGCTGAAAGGTGTCGATGAACACCGTATTCGACGTGGAGATGGACGCGATGGGGCGGGCACCGCTGGGGATTTCTTTGACGTGGACGCCCGGAAACTGATTTGTGAGCATGTGATATCCTTCGCTCTCGCAGGGGTCAGTGCCGCCGATCCGCTATGGTCCGGGGCGTGGGAGGGGACAGCAGGGTCTCTATTCGCAAAAAGGCGTCCTGGATCGTGCCATGCCGGCTGATCGCGCCGTCGTTGACGTGCTCGACCAGCGCCGCGGCGCTTCCCGCCGGCACCCGCAGGACAAAGACCTGAGCGGACAGGGTGCCGCCGGAGCCATCTGAATTGCTGTTGGATTTGGACACGAAAGACCCACCTTGCTGTGCAATGGGGTCAGACTAGCGGAGCACTCTGCGGGGCCCGTCACCCGGCGACCTCGGCCCGGTCAGCGCCCCGTCAGCGGGGCATCACCGGCCAATCACAGGCTCGTCACGGGCCAGTCACCGGCCCGTCACAGGCCAGTCACAGCTCGGCCAGAGCGGCATCGCTTCGCCCGGCCGCCACGTCGATCATCGCGGCGGTCGCCGGCTCGCCCGCAAGGATGCGATCGCGCAACGCCCGCGTGGCGGGGTTCGGCTCGATCCCGAGTTCGTTGTGCAGCACTTCCCACAGGGTCTCGTATTGCAGGATCGCGCGGCGGCGTTCCCCGGCGCGGGCGTAGAGCGCGATCATGTCGTGATGCACCGCCTCGAGGAGCGGGTCCGTGGCCAAGAGCAGCCGCCCCCAATCCAGCCCGTCGTCATAGGCCCGCCGCGCCTCGGCGTCCCGCATCAGCAGCCGGACCTTCGAGATATAGACCCCGGTCAGCCGCTCTCGTTCGATCAGCACCCAGTGCGAGTCGCAGCCCTCGAGGAACGGCCCGGAAACCGCCCTGACCGCGGTGGCCAGCTGCCGCCGGGTTTGGGGATCGAGCGCGCCCGCGTCGTTCATCTCGCGCCGGGCGAGCGCGCCGGCGCTTTCCAGCGCCACCACGTCGACGAGCACATCCTCGTCGGTTTCGATCGAGACCAGATCGTCGAAGGTATACAGGCCCAGCCCCGGCGTCCGCCCGAGCACCTTCTTGACCCGCCACAGCGCGGTGGTCAGTGCCGAGCGCCCCTTTTCGAGCGTGGCATCGGGCCAGAATGTTTCGATCAGGACCTCGCGCCGGCTGGCTTCGCCCGCGCGGGTCAAAAGGAAGGCCAGCAATTCACGCGTGGCCCCGGTCAGGTTCAGCGGATGGTGTCCGGTTTGATGCCGCAGCCGTAACGGCCCGAACAGCGATACGCAGAGCGTTGGTGTAGCGGTCGCAACCAACATGGCACTCCCTCTCAATACAGCTTTGCAAAAATTTTGACGCGCTAAAATTGCGCTACTCTCTAATGACTCAACCCTAGAAGTCGAAGTTGGCTCTGTCACCCTTTGAAACCGCGCCGATGTCGGATCGGTCGTTTCCTGCCGCATTCTGTCAATATATTGACGCGGATGGCGCAAAACACACCAGATGATGCGGTCTGGAATTCCTTACCTCACGTCAGGCTCCGACCCAGAGCTGCGCGATCCCGGTGAAGATCAGCCGGATCGACAGCAGAACGAGAATCACGTTGAGCGCCTGTCGAAACCCGGTGTCGCTCATCGAGATCAGCACCCGCCGCCCGATCACCGTTCCCAGAAACCCGGCCCCGATCATCGCCAGGATGAACAGCACCCACGGCCCGAAGGCAAAGCCCAACACCCCGAATGTCACGATCTTGAGCAGGTGCTGGCAGGTCATCAGGGTGGCGTGCGTGGCCACATGGGTCTGGCGCGGCAGGTTCAGCGATTTGACGAAGTTGGCGACGAACACGCCGGTCGCCCCGAAGAACATCGACAGAAAGCTCGACAGCGCCCCGATCACCAACCCCTGCCGCGACAGCCAGACGGGCGGGCTGCTCAGCACGCTGTAGATCACGAAGCCGCCGATGCCGATCTGCACGACCGCGGGCGGCAGGTTTATCGCCACCACCCCTCCGACCGCCACGCCCACCACGCTGCCTGCGACGAAGACGGCCACCGGGGGCCAATGCACATGCGCCCGCAGCAGCAGCGCCCGAAACAGGTTGGACCCCAGCTGCACCACCCCGTGCACCGGGATCAGGGCGGCCGGCGGCATGAGGCTTGCCATGACGGCCAGCAGCAACACGCCGCCGCCGATCCCGAAGGCCACGGTGACGAACGACCCGGCAAAGCTGGCCGCGAGCAGACCTGTGGCCACGAGCGGGTCGAACCCGTTGAAGACGATGTCGAAGACCGTGCCGAACATGTGCCCCACCCCTGCCGCCGATGCCCGCGCCTGCCCGGGTGATGGGCCAGTGCTGCACAGGGTGTCTTTATGCCCACGCCCAACCGCGCGGCAAGCCCGCCGCCCCTGCCAAAACCTTGCGAAAGGCGGAAATCTGCACTACCTCCACCGAAAATCTGCCGAATTCATAGGTATGTTACGGTATCGGCGTCTGCCTTCGGATGCCAAAGTGCAGCTTGAACGGGAACAACGCGCAATGCTCGGTCGTCTCTTTCGCTCTTTGCGGGCGCAGCCCTCCAAGGGCGTGTTTGGTCCCGTTGCCCCGGCCGAGCCGTTCTATGCGGTCGGCGACGTTCATGGCCGAAGCGATCTGCTGACCAAGCTCCTGAGCCAGTTCGATCCGGACACCCGGGTCGTCATGGTGGGCGACTACATCGACCGCGGCGATGAAAGCCGGGCCGTGCTCGATCTGCTGACGAACCGCCCCGGCACCGTCTGCCTGCGGGGCAACCACGAGCAGATGCTGATCGATTTCCTCTCCAAGCCCGCCGCGGCCGGTGCCCGTTTCCTGCGCAACGGCGGTTTGCAGACCCTCGCAAGCTATGGCATCGGTGGCGTTCTGCCGACCTCGGCCGACGACCTGCTCGCCGAAAAGGCCGCCCAACTGCACGAAGCGATGGGTGCGGAGACGGTCGATTGGCTCAGGGAGCTGCCCTATCAGTTCCAGTCCGGCAACGTGGTGGTCGTCCATGCCGGGGCGGATCCGAACGTGCCGATGGATTTGCAGGCTCCCCGGCATCTGATGTGGGGTCACAAGGACTTTCCGGCCAAAGATCGACAAGACGGCCTTTGGATCGTACACGGTCACACAATCGTGCCCCAAGTTGACATCGAACCCGGCCGCATTGCAATTGACACAGGCGCATATGCGACCGGCCGTCTTTCCGCGGTCTTGGTGAATGAGAGTGGCGCTCACGTGATCCAGGCGTGAGTTCCGGATGATGGTTTCGCCCGCATGATCAGGGCATTCGACAGGTGGGGCGCCCCCGCCGCCAGACGCTGCAAAGGAAGTCGCCTTGAATAACGCACAACCGGACCGGTCCGCCGCGATGAGAGCCGCCGTACCCGCCGCGTCGGACGACGAACTCGACCTCATCGGTCTGCTTCGGACGGTCTGGCGCGGCAAATGGTTCATCGCACTGTGCATGGTGATCGCCATGGCCATCGGCGGCTGGCAGACGTTCAAGGTCGCCGTGCCACTGTATTCCTCGACGGCGACCATGGTGTTGCGCATCAATCCGCTCGACGTGTTCAGCGTCGAATCCGTCCTGTCCGGCTTTTCCGGGGACGAGATCGGCATGAATACCGAGATGGAGGTGATCCGCTCCCGCGAGCTGATCGGCCGCGCGGTCGAACAGCTCGATCTGGTCAACGACCCTGAATTCAACCCGATGCTCAGAGACGCGCCGGTGTTTTCGCCGATCAATATCATCGGCGGCGTGGTCGATCTGGTGTTTGGCTCGGAAGAGAAGCTGCCCCCGACGGAGCAACAGATCTTCGACCGGGTGGTGACCAACGTCCGCGAGGCCGTGTCCGCCGAGATCGAGGAATACAGCTACATCTTCTGTGCGCCGCACAGGACCTCGACATCGAGGCCAAGGTGGCGGCCGCCGACGATGGCCAGCTGACGGCGCTCGCCGCCGCGATCGCGCGCGAGGATCAGGCCGCGGCCAGCGACAGCCAGGACCGGTTCAACCGGCGCTTTTCGCAAGTGCTGCTGCGGGCTCAGGCCGAGGCCGACCGGAACGCCGAAGTGGTCGAGAGCCTGAACGCCAGAACCCAGGATCTTTCCGAACAGTTCGAGCTTCAGTCGTCGGTTCTGGCGGATCTGCAAGAGATGGAGCGCGAAACTCAGGCGACGCAGGTGCTCTACGAGACGTTCCTGACACAGCTCAAGGAAACCAGCGTGCAGGAAGGCGTGTTCCAGTCCGACAGCCGGGTGCTGTCGCCCGCCCTGCCCGGAACCCAGATCGCGCCCCGCCCGGTGCGGGCCCTCGCCATGGCGCTGTTCATCGGCGCCATCCTCGGCACGACCATCGTTCTGATCCGGGAATTCCTGCAAAACACCTACCGCACCAGCGAGGATCTGGAAAAGAGCACCGGACAGGTCGTTCTGGGCCAGGTGCCGAAGATCCCGCGCCGTGGCCGGCGGCAAACCGTCAACTATCTCGTCGAAAAGCCCACCTCCGCGGCCGCCGAGGCGGTGCGCAACCTGCGGACCTCGGTGTTGATGTCGAACATGGATCAGCCGCCACAGATCATCATGTCGACCTCGTCCCTGCCCGGCGAAGGCAAGACGACGCTGGCGATTTCACTGGCCAACAACCTGGCCGGTCTGGGCAAGAAGGTGCTCCTCGTGGAGGGAGACATCCGCAAGCGGACCTTCGAAAACTACTTTGCCGACAGCAAGGGCCGGCCGGGCCTGATCGCCGTTCTGATGAACAAGACCCCCTTGTCCGAGGTGGTGATCCACGACGACACCCTCAACATCGACGTCCTGATCGGCGAGAAGTCGAGCGTGAACCCGGCGGACGTCTTCTCCTCGGATGCGTTCAAATCGTTCATGGGCAGCCTGCGCGAGAGCTATGACTACGTCGTGGTCGACACGCCGCCCGTGCTACTGGTGCCCGACGCCCGCATTCTGGCCCGCCACATGGATGCGGTGATCTACACCGTGGCATGGGACAAGACCTCGAAGACCCAGGTGCAGGAGGGGCTGCGCCAGTTCGCCTCCGTCGATATCGACATCACCGGCGTCGTCCTGTCGCAGATCGATCCCAAGGGGATGCGCCGCTATGGCTACGGCGGCAAATACGGCGCTTACGGCAGCAAGGGCCGGGGCTACTACGAAAACTGACCCGGACGGGCCGGACCTGCCATTCACTGGGTTGAAAATATCCCGGGGGGCGACGCGACCGATGGATCGGCGCGCCGCCTCGGTCGGGGGCAGAGCCCCCTTTTAGCCCACGCTTTCCAAGGCGATGGCGATGCCCTGCCCGACGCCGATGCACATCATCGCCAGCGCCTTTTGCCCCGGCTTGAGGTCGAGCGTGGCACTGCCGGTGATCCGCGCCCCGGACATGCCCAGAGGATGACCGAGCGCGATGGCGCCGCCGTTGGGATTGACCCGTGCGTCATCGTCGGCAATGCCGAGATCGCGCAGCGTGGCCAGACCCTGGCTGGCAAAGGCTTCGTTCAGTTCGATCACGGAGAAATCCGACTGGCTCAGCCCCAGTCGCGCCATCAGCTTTTTCGCCGCCGGAGCCGGGCCAAAGCCCATGATCCGGGGGGCGACCCCTGCGGTGGCCCCACCCAGAACCCGCGCAATGGGCGTCAGCCCATGCGCCTTGACCGCCGCAGCCGAAGCCACGATCAGCGCCGCCGCCCCGTCGTTGACCCCGGAGGCATTGCCTGCGGTGATCGACCCGCCTGCCCGCGCGAAGGCTTTCAGCTTGGTCAGGTCTTCGATCGTGGTCTGCGGACGGGGATGCTCGTCCTCGGACACGACGACCGGGTCGCCCCGCCGTTGCGGAATGCTGACGGGCGTGATCTCCCGCGCCAAGCGCCCGTTTGCCATCGCTTCGCCGGCCTTGTGCTGGCTGCGCAGCGCAAAGGCGTCCTGGTCTTCGCGGCTGACATTGAAATCCTCGGCCACGTTCTCGGCCGTCTCGGGCATCGAGTCGACGCCGTATTGCGCCTTCATCACCGGATTGACGAACCGCCAGCCGATCGTGGTGTCATGCACCTCGTTGGCCCGCGAAAACGCCTGCGTGGCCTTGGGCATCACGAAGGGCGCACGGCTCATGCTTTCGACGCCGCCCGCGACGATCAGATCCGCCTCGCCGGCCTTGATCGCCCGCGCCCCCGCGATCACCGCGTCCATGCCCGAGCCACAGAGCCGGTTCATCGTGGTCCCCGGCACCGTCTCGGGATAGCCGGCCAGCAGCGCGCACATCCGCGCGACGTTCCGGTTGTCCTCGCCCGCCTGATTGGCGCAGCCATAGATCACCTCGTCGATCGCCCCCAGATCGAGACCGGGGTTCCGTTCGGCCAAGGCCCGCAGCGGGATCGCCCCGAGGTCGTCGGCCCGCACCGAGGACAGAGCCCCGCCGAAACGCCCGATGGGCGTGCGGATATAGTCGCAGATATAGACGTCGTTCATTGCTCAATCTCCGGGACGATCAGATCGGCCACCTGGCCTTGGGTGTGCAGCGGTGCGCCGGTGAGCGATTGCAGCTCGTCCATCGACAGCCCCGCCAGTTTCTCACGCAGCACGAACCGCCCGTCCTCGATATCGACGACGGCGAGCGAGGTATAGACCCGCGTGATGCACCCGACCCCGGTCAGCGGGAAGGTGCAGCGCTCGACGAGCTTGGGTTTGCCGTCCTTGGTGGTGTGATCGGTGATCACCGCGACCCGCTTGGCCCCGTGCACGAGATCCATCGCGCCGCCCACGGCGGGCACCCCCTTGGAGCCGACCCGCCAATTCGCAAGATCGCCGTTCTGCGCGACCTGATAGGCCCCGAGCACCGCCAGATCGAGATGCCCGCCCCGCACCATCGCGAAACTGTCCGCGTGATGAAAGAACGACGCCCCCGGCTTGAGCGTGATCGCCTTTTTGCCCGCGTTGATCAGATCCCAGTCTTCCTCGCCCTGCGGCGGTGCCTTGCCAAAGCCCAGCACCCCGTTTTCGGTGTGATAGGTGATGTGCCGCCCCGCGGGCTGAAACTTGGCGATCATCTCGGGAAAGCCGATGCCGAGATTGACATAGGCGCCGTCTTCGATGTCTTGCGCTGCCCGCCATGCGATCTGGGCGTTGCTGAGTTTGCTGCTCATGCGTAGACCTCCCCGGCGCGGATCAGCGCCTCTTCCTGTTGCGGGTTTGGCACTTCGATCACGCCGTCGACAAAGAGACCGGGGGTGATCACCTGTTCCGGGTCGATCCCGCCCGGTTCCGTCAGCGTCGAGACCTGAGCGACGACCTTTGCGGCGGCCATGCACATCAGCGGATTGAAGTTCCGTCCGGCCAACCGGTAGGTCAGGTTGCCGTGGGTGTCGCCGAGCTCGCCCTTGACGATGGCGAAATCCGCCTTGAGCCAACGTTCCAGCACGTAGGGCCGACCGTCGAATTCCTGAATTTGCTTACCCTCGGCCAGTTCGGTCCCATAGCTCGTGGGCGTGAAGAAAGCCGGGATCCCCGCCCCTGCCGCCCGGATCCGCTCGGCCAAGGTGCCTTGCGGAACGAGGTCCAGTTCGATCTCGCCGGCGAGGTATTTCTCGGTGAACGCCCGCGGATCGGAGGACCTTGGGAAGGAGCAGACCATCTTGCGCACCATGCCCGCGTCGATCATCGCGGCGATGCCGATCTGGCCGTTGCCCGCGTTGTTGTTCACGACCGTCAGATTGCCCGGGCTGCCGGTCGCCTTGAACCGGTCGATCAGCGCGTGGATCAGTTCGATCGGCGCCCCCGATCCGCCAAAGCCGCCGATCATCAGCACGGCGTTGTCTTCGATATCGGCCACGGCCTCGGCCAGTGTGGCAATCGTCTTGTCCATAGACTCCCCCTTTTGCGGTTTGGCCTGCCTTAGCCCGGATCGCGGCTTGATCAGAAGCGAAATGTGCGGATAGTGATATTTGTTCAATAAATGAAACGGAGCGTTCGCATTGTGAACAGGAGCACCGATCACCTCGGATCATTCGCCAAGGGTTTGCGGGTGCTGGAGTGCTTTTGCGCCGAGACCCCGCGCCTGTCGATTGCGGATGTGGCCGCCCGGACAGGGCTGGACCGCGCCACGTCGCGCCGCTGCCTGCTGACCCTGCACCACGAAGGCTATGCCGAGTATGACGGTAAGTTCTTTACCCTGACCCCTCGCGCCTTGCGGTTGGGGATGAGCGCGCTGGCCGCCCTGCCCTTGCCGCAGATCGTGCAGCCTTGGCTGGATCAGCTGAGCGAGCAGATCGGGCAATCCTGCTCCGTGTCGGTGCTGGACGGAACCGAGATCGTCTATCTGGCCCGCGCCGCCCAGCGTCGGGTCATGTCGATCGGACTGATGCCCGGGTCGCGCCTGCCGGCGCATTTCACCTCGATGGGTCGTGTGCTGCTGGCCGCCCTGCCCGAAGCGCAAGCGCGGGCGATTATCGACGCGTCGGACCTGACGCCGCGCGCCCCCAACAGCGTCACCGACCCTGAAGAGATCATGGCCCGCATCGCCCAGACCCGCAGGCAGGGCTATTGCCTGATCGATCAGGAAATGGAGGCGGGCTTGCGCGCCCTCGCGGTGCCGATCCTGTCGGCGCGGGGCGAAACGGTTGCGGCGCTCAACATCGGCATGGCCGCGCTGCACGCCGACCCCGAGGAGATGGTCACCGCCTACCTGCCCGCCCTGCGCAATGTGCAGGCCGGGCTGGCGCGGATGCTTTAGGACGTTATTTCGATGGCGAAGGCCTCGAACGGGGCCAGCGTGATCCGGCCGGACACCTCGTCGCGCGGGGCGAGGTTGCTGATCAGGCAGGTGCCTTTCCCGGCCAGCCCGTCCGGCACGTCGAACATGACCGGCTCGCCGGTGAAATTGGCCAGAACGGAGAGCCGCACGCCCTCATGGGTGCGGGCATAGGCCACGATGTGGGGATGATCCTCGGCAAGGGCCTCGAACCGGCCAAGGGCGATGACCGGATGATCCCGCCGCAACTGGATCAGCTTGCGGTAATGCGCAAATACCCCGTCGTCGCGGGCGCGGTCGGCCTCGACGTTGATCTCGGCGCTGTTGGGATTGACCTCGATCCACGGCGTGCCGCTGGTAAAGCCGGCCTGATCGCCGCCTGTCCATTGCATCGGCGTGCGGGCGTTGTCGCGGCCGTTGGCATTGGCACCTGCGATGAAATCCTCGGGCGTGACCCCCATCTCCATCTGATCGGCATAGATGCCGAGCGTTTCCACGTCGCGATACTGTTCGATCCGCGAAAAGGCGGCATTGGTCATGCCGATCTCTTCGCCCTGATAGATGAACGGCGTGCCCTTCATCAGATGCATGACCGTGGCCAGCATCTTGGCGCTTTCGACCCGGTAGCGCCCGTCGTCGCCGTATTTCGACACCTGCCGTGGCAGATCGTGGTTCGACAGGAACAGCGAATTCCAGCCGTCGTCCTGCAAGGCGCGTTGCCACGCGAACTGCACCGCCTTGAAGGTCGCCAGATCAAAGGGCTTGGGCTTGAATTTGCCAAGAACGTCGTCCTCGAACGCGATGACGTGGTTGAATTGGAACACCATGCTCAACTCGCCCCGGTCCCGCCCACAATAGAGCAGCGCGGTATCGGTGCTGACCGACCAGCTTTCGCCGATGGTCACCACGTCGCGCCCGGCCAGCGTTTCGCGGTGCATTTCTTGCAGAAACTCGTGCAGATACGGGCCTTCTTCAAAGATGCCGGCGTCGACGTCCTTGCCGATCAGGCTGATCACATCCATCCGGAACCCGGCGATCCCTCGGTCGAGCCACCAGTTCATCATGTCGTAAATCTCGGCCCGAAGTGCCGGGTTCTGCCAATTGAGATCGGGCTGTTCGGGGCTGAAGAAGCCGAGGTAGTAGCGGCCGACGTTCGGCTCCCACGTCCAGACGGAGCCGCCGAAACAGGCACGACGGTCCGACGGTGGCCCGTTTTGCGGGCCGGGGTCGCGCCAGATGTAATAGTCGTGCTCGGGGGCGTCGCGCGAGGCGCGGGCCGCCTCGAACCAGTGATGCTCGGAGGAGGAGTGATTGACCACAAGGTCCATCACGATCCCGATGCCCCGCGCGCGGGCTTCGCGGATCAGCCGGTCCATATCCGCCAGCGTCCCGAATTCGGGCGCGATCGTTCGGTAGTTCGAAATGTCGTAGCCATTATCGGCCATCGGCGATCCGTAGACCGGCGAAAGCCAGATAAAACCAATTCCGAGTTCCGCGAGATGATCCAGCTTGGAAATGATCCCCGGAATGTCGCCGATCCCGTCGCCGTTGCTGTCGCAGAAGCTTCGGGGATAGATTTGATAACCGGTGCTGGTCTGCCACCAAGCCGGTGCAGTCTGTGTCATGGCATGCCCTCCGTATCGGGGATTCGGTGCGATCAGCGCCGAGGTAGACCGTTGCGACCTTGTGTGAAACCCCGCCATGTCCGCAAATCGGGGACTTTGCCTCGGATCGCGCTTGGTATACCGTCGAGATGAAATGATCGACCGATAAATACAGAGGCGATGTCTGCCTCCGGTTCGACCCACACCGGCGCAAGGAGACCGACATGGCCATCACACATCTAAAGACTGCCAAGCCCGAGAGCGAGCGCGCCGAGGACGATGCCAAGGTCCGCGCCGTGGTCGAATCGACACTGGCCGATATCGAGACCCGTGGCGATGCCGCGATCCGCGAGCTTTCTGCCAAATTCGACAAATACGAGCCGGTCGAGTTCCGCCTCGGCGCGTCCGAGATCGAGGCGGCCATGTCCAAGGTCAGCGCCCGCGACATGGAGGACATCAAGTTTGCCCAGACCCAGATCCGCCGCTTTGCCGAAGCCCAGCGCGCCTCGATGACCGATATCGAGGTGGAGACCCTGCCCGGCGTGATCCTCGGCCACAAGAACATCCCCGTGCAATCGGTCGGCTGTTACGTGCCGGGTGGCAAGTTCCCGATGGTCGCCTCGGCGCATATGTCGGTGCTGACCGCCAGTGTGGCGGGCGTGCCGCGCATCGTGGCCTCTGCCCCACCGGTGAACGGCGCCCCGCATCCGGCCATCGTGGCCGCCATGCATATGGGCGGAGCGCATGAGATCTACGTGCTGGGCGGAATGCAGGCCGTCGGCGCCATGGCCATCGGCACCGAGACGATCGAGCCGGTCCATATGCTCGTCGGCCCCGGCAATGCCTTTGTCGCCGAAGCCAAGCGCCAGCTTTACGGTCGTGTCGGCATCGACCTGTTCGCCGGCCCCACCGAGACGATGGTGATTGCGGACGACACCGTGGATGCGGAGCTGTGTGCGACCGACCTGTTGGGTCAGGCCGAGCACGGCTATAACTCGCCCGCGGTTCTGGTCACGAATTCGCGCAAGCTGGCCGAGGCGACGCTGGCCGAGATCGACCGCCTTTTAAGGATCTTGCCCACGGCAGAAACCGCCAGCGTATCCTGGCGCGACTATGGCGAGGTGATCTTGTGCGACACCCATGACGAGATGCTCGCCGTGGCCAACGACATCGCCTCGGAGCATGTGCAGGTGATGACCGACCGCGACGATTGGTATCTGGAAAAGATGCAGAGCTATGGCGCGCTGTTTCTGGGCCCCCGCACCAACGTGGCCAACGGCGACAAGGTGATCGGCACCAACCACACCCTGCCCACCAAGAAGGCGGGTCGCTATACGGGCGGCCTCTGGGTCGGCAAATTCCTGAAAACCCACAGCTATCAGAAGGTTCTGACCGACGAGGCCGCCGCCATGGTCGGTGAATACGGCTCGCGCCTATGCATGCTGGAAGGCTTTGTCGGCCATGCCGAGCAGTGCAACATCCGGGTGCGCCGCTATGGTGGGCGCAACGTGCCTTACGGTGAAGCGGCGGAGTAGACCTCAGCCCGACCCTTCGGGGAGAGTTTTTTGGCCAAGATGAAGGAGAAGACAGTGACCTTACCCAGAACGCCTTCTTTTCGGTTGGACGGCAGGCGCGCGCTTGTAGCGGGTGCGTCGTCGGGTATCGGCCTTGGCTGTGCGGTCGCCTTGGCGGAGCAGGGCGCGCATGTCGTCTGTGCCGCCCGCGGTGCGGAGCGTCTGGCCGAGGTGGTGGCCGAGATGACCGCGGCGGGATTTAGCGCCGAGGCCATGGTCCTCGACATCGCGGACGTGCCGGCGATGGAGGCGGCGCTCGGCGGGCAGGTGTTCGACGTGGTCGTGAACTCTGCCGGGTTGGCCCGCCATTCGCCCGCCGTGGAGACCACGACCGCCGATTACGACATGGTCATGGGCGTGAACGTGCGCGGCGCGTATTTCCTGTCGGCAATCACCGCCAAGGCGATGATCGCCGCTGGCACCAAGGGCTCGATCATTCATATCAGCAGCCAGATGGGCCATGTGGGCGGCATCGATCGCGCGGTCTATTGCGCGTCGAAACATGCGCTGGAAGGCATGGTCAAGAGCATGGCGATCGAGTGGGGCCCGCATCAGATCAGGGTCAATACCCTCGGCCCCACCTTTATCCGCACCCCGTTGGCGGAGCAGACCCTGGCGATCCCCGAACGCAGGGCCTGGATCGAGGGCATGATCAAGCTCGGCCGTGTCGGCGAGATCGAGGATATCATGGGGGCCGTGGCCTATCTCGCGTCGGACGCGTCGGCCCTCGTGACCGGGAGCGCCCACCTCGTCGACGGCGGCTGGACGGCGGATTGACCGCAGCGCCCCATCGCTCACCGCCATAGCGAGCATGGCCGCCTCGCAAGGCGCGTGCTCAAGCTCACCGGACGCCCTGCCCGGCGACAGCCCATCAAAGGAACCGCCATGACCACGATACGGACGACGCACGTAGGCTCTCTGCCCCGCAGTCAGGAGGTCGTCGACTTCATCTTTGCCCGCGAGCGCGGCACCCCGTATGATCCGGCCGCCTTCGATGCCGCGATGGCAAGCGCCGTGTCCGAGACAGTGCGGCGGCAGGTCGCCGCCGGCGTGGATATCGTATCGGACGGTGAAACCTCGAAGATCAGCTATGCCACCTATGTCAAGGACCGCTACACCGGCTTTGGCGGCGACGGCGTTCGCAACACTCCGGCCGACCTCAAGTTGTTTCCCGGCTATATGTCCCGTCTGTCGAAGGACGACCGCAACCCCCGCTATGCCCATCCCAAATGCATCGGCGAAGTCCGTTCGCGCGGCCAGGAAGAACTGAAAAAGGACATCGCCAATCTACGGGCGGCGATGGCCGAACATGGGGTGGAGCGCGGCTTCATGAATGCGGCGAGCCCCGGTGTGATCTCGCTGTTCTTGCAGAACGACTACTACAAGACCCGCGAGGCCTATCTGGCCGCTTTGGCCGATGCCATGAAGGAGGAATACGAGACGATCGTCGCCTCCGGCCTTGATCTGCAGCTGGATTGCCCCGATCTGGCGGTGTCGCGTCATATGATGTTTCCGGACCTGACCGACGCCGAGTTCGTGACCGTCGCCCGGACCCATATCGAGGCGCTCAATCATGCGCTGGCCGATATTCCGCCCGAGCGTGTCCGGGTCCATATCTGTTGGGGTAACTACGAGGGGCCGCATGTCTGCGACATCCCGATGGCCAAGATGTTCGACACATTGATGGCCGCCCGCGCCCGCTATGTCCTGTTCGAGACGTCGAACCCCCGGCACGGCCACGAGTGGACCGTGTTCCGCGACAGGGCCCGCGACATTCCCGACGACAAGGTTCTGATCCCCGGCGTCGTCGACACCACGACCAACTTCGTCGAACATCCCGAGCTGGTCGCACAGCGCATCGAGCGGTTCGTGGATATCGTCGGTGCGGACCGTGTGATCGCCGGCTCGGATTGCGGGTTCGGCACCTTCGCCGGATACGGCGCCGTCGATCCCGAGATCGCCTATGCCAAGCTGGCGGCGATGGCCGAAGGTGCCGGACTGGTGCGGGCGCGCTGAGGGGTCGGCCGGGAGGTGGCTGCCCGGCCTGCATTGACAGGCCCTCCCCCCTTGTCGACTATTCGGTCAGTCGCGGAGGACGGTGTCGGCCGGCGCCGACAACCCGCCCGCGGCAGGGGAGGAAGACCAATGGCCAAGTCTCGAAAAGTCATCATCACCTGTGCGGTCACCGGGGCGATCCATACGCCGTCGATGTCGCCGCACCTTCCGATCACGCCGGACGAGATCGTCACCGAGGCGCTGGCGGCGTCCGAGGCCGGTGCCGCGATCCTGCATCTTCACGCCCGCGATCCCGAAGACGGTCGCCCGGACCAGACGCCCGAAGGGTTTGCCCGTTTCCTGCCGCGCATCAAGCAGGGCACGAACGCGGTTCTCAACCTGACCTCGGGCGGCAGCCCTTTCATGAAGGTCGAAGAACGTGTCCTGCCCGCGTCGCAATTCAAGCCGGAGGTCGCCTCGCTTAACATGGGGTCGTTCAACTTTGGCCTGTTCCACCTGCTGGACAAATACGAGGACTTCAAGTTCGAGTGGGAGCGCGATCACCTCGCCAATTCGCGCGATCTCGTTTTCCGCAATTCGTTCAAGGATATCGAGTATATCCTCAAGACCTGCGCCGAGAACAAGACCCGCTTTGAGTTCGAGTGCTACGACATCTCGCACCTCTACAACCTCAAACACTTTTACGACCGAGGCCTCGTGAAGGCTCCGCTGTTCATCCAATCGGTCTTCGGGCTGCTCGGTGGGATCGGCACCCACCCCGAGGACGTGATGCACATGCGTCGCACTGCCGATCGGTTGTTCGAGGACAAGTATCAGTGGTCGGTTCTGGGCGCGGGGGCGAGCCAGATGCGCATCGCGGCGCAGTCCATCGCGCTTGGCGGCAATGTCCGGGTCGGGCTGGAGGATTCGCTTTGGGCCGGTCCCGGTCGTCTGGCCAAATCGAATGCCGAGCAGGTCCGTATCGCGAGAGACATGATCGAAAGCATGGGCATGCAAATCGCCACGCCGGACGAAGCGCGCGACATGCTGTCCCTCAAGGGCGGCGATCAGGTCGCCTTTTAACCCGCCCGTCGGGGGCCGCCGATCCCGGCACCGGCTCTGAGGGCCGGCCGTTGGCACGGTGATCTGGACCACAGTCGGGGGACGGTGCCCGCCTGTGCCGTCGGGCGCCCGGCCCGCGGCCGCGAGAGCGCCCACCGCCTGTCCGCGCGATATTCGATCTCGCTCTGCTGTCGATCGGGTCTCAAGGCACCCTGCCCGGTTCAGCCCCGCTGCGGGCCACGACCCACCTTGGCGACGGCGGCCCGAATGCCTAGATGACAGTCGAAGGAGCCGCCGTATGCAACATTTCTCTCTGCTCGATCTGTCACCGATCCCCGAAGGCAAAAGCGCCGCAGACGCGCTCGCCAATACCGCCGATTTGGCGCAGGCCGCCGAGCGTGCCGGGTATCATCGCTTTTGGCTGGCCGAGCATCACAACATGCCCGGCATCGCCAGCGCTGCGACCGCCGTGGTCATTGGCCATGTCGCCGCGGCCACCAAGACCATCCGCGTGGGCGCGGGCGGCATCATGCTGCCCAATCACGCCCCGCTGGTCGTGGCCGAGCAGTTCGGAACGCTGGCCACGCTGTTCCCCGACCGCATCGACCTTGGGCTGGGGCGTGCGCCCGGCACCGATATGGCGACGGCCCGCGCCCTGCGCCGCCACATGGCCCCGGACGACACCTTTCCGCAGGATGTTCAGGAGCTGATCACCTATTTCGACGCGGCGAGAGACGGCGCACGCGTGCAGGCGATCCCCGGAACCGGCACGCAGGTTCCGGTCTGGATCCTCGGATCGAGTCTCTATGGCGCCCAACTGGCCGCCCATCTCGGCCTGCCCTACGCCTTTGCCTCGCATTTTGCGCCCGACATGCTCGAACAAGCAATTTCGATCTATCGCGCCTCTTTCCAGCCGTCCAAATCCCTCTCGCAGCCCTATGTGATGATGGCCGCGGGCGTGACCGCCGCCCCGACGGATGAGGAGGCCAGCTATCTGCTGACCTCGCAGATGCTTGCGTTTGCGCGGCTGAGGACAGGCAAGCCGGGCAAGCTGCCCTATCCGACGGACAACATCGCCGCCGAGGTGCCGGAGCCGGTCTTGGCGCAGGTCCGGCACGCGCTGTCGTGTTCGGCCAACGGTTCGCCCGCGACCGTCCGCGCCCGCCTTGCTGCGTTGATCGACACCTACCAGCCGGACGAGCTGATTGTCACGGCGATGATCCACGACCACGCGGCCCGCGTCCGGTCCTTTCAGATCGCGGCGGATATCCTGTCCGACATGCGGGTCGAAGCGAAGGTCGCCTGACCGGATCGTGACGAGGCCCGGCCCCGGCCGTTTGGCGGCGACGTCCCGTCTCGCTATGCGACGCGGGATTTGCTCCGGCAATTGCAGGAGGCCAGGATCGGGACGGTGGCCCGCGCCGTCGCCTGATCCAACGGCTGTTTCAGATGCCGCGCTTCGGTGTGGGCGCCGCGCCGGACGAGGCATTCGTGGAGGCCATGCAGGCTCCAGACGTTGCGCGGGTGCTGGCAGGGCCGCGACAGCGTGCCATCCAGCCCCAGATCGGCCCGGTAGACGGCCTCGGCCTCGTCATACTTCTGCGCTTCCATCAAGAGCGCGCCCAGCGCGTGCCGGGCGGGCTGCATCCAGCCCCACGGCTCGTCGTAGAGCAGGTTGTCGTCCCGCTCGACCGAAGCCCTCAGATGGTCCAGCCCTTCTGCGATCCGCCCGGATTTGAAGGCAATTTCGCCGTCCATCATCGCCTCTCCGACCCGCAGCACATCTTCGGCGGTGTTGTTGAAGACCATCCAGTCTTCGGGGATCGCTTCGCGTGCCGCGACGGCCAGCGCCCGTTCCTGTGCGGCCTCCTTGTGCCGCCCCAGATTGGCGTGGGCTATGGCGCGGGCCTGAAACATCGCCGCCGTTGTGTAACGGTAGAGTGCCGGATCCTCGGGGAAGGGTTCGTTGAGGATATCCTCCCACATTCCGAACCGCACCATGACGTGAATCTTCTTGCCGGCGAAGCTTTCGAACAGTTCCGGCATGAAGCGGACGACCTCGTCGGGAAGCATTTCGTTCAACCGGTTTGCCGCCGCCAGCGCCACGTCGGGCTGTCCGAGGAACATCGCGCCGTAGGCCTCGAAGTGGACATTGTGAACCCGGTAGACGGTGTAGAAGTTCTGCGCCCCCTCGGCGTCTTCATATTTGCGATCTATCTCGGCGGCCCGCCGGTTGCGGACGACGACGTTGTGGTAGTCGCCGCAGAGCAGGTCGATATGCGTCGCCATGTGGATCAGATGCCCGCTGTCGGGCACCAGATCGGTCAGCCTGTCGCCGTGTCGCAGCGCCTTTTCGGGCGTGGGCGACATTTCCATCAGGTGGATATACATGTGCAGCAGGCCGGGGTGATCCCATGCCGCGGGATCGGCGTCGAAGGCCCGTTCGAGCGCGGCTTGCGCCTCTAGCGTCGAGGCGCCTTCCATCGGCCCGCCGGCTTTGAGATCCCAAAGCTGCCACGGCGTCCGGTTCATCAGCGCCTCGGCAAAGATCGTGGTCACGTCGAGATCGTCGGGATGCCGCGCATAGACCTGCCGCATGGCGTCGGAAAACGCATCGTTCCACGGGCCGAAATCGTCGATCTCGGGATCGGTCGGATACCTGTCCGCCAGCGCGTCGATCAGATCGTTCTCGACCGTGGTGAGCTTGCTGCGGAGCGCCTTAGCATCCTCGATGGCCTTGTGCGCCTGCATCAGCGAGGATGTCCGCTCTTCGGCGTCAAAGAACTCCCACGGTTTGTTGTAGTTTGGCCCGATGGCGTAGGCAAAGCCCCAGAGCGCCGCGCCGCAGCCGGGGTCTTCGGCGGCCGCCTCTTGGAAAGCCTTGGCCGCGGCCTCGTGATTGTAGCCGTAGAGCCAGAGCAATCCTGTGTCGAAGGCTTGCTGCGCCGTGGCCGAGGATGCCGTCACCGGCCGCGTATAGCGCCCGAGGTCGTAGATCGTCATCGTGGACTCCCCCCGTCATCGCCGCTTGTCGCGGCCCGACCTGTCGGTCTTGTCGTCCGACATTCCCGCAGCATAGCACAAAACAGGCTCATCCGGCGAATGCGCGGCGGAGGGGCGTGTAGAGCGACCGAGCGGCCCGGTCGTTCAAAACCGGCGAGCGCTCTTCAATCCGGTCCGGGCGGACGCGGCAAGGTCCAACCAAAGCGCACGCTGGCGAGTCGCAGCCCCACCGCCAGCAGCACCGCCCCGGCGGCGGCCGTAGTCTCTGGCACGGCAAACCAGAGGCAGACGGCATAGGCGACCGCGCCGGCGAAGGCGGCGAGGGCGTAGACGTCTTCGTGCAGTACCCGAGGCACCTCGGCGGCCATGATGTCGCGCAGCACGCCGCCGCCGATCGCGGAGATCACCCCGAGCAGAACCGCGCCGGGAGGCTCGATCCCATAAATCAGCGCCTTGCGGCAGCCTGCCACGGCAAAGACCCCCAGCCCGATTGCATCCAGAAGCATCACCGGCCGATTGAGCCGTTCGATCTGTTTGGTGAACAGGAAGGCGCAAAGCCCGGCGAGGCTGGCGACTGCCAGCGGCCAGGTGCTGCGCAATGCCTCGGGCGGTGCCGCCCCCAGCAACAGATCGCGGACGATGCCTCCGGCGACGCCGGTCGCCACGGCGAGCACGAGGATGCCGAACAGGTCGAACCTGCGCCGGATCGCGACCATGGCCCCGCTCAGCCCGAAGACGAACGTGCCGAGCACATTGAGAATGGTGAAAAGGAGCGCAGCCGACATATCGCCTCGTCGTGTGAAGATACCTCACAATCGCGGATGCCCCGGCAGATTGAAAGCGCCGAGGAGACAAGTCGCGTGATCCAGCCCATGCACCGTTCCCCGATCCGGCACGTCTCTTGCGCAGTGAGCGGAGCGAATCCCTGTCGCTGGAGCATGCGTCCCGCGCTGATCTACATGGCCACCTACGTGGCGTCTCCTCTCTCCCGGATCACTCAGGCAGACGTGCGCACTCTCGTCAGCGCCCGGGCGTGTCCTTGCGCCCCGCTTCCGCCTCCAGTCGCCACCGCGCCGCATAGGCTTGCATGGCGGAAAGTGTCTCTGGCTCGGCGACGGGGCTGGGCTCCGCCAAGGACGTAGTATCGGCAAAGAGCAGCGCGGCGCCGATACTCGTCCCCGTCGCGGCCGCACTGACCAATACGGGGCGCCCGGTCGCGGCCGTCAACATCGCGGTATATTGGGCGTTTCGGGCGAACGGCCCTTCGACGATCACCGGCCCTTCGGCCCCTGTCAGGGTCAGACAGGTCTCAGTCATCATGGCAAGATAGAAGGATAGCGCCGCGGCGCGACGGCCCGATCCGACAGCGGGTTCCGGGCCGATCCAGCGCATGGTCTGGCCCTGGAAGGGGCCGGTCAGCGGATCGACAGCCGGCGCGATCATCAGCGACCTCGCCAGCACGTCGGCGATATCCTGATCGGAGGGCGCGACGGCGCTGCCCGCCTGTATCGTCTCGTATTCGCGCCCGCCCATGAACCGGGCCGACGGCACGGCCCTGCCCTGCGCATTCACGTTCACCAGCGTGTCGCGGCCCGGATCGAGCGGCACCTCCGCGCCGCCTATGGACATGACCACGACCCATGTCCCCGTCGAGACCACCGAGAACGCACCGGACTGGGTCCGCAGATGCGGATAGAGCGATGCGTTCGAATCGTGCAGGCCGACGCAGACAGGCGTGCCGGGGGCCAGCCCGGTGGCGTCCGCGATTTCCGGCAGGATCGGCCCCATGATCTCTGCCGAGGTTCTGACCGGCGCGATCTTGTCCGCGATGCTCAGCCGCTCGGGCAGTTCCGAGAACCGCCCTTCGTAGGGCGACCAGAGGTCGGTGTGGCACCCGATCGAGGTCACGTCGCTGGCGATCACGCCGGTCAGGCGGTGCCCCCAATACTGCGGATAGGTGACGATATGGGCCGTGCGGGATTTCAGACCGGGGTTCACCGAGAACTGCCAATGCAGTTGCGCGCCCACGTTCAGCCCGCCCGGCAGCTTCGGCGAGCCGGTTTGCCGGAACGGCGGGCGAAGCGAGGCGTAGCTGTCGGCGAGGGCATCGGGGCCGTCGTGCTCGTAATCGAGGATCGGCGCGGCAAGCGCGCCGGCCTCGTCGAGCAAGGCGACGCAGGCTCCGTGGGTGGTGATCGAAATCGCATCGACACCGTGATCGCGGTGGAACCGGCCAAGCGATTCCAGCAGGAATGCCCAGTGCCCCTCGGTGTCGAAATGCGGCCACGGCGGCCCTGCGAGCACGGTATTGGGCCGCGTCACGACGACCACTTCGGTCAAGCTGCCCAGATCGACCAGCGCGAGCTTTGCATTGGTCTTGCCGATGTCGATGACGGCGATGTGTCTCGGCTTTGTCATGGCATGTGAAAGACCTTGGTCAGCGGCACGGCGATCGGCGCGTTGTCCGGTGCCGTCTGCATGATGTCGGCCATATGCGCCCACCATCTTTGCATGACCGGATGCTCGGGCAAGCTGTCCATGCCGTGATCGGCCGGCCGCAACAGGATCCCGATCAGGCAACCGGTTTCCTCGTCCAGATGGATCGAATAGTCGCTGACGCCCGCCTCGTGCAGAAGCTCGACCAATTCGGGCCAGATGGCATCGTGGCGACGCCGGTATTCGTCGGCCATGCCGTCGTTCAGACGCATCCGGAAGACATAGCGTTCGGTCATGCCTTCCTCCGTCTCACCGCCATCGTCCAGAGCCGGGGCAGCGCGATGACCCCGATCAAAAGCAGGCCGATGAAGATCGACATGACGATCCCCGGCACGTTGAGAAGACCCAGCCCGAAGGTGACGAGCCCCATCACGAAGGCCGCGATGACGACCCCCGGAATGGACCCCGATCCCCCGAGGATGTTGACCCCGCCGAGAACCACCATTGTCACCACTTCCAGCTCCATCCCCGTGGCGATGCTCGGCCGCGTCGATCCAAGCCGAGACGTCAGGCACACCGCCGCCACGCCCGACATCAGGCCGGTCAGCAGGAACAGGATGAACTTGACCCGCTGCACCCGTATCCCGCTGAACAGCGCCCCGGTCGGATTGTTGCCGATGGCATAGACGGCGCGGCCGAAGTTCGTCTTGTGCAGCACCACGCCGTAAACCACGGCGATGATCACAAAAAGCAGCATCTCGACGGTGAAGACCCAGTAGATGTAGCCCTGCCCGAACCATGAAAAACTGGCCGGGTAGCCGCGAAACGCGTCGTCTCCGAGGATGATATAGCTGATCCCCCGAAACAGGCTCATGGTGCCGATGGTCACCACGATCGAGGGCAGGCCGAGCACGGTCACGAAGACCGCGTTGAACGCCCCGCAGAGCAGACCGACCGTCAGACCGATGACCACCAGCTCCGGCGTCCCTGCCCCGTATTGCAGCGCAAGCCCCATGGCGGTGCTGGCCAAGGCGATGATCGAGGCGACCGAGAGGTCGATCTCGCCCGCGATGATCAGCATTGCCATGGCAAAGGCGATCATCGCCTTTTCGGTGAAATTGAAGGTCGCGTCGCTCAGGTTCCACGCATTCAGGAAATACGGCGAGGCAAAGCTGTTGACGATGAAGATCGCAATCGCCACGGCCAGCAGCAGCGCCTCCCAGCTGCGGATCGTGCGATGGGCCCGGCTGTGCAGCCGGTTTGGAATGTAACGCTGGCTGGCGGTATCGGTCATGATGACACCTCTGCGGTTTTAAGGATGATCCGGCCCTTCTTGCCACCGCCCTTGGCGTTGAACGCCACGGCGATCAGGATCGCGCTGCCGGAGATGGCCAGTTGCCAGAACGGCGAGATGTTCACCACCGGCAGGGCGTTCTTGACGACCCCCAGAAAGATCGCCCCGAGCACCGCGCCTCCGACGGAGCCCACGCCGCCCGCGATCGAGATGCCCCCGATCACGCAGGCCGCGACGACCTCGAGTTCGAACCCGCCGGCGATATCGACATAGGCCACGGCATAGCGGGCGACCCAGAGATAGCCTGTCAGCCCGGCAAGCGCGCCCGAGATCACGAAGGCCAGAAACTGCGTCTTGCCCACGTTGATCCCCGTATAGACCGCCGCGTGCGGATTGCCCCCGACGGCAAAGACGGACCGGCCCAGAGGCGTCCGCGACATCATCACGCCAAAGACCGCGATGGTCGCAATGGCGATCCACGACAGGACCGGCAGCCCGAGGATCTCGGTGCGGGAGAATCCGGTGAACGCGGCGCTCATCTCGTGGGAATTGACCCATTTGCCGTCCGAGATCAGGAAGATGATGCCGCGAAAGATCGTCATCGTCCCCAGCGTGACCACGATGGGCGGGATCGACAGTTTCCACACGAGGATGCCGTTGATCGCCCCCATCGCCGCGCCGAGCATGACCGCGATGGCGATGATGATCGGGATCGGCAGCCCCGGCATGGCGACGTTCAGCATCGCGACGGCCATCCCGGACAGCGCCAGATTGGCAGCGACCGACAGGTCGATGCAGCGGGTCAGGATCACCACCATCTGCCCGAGGGCGAGAATGATCAGTGGGGCCGTGTCGTTGAACACGTTTGCGAGGTTGGACGGGGCGACAAATCCCGGAAAGCGCGAGGCGATCAGCGCCAGAAGCACCACGATGGCACCGGCCAGAATGGTCTCGCGCATGGGGATGAGCTTGAACGGCATGAGCTACGCCTCTTGCGGTTGGGGTGCGGCGGTGATGCCGGCGGCATGGCGCACGAGGGTTTCGGGGGTGAGGTCGTCGCCTGAGACTTCCGCGGCGATCCGGCCGTCGCGCATCACGATCACCCGGTCGGACATGCCGATCACCTCGGGGATCTCGGAGCTGACCATGATGACCGAAAGCCCCTGGCTGGCGAGCTCCACCATGAATTCATGGACCGCCGCCTTGGAGCCGATGTCGATGCCCTTGGTCGGCTCGTCGAGGATGATCACCTGCGGTTGGGTGGCCAGCCATTTGGCGATCACGACCTTTTGCTGGTTGCCGCCCGACAGGTTGCCCACGTCCTGATCCAGAGAGGCCGCCCGCAGATCGAGCCGCTCGGCATATTGGCGCGCCAGCTTGAATTCCTCGGCCAGTTGCAGAAAGCCCGATCGAGACGTCCGCCCCAGCGACGGCAGGGTGATGTTCTGAAAGATCGGAAGGCCGATGACCGCCCCCTGCTTGCCGCGATCCTCGGGCACGTAGACGATGCCGTTGCCGACCGCATCGGCGGGCGACCGGATGATCCGGATCTTGCCATTGATCTTGGTCACGCCCTTGCTCGGCTTGGTAATCCCGAACAGCGATTGCATGAATTCAGACCGCCCGGCGCCGACGAGGCCGTAAAAGCCGAGAATCTCGCCGCGCTTGAGGGTAAATCCGATGTCCGCGAATTCGGTGGGGTGTTCGTAGCCGACGACCTGCAGGACGTCCTCGCCCACGACCGGATCCCGCTCGGGGAAGATATGGTCGACCGAGCGGCCCACCATCATCTTGACCAGCCCGTCCTCGTCGATATCGGCAATCCGCCCGTCGCCGACGAAGGCCCCGTCGCGAAAGACGGTGTAGCGATCCGCGATCCGGAAGATCTCATCGAACTTGTGGCTGATGAAGAGGATGGCCTTGCCTTGCGATTTCAGCTTTTCGACAAGCTCGTAGAGTTCTTCGATCTCTTTGTGAGACAGCGCGGCGGTCGGCTCGTCCATGATCACCACGCGGGCATCCACGGAAAGTGCGCGGGCGATCGCCACGAGGTGCTTGCTGGCGATACCCAGATCGCGCAGTTGCGCGCTCGTCGAGAGCGGCGCGCCGATCTCGTCGAGCAAGAGCCGGGCGGCGCGGTGCATTTCGGCCCGGTCGATGAGGCCCCAGCGGGTGCGCGGGGCGTGACCGATGTAGATATTCTCGGCGACGGACAGCTCGTCGAACAACACGGTTTCCTGGTGGATCGCGGTGATGCCCGCCGCGGAGGCATCGTCCGGCGTGTTGAGCGTGACGGGTTCGCCGTTGATCCGGATCGTCCCGCCATTTGGCTGATAGATGCCCGTCAGGATCTTGACTGTCGTGGATTTCCCGGCCCCGTTCTCGCCGACCAGCGCAGTGACTTGCCCCGGATAGAGGTCGAGCTTGACCTGATCCAACGCTTTGACACCGGGAAAGGTCTTGGTGATCTCGTCCAGTGATACGACGGGCACATTTGCGAGCGCGGGACGCTGTGTCATGTCGAGAACTTTCGGAATGAGGGTGAGGGCAGTTGGGGTCCGGCGCGAGACGTGCCGCGCCGGACCTTCGATCGTTCCGATCTTAGAAGATCGACTTGAACTGTTCGATGTTGCTGGCGTCATAGACGAACGGGTCGGCCATCGCGCCTTCGTTGTTGTCGTCGAGCGTCAGGACGCCCATGCGGCCCATCGGGATTTCCGCACCCGGGGCGGCTTCGACACCGTTCTGGCTCAGCTCGTAGGCCAGCATCGTCGCGGAGTAGCCCAGATCGATCGGGTTCCAGATCGCAAAGGACTGGGACGCGCCGGATTCGATAGCGCCGGCCATTTCGGACGGCAGACCAAGGCCGGTCACGTTGACCTGACCCACTTTGCCGGCATCGACCACGGCCTGAGCGGCAGCGACGATCCCGACCGATGTCGGCGCGATGATCGCGTCGAGATCCGGGTAGGACTGCATCAGGCCGGTGGCTTCGCGATAGGATTTGTCGGCGAGGTCATCGCCATAGACGGTCGCCACGACCTCGATCCCGGGATAGTTGCCCATGACCTTGTTCATTTCCTCCATCCAGATGTTCTGGTTGGTGGAGGTCGTCGTCGCGGACAAGAGCGCGACCTGACCGCCATCGGGCAGATGGTCGGCGGCCAGCTTGATGATCATGTTGCCGATCAGCGAGTTGGACGACGGGTTCAGGTGCAGCTGCCGGCCTTCCGGAGCGACGCCGGAATCCCAGCTGATCACGGTGATGCCGCGCTGCATCGCGCGCTGGAGTGCCGGCACCAGAGCATCGGTGTCGTTGGACGACACGGCAATCGCGTCAACGTTTTGCGCGATGAGCGAGTTGATCACCTCGATCTGCCCCTCGGCGGTGGTGTCGGTCGGGCCGGTATAGATGATCTCGACGTTGCCCAGCTCTGCGGCAGCCTCTTCGGCCCCCTCGGCGGCGGCTTCGAAAAAGCCGATGCCCAGCGCCTTGACGACGAGCGCGATACGCACGTTGTCCTGCGCCATTGCCGGCCCTGCGAACATCGCGCTGGCCACTGCGGCCGAGGCGATCAGTTTCTTGAATACACTCATGGTTTCCTCCCTAACGAGTGGTGTGATCAGGCTGGCTATGAGGCCTCGCCTTCTTTCTGCGCAGCCCCCGATGGGACGACGATCAGCGTGACATCAGCGGCGTCGAGCATGTTCGCGGTGCGATCATCTATCCCGTCGTCGGTGATAATGGTGTCGATCCGATCCAGCGCGCAGAGCACGAGGCTGGACCGGTTCTGGAATTTGGTGCTGTCGACCAGAACGATCAGTTCGTCCGCCTGCCCGATCAGCTTTTGTTCGGCCTGGATCAGCAGCGGATCCTGCTCCATCAGGCCCAGTGGGCCGATGCCCTGAGCGCCCATGAACATCCGGCGGGCATAGAAGTTGCGCGTCACGTCGTTGTCGAAGGGCGACAAGATGATGTTCTGCTCGCGGTAGATGATCCCGCCGGAGAGCATGACCGTGTTCGTCGTGTTCTTGAGCAGATGCTCGGCGATCGGGAAGGAATTCGTAAAGACCTGCAAACGCCGCGACGCCAAAGGGTGCACCATCTGGAAGGTCGTCGTCCCGCCGTTGATGATGATCGGCTCGCCATCCTCGCAAAGCTCGACGGCGGCGGCGGCAATCGCCCGCTTTTCGGCGATGTTCATCGTCGCGTTGACGCTGAAGGGACGCCCGGCGAGGCCGGCGAAAGGCTTTGTCGTCAGCGCCTCGGCTCCGCCGCGCACCCGGCGCAGACGCTTTTGGCCGTCGAGCGTATTGATGTCGCGGCGCACCGTGGCCTCGGAGGCGCCGGTAAGCGTGCAGAGATCGACCACAGTCACGAGCGACCGGTCCTGAACGGCGGACAGGATAACGCGGTGGCGGTCTTTCTCATGCATCTTTGGCTCCCCTTTTCTTGCAGGCAACCTGCGGCGAGTCGATGCGACCTGTCAATCATTATTTGTCAGCTTCAATCATTCTGCACCGCAGCATGATTGTTTTTGACTGAAAGTGATTGACAGAACCGGGAGCCGAGGTCAGCTTACGCGAAAGAAAACCGCCCTGTTCCGTCGTTCATGGAGTCTCCAATGACCACAGCCCCCGCCACGCAACGCCTTGAAAACAAATGGGACGATGCCCGCGCCGCCTCGATGAGCGAGTCCGAGAAGCTGCTGTACCGGTCCAACCTTCTGGGGTCGGACAAGAGAATCACGAATTACGGCGGCGGCAACACATCGGCCAAGGTGATGGAAACCGATCCGCTCACCGGTGACACGGTCGAGGTGCTCTGGGTCAAGGGCTCTGGCGGGGATGTCGGCTCGATCAAGATGGACGGTTTCGCGACGCTCTACATGGACAAGCTGAACGCCTTGCGCGGCGTCTATCGCGGGCCGGAGTTCGAAGATGAGATGGTGGGCTTCCTGCCCCACTGCACCTTCAACCTCAATCCGCGCGCGGCCAGCATCGACACCCCGCTGCACGCCTATGTGCCGGTCAAGCACGTCGACCATATGCACCCGGACGCGATCATCGCGATTGCCGCGGCCAAGGACAGCAAGGCGCTGACCCAGACCATCTTTGGCGACGAGATCGGTTGGCTGCCATGGAAGCGCCCCGGCTATGAATTGGGGCTGTGGCTTTCGGATTTCTGCGCAAAGAACCCTGACGCCAAGGGCGTCGTGCTGGAAAGCCACGGCCTGTTTACATGGGCCGACGACGCGCGGGAGTGCTACGATCTGACCCTCGCGGTCATCCAGAAGGCGATGGACTGGTTCGCCGTCGAGACCGCCTCCAAAGCGGCCTTTGGCGGCGCGATCCATACCAGCCTGCCCGCCGAGGCACGCCGCGCGACGGCCGCCCGCCTGATGCCCGCCATTCGCGGCATGGTATCCGGCGAACAGCATATGGTCGGCCATTTCGAAGACAGCGACGCGGTGCTCGAATTCGTCAATGCCAAGGATATGGAGCGTCTCGCCGCCCTGGGCACCTCTTGCCCGGACCATTTCCTGCGCACGAAAATTCGCCCGCTCGTGGTCAGCTTTGACCCGGCAAAGCCGGATGTGGAGGCCACGCTGGCCGGTCTGGCCGACGAGGTGGCCGCCTATCGCGAAGGCTACAAAGCTTATTACGAGCGCTGCAAGCACGACAACAGCCCCGGCCTGCGCGATCCCAACGCGGTGGTCTATCTGGTGCCCGGTGTGGGCATGATCACTTTTGCCAAGGACAAGGCCACGGCGCGAATCTCGGCGGAGTTCTATGTGAACGCCATCAACGTGATGCGCGGCGCCGATGCGGTGTCCGAGTATCAGGGCCTGCCCGAGCAAGAGGCGTTCGATATCGAATACTGGCTCTTGGAAGAGGCCAAGCTGCAGCGGATGCCGGCCCCGAAAGCGTTGGCCGGACGCGTCGCGCTGGTCACGGGCGGCGCGGGCGGCATCGGGTCGGCGACGGCCGAACGCTATCTGCGCGAGGGTGCTTGCGTCATGCTCGCCGACATCGACGACGCGGCCTTGGCCGAGACGGCGGACAATCTGGCGCAACGTTTCTCGCCGGATGTGGTTCGCACCGTGAACATGAACGTCACCGACGAGGACGCCGTGATCGCCGCCTATGCGGACATCGCCGCAGAGTTCGGCGGCGTCGATATTCTCGTCTCGAACGCCGGGATCGCGAGCTCTGCCCCGATCGAAGAGACGACGCTCGCCCTGTGGAACAAGAACATGTCGATCCTGTCCACCGGCTATTTCCTCGTCAGCCGCGAGGCGTTCAAGCTGTTCAAGGTGCAGGACATCGGGGGTTCGGTGGTCTTTGTCGCGTCCAAGAACGGGCTGGCGGCCTCGCCGAACGCGTCGGCCTATTGCACCGCGAAGGCGTCTGAAATCCACCTTGCTCGGTGTCTGGCGCTGGAGGGGGCCCCGATGGGGGTGCGGGTGAATGTCGTCAATCCGGATGCGGTGCTCAAGGGATCGAAGATCTGGCAAGGCGAATGGCTGGACCAGCGCGCCGGAACCTACGGCACCGACAAGGACGGGCTCGAAGCGATGTATCGCGACCGTTCGATGCTCAAGCGATCCGTCTTTCCAGAGGATATCGCGGAGGCGGCCTATTTCCTTGCCTCTGATCTGTCGGCCAAATCGACGGGAAACATCATCAACGTGGACGCAGGCAACGTCCAGGCATTCACCCGGTAAGGACCGTTCACATGATCAACAAAGATGCAGTCGAACAAAGCAACGATGCGGCAAGAGCGCAACTGGCCGCCGACTATGACGCGCTTGGCGGCCATCTGGAGCGCCGCGGCATCGACATCGACGCCGTGAAAGCCAAGGTCGCCACCTATGGCGTCGCCGTCCCGAGCTGGGGCGTCGGCACCGGCGGCACGCGCTTTGCCCGTTTTCCCGGACCGGGAGAGCCGCGCGACATCTTCGACAAGCTCGACGATTGCGGTGTCATCCAGCAGCTGACCAATGCGACCCCTTCGGTGTCGCTGCACATCCCGTGGGACGCTCAGCCCGCCGCCGATCTGATCGCCAAGGCCGAAGAGGTTGGATTGCGCTTCGATGCGATGAATTCCAACACCTTTCAGGATCAACCCGATCAGGCCCACAGCTACAAGTTCGGCTCGCTTTCGCATGTCGATGCCGCGACCCGCCAGCAGGCTGTCGACCACAACATCGCCTGTATCGAGTTGGGGGAGCAGATCGGCAGCAAAGCCCTGACGATCTGGGTCGGAGACGGGTCGAATTTTCCCGGCCAGACCAATTTCACCCGCCAGTTCGAACGCTATCTGGATGCGGCCAGAGAGGTCTATGGCGCCCTGCCCGCCGATTGGACCCTGCTGACCGAGCACAAGATGTACGAGCCGGCCTTCTATTCGACTGTCGTGCAGGATTGGGGCACCAACCTTTTGATCGCGCAACAGTTGGGCGACAAGGCCAAATGCCTCGTCGATCTTGGCCACCACGCCCCGAACGTCAATATCGAGATGATCGTCGCCCGCCTGACCCAATTCGGCAAACTCGGCGGTTTCCATTTCAACGACAGCAAATACGGCGACGACGATCTCGATACCGGCAGCATCGATCCTTATCGCCTGTTTCTGGTGTTCAACGAGTTGGTCGAAAGTGCCGAGCGGCCCGACTTCGACCCGATGCACATGCTCGATCAGAGCCACAACGTCACCGACCCGATCGAAAGCCTGATGACCTCTGCGATGGAGGTTCAGCGGGCCTATGCGCAGGCCTTGTTGGTGGATCGGACGGCCCTGAAAGGCTTTCAGGAGGACAACGACGCGCTGATGGCGACGACGACGCTCAAGCAGGGCTTTCGCACAGACGTGGAGCCGATCCTCGCCATGGCGCGGCTGGAGGCCGGCTGCGCGATCGATCCGATCGCCGCCTATCGCGCCGCCGGATACCGCGCCAAGGTGGCGGCGGAACGGCCTGCGCTCTCTGGCGCCGGGGGCGGCATCGTCTGACGAGCCGCAGCCACGGCGACGCGCTTTGAGAGACAGGCTCCGCCGGCGCGGGGCCTGTCACCGCCTATGCAGACCGCGGCAGCGCCCGGTCGAAAAACTTCGGTGTTGTCGCTGACTTAGGTGCTTCCAAATGCGCCAAGACGGTATAAACCTTGCGTATGACACAGACACCGATATCCGACCCCGCCCATACCGACCTCTGGCTTCGCGACCCTGTCCATCGGCAGTGGTTGCTGGAGGAGGCGCGTCACCAACTGTCCTTCTTCGACGGGTCCCTGCGCGACGATGGCGGCTTTGACCTGCTGGACTGGGACGGTTCTGTCCTGCCGCGAGATGGCCAGGAGCTGCACACCTCGACGCGGATGGTGCATTCCTACGCATTAGGCAAGATCATCGGCCACCCCGGATCGGACCGAATGATCGATGCCGGGATGGACTATATCTGGAACATGCACCGCGACACGGAGCATGGCGGTTATCTCTGGTCCATCGACGAGACCGGTATCAAGACCGATACCAAGCTGGCCTATGGCCACGTCTTTGTGTTGCTGGCCGCGTCCAGTGCCAAGAAAGCCGGCCACCCGGATGCCGACCGGTTGTTCGACGACATCACCGAAGTTCTCGACAGACATTTCTGGGACGAAACCGCTGGCCTTCTGCGCGATGAATTCTCGCGCGATTTCACGCCGTTCTCGACCTATCGCGGCCTGAACGCCAATATGCACGGCGTCGAGGGCTTTCTCGCGGCATTCGAGGCCACGGGAGACGCGGTCTGGCTGGATCGCGCCGGGCGCATTCTGGATTTCTTCACCGACCGGATCGCGTCGGCGCACGATTGGCGCATTCCGGAGCACTATACCGAGGACTGGCAGGTCGATCCGGATTACGAGGGCAACCCGATCTTCCGTCCGGCCGGAACCACCCCCGGACATTCGCTGGAAATCGCCCGACTGGCGCTGCAACATTGGGATCTGTCCGGACGGCCGGACACCACCGCGCCAGAGCGGGCACGCAAGCTGATCGAGCAGGCCCTGACAGACGCTTGGCTGCCGGATGGCGGCCTTGCCTATACTCTGCACCCCGGCGGCGACATCGACAAACCCGGTTGTTACTTCTGGCCGGTGGCTGAGGCCATCGCGGCGATTGCGAGCTTGCAGAAAACCGGCGGCACCATGACCGACGAAAGCTGGTATCGCCGTCTGTGGACCTTTGCCAACGAGCGCCTCATCGACCATGAGCGCGGCGGCTGGTATCCCGAAGTCGCGCCCGACGGTCAGCCGATGGCAGAGCAGTTCCCCGGCAAACCGGATATCTATCACTCCTTGCAGGCCACGCTCTATCCGCTGGCCACCGGGATTTCCCGGCAGGGCGACGACGGTTTCCCGGCAGGGGCCTGAATGCCCCTGCCCGGTTTTCGGCGCTGAAGCCTACTCCTCCAGCGGGTCTTCGAGACCGTTCCGGCGCGTGATCCCTTTGTCGTCGAATGCCACCGTGGCGACCGAATAGGCGCCGAGCGCAACCGTGTGGCCATCGACGCGGGCGGAGGCACCCTCTCCGTCCAGATCGTAGAGGCGCAGCACCGCGGCGTCGCCGTCCTCCGCGGTCTTGAGCGTGGAGACATGGCTGTGCGGTGCATCCACGTCGAGCCAAGTGCCCGATGCCGCTCCGGTGCCGGACCGCGCAATGTGCGGTGTCGACACGACGGGCTTGTTCAGCGTATCGGCCAAGGCGGTCGCCGCCTTGCGCGACACAGACCGCCCCGATTTCAGCCACATGGTGAAGGCCTGTTCGCCCTGATCCATATAGCGATACCGCGCGCCTTCGACGATCGGGACCGGGTCGTGATGGGCATAGACGGGCGAGCGAACGGCGGTCAGGTAGACCGTCCCGTCTCGTCCGGCGTAGCTGTATTTGGCATCGTTGGCGATGACCGTTTCCCGGCCAGCGCCGACGCCTCTCACCCAGCGCAGGGCCGGCACTTCGCTGCCGTCCATCCGCCGCGTCGCCCAACCGCCCGGCACTTCGCATTCCATCGCCTCGGCGCCCAGCGGATAGGCCAGCCGCAAGAGCGTATGCTTCTCGCGCCAGTCAAGGTGAACGCGAAGCTCTACAGGATAGGCGCCGTCTTCGGGCAGAACGATGCTCGTCGTCATCCGCGAGTTGCGCGCCGAGCAAGTCACCTCGATCACCTTGCGAACCGGGCCGTCCTCGATGACGCGGACAAGCTCCAACGTCATCGCCTCGCCCTCGATCCCGAAGGATTTCCCGCCATGGCCCCAAGTATCGGAGCGGTCCTCGACAAGGATCGCCCTGTGACCGGGCGCGGCGAAAATTTCGTTGCCGTCTGCGTCCTGCAGCGAGGCGATCGCCCCTTCGGAGTCGATCTCGATCCGGTAGCCGCCGGTGCTGAACACGCGATCTTGCGATGGCTGGCCGAACCCCGCAGGCGGCGCGCTGACGCCGCTGTCGTCGACGGAAAAGCGCAACATGCGCCAACCATAGGCAGGCATCTCGAGCGGGAACACGATGCGCTGCATCCCGGTCGTCTTGCCGTGCGGATCGGCATATTGAAACGGCACGGGGTCGCCGTTTTCATCGACGACGATCCGCTTGGACACGATGTCCTTGTCGACCCACGGCTCGGCCTCCATTAGGCACGAGGCGGGCTGCCCGTTGGCGTTGACCAGCAGCATCGTCGCGTCTTCGGGATGGGCGGACGGTGCGATCGTCCGGCCGAGGTGGCGAATGGCGGCGTTCAGTTGCAGCTCTGCGCCGTGGATCACACCGCCAAGCTCCCGCTCGCTGTCCTTGCAGGCGCTTTCCAGACTGGTGCCGCCGAGCGTGTCGTGGA
Organism: Flavimaricola marinus; assembly: GCF_900184895.1. Classification (GTDB taxonomy): domain Bacteria; phylum Pseudomonadota; class Alphaproteobacteria; order Rhodobacterales; family Rhodobacteraceae; genus Flavimaricola; species Flavimaricola marinus. The sequence goes on from NZ_FXZK01000001.1 coordinate 429,437, forward strand.
ACTGGTTGAACAGCAGGATCCGCCACAGACGTTCGAATTCGGCCCGGGGATAGGCGACGCCCACTTCGCGGGTGGCGAGTGTCGCGGCTGCTTCGGCCTGCTCGAGCAGGCTTTCGGCCTTGCGGTTCAGCGTCTTGAGCGACGACGCCACCGAATAGCAGCCTACCGCATGAAATTGCAGCTCGTTTTCAAAGACCGGCCAGTCGCCGCTCTTGATCGTCTCGAAGAAGGTTTCAGGGTCGGAAAAGCGCAGCCCCTCGCCCGCCGCGATCCGACGCTCGATCTCGTCGATATTGGCGCGGGTCGGTGCACCGCCGTGGTTTCCGACGCCGTAAAAGCACATGAACGGATGCCCGGCGGCTGCGATCTTTTCATAGTGCAGATCGGTCTTTTCCGGCAGCGGCATTTCCCGTTTGGAGGTGTTATAGGCCCCCTGGATCCGAAAGGCGGTGACTTCGGAGCCGTCCGGCGACCGCCAGCGGAAGATCTCGCCCGGCAAGTCAATTTCGGAGGCGTTGGGCCGCATGAAGGTATAGCTGTCGGACCCGGTATGTTGCAGCAGCATCGGGAAGGTGCCCGGATGGCCGAAGCTGTCGACGTTGTAGCCCGTCGGCACTTCGATCCCGAATTTCTCGCGGAAGTAGCGTTTGCCGTATAGCGCCTGACGGATCACGCTTTCGCCCGAGGGCACGTTGCAATCCGGCTGAATCCACCAGCCGTTGACGACCACCCAGCGCCCCTCGCGCACGTAGTGGCGGATCTTTTCGAACAGGTCGGGGTCCAATTCTTCGATCCAAGCATAGATATGCGCCTCGCCCTTGGAAAAGACGAAGCCGTCGCCCTCCTCCAGCCGGTCCATCGCTGCCCAGCAGGTGCCGATGGCCTCGGCGCAGCCCTCCTGCCAGCGCCAGAGCCAAACCGGATCGAGATGCGCGTTCCCGATCATGTGCAACATTGGCGGTTGCTCGTCTTTCATCCTGTCTCCTCCGCGAGTGCGATCTCTATCTCGATGTCATGGCGGCCCGGCCCGATGGCAAAGCAACGCGCCGCGGGTGCCAGCGCGGCGCCGTCCAGCCCGACCGCGCGGGCGGTTTCGGCCAGTTCGACCATGCCGGTCACGTTCGGCGGCAACTCGACGCTCCAGCGGACACGCTGTCCGGTCATCTCCCAATCGCTCCGCACCTCGCCCGTGGCGGCGCGGTAGCTGGCGGCGACCCTGCCGATGCGATGATCGAAAAGCGGCCGCAGGCACAGCTTGCGAAAGCCGGGACCGGTCTCGTCCCAATCGATCCCCGCCAGCCGGGCATAGAGCCATTCACCGACGCTGCCGTAGGCATAGTGGTTGAACGAGTTCATGTTGGCGCTTTGAAAGCCCCCCTCCGGGGTCCATCCATCCCAACGCTCCCAGATTGTCGTTGCGCCTTGGCGGATCGAGAACCCCCAGCTGGGATAGGTGTCGTTGAGCAGCAGCCGGAAGGCGTAGTCCACCGCGCCGTTGTCGGCCAGGACCCGGCACAGATGCTTCACCCCCAGAAATCCGGTCTGCAAATGCCCATCGGCTGCTTCCAGCGTCCGGAGCAGGTTATCGCGGGCATGGAGGCGTTGCTCTTCTGGCAGAAGGTCGAAATCCAGCGCCAGAAGATAGGCGGTCTGGGTGTCGCCGGTGATCCGGCCTGCGTCGTCGACGAAGGCGGCGTTGAACGCCGCGCGGACCTGTTCGGCGGTTCTGCGGTGCTGCGCGGCGTGGGTCTCTTGGCCCAGCACCTCGGCGATCTTGGCCATCAAATCCTCGACATAGGCCCAATAGGCCGTCGCCACCATCGTCCGGTCGGACGCCGGGCCGACGCTCAGCCAGTCGCCGTAATTGTTGTGGACACGGTTCACGCGCAGATGATCCGGATTGCCCTCCGCGATATAGGCCGACCAGCGCCGCAACGCGGGCCACGCCTGTTCCAGCAGGGCACGGTCGCCATAGCGCAACCAGTGCTGCCAGCACATGATGACCGGCCCGTCCCCCCAACCCGGCGCACCGGGTTGGCCGGTCAGCCGGTATGGGTTGAGCGGCTTTGAGGGCGCCACGTCGGTGAAGGCCCCGTCGTCGAGTTGGGCATCGAGAATGTCGTCCAGCCATTTCGCATAGAACCCGGAGGTGTCCATGACAAAGCCGGCCGTTCGCCAAAAGACCTGCGCGTCGGCGCTCCAGCCATAGCGTTCGTCGCGCTGCGGGCAGTCGGTGGGCACGGACAGGAAATTGCCGCGCTGGCTCCATTCGATATTGGAGGCCAGTTGGTTCACCAGCGCGTTGCCCGTCTCGATCCGGCCGGTGTCCGGCAGGTCCGATTGGATCGCGATGGCCTCCAGCCGGACGGCCCCCGGCGCGATGCCGTCCGGCAGGGTCAGCCCTGCAAAGCGGAACCCGTGAAAGGTGAAATGCGGCTTGAATGTTTCGGCCCCATCCCCCCGCGCGGTGTAGTGATCCGTGGCAACCGCATGTCGCAGGTTGGCCGTATAGAGCGCACCGTCGGGATCCAGAACCTCGGCGTGCCGCAGCGTGAAGCGATCGCCTCTTTGAGCGCCTTCGATCCGAAGCTCGACATATCCCGCGATATTCTGACCGAAATCGAAGATCCATTCGCTGCCGGACCGTCCCAGGCACTTGCCCGCAAAGCGGCGCGTCTCGCGCACGGGAGGCGATTTCGATGCGGTCAGGCGCGGCGGCGCCGGATCCGGGTCAAAGACCTCGACAGGCTGCCAGAGCGTCGTTTCATGCCCCGGCTCGGACCAGCCGTCGCGCTCCAGCGTGGCGTCGTAATGCTCGCCCATCAGGAAATCGCTATACCGGATGGGCCCCTGTGCCGTGCGCCATTGCTCGTCGGTCACGATCCGAACGGACGATCCATCGGCCAGCTCGACATGAATCTGGCAGAGAAAGGCCGGGCGACCGCCGTAGTGATTGCCGGCCCGACGCTGGTTGTGGCCGACACGGCCGGAATACCAGCCTTCGCCCAGCACCGCACCGATGGCGTTTGCGCCACGCCGCAAGGCGCCGGTCACGTCATGGCATTCGTAGAGTGCGCGTTGATGGTAATCAGTCCAGCCCGGCTGCATGACCTCGTCACCGATCCGCCGGCCGTTGATGTGCAGCTCGTACAGGCCCAGCGCGGAGACGTTGGCGGTGGCACGCAGGACATCGGCGCCCAACACCACTTCGCGCCGGAGGTAGTCCGCCGGGCGGGCCTGCCACGGGTTGTCGTAGCTGTTGTCGGCCGGCGCCTCGCGGCCGGCGGGCAGCACGAAATACCGGGCGATCCATTGCGCAGACCAATCGCCCGGCTGCATCAGGCCGGTCAGGATGCGTCGCGGCGGAGCCCAGCCCGATACCTGCCCCCGGTCGTCGCGCAGGCGCACCGACCAAAAGACCTGCATGTCCGACGTCAGCGCCTCACCCCGCCAAGGCTGCCAGAGCTGATCATCGCTCTCGATCCAACCGCTCTGCCAGAGATCGCCCCGCCCTTGGGCGACGGCGGATTCGTCTCTGCCGGCGCAAATTGCATAGGCGGTTTGGCGCAGCGCGGTTCCGTCCCCGGCGAGCGCCCACGAAAACCGCGGATGGGCGGTCTCAAGCCCGTGCGGCTCTTCCAGATACTCGCATCGCAAGTCGACAGGCGTCAGCGCAGACATCGGGTCACAGTTCTATGGCCCTGTCCCGGGCGTTGCGAATGTGCGCCTCGAGCGCCGCGACCGCAGCCGCCCTGTCGCGCGCCTTGAGCGCCTCGATCACGGCGAGGTGGTCTCCGAAGGCCGATGGCAGCGTCAGTCTTGTGAGCTTGATCCGGTCGAGCTTGATGAGCCGTATCCGCGTGGAATTCACATGGTAGGCATGGATCAACAGATCGTTGCGCGTGCAGCCGACCAGCAATTCGTGAAACGCCCCGTCGACGGACTGACCTTCGTCGAAGAAGTCCGGCGGCAGGTCGCCGCCCGCCTCCAGCCGGGCGAGGATGTCCCGGTGCAGTCTCTCCTGTTCGTCAATCGCCTCGTCCGGCAAGGTCCGGACCGCGGAGATCACCGCTTCCCGTTCCAGCGCCATGCGCATCTGAAACGCGTCGCGGATGATCGGCAGATCGATCATCGTGATCTGGATGCCCCGCTGTGGCATGACGGTGAGCAGCCCCTCGGCCTCGAGCCGGGGCAAAAGCTCGCGCAGCGCCCCGATCGACATATCGAGCAGGGCGACCAGTTCCTTTTGCGACACCAGCTGTCCGGGCCGGATCGCCCCTTTCAACAGGGCCTGCTGAAACCGGTCGTAGGCCGCCTTCTTCAACGGGGCATCCGCCGCCTTTGGCAATTGAGAGCGATCGCTCGCCTTGGTCATTGTCAGCCTCCCCCCGTTGATTGCATCACGCAACCGGTTCGAGAGCGTATCCGGTTTTTGCCAAACCGGCTAGGATCGCATCGACCGCAGGCTTCGGCGTGGCACTGAGCGGTGGCACGAGGCGCGTCCACTCCGGATCGTCGTAGGCTCTTGCGAGGATGGCCTTGATGGCGGAGAGACCGCCGTTGCCGTCGACGAGCTCGATCCGCTGCGCCGAGGCGGTTCTCAGCGCCTCGGTCTCTTGCGAGGTGGGTGCGCCGAGGATCCTGACCGCATCCGCGGCGAACAGGTTCGGCATGCCGCCGATCATTCCCGCCCCTCCGGCGACGCGAAGCGCGGGCATGACCCTGTCGTCGCCGGTGAAGATCGCCAGATCCGGGAAGTTGCGGACCAGCGTCAGCGAATTTTCCAGATCCCCCGTCGAATCCTTGATCCCGACGATCCGGCCCCCGAACCGGTGCAGCAACGCCTCGACCAAGGCGGGCGTAAAGGAAATCCGCGAGAACCGGGGGATGTTATAGAGCACCAGATCGATGTCCGACGCCCCGGAACGGTCGATCATGGCGTCGATGAAGGCCACGATCGCGGGATCGCCCGGATCGGTGTAGTAGAACGGCGGCAACACCAGCGCCGCCCGACAACCCTGCGCCTCGGCCGCTGCCAACATATCGGCAGCTTCCGTCAGGACCGGCGTCATGATGGCGGGCACTTGGCGGTCGGCGGGAATGCCCGCCGCAATGAGCGCGGCGAGCGCCTCGGCCTTTTCACCGGTCGAGAAGGACGCACCCTCGCCCGTGGTGCCGAACACCGACACGAACGAGCAGCCGTCGCTTAGAACCCGGTCGCAATGCGCCGCCAGCGCGGCGACATTGATTCGGTATGCCGCATCGACCGGCGTCACCGCAGCACAGACGACTCCACTTAGTTCAGCCTTGTTCGACACGCGGTTCTCCTACGGCTTTCAACTGATACAATCAGTTATTCGATTAGTGATGCAATCAATGTTTACATCACAGATTGAATGATGCAAGCTCCACCTGTCGAAATTTGGCTATGCAGGGCAAAATCTGCCAAACTGAGTTGCGGCCAATGACTTGCAAAGGAGGAACTGCATGTTGACCCGTCGAACAGCGCTCGTTGCGCTATCCACCATTTCAGCCCTGGCGCTCACCGCAGGCGCCGCGCTCGCGGATGATCCGATCGAAGTGAAATTCACGACGGTTTCGGTCCCCACCGACCTGCACACGCAGGCGATGACGGTGTTCAAGGAGACACTCGACGCGCTGGAACCGGACGCGCTGGATATCCAGCTCTACGATTCGGGGTCGCTCTTTGGCCAGAACGGCGACCTTGACGCGCTTCAGCGCGGCAATGCCGAAATGGCCTATGTGTCGTTCCAGCTTATCGCGGACGCGATCCCGCAGTTTGGCCTTCTGACGGCCGGCTATCTGTTCCAGAACGCCGACCACTACCGGGCCTTCATGGAAAGCGACATCGGCGCAGAGTTCAAAGACACGGTCCGGGAGGAAATGGGGATCGAGCTTTTGGCCGTCTGCTATCTGGGCACCCGTCAGTTGAACCTGCGCTCGGCGATGGACATCCAGACCCCCGCCGATCTTGAAGGGCTAAAGCTGCGGATGCCCGGCTCTGATGCGTGGCTGTTCCTTGGCAATGCCCTCGGAGCCAACCCGACGCCTCTGCCGTTCTCGGAAGTCTACCTCGGCCTGCAGACCGGCACGATCGACGCACAGGACAACCCGCTTCCTACCGTGGACGCCGCGAAGTTCTATGAGGTCACCGAACAGATCACCCTGACAAATCACTTGGTCGATGGTCTGCCGATGGCGGTGAACCTGCAAACCTGGGAGCAGCTGAGCGAAGAACAGCGCGGCCATATGGTCGAGGCCGCTCAGGCCGCTTGCGACTGGAACAACGAGCGCCGCTACGAAGAAGAGGCGCGTCTGGTGTCGTTCTTCGAAGAACAAGGGCTGACCGTCACCGAACCTGATCTGGATGCGTTCCGCAGCCACGTACAAGAGGTCTACATGACGTCTGACCGTGCCGCGGACTGGCCCGAAGGCTGGGTCGAAAAGATCAACGCGCTGGCGAACTGATTGGCGACGAATGCCTAGCAACTCTAGGACAACGGGAGCCAGTGTTCTGATCTGGCTCAAGAGGGGCGCCGATGCAGTCGGCGTCCTGCTCTTTCTCGCCGCCTTCAGCGGTTTCATCATTCAGGTGTTCTGGCGCTATGTGCTGAACGATCCGCTGGCCTGGACCGAAGAAGTGGTGATGATCTGCTTCATCTGGACGGTGTTCTGGGCCGCCGCCTTCATGGTTCCGGTGCGCGAGCATGTGTCGTTCGACGTCGTCTACGATGTCGTCGGAGCACAGACCAAGCGCAGCTTTACCGCCATATCGCTGTCGGCCATCGTCGTCGCCTTTGTCTGGCTGGTTCCCTACACGTGGGACTATCTCGATTTCCTGACGCGCAAGAAATCCCCGGTGCTACGGATACAGATGCACTGGATCTACGGCTGCTACATCCTGTTCGTCGCCGCCTTCGCGGCCCAATCGGCCTGGCGTCTGGCTCAACTCTTCCGCCCCAACTGGCGCGACCAACTGTAAGGATAGGCCCGGTCCGATGATCGCCTCCATCGCATTTCCGCTGATGATCGCCATTCTGGTCATCACGACGGTCATGGGGATGCCGCTCGGCATTTCGATGATCGTGTCCTCCATCTTTTACCTGATTATGAGCGGCCGCGACGTGGGCCTTGCCGCCGAAATGGTGCTCAACGGCGTCTTCGGCAACTTTGTCGCGCTGGCGGTGCCGCTGTTCATCTTTGCGGCCAACATCATGAACGCGTCAAAGATCTCGGACAGGCTGCTCAACTTTGCGCTCGCGATGGTGGGCCGATTGCCGGGCGGGTTGGCGCAGGTCAATATCTTTACCAGCCTCCTGTTTTCGGGGATGAGCGGGAGCGCGGTGTCCGACGTCGCCGGCGTCGGCAAGATCCTGACCAACATGATGACCGAGGGCGACCGGTATCCCCGTGGATTTGCAGGCGCGGTCACGGCCACCTCCTCGGTCGTCGGGCCGATCTTTCCGCCTTCTATCCCGATGGTATTCTATGCGCTGATCTCGTCCACCTCTGTCGGAGCGCTGTTTCTGGGTGGCGTCGTCCCGGCGCTGATGGTCGTCGTCACGCTGGGGATCGTCGTGGGCATCGCCGCCAAGATGCGCGGATTTCCCATCGAAAAGGCGGTCCCGCTGCGCCTGATCCCAATCATCATCCTGCGCGCCATCCCGCCCCTGATGATGCCTGTGATCCTGTTGGGCGGCATCTACACCGGAGCCTTCACCCCGACCGAAGCTGCGGCGGTTTCGGCCTTCTACGCGCTGCTTTTGGCGGTCTTTGCCTACCGCTCCATCGGCCTCGCCGAGTTCTTTGAGGTGGTCCATTCCACGGTCAAGACGACGGCGGTCGTGACCATCGTTCTATGCGGCGCGTTCATCTTCAACTACGTCGTCACCATCGAACGCATTCCGCAGTCCGTCTTTCTGTTCTTTGACCAGTTCGAGCTGAACACGGTCATGTTTTTTCTGATGATCAACCTGCTGTATCTCGTGCTTGGGTGCTTTCTCGACGTGTCGACGATCATGCTCGTCATCACGCCGCTGTTCATCCCCACCGCTGCCGCTCTGGGGATCGATCTGCACCACTTTGGCATCGTCATCGTCTTTAACATGATGATCGGGCTCATCACTCCGCCCTATGGGATATTGCTGTTTATCATCAAGGCGCTGAACGGGATTCCATTGGGCGAGATGATCCGCGAGATCTGGCTGTTCATCGGGGTGCTGATCGCATTGCTGATGATCATCACCTATGTGCCTTCGCTCAGCCTTTGGCTGCCGAGGTTTGCCGGCTTGCTTTGACGGCCTTTCATCTTAAACGCGGTCAGGGCCGTGTTCATGACGGCACCTGCCCGTTGGGACGGCCCGACAAGCGTGTCCTTGCTGCATGATACCGTTGGCCTACACACAAACGCTGTGCGTCGGTTCTTCGGCCAATCTGGCGGGCGCCGCTTGCGGGCAGCGCCGTTACACCCCGCCCGCCACGTGGCGTGCTGCGGACAGGTTCGCGGCCCGCACGGCCTCTGCATAGCTCGATCCTTGCGTGAGAGTGCCGATCAGGACGCCGATGAAATGGTCCCCCGCGCCGTGGGTCGAGACAACGTCGACTTTCTCGCCCGGAACGACGCCCGCCGCGTCGCCGGCGTGATAGGCAACACCGCTGCCGCCTGCCGTGACGATGGCGCATTCAAATCGCGCGGCCAGAGCCTTGGCCGCCTCCGCAGCCGCAGGCAGGCTGTCGACCGTTGCGCCGCACATGGCCTGGGCCTCGATCGAGTTGACGACGACGATATCGACGAGGTCCAGAAAGGTTTCGCTCATCTCGCGCCACGGGGCCGCATTCAAACAGACGGCCACCCCCCTTTGGCGGGCCATCTGCGCCGCGGCGATGTTCACCGGCTCGGGGATTTCGTTCTGTAGGACGAGATAGCGGGCGTCTTGCCAAAGCGCGTCGTCCGAAAGGCCCTGCGGGTCGATCTGCAGATTTGCCCCCGACACGATAACCGCGCCGTAATCGCCACTGGCATCGCTGATGGCGACGCTCATGCCGGTCCCTGCCCCGGCGATCCGGGCGATGTGACCGGTCTGGACCCCGGTTTGCCCAAGGTGGGCCAGCGTGAATGCCGCAAAGTCGTCCTGCCCAACGGCCGACACCAGACGAGTCGGGCTTCCGCTCCGCGCCGCCGAGACGGCCTGATTGCCGCCCTTGCCGCCGAACTTGGGATGCCAGGATTGGCCGGTGACCGTCTCGCCCGCTGCCGGTCGGTGCGGCGCGTTCACGAATATGTCGTAGTGGATCGAGCCGACGACGACGATGGCGGGCGAGGTCATGGCAGGCACCTATGGCTTTCGTTTGGCATCGACGGATTGCATCGTCTTGGACAATTGCGTTTCGGCCAAGGCGAAATCGCGCTGTGCCACACCGACGAAGACCGCGTCCATGATGCTGAGCTGCGCAATCCGCGCCGCCGCATTCTCGCCCAGCAAGGGCGAGCCCTGCGCGGTCGAACACAGGGTCACGTCGGCCAGCTCGGCCAGTGGCGAACCGGCGTAGTTGGTCAGCGCGATGCTGCGGGCTCCGTTCTGACGGGCCAGCGTGACCGCCTCGATCACCGCCATGGTCGAACCGGAATGCGAGACCGCGACGACGACATCGTCGGGGCCGAGCAACGAGGCGGACATCATCATCATGTGAGTGTCGTCGTAGATGTTGCTGCGCAGTCCGATCCGGAGGAACTTGTGCGACACGTCGCGGGCGATCTGGGCGGAACCGCCCAAGCCGTAGAAGTCGCGATTGCGTGCGGCATAGAGCAGGTCGGCCGCACGATCGAACGCGGCCATGTCTAGGATCGACATGGTTTCCTCGATCGCCTGCATCGCGGTGTTGAAGACCTTCTTGACGATGTCGGCCGAACTGTCCTCGGGCGAGATCTCCGCATGCAGCGATGCCACGTCGGATTCGCGGTAGGACACCAGCGCTGCCCGAAAATCGCGATAGCCGTTGAACCCGAGCTTCTTGGCGATCTTGACCACCATCGCATCCGAGACACCGGCATCGTCGGCCACTTCGCGGATCGAGGTCGTCAGGTCGAGGTCCTTGCGGCCAGTGATGGTATTGACCACCCGCGCCTCGAGCGGCGTCATCAGCGGCATCCGCATCCGAACCTGAGCACCAACAGTCCGCGGGTCGATATTCACATTCATCCTTTTCCCCGGGTGGCCCGGTCAATCAGCATCGCGACGATGATGATAATACCGGTGGCGAGAAGTTGATAGAACGCTTGAACGTTCATCAGGGTCAGCCCGTTGCGCAGCGATCCCAGAATAACGGCGCCAAGAAGCGTGCCGATCACCGACCCCTTTCCGCCCATCAGGGATGCCCCGCCGATGGCGGCTGCGGCGATGGCGTCGAGCTCCCACAGATTGCCCATGGTCGGATCGGCCGCCCCCAACCGTCCCATGAGGATCATCGAGGCCAGGGCCGCCAGCCCCCCTGAGAGCATGTAGACCGTGATCTTGGTCCGGGCGACCGGAACACCGGCGATCCGGGCGGCTTCGGGATTGCCGCCAACCGCGAGGATGTATTCCCCCAGCGGGCTTCGGTTCAGCACGATCCACAGGATCGCGGCGACGACGGCGACGATTACCACCGGCACCGGAATGCCAGCCAGATCGCCGTTGATGAAGGACCGGAACTCCGGCGGTATGCCAAAGATCGGGTTCCCGCCGGTAAAGATCAGCGACAGGGCGCGATACAGCGACAGGCCTCCGAGCGTCACGATGAAGGGCTGCAACCCGGCATAGGCAATCAGCGCACCGTTGAAAAAGCCACAAAGCATCCCAGCCCCGAGGGCGGCGAGCAAGGCCAGCGGCAGCGGCACCCCCGCCACCATCAGGCTCGCCCCGGCGACGGCCGATAGCGCAGCGGTCGGGCCGACAGACAGGTCGATGCCGCCAGAAATGATGACGAAGGTCATCCCCAGCGCGATGCAGGCATTGATCGACGATTGCTGCAGGATGTTGAGCAGATTGGGAGCGGTCAGAAAGACCGGGCTCAGCACTCCGAAGACGACGAAGATGAGGATCAGGCCCAGGAGGGTGCCCGCATCGCGCAGGTTGAAGGCGGCCGGCAGAAGGCTCTTGAGGCCGCGCGCCCGGGCGATATCGGTCTGGTCAGTCATGATGGGCCTCTTGCGGCTGTGGCGGCTCTTGCGGAGCCCGCGCTTTGGATTGGGGAATGGCGTGGGCGGCGATCCGGCCTTCGGTGATCTCGTCGCCGGACAAGGTCGCGGCGATCCGGCCCTCGCGCATCACAACGACGCGGTCGGACACGCGCAGGATTTCCGTCATCTCGGAGCTGACGACGACGATCGCCTTGCCCGCCGCTGCCAGCGTCTCGATCAGCTCGTAAATCTCGGATTTCGCACCGATATCGATGCCCCGCGTCGGCTCGTCGAACAGCAGGATATCGACGTCGGCGGCCAGCCAGCGGCCGATGATCGCCTTTTGCTGATTGCCGCCTGAGAACAGGCCGATCGCGCGATCTACGTCCGGCGGGCGCAGGTGCATCTGCTCCATCAGTGCGGTCGCTTCCTTGCGAAGCGCCTTTCTGCGGATCAGTCCGAAGGACGAAAAGGTCTCCATGCAGGGCAAGGCGATATTCGATGCAACGCTGCGATCACGGACGATGCCGTCCTTCTTGCGTTCTTCGGGAACGAGGCCGATCCCGGCGTGGATCGCGTCACGAGGGGAGCGGAAATGGCAGGTCCTCCCGTCCTTGACGATGGTGCCGGTGGAGGCCCGGTCGATGCCCGCCACGAGGCGCAGCATCTCGGTGCGGCCGGAGCCGACGAGGCCGGCGACGCCAAGCACCTCGCCCTTGTGCAAGGTGAAGCCGGCACCCGAAATCAGCCGACCGTCACCCAGATCAGAGACCGACAAGGCGACCTCATCGGTGGCGTGGCTGACGTGCCCCTCGGTCTGAACATCCCGGCCGACCATCCGGGCGATGATCTCGGCTTCGCTGGTCTCGGCGATCGTCACGGTCGTCACGAAACGGCCGTCGCGCAAGACGGTGGCGCGGTCGCAGACCCGGAACACCTCGTTCATCTTGTGCGAGACATAGATGATCGATTTGCCCTGCCCCGCGAGCTTTTCAATGAGCGCGGCAAGGTTGTCGAATTCGGGCGGAGTCAGCGACGATGTCGGTTCATCCATCGCGATGATGCGGGCGTCATCGAGCAACGCGCGGGCGATCTCGACGATCTGCTGCTGAGCGACCTTCAGCTCCGACACAGGGCGGGACGGCTCGATCGCGGGATCGAGGTCTGCCAGGATGGCGCGGGCGCGGGCCTCTTGCGCGCGGCGGTCGACGAGCAGCCCACCGGCCTTGGAAAGCGGCCGCCCCAGAAAGATGTTCTGCGCGACGGTCAGGGCCGGGATCAGCTGCAATTCCTGATGGATCATCGCGATGCCTGCGGCGCGGGCGCTCTTAGGGTCCGTCAGGTTGACGGGGGTGCCGTCGATGAGGATGCGCCCGGCATTCGCGGCAAAGACCGCCGACAGGATATTGAGCATCGTCGATTTGCCGGCACCGTTCTCTCCAAGAAGGCCGTGAACCTCGCCGGGCATGACGGAGAAGGACACGTCGTCGAGGGCCTTGATGCCGGGAAAGCTCTTCTGGATGCCCTCCAGACGCAAGCGTGCAGTTGCCTCTGCCACGGTCGATCCTCCCCTGTTGGTTTGCGAAAGTGGAGCGCCGCGATAGCTCTGCGGCGCTCCGGATCGGGCTCAGATCACTCGGCCAGCAGAGTGGCGCGCAGCGCGGCGGTGTCTTCGACGGCATAGGCGTCGATATTGTCTGCGGTGATCAGGGCTTGCGGCGTGGCGACGACGCGGGGCAGATCCTGCCCGGCCAGCAAGCGCAGCGCGACCTCCATCGCGACCTCTCCGGTCAGAACCGGAAAGCTGTCGACAGTGCCGGTCAGGTCACCGGCCCGGATCGACGCATAGGCGTCCGAGATCCCGTCCGTGCCGAACACGGCGACCTGATCGGCCAGACCGGCGGCCTTGACCGCCTCGACAACGCCCAGCGCCATGCCGTCGTTGTTGGCATAGAAACCGATCAGATCCGGGTGTTGCTGCAGGATTGTCGATGCCGCGTCGTAGGCGGTCTCGCGGCTCCAGTTCGCCGGAATGCTGGCAACGACCTCGAAATCTCCGCCAGCCTCGATGGTGGCGGTGAAGCCATCGGTGCGCTGCCCTGCGGCGAACACGCCCGGCTGCCCTTCGATCACCGCGACCTTGCCACCCTCGGCATTGTCAATGAACCATTGAGCGACCCGCACGCCGTTGTCGCGCTGCACGTTGCCCACATATTGCGCGACCGATGGGATCACGGCGTCATTGACGTTGACGACGACCATGCCCTCGGACAGGGCGCTCTCAAGCGCCGGTTGCAGGTTGTTGTCGGTCTGCGGCGACATGAGCAACGCGTCATAGCCTTGCAGGATCATGTTTTCCGCGATGGACAACTGACCAAGCTGATCGCCCTCGCTGGGGGCGGCCTGATAGGCAAAGCCGACGTTGCTCGCGTCGGCGGCAGACTGATAACCGATGCCGAGCGAGCGCCAGTATTCGTTGGTCAGGGTCTTGGACACGCCACCCACGCGGGTGCCGTCGGCCGGTGTCGGCATGGGGCCAAAGCTGGCCTCGAGCTGCGACCAGTCGATCCGGTCGGGTTCGACGTCGGAGTTGAGCGGCGCGAGGTCCTGCGCGGCGGCAAGGTTGGCCGTCGCCGCCATCAGGCCGGCCACCAGCATGGATCTCAAAGGTGTCGGGTAGTTCATTGGGTCTCCTCCCTTTATGAATTGATGTCTGAGTTGTAAAGTTTCAGCGTCCGGCCATCAGGCGCTGGACGATGCGCTGGGACAGCGGTGAATTCTGCTCGCCGATGGCGCTGCGCAGCTCGTTACTGGCTTCGGCCTGTGCCGCGATGGCGATCAGGCGCTCGGCCATTTCGATGTTGGCCGCGCATTCCTCGACCGGGTCTATGCCCGAGGCATCGGGGAAGGTGTCGAAGTAGATCACCCCGTCATACCCGTCCCGCGTGATCTGCGTCAGCAGCTCCAGCGTCGCGAGCGGATGCACGGAGCCCACCATGAGCCCATCGTCACGCTTGCCGTAGCCGTCGTTGAGATGCACCCCGAGCAGGCGGGACCGCCGCGCAACCTGTGCCGCCGCAAAGGCGGGCATCTCGTCGGCATACAGCACATGGGCGAAATCCAGCGTGACGCCGAGATTGCCAAGGCCGACCTCGTCGATCGCCAGAAGCGTCGTCGCCACGTCCGGCAAAAGTGCGAATGATCTCGGCTCGTTAGGCTTGTATTCAATCGAAATCAGACATTCGGGAGCATGCGCCGCGACCTCGCGGATGCCGTCGATCTCGTCGGCCCACATCTTGGCGTAGTCGCCCTGAAAGCTGTAGTCGAAGCCGTCCTGCCCGAGCCACAGCGTCATCAGCGGCGCGCCCATCTCCAGCGCGGCATCAATGCCCTGCCTGGTCAGGTCGATCGCCTCACGACGGACAACGGGATCAGGATGCGTAAAGGCCCCGAGCTTGAATCCGGGGTTGGTATAATACCGCATGGCGAGGCCGTTGATCTGCAACCCCATGTCGTTGATCTCGGCGCGCACGGCCTTTGGCTCGTCGGTCATGTGATCGGGGTAGTTGAGGTCGACGTGGGTCAAGCCCTCGACCTTCGAGGCCCGCCGCGCGGCCATCATGGGTGTCGGCTTGCCATTGTGGTCCGGCCATTCGGCCTCGGCCTTCGCCGCAAAGGAATTCAATCGTGTCGCAAACCGTATCATCTGGCCCTCCGTTGTTCACGCTTTTATATTTTTTTGTGAAGTTGTCAACGCGCGTTTCTCGAAGAGAGGGCCTTATTTCGGCCAAGATCACCCTGAAGGTTGGGAAAAACAGCTGGTCCGCCCGCGGTGGTGCAGCAGCACGATGCGGCGCCCGATTGCCGCGGCCATAAAGTAACCAATTTAAAACAATCCCTTGAGTGCAGGAGAGACACTCCGCCGCCCCCGGCATTCGATATCTGCGCCGACAGAAAAGCGATTGAGCACGGGAACGCAGACCGCCCCGGCGCGTTCACCCGTTTTACAGCGCCAGTATGCACTCGTTAAAGAAAGGCACATCATGACCGATAAAAAGCCGGGCCCCGCCACGACAACCGACGCGGGCATTCGCGTCCAGAGCGATGAGCATTCGCTGACCGTCGGGCCCGATGGCCCGATCGTCCTGAATGACCATTACCTGCTCGAGCAGATGGCGAACTTCAATCGCGAGCGAATCCCCGAGCGCCAGCCGCACGCCAAGGGCTCCGGTGCCTTCGGGACCTTTGAAACGACGCAGGACGTGTCGAAATACACCAAGGCCAAGATATTCCAGCCCGGTGCGAGTTGCGACGTCGTCATGCGTTTCTCGACCGTGGCCGGCGAACGGGGCAGCCCGGACACCTGGCGCGACCCGCGTGGCTTCTCCGTCAAGATGTATATCGAGGACGGCAATTTCGACATGGTCGGGAACAACACCCCGGTGTTCTTCATTCGAGACCCGATGAAGTTCCAGCATTTCATCCGCAGCCAGAAGCGCCGCGCCGACAACAACCTGCGTGACCACGACATGCAGTGGGACTTCTGGACCCTGTCGCCCGAGAGCGCCCATCAGGTAGCCTATCTCATGGGCGACCGCGGTATTCCGAGGACATGGCGCGAGATGAACGGCTATTCCAGCCACACCTATTCCCTGATCAACGCCGAAGGCGAGAAGTTCTGGGTGAAGTTCCACTTTCACACCGATCAAGGCGACGGCAACGCTTACCTGAGCCAGGACGAAGCGGACAAGATGGCCGGGATGGACGGCGACTACCACCGTCGTGACCTGTTCAATGCCATTGCGGACGGCGATTTCCCGAGTTGGACACTGAAGTGGCAGATCATGCCCTTCGAAGACGCCAAGACCTACCGGATCAATCCGTTCGACCTGACCAAGGTCTGGCCTCATGCGGACTATCCCCTGATCGAGGTCGGCAAACTGACGCTGAACCGCAACCCGACCGATTTCCACACCGAGATCGAGCAGGCCGCGTTTGAGCCAAACAACATGGTGCCGGGCATCGGGTTGTCCCCCGACAAGATGCTTCTCGCCCGCGGGTTTTCCTATGCCGACGCGCATCGGGCGCGCCTCGGGGTCAACTACAAGCAGATCCCGGTCAACAGCGCCAAATCCCCGGTCCACAGCTATTCCAAGGACGGCGCAGGCCGGACAGAGAAAGTGGCGGACCCGGTCTATGCGCCGAACTCCTACGGCGGCCCCTCCGCACAGCCGGAACCCCACGACGAGGCGGGGCATTGGCATTCCGACGGCGACATGGTGCGCCAGGCCTACACCCTGCGCGAAGACGACGACGACTGGACGCAAGCCGGGATTCTGGTGCGAGACGTCATGGACGATGCCGCGCGTGAACGGCTGGTCGGCAATGTCGTCGGGCATCTGACGGACGGCGTCAGCGAGAAGGTTCTGGTGCGGGCCTTTGAATACTGGCGCAATATCGACAGCGACGTCGGCGACAGGATCGAAGCGGGCGTTCGCGAGAAGCTGGGCGGAAAGTCGGACGCGCCCGGCATGGCCTCGGCCAAAAGCATCAGCGGCTAGAGCGGCCGTCATCACCGAAAAACCCCGGCGGAACTTCTGTTCCGCCGGGGTTTGCTTTTGCGGCAGTGGCGAAGGACCTTACTAGACCTGACCGTCGGCCCGCGCCAGAACCCCCTCGGCCCAGCGATGCGTCGACGCTCCGAAGCAATCGTGCAGGGAGTCTGTCGCGATGACGCTGCCAAGCGACAGGCGGCCAAGCAAGCATAGCCCGGCATTGGCGTCGCCGTTCCGCGCGACCAGCGAACCGTCCGGCAGAGTGCGCGCGCCGAAGCCGTCTTCGACCTCTGCGATCAGGCCGTCTTCGACCGCGCCGCGGATTAGCGGATCGACGATATTCTCCAGGCTCGGGCTTGGCAGCACGCCATCGACCATGACATGCGCCAGCGTCGCGTCATTGCCTTCGATCAACCGCCAACCGACGGGATCCAGCACGATGTCGGGATCATCGACCGCCTGCAGACTGACAAGGCCGTCCTCTATCAGAACAAGCAATTGCTCGGATGCCGTCACCGGTGGACCATAGCTGTAGCGTTTCATCGCCTCGTCGAAACCGACAATCGCGGTGGCCGTGTCGGCAGTAAGGTCGGCACGGTTGACGCCGCTGCGAATGTCGTTCTGCAGCTTGCGCCATAGCTGCCCCACCACATAGCCCACCGATGGCGGCAATCGCCTGTGCGCCATTTCGATGGTGGTGCGGAGCGCGACGACCGTATCCTGAACGTCCTGCGTGCCGGGGGAGGAGCGTTCCACGTCGAACCACTGCCGGACCGTCGCCTCGGTGTGAGGAGCCTCCATCGCGGTCAGTATCCGCATCACCGGGCTGACGAGAACATCGCAAATGGTCTTCAACGCAGGCTTCGGCCCTTGCCGGACCGCCTCCGCCAGAGCGTCTTGAAACGCCTCCGCTTCATTCGGGCGCAGATCGTACATGGCGTCGATCTCGGCCGTCGCCGGTTTCGGCGCTGGCGGCACCCCGTCTCGGGAGAACGGCAGTATTCGCGCCGGTTCCCGACCGGACCGGACATAGCGCCCGCCCTCGAACCGCCCTGAAAGGCCAAAGGTCAGCATCCGCAGCACATCGTGTGTCGACAGGCCCAGACCACGGATCGCCACATGCCGGCCGGACCAGCCTTCGGCCGCCGCGACGAGTTCCGTCGCGGGATAGGCCGGGACGAGGTCGAGCCCGTTCTTGTCGGCGTGCTCCGACCAGCGGCGCAGTTGCGGATCGGGTTCCGTTGCCGGTTGGCCGGGGCAGAGAAGCACCTCATCGTAGGGCCCGTGATCGGTATCGCCCGAAACGATCCGCCAGCCATCATCAGTGCGCGTCACCTCGGTCGCCTTTGCGGCGATGTGAGAGATATCGAAAATCCCTTGCGACGCGGTTCTCAGCGCCCCGAACCGAGCGCGGAGAAACGCCCCGAGATCGCACCGGGGCGGGAAATCGTCGGGCGCGTAGGACGTTTGGGACCATGTCGCGAACGGGTCGATCTGATCCCGCAGGATGTCGGGCGGGTCGATCTCGAGAACCCGGACGGGGATGTTCAGCAGGCACAAGGGGCTTTCGTCGGGATGAAAATTCGGCCCGGCCCCAAGGGCATCGCTTGGATCGAAGATGTCGATCTTGACGCCGAGGTTCCGGGTCTTCGCAACCACCGCGAGGGCCTCCAGTGCCCCCAAGCCGCGTGGACCAAACCCGACGACGGCGAGGCTCCGGTCAAACGTACGATCAGTCATTGGTGATGTTCCTTGAAAACGGCGGCACGGCGATCGGAGCCGTCGCGGGCTATTGGGAGGCGTAGAGCGGGATCGTCGACACGGCCATCTTTGCCGTCCCGTTCTGGACCTCGCGGCCGTGGGCCACATAGACCAGCGTCTGATTGGCCTCGTCAAAAATCCGCGTGACCCTGAGTGATTTCCAGATGATCGAGCGCCGCTCGGAAAAGACGGACTCCCCGTCGCGGCTGCGGTCGATGTCTCCGATTTCGATCGGCCCGGTCTGGCGGCACGAGATGGCGGAGTTCGACGGGTCTTCGAACCAGTTGCCGTTCGACAACCGGTCGATCAACCCGCGTTCGAAATAGGTCACGTGACAGGTCACGCCGCTGACTTCGGGGTCGGCGAAGGCTTCGACGATGATATCGTTGCCGAGCCAGTCGACATCGACATTCCCGACGACCTCCGACTGGGCGGCCGTCGCGCACAGGGTGGTCAGGACGGCGATCAGGGCTTTCATGTCGGTTTCCTCTCCATGTCGGTCAAGAACAAATCGGGCCGCGCCAGAGCGAGCTGCTCGGCGAAACCGTCAAAGGACGGCCCGGCAAAGGTGGGCGTGCGCGTTTCGAGCAGGCGGTCCCGGTCGCGCAGATCGAGGGCATCCATCCCCGGACCGGGCGCACGCAACCCGACCGCGGCGATCCGGTCGCCATGTCGCTCGATCGCGGCATGATAGATTTGGGCGTCGTGCTGGCCGGTGTCGCCAAGCAGCACCGCGGGCAGATCCGGATACACGCTGAGAATGTGATCTATGCTCGCCCCCTTGTGGTTGCCGTGCCCCTCGGTGATGAACTGGGTCTCGCTCAGCCCCAGATCGCGCAGGAACATCGGCCCCGGAACGATGCCCGTGTTGTCGAAGACCTGCCGCAGGAAACCATGCAGGTTCCACGGCGACGAGCTGACGTAGAAGATCGGATTGCGCCCGTCGTCGGACAGGCAAGTCGTCAAGGCGATGGCATCCGCAAAGGCCCGCCGGGTCCGGGAACTGCCGGTGAACGTGGTATAGAGATTGCGCAGAAGCGAATAGGCGCCCGTCTCCATCATCGTGTCGTCGATATCCGAGATCACGAGGAACCGCGCGTCTGATCGCGGTGCGAATACCGGGCAAGGCACCGGCTCGGCCCGCCCCTCGACGAAGACGTCTTCGCTGCTCCACCCATCGCGCCCATCGGCCGGAAGCACGAGGGTGAAATACCCCTCCTCGTCGGTTTGCGCCTCGGTATTGGCGCAGCGCACGGTCGTATTCGCCACTTCGTCGGTGAAGAACAACAGGAACATGCGGTGAAAGTTGTCCCATTTCGATTGGCCGTCCATCCCGTCATCGCCCCGCAACTCGGACAGGACGCGCCCGCGCACGATGATCTGGTCGCGCGTCGCATAGCCGATATAGGGATCGATCTCGCGCCCCGTGGCGGGCCGGTGAAACACCCGATCCGCCACACGTTCCGTTCGCAATGCCAGCCGATGCAGAAGGCGTTTGATCAAGGCGCTCTCCAGAGAGTTGTTTTCGTCAAACGCGCGAAACGCCGAAAAGTCCCCGTCGGCGGCGAGATTCTTTGTCGTGGGGTGTTATGGCACCGCCAACGCCTTCGCTGCGACGAGGTCTCGGGTCAGGGCCTGCCGAGCGGCCTCTTGGTCGGCCCGCTCGGGCAGCCGCAGAATATGCGCGGGATGATAGGTGATCAGGGCCGGCACGCCGCCGAGGCCCGGCTCTGTCCTGCCCCGCCGCGCCGCAATTGCATCCTTGCGCCCGGTCAGCGCGAGCGCGGCCGTCGCCCCCAGCGCCACGATGATCTGCGGCTTGACCTGCCTGATCTCGGTGTCGAGCCAGAAGCGACAATGCTCGACCTCGTGTCGATCCGGCGTCTGGTGGATCCGGCGTTTGCCCCGCACCTCATGTTTGAAGTGCTTGACCGCGTTCGTCAGATAGACCGCGTCGCGCTGCAATCCTGCCTGCTGCATGGCGTGAAGCAGGACTTGGCCCGCCGGCCCGACGAAGGGGCGGCCCTCGAGATCCTCGCGGTCGCCCGGCTGCTCTCCGACGACCATGATGCCCGCTTGTTCCGGCCCCTCTCCCGCAACGACCTGCGTCGCCTGACAATGCAGCGGACAGCGTTGGCACCCCGCCAAAGCAGCGGCAAGCCCGCTTGACGGCCCGTCCCAATAGGTGCCGCGCGTGGCCGCGCTCTGCACCCGGGCGGTGCGCAGCGGCGGCAAGGTGGGGGCGGCCTCGGCCATCGCCCGCGCCCGGGCCGGAGCCTCGGATATCAGGCGCGGGATCGACGCCGCTTCGGGCAGGTTCTTCCAGTATTTCTTCGGCATCTCCGAGGTCATCGCATTCACCTTCAACCGGGCCGGATTGAAGATATTGCAGAAATAGGTGGTCCAGAGATCCTCGTGGGCGTCCTCCAGCAACTCCGGCTTCGGCATATCCAGGGCAAAGCGAAGCGCACCGGCTTCGAATATCGCCGTGACATCGGGGGTCACGATCCGCCAATCCATATCCGCGAACCGTTTGGAAAAGAAAGTCGCCGTGGGTTCGACGGTGTGGTGCGTCGGCTCGAACCACGCGGCAAAGCTGCGCCGGGCGGCCTCCGGGTCTCCGATCTCGCGAAACCGGACGAACGCCTTCATCTTGTGCTGGCAGCGATGGACGGCCTTCTCCATTTCCCGCAGCGATTGCACCAGCGGATCGGCACGGTCCTGCATCAGGCCGCGTTCCCGTTGCAGCCGGTGCAGACACGCATAGAGCTTGTCAAAACGGCGCTGGTCGGCATGCCAGACCACGGATTGCGCCAGTGAAACGAAGGATTTCGGCACCTTGATCTGGCTGGCATCCACCTTGGGCGGCTGGATGACCTCGTCAAACAGGCCGCCGGCCGCCTCCTGCCCGAAGGTCACATCCTCCGGCGAGAGGCCTGCGGCAAGGCAGGCACGGGCGGCGTCTCGCCATGCCTTGTCCACCCCGAGGCGCGGCAGGACGATCCGTTGCATCAGAACAGGCTCAACTGCTCGGGTGGCGGCGCGAACCGCGCTCGCAGGTCGGCGCTATCCGTCAACCCGCCGGGAGACCAGCCTTGGGCGGTGATGAACACCCGCGCCTTCTTCAGCGACGCTCCGAGGCGGGCGACGTCTTCATAGCGCAAGGTCCGGTGACGGCGGGTCGCGATGATCCGATTGACGGTCTTCACCCCGAAACCCGGCACCCTGAGAAGCATCTCGCGCGGGGCCGAGTTGACATCGACCGGAAAGCCCTCGCGATGTGCCAGGGCCCAGGCGAGTTTCGGGTCGATCTCCAGATCGAGGTTGCCGCCCAGCGCCGTGTCGGTGATCTCGTCCAGCCGGAAGTCGTAGAACCGCAACAGCCAATCGGCCTGATAAAGCCGATGCTCTCGCTGCAGCGGCGGGCTGACGAGGGGCAGCCGCGAGGAGGCGTCGGGGATCGGGCTGAAGGCGGAATAATAGACCCGTTTGAGGCCGTAAGAGCCGTAGAGCCGTGTGGACTGACCAAGAATGGTGGCGTCATTCGCGCCGTCCGCACCGACGATCACCTGCGTCGACTGGCCCGCGGGCGCAAAGCGTGGCGGGCGCTTGCCGCTGTGGGATCTGTCCTTGCTGGCGATGCTGCGCAGCTTCACGTCCGCCATCGCCTTGCGGATCTGGTCGGGGCTTTTCTCGGGCGCATAGTCCTTGACCGCCTGATCGGTCGGCAGTTCGACATTGATCGACAGCCGATCCGCGAGCCGCCCCGCTTCTGCGATCAGTTCAGGGGCAGCATCCGGGATGGTCTTGAGGTGGATATAGCCGCGGAAATTCTCCTCCTCGCGCAGTTTGCGGGCGATCCGGACCATATCCTCCATCGTCTTGTCGGGCGAACGGATGATCCCCGACGACAGGAACAGGCCTTCGATGTAGTTGCGGCGATAGAAATCGATCGTCAGCTTCACCACCTCGTCGACGGAGAACCGCACCCGCTCCACGTTGGAGGACACCCGATTGACGCAATAGACGCAGTCGTAGATGCAGAAATTGGTCATCAGGATCTTGAGCAAGCTGATGCAACGCCCGTCAGGTGCGTAGGAATGACAAATGCCGGAACCGGTGTTCGATCCCAGACCCTTGCCGTCGCGTGAATCCCGCTTGGTCGACCCCGACGATGCGCAGGAGGCATCGTATTTGGCCGCATCGCTCAAGATCGCGAGCTTTTCGTTGATTGTTCTTTGCGCCATGCGTTCTTGTTATGTTCTCATTAACCCCAGTGCAACCGAACAGTTTGTCGCGGCCCCGCCCGCGGTGCGTTCCGTGGCGTCGGGTGGCAGATTCTCGCCAAGGCGCGGAACTCTTGGGGCCGGCGAAAGGTTTGCAAGACAGGATCTGCTGCCCTGCCCCGCCCAATCGGGTGAGAGCATAGGGCGGAGAAACGACGAAAGGACTACACCATGACAGCCAAGCCACACACGCCGACAAGCGACAGCGACGACCGCACGGTGATCGACCTCAAAGGGTCCGAACAGCACCACGACCTGAAGGACAAGGACGGCAAGAAATCGTCCGACAAATCCGCCAAGGCGAAGTCGGACGACAAGAAATAAGTGCCTCCGCCGCACTCGCCCGGCCATGTCGGGCGGCGCGGCCTAGCTGAGAAAGGTGATGTCATGAGTGACATTCGCGAAGGCGACACAGTGGAGTGGGATTGGGGGAACGGCACTGGCACCGGGACGGTGCAGTCGGTTTTTGCCCATGAAACCACCCGCAAGATCAAGGGGTCCGAGGTCACCCGCAAAGGCTCCAAGGACGACCCTGCCCTGTATATCAAACAGGATGACGGTGACGCGGTTCTGAAACTGGCGTCCGAGGTCGAGCGCAAATGACGCCCGGTCTGGTCTATGTCTCCGACACGGACCCCGGCATCTCGCGGCGCCGCTGCGGCCGCGGCTTCACCTATATCGCGCCCGACGGCACCACCATCGCCAGAGGGCCGGAGCGCAAGCGGATCGAGGCTCTCGCCGTTCCGCCCGCCTATGAAGGCGTGTGGATATGTCCGATCGAAATCGGTCACATTCAGGCCACCGGCCGCGACGCCCGCAACAGAAAGCAATACCGGTATCACCCTGACTGGTCCGCCGCTCAGGCAGAGACCAAGTTCCAGCATCTGCTCGAGTTCGGTGCCGCCCTCCCGGCGATACGCCGCCGTGTCGACAGGGATATCGCCTCGCCGCCCGGTGACGAGGAATTCGCCCTCGCCGCCGCCATCATGCTGATCGACCGGACCTCGCTGCGGGTCGGCAATACCAGTTCCGCCCGCGAGAACGGCAGCTATGGCGCATTGACCCTGAAGCGGCGGCATCTGAGGCTGTCCAAGGACGGGATCAGGCTCAACTTTACCGCCAAGAGCGGCAAGAAGGTGCGCCAGAACATCACCGACCGCAAACTGCAGAAACTGCTGCACAAGGTCAGCGACCTGTCGGGCGCGACGCTCCTGTCCTGGACCGACGACGAAGGCGTCAGCCACTCCGTCTCCTCGCAGAAACTCAATGCCTATCTCTCCGATGCCGCGGGCGACGCGGATATAACGGCGAAGTCATTCCGCACCTGGGCCGGAACGCTTGCGGCCTTTGAATGCGCGGAAAAGGGCGGGGCGAGCATCAGCGACATGGCGCAATCCGCCGCCCAGCGCCTGCACAACACCCCGACCGTCGCGCGGAACAGCTATATTCACCCCGCCGTTATCGAACTGGCAGACGCGGAGACCGTCATGATCAAACCCGAGAAGATCAGTGGCCTGCTTGCTGCCGAGCAACGTCTCATGGGGTATCTGGCGACCACCTAGCCGCCAACCGCCGCCGCGATGCTCCATCTTGGCGCGATCGATCCATTAGTCCTTCGTTCACCCGGTCGTCGAAATCGTCCCTCACAATGCGCGCAGCAACCCCGCAGAGCGTTGTAGCGGCACGATATGCCTGCGCCTTGAATTTACGGGAGAAGCGATTGGATTGACCGTCGCTCCCGATCAATTGGCTTCCGGCCCCGCCCCCTTTCTAGAGCTTCATCACCGGGCACGGACCCGCAGCCCGCAATGGCGCGAAGCGGCCTCGGGCGGGACTGGCCGGACAGAGGTTTTGCAGGTGATGCCGGTGCGGCGAACGTCGGTGCGGCTCGACTAGCTTGGCGGATCGAGGCGGGCCTGAAGCGCGTTGCGCGCCGAGCCTATTGCCAGTTCGGCCGCAAGCATACGGATGAGCGGTGCGATCAACCCCATCGCCGGGCGCGAGGCAGGCCGGTCTGCCGGCTCCGAGGCCGGGGGCTCCGACTTGGCGAAACGGGCGGCGAGCTGCGTGCAGAGGTCGCGCCGGTCGGGCGACAGCCCCGCGGCGGGCCCGCCTCCCGCCTCGCGCAGGCGATAGACGTCCACGAAGATCTCGCGCAAAGGCAGGTCGGACTGCAAAGGCTCGCTCTGTCCAAAAAGCCCGGGCAACATCGACAGTGGCACTTCGAGGAGCGGGCGCAGCCCCGGCGGCCAGTCGTCGTCCAGCCGGCGGTTCAGGACAATGGCGCGGAAATGGCGATCGAGAAAGGCCGGGTAGTCGGGTGCCTCCGCGACGGCACGGAGCAAATCGAGCTCATCGGCGGCGGTGCCGATGGCGGTGCGAAGCTCTACTCGGTAGCGCGGGGAGGCGCAATCCCAACCGGGGGCGTCGCCAAGCGGGCGATCATGCAGGTGCCAGCCACCGGCCCCGATCTCCAGCAGTTTCCAGCCCGCGGGCAAGGCGACGGTAGAGGGAACGGCGACATTGAGC
Source organism: Flavimaricola marinus (assembly GCF_900184895.1). GTDB lineage: Bacteria > Pseudomonadota > Alphaproteobacteria > Rhodobacterales > Rhodobacteraceae > Flavimaricola > Flavimaricola marinus. Next base: position 454,747 of record NZ_FXZK01000001.1, read on the forward strand.
AAAGCCCCGTCCGCGCCAACCCCCGGTCCCTCCGCCAGCGCATCCACATGCCAATGACCGCTGAAATGCAGCCCGATGCCAGTGGCGGCAATGCGGGCGGTCACCTCCGGCTCCGGCATCCTGCGGCCCCGGCCGGCGGCCTGCGCCGCGGTCATGGCATTGCCGAATATGTCGGCCACAGGGTAGTGTGAAAAGGTGACGAGCTGCTTGCCCGCCTGCCGTGCGCGGGTCGCCACGTCCCGCATCCAGGGCAGCAGGTGAGGCTTGTGCGCAAGGGTGGCGATCCAACCCTCCTTGCCGTGGTCAATGAAGCCGCCCTGCCCGTCCGGTCGGTATACATTGGCGTCGATGGACAGCAGCCAGAGGTCCGGCACAGGCTCGACCAGATAGGACGCGTCGGGAACGCGGGCCACGGCGCCGGTCGGGCCGGTCATCGACACACAGCGATCCTCGGGCTCTGCGGAGCGGCCAAAGGGCGTCTCCCAGTGCAAGTCGCGGGGGTCCGGGCGATAGCCGAAAGCGGCTCCCTGATGCATCGCCTCCTCCAGCCCGATCATGCGCATGTCGTGGAGATCGGCCGCGTCACCCTCTCTTGGCACGGAATAGAGCCGGCCTTCGGCATCGACGCAGCCCTTGCTCAGCGGCTTTCCATGAGTGCCCCATTGATCGTGATTGCCGGGGGTGAGGAAGAATCTCGTGCCAAAGCGGGCGGTGTGGGCGGCAAGACGCGCACGGGCGGCGGCCCAGTTGGCCGACTGGCCATCGTCCGTCAGGTCGCCGACGATCAGGCAGATGTCCGCGCGGTCCGCTCCGATCTGTGCCAGCGCCCGGTCCAACGCCGCACCGCTCTCGTTGAAGACGCGAGTCGAGCGGCAACTGTCGCCGAGGCTTCGGACCACATCGCCACCCGGCCAGCGGGTGTCGTGCAGATGCGGATCGGCAAGGACCGCGATGCGGATCATCGCAGTCCCTCCGGGGCCGGGACTTCGCCGCCGATGCGGTCGACAAGGCCGATCCGGTCGGAGGCGCTGCGACGAGCCTCCACCGGCAACGGTTTCGGCGCGGCGTGCCATTCGTCCTCGTGCAAGGCGCCGGACAGCGCCACAAATGCCACCGAGCCGCTGCGCCCGCCGCGCCAGTTGACGAGCCCGTTGCCCCGATCCCGCGAGTGGTAGCTGGCCCGCTCAATCAGGCTGATGTCGGGCCGGGCATGGCGCGGGGCGGTCTCGGGGTCTGCTCCGATCTCGGTATTTCTGGTCGTGGTGCCGGTCGCGCCGTCGGACATGCAGTCTTCCTTTCATGCAGATTTGGGCTCGAAGCGTCGGCGTCCGCGGGGCAGAGGTCGATGCCGGTTGCGGCGTTGATCGCCCCGGCGAGCGCCGGAACGACCGCGAGCACCGGGCCGCCCTCCGCCAGCCCGTCCGGCGGCAAGGCGCTGACCCACCCCCCTCGGCCACAAGAAAGAGGCCCTCGACGCAGTCCCAAGCATTCATGTGACGTTCAGCATAACCGCCCGAGCGGCGGTCCGCCACATATGCCAGACCAGCGCCGGCAACGCCGCGCCCGACACGCAGCCCGCGCCGTCGCGCTTGGCGCTTGGATGCCCGGCCGGCGGCGAGAGCGGGCAACGGCCCGGGGCGCAACTATGCACGGGGCCACAGAAAATCCCGTTGACTCGACGCGCCGCGCGCCTAAGCTCGGGGGGCATTCTGCGACGAAGGTGTGAGATGGATAGCCATACAACTCAGGATGCGACCGACCTGGCCGCTCTGATCGCGACGGGCGCGGCCTCGCCGCAGGAGCTTTTGCAAGAGGCGCTGGATCGGGTAGATGCCGTGAACGGCACACTCAATTGCGTCGTCCTCACACAAGAAGACGTGGCCCGTAGCGACATTGCAAAGGGCCTGCCGGACGGACCGTTCCGGGGCGTGCCGTTTCTCTTGAAAGACCTCGGTGCCGAGGCGAGGGACTTTCCGTCCCACAACGGCTCGGCGCTGCTGCGCGACACGCGGTATTCCTACGACAGCGAGATATTTCTGCGAATGCGCGCCACCGGCGTCGTGACCTTTGGGCGCACGACAGCGCCGGAAGGCGGCGTCGGGCCTGTCACGGAGGCTGCGGTCTACGGCGGCCCCACGCGCAACCCCTGGGATCCGGAGCGCACTCCGGGGGGGTCGTCGGGAGGCGCCGGTGCCGCCGTTGCGGCGGGTATCGTGCCGTTCGCACACGGCTCTGACGGTGGCGGATCGATCCGTATTCCGGCCTCGAACTGCGGCCTGTTCGGGTTCAAGGCCACGCGGGCGCGATTCCCGGATGGCCCTGCCGCGGGCGAGGGCTGGGCGGGCATGGCGACAGACGGGTTTCTGACCCGCTCTGTCCGCGACAATGCCACCATGATGGATGCCTGCGCCGGAGCGGACAAGGGCGCGCCTTATGCCGCCCCCGCCATGCCGGTGAGCTATAGCGAGGCCATCTCGCGCCCTCCGAAACGACTGCGCATCGGCCTGTGTGACACGACGTTCACAGGCAAGCCGATCCATGCGGATTGCGCCGCGGCGGTTAGGGAAACCGCCCTCCTGTTGGAAAGCCTCGGCCATGCGGTGGTGCCGATGGTCCCGCAGGCCGATCATTTGGGCATGATGCGGGCCTGGACCCGGATCGTGGCCTGCGGCACGGCGCTCGGGATCGACCACGCGCTCAAGGGCCGCCCGCTGCGGGACGGCGAAGTGCAGGGGGTTTCGCGGAGCGCCATCGACTTTGCCCGCACGATCAGCGGAGCCGACTATCTGGACGCGGTGGGTGAGATACACGCCTATGGGCGGAAGATGGCGGCGGTGTTCGACGAGTGCGACATCCTTCTGTCGTCCACCATGGCAGAGCCTCCCGCCGTGGTCGGCCGCTTTACCCACGACCGCGACGATTTCGAGAATTATCGCACCGGACCCGGCGGTGTGTTCGAATATTCGCCGTTCTGCGCGGCATTCAACGCCAGCGGTCAACCGGCGGCGTCCGTGCCGATGCATTGGTCTGCCGAGGGTTTGCCGATCGGCGTCCACCTCGCCGCGGCCTTCGGGGACGACGCCACCCTGATCGCGCTCTGCGCAGAGCTCGAGCAGGCCAAACCCTGGGCGCATCGCTGGCCGCCTGTGTGCGCCAAATAACTTGCCCAATCAACGAATGCCCCGCACAATCGGGGTTCGGGGGAGAATTGAAGTGAGCATCAAGGTCGCTGTCGCCGCGCGGAATGTCGGCAAGATTTACGGTGCCGGCGCAGCTGCCGTGAACGCGCTTGGCGACGTCTCCATCGACATCCAGCAGGGCGAATTCTTCACCCTTCTGGGCCCGTCCGGATGCGGCAAGACGACGTTGCTGCGCTGCATTGCTGGGTTCGAGACGCCGACATCGGGAACGATCCTGCTATCGGGGCGCGACATCACTCACACGCCGCCCTCTGCGCGGCCGGTGAACACGGTGTTTCAGTCCTACGCGCTGTTTCCTCACCTGACCGTGGCCGACAACGTGGGCTTTGGTCTGAAAATGCAGGGCAAGTCGCGCAGCGAGGTCGCATCGACCGTCGCGCGGGTGCTGGACCTCGTCAAACTCGAAGCCTTTGCCGACAGACTACCGGCGCAGATGTCCGGCGGCCAACAGCAGCGCGTGGCGCTTGCGCGGGCGCTCGCCCCCGCACCCGAGGTTCTTCTGCTCGACGAGCCGCTCTCCGCGCTCGACCTGAAGCTCCGCAAGGAGATGCAGAGCGAACTCAAGCGCCTGCAGACCGAAACCGGGATCACCTTCGTGTTCGTCACCCACGATCAGGAAGAGGCGCTGACGATGTCCAACCGGATCGCGGTGATGTCGGCCGGCGAGCTTCTGCAGGTCGGAACACCGCGAGACATCTACGACCGCCCGGTCAACCGCTTCGTCGCGGATTTCATCGGGGAAACGAATTTCCTCGTCGGCGAGGTGGACGGCACGGCCGTGCGGATTGCATCGGGGGAACGCCTGGACGTTCCCCTCAACGGTCAGACAGGGCGCGTCACCCTCGCCATCCGGCCCGAACAGATCAAGATCGGCACCGTGCCGGGTGGGCTAGCCGCCACGGTCACCGACGCGACCTATCTGGGCACCGACACCCATTATGCCCTCGCCTTGTCAGACGGCAGCGCCCTGGTCGCCCGCGTCCAGAGCCGGACCGGAGACGACTTCGCCGTAGGGGACACCGTCGGCGTGACCGTCGATGCGAGCGCGGTTCAGGTGCTCAAGGAATGAGCGGGCCTGCTGCATCCAAGCGCCCGCGCAGCAATGGCGCGACAGGCTGGCTCTTGTCCGCACCGGCGCTCATCCTGCTGGCGATTGCCGCCACTGGCCCGTTGTTCATCGTGATCCTCTATTCCTTTCTCGAAAAGGGCGATTATTCCGGCGTGCGCTGGATATTGTCCGGCGATGCATGGTTCCGGGTCTTTTTCGAGAAGGACATCTTCGACGGAACGGTCAGCCTTGCCGATGCGAACCTCGCGATCATCTGGCGATCGGTCAAACTGTCGCTGGCGACGACGATCATCACCTTTGGTCTGGGCCTGCCGACCGCGTGGTTCATCGCCACCAGGCCCGCCACGCAACGGGCGTTCTGGCTGTTCCTGATCACCATCCCGTTCTGGACGAACCTGCTGATCCGGACCTTCGCGATCATGGAGGTGATCCGCAATCAGGGACTGCTGAACACGTTTCTCCTCCATTACGGCGTGATCTCGGAGCCGATCCAGATCCTCTACACCGACACAGCGGTGCTGATCGGCATGGCCTATGTCTATCTGCCGTTGATGGTCCTGCCGCTCTTCGCGGCCATCGACCGGTTTGATTTCAAGCTGATCGAGGCGGGCTATGACCTTTACGCCACGCGGATCAAGGTCTTGCGGCGGGTCATTCTGCCGATCATCCGGCCGGGCATCGTCGCCGGATGCATCCTCGTCTTCATTCCCAGCCTCGGGGCCTATGTCACGCCGAGAGTGCTGGGCGGGGGCAAGAACATGATGATCGGCAACTTCATCGAACTGCAATTCGGCCAGGGACAGAACTGGCCGCTCGGTGCGGCGCTGTCGACGATGCTGCTCATCATCGTTCTGGGCTCACTGGTCGTCTACATGCGCGTCTCCGCTCGGGAGGAACCCCATGGCTAGGCCCCGCGCATTCGACGTGACCACCCTGCCCGGCTTCACCTTCATTGCGATCGTGTCGTTCCTGCTGCTCTACGCGCCGATCGTCACGCTGGTGATCTACAGCTTCAACGCCGGCGACTCGGTGAACCTCTGGGGCGGGTTCTCGCTGAAATGGTATCATGTGGCGGCCGGAAACGAGGCCGTGCAGGGGGCCGCGATCCGGTCGTTCATCATCGCGACATGGGCCTCGGTCATCGCCACGACGGTCGCCACCATGGCCGCGCTTGGCACCACCCGGCGGGGCAAATACCGGGGCCAGTCGCTGATCTACATCATCATCAACCAGCCCTTGATGGTGCCGGAAATCGTGACGGCCGTGGCGCTCTTGATCTTCTTTTCCTCGGTCAAGATCGCGACGGGCTATACCGGGCTGGGCTACCTGATCCTTGCCCATTCCGCCTTCTGCGTGCCTTTTGCCTATCTGCCGATCAAGGCGCGGCTCGAGGGGATGGACATCAATATGGAGACCGCCGCAGCCGACCTGTACGCGACGCCGTGGAAAGCGTTTCGGCATGTCACCCTGCCGCTACTGGCGCCCGGCATCATCGCCGGTGCCATGCTCGCCTTCATCATTTCGCTCGACGACGTGATCATCACGGAGTTCGTGAAGTCCGCCGGGCAGGACACGCTGCCCACCTATATGCTCGGCCAGTTGCGGCGTGCGCTGACGCCGGAGGTCAACGCCATCTCGACGGTGTTGCTGGCCCTGAGCATCGTTATACTCGCCTTGTTTTCAGTCGTAACCCGCAAGCGGGGCTGAACCCGCTTCATGTCCAACGGAGAGTCACCATGAAGACCCTACTTCTTGCCACCAGCGCCCTGATGGGCACAGCCATCGCGGCACATGCCGAGGGCACTTTGAATCTCTACAACTGGGGCAACTACACCAGCCCCGAATTGATCGAGGCCTTCACCGCCGAGACAGGCATCGAAGTGACGATCACCGACTATGACAGCAACACCACAGCCCTTGCCAAGATCGAGGCCGGCGGCTCGGGATTTGATCTGGTGGTGCCGACGGCGAACTACGTGCCGATCTATGTCGAAAAGGGGCTGCTGGCCGAGCTGGACCATTCGCGCCTCGAGAACTTCGGCAACATCGCCTCCGAATGGGTCGACGTCGCCTGGGATCCGGGCCGCATGTACACCGTGCCGTGGCAGTGGGGCACGACGGGCGTTGCCGTGAACACCGCCGTCTATGACGGTGACGTCAACACCTCGGACATCTTCCTGCGCCCGCCTGCCGAACTGGTCGGTCAGGTCAACGTCGTACCCGAGATGAGCGACGTCATGGCGCTCGCGATCTTCAATGTGGGCGGCGAGGCCTGCACCGACGATCTCGACGTGCTGCGTCAGGTTCGCGATCTGCTTCAGGAGGCCAAGGGATCGTGGCTGTCGATGGATTACGGCACCACCGACAAGCTCTCTACCGGCGATTATGCCGCCAGCGTCAACTGGAACGGTTCGACCATGCGGGCGCGGCTGAACAACCCCGACGTGGTCTACGGCTACCCCGTCGAAGGCTATCCGCTGTGGATGGACTCGGTCGGGCTCCTGTCGGACGCCACGAACGTCGACGAAGCCTATGCCTTCCTCGATTTCATCATGAGGCCCGAGAGCGCGGCCATGATCTCGGAATTCGCGCGCTACGCCAACGGGATCACCGGTTCGGAGGAATTCATGCCCGAAGACATGCTGACGGCGCCCGAGATCATCGTTCCGGCAGAGTTCGTGGCAGCGGGGCGCTTCCTGCCGACATGCCCGCCCAGCACGACCGAGCTTTACACCTCGATCTGGACCGATCTGGTGAAATAAGGACAGTCCGGCGGGGCTCCGCGCCCCGCCGACACTCAGGCCCCGATATCCGCCGCGGCCTCCGCACGAAGCCTGCGGGTGGCGGCACCGGGAGCCGCGCCCCAGACCGCGATCCAGCGATAGAAGATCGGCGTCAGGAACAGGGTGAAGACTGTCGCGAACCCCAGTCCCCCGACGATCACCCAGCCGACGGCGATGCGCGCCTCTGCGCCGGCGCCGGACGTCAGGATCAAGGGCAGGCCGCCAAAAACAGTGGACACCATCGTCATCATAACCGGACGGATGCGGAGCCGAAGCGCGTTGCGGATCGCGCTGTCGATATCTTCGCCGGCCTCACGCAGCTGGTTTGCGAATTCCACGATCAGGATGCCGTTTTTGGCCATTACCCCGATCAGCATGACGAGGCCGATCTGACTGTAGTAGTTCAGGGATCCGCCGGTCATCGAAATCGCCAGCAATGCGGCGGCAAGGCCGAACGGCACGGTCAGCATGATGACGACCGCGCTGGCAAAGCTTTCGAACTGGGCGGCGAGCACCAGAAGCACCACGATCAGCGCCACGCCAAAGACGGCATACATCCCGGCGGCCGTGTCATCGAGCGTTGCCGCCTCGCCCGTAAAGGTGATGGCCATGCCGTCGGGCAAGACATCGTCCGCAATTGTCAGCAATTGATCCATCGCGGTCGACAGATCGCCCCCTTCGCCGAGATTGGCCTGCAGCGGCACGGCCAATGATCCGCCCAGACGAATGATCTGCGCGTCGCTGACCACCGTCTCCAGCGAGGCGACGGCAGACAGCGGGACATAGGCGCCGCTGTCGAGACGTATGGACATCGATTCGATGTCGGAGGGATCATCGATCGGCGGGCCACCGGGAACGACGTTCACGCCGACCTCGGTATCGTCGGAAAAGACGGTGACCGCGACGTCGCCCTGCACCAATGCACGGACGAGGCGGGTGACGTCCGACCCGTTTAGCCCCATCTCGCGTGCCGCGGTGTCATCGACGGACACTTCCAACTGCGCATCCACGCTGTTGTTGGACAGCTGCGGGTTCAGGAATGCGCCATCCTGCGACATGGCTGCGGCGAGGCGCTCGGCGGCCGCCGTCATGTCCTCTAGATTGGTGCCCGTGACCGCAAAGCCGAGCCCGCCACCCGCGCCGCGGATATTGAGACTGTTGGTGGAACGGGCGCTGACCTGCACACCGGGCACCGCGGACAACCGGCCGCTGATCTGCGCAACAAGCTCTTGTTGGGAATAGTCGCGGTCGGCCCAATCCGGCAGGCGAACGACGATCGACGCGCTGGTGCCTCCGCCGATGCCGATAATGCTTTGCACCGCCTCGATCTCTCCGGAGTCGAGATAGGGCGCGAGGATATCCTCGATCAACAGCACCTGCGAGTCCAGATAGTCGACGGTCGTGTCCGACGCCCCCCGCGCCTGCACCAGAAAGAACCCCCGGTCTTCCTGTGGGGTCACAGTGGAGGGCAGCGTCGTCGCCGCCCCCGCGGCAATGATGGCAAAGCCCAGAGCGACGGACAGCACGAGCACCGGCGTCCGAATGGCCATATCCATGATCCGGTCAAACGCCTGCGAGAGCGCACCCGGCTTTACGTTTCTGTCGGCATCGGGCGTTCTTGCCGGGTCCAGCAGGGCCGCCAGAACCGGTGCCAGCGTCAGGGCCGTGACGGACGACAGCGTGACCGCAAAGGCGAGCACGAAGCCGAATTCCGAAAACACGCCCCCGGCCTGACCGGGCAGGAAGGAAATCGGAATAAACACGGCCGCAAGCGTCGCCGTCGTCGAGATGACCGCGAAGAACACCTCGTTGGTTCCGGCGGCGGCGGCGGCATAGACGCCCATGCCCGCCTTGCGTTTGCGCACGATGTTTTCGATGACGACGATGGCGTCGTCCACGACCATCCCCGTCGCCAGAACCAGCGCCAGTAGGCTGATCGTGTTGACGGAGAACCCGGTCAGCCAGATCGCGGCCAATGTGCCGATCAGAGCCACGGGGATCGTGACCGCGGGGATGAGCGTCGCACGCGGCGAGCGCAGGAACAGGAAGATCACGCCAATGACGATGGCGGTCGCCAGAAGCATGGATTTGACGACCTCTCGGATCGACCCTTCGATGAAGGTCCCGTCGTCCGAAGTAACCAACAACTGCACGCCGTCGGGCAACTGGTCACGCAGCTCCTCGACGGCCAACCCCACATCGCGCGAGATCTCGAGCGTGTTGCCGACGGATTGCCGCGTGATATCGAGGCTGACCGCCGTCTCGCCATTCACTCGTGTAAGGACGCTGGCGTCTTGGGGAACCAGTTGAACAAAGGCGACATCGGCAACCTGCGTCGTGTCGTCGATCAGCAACTGGTTGATCGTCTCGACCGTCACCTCCTCGTTGCCGACGCGCAGAGACAGGGTTTGAGATTGCGTCGTGAGCGACCCAAGAGCGGTATCGTCGCGCAGCCGCGTCAGGGCCGTCGAGACGTCAAAGATGGTCAGGCCGCGGCTCAACAGCGAAGGCAGGTTCACCGCGACCCGGAATTCGTTGGCCCGGTTGCCGCGCACGGTCACTTCGGCGATTCCGTCGATCAGGGACAGGCGCTCGTAAACCATCCCCTCTGCGATCTGGGTCAGCTCGTCGAAACTGGCGTCGCCCAAAAGGGCGAGCCGGATGATCGCGTCGGCGTTGCTGTCGCTCTTGCTGACGCTCGGATCGTCGATGTCGTCGGGCAGCGCCCGCAGGGTTGACGACACGATCTCGCGTGCCTCGTTGGCGGCCACGTCCACGTCGGTCCCGTCCGTCAGGTCGATGGTGATGCGGCTGGTTCCGGTGCTGGAGCTCGATTCGATGTAGGACATGCCGTCCAGCGCGCTCAGGGCATCCTCCAGAACCTGAGTCACTTCCGTGTCCACCGTGCTGGCCACGGCCCCGTCATAGGTGGTCCGCACGGACAGGACGGGTTGATCCACATCGGGCATTTCGCGAATGTCGACGCTGCCCAGCGCCGCCAGCCCGGCAATGACGATGAGCAGGTTCAGAACGATCCCGAGGATCGGCCGCCCGACGAAAAGGTCCGCGAACCCGGCCTTGTGTGCTCTCGTCTCGAAGCTCATACGCCCTGCCCCCCGGCGGATCGCGCGGCCACGACCTGCGCCCCGTCGCGCAGCTTCGATGCTCCTTCGGTCACGATTTGCGCGCCGATGGGGGCGTCGGTCTCGAGCCAGACCAGATCGCCGTCGCGATAGCGAATGGTGACCGGAACGCGGGTGCTGCTGCCGTCTTCCGCGACCCATATGCCCGCGCCTGTGCGGTCCCACGTGATTGCGGTGGCTGGCACCACCGGCAACGGCGGCGTCTCGTCGATCATCCGGATCGCAAAGGTCATCCCAGCCAGCAGAACACCCTCGGAATTGTCGATTTCCGCCTGCACGGTCACGCTGCGCGACAGGCTGTCGAGGCGGCTGTCAAAGGCCGTCACGACGCCTTCGAAAACCCGCCCGGTATAGGTCGGCGTGGTGACAAGCACCGGTTTGCCCTCGGCCAGCAGACCGATCGCGCGTTCTGGCACCTCGAAAGTGGCCAACAGCGTCGCCGCATCGTCCAGCGTGACGATCGGATCGCCGTTCGACAACCGGTCTCCGATGCTCACGTCGCTCAGACCGAGGCGGCCCGAGATCGGTGCCACGACCGTGCGGTTTTCCAGCGCGAGCTCGGCCAGACCCACATTCGCCTCTGCCAGCCGCAGCGCCACTTCGGCCTCGGACAGGGCCACGTCCGTGACAACGGCATTGCCGTTCTGGTGAAGCCCTTCGTAGCGGGACACCGTCGCCTGCGCCTGATCGCGGTTTGCCTGCGAGATCTCCAGCGCGAGCTGTTCGCTGCGATCGTCGAGCCGGAGAAGAACCTCGCCCTGCTCGACCAGCGCATTGGCCCGCAGCGCGGTTTCGACGACTTCGCCCGCTTCGGTCGCGACGACCTCGGCACGGCGCAGGGCCACCGCACTGCCGACCGTGCGCAATTCGAGCGTGTAAGGGCGTTCCTCGAGCGGTGCCAGAACGACGGTCGTCGCCCGCCCCTGCCCTCGCGGCCCACCGTTGGGCTGCCGGGCCTCTGGAGTGCCCGTTGCTGCGGCGTCCTCGGCAACGGCACCGCCCCAAAGCTGCGCAACCTGCTCGGGCACGCCAAATGCGACCCCGTAGGCACCCGCCAACACGCCCGCAGAGAGGACGAGAACGCTCAAAGACTTCAGGGCCTTCATTGCGCCTGCCTCCCCTTGCTCGACATCATCCTTTGGGCGTGAGGAGCGAGAACCATTGCGTCGGTGACGCGCGTTCTCGCTGCCGTCCAAGCCTGGTTCCCGCGCCTCGAAGCGTCGCGTTCTCTTGATAAATCGATCATGCTGGAAATCTGCCTGTTGCGTCTCTTACGGCTTCTACGGATCGGCGGCGAGGTTCCGTCGCGGACAACCAGAAAGTTTTGCGCGAGGCATCGAGGGGGTGACAACACCTTGTTCCGAAGGGGAAGTTCCCGCCCACCGGGCCCATGGGAAATCGATCGACAGTTGGCCGTGCGCTCAATCGGGTGCGTCAGCTATACCGATAGCGCAGCGGAAACGGTCAAGGCGAGATGACACGCCGACCCGACACTTTGAGGCTCGTTCACGCGCGTTCAGTAACGCCGTATCGCGCACCGCCATTCGCCTGAACAATTCTGACTAAATTTATCAGGTTGACATACCCGACAAGTTCACTCAGGATTATCGCCAGCAGGCCGCCGCACTCAACAGCGTCGACCGGCGGTGTAAACAGTCGAGGGTTTCTTCCAATGCAGCCGATTCCGAACGCGCCGTTTCGCCGCCTCGCGGCACACAGTTGCCGCCGCCAGCACAGTTTCCCCCGCGAAAGCGTTCCGGCGAGGGCCGGAACTGCACCCGGCACTCCGTCTCTGGCGCCGACCAGCAGAGAGGGCCTGCCCGCATGAGCCGCTCTCCCCATATCCGGGGCGGCGCCCCTGTCGGCTTTCTCACCGAACTGGACGGGATCGAGGCCGCCTCCGTGATCTACCTCCGGCTCTGGTCGGATGGGCCGGATGCACAGGCCCAGGTCTGCCAAGACCTCGCCACCAGCCTCGGCGCGGAACGGGGCAGACGTGCGGTGCAGTCCTTCGAGACGCTTTGCGCCATGTTTGCCACGCACGGCCGGCGCCCGCTGATGCGTCACTCGGTGAAATGCAAATGCCTCGGGGCCGACGAATCGTGTTTTGCCAACTTCATCGCGACCGCCGCGACCGGCGAACGCGAGGATGCGATGCTGATCGCGACATTGCTCGTGCGGCCGGATGTGGCCCCGCTGATCGCGTCGCTCGCCGCCGATTTCGGCCATGCGCTGATGCGGATGAGTCCCGCCGCCCCGCGAGACCTATCGCCATCACAAAACCCGCAAACACTCCACTGACAGGACAGACCACATGACCAGACCCACGCTTACTGCAACGGCCATCGCATTGGCGCTCGCCACGCCCGCCTTTGCCGTCGAGCCCGCCGAGGTCCTCGAAACCTACGCCGACATCGCCGCCGCCAACTACGAGGACAGCCTGATTACGGCGCAGCGGTTGCAGGCCGCGGTCGATGCATTGGTTTCAGAGCCGTCCGCAGAGGCGCTTTCCGCCGCCCGCGCCGCATGGCTGGCCGCCCGCGTGCCCTATCAGCAGACCGAAGTCTTTCGCTTTGGCAATGCCATCGTCGACGACTGGGAGGGCAAGGTGAACGCCTGGCCGCTGGACGAGGGGCTGATCGACTATGTCGACGCCTCCTATGGCGGGCCGTCGGATGAAAACGCCTTCGCCACGCTCAACGTGATCGCGACTCCGATCCTGACGTTGTCGGGCCAAGAGATCGACGCAACCGAGATCACTCCGGCCCTGCTGCAAGACACCCTGCACGAAGCCGACGGCGTCGAGGCCAACGTCGCCACCGGCTACCATGCCATCGAGTTCCTGCTCTGGGGGCAAGACCTGAACCGGCACGCGGCCGGTGCCGGAAACCGGCCATGGACCGACTACGCCGCCGGTGAAGACTGCACCAACGGCAACTGTGATCGCCGCGCCGCCTATCTGACGGCGGCCACCGAACTGCTGGTCTCGGATCTCGAAGACATGACCGCGGCCTGGGCCGATGGCGGCGCGGCGCGGTCCGACCTCATGGCCGATCAGAGCGCCGGGATCTCGGCCATTCTGACCGGCATGGGATCGCTGTCCTACGGTGAAACCGCCGGCGAGCGGATGCGCCTCGGCGTCATGCTCAACGATCCCGAGGAAGAGCATTCCTGCTTTGCCGACAACACCCATAACGATCACTTCTACAACAGCGTCGGCATTCAGAACGTTTATCGGGGCGAATACATCCGGGTCGATGGCAGCGTCGTGACCGGACCGTCCCTGTCCGACCTCGTGGCCGAGACCGACGCGGCGCTCGACGCCGAAATGCAAGGCAAGCTCAGCGATGCGGTCATGGCGTTGGGTCGGATCAAGATCGCCGCCGAAGCCGGGTTTGCCTATGATCAGATGCTGGAGCGCGGCAATGCCGCCGGCGAAGCACTCATCATGGGCGGCGTGAACGGGTTGATCGACCAGACCCGCTCGATCGAGCGAGTGATCGCGGCGCTGGGCGTCGAAGGGGTCGGGATCGAAGGGTCTGACAGCCTCGACGATCCGAACGCCGTGTTTCAATAAACTCACCGGGCTGGCCGGGCTGATCGCATGATTTTCAGCCCCGGTCAGCCCAAGTGGAAACATGCACCAGAGCCGCCCGCAAGGCGAGACGTCCCTACTCCCGCCTTGCGCATAGACCTGCCGGCTGAGACCATCACCTCGGCATGGCACAGACCTGCCGCCGCAGCGCCCCTACGGCCAAGCGCGATGAGGACCCATGCGCAGTTTGACACGATCCAGATGGATGACGCCGAGCCACCTGCTGCTGGCGACGTTGGCCGCGGGCTCCGTGGCCTTGGCCGATACGCCCGCACGACCCGCCTATGTCGGCTTGGGTGATCCGCACCTGAATGTCGTTCCGCGCACCGAGGCCGAGGCAGCCCGGATCGCCGCGGCCACGGCGCGCGCCACTGATTTCACATCCGCCCAAGCCTACGAAGAGCGGCCTGCGGGCGCGGCAACCGTGCGCGTGCTGCCCGACGCGAATGCGTTTTCCCAGCCATCCGGCAACATCAGCTTCGAGGACGAGCTGGAGTTCAAGCTGGGCAACGGGTTGTTCCGCAAGCTCTGGGTGTCTTCACCCTCCTCCACACTGGCTTCCGACGGATTGGGTCCGTTGTTCAACGCGCGATCCTGCCAGCGGTGCCACATCAAGGACGGGCGCGGGCATCCGCCGGAAAACGCAGACGACAACGCCGTGTCGATGTTTCTGCGGGTGTCGATCATGGATCCCGAGGGCGGGGCGGAAAGTGCTGCCGTCGCGGAAATCGCCGACTACATCGCCACCCTGCCCGATCCGACCTACGGGTCGCAATTGCAGGACTTTGCCGTGCCGGGCCATGCCTCGGAATACAGGCTCGCGGTGCGCTATGACGAGGAAATCGTGCGCCTTGCAGATGGCACCGAGGTCGCCTTGCGGCATCCGACCTACGAGGCCGCCAATCTGGGATATGGCCCGCTCCACGAGGGGGCCATGCTGTCACCGAGGGTCGCCCCGCAAATGATCGGGCTGGGCTTGCTGGAGGCGATACCGGCCGCCGATCTGCTCGCGAATGCCGACCCCGACGATCTCGACGGCAATGGTATCTCCGGCCGGCCCAACATCGTCTGGTCGGTGCAGTTCGACCAGCCCATGCTGGGGCGGTTCGGCCTCAAGGCCGGCAGCCCCACGATCATGGAACAATCGGCCAGCGCCTTCGCGGGCGACATCGGCATCTCTACCCCGCTGTTTCCGGCAGGTGCGGGGGAATGCACGGCCAACCAGACGCTCTGTCAGGCCGCCATCCACGGCGACAACGACGACCGTGGCACCGAGATCGACGCCGAAGGCATGGATCTGGTGACCTTCTACAGCCGCAACCTCGGCGTCCCTGCCCGCCGCGACGTGGATGATCCAGAGGTGCTGCGCGGCAAGGAAATCTTCCACTCCCTCGGCTGCACCTCCTGCCACACCCCCAGCTTTGTCACCCACCGGCTCGCGGATCAGCCCGAACAGAGCTTTCAGTTGATATGGCCTTACACCGATCTGTTGCTGCACGACATGGGGCCGGGCCTCGCCGACGATCGTCCGGAAGGCCGTGCGACGGGACGGGAATGGCGGACGCCGCCACTGTGGGGCATCGGTCTGACCCGGCAGGTCAGCGGTCATACCTATTTCCTGCATGACGGCCGGGCACGGTCGCTGATCGAGGCGATCCTTTGGCATGGGGGCGAGGCTCAGGCCGCGCGGGACTCCGTGGTCAACCTGCCAGCCGAGGATCGCGCCGCACTTGTGAGATTTCTGGAGAGCCTATGAAACGATACCTTCTCGCCGCGACGCTGGTCTGCGCGCCGGTCCAGGCAGCGGCGGACCCGTCGATCCCCGACATCATCGACGATCACATCCTGCCCCGGTTCGAGGCGCTGGCCACCACCACCGACACCCTGTCACATGTGGCCCAAGAGACATGTCTTCCCGCCTCAGAGGATCTGCGTCGCGCCTACGGGATCGCGTTCGATGCGTGGATTTCGGCCAGCCATCTGCGGTTCGGCCCGACCGAGGTCGATGATCGCGCCTTTGCGCTGGCCTTCTGGCCCGACAGCCGTGGTGCCACACCGCAGGCGCTGGCCAAGCTGATCGCGGATCAGGACCCCATCGCCTTCGATCCAGACAGCTACGCCGATGTCTCGATCGCGGCACGCGGGTTCTACGCGCTCGAATTCCTGATCTACGACGATGCGCTGTTGCAGCAGGGCGACGCGCAATACCATTGCACGCTGGTTCAGACGGTCGCCGCGGATATCGCCGCAACCGCTGCCGCCATCCATCGCGATTGGGTTGAGGAACATGCCGATGTTCTGCTGACCCCCGGCGCGGAGGCGCTCTACCGCAATGATGAGGAGGTTCTCAGAGAGCTGCTCAAGGCGCTGACAGCCGGGCTGCAATTCACGCAGGACAGCCGCCTCGGCCGTCCACTGGGCACGTTTGAGCGGCCCCGGCCGACGCGGGCCGAGGCGCGCAGATCGGGGCGTTCGGCACGGCATGTCACGCTGAGCCTCGAGGCCCTGCACGATCTGGCCGGGCATCTGGCCGCAGGCGACGCCGCGCTGACCGCGACGCTCGACCAGCAGTTCGCCGACGCGCTGGCGAGGCTCGCCGAACTGGATGTTCCCGTGTTTGCCGGTGTCTCCGACCCACAAACCCGCTTCAGGATCGAGGTCCTCAGTCAGGCCGTCGGCACCATTCGCACGACGGTCCTGACTGGGCTGGGCCAGGCACTGGGCGTTTCGGCCGGCTTCAACGCGCTCGACGGTGATTGAGATGGCAACGAGCCGCCGCCAGTTCATCGCGGGGTTGCTGGCCACCGGGCTGGCCCCCAAGCCGACATGGGCCGATGCGGGATCGCCGTCGTTCCTGTCCGCGGGCGCCCTCCGCGACGGCACATTCGTGCTCTGTGGGATCGACGCCGCTCTGAACCCCACCTTCCGGCTTCGGCTGCCGGCCCGCGGGCACGCCGCCGCAGCGCATCCGTCAAGACCCGAAGCCGTCGCCTTCGCCCGCCGCCCCGGGGCCTTTGCCGTCGTGATCGACTGCGTGTCGGGCGAGCAGGCCGCCATGCTGACAGCTCCGGCTGGCCGGCACTTCTATGGTCACGGCGCGTTCTCCTCCGATGGGCAGCTGCTCTACACCACGGAAAACGACTACGAGGCGGGCCGGGGCCGGATCGGCGTCTGGGACGCGACGGCAGGCTATGTCCGCATCGACGAATGGGACGGCGGAGGCATCGGTCCGCATGATATCAAACGCCTGCCGGGGTCCGAAAGCCTTGTCGTGGCCAACGGCGGTATCGAGACCCACCCGGAGTCAGGGCGCACGAAGCTGAACATCGCCACGATGACGCCAAACCTCGCCTATCTGCGGGACGGCGCGATCATCGAGACGGTCGAATTGCCACGAGACATGCACAAGAACTCGATCCGGCATCTCGCGATCTGCTCGGATCAACGGGTGGCCTTCGGGATGCAATGGCAGGGAGACGGGCGCGCGCCGTCACTCGTCGGGCATCACCGGCTGGGGGAACAGGTCACGCTCATGCCACCGGACAGCGACGCGGGACGGGACATGCAAGGATATGTCGGAAGCATCGCTGTTTCGGCCGACGGGCGGACCATCGCCGCCACCTCGCCCCGCGGCAACGTCGTGCAGACCTATGACGTCGAAGCGGCAGAACAGATCGGATCGCTGACCATCGAGGATGTGTGTGGCGTCGTGCAAGTGCCGGGCGGCTTTGCCGTCACCAGCGGAACCGGCGAGTTGCGCTACCTTGGAGACACGCTGCCCACTGGTCCCGGCCGCCGCAATGATCTGGCTTGGGACAACCACCTGATCCAGATCTGAGCCGCCCGGAGAGCGATGTCCCCGCGGGAGCAGCGCAGGTTAACAGCGCCGGCCCCGAAGGCATCTGCCTGCAGTCCATCCTCTATCCGGCGTCGATGGCGCGAATCTCTGCAAGGATGGGCAAGTGATCCGAAGGGTGACGCCCCTTGGCCTTGCTCGGCGGGTCGATCACTCGGACATGCAGACGGTCGCAATGCGCGATGCGGTCCAGCGCCCCCATCGGCAATGTCGAAGGGAAGGTCCGCCCCGGTGTCAGGATCGTATATCGACGGGCCAGTCGTCCGAGGCCCACCTTGCGCGACCATTCGTTGAAATCGCCAAGGATGACAGTCGGGCGCTCGGGCAACGCGTCGAGCTCCTCGCGAATATGATCCAGCTGCGCACGGCGCGAGTGGCGCAACAGGCCAAGGTGCACGCCGACAACGCGCAGATCAGGCAGATCCACCGCGACGGCGCCGCGCGGCTCCAGCCCAGGCAGGGCAAAGCGATAGATCTTGTCAGCCGAAAGGTCGGGCCGCGCCAAGAGGGCAATGCCGTGCCAACCGAGGCTGACATCGTTCTCGGCCACGGGCAGCGGGCGCAGCCCGGTGTGGCTTTCGATCAAAGGCAACGGCAGGGCCGTGGGGCGCGACCCCATGCGGAAATCCGCCTCCTGCAGCGCGACGACATCGGCCTTGAACGCGGCAATCGCCGCCATGACGCGCAGCGGATCACGGCGCAGATCCGTGCCCAATCCGGCGCGGATGTTGTAGCTAGCCAGCCGTAGGGGTGCGAAATCGGACATATGTCCTATATTGGGGCCAACGCAGCAGAACGGAACCCCCATGCTCTCCAAGGCCAGCCCAATCGTCGTCCTGATCGTCCAGATCATCCTGCTGGCCGAGGCCGTGACGGGGCTCTGGACGCAGGCTTGGTCTGCCGTCTTCGTGGCCCTTGCCACGCTCGGGCTGACGTTCTTGCCAAACCGCTTTGCCCGCTTTCTCGGGATCGAACTGCCCAGAACGATCTTGACCGCGATGGTCGTCTTCATCTTCGCGACGCTGTTCCTCGGTGAGGTTGCGGATTTTTACGAACGATTCTGGTGGTGGGATGTGGCGCTGCACTTCTCTTCGGCGCTGAGCTTCGGCGCGATGGGCTTCCTGCTCATCTTCATGTTGTTCGAAGGTGACCGCTATGCCGCACCGGCCTGGGCACTGGCGGCGCTCGCCTTTTGCGTCGGGCTGTCGATCGGCACGCTCTGGGAGATATTCGAATTCACCATGGATCAGGTATTCGGCATGAACATGCAGAAATCCGGGCTGATCGATACGATGAAGGATCTCATCATCGACACCGCCGGCGCCGCCATCGGCGCCTTTTCCGGATACCTCTATCTCAAGGGCCGCCAATTCGGCGGGTTGGGCGCCGTCTTGGAGCAATTCGTGCAGGCCAACCGGCGCTTCTACGGCAAGCTCCGCAAGAAGAAGTAAGGGCGAGCCACCGCGGCTGGAAGCGCAACGGGTCGCCAGGACCCTGCCCGCCACGCCCTTACCACCGGGCTCCGCCCCGCGTCTGCCCAAATGCCGCAGTGAGCGCGGCGGACCTCCCGCATCGTATCACTCCCTGCCCCGAGGTGGACCGGCCCCTCCCCGCGCATGAGCAATGTAGAAGGCGACGACCGCAAGCCGTTCCGGATCTGCGGCTACGGTTGCACGGGGTCGCGAGAAAGGCATGTGCCGATGGCTTTCCCAAAGACGTCACCGATCAATCCAGACATGGTTCTGCCGGGCTCAGCGGCCGGGGCGAACACCTCGACCCCGTGGTATCCTCCGGCCACGGAGTGGAACTCCGCCGCGACGCCGGCATCGGCAAGCCGCGAGAAATAGTCGACGTTCTCGGCGTGAAAGAGATCGCAGTCCCCTGCGATACCGAAAGCGGGCGGCAAATCCGTCAGGTCGCCTGCGCAGGACGGTGCGGCATAAGGCGTCGCGGGCTCCCCATCCAGATACAAGCGCCACGCGAGACGGTTCTTCCCGGCGCTCCAGGACAGGTTCGCCGGGTCGATATCCGTGGTGAACGTGCGATGATCGAGCATCGCGCCGACCGTAAACATCGCCCCGATCGACCCCGTTCCGCGATCCCGCGACAGAAGGCATAGAGCTGCCGCCAAGCCGCCTCCGGCGCTCAGCCCCATGACCATTGCCGGATGATCGGTCGCCCCGAGAGCCGCGGCATCTGTCTTCAGCCAGAGCAGAACGTCATGGCAATCATCAAGGGCCGCCGGGTAAGGCTCTTCCAAGGACCGTCGATAATGCGGCGCGACGATGATCGATGGCCGTGCCGCCATGAGCCGGGCAAACAGACGGTAATCCTGCCTCGGGGCACCGATGGCGTAACCGCCGCCATGCAGATGCAATACGACTGGCAAGGGGCCGGCGGCGTTTTCTGGCCGGAACACCTCGACCTTGATCGAGCTTCCGTCCTGACGAGGGACCCGCTTGATGTCCCGGCGAACGCCGCGCGGCAAGACCCAACCCGTCGCGTAGGCCATCGCGTGCATCATCCGCAAACCTGCAACGCTATCGGGAAGTGCCCGAACAAGGCGAAACGCGGCGGTGTTTGTCGAGGGGTGAGCTCGGGCGCACATCTAGTCGAGCACTCTTTCCAGCCCGGGGAACGCACGGCCGAGAGAAGCCGTCGGGCTCATACGCCCCCGCCAATTGCCGGGCGCTCCTTCGCAGAAATCGGACTCGGGCGGATCGACGGAGCACCTTTTTGCGGGGCCCGGTCCCGCGTGGAACTGGATCTCAGAATTGGCTTTCAGAATCATGCGCGGCCTATCGAATAGCAGGTGGTTGGGCGGCCCCGTATTGGGCCAAACATTCGGGAAACAAGGTCGAGAAGCGGGTCTGACATGTGGGCAGTCGATCAACCAGAGGTCTGTTCCATATCCGGCCTGCATCTCTCCTGCGCTCCGTCGTGTTCCGAGCCATTGGGGAACGATGACCCCTTGTTCATATAAGTGTGCAATCCATCGCGACCGCCAAGAGCAAAACGTATCCTTGCCGCCAAAACTCCATGTCGAAACGGGGCCAATCGACGCGCGAGAAGCGAAAAACCGGACCCCGCGACGAGATAGTGAATGCGGCCAAAGTAGTCTTTGGTGCCTCGGGTATCGACGCTGCAAGCGTCGAGGAAATCGCCCGTCGCGCATCTGAAACGCGCAAGGCAGTCTACAATCAATTCGCCCCCAAGGAAGACGTCGCCGACCAAATGCTTGCCAGAATGGAAGCCTCGGTCGAGCCCCTCTATCGCGACCGGATCCCGTCTGACGAAAACACCGACTTCCTGTCGACGGCCCTGTTGGGCAACTATGCTCAGGCCATGATCACGGTGATCTCGGACTTTCCTTACGACCCCAAGCAGATCAGGAGGATCGTTCGCGTGCTGATCGAGTGCATCGGCCGCACCCATTCCAATTCGTCGCCCGGTCGGTCCGAGACGGCCAGAGGCATGACGCCGTCGGTCATAGCCCCGGACTGACATGCGCTTTTGAGGCCGGAATTGACACAAACGCAGCCGCTGAAAGTGCGGGAGCCTGCACTTCCCAGTATCGCTGGCCCAGGGCGGAAACGCCCCCATCATTCCCTTTGCGCTCGGAAAACATCTCGAACGCCAATTCCCGATATATCGCGACAGAAACACCCCCAACGGCTATTGCCGACCGCTCGAGTTTCATCTAGTATACTAGTCTCCCAAATGGAGACTTGAGACATGGCGGACAGACTAAAGGTGCTGGTCTTCGGGACCGGATTTGCAGGCCAAGGCCATGTCGACGCATTCCGTGCCGCAGGTGCAGATATCGTCGGCATCGTGGGGAGGACGGGCGGTGTCGTCTCTGACGTGGCGCGAAAGATGGCGATTCCATATGCGGGAACGGATTGGGACGCGGCGCTGGCCGCTTGCCAGCCTGATATCGTCTCGATCGCGACCCCGGGCGGAACGCACTACGCCCCGATCAAGCAGGCGATTGCGCGAGGCTGCCACGTGTTCTGCGAAAAGCCGATGACGGCGAGCGGCGACACCTCGGCAGAGCTCTATGAACTCGCCCGCAAGCGAGGGGTCAAGACGGCCTACGCGGCGAGCTTTCGCTATACGCCGAGCGTCTTGCACGCCAAGCGGCTGGTCGCCGAGGGCGCCATTGGTGAGCCGACCGAGGTCGAATGCATCTCGCACTTCAACCTCGAGCGGGGGATACCCTTTGGTTGGTCGCACAGCAAAAAGGACGGCGGCGGCCGTCTGAACAACAACTTCACCCACAACCTGTCGATTGTGACCTCGGTGGTGGGCGAGACCGTTCTGTCTATTCTCGGCGAAGTGCGCGACGACCTGAAAAGGGCTCCGATCGTCCAAGGGGTCCACAACTTCGCGACGCGCCGGGACTACATCCCCGAAGACCTGAACGACCCGTCACTCGAATGGGGCGAAAGCGATGTGGAGTGGTCCTATACCGTCATGGCCCGTCTGCGGAGTTCATTCGCCGCGGAACCGGTCTCGGTGCTGTTCAAACATGGCGGGCTCGTGCCGCGGTTCCACGACGACCACATCGTGTTTTACGGCACCAAGGGGGCCATCTACCTCAAAGGGCATTATGGCAGCGGGCCGTTGTCATACTGGGGCGAGAGCAAGTCATGGGCCGAGCTTCCGCTGCCGCCCGACATCCAAGCGTCCCGGCCCGATGTCACCGGCGAGACAGAGCAATGCTGGCACACCCTCGCGGAGATATTCGTCCGAGACATTCGCGGCGAAGAGGTCGCGCCCTACCCGACCTTTCGCGAAGGCAGCCGGTATCAGCACATCATCGATCTGATCCGCACCAACGATGCCTGGACCGACGTGCAACATCTGGCCTGAACAAAGGATGACCAAATGAAGATCATCGACGCGAAAGTATTCATCGGCGGCCCCGCCAAGAACTACGTGACCCTCAAGATCATGACCGATCAAGGCGTCTACGGCCTCGGCGACGCGACACTGAACAACCGTGAAACCCTGCCGGCGGCCTACCTGCAGGACTACCTCATTCCGAACCTGATCGGCCTGGACCCAAGACGAAGCGAGGACATCTGGCAATTCTTCTATCGCGGAGCCTATTTCCGGCGCGGCCCCATCGCCATGGCGGCGTTCGGCGCGATCGACATGGCGCTATGGGACATCAAGGGCAAGCTCGCGAACATGCCGGTTTACGAGCTGTTCGGCGGTCTGAGCCGCGATGGCGCGATGGTCTACGCCCATGCCACCGGCAGCGATCTCGAAGACCTGATGGATTCGATCTCACACTACGTCGAGCAGGGCTATAAGGCGGTCCGCGTGCAGTGCGGCATTCCCGGCATGCCGACGGCGAGCTACGCCGTCCCCGAGCACAAGGGCGAGGGCAAGCACTACATCACCGACTTCGCCGGCATCCGCCCCAAGGTGGAGGTCTGGGACACCGATAAATACCTGCGCTACATGCCCGACGCCTTGGCCGAAATCCGCGACCGCTTTGGCCCGGACCTGAAGATCCTCCACGACGTTCATCATCGCCTGCTGCCGCGAGAGGCGGCGGAGTTCGCCAAGGCCGTCGAGCCTGCCAGGCTGTTCTGGCTGGAAGATCCGACCCCGGCCGAGGATCAGAACGCCCTGCGCATGATCAGACAGCATTCCACGACGCCAATCGCCATCGGTGAGGTCTTCAATTCGGTCTGGGACTGCAATCGTCTGATCGAGGACGAGTTGATCGACTTCATCCGCATCGCGGTGACATACGGCGGCGGGATCACACCAGTGAAACGGATCGTCGATCTTGCAGGTCTGCACAATGTGCGCACCGGTTTTCACGGAGCGCCCAGCCACTCGCCGATATCCATGGCCGCTCAATCGCACCTGAACGCATGGGCGCCCAACTTTGGCATTCAGGAGTATCTTGTGCTCGGCACGCCCGAATGTGACGCGCTTTTTCCGTCGGATCATCGGATGGACAACGGTATGATCCATGTCAGCGACGCCCCCGGCTTGGGAGTGGACTTCGACGAAACCGAAGCGAAACGCTATAGCTACAAACCCGGCAGTCATCCGGTTGTGCGGCTGCAAGACGGGACGATGTGGAACTACTAGGCGGCGAAAGCCGGGCATCCGGCGGCTGTGAAAGGGAGAACGGTCATCTCGAGCACGCAAATCGCAGTGAGGCAGGCGCAGCGTTCAGACTCCGACGAGGTGGCAGCGCTTGCGCGCGTGTCGCGGGCCCATTTCCTTCCCTACCTGCCCAAGCTGCATTCGCTCGAAGACGACAAGAAGTTCTATCGAAACAGGGTCTTCTCCGAATGCGACGTCTGGGTTGCGGAAGACGGGTCGACGATTGTCGGCTTCTGCGCGTTTCAGGTCGGATGGGTCGATCATCTCTACCTGTTGCCGTCGCACGTCGGCCGATCAATTGGATTGTCGCTGCTCGACAAGGCAAAGGAGCGCCACGACATGCTGCAATTGTGGGTCTTTCAGCGCAATGTCCGTGCCGTGAATTTCTATGAACGCAACGGCTTTGAGAGGGTCAAAGAGACCGACGGGTCCGGCAACGAGGAGAAGTGCCCCGATGCCCTGTATGAATGGCGTCGGCAGGTCTGACGTGGGTGGCGGTCCCAACACCCGGGTAAAATATTGGGCGCGGTTCGTCCCGCAAGCCAAGTGCTCGATCCGACGACCGCACCGGACGCCGTTGGCGGTGGTCGACGGCGTCCGACAAGGGCCCAGCGCAAATCGTGCCTGCTCGCCGAGTGCGCCACAAAAAGCAGCCTAAACCGCAATATCGGCGCGCTTCCAATCGCCGCGAAACAGGCGCCGGTGAAAGGCCGGGAACTTGATCAGCTCCTCTATCAGGGTGATCGACAAGACCCAAAAGGCGCTCAGGTCCAGATACACCACGGCCAGAACGGTCGCCGGCACGCGAAACAACCACTGGGACCAGATGAAGATATACATCACGTGGAGCGTGTCTCCGCTGGCACGCAAGGTGTTGCCGCAAATCGCGTTCGACCCTTTGGGGAACGGCAATAGCAGCAGTATCGGCACAAAGCCGATCAGCATTGAGCGGGTCTCGACGTTGAGGTCCGCGTATAGCAGATTTGCCGACAGGCAGACTGCGGCAAGAAAGATCGCAACGGCAGCAGCCGCGACAAAGGCTCCCCGCCATGCCCTGCCGAGAAACTGATCCAGCACCGCCTCGGGATGTTTCTTCCCCAAGAGCTGTGCGACGATGATGCCAGTCGCCTGCGCCCACTGCATCCCGATGGTTCCGGTGACCATGATCCAAGGGGCAATGATCGTCATCGCGGCAAACTCGTTCAAACTGAGCCGCGCATAGATCAACGTGCAAATCTGGGTGGCAAAGGTCGCGCTGAAGAACGTCGCGGCGATGGGCAAGGAGAACGCAAGGTGGCGTCTCAGGCTGCGCCCAAAGCTGGACTGGCGCCAGCCCACGACGCGCCGCAAATGCCCATCTACCCTGACCCAACTATAGACGAGGAACCCAACCTGCACGCAGATCGCAATGGCACTGCCCATCGCCGCCCCTTTTACGCCGAAGGCCGGAAAGCCGAAGTATCCGTAGATCAGCACGATGCTCGTCGCGACGTTGACCGGAACGGACAGGCAAAAGCTGTAGAGCGGCAGCTTCGTGCGTCCGCAGCCGTTGAAGTAGCTCGAAAGGCATTGGCCGACGGCTTCGCCGAGGATGACCAGCGAAAAGATCGCGAGATAGTCGACCGAGAGCGACGCGACGTCAGCGTTCGGTGCCATCGCGTCGATCACCGGCCGCCCCAGCACGAGAATGAGCGCAAGCCCAACGGCACCCACGGCGAGGTTGACCGTCATGCCTGCTGCAAGCGCCGATTTCAGAAAGACCGCATCACCGGTGCCAAAGGCTTGCGCCGTTCGGATCTGCATCGCGTTGGAAAAGGCGAGAATCGCTCCCAAGACGAACCCCGCGATGGCGGCAGCCAGCCCCATCGCGGCCAGCGAGGTTTCCCCGAGCGCCGACACCAGATAGGCGTCGATCACCACGGTGCCGTGCAGCATGATCGCCTTTAGCGTCATGGGCCAGGCCAGACCGAATACGTCCCAGACGGTTGGGCCGGAGGGAACGTCGCTATTGTGACTCATCGGTGCGATCTTCTTTGTCCGTTATGGCCGCAGCCCGACGACCCCGCATCCTGCGGTTGCCAGACAGCTTCGGTCGGAATTCACGGTGTTCAGCCGTCGAGCTTCTCGAAATAATTGGCGTTGGTGGCCGAAATCCATTCGATGGTCTCGTCGAGCCTCGACAAATGCAGCACGCCGGCATCGACGGCTCTGGTCTCATCATGGGATGTCACTGCGTCGGCGATCTTGCGATGGTCCTCCACAAGTTCCGGCATCCGGTCGACCTTGGAGAGGCCCAACATGCACAAGCGGTCGACCTTCGATTTCTCGGCCATGATGACTTCGAATGCGAATTCGGCCTGCGCGATGGCGCAAAGTGTTTGGTGAAATGCGTAGTCGAGTGCGCCGAACCCCTCGACGTCTCGCGCAGCGAGGGCCTTTTCCTGGTCAGCGAGTGCTGCGTCGAGACTGGCAGCCCCTTCTGCATCGCAGAGTCGCGCCGCCCGGCAAAGAACCTCCTTCTCGACGGACAGCCGCACGAAACGCGATTTCACGATCTCTCTGGTCGAGAAGCGTTTCACTTCGGTGGCGCGTTGCGGCCGGATCACGAGCAGATCGAGATTGGCCAGCCGACTGAAGGCATCGCGGACGGGCTGGCGTGACACACCGAACTGCGCCGCGATATCCGATTCCGAAATCCTGTCACCGGGGCGCAAGCCAAGTGTCAGGATCTCTTCGTGAAGATAATCGAAGATCTCTTCGACGCTCGTGCGTCTATCGCGTGTCTGGTTCACCTGCACCATTACAAAACTCCAAATAGCATTGCTTCTCTTGCCGATACGGGAAGCCGGCCCGGGCGTCACGGCGCGGCGCGGCGCGCGAAGTAGTTCCGATGCCGCTCGATTGAGAAGCTCCTCTCGTCTTTACGCTACTATAACTTTTAATACTAGTATACCAGATCTTTTACTAGTATACCAGTTTGCGAGGAGCGGCGAATCGGCCGTCAGGATCAATTCGCAGAATTCGAGCTGCACTTAAGGGGAGGCCAGCATGGCAGGTGTCAGTCTACAGGGAATCGTGAAGACCTACGGCGGGCTTCAAGTGGTCCATGGCATCGATCTGGAAGTGCAGGAAAAGGAATTCGTGGTTCTTGTCGGCCCGTCCGGCTGCGGCAAATCCACGACGCTTCGCATGATCGCCGGGCTGGAGGAAATCACCGACGGCGACCTGACCATCGACGATCGTCACGTCAATCGCGTCGCCCCCAAGGACCGCGACGTTGCCATGGTCTTTCAGAACTACGCGCTCTACCCGCATCTGAACGTCGCCGACAACATCGCGTTCGGCCTACGCATCCGCAAGGAAAGCAAGGAAGCGATCGCTTCGTCAGTGCAGGAAGTGGGCGATATCCTCGGGCTGACTCCCTATCTCGAGCGGCGTCCGGCGGATCTGTCGGGCGGGCAGCGCCAGCGCGTCGCCATGGGCCGCGCGATCGTGCGCCGCCCCAAGGTCTTTCTCTTCGACGAGCCGCTGTCCAACCTCGACGCCAAATTGCGCACCCAGATGCGCGCCGAGATCAAGCGGCTGCACAAGCGCCTCGGCGTGACGTCGATCTACGTCACCCACGATCAGATCGAGGCGATGACGCTGGCCGACCGGATCGTCGTGATGCACGACGGCAGGATCGAACAGATCGGCACGCCGATGGATTTGTTCCTGAACCCGGTCAACACCTTCGTGGCCGAGTTCCTTGGCGCGCCGCCGATGAACATGATCAAGGCGACCATCGCGTCCGGTGGCTCCAGCCCCGTCGCAGAGTTCGACGGCAACAAGGTGCCATTGGCGCCGATCCCTTCGTTGCAGAACGCCGTCGGGCGAGACGTCATCCTCGGCGTCAGGCCCGAATTCGTGACGGTGGCCGATCACACCGTGCCCGACCGCGTCGCCGTCGACGTCGATCTGATCGAGACGCTCGGGTCCGAAGCCCTGGTCCACGCAAGCCTTCAGGGCGCACCCTTCGTGATCCGGACAGAGACCGTCGGACAAATGCGCCTGCTGGACAACATCTCCGGCTTCACCATCGAGCCGCATCTGATCCGCGTCTTCGATGCACAGACAGGCATGGCCCTGCCCGGACAGGTGATGGTGCAATGAGCAACGATCCGAATTTCACCGGGCCCAGCACCGAAGAACTGGTCTTTGATGCCAGCGAAGCCCGGCGCCGCCGCAAGCCCAGCCGCATGGTCAGGCTCGGCGATCACATGAAGCGGGAATGGCAGCTCTATCTGATGCTGCTGCCCACAATTCTGTGGCTCGTCATCTTTCTCTACAAGCCTATGTATGGGCTGCAGATCGCGTTCAAGGACTACTCGATCTTTCGCGGGATCTCGGCCAGTCCCTGGGTCGGTTTCGAGCACTTCCACACGCTGTTCAACAACGACCAGTTTCTCAGAGCCCTCCGCAACACCATCATCATGAGCTTCTATGGTCTGATGTTCGGCTTTCCGGTGCCGATCATGTTGGCGCTGATGTTCAACGAAGTGCTCAATCAGACCTTCAAAAAGTCGGTCCAGACCATCGTCTATCTGCCGCACTTCATCTCGTCGGTGATCATCGCAGGCATTGTCATCACGGCATTCTCGCCGTCCGCGGGCATCGTGAATACGATCATCGGCTGGTTCGGTGTCGAACCGATCTACTTCCTCACGAAACCCGAATGGTTCCGCCCGATCTTCGTCGGAACGGGGATCTGGCAGGAGGCCGGCTTTCAATCCATCGTCTACCTCGCCGCCATCGCGGGCGTCTCGCCCACACTCTACGAATCCGCCGTGGTGGACGGGGCGAGCCGCTGGCAGATGATCTGGAAGATCACGGTGCCGTCGATCCTGCCGACGATCATCATTATGTTGATCATCCGCATCGGCAACATCCTCGAGATCTCCTTCGAGATGATCATCCTGCTCTATCAGCCGGCGACCTACGAAACGGCGGATGTGGTCAACACCTTCATCTACCGGCAGGGCCTTCAGGGCGGACAATACGACTTTGCCGCCGCCGCCGGCCTGTTCAACGCCGTGGTCGCCTTCACCCTGGTGATGACCGCAAACACCATCTCAAAGCGCTATTCGCGCACATCGCTTTGGTAGGGGACCAGACGCCATGACAAACATGAACCTCTACTCGCGCGGCGATAAGCTCTTCGTCATCCTCAACATGGTTCTGATCGGCCTGTTCGCACTCTCGGCGCTGTATCCGTTCATCTACATCACGTCGCTGTCGATGAGCACCGGCTTCGAGGCCCGCGCCGGCAACGTCATCCTGACGCCGATCGGGTTCACGCTGGAGGCCTACAAGCAGGTGCTGAGCGAGCCGCAATTCTGGACGAGCTACAAGAACACCTTCATCTATACCATCGGCGGCACCTTGATGAGCCTCGTGCTGATCATTCCGGGCGCCTATGCCCTGTCGAGGCCACAGCTCTACGGGCGCAGATTCTGGAACCTCGCCGTCGCTTTCACGATGTGGTTTCACGCCGGTCTGATCCCGTTCTTTCTGAATATGCGCGATCTCGGACTGCTCGACAGCTACTTCGGCATCATCATCGGATTTGCGGTCAACGGCTTCAACATCATCCTGTTGCGGAACTTCTTCGAAGGGATCCCGCAATCGTTCGAGGAAGCCGCGCGGATGGACGGGGCCAACGAATTCCAGGTGCTCTGGAAGGTCTACATGCCGCTGTCCAAACCGGCCATCGCGACGGTCGCGCTGTTCTGCATCGTGTCACGTTGGAACGGGTTCTTCTGGGCGATGGTCCTCTTGCAAGACGAGGACAAGATCCCGCTGCAGGTCTATCTGCGCCACGTCATCACCGAACTGACGGATGACGAGGCCTTTGCCGCCACGCTGATCAACGCGCCCTACTCCGTCGAGACGGTCAGTGCGGCGATCATCGTCTGCTCGATCATCCCGATCCTGCTCGTCTACCCCTTTCTCCAAAAATACTTCAGCAAGGGCATCTTGCTGGGCGGAGTGAAGGAATAACTCGGAACTCGCATCCAAGGGAGGATTTCATGCGAAAACTACCACTCTCACTCGTCATGCTGGCCACAACGGCCATGACGGCCCCAGCCTTCGCGGACGGACACTTGCAGATTGTTGACGAACCGACCGAACTGACGATCCACATGCATTGGCCGCGCGCACAAGGCTATGGCGTCGGCGGCGATGCGAGCCAGATCTACCCGGTGGAACAGGCCGCTCGCGACATGACCGGTATCTCACTGATCGACGAGACCTTCGGCAAGAACACCACCGACAGCGCGGAAGCGATGAACCTGCTGATCGCCGCCGGTGACATGCCCGACATCGTCGGGGGTCACCTGATCCAGCAGCCGGTCAACGAATACGGCCCACAAGGTGCCTTCGTCCCGCTCAACGATCTTGTGGCCGAGCACGCTCCCAACATCCAGGCGTTCTGGGACAGCCACCCCGGTCTGCAAGAGGCGATCTCGGCCTATGACGGCAACTATTACTACATCCCCTATCTGCCCGACGGCGAATTCGGCCGCGCGTGGTATATCCGTCAGGATTGGCTGGATGCACTCGGCCTCGAACAGCCGCAAAACGTCGACGAACTCTACGAGGTGATGGTCGCGTTCCGGGATCAGGATCCCAACGGCAACGGCCTTGCCGACGAGGTCCCGTACTTTGCCCGCCAATGGGAAGAAGTGAACCGGCTGCTGACGCTCTGGGACGCCCGTTCCTCCGGCTCCGACACCTATCACGACTTTTACGTCAACGAGGCCGGTCAGGTCGTTCATCCCTATGCGCAAGACGCCTATATGGTCGGCCTGTCCAACATCGCCAAATGGTATGAGGAAGGCCTGATCGACGCCGAGATCTTTACGCGCGGCTCCTCCTCGCGTGACTATCTGCTGGGCGAGAACCTGGGCGGCATCACCCATGACTGGTTCGCCTCCACCTCGGGCTACAACGCAGCCCTAGCGGACAAGGTCGAAGGCTTCAACTTCGTGCCGTTCCTGCCGCCGGCCTCGGTCAGCGGCGTGCGGATGGAAGAGCACCGCCGCATTCCGATCAAGCCCGACGGATGGGCGATCAGCTATGCAGCCGCCGATCCGGTCACAGTCGTCAAATACTTCGACTTCTGGTTCACCGAAGAGGGCCGCCTTCTGTCCAACTTCGGCGTCGAGGGCCGGACATGGGACATGGTCGATGGCGAACCGGTCTACAAGCCGGAAGTGCTGAACAGCGATCAGGCGGTCAACAGCCAGATGTATCTGGAAGGCGCCCAGATCCAGCGCGGCTATTGGCAGGACTACCGCTATGAATGGCAGTGGACCGCAGAAGCCGCCCGCGAAGGCATCGAGCTCTATTCCGCCAATGATCTCCTTGTCGATCAGTTCCTCGGGGTGGCGTTCAACGAAGACGAGCAGGCCATCTATGACCGCTACTGGCCGTCGCTTCGGACATACATGCTCGAACGCAATCAGGCGTGGATCCTCGGATCCGGCGACGTCGAGGCCGACTGGGACGACTACATCGAGACGCTCAACGACATGGGCTACCAGGTAGTGCTCGACGTCATGAACTCGGCCTACGCCCGCCAGTACGGCTAACCCGTCACCAAAACCGCGTGGCCGGGCCAATCCGGCCACGCTCCCTCCCCCGTATCAGAACACAAGGCTCTGCAATGTCCGCCAAGACACTCTCCAAGCTCGACGAACCGAAAGCGGGCCGCCTGATGATCCAGTATGCGCCGGATGCCAAGACCGACGTGGTCGAGAATCCGCCCCGCTTCACGTGGCTGCCGGTCATCGCGGACGAGGCACAGTATGTGTTGCGGGTGTCCACCGACCCCGCCTACCCGGCGCAGGCAACAAAGACATTTGCCAGGCTGCCACTCAACTTCTTTACGCCGGACGTGACCTTCCCCGCGGGCGATTATCACTGGTCCTATGCGGTCTGCGATCCGAACACCGGCAAACCGGTGACCAATTGGAGCAGCTCGCGTGCGTTCACCATCGCCGGTGATCTGGCCGAAACGCCCCTGGCGTCGCGCGACAAGCGGTTCGCAAAGGCCACCACGGCGCATCCGCGCTTGTGGTTGCAGCCGGACCGGCTCGAGGCGTTTCGCCAGGATGTCTCCAAGGACGCCGGGCATTGTTCGTGGTCGAACTTCTACGAGAAATCGGTCCTGCCATGGATGACGCGCGACGTCATGTCCGAACCGGCCGGATACCCCGATCACAAGCGGGTCGCCCCGATTTGGCGGCAGACCTATATCGATCTGCAAGAGCATATGTATGCGGTGCGCCACCTCGCCATCGGCGGGCAGGTCACCAAGGACGGCGATATGCTGGGCCGCGCCAAGGCGTGGCTCCTGGAGGCCGCAAGCTGGGATCCGATGGGGGTCACCTCGCGAGCCTATACCGACGAATGGGCCTACCGGGTCACCAACACGCTCACATGGGGCTACGATTGGCTCTATGACCACCTGAGCGACACAGAGCGGGCCACGGTGCGTGCAGCCCTGCTGGAACGCACGCGCGATATCGCGGATCACGCGATGCACAATGCCAAGATCCACCTCTTTCCCTTTGACAGCCACGCCGTGCGCTCGGTCTCGCTGACGCTCGTGCCTGCCTGCATCGCCCTTTTGGGCGACGACGATGACGACGAAGCCCGCGACTGGCTGAACTACTGCATCGAGTTTCTGTTCACCGTCTATTCCCCCTGGGGCGACAGCGACGGCGGCTGGGCCGAAGGCACGAATTACTGGATGATGGGCATGGCCTATCTGATCGATGCGGCCAACCTGCTGAAGTCCTACGCCGGGCTCGATCTCTACAAGCGTCCGTTCTTTCAACACACCGCCGATTTCCCGCTGTTCTGCAAGGCGCCCAACACCCGCCGCGCGACCTTTGGCGACGACAGCACGATGGGCGAGCTGCCGGGGATCAAGACCGGCATGAACATGCGCCAGTTCGCCGGCGAGACGGGCAACGGCGCATATCAGTGGTATTTCGAAGAGCTGAACCGCCTCAATCCCGGCACCGAGATGGCATTCTACAACTGGGGTTGGTGGGATACGAATTTCGATGAGCTGGTGTATCTGACCTGCTGCCCCGCCATCGAGGCCACGCCACCGGCCAGCGGAATGCGCCATTTCAAGGGCATCGGCTGGGTCGGAATTCAGCATGAAATGGCTGACCCGGATCAGCACATGCAACTGGTCTTCAAGTCCTCGGCCTTCGGATCGATCAGTCACAGCCACGGAGATCAGAACGCCTTCTGCCTTGCTGCCTATGGCGAGGATATGGCGATCCAGTCCGGCTACTACGTCGCCTTCAACTCGACGATGCACCAGAAATGGCGGCGGCAGACCCGGTCCAAGAACGCGATCCTGATCAACGGGAAAGGCCAGTATGCCGAAAAGGACAAGGCCAGAGCGATGGCCGCCTCCGGCAAGATCCTCGCCGCAGAGCAACGCAAGGACCACTATTATCTGCGTGGCGACGCCACGGCGGCCTATCAGAGCCTGTCGCCCGAAGTGACCCTGGCCGAGCGCGAAATCTACTTTGTGCGGAACAGCTATTTCGTCATCGTCGACAGCGTCGATGCCGAAACGCCGGTCACGTTGGGATGGCTTCTGCATGCCAACGCCCCGTTCGAGCTTGGCCAGACGTCCTTTCGCAACATCGGCGAACGGGCGGGCTTCTATGGACAGGTGGTCTGGTCGGAGGCCGGAAAACCCACGATGTCGCAGCACACCGGATTTCCGGATGTCGACCCGTCGGAATACGAAGGGCTGCCCGTCAGCACCTGTCTGACGGCGCAATATCCTGCCTCGACCCGTCACCGGATTGCGACCTTGCTCGTGCCCTACCGGCTGAGCGATCCGAAGCGGATTTTCCACTTCCTCGACGATCAGGGCTACGACGCGGATTTGTATTTCACGGACGCCGACGAAAACAGCTTCCGTGTGGTGATGAAGAAGCTGGCCAAGACGTGACGAGACGAGACGAATGCTGCCACACGGGGCCGCCCTGCCCGTGCCTGGCCGATCCCACCCGACGGAGACGTGAATGACAAAGAACTACTTTCCCGCAAACGAAAACGAACTGGTCGATGTCGGAGGCGGGCTGACCCGAAAGGTCGCCGCGTACAATGACAACGTGATGTGCGTCGAAGTGCATTTCGAAGCCGGCACGGTGGCGGCGCGGCACCATCACCCGCACGAGCAGGTCACCTACGTCATGTCCGGCAAGTTCGAGTTCACCGTGGGCGACGACACCTACACCGTGTCCGCGGGGGATTCTCTTTATAAGAAATCGAATATCGAACATGGAGCGACCTGCATCGAAGCCGGGACGCTCCTCGATATCTTCACGCCGCACCGTGAAGATTTTCTTTGATCCAACCATCAACAAGACGACAAAAGGGAGAACATGGCATGTCCAAACCCGTCATTGGCTTTATCGGCCTCGGCCTCATGGGAGGCAATATGGTTGAGAACCTTCAAAAGAAGGGTTTCGATCTCGTCGTGATGGATCTCAACAAGGATGCCGTCGAGGCGGTCCTTGCCCGTGGCAACGCAAAGCAGGCCGGATCGCCCAAAGAACTGGCCGAGGCGAGCGACATCGTGATGCTGTGTCTCACGACGTCCGACGTGGTCGAAAAGGTCGTCTACGGCGACGACGGCATTCTGGCCGGCATCAAGCCCGGTGCCGTGCTCATCGATTTCGGCACCTCGATCCCCGCATCGACCCGCAAGATCGGTGCCGATCTGGCGGCAAAGGGTGCGGGCATGGTCGATGCCCCGCTCGGTCGGACTCCGGCCCATGCCAAGGACGGCCTGCTGAATATCATGGCGGCCGGCGACAGGGAGACCTTCGACAAGGTCAAGCCGGTGCTCGACGAACAGGGCGAGAACGTATTCTATCTCGGCGCGCTGGGCGCGGGGCATGTGACGAAGTTGATCAACAACTTCATGGGCATGACCACGGTCTGCACGATGAGCCAGGCCTTTGCCGTGGCAGATCGCGCCGGCGTCGATCGCAAGCAGCTCTATGACATCATGTCCACCGGCCCGTCCAATTCGCCCTTCATGGGCTTTTGCAAGAACTACGCAATCGACGGGATCAGCGATCTGGGCTTTTCGATCAACAACGCCAACAAGGATCTCGGCTATTTCCTCAGAATGGCCGAGGATTTGGGCACGCAAGCCGAGATCGCACAGGGCACGTCAAAGAACCTTCAGGCCGCCGTCGCCGCAGGCATGGGGGA
Source organism: Flavimaricola marinus (assembly GCF_900184895.1). Classification (GTDB taxonomy): domain Bacteria; phylum Pseudomonadota; class Alphaproteobacteria; order Rhodobacterales; family Rhodobacteraceae; genus Flavimaricola; species Flavimaricola marinus. Next base: position 489,832 of record NZ_FXZK01000001.1, read on the forward strand.
AGGGAACGTGCCGGAAATCTTCGACTATTTCCTGACGCTGGAAAAATAGAGCGGGCCCCGGCTCAGCACCTCGACGCAGAAAGGCGAGGCACCCCCGACGACTATCGCAATCGCTGCCGACGGCGGTCGTTATGTTGGGGGGCTCGGCTTTGCAAACCGACGCCGGTGAGTGTCGATGTGACGAACGACACTACCGCCGGCGGTGCCACGGCCGACGGGCCGGTCGAACAACTATCGCAGCAAAGGAGCCGCGCCATGCCGAACCCACAGCCTGCCGACACGATCTCGCTTCGGCCGGACACTCTGGATATGCTGGCGCGGGCCAGCACAGCCACCGTGGCGACGCTGTTGTTCAAGCGAGGATACCAGAACGCCTACGTCCAAGGCGCGGCAGCCCTTGGCGCAGGCAAGCGCACAATGGTCGGCCCGGCCTACACTTTGCGCTACATTCCGACGCGCCCGGACACCGATCCGCTCGACGCCTTCCGCGAGCCGGACCATCCGCAACGGGTCGCCGTCGAGGAATGCCCCACGGGGGCGGTTCTGGTCATGGACTGCCGGCAGGACGCCTCCGCCGCCTCGGCCGGCTCGATCCTGTTGACCCGGCTCGAGATGCGAGGGGCCGCCGGGGTCGTCACCGATGGCGGCATTCGCGACGCGGCAGGCGCGGCGGCGCTGGACATGCCGGTCTTTGCCGCCAAACCTTCCGCCCCGACGAACCTGACCAAACATCATGCGGTCGATATCGGCCTGCCGATCGCTTGCGGCGGCGTTGCCGTCTATCCGGGTGACATCGTCTTGGGCGATGATGACGGCGTGATGATCATCCCCCGCCATCTGGCAGACGACATAGCGACCGAAAGCGTCGGGATGGAGCTGTTCGAAGCCTTCGTCCTCGAAGAAGTCAGACGCGGCGTTTCGATCCGGGGGCTCTACCCGCCGACGGACCCGAAAACGCTGGAGCGGTTCGAGGCATGGAAAGCCGAAGGCACGGGGCCGGGCTGAACGCCCCTCTCCGCCGCAATCGCAGGTTTGCCTGCGGCTCGAACGCGAGCCACGCGCTTTGGTCAGCAGCCGGTTGCGGCTTGCAAACCGATCCTTCGGACCCGGACTTGCGGCGTCACGGCCCGGTCGCGCCCGAATGCCGTTCGGCTGACCGGCGCGGCAATGGCACGACCCTTGGTCACTTTGCCCGTCGCGACGCTATGGCATCAGTCGCGGGACACGATCAGATCAGCCCCCTCCGGCGCCTCGAAAAACGCGACGCACCTTTCGACGAACATCTGCACCAGCCGCCGCTTCGGTCCCGGGGCGAAGCCAAGCGAAAGCGTGACACCCGAGGTTGATCCGGCGACCGGCAAACAGCGCACCGCGCCGCCCGCATAGGGCGGCACCTCGCGGGGCCGCATGTTCAACAGTGACACGCCTGCGCCGGCGGCAACCAACGAACGCACCATCTCGGTCGAGTTGGCGGTGGCGACGATCTGAAAGTCTTCGCCGCTCTGCTCCAAAAGGTCCATGTAATACCCCCGCGCGGCGGGGCGGTCCAAAAGGATCAGCGGTTCGCGCGCAACCTGCGAAACGGTCACCGCCGCCCCCGCCGCCAAGGGATGATCCGCCGGACACAGACAATAGGTCGGCGCAAAGATCAGCGGCTGCGCTGCAATCTGCGGGCTGGGCAACTCGGCCACAAACAGGATCACGTCAAGCTGGCCATCGATCAGCCCCGCCTGCACGGTCGCGTTGTCGCCTTCGATGAACGAAAGCGACACCTCGGGATGAGCGGCAAGGATCGGTGCACAAATCTCGGGAAGAAAAGCAGGCGCGATCGGCGCGTTGTATCCGATGACCAACGTCCCGGAAAACGCCGACTGCAGGTCGGAAACGTCGGTGAGCATCGCGTCATATCGCTCCAGCAGATCGTCGATGCGGCGCTGCACGTCCCGGCCCGCCTTCGTCGGAAAGACGCCCTTCGACCGCGCCCTCGTCACCAAGGCCATGCCAAAGGCCGCTTCGGCCTGATCGAGGGCCGCCGCAATGGCAGACGGTGCCACATGCATGGCCTCGGCCGCGGCGGTGAGGCTTCCCGATCGCAGGGCCGCTTGGACATAGCGCATCGCGCGCAGGGACAGGGACAAAGGCACTACCTCCGAAATTCAGAGGTAGTATCGCTCATAATACACTTTTTCCAAGGAACGTTTCTCTGGCACGCTGGAAATGCTCATTCCAGATCGCAGGTCCCAGATGAAAACCAGAACCAAAGTTGTCGTCATCGGCGGAGGCATTGCAGGCTGCTCGACGCTCTTTCACCTGACGCAAGAGGGTTGGACCGATGTCGTGCTCGTCGAACGAAACGAGCTGACCAGCGGCACGACCTGGCACTCGGCCGCGCAAGTCACCAACTTCGGCATGAACCAGACCATGGTCGGCCTGAAATCCCATTCCATCAGACTCTATCAGGAACTGGCGGCCGACCCCGACTATCCGATCAACTACCATCATGGCGACGGCGGAATCCGCCTCGCCAACACGCCCGAGCAGATACAGGGCTATCGCCATTTCGCGTCGATGGCTCGCGGGATGGGGGTCGAATACGAAATACTGGACGCAGAGGAATGCGCCCGCCGGCATCCGCTGATCTCTACCGACCGGCTGTTGGGCGGGCTGTGGGACGGGATGGACGGCGACATCGACCCCGCGCAGCTCTGTCAGGCTCTGGCGCGCCGCGCCCGAAATGCGGGCGCCGAGGTCTACCGCAACACGCCCGTCACGGGCCTCAGCCAGCACAAGGACGACACCTGGACGGTGCATACCGAACACGGCGACATTGACTGCGACATCGTGGTGAACGCCTGCGGCTACCGGGTCAACGAGGTCGGCGCGATGATGGGGGTCCACCATCCCGTCGCCTCGATGGAGCACCAGTATTTCCTCACCGAACCGATCCAGGCGATTGCGGATTTCGGCAAACGCGTCCCCCTGCTGCGCTGTCCGATAGACGATTTCTATTCGCGGCAGGAAAAGCAGGGGCTGCTCGTCGGCTTCTACGAGCAGGACTGCAAGACCTGGGGCTTGGACGGGATCGACCCGAACTTCGTCAATGCCTTGTGCCCGGATGACATCGACCGGGTCATGCCGGTGCTGGAAAACGTCTTCAAGCGGATGCCTGTGCTCGCAGAGGTCGGCATTCATACCATCGTCAACGGCCCGATAACCTACACCATCGACGGCGCGCCTCTGGTCGGTCCGATCCCTGGCAAACGCAACGCCTTCTGCATCATCGGGCTGCGCGCCGGGCTGGGCGAAGGGGGTGGGCATGGCTGGCTCTTGGCGCAGCAGATCGTGCATGGCGAGGCATGTTATGACACTTGGGTCATCGATCCACGCCGGTTTTCCGACCACACCAACGTGGAGCTGACCGCGCTGAAGGCGATCGAGGACTATCAGAACGAGTTCCGCTTTCACTTCCCGCACGAGCACCGCCCTGCCGGACGCCCCGCCAAGACGACTCCGCTGACGCCGGTATTGGCCGCCGAGGGCGCGGCGTTTACGGTCGTGAACGGCTGGGAGCGGGTGGACTACATCAAGCCCGCGCCGGATTTTCACCCCAGCCTTACCTTCGATTTCGACGAGGCGTTCGACGTGATCGGCGCAGAGGTGCGGAACGTGGCCGAAAACGTCGGCATGACGGAGGTGAATGGCTTCAACCGGATCGAGATCACGGGCGCGGACCGACACACCTTTCTGGACCGGATGCTCTGCGGAGCCGTCACCAAACGCGACGGGCGCGTCGGCTTGGGGTATCTGCTCAACCACCACGGCTGCCTGAAGAGCGAAGCGACGGTGGCCAATCTGCCGGCCTCGGATCGTGGTCCGGCGCGGGTCTGGTATGGGTCGGCCGCAGCCAGTGAAATCCACGACATGGATTGGCTGAAAGCGCATCAGCATCCGGGCGAGGATGTGCAATTTCGCAGCCTGACCAACGACTATACGATCCTTGTGCTGGCGGGGCCGAAATCACGGGCCGTCCTCTCGGCCTGCGCCCGCAGCGACTGGTCGAAGGAGGCGTTTCCCTGGCTGTCGGTGCGCGAATGTTTCATAGGTTTTGCCCCCGCCATCGTCATGGGCGTCAGCTTTTCGGGGGAATTGGCTTATGAAATTCATGTCCCCAACGCCTCGCTCTATGCCGCCTATCTGGCGCTGCGCAAGGCAGGCGAGGCGCATTGCCTGACGCTGTTCGGCGCACGCGCTGTCAATTCGATGCGGATGGAGAAGGGGTTCCTGCACTGGAAGGCTGACCTGATAACCGAGTTCGATCCGTTTGAGACCGGGCTCTCACGGTTCGTGAAGCTGGACAAAGCCGATTTCATTGGCAAAGGCGCGCTCCTCGACCGGCGGGCCGCGGGACCGGTGAAACAGCTCGTGACGCTGAGGATCGATGCCCGTCATGCCCCGGCCCATCCGGGGGCGTCGCTGATGAAGGGAGCTACAGTCGTGGGAACGGTCACCTCGGCGGATTGGGGGCACCGGCTTGGCATGAACTTGGCCTACGCCTTCGTAGACCCGGCGCTCGCCACGGTCGGCACTGTGATCCAGTTGGACATGTATGGAGATCTGGTTGACGCCGAAGTCATCGCGCCATCTCCATACGATCCGAAATTTGAACGGATGAGGGGCTAGGCGATCAGCACCGATGTGTCGCCGCTGGATCGAATACTTCAAGGCGGCAATCGCGCCCGGTTTTGAGACCAACCACTTGTGGGCCGTTCGCAGATACAGAGAGCATCCGGCGCGGGCGTCGCGCCGCCCACATCAACAACCGTACGTCGCGTGGGCCGAACACACCCGGCCCTCTGGCGCGAATAGCGAACCGGCCGTTTTGCGACTATTCATCCGACACGGTTGGACCTACGCTAACGAATTAGAATTTTCGGCGATCGACAGCCAGTTCGGGAGAGCATTCGTTGTCATCCTTGCGCTTCGGCGAATTCATCTTTGCGCCGAGCGAGCGCAAGCTGACCCGCGACGGGATCGAATTGCCTCTGGGCGCCCGCGCCTTCGACATGCTGAGCTTTCTCGTCGAAAACCGCCATCGCGTCCTGACGAAGTCGGAGATACTCGACGCCGTCTGGCCGGAGATCGCGGTCGAGGAAAGCAATCTCACCGTGCAGGTATCGGCCTTGCGAAAGGCGCTTGGCCCAAAGGCGGTGGCAACGATACCGGGTCGGGGCTACCAGTTCGTCCTGCCTGTCGAGGAGGGTCCGCCTCCCCCGACACCAACCCCCGAAAAAGACACAAGCGACGGGCCGAAGATCCTCGTGCTGCCCTTCGCGAATACGTCGAACGATCCCGATCAGGAATACTTCTCCGACGGCATCACCGAAGACATCATCACCGATCTGTCCAAGGTTGCCGCGCTTTCCGTGATCGCCCGCAACACTGCGTTCACGTTCAAGGGGCGCGCCGTCGACGTCATGCAAACGGCGCAGCGAATGTCACTGTCTCATGTGGTCGAGGGCAGCGTGCGAAAAGCCGGGGATCGCATTCGGATCAACGCCCAACTCGTTGACGGGGCCACCGGGCATTCGATCTGGTCAGACCGGTTCGACCGCCACCTGACCGACATCTTCGATCTTCAGGATCAGATTGCCGAGGCCATCGTCACAGCACTCAGGGTCAGGCTCGTCCCGTCCGAACGCGTGGCAATCCAGTCGCGCCCGACCGACAACCCCGAAGCCTATGAAATCTATCTGCAAGCGCGCTATCACCACACACGCTTGGACAGGCAGAACTTCGCAATTGCGCGCCGCCTCGCTCAAAAGGCGCTTGAAATCGACCCCAATTACGATCTGGCATGGGCGCTTCTTGCGATCAGTCAGACCGGGCTTCACGCCCTTTCGGCCTCGGACGACCATGGCCTGCATGCGGCTGAACGCGCCCTCGCTCTGAACTCGGATCTCTCCGAGGCACTTGCGGCCAAAGCCTTTGTCCTCGCCGGTCTCGGACGCTTCGACGAGGCTTTCGAGCTTCACGAACGCTCGCTTGAACTCGACCCGGAGTCCTACGACGTGCGCTTTCTCTATGGCCGTACATGTTTTCAGACCGGGCGGCACGCCGATGCCATCGTGCACTGGGAACGCGCATCCGAGCTTTCGGAAGCGGACTTGGCGGCGACCTCCCATCTCGCGATGTGCTATCGGGCAACAGGCCAGCACGCGAAGGTGCTGGACTCGGCCCGCCGCACGCTCGAGCGGGCGGAGCGGGTGCTTTCAGAGAACTCGTCGGATTCCTACGCGCTGATCAGCGGGGTGGGTGCCTATGCAAAATTGGGAGAAGCCGACCGCGCCAAGCAATGGGCTCTGCGGGTCAAGGCCGTTGATCCCGACGATCCAAGCATCGACTACAACATTGCTTGCGCGATGGCGCTGCTCGGTGAAACAGAGGCCGCACTCGATACGCTCGACGCTTGCCTGGCGCGGGTCGACCCCCTCACCTTCTCGGTCTGGGTCGGACAGGACAGCGACCTCGACGCCCTGCGCGATCACCCTCGCTTTCAGCGCCTCGTTCGCGACCTCGATGCGCGAGCGGCCGACGCAAAGGCTTAGTTGTTCGACAAAGCCCTTTCGTTTCGTGCAGCCGTCGCTGGTCGTTCGCCAGCCAAATCTCGGGCAACTCCCGGAATTCTCGCCGTCGTTCCGAACCTTTCCGAAGTTTTCGGACCGATTAGGGCCGCTTCAGGACATGCAACCTTCCTCTTGCCAATCTGGTCGCACGAACCAGCCAGTCCGGCAAATTCTTCAGAAGGATACCCGCCATGACCGATTTCCTGACGCAGCAGCAACCCCTTGCGCTCACCTCGTCGCCCACACGCGGCCTGCGCCTCCCATTGACCCTCTTGAGGCATCTCTTCAGCTCGCGCCGCACACCCCAAATCGATCTCCGCTGCGCCAATGATCATTTCCTCAAAGACATCGGCCTTGACCGCTCTAACGAGGTTGCACCAAGCTCCTCACACTACAGGCCATGGTGACCGAAGCCGCGGCACCACGGCGGCACCGTCAAAGGCTGCGCTCGGTAACCAGCCTCATGCCCAGATGCGACGGCGGTGTGCCGACGGCACAGCCGCCACGGGCAGGATCGCGAACCAGAAACGGAATGGCGGCGACATGCTCGCCCCCGACAAAGTAAGCAGGGCAGCGGCCCGTGTCGGCGTCGCCGGAATAGCACTCGTTCGTCCATTCCCACACGCTGCCGTTCAAATCTGCGATCCCCTCGGGCGTGGTGGCAAAGCTGCCTTGGGGTTTCAGCGCCCGCGAGGCGAGGCCTTCCACCAGATAGGCAGACGCCCATGTCAGTTCGGGATCGGAAAAGATCGGATCAGGCGTTTCCGGTAGAACCGATTGAGCCATGAACGCCCATTCCTCCGAGGTTGGCAGCCGCCACTCATGGCGCGTGACCTTGCTGATCCAATGCAGATATTCCTGCACGTCCAGATAGTTGAGCCCGGTTGCGGGAACGGTCATCGGGTCTTGGTCGGGCCTTGCACGCAGCGCCATCGAGCATCCGCTCTGCTCGAAACACCTGTTCCACTCGGCGATCGTCACCTCGTAGCGTTGCACAAACAGCGCGCGCCCGTCCGGCAATTCCACAGCCCGTGGCGCCATCTCGGGCGCATATGCAAGGTCGGGGCCACGCAATGCGAGCGCGGCCCCGACAACGAGCGCCGCCCCCACCATGCCCGTCATCGCGACCCCGAGGGGACAACGTTTCGACAGAACAGAGCGCAGGGCGGCAAACATCGGTCTCGCCTTTCCGTTCAGGTGGCAAAGGCACGCGGGGCGACGACCTGTTCCATCAGGTTGTTGTCCCATTCACCTTCGACCACGAAGTGTGCCGTGGCCCCCAGCATCACGCCCTCGATGAGGTTGTGATTGACGTAGGCATAGACGCCCGGCTGTTCGAATGTGTACATCGCCGCGACGGCACTCCCGCCCCGCACGAACCAGGTTTCCATGTCGCGCAAGGGCGGGTCGGTGAAGGAGGATTCCCAAACATAGCTGCCATGACCACCGATCAGGTGCGGGCGACTGTCGCGGTTGGCCTGATTGTGGATCATCAGAACAGTCTCGCCGACCTTGGATGTCAGCGCGTTCTCCCCGGTCAGGGCACCGACGGCACCGTTGAAGACGGAGTGCGTCGGGATCAGACCGCGCATCGCTTCGAGGCTGTCGCCATAGTCGTCGCCGGCCGCCTCGTATGTGCGGTAATCACCGTTCTCGTCCATCGGCAGGTAGTAGTCCTGCTCACCGATATAGGCGATGCTGTCATAGCGCAGCGGATTGCCATCGGCGTCCTTCAGACCATCGCGCGGCAACACCATCACGGCGCCGTTCATCCCATGTGTGACGTGATAAGGGATCATCGCGCCACCGGGGGCACAGTGATAGGTGAAACAGCCCGCTTTCGTCGCCTTCCAGCGCAGCACGGTCTCTTCGCCGGGGTAGACGTGGGTCAGACCGCCGCCACCCAAGGCACCTGTCGATGCATGGAAGTCGATGTTGTGTTCCATCATGCTGTCGACGGGATTGCGAAGCGTCAGCTCGACCATATCGCCCTCATGGCAAATGATCAGCGGACCCGGGACAGACCCGTTGTAGGTCAGCGCCCAGACCTCTGCGCCCGTGTCTTCGTCCACGGTCATCAGAACTTCGGACGTCTCCATCGTGATTTCGATGATCTTCGGGCCACCTGTGGCGACCTGTTCATGAGCGGGTGCAAAAGGCGGCGGAACGAGCTCCATCTTGACGCGGGTGTAGCCGGTTAGATCCGCGGGTACCGCCGTGCTGTCGGATTGTTGTTCGCCGGCGACGTGGTAGAGGTCAGCGGATGCCCTGTTGATGCCGGCCATCCGGGGCGCACGCGGCGATGCTTGGACAGCAGCCCCGGTAAGCGCGGCGGCACCGGCAAGAACGCTGCCGCGCAAGATGTTGCGGCGGCTGGTTGGCACAAGTCCGGGGTTGATGAATTTGGTCATGGTTACCTCCATGTGATTGAAGCGGTCAGGGCGTCCGCCCCGAGCCGTCAGAATGATTCAGAGATTGCCGAGCAGCTCTTCGAAACGTGCCTTGGCACCGCGGGGTATGCGGCCATCGAGAAAGCCTTCGGGCGCGTCCACGTCCCCGACGGCGACGACCATCACCATGCCCATCGAGAAGTGCGGCTTGCAGATCACGCCATAGACGCCTTCGACGTCGAGCGTGACCTCGAGTTCTTCGTTGATGCGGCCTTCGAATTGTTCGGCGCCTTCTGGGAACATGCCGTCATTCAGCTCGGCGTTGTGCCCGCGATCTGTTGCGACGAACTTGATCGTGTCACCGACGGCCGCCTGAACGAACGCCGGTTCGAAAACCATGCGCTCACCGTCTGAACCGACATTGAGCATCTGAACTTCGATCGTTTCGGCAAAGGCGGCGCCCCCCATCAGGGCTGTCATCGCAAGGCTCGCTACAAGTTTACGGATCATCTTGTTTTCCTTCTCAATCTTGTTTGGTCTTGCCCGCAATCCTACGCCTTGCCCGCCCCAGAACGTTGTTCCACCACAAACTTTGAAGCGGTTTCGTCCTGCGGTTTGAGTGGCGCGGTTTTCTTGGCTGTGTCAGGGTGTCGGCATGGACAAAGCCATGGCCGATAAACCGTTTCCGCGACTGGACGAAAGCCTGCTTTCGCACATGCCGCCGTTCTCAAAACTGGCGAAAAACCAGATTCGGACGATTCTGGATCAGGCCTCGTCACGCCGCTACCAGGCGGGTGTGGCGATATTCGATGAAGGCGCGGAAGCCAGCCGTTTCTACATGCTGTTGGACGGGTATGTCCGGGTCGTTCGGATCACGGCAATGGGCGAACAGGTCACGTCGCTGCATATCCCGTCGGGGCAGCTCGTGGGGATCGCTAAAGCGCTCGGCCGAAACACCTATCCGGCCACCGCGATCACGGCGACCGAGGCCATCGTGCTGAGCTGGCCCATGCACCTGTGGGACGGATTTGTCGCCAACTACGACGGGTTTGCCACCGAGACATACAAGACCGTCGGAAACCGCGTCGGTGAAATGAACAACCGCATCGTCGAGATGGCGACACAGCAGGTCGAGCAACGTGTCGCAAACGCCTTGCTGCGCCTCATCCACCAGACGGGTCGCAAGATCGATATCGGGATTGAGATCGACTTTCCGATCACGCGCCAGGAACTGTCCGAACTGACAGCGACGACGCTGCACACCGTCAGCCGATTGTTGAGCAGTTGGGAAAAGCAAGGCATCGTGCAGAGCAAGCGCAAACGGATCACCGTCACCGATCCACACGCCTTGGTGGTTCTGAGCAACGCCTAGCCGTTCCCGGAAACCGCCGAGAACAGCTCGCTCAGAAAGCTCTCCTGATCGAGATGATATTCCGTACAGGCGTCGTCGATCGTGTGAAAGGGGCCAATAAGGCAGCCAACACACAGCATCCTGTGGCGCAGGAATACGGGCACGGTTTCCGGCCAGTACGTCATCACTTCGGCCAGTGACAGATCAGGATCATCAAGTCGTGGCTTAGCCATGTCTGTCTCCCTCGAGGACAGCCTAGCCCCTCAACCTGCCTGAACTTTGTGCTGGCACAAACTTTCGGTTTTTCCGCTCCCGTATCCTTGCGCCATCCCAAGCCCAAGGAGTTCCAACAAAATGGCTGAATTTCTGACCAAATCGCGGGCGCGCAACATCTTTTATGGAGGCTCGATCTTCTTTGTCGTCGTCTTCGTGGCGATGACCGCCCATTCGCACCGATATGTGGTGAATACATCCACCGCAGGCATGCCGCTGACCGAAGAGGTCATCCTGGGAAAACATACGTGGGAGGCCGCATCCTGCATCAACTGTCACACGCTGCATGGCGAGGGTGCGTATTTCGCACCCGAGCTCGGCAACGTCATGACGCGCTGGGGGGTGCAGGACGATCCGGAAGCTGCGTTCGAAACCCTCAAGGGCTGGATCGAGGCGCAGCCAAGCGGGATCGAGGGCCGCCGCCAGATGCCTGCCTATCAGTTCACCGACGAGCAATTGCGTGGCCTCGCAGAGTTTCTGCGCTGGGCCGATCAGACAGACACACAGGGCTGGCCGCCCAATGACGCCGGATAAGGAGATACTCAGATGAAATATCAATCACAGAAAGTGGCCTACTGGTATTTCCTTGCAGCCATGGCGCTGTTCGGGGTCCAGGTGCTGGGTGGGCTCGTCGCGGGCTGGATTTACGTCTCGCCTAACTTCCTGTCGGAAATACTACCCTTCAACGTCATCCGGATGATCCACACCAACGCACTGATCGTCTGGCTGCTGCTCGGGTTCTTCGGCGCGGCTTATTTCCTGATCCCCGAGGAATCCGAGCGCGAAATCTGGTCGCCGAAGCTGGCCTATATCCAGCTGATCATCCTGTTGGTCGGCACGTTGGGTGCGGTCGGATCGTATCTTGTCGGTATCCACGGCGGGCGCGAGTTTCTCGAGCAACCGCTTTGGGTCAAATTCGGGATCCTCGTCGCGGCGCTGATCTTTCTGCTGAACATCTCCATGACGGTTCTGGCGGGCAAGAAGACCGCGATCACCAATGTCTTGCTGATGGGTCTGTGGTTGTTGTCGTTGCTGTGGGTGTTCGCATTCATCAATCCCGACAACCTGTCTCTGGACAAGATGTATTGGTGGTTCGTCGTGCACCTGTGGGTCGAAGCCACATGGGAACTTGTCATGGCCGCGATCCTTGCCTTTCTGCTGCTCAAGCTGACGGGTGTGGACCGCGAGGTCGTGGAAAAGTGGCTCTATGTCATCGTCGCGACTGCCCTGTTCAGCGGCATTCTCGGCACAGGCCACCACTTCTACTGGATCGGTCTGCCCGGATACTGGCAGTGGATCGGGTCGATCTTTTCGACATTCGAAGTGATCCCGTTCTTCCTGATGATGTCCTTCGCCTTCGTCATGGTCTGGAAAGGGCGCAAGAACCACCCCAACAAGTCCGCGCTCCTGTGGTCGCTGGGGTCCAGTACGGTCGCCTTCTTTGGCGCAGGCGTCTGGGGTTTCCTGCATACGCTGCACGGCGTGAACTTCTACAGCCACGGCACCCAGATCACCGCCGCACACGGGCACCTTGCATTCTATGGCGCCTACGTCGCGCTCAATCTGGCGATCTTCACCTACGCGATGCCGATGCTGCGCGAACGTGCGCCCTACAACCAGGTGCTCAACATGGCGTCCTTCTGGCTGATGACGGGCGGCATGGCGTTCATGACCTTCGTGCTGACCTTTGCCGGGACCATTCAAACCCACATGCAACGGGTTCTGGGCGACTACTACATGACCGTGCAGGACGATCTCGCGATCTTCTACATGATGCGGTTCGGAGCGGGTGCGGCGGTGGTCGTCGGTGCGCTGCTGTTCATCTATTCGATGCTGGTCGTGCACAAGGACGAGATCATCGCGCCAGGTCCCTCGAATCCAGTTCCGGGAGAATAGGCCGTGAATGTCGCAACACGTCCAACCCTGCCATACTACCAACCGACCGGGTCCGAGTGCGGCCTGTTCGAGATGGCACACGACAATGGTTTGCCCCTTCTTTTAAAGGGGCCGACCGGCTGTGGCAAAACTCGCTTTGTCGAATACATGGCCGCATCGCTTGGAAAGCCCCTCTACACCGTGGCCTGTCACGACGATCTGTCCGCGGCCGACCTGATCGGGCGCTATCTGCTGAAGGGCGGTGAAACGGTATGGGTGGACGGCCCCTTGACGCGGGCCGTCCGCGAAGGCGGCATCTGCTATCTCGACGAGGTCGTCGAGGCGCGCAAGGACGTCACCGTCGTTCTGCATCCCCTGACCGATACGCGCCGCACCTTGATGATCGACCGCACGGGCGAGGAACTGGTCGCGCCCAAGGGGTTCATGCTGGTCGCCAGTTACAACCCCGGCTACCAGAACGTGCTCAAACGGCTCAAACCCTCGACCCGCCAGCGGTTCCTGTCGATCTCGTTCGATTTCCCCGATCCGGAGACAGAGATCAAAGTGGTGAGCAGTGAAAGCCGCCTCGAGGCCGGAAGAGTGGCCCCACTGGTCCGCCTCGCCGGACACATCCGCAAGCTCTCGGGGATGGATCTCGAAGAAGGCGTCTCGACCCGGTTGCTGATCTATGCCGCCACCCTGATGGCAGGCGGCATGGGGGTGAACGCAGCCCTTGAGGCCGCGGTGATCGAACCTCTGAGTGACGAGCCGGACGTGCAGCAATCGCTGCGCGATCTCATCAGCACGATCTACGGATAGGTATCATGCGCCTTCTTGATCTGATGGAACCCGAAGAAACCGTCGGCAACCTCTGGCACGACATGGCACAGGGGATCGGCGCGGATGTCTGCTATCCTGACGCGAGCGTGGCCCTTGCCGCGGTTCGTCCCAGCCTCGCGGTCTTGTTTCGGGCGCTCGGTGGTGCGGCTGGTGTCGAACTCGGCGAGGCTCCGGCTACGCTGATGCGGCACCGCCGCCCGCTGCGGCGCAAACTGGGTGCAGATCAGGATCGCGAATGGATCGCAGGCTTTGACGGCGAACGTTTGAGCCTGCCCCCCGTGATCGCGGCGTTTCCCGACGCCGCCCTCAATCGGGCGGCCTATTTCTGGCTGACCGCACTTGCCGCAAGTTGTGATCTGCCAGAGCTGACGCTGCCACCCGACGGCCCGACATTCGACTGCCTGCAAATCCAACTGAATGCCGCCGCATCCGACGCGGCCTATCGGGCCTGTCCGGGCCTGCGCGGCACCTATGCCGAGATGTCCGACCACTGCGCTCGGCACCGCCCACAGGTGCAACGGCCGAAAGGCGAAGCCTGCATCGAGGATGCCGTCCTCAATCAGCTCTGCGGTTTGCAGGGCAACGATTTCACGCACCCTGCCCCGCGCGGCTATATGCCCTTTGCGCCGGTGCCGATCTGGTTGCGGTTCGACCTGCCCCGTTCAGGTGCTCCCGCAACCGAGGAGGTGGCCGACCCTGCCGCACCGCCCGCGACCGCCGCCCACACCAGCCGCAAGCTTGGGGCGCGCAAAGATCATGAGCAAAACGACCGCAAGGACAGCTTCATCATTCACCGCTTCGAAGCGATCCTGTCTTGGGTCGAGTCGATGAACATCAATCGCAGCGTCGACGACGACGATGATGACAATGCCCAGAAAGCCGCCGACGATCAGGACGAAATCACCCTGTCCAAACATGATCGCAAGGCCGCTACGCGGCTACGGCTGCACCTTGATCTGTCCCCTGCCGACGCCGACCACGAGGCCCTGTCGGGCATCCACACCTATCCCGAATGGAACCACCGTAGCCGCAGCTACATGGCCGACCATTGCCGCGTTCTGGATGCGCCCGCGCGACCGGACGGCACCCCCTTCGTGCCAGACCCCGCACGCACCCGCGAAGTCCGCCGCCAGTTCGAGGCGTTGCGCCCGCGTCGCATCCTGCAACCGCGCCAGGTTGACGGGGCCGAACTCGACCTCGATGCGCTACTTACCGCTCAGGCCGACCTTCGCGCGACGGGGCGAGGTTCCGACCGTATCTGGCAATCCGCACGTCAGGTCGAACGCGATATGTCCGTGGCCTTCCTCATCGACAACTCCCGCTCCACCGAAGCCGCCATCGGAGACACCAGCGTGATCGAAGTCGCGCGGCACACCATGGCCGCTCTTGCCACCGGGATCGACGCCGCCGGGGATCGTTTGGGGATCTGGGGGTTTTCCTCGCTGCGGCGCGACCGTGTGTTCATGACACGCTGCAAGGATTTCGACGATCCGGTCTCGTCCGAAACCATCGCCAACATCGGTGCGCTCAAGCCCGGTCACTACACCCGCCTCGGCGCCGCCATCCGGCACGTCAGCGCACAGCTTTCCGATGAACCAAGTGCGCGCAAACTGCTGATCGTCCTGACTGACGGCAAGCCCAACGACCTGGACCACTACGAGGGCCAGCACGGTATCGAAGACAGTCACATGGCCGTCCGCGAAGCCCGCACCGCGGGACTGTCGCTGCACGGCATCGTCATCGACGAAGACGGGCAGGACTGGTTCGCCCGCATCTTCGGGCGCGGCGGTTTCACGCTACTGCCGGACGCCAACCGGCTGACCCGGGCGCTGCCCGACATCTACCGCACCCTCACACAGGAGAACTGACATGAGATTTCTGTTTCCCCTCGGCAGCCTGCTATGCACTCTCGCCTCGGCAAGTGCCGCGGATGGGTTTGACAGGCCGATCCCGCAGGCTCAATCCGCTACGGCCGAATTCTGGTTTGCCCTGGCCAGCCTCGCACTGGTCGCCGCGCTCGTGGCCGTGCAAAGGCTGGTTGCCCGATCATGACGGCACAGGGGTGGTCGACGGGCAAGATCGCCATGGCGCTCTATCCTTTCGGGGCGGGTGCGGCGGCCGTGAACGTGTTCTTTGCCTCACTGATCTTCAGTTGGGTCGGCGGCCCCGTCGCCTCGACCGCCTGGTCGATTGGTCTTGGCTGCCTGATCGGCCTGCCCGCCACCTGGTATTTCGCGCGGCATATCCGCCGCCTGATGACAATCGCCGACAAGGATCCCGCCCAATGAACACCGAACTCGTCCACGATCTCAGCCCGCTGCACAGCCGTGGCCCTGCTGATGCGATGGAGAGAATGCGACAGGGGGAAACCACATGCGAATCCGAGACCGGCCAAGAGAAGGTTGCAGGGCGTTTTCGTCCCACATTGCTGCACACGGCAAAGCGAGACTGGCCGACCTGTGCACAAGACGGCGCCGCGTCAGGTCGGATCGGGACGGAAAAAGGACCAGACTAATGGCACAAACTTCTTCAGAACAGATGCGAGCCTGGACTGGGCCGGCGCTGTTCAGTTTCGGGTTTCGCCCGTTTTTTCTGTTCGGATCCGCATGGGTCGCCGGCGCGATGTGCATCTGGATACTGGCCCTGTCGGGAACAATCACCATCCCCTCCCGGCTCGACCCGGTATCTTGGCACGCCCATGCCTTTCTTTTCGGATACCTCGGCGCGATTCTTGCGGGGTTCCTGCTCACGGCGGTTCCGAACTGGACGGGCCGGCTGCCAATCGTGGGCTGGAAACTCGCGGCACTTTTTGCGCTCTGGTGCATGGGGCGCATTGCGATCTTTCTGTCGGCCCACCTGCCGGTCGGCGTGGCGCCGATCTTGGACCTCGGCTTCCAAGTTGTCCTGAGCGGTTTGATCCTGCAAGAAATCATTGCAGGGAAGAATTGGCACAATCTTGTGGTCGTTGCGCTTCTAGCGGTCTTCACACTCGCAAACGCCATTTTCCACCTTGAGGCAGCACGCGGTATCGTTGCCGCACAGGGCTACGGTCTTCGTCTCGGGCTCGGGACGGCGATCATGATGATCGCGGTCATCGGCGGGCGTATCATTCCATCGTTCACGCGAAACTGGCTGGTTACACGCGATAGCCCGGCGCGGCCTGCCCCGCCGATGCAACGCTTCGACAGGGCGACGCTGCTGGTCAGCCTTCCGATTCTGGCATCATGGGTCTTGGCCCCGAGCGCACTGGCGACAGCACTTGGACTGCTGGTGTTCGGTGTGTTCCACACGGCGCGTTTGACGCGTTGGCAGGGGCGTCACACCTTCGCAGAACCACTGGTCTGGGTGCTGCACGTCGCCTACCTCTTCATCCCCATAGGCGCGTTTGGCCTCGCACTCGACGTGCTCATTGGGGGAAACGGATCGGCCGCGGCGCAACACGCCTGGATGGCCGGCGCAATCGGGGCCATGACACTTGCAGTGATGACACGAGCGACGCTGGGCCACACCGGGCAGGACCTGCACGCAAACGCCCCGACCGTCGCCATCTATCTGTGTCTGTTCGCAGCCGTTGGTGCACGCTGGCTGTCCGGCCGCTACCCCGACCTCGTCACGCTCTCGGGCGTTTTGTGGTTTGCCGCATTTGCGGGCTTTGTCCTGGTCTACGGGTCCTCCCTTGCGCGTCCAAAGACGACGAAACCCTCATGAGTTGGCTTGGCTTTGCAGCGATCTTCGGATTGTTCTTCGTCACCCATTCAGTGCCCGTAAGACCCTCGATCAAATCGCGCATCGTTGCGGTCCTCGGTCCGATAGGCTTTGCCGTCAGCTACTCTGCGCTGTCCGTTGGAATGCTGACAATTTTGATCTGGTCCGCCGGTCAAGCACCCGTCGTGCAGCTCTGGGCGCAAATGGCTTGGCATCGCCATCTCGTTCACCTCGGCATGCTCGCGGTCTGCCTGATCTTGGCATTCGCAATTGCCCGGCCAAACCCCTTTTCGTTCGGCGGCGCGCGCAATCATGCATTTGACCCCACCCGCCCGGGTATCGTGCGCCTGAGACGTCATCCCATCCTTATCGCGTTGGGCCTCTGGGCGGCGCTGCATATCCTGCCCAACGGCGATCTTGCCCATGCTGTCCTATTCGCTGTGCTCGGCGGTTTTGCCGTGGCCGGCCGCGCACTGGTCGATCGCCGCAGACGTCGCGAGATAGGTCCCGATGCCTGGGATCGACTCAACACCGAGGTCGCAAACGGCCCCTACATCCACGCGCCAGCCTCTGTTGGAGGAGCGGCTCTGCGACTTGGCGCCGCTGTCTTAGCCTTTGTGTTCCTGATCTGGCTTCACCCGATATTCATCGGCGTTTCGGCAATCTAGCTCCAAGGCCCAGTGACTATCGGCTGGCTTAATCGTGATCGGTTTGAATCCCGTTCGGTGAAAACGTCGGATTTTGTCCGGCTCACCGGTGCGCAAATGGCGGACCTTGGTCCTACGTTCCGAAGTAGCGCGCCCCTGCGCCAGCGACGAGAGCGCGCCGACTGGCACCATCTTCATCATTCGCAATGGCTTGAGCTCCACGACACGATTGTCGCCGACGACCCGTTCAAGGCGCGGGTAATCCACTTGGTCCGCTGAACGGACGGGGCCGTTCAGAATTACCGTATTCGGAACCATTGAAGGAACGAGCACTGACCCGTCGCACATAACGCAGAATAAAAGAGCGTGGGCGCCACCCCCCGGGACAAAGAAAAAGGCCGCCTAAGGCGATCCATTCAAATTCATCAAAAAGGGTAAGTGGCGGACTGGGGAGGATTCGAACCCCCGACCCCTTGATTCGTAGTCAAGTACTCTATCCAACTGAGCTACCAATCCGCGAGTTCGGGTGATTTAGCGCCGCCTGCCGGGCTTTGCAAGCAGGTTCTTTGCGAAACTTGGAATTGCGGAACATTCCGTCCCTTGGGGATCGCGAGACCGGAAGAATAATGGCCGCGACGCTACTCTGCGGCGGCGGAGTTCAAGGACAGGTTGGCCTTGGGGAGACAGATCGCGAACTCGGTGCCGTCCGGGCCGGTACGGCGCAGCTCGAGCTGGCCGCCGTGGCCGCGCAAAAGGTCCGACGCGATGACAAGACCGAGGCCAGAGCCGCCCTTGCGGACACCGCCCTGAAACGGCTGGAACAAGTGCTCCTTGGCCTTGGGGGGCAGGCCGGGGCCGGTGTCGGTCAGCAGGATCCACCATGCCTCGTCGTCCTCTTGGGCGCTGATGCAAATCTCGCCCGGATCGCCGGAGGCCACGATCGCCTGACGGGCATTGCGCACCAGATTGGACAGCACGCGGTAGAGCTGCTCGCCATCGGCCCGGATCGTCAATCCAGCGGGGATATCCTCGGAGAACGACAGGTCGTGCTCGCCCGCGGCGAGGCGCTCGCTGTCGATCACGTCGGCGACGATGTCGGCCAGCTGCACACGGGCCAAGCTGGGCGGCGGCTCTTCGGCGCGGCCGAAGGCCAAGGTGCTTTCGCACAGGTTCACCGCCCGGCGAATCGAGCCCACCAGCTTCGGCGCCATGCGGCGTACGAGCGGATCCTCGGAGCCTTCGATCCGGTCCACGAACAACTGGGCCGAGGTCAGGATGTTGCGCAGATCGTGGCTCACCTTGGCGACGGCGCCGCCCAGCTGGGCCAGACGTTCCTTTTGCTTGAGCGCACCGGTCAGCTGGGTCTGCAGATCGTGCAGGGCGGCCTCGGCCTCGCGCAACTCGGTCACCTTGGCGCTCGGCACGATGATCCGGCGGGCATCCTCCGGGGCGCTGGCATAGCTCTTCATATGGCCGACGACGCCGCGAATGGGGCGGACGATCAGGGCGCGCACCGCCAGAAACAGCAGCGACGCGGTGAAAATCGAGATCACCGCGGACAGGGCCAGAATGCGCAGACCATAGTCGAGCATCGCATTGCGCAGCGGCTCGGTTTCCATCGTCACTTCGATTAACAGACCGCCGTCCTGTACCGGGTTGCCGATCACCCGGATGATCCGGTTTTCCGGCGTCAGCAGGACACGCATTGCGTCTACGATCAGGGTCAGGCTGTTGGCCTGACGCAGATCGTAGCTGGCGGTGATCGGCTCCGGGATCGGTGACGACAGCGCCAGTTGGCGGACCTCGTCACGGCGCAGCACCACGTTGTAGACTCCAGCGTTTTCGAGCAATTCCTGCTCTAGCTGGGCGTCGATCATATCGTCGGCCAGAAGAACGAGAGAGGCGATCTGGCCGCGCTCCAGCCGGACGTTCAGGTAATCCTCGCGAAACCGGGCAATCGACGGCACAAAGATCATCACTTCGGCGAGCATCACGAACACCGTCGTCAGGATCAGGAAACGACCCGAGAGCGAATTGAGCGGCCTTCGCGCCATACCTTGTCTCTCTGCCTCCACCTCTACGGCAAGAACCGCTGCACGGTCCGCACCACACGTTTCACCCACACGCTGTCGAACAGCTTTGGGCTAAAATAGGCACCCGCAGCGCGTTTGTTAATCTCGTTCAGCGTTGGATATGGTAGCACGGTATTCGAAATTGCCGACATCTTGAGGTTGTTGGCAATCGCCATCGCCCACATGCCGATCAATTCGCCGGCCTGCGGGCCTGCGATCGAGGCACCGACCGGGCGGCCCTTGACGACCATCACCTTGACCAGACCCGTGGTCTTGGCTTCGGTCTGGGCGCGGTCGGAATGGTGCATCTCGGTGCGGATCACCTGCAGCGCGGCCCCGTGCTTCTTCTTGGCCTGGGCTTCGGTCAAGCCGACTTGAGCCAGTTCCGGGTCGGTATAGGTGGACCAAGGGATATGGCTGGTCTTCGCCTTGGCGGGCAGCCCGAACAGCATCGACCGGATGATGACGCCGGCATGATAGCCCGCCACATGGGTGAATTGCAGGCCACCGGCCGCGTCGCCCACGGCGTAGACGGCCTTATTGGTGGTCGACCGCAACCCGGCGTCCACCTTGACCCCCCCACGGGTATAAGCCACGCCGCCGGTCTCAAGATCGAGCTTGTCGAGGTTCACCTTGCGCCCGACCGCCATCAGCAGGTGGCTCCCGGTGAAATCGCCCTGACTGGTGTGAACCGTCACCGGGCCGTCCTTGCTGCCCGAGACCTTCTCGGCCTGCGCGCCCTCGACGATCTCGACGCCCTCTGCGCGGAGCCGGTCGAGCACGATGCCGGCGGTTTCCGGATCGTCCTTGCCCAGCGCCTTGTCGCCCTCGATCACCGTGACCTTGGAGCCAAGCCGCAGATGCGCCTGCGCCATCTCCATGCCGATCGGGCCGCCGCCGACGACGATCAGATGCTCGGGGCGGTCGCGCAGATCGAAGATCGTCTCGTTGGTGTGGACGGTCACATCGTCCAGCCCGTCGATCGGCGGCACAAAGGGGCCAGAGCCGGTGGCGATCACGATCCGGCGCGCCTTGATCGTGGTGTCTCCCGCCTGCACCTCGGTCTTCGAGATAAACCGGGCGAAGTCGCGCAGCACCGTGATCCCAAATCCCTCAAAGCGTTCCTGGCTGTCCACCGGGGCGATGGTCTCGATCACGTTGTGGACATGATCCTTGGCGGCGGCGTAGTCGACATCCGCGTCTTCGTTGGCGACGCCGAATTTGGCCCCGTGACCAACGGCATAGGCCTGCTTGGCACTGGCGATCAGGGCCTTGGAGGGGATGCAGCCGTAGTTCAGGCAGTCGCCACCCATCTTGTGGCCTTCGATCAGGACGACCTTCGCGCCCATCTGGGCCGCCCCCGCCGCCACGGAAAGTCCGCCAGAGCCCGCGCCGATGATGCAAATATCCGTTTCGATCCGGGGCATGTCAGAGACCTTTCTTGCCGCGCACGGCTTTGATGAGGATGGGCAGAGCGGCCAGCAGACACAGGCCGAGGATGGGGAACAGTATCTCGGGCGAAAAGATAATGCCCAAATCCGGCGTTTCACCCCGGGCGAACACTTCGCCCAGCCCCGCGCCCACCGAGGTATAGACCAGGGCGCCCGGCATGATCCCCACAAAGGTCGAGATCGCAAATCGGTTGAGCGGCACGCCCACGAGAGCCGGCACCAGATTCGCCACAAAGAACGGAACCGCCGGAACAAGGCGGATCAGGAACAGCATCGACCACTGATTCTCGTCGATCCCGTCCTTGATCTTTTTGACGGTGCCCTGCGAGGCCTCCATCTTGGCGGCGAGGCGCTCTCCGAGGCCCCAGCGGGCGGCGAGGAAAATGCCGATCGCGCCGAGGGTCGCCCCGGTGACGTTGAACAGCACACCCGGGAACGTGGCAAAGAGGAAACCGCCGGTCAGGGTGGCGATGGTGGCCCCGGGCAACGAAAACGCCACGATCACGATATAGGCCGCGACGAAGAGCAGCACGGTCAGCAGGTAATTCGCGTCGCGAAAGGCGATCAACGTCTCGCGCTGATCGCGCAGGGTGTCGAAGGTCAGCACATCGCGCAGGAAATACGCCCCCAGAGCGGCGGCGACCACAATCGCGATCAGAGGCAGACGTCTCAGGATCGGGTTGGGGGGAGATTGGGTCATTTCCGTCATGTCCTTGGGCCTCGGTGTGCTGTGAGTATCATGACGGTTAGATGGACGCCCGCGGGCGGAACAGATAGGGCGATCACGTCGGCTTGATGGCAAAGGCCCTGTTGCAAGGGTCTGATCACGTGACTGTAACAATTCAATCGGCCCGGAATGGGCAAATGTTGCAAGATTCCGGGTCACTGTGCGTTGACAGGCTGGCGAGGCGTGTCTAAGGACAGGCTTCGAATTGTATTGGGCCGCGAATCCGATTGGATGCCGCTTGCCCCAACTGACGGAGAGAGCGCGATGAAACGCACGTTCCAACCCTCGAACCGGGTGCGCAAGGCGCGTCACGGCTTTCGTTCGCGTATGGCTACAAAAGCCGGACGCAAGATCATCAACGCGCGCCGCGCCCAAGGCCGGAGCAAGCTGAGCGCCTGAGCGCCAGTTGGTTGAGCGAATGACACCGCCGGTGGCACCCAAGGCAGGCAGCACAGCGCCCGCCGATCGGGCGCCGCGGGCGGTTTTTTCGTGCGCTGACGCAGGCGGCGGCTCGAGCGAAAGCGCCGCGGCCGCGCCCAGCGCCGCGCAAAAACCCGTCGTGATGACCAAACGGTCGGATTTCCTGCGCGCCTCGCGCGGGTTGCGTCATGCCGCGCCCGGATTTCATTTTCAGGCCCGCAAACGGGACGAAAGCGAACCCGCCTCGGGTATGCGGGTGGGCTACACCTGCTCGAAAAAGGTCGGCAACGCCGTGGCGCGAAACCGGGCGAAGCGACGGCTGCGCGAAGCGGCGCGGCTGGTGCTGCCGACGCACGGGCGGCCCGGCTGGGATTACGTGCTCGTCGGCAAGGCCGGGGCCACGGCCGAGCGCGACTTCGTCGCCCTGCAGGCAGACCTCGTCGCCGCGCTGAAGCGGGTGCACAGGCTATGAGCCCCCTCGCCTTCCTCTTTGCCCTGCCCGTCCGCGCCTACCGGGCGGTGTTCTCGCCGTGGGTCGGGTTCAACTGCCGCTACGATCCGACGTGTTCGGCCTACGCCTTGGAGGCGTTGCAGAAACACGGCGGCATCAAGGGCGGCTGGCTGGCGGCCAAACGGATCGGGCGCTGCCACCCTTGGGGCGGGCACGGCGTGGACGACGTGCCCGATTGAGCCGCTAGAGCTTTTCGAACGAAATGCTCACGTCCCCGATGTCAAAGCCATAGCGCTGCACATAGGCGCGGTTGAACAGGCGGTCCTCGCTCAGTTGCCACATCCAATCGTCGAAATTGACGCGCATGGTCTCGACCGAGCCGTCGGCGCTCGGGATCGGCAGATCGATTTCGTAGCGCCAGTTGAACCGGTCGCCGCTTTCCTCGCCCGTCGCGACACCGATGACGCCGGGGGCGGTGCCCTGCCAGCTCTCCGGCCCGGTCTTGACCAGCGACCAGACGCGCTGCTCCGTCGAGCCGTCCTCATAGACGAAATCCTCGGTGAGGGTCAGCGTCTCGCCATCCCAATCGCCGTGGATGTCGACGACGAAAGACCGGCGAACGGTGCCGAGCACATCCTGAAACTGGCCGTAAGCGACCAGATCGCCCTCGAAGAACTCCTCGAGGTTGAGAACCTGATCGCTCAACGACGGATCGTCGAACGACGGCTTGCCGGTGCAGGCGGCAAGCAGGGCAAAAGCGGCGAAGGCAAAGTGTCGCATGAGAACTCCTTTATCAGGATACGTTGCGAGACCGGCGCTGGATGATTAACGATCGGCGCAGACAACGACACCGACGCCATACCGACGTCGCACCGACGGCATACCGCGGCCGGTTTCGGCGGGCGGCGCAGTAAGGTTCCGGTCATGTCCGTTGCGTGGCGGGCGTTGCAGAACCGCTTGTTCGCGCGACCCAAACCCACTAGAGCAAGGGCCATGCTGGACGAACCCGACGACATCCACCCGCTGTTCTCCGGTGCCCCCAAAAGCACCGAATTCCGCAAGCTGCGGAAACGGATCATCCGCGACACCCGCGAAGCGATCGACCAATACGGGATGATCGAACCGGGCGCGAAATGGCTGGTGTGCCTGTCCGGTGGCAAGGACAGCTATACGCTTCTGGCGGCCCTCTACGAGCTGCAATGGCGGGGTCTTCTGCCCGTCGAGATCCTGGCCTGCAATCTCGATCAGGGCCAACCGGGGTTTCCGGCGACGGTGTTGCCTGAGTTTTTGGCCAAGATGAATGTGCCGCACCGGATCGAGTATGCCGATACCTATTCGATCGTGATGGACAAAGTGCCCGCTGGGCGCACGTTCTGCGCGCTGTGTTCGCGGCTAAGGCGCGGAAATCTCTACCGGATTG
Organism: Flavimaricola marinus; assembly: GCF_900184895.1. Lineage (GTDB taxonomy): Bacteria > Pseudomonadota > Alphaproteobacteria > Rhodobacterales > Rhodobacteraceae > Flavimaricola > Flavimaricola marinus. Next base: position 514,077 of record NZ_FXZK01000001.1, read on the forward strand.
CCCGGGAAGAGGGCTGCTCGGCCGTCGTGCTCGGCCATCACCGCGATGACATTCTCGAGACGTTCTTCATGAACCTGTTTCACGGCGGTCGGCTGGCCACGATGCCGCCCAAGCTGGTCAACGAGGAAGGCGATCTCTTCGTCTACCGCCCGCTCGCCCATGTGGCCGAGGCCGACTGCGAGCGTTTCGCCAAGGCGATGAACTACCCGATCATTCCCTGTGATCTCTGCGGCAGTCAGGACGGATTGCAGCGCCAGCAGGTCAAGCAGATCCTCGACGGTTGGGAGGCCAACAGCCCAGGCCGCCGGCAGGTGATGTTCCGGTCCCTGATGAACGCCCGGCCCTCGCACCTGCTGGATCCGAAGCTGTTCGATTTTGCCGGCCTGATGCGCCGGACAGAGCCCGGAACGGTCGATTCAGAGAAAATCATCTGATATTGCGGCGGTATTAACCTCGCGATCATAGAATACATCGTAGATTTCCCGCTGTTCTAAGTCGATTGCGCGGGGTCTGACGGTCCCTGTCTAGGGACCTTCAGGAATGATTCTGCACGCCACACATCAAGTTTCCACCCGCGCCTCGCGCACTGCACGGTCCATTCAGCGGCCGCATATGCTCTTGTTTTTTCCCATCCTTTTGGCTGTAGCCTATCTGGTCGGCGGGCAAACGGCGATGGCTTTCGTGGGGCTTGCGTTTCCCGTCACGCTCGCCTTCGCCCTGCCGCCCGACGGAACCTACGGCGACAAGAATCGCGATGCTCTGACCGGGTTGACCCAGCGGGAGGGCGTCGTGGACGCCGCAAACCTCGCCCTCGCCATGTCCCGCCGCCTCGGTTGGTCGACAGGAATCATCATGGTCGAGATCGACAAGTTCCGGCTCGTCGAGGAACGCTACGACCACGCCATGGTCAACCGGATCGTGAAGGTGACCGCCGAGCGGATCTGTGACTCGCTGCGCGACGCAGATATCCCGGCCCGGATCGACAATTCCACCTTCGCCATCGCGCTCAGTCCGGTGCGCCGCCTCGATCTAGAGGTCGTCATCCAGATGGCCGGCCGCATTCAGCGCAGCGTGGCGGAGCCGATTTCCGTGGAGGGAACAAACGCTTACGTCACCGTCTCCGTAGGCTTCAGCCTCGCCGCCCGCCTGAACGATCCCAGCGGCGAGAGCCTGATGCAGGCAGCGACGGCCGCATTGATCGAAGCGCAGCGCAACGGACCATCTGCCATTCGAAGCTACTCGCTCGCCATGCGCGACCGGATCAAGAGCCGCAACAGCCTGTCCGAGCAGGTCGCCGATGCGTTGGAAAACGGCGAGATCAAGGCCTTCTACCAACCCCAAATCTCGATTGGGACCGGGGCGATCACCGGCTTCGAGACATTGGCGCGATGGCATCATCCCGAGCGCGGACTGATCCCCCCGGCCGAGTTCCTGCCCGCGCTCGAACACGCAGGCCTGATGGATCGACTGGGCGAGTTGATGGTGACGGAAGCACTTTCCGCCTTGAAATATTGGGATGATATCGGCATCGACGTGCCGCGCGTCAGCGTCAATTTCTCCTCCGACGAGCTTTGCAATCCACGTCTCGTGGAACGGATCGGCTGGGAGTTGGACAAATTCGACCTCACCCCGGATCGCCTTGTTGTCGAAGTGCTCGAAACGGTGGTCGCAAGTCGGTCTGACGACGTGGTGATCCGCAATCTGGCGAGTCTGGCCCGGCTGGGGTGCTGCCTCGATCTCGATGATTTCGGCACTGGCCATGCCTCGATCACCTCGATCCGCCGGTTCTCGATCGAAAGGATCAAGATCGACCGGTCCTTCGTCACCCGGATCGACGAAGACCCGGAACAGCAGAAGATGGTCTCCGCGATTCTCACCATGGCCGATAGACTGGGGCTCGACACCTTGGCTGAAGGGGTTGAAACCCCCGAGGAGCAAGAAATGCTGATGAAACTGGGCTGTGGCCACATACAGGGCTTTGCTCTTGCCCGGCCAATGCCGCTCGCTGAAACGCAAGACTGGATCGAGACTTACCTCAGCCGTCACAGCCCGCCCCCCGCGCGCCATCTCAAAGTGATCTAATCCAAGCCGGCCGACAGCCCGCACCACGCGATCAGACCCTGCCAAACCTACACAAAAGCACCGAAACCGCTTGACCTTTGACCCCTCCCCCTGTTGAACCGGCCTGGTATTTCTCGCGACGGACAGACCAGCGGAGTAGGCGGTTTTCATGGACGATCAGAACAAGAACCTAATCCTCGCCACGGCGCTCAGCTTTGTGGTGATCTTGACGTGGTTCATCCTGTTTCCCCCAGAGGAACAAGCGCCGGCAGTCACCGATTCCGACGGACAAGTGGTCACGGCGCCGGTCTCTGACGGGCTGGCCCCGCAGGTTGGGTCCGAGGCGGCCCCGGCGCCGGTTGCCGAACTTGGCGCACCGGCAGCAGAGGCGGCCCGGATCGCCATCGACACGGCCCGGCTGACCGGATCGATCACCTTGGCAGGTGGCCGGATCGACGACCTATCGCTGGCCGACTACCGCGAAACGCTCGACCCGACCTCGGAGCTTGTGCGTCTCCTGTCACCGGGCGCGGATGCCCTGCCCTATTTCGCCGTGCATGGCTGGCTGGCCGTCGACGGTGTCAATCAGGACCAGGTGCCCGACCCCGACACGCTGTGGGAGCTGGAAAGCGGCTCGACCCTGACGGCGGATACGCCCGTCACCCTCGTGTGGGACAACGGCGCGGGACTGACCTTCCGCAAGACGATCTCGGTCGACGACAACTATCTGTTCGAAGTCGAGCAGTCGGTCGAGAACGCAACGGGGTCGCAGGTGTCTCTGCGCCCCTACGGCCAGATCCGGCGCGATGGCCTGCCGGACTCGCGGCCGTTCTTCATCCTTCACGAAGGTCTCGTTCGGATGTCGGACGGCACCCTCGAAGAGATCGACTACGACGATCTGCCCGACCTCAGCACCGACGAGCAGCGCAGCGAAGTCGAAGCGAATGGCTGGATCGGCTTCACCGACAAATACTGGATGACCAACCTGATCCCGACGCCCGGGACGGGTTTCCGCTCCGTCGCCCGCTCGGTCAACGGCGTGTATCTCGCCGAAACCGTCTATCCGGCCGTCTCCGTGGCCCCCGGCGGCACCGCAAGCACCCAGACGGGTCTCTTCGCGGGTGCCAAGGAATGGGAAACGATCCGCAGCTATGAGCAAGAGGACGGCGTCGAAGGCTTCATCGATTCGATCGACTGGGGTTGGTTCTTCTTCCTGACCAAGCCGATCTTCGCTGTCCTGCACTTCCTGAACGGGATCATCGGCAACATGGGCTGGTCGATCATGCTCCTGACCCTGTGCATCAAGACGCTGCTCTTGCCGCTGGCGTGGAAATCCTGGGTCTCGATGGCCAAGATGAAAGAGCTTCAGCCAGAGATGGAAAAGCTCAAGGAAGCCGCAGGCGACGACCGTCAGAAGATGCAACAGGGCATGATGAAGCTCTACAAGGACAACAAGGTGAACCCCGCTTCGGGTTGTTTGCCGATCCTGATGCAAATTCCGATCTTCTTCTCGCTCTACAAGGTGATCTTCGTCACCATTGAATTGCGGCACGCCCCTTGGATCGGCTGGATTCGCGACCTGAGCGCCCCGGACCCATCCTCGATCCTCAACTTCTTTGGTCTTGCCCCTTGGGGAACGCCGGAAATCGGGTCGATCTTCTACATCTTCAGCCTCGGTGTGCTGCCGATCCTTCTGGGCATTTCGATGTGGATGCAGCAAAAGCTGAATCCATCGCCGACCGACCCGACGCAAAAGATGATCTTTGCGTGGATGCCGTGGATCTTCATGTTCATGCTGGGCTCTTTTGCCAGCGGCCTGGTGCTCTACTGGATCGCGAACAACACGATCACATTCGTCCAACAGTACAGCATCATGCGTCTGAACGGTCACAAGCCTGACGTGTTTGGCAACATCATCGGCAGTTTCCGCAAGTCAGAGCCCGCGGCGGCCAACAAGTCGAGCCCGCCAAAAGGCAAGAAGTGATGGCCGAAGTCGCCTCGATTTGGCGCCATCCGATCAAGAGCCACGGGCGCGAGCAGATCGCGTCCGTGGCTCTGACCAAAGGGCAGACGCTCCCCGGCGACCGCATCTGGGCTGTGCCGCTCGACACCTCTGCCGCCGACGGACAGGAATGGGTGCCCTGCGCCCACTTCTCTCGTGGAGCCAAGACCCCTGCCCTACAGGCCATCCAGATCACGACGCTGTCCGACGGCAACCTGACGGTGACGCATCCCGATCTCCCCAGCCTGACGTTTGATCCGTCAAGGGAAGGCGAGGTTTTCGTCGACTGGACCCGTGCGCTTGTCGATCCCGACAGGGCCGCGCAGCCGGACCGTCTGGTCCTTGCCACCGAGCGCGGAATGACGGATTCACCATATCCTTCGATCAGCCTGATGAACCTGGCCTCGCATCGTGCCGTTGAAGGCGCTGCCGGACAGGCGCTCTCGCCGTTGCGCTGGCGCGGCAATATTCTGCTCGATGGTCCAGAGGCATGGGCGGAATTCGATTGGATCGGTCACGAATTCACGCTTGGCACCGCCCGGATCGTGATCCGCGACCGGATCAGACGTTGCAATGCCACCCGGGGCAATCCCGAAACCGGTGCCGTCGATGTCGACACCTTGGCAATTCTCAAAGACAACTGGGCGCATATTGATTTCGGGGTCTACGCCGAAGTCATCGCTTCGGGCGAAGTGCGCACCGGTGACCGGCTGGAGCACGCATGATGGCCCTACCCTTCCCAATCGTTGAAGACCCCGACGCCGCAACCACCGAAAAGGGCCGCCTTCTCTTTGCAGGCGAAGTGGAATTCCTCAAAGGCGTCGTTGCGATGGACGGTCTGCCGCCATCGGACCGCATCGAAGTCTGCTTTGCCGGGCGCTCCAATGTCGGCAAATCGAGCCTGATCAATGCCGTCACCGGGCGCAAGGCTATCGCGCGCGCGTCGAACACTCCCGGCCGCACGCAAGAGATCAACTTCTTTACCGTGCAGGACGCGCTCTATCTGGTCGACCTGCCCGGCTATGGCTTTGCCAACGCGCCCCTGCCGGTGGTCGAGAAATGGCAGCGGCTGCTCAAATCCTACCTGTCCGGTCGCCCGACACTGCGCCGCGTCTTCGTGCTGATCGACGCGCGGCATGGCGCAAAGGCCGTCGACGAAGAGATCATGTCGCTTCTGGACCGTTCCGCCGTGACGTTCCAATGCGTCATGACCAAGACCGACAAGGTCAAGGCCTCCGATCTCGAGAAGTCCCTTGCGACGACGCGTGCGGCCTTGACCCGCCACCCGGCGGCCTTCCCGGAAATCGTGCTGACCTCTTCGGAAAAGGGCGACGGAATATCGACTTTAAGGGCAATCATTGCCAGCATAGACTGACCCCGAAAAGCAAAGGTGTGGCAAGCCATGAGGAAGCAGGACATGACCCGTGATTGGTTGGCGACAGCCCGGACGCTCTCTGAGGCGCTCCCCTATATGCAGCGCTATTCCGGGGCGATCGTCGTGGTCAAGTTCGGCGGCAATGCGATGGGCGACGAGGCCGCGATGGCCGAGTTTGCCCGTGATGTCGTGCTCATGCGGCAGGTCGGCGTGAACCCTGTCGTCGTGCATGGCGGCGGCCCCATGATCAACGAAATGCTCGGAAAGCTGGGAATCAAATCAGATTTCGTGCGCGGCAAGCGGGTGACGGACAAGGCGACCGTCGAGGTCGTCGAGATGGTGCTCACCGGTCTGGTCAACAAGCGGATCGTTCAGGCCATCATGGACGAAGGCGGGCGCGCCGTGGGCCTGTCTGGCAAGGACGACGATCTGATGGTGGCAGAGCCGGACGATCCGGAACTCGGCTTCGTCGGTCGGCCCTGCGAAATGAACGTGCAGGTGCTTCGCGATCTGTTCAAGGCCGGGATTATCCCGGTCGTGGCCCCTGTGGCCACCGGCATGAACCAGAACGAAACCTTCAACGTCAATGGCGATACAGCCGCCGGCGCCATCGCGGGTGCGCTGCAGGCCGACCGACTTTTGCTGTTGACCGATGTCCCCGGCGTCAAGGACGAGACCGGCGAAATCGTCACTCAGCTGAGCCCCGAACAGGTTCGGGAGATGATCGCTAAAGGTGTGATCGCCGGTGGCATGATCCCAAAGACAGAGACCGCCCTCGCCGCCCTCGACGCGGGCGTCCGGGCCGTCGTGATCCTCGACGGTCGCTTGCCAAATGCCAGCCTGCTCGAACTGTTCACCGAACATGGTGCAGGGTCCATCATTCGATCGACGGAATCGCGCGTCAGGCCGCGCGGCGCGTGACGGCAGGTCTGAACGACATACTTCCTCGGGCCGCCACAGCAGGCCTCATGGTTGCAGGTGTCGCGCCTGCCGCTCCCGAAGACGGTCTGCCCCCGTCGATCAAATCCATCGTGCTGCTGGCCCCCGACGAACCCAGGTTCTGGCCAATGTTTACCGAAACTGCGGAATACAACGACGGCGCGCCCGACGCGCTTGACAGATGGTCGCGCAAGGCAATCGGAGGGATCGCTTGCGAGCTAGACACCAAAGCCTACTTTCCCTTCGGCGGTCCGCCCTATAGGCCCTTCCTGACATGGGCCCTGCGCTCGGGACGGTGCTGGTCTTCGCCGGTTGGTCTATTGGTGCACGATGTCGCGGGCCTGTTCATCTCGTTCCGAGGGGCAATCGGAATCGCAGAAACCCACGCTTCGATCGAGGCAAAGGCGCCCTGCGAGACTTGCATGGAACGCCCCTGCACGACGGCCTGCCCCGTCGATGCCCTTACACCCGACGGCTATGACGTGCCTGCCTGCAAACGCTGGCTCACGACCAGCGCCGGCGCAGTCTGTCACGGCGGCGGATGTCTGGTCCGGCGAGCTTGCCCGGTAGGCGCTGGCCGGCGCGGCGCGGCGCAGTCGTCCTTTCACATGAAGGCGTTTCACCCGGTATGACACTCAAACTGATCCTCGTCCGTCACGCCAAATCCAGCTGGGACAATCCGTTCGGTGACGATCACCAACGGGTGCTGAACGAAAGAGGGCGGCGGACGGCGCCACAGATGGGACGATGGCTGCAAAGCCTCGGGCACGTGCCGGACCAAGTCTTGTGCTCCGACGCGGCGCGCACGGCCGAGACACTGGCTCTGATGCTGTCGGAATGGGATCACAAGCCGCAGATCACCTATCTGCACAAGCTCTATCACGCCGCCCCCTTCACCATTCTCGACACGCTCCAGCAGGCGACCGGGCGGTGCGTGGCGATGTTCGGTCACAACCCCGGCATCGGTGGCATGGCCAGCGGCATCGTGCGCGTTCGGCCCCAGCATGAGCGTTACAGCGACTACCCGACCTGTGCCGTGGCGGTGATCACCTTCGACACGGACAAGTGGTCCGAGGTCGGCCCGGGTAGCGGAACCTGCATCGATTTCGCAATTCCAGGCGACCTTCACAGCTAGCCCACGAAAAAGGGGAAAGCGCAGCCGCTCCCCCCTTCATCTTGGCAAGAAAACTCAATTTCCGGCGCTAGTGGCCCAGAATCTGGCTCAGGAACAACTTGGTCCGGTCCGACTGAGGATTGTTGAAGAATTCCTTCGGCTCGTTCTGCTCGACGATCTGGCCCTGATCCATAAAGATCACCCGGTTCGCAACCGCTTGGGCAAAGCCCATCTCGTGGGTCACGCAGAGCATGGTCATGCCCTCTTCGGCCAGTTCGATCATGGTGTCGAGCACCTCCTTGATCATCTCCGGGTCGAGCGCCGAGGTCGGCTCGTCGAACAACATGATCCGGGGCTTCATGCACAGCGAGCGCGCAATCGCCACACGCTGCTGCTGACCACCGGACAGCTGGCCCGGATACTTGTCCGCCTGCTCGGGGATCTTCACTTTCTGGAGGAAATGCATGGCGATTTCCTCGGCCTCTTTCTTGGGTGTCTTGCGGACCCAGATCGGGGCAAGCGTGCAGTTCTCGAGGATCGTCAGATGCGGGAACAGGTTGAAGTGCTGAAAGCACATCCCGACCTCGGACCGGATCTTGTCGATATTCTTGAGGTCGGAGGACAGCTCCGTGCCGTCCACCACGATGCTGCCGGCCTGATGCTCTTCCAGTCGGTTGATGCAGCGGATCAGCGTCGATTTGCCAGAGCCCGAAGGCCCGCAAATCACGATCCGCTCGCCACGGTACACCGTCAGGTTGATGTCGCGCAGCACGTGGAACGTGCCGTACCACTTGTTCATCTGATCGATCTGAATGGCCACCTCGTCGGAGACGGTCATATGACTCCGGTCGATGTCACGCTCGGTTACGATGTCTGACATATCTGGTCTCCTTACCGGTGTTCGCGCTGGAGTTTTTTCTCCAGATAGAGGGAATAGCGGCCCATGCTGAAGCAGAAGATGAAGAACATCAGGCCGATGAAAACGAAGAGCTCCCAGTAGACGCCATTCCAGTCGGTCGAAGCCCGAATGGCGTTGGTAAGCCCGATGGGGTCGAGCAGGCCGATAAAGACGACCAGCGTGGTGTCCTTGAACAGTCCGATGAAGGTGTTCACGATGCCCGGGATCGAGATCTTGAGAGCCTGCGGCAGGATGATCAGCCGCATGGCTTTCCAGTAATCCAGACCCAGCGCGTCAGCCGCCTCGTATTGCCCTTTGGGCAGGGCTGCCAGGCCGCCGCGCACCACCTCTGCGATATAGGCCGCAGAGAACAGCGTCACCATGATGATGACCCGCAGCATGAGGTCGAAATTCGTCCCCGGCGGCAGGAAGTAGTTCAGCAACAGCGATGCGGTAAAGAGCCACACGATCAGAGGCACGCCTCGGATGATCTCGATGAAGCCGACGGAGACCTTGTTGATCAGGAACAGGTCCGAGCTGCGCCCAAGCGCCAGAAGGATCCCCAAGGGCAGCGAAAGGACGATCCCGGCCACGCCGATCACAACCGACAAGGTAAATCCGCCGAAATCCTTTGAATCGACGTATTCGAACCCGATCGGGGCAACGGAACTGAACAGGCCGGCCAGTGGTCCGACAAGATAGAACCAATACAGAAGCGGCAGGATTATCGCAGCCAGAGTCGCGGCAAGCGGCCCGGCGGACTTGTTCACCAGCTCATAGGCGAAATAGCCAAGCACAAATCCGAGCGCGACGAACAGTGGCCCCCAGATCGGTCCGCCCCAAAGCAGGGCAAACATGATGAAGGGCGCCGCGAGCGTAAAGAACAGCATCTTGCGCGGAGCATTGTCGAACAAGACCGGCCAGAGTGACACGAGGAACACGACCAGCGCCAGAACGGGACGCCAGTAATATTCCTTGGGGTAGAAGCCGAACAAAAGCTGCTGCCAGCGATCTGCGATCACGGCAAAGCAGGCCGATGGCGCGTCCGATCCGACCGTGGCGTCACGGATCTCCCGACATTCGGTCAGAGAGCCGGCCCGCCACACCGAGTTGGCGAACCACGGATAGAGGTGGCTCACGATCCAGTAGACGACGAAGAGCGACAGCACCGTCAAGATTGCGTTCAGCCAAGAAGAAAACAGGTTCTCGCGCATCCATTTGACCGCGCCCTTGTCCCGCAGCGGGGGTTCAGCTTGCGGCAACATGGTGTCCCGCACATAGCTGACAGTTTGCGCATGTGTATCTGACATCTCAGCGCTCCTTCAGCTTTTTGGAGTTGTTGTAGACGTTCATCAAGCTCGAGATCAGCAGGCTGAGCGCGAGGTAGAACAGGCCCAGCAAGAGCATCCCCTCCAACTCACGTCCCGTCTGGTTGATGGTGATGCCGCCCAACGTGGCCCGAACGTCCATATATCCCACGGCGATGGCGAGGGAGGAGTTCTTGGTCAGGTTGAGGAACTGCGAGATGAGCGGTGGAATGATCACCCGCAAAGCCTGTGGCAGGATGACGAGGTTCATCGTCCAGCTCGGTCGCAGACCCAACGCAAACGCCGCCTCGGACTGGCCCTTCGAAACCGACAGGATACCCGACCGAACGATCTCGGCAATGAACGCACCGGTATAGAGCGACAAGGCGATCCAGAGCGCGATCAGCGAGTTGCGCAGATGCGTGCCTTCGGTGAAGTTGAAGCCCTTCAGGTAGGGCGATGAAAACGTCAGCCCCAGGAACAGGCTCACGATCAGGACCGGAATCACCAGAATGGCAATTTGCCAGTACCAGGTCGTCGGCCGCACACCTGTCGCTTCTTGCGTGATGGTGGCCTTCTTGCGGACATACCGGACGGCGATGACACTGAGCGCCAGCGCGCCAAAGACGAGTATCCAGTCGATCGCACCGGTGGCCAACGGCGTGGCCCCTTCGATGGGCGCGACGGCTTCGTTCCCGCTCAGCGAATTCGAGAAACCGATCCGCGGAATGTAGATGCCGCGGTTGGTGATTGCCACGGAATCGCCGAGGATCATAGATGCGGACGGGTCTTCGCCACGGAAGTCGTTCGGGCGCGGCATCGATTCCGACATCACCGCATAGATCAGAATAATCCAGAGCAGCAGCGGCACATTTCGAAAGCCTTCGACATAGACCGCCATGAGACGAGAGACGATCCAGTTCTTCGACAGACGCAAAACCCCAACAAAAACACCGATAATCGTCGCCGTGATACAACCGAGAAACGCAACCAGCAGGGTGTTGAGAATACCGACAAGCGCTGCCCGACCGTGGGTCATCGAGTTGTCGTATTCGATCAACATCTGGTTGATGTCATAGCCGGCCCGACTGCCCAGAAAGCTGAAGTCAAAATCTTTGCCCAGAGCGCCGAGGTTCTCGACCGTGTTGTTGATGAGCCAGCCAAACGCAGTGAGGAGCAGAATCATCGCCACGACCTGAATGGTCATGGATCTGTACCGAGTATCGTAAATGAGCTGACTGAGCCGAAACGCCGGCTTGTGTGGGTCCGTCAAGGACGTCATGTGTTATCTCCCCGGAGATGGATGCTGTCAGTGTCACGCCGGTTGTTCCGACTGTGCCTGAATGGCAACCTTTTTGCGCGTATCGCGTCGTTCTATTGGAAAGGGGCGCAGGTTTCCCTGCGCCCCTTCCAGTTCATCTTAGCGGAACGGCGGCGAGTACTGCAGACCACCCTCGGTCCACTGCGCGTTCAGGCCGCGAGCCAGACCGATCGGGGTGCTCTCACCGATGTTGGTTTCGAACATCTCACCGTAGTTACCGGCGGCGGAGATCGCACGCACGGCCCAGTCGGCATCGAGACCCATCATCGCGCCAAGCTCGCTTTCGGTGCCAAGCAGACGGTTGATTTCCGGGTTGTCGGTCGGAGCAGCGGCCAGCTCGGCCACGTTCTCGGAGGTCACACCCAGTTCTTCTGCGGCGACCAGAGCGTTCAGCGTCCAGCGGACGATGTCGCCCCACTCGTTGTCACCGTGACGGACCACAGGGCCGAGCGGCTCTTTCGAGATGATCTCTGGCAGAACGACGTGGTCGGCAGGGTTTTCGAAGGTGCCGCGTGTTGCAGCCAGACCCGATGCGTCAGTGGTATAGACGTCGCAGGCGCCAGCCAGATACTGCTGCTGACCTTCTGCATTGGTCTCGACCGGGACCGGCTCGTAGCTGATGTTGTTGTTGCGGAAGAAGTCCGCAAGGTTCAGCTCTGTCGTGGTGCCGGTCTGGATGCAGACGGTCGCGCCGTCCAGTTCCTTGGCCGAGGAGACACCCAGCGCACGCGGAACCATGAAGCCCTGACCGTCGTAGTAGTTGACGCCAGCGAATTCGAAGGACAGGTCGGTGTCACGGCTATAGGTCCAGGTCGTCACGCGCGACAGCATGTCGATCTCACCCGAAGCGAGCGCCGTGAAACGGGTCTGGCCCGTCGTGGGCACAAAATTCACGGCCATCGGATCGCCGAGAACGGCGGCAGCCACTGCGCGGCAGAGATCGACGTCGAAGCCTTCCCAAACGCCTTCAGCGTTCGGAGCGGCAAAGCCAGCGAGACCAGTGGTCACACCACAGTTCAAAGTGCCGCGCGCCTTGACGTCATCCAGAGTGGCGGCGCTGGCCAGGCCGGCCGCAAGGCCAGCTACAGTCACAGCACCGAAAAAAACGGTTTTTTTCATCGTAAACCTCTTCCTGAGTTTCCTCCCCACTTTCCGGGGGAGTCTATTATTGTTTGACCCAATCGGATCGAGTGGTTGGCCCGACCGGATCATGTTGAACGGCAAAGCCTGCGAACAGGCCCCGACAAGTGCAACCTTGGTCGGATTCACCGTTCAAGGTCAAGGGCGGTATGGTCAATTGAGAAGCGGTTTCGCAACGGCATATGCCTATTTCTCTCGCGAATTTCCGTATGCGTCAGGCGGTCTGCCCGCGTGCAAGGCGCAAGAAGCGCTCGGCGCTCAAAAATCCGGCAGCCTTGAGTGCAGCCATCTCTTCGGCCTCGTCGTCAACGCCCCACTGCTCGGTTTGCCAGTCCTCGTCGATCCTCGACAACGCCCACGCCTCGGCGCCCGTCAAACGCCCATGAGACACCGCAAGCCCCAAGACCGCCGATCCCGACAGGCCAATCAGATCGTGCAGGCCGGTCAATTCGAAGTCGTCAAATCGAGCGAGCTGCTCGCCGATACGGTCGCTGACATCGCTGGGCTGGGCAAATGGCATGACCCCCAGACCGATCTGAAACGGCGCGCCGAGTGCCTCTCTCGCCCAGTCCAACACCGGGTCCCAGCCGGCGGACTGACGCTCTCCCAAGGCGGGCGGGGTTTCGGCCCGGTAACAAAGCAAATCCGTCTCCGCATATTCGGCCAGATGCGCCAGAACAGCCGACTTCTGCGGCGCGACCTTGTCGAGAGCCGAGTTCGCCATGCGGGTCAGCGGCATCTCCTCTGGCTTGATGACGCCCTGCTGTGCATCCCATTCCTCGGCAATCGCTTCGGCCATCGGCCGGCTCGGCACGATCAACTGCGTCTTGTAGGGGCTGCGCACAGGGCGGCCATCCAACGCGATGCCATAGCCGGTATCGGCTTCGGCAACCGACACGGATTTCCAGAATCGTTTTGCTTTCCAATCGCTCATGGTCGTGGGCTAGTCCGGCATATTGAACGGATCGACGGGCGCATGGCTGACAACCCAGCCCACGTAGTCCCATGTCCGTTCCATGTGTTCAGGCAGCGGCGCAGTCAGATGCAGCACCGCCTTGGTTTCGGGGTGTTCGATAATCAGGGTGCGGGCATGCAGGTGCAGCTTGCGGCTCAGTTCGCCACCGAGTCCGGCCCCCCAGCCGTCGCCCTGATTCTCCTGACTGGAACCGCCATATTTGCCGTCGCCGAGGATCGGATGTCCGATCTCGGCCATATGGGCGCGCAACTGGTGCGTCCGGCCCGTGACCGGAACCAGCGCGACCCAAGACGCCCGGCTGCCCAAAGCCGTCAGAACGGCCCAATCGGTTGTCGCACGCTTGGCACCCTCGGTCTTGTCGACGTCTGCGGGGTGGATGCACTGCATCTTCTCGCCCTCGCCGCCCTTGCCATGCCCCGGTGCCTTGACCAGACCGTATTTGATCGTGCCTGCACGGGGGTGAGGGACACCCGCGACAGCGGCCCAATAGATCTTGCGGGTCTCGCGATGCTTGAGGTTCTCGGTCAATGCACGCGCCATCGTGCGGGTGCGGGCCAGCAGAAGAACACCGGACGTGTCCTTGTCGAGGCGATGGACCAGACGAGGCTTGTCCTCATAGCCGAACCGAAGCGCCTCGGCCAAGCCGTCCACATGGCGGGCGACGCCCGTGCCACCTTGCGTCGGCAAGCCCGGCGGCTTGTTGATCGCGATGATATGGTCGTCTTTGTAGATCACGCAGGACTGGATCATCTTGGCATCGGCCGCGCTGATCGCCCGATTGACGGCCTGCGCGGTGATCTCCGCCTCGTCGGGCAGCGGCGGGATGCGCACCGATTGTCCCACCTCGACCCGCGTCGAGGACTTCACCCGGCCACTATCGACCCGAATCTCGCCCTTGCGGCAGAGCTTCTCGATACGGCCCTGCGACAGATGCGGAAAGAGCCGGCGCAAATACCTGTCCAGCCGCTGATCGCCCTCATCGGGGCCCACAATCCGTATCTGAACGCCGCTCATGCCCAAAGCCCTCGTGCAAGTATTACGCCAGCGGCCAATGCGCCGACCGATAGAATGATGGAGAGGGCGACATAGAGCGCCGCCGCTCCGATCTGCCCGCGTTCGAACAACGTGAACGTCTCCAGCGAGAAGGCCGAGAAGGTGGTGAACCCGCCCAACAGCCCGGTCATGACCAAAGGCTGCCATGCGGTCAGGCCACGCTGCGCCAACCAGACCACACAAAGGCCCATCGCAAAGGAGCCGAGAATATTCACGGTCAGGATCGCCAACGGAAAACCCGGCGTCGCGGCACGCAACACCAACAGCCCCACGCCAAAGCGCAGGGCGGAACCGACGGCGCCACCGAGGGCGACTTGAAGAAAGGCCAATATCATCCGCTCCCCTTGGCCCCCTCTGCCCCGGATGTCAATTCTTGCCCCGTTTCGCGCGCAATCCGGCAAAATAATCGACCCGTTTCTTCAGGTCACGCTCGAACCCGCGGTCGACCGGAACGTAGTAGGCACCACGCTCCATGCCATCGGGAAAGTAGTTCTGCCCTGAAAATCCATCCTCGGCGTCATGATCATAGGCATAGCCCGCGCCGTAGCCCTGATCCTTCATGAGCGATGTCGGCGCGTTCAGGATGTGCTTGGGCGGCGGCTCGGAGCCCGTCGCCTTGGCGGCGGCCATCGCGGCCTTGTAGGCGACGTAGGCGGCGTTGGATTTGGGCGCAAGGGCGAGATAGGTGACCGCTTGCGCGAGAGCCAGCTCGCCTTCTGGGCTGCCCAATCGCTCGTAAGTCTCCCATGCATTCAGGCACAGGGTCTGGGCCTGCGGATCGGCCAGACCGATATCCTCGACAGCCATACGCGTGATACGACGCGCCAGATAGCGCGGATCTTCCCCGCCCGTGAGCATCCGTGCGAACCAATAAAGGGCGCCGTCCGGGTCCGACCCACGGACCGACTTGTGGAGCGCCGAGATCAGATTGTAGTGCTCATCGCCCGATTTGTCGTATTTCGCGGCGCGCTTCATCAGCCGGCTGGTCAAGGCATCGGTGTTTAGCTGGCCCTGCGGTTTCCAAGCGGCCACCTGTTCGATCAGGTTCAACAGCGCCCGGCCATCACCGTCCGCCATGTCGAGCAGCGCCCTGCGAGCGGTCGGTTCGAGAGGCAGCGGCCGGCCCAGCTCCGTCTCGGCCCGCTGCGCCAAGAGCTCCAGATCGTCGTGATCCAACCGGGTCAGGACAAGCACCTGCGACCGGCTGAGAAGAGCGGCGTTCAATTCGAACGAGGGGTTCTCGGTCGTCGCCCCGACGAGCAGGATCGTCCCGTCTTCCATCAGGGGCAGGAAACCGTCCTGCTGGGCTTTGTTAAAGCGGTGGATCTCGTCCACGAACAGCAAGGTGCCCTTGCCGTTCTGGCGGCGCATACGCGCAGCTTCAAAGACCTTACGCAAGTCAGGGACGCCGGTGAAGATCGCACTGATCTGAACGAAATGCAGATCTGTCTCGTCCGCCAAAAGGCGGGCGATGGTGGTCTTGCCCACGCCGGGCGGCCCCCAAAAGATTAGCGATGACAACGATCCCGACGACAGCATCGTGCCGAGCGGCGCTTCCGGGCCCAGCACCTGCCCCTGCCCGATCACGTCCGACAGCTTGGCCGGACGCAAGCGATCCGCCAAGGGGCGGTTCAGCGAAGGGGTGTCGGCCGCAGAGGCGGCGCTGTCAAAGAGATCAGCCATGACGAGAGACTATGCCTGCAAGGATGGTGAGGAAAGGGCCAGCGGGTTACGCGACAGATTTGAAAAGCAAAAGGCCCCGCCGGGGCGAGGCCTTTCGGAATTTCAAATCGGAAGACCTCAGTCGTCCATGGCCTCTTCGGCCTCGAGACGGGCCTTGTCGGACGCGCCCTTGGCGTCACGGTCACGATCGACGAATTCGATGATCGCCATCGGAGCCATATCGCCGTAACGGAAGCCAGCTTTGAGAACGCGGACATAGCCACCCTGACGCTCTGCGTAGCGGGGGCCGAGGACTTCGAACAGCTTGGCGACGTGCTGGTCCTGCTTCAGACGCGAAGCAGCCTGACGGCGGGCGTGCAGATCGCCGCGCTTGCCGAGAGTGACGAGCTTGTCGATGACGCGCTTCAGCTCTTTGGCTTTCGGCAGGGTCGTCTTGATCTGCTCGTGCTCGATCAGCGAGCCGGCCATGTTTGCGAACATGGCTTTGCGGTGTTCGTGGGTGCGGTTGAGTTTGCGGTAACCACTGGCGTGACGCATTTGATATCTCCTAGAGTGTTATGCTTTGTGCGGCGGTCTGATGCGTGTCAGCCGCGTTATTGGGGCGGGATTGCCCGGGATGGTCTGGGGCGGCTGGCGCAAACCAACCGCCCCGAAGTCTTAGAACTGGTCTTCGAACTTCTTGGCCAGGTCTTCGATGTTGTCTGGCGGCCAATCCTCGACGTCCATACCGAGGTGCAGGCCCATGCCCGACAGCACTTCCTTGATCTCGTTCAAGGACTTGCGGCCGAAGTTCGGCGTGCGAAGCATCTCGGCTTCGGTCTTCTGGATCAGATCGCCGATGTAGACGATGTTGTCGTTCTTCAGGCAGTTTGCCGAACGAACGGACAATTCGAGCTCGTCCACCTTCTTGAGCAGAAGCGGGTTGAACTCCAGACCGTCGTCCTCGGACCCGGCAGAAGCCGATTCCGGCTCGTCGAAGTTGACGAAGATCGACAGCTGGTCTTGCAGGATGCGAGCGGCATAGGCCACGGCGTCATCCGGCGTCAGCGAACCGTCGGTTTCGATCTTCATGGTCAGCTTGTCATAGTCGAGCACCTGACCTTCGCGGGTCGGCTGCACGTCGTAAGACACCTTCTTGACCGGCGAGTAGATCGCGTCGATCGAGATCATGCCGATAGGCGCATCCTCGGGCTTGTTCTTGTCAGCCGAGACATAGCCCTTGCCGGTGTTGACGGTCAGCTCCATGTAAAGCGACGCGCCATCGTCGAGGTGGCAGATCACGTGATCCTTGTTCAGCACTTCGATGCCGGAGGATTCGGAAATGTCGGCGGCGGTCACCAGACCGGGGCCGGTGGCCTGCACGGTCAGACGCTTCGGGCCTTCCACTTCCATGCGGATCGCGATGCCCTTGAGGTTCAGCACGATGTCGGTCACGTCCTCGCGGACGCCCGGCACGGACGAAAACTCGTGCAGCACGTTGTCGATCTGCACCGACGTGATCGCGGCACCCTGAAGGGACGACATCAGCACCCGGCGCAGGGCATTGCCCAGCGTCAAGCCAAAGCCACGCTCCAGCGGCTCGGCAGTCAGGGTAGCCTGCCGCAAAGGGTCATTTCCCGGCTTCACTTCAAGCTGTGTCGGCTTGATCAGTTCGGCCCAATTCTTGTGGATCATGCGTCCCTCCATTCTTGTTCGTCTGGCATGTCCGACCGGACGAACTCTCGAGGTTTCAAAATGACGGATCGGGGCCATGTGCCATTGCACAGGCCCCGACTGGTTCGGATCGGCTTAGACGCGGCGGCGCTTCGGCGGACGGCAACCGTTGTGGGCCATCGGGGTCACATCACGGATCGAGGTGATGTTGAAACCGGCGGCGGCCAGTGCGCGCAGGGCGCTCTCACGGCCGGAACCGGGGCCTTGCACTTCGACCTCGAGGGTCTTCACGCCGTGCTCTTGTGCCTTCTTGCCAGCGTCCTCGGCAGCCATCTGAGCTGCGTAGGGTGTGGATTTCCGGCTGCCTTTGAACCCCATGGTCCCGGCGGACGACCAGGCAATTGCGTTGCCTTGCACATCCGAGATCAGGATCTTGGTGTTGTTGAAGCTGGAATTCACATGCGCCACACCGGCGGCGATGTTCTTGGAGACCTTCTTCTTGCCTCCGCGACGGGTATCACGTGCCATGTCGGAGCCTCCTTATTTCTTCTTGCCAGCAATGGCCTTTGCAGGGCCCTTGCGTGTGCGTGCGTTGGTGTGAGTACGCTGACCGCGAACGGGCAGGTTACGACGATGACGCAGGCCACGGTAGCAGCCGAGGTCCATCAGACGCTTGATGTTCATCTGGGTCTCGCGGCGCAGGTCGCCTTCGACGTTCAGATTGGCATCGATGTATTCGCGGATGGCCAGAACTTCGCTGTCCGACAGCTCATTGACGCGACGCGACAGGTCGATGCCGACATTGTCGCAGATCTGCTGAGCGGTCGTGTTGCCGATTCCGGTGATGTAGGTCAGCGCGATAGGGACCCGCTTGCCCGTGGGGATGTTAACGCCGGCGATACGTGCCAAGGCTGTATTCCTTTTCGTTGCGATTCCGTCATGCCGGAACCTTTTTTCACAACTGAGGCCCGATGGTTTTCCCAACGGGCCGCCGTCATATCGAGGTGATCTGCTCGCTGGGGGCGACCCAAAAAGCAAAAATGATTCCCAATGGGGATGGCGCTAATTATGGGGTCAGGCCCTGAGGGTCAACCCCCTGTCAAGAGGTTTGGGACGGGAGCGCCAAAACACCGGGCGCCCTTCGCATTTCCTCCACCTGGTTCCGGTGTGAGACGGGGCGCATGAGTGCGCCCTGCCCGCCGCAGATCAGGAGTCGAGGACCGAAGAGATCTCGCCGGAAACGGCCGACATTTCGCCCATGCCGTCGACGCTGCGCAGATCGCCCTTGGCGTAGTAGTAGCCGATCAGCGGCGAGGTCTGCTTGTAATAGGCGAGAAGCCGGGTTCTGAGGCTTTCCTCGTTGTCGTCTGCCCGACGCTTGAAATCGGTGCCGCCGCAGTTGGTGCACTTGCCGTCAGCCGGAATGGGTTTGGTCTGATCGTTGTAGACCTCACCGCAATCGCCACAGGTGGAGCGGGCCGTGATGCGGGCCACCAGAGCCTCGTCATCGACGCGCATTTCAACGACGTGATCCAGCGTCTCACCCAGCTCGTCAAGCAGAGCGCCCAAGGCATCGGCTTGCGCCAGAGTGCGTGGGAACCCGTCAAAGATATAGCCACCCGGAGCGGTCCCGGTCGTCAGCTTCTCGCGGATCAGTCCGATGACGATCTCATCGGTGACGAGATCGCCCCGATCCATGACGTCGGCCACGATCTTGCCCATTTCGGATCCGGAAGACCGCGCCTCACGAAGCATGTCGCCAGTGGAGAGCTGCACCATGTCGCGGCCCTCGACGAGGATGCGAGCCTGTGTGCCTTTGCCGGCCCCCGGGGGCCCAAGAAGGATAATATTCATCGGCGCGTCGGTCCTTTGGGTCTTGCTTTGCCGCCGCGCTTGCCGCGCAGTTGCGATTTCTCGATAAGCCCTTCGTATTGATGGGCGAGCAGATGAGACTGCACTTGCTGGATCGTGTCCATGCCAACCGACACGATAATCAGGATCGACGTTCCGCCGAAGTAGAAGGTGATCGACAGCTGTGACCGGAGGATCTCGGGCAGCAGGCAGACCAGCGCCAGATACCCCGAACCAAGAACAAGAACACGCGTCACGACATAATCGAGGTATTCCGCGGTCCGCTTGCCGGGACGAATACCCGGAACAAAGCCGTTCTGGTTCTTGAGATTGTCGGCCACCTCGTCGGTCTTGAACGCCACTTCACGGGTGTAGAAGTAGGTGAAGAACACGATCATCGAGGTAAAGAAGATCAGGTAGAGCGGCTGACCGGGGCCAAAGTAGGCGAGGATCGTCGACATCACCGGACCGCTGTCACCACCCGAGAAGGTCGAGATCGTCGTCGGCAGCAGCAACAGAGCCGAGGCGAAAATCGCCGGGATAACGCCCGCCGGGTTAACCTTGATCGGCAGGTGGGACGAACCACCGTCATAGACCTTCATACCCACTTGGCGGCGGGGATACTGGATGTGGATCTTGCGCAGCGACCGCTCCATGAACACCACGAACGTCAGCGTCACGACCACCATGATGATCACCAGAATGATGGTCATGGCGTCGCCGGACTGGCGCGAGGTCGTCAGGAACTGAGCCAAGGCTGCGGGGATTTCGGCAATGATGCCGACAAAGATGATCAGCGAGATGCCGTTGCCGATCCCACGCGCTGTGATCTGTTCGCCCAGCCACATCAGGAACATAGTGCCACCGACGAGGGTGATCACACAGGCCGCCTGGAAATAGAGGCCCGGGTTCGAGGCCAATTCACCGGCCTCGAGGCTGCGCGCCAAGCCGTAGGCCTGGAACGTCGCCAGAATGACCGTGAAATAGCGGGTGTATTGGTTGAGCTTCTTGCGGCCCTGCTCGCCCTCTTTCTTCAACTGCTTGAGCGGCTCCCACATGGAACCCAGAAGCTGAATGATGATCGAGGCGGAGATGTAGGGCATGATACCGAGGGCAAAGATACCCATGCGGCCCAACGCGCCGCCGGTGAACATCGACAGGATGCCGCCAATGCCGGCCGCGGCGTCGTCCATAAAGGATCGCAGGGCCGCGCCATCGATACCCGGAACCGGGATGAATGTGCCCAGACGGTAGATGATCAGAAGGCCCAGGGTGAACAGGATTCGCTGGCGCAGTTCAGTGGCCTTGCCGAAGGCCCCCCAACTCATGTTGGCTGCCATTTGCTCTGCTGCTGATGCCATATTGGGCTCGCTCTTTATTCATGAATGCGCCGCCAAACCGGATGTCCGGCTGGCGGCGGCAAGGAAATCTTACAGGAGATGTAGGTGCGGATCACCCGCACCACAACCTGTTATTCAGCTGCTGCGGCCGCCGCAACGGACAGGGTGCCGCCCGCTTTTTCCACCATCTCGATGGCGCCTTTGGACGCACCGGTCACAGAGATGGTCGCCTTGGCGGAGAACTCGCCCTTGGCCAGAACGCGGATACCGTCGAGCTTGCGACGAACAGCACCGGAGGCGATCAGCGCATCTTCGGTGATCTCTGCCTTGGCGTCGATTTTGCCGGCGTCTATGAACTTCTGGATCAGACCGAGGTTGATCACAGCGTATTCCTTGCGATTCGGCTTGTTGAAGCCACGCTTGGGAAGACGCTGGTAGAGCGGCATCTGGCCGCCTTCGTAGCCCTTGATGGCCACACCCGAACGGGACTTCTGACCCTTGATACCACGGCCACCGGTTTTACCCTTGCCGGAGCCCGGACCACGGCCAATGCGCATACGGCGTTTGGTTGCGCCCGGGTTGTCGTGCAGTTCATGCAGTTTCATGTCGCTTCTCCTTTTGCCGGATGCGACCCCCAGCGACGGGAGTGGCCGACCACGGCGTTGAAATACTTGACGCCCGTCCAAACGGTCGGGGCCACCGGAGGCGTTTACGCAGCAAAGGAGCAAGGGTCAAGGGCATAGCGAAAGCAAGGCCGCCGTTTTCGGAAGAGGTGTTTGCCAAAAAGCTGCGAAGCGCAGGCCTGCGTGGACGAAACGCGAAAACGCCGCGACCAATGGCCACGGCGTTTCGATGTCTTCTGTTCGATCGTGGCGTTGCCGAATCCCGGCTCAGCCCTTCTCTTCGATGATCTGAACCATGTGCGAGATGCTCTCGACCATGCCACGGACCGAAGGAGTGTCCTCCAGCTCGCGGGTACGATGCATCTTGTTCAGGCCCAGACCCTTGAGGGTCTCACGCTGTTTGGCGGGACGGCGGATCGGCGAGCCGATCTGCTTGACGACGATGGTTTTTGCCATATCGGTCTCTCCTTACGCTTCTGCGGTTTCGGCGGCGGTGTCTGCCTCGGCAGGGGCATCGTCGCGCTTGGGCAGAATGTCAGCCACTTTCTTGCCGCGACGCTGAGCGACAGCGCGGGGGCTCTGCTCTTTGCTGAGGCCGTCCATGGTGGCACGGATCATGTTGTAGGGGTTCGAAGAGCCGGTGGACTTGGACACGATGTCCTGCACACCCAGCATTTCGAACACGGCACGCATCGGACCACCGGCGATGATCCCGGTACCGGGAACGGCTGCGCGCATCACGACGCGGCCAGCGCCGTGACGGCCCTGCATGTCGTGGTGCAACGTGCGGCCCTCTTTCAGCTGCACGCGGATCATCTGACGCTTGGCCTGCTCGGTTGCCTTGCGGATGGCCTCGGGGACCTCCTTGGCCTTACCTTTGCCAAAGCCGACACGACCCTTTTGGTCGCCTACGACGACGAGCGCGGCAAAGCCAAAGCGCTTACCGCCCTTGACGGTCTTGGACACCCGGTTGATGGCGACCAGACGATCGGCAAATTCGGGAGCTGCTTCTTCACGGCGGCCACGATTGCCACCACGGTTGTTATCACGTTCTGCCATATGTCTGGCGTCCTTTTCTTGCGCCCCTCGGGGCATTGTCCAATCGCGGTGGGCACTAGGGCCCCCGGATCATCGAGACTGAGCCGCGGCACAGCCTACGGTATCGAAACGAAATGAGGGGCGTATCGCTACGCCCCGCATTCTTAGATCTTGAGACCACCCTCGCGGGCAGCTTCGGCCAGAGCCTTGATCTTGCCGTGGAACAGGAAACCGCCACGGTCGAAATAGGCTTCGGTCACGCCGGCCTTCTTCGCACGTTCTGCGATTGCTGCACCGACCTTGGCTGCTGCTTCGACGTTGTTCTTGCCGACGATGCCCAGATCCTTCTCGAGAGAAGAAGCCGAAGCGAGCGTCACGCCGTTCACGTCGTCGATCAGCTGAACCATGATGTTCTTGTTGGAACGATGCACCGACAGGCGAGGACGCCCGGCGTTGACCTTCCGCAGTTTGCTCCGAACGCGCATACGGCGCTTCAGAAACAGAGTTCTTTTGCTGTTTGCCATAATACCCGTCCTTACTTCTTCTTGCCTTCCTTGCGGAAGATATACTCGTCTTTGTACTTGATACCCTTGCCCTTGTAGGGCTCCGGCTTGCGCCATTCACGGATATTGGCCGCGACTTGGCCGACGAGTTGTTGATCGATGCCCTCAACGACAATCTCGGTCTGCTTGGGAGCGGTCACGGTGACACCCTCCGGCACTTCGAAATTCACGTCGTGCGAGTAGCCCAAAGCCAGCTTCAGGACATTGCCCTGCATCTGTGCGCGGTAACCCACACCGGAAATCTCCAGCTCTTTCTTGAAGCCGGTGGAGACACCAGTTGCGAGGTTTTCCACCATCGTGCGGGACATGCCCCACTGCTGGCGGGCGCGCTTGGACGTGCCGCGCGGGGTGACGTTGACGACGTTACCATCGATCGTGATGGTGACATCGTCGGTTGCGGTGAAGCTGCGGGTCCCCTTGGGGCCTTTGACTTCAACGGTCTGACCGGAGACAGAGGCAGTGACCCCTGACGGCAGTTCGACCGGCTTCTTACCAATACGAGACATTGCCAGACCTCCTTAGAAGACCGTGCAAAGCACTTCGCCGCCGACATTGGCAACGCGCGCATTTGCATCCGACATCACACCCTTGGGGGTGGAGACAATCGACACACCAAGGCCCTGACGGACCGACGGAATGTCTTTCACACCCATGTAAACGCGACGACCAGGGGTCGAGACCCGCTTGATCTCACGGATAACCGGAGTGCCTTCGTAATACTTGAGGCTGATTTCAAGGGCGGGGTGACCGTCCTTGCCCGTGACTTTCTCATAGCCGCGGATGTAGCCTTCGTCTGCCAACACGTCGAGCACCCATGCCCGCAGCTTGGACGCCGGTGTTTCCACCGTCGACTTGCCGCGCATCTGGTTGTTCCGAATACGGGTCAGCATATCACCGATTGGATCGTTCATAGCATTCCCTCCTTACCAGCTCGATTTGACCATGCCGGGGATCTCGCCGTTCGACCCGAGGTCGCGCAGCGCAATACGGCTGATCTTCAGTTTGCGGTAATAGGCGTGTGGACGCCCGGTGAGCTGGCAACGGTTGTGCAACCGAACCTTGGAGCTGTTGCGGGGCAGCTCGGCCAGTTTCAGAGACGCCTTGAAGCGCTCTTCCACGGGCTTTTCCTTGTCGTTGATGATCGCCTTCAGCGCGGCCCGCTTTTCAGCATATTGCGCCACCAGCTTTTCGCGCTTCTTTTCGCGCTCGATCATGGATTTCTTAGCCATATCTAATGTCTCCTGGCGCTTAGCTGGTGAAGGGCATGTTGAAGTGCTTCAACAGTGCCTTCGCTTCAGCGTCGGTTTTTGCGGTGGTGCAGATCACGATGTCCATGCCCCAGTTCTCATCGATCTTGTCGAAGTTGATCTCGGGGAAGATGATGTGCTCTTTGATGCCGAACGCATAGTTGCCGCGGCCGTCAAACGACTTGCCGGAAATACCGCGGAAGTCGCGGATACGAGGCATGGCAACGTTCACCAGACGGTCGAGGAATTCGAACATCCGGTCGCCACGCAGGGTCACCTTGGCACCGAGGGGCATGTCTTCACGAACGCGGAAACCGGCGATCGAGTTCTTTGCCTTGGTCACGACGGCCAGCTGGCCGGCGATGGTGGTCAGGTCTTCCTGAGCGGATTTGGCTTTCTTGCTGTCGCGGACAGCTTCAGCACCGCAGCCGATGTTCAGAACGATCTTCTCCAGACGCGGAACCTGCATCGGGTTCTTGTAGGAGAATTCCTCGGTCATCGCAGCCTTGATGGTGTCGGCGTAGACGGCCTTGAGGCGCGGGGTATAGTTTGCAGTATCGAGCATCAGATCACGTCCCCCGTGGTCTTGGCAAAGCGCACCTTGGTGTCGCCGTCCATGCGGAAACCGACGCGAGACGGCTTGCCGTTGGCATCGACGATGGCAAGGTTGGACAGGTTGATCGGCATCGGCTTGGGAACGCGGCCACCCTGATCGGTCTGGCTTTGCTTCATGTGGCGGATGGCGATGTTCAGGCCGTTGACGACAGCCTTGCCGGATTTCGGGTCAACGGACGAGATTTCGCCCTGCTTGCCCTTGTCCTTGCCGGTGAGCACGACGACCTTGTCGCCCTTCTTGAGTTTCGCAGCCATCAGAGCACCTCCGGAGCCAGCGAGATAATCTTCATGAAGTTCTTCGCACGCAGCTCGCGAACGACTGGCCCGAAGATACGGGTGCCGATCGGCTCGTTTGCGTTGTTGAGGATGACGGCGGCGTTGCTGTCAAAACTGATAGCCGTGCCGTCTTCGCGACGAACCTGCTTGGCGGTGCGAACGACAACAGCCTTGCGGACGTCGCCCTTCTTGACGCGGCCACGCGGAATGGCCTCCTTGACCGACACCACGATGATGTCGCCCACGGATGCATAGCGGCGATGTGAACCGCCCAGAACCTTGATGCACTGAACTCGGCGTGCGCCGGAGTTGTCAGCGACATCCAGATTGGTCTGCATCTGGATCATTTGGTTTCTCCCGACCTTTGGGGACCGGTTTCGGCCCCAGGGTTTCGATTACAATGGAAGGTTCACGCCTCGGAGGTGAGAACTTCCCAGCGTTTGGTTTTCGACTTTGGTGCGCATTCCTGAATGCGAACGATGTCGCCGACGTTGAACGCGTTGTTCTCATCGTGAGCCCGATACTTCTTGGACTTACGAATGGTTTTCTGAAGCAGCGGGTGCTTGAAGCGACGCTCGACCGAAACGGTGACGGTCTGGGCGTTCTGGTTCGATGTCACAACACCGGAGAGGATGCGTTTGGGCATATCTTAGGCCTCCGACGCAGCAGCAGCTGCTTTTTGGTTCAGAATGGTGTTCACACGGGCCACGTCACGACGCACAGTGCGCATGCGGGCAGTGTTTTCGAGTTGGCCGGTGGCCTGCTGGAAGCGCAGGTTGAAGGCTTCTTTCTTCAGATTTACGAGCTGCTCACGCAGTTCATCGGGCGTCTTGCCCGCAAGTTCCTTGGCGTCCATCGCCGTATTCCTTTCAACATCACTGGTGGGCCCGCGAAGGGTCACCCCGATTCCAGTGGAGTGGGTAGTGAAGTGCGCCGTATAGGGGGCGACTCGGGCCTTGGCAAGCCTCAATTCCGCGCAATCGACAAACCCCGTCTCGGCGGTGTGCCCGCAGGTCGCGACGGGGCCGCATATCGCGCCCTTTCCGGCCATCGGATCCGTGGCATGAATACCCCGATGCAAGACCTAGCGCCAGTCTTTCAAAGCCAATGGAGCAAGGAGGCGGAACCGACGACCCCGATCCGCCAAGCAATCCACTCGCGTTCCAGATCGCGCTGCGCTAAGAGCGGGATATGACCCAGATCAGATCCCTCTTCGCCACCCGCCTCTATCACGCTCGTCTGTCCGACCTCGGCAAACCGATCGACACCGAGGAGCTGGAAAACACCTGCCTCGCAATCGCCGAGGACGACGAAGCCGGACAGGACTGGTGCGAGGAAAAGGGCTTCCCCGGTTATACGTCCTATGCATCCCTGACCGACCTGCCTTGGCGCGACCCGCTCTTCAAGGCTTTGGTCAAGGTTCTGAACAAGCACGTCAAAGCCTTCGCAGCGGAACTGGATTTCGACCTCGGCGGCAAAAAGCTGAAGCTCGAAGACATCTGGATCAACATTCTGCCACAGGGCGGTATCCACACCGCACATATTCACCCGCATTCGGTGATCAGCGGCACGACCTACGTGGCCATGCCTCCCGGCGCGAGCGCAATCAAGTTCGAGGATCCGAGGCTTGCGATGATGATGGCCAGCCCGCCGCGCAAGGCCGATGCGCGCGAGGACCTGCGCAGCTTCATCTACCTCGAACCCGAGGTGGGCGACGTCCTGCTATGGGAAAGCTGGCTGCGGCACGAGGTGCCGATGAACATGGCGGAAGACGACCGCATATCAGTCAGCTTCAATTATGCGTGGGGCTAGACGCGGGCGGCGTCTGACTTAGGTAAAATTAGCATCATTTTTGCAGGGCCACACGCTGGCCATCGCAACCGGCTGTCAAGAATTCCCTGCGATCCCTGTCCCGAACTTGAACGGGGGCAGAGCCAGAATGGCGGCATACCTGAAACCACTGTGCCTTGCATTGATCGGGCTGGCCTCCAGCGCGACGGCGGAACGGCAATCGCTGTTTCCGCTCGGCGCCGCACGCACCTCTGCGGTGTTGGCCGGCGTGCCGGAGCGGCGCGGTGTCTCCGCCTCACCCAGCCTCTTCGCCGGCACAAGCGGAACCAGCTTCTTCGCCCCCCTGCCCGACCGGCCGGACGCGCCCCAATCGGCACTGCCGGGCCGCTCTCCGGCCGCTCGTCTGCTCAGCCTGATTGCCCAGGCCGAAGCGGGGCACGCCGGCTACGATGCCGTTCAATACGGGGCGCGGGTGCGGCCTGGGAAACTGCCGACGCAGATGACGCTCGGAGAAATCTATGCCTGGATCAGCGCCACGCCCGGACAACCTCATGCGATCGGGCGCTATCAATTCATCCCCGCCACCCTGCGGGATCTTGCCGCTCGCAAGGGACTGGGAAGCGACACCCAGTTTACACCCGCGGTTCAGGATCAACTGGCATTGGTGCTTCTGCACAATGCCGGGTTGAACAGCTTTCAATCCGGAGACATGAGCCGGGAGACCTTCATGCGAAACCTCGCCCGGATATGGGCCGGGCTCCCCCTGCCCTCCGGACAATCCTATTACGAAGGCTACGCGGGAAACCGGGCTGCCATGAGTTGGGGCGATTTCGAATCCGGCATCGCACGGATCTTTCCAACCTCGGGCTGACGAGCGCGATCCGATCGCGGGGCAGCGAGCCAGCCGTCCAGCCGGCCCGGATCGTTCGGTCGAGCCACGCCCGAACAAACGAAAACCCCCGCCGATTTCCCGGCGGGGGTCGATTCTGTCGAAACGCGGGCCGATGAGGCGCCGGTTCTTACCAGTCTTCGCGAACCACGGTCCGGGTCTTGATCGGCAGCTTCATCGCGGCAAGGCGCAGGGCCTCACGGGCGACGTCTTCCGTCACACCGTCGATCTCGAACATGATCCGGCCGGGCTTGACCTTGGCGGCCCAGAAATCGACCGAACCTTTACCCTTACCCATACGAACTTCGACGGGCTTGGAGGTCACGGAGGTATCCGGGAAGATCCGGATCCAGACACGGCCTTGACGCTTCATGTGACGGGTCATGGCACGACGGGCAGCTTCGATCTGACGCGCGGTGATGCGCTCGGGCTGAAGAGCCTTGAGACCGTATGTGCCAAAGTTCAGGTCAGACCCGCCCTTGGCTTCGCCGCTGATCCGGCCCTTGTGGAGCTTGCGGAATTTTGTGCGCTTTGGTTGCAGCATCTAATCTACTCCTTACCTGTCACGGTCGCGACGACCGCCACCGGCACCACGAGGGATAGCACCCTCCTGAAGCTCGGCGTGCTTGCGGTCACGCGCCTGAGGATCGTGCTCCATGATCTCGCCTTTGAAGATCCAGACCTTGATCCCGATGATGCCGTAGGCGGTTTGAGCCTCGGTCAGGGCATAGTCGATGTCGGCACGAAGGGTGTGCAGGGGCACGCGGCCCTCACGGTACCATTCGGTCCGCGCGATCTCGGCACCGCCAAGACGACCGGCGAGGTTCACACGGATACCCAGAGCGCCCATGCGCATTGCGTTCTGCACGGCGCGCTTCATGGCACGACGGAAGGACACACGACGCTCGAGCTGCTGTGCAATGCTCTCACCAACGAGGGCAGCGTCCAGCTCAGGCTTGCGCACTTCAACGATGTTGAGGTGCAACTCGCTGTCGGTCAGCGCGGCAAGCTTCTTGCGGAGCGTCTCGATGTCCGCGCCTTTCTTGCCGATGATGACACCGGGGCGGGCGGCGTGGATCGTGACGCGGCACTTGCGGTGCGGACGCTCGATGATCACGCGGCTGATGCCGGCTTGCTTGGCTTCTTTCTTGATGAAGTCCTTGATCTTGAGGTCTTCGAGAAGAAGATCGCCATAGTCCTTCGTGTCGGCAAACCAACGGCTGTCCCAGGTCCGGTTGACCTGAAGCCGCATTCCGACGGGATTTACTTTATTTCCCATTATGCTTGCTCCTCAACCTGGCGAACCTTGATGGTCAGTTCCGAGAATGGCTTGACGATCTTGCCGAACCGGCCACGGGCACGGGGACGACCGCGCTTCATGATCAGGTTCTTGCCGACGTATGCTTCGGCAACGATCAGCTCATCCACATCGAGATTGTGGTTGTTTTCAGCATTGGCGATAGCCGACTGAAGGCACTTGCGCACGTCTTCAGCGATCCGCTTCTTCGAGAAGGTCAGGTCCGTGAGGGCCTTTTCCACCTTCTTGCCACGGATCATGGCGGCCACGAGGTTCAGCTTCTGCGGGCTGGTGCGCAGCATGCGGAGCTTTGCCATGGCTTCGTTATCGGCCACGCGGCGAGGGTTCTTATCCTTGCTCATTTGCGCTTTGCCTTCTTGTCAGCCGCGTGACCGTAATAGGTCCGCGTTGGCGAATACTCGCCAAATTTCTGGCCAATCATGTCCTCGGAGACGTTCACCGGGATATGCTTTTTGCCATTGTAAACGCCAAACGTCAGACCCACGAACTGGGGCAGGATCGTCGAGCGGCGGGACCAGATCTTGATGACCTCGTTACGACCGCTTTCGCGGGTCGCTTCAGCCTTCTTGAGCACATAGGCGTCAACGAAGGGGCCTTTCCAAACAGAACGTGCCATGTGTTAACGGCCCTTCTTCTTGGCGTGACGCGAGCGGATGATCAGCTTCTGCGACGCCTTGTTCTTGTTACGGGTGCGGGCACCCTTGGTCGGCTTGCCCCACGGGGTGACCGGGTGGCGACCACCGGAGGTGCGACCCTCACCACCACCATGCGGGTGATCGATCGGGTTCATTGCCACACCGCGAACAGCGGGGCGCTTGCCATAGTGGCGGTTCCGACCGGCCTTACCGAGATTCTGGTTGGAGTTGTCGGGGTTCGACACGGCACCGACGGTGGCCATGCATTCCTGACGGACCAGACGCAGCTCGCCCGAGGACAGGCGGATCTGGGCGTAGCCACCATCACGACCGACGAACTGAGCGTATGTGCCAGCAGCGCGAGCGATCTGGCCGCCCTTGCCGGGCTTCAGCTCGATGTTGTGGACGATGGTACCGATGGGCATGCCGGAGAACGGCATTGCGTTGCCAGGCTTGATGTCCTGCTTGGCGCCAGCGATGACCTTGTCACCGACAGCGATACGCTGCGGGGCCAGGATGTAGGCTTGCTCGCCATCTTCGTACTGGATGAGGGCGATAAAGGCGGTCCGGTTCGGGTCATATTCGATCCGGGCGACCACTGCGGACATGTCCAGCTTGTTACGCTTGAAATCCACGATCCGGTAAAGACGCTTGGCGCCTCCACCACGACGACGCATTGTGATCCGTCCGGTGTTGTTCCGGCCACCGTGCTTGCTCAGACCCTCGGTGAGAGCCTTAACTGGGCGACCTTTCCAAAGCTCCGAACGGTCGATCAGCACCAGCCCACGCTGGCCTGGCGTCGTCGGCTTATACGACTTAAGTGCCATGCTTTCTGTCTTCCGTTGCTTTGCGGGCGGTTTGGGCCCGGCTGTTTAGCTATAGGGCCCCGAAGGTCCCCGGTACGCTTGTTCATACGAACAAAACCAAAGCCCCGGACGAATCCGGGGCTTGGCCGATGAGGCTTCCTATTGAGTCGGCGGCGCGAGGTCAAGCAGCAGGACCGCTCCGACGTCAATAAATCAAGCCCGCAGTATCTTCTGCATGGCCTTGCCCCGTGCGAGCTCGTCGATCAGCTTGTCGAGATAGCGTATTTCGCGCATCAGAGGCTCTTCGATATTCTCGACCCGGACGCCGCAAACGACGCCCTTTATTAGATCTCGGGAGGGATTCATCTGCGGGGCCTGCGCAAAGAACCCCTCGAAATCGGTCTTCGCCTCGATCTGGGCATCGAGCGCCGCCTGGTCATAGCCGGTCAGCCAATGGATGATCTCGTCGACCTCGGCTTTGGTCTTGCCCTTGCGTTCGGCCTTGTTGACGTAGTGGGGATACACGCTTGCAAAACTCATCGAATAGATGCGATGCGGTTTCATTGTTTCACGCCTCAAATGGGTCCGGCATGGGCAAAGATAGGGCCTCGGCGCAGGCGTTGACAACGAAAAAGCCCCGGCAGCGGGTGGCTGCCGGAGCTCTGCTTGTTTCTTGAAAGGACGCGATCAGAGACCGGTCGAAACGTCGATCGTGTTGCCTTCGACGAGCGTCACATAGGCTTTCTTGACATCCTTGCGGGTGCCGAGCGAACCGCGGAAGCGCTTCACTTTGCCTTTGGTGATCGTCGTGTTGACAGCCTTGACCTTCACACCAAAGAGAGCCTCGACGGCCTCCTTGATCTGCGGCTTGTTGGCGTCGATCGCCACTTCGAAAACAACCGCGTTGGCTTCGGAAGCCATGGTTGCCTTCTCGGTGATGATCGGCTTGCGGATCACGTCGTAATGTTCTGGTTTCGCGCTCATTTCAGGCGGGCCTCCAGTGCTTCGACAGCTGCCTTGGTGAGCACCAGAGTGTCACTGCGCAGGATGTCGTAGACGTTGGCACCCATCGAGGGCAGCACGTCCAGGGTTGCGATGTTGGCGGCAGCGCGAGCGAAGTTTTCGTTCACCTCGGCACCGTCGATGATCAAGGCACGCTTCCAACCCAGAGCACCGACCTGCTTGGCCAGTGCGCTCGTCTTTGCCTCGGCCAGCTCGGCATTCTCGATGACGACCAGTTCACCCGCTGCAACCTTGGCCGAAAGCGCATGCTTCAGACCCAGCTTGCGGAACTTCTTGGTCAGATCGTGCTCGTGGCTACGCGGGGTCGGGCCCTTGTAGGTACCGCCGTGACGGAAGATCGGAGCGCCGCGGGAGCCGTGACGTGCGCCGCCGGTGCCCTTTTGCTTGTAGATCTTCTTGGTCGAGTAGCTGACATCGGACCGGCCCAGCACGGCGTGTGTGCCCTGCTGCTGCTTGGCACGCTGCCAGCGCACCATGCGGTGCAGGATGTCCGCGCGCGGCTCGAGGCCGAAGATCGCGTCGTCCAGATCAACGGAGCCAGCGGCTTTACCGTCGAGTTTGATGGCTTCAGCCTTCATTGGTCTCGCCTCCTTCAGCGGCAGCATCTGCCGACGTTTCAGCCTCGGCAGCGTCCAGCGCGGCCTGTTCCGCCTCGGCAGCAGCCTTTGCAGCGGCTTCTTCCTCGGCAGCAGCCTGCGCAGCAGCTTCTTCTGCCAGACGTTCAGCTTCCTTGGCAGCCGACCGCAGTGCGGCCGGATAGATCAGGTTCTCGGGAAGCGGCTTCTTGACCGCATCCTTGACAGTCACCCAGCCACCTTTGGAGCCGGGGACGGCGCCTTTGACCATGATCAGGCCACGGTCGGCATCGGTGCGAACGACCTGAAGGTTCTGCGTGGTGACGCGGGCAGAGCCCATGTGACCAGCCATCTTCTTGCCCTTGAACACCTTGCCCGGATCCTGACACTGACCGGTGGAGCCGTGCGAACGGTGGCTGACCGACACACCGTGAGAGGCGCGAAGGCCTCCAAAGTTGTGACGCTTCATAGCACCGGCAAAACCCTTACCGATCGAGGTGCCGGAAACATCGACGAACTGGCCCTCGAAATAGTGGGCCGCGATGATTTCCTCACCGACGTCGATCATGTTTTCAGGAGCGACGCGGAATTCCACAACCTTGCGCTTCGGTTCGACCTTGGCAGCTGCGAAATGACCGCGCATCGCCTTGGATACGCGTTTGATCTTGGGCGAGCCAGCGCCGAGCTGAACGGCGGTGTAGCCGTCCTTCTCGGTGGTGCGCTGAGCAACGACCTGAAGGTTGTCGACGTGAAGAACGGTGACAGGAACCTGACGGCCGTCTTCCATGAACAAGCGGGTCATGCCCACTTTCTTTGCGAGAACGCCTGAGCGCAACATCTGGTGTTCCTCCTCAGACCTTGATCTCGACATCCACGCCGGCGGCGAGGTCGAGCTTCATCAGGGCATCCACGGTTTGCGGGGTCGGATCGACGATGTCGAGCAGACGCTTGTGGGTGCGGATTTCGAACTGGTCGCGCGACTTCTTGTCGATGTGCGGGCCACGCAGAACGGTGAATTTCTCAATCTTGTTCGGCAGCGGGATCGGGCCGCGGACGGAAGCGCCGGTGCGCTTTGCGGTCGAAACGATCTCCGCGGTGCTGGCATCCAGCACGCGATAGTCGAACGCCTTGAGCCGGATGCGAATGTTTTGGCTTGGAGCGGCCATGGGCATTGCCTCTTCGTGGGCTACGATTTGAGAGGTGGACCGGGCGGGATTGCCGAGCCACGTCGAAACCGGGAAATGGGATGCGCAAGGCAGGCCGTGGCCCACCTTGCGGCTCTCTTATCTCATTGGCTGGTGCGCGCAAGCACGCACCAAACAATTTACTCGATGATTTTCGAGACGACGCCTGCGCCGACGGTGCGGCCGCCTTCGCGGATGGCGAAGCGCAGGCCGTCTTCCATCGCGATCGGTGCGATCAGCTCGACGGTGAACTTCAGGTTGTCGCCCGGCATCACCATCTCGGTGCCGGCGGGCAGCTCAACCGTGCCGGTCACGTCCGTCGTGCGGAAGTAGAACTGCGGGCGGTAGTTGGCGAAGAACGGCGTGTGACGGCCACCCTCTTCCTTGGTCAGGATGTAGGCCTCGGCCTCGAACTTGGTGTGCGGCTTGACCGAACCGGGCTTGCAGAGAACCTGGCCACGCTCGACGCCTTCACGGTCGATACCGCGCAGCAGGGCGCCGATGTTGTCGCCGGCCTCACCACGGTCGAGCAGCTTGCGGAACATCTCGACACCGGTACATGTGGTGGTCTTGGTGTCGCGGATACCCACGATCTCGATGCTGTCGCCGACGTTGATCACGCCACGCTCGACGCGGCCGGTCACGACGGTACCACGGCCGGAGATCGAGAACACGTCCTCGATCGGCATCAGGAACGGCTGGTCCACGGCGCGGGCCGGGGTCGGGATGTACTCGTCGACGGCGGCCATCAGCTTCTTGATCGACTCTTCGCCGATCTCGGGATCGCGGCCTTCCATGGCGGCCAGAGCCGAACCCGGAATGATCGGAATATCGTCGCCGGGGTACTCGTAGGAGGACAGCAGCTCGCGGATTTCCATCTCGACCAGCTCGAGAAGCTCGGCGTCGTCGACCTGATCGACCTTGTTCATGTAGACGACCATGTAGGGGATGCCCACCTGACGGCCGAGCAGGATGTGCTCGCGGGTCTGGGGCATCGGGCCGTCGGCGGCGTTCACGACCAGGATCGCGCCGTCCATCTGGGCGGCACCGGTGATCATGTTCTTGACGTAGTCGGCGTGGCCGGGGCAGTCGACGTGAGCGTAGTGACGGCTCTCGGTCTCGTACTCGACGTGAGCGGTCGAGATCGTGATCCCACGGGCCTTCTCTTCCGGCGCGCCGTCGATCTGGTCGTATGCCTGGAAGTCACCGAAATACTTCGTGATCGCCGCGGTCAGCGTCGTCTTGCCGTGGTCGACGTGGCCGATCGTGCCAATGTTTACGTGCGGCTTGTTGCGTTCAAACTTTGCCTTCGCCATGGAGTGGCTCCTTCTTTGATGTGACGGTGCGCGACCTTGCGCATCCTACAGGGTTGGTAGGGTGCGTGCTGTCGCACGCACCGCCGTTATGCGAATTTCTTCTGGATCTCGTCCGAGATGTTCTGCGGCACGGGCTCGTAGTGATCGAACTGCATCGTGAAGTTTGCGCGGCCCGAAGACATGGAGCGCAACGTGTTGATGTAGCCGAACATGTTGGCCAGAGGCACGAAACAGTCGATCGCGATGGCGTTGCCGCGCGTGTCCTGACCCTGAACCATGCCCCGACGCGATGTCAGGTCACCGATGATGCCACCGGTGTATTCTTCAGGAGTCACGACCTCGACCTTCATGATCGGCTCGAGCAGCTTGGCACCGGCGCGGCGCAGACCTTCTCTCATGCACATACGTGCAGCGATCTCGAACGCCAGAACGCTGGAGTCGACGTCGTGGAACTTACCGTCCAGCAGCGCGACCTTGAAGTCGATGACGGGGAAGCCTGCCAGCGGACCGGAGTCCATGACCGACTTGATCCCTTTTTCGACGCCCGGGATGTATTCCTTGGGCACCGCACCACCAACGATCTTGCTCTCGAACGAGTAGCCTTCGCCAGGCTCCGTCGGCATGATCATCAATTTGACCTCTGCAAACTGACCCGAACCACCAGACTGCTTCTTGTGGGTGTAGGTATGCTCAAGCTCGTGACCAATAGTCTCACGGTATGCCACCTGCGGCGCACCGATGTTGGCCTCGACCTTGAACTCACGACGCATCCGGTCGACCAGAATGTCGAGGTGCAATTCGCCCATGCCCTTCATGATGGTCTGACCACTTTCGAAGTCAGTTTCCACGCGGAAGGACGGATCCTCAGCAGCCAGACGAGCAAGGGCGATGCCCATCTTCTCCTGGTCGGCCTTGGTCTTGGGCTCGACGGCAATCTCGATAACCGGATCGGGGAAGGTCATGGTTTCCAGAACGACGGGATCGCTCGAGTCGCACAAGGTGTCACCGGTCGTGGTGTTCTTGAGGCCACCCAGCGCGATGATGTCGCCCGCAAAGGCTTCCTCGATCTCTTCGCGGTTGATCGAGTGCATCATCATCATCCGACCGACACGCTCTTTATGACCCTTGGTGGAGTTGAGCATGGTGTCGCCCTTCTTCATCTTACCCGAATAGATGCGGGTAAAAGTCAGGGAGCCGACGAAGGGGTCGTTCATGATCTTGAATGCCAGGCCAGAGAACGGCATGTCATCGTCCGCACGGCGGGGGATGTCACGGGTCTCGGTCTCGTCACCGGGGCGGAAGCCCATGTAGTCCACGACGTCGAGCGGGCTCGGCAGATAGTCGACCACGGCGTTGAGCAGAGGCTGCACGCCCTTGTTCTTGAAGGCGGAGCCAGCCAGAACAGGAACGAAATCCATCGCCAGGGTGCCCTTGCGGATCAGCTTGCGCAGGGTATCCACGTCGGGCTCTTCGCCTTCGAGATAGGCCATCATGGCGTCGTCGTCCTGCTCAACGGCAAGCTCGACCAGCTTTGCATGATACTCGTCGGCCTTCGCCTTGTAGCTGTCGCGGATCGGCTTGCGAACCCAGGATGCGCCAAGGTCTTCGCCTTCGTAGACCCATTCTTCCATGGTCACGAGATCGATGATGCCCTCGAGCTCGTTCTCGGCACCGATGGGAAGCTGAACCGGAGCGGTCTTGGCGCCGGTGCGGTCTTCGATCATGTCGACGCACTTGTAGAAGTCGGCGCCGATCTTATCCATCTTGTTGACGAACACGATGCGCGGCACGTGATAGCGGTCGGCCTGACGCCAAACGGTCTCGGTCTGGGGTTCGACACCGGCGTTGGCGTCGAGCACGCAGATCGCGCCGTCGAGCACGGCCAGCGAACGCTCGACTTCGATGGTGAAGTCGACGTGGCCGGGGGTGTCGATGATGTTCATCCGATACTTGGTGTCGGAGGTGCCATCCTTGGTCGGGTCTTCCTGACGCTGCCAGAACGTGGTGGTCGCAGCGGAAGTGATCGTGATGCCACGCTCCTGCTCCTGCTCCATCCAGTCCATGGTCGCTGCACCATCGTGCACTTCGCCGATGTTGTGCGACTTGCCGGTGTAATACAGAATACGCTCGGAACAGGTGGTCTTGCCTGCATCGATATGCGCCATGATCCCGAAGTTACGGTAGCGCTGAAGGGGATATTCGCGTGCCATGAGATTGGCTCCTGTTTACCAGCGGTAGTGGCTGAACGCTTTGTTGGCGTCGGCCATCTTGTGTGTGTCTTCACGCTTCTTCACGGCAGTGCCACGGCCATTGACGGCATCGACAAGCTCGCCAGCCAGACGCTCTTCCATGGTGTTCTCGTTGCGCTTCTTGGACGCTTCGATCAGCCAGCGGATCGCGAGCGCTTCGCGGCGCTCGGGGCGAACTTCGACGGGCACCTGATAGGTGGCACCACCGACGCGGCGCGACCGGACTTCGAGGTTCGGCTTGATGTTCTCGAGGGACTCGTGGAACACTTCCAACGGGGCCTTCTTGAGCTTGGCTTCAACGCGCTCGAATGCGTTGTAGACGATGCGCTCGGCGACGGCTTTCTTGCCGTCAACCATGAGGTTGTTCATGAACTTGGTGAGAACCCGGTCGCCAAACTTGGCGTCAGGCAGGATCTCGCGTTTTTCTGCGGCGTGGCGACGGGACATTAGGGTGTTCCTTGGTCGGTTGTGGGCGGGGGTGGGATCAGACCCACCTTACAGGGGCGGTGCGACGGGTGAGCCAAAGCCCACCAGCCAGGATTACTTCGGACGCTTGGCGCCGTATTTGGACCGGCGCTGCTTACGATCCTTGACACCTTGGGTATCAAGCACACCGCGCAGGATGTGGTAACGCACACCGGGAAGGTCTTTGACCCGGCCGCCGCGGATAAGAACAACCGAGTGCTCTTGCAGGTTGTGGCTTTCGCCCGGGATATAGCTGATCACTTCGAAACCATTGGTCAGACGCACCTTGGCGACCTTCCGCATAGCCGAGTTCGGCTTCTTCGGTGTCGTCGTATAGACACGGGTACAAACACCGCGCTTCTGCGGGCAGCTCTCGAGGTGCATGGACTTCGAGCGAGTAACTTTTGGCTGACGCGGTTTCCGGATCAGCTGCTGGATCGTTGGCATTGGGCTTTGTTCCCCGTTCCTACACATGTGTTGCGGACCAAAAGCGATCCGCCGATTACGTTCCGCCCGGTCGCGCGTCCGCGTGGGCATTGAAAGACGCGCTTTTGGCCAGGGCCATGGGCGCAAAACAAAAAGTCCGCAGCGTTCCCGCTACCTGCGGAACGATGCGGTGAGCTTGCAGAGGATCGGGGCGTTGCCGGCCCGGATCATGACCACTTCGACTTTGATGTCAGTACAGAAGACAGACTGCCCCCGGCACTGGATGAGCGGCGTATAGGGGGAGTCGGGAGAGGTGTCAACACTCGGCCGCCCCGAACCGGGCGCGCCCCGCAAGACAGCGAATTCTGGCCGAAACTATCCGCTAACAAGCGAATGATATTTGATAGCGCGGGCGTTCGTGTGCATGTGGCGGCAGATACACCCCCGCCGGGCCGATGCAAGCCCGCATAATTCATTTCCGGAGAGCCCAATGCGCACAGCCTTCCTTGTTCCCCTCGCCGCTCTTGCCCTCGCCGCCTGCGAGGCAACCCCGCCGACCATCACCACGGACGATATCGCCGACTTCAACGAGGCATCCAAAGCGGCAAGCACATTGCCGACCACCGCCATCGGCGACCTGCCCGCCGGGACGGTGAGCTACTTTGGACAATTCGGTTCGGACGCCTCGGTCGAAGGTGTCGACAACTATTCGATGATCGGCGACATGAGGATGAACGTGCGCTTCAACGATCAGGATGTGGACGGCGTGATCAACAACGTAAACCTGATCCAGGGCGGCGTGCCGCAGCAGCAGATGTCCGGCGATCTGCAGATTGACGGCGCCGCGGTCAACGGCGTCATCGTCGCCGACGCCTCCGGCGATCTTTGGCGAGTCGTGGCCAACAAGTCCGAGTTCGCCTCGATCGAGCTTGAACTGCTGGGAACCGTCCAGACAGGGCTCACCGACGGCGATGTCGTCTCGGGCAGCGTCACCGGTGGCGGCAACGGGCAATTCACTGTGGTGCTGGACGGCTTCGGCACCTTCTACGGCGTCGCCGAGCAATAACGATCAGAGCCGGGCAACCGGCCTCGGGGGCGGCGCCGAGCGTCGCCCCGCCTGGCGCAACTGCCATTCGCGCAGCAAGGTGAAGACACCGGTCGCCACGACGATTGCAGCACCGATCAACGTCAGCAGATCAGGAAAGCTGCCAAACACCACGACGCCGAGAATCAGCGCCACCAGGAGGCTGGTATAGCGGAACGGTGCCACGAACCCGATCTCGCCCACACGCATGGAACTGACCGACAGGATATAGCCCGCGACCACGAAGAGCGTCGCACCGATCAGTTGCAGACTGGGC
The DNA here is from genome assembly GCF_900184895.1 of Flavimaricola marinus. Lineage (GTDB taxonomy): Bacteria > Pseudomonadota > Alphaproteobacteria > Rhodobacterales > Rhodobacteraceae > Flavimaricola > Flavimaricola marinus. The sequence continues at coordinate 553,190 of NZ_FXZK01000001.1, forward strand.
AACAGGCCCATCGGTTGCCACTGCACAAAGGCTGCCCCTGCTGCGGAAAACAGGGTCACACCGATCGCGGCCGCAAGCGAGACCACCAAGGACGGCACCGATTTCGAAATCTTGCGCACCACAACGTCGCGGATGGTCACGCAGATCACCGAGCCGAGCGCATAGAGCGAATGGATCGTGAATGCGTCGGTGCCGGGCTTCACGATCAACAAGACCCCGCCGAATCCGATCATGATGGCCAACAGCCTGCGCCAACCGACGACTTCGCCCAGAAACATCGCGCTGGCGAGGGTCACCGTCAGGGGCAGCGATTGCAGAATCGCGGAAACACTGGCGATTGACATGTTGTTGAGCGCGGTCAGAAACAGCCACGCAGCGCCGGCTTCGGCGGCGGTGCGAATGGCGATCAGGGTCCAATCCTCGCGCGACAGATCAAAACGCAACTGGCCCATGCGGCGTGCAAGGATCAGCAACAGAATCGTCGTGCCCAACCCGCGCAGGACAAGGGCCTGAAACAAAGGGATGTGCACCCCCAGCGCCTTCATGCAGGCGTCGTTAAAGGTAAAGGCGGCCATGGCTCCCGTCATCAGGAGCGCCCCGCGCATATTGTCGCTCAACTGTGCCATACGCGCCCGTAACAGCCTCGCAGTCTTTACGCCAGATGGTTTCGGTGGTTCTTAGAGAGCATGAGTGACCGAGATGAAAGCTTCCTCGTCTTCGCCGGCATGCGCAACGAAGGCGCGTTCCTGATCGAATGGCTTTGCTGGTATCGGATGCTGGGCTTCGAAGTGCTGGTCGGAATCAACGATTGCACCGATCACTCCCCTGCCCTGCTGCGGCGATTGCAGGAGGAAGGGCTGCTCAGCGTCTTCGAGCACACACCCAAGGAAGGACAGCCGCCCAAGGCCAGCGCGCACGCCGCGATGCGGCGGCAACCGCAGGTGGCCGATACCGACTGGCTGCTGATCTGCGATGTCGACGAGTTTCTGGTGCTGCACCGGGGCGACGGCACCATCGGCAGCTATCTCGATGACGTCGGGCGCGATTTCATGGGAATGGCCTTTCACTGGAAATGCTTCGGAAACGGCGGCTGGAAACGGTATCACGACGGGCTCGTGCACCAGCAATTCCGGCGCTGTGGAGCGGGCAGCAACAAGGTGAACGCCATGTTCAAGATGCTGTTCAAGCATCCGCTGCGGTTCAAGCGCTATTCCGACCACAGCCCGTTCCAGTTCGACGGCGACTGGCACGCGCCGGAAAACCGGATCGTCGATTGCCAGGGCCGGGTGATCGAGCGGTTCCTGACCGACCCGCACCCCGTGCGGTTCTCGACGCCCGAGCAGATCACCCACGCCACCGCGCAGATGAACCACTACGTGATCCGGTCGGACGAGAGCTTCGATCTCAAGCGGGGCAAGCCGAGCGCCAGCGCCAACAAGAACCGGTACACCGAACAGTTCTACCGGGCGCGCAACAAGAACGGGTTCAAGGACCTGTCCGCCCTCGCCTATCAGGACCGGTTCAACGAAATCCACGCCGAGGTCATGGCCCTGCCCGGCGTCAGATTGCTGCACTACCTGTGTTGCATCGACTACGTCGAGCGGCTCTGCGAAAATCAAGGGGTCGACCCAAAGGACGACCCCCGCTGGCAGGAATACGCAAAACTCGCCACCGAGGCGGCAGACTAGGCTAGGCCCATTCGCCGCCACGCATGACCGGGGTCGCGGTGCCGTCAGAACTCAGCCCGTCAATGTCGATCTCGGCGGATCCGATCATCCAGTCCACGTGGATCAGGCTCGAATTGCCTCCGCGACGGGCTAGCTCATCGGCGCTCAGGTTGCTGTCGTCGAAGCAATCGGAATAGCACTGGCCCAAGGCGATATGGCTGGCGGCGTTTTCGTCGAACAAGGTGTTGTAGAACAACAAGCCGGTTTGCGAGATGGGCGAGCTGTGCGGGACAAGGGCCACCTCGCCCAAACGGGCGGCGCCCTCATCAGTGGCAATCAACTCGCGAAACACCGCTTCGCCGGCGCTGGCCTTGGCCTCGACGATCCGGCCCGCCTCAAAGCGCACCTCGATGCCCTCGATCAGGCTGCCCTGATAGGCCAGCGGCTTGGTCGCGCGGACCGTGCCGTCCACGCGGTGGGCATGGGGCGTGGTAAAGACCTCCTCGGTCGGGACGTTGGGATTGCAGGTCACGCCGTTGCGGGCCTTGGACGAGCCGCCTTTCCACGCATGCCCATCGGCCAGACCAAGCGTCAGATCGGTGCCCGGGCCGCGATAGCGCAAGGCATGGAACGACCGCGCGTTCAGCCACTCGGTGCGGGCACGCAACTCGGCATTGTGGCGTGCCCACTCGGCCACCGGATCGGGGAAATTCAGACGAGAGGCGGCGAACACGGCCTCGGCCAAGCGCAACTGCGCCTCGTCGACCGGCAGATCGGGAAACACCTGTGCCGCCCAAGCCGGGCTCGGATAGGCCGTGACGTTCCAGTTGATGTCGAAATTCGTGATGCGGGCGCTTGCGGGCTTCGACGCAATCGAATTGGCCTTGCCCTGACGGGCAACTTTCGCGGGATCCTGCGAGGCCAGCAGCATCGGGTTGTCACCCTTGATGGCGAGGCGGGCGACATTCTCGCCAAAGGCCTTGCCCATCGCCTCGTACAACCAGTTCGGAGCCTTGTCGAAACTGGCGTCATGGCCGTGCTCGTACAGGGCCAGTGTCACAGCGTCATCCGAGAGGATCGGGGTCACCACACCGGCCCCGGCGCGATAGGCGGCAGCAACGACGGGGCGAAGCAACGGCAAGGCATCGGTCGATGCGGTGATGATCAAATCCTGACCGGACTGGAGGTTGAGACCGACGCGGACGATCACTTCGGCCATCTGGTCGAGCTTGGCTGGGTCAATGGCGGCTTGGGTCATGGCGGATCCGATCTGTCTGGTGGCTTTGGCGCTTTGTTTCAAATCCGCAAGGACGGGTAAAGGTCCAAGACAACGGCGAGGTCGGGCGGCACCTGAGCAGCCTTTGGGCTGCGAAGACATGGCGTCGCGCCAACGGCGCGTCATTCTGGTCGGCCCAACGCAAAAGGCCCCCGACTGGCGGGGGCCTTTCAGAACCATAAGGCTCTTTCTTATTCGTCGCGGCTATCGGGCGTGTCGATCACGAGCGTGTCGAACTCGTCGCCGCCAACCACGTCTGCGGGCTCGGGTGCAGCCAAAGCGGCTGCGGCCTCGGCCTCGTCACGCTTGGCATCGATCACCACATTGTCGCGCTCTGCGGCAATGCGACGAACGCGGCTGGTGGCACCACCGGTGCCGGCCGGGATCAGACGACCCACGATGACGTTCTCCTTGAGACCGACGAGCTTGTCACGCTTGCCCTGAACAGAGGCTTCGGTGAGCACGCGAGTGGTCTCCTGGAACGACGCCGCCGAGATGAACGACCGGGTCTGCAAGGAGGCCTTGGTGATCCCGAGAAGGATCGGACCGCCCTGAGCCGGGCGACCGCCCTTGGAGATCGCCTTGGCATTCGCCTCGTCGAACTCGGCCTTGTCGACATGCTCGCCCTTGAGCAGGGTCGTCTCGCCGCTGTCGCTGATCTCGATCTTCTGCAGCATCTGGCGAACGATCACCTCGATGTGCTTGTCGTTGATCTTCACACCTTGCAGTCGGTAGACGTCCTGAACCTCGGCGATCATGTAATCGGCCAGCGCCTCGACACCCATGATGGCGAGAATGTCATGGGGGGCTGGGTTGCCGTCCATGATGTAATCGCCCTTGGTGACGAAATCACCTTCCTGCACCGGGATATGCTTGCCCTTGGGCACCATATACTCGACGCGGTGATCCGGATCCTCCGCGGATTCGATCGCGATGCGACGCTTGTTCTTGTAGTCCTTGCCAAAGCGAACGTAGCCGTCGATTTCCGCGATGATGGCGTGATCCTTGGGGCGACGTGCCTCAAAGAGTTCTGCCACACGGGGCAGACCACCGGTGATGTCCTTGGTCTTGGCACCCTCGCGCGGGATACGGGCGACCACGTCACCGGCCGAGATATCGTCGCCGTCCTCGACGGAGAGGATGGCGTCCACCGACATCGGATAGGTCACCGGGTTGCCCGCGTCGTTGCGGACCGGCTCGCCATCGGCGCCGACGATGATGATCTCGGGCTTGAGCTCGTTGCCCTTGGGCACCGACCGCCAGTCGGACACGATACGCTGTGTCATGCCGGTGGCTTCGTCGGTGTCCTCACGGACCGCGATCCCGTTGACCAGATCGACATAGCGAACCTTACCGGCCTTGTCGGCGATGATCGGCAGGGTGTAGGGATCCCATTCGATCAACTTGTCGCCGCGCTCGACCATCTGGCCTTCCTTGACGAACAGCTTGGTGCCGTAGCCGATCTTGTGCTGGGCACGCTCTTCACCGTTCTCGTCGATGATCGCGAGAACCATGTTCCGGCCCATTGCGATGTTCTCACCGGCGGTATTCTCGAGCAACGACGCGTTGCGGAACTCGATCTTACCGGACTGCGAGGCTTCGAGGAACGACTGCTGGCCACCCTGGGCCACGCCGCCGATGTGGAACGTCCGCATCGTCAGCTGTGTGCCGGGCTCACCGATGGACTGGGCCGCGATGATACCGACGGCCTCGCCCTGGTTGACCATGGTGCCACGGGCTAGGTCACGGCCGTAGCAGGCCGCACAGACGCCATCTTCGGCCTCACAGGTCAGAGGGCTGCGGATGCGCATCTTGTTGACGCCGGCCAGCTCGATCATGTCGGCCTTTCGCTCGTCGATCAGCTCACCCTGCTTGACCAACACCTCATCGGTGCCGGGCTTGAGCACGTCGTCGGCGGACACACGGCCCAGAACGCGCTCGGCAAGGCTGGAGACGACTTCACCGTCATTGACGGCTGCCTCCGCGGTGATCGCCGCATCGGTTCCGCAATCGTGCTGACGCACGATGCAGTCCTGCGACACATCGACAAGACGCCGGGTCAGGTAACCCGAGTTCGCGGTCTTGAGCGCGGTATCGGACAGACCCTTACGGGCACCGTGGGTGGAGTTGAAGTACTCCAACACGGTCAGGCCTTCCTTAAAGTTCGAGATGATCGGCGTTTCGATGATCTCGCCGGACGGCTTGGCCATCAGGCCGCGCATACCGCCCAACTGCTTCATCTGAGTGACCGAGCCACGCGCACCGGAGTGGGCCATCATGTAGACCGAGTTCGGCTCTGCCTCAGCGCCATCGATGACCTTGTTGGCCGAGATGGTGGACATCATGGCAGCGGTGACCTTGTCGTTACACTTCGACCATGCATCGACGACCTTGTTGTACTTTTCGCCCTGAGTGATCAGGCCGTCCATGTACTGCTGTTCAAAGTCCTTCACCTGCTCGCGGGTCTCGTCGACCAGCTCCCACTTGGCGTCGGGCACAACCATGTCGTCCTTGCCGAACGAGATGCCTGCCTTGAACGCTTCGCGGAAGCCTGCGGTCATGATCTGGTCACAGAAGATAACCGACTCTTTCTGGCCGCAATAGCGGTAGACGGTGTCGATGACTTGCTGCACCTCTTTCTTGCGAAGGAGGCGGTTGACGAGGCTGAACGGCGCTTTGGCGTTAAGGGGCAAAAGCGCACCCAGACGCAGACGGCCGGGGGTCGTCTCGAAGCGCACGAAGACTTCGTTGCCCTCGTCGTCGATCTGCTTGACGCGGGCGTTGATCTTGGCGTGCATATGCACTTCGCCAGCGGTCAGAGCATGCTCCATCTCCTCGATGGAGCCGAAGGTCATGCCTTCACCCTTCATGCCCTCACGCTCGATGGTCGTGTAGTAGAGACCAAGGATCATATCCTGCGACGGCACGATGATCGGAGCACCGTTTGCAGGGGACAGAACGTTGTTCGTCGACATCATCAGAACGCGGGCTTCCAACTGGGCCTCGAGGCTCAGCGGGACGTGGACAGCCATCTGGTCACCATCGAAGTCGGCGTTGAAGGCCGAACAGACGAGCGGGTGCAGCTGGATAGCCTTGCCTTCGATCAGGATCGGCTCGAACGCCTGGATGCCCAAACGGTGCAGCGTCGGCGCACGGTTCAGCATGACAGGATGTTCGCGGATCACCTCGTCGAGGATGTCCCAAACTTCGGGGCGCTCTTTCTCGACCAGCTTCTTGGCCTGCTTGACGGTCGAAGACAGACCCTTCGCCTCAAGCCGCGAGTAGATGAACGGCTTGAATAGCTCCAACGCCATCTTCTTGGGCAGACCGCACTGGTGCAGCTTCAACTCCGGGCCGGTCACGATGACCGAACGACCGGAGAAGTCGACGCGCTTACCCAAAAGGTTCTGACGGAAGCGACCCTGCTTGCCCTTGAGCATGTCGGACAGCGACTTCAGCGGGCGCTTGTTGGCACCGGTGATGACGCGACCACGACGGCCGTTGTCGAACAGGGCGTCGACGGATTCCTGCAACATCCGCTTCTCGTTGCGGACGATGATGTCAGGGGCGCGAAGCTCGATCAGACGCTTCAGACGGTTGTTGCGGTTGATCACCCGGCGATACAGATCGTTGAGATCCGACGTCGCAAAGCGGCCACCGTCAAGCGGGACGAGCGGGCGCAGTTCCGGCGGGATCACCGGGATCACGGTCAGGATCATCCATTCCGGGCGGTTGCCGGACTCGATGAAGCTCTCGACGATCTTCAGACGCTTGATGATCTTCTTGGGCTTCAATTCGCCTGTGGCTTCCTTGAGGTCGGCGCGCAGCGTATCGGCCTCGGCTTCGAGGTCGATGGCGGCAAGCATCTCGCGGATGGCTTCTGCACCGATGTTGGCCTGGAAGGCGTCGGCGCCATAGGCGTCCTGCGCATCGAGATACTCTTCCTCGGTCATCAGCTGACCGTAGGTGAGATCGGTCAGACCGGGCTCGATGACGACATAGTTCTCAAAGTAGAGAATCCGCTCCAGATCGCGCAGGGTCATGTCCAGCATCAGGCCGATGCGGGACGGCAGAGACTTGAGGAACCAGATGTGGGCGACGGGCGAGGCCAGCTCGATGTGGCCCATCCGCTCGCGGCGAACCTTCTGCAGGGTCACTTCGACACCGCATTTCTCGCAGACGACGCCGCGATACTTCATGCGCTTGTATTTGCCGCACAGGCATTCGTAATCCTTGATCGGGCCAAAGATACGGGCGCAGAACAGGCCGTCACGCTCGGGCTTGAACGTGCGGTAGTTAATGGTTTCAGGCTTTTTGATCTCGCCAAAGGACCACGACAGGATCCGCTCCGGCGACGCGAGAGAGACCTTGATCTCGTCGAACGTCTTGGCCGGTGTGAGCGGGTTGAACGGGTTGTTGGTCAGTTCCTGGTTCATTTAGATACCTCGAATATCGGGTGAGAGGGGGCGGGTCGAAGGTCTCGCAAGACCTTCGGCCCGATAGGAATTCTTGGAGAAATTCCTACTCATCCACCTCCGCATCCAGGAGTTCCATGTTGAGGCCCAGACCCCGGACCTCCTTGACAAGCACGTTGAACGACTCGGGCACGCCGGCCTCGAAGTTGTCCTCGCCCTTGACGATGCTTTCATAGACCTTCGTCCGGCCTGCCACGTCGTCGGATTTGACCGTCAGCATTTCCTGCAAGGTGTAGGCGGCGCCGTAGGCTTCCAGAGCCCAGACCTCCATCTCACCAAAGCGCTGACCACCGAACTGTGCCTTACCACCCAGCGGCTGCTGCGTGACGAGGCTGTATGGACCGGTCGAACGGGCGTGGATCTTGTCGTCGACCAAGTGGTGCAGCTTGAGCAGATACTTGACGCCGACAGTGACCGGCCGCGAGAACTGCTCGCCGGTGCGACCGTCGAACAGGATCGACTGACCAGAGGTGTCAAACCCGGCCTTGCGCAGGCTTTCGTTGACATCCGCCTCTTTCGCCCCGTCAAAGACCGGGGTCGCAATCGGCACACCACGGGTCACGGCACCGGCCGCTTCCAGCAGACGGTCGTCGTCCATGCCCTCGATGCCTTCGTCAAAGACGTCATCGCCATAGGCAATGCGCATGGCTTCCTTGACAGGGGTCAGATCGCCAGAGCGGCGATAATCGGACAGCGCCTCGTCGACCTGGATACCCAGACCGCGTGCCGCCCAACCCATGTGGGTCTCGAGGATCTGACCGACGTTCATGCGCGAAGGCACGCCCAGCGGGTTCAGACAGAAATCCACAGGCGTCCCGTCGGCGAGGAACGGCATGTCCTCCATCGGAACGACCTTGGAAATCACACCCTTGTTGCCGTGACGACCGGCCATCTTGTCGCCCGGTTGCAGCTTGCGCTTCACCGCCACGAACACCTTGACCATCTTCATCACGCCCGGAGGCAGATCGTCACCACGACGGACCTTCTCGACCTTGTCCTCGAAGCGGGCATCCAAAGTGCGCTTCTGCACTTCGTACTGCTCGTTCAGGGCCTCGACGATCTTGGCATCGTCCTCGTCTTCGAGAGCCAACTGCCACCACTGACCACGGCTCAGTTCAGAGACGCTTTGCTCAGTGATCTGCGAGCCGGCCTTGAAGCCGCGCGGGCCTTTGACAGCGATCTTGCCTTCGATCATCGACCACAGACGGGCATAGATGTTGCGGTCGAGAATGGCCAACTCGTCGTCGCGGTCGCGACCCAGACGGGCCACTTCTTCGCGCTCGATCTGCAGGGCACGTTCGTCCTTCTCCACACCGTGACGGTTGAACACACGCACTTCGACGATCGTGCCGAAGTCACCGGGCGGCAAGCGCAGCGAGGTGTCGCGGACGTCCGAGGCCTTCTCACCAAAGATGGCGCGGAGGAGCTTTTCTTCCGGCGTCATCGGGCTTTCGCCCTTTGGAGTGATCTTGCCGACAAGGATGTCACCGGGGCCGACTTCGGCACCGATATACACGATGCCCGCTTCATCGAGGTTGCGCAGGGCTTCCTCACCGACGTTCGGGATATCGCGGGTGATTTCCTCGGGGCCGAGCTTGGTGTCACGGGCGGCGACTTCGAATTCCTCGATGTGGATCGAGGTAAAGACGTCGTCGCGGGTGATCCGCTCGGAGATCAGGATCGAGTCCTCGTAGTTGTAGCCGTTCCACGGCATGAACGCGACGACCACGTTCTTGCCGAGTGCGAGCTCGCCCATATCGGTCGACGGACCGTCGGCGATGACCTCGCCCTTGAGGACGGTGTCACCCACTTTCACCAGCGGACGCTGGTTGATGCAGGTGTTCTGGTTCGAGCGCTGGAACTTGCGCAAACGATAGATGTCCACGCCCGGATCACCGACTTCGAGGTCGGATGTGGCACGCACAACGATACGCTGAGCATCGACCTGGTCGATGATACCGGCGCGACGGGCCATGATGGCAGCGCCGGAGTCGCGGGCGACGACTTCTTCGATACCGGTGCCCACGAGGGGAGCCTCGGCCTGAAGCAGCGGAACCGCCTGACGTTGCATGTTCGAGCCCATCAAGGCGCGGTTCGCGTCGTCGTTCTCGAGGAACGGGATCAGCGATGCCGCAACGGACACGAGCTGCTTGGGGGAGACGTCGATCAGATCGACGCTGCCCTTCGGGGCCAGCATGTAGTCACCCGACTGACGGGTCGAGACCAGATCGTTGACGAACTCGCCCTGCTCGTTGAGGTTGGCGTTCGCCTGCGCCACGGTGTGACGCATTTCCTCGGTCGCAGACATGTACTGAACGTCGTCGGTCACCTTGCCGTCGGTCACCCGACGATACGGTGTCTCGATGAAGCCGTACTTGTTCACGCGGGCAAAGGTTGCCAGCGAGTTGATCAGACCGATGTTCGGGCCTTCCGGCGTCTCGATCGGACACATCCGGCCATAGTGGGTCGGGTGCACGTCGCGCACCTCAAAGCCTGCACGCTCACGGGTCAAACCGCCCGGCCCAAGCGCCGAGAGACGACGTTTGTGGGTCACCTCGGAGAGCGGGTTGGTCTGGTCCATGAACTGCGACAGCTGCGACGAGCCAAAGAACTCGCGAACGGCGGCGGCAGCCGGCTTGGCGTTGATCAGGTCCTGCGGCATGACGGTGTCGATCTCGACGCTGGACATACGCTCCTTGATGGCGCGCTCCATGCGAAGCAGGCCAACACGGTACTGGTTCTCCATCAATTCACCGACAGAGCGGACACGACGGTTACCGAGGTGGTCGATATCGTCGATATCGCCCTTGCCGTCGCGAAGCTCGACCAGCGCCTTGATGCAGGCGATGATGTCTTCCTTGCGCAGGGTGCGCTGGGTGTCTTCGGCATCCAGATCGAGACGCATGTTCATCTTGACCCGGCCCACGGCGGACAGGTCGTAACGCTCGGAATCAAAGAACAGCGTGTCGAACAGGGCGCTTGCGGCGTCCACGGTCGGCGGCTCGCCCGGGCGCATCACACGGTAGATGTCCATCAGCGCCGTGTCGCGACCGAGGTTCTTGTCACCGGCCAGGGTGTTGCGGATATACGGGCCGACGTTGACGTTATCGATGTCCAGAACCGGGATCTCGGTGATACCGGCATCCATCAGCTCCTTGACGGTGCCGCCGATGATCTCGCCGTCCTTGTCCATCTCGAGGGTCAGCTCATCGCCGGCCTCGACATAGATGGCGCCGTTTTCCTCGTTGATGATGTCGCGAGCGGCAAACTTGCCCACGATGTTGCGGAACGGCACGAGAAGGTTCGTGACCTTGCCCTCGTCGATCAGCTTCTTGACGGTCCGCGGAGTGACCTTCTCACCCGCGGCGGCGATCACCTCACCGGTGGCCGCATCGATCAGGTCATAGGTCGGACGTGTGCCACGAACGCGCTCGGGGAAGAACTTCGTGACCCAACCATTGGCCTTTTTGTCAAAGCTGTAGTCGATGGTGTTGTAATAGGCGTTCATGATCGACTCTTGATCCATGCCAAGCGCATAGAGCAGGGTCGTCACAGGCAATTTGCGGCGACGGTCGATCCGGCAGAACACGAGGTCCTTGGCGTCGAACTCAAAGTCGAGCCAGCTGCCGCGATATGGGATGATGCGGCAGGCAAACAGGAGCTTGCCCGAAGAGTGGGTCTTGCCCTTGTCGTGGTCAAAGAACACGCCGGGAGAGCGGTGCATCTGGGACACGATCACACGCTCGGTGCCGTTCACGATGAACGTGCCGTTGTGCGTCATCAGGGGCATGTCGCCCATGAACACGTCCTGCTCCTTGATGTCCTTGACGGACTTCGCGCCCGTATCCTCGTCGACATCGAACACGATCAGACGAAGGGTCACCTTGAGCGGAGCGCTATACGTCATGTCGCGCTGCTGGCACTCCTCGACGTCGTATTTCGGCTTTTCCAGCTCGTATTTGACAAATTCAAGAACCGCGGTCTCGTTGAAATCCTTGATCGGGAAAACCGACTGAAAGACACCGTTGATGCCTTCGCCGTCCATCGGCTGCGGGGCGTCGCCCGAGCGCAGGAACAGATCGTATGAGGATTTCTGAACCTCGATGAGGTTCGGCATTTCGAGAACTTCGCGGATTTTACCGTAGTATTTCCGAAGGCGTTTCTGGCCGAGGAAGGACGTTGCCATGTGCGTCGTCACCTTTCACAAATCTCTGCGGACGTCGCGCCACCGGGGCCGCGGCACGTCGCCCATTGAGAGCGGGGGTTCCGGTCTATGCGTGGCGCCCGTCCCACCGGACGCCTCCCGACCTTTGGAACCTACCCAAGAGGAGCGCATGCGAAGTGCGCCCCTCTAAGACAGGTCCGGCTGGACCCGCAATTTGCGGGTCCAGCCAGGTATTTCTGCGGTGCGCGGCTGCGCACCCGTGGCCTTAGGCCAGCTCGACAGTCGCGCCGGCTGCTTCCAGCTTGGCTTTGATCTCTTCGGCTTCTGCCTTGGCAGCGCCTTCTTTGATCTTGCCACCGGCTTCGACCAGGTCCTTGGCTTCTTTCAGGCCAAGACCGGTGATGCCGCGAACTTCCTTGATCACGTTGATCTTCTGAGCGCCGGCTTCCTTGAGCACGACGTCGAATTCGGTCTTCTCTTCGGCAGCCGCACCAGCGTCGCCAGCAGGACCGGCCATCATGACAGCGCCGCCAGCAGCGGGCTCGATGCCGTATTCGTCCTTGAGGATAGTCTTGAGTTCTTGTGCTTCGAGAAGGGTCAGACCCACGATCTCTTCAGCCAGTTTTTTCAGATCAGCCATTTGCTTTTTCCGTTTCTAAATGTTGTGTTCCAACGTCAGGGTTTCAACCCCAAGCCAGTCGAGTTGCTTTATGCAGCTTTCTCTTCGATGGTCGAAAGAATGCTCGCGATGTTCGAAGCAGGCGCGCCAATGGCCCCGGCAATGTTCGAAGCAGGTGCACCGATGCAACCCACGATCGAAGCAATAAGCTCCTCACGGGACGGCATGCCGGCAACGGCCTTGACACCAGCAGGATCAAGAGCCGATCCACCCATTGCACCACCCAGCACAACCAACTTGTCGTTGGTCTTTGCATAGGTGTCGACGACCTTGGCAGCTGCCACGGGGTCCTCGGAATAGGCAAGAACGGTCATCCCTGTCAGGTAATCTGCGATCGAAGCGCAGTCTTTACCCTCAAGGGCGATCTTGGCGAGCTTGTTCTTGGCAACGCGCACGGACCCGCCAGCTTCGCGCATTTGGCCGCGCAGGTCCTGCATTTCAGCAACTGTCATGCCTTCGTAGTGGGCAACCACCACGACGCCAGAGCTTTCGAAGATCTGGCCGAGTTCGTCGACCAATTTCTCTTTCTGGGCTCTATCCACAGTTTCACTCCAAGTTTGGGAGGTCTCCCCCCCGGCTCAGTTTGACCGGACACACGCCCGGCCATCGAAGTCCTTTTACGGGGCTGAGCCTTAACCGAGCGAGGACTGGGTCCCCGGCAGGCCTTGACTGATCCCGTCTCAGGCAGGATTTACGAGCACCAAAGCGTGCCACCCACCGTCTCGGACGAAACGCAACAGAGCGCGTGACGAATCGCGCGCTCTGGTGCAAGGGCTTCCTTAACGCCCAAGTCAGGAAGTTCCAACCCCCAAAACGCAATTCGGACGGCCGCCCGGGGCGGTTGTCCTTGCAAGCTGGCCGGATGGCCGCCAAACTCTATTTCATTGCCGAAAGCCCCTTTTCCCAATCACGAGCGCACTCATGTCCGACATCGACACCACGACCCTGGTCTTCTTTGGCGACAGCCTCTCCGATTCCGGGAACCTCTACGACCAGACCGACGGGATCCTGCCGGAATTCGCGCGCAACATGATCGGCGGTGCTGACGGTCAGATCAGCAACGGCGAGGTCTGGAGCCAGCAGATCGGGGCCCTGTTCGGGTCCGAGACCGTGCTGAACTATGCCGTGGCCGGTGCCGAAGCGGTGGGCACCCAGCTTCTGGGCGACTTTCTGTCTGAATCGGTCCCGCCGGCGCTGTTTCTGGTAGAGCCCAACGATGCGGCCCTCGCATGGGACATGAACCTCGGGGCGCAGATCGACAGGTTTCTGGCCGATACCGCGGGCCAGACCGGCGCGAGCTACACCGCGGTCGTCATGATCGGCGGCAACGACTTCGCCAATCTCGATCTCACGGCCAGCGCCGAAGAGGTCTTGGCGGCGGCCCTGCCGGTTGCAACGGCGGTGGCCGAGAATACGATCTCGGCCGTGTCAGAGCTTTTGCTCGCCGCGGGGAGCGGGGTGGAACAGGTCGTCGTCGTCTCGATGCCCGAGTTCAGCTTCTATCCGGCCTTCTCCGATGCCGACCCGGCCGATCTGGCGCAATTCGACGCGCTGGTCGCAGAGATGAACGCCGAAATCGAGGCGCAGGTCGCGGCTCTGAACGACAGCTTGGGCGGCGACACGGACGTGGTGCTCTATATCGACTTCGAACAGCTCTCGGATGCGCTGGCCGACGATGCCTCCTCGTTCGGGCTGGTCGCTCCGTCCAACCTCACCCTGTCCGAAGACGGCGCCGTGCTGGCCGAGTTCGACGACGACCAGGTGATGTTCTGGGACGATCTGCACCCGTCCGAGGCGACGCACGGGATCATCGCGGGCTTCACCGCCGCCGCGATCGACGACAGCCTCGTGGCGCTGTCGGACGCGGCGGACGAGCTATCGCTCCTCGGCGCAGACGCCAGCGTGGTCTTCGCCTATGGCGGCGGCGACACGCTGCTTCTGGGCAGCGGGGACGACATCGCATTCGGCGGCAGCGGCGGCGACGAAGTCATCGGCTACCAAGGCGACGACCAGCTGTCCGGAGGCTCGGACGCCGATGTCCTGCGCGGGCGCATGGGGGGCGACGTGCTCGACGGCGGGCAGGACGACGACCTGCTCTTTGGAAGCGTCGGCAACGACGTGATCCTCGACGGTGCGGGCTCCGACCTCGCCTCGGGCGGTCAGGGCGACGACACCTTCATCTGGATCGAAGAGACGCTGATCGGCGGCACCGGCGGTGCGACCGATTATCTCTTCGGGCGGGACGGATACGACGCGCTCTATGTCGTCCTCTCGGACGAGAGCTTTGCAGAATATGCCGAGGCGCTGGCCGGTGAGGGGCAGGCGGAGGCGCTCTCGGCACTCGGGATCGAAGCCTACGGGATGGAAGAGGTCATCGTCCTCGAAGGACGGGTCGCGCTCGACGTGCTGTCAGACCAGAATTGGTATGCAGAGGCCGACCTCTGGGGGCTGGTCTAGACCACCGGCTCCGCGGCGACGGGCCGCCGGGCGGACCCGGCCGCCACTGGCCGAATGCGAAAAAGGGGCGCCCGAGGGCGCCCCTTTTCCTATCTCGCGGTCGGACGAGTCAAAACCCGCCCGGCGACATCAGTTGCCTGTGGCAGATGCCAGATCGACAGACACGCCCGGCCCCATGGTGGAGCTGATGGCGATCTTGTTCATGTAGGTGCCCTTGGCGCCGGTCGGCTTGGCCTTGGCGACGGCATCGACGAACGCACGGATGTTCTCTTCGATGGCCTTGGCGTCAAAGCTGGCCTTGCCGACACCGGCGTGAACCACGCCGGCCTTCTCGGCCTTGAACTGAACCTGACCGCCCTTGGCGGCCTCGATGGCCTCCTTGACGTCCATGGTCACGGTGCCGATCTTCGGGTTCGGCATCAGGTTGCGCGGGCCAAGAACCTTACCCAGACGACCCACGATGGGCATCATGTCGGGAGTGGCGATGCAGCGATCGAACTCGATCTTGCCGGACTGGACGGTTTCCATCAGGTCCTCTGCGCCAACGATGTCGGCACCGGCGGCCTTGGCTTCGTCAGCCTTGGCACCACGGGCAAAGACGGCGACGCGAACGGTTTTACCGGTGCCGTTGGGCAGGTTCACCGTGCCGCGAACCATCTGGTCAGCGTGGCGGGGGTCGACACCGAGATTCATCGAGATCTCGATGGTCTCGTCGAACTTGGCGTTGGCGTTCGATTTGATCAGGGCCACGGCCTCGGACAGATCGATGTTCACCTTACCGGCAACGGCCTCACGGGCGGCGCGGGTGCGTTTTCCAAACTTGGCCATTACTTTACCTCGATGCCCATGGACCGGGCAGAACCCAGAACCGTCTGCATTGCACCTTCAACGCTCGTCGCGTTCAGGTCTTTCATCTTTGCTTCGGCGATTTCGCGAACCTGCTTGAGGGTCACGGTGCCGGCAACGATCTTGCCGGGCTGGGTGGAGCCCTGCGGACGGTTGCGCTTGCCGACGGGCTTCAGGCCAGCGGCTTTCTTCAGGAAATAGGACGCCGGTGGCGACTTGGTGTCGATCGAGAACGACTTGTCCTGATAATAGGTGATCACGGTCGGGATCGGCGAACCGGGCTCCATATCTGCGGTCTTGGCGTTGAACGCCTTGCAGAATTCCATGATGTTGATGCCGCGCTGACCCAGTGCGGGGCCGACCGGCGGGGAGGGGTTGGCTTGCCCGGCTTTCACCTGCAGCTTGAGCTGACCCATTACTTTCTTGGCCATCTTGGCCTCCTTTTTTCATCGGTGCGATTGCACCCTACGGCCCGGATCGCGATCCAAGGGCCACCTGATAGCGTGGTGCGGGTCGGGCACGCGTGCCGTCACCTCCCACAAACGAAATCCGGATCGCTCCGGGGTGGTGGGGTGCGCCGAGCGGCACACCCGTGTCGCGCAGGCTACTGTTTGGAAACCTGCGTGAATTCCAGTTCGACCGGGGTCGCCCGGCCAAAGATCGAGACGGTGACCTTGAGGCGCTGGTTCTCGTCGTCGACTTCCTCGACCATGCCGTCGAAGTCCTCGAACGGGCCTTCGTTGACCTTGACCTTCTCGCCGATCTCGAAATGGATGAGCGTGCGGGGGCTTTCTTCGCCCTCCTGGACACGGCCGAGAATCGCCTGCACTTCGGCATCGCGCATCGGCATCGGGCGGCCTTGCGGGCCCAGAAAACCGGTGACGCGGTTGATCTGGCTGATCAGGTGAAAGCCCTCGTCCGACATTTCCATATGGACAAGAACGTAGCCGGGCATGAAGCGGCGCTCGGTCTGCACCTTCTTGCCACGGCGGACCTCGATCACCTCTTCGGTCGGTACGAGAACCTCGTCGATTTGATCTTCGAGGCCTTTCTCAGCCGCTTTGGTGCGGATCTGCTCTGCGATCTTCTTTTCGAAGTTCGACAGGACGCTCACCGAATACCACCGTTTTGCCATGCCTTAGGCCCCTTGCGTATCAGCCCTTACGGGCCGCAAAATTTCCAATTTCATCAGATGCTTGCAGCACCCATCCCCAGAAAAACAAAAGCGGCGCGGGCCACTGGATTCGGCGCGCGCCTCTGGGGAAGTCGCAGGCTCATACCGCCCTCGCGCTATGATTTCAAGGGGCTGCGGTGGGCTTAGGTGCCAAAGAACGTCAGCACCGTCTGAAGCCCGGCCCGAATGCCCATATCAACAAGCGAAAAGAACACCGCCGCAACGGCCGCCAGCAGAAACACCATGACGGTCGTCAGGCTCACCTCACGGCGCGTCGGCCAGACCACCTTGGCGATCTCGGCGCGGGTTTCCTGAACAAACTGGATCGGGTTGGAGCGGGCCATGGGTTTTCCTCAGAGCGGGTATGACGGGCGACATACGCACCAGCGGGCCGGATTTCAAGCGAAATGGACAGCGGCAAAGCGGCTGTGACAAAGCGTCGGTCCGGCGTCGGTATCGCGTCGGTGTCATTTTCCGCACTTGTGGCGCAAGCGCTTGCAAACCGCCACATCTGGCGGTCCGAACAACAACTGGGGCAAAGCGGACCATTGCCCCCTGCCCCTAGGCCCCCTACCCTGCACGATCAGAAAGGACGCCCGCCCGATGCTGCACGACCGACTGCCCGCCTTTGTGCGCGATCACTACGACTGCCACGAGTGGCGGCATGCGAGCGCGATCCTCGCGGGCGACTTCCCCAGCGAATGGGCCGATCTGATGGACGTGCTGTCGGGGCTGCGGCTGCCGATGTCGTGGCTGACCGCGCAGGGCGGCAACAAGTCCCGGCTCTCGGGGCATATCGACAGCTTTCTGACCGCGCGCGGCTGGGTGGAAAAGCAATTCCAGACCGCCATCGAGGTCGACGGCGCGCGGCTCGACAGCCCGACCCACAAGATCGACTGCTTCAAGAACGGCGTCGCCCTCGAGATCGAATGGAACAACAAGGACCCGTTCTTCGACCGCGACCTGAACAACTTCCGGCTGCTCTTTGACCTGCGGGCCGTGAGCGTGGGGATCATCATCACCCGGTCCGACGCGCTGCAGGACGTGTTCAACGATCTGGGGCGCGGCACCTCTTATGGCCCCTCGACCACGCATCTGGCGAAACTGCTGCCGCGGATCGAAGGCGGCGGCGGTGCGGGGTGTCCTTTGCTGGTGTTTGGCATTACTCCTGCCCTGATCACGGATCACGACCCCGGCCCCGCGCCGGAGGCCGATCTGTTTACGGAGTCCGGGCAGGCCCAGGGGAGCGGCGCATGACCACAGCAGCAGACGACCTGTTGGCCAAGGCAGGCAGCACCCGCTTTGCCACCGTGCTGGCCGATCCGCCGTGGCAGTTCCAGAACCGCACCGGCAAGATGGCCCCCGAACATGGCCGGCTGAACCGCTATCCCACGATGACATTACAGGACATTTGCGATCTGCCCGTCGAGGCGATCGTGGCCGATACCGCCCATCTTTACATGTGGGTGCCCAATGCGCTTCTGCCCGAGGGGCTGAAAGTCATGGAAAACTGGGGGTTTACCTACAAGTCCAACATCATCTGGTATAAAATCCGCAAGGACGGCGGGCCAGACCGGCGCGGCGTCGGATTCTACTTTCGCAACGTGACCGAGATCCTGCTCTTTGGCGTGCGCGGCAAGAATGCCCGCACGGAAAAGCTCGGCCGCACGCAAGAAAACATCATCTCCGCGATGAAGCGCGAACATTCCCGCAAGCCCGACGAGCAGTATCCGCTGATCGAAGGCTGCTCCAACGGCCCGCGGCTGGAGATGTTCGCCCGAGGCCCCCGCAAAGGCTGGACGGTCTGGGGCAACCAGTCCGACGAATACGTGCCCACGTGGGACACCTATGCGAACCACTCACAGGCGAACGTGGTGCCGCTGCGCAAGAAGTAGGCGGAGATTGCGGGACGCAAGCCGGGCCAGCGCCTGCCTGCGGGATGGCGCTGCACCCGTCGATCGATGCACTTTATGGCTGCCATGCTAGAACTCGGAACGAGCGGCAGCCTGCAGCCCCCAAAGCGCCAGCCCGGGGGGCAGGCAGGCGCCGGCCCGGCGCCTTCGGCGCTATTCGGGCCGGTGGGCGTCTATGACAACGGTCAGCTGTGGCTGGAGACTGGCATACACTTCAGTCGGTTTGGAGGACGGCATTGCGGGACTTTGCGGCCGTTCAATTTGCAAGGGCCGATGCGATTAAGAGAAGCATCTCTTGCTCCAAAGACGCGTACTGCGCCCGGTCTCGGATGTAGCCTTTGAGTTTGGCAGGAATTGGACGTATCGGCGACAAGCAGTCGCAGTGGGCTCCAAGCGGACCTGATGCAGGTTCCAGAGGCGTAGCGCCCACATCCTGCTCAAGCCACGCCTCATGCGTAACTGACACAGTCTACGATCACATTCTGGAAGGACTGGCAGGGGCAGAAGGACTTGAACCCTCGACCTACGGTTTTGGAGACCGCCGCTCTACCAACTGAGCTATACCCCTGCAGCCCGTGTGCATTAGGATTTTTTGGATCTGGGGTCAACAGGGTATTGGAGCGGCGTTGCGATTCTTGCTCTGCGGTCGGTCGAAATCCTGGCACGCACTGGCCGCCGCCCCCGCCGGCGCAGCGCAAGAAATCCACCCGCGCCGCTTTCCGCGCTGCTATAGCTTGGGCGTCACGCCACAGCAGGAAAGCGCAAGCGTATGCCATCCGACCAAACGCTGATCATGGGAATCTTCGCCATTCTCTTTGTGCTGCTGGTCTGGGGGCGGGTCCGCTACGATCTGGTCGCCTTCGGGGCGCTGGTGCTGGCGGCGATTCTGGGGCTGGTGCCCAAGGAAGAGGTCTTTTCCGGCTTCGGGCATTCCGCGGTCGCAATCATCGCGCTGGTGCTGATCGTCTCGCGGGGGCTGGTCGGCTCCGGCGCCATCGAAAAGCTCGCGGCACGGCTGCTCGACTCGGAGCGCCCCCTGCCCCTGCACATCGCGGTGATGGCGATTGTCGGGGCCGGGCTGTCGGCGGTGATCAACAACGTCGCCGCACTGGCGCTGCTGATGCCGCTCGACATCGACACGGCGAGCAAGGCGAAACGGGCGGTGAGCCTGTCGTTGATGCCGCTGTCGTTTGCGACGATTCTGGGGGGGATGATCACCCTGATCGGAACGCCGCCCAATATCGTGATCGCGGCCTACCGCGAGGACGTTCTGGGCGCGCCGTTCGGAATGTTCGACTTTGCGCCCGTCGGGCTGGCGGTGGCGCTTGTCGGCATCGCCTTTGTCTCGTTGATCGGCTGGCGGTTGCTGCCCAAACGCGAAGGCGCGCTGGAACAGGAAATCGCCTTTGCCGAGGGGCGCTATATCGCGGAACTGCGCGTCAGCGAGAAATCCATCGAAGGCAGCAAGACGGTCTACGACCTCTACCCGCTGGCCAACGAACACGACATCCACGTGCTGGGGCTGGTCCGGGGCGGCAAACGGCTGCCCGGTTTCGCCGCGCGGCAAGAGATCCGGGCGGGTGATTTCCTCGTCGTCGAGGGCGAGCCGAAGTCCATCGAATCCTTCATGGGACAGGCAGAGCTGGAGTTCTCGGGCTCGGAAAAGCACACCGGCAGCGTCACCTCGGGCGGGCTGACGTTGACGGAGGCGATCGTGCCCGAAGGCGCGCTGATCGCGGGACGCACGGCGCGCGGGCTGAGCCTGCTCTACCGCCACTCGGTGACGCTGCTCGGCGTGTCGCGCAACGGCCAGCGGTTTACCGACAGGGTGCGGCTGCTGACGATCAAGCCCGGCGACGTGCTGCTCCTGCTGGGCGATGCACAGCGCAACGAGGCGGCGGCCTCCTATCTGGGCGTGCTGACGCTGGAGGGGCGCAAGACCCAAGTCGTGCAACGCTCCAAGGCGGGGCTGTCCATCGCGATCTTTCTGGCGGCGATCGGAGCAGCTGTGATCGGCTGGATCTCCTTGCCCGTGGCGCTGTCGGCGGCGGTGATCGCGCTGATCGCGGTGGGGCTCGTCTCTGGCCGAGAGGTCTACGAGTCCATCGAGTGGAAGGTGATCGTGCTGCTGGCCAGCCTGATCCCGCTTGCCGAAGCCTTCGAGAATTCGGGCGGCGCGGAACTCATCGCCTCGCAAATCCTGTCGATCACGGCCGGGTTCCCGGCGTGGGTGTCGCTGCTGGCGCTGCTGGTGGTGACGATGACGCTGTCGGATTTCCTCAACAACGTCGCCACGACGCTGATTTCGGCACCGATTGCCGTGGGGATGGCCGCGGCGACCGAGACCAATCCCGACACATGGCTGATGGCCGTCGCGGTGGCGGCGTCCTGCGCCTTCCTCACCCCGATCGGGCACAAGAACAACACCATCATCCTCGGCCCCGGCGGCTATCGGTTTGGCGACTACTGGCGCATGGGTCTGCTCTTGGAAGTGCTCGTCGTTCTCGTGGCGTTGCCGATGCTCCTGCTGGTCTGGCCGCTCTGACCACAGATCCGATCTGACCGCCGGTCGAATGCGAAAGGGGGCACCGAAGCGCCCCCCTCTGATCACAAGGTGATGCGGAACCGGGCAAAGCCGTCCGGGCCTTCGCCGGCCTCCTCGATGCTGACGCCCGGAACGCTGGCCGCATATTGCGCCCCGCCGGGTCCGGTATCGAAGAGCACGGTGGTGCCGGGCAACGGCGCAAACGTCCAGTTGGCATCGGCGGCCGGATTGATCGTGCCGTTCTCGACGATATAGCGGACGATGACATCGCGGTTGGTGTCGGGCGCCTCGAAGATGATCGTCGAGCCATCCGCACCGGGGAAGCTGCCGCCGCCCGTCGCGCGGTAGTTGTTGGTGGCCACCACGAAACGTTGCTCGGGGTCAATCGGCGCACCGTCGTATTGCAGATTGACGATGCGGTTGGCCCCCTCGGCCACGACAGCCCCGTCGCGGTCGAATTTCGACGGCTCCGACAGGTCGATCTGATAGGTGACCCCGTCGATGATGTCGAAGTTATAGCTGGGGAAGTTGTCGTTCAGCAGAACCTGATCGGCCCCGCCGGGGGTGATCTGGTTGAACATGCCGGCAGAGCGTTCGAGCCAGTCCTTGACCTGTGCCCCGGTGATGACCACGGCGCGGACGGTGTTGGGATAGAGATAGAGATCGGCCACGTTCTTGATCGCCACCGGGCCGACGGGGACATCGGTGTAATACTCCGGGCCGCCCCGGCCACCGGCCTTGAACGGTGCCGCCGCAGAGAGAAGCGGCAGATCGGCATATTCGGTGCCGACAAGCTGCTGGGCCACATACCACATCTGCGCCTCTGACACGACCTGCACCGAAGGGTCGTCGGCCACGAGGGCAAAGTAGCTGTGCAGCGGCGTGTCGGTCATGCCGACAGCGCGGCGGACATAGGCGAGCGTCTCGTCATGCTCTTGCTGAGCGGCGGCGAGCACGGGGGCGTAATCCTCGACCAGTGGCGTGATCGATCGATCCTCCTCGCGGCGCGAGATCGGGCGGGCCTCGGAGGTGTGGCTGACCACGCGCCACGACGCGCCGTCCTTTTCGAGCATCAGGTCGATGAGGCCCATATGGCTGCCCCAGAACCCTGCCATCACCGCAGGCACGCCCATCAGGGTGCCGGAGGCATTGTCCGCACCGGTCCAGCCGTCATAGGAGGGGCCGGGAAAGACGAGGTGGCTGTGGCCGGTCAGGATCGCGTCGATGCCGGGAACCGTGGCGAGCGGGATCGAGGCGTTCTCCATCCCGTCCTCTTCATTGGCCGACCCGATGCCGGAGTGCGACAGGGCGATGATGATATCGGCGCCGGCCTCCTTCATTTGGGGAACATAGGCGCGGGCGGCCTCGACGATGTCGCGGGCCTGCACGTTGCCTTCAAGGTTCTTGCGATCCCAGTTCATGATCTGCGGCGGGACAAAGCCGATGAGGCCGATCTTGATCGGATGGGCCTCGCCTGCCCCGTCGGTCAGCTCGCGTTCGATGATCGTGTAGGGCGGAACGAGGGTTTCGTCCTCGGTGGGCGACGCGCCCATCGTCTTGACGACGTTGGCCGAGACGATCGGAAAGGCCGCCCCCGCGACCGAGTTCATCAGGAACGGCAGGCCATAGTTGAATTCGTGGTTGCCCAGCGTCGAGGCGTCAAAGCCGAGCGCGTTCATCGCGGCGATGACCGGGTGCATATCACCCTCGGCCATGCCCCGCTCGTAGGCGATATAGTCGCCCATCGGGTTGCCTTGCAGGAAGTCGCCGTTGTCGAGCAGGATCGAGTTGGTGCCCTCGGCGCGGATGTCCTCGATCAGACTGGCGGTGCGGGACAGGCCGACCGTATCGATGGGCCGGTCGCTGTAATAGTCATAGGGAAACAAATGGACGTGCAGGTCCGTGGTTTCCATGATCCTCAAATGCGCCTGATTGGCCTGCGCCTGCACCGCGAACGGGTGCAGCGTGATGAGGCCAGCAGAACCGGCGATAAAGCCGCGGCGGGTGAGACGAATTGCCATTTTTTGATCCCCCTGTTGTGGCACAGACTCAGTGCGGTCTGTTTGCCCGGCAAATGTAACACAGATGTGCCGGATCGGGCTGCCCCAACATCGCAAAACCGGGCTGTGCAGGATGACGCGGGGCCAGGGGCCGGAGCAAGCGCCTGAAATCACCGCCTTTTGCCGCAGGTTTCAGCAGACAGGGGGACAGTGCCGTAGGGATCTGCCAAGACCGCCCGGCCGGGACAGCCCCGGCGCAAATCCTGCGCGACTTGCTGCCAGCCCCACACCAGAGCCGCTCCGGCAAGCCCCGCGCCCCCTTGCACCCGGCCATTGTTTGGCCAGTATGGCCGAAACGTTCAAACGAAGGTCCGGCCCTTGTCGCTTGCCCGCAAAATCCGCAACTCCCCTGCCGTCGTAAACCTCGGCGTGACGCTGGCCTCGCGGCTCATCGCGGGGTGGATCCGGCTGTGTCAAGCCACCTCGCGGTGGGAGGTGGTCGGGCTGGACGAGGCCGACGCGGCGATGGCCAAGGGGCCGATCGTGGCGATCATCTGGCACGAATGCTCGCTGATGGCCCCGGCGCATTGGCCGCGCAAGCACGGCACCGTCACGACGCTCAGCGACACATCGCCCATCGGGCGGACCTCGGCGGCGGTGCAGCGGCGGTTCGGCATGGGCTCGACCGGTGTGCCCGAAAAGGGCGGCGCGGTGGCCGCGACGCGCGATGTGCTGGGCCGGTTGCGCTCCGGGGTCAGCGTCGGGCTGACGGGTGACGGGCCGGTGGGGCCGGCGCGCGTGCTCAAGGACGCGCCCTTGGATTGGGCACGGGCGGCCGGCGTGCCGGTCTTTGTCTACGCCTTTGCGATGAGCCGGGCCAAGCGCCTCAAGACCTGGGACAAGATGATGTTTCCAATGCCCTTCTCGCGCGGCGCGGTGGTCTACCGGAAATTCTCGGATCCGCTGCCGCGCCGGATGGAGGCCGACGATCTGGCCGTCGTGCGGGCGGATCTGGCCAAGGCGCTGACCGAGGCGGTCGAGCAGGCCGAGGCGATGGTGTCCCGGACCAGTGACAGGCAAGCCCCGCGCTAGGCCGGAGCCGCCGCCCGAAGCGCCGCGATGTCGGCCCCGGTGATCGCCGCCTCGGCATCCAGAATCGCGTCGATGTCCCAATCCCACCATGCGATTTCGTTCAATTCCGCAATGGTGGCGTCGTCAAAGCGCATGCGCAGCACCTCGGCGCGGTTGCCTCCGATGATCGCGTAGTCGGGCACCGACCCGGCAACGACAGAGCCCGCGCTGATGATCACGCCGTTGCCGATGGTCGCGCCCGGCAGGATCGTCGCGCCCATGCCGATCCAGACATCATGGCCGACGACGGTATCGCGGCCGCGCTTGAGCGAGCCGGGATAGGCCATGAAGCGCTCGGGCTGGTGGATCGCGAAGGGAAAGGTCGAAAAGCCGTCCATCTTGTGATTGGCCGAATTGGTGATGAAGCGGACGCCGTGGGCGATCTGTCCGAACTTGCCGATGATCAGGCGATCCTGAGAGATCGGAAACATGAACGGCGCGATGCGGGCGGCCCAGCCTTCGGGGGGCGGCGGGTCGAAATCGCTGGCATAGGTGTAGTCGCCGATCTGGATACGGGGGTGGTCGATGACCGGCTTGAGGAACACATTGCCGGGAATGACCGTGCCGTCGGGCAATTGCACGGGGTTGACCGTGTCGGGCGAGGGAAAGCGGGGCATGGCGGGGCCTTTACAACGAAAAAGGGCGCACCGGTGAGGTGCGCCCCTTCTATTCTCGCCGTGTCGGCAGGAGGGTCAAGCCCCCTACCTGTCAGCGCCTGTGGCTCAGCGGCCGAAAATCACTCGATGATTTTCGAGACGACGCCTGCGCCGACGGTGCGGCCGCCTTCGCGGATGGCGAAGCGCAGGCCGTCTTCCATCGCGATCGGTGCGATCAGCTCGACGGTGAACTTCAGGTTGTCGCCCGGCATCACCATCTCGGTGCCGGCGGGCAGCTCAACCGTGCCGGTCACGTCCGTCGTGCGGAAGTAGAACTGCGGGCGGTAGTTGGCGAAGAACGGCGTGTGACGGCCACCCTCTTCCTTGGTCAGGATGTAGGCCTCGGCCTCGAACTTGGTGTGCGGCTTGACCGAACCGGGCTTGCAGAGAACCTGACCACGCTCGACGCCTTCACGGTCGATGCCGCGCAGCAGGGCGCCGATGTTGTCGCCGGCCTCACCACGGTCGAGCAGCTTGCGGAACATCTCGACACCGGTACATGTGGTGGTCTTGGTGTCGCGGATACCCACGATCTCGATGCTGTCGCCGACGTTGATCACGCCACGCTCGACGCGGCCGGTCACGACGGTACCACGGCCGGAGATCGAGAACACGTCCTCGATCGGCATCAGGAACGGCTGGTCCACGGCGCGGGCCGGGGTCGGGATGTACTCGTCGACGGCGGCCATCAGCTTCTTGATCGACTCTTCGCCGATCTCGGGATCGCGGCCTTCCATGGCGGCCAGAGCCGAACCCGGAATGATCGGAATATCGTCGCCGGGGTACTCGTAGGAGGACAGCAGCTCGCGGATTTCCATCTCGACCAGTTCGAGAAGCTCGGCGTCGTCGACCTGATCGACCTTGTTCATGTAGACGACCATGTAGGGGATGCCCACCTGACGGCCGAGCAGGATGTGCTCGCGGGTCTGGGGCATCGGGCCGTCGGCGGCGTTCACGACCAGGATCGCACCGTCCATCTGGGCGGCACCGGTGATCATGTTCTTGACGTAGTCGGCGTGGCCGGGGCAGTCGACGTGAGCGTAGTGACGGCTCTCGGTCTCGTACTCGACGTGAGCGGTCGAGATCGTGATCCCACGGGCCTTCTCTTCCGGCGCGCCGTCGATCTGGTCGTATGCCTGGAAGTCACCGAAATACTTAGTGATCGCCGCGGTCAGCGTCGTCTTGCCGTGGTCGACGTGGCCGATCGTGCCAATGTTTACGTGCGGCTTGTTGCGTTCAAACTTTGCCTTCGCCATGTGCCTTTGCGCCTCGTGGGTTGAGGGGCCGCGCACGGCCCGGTTCGACATCGCGGGCGATGTATTGGACAAGCGGGCGGAAATCAAGCGCAAGATCGCCCTCGCCGGGCCATTCGCCGGATTTTATCTAATCGCAGATCGCCCGCAGGCCGGCCCATGCGGCATCCGACAGGGCGGGCTCCGTTCTCTGCCCCTCGGGCACAGCCGCGCGGGCGGCTTCGATCCGGTCCGCCATGGCGGGATGCGCCAGAAAGTGCTGGACGATCGGGTCCGCGTCACCGCGCTCGGCCTTGATCCGCTCGAACAGGGTCGCGATAGCGGCGGGCGAGATCGACGCCCGCGCCAGAGCCTCGTGCGCATAGCTGTCGGCGGCGGCTTCGGCCTCTTGGGTATAGCTCGCCGAGATGATCCGTTCGGTGAGGAACAGCACCATCGCCCCGCCGGCAAAATCCCCGAACAACAGGTCGAGCACGCCGATCGACCCCGCCGAGCGCAGCGCGGTCCGGGTCGGATCGCGGGCCACCACATGCCCGGTCTCATGCGCCAGAACGGCGGCGACCTCTTCGGCGCTGTCGGCCGTCTGAATCAGCCCGTCGAACAGGATCACCACGCCACCGGGCAGGGCAAAGGCGTTGACCATCGGGTGATCGAGCACCCGCACCGTGACATCCGCCTCCGGCGACAGACGATCCTGCAAGGCGGCGAGCGCCTCGAGCCCCTCGGGGCCGTCACACATCGGCAGAGGTCCCATCAGCGCATCGCCCAGCGCATTGCGGACTTGGGCAAGGGTCGCCTCGCCCAGCGCCGCCTCGCCCTCCGGCGGCAGGTAGTTGGCCAAGCGGTCCGCCAAGGCCGGCACCAGCACCGCCAGCATCAGCGCCACGGCCGCCACCGCCGCGACGACCAGCCCCGCCAGCCGCCCGCGACGCACCCGCAGATGGCGCCGGTCGAGCTTTGGCGCCCGTGTGCGGATCAGGCGGGCATCGCCGCCGGGCATATGAAGCCGGGCATCGCCCGCATCGGTGCTCGACACCACCAGTTGATCCGCCGCCGCGCCCGGCACCCGGCGCAGGCTCTCGAACGGCCATTGGTGCGCGATGTCGCCCTCGTCCGTCGCGATGACCAAGGTCTTGGCAGCGTCGTCGAATGACAATGCAACCGGCTGCGCCACCGGGCTTTGTCCGTCGAACAGCCGTCCGTTTGCGTGATAGGGGGCGGCGCGCGACCCCACGGCGATGATCGTCCGCTCGGTCATATCGCGGCCCCGATATCCAGCGCCTCGGCCAGCCCGCCCGCCTCGGGCGCAGCCTGCCGGTCACGTTGCCGGACGGCGGCAAGTGCGGAGGTGCCGGTGACGGTCAGGCTCTCGGCATAGTGACGCCAGAGCGGCATCGTGATCAGCCCGTGGCGCAGCACGCCATAGGCCACGAACAGGCCGAAATAGAGGATCAGGAACAGGGCGAGCGCCAAGAGCGCCAGCGGATTGGTCGGGTCGGTGGCGAGCAGGAGCTCAATCCGGCCCGCAGGGGCCAGCGCATAGACGAAGGCCGCGCCGATCAGCGGCAGGGCCAACACGATCGTGATCGCCAGCCAGCCAAAGCCGACGATCCGCGCCACCCGCACCGGGTCCGGCGTGGCGATCAGGCTCAGGCCGCCCGCCGTCTTGGCCTCGGCCATCAAGCGGATTGACAGAACCCGGTAGCGGACGATCCCGTATAGGGCGCCGATCCCGAACGGCACCGCGAGCCAGACCATGCGGGGCGTCGAGGTCGCCGCCAACAGCAGGGACGCCAGCGCAAAGGCGCCGCACACCAGCACCGGCGTATAGGCCGGGAGGAGTATGGTCCATTGGCCGCCCTGATGCAGACGGAGGGTGCCGAAATAAGTCCTGTCGGTGCGGTATTTTTCGAGCTTGAAGGTCATCCGGGGCCACAGCGCGCCCAGCGTGGCAAGGGTGAACATGCCGTGCAGGCAGACCCGGCCGGCATAGCCGGCAGCCCCCGGCGCCATGCCAAAGCGGATGCCGCGCCAGCGGGTCCGCGCCAGCATGTAGGCGCGGGCACGGTATCGGGCATAGGCCCAGACCGGGATCAGCCCGACGACGCTCAGCACATAGGCGAGCCAAGGGGCGGCGAGCCATGACAGGCTGACGAACATCAGCAAGAGGTTCACCACGCCCAGCCAGAGGGCGAGCACGCAGACGGCCATCAGAAAGCCCGCGAATTTCTCGGCCCCGTCGCCGGTATATTCCAAAGGATCGCCGCCGGGTTGCACCGCCGACCAATACCAGCGGCGCAGGCGGGTGCGGCCCCAGAACCGGTAGACGCCGAGCGTGGCAAGGGTCAGCAAGCCGACGCGCAGGGCCAGCGCCATGAGCGACCCGCGTCGCCCGGCAAAGGCGACGGGCGCGACCTCGTCGACGCTCACTCCGCCTGTTCCGACGTGATCACGCAAAACGCGTCGCGGCGGTCGCCAAAGATCGTCGCCTGCGTGGCCTCCGGCACCTCGTAGAGCAGGCGCATTCCGGGCAGGCGAACTTCCACGGTGGTCGGGCCGTCCTGCGTGCAGCGATAACTGTTGCCGATGCGGCGGCAATCGGGGCTTGGATCGCCCCTGAGACTGCGGATCATGGAGCCGTTGACGATCTGGTTCTCCGAATTGAAGGCCGACCGGAAATCGAGGCCCTCGACGGTGTCCGGCGTCTCGCAGCCGGCGCCCGCCGTCGGCGTGACCAAAATCGCGCGGCCGATCGGATTGATCAACGCCAGCCCCGCCAGAACAAGAACGCCCAACCCTATCAACAGGATACGGACGGGCTTGCTCATCCGCTGCCACATCAGGTGAACCGGTTGTCGCGCGGGAATCCTCGCGGTGCCATCCGGCCGGCACTGGCGCGCTTGGCCAAATACTCGCCCAGTTCGGATTCGGTGCGGGTGCGGCCTGCGGGATCGTGCCAACTCAGACCATTGGCCAGGGTGAAGGTCGTCGCATCGGACAGACCGCCATCCTTGTACTTCTGCAACCTGACACCCTTGCCGCGGCCCATCTCGGGCAGCTCGTCGAGGGGGAAGACCAGCACTTTCCTGTTCTCGCCCACCACGGCCACATGATCGCCGTCGACCGCATGGCAGACACGGGCGACCACGCCGTCCTTGACGTTGAGCACCTGCTTGCCGGCGCGGGTCTGGGCGATCACATCGGCCTCGGGCACGATGAACCCGTCGCCCGCCGAAGAGGCGACCAACAGCTTGCCCTCGGGGCGGTGAATGAACAGCGCCACGATCTGCGCCTCGTTGGGCAGGTCGATCATCAGGCGCAACGGCTCGCCCATGCCGCGGCCCCCCGGCAGGTTGGCGGCGACCACGGTATAGAACCGGCCGTTGGTGCCGAACACCAACAGCTTGTCGGTGGTTTCGGCATGGAACAGGAAGCGGCCCTTGTCGCCGTCCTTGAACTTCAACTCGCGGTCCAGCGGGATATGGCCGGTCATCGCCCGGACCCAGCCCATTTCCGAGCAGACCACGGTGATCGGCTCGCGCTCGATCATCAGCTCCAGCGGCACTTCGGCCACCTCGCCGCCCTCGGCAAAGGTGGTGCGACGGGCACCGCCCTCGCTGCCGCGGCCAAAGAGCTTGCGGGTCTCGCGGAGCTGTTCGGCGATCGTCTTCCACTGGATATCGGGGCTGTCGAGCAGGTCTTCCAACCCGGCACGTTCGGCCATCAGGGCGTCGCGCTCGGAGATCAGCTCCATCTCCTCAAGGCGGCGCAAGCTGCGCAGGCGCATGTTGAGGATTGCCTCGGCCTGCACCTCGGTCAATTCGCCGTCGCCCTTGGCGGGCAGCGGCGAGACATAGTCGTTCTCGTCCGTGGCACGCACGAAATCGCGGCCCCAGACCTCGGCCATCAGCGCCTCTTTCGGGGCGTCGTCATAGCGGATGATGTCGATCACCCGGTCGAGGTTGAGGAAGGCGATGATAAAGCCTTCGAGCACTTCGAGCCGGTGGTCGATCTTGTCCATCCGGTGCTGCGAGCGGCGCAAGAGCACGTCGCGGCGGTGGTCGAGGAAGGCGCGCAGCACTTCCTTGAGCGAACAGACCTTGGGCGTCAGCCCGTCGATCAGCACGTTCATGTTCAGGCTGAACCGGGTTTCCAGATCGGAATTCTTGAACAGCATCCCCATCAGCAGATCGGGGTCCACAGTGCGCGACCGCGGCTCAAGGACCACCCGGATGTCGTCGGCACTCTCGTCGCGGACATCGGCCAGCAGCGGCACCTTCTTGGTCTGGATCACCTCGGCGAGCCGTTCGATCAGCTTGGATTTCTGCACCTGATATGGGATCTCGGTGACAACGATCTGCCACTGGCCCTTGCCCAGTTCCTCCTTCTCCCACCGGGCGCGAAGACGGATGGAGCCGCGGCCCGTGCGGTAGGCCTCCGCGATATTGGCAGGCGGCTCGACGATCACGCCACCGGTCGGGAAATCCGGGCCGGGAATATAGTTGAGAAGGGTCTCGTCGCGAGCCTCCGGGGTCTTGATCAGATGCAGGCAGGCGTCGATCAATTCGTGCAGGTTGTGCGGCGGAATATTGGTCGCCATGCCCACCGCGATCCCGCTGGAACCATTGGCGAGCAGGTTCGGAAAGGTCGCGGGCAGCACCGAGGGTTCTTCGAGGCGGCCATCATAATTGGGGCGGAAATCGACGGCATTCTCCGACAGCCCTTCGAGCAGCGCCTCGGCGGCGGCGGTCATCCGGGCTTCGGTATAGCGCGAGGCCGCCGGGTTATCGCCGTCGATATTGCCGAAATTGCCCTGCCCGTCGACCAGAGGATAGCGGACGTTGAAATCCTGCGCGAGCCGGGCCATCGCATCATAGATCGCCGCATCGCCGTGGGGGTGGAAATCGCCCATCGTGTCGCCGCTGATCTTGGCGGATTTCAGGAATCCCCCGGTCGGAGACAGGCGCAGCCGGCTCATCGCATAAAGGATGCGGCGGTGCACCGGCTTCAGACCATCACGGGCGTCGGGCAGCGCCCGGTTCATGATGGTCGACAGGGCATAGGTCAAATAGCGCTCGCCAATGGCGCGGCGGAGCGGTTCGACCGGGTTCATATCTGGCAATTCGGTGTCGGGTGTGTCTGACATGGCAAACCGATACAACGGGGCGTCGCAGAGGTCTAGAGTCCGAACGGCCTTGCCATCAGGACAACGGCCCCGCCGAGGGCAAAGCACCCGGCGCAACCGGGGCCATTCCATCCGCGACAGATACAAGTTGTTGCATAAGAGACCCAAAGCGGTTTGAAGATCGCGGTTTTTCCCCGTCCAAATTGCGAAGAATTTGATATAGTGTGTAGACGGCGACCAAATCAGACGATTCCGATCCGGGGATATACACAGTGCGTAGCTTTATCTTGTTGACCTTCTTGTTTCTCGGCCTTGGCTTCTACGAGCTGTCAGGCGGGAGCGACTTTGTGCCCGAGACACGGGCCTCGGCCTCCGTGGCCGAAGTCGACACCACGCCCCTGCCCGCACCCGAGATCGTGACCCGCGCCGAAGACGACACCATCGCCAGCGTCAATGCCCTGCCCGGCGTGCCGGAGCGGCTGGCACAGCCCCTGGTCACCGCCTCCGCCGAGGTCGAGGCCGCCGAACAGGCCGTTGCCGACGCCATCGCCGCGGCCCTGGCCGAACCGGCCCCCGCCGCCACCACGCCGGAGCCGGTCTTGGCGTCCCTCGCGACACCGAGCACGCAGAGCGTCGATCAACGGTTCGTCGATGCGACCTCGCTGAACGTGCGCTCCGGCCCGTCGACCAACGACCGGGTTCTCACGAAGCTCGATCAGAACGCGCCGGTGATCGTGCTCTCCGAGCTGACCGACGGCTGGGCGCTGGTGCGGATCGGCAGCGATGGCACCGAAGGCTGGGTCGCCGCCCGTTTCCTGACCCAGTAAGGGCAATTGCGGGCGCGGCCCATTGCGCCTAGACCTTGGGAAAACCCAAGCGGCGACGGTCTACCCTGATGAAATCCATATTGATCACCGGCTGCTCCAGCGGCATCGGCTATGACGCCGCCCACGGGATGCGGGCCAAGGGCTGGCGGGTCTTTGCCGCCTGCCGCAAACGCGAGGATTGCGACCGGCTCGCCGCGGAAGGCTTCGACAGCCCGCTGATCGACTACACCAATTCCGAAAGCCTCGTCACCGGGCTCACCGAAGTGCTCGAGGCGACGGGGGGCACGCTCGACGCGCTGTTCAACAATGGCGCCTTCGCCATGGCCGGGGCGGTCGAGGACATCCCGCGCGACGGGCTGCGGGCGATCTTCGAGACCAACCTGTTCGGGGTTCACGAACTGACGACGCTGGTGATCCCGGTGATGCGGGCGCAGGGGCATGGGCGGATCGTGCAAAACTCCTCGATACTGGGGCTGGTCGCCTACGAATGGCGGGGCGCCTACGTGGCCACGAAATTCGCGCTCGAAGGGCTGACCGACGTGCTGCGGCTGGAAATGCGGGGCAGCAATATCGACGTGGTGCTGATCGAACCGGGGCCGATCGCCTCCAAGATCCGGATCAACTCGATACCGCATTTCGAACGCTGGATCGATTGGAAGAATTCGGCCCGGCGGGCGCGTTATGAAAAGCTGATGCACCGGCTCTACGAAGACGGCGGGCCGGACACGTTCCAGCTCGAACCGTCTGCGGTCACGGCAAAGCTCTACCGGGCGGTGACGGCGAAACGACCAAAGGCGCGATACTATGTCACGACGCCGACCTATGTCTTTGGGAACCTTCGCAGGCTCCTGTCGACGCGGGCGCTGGACTGGCTGCTGTCGCGCGGCTAGGGCGGGCTCGCCCTTTCCTTTGCGGCGCAGCCTGCTACATGGGGCGGACAGCGGTCAAAAGGAATGCCTGCCATGATGCAAGATCCCCTGTTCATCCTCGTCCTCGTCGCCTGCCTGATCGTGGCGGGCATCCTGCTTCTGGGGATCGGCGGCTTCGGCAAAGGCGGCGAATTCAACCGCAAGAACGCCAACAAGATCATGCGCTACCGGATCGGAGCACAGTTCATCGCAATCCTGCTGATCCTGTTCTACGTCTGGATGCGGCGCGACACCGGCGTCTGACCCCCAACTGACAAGAGGCCCAAGCATGGTTGTCCTGAACAAGATCTACACCCGCACCGGCGACGGCGGCGACACGGCACTCGGCAACGGAACGCGGGTGGCCAAGCACGCGCTGCGGGTCACCGCCTACGGCACGGTCGACGAAACCAACTCTGTCGTCGGGCTGGCGCGGCTGCACGCCAGCGGCGACATGGACGATCAACTCGCGATGATTCAGAACGATCTGTTCGACCTCGGGGCCGATCTCTGCCGGCCCGAAATGGCCAAGGATCAGGAGGCGGGCTACCCGGTGCTGCGGATGAGCGACGGACAGGTCGACCGGCTGGAGCGCGAAATCGACGCGATGAACGGCAACCTCACACCGCTGAAGAGCTTCGTTTTGCCCGGCGGGTCGGCACTGGCCGCGCATCTGCACCAATGTCGGACGGTCAGCCGGCGAGCCGAACGGCTCGTGGTCGAGCTCGCCACGATGGAAGAGGTCAACCAGGCGGCGGTCAAATACCTCAATCGGCTCTCCGACTGGTTCTTCGTCGCCTCGCGGATGGCGAATGACAACGGCAAGGCCGACGTGCTCTGGGTGCCCGGCGCAAACCGTTAGAGTCCACGTCCGGCGGGCCCGCCCGACGCACCCCTCTTCTTTGGGTCAAAAATATCCCGGGGTCCGGGGCAGCGCCCCGGGTCTGACCGCGCAAACTAGGCCTTGAACGGCGCCATGCCCTGCCGGGCCAACTCATCGGCGCGCTCGTTCTCGGGATGGCCGGCGTGGCCCTTGACCCATTCCCATGTCACGGTGTGACGGGCGGCGGCGGCCTCCAGCCTGCGCCACAGATCCTCGTTCTTGACCGGCTTGTTGGTCGAGGTCTTCCAGCCGCGGCGCTTCCAGCCGGCAATCCATTCGGTGATGCCGCCCTTCACATAGGCGCTGTCGGTCACGATCGTGATGGCGCTCGGCTTGCTGAGCGATTCCAGAGCGTTGATCGCCCCCAAAAGCTCCATGCGGTTGTTGGTGGTATGGGCCTCGCCGCCGGACAACGGGCGCTCCTTGACCACCGTGTCACCCTCGCGGGCAATCAGCAGGGCGCCCCAGCCTCCGGGGCCGGGGTTGCCGGAACAGGCCCCGTCTGTATAGGCGAACAACTCGGGCATTCAGGGCAACTTTCGGGCGTTCAGGATGACAAAGGGATCGACGGTTCCGGCCAGTCCGGCTTCGCGGCCCTCGCGGGTATCGGTCACTTGCAGCCCGGCGGCGCTGACCAGCGCCTCCAGCTCGGGGACCGAGACATAGGTGTAGTGGCGGCCCAGCGCATCGCGGGCCTCGCCCTCGCCGGTCTTCATGCCGATGTGGAACACTCCGCCCGGGCGCAAGGCACGAGCCAGCGCGGCCAGATAGCGGGGCAGATCGGCGCGCGGCGCATGAAGCAGGCTGAAATTGGCCCAGACGCCGTCATAGACCGCCTCGCCCGCGATGTCGTCGAAGGTCGCCAGACGGGCGCCGATATCGTGCGTGGCATTGGCAAGGGCGACCATCTCCGGGCTCGCATCTACCGGATCGGGGCGCAGGCCGGCGGCACGCATATGCGCCGAGGCCGTGGCCGGGCCACAGCCCAGATCGAGCACTTTGGCCGCTTCTGGCAGGCTCTCGATGAAACGGGTCAGTTCCGCGCCCGGAGCGTCGGTGCGGGTCAGAGCGGCATAGTCCTCCGCCTTCGCGGCATAGGCCGCCAATGTCCGGGCATCCGGCATTCAGAACGCCACCGGCAACAGGCACAGGACCACGATGGCCGTGAGGCCGATCCGCAGGCTCATCCACCACGACGGCGCCATGCCGAGCCGCCAGAAATGCCAATCCAGCGCCAGAAGGCCCAGAAAGCCGAAAATCAGGTTCGTCGCCGCCGTCACCGGGCCGCCCCCGGTCATGAAGAAGGCCCAAAGGGCGGGGATCACCGACAGCACATAGCCCGTCGCCGCCGGCCGGCCCTCGGCCTTTGCGGCAAAGCCCCAAAGCACGCCCGACATGAACGACAGGATCACCGAGCCGTAGAACAGCTGCACATAGGGGCCGACGAAACGCGCCCCCAGACCGCCCGCAACCGGCCCCGCCAAATCCGGGCGCATCGTGCTGATCGCGCCCCAGACGAAGGGGATCAGGCCAGCGAGGCCCAGCAACAGTGGAGCGGTCGGAATTCGTGTCATGAGCCAGCCCTTTTCAGAGCCGTAGCACTAGAGTTTTTTTGCCAAGATGAAAAGGGGACGGCAGCCCGTTTGCCCGCACCGCCGCGCCTTTTGAACAGGCTAGGCACGCTCCAGCGCAAGCCGGGTCGCGAGGGCGGCAAAAACCGCGGCAAAGCTGCGGTTCATCCACGCCATCGCCCGCTCGCTGCCAAGGATCAGATCGCGGACAGAGGCCGCGAACACCCCGTAGACCGCGAAAACGACGAAGGTCATCGCCATGAAGACCGCCCCCATCAGCACCATCTCTGCGGTCGCTGTCGCCGCATCGCCGCTCAGGAAGGGCGGCAGCAGCGCCAGAAAGAAGATCGACAGTTTCGGGTTCAGAATGTTGATCAGGGCCCCCCGCCGGGCGATGATCCAGCCCGGATCGGCGGTGCGGGTGGCGCTGACCGCCAGTGCCCCGCCCGAGCGAAGCGCACCGTAAGCGAGCCACAGCAGGTAGCCGACCCCGGCGAACTTTACCAGATTGAACAACAGAGCCGAGGTGTGCAGCACCGCCGCCAGCCCGAGGGTCGCCGCCAGAAGGTGCGGCACGATGCCGATGGTGCAGCCGAACGCCGCAGCCACCGCCGCCCGGCGCCCCTGCCCCAGCCCGAGCGCCAGCGTATAGAGCACGCCTGTGCCGGGGATCAGCACGACGATCAGGGCGGTGATGAGGAATTGGGCGGATAGCATGGGTCGCTCCTTTCGCGGCCCTTTGGGCCGTTGGTGTGACTGCAGGGCCGCGTGATCGCTTGCGCCAGGCGGGTGGACCCGCCCAGCGGGTGACCCCGCCCGTCAGGCAGGTTCGCGCAACACGCGCGGCACTTTGAATTCCACGTTCTCTTCGGCGGTCACCACAGGTTCGACGGTCACGTCGAACCTTGCCTTGAAGGCGTCGATCACCTCGTTGATCAGCACTTCGGGGGCCGAGGCTCCGGCGGTGATCCCCATCGAGCCGATCCCCTCCAGCGCCCGCCAGTCGATATCGGTGGCCCGCTGCACCAGCTGGGCATAGCCGCAGCCTGCCCGCGCCCCGACCTCGACCAAGCGCCGCGAGTTCGACGAATTCGGCGCGCCGACCACCAGCATCGCGTCGCATTTCGGGGCCATCGCCTTGACCGCCTCCTGACGGTTGGTCGTGGCGTAGCAGATGTCTTCCTTGTGGGGGCCGACGATCTGCGGAAACCGGGCGTTCAGGGCGGCCACGATATCGGCGGTGTCATCCACGCTCAACGTCGTCTGGGTCACAAAGGCCAGCCGCGACGGATCGCGCACCTCGACCTGCGCCACGTCCTCGACGGTTTCGACCAAGAGCACCTCGCCCTCGGGCAACTGGCCCATTGTGCCGATCGTCTCGGGGTGGCCGGCGTGGCCGATCATGATCATCTGCAGTCCGGCTTCGGCGTGGCGGGCGGCTTCGATATGCACCTTGCTCACCAGCGGACAAGTCGCGTCGACATAGACCATTTGCCGGGCCTCCGCCGCCTGCGGCACCGATTTCGGCACGCCATGCGCCGAAAAGATCACCGGGCGATCGGGCGGACATTCGTCGAGTTCTTCGACAAACACAGCCCCCTTGGCGCGCAGATCGTCGACCACGAACTTGTTGTGCACGATCTCGTGACGCACGTAGACGGGCGCCCCCCATTTCTCGATCGCCATCTCAACGATCTTGATGGCCCGGTCCACGCCCGCACAAAACCCGCGAGGGGCGGCGAGGTAGAGGGTCAGAGGCGGCTTTGACATCAAAATTCTCCGGTCAGGGTCAGACCCAAATCTAGGTGAGCGGGGGGGCAACGTCCACCCGGTCGGCGCAGGATGCGGGCGGTTGATCTGCCCAATACGGCATCGTATGGTCATCCTATGACAGATCGCCGCACGCTCACCCCGCAGGATTGGATCGACGCCGCCTTTCGGGCGCTTACCGACGAGGGGCCCAAGGGCATCCGGGCCGAGGCTCTGGCGCGGAGCCTTCAGGTCTCCAAGGGGTCGTTCTACTGGCATTTTGCCGATGTCCCCGCGCTGAAATCCGCAATGCTGGCCCATTGGGAGGCCGCCGCCACCGACGAGATCGCGGGCGAAGCCGACGCCTCGCCGCCTGCCGACCGGATCCGGCGCTTTGTCGAGGCCGCGACGGCCGATGACCCCGATGCATATGGCGGACGCGCCGCCGAGCCTGCCCTGCGCGAATGGGGCCGGGCCGATCCGGCGGCGGCCGAGGCGCTGGCCCGCGTCGAATCCCGGCGGTTGGGATACCTCAAGGACCTGATGCTCGCCGCCAACGCCAAGCAGCCGGGCCGCGCCGCGCGTTTGCTATACGCCGCGCTGATCGGGATGGAGGCCCTGCCCCGGCAAGACGCCGAGGACACCCGCAAGGATCTGACGCTGCTGCTCAAGAGACTGCTCCCTTAGCGCCCGCCAATCGGTATAGCCCGACAGCAGCCAGCAACAGCGCCACCCCAGAGAGCGCCGCGCGGATCTGGTTGATCGGCTGCCATGCCTGCGAATAGGTCGTCCAGATCACGCGGGCTTCGTCTTCGGAGGCGGGCACCGGGGTCGCGCCCAAAGCCTCGTTCATCGGAATGAAGGACAGGATGGTAAAGATCATCCCGCCCCCCAGATAGACCAGCCCCGCCGCCAGCAACCAGCCCGCCGCACCGCGCGCCTGCGCGGCATAGGCCAGCGCCGCTGCGGCAAGGAGCACGAAGGGTGTGCCAAAGAAGGCGGGCGCGAAGACCGCATTGCGCACGCTGGCATTCATCGCCTGCATCGCCGCCATCGCCACGCGCGGGTCGGCCGCATCAAGGCCCCACATGGTCGAGCAGACCCAGGCGTAGAAGAACCCGAATATGGCGCCTGCGAACAATACGCCCAGCATTGTCATCCCGATCGCTGCCTGTCTCATCTCGCCCTCCAAAATCCGTAATTCCAATTACGCCTTGCGCTATCCGTAATCATGGTTACGTTTTCTGTCAACACCGGAGTCGCCATGAAACAATCCGCCCGCCAGCAGCGCCGCGACGCGATCGAGGCCGCAGCCTATGATCTTCTCGATCAGGGCGGCTACGAAGGGCTGTCGATGCAGGGGCTGGCGCGGGCGGCCAAGGCGTCGAACGAAACGCTCTATCGCTGGTATGGCGACAAGACCGGCCTGTTCCGGGCGCTGGTCGACCGGAACGCCGAGGGGATCAAGGCCGCACTCAGCCAGCATATCGACACAGGCGCCGACCCGCTCGTCGGGCTGTCGCGGATCGGGCCGGAGCTTTTGGGGATGCTGGTCGGGCGGCGGGCCATCGCGCTGAACCGGGCGGCGGCGGCGGATGCTACGGGAACGCTGGGAGAGGCGCTCGGCACCGCCGGGCGCGACGCGGTCGCCCCGCTCTTGGGGCAGGTCTTTGCGGCGGCGGCGCAGAGCGGCCAGCTGAGCGGCGCCCCGGCAGAGATGGCCGAGGTCTATATCACCAATCTGGTCGGGGATTGGCAGGTCCGGCGGGTCACCCGCGCGATGGCAGAGCCGGACGCCAAGGCGATCACCGACAGGGCAAACGCCGCCCTCGCCCGCATCCGGGCGCTCTATCCCGGCGACAGGTCAGGCGGAGCGGTCGAGTAGCACCGGAAACCAATCCTCGCGCAGGCGCTGACCGGACTGCATCTCGTGGCCCGGAAACGGCGGCGAAGTCGGGCCGGGGCGCTCGACATAGCGGGCATCGTCGCCCACCAGACGCAGGGAAAACGCCCGGCGACGGCCGGCGGTCTCATTGCCGCGGGCGCCGTGCAGGATGCCGAAGTTGAAGGCCACCGCATCACCGGGCTCCATCGCCCATTCGCGGATCTCCATCGCCTCGGCATCGGGATCGGGCACCGGCATATAGTCGTCGGGGTTGGGATAGAACGAGGTGTCGGCCAGCCAACGCTTCGGCAAGACCGGCTTTGGCCAGAGATGCGATCCGGCCACGCAGCGCAGCGAAGCCTCGGTCACCGGATCGAGCGGCGACCAGAAGCTGACGGTCTGACGACCCTCGACAAAGTAATACGGGCCGTCCTGATGCCACGGCGTCGGCTTGGAGGTGCCCGGCTCCTTCACCAACACATGATCGTGAAACATCTGAACCGCCTCAGAGGCCATCAGATCGGCGGCCACCTCTGCGGCGGGGCTGTCGGCGATCACCTGCTGAAACTCCGGGATCCGGGTCCAGTTGCAGTAATCGTCGAAAAAGCGGCCCGCCTCGCCGGGCTTGAGGTTCTCGGCGGCGAAGGGACCGGGCTCGGCCATGTTGCGGTCCACGCCCGCTCGCAGGGCGTCGACGTGATCGGCAAACAGACCCCGGATCAGCACGACGCCGTCGCGCTGATAGGTCTCTATGTCGTCAGGCGTGAGCAAAGAGGAAGACACGGCAACGCTCCGTTTTGGGGCCGCGGGCGTCCTGCGCTCGGGCAACCAGAGCACAGGCGAACGGCCGGTTTCAGAATGGCCCCAACTTGTCCGGTATTCCGCCACAAAGGAGGATCACCAAGTCCGAAAGGGCGGGTCGATCCGGCCCGCGACACAGATTTGCGAGGACGCATGACCATTTCGACGACACAATCCCCGACCAGAGGCGGCGCGTCCAGATCCCGTTTCGTGATATTTTCGCTCGGCTTCGCGATCGCCTGCGGCATCGGCGGGCTGTTCTGGGGCGCGTTCCCGGTGACACGATACCCGGGTATGGCCAGCGACATGTTCGCCCAAGGTGTCGGGGCCGGCATAGGCGGGCTGATGCTCGGCTGGCTCGTCGGACGGCTCTATCGGCGCAATACATTCGCCGGCTTCGTGGTGATGAGCTTTGTGATGACGGCCGTCGGGCTCTACAGCCAATCCGTCATGGGCCTCGCATGACCGCGCCGGCGCGACGGTGGGCGCGGTGGGGAAAGGTCGGCCTCGGCATCCTGCTGCTCGGCGGGACGGCCGCAGCGGCGTCCGGCTACTACAGCTACACCCAAAGCTACGGCTACAACCTCGGGCGTCTTGATGTGCAGGTGGCCTACGGGGCCAACGGATGCAGCGGCGACTATCCGATGTGGATGGGGATCACCAATGGCGGCACGCGAACGCTCGACGACGTCTCGGTTTTTCTCGTCGGGAAACGTGCCGGATACAGCTCTGTCGAGCGGCGCGAGGATTACCAAAGCGACCGGATCATCGAGCCCGGGCAATCCTATGAGGCATGCTGGTCCGTCACGACGCCAATTCCCGGCGTCTTCCAGAGCAGCGACAGAGCGCCGACACATGACGCGCTGGAATGGGAAGTCAGCCAAGTCCGGTGGGCGCGGTTCCGATAACCCGACCCGGACTTGGCATTGAGTGTGCGAAGCGGGCCTACTCGTCGGCCATTTCCACTTCGGCGTCATCCATCGGACGTGGATCGCGTGGCGGACGTCCCACAACGTCGCGCAACCCGTCGAGTTCGATGAAATCGTCCGCCTGCCGACGCAGTTCATCTGCGATCATCGGCGGCTGGCTGCGGATCGTTGAAACGACAGACACCCGAACACCTTTGCGCTGAAGCGCTTCGATCAGGGGGCGGAAATCGCCGTCACCAGAGAACAGCACGATGTGGTCGACATGGGGCGCCAGCTCCATGGCATCGACGGCAAGCTCGATGTCCATGTTGCCTTTTACCTTACGTCGTCCCTGACTGTCGGTGTACTCTTTGGCCGGTTTTGTAACCATAGAGAAGCCGTTGTAGTGCAGCCAATCAACCAGAGGGCGAATCGGCGAATACTCGTCGTTGTCAAGGAGCGCGGTGTAGTAAAATGCCCGAAGCAGCTTGCCCCGGCGCATGAATTCCTGGCGCAACAGTTTGTAGTCGATGTCAAAACCTAATGATTTTGCAGCGGCATACAGGTTGGAACCGTCGATAAAGAGCGCCAATCGCTCGTCGCGGTAGAACATTAAATTTTCCTTCCGATCTCTGGTCTCTTTCCCGTAGATCCGTGAGTGGATGTTAATTTTACGAACCAGAACAGCTTCAAATAAAGGAAAAGTCGCATGCCGCAAGCCTCCGATCAAGCAATTGTCACGTCAATTGCGCTGATAGCTCTCGGCAGCAACCTCCCCACTGACGGCAACGAAACCTCCGAACAAATCATCCGCCGCGCTCTGGACGAAGTATCGCGCCGGGCCGGCCCCATCACGGGGAAAAGCCGGCTGTTCGAAACCCCTTGTTTTCCAGCCGGTGCCGGGCCCGACTTCATCAACGCCGCCATTCGGATCGAGACGCGTCTATCTCCGGCAGAACTGCTTCACTGCCTGCACAACCTAGAGGCGGATTTTGGCCGACAGCGGCGGGTGCGCTGGGGTCAACGCACGCTCGATCTGGATTTGCTGGCCTACGACGACCTGATCCTGCCCGATCCGGCGACCCAGACCGCCTGGCGCGATCTGCCCCTCGAAGAGCAGGCCAGAACCGCGCCGGACAGACTGATCCTGCCGCACCCGAGGCTACAGGACCGGGCCTTCGTTCTGGT
The DNA here is from genome assembly GCF_900184895.1 of Flavimaricola marinus. Classification (GTDB taxonomy): domain Bacteria; phylum Pseudomonadota; class Alphaproteobacteria; order Rhodobacterales; family Rhodobacteraceae; genus Flavimaricola; species Flavimaricola marinus. The sequence continues at coordinate 595,272 of NZ_FXZK01000001.1, forward strand.
CCCTCTGGCCGAGGTGGCCGGCGACTGGCGCCATCCGGTGCTGGGCCGGACCGTGACCGAAATGCTCGACGCTCTGCCGCAGGCCGACAAGGCCGAGATCCGGGCCATCGCCGCCTGACACCGACCCGCACGCCGGGGCGGCGTGAAAAAGCCGGTGGAAAAAGCCGGTGCAAACCGGCTTGTGTTTCCGGGCATAGAGGCCTAAATACAGCTCAACTGCGCTGGCGACTCTGTCGTCCGGCGCATTATGCAATTTATCCTCTAAAGGGAGCAGCTCATGGCCCGCGTTACCGTCGAAGATTGTGTGGACAAGGTCCCCAACAGATTCGAACTTGTCATGCTGGCAGCGCACCGCGCCCGTGAAATCGCCGCAGGCTCGCCGCTGACCGTGTCGCGCGACAACGACAAGAACCCCGTCGTGTCGCTGCGCGAGATCGCGGAAGAGACGCAGCAGGCGGACGATCTGCGCGAGCGGATGATCGAAGCCAACCAGACCCAGATCGAAGTCGACGAGCCGGAAGACGATTCGATGGCGCTGCTGATGGGTGCCGAGCAGGACAAGCCCGTGCACGACGACATGCCCGACGAGCGCCTCCTGCGCGAGTTGATGGAAGCTCAGGGTCAGCGCTGATCCACGACACCGACCGCCGGGGACAGCGGCAATCATAGGACGCCACCCCCGATGAATTCGGCGCTGGACATCACGAACCGCCACATCCCCGCACCGAACATCACGGTAGAGGACCTGATCTCACGGGTCCTCACCTACAACCCCAACTCCGCCTCCGGCCTGATCCGCGACGCCTACGCCTTTGGCGAGCAGATGCACGAAGGCCAGTTCCGCCATTCGGGCGAGCCCTACTTCACGCATCCCGTCGCCGTCGCCATGATCCTGGCCGAACAGCAGATGGATGACGCCACGATCATCACCGCCCTGCTGCACGACACGATTGAAGACACCAAGGCGAACTACCAGATCGTCGCGGAACGGTTCGGCACCGTGATCGCCGATCTGGTCGACGGGGTCACCAAGCTGACCAACCTGCAACTGACCTCCTCCGAGACCAAGCAGGCCGAGAACTTCCGCAAGCTGTTCATGGCCACCTCGCGGGATCTGCGGGTGACGCTGGTCAAGCTGGCCGACCGCCTGCACAACATGCGCACGATCAAATCCATGCGGCCCGAAAAGCAGGCGCAAAAGGCCCGCGAGACGATGGACATCTTTGCCCCGCTGGCCGGGCGGATGGGTATGCAATGGATGCGCGAAGAGCTCGAGGATCTGGCCTTCAAGGTGCTCAACTCCGAGGCGCGCAATTCGATCATCCGGCGGTTTCTGACGCTTCAGCGCGAAACCGGCGACGTGATCGAACGGATCACCACCGACATGCGCGGCGAACTGGCCAAGGCGCAGATCGAGGCCGAGGTGCTGGGCCGGGCGAAAAAGCCCTATTCGATCTGGCGCAAGATGCAGGAGAAGGATCAGGGCTTCTCGCGGCTGTCCGACATCTACGGCTTTCGGATCATCACCGGGTCCGAGGCCGATTGCTACCGGGTTCTGGGGATCATCCACCAACGCTGGAGGGCGGTGCCGGGGCGGTTCAAGGACTACATCTCGCAACCCAAGACCAACGGCTACCGGTCGATCCACACCACCGTGTCCGGGCGCGACGGCAAGCGGGTCGAGGTGCAGATCCGCACCCGCGAGATGCACGAAGTGGCGGAAACCGGCGTTGCGGCGCACTGGTCCTACCGCGACGGGCAGCGCGTCGAAAACCAGTTCGCCGTCGATCCGGTGCGCTGGATCGCGCAGCTGACCGAACGGCTCGACGACGATCACGGCGACGACGAGTTCCTCGAGACCGTCAAGCTCGAGATGTATACCGATCAGGTGTTCTGCTTCTCGCCCAAGGGCGACGTTATCAAGCTGCCGCGCGGAGCCACCCCGATTGATTTCGCCTATGCGATCCACACCCGGATCGGGCACGCCTGCGTCGGCGCCAAGGTCGACGGGATGCGGGTGCCGCTCTGGACCCGGCTCAAGAACGGGCAATCGGTCGAGATCATCACCGCCGAGGGACAGACCCCGCAGGCCACGTGGATCGACATCGCCGTCACCGGGCGCGCCAAGACGGCGATCCGGCGGTCGCTGCGCGAAGAGGACCGCGAGCGGTTCATCAAGCTCGGGCGCGAACTGGCCCGCGTGGCGTTCGAGAACGTCGGCAAGAAGGCCACCGACAAGGCGCTGAAGACGGCGGCCAAGGAATTTGCGATCAACGACGTGGACGAAATGCTCGCCCGGCTCGGCAGCGCCGAGATCACGGCGCGGGCCGTGGTGCGGGCGATCTATCCCGGTCTGCTGCAACGATCCGGCGAAGAGCTCGATGAAAAGCGGGCGGTCGTAGGGCTCGGCGTCGATCAGGCGCGGCAAAGGGCGATGTGCTGCCAGCCGGTGCCCGGCGAACGCATCGTCGGGATCACCTTCCGGGGCAAGGGCGTGTCGGTCCATGCCATCGATTGCCCGGCACTCGTGGAATACGAGGAACAACCGCAACGCTGGGTCGACCTGCGCTGGCAGGACGGCACCCACCCGGCCACCTCCACGGTGACGCTGGATCTGACGATCACCAACGACGCCGGGGTGCTGGGCCGGATCTGCACCTTGATCGGGGAACAGTCCGCCAATATCTCCGATCTGAACTTCGTCGACAGAAAACCGGACTATTATCGCCTTTTGATCGACGTAGATTTGCGCGATGCTGAGCATCTGCACCGGGTCATGACCGCGCTGGAGGCCGAAAGCAACGTCTCCTCCATCTCGCGCCACCGCGACCCGTCGCGGGCAGCAGAACGACCCAAGACCTGAAGCGAGCCAGCGACAGTCTTTGCATCGGGTAAAACGGCACAACAAAGGACGAGTTCGCAGGTGGTTTTCAAACGCAGGGACAGACGGCCCATCTGGCAAGTGGTGCTGGATTTTGTCTGGCCCCGTGGCGGTTGGGTCCGGGCGTTTGAATATGTAAAGCACCGGGTGCGGCGGCTGCCCGACACGCCCGAGAAAATCTCGCGTGGGATCTGGGCGGGGGTGTTCACCGCCTTTACCCCGTTCTTTGGGCTGCACTTCGTGATCGCGTGGCTGATCGCGAGGCTGATGCGGGGCAATATCCTCGCCGCCCTGCTCGGCACCTTCTTCGGCAATCCGCTCACCTACGTGCCGATCGCGGCCACCTCGCTGTGGTTCGGGCATCGGCTCGTGGGCGGGCGGCCGCCCAGCGAGTTGGAGACGTCGCTCTCGTCGAAATTTACCGGGGCATGGAACGATCTGTTCCACAATTTCCGGGCGATCTTCACGCCGGAGACGATGGATTGGCACCGGCTCTCGCTGTTCTACGACGACGTGTTCTTTCCGTTCATGATCGGCGGGATCATTCCGGGGATCATCGCGGCGACCTTCGCCTACTACCTCTCTGTGCCGGTGATCCGGGTCTATCAAAACAGCCGCCGCAAGAGGCTTCAGGCCAAGCTCGGGCAGTTGCGCAAAAAACCTGAGAATGCCTCCTGACCTTCCCTTCGCACCGCGCTAGGTTCGGCGTGAATCAAGGAGTATCGGGCATGAGCCATTTGCGTTTGGGTGTGAATATCGATCACGTGGCCACGGTGCGGAACGCCCGCGGCGGCGATACGCCCGATCCGGTGCGCGCCGCCAAGCTGGCCGAGGCCGCCGGGGCCGACGGGATCACCGCGCACCTGCGCGAAGACCGACGCCATATCTCCGACAGCGACATCGATCGTCTGATGGAGGCGCTGACCGTGCCGCTCAATTTCGAGATGGCCGCCACCGCCGAGATGCAGAAAATCGCCCTGCGCCACACGCCCCATGCGGTCTGCCTCGTGCCGGAAAAGCGCGAAGAACGGACGACCGAAGGCGGGCTCGAAGTCGCCCGCGAAGAGAACCAACTGGCGCATTTCATCGCGCCGCTGCGCGAGGCGGGCTGCCGGGTGTCGATCTTCATCGCCGCCGATCAGCGCCAGATCGAGGCGGCGCACCGGATCGGGGCGCAGGTCATCGAACTGCACACCGGGGCCTATTGCGATGCCCATGCCGAGGGCGATTTCGACACCCGCGACGCCGAGCTCGAGAAGACGCGCGAGATGGCGGCCTTCGCCCACGAACTGGGGCTCGAGGTGCACGCCGGTCACGGGCTCACCTACGACACCGTCGCGCCCGTCGCGGCCTTCCCGCAGGTGGCCGAGTTGAACATCGGGCATTTCATCATCGGCGAGGCGATCTTTCGCGGGCTGCAACCGGCCATCGCCGAGATGCGGCGGATCATGGACGAGGCGCGGGCATGACGGCGAGCGCGCCGGTGCTGCCGTCGCTTGCGCTGATCGGCGCGGCGGCCTTCGCCGGTGCGGGGGACGCCACGGCGCAACAGGTGACGGATTGCTTCGGCGCAATGATCGCCAATGCCACGACGCCCGAACCCTACGACGCGCACACGCGCACTTTTGCCAACGGCGCGGTGCGGCTGACGGTCGTGGACGCGGGCGGGCCGGAGGCCGCCAATTTCCACCTGCTCGTGCTCTCGCCGCCCTATTCCGAGGGCGAAGCGCAATGCCGGGCGATTTCGCGCACCGATACCGAAGGCTGGGCCAACCTGCAGTTCTCCGACCTCAGCGCCGCCTATGATCCGGCCACCGGGCTCAGCTTTGATCTGCCCGCCACCATCGTGCTGCCGGAGGCGGGATTTCAGAACAGCACGCTTTTGACCATCACCGTCAACCAAGCCACCGGCGACGTCGCCGTCAGCCAGCAGCTGGGCCGCGAATGATCATCGGGATCGGCTCGGACCTGTGCAACATCGACCGGATCGCCGGCACGCTGGAACGGTTCGGGGACAGGTTCCGCAACCGGGTCTTCACCGACATCGAACAGGCCAAGGCAGAGCGGCGCAAGGATACCCCCGGCACCTATGCCAAACGCTGGGCCGCCAAGGAGGCCTGCTCCAAGGCGCTCGGGACCGGGCTGGCCATGGGGATCGCGTGGAAAGACATGTCGGTCACCAACCTGCGGACCGGGCAACCGGTGATGCACGTCACCGGCTGGGCCAAGGACCGGCTCGACAAGCTGACACCTCCGGGGCACCGGGCGGTGATCCACGTGACCCTGACCGACGACCATCCCTGGGCGCAGGCCTTCGTGGTGATCGAGGCGCTGCCGATGCAGGGCGATGACGAGACCGGGGGCAATGGCGCTGCCGGCCGGTCCGAAGGGCGTTCGGGGGATCGCTGACCCCGCGCCCGCCTTGACTTGGGCACCGTCACAGCCCATGAAACAAGCCACAGGCAAGACAACATAGGCGTCACAACAAATGGCAGAGAAAACCGGGCTCTTGGCGAGCATCGTCGAGACGGTAAAGACCGTGGTCTACGCCCTGCTGATCGCAGGCGTGTTTCGGACGCTGTTCTTCCAACCGTTCTGGATTCCGTCCGGGTCGATGAAGGACACGCTGCTGATCGGGGACTTCCTCTTTGTGAACAAGATGGCCTACGGCTACTCCTATGCCTCCTGCCCGTCGATCCGGATTCCGGCGCTGAGCATCGATATCTCGGCGGACGATTTCTGCGGCGTGTTCCGCTCCGACCCGGAAGACCCGGAATCCCCGCCCGGCGGCGGACGGATCCTCGACAACCAGCCCGAGCGGGGCGACGTCGTCGTGTTCCGGCACCCCGTCACCGGGGCGGATTTCATCAAGCGTGTGATCGGCCTGCCCGGCGACACGATCCAGGTCACCGACGGGCTGCTCTCGATCAACGGAACCCCGGTCGAGATCGAGGACGCCGGCACCTTCGTCGAAACGATGGAACGGCAAGGGCCGCAAGGGCTGCTGCCGCGCTGTGAAAACGGAGCGGTCGCAATGGGGGCCGCCTGTGAAAAGTCGCGCTTCACCGAAACCCTGCCCAACGGGGTCAGCCACGACATCCTGAACATCGGCAACCAGTCCTCCGACCGGACCGGCGTGTTCACCGTGCCCGAGGGGCATTTCTTCTTCATGGGCGACAACCGCGACAATTCCACCGACAGCCGGGTGCCGCAGAATGCGGGCGGCGTCGGGTTCGTGCCCTACGAGGATATCGTGGGCCGGGCCGACCGGATCATGTTCTCCTCGGCCGGACGGTCCATGCTGGCCTTCTGGACATGGCGCAGCGACCGCTACTTCCAGGCGATCAACTAGGTCCGGCATGAGGCGATCGCTGTGAAACTGTCCGCGGAACTCGGCTCCTTCTGCAAACGGTTGGGGCACCGGTTCGAAACGCCCGCGCTTCTGGTGCGGGCCGTGACACACGGCTCCGTCTCCTCGCCCAACCGCGACGACAACCAGCGGCTCGAATTTCTGGGCGACCGGGTGCTCGGGCTGGTGATGGCCGAGGCGCTGCTCGCCGCCGACAAGACCGCGACCGAAGGGCAGATCGCCCCGCGCTACAACGCCCTCGTGCGGCGCGAAACCTGCGCCGACGTGGCGCGCGACATCGATCTGGGCAAGGTGCTCAAGATCGGACGTTCCGAGATGAAATCCGGCGGGCGGCGCAAAGAGGCGCTCTTGGCCGACGCGATGGAGGCGGTGATCGCGGCCGTCTATCTCGACGGCGGGATCGCCGCGGCGCAATCGGTGGTGCTGCGGCTCTGGGCCGGACGGATCGCCAGCGTCGAGACCGATGCCCGCGACGCCAAGACCGCCCTTCAGGAATACGCCCAGGCCCGCGGCGCGCCGCCCCCCGCCTATGTCGAGGTCGGGCGCTCCGGCCCGGATCATCAGCCGGTCTTCACCATCGAAGTCCGGCTCACCGACGGGGCCGCCGCAAGGGCCACCGCCGGATCGAAACGTCAGGCCGAACAGGCCGCCGCGCAGGCGATGCTTGACCGGCTGTCGCCAGAAGGATAGGGGCAAGCCTTCCGCAGACCTGCACGGGCAGGGCTTAGTGAGGACGATATGAGCAACACACGCGCGGGCTTCGTAGCCCTGATCGGAGAGCCGAACGCCGGGAAGTCGACCCTGCTCAACCGCATGGTCGGGGCAAAGGTGTCGATCGTGACGCACAAGGTGCAGACCACGCGGGCCCGGATCCGGGGCGTGGCCATCGAAGGCGACGCCCAGATCGTTTTCGTCGATACGCCCGGCCTGTTCAAGCCGCGGCGGCGGCTGGATCGGGCGATGGTCGCGGCGGCTTGGGGCGGCGCCTCCGATGCGGACGTCGTGGTGCTGATGATCGAGGCGCATCGCGGGATCACCGAAGGGGTCAAGACGCTCCTGCCCCGGCTCGCCGAAATCGGCGAAGGGCGGATCGTGGCACTGGCGATCAACAAGATCGACCGGGTCAAGACCGAGGCGCTGCTGCAACTGACCAAAGAGATGAACGACGCCTACCCCTTTGCCGAGACCTTCATGATCTCCGCCGAAAAGGGGCACGGCTGCGACGCCCTGCGGGCATGGCTGGGGGCCAAGATGCCCGAAGGGCCGTGGCTCTATCCCGAGGATCAGATCGCCGACCTGCCGATGCGAATGATCGCCGCCGAGATGACGCGCGAAAAACTGACGCTCCGGCTGCACCAGGAGTTGCCCTACGAGCTGACCGTCGAGACCGAGAACTGGGAAGAGCGCGAAGACGGCTCCGCCCGCGTCGACCAGATCGTCTACGTCGCCCGCGACGGGCACAAAGGGATCGTGCTGGGCAAGGGCGGCGAGACGATCAAGTCGGTCTCCAAGGCCTCGCGCGAAGAACTCGCCAAATTCCTCGACCGCAAGGTGCACCTGTTCCTGCAGGTCAAGGTGCGGCCAAACTGGCTCGAGGAATCCGAACGGTATTCCGAGATGGGGCTCGATTTCAAAGACGGCAACACCTGACGCGATGCCCGCCACCACCGCCCCAACCAAGTGCGCCCTCGGCGGACCCGGCGTGACGGCGGCCCCTTCATCTTGGCCAATAAACTCAGATCCGACATGAGCCGCCTGACCGCTTCCTTCTGGGTGTCTGCCTATATCGCCCGGCTGCGGCTGGCCGATATCCCGGCTTTCGTGGTGTCGCACGGCGACGACACCGCCGGGGCGGTGCTGGTCAAACAGGCCACGCTCGACGGACAGGCGACTCTGTTCCACCGCAGCTTCGACCTCGCCACCGGCGACCGGACCTGGGCGGTGCTGGCCCAAGGGGCCGAACGCGACGTCGACGCCGCCATCGCCAGGCAACGGGGCTTCGATCCGGACCTCTGGGTCATCGAGGTCGAAGACCGGGCCGGACGGCACCTGCTTGATGAGGACGGGCTGGCCTGAGCCACGGCCGGGCCAGACTCCCTCCCCCGCAGGCGCGACAGGACACCTCATTTGAAGAGGCGCGGTATTGCGCTATCCTTGTGAAGCGCGAAAGGAGCACGCCATGCCCAGAATCGTCAATTTCTACATCCTGCATTGCGTCATCGGCTTTGCCATCGCGGCGGCCTTCACCGGGGCAATCCTTTGGTTCAACGTCGCGAACCTCTGGCATCTGGTCAGCACCTCCAGCATCGGCATGATGGCCGTGATCGCCTTCTGGGTGCTCAACGGGATCGTCTTTGCCGGGGTGCAATTCGCGATCGCGATCATGCTGCTGGCCGACAAGGATGACGAACCGCGCGGTGGCACAGCCGTGCCCGTGCGCGTCGCCGCCCCGGCACCCGTTCCGGTCAAGCCGCACTGAACCGCCCGGCGGCCATTGGCAGCACGGACGGATCGGCGCAAAGCCCCTTGCCAAGGCAACGTCAAACGGGCCTGATCCGGGGATGATCGAATGGCGCGAAGACGGGGTGGTGCTGGCCGCCCGCAAGCATGGCGAAACCTCGGCGATCGTCGAGGTGTTCACCGCCGAACACGGACGGCACGCCGGGGTCGTGCGGGGCGGGGCAAGCCGCAAGATGGCGGCCACGCTGCAACCCGGTGCGCAGGTCGACATCACGTGGAAGGCGCGGCTCGACGACCACCTCGGGCATTTCACCATCGAACCGGTGCGCAGCCGGGCGCAGGCGATGGGCGACAGGCTGTCGCTGGCGGGGCTGAACGCGGTGGCGGGGCTTCTGACGGCAGCTCTGGCCGAACGGGACGCGCATCCGCCGCTCTATCGCCGGACGATCCAATTGCTCGATCTTCTGGGGGAGAAAGAGGTCTGGCCACTGGCCTACCTGCAATGGGAACTGGCGCTGCTGGACGAGATGGGCTTCGGGCTCGATCTCGGCGCCTGCGCGGTGACCGGGGCGACCGAGGGGCTGGTCTATGTCTCGCCGAAATCCGGGCGGGCGGTCAGCGCGGCCGGGGCGGGGGAATGGGCGGCCAAGCTGCTGCCGTTGCCCCCGGTCCTGCGCGGACAGGGCGATGCGGACGACAGCGAAATCCGCGAGGCGCTCGGCACCACCGGCTATTTCATCGAACACCGGCTCATCAAGGGATCGGGCGACAGGCCGATGCCGGCCGCCCGGGCGCGATTGCTCGACCTGATCGGGCGGGTCTAGACCAGCTTGTTCTGGATCAGAAAGCTCGCCGTGTCGCGCAGGCTCTGGCGACTATCAAGGAACGTCATGCCGAACAGGTTGCGGGCACGGTCCCCCGAGACATCCTGACGCTTGCCGAGGCTCGGCAAGATCGACCGGATCGCAGGATCGAACAGGGCAATCAGGCGGATCATGAAATTCGGCGCCCTGCGGGTCACAATCTTGCGGTCCGGATAGGCGTCTTTCAGGGTCTCGGCCATCTCGACAAACCACATGAACTGCTCGGAGGCGATCACGCGCTTGCCCTCGGAGGCCGGGGTGGACAGCGCGTCCACATGCAGCTTTGCCACGTCACGGACATCGACGCTGGGAAAGCCCATATTGGGCAGCGCCGGATCCTTGGCACGCAGCATCCGCTCCACCACCGAGATCGAGCTGCCATAGTGGCGGTCGAGCGGCGGGCCGATCACGAGGGACGGGTTGATCGTGGTCAACGCGATCTCCGGGGCCTCGTTGGCGACGAAATCCCATGCGGCCTTCTCGGCCAGGGTCTTGGAGCGGCTGTAGGCCGCCACGTCGGGATCGGTCGGATCGGTCCAGTCGGACTCGTCAAAGCGGCTGTCGCCGGCGCCGCCTGCGCCCATCACGGCCGCGACGGAAGAGGTCAGCACCACCCGGCGGACACCGGCCGCATGCGCCGCTCGCAGCGCACGAAGCGCCCCGTCGACGGCGGGCCTGATCAGCTCCTCCTCGTCCTTCGGCTGGGCCAGAGGGAACGGCGAGGCGGTGTGCAACACCGCGTCCACACCCTCCATCGCCTGCGTCCAGCCATCGTCGCGGGTCAGGTCTAGCGCGACAAAGCTCAGCCGCTCCAGCGACGCCGGGTCGGTCAGCACCGGGCTCACGGCCGCCCGAACCTCGTCGGCGCGGTCGAGGCGGCGCACACTGCCGCGCACCGCGTATCCGGCGTTCAGAAGCTGCGCCGCGATATGCTTGCCGATATAGCCACTGGCCCCGGTCAGCAGGATGGTCTGGGTCATGGATGGTCTTCCCTTCAGAGCAGAACTGAACGTCCCGGTTCAGTCACTACTTGGGCCGCAACCGGGCGCTGTCAATGCACAGGCGGCGGGCTTTACGCCACGGCGCGATTGATGGCAGACTTGCGGGCAACACACGTTTCGAAAAGGACAAAGCATGATCAAGACACTCGCCCTCCTCACCACCCTCGGTCTTGGCGGCGCAACGGCCCCGGTGGTCGAAGTGGACTTCATGCTGCCGGCCCGGAACGTGGTGATCTATCCCGAAGCGACCGAGCTGGTGCAGGTCTCCGCGCCGCGGCTGTCGGACACAGCGCAAGCGGCGTGGGACAACGAATTCATCACCAATTCGTTCTTCTCGGCCTTCGCCTATTCCAAGGACGGCGGCTACGGCTATGCCACCACGTCCAACACCCCCGAGACGGCGCGCAACATCGCCATGGCGCAATGCCTCAGCATGAATGCCCAGTGCCGGATCATCGCCGAGATCCATCCCGCAGACTACAAGGAGCCGGGGCCGGGCGACATCACCGTGTCGCTCGAAATCGCCCAATATTACCGCGAAGTGCAGGCCCGGCCGACCTATCGCGCCATGGCGATCAGCGCCGATGGGGCCTATTCCTCGGCTTGGGGCTACGCCAGCCAGGCCGAAGCCGACGCGCTGGTCCTGCGCGATTGCGAGGGCTACCGCAATACCGACCTCGAAGGTCTGGAAGACTGGCCCTGCATCCTGCTGCCCGGGCTCCAGTAGGTCCGAGCGATCCGCTAGATCCGGCCCAGCACGATTTCGGTGCCATCGAGCGTCGACAGGATCATCGCGTCGATGCTGACGCCCATCCGCTCCACCCGGCCCAGCGCGTCGAACAGGCGGGCTTCCTCGGCCAAATCCGGGCAGGCCATGCGCGTGGCCACCGGGGGGGACAGGATCACCGCCGGAAACGGCGCCGTCACCACCCCGCCCTGAAAGCGGTTGCACGGCCCCTGCCCCAGGTAGACACCGTCCGAGGGAGAGATGCCAAAGCTGGTCGGGGCGGCAAACGGCACTCCGTCGATCGACAGCACACGCCAGATCTCCGGCGGCGGCTCCACAGGCTCGGACACCGCCTCGCAGCCCGCCAAAGCCAGGATCAGGACCGCCCAGCGCATCCGTCTAGTCCAGCAGACGGCGGGCGATCACCTGCGCCTGAATCTCGGCGGCCCCCTCAAAGATGTTGAGGATACGGGCGTCGCACAGCACCCGGCTGATCTTGTATTCCAGCGCAAATCCGTTGCCGCCGTGGATCTGCAACCCGTTGTCGGCAGCCGCCCACGCCACGCGGGCGCCCAAGAGCTTGGCCATGCCGGCCTCCAGATCACAGCGACGATCGGCGTCCTTCTCGCGGGCGCTGAAATAGGTGAGCTGCCGGGCAACCATGATCTCGACCGCCATCATCGCCAGCTTGCCGGACACGCGCGGGAACTCGATCAACGACTTGCCGAATTGCTTGCGGTCGCGGGCATATTGCATCGAAATATCAAGCGCGCTCTGGGCCACCCCCACCGCACGGGCGGCGGTCTGAATCCGCGCACTCTCGAAGGTCTGCATCAACTGCTTGAACCCCTGCCCGGTCTCGCCACCTAGCAGGTTCTCGCCCTTGACCTTGAACCCGTCGAAGGCCAGCTCGTATTCCTTCATGCCGCGATAGCCGAGCACCTCGATCTCGCCGCCGGTCATGCCGGGGGTCGGGAACGGAGCCTCGTCGGTGCCCGGCTCCTTCTCGGCCAGAAACATCGACAGGCCCTTGTAGTTGGTCGTCTCGGGATCGGTCCGGGCAAGCAGAGTCATCACATGAGTGCGGGCGGCGTGGGTGATCCACGTCTTGTTGCCGGTGACGGCCCAGTCGGCGCCATCCTTGACGGCACGTGTGCGCAGCGACCCCAGATCGGAGCCGGTGTTCGGCTCGGTGAACACGGCCGTGGGCAGGGTCTCGCCACTGGCGAGGCGGGGCAGCCACTTCTGTTTCTGCGCCTCGGTGCCACCGCACAGGATCAACTCGGCGGCGATCTCCGAACGGGTGCCGAGCGAGCCGACGCCGATATAGCCGCGCGACAGCTCCTCGCTGACGACGGCCATCGCCGTCTTGGACAGACCAAATCCGCCGTACTCCTCGGGGATCGTCAGGCCAAAGACACCCATCTCGGCCAATTCCTCGATGATCTCCATCGGGATCAACTCGTCCTTGAGGTGCCAGTCGTGCGCAAATGGCTCGACCTTTTCCACGGCAAAGCGACGGAACTGTTCGCGGACCATCTCCATTTCGTCGTCCAGACCACCCGCGCCGACGGTGATCTCCGCGTCACGCTCCTGCATCAACTGGACAAGGCGGCTGCGGGCGGCCTGGGTATTGCCCCGTTGGGTCAAGGTCATGACCGCCGGGGCCATCAGCACGTTCATCTCCTCCTGAGACATGCCGATATCTTGCGGGCGCAGGATCTCGCCCTGCGACATGGGGATGCCGCCATAGATCTGCCAAAGGTATTCGCCAAAGGCGATCTGGTGGATCAGCGCCTCGGTCTCGCCAAAGCGGCCCTCGGCGGTCAGGCGCTCGGCCCAGCCCTGCATCTGCTCCAGCGCCGTGGCATAGGTGGCCAGCCACGCCAGACCATGCGCCGCAGTCTGCTCGGCCTCCAGCGCGGCGGCGGACACCCTGTCGCCCACCGTGGCGGCCGTGCGGACTTTCTCGCGGGCAATCTCCAGCACCGCCCGAACGGGCGGCAGGGCCTCGGCGGTCAGTGCCAGCAAATCGGCCAACAGCGGCTGAGCGGTCATGGTCTGTCCATCATGCGGCATGGGATTCTCCTTTTTGCAGACGCAGCACTAACGCCCTCGCAATTGCAGCGCAATAATAATTCGCGAAAAGGTGATAATTTATGCATTTCTTTCGCCTCCGAATTTGCTCGCCGCCGCACGGGCAGAGCGATAGATCCGCTGAATGGACTCACTGTTTAGCATCATCGGCACCCTTGGGGCAGGCACCTTTGCCGCGGCTTGCGCGATCACACTCGTGGCCGGAACGATCAAGGGGCTGACCGGATTCGCCATGCCGATGATCATGATTTCCGGGCTGTCGCTGTTAATGCCGCCGGAACTGGCGCTGGCCGCGCTGATCATTCCCACGGTGGTGACCAACGGCGTGCAGGCGCTGCGGCAGGGCTGGTCGGCGGCGCTCGCCGTGGTGCGACGGTTCCGGCTCTATCTGGGCTGCCTTCTGGTGATGCTGCTGATCTCTGCACAACTGGTGCGGACGCTGCCCGCCGAGGCGCTCTACCTGTTGATCGGGGTGCCCGTGACCGGCTTCGCGCTGCTGAACCTGTCGGGCTGGGTGCCGAAACTGCCCGCCAAGACCAACGGGATCGAGGCGGCGGTGGGCGGGTTCTCCGGCTTCATCGGCGGGGTGTCCGGGGTCTGGGGGCCGCCGACCGTGGCCTATCTGACGGCGCTCAACATGCCCAAGGCGGCGCATGTGCAGGCCCAAGGCGTGATCTACGCCACCGGCGCACTGGCGCTCTTGGGCGCGCATCTGCAATCGGGGGTGCTGCGGGCGGAAACCGCGCCGCTGTCGGTGCTGATGCTGGTGCCGGGGCTCTTGGGTATGATGATCGGGCAGCGGGTGCAGGACAGGATCGACCAAAAGGCGTTCCGGCGGGCGACGCTCTTCGTGCTGCTGATCGCCGGGCTCAATCTCGTGCGGCGCGGGCTGCTCTGAGACCGGCGACGGGGCAAAGCCGCCTCACAGACGGTCGGGCATCTCCAGTCCGCGCAAGGCATCCGAGGCGGGCATCGGGCGCTTGCCCTCGCGCTGCACCTGCGTGACCTCGACCGCGCCCGACGCGCAGGCCACGGTAAAGCCCTCCAGCACCTGCCCCGGTGCGCCCTGCCCCTCGGCCAGACGGGCGCCCAGCAGCTTCACCCGCTCGGCCCCGACCATGCACCACGCGCCGGGAAACGGCGACAGGCCGCGGATCAGGCGATCCACCACCTCGGCAGGCTGCGCCCAATCCACACGGGCCTCGGCCTTGTCGATCTTGGCGGCATAGGTCACGCCGTCTTCGGGCTGCACCTGCGGCGACAGCTCCGGCAACCGGGCCAGCGCCTCGACGATCAGCCGCGCCCCGAGGCCCGACAGACGATCATGCAAAGCACCCGTCGTCTCCTCCGCCCCGATCTCCAGCGCCTCACGAAGCAGCACAGGGCCGGTATCCAGCCCCACCTCCATCTGCATGATACAGACGCCGGTCTCGACATCGCCCGCCATGATCGCACGATGGATCGGCGCGGCACCGCGCCAGCGGGGCAACAGGCTGGCATGAATGTTCAGACAACCCAGCCTCGGCGCATCCAGCACCGGCTGCGGCAGGATCAAACCATAGGCCACCACCACGGCCACATCGGCACCCAAAGCCGCAAACTCCGCCTGCGCCTCGGCACCCTTCAGCGACACGGGATGGCGAACCTGCAATCCCAGCGCCTCGGCGCGGGCCTGCACCGGCGAGGGTCGGTCCTTCTTGCCGCGTCCGGCGGGACGGGGGGGCTGCGAGTAGACGCACACCACCTCGTGACCGGCCTCCACCAAGGCCTCCAGCACCGGCACCGAAAACGCCGGCGTGCCCATGAACACCACTTTCATCGCAGACCCCTTTGGCTTCTTTTGGCCCCAAATACGGCGGCGAAACGCCACCAGAGGCGGATCATCCGCCGATCTTGCGGGCGCGTTTCAACAGCATCTCGCGCTTCACACGGCTCAGGTGGTCGAAATACATGCGACCGGCGAGATGATCGATCTGGTGCTGCACGCTCGTGGCCCACAACCCGACGAAATCGCGGTCCTCGACCTCGCCCTGTTCGTTGAGATACCGGACCGTCACCGCCCTCGGGCGCTCGATGACGGCCGAGACGCCGGGCAGGTTCGGGCTGGCCTCCTCGTGGGGGCGAAGCTCGATGCTGGCATGCAGCACCTCGGGGTTGGCCATGCGGACAACCTTGCCGCGGGCCTCCGAAGCGTCGACAACGGCCAGACGAAGCATCTCGCCCAGCTGGGTCGCTGCAAGGCCGACACCGGGCATCGCCTCCATCACCGCGACCATCTCGTCCCACAGCGTGCGAACAGCATCGGTGATCTCAGTCACATCGGCGGCCGGGGTGCGCAGGCGCTTGTCGGGCCAAGGGATCACTTGACGGGTCATCGGGCATAGGCCTCCTCGGCAGCGGCGCGGGCATCGGGGGCGAGGCGGTCAAAGGTGACGATGCCGTTCAGATGATCCAGCTCGTGCTGCACACAGACGGCGGCCACGCCCTCGAACGCACGCTCCTGACGGTGGCCGTCGAGATCGGTCCACGCCATGCGGACCTGCGCCGGACGGGTGACAGGGGTCAGCACATCGGGGATCGACAGACAGCCCTCCTCGAAGGTGGCCTGCTCCTCGGACGCCGCCAAAATCTCGGGATTGATGAACACCATCGGATCGGGCTCGGCCTCCTTCCACGTGATGTCCATGACGAACAGGCGGCTCAACACGCCGACCTGCGGGGCGGCCAGACCACGGCCGGGCGCGGCATACATCGTCTCGAGCATGTCGGCGGCGAGGGCACGGACCTCGGCATCCACGGCGGCGACAGGGGGACAGACCTGACAAAGCACCGGATCGGGCCAGAGCCGGACGGGGCGAAGGGTCACGCCCTGTCCCTTGCCTTGTCGCGCTTGTACTTGACCATCTTGCGGGTGATCATCTGACGACGCAGCGGCTTGAGATGGTCGATGAACAGCTTGCCGTCCAGATGATCCACCTCATGCTGCACGCAAGTGGCCCACAACCCGGTAAAGGTCTCCTCGGCCTCGTTGCCGTCGAGATCGATCCAGCGGACCGTGACCTCGGCCGGGCGCTCCACATCGGCATACTGGTCGGGCAAGGACAAACAGCCCTCCTCATAGACCGATCGTTCGTCAGAGGACGCGATGATCTGGGGATTCGCCATCACCATCGGGCGCGGGGCTTCGGAGTTCTCCTTGACGCAATCCATGACGAGCAATCGGCTCATGATGCCGACCTGCGGCGCGGCAAGGCCGATGCCGGGGGCCTTGTACATCGTCTCGAGCATGTCCTTGGACAGGCTGCGCAAGGCGTCGGACATATCGTCGACGGGCTTGCAGAGCGTCTTCAAACGCGGATCGGGGTGCAACAGGATGGGGCGCAGTGTCATACCGCCGATTTAGGCGAACAGGCCGCCGCTTGCAACATCCGCGCAATCGCGCTTGAACCCGGCCGCGCATCGGCTAGCTTGCGTCAAAACGGAGAACCACATGAGCTTTGATACCCTGATCGACTGGCGCGGCACCCATTCCGCAAAATGGGACAGCATGGAGAGCGTCTACGGCATCTCTCCCGATGAGGGGCTGGCGATGTGGGTGGCGGTGATGGATTTCCGGCCGCCAAAGGTGGTGCAGGATGCGGTGCTCGATCTGCACACCAAGGCGGCCTACGGCTATTACGGGAACAAGGGCGGCTATCACGACGCGATCCGCTGGTGGATGGCCGAACGGCACGGCTGGCAAGTCGAGGCGGACCAGATCTTCGACACCCACGGGTTGGTCAACGGCACCGCGATGTGCATCGACACCTACACCAATCCCGGCGACGGGGTGGTGCTGTTCACGCCCGTCTATCACGCCTTCGCGCGGGTGATCAAAGCGGCCGGACGCGAGGTCGTCGAATGCCCGCTGGTCAACGACGGCGGGCGCTACAGCTTCGATTTCGACGCCTACGACGCGCAGATGACGGGCAACGAGCGGATGGTCGTGCTCTGCTCGCCGCACAATCCGGGCGGGCGGGTCTGGACCAAGGGAGAGCTGCAAGCGGTTGCAGCCTTTGCCAAGCGGCATGAGCTCACGCTGGTCTCCGACGAAATCCACTGCGACCTGACGATGCCGGGGCAGGTGCACATCCCGATGGCGCTGATCGACGGGATCAGCGACCGGCTGGTGATGATGACGGCGGCCTCCAAGACGTTCAACATCGCGGGCGCCCATGTGGGCAACGTGATCATCCCCGACGCCGACCTGCGGGCGCCCTTCGCCCGGCGGATGATGGCGATGGGGATGTCGCCCAATTCCTTCGGGGTGCATATGGTCACGGCGGCCTACTCGCCCGAGGGGGCGGCATGGGTCGACGAATTGCGCAGCTATCTCGACGGCAACCGCAAGGTCTTTGACGCCGGGGTCAACGCCATCCCCGGGCTGCACTCGATGGATCTGGAGGCCACCTATCTGGCATGGGTCGATTTCGCCGGCACCGGGATGACGCAAGCGGAGTTCATCGCGCGGGTCGAAGGCCGCGCCAAGATCGCCGCCAATCACGGCGACACCTTCGGCTCCGGCGGGGAAAGCTTCCTGCGGTTCAACCTCGGCGCACCGCGCTCGGTGATCGAGGACGCGGTCAGGCGGCTACAGGACGCGTTTTCCGATTTGCAATAACGGGGTTACAGCAACGGCAGCAGGCCCGCCGGACGGGCCTCTGTCGTGGCGAAATCCAGAGGCGGGCGGTCCGACACGGCCGTCGAGCGCTTGTACTCGTACAGCATCAGATCGTTCTCCTCCTGACTGGCCATGATCAGGCACTGCGCCAGATGACGGGGGCCGTCATAGATCTCGACCAATCCGCGCAGGCGGGGGGAGTCCTTGGCCACGACGGCAAAACCGCCGTCCCAGACCTTGGAGATGCGATAGACCTGATCGCCGTCGTGCACACACAGACGCCCGGATTTGCGAAGCATCGCAACCCGTGCATCCTCTAGTCCCTTACGAACCGCTTCCGGCAAAAAATCTGACATGTCTGAGCCCCCGAATACTCGCGCGTCGAGAGTAAAATTGGAACGAACTCAGCTAAGATCAAGTAAACATTTCCGCCGCGGCGCGGCACCCGGACAAGCCGCAGCGCAGCGAAATCAGGCCTTCGCTTTCACCTTCGGCCGCAGAACATGGGGTTTGGCCGCGTCATACAGCGCCGAATCCGGAAAGCCGTGGGCATCCGACATCGCGGGCCCAACCAGAATAAGTGCCGTGCGTGTGATTTTTGCAGCACGCACCTTGGCGTGAATGTCGCTCAACGTGCCGCGCAGAATCACCTGATCGGGCCAGCCGACCCGATACACCACCGCTAGCGGACAATCCGGGCCGTAATATGGCGTCAACTGGCGCTCGATCTCGCGCAGCGCCCTTATGCCCAGATGAATGGCCAGCGTCGTGCCGCTCTTGGCAAAGTTCTCCAGCGTCTCACCGGCAGGCATCGCCGTCGATTTCATGCTCATCCGGGTCAGCACAAGGCTCTGCGCCACCTCCGGCACGGTCAACTCCTGCCCCAGCGCGGCCGCGGCCGCCACATAGGCCGGCACGCCCGGCACGATCTCATAATCGATCCCGTCGGCCTTCAGACGGCGGATCTGCTCGGCAATCGCGCCATAAAGCGACGGATCCCCCGAATGCACCCGCGCCACATCCTCGCCGCGCCGGTGCGCCGCCACGATCTGCGCATGGGTCTCCTCCAGCGTCATCGGCGCCGTGTCCATGACGATCGCCCCCTCCGGCGCCCCTGCCACGACGGCCTCCGGCACCAACGACCCGGCAAACAAACACACAGGGCAAGCCGCGATCAACCGCGCCGCCTTCAAGGTCAGCAGTTCCGGATCGCCCGGCCCGGCCCCGATAAAGTAAACGGTCATCACGCAGCTCCCATCTTCTTTGGGTCCAAAATATCCCGGGGGAGGGTCGCAGACCCGGGGGCGGAGCCCCCAGAACCAGAGCCCCCAAAACCAGTGCCGCCAGCGCCCCCTGCACGATCCCCACTCAGATCACCGTCGATCTTGCGGGCATAGCCACGCGGCGTGAACATGCGCGGCCCCTCGCCCAGTTGCGCAAGACGGCTGTGGGACGATCCCACCAACACCACGGTCAGCATATCCACCTCATCCACCTGCAAATCGGCCAGACGACGATAACGGACCTCCTCCTCGGGGCGACCCAACGACGAGGCCAGCATGACAGGCGTATCCGCCGGACGATGCTGCAACAGGATATCGCGGGCCTCGGCCAAGAGAGTCCGGCGGCGCTTCGACACCGGATTGTAGAACGCCACCACGAAATCGCCCTCCGCGGCGGCCTTCAGGCGGCGGACAATATCCTCGCGCGGGGTCAGCAAATCGCTCAGCGAGATCGCACAGAAATCGTGGCCCAACGGCGCACCCGCCCTTGCGGCAGCGCCTTGCAAGGCACTCACACCGGGCGAGCAGACCACCTCGACGCGCCGCGCCGCATCGCTCACGCCGCCCTGATCCTCGGCCCGGTCGAGCAGCTCGAACACCAGCGCGCCCATCGCATAGATGCCCGCATCGCCCGAGCAGACCAGTGCCACGTCACGGCCCTCGCCCGCGCGTTCCAGCGCATAGCGGCAGCGATCCTCCTCGCCGCCCAGCGGGAAATCCGACCGCTGCTTGCCCACGGCCAAAGGCCCGAGCAGATCAATATACAATCCGTAACCCACCAGTTCCTCGGCCTGCGCGACCAAAGAGGACACTTCCGGCGTCCGCCACGACGCCTGCCCCGGCCCGATCCCGACAACCGACAGGCGGCCACGCGAGCGGCCGCGCAATCCCACCAACGGCGCATCGACGCGAGCCACGGCACAGGTCGCCTCCGCCGATTTGCGCTTCGGCAGGCACAGCACCGCATCGGGCCCCGCCTGCGCCAAGGCGGCGGCCTCGGACACGCCGTGGGTGCCCACTTCGGCAAAGACCACGTCCGACGGGTTGGCCAGCCTCTGCGTCTCGGCCTCCAGCGCCGCCGCGTCGAACAGGCGAAACGGCACAGCGAACGCCGCCGCCAATGCGATCATCGCCGGCTCGTCGGCCTTGAGCGTCAGGGTGTTCACCGACGACAACGCCTCCGGAATGATCCGCGCCTCGGCCAAGGCCCCGGCCACCAGTTCAGCCATCTCCTCCTCGGAGCAGTTGCGCGCGCAGCCCACGCCCAAGACATAGCGTTGCGGCGCAAACTGCAAATGCGCCGGGCCCAATCCCTGCACCGGCTCGGGCGAGCAGGTGATGCGAACGCCGTCGCCCACAGGCAGGCCCGCCAACCACTCCGCCGCCGCCGCATCCGGCCCGTCCACCGTCGCGCCGGCACCCGAGAGCAGGATCGCCATCGCCTCCTTGGCGTCCCAGGGATTGACCAATCGCCAGCCCGCAGGCGGCGCATCCAGCGCGACGCCCAAGGCCACGTCGCCCGCCGTCGTCACCGCCGAAACGGCACCCAAGGCCTCGGCAATCTGCGCGGCCAAGCGGTTCGCCCCGCGATGGCCGCCCAGCAGCGGGACGACGACCGCACCGTCGTCCGACACCGACACCACCGGCGGCTCCACCGTCTTGTCGGCGAGCAACGGCGCCACGGCGCGGATCAGGATACCACTCGCACAGACGCCGACCACCGGGACGCCCGCGGCAAACAGATCGCGGGCATGGTCCAAGGCATTGGCAAACCACGCATCGGCGCGGTCCACACGGCCCTCTCGGCCATGCACCGCACAGCCCAAAGCCTCCGCCACACGATGGGCCACCGCCTCTCCCGATCGGGACAGCGCCAAGACAACTGGTTTCAAAGCCATGGATCGGCCCCCTTCGTCAGCAAGATCATTGAAAAATACGGCGCCCTTTCAGGAGCCTCAGCCAGCGGGCAGACCACCTCGTCGGGCAGGCTGACGCGCTCCACATAGACGGCCCGGTCCAGCAGACCCAAATCCGCAATCAGCGCCCGGATCTTGGGCAAATGTCGGCCCACCTTCATGATGGCCAGCGCCTCGGCCCCCTCGATGCGGGCACGCAACTCCGGCTCCGGCAACGGGCCGGGCAGAACGGTCAGGCGCTCGTTGCGGGCCACCAAGGGCAGGCCGGCGCGGGCCGCACAGGCCGTGACCGACGTCACCCCCGGCACCACCTGCACCTCGAACGCGCCCGACAACCGGGCAAAGAGATACATGAAAGAGCCATAGAAGAACGGGTCGCCCTCACACAGGCAGACCACATCGCGGCCCCCCGCCAAAAACTCCGAAATCCGGGCCGCCCCCGCATCATAGGCGGCCTGCGCCGGCGCACGCTCGACGGTCATCGGCACGTCCATCACGATCTCTTCGGCACCGTCAGGGATCAGATCGGCCACGATCGATCTGGCAAAGCTCGCGCCGCCCGCCAAGGTCGGATAGGCGATCACGCGCGCGCCCTCGACCAGCCGCGCCGCCCGCAAGGTCAGCAAATCCGGCGCACCGGGGCCAAGGCCCACGCCATAAAGCACGCCGCTCATGCTTCTTTTGGCCCCAAATACGGCCCCCGGAGGGCCGATCCACCACGCGCTCTCATCGCTTGATCAGGCTCCACTGGGTCACGGGCATCTGCGGGCGCCATCCGGTCAGACGACCGACAGGTTCGGCGCGGTGCACCGACAGCTTCACCAGATCGCCGCCGTGACGGGCATGAAGCGCGATCAACACCGCCTCGGATTCCAGGGTCACCGCATTGGCGACGATACGGCCCAAGGGGCGCAGGGCGGCAAACGCCGCGTCAAAGACCTCTTCGGTCAGCCCGCCACCGACAAAAATCGCATCCGGCGGCGGCAGGCCGTCCAATGCGGCAGGCGCCTCGCCCTCCAAGATCTGCAACTGCGGTGCGCCAAGGGCCAAGGCATTGGCGGCGGCCATGGCGCGGCGGTCGGCGCGGGGCTCGATCCCGATGGCGCGGGCATAGCGGGCGGCGCGCATCCACTCGATGGCGACCGATCCGCAACCGGTGCCGATATCCCAGAGCAAAGCGCCGCGCATCGGCATCAGCTTGGCCACGGTGACGGCGCGGACCTCGCGCTTGGTCATGGTGCCGTCCGACTGGAACAGGGCATCCTCCAGCCCCGGCACGCGCGGGATCAGCGCCGCATCCGGGGCGGCGATGCACTCGACGGCCAGAGTGTTGAAGGCGGGGACGACGTGATCCCAGCTTTCGGCCACGCCTTCGAACCGGGCCTCGTCCTTGCCGCCCATCGCGGCCAGCACGGTCATCGGCGAGGCGCCAAAGCCGCGCTCGGTCAGGAACTTGGCGATCTGGGCCGGGGTCTCGGCGCCTGTGGTCAGGATGAGCAGGCGGGCGTCGGGCTGGATAAAGGCGATCATCTGCTCGACGGGGCGGCCATGGACCGTCAGCGTCTCGACATCGGCCAAGGACCAGCCCATGCGGGCGGCGGCAAGCTGGAACGCGCTCAGCTGCGGGTGATAGACGATCTCGGACGGCGGGATCGCCCGGCCGATGCGAGCGCCGACCGAGAACCACAAGGGATCGCCGGTGACGAGCACCACGGCGCGACGGCCACGGAGACCGCGGATCGTCTCGATCATCGCATCGAAGGGCGAGGGCCATGCCATGCGCTCGGCATCCGGGTTTGCGGCGAGCTGGTGGTGACGGTCGCCGCCAAGGATCACCTCAGCCGCCTCGACGATGGCGCGGGTCGCGGGGACAAGGCCGTCAAGGCCGTCCTCTCCGATACCGACGATATGCAGCCAAGGGTCCGTGGTCATGCGGTGGCTCCGATGCTGAGGGCGTTCACCGCCGCCGAGGCCATGGCCGAGCCGCCTTTACGGCCGCGCAGGGCGATGAACGGGGTGGCGCGGGGGTTGGCGGCGAGCTCGGCCTTGCTCTCGGCAGCGCCGACGAAGCCGACCGGGAACGCAAGGATCGCGGCAGGTTTCGGCCAGCCCGCGTCGAGATGCTCCATCAGGCGAAACAGGGCGGTGGGGGCATTGCCGATGGCCACGACCGCGCCTTCGATATGATCGGCCCAGAGGTCCACGGCGGCGGCGGAACGGGTGTTGCCGATGGCCTGCGCATGGTCGGGAACGGTCGGGTCGTTCAGGGTCACGACGACCCTGTTGTCGGCTGGAAGCGCCCGGCGGATCACGCCCGCGGCGACCATCTCGCAATCGCACAGGATCGGCGCCCCCGCATCGAGCGCGGCCCGGCCAGAGGCCACCACATCGGCGGAATAGGCGAGGCGGTCCGCGATCTCGACCATGCCGCAGGCGTGGATCAGCCGGGTGATGATCGGCTGCATATCCGGGGCAAACCGCTCGATCCGGGCCTCTTTGCGCACCGTGGCAAAGCTCTGCGCGTAGATCGCGGTGGGGTCTTTTTCGTAGGGGCGCACAAGATCGGCCTTTGCGAGGGCCGGCAGACGAGGGAGCCTCCGGCGGGGATATTTCAGACCCAAAGAAGGATCAGGGTTTGCGAGACTTCAGAGCGCTTTTCGGCCCAAGCGGGTGATCGGCATGGGGATAGACCGGGTGGGCATGATCGTGATCGTGGTGGTGGTGATGGGCGTGGTGATGATCATGGTGATGGTCATGCGCGTGGTCGTGGGCGTGGTCGTGGGCATGATCGTGAGCGAGGCCGTGCGCGTGCTGATGCGCGTGCAGGTCCTCGTGGCTCAGGCGGCAGAGCCCGGTGCAGAAGCTGTCGCAGAGCGTGCAATCGGCGACGTTGGAGCCGGGCGCCGTGGCCCCCTGCCCCTCGACATGGTGGTGATGGCTTTCCTGCACCGCGCCGACTTCGGCCTCGAACCCCAGCACCGCGACCCGGTATTTGCACAGCACGCAGGTCGGCGGCGGCACCTCGCCATGGGCCGGGTGGCCCGCCCGATCCTCGGGGGCGATCTTTTGCACCGGCCCGCCTTCGGAGGCGAGGATTTGCGTCCGGTAGCCGCAGGTGCCGCAGTTCGGCGGCGGGGTCTTGCCGGTCTGTTCGATGATCCGCTCGGCGAAGGTGGCCAGCACTTGCGGATGGTCGCCCAGATAGGGGGCTTTGACGAAGGTGATTTCGGGGTATTCGGCGGCAACCTGATCGGTGAAGCCGTAGATCCGGTCGATCAGGATGCCCGAGAACAGGAAATAGGGGAACACGATGACCCGTTTGTAGGGCAGTCGGGCGACATGTTGCAGGCAGGGCTCGACCAGCGGGAAGGTGACGCCGGAATAGCCGACCTCGACCCAGCCAAAGCCCATGCCTTCCTGGATCATCCGGGCGATCTTGGACACGTTGCCATTGGCATCCGGGTCCGAAGCCCCACGCCCGATCACCACGAGGCAGGTCTCCGACAGGGGCAGATCGCCGTGCGCGGCATTGGCGGCATCGACCGCCTCGCGGATGCGGCCGGCGGCGGCGGCGATCATCTTGGGGTCGACCCCCAACTCGCGGCCATAGCTGACGGCCATCCCATGCTTGGCGGCATAGGTGTTCAGCACCGTGGGGATGTCGTTCTTGGCGTGCATCGCGGCGAACAGCATCCCCGGCACCGCCAGAATCCGGTCGCAGCCCGCTTCGCGCAGCCGGTCCAGCCCGTCGCGGATCACCGGGTTGGCGAATTCGAGGTAGCCGTAGTCGACCATCCAGTCAGAGGGGAGCAAGGCGGGCAGCTTTTCCGCCAGCACGGCAAACTCGTCGACGGCCGACTGGCTGCGCGAGCCGTGGCCGCAGATCATGACGCCCGTCTTGGTGCCGACTGCAGAGCCCGTCTCGACGCCCGATCTGGGGAGCACGGTCATGCCGCCTGCTCCTGCTCGTCTTCGGCCTCGTCCTCGACGTCCTCGTCCTTGCGCTTGCCCTTGATCGCGCCCCAGAGGCCGATCAGGATGGCTGCCCCGATGGCCGCACCGGCGACCCAATGGTCATGGCCGGCCAGCCCCGCCAGATGGCCGGGATGCGCGGCCGCGGGGCCCGAAGCGGCAACAGCCACAGTGGTGGCAAGGTTCAGGTTCGGGGGCAGGCTCACAGGGCGCATCTCAATCTCCAGCATCATCGGGGCCGAGAGAGATCCGCCGTGACGATGCGGCCCTTGGTCCCCGTCAGGGTCGACCGCGTTCCGCCACCTCTCCGGCCCCATCGGGGCGTCGTCAGGGGCAAGGTATAGAGACGGCGGGACAGAGTCGCAAACCCATATCCGCCCCTTTGCGCTCCGGCAAAGACATGGCACTCTGCCGCCACAGGCCCGAACGAGGATCGCGATGGACAACTACGGCCCCGAAAGCTTCGGCGCACTGAACGCAGAGGAATATGACGACCTGCACGATCCGGGCACCACGGATCAGGCGGTCGATCTGCTGTTCGGGCTGTTCGGGGCGAGCGACGTGCTCGAACTGGCCATCGGTACCGGGCGGATCGCCCTGCCACTGGCCCGGCGCGGGGTCCGGATCAGCGGCATCGAGGGCTCGCCCCTGATGGTCGATGGCCTGCGCGCCAAACCGGGTGGGACCGACATCCCCGTGGTGATCGGGGATATGGCGGACGGCCGGTCCTTCGAGCCGTTCGAGGCGCCGTTCGATCACGCCTTTCTGGTGTTCAACACCCTGTTCAACCTGACCAGCCAGGAGGCGCAGGTCCGCTGCTTCGGGCACACCGCCGCACGGCTGCGGCCCGGCGGGCTCTTCGTCATCGAAACCTTCGTGCCCGATCACGCGCGGCTGGCCGAAACCCAGCGGGTCGAAACCAAGCGGCTCGATATCGAGCAAGTCTGGCTGGAGGCGGCGGTCCATGATCCGATCGCGCAAACCCTTGATATGCAACGGATACGGATCACCAAGGACGGAACCAGACTGGTCCCGCTGCCGATGCGCTACGCCTTCCCGGCCGAGATCGACTTGATGGCGCAACTGGCCGGGCTGCGGCTGCGCGACCGCTGGGGCGGCTGGGACAAGCAAGCGCTTACAGCCACGTCCGGGATGCATATCTCGGTCTATGAGAAGCTCTGAGCAGCCCCCCTGTGCGCTGACGCAGGGTGGCAAGGCGGCGGGTATGGTCTAGGTCTGGGTTCAACACAGAGGAGAGCATCATGGGCCAACTGATCGACGGCGTCTGGGACACAAGCTGGTATGACACGAAATCGACGGGCGGAGCCTTCAAGCGCAAAGAAGCGCTGTTCCGAAACTGGGTGACCGCCGACGGGTCTGCGGGGCCGACAGGCACAAGCGGGTTCAAAGCCGAAAGCGGGCGCTACCACCTCTATGTCAGCTACGCCTGTCCTTGGGCGCACCGGACGCTGATCTTCCGGGCGCTCAAGGGGCTGGAGGAGCACATCGACGTCTCGGTCGTCAGCCCGGACATGCTCGACGACGGCTGGACCTTCGACACCGGCTTTGACGGGGCGACGGGGGACAAGCAGTTCGGGCTGCCCTTCCTGCGGGACATCTACGTGCGGAGCGAGCCGAAAGTCTCGTGCCGGGTGACCGTGCCGGTGCTCTGGGACAAGCAGACCGGGCAGATCGTCACCAACGAAAGCTCCGAGATCATCCGCATGTTCAACTCGGCCTTCGACGGCATCACCGGCAACAGCGACGATTACTGGCCCGAGGCGCTACGCGACGACATCGCCCCGATCAACGACCGGATCTACAACACGCTGAACAACGGCGTCTACAAATGCGGCTTTGCCACCACGCAAAAGGCCTATGACGCGGCGATCACGCCGCTGTTCGACACCATCGACTGGCTCGAAGACCACCTGTCGCGCAATCGCTACCTGATGGGGGATACCATCACCGAGGCCGACTGGCGGCTCTATCCCACGCTGATCCGGTTCGATCCGGTCTACTACGGGCATTTCAAATGCAACCGGTCGCGGATCATGGATATGCCCAACCTCTGGGGCTACACGCGCGAGCTCTATCAATGGGACGGGGTGGCCGAGGTAACGCGGCTCGATCACGCGGTGCGGCACTACTACTACAGCCACGAAACCATCAATCCGCACCGGATCGTGCCCGTGGGGCCGCGGATCGACCTCAGCGCCCCGCACGGACGGGACGGGATCTGAGAAAAAGCGACGGGCAACGCAGGATCAAAGGCGCTTCGTCAGCGGCGATCGACAGACGGAGTGTGGCGGCGGCAGAACGGCAGTCGGACCGGCCCTGAGAATGTCAGACCGGCGCGGTGGTGGGCGCGAAACGGCTAGACGGGCTGGGTCTCGGCATGGCTGCCGTAATGCTCGACCATCGCGGCAAGGTCTTCCGGCTTGGTCCCGGTGCGGACGAGGGCCCGGGCATTCGGAGTCATTGAGAAAATAGAACCGTCTGAAAAGAACGAGGTATCAGTGACAAAGATGACGTTGGTGTTGGGCTGGCGATACTGGGCATAATCCGAAACAGCCAAGGCCGACCCTTCGGCAAGGATCAGGTTCAGGATGATCACATCGAAGTCCTGGTCCCCGATGGCCTCGACAGCCAGATCGGAGGTCTCGGCATGATGCACCTCGAACGATAATCGCTCCAGATGTCGTCGCCATATATTGGCCAGTTCAATTTCGCTTTCGACGATCAAAACGCGCATGCAAAACCTCCTCGGTCCGGTGTTGAAGTTTATTTTTGGTTAAAGCATCTCCACACCCTGTGGATGCTCCTCAGTTCCTTAACAATAGGTTAACGAATCGGCAGCGATCACCATTTACTTACCTTAACGTCAGTAGACTTGTGATTCCGGCAAAAATCCGCTTGAAGCGGCGCGGCACTCAGACACAATAAGGCGCGGCCGATATGACAACCTGGATTACCATCTGCGACACCTGCAAACGGCCCGGTTGGGACCAGACCGATATGCAGACGACCGATGGCGAGGCGCTCGCCGCCCTGATCGAAGCCGCCGCCGAAACCACCCCCGTCCAGACCCGCCGTGTGTCCTGCACCATGGGCTGCGAACGGGCCTGCAACGTCATCGTGCAGGGGGCGGGCAAGATCGGCTACTCGATGGGCACCTTCGAACCGCTGGCCGAGGCCGCGCAGGGGATCGTCGACTACGCCGCCCTGCACCACGCCAGCGAAACCGGACAGGTGCCCTACCGGGAATGGCCGCAGGCGGTCAAAGGGCACTTCGTCAGCCGCCACCTGCCGACACCGCCCGAGGCATGACCTCCGGCCGCGACCACGGCGGCGGGACCGACGCCGCCATCGCCCGGTTCGGCGGGGCGCGGTCGGGCTGGCTCGATCTGTCGACCGGGATCAACCCGGTGCCCTATCCCACCGGACAGATCAGCGCCAATGCGTGGAACGCCCTGCCGGACAGCGGCGCCTTCTCGGCGCTCGAAACCGCCGCGCGGGCATTCTGGAACGTGCCGGCCGAGGCGGCCGTGCTCGCCGCCCCCGGGGCCTCGGCGCTGATCGCGCGGATCCCGTCGCTGATGGCGCTCACCGGCGTGCACATCGCCCAGCCCACCTACAACGAACACGCCGCCGCCTTTGCCGCCCACGGCGTTGCGCTGGCCGAAGACGGCGATGCACAGGTCGTCGTCCACCCCAACAATCCCACAGGCCGGATCTGGCAGGCGAACGAGCTCCGCCCCGCCCGGCTCACCGTCATCGACGAAAGCTTCTGCGACGTCACCCCCGACGCCAGCCTGATCCACCTCGCCACCCGGCCCGGCACGATCGTGCTCAAGAGCTTCGGCAAATTCTGGGGGCTCGCCGGGCTGCGGCTGGGCTTTGCCATCGGCGATCCGGCGCTGATCGGGCAATTGGGCGAGGCGCTGGGGCCGTGGCAGATCTCCGGCCCAGCCCTCGAAATCGGGGCCAAGGCGCTCACCGACACCGCATGGGCCAGCGAAACCCGAAAGCGGACCGCGCAGGATGCCGAGCGGCTCGACAGCCTTATCAGCCAGCACGGCGGCACAGCCCTCGGCGGCACATCGCTGTTCCGGCTCTACGAGGTCGACAGCGCGACCCGCTGGCAAGACCACCTCGCGCAGTCGCACGTCTGGTCGCGGATCTTCCCCTATTCCGACACATGGCTGCGGCTCGGCCTGCCCGGCCCCGACGGGTGGACACATCTGGAAACCGCGCTCGGCGGGATGGCGGGTGGGGCGACGGCGCAGCCGAGCGTCCCCGACAGCCCGCCCGCCAAATGACCGCCCTCCTCGCCGCCCTGCTGCTCGACTCCGCCTTCGGCGAACCGCGCTGGCTCTGGTCGCGGCTCACCCACCCGGCCATCCTCATGGGGCGCTGCGTGAACTGGCTCGACACCCGGCTCAACCACGCCCCCCATCAAAAAGCCAAAGGCATCGGCGCGCTCTTGCTCCTGATCCTCGGCGCAGGCGGGCTGGGGCTGGCGCTCGCCGCCCTCCCCGGCCAGATCATCGACATCGGCATCGCCGCGATCCTGCTGGCACAACGCTCGCTTTCCGACCACGTCCGCGCCGTGGCGCAAGGGCTCTACACCAGCACCGGCGACGGGCGGGCCGCCGTGGCGATGATCGTCAGCCGGGATACCGGCGCGATGGACACGCCCGCCGTCGCCCGCTCCGCCATCGAAAGCGCGGCCGAAAACCTCTCCGACGGGGTCGTCGCTCCGGCCTTCTGGTTCCTGATCCTCGGCCTGCCCGGGCTGCTGATCTACAAGGCCGTGAACACCGCCGATTCCATGATCGGCTACCGAACCCCCCGGCACGAAAACTTCGGCTGGGCCGCCGCCCGGTTCGACGACCTGCTCAACCTGATCCCGGCCCGACTCACCGCAGCCCTGATCTGGCTCACCCGGCCCCGGCGCGGGCAATGGCGGGGGATCATCCACGACGCGCGGCTGCACCGCTCGCCCAACGCCGGCTGGCCCGAAGCCGCGATGGCGCGGGTGCTCGGGGTCAGCCTCGCCGGACCGCGCAGCTACGACGGCACGCTCAAGGACTTCGCCTTCGTCAACCCGACCGGGGCGCGCAACATCGGCGCTCAAGACATCGACAATGCAGTGCGCACGCTCTGGCAGACCTGGGCGCTGATGGTCGGGCTGCTGCTCGCCGGGGCGATCCTCGGCTAACGGTTGCGCCCCGGCACCGCGCTGCTACGCTCCGGCAAAACAGGAGGCCCCATGATCCGCACGCTCCCCCTCGCCCTCGCCCTCATCGGCAGCACCGCCAGCGCCCAAACCTGCGGCGGCGACGTCGGCAGCTTCAAACAGGGGCTCATCGACGAGGCCACGGCACGGGGGATCTCGGCCCAAACGGCAACAGCCTTCACCGCACCGCTGCAACTCGACCCGACGGTGATCGAGGCCGACCGCAGGCAAGGGGTCTTCCAGCGGGACTTCATCGATTTCTCACGGCGGCTGATCAGCCAGAACCGGATCGACAACGCCCGGGCCAACAGCCAGCGATACAGCAGCACCTTCGACCGGATCGAGGCCGACTACGGCGTCCCGCGCGGCGTGCTGCTGGCGTTCTGGGCCTTCGAGACGGACTTCGGCGGCTTCCAAGGGGATTTCAACACCGCCAATGCGCTGTTCACGCTGGCCCACGACTGCCGGCGGCCCGAGCTTTTCCGGCCACAACTCTTCGCCGCCATGACGCTGTTCGAACGGGGCGATTTCACGCACCAGACGACAGGGGCCTGGGCGGGGGAGATCGGGCAGGTGCAAATGCTGCCCGCCGACATCATCGAAAACGGGGTCGACGGAGACGGCGACGGACAGGTCACGCTCAAGACCTCGGCCATCGACGCGCTGATGTCCGGGGGCAAGATGCTGCAATCGCTCGGCTGGCGGCGGGGCGAGCCGTGGCTTCAGGAAATCCGGGTGCCGGACACGCTCGACTGGCGGGAAACCGGGCTCGACACCCAGCGGAGCGTCTCCGAATGGGCGGCACTCGGGATCACGGCCCGCAGCGGCGATCTCGGGCCGGCCAACCTGCCCGCCTCGGTGCTGCTGCCGATGGGCAAGGACGGACCCGCCTTCCTCGCCTACCCCAATTTCCGGGTCTATTTCGAATGGAACCAGTCGCTCACCTACGTGACGACTGCCGCCTATTTCGGCACCCGGATCATGGGGGCGCCGGTCTATGACGCAGGCAACCCCGATCCGGGGCTGACAGGCGAACAGATGATGGCGCTTCAGCGCAAGCTGGCGGCACGCGGGCACGACGTCGGCGGGATCGACGGGATCCTCGGGGCGGGCACGCGGGCGGCGGTGCAGGCCGAACAGGCGCGGCTCGGGCTACCTGCCGACGCATGGCCCACACGGGCGCTGCTCGACGCCCTATGATCCGGGCGCAATACCACATCCGGCGGGTGGGCGATCACCTGCACATCTGGGACTTGCGCAAACTCGCGGCTCTGGCAGCGGACTGCCCGGTCACAGAGCACCCGCTGGCCCGGATCGCGGAAATCGACGAAGCCTACTGGTTCGACGCCACCGGCGACCAGCCCACCTGCCGCGCGGTCATGGCGCACGCGGGACAGGCGGCGCAAACCGATCTCGGCTACCCGATCCTGCTCTGCGCTTCGGGGCGGGTGATGGACGGCATGCACCGGGTGATGAAAGCGGTTGCAGAAGGGCGAGACACCATCGCGGCGCGGCAGCTTCGGGAAACCCCGCCACCCGACTACATCGACAGATCGCTCGACGATCTGCCCTATGACTAAGGCCCGCGGGATGGCGGGCGGGGCGATGGCGCAGCCAAGCGACGACCCGTCATCCCTCCGGACGCACCGGATAGCGGCCACCATCCTCGGTCAACACCACGAGACGACCATCGGCACGAACATACATGTCGCACCGGGACCGGCCATTGTCATAGGCGATACAGATCACACCATCAGCAGACACCTGCCATTGGCCAATCTGGCTCTGCCCGCCGTTCAGCGCCGAATAAGTATAGGCATAGGCACCATCGGGCGAAAAGCGGGACTGGCCGTCGTCGTAGAACGTCAGGGTGCGGCCAGTAACAGCCGCCGACAGCGCCCCGGCATCCAGCCGCTCGTCGGTGGTCCGCACGGCCCAATCCTGCGCCACGGCGACCAAAGGGATCAAACTCGCAAGACAGGCAAAGACGACGGCACGCATGGCATTCCCCGGATCAAACTGGGGACAGCCTAGGCCGAAACAGCCGCCACACGTGTCACGATCGGGTGAAGCCGACACCGGGAGAGGTTAACTCCCGCCTCACAAGGCGCCCCTAGCGTTCAGGACGCGACCCGCCCACAAGTCGGTAATTTCGCACCGACGCAATACCGACGTCACACCGACGGGATACCGCAGGCGGTTTTCCGGCCGCCCCCCGATCGACGCCAAAGGTTAAGATCGGCCCGCGCCCCGCCCGATCGGATCAGGCCACCAATTGCTCGGCCTTCTTCAGATCCACGCTGACCAACTGGCTAACCCCTTGTTCGCCCATGGTAACGCCGAACAAGCGGTCCATCCGGCTCATCGTCACCGCATGGTGGGTGATGACAAGGAACCGGGTCTCGGTGCGGCGGGTCATCTCGTCGAGCAGATCGCAGAACCGGGTCACGTTGGCATCGTCGAGCGGCGCGTCCACCTCGTCCAGCACACAGATCGGCGCCGGGTTCGCAAGGAACACCGCAAAGATCAGCGCCAGCGCGGTCAGGGTCTGCTCACCACCGGACAACAGGCTGAGAACACTCAACTTCTTGCCGGGAGGCTGGCACATGATCTCCAGACCCGCATCCAGAGGATCTTCGGATTCCACTAGCTCCAGCCGCGCCTCACCGCCGCCAAACAGGTGCTTGAACAGCGTGCCAAAGCTCTCGTTGACCTGCTCGAAAGCGGTCAAAAGCCGCTCGCGACCCTCCTTGTTGAGGCTGGCAATCCCGGTGCGGAGCGCCCCGATCGCCTCCTCGAGATCATTTTTCTCCTTGGCTAAAGAATCATGCTCGGTCTGAACCTCCAGCGCATCCTCCTCGGCGCGCAAATTCACCGCACCAAGGGAATCCCGCTGCCGGCGCAACATCGCCACCTCGGTTTCCACCGCCGAAGCATCGCCTTGAATCTCGGCCTCGTCTCCCAATGATTCCAGCAGCTTGGCAGGCGTCTGTTCCAAGGCTTCCATGATGCGATCCGCCGCCGTGGTCACCGTTTCACGGGCCGCTTCGGTCCGGGCTTCGGCGCGGGCACGGGCCTCGCGGGCCTCCGAGGCGGCACGCTCCGCCTCACGCTCGGCCAAGGTCGTCTCGCGCAGAGCCGATTCGGCCACCGCCAAAGCATCCGCCGCCGCCGCCCGACGCGCCTCCCCCTCGGTCAGCGCATCGGCCAATTCGGCCCGCTTCGCCGCAATCTCGTCCGGCGCGGCCCATGCCTCGGCCAGCTCGTCCTCGGCCTCGGATCTGCGCTCCGACAGTTCGGCCATGCGACGGGCCGCCGTGTCGAGCCGCGTCTGCCAGCCGTTGATTTCCTTGGTAATATCCTGAATGCGACGGGTCCGGGCCTCACCCTCGCGGCGCAATTCGTCATGGCCCGAACGGCGCGACATCATCGTGATCCGAGCGGCCTCGACCGTAGTGCGAAGGTCGTCGACAGCCGCCCGCGACGCCGCCAGATTGCCCAAGCCTTCCGCGGCCCTCTCGGCCTCGGTCAGGGACTTGCGGGCGGACATCGCCTCATCCTCGTGACGGGCCAGCGCCAACGTCGACGCCTCGCGGCGACCCTCCGCCAAGTCGCGATCCGCCTCCGCCCGCGCCAGCGCCCGGTTCGCCTC
Source organism: Flavimaricola marinus (assembly GCF_900184895.1). Classification (GTDB taxonomy): domain Bacteria; phylum Pseudomonadota; class Alphaproteobacteria; order Rhodobacterales; family Rhodobacteraceae; genus Flavimaricola; species Flavimaricola marinus. The sequence goes on from NZ_FXZK01000001.1 coordinate 629,396, forward strand.
GGCCACCAGCCGGTCGGCATCCCTGCGGGCCGCACGGGCGCGGCTATCGGCCTCGGTCAAGGCCGACAATCGCTCGGTCAACGCCTCGTGTGCCTGCAACGCGCCCTGCGCACGGGCGGCCACTTCCTCCAGATCCCGCTTCAGCTCGACCAGCCGGTTCAGCTGCTGCAACCGCAACGCCGCCGCCGACGGCGCATCCTCCGCCCCGGCACAGAACCCGTCCCAGCGCCACAGATCGCCCTCGGTGCTGACAAGGCGCTGACCGGGCAGCAACGAGGGCTGCAAGCGGGCGCCTTCGGCCGCACCGACCAATCCGACCTGCGCCATCCGGCGGGCCAACACACCGGGAACATTGACATAATTCGTCAGGGCGACGACGCCTTCGGGCAAGGTCTGGCTCTTGGCATAGGCGGGCAACGTCACCCAGCCTGACTGCCCGGCCTCGACCGCCGGGGCACGCAGATCATCGGCCAGCGCAGCGCCCAGCGCCTTCTCATAACCGGCGGTGACCTCGAGCAGATCCATGACCTGCCCGCCCTCGCTCGTGTCCCTCTCGACCAAGCGGGCAAGCGCAGCGACCTCGGCCCGCAAAGCGCTGGCTTCGCCCTCGGCCTCGGAACGCTGCGCCCGAGCGTCGGCCTCGCGGCTCTGGGTCTCTGCGCGGGCGGCCTCGGTCTCGGCCAAAGTCTCGTCGGCGGCCTCGGCCGTCGCCACGGCCGTCTCCAGCGCTTCTTCGGCCGCTGCCAAATCCGCCGATGACTTGCGGAGCAGCGCCTCTGCATCCGACAGTGCCGTCTTGGCGCGTTCGGCCTCGGCGGTGTTTTTGGCCAGGGTCTTGCGGTTGTCCTCGATCAATCGTTGCGCAGACTGGTGGCGGGCGGCCAGCCGGGCCACATCCTCGGTCTGTTCGGTCATCGACGCTTCGCGCGATTGCAGCACGTCAGCCGCCTCGCGCGATGCCGCCGCCGCCGCCGCAAGCCGGCCGTCATGGCCACGACCAGCGGCCTCCAGCTCAGCCGCTTCGGCCTTCAAGCCCTCCATCGTCTCGCCTGCGTCGCGATTGAGCGCCTCCTCGCGCTCCCGGTCGCGATCCAGTTGGGCGATGCGATCGGTCAAGGCCGCGATCCGCGAACGGGCCCGGGTCTCTTCCTCAGCCAGAGTGTCGCGACTGACGATCAGGCGCTGCAGGATGGCGCCCGCGATGGCCTCCTCCTCGCGGAGCGCGGGCAAGTCTTCTTCGGCCTGCGCACGGGCGCGGCCCGCGGACTGGGCCGCCGTTTCCGCACGGGCGGCTTCCAGCGTGCGCTCCTTCTGAGCGCCCTCCGCCTCCAGCCGAGCGGCATCCGCCTCGGCCCAGCGACGATACAGCAACAGCCCCTCGGCGCGGCGGAGTTTTTCACCGATCTCACGATACCGGGCGGCTTGGCGGGCCTGCCGGGCCAGCTGGGCCAGTTGGGCGGCCAACTGCTCGATCACATCGTCGACGCGAAGCAGATTGGCCTCCGCGCCCTTCAGCTTCAACTCGGCCTCGTGGCGGCGCTGATACAGGCCAGAGATGCCGGCGGCCTCTTCCAGGATGCGGCGGCGGTTGGTCGGCTTGGCGTTGATCAGCTCCGAAATCTGGCCCTGCCGGACGAGTGCCGGCGAATGCGCACCGGTCGAGGCGTCGGCAAACAGCATCTGCACATCGCGGGCGCGCACATCCTTGGCGCCGACCTTGTAGGCGCTGCCCGCGTCGCGGGTAATACGGCGGACGATCTCCAGATTGTCGGCATCGTTGAACGCGGCAGGCGCCAGACGTTCGGCGTTGTCGATGGTCAGAACCACCTCGGCATAATTGCGGGCCGGGCGGGTCGAGGCCCCGGCGAAGATCACGTCCTCCATGCCGCCCCCGCGCATCGCCGTCGGGCGGTTCTCGCCCATCACCCAGCGCAGCGCCTCCAGAAGGTTGGATTTGCCACAGCCATTCGGCCCGACAATGCCGGTCAGGCCATCGGCGATCACCAGATCGGTCGGATCGACAAAGCTCTTGAAGCCATTCAGGCGCAGCCGGGTAAAGCGCATCAGGTCGCCTTTTGCGATTCTAGACAGTGTCGAAGGATGACGGACCCGGCGGGGGCGAGTCAACGACGGCACACCACTTTCAGCGGGGCATAGGCGGTTATCCACAACATATTGGGGCGATGCGCAGCCGTCCGAGGCTTCTTTGGGTCAAAAATATCCAATGGCGCGGGCTGACCACGGGCGTGACGGCCAAAACGGAATGCCGCCTTCCCCCACCGCGATGTCGCAATGGCCACTTGACGGGCCGCGCGGTCAACTTCACAACTAAAGAGCATGGTTCCCCGCCAAAGGCGCAAAGCGCCGGGGATCAAAAGGGAATGCGGTGCGGGCTGATCCTGAACAGGAGGCCCAAATCCGCAGCCGCCCCCGCGACTGTCAGCGGCGAGCGGTCGTCATTCGAGCCACTGGGCAACCGGGAAGGCAGACGACACGCAGCGACCCGCAAGCCAGGAGACCTGCCATGCACGGGAACCGCATCACGCGGGGTCCGGCCTTTTGTAACGGACGGGGTGTTCCGTAGGGGTAAGCCAGCGCAAAGAACGGTGGCTCCTCTGACGATACCTCCCTTCACGACACTGATCCGAAGGGGACAGACATGAAAAAGCTACTTCTCGCCGCCGCAGGCGTCACCATCGCCAGCCCCGCACTCGCGCATCACCCTCTGGGCGGATTGCCGATGGAAACCCTCGCTCACGGGCTGTTGTCCGGCGTCGGACATCCGGTGCTCGGGTTCGATCACCTGTTCTTCGTGGCGCTGATGGGCGTGGCGGCTGTGTTCACCGGTCGCAAGATGCTGGCACCCGCCGCCTATATCGGCGCGATGCTGGTCGGCTGCGCGATGATCTACGCAGGCGTGGCACTGCCCGCCGTCGAAGGCGTCGTCGTCGCCTCGCTGGTGGTGCTGGGCGGGATCGTCCTGTCGGGCCGGTCTCTGAGCTTCGCCCCCGCCCTTGTGCTCTTTGCAGCCTTCGGCCTGTTCCACGGCGCGGCCTTCGGCGGCTCGATCGCGGGCCAGGAAGGCGGCGTCGGCGGCGCGGTGCTGCTCGGCTACTTCGTCGGTCTGGGCCTGATCCAATATGCCATCGCTCTGGGTGCAGGCTGGGTCGCTGAAAAAGTTCTGGGGGCCACCACCGCCTCCGCGATCAACGCCCGGCTCGCCGGTGCAATGGTTGCCGGTGTCGGCGTCTTCATGGCCCTCGAAATGGTCGAAGGTCCGATCGTCGCGATCCTCGCCGGCGCCTGATCTCTTTCCCCTTGCATTGACGGGCGGTCCCTCGGGGCCGCCCGTTTCACACCTAGCCCACCGGAGCTGCCACCATGCCCGCCAAGATACCCGCCACCGTCATCACCGGTTTTCTCGGTGCCGGTAAGACCACGCTGATCCGACACATGCTGCAAAACGCAGAGGGAAAGCGGATCGCCCTGATCATCAACGAATTCGGTGATCTCGGCGTCGACGGCGAAATCCTGCGCGGCTGCGGGATCGAGAACTGCGCCGACGAGGACGTGGTGGAGCTGTCGAACGGCTGCATCTGCTGCACCGTGGCCGACGATTTCATCCCCACGATGGAGGCGCTGCTGTCGCGCGAAACGCCGCCCGATCACATCGTGATCGAGACCTCCGGTCTGGCCCTGCCTCAGCCCCTCGTGCGGGCCTTCAACTGGCCGGGGATTTCCACCCGCGTCACCGTCGACGGCGTCGTCACCGTGGTCGACGGCAAGGCCGTGACCGAAGGCCGCTTTGCCCATGATGTCGCCGCCGTGGATGCCCAGCGCACCGCCGACGAAGGGCTCGACCACGACACCCCGCTCTCCGAGCTGTTCGAAGACCAGATCGCCTGCGCCGACATGATCGTGGTGAACAAATCCGACCTGCTGACCGAAGCTGAAGCAGAGGCCCTCACCACCCGGCTGAAATCCGAAGCACGCGGCAGCGTGCAGGTGCTGCGCGCCTCGATGGGCGCCCTGCCCGTCGACGTGCTCCTCGGCCAAGGGGTCGGGGCAGAGGCGGATATGGACGCCCGCCACGAGATCCACCACCATCATCACCACGATGATGACGATCACCACGACGACGATCACCACGACGGTGACGACCATCACCACCACGAACATGCGCATGGCCACGACGAATTCGAAAGTTTCGTCGTCAATGCCTCAGAGATCACAGACCCAAAAGCGTTCACGCTGCATCTGGCCGACGTTATCCGGCAGCACGACATCCTGCGGCTCAAGGGCTTCGCGGCGGTGACGGGCAAGCCGATGCGGCTCACCATCCAGGCCGTCGGTCCTCGGATCGACAGCTACTACGACCAGCCCTTCGGCGCGGCCGCCCGCGAGACCCGGCTGGTGGTGATCGGCATGGCCGGGCTCGACCGGGGGGCAATCGAAAGCGCACTGCAATCCCAGCCGCAAAAGGCCCCGCAGCCGGCATGAGCGTGACCGTCCGCAAAGGCGACCCCCGCTCGGCCGACGGGACGGCGCTCCTGCAGGCGAGCCATGACTACCTGTCCTCGCTCTACCCGCCCGAGCATAATCACTACCTGTCGATCGACGCGCTCTGCACCGACGACATCACCTTCCTGATCGCCGAGCGCGACGGGAAAGCCACCGGCTGCGCCGCGCTCAAACGGTTCGACGGCTACGGCGAGGTCAAATCCATGTTCGTCGATCCGGGCGCACGCGGCTCCGGAACCGGGGCGGCGCTGATGGGGGCGCTAGAGGCCGAGGCGCGGGCGCAAGGGCTCGGGCTGCTCCGGCTGGAAACCGGCGACGACCTCTACCCTGCGCACCGGCTGTATCAGCGGCACGGTTTCACACTCTGCGGCCCGTTCGGCGACTATGTCGAAGGACCACACTCCATATTCATGGAACGACAGCTATGACGACAGGCGCACTACTTGCGCAGCGCCTTGCCCTTCTCGGTCTCTTCATCCACCTCTTCGGGCGGGCCGGCCCGGCTCGTCGTCAGAGCCTTGAGGCGAGCCATCCGCTCCTTCGGGCTCAGCTTGGCGGGGGCGTCCTTGGAATTGGGCTGATCGGTCATCGGTCTGCTCCTGTGGATCGGGCTGTCCACGAAACTTTACGCCGAGCGCGGCGCTTACCACAAGGCACCACCGACCCATGCACCTGCTAGCAGCGACCCCCGGCGCCATCGGCGACGGCAAAGAGCCCGTCGACCTGGGGCAAAGCCCGGCGGACGTGGTGATTCTCTCCGCCGCCGATACGGAACTGGCGCTCCTGTCCGAGGCGCGGGCCGCGATGGACACACCGCCCAGCCTGCGGCTGGCCAACATCATGCACCTCAACCACCCGCTTTCGGTGGACATGCACCTGGACACCTGCGCCACGAAATCGCGGCTGGTGATCGCGCGGATCCTCGGTGGAGCCGGCTACTGGCGCTATGGGTTCGAACAATACGCCGCGCGGCTGCACGAGGCCGGGGTCAGCTTCTGCGCCCTGCCCGGCGACGACAAACCCGACCCGGACCTGCGGACCTTCTCCACCGTCTCCGACGACGACTACGACGCGCTCTGGTCCTACTTCGTCGAAGGCGGGGCCGAAAACGCGACCCGGCTGCTCGGCTACGCCAAGGCGATGCTGGACGGCACCGACAAACCCGCCTCCGCCAGCCCGCTGCTCAAGGCCGGCGTCTACTGGCCCGGCACCGGCATGGCCGACCTCAGCACCGCACAAGCGGCTTGGGCCCCGGATGCTCCGGTGGTCCCCATCGTCTTCTACCGGGCGCTGGTGCAAGGCGCGGGGCTCGGCCCGATCAACCAGCTGGTCAAGACGATGCTGCGGTCCGGGCTGGCCCCGCTGCCGATCTTCGTGGCCTCGCTGAAAGACCCGGTCAGCCAAGCCACCCTCGACCACCTGTTCCAATCCGCACCGCCCTCGGTCATCCTGAACGGCACTGCCTTTGCGGTGGGCAATCCGCACGGCGACAGCAGCCCCGAAAACCCGCTCACCAGCGCATCCGGCAATGGCGCCCCTGTGTTTCAGGTGATCCTGTCCGGCAGCAGCGCCGAGGCATGGGCCTCCGGCAACGCCGGGCTTTCGGCGCGGGATATCGCGATGAACGTCGCCCTGCCCGAGGTCGACGGGCGGCTCATCACCCGGGCGATCAGCTTCAAGGGCGAGGCGTTCTTCGACCCCGACACCGAATGCCCGATCGCCACCTATCAGGCGCAAACCGACCGGATCCAATTCGTGACGGCCCTCACCGCAAACTGGGCCAAACTGCAACGGACCCCCGCCAAGGACCGCAAGGTCACCCTGATCCTCGCCAACTACCCAAACCGGGACGGCAGGCTCGCCAACGGCGTCGGGCTCGACACGCCCGCGGCCACGCTGCACACGCTCAACCTGCTCAATGAGGCCGGTTACAACACCGGCCCGCTGCCCGCCACGGCGCAAGAGTTGATGGACAGGCTCATGTCCGGCCCCACCAACTGGCGAACAGACCGGGCCGACCGGCAAGGCGGCGAGCACTACCCGCTCAGCGCCTACGACGCCGCCTTCAGAAACCTGCCTTGGTCCGCCAAGACCCAGATCACCACCCGCTGGGGCGAGGCGGCAAGCGATCCCTTCATCTTGGCCGAAAAACTCACGACACAGGACTCGCCGCCCGCGGACGATACGGGTTTCAAACTGTCCCTGCACCGGTTCGGCAATATCACCATTGGGCTGCAACCGGCGCGGGGCTACAACATCGACCCAAAGGAAACCTATCACTCGCCCGACCTGATCCCGCCGCACAACTACCTGGCCTTCTACCTTTGGGTGCGGGAAAATTCCGACGCCATCGTCCACATGGGCAAACACGGCAATCTGGAATGGCTTCCGGGCAAGGCCGTGGCACTCGGCCCCGAGGACTGGCCCGAACTGACACTCGGCCCCATGCCGCACGTCTACCCGTTCATCGTCAACGACCCCGGCGAGGGCACACAGGCGAAACGGCGGGCGCAGGCGGTCATCGTCGATCACCTGACGCCGCCACTGACGCGGGCGGAATCCTACGGGCCGCTGCGCGATCTCGAAGCGCTCGTGGACGAATACTACGACGCCGCCGGAATGGACCCGCGACGGCTGACCCGGCTCAAGAAAGACATCCTCAGCCTCAGCGAAACCACCGGCTTGGCGCAGGACGCTGGCTTCACCGGCGACGAGGACCACGATCTGGGACAACTCGACGCCTATCTCTGCGACCTCAAGGAAGCACAAATCCGCGACGGGCTGCACATCTTCGGGCAAAGCCCGGAGGGCGAACTCACCCGCAACCTCGCCATCGCCCTTGCCCGGGTGCCACGCGGCGACGGTTCAGGACAAGACGCCTCACTGCTGCGCGCGCTGGCCGCAGACCTCGGCCTCGATTTCGACCCGCTCAGCGCCGATCTCGGCACGCCATGGGCCGGGCCACGACCCGACACGCTCAACGCCCTCAGCCGCGATACATGGCGCACCACCGGCGACACGGTGGAACGGCTCGAACTCTACAGCATCCAGCTCATCGACACCCTGCGGGACGGCAACCCGAACGCGTATCGGGACGGTGGGTGGGGCGGCGCGGGGCTTGCCCCGCAAGCGTCACCCCCCGGCCCGGCCAGCGCCGCCGTGCTCGATCACATCGGCCAGCATATCCTGCCCACGATCGCACAGTGCGGCCCCGCCGAAGGGAACGCCCTGCTCACCGCGCTCAGCGGCAAGGCCATCGCCCCCGGCCCCTCCGGCGCGCCCACACGCGGGCGGATGGACACGCTGCCCACAGGTCGGAATTTCTACAGCGTCGACAGCCGGGCCGTGCCGACGCCGACGGCGTGGTCGCTCGGCTGGGCCTCGGCCAACCTGCTGATCGAAAAACATCTACAAGACCACGGCGACTGGCCCCGCGCGATGCTCGTCACCGCATGGGGCACCGCCAACATGCGGACCGGCGGCGACGACATCGCGCAGGCTCTGGCGCTCATGGGGGTCAAGCCGAAATGGGATGCGGCCAACCGGCGAGTCACCGGCTTCGACATCCTGCCCTTGGGCACGCTCGGGCGGCCGCGGGTCGATGTGACGCTGCGGGTCTCGGGCTTCTTTCGGGATGCCTTCCCGCAACTGATCGCGCTGGTCGACAGCGCGGCGCGAGCGATCCAGGCCCTCGACGAGCCCGCCGACGACAACCCGGCCGCCGCCCGCGCGCGGCAAGGCGAAGGCACCGCACGGGTCTTTGGCTCGAAACCCGGCGCCTACGGGGCGGGACTTCAGGCGCTGATCGACGAACGGCTCTGGACCACCCGCGCCGATCTGGGCGAGGCCTATCTGGAATGGGGCGGCTACGCCTACGGAGCGGGGCAGGAAGGCGTGCGGGATCGGACCGGCCTCGAACAGCGGCTCGGACAGGTCGAGGCGATCGTGCAAAATCAGGACAACCGCGAACACGACATCCTCGACAGCGACGACTACTACCAATTCGAAGGCGGCGCCGCCGCCGCGGTCCACGCCCTGCAAGGGCGCGACAGGCCGATCTATCACAACGATCACTCGCGGCCCGAACGGCCGGTGATCCGCACCCTCGAGGATGAGATCGGGCGGGTGATCCGGTCGCGGGTGGTCAATCCCAAATGGATCGACGGGGTCAAGCGGCACGGCTACAAGGGCGCGTTCGAGATCGCGGCCACGGTCGACTACCTCTTTGCCTTCTCCGCCACCACCGGAGCGGTGCGCAACCACCACTTCGATCTGGTCGAAGAAGCGTTTCTGGCCGACGACGACACGCGGGATTTCATCGAAGAGCACAACGCTCCGGCGTTGGCCGACATCGCGGACCGGCTGCACGAGGCGATCGAGCGCGGGCTTTGGGTGCCACGCTCCAATTCCGCCCGCGCCCGGATCGATGGGCTGCGGCGGGACACCTCGACCGGCTAGGCCATCACCTGACCGGAAATGCCTCCGCTCAATGCGACCAAATCGCTAGATCGACACCATAGAAACGAAAAAGGGGGCCGTTGGTTCGGCCCCTCTTTTTTGCCTGCCAAACTCTGCGTTACAGCTCTGGAATAACCAGTCGCTGTCCAACGCGGATGCGATCGGGGCTCGACAATGTCGAACGGTTCGCATCGAAAATTCTGCCGTAGAAGGCGGCGTCGCCGTAGAACTTGATCGCGATCGCCCCCAGACTGTCACCGGAGTTCACCGTGTAGAACCGGAACTGCTGGGCGTCGGTCGAGGTCTGCACGACCCGCACTTCGACACCCGCCCCGTCGACGGGCACATCCGGAACAGCCGGGGCCGGCTGGCCAGAGGCGACACGTGCCTGCGTGACGATGCTGGCCAGCAATACGCTGGTGTCCACACGCCCGTCCGCGGTGACGAGGATGTTGGGCACAGCCACCGTTCCGGCACTTGCCGCCTCGTTGACCAGCGTGTCGATGGTGGCATCGGTCTCGCCCGCGCGCAGGGCCCCGATCACCAGTTCGGACAACGCCGAAGGCTCCGCAGGAGCCGGTGTGCCGCCGGTGACCGCCCGGATGCTCGACAGGATACCGCTGGTCATCTGGCCCATCTCGTCGGTCGGCGCCGGGGCCGGCACCCCCGTATCAAGCCCCAACCCCGCCAGAATCCCGGCCGTGGTCTGATCCAGCGTCTCTTCGCCGGTGCGCAGGGTCGACGAAGGCGCCATGACGCGGGTCACGCTGCGCAGGGCCGGCTGGAAGGTCTCGACCTGCGCAGGCTGCTCGCGGGTCACTTCAACCCCGGCGCCCAGCCGGTCGACGGCAGGGGCCGCACCGGCCACGGCGTCAGGCTGCTTGTCTCCCCCCGATGGGTCGATCACGATCCAAGCGCACAGGATCACGGAAAATACAAAAAGTCCGACGACGATCCGGATCATGGGAGGGGAAGTCCTTCGAATTGGGCCGACTGCAATTCAGCCTTCATTTTGATGTACAGATAGCGAGAGACCCTGCGACTGCCAGTCCTGCATGCCGCCGCGGTAATAACGGATTTTCGATGCGGGGTATCCTGCCGCCAAGAGGTTGTCGATGGTGCGCACCGCCTGATCCGACGACGGGCCGGCGCCAAAGACGGTCAGGTCCAGCGCCGTGTCGAAATTCAGCGCCCCGCCTTGGGTCTGCGCACCCAGCGCAAGGAGAATTTCGCCCAGATAGGGATTGCCGGGGGCAAGGGCGGCCGTCGGAACATTGACCGCGCCGGGGATCGTGCCCTGCGCAAACTGGCCGGGCGCGCGGGTGTCGATCAAGAGGCCGAGGCTGGTGGAAACCATCGTCTCCAGAAACGCAATCGTCTCCAACTCGGCAATGGTGGTCACGCCGGGGGCCGCGATCAAGGGCTGGATGCAATCGGGCGGGCAGTTCCACGGCAGTTTCGCCTGTCTGGAATAGCGGCTGGCGATGGCCTGATCTCGCTGGATGGAGATGACGTTGCCGTTCACCTCGACACGCACCTCGGTCAAATCCTCGATCAGTGGCACCGTCTGGGCGGTCAGTGCCGACCCAAAACCAACCGCCAATACCATTACGCTCGTCCGAAGCCGCCGCCTCATCTGCACATCCCCCAATTCAAGGCCCACTACATATTGTTATTCCCGCTGGCAGGCGGGTTGGACTGATGAATTGCTACTAGGTGTAGTAGAATCACGATTCTCAAGTCAAACAGAGATGCGAATCAGGGGCAAAAAACTTTGCCATTGGGCGGCGAATGCCTCCCGGCGCGCCAATTCCACCGGGACAAAGCGGGGGCGCGGGCCGAGGCTACGGCCGCTTTCCAAGAAGGTAAGCGCCCCGGCACTCGGGGGTCACGGCTTGGGTCGTGGCGCGAAGCGGGGTGGCCGGGTCGATCGACGATTGCTCGATCCACACGCCCTTCCAGCAGACATCCTGCGCATAATTCCCGGAATTGAAGCCAAAGCCGTCGCGGCCGCAATCCTCGACATCTCCGTCGGCATTCCACCCCTGAGACTGCTCGCCGGGAAAGCTGCCGCCGGTGGGAAAGGTCAACGTCGCCGGATCGAACCGCAGGTGCCACGTCGTGTCGCGGCTCCGCTCTGCCAGGGACCAGCCGCCGATTGCCACGCCGCTCAGATAGCCGGTGATGCGGAATTCGGTCACGTCGGCCTCGGTGATGACCGGCTTGCTCAGCAAATCGTCGGGAAACCCGATCACGCCGGTCATCGTGTAACCGCCCGCTCCGGCCCAGCAAAAGTTGAACCGTGCGGCCTGCACGGGGGCGGCAAGACAGGCGCATACGCCCGCCAGAAGGGCACCCTGCCGGATCAAGGGGCCTTCCCCAGCAGAGCCGGGGCGGTGCATCCCGGCAATTGCGGTTCGGCATAGCCGAGGATCGGCTTGTCGGGCTCGATCGACGAAGACAGGATGAACGTGTTGTCGATACAGAAATCCTGCCCGCCATTTCCGGCGTTGAAACCGAAACCGGGCACGCCGCAGTCGGTCACGTCGCCGTTGGCGTTCCACATCTGATAGAGACCGTCGAGGCCCACCAGCGGGAACACCGCCGTGCGGGGCTGATAGCGCAAGAGCCAGCTTGTCTGCGGCGTCCGGTCGGCCATGTCCCATTTGCCGATCACGCGCTCCTCGAAATAGCCGGTGATGCGAAAGCTGGTCACGTCGTCCTGCGTGACGATGGGGGCGCTCATCAAAGCATCGGGAAAGGTCATGCGACCCGTCATCGTATAGCCCCCGGCGCCGAGCCAACAGATATAGACCTCTGCCGCCTGAACAGGAGCCGCGAGCAGCGCCAGAACCGCGCCCAGATACCGTGCCCGTCCGATCATCCGTTCTGCCGCAGCACGTGACCGGCCAGATACAACGATCCGGCGATGAGAATGCGGGCCTTCGGGGCCTCGGCGGTGATCGCGGCAATCGCATCGGCCAGACTGTCCGCCGGCTCGGCGCGCATCCCGATGGCAAGAGCCTGTTCGGTGGTCTCCTCGGCGCTCAGGGTCGCCGCTTCGCCGGGGATTGAAATGCCGCGCAGGCTGGCGACCTCGGCAGCCAAGGGCTTCAGATAGCCCGCGATATCCTTGGTGCGGAGCATACCGCAAATCATGTGTGTCGGGCGCTTTGGCAGGGCGGCGAGCGTCTTGGCGACGGCGGCCCCGCCCGCAGGATTGTGGCCGCCATCGAGCCAGATCTCGGCCTCGGGCGCCAACTCGGCGACATGGCCAGAGGTCAGGCGCTGCATCCGGGCGGGCCAATAGGGCTGGGTCACGGCCGCCTCGCAGGCGGCCTCGTCGCGCCCCAGATGGCGCAGGGCGGCAATCGCGGTGCCCGCATTCACGTATTGATGCGGGCCGGGTAGCTTTGGCAGCGGCAGATCGAGCAACCCGCGCTCGTCCTGATAAATCAGGCGGCCGCGCTCTTCCCAGACGTGCCAGTGCTGACCGTGAGCGATGAGCGGCGCACCGAGGCGGGCGGCGGTCGCTTCGATCACCTCCATGCTCTCCTCGTGCTGGGGGCCGACGACGCAAGGAACGCCACGCTTGATGATCCCGGCCTTCTCGGCGGCGATCTCCGCGAGAGTATCGCCAAGGTAGGACTGGTGGTCCAGATCGACCGGGGTGATGATCGTCAGCGCAGGCCGATCGACGACATTGGTGGCATCCAACCGACCGCCGAGCCCCACCTCGAGCAGCGTCCAATCGGCCGGGGTCTCGGCCATGGCGAGGATCGCGGCGCAGGTGGTGATCTCGAAATAGGTGATCGAGGCGGGGCCGTTGGCGGCATAGGCACGGTCCAGCACTTCGCCCAGCGCCGGTTCGGAGATCAGCTCCCCGGCCAGCCGGATCCGCTCGTGAAAGCGGGCGAGATGCGGCGAGGTATAGGCGTGAACCCTGTCACCGCCGGCCTCAAGCCCCGCGCGGATCATCGCCTGGGTCGAGCCCTTGCCATTGGTGCCCGCGATGTGGATCACCGGGGGCAAGCGGCGCTCGGGATGATCCAAGCGTTCCAGCAAATGCCAGACACGATCCAGGGTCAGGTCGATGACCTTGGGGTGCAGGGTCATCATGCGGGCCAGAATGGCGTCACTGGACACGGGTTTGCTCCGCTTTGAAACAGGCCGACGGGGCACAGCGGGCGGCACGGCAGCGCGCTGGCCCCACGGCCTTGAACACCTGACTCACTTGGCCTTCGGGGCCGGTGTCGATTTGGGGGGCGCGCTGTCCGTGGCGGCTTCGGCGGCCGGGGCATCCGGCACGGGCGGCGCCTTGGCGGTCTCCGGAGCGGGCAGATCGCCCGCCACGGCCGGCGGCAAGCCCATCAACATACGCAGAATACGGACAAGCTCGTCGGTCAGCTGACCACGCGGGGTCACGCGGTCGAGCATCCCGTGATCCAGCAGATATTCGGCGCGCTGGAACCCTTCGGGCAGCTTCTCGCGGATGGTCTGTTCGATGACGCGGGGGCCGGCAAAGCAGATCAGGGCACCCGGCTCCGCGATCTGGATATCGCCCAGCATCGCGTAGGAGGCGGTGACGCCGCCGGTGGTCGGATGGGTCAGCACCACGATGTAGGGCAGCCCGGCTTCCTTGAGCATCTCGACGGCCACCGTCGTGCGGGGCATCTGCATCAGGCTGAGGATACCCTCCTGCATACGGGCGCCACCGGCGGCGGAAAACAGGATCAGCGGACGGCCCAGCTCCACCGCGCGCTCGGCGGCGGCGATGATGGCGTTGCCGACATACATGCCCATGGAACCAGCCATGAAGCTGAAATCCTGCGCAGCGGCGACGACAGGCGTGCGGCCCATCTCGCCTTCGACGACCAGCATCGCCTCCTTTTCAGAGGTGGTGCGGCGGGCATCCTTGATGCGGTCTGTGTACTTCTTCTGATCGCGGAATTGCAGCGGATCGGGAAGCGGCTCCGGCACGGTCACTTCGGCGAACACGCCGCCATCGAACATCGCCTTGAACCGGGCGCGAGGCGTGATGTGCATGTGGTGCGAACAGGAGGGGCAGACGTTCAGATTGTCGGCCAACTCGCGGTGAAACAGCATGGTCCCGCATTCATCGCACTTTGTCCAAAGGTTCTCGGGAACCTCACGACGCGAAAAGATCGAGTTGATGGTCGGACGGACGTAGTTCGAAATCCAGTTCATGGAGCCTGCTGCCTATGAATGTATCAAATGCCGAGATAAGGCCCACAGCCCCGAATTGCAATGCAGATGGGGTGGCGATCCCACGAGGACTCGAACCCCGAACCTGCTGATTAGAAGTCAGCTGCTCTATCCAGTTGAGCTATGGGACCATTAAGGGCCGTTTGGCGCATCGGAGGCCTGTTTGGCAAGGCATTTCCGCGCAGCACCGCCAACGGCGAGGCTTGGATCAGTGTGTCCATACTCCACGGCGATGGGTGGCGAAATTCTCGCCATAGCCGCCGGCGCGGATGTTGGGCTTGCGGGTCTTGGGCTCGCGGACCACCGCGTCGATCCCGTGTTCCGCGGCATAGTGGATCGCGGCTTCCTTGGTGTCGAAGCGCATCCGCACCTGCGTCTGGGTATCCGAGGACGACGTCCAGCCCATCAACGGATCGACCTCGCGGCCGGACGTTTGGGCAAATTCCAACACCCATTCCTGGGTTTTGGCGGTGCCAGACTGCATGGCTGTCTTGGCGGGCTTGTAAATGCGTGCACGCATGAGGCAACTCCACTGGATCACCGCCTATATCAGGCAAATGGACGGTCCATGCAATCCCCGGCGGCGCCCCGCGCGGGGCAAGTCCGCACAAAAGGGCGCCAATTGCGGGGTCGGGCGACGGAAACGGCTTGCAGCGACGTTGAGACAGCAGCACTGAGAAGATAGCCGCAGCGTTGGAGGGGGGACGAATGAAGACATTTCGCAGGTTTCTCGCCGCCAACCCGATCGGCGTGCTGATCTTTGTGATCGCGATCGGGGCCGCGCTGACCTTCGGGGTCCGATTCGGCTCCGAGGCATGGTATTTCCGCGATCCGGCACACCGCGAGCAGACGCTCGAATCCTGGATGACGCCGCGCTACGTCGGAATGTCGTGGGGGCTGCCCAAAGAGGTCATCGGCCCGCTGATGAACCTCGACCCGGATCACCCGCGCGACGGCACGCCGCCGACGCTGGACGAGGTCACCGCCGATCTCGGGATCAGCCTCGAAGAGCTGCAACAGCGGATCGAGGCAGCCAAGACCCGGATCGAGGCCGAGCGCGCAGCGGCGAGGGCACGGCCATGACCGACACGCTGCTCGCGCTCCTACCGATCTACGGGCCAGGTCTGATCCTGATGTCGGTGCTGCTGTCCTGCCTCGCCGTGCCGATCCCGTCGTCGATGCTGGTGATGGTCGCGGGGGGCTTCGCGGCCAGCGGCGACCTTCTGTATTGGCAGGTGTTCGCGGCCGCATTCGTCGGCTTTGTCATCGGAGATCAGGGGGCGTTTCACATCGCCCGGCGGGGCGGGCCACCGTTGATCGACAAGCTCAAGCTGCGGCCCCGGATCGGGCCGCTGGTGGGACGGGCCGAAGCGTTTGTCGACCGGCGGGGCGGCTCGGCGGTGTTTCTCAGCCGCACGGTGGCCAGCCCGCTCGGGCCCTACGTCGGCTACCTCTCCGGCGCCTTGGGGTTCAAATGGCTGGCGTTCACCGTCTCGGCCGTCTTCGGGGCACTGATCTGGTCGGCAGGCTACAGTTATGTCGGCTTTCAGTTCGGCAGCCAGATCGATGAAATCAGCGCATTGATGAGCAACATGTTCGGCGTGATCGTGGCCGGCGCGGTGGCGATCGGGTCGGGCTGGTGGCTGCGGCACAGCTGGCGGTCGTTCAAGGCGCGGCACGGGGCCGAGGCATCCTCCTGACACCTACTGTCAGCAGCCGGGGTTGAAGACCGGCGCTTGCGGGCCAATCTTAGGACGTCACCGGAGAATCGCTATGCACAACAACTCGCCCGAAGCCATGCCCGTCATGCACGCCCCCGCACCCAACGTGCGCGAGCGTGACAAACTCGAGGGCGGGATCCGGTTTCGGATGGAGACCGAGTTCTCCGCCGCAGGCGACCAGCCCGCCGCGATCAAGGAATTGACCTCGGGCGTGCTGTCCGGCGAACGGGATCAGGTGCTGCTCGGGGCCACCGGCACCGGTAAGACGTTCACGATGGCCAAGGTGATCGAGGAAACCCAGCGGCCCGCGATCATCCTTGCCCCAAACAAGACTCTGGCCGCCCAGCTCTACGGCGAGTTCAAAGGGTTCTTCCCCGACAACGCGGTCGAGTACTTCGTCAGCTACTACGACTACTACCAGCCCGAAGCCTACGTGGCGCGGTCGGACACCTATATCGAGAAAGAAAGCCAGATCAACGAACAGATCGACCGGATGCGCCACTCGGCGACCCGGGCGCTGCTGGAGCGGGACGACGTGATCATTGTGGCCTCGGTGTCGTGCATCTACGGTATCGGCTCGGTCGAGACCTACGGGGCGATGACCCAAGACCTGCACGTCGGCAAGTCCTACGATCAGCGGGCGGTGATCGCGGACCTGATCGCACAGCAATACCGGCGCAACGATCAGGCGTTCCAGCGCGGCACCTTCCGGGTGCGCGGCGACAGTCTTGAGATCTGGCCCGCCCACCTCGACGACCGGGCATGGCGGCTGTCGTTCTTTGGCGAAGAGCTTGAAAGCGTGACGGAATTCGACCCGCTCACCGGGCAGAAGACCGACACCTTCGATCGGGTGCGGATCTATGCCAACAGCCACTACGTGACGCCGCGGCCCACGATGCAGCAGGCGATCATCGGCATCAAGAAAGAGCTCAAGATCAGGCTCGACCAACTGGTCAACGAAGGCAAACTGCTTGAAGCGCAGCGGTTGGAACAGCGGACCAATTTCGATCTCGAAATGCTCGAAGCGACCGGCGTCTGCAACGGGATCGAGAACTACTCGCGCTACCTGACCGGGCGGGCTCCGGGCGAGCCACCGCCGACGCTCTTCGAATTCATCCCCGACAACGCCATCGTCTTTGCGGACGAAAGCCACGTCTCGGTGCCGCAGATCGGCGGCATGTACAAAGGCGACTTCCGGCGCAAGATGACGCTGGCCGAACACGGGTTCCGGCTGCCGTCGTGCATGGACAACCGACCGCTGAAATTCGAGGAATGGGACGCGATGCGGCCGCAGTCGGTGTTCGTCAGCGCCACGCCCGCCGCATGGGAGATCGAGCAAACCGGCGGCGTCTTCACCGAACAGGTGATCCGGCCCACAGGGCTGCTCGATCCGGTCATCGAAATCCGGCCCGTCGACACGCAAGTCGATGATGTCATGGACGAAATCCGCAAGGTCACGGCCAACGGCTACCGCACGCTCGTGACCACGCTGACCAAGCGGATGGCCGAAGATCTGACCGAATACTTGCACGAAAACGGGATCAAGGTGCGCTACATGCACTCCGACATCGACACCATCGAACGGATCGAGATCCTGCGCGATCTGCGGCTCGGGGCCTTCGACGTGCTGATCGGGATCAACCTGCTGCGCGAGGGGCTCGACATCCCCGAATGCGGGCTGGTGGCGATCCTCGACGCGGACAAGGAAGGCTTCCTGCGCTCTGAAACCTCGCTGATCCAGACCATCGGGCGGGCGGCGCGGAACGTCGACGGCAAGGTCATCATGTATGCCGACCGGATCACCGGCTCGATGGAGCGGGCGATCAAGGAAACCGACCGGCGGCGGGCCAAGCAGATCGCCTATAACGAAAAGCACAACATCACGCCTGCCACGGTCAAGAAGAACGTCGAGGACATCCTCGCCGGGCTCTACAAGGGCGACGTGGACATGAACCGGGTGACGGCCAAGGTCGACAAACCGCTCGCCGGGGCCAACCTGCAGGCGGTGCTCGACGGGCTGCGGGCCGATATGCGCAAGGCCGCCGAGAACCTCGAGTTCGAGGAAGCGGCGCGGCTGCGGGACGAGGTCAAACGGCTCGAGACGGTGGAGCTCACCATCGCAGACGATCCACTCGCGCGGCAGCAGGCGGTCGACAAGGCCGTGGGCGAAGCGCAGAAAATGGCGGGGCGGAGCACCTCCGGCAGGCCCGGCCAACGGGGCGGCAAGTCCCGCTACGGCGGCAAGCGTTAGAGGCCCGCCGACCGGCAGGCGGCCTTGGTGCGGGCGCACCGACGGTTTGTCAGGGCCGGCAGAAATCGGGCATCGCCGCCGGATCATCGCGTGCTATGTCTGATCCATGCGCCTGATCCTGCTCATATCCTGCCTCGCCTGCTCGCCCGCCGCCGCGTGGGAATTCTCCGCGACACCGATCTGCACCCTGAGCCACGAAACCGAAGACGCGGCCGTCGTCGTCACCTATGACGCAACGCTGCCCGAATACACGATCTCGGTCACCCGGGCGGAACCGTGGCCGGATGCGGCGATTTTCGCCATGACATTCGACGGCGGCCTGCCGTTGACGATCCAGACCGACCGGCACGTGCTGTCCGCGGACCGGCTGAGCCTCACGGTCACGGACCGCGGCTTCGGCAACGTCCTGAACGGGTTGGAACGCAACCGCATCGCCCTGGCGGTCGCGGGCGGCGCGGTCGCGGCCCTGCCACTCGACGGGATCGAAGAGCCGATGCAGGCGTTTCGGTCCTGCCCGCAGGTTGGCCTTTCGTGAAAACGATGCAAGCTGAAAGGGAAGCCCGGTTTGAAATTGCGTCTTCCGATGGACCACTACATCTCAGGGCGACAACAGTTCAAAACCGGGCTGATTTATTAGTAATCTATAAAGGTGAATAAATTACTAACTTGGCGTTAACCATTTCAGCGCATGGTCGAATTATGCTGCGCCCGGTTCTTGCCCCTTTTTTCGCGTTATTGCTTGCGGCGACCCAAAGCCACGCCGGCGCGTGGCCGCGCGCCGAAGGCGAGACCTTCTTGTCCTTCGGCGGCAACGTCGCGCTGTTCGGCGAGGCCGTGCGCCCGGTCTACTACGACCCGACGGTCTATCTGGAATACGGGCTGACAGAGCGGTGGACCGTCGGCATCGACGGCTTCACCTCCGACAAGGGCACGGCCGGCAGCCTCTTCGTCTTTGTCCGCTACCCGCTTTCGCACCCGGACAACCCGGACAAGCTCGCCGTTTCGGTCGGCACCGGGGCCACGTTGATGCCCAACGGGGCGCTGGAAGAGACGCCGCGGATCGGGTTGCACTGGGGGCGTGGCTTTGCCAACGGCTGGATGGCGGCGGATACCGAGCTGACCTACGGGCTCACGCGCGGCATCGCCCAGACCAAGATCGACGTGACCATCGGCTACGATCTCAACGACGATTGGACGACGGTGCTGGTCAGCACCGCCGGGATCGGGCTGACGGGCGACGTCTACGTCAAGACGAGCCCCTCCCTGCTCTATCATTTCAACGATACGGTCAGCCTCCGGATGGGCTTGGTGCAGGCCCTCAGCGGCGATTTCGGCAGCGGGCTCAGCCTCGAGGCATGGCTGCGTTTCTAGGCTGTTGCGGATCGACCGTCGCGGCGGCACTCTGCGCGCATGACAGATCCGATCCGCCCCACCGACGACGACGCCCGCGCCCTCGCGCGGCAGTTGCTGACCTCTGCCCGCTTTGGCGCGCTGGCCACGCATGACCCGGAAACCGGGCTGCCGCATGTCGCCCGTGTCGCGGTCGGGCATGACGGCGGCGACGCGCTGCTGCTGATTTCGGAGCTCTCGCTGCACACCCGGCACCTCGGTGCATCGCCCGGCGCTGCGCTCCTTCTGGGCGAGCCCGGCGACAAGGGCGATCCCCTGACCCATCCCCGGATGACGATCCAGGGGCGCTGCGAAGAGGCCGACAAGGCGCGCCTGCGCGACGCATGGCTCTCCGATCACCCAAAGACCGCACTCTACTACGATTTCGCCGATTTCCGCCTGCTACGGCTCGTCGGTGAAGCGGTGCACCTGAATGGCGGTTTCGGCAAAGCCTACCTGCTAGCTCCGGCCGACCTCGCCGCGCGCAACGGATCATAGACGGGCACGGGCTCCGGCATCGCCTCGTCCGTCGTGACCCAGCCGCCGTCTTGCGCACCGGCATAGGGCTGCACCCGCGCCTGCCCGACCCATGCTTCGTCCACCGCTTGCGGGAAAAACGCCAAATGGCTGCGCAGCGCCCGATATTCCGGCGGCGGTTCCGGAAAGAACCAGACAGCTTCGGGAATCAGGCCCTCCGGCCCGATGAGGTGGAAATAAGCGATCCGCCCGCCCCAGTCAGACTTTCCCTGACGGTCAGAGGGGTGCAGCCGGTCCATGTCCACATGATGCGCCGGCACATAGTAGAGCGGTGCCTCCGTGGCGCCCACGACCCTGACGGCCGCCTGCGACTGCGCGATCACCTGCCCCGCCAGTTCGATCCGGACACCGCCCGGCGCCGCTTCGAGAATGGGCGCGCAGGTCTGCCGCACCCTGGGAGAACCCCGCCAGGCCAGCATCAGCCCTCACCACAGCAACAGGGCCAATCGCCCACGGGAACCTCAGACATGCCTTTTCCCTTCCGCCCAATCGCTCAACCAAACCGCGTCAAACAACGATAGAACGGCAAAGCTAAACAAAGCCTTAACCGGACCGCTCTGCGTGATGGGCAGCCACGCGGATCAACCCAAAGTTGCCCGACAACACGGAACTGCGCCGATCCGCAACGCGCAGAACCGAAACAAGCGGCCAGCGGGCTGAAATATCCCGGGCGGCGCCTTGCAAGGCACAACCGCCACTGAAGGCCGCTATCCCTCTGTCAGAAAACACATTCTCACACCCGGCGCCGGCCGGGACGACGCGACGCGGGCCTCACATTCGCGCTATGGCAGACTGGGTCGATTGCTCCAACGCGCTAGATCGGCCATTGAGAGGCTCACCCATTCCAAGGACACAATATGTTGGACGCCCCCGCACGACGGCTGATCGACCCCACGCTCAATCGGATGGGCGCGGCGATTGCACGCTTTGGCGTGTCGGCCAATACGGTGACGATGCTCGGGCTGGGGCTGGGGCTGCTTGCGGCGCTGCTGATCGTCATCGGCTGGCCGCAACTGTCGCTCCTGCCGCTTCTGGCCTCACGGCTGGCGGACGGGCTCGACGGGGCGATCGCGCGGGCGACGCAAAAGACGGACTTCGGCGGATACCTTGATATCGCAGCGGATTTTCTGTTCTACGGGGCCATCCCTCTGGCCTTCGTGCTTAATGATCCGGCGGCAAACGGGGCGGCTGGGGCGTTCCTGCTCGCCTCGTTCTACTTCAACGGAACCAGCTTTCTGGGCTACGCGATCCTCGCCGAGAAACGGGGGATGAAGACCTCGGCGCAGGGGGTCAAATCGCTCTATTACTCCAACGGCATCCTCGAAGGCACCGAAACCATCGGTTTCTTCATCCTGCTATGCCTGTTTTCGGGCAGCTTCCCCCTCATGGCCTGGGTGTTCGGCACCTTGTGTTTTCTGGGTGGAGCGTTGCGGATCTATGCCGCCTCGCGGATTTTCCGCGACTAGAGCCCGGCACATGGCCGAGCCTGCTGGAAATGCCGCCCCCGATCCTGTAGCGGATGGCGTCGAAGCGGCAGGAGCGCAGTGACTTGACGGCCTCATCACAGCAAACAGACGATCTGGGGCCCCTGATCCTCGGCGCAAGCGGACGCGTCGGTCAGGCGTTTCGTACGTTGCACCGCGCCGGTTTGTGGCCCGCCACAGCGCAGCCCCTCTGGCACGCCCGTCAGCCCGGTCAGGGCGACTACGGCTGGGATATGCTGGCAGAGGACGCCCCCCGCGATCCCCGGCTGGCACGGGTGCGCGGGATGATCGTGCTGACCGGCGGCACCGGTGGGACCACCGGCCCCGATCACAACAGCGCGCTGGCCAAGGCCGCAATCGACCTCGCCACCCGCGAGGGGATCGGGCCGGTTCTGCTGTGCTCGTCTCAGGCGGTCTACGGTCGCGCCACCGGGCCACAGACCGAGATTACGGACCCGACGCCTGCCAACGCCTACGGCGAGGCCAAGCTGCGGATGGAGCAGACCGTGCAGGGCGCGGCCGGGGTCTGCTGCCTGCGGATCGGCAATGTCGCGGGCACCGACATGCTCCTGCGCAACGCGGCCCTTGGGCCGGTGACGCTCGACCAGTTCGCCGACGGGTCCGCACCGCGGCGGTGCTACATCGGGCCGCTCAGCCTTGCAGCCACGATGCTGACGCTCATCGACCAGCCCACACTACCCCGGCTGGCGAACGTCGCGGCCCCGGGCGAGTTGGGGATGGACGCGCTGCTGACCGCCGCCAAGGCCGACTGGCGCTGGCGGCCCGCCCCTGCGGATGCCCTGCCCGCCCTCTCGCTCGATCTGTCGCGGCTGATGGAGCTCGCGCCGCTACCGGCCAAGGCAGGCACCGCGCCCGCCCTGATCGACGAAGCACAATCCGCCGGCTGGAGGGTCTTTGCATGACATGGAGCAAGCGCCTGCTCGACCTTGCCGTCGCGATCCCGGCCTGCCTCATCGCGCTGCCGATCCTGCTGGTGCTCTGCCTGCTGCTGCTGATCCGCGAGGGTCGGCCGATCTTCTATATCTCGGAGCGGATGAAAACGCCGACCGAGGGGTTCGGGCTGGTCAAGCTGCGGACCATGCGGCCCAGCCCGCCGGGAACAGAGGCCGGCGTGACGGGCGGGGACAAATCCGACCGGATGTCGGATTTCCACCGGCTTCTGAGGCGAACGCGGGCGGACGAACTGCCGCAACTGTGGAACGTGCTCAAAGGGGATATGAGCCTCGTCGGACCCCGGCCGCCCCTGCGGGTCTATGTCGAGGACTATCCGGAACTCTACGGCGAAGTGCTGCAATGCAGACCCGGCGTGACCGGCATCGCGTCATTGCGATTTCACCGACGCGAAGAGCAATTGCTGGCGGCCTGTAGGTCCGCGGCCGAAACCGATGCGGTCTATCGCAGACGGTGCGTCCCGCGCAAAGCGCACATGGACATTCTGTATCGAAACAGCCAGAGCGTGTGTGGCGACATTTCGCTCATAATACAGACGATTGCCCGACTTTTCGGCAGACATTAAGGCGCTGAGCTTGCTACAACGCCGCAACGCAGTATCATCGGCTGTTAATAACCCGCTGATTCTGAAAAGGTGACGAAGCCTTTGCGCTGAACGAGCAGGACGAGTTTATTGGATTACCTTGGTGCCTCCTATTCAATGGCGAAAGCCCGCAATTAGAACGACGTGGGCCGGAGAATTCTGAAGTGAGACTGCACGTGTCAAACGATTTGCTTTTGAAGATTGTCGCCGATCTTCCAAGGCCGATTAAGCAGGCCACCATCGTGGCACTTGATATCGCGTTACTCCCAATCGCCATGGTGCTGGCGCTCGCCCTGCAACAGAACCGTTTCCCGCCCGCCGAAGGGCTCCTGGAGCTCTGGATGGGCTTCGTCATCCTGATGACGATCGCCGGTCTGCTCAGCGTCGTGCTCGGTATCCATAAGGTGCAGCTCAAGGCTTACGAGACGCGGGCGCTGGGGATGACGGCGGCGCATGTGCTGGTCATCGGGCTTGCGGCGGCGATCATCGACGGGCTGTCTGGGCGCGAAAGCCCGATCTCGACGGCAATCATTTTCGCCTTTGTCTACTTCGGGATGTGCGCCTCCAGCCGGTATCTGCTGCTGAAACTGCTGCGGTGGATTTACGACAAGCAGGAGGATCAGGTCCGGGTGCTGATCTACGGCGCGGGGCGGATGGGGCAACAGCTCGTCGCGGCGCTCAAGACCGACGACACCATCGTTCCGATCGCCTTTGTCGACGACAGCAAGAGGCTGCATTCGACCATCGTAAAGGGGCTGACGGTCTACTCCTCGGCCTCGATTTCCACGCTGGTTTCGGAAAAGAAGGTCGACCGGGTGCTGCTGGCGATGCCGTCGCAGACGCGGGCGCGGCTGGCGCAGATCTCGGCCAAGCTCGAAGGCATGGGGCTGACGGTTGAATCGTTGCCCTCCTTCTCGCAGCTGGCCGGCAACGGGGCCAAGCTGGTCGAACAGTTGCGGCCGGTGCAGCCGGGGCAATTCCTCGGACGGCCACCTCTCGACAGCGAATTGCCGGGCGGATCAGAGACCTACGCCGGGCGCTCAATCCTCGTGACGGGTGCGGGCGGGTCCATCGGGTCCGAGCTTTGCAAGCAACTGGTGCTGTGCAAACCGCGCCGCCTCGTGTTGATGGAGATCAGCGAACTCGCGCTCTACAACATCAACAACGAACTGGCCGAACTGGCGCGGCACCAAGGGGTCGAGCTGATCCCCTCGCTTGGTTCCGTGACGGATGCGCCCATCGTGCGGCGGGTGCTTTCGCAGCACAGCGTCGACGTCGTGATCCACGCCGCGGCCTACAAACACGTCCCCATCGTCGAACGCGACCCGGTCCCGGGCTTTGCCAACAACGTTCTGGGCACCCATACGCTCGCCACCGCCGCCGCCGAAGCGCAGGTGGCGCGGTTTATCCTGATCTCCACGGACAAGGCCGTGCGGCCCAAGAATATGATGGGCGCGTCCAAGCGACTGGCCGAGATGGTCATTCAGGACCTGGCCAAGCGGGCCAATCCCGAGGCCGGCGACACGATCTTTTCGATGGTGCGGTTCGGCAACGTGATCGGCTCCTCCGGCTCGGTCATCCCGCTGTTCGAGGAACAGATCGCGCGGGGCGGGCCGGTGACGGTCACGCATCCGGACGTGACGCGGTTCTTCATGACCATCGCAGAGGCCGCACGGCTCGTGCTGGTGGCTGGCAGCCTCGCTAAAGGCGGCGACCTCTTCGTGCTGGATATGGGAGAGCCGATCCGGATCTACGATCTGGCGCAGCAGATGATCGCCGCGGCAGGCTACGAACAGCGGACCAAGGACAACCCCGGCGGCGATATCGAAATCCAGCTCACCGGCCTGCGGCCCGGCGAAAAGCTGTTCGAGGAATTGCTGATCGGCGAAGGCCAGACCAGCACCCCGCACCCAAAGATCCTGCAAGCCCGCGAAGCGCACCTCAGCGAGATCGAGGTCGCCGCCTGCATCAAGGCGATCCGGGCGGCGGTCGCAGAGGCCGACGACGACGCGATTCGCAAGATCGTCAGCCGCTGGGTCGAAAGCGGCAAGCGGATCGGCAGCCTGCAAAGCATCCCGGCAAGCTAGGCCGCTCACGGCAAATCACAGTCTTGAAACAAAAGTCACGCTTCGGCCCGTTCGGCCCGGCCCGCGCCTAGTCCGCGTGGTCCCTTGCGATGCGGGGTCGGCCCTGCGCCGTGACCCGCAGAGTGGCGTCGATAAACATCGGCTGCCCCTCGACCTCGACCTCGTTGATCTCGCGCGAAACAGTGAGGCGAACCTCCTCCACGCCGGCGCTGCGCGCACGCGCACTCGCATCGGCCGACAGCGCGGCTTCCAGCGCCGCGAGGGCCTCGTCCCGGTCCGTCAGGCGCAACGGCCCAGAGGCGAGGTGGACGACGAAACTGCCGCACCCCGCGCCCGACACGGTGCCGGTGGCGACCATCGACACCTGCCCCACCACCGCGCCGATGGCATTGGCGACACCGGCGTGAGCGGGCAGCACCATCCGGGTGCCCAGCCGCGTGCCAACCGCCCCGTAATAGCTCCCCGCAGAGGCACCAAGGCCGATGACCGGCACGCCGAGGCGCAGCTCCGTCTCGATCACGCCGCGGTGCCGGTCCAATCCGGCGCGGGTCAGCCCATGGGCGGCCATCGCAGCAGGCGCCCCGCCCCAGTCGCGTCCATCTTCGGCAAAGGCCGCTTCCAGCAGGCAGGCCACCGTCTGTGCGGTCAGCTGATCGACGATCATCTGCGCCATCTGGCCCGCACCCTCCGCGATCCGGTCGCCCCTGCCAGAACGTTTGCGGGCAAACAGGGCCAGTGCCTTCTCGGCGGCCTGCGTATCCCATTCCTGCACATAGCCCAGGACATGCGCGGCATCCGACGGGGTCACGCCCGCAATGACCGCTTGTCCGCGCGATACGAGGCGGCCCAACGCCGGGGCCTCCACGCGGTTGCGGATCAACTCGGCCAACGGCTGCGGGCCGTCGGCCAATCGCTCGGCCACAGCCGCCTCGCGTTTATCCAGCCCCGTCGGCAGCGCAGACCACAACGGCACGGCAAAGCGGCCGGCGCCGTCGCCCGCGATCTCGGTGGCCAGCGCCCGGTCGAGCACCCGGTGCACCATCTCGGCATGGGTCGTGGCCAGCAACGACACCGGCATCAGGCGGCGCGGACCAAGGCGCAGCCCGCCCTCGAGGCCCTCCAGCAGATGCACTTCGCTGTCGCCGCCAAGGCCGGTGGTGCGCATGGCCACGGCCTCCACCATGGTGCGGTGCGGGCCGACACGGGCGCCCTCGGGGTCGATCATCGGGCGACCGTCGCGCAGGAGGCAGACATCGGTGGTCGTGCCGCCGATATCGCTGACGAGGGCGTCGGTCTCGCCGGTCAGCCAGCTTGCACCGGCGATGCTGGCCGCCGGACCGCTCAGGATCGTCTCGATCGGGCGTTCCCGCGCGAGACCGGCCGAAACCAAGGCCCCGTCGCCGCGTACGACCATCAGTCGGGCGTCGATGCCGCGCTTGGCCAGATTGCCCTCGCAGGCTCCGATCAACCCGTCGATCATCCCGATCAGGCGGGCATTGAGCACCGCGGTCAGCGCCCGCTTCGGGCCACCCAAGGCGCTCGACAATTCGTGCGAACAGGTCACCGGGCGAGCCATCCTTGCACGGATCAGATCCCGGGCGGCGATCTCGTGGGCAGGGTTGCGGGTGGCAAAGCGGGCGGCCACGGCAAAGCCGCTGATCTCGGGGCCCAACCCCTCCAGCGCGGCCTCCAGTGCCGCCAGATCGAGCGGCGCGACCTCGGTGCCGGCATGGGTATGACCGCCCGGCAGTTGAATGACCGGATCGCCCTTGAGCGCCTCCTCCAACCCGTCGCGGGCAAGCTCCGCGGGATCGAAGCCGATGAAGACCAAAGCCACGCGACCGCCCTGCCCCTCGACCAATGCATTGGTAGCCAAGGTCGTCGACAAGGACACCATCGCCACGTCGATCGGAGAGACTTCGGCCTCGGCCAGAACCGCGTCGATGGCCGCGGCCACGCCGATCGACAGATCGGGGCGCGAGGTCAGCGCCTTGGCACTGGCCAGAACGCGGTCTTCGGCCTCGTCGATCAGGACGGCGTCGGTATAGGTGCCGCCGGTATCAATACCCAACAGTATCGGCATAAACGCCCTCCGGTGATGTCAGACCACATAGGGGATCAGTCGGCCCGCCTGCACGCACAAAAACGGCGCGAAGATCTCTCTTCGCGCCGTAGCTCAACGAGCGGTAGGTGAAAACCCCCGCTACGTGCTTAGTTCAGTGCCGCATCGGTGATGGCGCTGGTCCATGCACCCTCGGGCTGAGCGGTGATCACCGGATCGGAGCCACCGGCCAGCAGCGTGTCGACGGTGCGCTGGAAATCGGCCTCGTCGAGAGCGCCGTTGGAGCCTGCGGTCAGCTTGGCGACCTCTTCCATCATGGCGATCTGGTGCTCTTCGGTCTGGGCGCCGGTCTCGTCATAGTCGAGAACGATCATCGCGGCTTCGGTCGGGTTCTCTTCGGCCCATTTCCAACCGGCCATCGAGGCGCGGACAAAGCGGACCATCTTGTCCTCGAACTCCGGGTCGGCAAGGTTCTCCTCAAGGACATACATGCCGTCCTCGAGGGTGGCGACGCCCATGTCCTCATACTTGAAGGTCACCAGCTCGTCGGGGCTGACGCCGGACGACAGGACCTGATTGTATTCGTTGTAGGTCATGGTCGAGATGCAATCGGCCTGACGCTGCAACAGGGGATCGACGTTGAAACCCTGCTTGAGAACGGTCACGCCATCCTCGCCGCCATCGGTGGAAATGCCCTCTTGGCTCATCCAGCTCAGGAACGGGTATTCGTTGCCAAAGAACCAGACGCCAATGGTGCGGCCGACGAAATCCTGCGGACCGGTGATGCCGGTGTCCTTCCAGCAGGTCAGCATCAGACCGGAGGTCTTGAACGGCTGGGCGATGTTGACGACGGGCAGGCCGTTTTCGCGGGCGGCCAGGGCCGAGGGCATCCAGTTGAGCATCACGTCGGCGCCACCACCGGCCAAAACCTGCGGCGGAGCGATGTCCGGGCCGCCGGGCAGGATCGTGACATCGAGGCCCTCTTCTTCATAGAAACCCTGATCGAGGGCGACGTAGTAGCCGGCGAACTGGGCCTGCGTCACCCACTGCAGCTGCAAGCGAACCTCGTCCGCATGGGCATCGGCCAGCGCAGCGCCGCCTGTGACCGCAAGAGCGGCCGCTACGGCTGTGGACTTGAGAAATGTCGTCATGGTGGTTCTCCCGTTGGTTGTCATGATGGGCGCTTTGGCCTCTTGGGTTGGTCTTGTCTTGGTCGTCTCGTCGTCACTGGCCCCGCTGTGATGGATGCCAGAAGGTCACACCGCGCTCGATCGCGGCAACGGCCCCGTAAAAGGCGCTACCGGCAAGGGCGGACACCACGATCGCCGCCCATACCATATCAAGCGCAAGCTGTCCGACAGAGGTCGAGATACGAAATCCGAGTCCCACCGTCGGAGAGCCGAAAAATTCAGCAACGATAGCGCCGATCAGCGCCAAAGTGGTCGAAATTTTAAGGCCGTTGAAAATGAAGGGCATCGCGGCCGGCAGGCGGAGCTTGATCAGGGTTGGCCAATAGCCCGCACCATAGGTGCGCATCAGGTCGCGCTGCATGGCGCTGGTGTCGCGCAATCCGGCCACGGTGTTGACCAGCATCGGGAAAAATACCATCAGCACGACGACGGCCGCCTTGGATTGCCAGCCAAAGCCATACCACATCACGAGGATCGGAGCGGTGCCCACGATGGGCAGGGCCGACATGAAATTGCCCACCGGCAGCAGGCCCCGGCGCAGGAAATCATAGCGGTCCACGAGGATCGCCACGGCAAAGCCCGCGCCGCAGCCGATGACATAGCCCGACAGGCCGCCCTTGAGGATCGTCTGCACGAAATCCGCCCACAGGATGCTGGTGCTCGACGCAAAGGCCGCCGCGATGGCCGAGGGTGGCGGCAGGATCACCGCCGGCACGCCGAGGCCGCGGACGATCAGCTCCCACATGATCAGCACGGTCGCGCCGAACACGGCGGCGACGCAGAGGCCGGTCCAACGGTTGGCGGCATAGGGGCCGTTGGCCAGCCAGCGGTTCAGGCTCCAGCCCAGCGCCCAGACGATCAAGGCTATGACGACGAGGCTCATACCACCCCCATCCGACGCAGGGTCCGGCGCTCCAACGCGCCGATCGACCAGACCAGCAGCGCCGCCAAGGCGGCCGCCGCAATCAGCGCCGCCCAGATTTGCGAGGTCTGACCATAGTAGGATCCGGCCAGCATCCGGGCGCCCAGGCCGCCTTGCTGCACAGGCAATTCACCGACGATCGCACCCACGAGGCTCGCCGCAATGCCGATCTTGAGCGACGCAAACAGATAGGGCACCGAAGCAGGCAGGCGCAGCTTCACCAGAACCGCCGACTTGCTGGCGTTATAAGTGTGCATCAGGTCGAGCTGGCTCTGATCCGGGCTGCGAAGGCCCTTCACCATGCCGACCACGACGGGAAAGAAACTGAGGTAGGCCGAGATCACCGCCTTTGGCAGCATCCCCTGCAATCCCACGGAATACAGGACCACGATGATCATCGGGGCCAGCGCCACGATGGGAATGGTCTGGCTGACGATGGCCCACGGCATCACGCTCATCTCCATCGTGCGGGAATGGACGATGCCAACGGCCAGCAGGATGCCCAGCCCGGTGCCGATGACAAAGCCGAGCACCGTCGCCCAAAGGGTGATCCCCGCATGATAGACGAGGCCACGATTGGACAGGCTGCCCGAATTGACGATGCCACGGCGGCCGGTCATCTCTTCGACGACGGTGGTGTTCCACAGCTCGACGGCGATCTGATGCGGCGCAGGCAGCTTGGCACGGTCGAGGCTCCACGAGGCGCCGAGATGGGCCGTGTTGTTCAGCACCAGCCCGACGGCCCCGGCGTCGCGGCGCTCGACCGGGTCGGTCGGCGTCACCACCGCCCCGTCACGCTCGGCGGCGCTCAGCACTTCGCGGACGTTCATCGGCACGCAGGCGACATACCAGATCGCCAGAATGGCGAGGATCACGGTCAGAACCGGGCCGAGCGTTCCCTTCATGCGCCCGTCCCTTGCCGCAAACGACACCGACGCAATACCGACGGCAGACCGACGCGTTGTCCCAACCCCATCTCAGTCCTCCTGATGACCGGCACGCAGGCCCTCGCGGACGCGGTGCGCAATGGCGATAAACTCGGGCGTGTCGCGAATATCCAGCGGACGCTCGCGCGGCAGCGGGCTGTCGATCACATCGGTGATGCGGCCCGGACGGGGCGACATGACGACGATCTTGGTGCTCAGATAGACTGCTTCGGGGATCGAATGGGTCACGAAGCCGATGGTCTTTTCGGTGCGGGCCCAGAGCTTGAGAAGCTCCTCGTTCAGGTGATCACGGACGATCTCGTCGAGCGCCCCGAACGGTTCGTCCATCAGCAGAATATCGGCATCGAACGCCAGCGCACGGGCGATGCTCGCGCGTTGCTGCATCCCGCCAGAGAGCTGCCATGGGTATTTCTTCTCGAACCCCGCCAGATCGACCAGTTCAAGCACACGCTTGACGCGCTCGGCCTGATCGGCCTTGGAAAACCCCATGATTTCAAGGGGAAGGCGGATGTTGCCGCCAATCGTCCGCCAAGGATACAGACCCGCCGCCTGAAACACATAGCCATAAGCCCGGGCCTTGCGGGCCTCGTCGGGGGTCATGCCATTGACGGTCAGATCACCGCCCGTCGGCGTCTCCAGCCCCGCGATGCAGCGCAGAAACGTGGTCTTGCCACAGCCCGAGGGGCCAATGAACGAGACGAAATCACCCTTGTCGATGGTCAGGTTCACATCGCGCAGGGCATGAACCGGGCCATCGCCCGTCTGGAAGGTGAGGTCGAGATGCTGGGCAGAGATGACGGCGTCAGTCATATGGTCTATTCACCTGATCTTTCACACATAATCGGCGCGCCGATCTGCAATTCCACCAGCCTGCGCAGCTTCAGCAAGCCGCCGACGCGACGCTCGATCTCGGCCCGCAGGCGTTGATCATGGCCGGGCAAGAAATCACCGCCCTTGGTGTCGTCGCCGCAGCCGCACTCGCATTGCATCCGCATCAAACCCCACTCGCCGGAATACCCGACCGCTCTACCGGGCGGGGGTTGGTCAGTTCCTTCCACGAACTCAGGGCCTTGTTCACCGAAGTATTGGCCTCACGGGCGACGAACTCGCCGTGGCCCTCCTTGGTGCGGACCTCACCGTCGTGCACGGCGACATAGCCGCGGGTCAGGGTAAAGCGGGGCAGGCCCTTGACCTCCTTGCCCTCGAACACGTTGTAATCGATGGCCGATTGCTGCGTGCCGGCGGTGATCGTCTTGGTCTTCTCCGGGTCCCAGACCACCAGATCGGCATCGGCTCCGACCAGAACGGCGCCCTTCTTGGGATAGCAGTTGAGGATCTTGGCGATGTTGGTCGAGGTCACGGCGACGAACTCGTTCGGCGTCAGCCGGCCGGTGCCCACACCGTAGGTCCAGAGCATCGGCATCCGATCCTCCAGGCCGCCGGTGCCGTTGGGGATCTTGGTGAAATCACCCACGCCGTAGCGTTTCTGCTCGGTGGTAAAGGCGCAGTGATCGGTGGCCACGACCGACAGCGAACCCGACATCAGACCGGCCCAGAGGCTGTCCTGATGCTGCTTGTTGCGGAACGGAGGAGACATGACGCGGCGGGCGGCATGGTCCCAATCCTGGTTGAAATACTCGGATTCGTCCAAGGTCAGATGCTGGATCAGCGGCTCGCCCCACACGCGCTTGCCCTGCTGGCGGGCGCGGCGGATGGCCTCGTGGCTCTCCTCGCAAGAGGTGTGAACGACGTAGAGGGGCACGCCCGCCATATCGGCGATCATGATGGCGCGGTTGGTGGCCTCGCCCTCGACCTGCGGCGGGCGGGAATAGGCATGGGCCTCGGGGCCGGTGTTGCCCTCGGCGAGCAGGCGGGCAGACAGATCGGCCACCACATCGCCGTTCTCGGCATGGACCATCGCGATGGCACCCAGCTCGGCAAGGCGCTGGAAGGACGCGAACATCTCGTCGTCCTGCACCATCAAGGCGCCCTTGTAGGCCATGAAATGCTTGAAGGTGTTTATGCCGCGATCCTGCACCACGGTCTTCATCTCGTCGAACACCTGCTCGCCCCACCACGTGACGGCCATGTGATAGCTGTAATCGCAGTTGGCGCGGCCGGCCTTGTTGTCCCACATCTTCAGGGCATCCAAGAGGCCTTGCCCCGGTGAGGGGAGCGCGAAATCGACGACCATCGTGGTGCCGCCCGACAGGGCCGCGCGGGTGCCGCTCTCGAAATCGTCGGTGGAATAGGTTCCCATGAACGGCATCTCAAGGTGGGTGTGAGGGTCAATCCCGCCGGGCATCACAAAGCAGCCGGTCGCGTCGAGAACCTCCGCCCCCGAGAGGTCTTGGCCGATCTGGGTGATCTTGCCACCTTCGATCAAGACGTCTGCCTTGTAGGTCAGGTCTGCGGTGACAATAGTGCCGTTTTTGATGACAGTGCTCATTTGGGTATCCCCCGTTTTCGAATTAGTCCCATTCGCGGTCTTGGCAGGTTTGCAGGATGGCGGCCGGATCCAGACCAGCATCGGCGACACCGCCTTGGTCGATGAAGCTGCAGGTCTGGTCGGCATAGTCGATGCTGAGTGTATAGACCTCGACGAAGCCATCGGCCTCGAGGATATAGCTCGCTTCGGTAAAGGTCGCGGCGTTCTCGCGGGTCAGGGTGCGAACCAGATCGCCCTCGACGTCAAAGGCATCGACGCCAAAGCCAGAGATCGTGCCGCTGGGATGATAGACGCCGCCCGGATCTGACTGCCAGACAAGGAATTCCGAATTCACATTGCCGGACATGGTCGGAATGAACAGCTCCGGCGCGCCGTCGGAATTGATGTCACGCAACGCCGGCGGGATGAGCAAGCCGTCGACCCGGATCGGCTCGGAGGTGTGCAGCAGATCGCCGTCGAGGGTGGTCTGGGTCAGCGTCAACTCGGCGCTCAAGGCATCGCCCTCGTAGTCGAAGCCGAGCAACACATCGCCCACGGTCAGGGCGCAGTCGACGGCCGCCGCCGCGCCGGGCGCGAGGGTATCGCACCACGGCTCGCCCTCGATATGGGGTGTCTCCGCCGCGGCGGATGCCGCAACGGCGACAAAGGAAAGAACCGACAGCAGCGCCGTCACCTTGAAGCCTTGCGCAGTCATCAGGCGTTTCCGTTCCTAGTGAGGCTCGGCATGTCAGTCATTCCAGTCACGCGCCTCGCATTCCGCAAGCAACACATCGGCGTTCAGCCAATCCTGCGCCTCGGCGGCACCATCGATCAGGCTGCAGCTGCGGCTGTCCGGGTCGATGCGCATCCGAAATACGGTGACGACCTCGGCTCCGTCGAGAAGATAAGCGGTCTCGGTGATCTGGCCGGCTCCGTCCCGGACCTCTCCCACGATCAGGGCGCCGCGCTGGCTGATCTGGGCAAGGGACTGGGCGCGCACGCGGCCGGCAATCCGGTAGAACCCGTCGGCGTTCAGCACCCAGACATCGTAGGCGGCGGGGCGCGACTGAATCAGCAGTTCGGCCAGCCCGTCATTGTCGATATCGCGCAAGACCGGGGGTTGCAGGCCACCGGCCACCTCGAAGGGGCCGGTCACATCGCGTGTGCCGCCTTCGGGGGTGGATTGGGTGATCGACAGATTGCCGCGACGCAGGTCGGCCGTGGTGGGGGTATAGTCAAAGCCAAGCATCAACGGCGGCGCTTCGAGCATACAGTCGTCGGGCAAGGCGGGACCGGCGGCGCCACCACACCGGGACAACCCGCTTTGCGCCTGAACCGCGCCTGACAGCAGCAGCCCACACACGGCTGTCGCTGTCAGGAATGGAAAGGCTGTCAAAGGCATGGTGTCCTATTCGGGTGCAGCGGGTTAGGCCTGCGCCTCACAGATTTGGTTGCCGGCATCGTCGCGCACCGGGAAACCGGAGGGCGGGTCGGTCAGCTCGATCGAAAACAGGTAGCAGCCGTTGCCGTCCTGAAACACGGTGTTGACCGGCGTGCCGGGGGGCAAGACGGCGGCAACTGCGGCGGGCAGGGTCGGCGGCGGCGGTGGCGGCGGCGGTTCGAAACCGGGGATCGAGGCCATCGTGGCTGGATCGCAGGCGGCGAGGATGGGCAACAAAAGCAGAGGCAACAGGCGGGGCATTCACGTCTCCTGACAGGTTATTAAGGGGCCGCAAGCAGGTGCACCGCCCCCAGACCCACTTGCCGCCCGGCCAGAGGTCAGGTCAAGGCATTGATGCCAGATCGCGCCCGATTCAGTGCAAAAATGCATGAATGTCCACGAACGGGCGACGGAGAGGCGCGCGCCCCTCACCCGTCGATGCCCGCCGTTTCAACCACAGCGTGAAACAGGACATCCGCACCCTTCGCGGCCCATTCCGGGGTGATCTCCTCGGCTTCGTTGTGGCTCAGGCCATCGACACAGGGGCACATCACCATCACGGTCGGTGCGACCCGGTTGATCCAGCAGGCGTCGTGACCGGCGCCGCTGACGATATCCATATGGCTATAGCCCAGCCGCTCGGCGGCGGCGCGAACGGTGGTGACCAGATCGGGATCGAAGGTCACAGGATCGAAATGGCCGACAGGCTCGATACTGATGCCAAGGCCAAGCCCTTCGGCGATTTCGGCGGCCTCGGCCTCCAGACGCTCGCGCATCGAGGTCAGCTTGGCCAGATCGGGAGAGCGGAAATCAATCGTGAACACCGCCTTGCCCGGGATCACGTTGCGGCTGTTGGGATAGACGTTGGCCTGTCCGACAGCGCCCACCGCGGCGGGCTGATGATCCATCGCGATGGTGTGGACGGCCTCCATGATGCGGGCCATGCCAAGGCCCGCATTGACGCGCATGTTCATCGGGGTCGAGCCGGTATGAGCGTCCTTGCCGGTCAGCGTGACCTCGAGCCACCACAGCCCCTGACCGTGGGTGACGACGCCGATGTCCTTGCCCTCGGCTTCGAGGATCGGACCCTGTTCGATGTGCAATTCGAGGAAGGCGTGCATCTTGCGGGCGCCGACGGGCTCGTCGCCCTTCCAGCCGATGCGCTCCAGCTCCGCACCAAAGGTCTTGCCCTCGGCATCGGTGCGGGCGTAGGCCCAATCCTGCTCGTGCATCCCGGCAAAAACGCCGGAGGCGAGCATGGCGGGGGCAAAGCGGGTGCCCTCCTCGTTGGTCCAGTTGGTCACCACGATGGGGCGTTTGGTCTTGATATTCAGGTCGTTGAGGCTGCGCAGGATCTCCAATCCGGCCAGCACGCCCAAGACGCCATCATACTTGCCCCCCGTGGGCTGGGTATCGAGATGCGATCCCACATAGACCGGCAGAGCATCGGGGTCGGTGCCTTCGCGGCGGGCGAACATCGTGCCCATCTGGTCGAGACCCATCGTGCAGCCGGCCGCCTCGCACCATTTCTGGAACAGGTGGCGGCCCTCGCTATCGGCGTCGGTGACGGTCTGGCGATTGTTGCCACCGGCCACGCCGGGGCCGATCTTCGCCATTTCCATCAGGCTGTCCCAAAGTCGGGAACCGTCGATCTTGAGATTGGCTCCAGGAGCGGCAGCGGAAGAGGACATGGCATTCTCCGGTCTGGCAACGTTGACTTGGGCGATACGATTTGACCAACTGGTCAAACCAACGCTAACAGAGGCGACCGGGCAGTCAAGACCGGCAGACCGCGAAAGGACATGAATTGGCCCCGACCCGCACGCGCATCCAGACCCGCAATCGCGAAACCATCCTCGCCGCTGGCTTGACCGTGTTCTCAGGGCAGGGATTCCGGGGGGCCACGCTGGACGAAATCGCCCGGCAAGCAGGGCTGAGCAAGCCCAATCTGCTCTACTATTTCCCGTCCAAAGAGGCGATTTATACGGAACTTCTCGAAGGATTGCTGGATACTTGGCTCGATCCGCTGCGGGCGCTCGATCCATCCGGGCCGGCACTGGAAGAGCTCTTGGCCTATGTCGAACGAAAGCTGTCTCTGAGCCGGGATTTCCCGCTGGAAAGCCGGCTTTTCGCCAACGAAATCCTGCAAGGCGCGCCGCAGATCGGCAAAATACTGTCGAGCGATCTCAAGGCTTTGGTCGATGAAAAGGCGGCCGTGATCAAGATTTGGGCAGATGACGGACAGATCGCGCCAGTCGATCCGCACCACCTGATCTTCTCGATCTGGTCACTGACGCAGCACTACGCCGATTTCGACGTGCAGGTGCGGGCGGTTCTGGGCAAGGCCGACCCCTTTCCGGGGGCCGAGGCACATCTGGAGCAGGTGTTCCGGCGGATCCTGACGCCGTAACGGCGGCCCATATCGAACGCCGCCCGATCGGGCGGCAGCCCCTCAAAGCAGGCCAAGGCCGTGCGGGGTCAGGCGGTCATCTCGTCAGAGTGATAGTCAATGTGCAGATGGTTCCCGTCCGGGTCCCAGACGTTGATCTGAACCACCGGGAAATCCGGCAACACGGCGATCTCATAGCGTTCGCCCTCGGCGTCGAGCTTGGCGATCATCTCCTGATAGCCGGTGGCGCGAAAGGCGCCGTGCTCGAGCTTGAGGTCCTTGGGGTCGGACCCCGGCTCGCGGTCGACGCCCACCAGATGCACAAGGGCGAACCCATTGGCATAAAGCCATGCCCCCGGAAACGAAAATGCCGGGCGCGGGCCGGTGGTCATGCCCAGAAACTTGCCATACCACGCGATCATCTCGTCAAGACGGGTGGTGCGGATGTTGATGTGGTCCAGTCGTTCGATCATGCGGATGCCCCCTCGCGAAGAGCCCGCGCAGCGGTCAGGCTGCGGCGGGCTCGGTGCCGGCACCAACTGTGGTGGCGGTTTCAGGCGGCGTCAATGGCGCCGCGTCACTCGGCGGCTTGCGCGGCCGGGTTGTTGGGGTGGCTGGTCCAGTTGGCATACTCGTCGCTGACGACCTTGCCGGTGCGGGGATCGACGGCGCCCGCGGGCATCCGCTCCATGGTGATGCAATCCTCGACAGGGCAGACATCGACGCACAGATTGCAGGCGACGCATTCGTCGTCCATCACCTCAAAGACGCGGTCCGGACTCATGCTGATCGCCTGATGGCTGGTGTCCTCGCAGGCGGCATAGCAGCGGCCGCACTTGATGCAGGCGTCTTGGTCGATCTTGGCCTTGGCCACGTAGTTGAGGTTCAGATACTGCCAGTCGGTCACGTTCGGGACGGCCTTGCCGATGAAGTCGGAGGTGCTGGAATGGCCCTTCTCGTCCATCCACTGCGACATGCCCGATTTCATCTCTTCGACGATCTTGAAACCATAGGTCATTGCGGCGGTGCACACCTGCACGTTGCCGGCACCCAGGGTCATGAACTCGGCCGCATCGCGCCATGTGGTCACGCCACCGATACCGCTGATCGGCAGACCGTGGGTTTCGGGGTCGCGGGCGATCTCGGCCACCATGTTGAGCGCGATCGGCTTGACCGCCGCACCGCAATAGCCGCCGTGGCTGCCCTTGCCGTCGATCGACGGCTCGGGGCTGAAGGTGTCGAGGTTCACGCTGGTGATCGAGGACACCGTGTTGATCAGGCTGACGGCGTCTGCGCCACCGGCCTTGGCGGCGCGGGCGGGGCCGCGAATGTCGGTGATGTTGGGCGTCAGCTTGACGATGACGGGCATCCGGGTGGTCTGCTTGCACCAGCGGGTGATCTGCTCGATCAGATCGGGGGCCTGCCCCACGGCGGCCCCCATGCCGCGCTCGGACATGCCGTGCGGGCAGCCACAGTTCAGCTCGATCCCGTCGGCGCCGGTTTCCTCGACAAGCGGCAGGATCGCCTTCCACGCGCTTTCCTCGCAAGGGACCATCAGGCTGACGATCATGGCGCGGTCGGGATAGTCGCGCTTGACGGCCTTGATCTCGCGCAGGTTCACCTCCAGCGGGCGGTCGGTGATCAGCTCGATATTGTTGATGCCCAGAACCCGGCGGTCGGCACCGTAAACCACGCCGTAACGGGGGCCGTTGACGTTGACGACAGGCGGGCCCGCTTCGCCCAGGGTCTTCCAGACGACACCGCCCCAGCCCGCCTCAAACGCGCGGCGGACGTTGTATTCCTTGTCCGTCGGCGGGGCCGAGGCCAGCCAAAACGGATTGGGGCTCTTGATGCCCAAGAAGTCGGTTCTGAGATCGGCCATGGAGCTCTCCTGCAGGTTTTCCGCCGCTATGCTGCGGCAATGGGGGCCTTGGGCGGTCCAAGGCTCTTGTGAATGATCTCGCGGCGGGCGCGGTAGACTTGGGTTCGGGTCAGATGCCGGGCCGAGCGACCGGCGCGGGCGATCATATCGGCCAGCGTCGCGCGGTCGGCATCGAGGGTCGCGACGGCTTCGGCCAAGGCGACACTGTCGCCGCGGGGCACGAGGCGGCCCGCGCCCTGCTCGGCCACCAAGGACGAGGCATAGGGATCGGCAAAGCCCAACAGCGGCGTCGCGGCATGAAGCGCCTCGACCAGATTGCGCGGGGATTCGTCGGTCATATGGCAAAACAGCATGATCTGCGCCCGGCGCATCAGGTCGAGCACGCGCGGGCGGTCGCTGACAAAGCCGTGGAAGGTGATGCACTCGGCAATGCCCAACCGATCCGCCTCGGCGCGCATCTGATCGAGCAGAACGCCGTCACCGACCCAGTCCGCCTCGAAGGGAATGCCCTTGGCGTACAGCGCGCCCAGAACGGCGACCCAGTGCAGCGGCCCCTTCATCTCGTCGGCGCGGCCGACATAGATCAGGCGCAGCGGTCCGGTGGCGGCCCCCTCGCGCTTTTCGGCCAGCGCAGTCGGCGAAATGCGGTCCACGTCCTCGAGGTCGATATCCTCGACGATATGCGGATCACGGCTGAAGGGGGACAGACGGTCAAAAACGGTTCGACCATGCAGCAGCGCCAGATCGGCACCGCGCAGCGCGCGGCGTTCGTTATGAGCGGTGATCGCCGCCTTCACGCGGCCCCAGAGCTTGCGGGGCAGACTGCCCTCGGCGCGAGTCGCCATGATCTGGCTCTCGACACGGTCGAACCAGACGGCATGGCTCAGACCGCGCTTGCGGGCGACGCCGGCACCCGTAATGCCCCAATCACCGATCCAGCCGCCAATGGCAAAGGAGCGATAGGTGCAGCGAGCCATCACCTCGGCCAGCCGGTCGGCCACGGCGGCGCGGCTGCGCAGAAACGTCGGCAGGTGATAGCCGTTGGGCAGATCGACCAATTCGAAAGTCGGGGCGGTAATGCCGCCCGCCTCTGCCTCGGACCAGCCGGGCGGCGGGGCGGCGGCATGACAGATCGAACAGGCTTTGACGCGGGTGAAATTCTCCGCCCAGGTCTTCAGGCCACTGATCGACTGATCCTCGATATAGAGCTTGCCCTGCCAGCGATAGAACGGCGCCCCCAGCGTGATCAGCAGGCTGTCCGGCTCTTCCGCCGAGGCGGGCAAGGCAGGCGAGGTGCGGGCTGAAGAGGTGCTGGCTGTCATCGGCAGGCGATCCTGAATGGCGGGCGGGGCAGAGCCACCCTACACCAAACTGGCGTGAATATCTTCCGCGGCGTCGCGGCCCTCGGCCACTGCGGTCACGGTCAGATCGTCGCCCCCGGTGGCGCAATCGCCGCCGGCCCAGACGCCCTCCATGCTGGTGCGGCCGGCACCGGACACGGCGATCTTGCCGGCCTCCATCGCCAGACCGACATCGAGGGAAAGGGTCTGGCCAATCGCCTTGAACACCTGATCGGCGGCAAGACTGAGGCGCTCGCCGGTGCCGACCAACTTGCCGTCCGTGGTCGTGGTATACTCCAGCTCGATGCCATCCTCATGGACAGCCACAGGCATCACGTTGAACAGCAGGCGGACACCGTAGGAGGCGGCAAGGTCCTGCTCGAACCGGCTCGCGCTCATCTGCTCGCGGCCGCGGCGATAGGCGATGGTCACGGTCTCTGCGCCGAGCAGCTTGGACTGCACAGCCGCGTCGACAGCGGTCATCCCGCCGCCGATCACCACCACATTGCGGCCCACGGGCAGATCCAGAAGATCGCTCGCCTGGCGCAGATCGGCGATGAAATCGACGGCGTCGCGGACGCCTTCGCGATCCTCGCCGTGGGCGCGAAGCATGTTCACGCCGCCAAGGCCGACACCCAGAAAGACCGCATCGAACTCGGCCTTCAGCCCGTCGAGGCTCAGATCCTCGCCCAGAGTGCCGCTGGCCTGGGTGATGCCGCCGATCCCCATCAGCCATTGCACCTCGCGGGCGGCAAAGTCGTCTGTCGTCTTGTAGGCGGCAATGCCGAATTCGTTCAGGCCGCCGGGCTTGGGACGGGCTTCATACAGGGTCACGTCATGGCCCTTCATTGCAAGGCGGTGGGCACAGGCCAGACCGGCGGGGCCGGCGCCGACGACGGCAATGCGCTTGCCGGTTTCGGCGGCGCGGGTGAAGGGGTGGCCCTGCTGGGCCATCAGCGTATCGGTGGCGTGGCGCTGCAACCGGCCGATCTCGACAGGCTTGCCCTCGGCGGCCTCGCGAACACAGGCTTCCTCGCAGAGGGTCTCGGTCGGGCAGACGCGGGCGCACATGCCGCCCAGAATGTTCTGCTCAAAGATCGTGCGGGCCGCAGCCTCCGGGGTGCCGGTCTGGATCTGGCGAATGAACAACGGGATGTCGATCGAGGTCGGACAGGCCGTGATGCACGGGGCGTCATAGCAGAAATAGCAGCGATCCGCCGCAACGGCAGCCTCGTGCGGATCAAAGGCACTGTGAAGATCGGCAAAGTTCTTGGCGATCTGTTCGGCGGTCAATCTGCCCGACGAAATGCCGGGGGTCATTGGGCTGGGCATGGCGGCTGTCCTTCGGTTCGGTTTGGACACAGCCTGCCACAGTCAGAAATTTTATCAAATGGTAAATTTTAGGCTGTTTGAGAATTTGGGGCGAAACCGGAGGAAACGCCTGCCGCCACAGGCAAACCGCAATGGGGCCCCGATCGAGATCGGGGCCCCATACCGGCTCGAGGCGCGATCAGCCGAACATGTCGGCGGTGATGCCGTCGTACCAGCCGATAGATTCCTGATAGGTCGCGGCGCGCAGTTCGGCGCTTTCGCCGGTCTGGCTGATAAAGCCGTCGACGCGGGCGATCTTCTCCTCGGTGGCCTCGTAGGTGGCGCCGACCTTGACCCCGTCATCGGTGTCGATCAGCGACCAGCAGGTGTTCGAGAACCGGGCCGGGAACACCGTCGATCCGGTCAGCGCCCCGCGCACGGCATTGGCGCAGACCTTGGCCTGACTGTTGGCGCTGAAGCCGGATTTGGGCATGTCGCCCTGCGCGGCGGAATCGCCGAGCACATGGATCGACGGGTCGATCTTCGACGAGAGATCCGCGGCGTTCACCGGCGCCCAGTTGCCATCGGTCACACCGGCGATCTCGGCAATCCGGCCGGCCTTCATCGCGGGGATGACGTTGCAGACATCCACCGGAGTGGCCTCGCCGTCGATCGTCAGGGTCATTGCTTGCGGGTCGACGCTGATATCCGCCCCGCCCATCTCGGGGCCGACCCGCTCGATCATGCCGGGATAGTGGGTGGCCCAGCCCTCCTCAAAGAGACCCTGCTTGGAAAAGGCCTCCTTTGGATCGGCGATCAGGATCTTGGCGGTCGGGTTCACCTCCTTGAGCAGATGCGCGACCATCGAGACCCGCTCATAGGGGCCGGGCGGGCAGCGATAGGGGTTGGGCGGGGCGACCATCGCAAAGGTGCCGCCTTCGGGCATCGCCATGACCTGCGCCTTGAGAAGCTCGGTCTGCGAACCGCCCTTGTAGGCATGGGGCATGGCGTTCTGCGCCGACAGATCCCAGCCGGCCACCGAGCCGTCGACGAAATCGATGCCGGGCGACAGGATCAGACGATCATAGGGCAGGCTCGCGCCCCCTGCGAGCGCGACGGTCTTGGCATCGCGGTCCACCCCGACAGCCCAGTCGTGCACGACGTTGATGCCATAGTCGGCGGCCAGCGTGCCATAGCTGTGGGCCAGCGAATCGATCTCGCGGAAGCCGCCCAGATAGAGGTTGGAGAAAAAGCAGGTGTAGTAGGCACGGCTCGGCTCGATCAGCGTGACGTCGATCGCACCGTCGCTGTCCTTGGCGATATAGCGGGCGGCGGTCGCGCCCCCTGCCCCGCCGCCAACGACGACCACGCGCGGACGGGCCTGCGCGCGGACCATCGGAGCCGCAAGCGTCGCACTCAGGGCGGCCGTGGCCCCGATGAATTGCCTTCTATCAAATGACATGACTTTCTCCTCCAAAAGAAACTTACTCGATGCTCAGGTAATAGGCGGCCAATGCGGCGATCTCCTCGTCGGTCAGACGGGCGGCGATCAGGCGCATGGTCTCGTTGGTGCGGGCACGGGCGCGATATTCGTGCATGGCGGTGATGAAATACTCGCCGTCGAGCAGGTCGATGGCCGGCACGTTGCCCGATCCGCTCCGGTGGCAACCGGCGCATTCCGAGGCGAGGTATTCGCCGTAGGCGGGATCGCCCTCGATGGCCAAGACCTCGGGCGGGACGACAAGCTCGCCGCGTGCCGGGGGTGGCGGCAATGTGGCAACGCGGACAAAGGTCAGGATATCGCGGCGATCCTGCTCACCGGCCACAACAGGATGGGTGTCAGGGAGCAGATCGCCCTGCAGATAGGCATGCAACGCCTCGCGCTCCCAGATCGCGCCCTCGGCCTGCAACTGGCGCAGACCGGGGGAATAGGCATAGCCGTCCACCGCCGCGACCTCACGGCCGAACAACGCGCCCAGATGCGGGCCGGCCTGCGTCGGTCTGGCATCCTCGGGTTGCAGGGCGTGGCAGGCGCTGCAACTGGTAAACAGCACTTCGCCCGCCGCCGCCGTGCCGCCGCATTCGGCGGCAATCTGGTCCGGATCGGTGAGCGTCAGATCAAGCGACTGGGACATTGCCAGCGACGCACCGCAGCACGCCAACACAGCAGACAGCACAGGCAAACGCATTGTTCTCAATTCCTCCCCAATGTGAGGGCAATTGTATAAATTATGGGCGTTCTGTCACCTATGGTTTTCCTGTCTTTTCGGGCTATGCCCCGCGACGAACAGCAATGGCACGGCAGGTCGACAGCCATCGCGAGGCCAAGGAAACATGGGGCGCGGGGGAATGGGGCACAGGCAAACAGGCGCTGGTTGCACAGTTGAAACGTATTGTTTCCACAATTTAGACACTTTTCAGTTTGGCCGGGGCGGGCAATAAGCCATCAAGGATGCGTTACTGTGCTGCCCGCTCAATTCTTTGAAAACCTTTGAAAACCGGCGTCGCGTGCCCGCGTATTGAGGGCTCCGCAAGACCGGGACGGCACACAGATCGCGTGTAACGAGGAGTGTGGTATGTCGGACGCAACGCAATCAGGGACCGAACTTGACGACAGCCTGACAGGCGACGACGGGGCCAACACCCTGCTCGGGCTTGCGGGCAACGATACCCTGATCGGCGGCAATGGCGCCGACCGGC
Organism: Flavimaricola marinus; assembly: GCF_900184895.1. Taxonomy (GTDB): domain Bacteria; phylum Pseudomonadota; class Alphaproteobacteria; order Rhodobacterales; family Rhodobacteraceae; genus Flavimaricola; species Flavimaricola marinus. The sequence goes on from NZ_FXZK01000001.1 coordinate 673,237, forward strand.
TCGACGGCGGCGACGGCAACGATATCCTCGATGCCGGGTCGAACACCCAGTCCAACGGCACGGAGATGCTGCTCGGGCGGGGCGGCGACGACACCTACCTGTTCAGCAGCGGCACCTACAAGGCCACCGTGATGACCGAGGGGAGCAACTCGGGCAGCGCCGACAGCGTGGTGTTCGGGGATATGAGCCTCGGCGACTTCGACGCGGTCACCATCAACGGCACGACCATCGTCTTTGAATTCGTCAACGCCTACGGGCAGAACAGCGTCGTCACGATCCAGGGCTTCGGCAATATCGAGAGCTTCGTCTTTGCCGACGGGGCGATCCTCACCGCCGGCGATCTGGCCTTGTCCGCAGGCAGCACAGGCGACGACACGCTCACCGCGCTCGACACGGGATCGGTGCTCTATGGCGGGGCGGGGGCAGACAGCCTGATCGGCGGCATCGGCGCAGACAGCCTGATCGGCGGCGACGGGGACGACCAGATTTTCGGCGGCGACGGAGGCGATACCCTGTCCGGCGCGGCGGGCGACAACGTGCTCAGCGGCGGTGATGGCAGCGACAGCTACGTCGCCTCCCAAACCGGCGGCCACGCCCTGATCCTCGGCGAAACAGGCACATCCGGCAGCGCCGACACCGTCATCTTTGCCTCCGGCTACGGCACTCTGGCGCAGCCGACGCTGACCGCCGACGGGCATCTGCTGCTCGTCGTCACCGGGCCGGACGGGCAGAGCAATAGCGTCGAGATCGCCGCCTATGACGCGATCGAAAGCTATGTCTTTGCCGATGGGACGGTGATCGACGCGGCACAGATGCTGGGGCTGATCGCCACGGACGGAAACGACACGATCCAGGGGCTCGACCGGAACGACACGCTCACCGGTATGGCGGGATCCGACCGGATCTACGGCAATGACGGCGACGACGTGCTGAGCGGTGGCGACGGGCGCGATTTCCTCTTTGGCGGCGAAGGGGACGACACCCTGCACACCAGCGCCAACGAGTATACCAACATCGACGAATACCTGCGCGGCGGGAACGGCAACGATACCTACATCATCAGCCGCGACACCGGGCGGGTGATGATCCTCGGGGAAACCGCAAGCTCGGGCAACGCCGACGTGGTGATCTTTTCCGGGATCGACTTCGACGACATCACCGGCGCCAGCATCGCCTCGAACGGAGACCTGCGGCTGACCCTGATCAACGCGGGCGGAGACGAGGTGCGGATCACGATCCGGGACTATCAGGCGATCGAACGGTTCGAATTTGCGGACGGGATTGTACTCACCGGGGAAACAATCACCATGTTGGCCACGACCGATGTCTCGGCCAGCGATACCAGCCATGTCGATCTCGGCGCTCTGGACGCATTCGATGGGCACAACGGGCTGACGCCGATCGCGCTCGGTCAGGTGCAAAACCCCGACGGCAGCGACTATGCCTTTGCGCACAGCTATCACGTTCCGAACGGGATGGTGCACAACATGGTCGACGGCGACGTCTGGACCTCGGCCAGCCTGACCAACGCCATCGAATACGTGGTCGGAGACGACAGCGCCCAGATCATCTCGAATCTCAATTCGGGCGGAGACATCTTCTTCGGCAACGGCGGCGACGACTACGCCCACGGCGGCGGCGGAGCCGACTATCTCAACGGCGGCGCAGGGAACGACACGCTCTATGGCGGGACCTATTCCGACATGGTGGTCGGCGGGGCGGGCAACGATCTGCTGACCGGCGACCAGATGAACGACCTGCTCTTCGGCGGCGACGGCGACGACACGCTCGAAGGCGGGCTGGCGCTCGACGTGCTGTTCGGCGGGGCGGGCAACGACGTGATCATCAGCCGCAGCGATTCGGGCGAGCCGGACGTCCGGGTCGACGGGGTCGATCCCGTCGTGGTCACCGACGATCCCAGCAGCATCGACATCTCAGGGGCGGCGAGCAACGATGCGCTGTTCGGCGGATCGGGCTCGGATCTCTTCGTGTTCGAATTCACCGTGGGGGCCGTGGCCGATCCCGAGGTGCTGCTCGCCGGCGTCATGGACCTCTATACGCTCTACGACGACATGGGCACCGCGGACGTGCTCGACGATATCTACACGATCAACGGCGAACTCGACGGCGCGGGCAACCCCAAGCAGATCAAGCTCACCGACATTCCCATCGACTGGACCGTGATCACCGGGCTCAACGACGACCGGCACGATCACTGGATGGACGGGATCGGCAACGACGTGATCCACGACTTCACCGTCGGCGAGGATCAGATCGTGTTCATCGGGCACACGGTGGCGATCGAGGGGATCGAGTATGTCGACACGGACGGCAACGGGGTGCTCGACACCGTCATCACCATCGGCTCTGATCACGTCATGGACATGGGAGGAATGGTAACTCCGCTGGCGCATGACAACGACCTGCTCGGCACCGTCACCCTGATCGACGTGCAACTGAGCGAAGCCGATCTGGCCTATTCCGTCGTCGACGTGCCGGTGCACGGGCACGACGTGATGGAGCTGACCGGCGACGCCATGATCGACGCCTACTTGCTGACCAACTACACCGACGAGACCGGGGCCTTCCTCTCGGCACAAGAGCTGATCCCGATGTTCTCCAGCTTCGAGACGATCGGACAGGCGTCGAGCTACTATTCGTCGAACCTCGGGGCGATCAACACCTATGGCGACGATGTGCCCACGGCGCTCTTCGGGTCGGACGGGGCCGACGTGATGCAGGCTTCCGATCTGGGCAGCTACCTCGCGGGCGGGGCCGGTGACGACATCTTGCTCGGGTCCGACACCTACGCGATCCAGTTCGGGCGCGACTTCATCGAAGGCGGCGACGGCGACGATCTGATCTACGGCTCGGTGCAGGACGATTTCCTGTTCGGCGGCGAAGGCGACGATACCATCCTCGGCGGCGGCGTGATGGAGATGTATGCCTCCGGCACCACCATCCCCGTGGGCGACGAAGACCTGATCTTCGGCGGCGCGGGCAACGATACACTGGCCGGCGGGCCGTCGATGGACTGGATCGAAGGCGGCGACGGCGACGACACCCTGCTCAGTGCCAGCGACATCTACATCGGCAACTACACGTCCGACTACGTGCAATTCGGCGGCTCCACCTTCGAGGCCGACGACGGGGCCGAACTGACGCGCGATTTCCGCACGCTCGACGATTACCTGATCGGCGGCGACGGGGCCGACAGCTTCGTCTTCGACGTGCTCACCTCCGAGGTGGACGGGGCGGTCATCCAGACCAGCTTCGGGGTCGACACCATCTATGATTTCGACGCCAGCGAAGGCGACACGCTCAGCATCACGGTCCACGGGGCCAGCGCAGGCAGCGCCTATGCCGAGGTCAGCGCCGTGCTGGTCGACGGGATCGACAGCGCCGTGATCAACGTGATCTCGACCACCAGCGACAATCTTGCCACGACCATCGACCCGATCAGCGGCGATCCGATCGTCGAGACCGATTACACCGGCAGCGTCGGGGAAATCCTTCTGATCGGGGTCAGCGCGGCCGAGGCAGAGGCCCTGCTCGATCTGGCGGGCGGGTTCACCCTGTCCGAGCCCGCGCTGGGGGCGGCGGCCTATTACGAGGACATCCTCGGGTTCTGAGGCGCCGACGCGGCTCAGACCCAGACGCGCAACCGCTCCGAAAGGTGGGCGACGCGCTCGGCCACCACGTCCGACACCGGGCCGTCACGGGGCGGATCGCGCAGAGTCGTCAGCCACGCGGGGTCCGGCTCCCGCTTGCGGCCACGGTTGTCCCAGGACAGATCGGTCAGCACCCGCTCGGCGGCCGGGGGCAGACGGTCCGGCGCCTCATGGCCGTTGAGCACGCCCCAGACGCCGGTCCAAAGGCGGCCGACGGACCACGGATTGTAACCGCCGCCGCCCAGCACCAGCAGACGGGGGGCCATGCCGATCAACGCGGCGACAATAGCCCAATGGGCATTGTTCGACATCGCCATGCGACTCTGCGGATCCTCGGTCACCGCATCGGCCCCGCATTGCAGGACGATGGCATCGGGGGCAAACTTGGCGATGGCGGGCAGGATCAGCGCCTCGCGGGCCATCGCCATATCGCCGTCATGGGCGCCGCGCGGCACCGGCAGGTTATAGACCTGCCCCACCCCGCGATCGGTGATGGCGCCGGTGCGGGGCCAGCGGTTCTCCTCATGGACCGAGATCATCAGAACGTCAGGATCATCGGCAAAGGCGACCTCCACCCCGTCGGGATGATGGGCGTCGATATCGACATAGGCCAGACGGCGGACGCCATGATGGCGCAGCGACAGCATGGCGAGGACCGGGTCGTTGAAATAGCAAAAGCCGTTGGCCATGTCGGGCAGGCCGTGATGGGTGCCGGCGGCGGGGGCATAGACGGTGCCACCCTTGGCGACCAGCTCGCCCGCCAGAATCGCGCCACCGGCCGAGGTGGCGGGGCGGCGATACATCTCGCCAAAAACCGGGTTGGCATGGGTGCCGATATTGTGGCGGGCCCTGACCTGCTCGGTGACCGACTGGCTGGCCTCGGCGGCAGCGAGGGCCGCGACATAGTCGGGGGTGTGAAAGGCATGCAGCGCGGCGGGCTTGGCCTTGGGGCTGTTGATATACTGATGACCGGGCAACCAGCCCAGCGCCCGCGACAGGTCAATCACCGTGGACACGCGCGGTACGCGCAGCGGATGCCAGCCGCCATAGCTCGACCGGCGATAGATTTCCGACCCGATAAAGAGGGGGGCGGCGGCAATCTGGGAAAGCGAATTCACGCCGGCAGACCTCAAATCTCTTGCTCCACGGGGCGTCACATGAAACCGTGGTCGCACCAACTATAGCCTCGCAAAGCCGACAGACCATGTCCCTTGACGAAATGCACCAGTTGCCGCTGCGTCTGGCCCGCAAGGCCAAGGGGCGGGCGCACACGCAATTCGCCGCCCTGTGCTGGCGAATCGTCAATGGCGGGCCAGAGATCTGCCTGATCACCACGCGGGGCAAGGGGCGCTGGACGCTGCCCAAGGGCTGGCCGATGGACGGGCAGACCCCGGCCGAGGCCGCCGCGATGGAGGCTTTCGAGGAAGCCGGGCTCACCGGGCAATCGCTCGACCGTTGCCTCGGGGTCTATACCTACGTCAAACCCAAGGACAAATCGCGGACCCCGCATTTGACACTGGTGTTTCCCTTACAGGTGCAGACGATCCACGCAGATTGGCCCGAACGGGCGGTGCGGCGGCGCAAATGGGTCAGCCCGGCCAAGGCGGCGCGGCTGCTCAAGTCGCCCGAACTGCGGCACATCGTCGAACAATTCGACCCGCGGCAACTGCATCGCTGAGGGCGCGGGCGCGCGCCTCGGATTGGCCGGACAGACACGCGCCGGGATTGCAATTCGACCGGTTCTCACTAGATCTGATGGGTACGACACCATCGTATCCCCTTACCTGCACAAAGAAAGCCCATGATCCGCTTCACCCTCTCCTGCAAAGACGGTCACCGCTTTGAAAGCTGGTTCGCGTCGAACAGCGCCTTCGACAGCCTCTCGGCCGCCGGACACGTGACCTGCGCGGTCTGCGGCAGCACGCAGGTAGAGAAATCGCTGATGGCCCCGGCGGTGCGCACCGACGAAGAGGATCGCAAGCGGCCTTCGCTCTCGGCCGCGCTCAGCCCGCAGGAACAGGCCGCCGCGGACCTCCGCCGCAAGGTCGAGGAGAATGCCGATTACGTCGGGCTGTCCTTCGCCAAGGAAGCACGGGCGATTCACGATGGCGACGCCCCGGCGCGGGCGATCTACGGCGAGGCCAAGCTCGACGAGGCGCGCAAGCTGCTCGAGGACGGGATACCCGTGGCACCGTTGCCCTTTATGCCAAAAGCCAAGACCAACTAGCGCCCGGCGCATTGCACTAGACGGCAAGGGTGACTAAAAGGCCGCGACTTATCCGCCCAAAGGGACCAGCATGTCCATCCTTGTCATGAAATTCGGCGGGACGTCCGTCGGCAGTATCGACCGGATACACCGCGCCGCCAAGCGCGTCTCGGCAGAAGTGGCCAAGGGCCACAACGTCATCGTCATCGTCTCGGCCATGTCTGGCAAGACCAACGAACTGGTCGGCTGGGTCTCGGAAACCTCGCCGCTTTATGACGCCCGCGAATACGACGCGGTCGTGTCCTCGGGCGAGAACGTGACGGCGGGGCTGATGGCGCTGCGGTTGCAGGAAATGGATATCCCCGCGCGGAGCTGGCAGGGCTGGCAGGTGCCGGTCAAGACCACCTCCGCCCACGCCTCCGCCCGGATCGAAGAGATCCCCAGCGACAACATCCTCGCCAAGTTCGACGAAGGCATGCGGGTCGCCGTCGTGGCGGGCTTTCAGGGGATCAGCCCCGAGGGGCGGATCACCACGCTGGGGCGGGGCGGATCGGACACCACGGCCGTGGCCTTTGCCGCCGCCTTCGACGCGGTGCGGTGCGACATCTACACCGATGTCGACGGGGTCTATACCACCGATCCACGGATTTGCGACAAGGCGCGCAAACTCGACCGGATCGCGTTTGAGGAAATGCTCGAACTGGCCTCGCTAGGGGCCAAAGTGCTGCAAACGCGCTCGGTCGAACTGGCGATGCGCTACAAGGTCAAGCTGCGGGTGCTCAGCAGTTTCGAAGAACAGTCGGACGACGCCGGAACGCTCGTTTGCGACGAGGAGGAAATCATGGAAAGCAATGTTGTCGCCGGTGTCGCCTATTCGCGGGACGAGGCCAAAATGACGCTGATCTCCGTGGCCGACCGGCCCGGCATCGCCGCCGCGATCTTCGGGCCACTGGCCGAGGCCGGGGTCAACGTCGACATGATCGTGCAGAACATCTCCGAAGACGGGCGCACCGACATGACCTTCTCCTGCCCCACCGATCAGGTAATGCGGGCCGAGAAGGCGATGAACGAGGCCAAGGCGAAGGGCGAGATCAACTTCCACGATCTCGTGGCCGACAAGGGCGTCGCCAAGGTGTCGGTCGTCGGCATCGGGATGCGGAGCCACGCCGGCGTCGCCGCCCAGATGTTCGAAGCCCTGCGCGACGAAGGGATCAACATCAAGGTCATCACCACCTCCGAGATCAAGATCTCGGTGCTGATCGACCGCAAGTATATGGAACTGGCCGTGCAGGCGCTGCACGACACCTTCGGGCTGGACAAGGCCAGCTAAGGAGCGATCGCCGGATTTTGGGGCCGGGCCGGATGCTGCCCGGGCCCGCGCCCTTTGGCTCGGGTCGGCGCCGCCGTATTTGGAGCCAAAAGAAACACCGTGGTATCGGCGGAGAGATATCCCGCGCGACGCGCAGGGTTAGGCGTTGCATTTCGGGGCGGCGGCACGAAGTGGCGCGGCCGGGCACAGCCTGAAGGACGCGGGCATACCCCAGCGGACTGGCAAATGGATGCACCGGGAACAGCGCAACGCCAAGTTTAGCGCAAGACCTTGCGTCTGGCGCATTGAGGGCCTCCCCTTCGCTGCCAAGATCGCCTATACCTCGGCACTGGAACGCACAAAGGGGGCAGGATGCCCGATCGAACGGAAAGCGAAAGCCGCAAGCTGCTCGGGCGGCTTCAGGCCGCACTTGCAGAGGACAGCGCCGGTCAGGCCCGGTTGAACCGAATCGTCCGGCTCATTGCATCGTCGATGCAGACGGAGGTCTGCTCCATCTACCTGTTCCGCGACGCCGAAACGCTGGAACTTTGCGCCACCGAGGGGCTTCAGCCCGAGGCCGTGCACCAGACGCGGATGCGGATGGGCGAGGGCCTCGTCGGGCGGACCGCGCGCAGCAAGACCGTGATCAACACCGCCGACGCCCCGGCAGAGCGGGGCTTTCGCTATATGCCGGAAACCGGCGAGGAGCGGTATTCCTCCTTCTGCGGGGTGCCGATCCAGCGGCTGGGCGAGGCGCTCGGCGTGCTGGTCGTGCAATCCAAGGCGGCGCGGCTGTTCACCTCCGACGAGGTCTACGCGCTCGAAGTGGTGGCGATGGTGCTGGCCGAAATGACCGAGCTCGGGGCCTTCGTCGGCGACGGCGCGGCGCTTTCGGCGCGGCACCAGCGGTCGGTCATGCTGCGCGGCACGATCGGGCAGGAAGGCGCCGTGCAAGGGCAGGTCTATCTGCACGAACCGCGTGTGGTCGTGACCAACCCGATCTCTGACGATCCCGAAGCCGAACTCGTGCGGCTGCGCGAGGCGGTCGATCAGCTGCGGATCTCGGTGGACGAATTGCTCGATGGCAACGCCGCCGAGGGCGAACAGGCCGCCGTGCTGCAAGCCTACCGGATGTTCGCCCAGTCGCGCAGCTGGATGCGGCGCATGGAATCGGATGTCGAAAGCGGGCTCTCCGCCGAGGCGGCCGTCGAGAAAGAGCAATCGCTGGCCCGGACTCGGATGGGCAAGTCGAACGATGCCTACATGCGCGACAGGCTGCACGATCTGGACGACCTGTCGAACCGGCTGCTGCGAATCCTGACAGGGCAAGGCAGCAGCACCGGCGCCGAGATGCCGGAAAACCCGGTGCTGATCGCGCGAAACATCGGGCCCGGAGAGCTCTTGGAATACGGCAAGGTGCTCAAGGGGATCGTGCTGGAAGAAGGCTCCGTCGGCAGCCACGCGGCCATCGTCGCCCGGGCCTGGGCGATCCCGCTGATCATCCATGCCAGCGGGATCACCACAGAGGCGCTGAACGGCGATACCATCCTTGTCGACGGCGATCAGGGGATCGTGCACCTGCGGCCCGAGGAAACCGTCACCGCCGCGTTTCAGGACAAGGTCGCGATGCAGGCGCGGGCGCAGGAACGCTATGCCTCGATCCGGGACGAGCCTGCGCAGGCGCTCTGCGGCACCACCATATCGCTGCACATGAATGCCGGGCTGATCGCGGACCTGCCATCGCTGGCGCCTTCCGGGGCGGACGGCGTCGGTCTGTTCCGCACAGAGCTTCAGTTTCTGGTGCGCAACCAGATGCCGCAGCGGTCCGAATTGTCGGCGCTCTACGCACGGGTGATGGACAGCGCCCAGGGGCGGCGGGTCGCCTTCCGCACGCTCGACATCGGCTCGGACAAGGTGCTGAGCTACATGAAGCCGAACGACGAACCCAATCCCGCGATGGGCTGGCGGGCGATCCGGGTGGGGCTCGACAAGCCGGGCGTGCTCAGAATGCAGTTGCAGGCGCTCATACGCGGGGCCAAGGGGCGGCCCTTGTCTGTCATGTTCCCCTTCATCGCAGCGCCTTCGGAATTTCGGGCGGCGCGGGCCGAATGGGACAAGGCGCTGGCCCGCGAAGAGGGGCTGGGCCATCCGCTCCCCGTCTCGGCAGAGGTCGGCGCGATGCTGGAGACGCCCAGCCTCGCATTCGCGCCCGACAGCTTCTTCAAAGAGGTCGATTTCATCTCGGTCGGCGGCAACGACCTGAAGCAGTTCTTCTTCGCGGCCGACCGCGAGAACGAACGGGTGCGGCGGCGCTACGACACGCTGGACGTCAGCTTCCTGACCTTCCTCGAACAGATCCTCGCCCGCTGCCACGCCGCCGGAACGCCGATCAGCTTCTGCGGCGAAGATGCCGGGCGGCCCATCGAGGCGATGGCCCTGTCGGCGCTCGGCTTCCAAATGCTCTCCATGCGGCCGGCCTCGATCGGCCCGGTCAAGCACCTGCTGCGGCGGGTCGATCTGTCAGCGGCCAAACAGGTGATCGACGAGGCCCGCGACGCGGGCCAAGACAACGTGCGCGAGGCACTCACCGGATGGCTCGCCGCTCAGCGGGGCTGATGGCTCAGGCGCGCTTCACCGGCAGCTTGGCCTCGGCCAGTACCTTGTGGAAATGGGCCAGAACCGGCTCTTCGCCATAGGTCTCGACCGCGCGGCGCAGGCCGAAGTGGACATGGGCGACCTCGACGTAATAGTCGACGAAGGCGTAGTTCGTGCCCGCCCCCGCGGCCGCGCCCAGGATGGGAACGGCTTGGGTGGCCAGCTTCTGGCTCAGCACGGCGGCAAACTTCGGGGCGATCTTGCTGATCAGGCCATGCAGGGCCGGGCCGGTCAGGCTCAGACGGGCACCGATGAAACTGGTGTCGATGCCGTCATCATCGCCGCCCGGCGCACCGGCGCCAAACACCCGAAGACATTCGACGCGGGTCGCCTCACTGGCCGGATCCTCGCCGTATTGGCTGGCCACGTCCTGCACCGCGCGAAAGATGATCGTCGTGGCGACGGGGAGTTCGGCCAGAGCGGTCGGCAATCCGCCGATGCCGCCCAGCGCGCCGGAGATCGTGCCCAGAACGCGGTGCGTCCGGTCGCCCGACACACGGGCGGCCTGCCCGCCACGGGTGCGGCTGGCGGCCTGATAGCTCTGGGTCAGAGCCTTGCGGGCGGCGCCCTCGATCTGGCCCCGGACGCCCTTGGGCAACAGCTTCATACCGTCCTCGACCTGTCCGCCGACGAATGTAATCGCTTGCATCAGGACACCGTTGGCACGGCGCTGGCGACGGGCAAGGGCGGCCACCTGCTCTTGGGCAGAGGCGTCAAAGGGGGGAAACTGCACGTCGGGATCGATCACTTTCATCGCGGGGCCTCCTGTCCACCCTTGAAATGTGGGGGGTCGGGCGTGAAATTCAATCTTTCGCCTTGCGGACGTTGCCCTTGATGCCCTTCCACGCATCCGGATAAAGCGCCACACCCAGAACCCGGTCGGGGTTGGTCGGGGGCGGCATCTTCACGTCCTTGAGCTTTTGAAAGCCAAAGCGGGAATAATACGGGGCATCGCCCACCAGCATCACGCGGCGCCAGCCCATGTCGCGGGCCACGTCGAGGGCGCGGCCGATAAGATAGGCGCCCAACCCCTCGCCCTGTCGGGTCGGGTGAACGGCCACCGGGCCCAAGAGGACCGCGCGGGCCGGGCCGATGCGGACAGGCCAGCAGCGGATCGCACCGCCCAGAATGCCATCGGCATCACGGCTCAGCAGGCACAATTCGGGCACCGCCGGCACGCCGTCGCGCAGGCGATAGGACGACAACGCCTCACGCCCCGGTGCGAAACACAGGTCATAGAGAGCCTCGACCTCCCACCAATCGTCCGGTGTTTCCTGCACCAGATCCATCATGCTCGTCCTCGTCTTGTCTGGCCGCCTGCCCCGGCCGCCTGCACGGGCCGCATCCAAAGGACTGGTCCTCGATGCCCGTGCAAGCTACCTGAGGCGCAACGAAAGGAAAACGCCCCATGTTTTATCGCCCCCAAGATGGCCACGGCCTGCCGCACAATCCCTTCAACGCAATCGTCACGCCCCGGCCGATTGGCTGGATCAGCACGCGCGGGTCGAACGGTCAGGACAATCCGGCCCCCTACTCGTTCTTCAATGCCGTCGCCTACTTTCCGCCGCAAGTGATGTTCGCCTCCACCTCGGCCAAGCCCGACCGGGACGGCACCAAGGACAGCGTCGGCAACATCCGCGACACGGGCGTGTTCTGCGTCAATGTCGTCGAATACGCGATGCGCGACGTGATGAACGAAAGCTCCGGCCCGTGGGAGCGCGAGGTCGACGAGTTCACCAAGGCCGGGATCGACCGGGCCGAGTGCGAGACGATCGCCTGTAGCCGGGTCGCGGCAGCGCCGGCCTCGCTGGAATGCAAGCTGACGCAGATCGTGCAACTGCCCGGCGAGGCGAACTTTGTGGTCTTTGGCGAAGTCACAGGTGTCCACATGCGCGACGATTGTCTCAAGGACGGCGTCTTCGACGTAACGACCTATCAGCCGCTCTCGCGGATGGGCTACCGGGATTACGCCCGGATCACCGAGGTGTTCTCCCTGAAACGACCCGGCGAATAGGATGGCGCCGACAGGGGCGCGGCGGGGCCGTTCCTTGCCGCTTCCCTGCCCCTCCGCACCTTGTGGTCACATTCCGCAGCACCACAAACGCCGCCGCAACGACACCGACGCCATACCGACGCCGCACCGACGTGTTACCGCAGGGCGTTTTCGGCGCTCGGGCCATCCGTTAAATCGCTGAAATTTCGGGCACAGCGGCGTGACGGCGGTCAGCGGGCCGCCTCTTCGCGCTCCAGATCGGCCCAGATCTCGCGGACCCAGCCCATGATCACCTGCGCCTCCTCCCAGCGGTTCGACATCTCTCTGCCGTCCGGTCCTGTCATCGCATATTCGGGCGGACCAAGCTCGCAGACAAATATGCAATCGCCCTTCGGGTTGCGGCTGCGCCAGCCCTCCAGCCCCTCGCGCCACCAGCCCTTGAACAGCTCGACCCATTTTTGATTCTGCGGAAAATCCAGTTGCAACTGGATTTGCTGACGGCTGGCGACCCTGCCCTGAAAACTGTCCGATTGGGCAAGGATACGGGACATCAGCCCCAGATCATGCTCCGACAACGGGAACCAGAATTCCCGGTCCACGACATAGTGCGACAGGTCCGCGCAAATGCGCATTTCGGGGATGCGGTCGATCAGTTGCAGGGTCACATAGAGATCGTTGGTGATGCAGTTGCGGTGGGTCTCGAACTGGATCGGAACACCGATCTTCTGGCTCATCCCCATCCACGTCTCGATTACCGGAACCATGTCGTCGATGGCCAGCGGCATCACCTGTCCGATCACGTCGACAAACGGCGCGCCAAAGTCGGCGGCCATATGGAGCGTGTCCTCAAGGCTTTGAATTGTCTTGGGAAAGGCGACGATCAGAGGGGTCAGCCCGTTGCGCTCCATATGTGGGCGGACGGCATGGGCCACCGCCACATCCGACGCGCCCAGATCAATCGCCATGCCGTCAAAGCCGGCCCCCGCAACCATCTCGCAGACCTGATCGTGCGGCAGCTTGACGCCGCTCTGGTCGTGCGGCTGCATCGCCCAAAGCGAGGTATAGACCTGTAGCCGCCTCATTCGGCGGGCACGCGCATCGACCGTCCTCCGCTGCGCGGCACGACCCAGACCTCGTTCATCGGATACTGGCTTTCGTCCTTGGCGCGGAGCTTGGCGATGACCTCGATCTGGAACTCGATCCAGCCCATGCGGTGCACCTCTCCGGCCTTGGCCTCCAGCCGGTCGTTTAGATCGGCGAGCTTCCAGAACGGCACCGCCGGGAAGGTATGGTGCGCCGTATGATAGGGCATCTGCCAGCACAGCCAGCGGATCAGCGCATTGGCGCGGGTCGAGCGGGTGTTCTCGAGGATGTCGTCCTCGTGGCTCAGGCCCAGATGCTCGATGGTGTTCTGCAACTGGTGAACCGGCTTGGTCAGGATCATCGGGATCAGCCAGAAGGTCAGCGGCGCCCAACTGCCCAAAATCAAGGCAACCAGCGCGATCAACCCGTAACCCGCCAAATGCAGGCGCGACTCACGTATGATCTTCGCTTCCTCCTCCGGACGGATAAATGGCTCCACAATCACCCCCCGCGCCCGCCGTACAAGGCCGAAAAACCGGTTGCGCCAATAGGTGATTCCGCTCAACCAAAGCAGGTAGGTCGTCAGCGTATAGGGCTCGCGAACAAGCTCACCGTCACGCTCCCAATCCTGCGTCCATTTGTGATGCGCAAAATGCATGACTTGGTCGAAATCACGCGGAAAAATCTGGATGAATCCGATGATCCGGCCGAAAATATCGTTCAGTTTCCGGGTCTTAAACACGGTCGCATGGCTCAGCTCATGCTGTGCGGCATAGAGGAAATTGAGCAGAACCCCCAAGGCAAATCCCGTCACGATCACCCATCCGCTGCCCATCGCCAACGCATGCAGAACCCCGACGACCACGATAGCGCCCATATGACTCGCCATCTGAAGGCCGCCCTTCAGATCCGACCGTTCAGACAAGGCTCTCAGGTCGGTTGCGGACAGGATGTCACGGCGGGAAAAGCTGGCGTCCATATGGCCTCCGTTCGGTTCAGGGATCGGGCGAAAGTCTAGTCGCACGGCCAGAAACTGCAATTGATATCACCGGCCCAGCCTCTTGCGGCGGCACCTCCTTTCCGGCGGGCGCTCTTTTCGGTCGGGCCCTCTTTTCGATCGGTTTCGACTGGCCTAGGCTGAAACTTCAACCAAGAGGTGTAGAGCATGGACACAGTCATCGGGATCATCGGCGGATCGGGGCTCTACGATATTCCGGGGCTCGAGGACGCCACCTGGCAGACCGTGGAAACGCCTTGGGGCGCACCCTCGGACCAGATCCTGACGGGGCGGCTCGGCGGGGTCACGCTGGCGTTTCTGCCCCGGCACGGGCGGGGCCATGTGCATTCACCGACGACGGTTCCCTACCGGGCCAACATCGACGCGCTCAAGCGGCTGGGCGTGACGGATGTGGTCTCGGTCTCGGCTTGCGGTTCGTTCCGAGAGGAGTTGGCCCCCGGCGATTTCGTCATCGTCGATCAGTTCATCGACCGGACCTTTGCCCGCGAGAAATCCTTCTTCGGCACAGGCTGCGTGGCACATGTGAGCGTCGCGCACCCGACCTGCACCCGGCTAGGCGATGCGGCCTTTGCAGCGGCCAAGGCGGCGGGCGTCACCGTCCACCGGGGCGGCACCTATCTGGCCATGGAGGGGCCGCAGTTCTCATCGGTCGCGGAAAGCAGGCTCTATAAATCATGGGGCTGCGACGTGATCGGAATGACCAACATGCCCGAGGCCAAATTGGCCCGCGAGGCCGAGCTTTGCTATGCCTCCGTCGCCATGATCACCGATTACGACAGCTGGCATCCAGACCACGATACCGTCGATATCAGCACGATCATCGCCACTCTGACCGGGAATTCCGACGCCGCGCGGCGGTTGGTGGCCGACCTGCCCGACCGGCTCGGGGCAGAGCGGCACACCTGCCCGCATGGCTGCGACCACGCGCTCGATCACGCGATCATGACGGCCCCCGACAAACGCGATCCCGCCGTCACAGCGCGTCTGGACGCGGTGGCCGGCCGCGTGATGTAGACCTCCCCAGACCGTAATCGAAAGACCGTTTCATGCGTTTCCTGTTGTTGTCCCTTGCCGCCACGGCAGCCCTTTTCACGACATCAAGCCAAGCCGATCCGCTGGATTGCCACGCCATCGAAACCGATGTCGAAAGGCTGAGCTGCTATGACCGGGAAACCGACCGACGCGAAACCACAGAAACCACGCCGGACCAGTCCGATTGGACAGTACGCACAGAGACCTCCGATTTCGACGACAGCACCAGCGTCTTTCTGACCACGCTGTCCGAAGAGAGGATCACCTGCGGCTTTGGAGGCGCGCAACAGCTCACCCTTTACGCGCGGTGCATGGAGAACACGACTTCGCTGATCATCGCGACACATTGCCATGTGGCTTCGGGCTTCCAAGGCTACGGAGACGTGGAATACCGCATCGACGATGCGGCGGTCCAGACGCGCGGCTTTACCGAAAGCACCAACAACCGGTCATTGGGGCTATGGAATGGCGGGCGATCGATCCCGTTCCTCCAATCCATGTTCGACGCCGAAACGCTGCTGGTCAGGTTCACCCCGTTCAACGAAAACCCTGTGGTCGCGCGGTTTCCCATCGCCGGGTTGCGCGAGGCCATCGCCCCTCTGCGCGAGAGCTGCAATTGGTGAAGGCCATCCAACGATCCCTCTGCGCCGCTTTGCTGAGCTTTGGCGTGGCGGGGGCAGCCTTGGCCGAGGATTTCGTGGTAACCGAAGGGCCGCTGAGCGACGAGGCGTTCTATCGGCTGGTGGCTTGCCGGGCCGCACCGGGCAAAGGCTGCAGCGAGCGGATGGTGCGCTGGCCCGCCTCTGCCGCGGCGGAACTGGGGATCGGGCTGGCCTCCATCGACGACAGCTATCCGCCCGATCTCGCGCAAAGGATGGACCAGGCGATAGACCGGGTGATCGACACGCTGAACGGGGCCGGGGCGGGTCTGCGGCTCGTCCGGGCGGTCAGGACCACGCAGGCCGACATCTCGGTCCACCTTGTCGGCGCGGTACAGGGCGGTCTGATCCAAGGCACCGGCAATATCGAAATGGACGGGGTCGAGATCGGCGCCGCCCTCGTCCACATTCGCTGGAACCTTGCCGGAAACATCATCCGAGGCACCATCGCCGTTGCCAGCGACGTCCCGCCCGACGAAGCCTATCCGGTGCTGCTGGAGGAAATCACTCAATCGCTTGGGCTGATGACCGACATCCGCAATCCCTATTACGAAGACATCTCGGTCTTTTCCGAGGACAGCAACGGCGTAATGTCCTTGTCTGCGCAAGACCTGTTCGCGATAAGACGGCATTATCCGCCGCCCTGAAGGGGTCGACAGCCGTCATCCCCTGCCCTCCTGCTTTTGGACACGACATGAAAACCGTCAAAGACTACATCCGCACCATCCCCGATTTCCCGCACAAGGGGATCATGTTCCGCGATGTGACCACGCTGTTCAGCGACCCACGCGGTTTTCGGATCGCGGTGGATCAATTGCTGCACCCCTATACCGGCACCGACATCGACCGTGTCGCGGGGCTGGAGGCGCGGGGCTTCATCCTTGGCGGGGCCATCGCGCACCAGCTTTCACAGGGCTTCGTGCCGATCCGCAAAAAGGGCAAGTTGCCGGGCAGGACGATCGAGCAGAGCTACTCGCTCGAATACGGCGAGGCGACGATGGAGGTGCACGACGATGCCTTTCAGCCGGGCGAGCGGGTGCTGCTGGTTGACGACCTTTTGGCCACCGGCGGCACCGCCGAGGCCGGGATCAAGCTGATCGAACGGCTCGGTGCGCAAGTCGTGGGCTGCGCCTTCGTGATCGATCTGCCGGAACTGGGCGGACGCAAACGGCTCGAGGCGCTCGGGATGGACGTGCACGCCCTCTGCTCCTTCGAAGGCGCCTGAGAGCGGCTCAAACCGGCGGAGCGATCAAAGCGGATCGAGGATCGCGCCCGGATTGAGGATGCCCAGCGGGTCCAGCGCAGTCTTGATCGCGCGCATCATCACCAGCTTGGTCGGGTCGCCATAGCGGGTCATGTCGTTCACCTTCAGTCTGCCGATGCCGTGCTCTGCACTGACCGAGCCGCCAAAGCTGTGCACCAGATCATGCACCGTTTCCTTGACCTTGCCGCGAATGTCCTCGTGGTCGGCACGGCTTTTGCCCTGCACCGGAAACACGTTGTAATGCAGGTTGCCGTCGCCAAGATGGCCAAAGCAGTTGATCCGAAGCTCGCCCAAGGCGGCAATGGCTTTGGCACCCTGCTCGATGAACGCCGGGATCTCGGACAGGGGCACCGAAATATCGTGCGAACTGACAGACCCGATCCTGCGGTTGGCCTCCGGAATGTTCTCGCGGATCGCCCAAAGCGCCGTGCGCTGCGCGCTCGATTGGGCGATGACCCCGTCGTCGGTCAACTCCGCCTCCATCGCGGCCTCGAACAGCGTGCTCAGCGCCTCCACCGGATCGACACCCTGCGACAGGCCAAGATCGATCAGCACCGTCCATTCGGGCGGCGTCGCAAACGGCGGCGTGATCTCGGGGCCGACCTCAGCGAGGAAATCGAAACCCTGGCGATGGATCAGCTCAAAGGCCGAGACTGCCTCGCCCAGTTGCGCCTGCGTCAGGGCTAGCAATTCGAGCGCCGCAACCGGCGAGGCGACGCTGAACATCGCCGTGCCGTGCTGGGCGGGTTGCGGCATCAGGCGCAGGCTGGCCGCCGTGATGATCCCCAGCGTGCCTTCCGAGCCGATCATCAGGTCGCGCAGATCATAGCCGGTGTTGTCCTTGCGCAGGCGGTTCAGCCCGTGCCAGACCGCGCCTTCCGCCGTGACGACCTCCAGCCCCAGACACTGCGCCCGCGCATTGCCATAGCGCAGCACATTGACGCCGCCGGCATTGGTGGCCAGCAGCCCGCCGATCCGCGCCGATCCCTCGGACGCCAGCGACAGCGGAAACAGGCGGCCCTCGGCCTCGGCGGCGGCCTGCACATCGGCAAGGATCACGCCCGCCTCGGCCACCAGCACGTTCTCCGACGGATAGACCGCGCGGATCGCCCGCATCCGCTCCAGCGATAGGATGATCGGTGCGGGGCCGTCCGCCATGATCTGCCCGCCGACGAGGCCGGTGCCACCACCATAGGGCACGATCCCGACACGGGCCTGCGCACAGGCGCGGACGATCTGCGCCACCTCGTCGGTGCTGCCCGGCGTCAAGACGGTGCCCTGCCCCTGATAGCGCCCGCGCGGCTCGGTCAGGTAACCGGTCGGCTCCGCACGAAACACCGCTTCGGGCAGAGACGCTTGCAACGGGGCCAGAAATTCAGGCGTGACGGGGGACAACATGGCGATACTCCTTCGGCGTCAGATCAACCATGCAAGCGACGCGGTGACAAGTCAGTCGGTCAAGATCCGAGGCTCAAGCACCATGACAGTGGGCCGGTCAGGCAGGTCTGCCAATGACAGAATGAGCGATGTGTCCCCGGTGCGCACAATATCGAAACTGTCGGACATCCCGGTCAGGAACGCGTCGAGCGTGCTGCGACCAAACCAATGCATCGGGATCACCACCCGGGCGCGAAGCCGGTCCATCACCCGAATGACGGTCGGATGATCCAGCGTCAGACCGCCATCAACAGGGACCATTACCACGTCCATGCGGCCGAGCAGGGCGTATTGGCGCGGCGTCGGCTCATGATGCAGGTGGCCCAGATGGCCGATGCACAGGCCCGCCACTTCGAACACGAAGATCGAGTTGCCATCGACGCGGACAGCGCCGCTGCTGCGGACATCGGTGGTGACATTGCGCACCAGCATCTCGCCCAGATCGAGGTAATGCTCCGCCGGACCATCGGGACCGGCCCAGCCGCGCAGCGGGTATTCGATCGCGGGGTCAACTACCGGTGTCCAATGGGTGCCGTGGGCATTGTTCATCGTCACGACATCGGGGGTGAAGTCGACATTGCCAAACCAGCCGGTGAAATCGGTCATCGCAGACAGGCCGCCCGGCGTCTGGATCAGAAACATCGCATGATCGACATAGCTGACGCGGACCTGATCGGCAGGCACCGGGTCCCGGAACGACGCGGTCATCACCGTATCCGGGCCTTGGGCAAGGGCGATGCAATGGCTCGGGATGCGCTGCTGGGCCTCGGCCGGTGTCGACGCAGGCAGCGCAAGGGCGATCATCCAGAGCAGGGCAAACCGTTTCATGGCAGGTAAACTAGACCAGCCTGACCCAAAGTCATCTGAAATCTGACGAATGGCTATCCGGCGTCGGTGCGGCCGCGACGATCGCTGCGCAAATTGGCGTAAAGCACATGATTGCGCCAGCGGCCATTGATCTGCAAATAGCTCTGAGCGACGCCCTCGTATTTATAACCGCATTGCTCCAGCAACCGGCGGGACGGGGTATTCTCGGGCAGGCAACCGGCCTCGATCCGGCTGAGGTCCAGCGTCGTAAAGGCATAGTGAACAAGGGCCTCGATGGCCTCTCTCATATAGCCTTGGCGGGCAAAGGGCTGGCCGACCCAATAGCCGGTCGTGCCGGCCTGGGCCGGGCCACGGCGGATATTGTCGAGCGTGATCGCGCCAAGCAGGGCGGTATCGCTGCGGCGGATCAGAAACAGCGGCACCCCTGTGCCCGTCGCAATCGAGCGCTGCGACCAATAGACCCGATTGGTAAAGCTCTTGCGGCTGAGGTGGTCCTCCGCCCAAGTCGGCTCCCAAGGCTTCAGAAAGTCCTGGGAATCGCGGCGCAACGCTGTCCATGCCCGGAAATCACCGTGCTCGGGGGGGCGCAGAACCATCCGCTCTGTTTCAAGCCGAACCTTGCGCTTTGTCCTCAACATTACGCGGCGAGCCTGTCGCGCATCGCCTCCAGCGTCGGGGCGGCCTCGGCGGGGCCATAAAGCGTCAGCGCGGTGCCGGTATCGGCGACCATCTTCTCGGCATAGGTGCGCACGGCGTCGACAGTCACCTCGTCGATCTTCTCGACGGTTTCCTCGATGCTCGGCACCCGGTCCCAGATCGACAGCATCCGGGCCAGTCGCTCGGCGCGATGAGACGGGCTTTCAAGGCCCATCAACATGCCGGCTTTCATCTGGATCCGGGCACGGGCGACCTCGGCTTCCGACATGTCGGAGGCAGCGCGCTTGAGCTCATCGAGGGTCAGATCGGTCAGCTCCGCGATATCCTCGGCGGAGGTGCCCGCATAGATCGTGGTCAAGCCGGTATCCTCATAGGCACCGGCTTGGGCAAAGATCGTATAGCACAGGCCCTTGTTCTCGCGGATCTCCTGAAACAAGCGAGACGACATGCCGCCACCCAAGGCGTTGGCATAGACCTGCGCGGTGTAGATCATCGGATCGCGGTAATCGGGGCCTTCAAGAGCCAGCGCGAAATGGACCTGCTCGAGGGATTTCAGCTCGCGGCGCTCGCCGCCCTGAAACCGGGCGGGCTGGATCAGGCTCGGGGTCTTCGAGGCGGGCATATGGCCAAACATCGCCTCGGCCTCGCGGCAGATCGCATCGTGATCGACAGCACCGGCAGCGCAGAGGATCATCTGACCGGGGCCATAGTGCTCGGCCACGAAACCCGACAGATCGGCCTTGGAAAAGGACGACACCCGCTCGGCCGGGCCAAGGATCGTGCGGCCCAGGGCCTGTTCCGGATAGGCCACCTCTTGCAGCCAGTCGAAGACGATATCGTCGGGGGTATCGAGGCTCTGACCGATCTCTTGCAGGATCACCCCACGCTCGACCTCGATCTCGGCGGGGTCGAACACCGGGTTCAACAGAATATCGCCGATAACGTCCAGCGCCAGCGAGACATCATCCTCGAGGACGCGGGCGTAATAGGCGGTCATCTCACGACTGGTATAGGCGTTGATATAGCCACCAACATCCTCGATCGATTCCGCGATCTGCAGGGCGGTGCGGCGCTTGGTGCCCTTGAATGCCATGTGTTCGAGGAAATGGGCGATGCCGTTCTGCTCGATCCGCTCGTGGCGACCGCCGGCCATCACCCAGATGCCGATGCTCGTGGATTTCAGGCCGGGCATGGCCTCGGTGGCGATGCGAAACCCGTTGGACAGAGTGTGTAGCTTGACGCTCAATGCGTGATCCGTTCTCGAATGAGGGCTTGCAGGGCGGACAGGTCGTTCGGCACGCGTGTCACCCGCTCTGACCGGTCATACAGATCCGCCATGCGGGATGGAAGGGGGGGACGCTCGCCGGTCGCGGCTTCGACCGCGTCGGGGAACTTGGCCGGATGGGCCGTGGCCAGCGTGATCATCGGCACCTCGCCCAGGAACGGCTGCGCCACATGCACCGCCACCGCGGAATGCGGGCAGAGCAGTTCCGTGCTGGCATTGCGCTCGGCGCGAATGGTCTGGCTCGTCTGCTCTTCCGAGGCACGGCCCGAGGCAAAGTGATCCTTTAGAAACTCCCAAGCCCCCTGCCCCACGGCAAAGCCGCCGTTGTCCTTCAACTCGGCCATTTGCGCGGCAACGACAGCGCCGTCGCGGCCGTAGGCATCAAACAGGACGCGCTCGAAATTCGACGACACCTGAATGTCCATCGACGGGCTGATCGACGGGGTCACGCCCTCCTTGCGCTGCTCTCCGGTTTCCAGCGTGCGGTGCAAAATGTCGTTCTGGTTGGTCGCCACGATCAACTGCTCGATCGGCAGCCCCATCTGCTTGGCGATATAGCCCGCAAAGATATCGCCGAAATTCCCGGTGGGAACCGTAAAGCTCACCTTACGGTGCGGCGCACCCAGGCTGACGGCCGAGGTGAAATAATAAACGACCTGAGCCAGAACCCGTGCCCAGTTGATCGAATTGACCCCCGCAAGGCGGACCTCGTCGCGGAAGGTCAGATCGTTGAACATGTCCTTCACGGCCGCCTGACAATCGTCGAAGTCGCCGTCCAGGGCGAGGGCATGGACGTTGTCCTCCACCGGCGTCGTCATCTGGCGGCGCTGCACCTCGCTGACGCGGCCATGGGGATAGAGGATAAACACATCCACATTGCCGAGGCCGCGAAACGCCTCGATCGCGGCCGAACCGGTATCGCCGGATGTGGCGCCGACAATGGTGATGCGCTTGCCGGATCGGGCCAACGATGCCTGAAACATCTGGCCGATCAGCTGCATGGCAAAGTCCTTGAACGCCAAGGTCGGGCCGTGGAACAGCTCCAGCAGGAAGTGGTTCGGCGCAAGCTGAACCAACGGGGCGCGGGCCACATGGCCAAAGCCTGCATAGGCCTCGCGGATCAGGCTGCGAAAGGTGGCGTCGTCGAAGGTCTCGCCCAGATAGGGGCGCATCACGGTAAAGGCGACCTCCTCATAGCTGGCGCCAGCCATGGCGGCGATCTGCGCCGCTGTCAGGGTCGGCACCTCCGCCGGGACATACAGGCCACCATCGCGGGCCAAGCCGGTGAGCATGGCCTCTTCGAATGTCAGTTCCGGAGCTTGGCCACGGGTAGAGATATAGCGCATCAGACACGTTCCTTTCGGCGCAGCGTGCGATAGACCAGATACCCGCTCATCGCGGCCCAGACCAGAGCCAGAAGAAACCAAGTGATGGCATAATTCAGGTGATCGTTCGGAATTGCAGAGGTATCGATGGGCAACGGGGTCACGGCACTCGGATCCGCGACCTCGCGGGCCACGACCAGAATCGGCTCGGTGCCCAACGCGGTGGCCATCGCGGGCAGATCGCGGGCAAACCAGATGCCGCGCGCCACGTCCGGCTCCGGCGTCCAGTTGTCGACCTCGTCCGGCCACAGCAGGTTGCCCACAACCTCGATCGGACCGACGGGGCGCTCGGCGGTTTCGTCTTCCAGCGGGATATAGCCCCGATCCACCAACAAACGGCGGCCGTCGTCCGTGAGCACCGGCGAGATGACACGGTATCCCGCGCCCTCATCCTTGACCGACACAAGAACCCGGATCTCGCCATCGAGCAGGTCGCCCGTGACAGAAACCGGCAGATACTCGTCCTCCGCCTCGGTCGGATCACTGGGCACAGCCACCGGAGGCGCGGTGATCCGAGCCTCGATTTGGGCAAGCACCGCCTCCTTCCACGCAAGGCGCTGCACCTGCCAGACGCCAAGGCTGATTAGGATGGCGACACCGCCCAGTCCCAGAAGTATCGGAAATATCAACCGGCGCATTTAGGCCTCGCTTGAAAGAGAAACGCGCGGGATACCCCGCGCGTCTTGGTCTTCTTTGGGTCCAAAATATCCTCGCCGAAGGCAAAGATCTCTTTCGGATAAACGGTCGGGCCCGGCCCCACCTGCAAGATCATCGCGCGTCGAAGGATGGGCCGGAGCCCATCATCCGAGCTCGATCAGCCGCCCCAGATATAGACGGCGAAGAACAGGAACAGCCAGACAACGTCCACGAAGTGCCAGTACCAGGCGGCAGCCTCGAAGCCGACGTGCTTCTCAGGCGTAAAGTGGCCGCGGTAGACGCGCATCAGGCAGACGAACAGGAAGATCGTCCCGATCAGCACGTGAAAGCCGTGAAAGCCGGTCGCCATGAAGAAGTTCGCGCCATAGATGTTACCGGAGAAGCCAAAGGCCGCATGGCTGTACTCATAGATCTGGAAGGCCGTGAACAACGCACCCAGTGCGATGGCGAGGATCAGACCCTTCTTCATGTCTTCGCGGTTGTTTTCATGCACGAGGGCATGGTGCGCCCAAGTCGCGGCACAGCCCGAGCAGAGCAGGATCAGGGTGTTGATCAGCGGCAGGTGCCACGGATCGAACGTCTCGATCCCCGCGGGCGGCCAGACACCGTCGACAGCCGGGCTCATCGGGCCCATCGGATACATCGCATGCTTGAAGAACGACCAGAACCACGCGGCAAAGAACATGACTTCGGACATGATGAACATGATGAAGCCATAGCGCAGACCGATGCGGACCACCGGAGTGTGATCGCCGGCCGAGCTCTCGGCCACGACCTCGGACCACCATGCGAACATGGTGTAGAGCACCGCCGCCAGACCCACGAGGAACAGGTACGGACCGCTGCCATGCATCCACAGCACCGCACCGAACAGCATCGCAAACGCGCCACCGCTTCCGACAAGGGGCCAGATCGAGGGGTTTAGAATATGATAGTCGTGGTTCTTTTCATGCGCCATTTCGGTCGTTCCCTTGGGGCTTGGTCCAGCGAAACCGCCGGTTCTTCGTCGTTAGTTTGTCTCGGTCTCGGGCGCCGCGTCAACGGTCAGAGCCGCTTGCTTCACCGCGTCTTCCGGCAGGTCGATTTCATAAAACGTATAGCTCAGCGTGATCGTGTGCACATACTGGCCTTCGCGGTCGTCCACGATGGCCGGGTCCACGAAGAAACTCACCGGCATCTGCACCGTTTCGCCCGGTTGAAGGACCTGCTCGGTAAAGCAGAAGCAGGCGATCTTGTCGAAAAATCCGCCGGCAGCATAGGGCGTCACGTTGTAGGAGGCCTGACCGGCCACAGGACGGTCGGTCGGGTTGTGCGCTTCGTAAAAGGCCAGCCCGGTTTCCCCGATGCGCAATGTCATCTCGCGCTGAACCGGAGTGAACGTCCACGGCATCCCGCGCTCGATCGAAGCATCGAAGCGGACGGTAATGGTCTCGTCGAGGATCACGTCGCTGCCGGCATCGGCCACATTCGTGGCCCCGCCAAAGCCCGTAACCCGGCAGAACCAGTCGTAGAAAGGGACCGACGCCCACGCGAGCGAGCCCATGAGGACCACGACGCCCACGGCTTGGGCGGCGGTCCTCTGCGGTCCCTGCAATGAGCCGAACAGTCTCATTCCGATGCTCCCCCGTTGGCCTCGGCCTCGGTCGCCGCGGCCTCCAGCGCCGGACGGGCCACGTGGTCGAACCGCTCGAATTCCTGAATGTCACCCAGATTGAGCACCTTGACCACGGTCAGGCCAAAGACGATGGCGACCAGCCCGACCAGAACAAGGCCGACCCCGGTATTGCGACCACGGCGGCGGCCATGCAGTTCGTGTTCAACGCGAATAGCCATCAGAAAAAGCTCCAGCCGGCGGCGCGCAGCGCAGCCTCGACCAATAGGGCACCGAAGTGCAGAAACAGGTAGCTTAGCGAAATCCGGAACAGCCACTTTTCGGTGGCATAGTTGTCCGCCTCGGCCTGCGCGTCGTCACGACGCCAGACCTGCCAAGCGCCCCAAAGGAAACGGGCATTCAGAGCAACCGACAGCGCCAGATAGACCGGTCCGCCAATCGAGGTGAAGCCAATACCCACGGCAACGGGCACCAGCAGCAGGGTATAGGCCAGAATGTGATGGCGAGTGACCCGGCGACCATGGGTCTCGGTCAGCATCGGCACGCCCGCGTCACCGTAGTCGGTGCGCACGAACAGGGCCAGCGCCCAGAAATGCGGCGGCGTCCACATGAAGATCAGCGCAAACATCAGCGCGGATTCGAGGCTGACCCCACCCGTCGCCACGGCCCATCCGATCATCGGAGGGAAGGCACCGGCGGCCCCGCCAATGACGATGTTCTGCGGCGTGGCCCGCTTGAGCCACATCGAATAGACGACCGCATAGAAAAAGATGGTGAAGGCCAGCAGGCCAGCGGCCAGCGCATTCGTGGCCAGCCAGAGCAGCACGATGGAAAAGCCCGACAGAGCTAGGCCAACGCCCAGCGCTTCACCCGGCTCGACCTTGCCCGCAGGGATCGGGCGCTTGGCGGTGCGCTTCATCACCTTGTCGATATCGGCGTCCCACCACATGTTCAGCGCGCCGGAGGCGCCGGCGCCCACCGCGATGCACAGAATGGCGACAAAGCCGATGAACGGATGCACGGGGAGCGGAGCCACGATCAGGCCGACGAGGGCGGTGAACACCACAAGAGACATCACCCGCGGCTTGAGCAGGGCGAAGTAATCGCCG
Organism: Flavimaricola marinus; assembly: GCF_900184895.1. GTDB lineage: Bacteria > Pseudomonadota > Alphaproteobacteria > Rhodobacterales > Rhodobacteraceae > Flavimaricola > Flavimaricola marinus. The sequence continues at coordinate 699,097 of NZ_FXZK01000001.1, forward strand.
AACTGCGCCTCGCCCGTCCGGGCGTCAGGGGCAACGTCTGTCATGCTTGTGGCGTCTGTCATCAAAAGCCTGCCGTTTCTGCATCAAAAGCCCCGACCGGGGCAAAACCGCGGGCGGCATCGGCCGCCCGCAGGACACCTCCGCTTAGCTTGCGGGGAACTCTTCCTGAGCGCCGGCCAGCCACTCGTCGTAGACCTCTTGGCTCACGACCTTGACGGTGATCGGCATGTAGGCATGGGCCTGACCGCACAGCTCGGAACACTGGCCGAAGTAGACGCCTTCCTGCTCTGCGGAGAACCACAGCTGGGCCAGACGGCCGGGGACCGCGTCCTGCTTTACGCCAAAGGCCGGGATGGTCCAGGAATGGATCACGTCCGCACCGGTCACGTCCATCACGATGGTCGCGCCAACAGGCACCACGACCGCGGTATCCGTGGCCAGCAGGTAGAGGCTGTCGTCATAGCCATACTCGGCCAGCTCGTCGCGAGCGAGCATGTAGCTCTCGAACGAGACGCCGTCGTCGACGTATTCGTAGCCCCAGTACCACTGGTAACCGGTCACCTTGATGGTGATGTCGGCCTCCGGGATTTCCTGCTGCTTGAAAAGGATCGGCAGCGAGAACGCACCGATGAAGACAAGGATCACGACCGGCAGGATCGTCCATGCGACTTCCAGCGGCGAGTTGTGGGTGAACGACGCGGGGGTGGGGTTCGACTTGGCGTTGAACCGCATGATCACCCAAGCCAAAAGGCCGGTCACAAACAGAGTGATGATCGTGATGATCACCAAGAGCATGCCGTCCAGCCAGTGAATGTCACGGGCCAGTTCGGTTGCCGCAGGCTGCCAGCCCATCACGCCATCGGTCGGCTGACCGATGATTGGCAAATCCTCGATGGCTGTCTGTGCAGAGGCGGCGGCCCCGGCAAACGCAGTCAAAAGGCTTGTTCCCAACAGTTTGAAGGTTCGGGTCATATGCATCGTGTTCCCTTGTCTTTGGACCGTCATCGGCCGGTCCTGGGCTTGTCTCGGGCCATTTGGACCCCACTTCAGGGGAATCCGGTTGTCTGGGGCGTCTCATCCCATATCCTGACGCTCATAACAAGAAGCGCAGTTGCGGCAAACAGACGCTTTTCACACCGCGTACCGCCGACCTGCAAAGAGGACGTTAAGAATGACACAAGATCCATTCCGCCCATTTGAAACAAACCTCGACCCCGATCAAGCACTCTCGTTGCTTCGCGAGGCGACGGCCGGGGCCGATGATGGCGAACTGTTCCTCGAGCGGCGGCGGTCGGAGGTCACCTCGTTTGACGATGGGCGCTTGCGGGCGGCCAGCTATGACGCCTCCGAAGGGTTCGGACTGCGGGCCGTGCGCGGCGAAACCGCTGGCTATGCCCACTCCACCACCATCGACGAACACGCCCTGCGCCGGGCGGTCGAGACGGCCCGGTTGGCCGTGGGCGCCGGTGGCGGCACCCTGGCGGATGGTCCGGTCGGCACCAACCAGCGGCTCTACTCCGACGAAGACCCGGTCGAAGGCACCGCATTCAACGTCAAGGTCGACACCCTCATGGAGATCGACGATTTCGCCCGCGGCCTTGATCCGCGCGTCGTGCAGGTCTCGGCCACGCTGTCCGCGAGCTACCAGGAGGTGGTGATTCTCAGACCCGAAGGCACGCTCGTCTCCGATGTACGGCCAATGTCGCGGCTCAACGTCAGCGTCATCGTCGAGGAAAACGGCAAACGCGAAGGCGGCGGCGCGGGCGCTGGCGGTCGGCACGGGCTGATCGGGCTGATCTCGCGCGATCATTGGGAAGGCGCGGTCCGCGAGGCGCTGCGAATCGCCTGCGTCAATCTGGAAGCCGAGCCGGCGCCTGCCGGCGTCATGGACGTCGTGCTCGGCCCCGGCTGGCCCGGCATCCTGCTGCACGAGGCGGTCGGGCACGGGCTCGAAGGCGATTTCAACCGCAAGGGCTCCAGCGCCTTTGCTGGTCTGATGGGCCAGCAGGTCGCGGCCAAAGGGGTCACCGTGCTCGACGACGGGACGATCCCTGATCGGCGCGGCAGCATCACCGTCGACGACGAAGGCACCCCCTCCGGCAAGAACGTATTGATCGAAGACGGGATCTTGGTCGGCTACATGCAAGACCGGCAGAATGCCCGTCTCATGGGCGTGGCCCCGACCGGCAACGGCCGACGCGAAAGCTATGCCCATATCCCGATGCCGCGAATGACCAACACATATATGTTGTCCGGCGATGCCGATCCGGCCGCGATGGTAGCTGATCTGCAGGACGGGATCTATGCCGTCGGCTTTGGCGGCGGGCAGGTCGACATCACGTCGGGTAAGTTCGTGTTTTCCTGCACCGAGGCCTACCGGGTGCGTGGCGGCAAGGTCGGGGCACCGGTCAAAGGCGCCACGCTGATCGGGGACGGCGCAACGGCGCTCAAGCAGATCCGCGGGATCGGCAACGACATGGCACTCGATCCGGGGATCGGCAACTGCGGCAAGGCCGGGCAATGGGTGCCGGTCGGCGTCGGACAACCCTCGCTGATGATCGGCGGGCTGACAGTGGGTGGAGCCGCCGCTTGACGACTTGGCCCGCGATAAGGACGAGTGTGAGCCGCGCCCGCGAGGTCGGGCTCGCGCCGCACTGGATGGGTATTCTCGGCGTCCTGCTCGTCGTGCCTATCGTCGGCTGGCTCTTTCTTGCAGCCTTTGGAAGCATCCTGACATGGCTCTTCCCAGACTCGGAGGTCAGCGCGGCCATCATGGGCGCGGCCGCACTTGCGGGATTGTCGCCATTTCTCTCATGGATGGGCCTGCTCATCGGCGTCCCGCTGGCGATTCTGGCGGGGTATTCGGGATTCGGCGGATGGGTGGTGACGCTGGCCGGAGGGGCGCTCTGTGGCTATGCGGTGGGCGCCGTCATCGGCGGCGCAGCGATGCCCGGCCCGCCGCCGATCTTTGCCGTCTTGGGGAGCGTGTTCGGCGGCTTTTACTGGCTGTCCGCCCGGCTATTTTGTCCCGAAGCCTTCGGCGGTACGCCGTGGATGTCGAGAGGCAAGAAGAACAAAGCGTGATTGCCGTTTACGACCCATTAACCCCAAATGCCTAAACCTGATTCTGCAACAGGACGAGGTTCAGGATGGCCGGGGAAACAAATTCTTCCACTCACCCCCCACTCCCACCCACCGCGGAAGATCACCGGTTTGACTGGCTTCGCCTGTTGCGCTCTCGCAGGGTCGGCGTCTCCACCTTCTGGCGCTTGCTCAACGAGCATGGCAGCGCAAAGGCCGCTCTTGCGGCCCTGCCCGATGTGGCCAGCGCCGCCGGCATCTCCAATTACACGCCCTGCCCCGAGGGGGTGATCCACGCCGAACTCAAGGCCGCTCGGGCCGCTGGGGCGCGGATGATCTGCAAAGGCAGTGCCGACTATCCCGAACACCTGGGCGAGATCCCCGATGCTCCGCCGATCCTCTGGGCGATCGGTGACACGTCGCTGCTGGCGCGGCCGCTCGTCGCGATGGTCGGGGCGCGGAATGCGTCCTCGCTCGGCACCCGGATGGCCCGGCGGATGGCCGAGGATTTGGGACAAGCGGGGTTTGTCGTCGTCTCCGGTCTGGCGCGGGGCGTCGATACAGCCGCGCATCTGGCGGCGCTGCCTCATGGAACAATCGCGGTGATGGGCGGCGGGGTGGACGTGATCTATCCCGCCGAAAACGCCGAACTGGCGGATCATATCCGGGCCAGGGGGCTGCTTCTGTCGGAACAGCCGATGGGGCTGCAACCACAGTCGCGGCATTTCCCGGCCCGCAACCGGATCATCTCGGGGCTGTGCCAAGGGGTCGTCGTGATCGAGGCGGCGGCCAAGTCCGGCAGCCTGATCACCGCCCGCAACGCGCTCGATCAGGGGCGCGACGTGCTCGCCGTGCCGGGGCATCCGTTCGACGCGCGGGCCGCAGGGTGCAACATGCTGCTGCGGGATGGCGCCACGCTCGTGCGCTCTGTCGAAGACGTGATCGAGGCACTCGGCGCCCCCCAGACCGCCGCCCTGCCCCGGATCGAAGAACTGCCCCTGCCGGAACCAAAGCGCCCGGCGCGCAGCCTGCGCGACACCGCAGCGCTTCATCGCAAAATCCTCGACAGGCTTGGGCCGTCGCCCGTGGCCGAGGATCAGCTCGTCCGCGATCTGAAGGCGTCAAGTCAGGACGTGACACCTGCGCTCGTGGATCTCGAACTCGACGGCCAGATCAAGCGGGACCCCGGCGGGCTTCTCTCGCGGTCGCATTGACACCGCCCGGACTTTGCGCAATTTCCAGCCCTAAAGGGCTGTCGCGGATCGGCGCGTATTCCCCCCGAACGGCGCATTGACATTCGCCAAACCGACCGCACATGTTGCGCGGCCTATAGCGCCACGAGTTTATCGTAGAGGTTCCCATGCCAGTCGTCGTTGTCGAATCGCCAGCCAAGGCCAAGACAATCAATCAATATCTTGGGCCTGACTACACCGTTCTGGCATCCTATGGTCACGTCAGGGACCTGCCGCCCAAAGACGGCTCGGTCGACACCGACGCCGATTTCGAGATGCTGTGGGAGATCGCGAGCGACAGCAAAAAGCACGTCAAGGCGATTGCCGACGCGCTCAAGAACGATCCCAACCTGATCCTCGCGACCGACCCCGACCGCGAGGGCGAGGCGATTTCGTGGCACCTGCAAGAGGCGCTCGCCGCCCGCAAGGCCATCAAGAAGGACACACCGGTCAGCCGCGTGGTGTTCAACGCGATCACCAAGACCGCCGTGACCGAGGCGATGAAGAACCCGCGTCAGGTCGATGCGCCGCTGGTCGAAGCGTACCTCGCCCGCCGTGCGCTCGACTACCTCGTCGGGTTCAACTTGTCGCCGGTGCTGTGGCGCAAACTGCCCGGGTCCAAATCCGCGGGCCGGGTGCAATCGGTCTGCCTGCGGCTCATCGTCGAGCGCGAGATGGAGATCGAAGCCTTCCGCCCGCAGGAATACTGGACGGTGTCCGCCCTGCTCAAGACACCGCGCGGCCAGACCTACGAGGCGCGGCTGACCACGCTCGCCGGCAAGCGGCTCGACAAGTTCGATCTCAAGGACAGCACCGCCGCCGAAATGGCCGTGCAGGCCATCACCTCGCGTGATCTGACCGTGCAATCGGTGGAGGCAAAGCCTGCCTCCCGCAACCCCAGCCCACCCTTTATGACCTCGACCCTGCAGCAAGAGGCCAGCCGCAAATTCGGCATGGGGGCGCGGCAAACGATGAGCGCGGCGCAAAGGCTCTACGAGGCCGGGTTGATCACCTACATGCGGACCGACGGCATCGACATGGCGCCCGAGGCTGTCGCCGGCGCGCGCGACGCGATCAAGGCCAAGTTCGGCGACAAATACCTGCCCAAAGAGTCGCGGATCTACAAGAACAAGGCCAAGAACGCCCAAGAGGCGCACGAATGTATCCGCCCGACGGATATGATGGTCGACACCAAGGCCGCGCGGATCAGCGACGCCGACCAGCAAAAGCTCTACGACCTGATCTACAAACGCACCATCGCCAGCCAGATGTCGGGCGCCCAGTTCGAGCGGACCACGGTCGAAGTCGCCAGCGGCGATGGCCAGGTCGGGCTGCGCGCCTCCGGCCAAGTGCTTCTGTTTGACGGCTTTCTCGCGGTCTATGAGGAAGGCAAGGACGACAGCGTCGTTGACGACGATGACAAGCGCCTACCCCAGATCAGCCAGGGCGAGCCCGCCGCCAAGGACAAGATCACCCCCGATCAGCATTTCACCCAGCCGCCGCCGCGCTACACCGAGGCGACGCTGGTGAAACGGATGGAAGAACTCGGCATCGGTCGTCCTTCTACCTACGCCAGCATCGTCACCACGATTCAGGACAGGGACTACGTCACCAAGGACAAGAACCGGCTGATTCCGCAGGACAAAGGCCGCCTCGTGACGGCCTTCCTGTCGAATTACTTCCACAAATACGTGGAATACGACTTCACCGCCGATCTCGAGGATCAGCTCGACAAGGTCTCTGCCGGTGACGCCGATTACAAGGATGTGCTGCGCCGGTTCTGGCGGGATTTCTCCGCTGCGATTGCCGAGACCTCGGAACTGCGGATCACCGACGTTCTGGAAAAGATCAACGAAGTCCTCGAACCGCACCTGTTCCCTGCCAAAGAAGACGGCAGCGACCCGCGGCTTTGCCCGAACTGCGGCGAGGGCAGGTTGTCGATGCGCACCGCCCGCTCCGGCGGCGCCTTCATCGGGTGCTCCAACTACCCCGAATGCCGCTTCACCCGGCCCTTCGGCCCGCCCTCCGAAGAGGGCGACGCCCCGGCGATCCCGCCGGAAGGCAAACTCTTGGGCGAAGACGGGGGCGACGAGATCTGGCTGCACGACGGCCGTTTCGGCCCCTACGTTCAGCGCGGTGTGGTCACCGAAGAGGTCAAGAAACCGCCGCGGCAGTCCGTGCCGCGCGACTGGCCCTTGGAAAGCGTGGACATCGAGCAGGCGCTTAAACTGCTCAACCTGCCGCGCGAGGTGGGCCCCCACCCCGAAGACGGCGAGATGATCACCGCCACAATCGGGCGCTATGGCCCCTACATCAAGCACAACAAGACCTCCGCGACGCTGCCGTCGATCGACGATGTATTCACCGTCGGCATGAACATGGCCGTCGAGATTCTGGCGACGAAACTCGCCAGCCGTGGCGGCGGGCGCGGCGCGGCGGCGCAACCGATCAAGGAGTTGGGCGATCACCCCTCGGGCGGCGCGATGAACGTGATGCCCGGCCGCTATGGGCCCTATGTCAAATGGGAAAAGGTCAACGCGACGATCCCCAAGGACACGGCTCCCGAAGACGTGACCCCGGAAATGGCCATCGCGCTCGTCGACGAAAAAGCCGCCAAGTCCGGCAAGGGCAAGGCCAAGAAGGCGCCCGCCAAGAAGACCGCGTCCAAAAAGCCGGCGGCCAAGAAGCCGGCAGCGAAGAAACCCGCCGCCAAAAAGCCTGCGGCCAAGAAAACCCCGGCAAAGTCGCCGGCAGCCAGCAAAGATGAGTGATCTGTCCGTCCAGCGCGAGGTCACCCCGTCCAAGGGGCGCTACGTCATTCGCTCCGCCGAAGGCGAAAGCGAATTGACCTACTCCGCCGTCTCGTCGAGCCTCGTGATCGCCGATCACACGGAGGTGGCGCCGGGTCTGGAGAGCCAGGGCATTGGGCGCAAGCTGCTCGACGCGCTCTTGGCCGACGCACGGGCGGAGGGTTTCAAGATCGTGCCGTTGTGCCCTTACGTGAACGCCCAGCGGCGCAAGCACCCGGAATGGGCAGACCTGTTTCAGGTCTGACCTAGAGGTTGCTCACCGCGAACACACAGCCGTCCGAGATCAGCACTGGCGGCGTCTGACACAGGCCCCGCGCCACGGTCCACGCGGCCAAAACCTTTGGCACATAGGCGCGGGTTTCGGCATAGGGCGGCACGCCGGCGTTGTCGCGCACAGAGCCTTCTCCCGCGTTATAACCGGCCAGAGCGAGCACCGGATCGCCGTCGAAATGGCCCAGCAGCCAATCCAGATAGGCCACCCCGCCCTGAATGTTCTGCGCCGGGACGAACCTGTCCTGCACGCCGAATCGCTCAGCCGTTGCCGGCATCAGCTGCATCAGGCCACCGGCACCGGCAGAGCTGACGGCCTCGCTGCGCCCGGCGCTTTCCACGGAAATGACGGCGAGGACCAAAGCTGGCGACACTTTGGTGCCAATCGTCGCCAATAGAATGTCAGAGCCATGCGCGCGGGCGATGTCCTGCATCGACTGCATCCGGGGCACGGGCGCGGCCGATCCTTGCGGCGCGTTGGCCAGAACCTGAACGGCCTGCTGCAATCTGCCCGGCCCGCTGTCGGCCAGTTGCGGTGAAATCGACGCCCAAAACCATTCGAATCCGCTGACCGGCGGCACGATCGGGCCCGCGGCACTCGCCGTGATCGGGGCCGCACCCGCGCTCGGCGGCGCAGACGGGCGGTGGGGGGCGCCCAAGGCGCTTGGCGCCGAGGGGTCGATCTGCACCGTGATGCGATTGCCCGAACCGGGCGTCGGCACAGTCACTCGGCGGAAATTGAAATCGGGTTGCAAGCGCTCCAGGGTCTGGGCCAGCGCCGGCATCGGCGCCATCGGCACATAACTCAGGACCGCCGCCGCAAAGGCGCCTGCCATCAATCGGGTCGTCCGCATTTGTCTGCCTCGGGTTTTATTGTTGCACCCGTTATCGCTCAAAACGGTTAATCCGACCATATGTCTGCAAATTTTCCACGCCAAATGCGTAGGATTTGCCACGTTTAGCGCGCCAGCAGCGGCCGCATCCGGCAAAAATCAGAGGTTTTCCGATAATAATCAGGCCATTAATCGAAAGTTAAAAAAAACCTGTCCGCTTCGAAATTGCCTGAGAGGCGCCCCAATCACGCCCAAGTTCGCTGGCTATATCTCCTCATCCAAATCGGGGATCGGGCCAATAAGAGGCCGGCTCGAGATGATCCGATGGATGAGTGAAACCTGAAAGAACACCCTGAGGAGGGAAACCAATGCTGAACTTCATCAAAAACTTCCGTGCAGACGAAGATGGCGCAGTCACCGTTGACTGGGTCGTGCTGACCGCCGCAATCGTGGGCCTCGGCATCGCCGTTCTGACATCCGTCTCCACCGGTGCAGAACTGATGGCCGACAACATCGAAGCCGAGCTCGGCACCGCTGTTCCGACCATCTCGTTCTAATCTGAACGTGTAACGACAGTCTGGCTGCCGCTGCGGCGGCCAGACATCCCCCTTTTTCAGTCCGCTGCCGCTTTCGGCCCCCCGGACGTCACAAATTCACAAGGATTGACCCTATGTTGAACTTCATCAAAAACTTCCGCGCTGACGAAGACGGCGCAGTGACCGTTGACTGGGTTGTGCTGACAGCCGCTATCGTGGGCCTCGGCATTGCCGTTCTGACGTCGGTTTCCACCGGTGCAGAACTGATGGCCGACAACATCGAAGCCGAGCTCGGCACCGCTGTTCCGACCATCTCGTTCTAATCCGAACAAGATCATCTAAGAAGGGGCTGACCGTCACACGACGGCCAGCCCTTTTCCACATCTACACGTCCAGCTGCGCGAACGGCCCGGTCCTCGTCGAACCACCGAGGTCCGCCGAGGTTGTCCTGGCCGCCACACTGTCCAATTTTATCGATCCCCGACGGGGCGACCATCAAAACGGACAGATGCTGTCGAAAAACCGCCCCATTTGACCAGCATGGTCATCTCGAATGAAACGCTGCCCGCGAACCCCAAGGGAGCCCAAGGTATGTTAAACAAACTTCAGCGCTTCCGTGCAGAGGAAGACGGCGCCGTCACAGTAGATTGGGTCGTCCTGACCGCTGGTCTGCTCATTCTCGGGATCCTCGTCGTGGGATCCATCCAATCAGGCGCAACGGAAACATCCGGCGCTTTGGGAACGCAACTAGGTGCAGCACAAGTGCCATCCGTAACCTTCTGATGTGACACCGTTAACTGAGAAAGAAGAAGAAAATGCGAGCAGTATTTGGACTTGTTCTTGTGATCGGATTGGGGCTGGCTGGTTTTGCCGTCTACATGGTTCAAGGATACTTTGAAGAACAGCAGGTCGCGCTCCAGCGCGAACGCGCCAATGCCGCAGCACAGGTGCCGACGGTCGAAGTGATCGCCGTCAACCGCACCGTGAACTATGGTGAGCCGCTCACGACCGACGATCTCGTCGTGATCCGCTACGCTGAACCCTATTTGCCAGAAGGCGTGTTCACCACGGCCGAGGGCCTGTTCCCGCAAGGGACGGACGTGCCGCGGATCGTGCTGCGCCAGATGCAGGAAAACGAACCGGTGCTCGCGTCCAAAGTGACCGAGCCGGGCGAACAGGCCAGCATCACCACCCGGCTCGGGCCAGGGATGCGCGCCTTCACGATCTCTGTCGACGTGGCCTCCGGCGTGTCCGGCTTCCTGCGCCCCGGTGACCGGGTCGATGTCTACTGGACCGGCGCCGTCCGTGACGGCCGCAACGCAGGTGGCGATGTCACGCAGCTGATCGAAACCGCCCTGCCGCTCGTCGCCGTCGACCAGACATCCGACACCGCCCGCTCCGGAACACAGGTCGCCCGCACGGTAACCGTGCAGGTCACGCCACAGCAGGTCGCCAATCTGGCGCAGGCCCAGGCGACCGGCAAACTGGCCCTGTCTCTCGTGGGCATGACCGACGATACCGTCGCAGAGGCGATCGAAGTCGACCAGCGCAGCCTGCTTGGCATCGTCGAAGAAGAGCAGGTCGTCGTGGCCGAACCCGAACGCGAGCAGGTCTGCACGATCCGCACCCGCCGCGGCGCCGACGTGGTCGAGATCCCGATCCCCTGCACCAATTGATCGCACTATCAATTGAACTTGCATGAAATTCCGCGAACGGGCGCTCATTCATCGAGCGCCCGTTTTCCGTTGCGGCAACCCGACTGTTGCGAGTTATCCACATTCGCTGACCCCGCCAACACATTGATTCTTGCAATAAAGGGGAACTGCGGTCAGGGTGATGGCAATGACGGGGAAAATTCCCGCTTGCAGTAGTGATCGGAGAGGCAGGTCACATGACATATGACAGATTCATCAAGGCAGCAGTCGCTGGCCTTGCATTGGCATTAGCCACGGTTCCGTCGACGGCTCCGGCCGAGACGCTGCAGGTGCTGCGGGGTGCTCCGTCGTCCGCGCTTCAGGTGCCGATGAACAGGGCGGTCGTGGTCGAAAGCGATACACCCTTTGCAGAGCTTTCCATCGCCAACCCCGGCATCGCGGACATCTCGTCCCTGTCGGACCGCACGATCTACGTGCTGGGCAAGGAGCCGGGGCGGACCACGCTCACGATCCTTGGGGCCGATGGCAGCCTGATCACCAACGTCGAGGTGCACGTCACCCCCGACATCGCGGAATTCAAGGAGCGTCTGGAGCAAATCCTGCCCGGCGAGCCGATTGAAGTGCGCACCGCCAACAGCGGCATCGTGCTGTCGGGCACCGTCTCTTCCATCGCGCGGCTCGACCGGGCTCTGGAGCTGGCCGAGCGCTATGCGCCCGAGCGGGTCTCCAACCTGATGAGCGTCGGTGGCACCCAGCAGGTGATGCTGCGGGTCCAGTTCGCAGAGATGCAGCGGTCGGTCAGCCAGTCGCTGTCCTCTTCGCTGGCGCTCGGCGGCTCTGCCCTCGGCGGCGATCTCGGGCTCAGCGGCGGCACCAACACTCTGAATACGTCGAGTGACGTGAACAACGCTTTCGGCGGGCAAATCCCCCCGATCAGCCAGAACAACGGCGCAATGCTCTTCGGCTTCAACGCCGGCGGCATCGAGGTGGGCATCCTCCTCGAAGCACTGGAATCGCGCGGCATGGTCCGCACCTTGGCAGAGCCGAACCTGACCGCACTCAGCGGGCAAGAGGCACGGTTCCTTGCGGGTGGCGAATATCCGGTGCCGGTCAGCCAGGACAACGGCTCGATCACCATCGAATACAAGCCCTTCGGTGTTGAACTGAACTTCATCCCGCGGGTCATCGACGGTGACCTCATCAACCTCGAACTCGAGGCCGCGGTGTCGTCGATCGACCCGTCGAACGGCATCACGCAGGGCTCCTTCACGGTGGATGCGTTCCGCCGGCGCGAAACATCGACCACGGTCGAGATGCGCGACGGGGAAAGCTTTGCCATCGCGGGCCTTCTGTCCGACGATTTCCGTGACCTTTCGGGTCAGGTTCCATGGCTCGGGGACATCCCGGTGCTGGGCGCGCTGTTCCGCAGCGCCGACTTTGCCCGCCAGCAGACAGAGCTGGTGATCATCGTCACCCCGCACCTCGTCACACCGACCCGTGGCGAAGTCTACGCATTGCCGACCGATCGGGTCCGGCCACCGTCCGAGCGTGACCTGTTCCTCTTCGGGCGGGTTTCAAGCGACGAGGCTCCCCGCTCTGGTGGCGCTGGTGAAGTGGCGCGGCAGGACTTTAGCGGGTCCTACGGCTACGTGCTCGACTAAAGGAGGGCAGAGGCGATGAAATACCTTGCTATCACACTGGCCGCAGGCATCGCCCTGACCGGTTGCACCGCGAACGACGATATCGTCGCCTCGTTCTACCGAGAGGTGGGCACGACGCCCGATCCCGGCGGGTTCGGCACGGCGGTCAATCAGAACGTCGCGATCAACAACGGCGACGAAAGCTACCGGGTCAACCTGGCGCGCCGGTTCGACGCCGAAGTGCAAAGCACAGTGAACTTTGCCTTCAATTCGACCGCTCTTGATGCCGAAGCCCGCGCAATCCTGCGGCAACAGGCGGATTTCATCAAACAATTCCCCGAAGTGCGGTTCACCGTCTACGGTCATACCGATCTGGTCGGTTCGTCCTCGTATAACCGGCAGCTCGGCCTGCGGCGGGCGGAAACGGTGGTGCTCTACCTGACCAGCCAGGGGATCAGCCGGTCGCGGCTCGAAGCCTTGGCCTCCTTTGGCGAAACCCAGCCGCTGATCGTCACCGAGGGGCGCGAACGGGCCAACCGGCGCACCGTCACCGAGGTCTCCGGCTTTGTCGAGGATCATCCCTCGGTGCTGAACGGCAAATACGCCGAGATCATCTTCCGCGAATATATCGTCTCGGCCGAAGTGCCCGCGACGATCGGCGGGATCACAGGGGCAGAGCTCGGCACCTCCGAGTAAAGCCAAACCTCATCGAATTGCCGAAGGCGCGCCACATTTGGCGCGCCTTTTTGCATTAGAGGGGGCGCACACGCGTCGATTGTTTCACCGTCGCCGCGCGCACCGTGAACAACCCGGCCAGAATTCGGCCATCGTCGCAAGATACCAAACAATTACAGCTTTTCGGCCCCAATCTGGTCACGATCAGAGGTGATCTTAACGTCAATGGGACAAGTCCGCCCCAAGGTTTTGGTGTTCGGGCTTACTTTGGGGACAGCCCCGTCCAAACGTTACGAAGGATACGAGGCAATGAGTACGAACGCAGCACTGCAACCGGAACCGCAGCCCATCGTGGCCTGCACGATCAGCCGCGACGTCCAGATTTTCGATCTCTTGATCGAAGATATGGAAGCCGCGCTCGGAGAGAACTGGGGCGATCTGAATTTCACAGATGCGCTCGCGTTTCTCGAACAGCCCGACGCGGCAGAGCTTGAATTCGTGGCCATCGCGCTCGACAGCGAAGACGAAAGCGACCTGTCGCTGATCATCGACATCATCGGAGCGGCCAAGCAGCAGAACATCAAGGTGATCCTGATCACCGAAGACGTCACCCCCGCGGCATTGCACCAGCTTCTGCGCGAAGGCGGCGACGAATTCGTGCCCTACCCGCTTCCCGAAGGCGAATTGTCCGAGGCGATCAAGCGGGTGCAGGCGGCCGAGGTGCCCGAGGAGATCGCGCCCGAGATCCGCAACACGCTCAAGGCGACCGGCGACCGCTCCGGCGTCGTGATCCCGGTTCACGGCATGGCCGGCGGTACTGGCGCCACGACCTTCGCCGTCAACCTCGCCTGGGAGCTGGCCAACATCGACAGCGAAGAGCCGCCGCGTGTCTGCCTGCTGGATTTCGATCTGCAGTTTGGCACCGTGTCGACCTATCTCGACCTGCCGCGCCGCGAGGCCGTGCTGGAAATGCTGACCGATACCGAATCGATGGACAGCGAAGCCTTCATGCAGGCGCTGCTCAGCTTCAACCAGAAGCTGCACGTCCTGACCTCGCCCAGCGACATGATCCCGCTCGATCTGGTGACGCCGGCCGATGTCGACCGGATCATCGAAATGGCGCGGACCAACTTCGACTACGTGGTCATCGATCTGCCCTCCACGATGGTGGAGTGGTCCGAAACCGTGCTCGAAGCGGCGCATGTCTACTTCGCCACGCTCGAACTCGACATGCGGTCTGCGCAAAACACCCTGCGGCTCAAGCGGGCGTTCCAGTCCGAGGATCTGGCCTTCGACAAGCTGCGGTTCATCCTGAACCGGGCGCCGGGCTTCACCGATCTGAACGGCAAGAGCCGGGTCAAGCGCCTGGCCGAAAGCCTGGGCATCGCCATCGAGGTGCAACTGCCGGATGGCGGCAAACCCGTCGGGCAAAACGCCGATCACGGCGTGCCGATGGCCGAGGGCATCCCGAAGAACGCCCTGCGCAAGGAAATTCTGAAGCTCGCCAAGTCCGTCCACGAAGTGAACCAGTCTGACGCGGTAAAACAAAAGAGGGGCTAATCCATGTTCTCCAAGTTCAAGAAGGAAGGCGCAACAAGCGTCCCCTCGGCAGCCGGTAAAGGGGCAGCCCAACCAAAGGCGGCCTCGGTCACGCCGATCAACTCCGCACCCGCCCCGGCGGCGAAGGCGTCCTTGATGCAGGCCAACCGCAGCAAACCTGCCGAGGCACCGCCCGTGGACAAGGAGAAAAAGCGCAAGGAGCGGCTGGGCGAGATCAAGCTCGAACTGCACAAGGCGCTGTTGGACAATCTCAATCTCGGCGCGCTCGAAAAGGCGTCCGAACAGGACCTGCGCTCGGAAATCAACGCGATCGCCACCGAAACGCTCGACGAGATGGGCGTGGTGCTCAACCGCGACGAGCGGCAGCATCTCAGCCAGGATCTCTACGACGAAGTGCGGGGGCTCGGCCCCCTCGAGACGCTTCTCAAGGACGACACCGTCAACGATATTCTGGTCAACGGCCCGCAACAGATTTTTGTCGAACGGGCCGGCAAGCTGCAATTGACCGACATTACCTTCAAGGATGAACGGCACCTGCTGCGGATCATCGACAAGATCGTGTCGGCCGTGGGCCGGCGCGTGGATGAAAGCAACCCCTACGTCGACGCCCGTCTGCAAGACGGCTCGCGCTTCAACGCGATGGTCAGCCCGATTGCGGTCGATGGCAGCCTGGTGTCGATTCGTAAGTTCAAAAAGGACAAGCTGGCGATTGACGACCTCGTGAAATTCGGGGCCTTCACCGAGGAGATGGCGGCATATCTGCAAGCGGCGGTCGCAACCCGGCTCAACGTGATCGTCTCTGGCGGTACCGGTTCGGGTAAGACGACGACGCTCAACGCGCTGTCCTCCTTTATCGACAACTCCGAACGCATTCTCACGATCGAGGATACGGCCGAACTTCAACTCCAGCAGACCCATGTCGGCCGGATGGAAAGCCGGCCGCCCAACGTCGAAGGCAAAGGCGCGGTGTCGCAGCGTGACTGTCTGAAGAACGCCCTGCGGATGCGGCCCGACCGGATCATCGTGGGTGAGACGCGCGGCGAGGAAGTCATCGACATGCTTCAAGCCATGAACACGGGTCACGACGGGTCGATGACCACGATCCACGCCAACTCGGCGCGGGACGGGATCAGCCGTCTGGAAAACATGATCGCGATGGCCGGCATCGAAATGCCGATCAAGGCGATCCGGTCCCAGATCGCCTCGGCTGTGAACCTGATCGTGCAGGCCTCGCGTCTGCAGGACGGTTCGCGGCGCATGACGTCGATCACCGAGATCACCGGCATGGAAGGTGAAGTCATCTCGATGCAGGAAGTCTTCCGCTATCAGCGGGTCGGCCTGACGCCGGACAACAAGATCATTGGTCACTTCACCGCAACCGGTGTGCGCAGCCACTTCTCCGAGCGGTTCCGCCTCTGGGGCTACGACCTTCCCGCCTCGATCTTTGAACCCTTCGCAGCAGAGTAGATCTCATGGAAATATCAGCCGAACCAATTATCTACGGCCTCATATTCGTCGCTGTTCTGTTGCTGGTCGAGGGCCTGTATCTGACGGTCTTTGGCAAATCGATCAGCCTCAACAACCGGGTCAACCGGCGGTTGGAGCTGCTCGACAAGGGCGGCAACCGCGAACAGGTGCTGGAACAACTCCGCAAGGAGATGACCCAGCACATGAAATCTCAGAGCATCCCGCTCTATTCGATCCTCGCCAACAAGGCGCAAAAGGCGAACATCGCCTTTTCGCCGGTTCAGTTGATGCTGATCATGGGCGTGCTCGCCTTCGTGGCCTTCATGGGGCTGACCATCGGCACAGATACCGAAACCCCGGTGCGGGCGGCCGTGTCGCTGCTGATGGGGGTCGGCGGCGTCTATCTCTGGGTCGACAACAAGGCCAAGAAACGGTCCGCGATGATCGAAGAGCAACTGCCCGACGCGGTCGAACTGATGGTGCGGTCGCTCCGCGTGGGGCACCCGTTCAGCTCGGCCATCGGTATCGTCGCCAAGGAGGTGCCCGATCCGCTGGGGTCCGAAATGGGCGTGATCGCGGACGAGGCGGCCTACGGGCGGGATCTCGGCGACGCGCTCAAGACCATGGCCGAACGGATCGACATGCAGGATTTGCGCTTCCTGGCCGTGGCGGTTTCGATCCAGCAAACCGCCGGTGGTAACCTCGCCGAGATCCTCGACGGTCTGGCCAAGGTGATCCGGGCGCGGTTCAAGCTGTTCCGGCGGGTCAAGGCGATCACCGCCGAGGCGAAGTGGTCAGGCACGTTCCTGTCCGGCTTCCCCCTGCTGGCACTGGTGGCGATCAACCTGATCGAGCCGAACTATTATGACGACGTCAAAGACACGGATGTCTTCGTTCCGGCCTGTCTGGCCGTGGCCGCTTTCCTCGTGGCGAACGTCTTCGTCATGAAAAGCCTCGTCAACATCAAGGTCTGAGAGGACACCATGGAAGCTGTGACCAACATTCAGACACTGCTGACCGACCTGCTCGGCCCCTTCGGGCCGCTGATCGTGGTCGGCTTTCTGGGGCTCATCCTGATCGGTGTCACCCTGCCCACCCTGATGAAAAAGCAGGTCGACCCGCTCGACAAGCTCAACCCGGCGAACCGGGCCAAGGCCGAGGCCAATCCAAAGGCCGAACGGTTGCGGCAGGCAGGCGGCAAGGACAAGCTGGAGAAATTCTCCAACTTCCTCGAACCGCAGGATGAAGAAGCCTACTCGGCGGTGCGACTCAAACTGCTTCAGGCCGGCTACCGGACCAAGAACGCGGTGCGGATCTACCACTTCATGCAGTTCACGCTCGGCGTGATGTTCCTGATCGGGGGCGTGATCTACGCGATCTACATCTCGGCCACGGGCGAACCCTCGACCGCGCAGATGATCCTCTACACGCTCGGGCCAGGCGGCGCCGGCTACATGCTGCCCAAATACTGGGTCACCCGGCGGCAGGCGACGCGGCAGGAAAACATCGTCAACGGCTTTCCCGACAGCCTCGACATGATGCTGGTCTGCGTCGAGGCCGGGCAATCGCTCGATCAGGCGATCATCCGGGTTTCGGTCGAGCTGCGGGCCGGTTTCCCTGATCTGGCCGATGAATACCAGCTGGTCAGCTACGAGATGAAGGCCGGCAAGGACAAGGTCAGCGTGCTGCGCGACATGTCCGAACGGTGCGGCGTGCCGGACGTGTCCTCCTTTGTGACCGTGTTGATCCAGTCGCAGCAGTTCGGCACCTCGATTGCCGAAGCCCTGCGGGTGTTCTCTGCGGAAATGCGTGACAAACGTGTCATGCGTGCCGAAGAAAAGGCAAATAAATTGCCCACCAAGATGACACTGGCCACCATGATGTTGACGGTTCCGCCGCTTCTGATCATTCTGATCGGGCCGTCGATCTACGAGATTTCGACAATCTTGGGCGGCGAGTTGCCATAACAGGGCCGGAGCAACCGGCCACAAGAGGCCGATGCGCTGGCATAGAACAGTCTTAGTCGCGGCTCTGACCGCTTTGGCCGCCTGCACGTCAGGCGGCTTTGGCGCGTCGCCAGACGGGATCTACGCGCCGGGCGTGGCGCCGCGCGGGGCCGAGGTCGATCCGATGGTCGTCGGGCACCGGCTGATGGAGGCCAACGAGTTCGAGCTCGCCCTCGAAGCCTATACCCGGGCCGCCGGGCAACAGGGGCTCAACGTCGACACGCTCTCGGCTCTGGGGTCCGCCAATCTGCGGTTGGGGCGGCTCGGTCAGGCCGAAACGCTACTGCGACGGGCCGTCGAGGAAGATCCGACCTTCGCCGCCGCCTGGAACAATCTGGGCGTGATCCTCATGGAACGGGGCAAAACCGCCGAAGCGGCCGAGACGTTCCGTCGCGCTTTTGCCACGGACAACGGCAATAGCGACGAAATTCGGGCTAACCTCGCCTTGGCGCTCGCAAAACTGGAAAATCCGGGCTACCTTCCCTCTCAAGAGAACGAACAGTTCCAATTGGTTTACGGCAACGACGACGTCGAACCACTCTGAGAGGCAAGAGCAGCAAGAGGACGCACTAAATGCGCCACCCCATCAGGTTTCTAATCCCGGTCGCTGGGCTGATCGCCCTCGTGGCCTGTGACTCCACCAGCGACGCAGAAGTCAGCCGGGCTTTGCAGGACGTCAACGTGGTTGATGAATCCAACCTCAACGACGTGATGCTGACCGTGGCCGACCCGAACGAAGCGGTCGCCTACTTCCAGCGGTCGCTGGCCGATAACCCCGACAGGATCGACCTCATGCGCGGGCTTGGCCTGTCGATGATCCGGGCCGGGCGCCCGACCGAGGCGATCCCCGCATGGCAGAACGTGGTCGCCCACCCCGAGGCGACGCCGTCCGACAGCGTGGAACTGGCCGATGCGCTGATCCGGGCCAACCGCTGGGACGAAGCCGAAGCCGTGCTCGACAGCGTGCCGCCCACCCACGAGACGTTCAAACGCTACCGGCTCGAAGCCATGGTCGCCGACAGCAACGAGGAATGGGGCAACGCCGACAGCTTCTATGAAATCGCCGTGGGGCTGACGACAACCCCGGCCGGCGTGCTGAATAACTGGGGCTTTTCCAAGCTGACGCGCGGTGATTACCGGGATGCAGAGCGGCTGTTCACCGACGCCCTGCGGCACGAACCCAACCTGTTCACCGCCAAGAACAACCTCGTTCTGGCCCGTGGGGCGCAGCGCAACTACGATCTGCCGGTCATCGCGATGACCCAGATCGAACGGGCGCAGCTGCTCTACACTCTGGCGCTGACAGCGATCAAGCAAAGCGATCTGACCATCGGCAAGGGTCTGCTGCAAGAAGCGATCGAAACCCATCCGCAGCACTTCGAAGAGGCCGTCCGGGCGCTTCGGGCGCTCGAGGATGACGCGACTTGATCACCACCGCGACCACGGCCCTCTGGTTTCTGCCCGCCGTCATCCCGATCAGCCTCTACGTGGCCTATTCGGACCTGTCCAAGATGATCATCCCGAACAAGGCGGTATACGCCTTGGTCGCGGCCTTTGCGGTGCTGGGGCTGCTGGCCCTGCCGTTCCCGGATTACCTCTGGCGCTGGTCGCATCTGGTCGTGGTGCTGGTCATCGGAATCGCGATGAACGCCGCCCGGCTGCTCGGGGCCGGTGACGCCAAGTTCTCGGCCGCCGCAGCACCCTTCATCGCCCTTGGCGATTGGACCATCGTGCTCTCGCTGTTCACCGTCTTCGTGCTGGTCAGCGTCATCGGACACCGGATCGCCAAGGCCACGCCGCTGCGCAATCTGGCGCCCGATTGGAAAAGCTGGTCGCAAGGCAAACGGTTCCCGATGGGGCTGCCTCTGGCGGCCACGCTCACCGGGTATCTGGTGTTGGCCGTCATCCGGGGCTGACGGCCGTACGACGCCGCAGAACCGCACCACAGCCTCCCTCATTTCGCCACAAAGGGCCTGCTTAATCGGGCCAACCTCCACACCCGCGCGGGCGTGGACCCTTTTGGCCAATGGGGCAGAGCACAATGAATATGCAAGTCAGCGGCGTCATGGCGCCACCCGCACCGAAAACCATCGACGGGATGCAACTCCCGCTCGTGATGATGCGGGACATCCTGCTCAAGACCATGTTCCGCAAGAACGTGACGCATGTGACCGAACTGGCGCGGGCGATCTGCCTGCCGATCCCGGTCACGCAAGAGCTTGTCGACCTCGCGCGCAGCCAGAAGCTGCTCGAAGCGATGGGCACCATGCACGCCACCTCCAGCGCCGAAATGGCCTATCAGCTCACCGATGCCGGCAAGGCCCGCGCCCTCGACGCGCTGTCGCAGTCGGAATATTTCGGGGCGATGCCGGTCCCGCTCGACGTTTACCGCGAACAGGTGCAACGGCAATCAATCCGCAACATTCAGGTCACGCGGGATCAACTCCTCGCCGCGATGGGGCACCTGATCCTGCCCAAGGAGCTGCTCGACCACCTCGGCCCCGCCGTCGGCGCCGGTCGCTCGATCCTGATGTATGGCCCGCCCGGCAACGGGAAATCCTCGATCTCCAACGGTATTCGGGATGCGCTCGGCGACAAGATCTATGTGCCTCGCGCCATCGAATACGCCGGTCAGGTGATCACCGTCTATGACCCCATCGTGCACTCGGCCGCCGAAGAGGACGTGGACGACCCCAACGCGCTCCGCCGCACCTCCGGCCGGTTCGACACGCGCTATGTGCGCTGCGAACGGCCCACCGTCGTGACGGGCGGTGAACTGTCGTTGTCGATGCTCGATCTGGTCTACAACCCCGTCGCGCGGACCTATCAGGCGCCGCTGCAAATGAAATCCACCGGCGGCATCTTCATCGTCGACGACCTTGGCCGCCAGAAAGAACCGCCGCAGGCCATCGTCAACCGCTGGATCGTGCCGCTCGAAGAAAACCGCGACATTCTGGCCCTGCAATCGGGTGAGAAGTTCGAGGTGCCTTTCGACACGCTGGTGATCTTCTCGACCAACTTCCACCCCAACGAAATCTTCGACAAAGCGGCCCTTCGCCGGATCTTCTTCAAAATCAAGGTCGACGGCCCCGATCAGGAGGACTTCCTCAAGATCTTCGCGATGGTCGCCCGCAAGCGCAAGATGCCGCTCGACGAAGAGGCGCTGATCCATCTGTTGCAGGTGAAATACCCCACGATCGACAACATCTACGCCAACTATCAGCCGATCTTCCTGATCGACCAGATGATCTCGATCTGCGAATTCGAGGGCATCCCCTACCAGATGTCCCCCGAACTCATCGACCGGGCATGGGCCAACATGTTCGTCCGCGAAGAAGAAATCGTGCATTAGCGCGAAATCGCAAGGCGATTTAGCGACAGTGCGGGAAAGCGATTGGCCCTCTTCGGGCCAATTGCGGCCGGCACCCGGCCGAGGTCATCCCCAACCAATCCCTACCGCCGCCTCATGGCCTCTTTCAAAAGTGCCTCGACCTCTTTTGGCGCCCGCGCATACCGCACCAAATCAATAGGCTTCCCGGATATATGCTCCGCATCCTCCGCATGCGGATCGGCCCCACACGCCAAAAGATGGGCAATGACCTTCGGAGACGACCGAAAAACAGCCGCATGCAAAACTGTCTCATCCAAAGTCATCCGCTGATTTATCCGCGCGCCCGCCGCGAGCAACAGATCAATGATCGCAATCGTCAGATCCGACTTGTTCACCTTCAACGGCAGCGACTCTGTCTCCACCTCAAGCGCGGATTTCAGCGGGATATATCCCTCACCGTCCTGATAGTTGACGTCCGGCCCCTTGCTCAGGACCCACGCAATCGTGTCGAGATTGCAGGTGTGGATCGCATTGGTCAGCCATTGGCGGCTGAGTAAATCGTCGAGCCCCAACGGAAACGGCGGGTTCTCTGTGGCGATCAATTCCAACATCGCAATATCGCCCTCCGTCATCGAGTCATGCACCAGATAAAAGAAGTCGACATGCGGCTGTTTTTCGATATCCATTCGCCACCT
Organism: Flavimaricola marinus; assembly: GCF_900184895.1. GTDB lineage: Bacteria > Pseudomonadota > Alphaproteobacteria > Rhodobacterales > Rhodobacteraceae > Flavimaricola > Flavimaricola marinus. The sequence continues at coordinate 720,888 of NZ_FXZK01000001.1, forward strand.
CCGCACCAAGCTGTCCCGGACTCTACAAGAACAGGCCAATCCGTCAATTCCACGTCGCCGTCACGTAAGGTGGGTCAAAATCCACCCTACGTGTAAGGTGGGTTTAAACCCAACTTACCTTGACGCCGCTGCGTGCACTGCCACCTATAGGCCATGACCGCCCTGCCCCCCGCCTTTCACGACTGGTTCACCTCCCGCGGATGGGCGCTCCACCCGCACCAGCAGGCGATGCTCGACCGGGCCGACGCCCCTGCCCTGCTGCTCATCGCCCCCACCGGCGGGGGCAAGACGCTGGCGGGCTTCCTGCCCAGCCTCGCCGAACTGGCCGATGGCACGCACCAAGGGCTGCACACGCTCTACGTCAGCCCGCTCAAGGCGCTCGCGGCCGACATAAAGCGCAACCTGACGACCCCCGTCACCGAAATGGGGCTGCCCATTAGGATCGAAGACCGAACCGGAGACACCTCCTACACAAAGAAGCGGCGCCAAAGGGCCGATCCGCCCCACATCCTGCTGACGACGCCCGAAAGCCTCGCCCTGCTCACCAGCTACGAAGACGCCCCGCGGATGTTCGCAGGGCTCAGCCGGGTGATCATCGACGAAATCCACGCATTGTCAGAGAGCAAGCGGGGCGATCAACTGATGCTCGCCCTGTCGCGGCTGCAGGCGATGGCCCCCGGCCTGCGCCGCGTCGGGCTGTCGGCCACCGTCGAAGACCCGGACGCCATCGCCCGGCAACTGGCACGGCACCCCGACGCTTGCGAGATCCTGCACGCCGATCCGGGGCCGAACCCGGATATCTCGATGCTGACGACCGAAGAGCTTCCGCCCTGGGCCGGCGGCGGTGCGGCCTACGCGATCCCCGCCGTGCTCGAGCAGGTCAAACGGCACAAGACGACGCTGATCTTTCACAACACCCGCGCGCAGGCCGAGATCTTCTTTCACAACCTCTGGCTCGCCAATACCGACGATCTGCCGATCGGCATCCACCACGGCAGCCTCGACCGGGAACAGCGGGCCAAGGTGGAATCCGCGATGGTCGCCGGGCACCTGCGGGCCATCGTCTGCACCGGCTCGCTCGATCTCGGCATCGACTGGGGCGACGTCGATCTGGTGATCCAGATCGGCGCTCCGAAAAACGTCAAGCGGCTGATCCAGCGGATCGGGCGGGCCAACCACCGCTACAACGCGCCCTCCAAGGCGCTGCTGGTGCCCGCCAACCGGTTCGAGATCGTCGAATGCGTCGCCGCCCTGGAGGCGGCCCGCGAGCATGACCTCGACGGAGACCCACGCGGCCCCGGCCCCCGTGACGTGCTCTGCCAGCACATTCTGATCCGGGCCTGCGCCGGACCGTTCTACGCCACGGAGCTGTTCCGCGAAGTCAAAACCGTCGGTGCCTACTCCGACCTGTCGCGCGCCGCCTTCGACGACTGCCTCGAGTTCTGCGCCACCGGCGGCTATGCGCTCCGGGCCTACGACCGTTGGCAACGGCTCAAGGAAACCGATGGGCTCTGGCACCTGCGCGACCCGCGCTCGGCGCTGCGGATCCGCATGAACATCGGGACGATTCAGGACACTGACACGCTCAAGGTGCGGTTCAAGGGCAGCTTCAAACCGCTGGGCGAGATCGAAGAGAGCTTTGCCGCCACGCTGACGCCCGGCGACACCTTCCTGATCGGCGGGCAGGTGGTGCGCTACGAGGGTTTGCGCGAGATGACCGTCGAGGTCAGCCGCCGGGCGGACAAAAAGCCCAAGATCGCCACCTTCATGGGCACCAAATTCGCCACCTCGACCCAGCTTCAGGCGCGGATCCTGCGGATGTTTCAGCAAGATACGTGGCCCGAATTGCCGCAGCACACCGCCGATTGGCTGGCGCTGCAACGCGAGGTCAGCCGGATGCCCGAAGCAGACAGGATCCTCGTGGAATCCTTCCCCTTCGATGGGCGCGAGCACACCTGCTTCTACGGCTTTGCCGGACGGAATGCCCAGCAAACGCTGGGGCTGCTCGTCACCAAACGGATGGAGGATCTGGGGCTGAGCCCGCTGGGCTTTGTCGCCACGGACTACGCCACGCTGGTCTGGGGGCTGGAACGGGTGGACGACCCGACGCCGCTGTTTACCGGCGAGAACCTGCGCGACGGGTTCGAGACATGGCTGTCCGGCAACGCGGTGATGAAAAAGACCTTTCGGACCGTCGCCAACATCGCCGGGCTGATCGAGCGCAACCAGCCACAGGGCAAGAAGACCGGGCGGCAGGCCACGTTTTCCAGCGACATCCTCTACGACACCCTGCACAAGTACGATCCCGATCACCTGATGATGCGGATCACCCGCGAGGAAGCCCTTCAGGGGCTCGTCGATTTCGGGAGGATCGAAGAGATGATCGCACGGACAGCGGGACGGATCGACCATGTGACGCTCGACCGGGTCACGCCGCTGGCCGCGCCCATGCTGCTCGAGGTCGGGCGGGTGCCGATTGCCGGCGAGGGCCGGGACAGGATCGTCGCGGAGACAGCGGCCAAGCTGATGCAAGAGGCGGGGCTGGACGACGGAGGAGCCTAGTCCAGCGCGGCAAGCTGCGCTTCCAACTCGTGCAGTCTGGCATGGTGCCACGCGATCTCGTGGCGCAGGCGCTGCACATGCGAGGCGTCGCGGTCCGCATGGGCCAGAAAGACCGGGGCGAGCGCCACAGGCGGATAGTCCGGCACGTTGACCCGGTCCAGAGGATGCGGAAGCACGAGGGGCAACTGCGCCTCACGGACACGATCCTTGCGCAGAAATGTCAGCTCCATGACCCGCGAGATCAGCAGGTTCGACACGATCATCTCTTCGGTGCGGAAATTGTTGGGATGGATGTGCACGCAGGTGAAATCCTGTTCGAGCTTCGCCATGGCGGGATCGAAAACGGCATCCAGAAACGCAAAGTCAGGCAGCAGATGCAGACAATGGATCTCGATGACGATGATGCGAAACCGGCGCAGCGTCTCCGGGCTGGCATTCATCAGGTTGCGATATTCCGCACCCTCGATGTCCATCTGCAGGATCAGATCGGTGTCGGGCGCGGTATTCTCGCGGACCCAATCGTCCAGAACGATGGCATCCTCCGCCGGCGCGACATCCAGCCACTTCTTTTCAAAGCTCTGCATTCCCTCGATCAGAGGCGTGCGAAAGGAGCCGATATCCGAAGAGTTGTCACAGATGAACGTCTTGATTCCGTGATCGCGGACCAACTGATCCTCGAAATCCTTGAAATTGTCGCAGCCGGGGGAAAAGCAGGCTTCGATCCCGTCCAGATCGTCCGGAACCAGATAGCCGCCGTCGTCCGCCGGACCGATACGGACCAGCTCGACGCCGCAGGGGCGCGGCGCGATTCGCTTGAGGGATTGCAGGATTCGGGCGCGCTTGGCCCGGCCCTGTTCATGGCCCGCCGCAAGATCGACACCGTTGCGACCCAGCAGATCCTGCGTGACGCCGAACTGGCGAAAGATGTTCTCCGGGCTAGACACAGACATCCCCTGACGATCCCAGTCGAGTCCTAGCGGAGCATCAAGGCATTGGCCAGCGTCGCCATGCACGGCCAAGGCGCCATGGCGCTTTCACGTCGGCACAAAGGCCGGTAAGAACACAGCATGAACAGCGTTGATTTCCCCCTCTGCGGCGCCATGCTGACCGCCCTGCCCTCCGGGGCGCTCTGGGATCGGAGCGCCGGCCTGCTCTGCGTCTCCGATCTGCACCTGTGCCGGTCAGAACGGGTCGCGCGCACGGCGGGGCCGATGCTGCCGCCCTACGAGAACCGGGCCACGCTCGACAGGCTGGCGGCGGATATCGAGGCGACAAAGGCGCATAGCGTGATCTGCCTCGGGGACAGCTTCGACGATCTGGCCGGGGCCGAGGCGCTGGAAGAAGATTGCCGGACCTTGCTGCTCCAGCTTCAGGCCGGCCGACGCTGGATCTGGATCGAGGGCAACCACGATCCCGGCCCCGTCGATCTGGGCGGCAGCCATCTGGCCGAAATCACCGTGGACGGGCTCACCTACCGGCATATCGCGACCGCCGATCCGCAAGGCGAGATCTCGGGGCACTACCATCCGAAACTTTCGCTGGCGGGGCCAGCGCGACGGTGCTTCGTGTTTGATGGTGCGCGGTGCATCCTGCCCGCCTACGGGGCCTATACCGGGGGCATGTCGGCGCTCGATCCGACGCTGCGGGGGCTGTTCGATGCGCGCGCCTATGCCGTGCTCACCGGCAAACGGGCGATCCTCAGCCCGCTACCTGCTTCTTCTCTGCGGAGATCAGGCCCGCGGCGATCAGGTTTGGCCGGTAAGTTCGGCTGACAGGGACGCGGCTGCCGTCGATCATCTCGACCATCTCGCGGCCGTTCTCCGTCACGACGCCAAGGATCGACGAGCGGACGACCCAATGCGAACGGTGCACGCAAAATCCGTCCAGTTCCTCTGCCTCTTCGACCGCGTCGCCAAAGCGCATCAGGATGCGTTGGCTCGGCTTGCCGAGCATAACGACCTCGACATAGTGATCCTGCACCGTCATGCGCAAAATGTCCTTGGCGGTCACGCCCTCCAGACGGCGGAGCAGGCGCGGCTCGGCTGGCTCTTCGACCACGGCAGGCTGATCGGCATTGGCCATGCTGGGCCAGTTGATCTTGATCACCCGTTGCAGCAGTGCAATGCAGGCCGTGATCGAAAACACTTCGATCAACAGGTTTGGAAACGGCAATGTGTTGGACGTCGACATCGTCAGCGCGATCGACACGACCGGGGTAAACAGCAGCGAGAACAGGACGGAAATGATCCCGTCATGAAGCCAATGGTTCAGCTTCGGCGCCAGCGCGAAAAGCATCGCGCACAAGCCGTAGGCCACCACGAGAGCCACCGCGATCGTGCTCGGCCAGAACAAGACGCGGATCGGCAGAGCCATGGAATCGTAGGTGCCGAAAGGGCCAGCCACAACGGTCAGGACAGACGAAACGAACCAGATCCAAGGAGCAACCGGTGCTCTCAGAAGCACTAGAAATTCGTCACGTAGTCCTGCCAACTTTTCCCACCCTTGTCTCTTTTTCCGGCATCGAAAGGAGGTTGACCCCAAAGCACCGTCAAAACAAGCATGAAACCTTATGACGTTGCGAAGGTAGGGGAAACCATACCCAAAACTCCCCATTTCCATCGGGAAACGGCGTGTTTTGCGGGTCTAGGCGGTCAGACCCTCGGGCTCGACAAGGCCATGTGCGCGGCAGCAGGCGGTCAGCGTATTGGCCAGAAGGCAGGCGATCGTCATCGGGCCGACGCCACCCGGCACCGGGGTGATGGCCCCCGCCACCTGCACCGCGCTGTCGAAATGCACGTCGCCGACAAGGCGGGTCTTGCCGCCCTCTGCGGGGATGCGGTTGATGCCCACGTCGATGACGGTCGCACCCGGCTTGATCCAGTCGCCCTGCACCATTTCGGGGCGGCCGACGGCGGCGACGACGATATCGGCCCGGCGGACGACAGCGGGCAGATCCTTGGTGCGGCTGTGCGCGACAGTCACCGTGCAGCTATCGCCCAGGAGAAGCATCGCCATCGGCTTGCCCACGATGTTGGACCGGCCAATCACGACGGCATTCATCCCCGACAGGCTGCCGTGATGATCGCGCAGCATCATCAGGCTGCCCAGCGGAGTGCAGGGGACCATGGCCTTCTGGCCGGTGCCAAGCAGACCGACGTTCGAGATATGAAACCCGTCCACATCCTTGGCCGGGTCGATGCTGTTGATCACCAGATCGCTGTCCAGATGCGGCGGCAGAGGCAGTTGGACCAAGATGCCGTGAACGGCAGGATCGGCGTTCAGCCGGGCAATGAGGTCGAGCAACGTCGCCTCGTCGGTCTCGGCGTCGAGCTTGTGCTCGAACGATGCCATGCCCACCTCGACGGTCTGTTTGCCCTTGGAGCGGACATAGACCTGACTGGCCGGATCCTCGCCCACCAGCACCACGGCCAGACCGGGGGTCACCCCGGCCTCTTCGCGGATGCGGGTCACGTGATCGGCCACCCGAGCACGGATGCCCGCGGCAAAGGCCTTGCCGTCGATAAGCGTGGCGGTCATGGTCGTCTCCTTGTTCTCAGGCGCTCCGTGCAGGGTCAGAACAACCCTTCGATCTGGCCGTCGTCGTTCAGCCGGATCGATTCCGCGGACGGAATACGCGGAAGTCCGGGCATTGTCATGATCTCTCCGCAGATCACCACGACAAATCCGGCACCGGCGGACAATCGAACCTCGCGGATCGGCACCGAATGGCCGGTCGGAGCGCCGCGCAGGTTGGGATCGGTCGAGAACGAATACTGGGTCTTGGCCATGCAGATCGGCAGATGGCCATAGCCCTGCTCTTCCCAGGCGGCAAGCTGGTTGCGGACCGACTTGTCGGCCAACACCGCGTCCGCGTGGTAGATGCGCTTGGCGATGGTTTCGACCTTCTTCATCAAGGGCATGTCGTCGGGATAGAGCGGCGCAAAGGCAGAAGTGCCACCCTCGGCCAGTTCCACGACCTTGCGGGCCAAATCCTCGATCCCTTCGGAGCCCATCGCCCAGTGGCGGCACTCGATCGCCTCGGCCCCCTGCGCGGCGATATAGTCCTGCACCGCCTTCACCTCGGCCTCCGTGTCGGTGACGAAATGGTTGATGGCGACGACGACCGGCACGCCAAAGCTCTTGAGGTTGGCCAGATGGCGGCCAAGGTTCGGGCAACCGGCCTCCACAGCGGCGACGTTCTCCTCGCCCAGATCGGCCTTGGCCACGCCGCCGTTCATCTTCATGGCGCGGACCGTGGCCACAAGGACAACCGCATCCGGGGCGAGGCCGGCCTTGCGGCACTTGATGTTCATGAACTTCTCGGCACCCAGATCGGCCCCAAAACCGGCCTCTGTCACCACGTAGTCGGCGATCTTCAGGGCGGTCGTGGTCGCGGTGACGGAGTTGCAGCCATGGGCGATGTTGGCGAACGGGCCGCCATGCACGAAGGCGGGGTTGTTCTCCAGCGTCTGCACGAGGTTCGGCTGCATCGCATCCTTGAGGAGCACCGTCATCGCGCCATCGGCCTTGATATCGCGGCAAAAAACGGGCGAGCGGTCGCGGCGATAGGCCACGATCATATTGCCCAACCGCTCCTGCAAATCGGCCAGATCACGGGCCAGACAGAGGATCGCCATCACCTCGGAGGCGACGGTGATGTCAAACCCGGTCTCGCGCGGAAATCCGTTGGCAACGCCACCTAGCGACGCGGTGATCTGGCGAAGCGCCCGGTCGTTCATATCGAGAACACGGCGCCATACGATGCGACGAATGTCGATCTCCAGCTCGTTGCCCCAATAGATATGGTTGTCGATCATTGCCGACAGTAGGTTATGAGCACTCGTGATGGCATGGAAATCGCCGGTAAAATGCAGGTTCATATCCTCCATCGGCACCACCTGAGCCAAGCCGCCCCCCGCGGCCCCGCCCTTCATGCCGAAGTTCGGGCCAAGGCTGGCCTCGCGGATACAGATCGCCGCCTTCTTGCCGATGCGGTTCAGCCCGTCGCCCAGACCGACGGTCGTGGTCGTCTTGCCCTCGCCCGCAGGGGTCGGGTTGATGGCGGTGACCAAGACGAGCTTGCCGTTCGGACGGTCCTGCACAGAGTTGATAAAGCTCTGGCTGACCTTGGCCTTGTCGTGGCCGTAGGGCAGCAAATCCTCTGCACCGATACCAAGTTTCGCACCGATCTCCTGAATCGGGCGTTTCTGGGCGTCGCGGGCAATCTCGATATCGGTCTTGTATGTCATCAAAGGCTCCTCCTCCGGGCGCGACATGGCCCGGTCCCTGACTTGGGTTTTACGTTGGCGCGGCGCGGCGGCGAACCGCTTTACCGACATTTCCGGCCCCGGAATCGGCGCAGGCGGGATTTATCGGCCCGACGAGGGGTCAACCGGCGACAGGCGCACGCCACGGCCGCTGTGTGGGAACGTGCAGGCGGACGGTCGCACCAAGGCGCAGCACCCCTTCGCGCTCGACCCATGCGGTCACCCCGCGCTTACCCTTGGCGGCAGTCTTGAAGCGTTTGCCATGCCCGGGGCGGGCGGTTTCGATCGTCCGAGCAGGAAGCTGGCAGGGCATGTTCAGCATATCGACGGTCAGGGTGCAGCCGCCTTCGGCCTGAAGCCGGGACGACGGCGGGATATGCGTGAAATCGGGGATGCCCTCGATCACCACGCTGGCCCCCATCCACACCGGGTCGATCGCCTCAAGGCCGAGGTCCGCGGCAATCTCGGCCAGTTCCTCGGCGCTGACGATGCTCAACTGGCGGACGTTGCGGATCTCGGTGTTGCGCTTGTATTGCTTGAGGACACGGCTGCACGACGGGCGGGTTAACCCGGCATGGACCTCGCCCTCCAGCCCCGCAAAGCTGAGCGGCATCTCGGTCAGCGGCGCACCGTCGACATAGTTTTCCACTTTGCGGTGCGGCACATGGCCCAGCCATGTGATCGTGCCAATAACGTCGGTGGGCTCCAAGGCGGGCATCGGCAATCTCCTGTGCGGTCGGGCCAGACAAAGCACCCAAGCACGGAAATCTCAACCCGGAAGCGGCGGCGCCGTCGGGCGGCGGCCCTTGCGGAGGATCTCGTCGATCACGGCATAGGTCGCGGGCATGAACCGGCCCGCGGATCGGGTCTCCGCCCACCATTGGGCACCGCCGGGCGTGGTCAGCAGATCGTGAAACATGTTGGCGCAGGCATCGTCCAGGCCAACCAGCTTCTTGGGCAAATCATTGTTATGCTTCAAGAAGTTTCCATAGATGTGAACGCCCTGCTCCAGATGCAGGCCAAAGGCGCGGCGCTCGGCCGGGGTCAGCGCCGCATAATCCTGATGACCGCGCTCGACGAGGTCGGCAAAGACCAGATCGTTGGTCGAGGACTTGAAATCGACCAAAGTCTGCAACAGCTCACGCCAGTTCGACAGCTCCGCCTGCTTGCGGCTGGCGCGGATCTCATAGGCCAGAAAGGCCACGGTCAGGATCACGGCCATCGCCGCCAGCAGATCGGCAATCGGGGTGAATTCACTCAGCGTCATCGGGCCACCTGTGTTGCGCGGTTGGTGCAGCATAGGACGGCAACGGCCGCGCTCAAACGAAAAAGCCCCGGCGCGAAGGCCGGGGCTTTGATCCGATAACGGTCGTAGTCAGGCAATCGGCTCTGGCTCGGGGCCGGCATCGTCCGACTTCTTGCGCCCCTTGGTCTTGGGGATCGCGGTGACAGAGGCACCGGGGCCCTGCGGCGTGACGTCGTCGTTGTCGTCGCCACGGTTGAGCGGCTCACCCGCGATGACCTTGCCGATCTCATTGCCGGTCAGGGTCTCGTATTCCAGCAAGCCCTGGGCCAGACGCTCAAGATCGTCGGCCTTCTCGGTGAGGATGCGCTTGGCGGTGTCATAGCCCTCGTCGATGATGCGGCGAACCTCTTCGTCGATCAGCTTCTGGGTCTCGGCCGAATGGCTGGTGCCGCCCGAATACGCGCCCAGATGGCTCTGCTGCTCGTTGGCATAGTCGATATGGCCGATCTTCTCGGACATGCCGAACTGGGTCACCATCGCACGGGCGATCTTTGTCACCTGCTGAATGTCAGAGGTGGCCCCCGAGGTCACGTTCTCGGGTCCAAAGATCAGCTCTTCCGCCACCTTGCCGCCCATCGCCATGGCGATCTTGGACTTGTACTTGGTGAAGGACACGCTCAACTGATCCCGCTCGGGCAGCGACAGGACCAGACCCAGCGCACGACCGCGCGGGATGATCGTCGCCTTGTGGATCGGATCATGCTCCGGCACGTTCAGGCCGACGATGGCGTGACCGGCTTCGTGATAAGCGGTCAGCTTCTTTTCGTCCTCGGACATCACCATCGACCGGCGCTCGGCACCCATCATGACCTTGTCCTTGGCGTTCTCGAAATCGATCATCGTCACGAACCGGCGGCCCACACGGGCGGCGGTCAGGGCGGCTTCGTTCACGAGGTTGGCCAGATCGGCACCCGAAAAGCCGGGGCAGCCACGGGCGATAATGCGCAGGTCCACATCGGGGCCAAGCGGCACCTTGCGGGCGTGCACACCGAGGATCTTCTCGCGGCCCTTGATGTCCGGGTTCGGCACGGTCACCTGACGGTCAAAGCGACCGGGGCGCAGCAGCGCAGGGTCCAGCACGTCAGGACGGTTGGTGGCAGCCACGATGATGATGCCTTCGTTGGCCTCGAAACCGTCCATCTCGACAAGCAACTGGTTCAACGTCTGCTCACGCTCGTCATTGCCGCCGCCATAGCCGACGCCACGCGACCGACCGACAGCGTCGATCTCGTCGATGAACACGATGCAGGGAGCGTTCTTCTTGGCCTGCTCGAACATGTCGCGGACACGGGATGCACCCACACCGACAAACATTTCGACGAAATCAGAACCGGAGATTGTGAAGAACGGCACGCCAGCCTCACCCGCAATGGCGCGGGCCAAGAGGGTCTTACCGGTGCCGGGCGGGCCGACAAGCAGCGCACCTTTGGGGATCTTGCCGCCCAGACGGCTGAATTTCTGCGGATTGCGCAGGAATTCGACGATCTCTTCGAGCTCTTCCTTGGCCTCGTCGATGCCGGCCACGTCGTCAAAGGTCACGCGGCCATGCTTTTCGGTCAGCAGCTTCGCGCGCGATTTGCCAAAGCCCATCGCCCCGCCTTTGCCGCCACCCTGCATCCGGTTCATGAAGTAGATCCAGACACCGATCAGCAGCAGGAACGGCAGCAGGCTCATCAGGAACGTCGTCAGACCGGACTGCTCCTGCGAGCGGGCAGACACCGGAATATCCTCTGCAATCAACAGGCTGGTGACTTCGGCGTCCTGCGGCTTGATGGTGACGTAGTCACGGCCATCGGTGCCGCGATAGCGCACCTGCTCGCCGTCGAGGGTAACCTGCGCCACGGCGCCTGATTCCACGGCCGCGACAAAATCGGAATAGCTTCGGGTGTTCGTTTGCAGCGTGCTCTGATTGCCGTTGAACAGATTGAACAAGGCCAGAACAAGGAGGAACAGCACAACCCAAAAGGCGATATTTCGCGCGTTGCCCAAGGTGATCTCCTTTGAAACAGAAAAGTGCTCGAAGCGCGTCATAGCGCCACGAGGGTTGAATGTAATGTAGAGATTACAATCCAATCTTCAATGCGAATCCCATGAGTCTTGGAACTCCGCGACAATCCGCGCGGAAAACGCGGGGTTAAGGCCCGCCAGCGGCGCGGCGATCAGCGTGTCTCCCTGCCAGACAGCCGGCGAGGCCAGCAGCGATTGGCGCGGCAGACCGCTGTCGCGCCATTCCGGGCACTGCGAAACCGCCTCGCCCAGCGCCCGCACCTCGTAATCGCCCGGCCCCTCGACGATCCAGCGGCCATCCCAGACCGCCCCCAATGGCGCGGTCACCTTGGCCACCGCCTGGTGCTCGCGGGTAAACCTTCGCACGCTGCCCTTTTGGCTGACCAAACACCCCGAAAGCGTGAATTTACCTGTGGTGGACAAGGCATAACCCATCGGCGCCAGCGTCGACCAGCGCGGGCCATAGTCCTTGCCACCGACCCATTTCAAAGCCGCGACATTCAGCCGCCGCGCGATCTCAGCGGGCAAGCTGTGGGGGTCGGCCAAGTCAAGAATCACGTCCCCGCGATCAATTTCGATCCGCGCCTCAACCGCGCTCCGGGTGTAGTAATCCAGCGCCGAGCGGGCCTGACCCAGTGCAAAGGCTGAGTGCATGATCCCTTCGGCATCAATGCCCAAAGGGGCCAACGCAGCCAGCGCAGCACGGGCGCGGGTGCGATCATAGGCGGGGTCTTCGTTGCTCGGGTCGTCGACCCAAGTCACGTCATTGCGGATCAGGTAATCACGCAATTCGGCGCGGCTCTGCTGCCACAGCGGGCGCACCCAAGTGACGCCATCGCGTTCAAACCGCGGGCGCATCGCGGCCAAACCGTCCAGCCCTGCCTTGCGGGAAAGTCGGATCAGAAAGGTCTCGGCGATGTCGTCCTGCGTATGACCCAACGCGACGCCTCCAACGCCCTGCGCTTTCGCCCAATCGGCGATCAGGCGATAGCGGGCCTCGCGGGCGGCGGCCTGAATGTTGCCCTTCGCCGCCGCGCCATCCCACTGCAAGACTGTGTGCGGCACCGCCAGTTCGGCGCAAAGGCGGGCGACGGCCTCGGCCTCGCGGGCGGCTTCGGCGCGCAAACCGTGGTTCAGGGTGACGGCCTGCACCGCATGGCCGGTCTGGGCCGCCCATCTGGCAAACAGATGCAAGAGAGCGGTGGAATCAGACCCGCCCGAGACGGCGACCGCGATCTTCTCCGGCGGGGTTCTGGGAAAGGCGGTATCGACGACATGGAGCAGCGGGGCGTCTTCGGCCTGCGCCAGCAACCAGCCTTGGTCTAGCTGCACCCCAATTCCCGCATGGCGCTTTGCGCGTCGACCATCGCTTCGCTGCCCGGAAAGCGCAGCGGCACTTCGGCCAAGGTCACGCAAGCGTCGGAGACCTGCCCCAAGGCGGCCAGCGACGTGCCGAGCTTGAACAGGGCATCCGCCGCCAGCGGGCCTTCGGGATCGCCCGAGAACCCGTCGAGGTAGGACCGTGCCGCGGCACTCATCTCGCCCAAGGATTCAAGGGCCTGACCGCGCAGGTAGTAGGCCTCCGAAGTGAGCGGGCCAGCCGGATAGGCCTGCACGAAAGTGGTGAAACTGTCGGCAGCGCCCTGAAAATCGCCGTCGACCAGCTTTTGCTGGGCACCGTCAAAGTCAATCTGCTCGCTCAGGGCGACCTGCGGACCATCGGTCGAAGGGGCGTCCTGCGGGGTCGGCACGACGGCGGCGCTGTCGACACCGCCAAGCGACGGGGTGTCGCCCAACATGCCGATATCGCAGCCTTCCTCCAGCTCGCACAGGCGGAACTCGAGGTCGCCGATGCGGTTGGTGCCATCGACCGTGATGCGGTTGATGCGGAACTCCAGCTCCTCAGTCTTCGAGGTCAAACGCTGCAATTCGGCCTCAATGGCGTCGAGGCGCTCCAGCGACGAGTTGCCCGAAATGCTGGTCGTCGCCAGCCCGGAGGTGTTCAACTCGTTGCGCAGGGATTGAATCTCGACATAGAGGATCGACAGCTTCTGACGGATGTCAGCAAGGCTCTGATCCTGCGCGGCAGCAGGGCCGGCCAAAAGGCCAACCATCGCCACCACCGCCAAAAGCGCGTTTCGTCCCACCATCATGCAGCCCCCCAAAGGCTTAGCTCAACGAGCCGATCGAAATGATCGTCACGGCCCGACGATTCTGAGAATAGCAGGATTCGTCCGAACACACAGCGACCGGGCGTTCCTTGCCATAGCTGACAGTGCGCAGACGACTGGCCGGAACACCACGGCTGATCAGGTAATCACGCACCGAATTGGCGCGACGACCGCCCAGAGCGACGTTGTATTCGCGGGTGCCCTGCTCGTCGGCATGGCCCTCGATCACGGCGAGATAGTCGGTGTTGGTGATCAACCACTGGGCCTGACCGTCCAGCGTCGCCATGCCCTGCGGCGTCAGGGTGAACTGATCGACCTGAAATAGAACCCGGTCGCCAACGGTCTGGCTGAAATAGGCGGCGCTCGTGGGATCGTTTGCACCGCCAAGAGCCGACTGATCGACCGCCGACGACGGCGGCAGGCCGGCATTGGGGTCGACGCCCCCGGCGCCAAATCGGTCCGGGTTGGTGCAGGCCGAAAGGCCCATCGCTGCGATCAACACCGCGGCTGTAAAGAGTCTGGTCATGGGTTCGCCCTTGATTGTCGTTTGCTCGTTAACCAATTCTGTATCACTTTTGCAGCGCCTGTGGAATGTGGCGCAGATAACGCCACGTTTCAGCGCTGAAGCGGGCCCCAGGAGGCGTCCGAGGCAAAACCGCTCAGCGGCACCTGGCGCAGATTGCGGCCCGAAATGTCCACCGAATAGAGCGATGGGCCACCGGCGGCACCTTGGGATTCGCGGGTGAACATCAGCACGCGTCCGTTGGGCGCCCATGTCGGGCTCTCGTCGAGGAAGCTGGCGGTCAGCAGGCGCTCTTCGCTGCCATCGGTGCGCATCACACCGATGTGGAAACGACCGGCATTCTGCTTGGTGAATGCCACCAGATCGCCGCGCGGGGACCAGACCGGGCTGCCATAGCGGCCTTCGCCAAAGGAAATCCGGCGGGGCTCCCCACCCGAGGCGGGCATGATGTAGAGCTGCTGGCTGCCAGAACGATCGCTCTCGAAGACGATCTGCGTGCCATCGGGCGACAGCGACGGCGATGTCTCGATCGACGGCGCGTTGGTCAGGCGGGTATGGGTGCCCGAGGCAAGGTCGGTGCGGTAGATGTCGGTATTGCCGCCATTGGACAGGCTGTAGATCACCGAGGTGCCATCGCGCGAAAAGCGCGGCGAAAAGGCCATATCGCCCTCGGCGGTGCTCAACTGACGGCGACCGACGCTTGCTACGTCCAGAAGGTTGACGCGGGGAAAGCCGCTCTCATAGCTGGTATAGGACACGCGGTCGCCCGTGGGCGAAAAGCGCGGGGCCAGCACAAGGGCAGAGCTGTCGGTCAGAAACTGGGTATTGGCCCCGTCGTAATCCATGATGGCAAGGCGACGCAGGCGGTTATCCTTGGGGCCGCTTTCGGCCACATAGACGACGCGGCTGTCGAAATAGCCGCTCTCGCCGGTGATGCGGGAATAGACCGCATCGGCGACCTTGTGCGCCATCCGGCGCCAGCCGTCGGTGGTGCCGGCGAATTGCAGACCCTCGCCCAGTTCGGCACCGGAGAACACGTCATAGAGGCGGAACTTCACCGTCAACTGACTGCCATTGACGGACACCGCACCCACGACCAGAGCCTGCGCATTGATCGCCCGCCAATCGGCAAAGGCGACCGGCTGGGCAAAGCTGTTCACCGTCGAGATGAAGGCCGAGGCCGGAATCTCGCGAAACAGGCCGGTGCCGGTCAAATCCTGACTGACGAGGCGGGTGATATCAGAGGCCAGTTGCTCTGCACCCGCGGTTTCGGCCTGAAACAAGGGGGCCGCAAAAGGCAGCGGTTCGATCACGCCTTCGGTGATCTCGATGCGCAGCGGCGTCTGGGCCACGGCCGGAAAGGCCAGCATCAGCGCAGCCAGAAGGCTCAGAAAAGCTTTGAACATTGCATCCTCGTCATAAACGGGTCTTGGGGCATCATACGGCCTGCGCAGCCAACATCAAAGCTGTCGCGCGGGATAGGGGAATTGCGGACCGAAAAACGCCGTACTGTCATTGGGGCAACGCCTCGACCGCAGTAAAGTTCATTCGAACGTCGCGCCAGTGCTCGTATTTGCCGGCCGGCAGGGCATATCCGTCAACCTGACAGATCAGAACCGCGCGGCGCGCCGCCTGAAACGCCAGCTCCACCGCCTCCGGGGCAGCGTCAGAGTGGGTCAGCATCTCGACGCGGTTGTCGATGACACGGCCCTCGGGAGACAAGGCAAACGCAACGGTCACCGAGACGCCGGCTGCCGGCGATGCCGGATCGACCATCCAGCACGCTGAAACAGCAGCGCCAAATGCCGCCCTCTCGCCATCCGTCATCGGCGGCGCGCCTTCGGCAAGCGCCAGCGACGGGATCAGAGCGATCAGCAGGGACAGGCCGCGCATCCTCATCTGATCCTCATATCGGCAGGGTTGAACGTCATCTCGACGAGGCGCCACTGCTCGTATTTGTCGGCAGGCAGCGGGAAGCCGTCGGCCTGACAGCGCAGGACGGCGCGGCGGGCGGATTCAAACGCCGTCTGCACCGCCGCAGGCTCTCCGCCGGTGTTGTTGATCATCATCACGTTGTTGCCGACGACCCGGCCATCGCGGCCAAGTTCGAAGGCGACGGTGACGGTCACACGGGCTGCGGTAGAGCCGGGGTCGACGACCCAACAGCCCTGCACCGATAGGCGGAACGCATCACGCTCCGCACCGGTCATCGGCGGTCCGGGGTTGCTAGCGGCTGCCGCGGCCACGGCGGCGGCGATGGCATCGGCGTCGGCGTTCTGACTGTCCGCCGTTGCGGGGCTGCTCGGGGTCTCCGGAGCGGCGGCGGGCGGCGTCGGGCGCGACGGGCGGGCCGGTGGGCGGACAGCCGTCTCGACCGCACCGGACGGGGTCTCGGCCTCGGTGACGATCTCGGTCGTGGCCTCCTCGGGGGCGGTCGCCTCCTGCGCCTCCTCCACGACCTCTTCGGCCGGAGCGTCGGGGGCGACCTCCTGCTGCACCACCGGGGCCACTTCGGTCTCGGGCGGCGGCGGCAAAGCGGCTTCCGGGGCCACGCGCGGGGCCGGGCGGGGCTGCGGACGCACAGCGACAGACGGAATAGCGGCCGACGGCGGCGGCGCAGGCGGCTCCGGCGCGACGACCTCGGGGGGCAGGTCGATCACGTCCTGCGGCGGCGGCGGCAGCGGATCGGGCGTCGCGGGCACCGGAATTTCCTCGACCGGCGGGACCGGCGCAGGCTCGGGCGGCGGCGGGGTCACCGGGGCCTCGGGCTCGGGCGGCGGGGTGGTCTCGGTCGGGGTCTCGGGCACTGCCGGGGTATCGGGGGTGGTCGGAGCCACGGGCGTGGTGTCCTGCGGCTGCGGCGAGGTCGCGGCGACGATCGCGGCGTATTCCTCGCCCGACACGACGGAGATCTCCGTAACCTCAAAGGGCAACGGATCCTGGGTCAATCCCCAGCCTACCAGCAGCCAGAGGATCAAAGCCGTATGGCCGATAGCCGACACCACCACGCCGGGGGTGACCCGGCGGGTTTCTGGCTCGCCGTCGATCGGCTCCAGGTCGTCTTCGATGCTCATGGCTTGCCCACGGGCGGCCCGCCTCTACTGATCGGCCGCCGAAACCGGCGCGCCATCCAATGTCGGGCCGCCGATGTCGGTGACCAGACCGATGTTCGAGAAGCCCGCCGCGTTCAGCGCACCCATCACCTCGGCAACGCGGTTCCACACGTTCGCCCCGTCCGCACGCAGGAAGATGCGGTCGCTGGTGCGCTCCGTGGCAATCGCGGTCAGGCGGGGGATCAAATCCTCCTCGCCCACGCGTGTGGTCTGGATCATCAAGGCGCCATCGGCGGTGATGGTCACGGTCAGGGGCTCTTCCTCGTCGCTCGGCAGGGCATTGGCAGAGGTCTTGGGCAGCTCGACAGGCACGCCGACCGTCAGCAACGGGGCGGCGACCATGAAAATGATCAAAAGGACCAACATCACGTCAACGAACGGGGTGACGTTGATCTCGGCCATCGGCTGGCTGCGGGCGCGGCGGCGGCGACGGCGGGTGCCACCGTCGTCGGCACCCTTCATGACTCCGGCCCCCATCTCAGCTATCCAACTGACGGCTGAGGATCGTGGCGAACTCGTCGGCAAAGGCTTCGTAGCCGGCGACGATACGGTCGCTGTCGGCACTCAGCTTGTTATAGTAGATCACGGCAGGAATAGCCGCGAGCAGGCCAAGGCCCGTGGCAAGCAACGCCTCGGCAATACCGGGGGCCACGACGGCAAGGTTGGTGTTCTGGGCTTCGGCGATCTCGATAAAGGCATTCATGATGCCCCAGACCGTGCCGAAAAGGCCCACGAAGGGGGCGGTCGACCCGGTGGTGGCAAGAACGGGCAAACCCTTCTGCAGCTTTGCGGCCTCCTTGGCGATGGCCACATCCATGCTGCGGTCGATCCGGGCCTGCGCCCCGGCGATCAGACCACCGTCCTGCCGATGGGATCTGCGCCACTCCAACATGCCGGCCGCGAATATCTT
The DNA here is from genome assembly GCF_900184895.1 of Flavimaricola marinus. Lineage (GTDB taxonomy): Bacteria > Pseudomonadota > Alphaproteobacteria > Rhodobacterales > Rhodobacteraceae > Flavimaricola > Flavimaricola marinus. The sequence goes on from NZ_FXZK01000001.1 coordinate 738,747, forward strand.
CTGGCTCTGACCGCTCGGGGTCGGGTCGATCTGCTCGAACAGAGCATCCAGCGGCTCGCCGGACCAGAAACTGCGGTCGAAAACGGCAGCCTCCTTGCGGGCCTTGCGATACTGAATCGCCTTGTCGACGATCACCGCCCAACACCACAGAGACGCCACCACGAGCATCACCATGACAAATTTTACGATTAACGTCGCCCGGGCGAACAACGCCCACATCGTGAAGTCGCTTGCGTGTTCCATCTGCCTGCTCTTTTTGCCGCCGAATTATGCTTTATGCAGCCGTCTGCGCAGCCGCTTACGCCCTGTTTATCGCATCATCCAGCAGAAATCCAACGCAACCGCAGTCACGACTGCGTTTTCCGGCCGGCAACGGCCCGACTATAGGCGAAGTCCCGCCGGAAGGCGCACCGGGCGGCCCTCAAGGCTCATCGAGACGAGCACGACAAGGGCCGAAAACATCCGGGTCTCACCACGCCAGACCTCTTGGGTCAGGGTCAGGCTGGTGCGGCGATGCTCGACCAGGGCGGTGCGGACCTGCAACTGGTCGTCATAGCGGGCCGGGCTCAGGTAATCCGCCTCGAGGCGGCGAACCACGAAAACGACACCGGCCTCGTCCTTCAGGGCGCCCTGCGCGATTCCCATCTCGCGAATCCACTCGGTGCGGGCGCGCTCGATAAAGCGCAGATAATTGGCGTAGTAGACGATGCCGCCCAAATCGACATCTTCGTAGTAGACGCGCAGATCGAAGGTATGGGTCATGCCGTTCGCCCCATCCGGGCGCTCAACCGATAGGCCAGCGCCGGATCGCGCGAAACCGGGGGCAACACCGGATCATAGGCAGCGCGGACCAAAGCCCCGAATTCAGGTCGCAGCATCACATCTCCCTTCGGGCCGGCAAGCAGCGGCGACGTCTCGGCAAAGGCCGCATCCGACCACAACAGGATCACCTGCACCGCCTGAGACAGCGCCAGAGTCTCCGCCGAGACCTCCGCCAAATGCTGATCCATGCGAACAAATACAAAGGCCGCGCGAATCGTGCCGGCCTCGTCAAAGCGGAAAATGCGATACTGGTTCGCCTCGGCTGCCTGCAAACGGTCGAGCAACGGCGCAAGGTCCGGGACCAACCGCTCCAGATTCGGCACGCCCGAAAGCTCCGCCCAGTCTGAGACGAAGAACATCATCAGGTTGGCACCCAACTCGACATCCACATCCGACATCTTGTGGCCCGCAAGGGTCACGACCGCCTCCAGCGCGCCCTTCAGCGCGGGCAAGGTCGTGTCATCCACACCAAAGATCACCGGCACGATCGGGCGATCCCAGCGGGCAAACACGAAGGACCCGTCCTTGCGGGTGAACAGCGGCTCGATTTCAGATGGCTCCAACATGGCGCAACTGGTCGCAAATCCGGCGGGGCAAGACAAGAGCACGGCATCAGCTTCTTTGGGTCTAAAATATCCCCGCCGGAGGCAAAGCCCGGTCAGCCAAAGAAATCCTGCTGCCCCTTCGGCACGTCCAGCCCCAGATGCGTCCAAGCCTTCTGCGCCAGCATCCGGCCGCGCGGGGTGCGCTGGATCAGACCCTGCTGGAGCAGGAACGGCTCGATTACCTCCTCCAGCGCGTCGCGGCTTTCGCTCAGCGCGGCACTCAACGTCTCGATGCCGACCGGGCCGCCCATATAGTTCTCGGCGACAAGACGGAGGTAACGGCGGTCCGCCCCGTCAAGGCCCAGATGATCCACGCCAAGCCGGGTCAGCGCCCGGTCGGCGATCTCGCGGGTGACCGTGCCATCGCCCTCGACCAGCGCGAAATCCACCACGCGGCGAAGCAACCGGCCCGCGATGCGGGGGGTGCCGCGCGCACGTCTGGCGATCTCCTGGGCGCCATCGACAGCCGCCGGGGCACCCATAAGACGCGCCCCGCGTGTCACGATCTCATGGAGCTCCGAAACGGTATAAAACTCCAGCCTTGTGGGGATCCCGAACCGGTCGCGAAGCGGCGTGGTCAGCAGGCCCAGCCGGGTCGTCGCCCCCACCAGCGTAAAGGGCTGCAACTCGATGCGCACGGTGCGGGCGGCCGGGCCTTCGCCGATCACCAGATCGAGCTCGAAATCCTCCAGCGCCGGGTAAAGCACCTCCTCGACCGCCGGGTTCAGACGATGGATCTCGTCGATGAACAGCACATCGCGGGCCTCGAGATTGGTAAGGATCGCCGCCAGATCGCCCGCCTTGGCCAGCACCGGGCCAGAGGTCATGCGAAAACCCACGCCCAACTCGCGGGCCATGATCTGGGCCAGCGTCGTCTTGCCCAATCCGGGGGGGCCGTGGAACAGGGTGTGATCCATCGCCTCGCCGCGCATCTTGGCGCTCTCGATGAACACCTTCAGGTTCGCGCGTGCTTCAGCTTGGCCAATAAACTCATCAAGCTGCTGAGGACGCAGCGCACGGTCCTCGCCCTCTCCGGGCTGGCGCTCAGGGGCGACGTCGCGGGTCTCGTCCATCCGGCTACCCTTTCGGCGCCAAGAGCTTCAGCGCCGCCCGGATCAGGGCCGCAGCCTCCGCATCAGGCGCATCACTTGCGGCCTGCGCAACGGCGCCCACCGCTTCGCTCGGGCCGTATCCAAGGTTCTGCAATGCCGACAGCGCATCCGCTTGGGCCGAACTCTGTGCCGCGGCGGCCGCCGCCTTCGGGCGCGAAACCGGCTGCGGGCTGGGCTCGACAACCGGTTCGTCGGGCACATCGGTAACCGAGGCCGCTCCGCCCACCATCGCCATCATCGACGGGGCCTTGTCCTTCAACTCCATGACCACGCGCTGCGCCGTCTTGGGGCCGACGCCCTTGGCCTTTGCCAGCGCCGACCAATCACCCAAGGCAATCGCCTTGCCGACGCCATCGGGGCCAAGCGCTCCGAGGATGGCCAGCGATCCCTTCGCCCCGATTCCCTGCACGGAGGTCAGCAACCGGTGCCACTCCTTCTCAGCCAGGGTCAGGAAGCCGAACAGCTGCAAGATGTCCTCGCGGACCAACAGGTCGGTATAGAGGGCCGCCGCCTCGCCCACGCCGGGCAGCGCCGCCATCACGCGGTCCGAGACATAGACGACATAGCCCACACCGCGCACGTCGATCAGCACGTGATCCGTGGCCCTATAGTCGATGCGTCCTGAGAGTTTGCCGATCATGCCTGAGCTCTTTGCACAGCGCGGGCCAAATGTCCCGCCGATTGCAGATGCAGGGCATGACACATGGCAATCGCCAAGGCATCGGCGGAATCCGGACCGTGCAGCTTCACGCCCGGCAGATGCAGGCGCACCATGTGCTCGATCTGCTTCTTGTCGGCATGACCCACGCCCACAATCGCCTTCTTGACGGCGTTCGGAGCATATTCGCCCACGGTCAGCCCCGCCTGCGCCGGGACCAGCAACGCGATGCCGCGGGCTTGGCCCAGCTTCAGGGTGCCGGCGCCGTCGCGGTTGACAAAGGTCTGCTCCACGGCGGCCACATCGGGAACGTGATCGCGGATCACCTGCGTCAGCTGCACATGCAGCGACAGCAGGCGCAGCGCGAGATCCGCGCCCTCCGATTTGCAGACGCCGTTGGCCACATGGCGAACCTTCGAGCCGACCGACTCGATCACCCCCCAGCCCATGTTCCTCAGACCGGGATCGATGCCCAAAACCCGCATATGCGCCTCGCTGCGATTTGTTATTGAGATTCAATTAGCACAAAAGGCGAACATGCGCCAAGCCGGGGGCGTGCAGGTCGCAAGAGCAAAACGGCAATATTGACACAATCCGACACAACCAAGGGCGAATAGCGACCCGTCGCGCGACAAAGGCGACAGATCCATCACGGCAATTTTACACTTAGTTTACATTACCTTACAGGACCACGCCGATATGCACCGCACGCATTGGACCTATGCAATAATGGCTCTTTTCCGAGTCGGAATAAGAGACTAGCTGCCCCTCATGAAAACACACACTGCACCTTTTTAGGGCAGCCCCGCACAGGAAACAGGCAAAATGACAACTCTCGACACAAACCGCTCGGTCAGCGGCTCCGCTGGCATCATTTCATTTTTCTCCGGCGTTTTCGGCACCTTGGCCGCATGGAACGACGCACGGATCACCCGCAAGTCGCTGTCCAAGCTGACCGCTCGCGAGCTCGACGACATCGGCCTTTGCCGTGGCGACATCGACAGCATCTCCGCCCGCGGCGCACGGTTCTGATCAACCGCGCATAGCAACGCGTCAAAAGAAAATACCAAAGGCCGCGCCGGAAAACCGACGCGGCCTTTTCTTTTGGTCACACGCAACACACGGCCGCGTAGTTGCTCGACACCTCGCCCACCAAACGAACAAAGGCCGCTGCGCTTTCGCGCAACAGCCCATCACCTGGGTCGTCCGGTCCAAACCAAGGGCAGAGACGCAGTCGGCCGTCAGGCCGAGCGCGTCACGGCACTCAGGGGCTCGGGATAAACGGCTTGATCACGGTGGCGACCGTCTGGGTCGCCGGATCGGCCTGCAAGAACCATGCACCGGCCTGCTCGACGATCGACCCTTCCGCCAAGGCGGTCACGCGGTTGTCGTAGGTCGCGGCCCCGAGATAGGCGAGCAAGAAGCCCTTGTAGAGGAACGCCGCCGCGAACAGGATGATGAACCCGCGCAACGGAAAGCTTGGCATCCGACGCCGCGGATAGGCAGAGATCAAACCGTCCTTGCCGATCTTGGCAACGATACCGCTCTCGCGCATTCTGCTGTGGCGCTTGATCACCCGCTTCAGGCGGTGATCGAAATTTTCTACTGTCTGAGACATGGCAGCCTCCGTAAGACGCCCCCGCCTCACTGAGACTGTTTTCGACGGCAATTGTGGCAAAACTTGGGCAGTTAACCCAACCGGCTCGAAATTACGGCAAATTTCAGTAAACTCGGCTCAGGGTCAGCGCCGTCCAGTCAACAATGTCCTCCCGGTGGCGCAATTGTAGCCCAACCCCCTTGTAAACCTCGAGAATCGCCTCCGCCTGCGTGGTTAACAAGCCAGAGAGAATCACGATGCCACCGGGGCGGACATGGGCCGCCATCGCGGGGGCAAGCTCGGTGAGAGGGCCCTTGAGGATATTCGCAAAGATCAGATCATAGGGGGCGGCATCGTGCAGCGCCGGGGCGTCAAAGCCCGCCGCCTCGAGGCAGGCCACCCGGTGCTGCATCCCGTTCGCCGCCACATTGGTGCGGGCCACGTCCACGGCCACCTGATCGATGTCACTGGCCAGAATCGGGCCCGCCTCCGGCCAGACCGCGGCCGCCGCCATCGCAAGAACCGCGGTGCCGCAGCCGATATCCGCCACCGCCTTGGCCTCCCAACCCTCGTCGACCAGACGGTCGAGGGCGCGCAAACAGCCCAGGGTGGTGCCATGGTGTCCGGTGCCAAAGGCCATCGAGGCCTCGATCAAGAGCGCCAGTCTGTCGTCGGGCACCTTGTCCGCATCGTGGCCGCCATAGACAAAGAACCGGCCGGCCTCGACAGGGGCCAGCTCGCGGCGCACATGGGCGACCCAATCCACATCGGGAACTTCCGAGATGACAAACGGCTTCGCCCCATAAGACGCCGCCAACAGGTCGAGCACCACCGCATCCGGGGCGCCCTCGAAATACGCGCAGACCTCCCACAAACCGGAGTCGTCCTCGATCTCGAATGTGCCGACACCGTAAGGCGCCGGATCCAGATCCTCCAAAACCTCCGCAAGAGCCTCCGCGGGGGCCTGCCCCATCATCGTCGTGATCGCAGTAAATGTCGGCATCTGGCCCTCCTGATTTCTTCCCCGCCTAGACCGTCGGCCCAAAACGGTCAATCCAACGCGCCGCGGCACCCCTTCTTTGGGTCACAAATATCCCCGCCGGAGGCTCCGACCGCGACACAGGCACAGACCTTGGGCAATCGGTGACGACCGCCAAAAGGATCACTCCACGTCGTCGCCGTCCCGCCCGTTCCCGTCGAAGCCCGGTCAAGACTCGCGGCAGGGCCCGAGCTGGTCTGAAATCCTCGGCCCGACAACCACTCAATAAAAACTCTGCGGATCTATATCGACCTGTATCCGCAACTCCCCCCGCAGCCGGAACTGCCCGACCCACTCCGCCAAAGCCGCCTGCAACGGGGCCGATTTCTCGGCCTTCACCAGCAGCCGCACCCGGTGCCGTCCGCGAACACGGGCGATCGGGGCGGGCGCGGGGCCGTAGACCTGCGCCCCGATCCGGCGCAGAGGTCCGTCCTGCCGGGCCATCGCCGCGCCCAGATCAAAGACCTCCTGCGAATTGGTGCTGCTCAGCACGATTCCCGCCATCCGACCATAAGGCGGCACCCCGGCGGCACGACGCTCCCCGGCCTCGGCGTTCCAGAACGCCTCCTCGTCGCCGGCGAGGATTGCCCGGATTACCGGATGCTCCGGCTGAAACGTCTGCAGGACCGCCTCGCCCGGCGCCTCGGCGCGGCCTGCCCGCCCCGCTACCTGGCGCATCAGTTGAAACGTGCGCTCCGCGGCGCGCAGGTCCGATCCCTGCAGCCCCAGATCGGCGTCAATCACGCCCACCAACGTCAGCTTGGGAAAGTTATGGCCCTTGGCGACCAGCTGCGTGCCGATGATCACGTCGGCCGCGCCCTCGGCGATCTCTGCGATATGGGCCTTCAGCGCCCGGGCAGAGCCATAGAGGTCCGACGACAGGACCGCGATCCGGGCTTCGGGAAACAGCACGGCGGCCTCCTCGGCGAGGCGCTCGACACCGGGGCCAACCGGGGACAAGCGATCCTCCGCCTCGCAATGGGGGCAGACGGTCGGCATCGGCTTCGTCTCGCCGCACTGGTGGCACATCAGGCGCTTGAGGAAGCGGTGCTCGACCATCCGGGCGTCGCAATGGTCACAGCCGATCTGATGGCCGCAAGCACGGCACAGGGTGACTGGGGCATAGCCACGGCGGTTAATGAACAACAACGCCTGCTCGCCCTTGGCGATGCGGTCGCGAACGCCATTGGCAAGGGTGGGCGAGACCCACTGGCCACCCGGCAAATCCTCGGCGCGCATGTCTATCGCGCGCATCTTGGGCATCACGGCAGCACCAAACCGAGAGGTCAGGTCCAGCCGGGCGTATTTGCCCGCCTCCACATTTGCCCAGCTCTCGAGGCTGGGGGTGGCCGAGGCGAGCACCACCTGGGCCCCGTTCAGCGAGGCGCGGAGCACGGTCATGTCGCGGGCATTGTAGAGGACGCCGTCCTCCTGCTTGTAGGAGGTGTCATGCTCCTCATCGACAACGACAAGGCCCAGATCGCGAAACGGCAGAAACAGGGCCGAGCGGGCGCCGACGACCAATTGGGCATCGCCCTGGCCGACCATACGCCAACAGCGGCGGCGCTCGGTGCTGGTCACGCCGGAATGCCACTCGGCCGGGCGCATACCGAAACGGGCCTCGACGCGGTCGATGAATTCGCCGGATAAGGCAATCTCGGGCAGCAGGACCAAGGCCTGCCGACCCATGCGGAGGCACTCGGCAACGGCCTCCAGATAGACCTCGGTCTTGCCCGACCCGGTGACACCACGCAGCAACGTGGTGCCGTAGGTGCCAGAGCGGACCGCTTCGCGCAGGACCATCGCGCCCTTGGCCTGATCGGGGGTCAGATCCTTGCCGCCATGATCGGGGTCGAGCGGGGGATAGGGCGTGTCGCGGGGGGCTTCCTCCTCGGCCACGGCACCGAGCTTGACGAGGCCCTTGACCACAGAAGTGCCCACCCCCGCCATCTCGGCCACCTCGCCCAGCGTGAAGGACAAGCCGCCGTATTCCTCGAAGACGGCGAGCACCTTTTCGCGGGCGGCGGTCATGCGATCGGGGCGGCTGGGGCCGAGGCGATAGACCAGACGCTTGCCGGGGGGATCGCCCAGCCCCGGGGCGCGGGTGGCCAGACGAAGCATCGCGGGCATCGGGGTCAGTGTATAGTCGGCGGCCTTGGACAGAAAGCTGCGCATTTCCTGACGCATCGGGGCCACGTCCAAGGTGCGGATGACCGAGCGGATTTTCGAATGGTCATAATCACCCTTGCCGGGGCCCCAGACCACGCCCATCACCTTGCGCGGGCCGAGGGGGACTTCGACATAGGCGCCGAGCCAGACACCGCCCTCCGGTGCCTTGTAGTCGAGCAGACGGTCGAGCGGCTGTGTGGTCAGCACGGCCACCAACTGGCCCTGTTCGAAATGCTCGGGGGTCATGTGGCCTTGCGCAGACCGGCGGTCAGCACGCCCATGGCAATGAGCACCGCGCCGCCGGTGCGGGTCATCCAGTGCAAGACGGCCGGACGGCGAACCTGCACGCGCAAACGGTCAGCGACGAGGGCGTAGGCGAGAGCGTTCAGGGCGGCGAGGCCCACGAAGGTGGCGATCAGGATGGCGAATTGCGGGATCAGCGGCGCGTCGGGGCGGAGGAACTGCGGCACGAAGGCGATGAAGAAGACGATGGATTTCGGGTTCAGCGCCGTGACCGCCGCCGCATGGGCATAGACGCGCGACGGGGCGACCGCGGCGACCTGCTCCAGCGTGCCGAGACGGGCGCTGCCGGCACTGCGGATCATGCCGATCCCCATCCAGATCAGATAGAGCGCACCGAGCCATTTGATCGCGGTGAACAGTGTGGCGGAGGCAAGGACCAGGGCGCCCAGCCCGGCAAGAGAGGCGGTCATCGCGATCAGATCGCCCGTCGCCACGCCCGCCGCGCTGGCCACGGCGACGCGGCGGCCCTGGGTCAGGGCATAGGACAGCACGAGCACGATCGTCGGACCGGGGATCACCAGCAAGACACAGCTCGCCGCGACGAATGTCAGCCAAAGATGCATGTCCATGATCCGAATCCTCTCGTGACGGTCCGGCCTCTAGAAAGCGGCGGAATGCGCCGATGTTCAAGCGGGCAATCCGTGCGAAAGGCCCTGCGGCGTGGGAGGTTTGGCTTAGGCCATCGCAACGGAAAACCCAAGCGGCCTTTGGGCGGCGGCGGACCGGGGCGCTGCCCCGGACCCCGGAGTTTTCCGGCCAAGATGAAAGAAGCCGTTGTTACTCAATTGCATCGCACCGGATCCGGTGGTGCGGTTTTGCTAGCGGTCGGAGGGGCGGCTCTGATATGCAGGGGGCAACAACAAACGTGACCTTGAGGCATTATGAGCAGCAATCCCCTGATGGACGCGGGTCTCCGCGACCGCATCATTTCCGATCCTGACGTCCTGCTGGAAGACACAGACATCATGCGCGCGCTGGTCGCGGCGAATGAAAAGAGCATGGGCCCGAACATCGTCGATCTGCGGGGCATCGCGATGCAGCGCCTCGAGAACCGGCTCGACCGGCTGGAGGACACCCACCGTTCGGTGATCGCCGCCGCCTATGAGAATCTGGCCGGCACCAATCAGGTGCACCGTGCGATTCTGCGGATGCTGGATGCGACGAAGTTCGAGACCTTCCTGCGCGACCTCGGCACCGAAGTGGCCGACATCCTGCGCGTCGATGCTGTCCGTCTGGTGCTGGAAAGTGCCACGACAGAGGACGATCCCGCGATCAAGAAGCTGGGCGATGTGCTCTCGGTGGCCGAGCCGGGCTATATCGACAGCTATATCACCCAAGGCCGCAATCTGCCGGTCCGCCAGGTGACCCTGCGCCAGATGACCCCCGAGGACGACCGCGTCTATGGCGACAAGGCCGAATACGTCCGCTCCGAGGCCTGCCTCAAGCTCGACTTCGGCGAAGGCCGCTTGCCGGGCATGTTGGTGATGGGCTCCGAGGATCCGCATCAGTTCACCCCGCAGCAGGGGCCGGACCTTCTGGCCTTCTTTGCGGGCGTTTTCGAGCGCACCATGCGCCGCTGGCTGGGGTGAGCGAGAGCGGCATAAGTGCGGCCCTGACCGACGCGCTGGCCGGATGGCTCGACCATGAGCGGGCGCTGAACGGGGCCGCCGTCAACACGATCAAGGCCTATCAGGCCGATGTGCTGGGCTTTCTGGCCTTCATGTCCGGCCATCACGGCGGCCAGCAGGGGCTTGGGCCCTTGTCGCGGATCACCGTGTCGGACATGCGGGCATGGATGGCCCACGAACGCGGCCGCGGCGTCGGGGCGCGGTCGCTCGCCCGGTCCCTGTCGGCGGTAAAGACCTTCTACCGCTGGCTGTCCGACCGCGAGGGGTTCGAGCCGACGGCCGTGTTGTCGACCCGGTCGCCGAAGTTCCACAAGAAGCTGCCCCGCCCTCTGGCCGAGGACGCCGCCCGCGCGATGATCGACCAGATGGACACCGGGGTGAACGCGCCCTGGGTCGCGGCGCGGGACATGGCGGTGATCACCCTGCTCTATGGCTGCGGGCTGCGAATATCAGAGGCGCTCGGGCTGACCGGAGCGGACGTGCCACTGCCCGCTGCCCTGCGGATCACCGGCAAGGGCGGCAAGGAACGGATCGTGCCGGTGATCGACGCGGCCCGTGCGGCGGTCGAGCACTACCTGCGGCTCTGCCCCCATGCGCTCGAACCGGACGGTCCGCTGTTCCGAGGGGTGCGCGGCGGTGCGCTGAACCCCCGGATCATCCAAAAGGCGATGGAGAGCGCGCGGGCGAGCCTCGGGCTGCCGGCGACGGCGACGCCTCATGCGCTGAGACACTCCTTTGCCACGCATCTGCTCAGCGCCGGTGGCGACCTGCGGGCGATCCAGGAACTCTTGGGACATGCCTCGCTGTCGACGACGCAGGCCTATACCGCCGTCGACACCGCGCACCTGATGGAAGTCTACGACCGGACGCACCCAAAGGCGTGATCCGGTTGCCCCGCCCGCCCGAATAGGCCATGACAACGACATGACAGCATCAACCAAAGCCCTCCTCGTTCACCTGCTGACCGCCACCGGTGCGGTCTTTGCCATGCTGGCCATGCTGGCCGCCGTGGCCGGGGAATGGAGCCTGATGTTCCTCTGGCTCGTCGTGGCCTTTGCGGTGGACGGGGTCGATGGACCGCTGGCGCGGCGCTACGACGTCAAGCGGAACGCCCCGGAGTTCGACGGGGTGCTGCTCGACCTGATCATCGACTATCTGACCTATGTGTTCATTCCGGCCTATGCTCTGTTCGCCTCGGGGCTGATGCCGGGCTGGACCGGGTGGTTCGCGATCTTTGTCATCACCTTTGCAAGTGCGCTGTATTTCGCAGATACACGCATGAAAACAAAGGACTACTCCTTCTCGGGTTTTCCCGGATGCTGGAATATGCTGGTGCTGGTCCTGTTCGCGCTCAGCCCGAACTTCTGGGTGATGACGGCGCTGGTGACGGCGCTGGCCATCGCGATGTTCCTGCCGGTGAAGTTCGTGCATCCGGTGCGGACTGCCCGGTGGCGGGCGGTCACCCTGCCGATGGCGCTGGGATGGGTGGCCTTCGCAGGCTGGGCGGCGTGGGTCGATTTCGACAGCGCGAGCTGGGCGCATTGGGGCTTGGTGGTCACGTCGATCTACCTGCTCGGCGCCGGGGCGGTGCAGCAACTGGTCTACGGCCCCGAAGGCTAGATCAGCAGGGATGCCGCGCCCTCGTGGCGGAGCAGAGCGACCTTGGCCTCAACGCCACTGCCACCCGAAAAGCCGCCCAAACCATTGGCCCCCAGAACCCGATGACACGGTACGATGATCGGGATCGGATTGGCGCCGCAGGCCTGGCCGATGGCCTGCGCCGAGACACCCAAGGATTTCGCCAGATCGCCATAGGTCCGGGTCTCGCCAAAGGGGATCGCGATCAGCGCGTCCCGGAACCGCATCTGAAATTCGGTGGGCATGGGGACAAGCGGTGGAAGGCCGGTCGGCCGCCCCTCGAAATAGGCGTCGAGCCAATTGGCGACTGGCCCGGTTAGCGGCGGGCCGGCACGACCCCACGTCAGGGATAGAACGGCACCGTCCTCGGTCCGGACAGCGAGCGGACCGACGGGGCTTTCATAGGTAAAGGCGTTGCGCATTCGGGCTCTTTCGGCGGGCGGTGGGGTAAGACCCACCTTACAGCATCGTGCGCTGCGTCAATCACCGGAATGTCGAAAACGACACCGCCGCGATACCGACGTCATACCGACGTGATACCGCGGCGGGTTTTGGGGCGTTAACCTATTGAGTCGCAGAGCGAGGCGAACCCCGCTTTACGCCATTGCCGCATCACAGCGCGCACAGGTGCCGGGATGGCTGTGGGTGCCCACATCGGGGAGGATCTTCCAGCAACGCTGGCACTTCTCGCCCTCGGCCATGCCAAAGACAACGGCCACGTCTGCCACGTCCTCGATGCGGAACGCATCGGCCGGAGCGGGCTCCGACGTCACATGGATGCCGCTGGTGATGCACAGATCCTCGAACGCCACCGTGCCAAGGATATCGGCCACCTCCGGGGTGACATACACGGTCGGAGCGGCCTCCAGGCTGGCGCCTATCACCTTGTCACGCCTCGCGATTTCCAGCGCGCCGTTGACCACGCGACGCACCTTGCGGATCGCCGTCCACTTGGCGGCGAGCGTGGGGTTCAGCCACTCTGCCGGGGTCTCGGGGATGTCGACCAGATGGACAGACGACGTCTCGCCGGGGAAGCGTTCGAGCCAGACTTCCTCCATCGTGAACACCAGAACCGGGGCCAGCCACGTGGTCAGACGGTGGAACAGGATGTCCAGAACCGTGCGGGCAGCGCGGCGGCGCGGTGTGTCGCCGTCGCAGTAGAGCGCGTCCTTGCGGATATCAAAATAATAGGCCGACAGATCGACGGTAGCAAAGGTAAACACCGCCTGGAAAACGCCTTGGAAATCATAGGCTTGATATCCCTTGCGGACGGTCTGATCCAGCTCGGCCAGACGGTGCAGAACCCATTGCTCCAGCTCTGGCATCGCCTCGGGCGCGACCCGGTCGGCTTCGGTAAAGTCCGACAGCGATCCCAACAGATAGCGCATCGTATTGCGCAAACGGCGATAGCTGTCCGCGGTGCCTTTGAGGATCTCCGGCCCGATCCGCTGGTCTGCGGTGTAATCGGTCTGAGCCACCCAAAGTCTAAGGATATCAGCGCCATACTGCTTGACGACCGTCTCCGGCACGATGGTATTGCCCAGCGACTTGGACATTTTCATGCCCTTCTCGTCGAGGGTGAAGCCGTGGGTCAGAACCCCGCGATACGGCGCACGCCCGTTGGTGCCGCAGGATTGCAGCATCGACGAATGGAACCAACCCCGGTGCTGGTCGGTGCCTTCGAGGTATAGGTCGGCCATCCCGTCCTCTGACCCGTCCTCCCGATCCCGCAGCACAAAGGCGTGGGTCGAGCCGGAGTCGAACCAGACATCAAGGATATCAAAGACTTGATTATACTGCGAGGCATCCACGTCGTTGCCGAGGAACCGCTCCTTGGCTCCCGGCTTGTACCACGCATCCGCGCCTTCTTCCTCGAAAGCCGCCAGAATCCGGGCGTTCACTTCGGGGTTTCTTAACAGATAGTCGTCATCAAGAGGGCTGGCGCCGACCTTCACAAAGCAGGTCAACGGCACACCCCACGCCCGCTGGCGCGACAGCACCCAGTCAGGCCGGGCTTCGATCATCGAATACAGGCGGTTGCGGCCGGTCTGCGGTGTCCACGTGACCAATTCGTCGATCGAGCGCAGCGCTCGCTCGCGGATCGTGGTGCCATAGGTGTCCTGCCCGTCGCCCACCGGACGGTCGATCGCGGCAAACCACTGCGGCGTGTTGCGAAAGATCACAGGGGCTTTCGAGCGCCACGAATGCGGATAAGAGTGCTTGATCACGCCACGAGCCAGCAGCCCACCGACCTCGACGAGCTTGGCGATGACAGCGGCGTTCGCGTCGCCTTCCCACGGGTTCGTCTTGTTCTTCTTGTTGAGCTTGTCGCGCAGGATCGCTTTGCCGCCAAAGAACGGCAGGTCGTCGCGAAAACGTCCATCTTCCATGACGTTATAGGTGATGACCTGCTCCAGCATCCCCAGATCGCGATAGAGCTCGAACTCCTCCATCCCGTGGCTCGGGGCGCAATGGACAAAGCCGGTGCCTTCTTCGTCGGTGACGAAATCGGCGGCCCTGAAATCGCGCAGATCGTCCCATTCGCCGTTCGATCCTTCGGCCCCGGCCAGCGGGTGCTTCAGGGACAATCCGGCCAACTCATCGGCAGGCACATCGCGGACGCGCCGCCACATGCCCTCTTCCAGCCGGGCCTTGGCCATCACGCCACCCGCCAGCTTGTCCGCCAGAAGGAAACGGTCGCCTTTGGAAACCCAGCTTTCCTCTGGCGTATCAACCACTTCGTAGAGGCCGTAGGCGTAATTGGCACCGTAGACCACCGCCTTGTTCGACGGGATCGTCCAAGGCGTGGTCGTCCAGATCACAACGAAAGCCCCGACCAGATCGCTCATCTTGGGGCGGATGGGATTCTCTAAGGCATCCGAAACACTTTGGAACTTGATTGTGTCTTCAGAATAATACCCCGCATCGACAACCGGGAATTTCACCCAGATCGTGAAGCTTTCCTTGTCGTGATACTCCACCTCGGCCTCGGCCAAGGCGGTCTGCTCCACGGGCGACCACATCACAGGCTTGGAGCCTTGATAGAGCGTCCCGTTCATCAGAAACTTCTGGAATTCCTCAGCGATGACGCGCTCGGCGTGGAACTTCATCGTCAAATACGGGTCGTCCCAGTTGCCGGACACTCCAAGGCGCTTGAATTCCTCGCGCTGGATATCCACCCAGCCCTCGGCAAACTTGCGGCACTCCTGCCGGAACGCAACGACATCCACATCGTCCTTGTCCAGACCCTTGGCGCGATACTGCTCCTCGATCTTCCACTCGATGGGCAGACCGTGGCAATCCCAGCCCGGGATATAGCGGGCATCGCGGCCCATCATCTGTTGCGAGCGGACAACCATGTCCTTGAGGATCTTGTTCAGCGCGTGGCCGATGTGCAGATGGCCGTTCGCATAGGGAGGGCCGTCGTGTAGCGTGAACGGCTGCCGCACTTCGTTGTTTTCGCCCGTCCGGGCGAGGGCGGCCTTCTCCCTCAGACGGTCATAGATGCCGATCTCTGCCCAACGGGCCAGCCAGTCCGGCTCGCGCTGGGGCAGGCCCGCGCGCATCGGAAAATCGGTGCGGGGCAGGTTGAGGGTGTCTTTGTATTCAACGGTTTGCGGCGTGTCGGCGCACATGGCTTGGCGTCCTTGGAATAGGGAAGAATGGGAAAATCATGGGGCGGTGCGATGTCTCGAACACCTTGACCCGGCAGCGCTGAAGCCTCAGCCTGCCGGGGAAATAATTCGCAGTATGTCCGCGCGATAACCCATCATGCCGGCGCTTATAGGCCCGTCACGGCGTGGGGTAAAGTGCACCATTGCAGGCCGGGGGCGGATATATCTTGCCCCAACGGCAATGCTCTGCTAGACGCCGCGACCATGGCCCAGATGATGACCAAAACCATGAAGACCAAAACCACCGCTCCGGCGGGGATTCTGTTGTCATGGTCAGAGGTCGCCACCGCCTGATCCACCCAACAGACACCCTGCCGGAGACGGACAGGGTGACGGATCAAAACCCTGTCTGCTCCTTTCTCAGCCTGAAAAGAGTGACACCATGAATGCCCAATCCTCCATCCGACCAGCCGCCCCCGTGATCGCAATTGTCGGGGCCACCGGGGCCGTCGGCGCCGAATTGATCGCCTGCCTCGAACAGCGCGACGTCCCCCTCTCGGCCCTGCGGCTACTGGCCTCCCCCCGCTCCGCCGGTCAGGTGGTGCCATTCCGCGGCGCCGATCTGACAATCGAGGCGCTGAACGACGACAGCTTCGAAGGCGTCGACATTGCCTTCTTCTCGGCCGGAGCGACGATTTCACGTCGCTTCGCCCCTTTGGCCGTGGCCGCCGGCGCGAGGGTCATAGACAATTCCTCGGCCTTTCGGATGGACGAAGCCGTGCCTCTCGTCGTGCCCGAGGCGAATGCCGCCGCGCTCGCGGATCACGCGGGCCTGATCGCCAATCCCAACTGTGTGGCCGCCATCGCGACGGTCGCTCTCGCGCCGCTGCAGCAACGCTGGTCGATCAGCCGCCTGTCGCTGACCACCTATCAATCCGCCTCCGGCGCCGGTGCCATCGCGATGGAAGAGCTTCGGCAAGGCACAGCCGCCGCCCTCGCCGATACGCCCTTCGAGCCGCAGGTGTTTCCGCACCCCTATGCCTTCAACCTGTTCAGCCACAATGCCGAGATCGACCCGGAAACTGGCTACAACGGCGAAGAACTGAAGGTCATCGCCGAGACCCGCCGCATTCTGGGCCAGCCCAAGCTGCCCATCGGCGTCACCTGCGTGCGGGTGCCGGTGTTGCGGGCGCATTCCATGGCCGTGACGATCCGGTTCGAGGATCACATCACGCCGGCACAGATCCGCGATTGCCTTGCCGCCGCCCCCGGCGTCCGCATCGTGGATGATCAGGCGACGAACCATTTCCCGATGCCCTCCGAAGCCTCGGGCGAGGACGACGTGCTCGTCGGGCGCATCCGCACCGATCTTGGCGACCCGTCCGGGCGGAGCATCGCGATGTTCCTGTCGGGCGATCAGTTACGCAAAGGAGCGGCGCTGAATGCGGTGCAGATCGCCGAGGCGCTGCTGGCCGTGCCCGCCTAAAGTGTTGCGCCAAATGCATTTCGCTGGCACCAAAGCCCGATGACACAGCGTATCGCAATTGTCGGAGCCGGGATCGGCGGCCTCGCAGCTGCCGCCCTGCTGCACGATCAGGGGCGCGACGTGACGGTCTACGACCAGTTCCCCAGCCCCCGGCCAATCGGCTCGGGGCTGGTGATCCAACCGGTCGGGCAGATGGTGCTGGGCCGGGTCGGAGTGCTGGAAGAGGCGACCGCCCTCGGCATGCCGATCACCCGGATGGCGGGCCACGAGGCAGAGGGCAAACGCCCTGTCCTCAACGTCTTTTACGATCCGGGCGGGCGCGGCACGCATGGGTTGGCGATACACCGGGGAAGCCTGTTTCATGTGCTCTGGCAGGCGATGGTTGAGAGGGGCATCACCGTCGTTCCCAATGCCGAGGCCGCCGGTGCGTCGAACGGACTGCTTCGATTTGCAGACGGAACCGAGGCGGGGCCGTTCGACCTGATCATCGACAGCGCCGGCGCTGGCTCGCCGTTGTCACCGCTCAAGTCGCGCACCCTGCCCTACGGGGCCATCTGGGCCACGGTCGATTGGCCCGACACGGGGCTGCCTACCAACGAGCTACGGCAATGCTATCGCCGTGCGGACCGGATGATCGGCGTCCTGCCGATCGGCCAGATGCCGGATGGTGGGACGCAGAAGGCGGCGCTGTTCTGGTCGCTGCCCTCCGACGGCCACGCCAATTGGCTGACTGAGGGGTTGGCACCGTGGAAGGCGGAGGCCATCGCCCTCTGGCCCGACGTCGCACCCTTTGTCGACCAGATCACAGACCCCGCACAGATGACGATGGCGCGCTACAGCCACGGCACGATGGCCAAGCCCTACGGTGCCGGGCTGGTTCATATCGGCGATTCCGCGCACCGGGCCAGCCCGCAATTGGGTCAAGGGGCCAACATGGCGCTGCTGGATGCGCTCGCGCTGGCAGAGGCGTTGCGGCTGGCCAACGGGCAAGACCCGCTCGCGCTCTACGCTCGGGCCCGGCGTTGGCATGTGCGGACCTATCAGCTGTTCAGCGCCGTGTTCACGCCGCAATATCAGTCGGACAGCACCGTCCTACCGATGATCCGCGACAGGCTGCTCTATCCGCTGTCACAGGTGGGGCCAGTGGCGGGCATTCTCAATCGGCTGGTCTGCGGGACGCTCTTGCCGCCGCTTGCATCGCTGGAAAAGCGTTAGTCCTTGCCCTGACCAAACAGCCCGGTCAGCGCCCGCCTGACGAGCGCCGTCACCGAGGGGCGTTTGACTGTTGAGAACGGCATCGGGCGGCAGACCTCCATTGCGGCCACGCCCACGCGGGCGGTCAGTGCGCCGTTGACGACACCTTCGCCAAACCGACGCGACACCTTCGACAGCACGCCGCCCCCCGCGACCGATCCGATCAGATCGTCACCCACCGCGACGGCGCCGGTCGCCACCAGATGGGTCAGCACCGAGCGGGTCAGCCGCCAGCTGCCAAAGGTGCCTGCCCTGCCGCCATAGACCTCGGCGATGCGGCGGATCATCCGCAGGTTGGCCGTCAGCGCGGTGAACACATCCGCCAGCGCCAACGGCACGATCGCGGTGACCGTGGCGACTTGGCGGGCGGCAGCCTCGACCTCGCGCATGGCGGCCTGGTCGAGCGGCGCAAGGAGCGTCGTCTCGGCGAGCCCCAACAGACCATCGGCATCCAGCACATCGTCTTTGCGCTCGGCCAGCCTCGACCGGCCCCAAGCCGTATCGTCGCGCCCGGCATAAAGCTTCTCCAACCGGGCCACCACCGCGCGGGCCTGCGTCAGCTGACCAGAAGCAAGGGCCTCCGTGGCCGCCTTGTGAACGCCGTCCAATCGGGCCAATCGGTTGAATGCCGCAAGCTCCCGAACCGCCATCGCCAGCAAGACCAGGCAGAACGTCCCGATCAGTGCGGTTGCGATAAAGCCGAGGATCGGGTTCGACGCGATCAGCGCGGTCACATAGTTCCACGCGGCCAGCGAGATCACGAAGGTGAGGATCGCCCCCAAGAGCGACCAGAACCAGCGGGCCAGTCTCGACGGCCGCCGGGCGGCGATTGCGGCCACCTGCTGCATCGCGGTCTCTCGGCCCGGCAACATCAGATCGGGCACCGGTGGCGCGGTCGACGGGGTCAGTCGGGGGGCGTCTTCAGCTCCAGCCTCTGACTCCAGATCGATGAGAACTGGTCCTTTGCTCATGGCACGCTCCACTCTTTCCCAGCATCGGGCCGCTTGTCTTCACGCTGCGGAGCGGCAGCACCGCAATGGGCCCGCCCGATCATAGCCGGTCCCCCAGCAGAAACTGCGCGGCCTTGTCCAGCCGGATATGCGGCGGGCCGTCGCCAGGTTTGAGCGTCAGTTTGGCGGGGGCGAAATTCATCACCTGATAATCCGCATCGAGCCACTTTTCCGCCCCGGAACGGGCCGGGGACAATAGATGAGCCGGATCGGCGGGAAGTGCACCGGGATAGAACGCGGCCTGTTTACCGGCCTCTAGCAAGGTGCCGCGAACCACGTCCAAGGGCTGACCCTTGTGGTCGATCCGGTCCTCGACCGTGGTGCGCAAGGCGGCAATCGACATCGCCTCGGTGCGGGCTCCTGCGAAATCGGCGCGGTCCTTGGCCTCGCGGACCAAGGCTTCGGTGATCGCGGTCAGGGCCGGATGTTGCGAATGGTGCAGGTGGTCGGCCTTGGTAGCGGCAAATAGGATCTTGTCGACCCGGCGCCCGCCCAACAGGCGGGTCAGCCACGCATTCCGTCCGGGGCGAAACGCCCCCAGAATGTCGGCCATGGCAGCGCGGAGATCCTCGACCGCGGGCGGGCCGGCATGGATCGCGCCCAGCACGTCGATCAGCACGATCTGGCGGTCGATCCGGGCGAAATGATCCCGAAAGAACGGCTGCACGACATTGCGCTTATAGCTCTCGAACCGACGCTCGCATTCACGCCAGAGCGATTTGCGGCCGACGTTGTCAGGCTTGGTCAGGGGGGCAAAGGTGAGAACCGGCGAGCCTTCGAGATCGCCCGGCAGGATGAAACGCCCCGGCGTGCAGTCGGAAAATCCAGCAGCGCGGGCGGCGGTCAGATACCCGGTATAGGCGCGGGCAAGGGCGGCAATCGTAGGCTCGTCGAGGTCTGCGCCGGCGTCTGTCTGACTTTGCAAGGCAAGGAATTCGGCGGCTTCAGAGCGCGGCGCGATACGCGCGAGGGCCTCGTCGGACCATTGGGCAAAGGTCTTGTCCATCAGGCCCAGATCCAGCAGCCATTCGCCGGGATAATCCACGATATCCAGATGCACGGTGCGCGGGCCGGACAAGCCGCTCAAGAGGCCAGTAGGCTGCACCCGGAGCGACAGGCGCAATTCGCTGATCCGACGAGTGCCTTCGGGCCAGCTTGGCTGTGGCGCGGTGAGTTGCGCCAGATGCGCCTCAAAATCGAAACGGGGGATGGTGTCGTCGGGCTGTGGCTGCAAATAGGCGGTGCGGATCGCGCCTGTGCTGGCGGCGACAAGCTGCGGCATCCGGCCCCTGTTCATCAGATTTGCCACGAGGGCGGTAATGAACACGGTCTTGCCCGCCCGGCTGAGGCCGGTCACCCCAAGACGGATCACCGGATCAGAGAACGGCGCGGTGAGGGTATCGGTCACGGACTCGACCCCGCGGGTCAAGCCGTCGGCGATGGCAGAAATGACCAAACCTTACCCTTTCACGATTGGCTCCGGGAAAGATAAGGCGAGCGCGAGGCAATGTGTAGGGATTGAATTTCAAAGCGCCAATGACTAGGCCACTGCGCAACATGCCACGCTACGCCCTTCGCATCGAATATCACGGAGCTCCCTTTGCCGGTTGGCAGAGGCAAACCGACGTGCCCTCGGCTCAGGCAGCCGTCGAGGCGGCGCTCGGGCGGCTGGAACCAAAGGAGCACAGGATCGCGGCCGCCGGGCGCACGGATGCCGGGGTTCATGCGACGGGACAGGTCGCGCATTGCGATCTGGAAAAGGTTTGGGAGCCGTTTCGGCTGATGGAGGCGGTGAATTACCACCTCAAGCCCGATCCCGTGGCGGTGACCGGTTGCGCCATCGTGCCAGACGACTGGCACGCCCGGTTTTCGGCGCAGGAGCGGCGCTATCTTTTTCGGATCATCTCTCGGAGGCCCACCTTGGTGCACGACGCCGGGCTGGCGTGGCACCACAAATCGCCACTCGATATCGAAGCGATGCAGGCCGGGGCCAATCGACTGCTCGGGAAGCATGATTTCACCACGTTCCGGTCGACCATGTGTCAGGCAAACTCGCCGGTCAAAACGCTCGATGAGGCGTCAGTGACGGGCTTTGCCGTATTGGGTGGGCAGGAAGTACAGTTGCGGTTCCGTGCCCGGTCATTCCTGCACAATCAGGTGCGGTCGTTTGTCGGCACTTTAGCGAAAGTCGGCACTGGCGCTTGGTCACCGGAGGATGTCAGCGCAGCGCTGGAAGCGCGGGACAGGGCCGCTTGCGGACCGGTTTGCCCGCCGGAGGGTTTGTATCTGACCGGGGTCGGCTATCCCTATGACCCGTTCGCGGAGATGGACTCCGGTGGTCTGATCCAATAGCGCGCCTGCGGCGCATTCCATTCTGCGCCGTCTCTGGTGATCGAAGCGCATCCCTTGCACCTGTTCAATCATTGTCACTGAGGCCGGCTCCCGCCCCGGCGATCCGAGAGGCTTCCGTGGCGGGCACATAGGTCTGCGCGGCGAACCGTTCCAGCGGCCCCCACACCTCGGCCAATACGTTTTGAGGCTTGGGCCGCGGGAGCGGAGGGCAGTCTTCCACCGCAAGAGACAAACCCGAAGGGACAGCCCTCCAGACGATGGTCCCGCGCTGACGGATCAGGGCCGCAATCACCGGGTCGAGCGGAAATTCAAGCACGACCGGTTCGCCCCCTGCCTCGACCACATCGAGCGCTGCGATTACAGACGCCAGCCTGTCCGGCCCAGCCAGATGGTCGGCGAGGACAGCCAGCGCCTCCGACACCTCTTGATCTGCGCAGCATCCAGGTAGTGCCTCGGCCAGATCCTCCGCCACGCCGACCGCAAGTCCGGCACCGCGTGCCGCTTTGGCCACAAGGCAACTGATCTCGTTCAGCGACCGCATCATGGGCCAAAGTCGGGCAGCCACCAATCCGGTGCTTGGTCCAATTCGTCGAAGAGCGGCGCCCCTTGTGCCAGCGTGATCCGTGTCCAGCGGTCGGATTTCGGATCGAACCGCGCCGCTCCGAAAAAGGCCAGTTTGCACCGGAGCATGTCGATGGGCAAACAGCCCTCTCCGATGAGGTTGTCGCGGATCTCGGCGTAGGGATGCCGGTCCAGCGTCTGCACGCGGCGGATGGCCGACCGGTGTTGCGGATAGTGCGCCAAGAGGCTCGACACGGGGCCCTCCATCCCCTCCAGATAGTGGGAGAGCGACTGAACCTGACGGGCGATGTCGAGCGGGCTTTCACGGTCGGCCCCGGGCTCCGCATGGCGATCTCCCAGGCGGGGTTCGAGCTTTTCCTCGGAGACATACCAGAAACGGGCGGTTTCGTGCGCCGAAGTGAAATCGGTCTCGAGTGCCCAGCCCCAATCCCGGGCGATGACCTGTCGTAGGCTGCCGCATGCCATCGCCGGATCGAGGCGAGGGCCAAAGGGCGTCGCCATGCAATCCGCCAATCCATCGACCAGCGGGCCGAATGGTTCGAGGATCAGCGCCGCGGTCAGTTCCTGTGTATCGACGCTGAGCCGCTCGGTCAGCTTGATCAAGCCGTCGAGGGGCGTCGGGCCGGTCAAGGCCGCGACCGCCTCCTGAACGACTGGCCATTCCGCGCGGAGTGTCTCGATCCGGGCATCGGCGATGGGGTCCGCCACCTTCCACTGCGCCAGATGGCCTGCCGCGCGGTCAGCAAGCCGCACCAAGGCCGCGCGCTCGTCATGTCCTATCGCAGGTATAGCCCGCACACGGGCAATCGCGGTCTCACGGACCTGCATCCATGCATCCAGCAAGACCGGGTGGGACACCAGAAATGGAGCCATGCCCAAGCCGGTTGCATTGCCGATCCCCAGCTGGCGTTTCAGCGCCCGATCCAGCTTGGCACCGCCGACATGCTCGGCCAGATCATGGGTGAACCCCCGGATCAGCCAGACTGTAAGCATCTCGGCCATGAAAGGGCCGGACAGGCCGGGCCGATCTTCGATCGCGACCCGATCCGCGATGCCGAACTTGCCGTTGCCATAGACGGCGGTGGTCCGCATCAAATAGCCGGTATCGCGGACGGCCGAAGCATCGGGTTGGCTGCCCTCGCGCAGCGCCTCCGTGACGTGATCCCACAGGCGCACCGATTTGTTGGCACGGCTCAGAATAAGATCGCGCGGGGTAAAGCGGGCGGCCTCTTGCAGCGGGGCGGTGGTCACGATCCGGGCGATCTCGGTCGCGTCCGGGATACCGTCGTAGAGCACATAGGCCGTGTCCCACGCCGTCGCGATCACCCTGTCGGTCCGTGCCTCCGGGGGCAGGTCATTCGACACGGCAACCAAGGCATAGTCATGGCCGCCCAACCGCAGGGTATAGACTGCGTGGCCGAACCCATCGGCGTCGATCTCCCAGACCGGGCGGGCGACGGTCACTGCCTCTGATGATAGCCTGCGCAGAAGGGTCGGCAGGAATGACAGCCGGGTCGGAAACGACGCCCCCATGCGGCGCAATCGCATCACCTGCGAGGGCGGGCGCAATGGCATCTGCGGAGGCGGCGGCGTATCGAACATGACCTCAGTCTGGCAGGCCGTTCCCTGTCTGGGAAGCCCCCGCAAACGGCCATCGCAAACCGGAAATATCCGCGCACAACTCGCAGATGTAGTGGAACCTTGCCGACTCACCACACGATCCACGCCGATCCAACGTAATGTTATTTGCCCTTTCGGGGCGGAACGCTATTCTGAAACTGAGGAACATGCAGAGCGACCGACCAAAGACTCCTGCAGCCGCGACTTTGGAGAGCAGCTTGTCACCATCCATTCGATCCCTGAGTTTTTGGTTCTGCGCAATGACTTGCGCCGTGGCCGCAGGCAGCGCCAGCGCGCAACAGGCAACGCTCGTCCTTCCGCCCGAGCGCGAGGGGCTGCGCGACACTCTGACCGAGGCGTCCCTGACGCTGGCTTTGGGCGGCGAAGAGCCGGGCAGCGCGCAGGATTACGTCGCCGCCGCGCGGGCCGATTACCGAAGGCTCCTGACCGGGCTCTATGCCGAAGGCTTCTACAGTGGGACGATCTCGATCACGGTGGACGGACGCGAAGCCTCCGGGCTGGCACCTCTGGATGCACCGAATACAGTGAATTCGGTCGTGATCACCGTCAATCCCGGCCCCCGGTTCAATTTCGGCACGGCCTCCATCAGTCCGACCACCCCGAGCACGGAATTGCCCGAAGGTTTCGCGACAGGTCGTGTGGCGCGCACTCCGGTGATCCGGGAGGCGGTGAACGCCGCCGTCAACGCTTGGCAAGAGGACGGCCACGCCAAAGCGACCCCCGCAGGACAGCAGATCACCGCGATCCATCCCGAAGAACGGCTGGACGTCACGGTTCAGATCGCTCCCGGACCAAGGCTGAGCTTTGGCGAATTGACGATCGAGGGCAACGAGGACGTCCGCACCGCACGCATCCGCGAGATCGCGGGACTTCCGGTCGGCGAGGTCTATTCGCCCGCCGAGTTGGAACGCTCCGCCAACCGTCTGCGCCGGACAGGGACATTTCAGTCCGTGGCCTACGTGGAATCCGACAGCATAGGGCCGAACGATACCCTGCCCTTCACGCTGCAGGTCGTCGAACAAATCCCGCGCCGTATCGGGGCCGGGGCCGAACTGTCGAGCAGCGAGGGGCTGACCGTCTCTGCCTACTGGCTGCACCGGAACCTTCTGGGCGGGGCGGAACGGTTCCGGATCGATGCCGAGATTTCGGACATCAACACCACTGACGACGGCTTTGGCGACAACGGCACGGATTATTCGGTGCTGCTGAGCTTTGGGCGTCCGTCGACATTCCGCTCGAACGCCGATCTGTCGGTCACCGCCGAAATCTCGCGCGATGACGAGCCCGACTACCTTCTTGATTCCGCCGAGATCGAAGCATCGCTGATCAAATACGTGCGTGACGACCTGACCTATCAGATGGGTTTGGGCCTCTTGACCGCCCGCGAAGAAACCAGCTTTCGGGAACGCAGCTACACGTTGCTGACCCTGCCTCTGCAAGGCACGCTGGAACGGCGCAACGATCCGCTGGATGCGACCTCCGGGTATTTCCTCGATCTGGAACTGACCCCGTTCCTCACGATCACCGGCGGCGAAAATGGCGCACGGCTCTATGCCGACGGGCGGATATACCAGAGCTTCGGCGAGGATGACCGCCTGACCTTGGCGGCTCGCGGGCAATTTGGCTCGGTTGTCGGGGCCGATATCCTTCAGGCACCGGCTGACTATCTGTTCTACGCAGGTGGCGGCGGCACCGTGCGGGGGCAGGCCTTTCAGGCATTGGCCATCGACAGCGTGGCGGATTTCGGCACTGGCCCGACAGACGTCCGGACGGGCGGCGCCTCGTTCCTCGGTGGCCAATTCGAAGCGCGGGTGAAAATCACCGATCAGATCGGCGCCGTCGGGTTCTACGACATTGCCGTCGTCGGGGCCGAAGCGTTCCCGATGGACGGCGACGATTGGATCGCCGGGGCGGGGATCGGCTTGCGCTATGACACCGGGATCGGCCCGATCCGGCTCGATCTTGCGACGCCGACGACAGGCGACAGCGCGGGCGAACGGCTGGAAGTCTACATCGGAATTGGACAATCGTTTTGAAGCCGCTGCACGCCCTGACCCTCTGCACGATCCTGTCAGTGCCGTCCCTTGCCGTCGCGCAAAGCGCGCAGGAAGAACGGGATCGCGGCTTTCTCGTCGGCCTGATCGAAGACAACCTGTCGAGCGTCAGCCGTCAGGTAACCATCGACGGCTTTGCCGGCGCCTTGTCGTCGCGAGCGACGATCGAAACCCTGACCGTCGCCGACGAAGAAGGCATCTGGTTCCGGGCCGAAGGGCTGGCGTTCGAATGGAACCGATCCGCCGTTCTGCGGGGCAATATCGACATTCAGGAAATGTCGGCCACCAGCATCACCTTGCTGCGCCAGCCGATCAGCGAACCGCAACCGCCCGATCCCGAAGCCTCGCCCTTTTCGCTGCCAAACCTTCCGGTTTCGGTGGAAATCGACGAGATCCGGGCCGATGCGATTACGCTCGGTGCGCCGATCCTCGGCGAGGAACTGGTGCTCACCCTCGATGGCACCGTCTCGCTGATCTCTGGTGAGGGCACCGCCGATATCTCTGCCGTTCGGCAGGACGGCGGTGGGCAATTCCAGCTGTCCGGAAGCTATTCCAACGACACCCGCGAACTCGGACTGAACCTGAACCTGTCGGAGAAAGAGAACGGCCTGATCGCGTCGCTCCTTGATCTGTCGGGCAAGCCGTCGCTCGATCTGACGATAGACGGCTTTGGGCCGATCGACGATTTCAGCGCCGATCTGACCCTCGGGACCGACGGTGTCGAGCGGGTCGCCGGCAACTTCGGCTTTGAACAACGGGCCGATGAGACCGGGCGCAACCGGCTGGACATGGCGTTCGACATCGCCGGCGACGTGGGCGCGCTGTTGCCGCCCGACTATGCCGAATTCTTTGGCAACGACGTGTCTCTCGATGTGCGTCTTGCCCGGCAGGAAAGCGGTGCGATCAACCTCAGCCGATTGAACATCGACGCCGAGGCTCTGACATTGGAAGGCACCGCCGACCTGTCGCCCGAGGGATGGCCGCTGAAGCTCGATATCACAGGGCGGCTCGCCGCGCGCGATGGTTCGCCTGTGCTGCTGCCCATCTCCGGGGCACGGACCTTTGTGCGCTCCACCGATCTGGAAGTGACCTTCGACGCCGAGGACGGCGACCGTTGGACGGGGCGCTTCGATCTGCGCGAATTCACCCGGCCCGGCATCGCGATGCCCCAGTTGCTGCTGTCCGGCGGCGGGCTGATCCAGCCCGCGACCGAGACGACGGACGGGCGGTTCACCGCAAATCTCAGCTATGCCGTGCCGGACCTGCGGATCGACGATCCGGGCCTGTCCGAGGCTATCGGGCCCTCTATTGACGGCGATGTGCGCCTCTCGCGCGAAAGCAGCGGCCCGTTCCGGATCGAAGCTCTGACGATGGACGCCACCGGGCTCTCGCTCGACGCAGAAGGCACTGTCGAAGCCGGGGGCGAGAGCGGCCTCGGCATCCAGACTTCGGCGCAGATCGAGGTCGGCACGCTCAGCCGGTTCTCCACCATCAGCGGGCTGGCCGATCTGGCCGGCGAGGCCGCGCTGACAATTGCCGCACAGCTGGAGCCGCTCAGCGGCGGCTTTGATCTGTCGGTCTCGGGCCAGACCAACAATCTGCAACTGGGGATCGAGCCGCTCGATCCGCTGTTGGCCGGTCGCGGACAGTTGGATCTCAGCGCTGACAGGGACGAAACCGGCACCCGACTGTCCGGTCTGACGATCTCGACCCAAGAGGCGACAGTGGTCGCTCAGGCCACTCTCACAAGCGCCGACAGTTCGGGCCTGTTCGACATCAACATCCGCGATGTCGGGCAGTCCTTCCCCGGATTGGACGGGGCCGGCCGACTGAACGGGACCATGACCCGGTCCGACACCGGCGACATCGAAATCGAAGCGCAGGCCGACCTGCCCGGCACCACCGCTCAGGTCAATGCCAACATTCCGCCCAGCGAAGACAGCCCCGTGGTTCAAGCCGATATCCGGGCCTCCGTTGCCGATCTGGCGCCTTATTCCGTCTTGGCCGGGCGCGACCTGACCGGCTCCGCAGACCTGAGTATCGACGGGATCGTCAAAGCCGACCTCAGCCTGTTCGACGTCAGGGTCGACGCCGATGGCACCGATCTCGGCTTCGATATCGAGCGCGTCGATCCGCTGCTGGCAGGTTCCACGCTCATCGACGGACGGGTTATCAGAACCGCGCCGGAAAACCTCCAGATCGACGGCCTCGCGCTGCGCACCGATGCGTTTCAGGCCGAGATCTCTGGCGATTTCACAGATGGCGCCGGAGCCGCCAATTTCGGCGTCTCGCTGCGCGACGTGGCCTTGCTCGAACCCCGGATCAGCGGCGCCGTCGGTCTGACAGGAACCGTCGAGAGAGACGCCGAAGGGGCGCTGACCCTCGATGCGATCGGAACCGGCCCCGGCGGGGCTGTGGCCAGCATCGACGGTATGCGCGCCTCTGACGCGGAAGGCGCGGGCCTGTCCGGTGCGCTGATCGCCACTCTGGCCGACCTGTCGCCTTACTCCACCATCGCAGGCCGCAGGCTGTCCGGCGCCGCAGACGCCGCGTTGACGGGCAAAGCGGCGAGCGACCTGAGCACCTTCGATCTGACCTTCGACCTTGCAGGCCGCGATCTGGACGTGGCGGGCGTCGCCCTCCCCGGCGGTGTGGCGGCGACCGGAACGGCCAGCCAAGATGCCACGGGCAAGGCCACAATCGCGCTGACCGGAAGCGGGCCGGGCGGCACGGCGATCGAGCTGGATGCCGATGCGATCCGCGTCGACGACGCATATCGGATCACCACCGATCTGGCGGTCTCGGCCGACAACATCGCCCCCTATTCCGGGCTGGCGGGGCGGTCGCTCTCAGGAGGCGTCGGCCTCGATGTCGAAGGCAGCCTCAGCACCGACATTCGCGATTTCGACCTGACGATTGCGGCGAATACATCCAATATCAACGTCGGCGTTCCGACCGTGGCGACGCTGCTGCGAGGCTCCGGGTCGCTCTCCATGCGGGCCACCCGTGAAGCCGGCGAACTGGTCAACATAGATGGGCTGCGGATCGACTATCCGAACCTCACGGCGCAGGCAGACCTGCAAGGGCGCGGCGGCGGCGGAACCGGATCCTACCAAATCCGGCTTGCCGATATCGGGCTGTTTACAGACGATCTTTCAGGTCCGGTGACCGCCAATGGCGAGGCGACGCGCAATCCCGACGGCATCTGGCGGACCACGACGACCGCAACCGGCCCCGGCGGCATTCGCGCCGATGTCAGCGGCACCGTGGCCGAGACCGGTGCGCTGGATCTGCGGGTCGACGGCGTCGCACCTTTGGGGCTGGCGAATGCCTATATCGAACCTCGCAGGCTTCAGGGCTTCGCCCTGTTCGACCTTGCCATCGTCGGGCAACCTTCCCTTGATGCGGTGTCAGGCAGCGTGCAACTCAGCGAGGCACGGCTGGCGGCCCCCACGCTCGGGCGGGCGCTGGAGGATTTGACGGGCACCATCGGGCTGTCCGGCGGGCGTGCCACCATCGACATCGGCGGGCGGTTCGAGACCGGTGGCACGCTTAGCGTATCCGGCCCGGTCGGGCTGTCCGGCGGGCTAGACGCCAACCTTCAGATCGTCGCCAACGACGTCGTCGAGCGCGATCCGAACCTCTACGAAACCATCGTCGACGGACAACTCAGCATCACTGGCCCGCTCAGCGGCGGGGCGCGGATCGCGGGCCGGATCGATCTTGGTACCACCGAAATCCGGGTGCCGTCCTCAGACCTGTCGAGCCTCGGCGATCTTCCGGACGTAAACCATATCGGCGCCCCCGCGCCCGTGCGTCTGACACTCAACCGGGCCGGGCTCGACGTGAATGGCGGCGACGTGGATAGCGGCGGATCGGCGCGGTCGGGACCGAACTATCCCATTGATATCCTTATCTCTGCACCCGCCCAACTGTTCGTTCGGGGACGCGGGCTGGATGCCGAACTCGGCGGCTCCCTCACCCTGACGGGCACCACCCAGCAAGTTATCCCTGCGGGCCGGTTCAACCTCATTCGCGGCCGGATCGACATCCTCCAGCAACGCTTCGCGCTGGACGAAGGCAGCATCCGGCTCCAAGGCGACTTCGTGCCCTATGTGCGGCTGGTCGCGACCACCACGGCGGGCGACGGAACCGCGATCAGCATCGTCGTGGAGGGGCCGGCGTCGGAGCCTGTGGTGACGTTTGAATCCTCGCCGGAACTGCCGCAGGATGAGGTCTTGGCGCGGTTGATCTTCAACCAGCCACTGAGCGAGATCACCCCGTTTCAGGCCGTGCAGCTGGCCGCGGCCGTCAGCACACTGGCGGGGCGCGGTGGCGGCGGGTTCATCAACGATTTCCGGCAGGACATCGGCTTGGACGATCTCGACATCACCACCGACGATGATGGCGCCGTCGCGGTGCGTGCCGGTAAGTATCTGAGCGAAAACGTTTATACGGACGTGACCGTCGGTTCAGACCGGACCGAGATCGAGCTCAATCTGGACCTGACCGACGATGTGACGATCACCGGCCGGGCCAATTCCGACGGGGAAACCGGCCTCGGGATATTCTTCGAGCGGGATTACTGACACCGCAGCCGTTGCCGCGACTCGATAGGTTAATGGCCCGAAATCCGCTGCGGTCTGCCGTCGGTATCCCGTCGGTATTCCGTCGGTGTCGTTTTCGGCATTGCGGCCATTAAGGCACCGAACGGTGGTTGAGATGGGATTTCACCCACCTCGCCTATCATCCTGCGCCTGACATCAGAGGTCGAGTTCGTCGACCAATCTCAGGTACTCAGTCATTCGAGGAAAGCCCTCTACGATCGACCCGAGCGGGAGAGCAGCCGTCTGGCCACTGAGCATCGAATACATGATGTGGCTTCCGTCTTCCTGGATTGCCAAAATGAAGCAGTCGCCGTTTCTTGCCTCCATCAGCGCGCCGCCGTCACGGTAATAGTAGTCTTCCCGCGAGCAGAACGCTCCATCGTTCATTGTCCACTCTCCGACACCCGCGAGCGGATCGCTCGAAATGGAGAGTGTCTTGCCATCGGGCGAATAGAAGAACCCCATCTGGCTGCCGGGCACGAACAGGTACTTTCCCGACAGAAACTGCTCCAGGCTATCGCCCGTCAGGAAATCCCCGGTGACGGGCTCTCCTAAAGCGACGGAGCTGGTTTCACAGGCACTCAGTGCCATGAGGCCGAGCGACATCAGTGCAGCCGAGGCTGTTTTGCAAAAGAGATTGGTCATGAAATTTTCCGATCAAAAGCCGAAATGGCTGTTGTCACGGTATGGAGGCGACCCGGTTCGGCACAGTATGCAATACCCGACCCTGAAAGTGGACTAGACGGGTGCCAGCACCTCGGCAGGGGCGTGGAACGGGCAAGCCACGAGATGACCGTCGCCAAGGTTCTGCACCTCGGGCCGTTTCTCAGCGCAACTTGGCTGCGCCTTGGGGCAGCGGGTGCGGAACACGCAGCCCGATGGCGGGCGCAGGGGCGACGGCAATTCGCCCTCCAGAATGGGCCGATGGCGTGCGGCCTCCAGCACCGGATCGGGGATCGGCACCGAGGAAATCAGCGCCTGGGTGTAGGGATGCTCGGGCACGGTGCAGAGCTTGCGCGCGCCGGCTGTTTCCATCAGTTGGCCCAGATACATCACCACGATCCGGTCGGAGATGTGTTTGACCACCGACAGGTCGTGCGCGATGAAGATCATCGACAGGCCCATGTCGCGGCGCAACTCGGCCAGCAGGTTGACCACCTGCGCCTGCACCGACACGTCGAGCGCGGACACCGGCTCGTCACAGATCAGCAGCTTGGGCCGCAGGATCAGCGCCCGCGCAATCCCGATCCGCTGGCATTGCCCGCCGGAGAACTCGTGCGGATAGCGGTTGATCAGGTTGGGCAGCAGGCCGACCCGATCCATCAGCTCGGCCACCCGCTGCTTGACCTCTTTGCGTGGGGTGTTCGGATAGTGCGTGACCAGAGGTTCAGCGATGATGTCGCCCACCGGCATTCGGGGGTTCAGCGCGGCGAGAGGATCCTGAAAGATCATCTGCACGTCCTTGCGGTGGACCCGCCTGGCGGTGGGATCCATCGCGGCAAGGTCCTTGCCCTCGAACAGCACTTCACCGCCAGAGATCGGCACGGTCCCGACGATAGCGCGGGCGAGCGTCGATTTGCCGGAGCCGCTTTCCCCGACGACGCCGAGGCATTCGCCTGCGGCCAGATCGAAGGAGACACCGCCGACGGCATGCAGCTTGAGCGCCTTGGTCCACGGCCACGCCCCTTGCGGGCGCACGTCAAAGGTCACGGCCAGATCTTTGGCGGAGAGGATCGTTTGGGTCATGGCGTTACCTCGGGGACAGGAACGTGGCAGGCGCGGCGACGATCATCGCCGAAGGTTTCCAGCGCGGGCCGCACGCTCGGGCATTTGTCGAGCACGAATTCGCAGCGTTGGCTGAACGGGCAGCCCTTGGGCAATTTCGACATATCCGGCGGCTCGCCCGCGATGGTGGCCAGTTCGCTGTCGTCCCGGTCGAGCCGCGGCACCGCCTTGAGCAGGCCGAGGGTGTAGGGATGCGAGGGCGCCGCAAAGACGTCGCGTGTCGCACCCTCCTCCATGATCTGCCCGCCATACATCACCAGGGTCCGGTCGCAGAAGCCCGCGACGATCCCCAGATCATGGGTGATCAGGATGATCGCGGTGCCGAATTCATACCGGATCTCGCCCAAGAGCTGCATGATCTGCGCTTGCACCGTCACGTCCAGCGCGGTCGTCGGCTCGTCGGCGATCAGCAGCCGTGGTTTGCACAGAAGCGCCATGGCGATCATGATCCGCTGCCGCATCCCGCCGGAAAACTCGTGCGGATACATCGTCACCCGCGCCTTGGCATCGGGGATCCGCACCGCGTCGAGCATCTTCGCGGCCTCGCTCACGGCGTCCCGCTTGGACATGCCCTTGTGCAGCATCAGCACCTCGGCCATCTGGTCGCTAATCCGCATGTAGGGATTGAGCGAGGTCATCGGATCCTGAAAGATCATCGCGATTTCCTGGCTGCGGATCTTGTTGAGCGCCTTCTGCGGCAGCTCCAGCAGGTTGCGCCCGTCGTAGCGGACCTGCCCCGTGGCCTTGCCGTTCTGCGCCAGCAGACCCATGGCCGCAAAGGCGGTCTGCGATTTGCCCGAGCCGCTTTCGCCGACGATCGCCAAGGTCTCGCCCTTGTCGATCCCGAGGCTGACCCCGTTCACCGCATTGACCGGCCCGTCCCCTGTCTGGAAGGTGACGCTCAGGTTCTCGATCTCTAGCAGGCTCATGTTCAGCGGTCCTTGGGGTCTAGTGCGTCGCGCAGGCCGTCGCCGACAAAGAAGAAGGCGAACAGGGTGACGACAAAGAAGAACAGCGGGAACAGAAGCTGCCAGATCACACCGTATTGCATCTGTCCGGCCCCGGCCGAGATCAGCGCCCCGAGCGAGGTGTTCGGCTCTTGCACCCCAAGCCCGAGGAACGAGATGAAGCTTTCGGTGATGATCATGCCGGGGATCAGCAGCGTCGCATAGACGATCACGATCCCCAGAAGGTTGGGCACGATGTGCCGCAGGATGATCTTCATCGGGGCGACCCCGGTGGCGACGGCCGCTTCGACGAATTCCTTGTTCTTGATCGTCAGCGTCTGCCCTCGGGCGATCCGCGCCATGTCGAGCCACGAGATCAGCCCGATCCCGATGAACAGCATCAGGATCGACCGCCCGAAGATCACCAGCATCAGGATCAGCACGAACATGAAGGGGATCGACATCAGCACGTCGACCGTCCGCATCATGATCCCGTCGAGCCTGCCGCCGAAATAGCCTGCGATGGCCCCGTAGAGCGTGCCGACGATGACGGCGACCCCGGCCCCGACCACCCCGACGAGCAGCGAGATCCGGGTGCCTTGCACTGTCCGGGCATAGAGGTCGCGCCCGGAGTTGTCGGTGCCGAAATAGTGCCCCGTCGCGATGGACGGCACCCCTTCGGTCTGGTTCCGGCCCATCAGGCTGAAATCCACGAAGTCCCGCTCGTACTGGGCGATGAAGCCGCCGAAGAAGGCGAAGATCGCGATCAGGATCAGCACGACCAGCGAGGCCACGGCGGCCTTGTTGCGGAAGAACCGGATGCGGGCATCCTGCCAGAGCGAGCGGCCCTGCACGGCGGCCAGATCGGCGGCCTCCGTGATCCCGTCAATGGTGGCTTTCTCAGGAAACATCGGATGGCTCCTTGGATGTGTAATCAAGCCAGGCCTGAGCCGCGGGTGCGCGGCCAAAGGCGAGGTAGAAATCGTCGAGTTGCGGCGGTGGCACTTCGGTGCCGGACAGCATCGCGTGGGCCTGACCCCGGTGATGGATCTGGTGCTGGAACAGATGCAACAACAGATCGCCGATCCGCTCTGCGCGTGGCCCGTCGGCGCGGTCGGTGATCACCGTCCGCTCCAGATCGGCGTCGCTCAGGTCATCGCAGAACCGCACCAGCCTCCGATCGGCGAGCTTTTGCAGCGTGCCCAAATCCGGCGCGGCGATGGTGCTGCCGGTGGTGTCGAACACCGACCGCCCGCGCCCGCCCTCTTCGAGCGCGTCGAGGTAGTAGAGATCGACCTCGAAGATATGGGTCAGCGTCGCCCGGATCGAGCCGAAGAACCCGGACCGGGGTGCGTCGAAAGCCTCGGCGCTCAAACGCGCACAGGCCGACGAGAGCACCTCGTTGGCCCATGCGTTGTTGCGCGCCATGCTTTGCAGCGGCCCCATCCGTCAATACCGGATCTTTGGGTCGATCCACGCATAGGCGATATCGACGAGCAGGTTGAACAGGATCGTCAGCGCCCCCACGAGAATGGTGATCCCCATGATGACCGAGTAATCCCGGTTGAACGCCGAATTCACAAAGAACTGTCCAATCCCGCCGGTGGAGAAGTAGACATCCACCACCACCGACCCGGTGATCATCGCCACGAAGGCCGGCCCGAGGTAGGACAGCACCGGCAGCAGCGCGGGCTTGAGCGCGTGCTGAAAGATGATCCGGCTGGTCGGCAGCCCCTTGGCCCGCGCGGTGCGGATGAAGCCGGAGTTCAGCACTTCGAGCATCGACGACCGGGTGATCCGGGCAATCGACGCCATGTAGGACGTCGACAGCGCGATGACCGGCATCACGATGTATTGCCATTGCCCGCCATTCCAGCCGCCGCCCGGCAGCCAGCCCAGCCACAGCGTGAAGACCAAGAGCAAGATCGGCGCCATCACGAAGTTTGGCAGCACCTGCGCCCCGATGGAGACCCCGACGGCGAGGTAGTCGAGCCATGTGTTGTGCCGGATCGCCGCCGCCACACCGAGCGAGACCCCGGCCAGAATGGCCACGACGAAGGACCAGAACCCGTAGGTCAGCGTCACCGGAAAGCCCTGCGCGATCACGTCGTTGACCGTCCGGTCACGATACTGGAACGAGGGGCCGAAATCGAAATGCAGCACGATGTTCGCCACATAGTCGAACATCTGTTTCCAATAGGGCTGATCCAGCCCGTAGCGTGCGTTGATGTTGTCCATCACGGCTTGCGGCAATGCCCGTTCGCTGGTGAACGGCCCGCCGGGCGCGGCAAACATCAGCATGAAGCTGATGATGATCAGAACCAGCAGCGTCGGGATCGCCACGAAAAGTCTGCGGATGATGTAGCTGAGCATTTGGATATCCCCAAGAGCAGCAATACGCCAAGGAGCCGCGCCCCCTTTTCGGGGGCGCGGCGTATGGTTCAGGCTGTGTCAGGGTTACTCGGACGCAGAGATATACAGGTCGCGCGAATACCAGTTCTGCAACAGGTTTTCGGTTGGCCAGTTTTCAAGCGTCGGCGCCATCATCTTGACGCTGGCGTAGTGGTAGATCGGGATGATCGCCGCGTCGGCCGCAGCGATGGATTCGACCTCTTGGTAGAGCGACAGCGGATCGTCCGACAGCTTGGCTTCGGCCATCAGCGCATCAACTTCAGGGTTGTTGTACTTGCCGTCGTTGTAGCTGGACGAGCTGGTGAACAGATCGAGGTAGGTCGACGGTTCCGCATAGTCCGCACACCAACCGCCGCGGGCGATCTCGTAGTTCTGGTTGCCACGGGTATCGAGGAAGGTTGCCCATTCCTGATTGGCGAGGGTGGTTTCGACGCCCAGCGTCTGCTTCCACATCTGGCCGATGGCGACCGCGATCGCGGCGTGGCTGTCGGAGGTGTTATAGATCAGCTCGATGTTCAGCGGGTTGTCTTCGCCAAACCCGGCTTCGGCCATCAGAGCCTTGGCCTGCTCGTTGCGCTCGGCCTGAGTCATGTTGGCCATCGGGATATCGGGGATTTCCCAACCGGGGATCGCCCAGTGCGTAAAGGTGTAGGCCGGACGCTGGCCACCGGCGAGCACGTTCTCGACGATGATGTCCCGGTCGACTGCCATGCTCAGCGCCTGACGGACGCGGGCGTCGGACAGTGCCTCCGGGCCGCTGTCGGACATGTTGAACATGTAGTAGTACGAGCACGAGTTCGGGAAGCTGATCGCCTGATCCGGATACTCTTCGGCCAGACGCGGGTATTGACCGGCGGGAATGTCGGTCATGTCCAGCTCGCCGGCGAGGAAGCGCGTCAGGGCGGCGTTCTCGTCGGGGATGATCAGCGCCGTCACGGTCTCGAGGATCGTGGCTTCGTTGTTCCAGTACATGTCGTTGCGCACCCGCACGAGCTTTTCAGCCGGGGTGTATTCCTGCAGCGTGTAGGCGCCGTTGACGACGATGTTTTCCGGGTCCATCCAGCTGTCGCCGAACTCTTCGATCTTGTCGAGGCGTGCGGGGAACAGGGTCGGGAAGGTCGAGGTCTGCGGGAAGTAGGGCCGTGGCGCGTCGATGGTGATTTCGAGCGTCATGTCGTCGATTGCCGCAACGCCGAGCTCTTCGACAGGCATCTCGCCGGCGGTCACGGCGCCAGCATTGGCGATGCCCGCGACTTCGAGGAACCATGCGTATTCAGACGCGGTCGCCGGATCGGCGGCGCGGCGGATGCCGTCGACGAACTGCTGTGCGGTCACTTGCACGCCGTCCGACCACTTGGCTTCGGGGCGCAGGGTGAAGGTGTAGACGAGGCCGTCTTCGGAGACTTCGTAGCCGGTGGCCACACCGGGGATCACGTTGCCTTCGGCGTCTTCGTTCATCAGGCCTTCGAACAGGTCACGTGCGACCGAGGAGCCTTCGACGTCCTGGATCAACTGGGGGTCGATCGAGGGATAATCGTCGAGCACCCGGTAGGTGAAGGACTGGTCAGAGGCCAGAGCCTGGCCGGTGACGGGATGCGTGGCGTGGGCGTCGGCCATCGCCTGACCGGCCAGCGCGATCAGCGCTGTGGCGGTGCCTGCCATCAGAGTTGCTTTGAAAGTCATGTAAAATCTCCCTAGTGATATGGTGGCTCTTATAACGACGGCCACGGCTAGTAAGGCGTCCCGAACGGCGTTCGGGCATGCCGTGATCCTTTGACGAGTCTCTCCAAATGGCAAGACCCAACCGAGTATGACCCTGCGGTAAATCGCCAAAGCCCGGACCCCGTCTTGGATAAATCAGCTTTTGCAATGGTGCCCGGATCTTCACCGCATCAGAAAAACAAAGTGAAAACAAGACCTTTTCGACGTTTCGCGGTGCTCCTCTTTATTCGGGGCGCGGTCATGCTAGCTTGCCGCATGAAATCAAAGGACGCCTCATGACAACCGACCCGACCGATCTGGCGGTGCGCACCGCCCTCCCCGATGCGCTGCGCGTGCTGACCGAGCAATGGCCCCGCGACGAATGGGAGGCGCATCCCAATTTCGAGGGCCTCGTCCGGTTCTGGATGGAGCGCCACATGATGTTTCGCAAGATCATGGACCTGCTTCAGCAGGACGCCCGGTCGTTGATCGACGGCAATATGGACAGCAAGGACTACGCCGGTCGCCTGTCCCGCTTTGGCGGCATGTTCGTCAACGACCTGCACGGCCACCACCAAATCGAGGACGTCCACTACTTCCCCAAGTTGTCCCGGTCGGAGCCGAGCGTGGCCACCGGATTCGAGATCCTCGACCGCGATCACCATGCGATTGACGCCGAACTGGAGAGGTTCGTCAAAGGCGCCAACGGCATATTGCAACGGCTCGACGACGCAAAGGTGCTGCGCGAGCGGGCGGGCTGTTTCGAGGCCGACCTGACCGATGTGGCCGCGCTGCTTGACCGCCATCTGCTCGACGAAGAAGACCTCGTGGTGCCTGTCATCCTCAAGCACGGACCCGACAAGCTCGACGGCTAGAGCCTTATGGCCAAATCCGGCTGGCCGATGCACAGTGACTGAATGATCGACAAGCTGGAGATGTTCATCGCCCTCGCGCAGGCCCGCCATTTCGGCAAGGCCGCCGAAGCCATTGGCGTGACCCAGCCGACCCTGTCCGCCGGGATCCGGCAACTGGAGGATCAGCTGGGCGTGATGCTCGTTCTGCGCGGCAGCCGGTTTCAGGGCCTGACGCCCGAGGGCAAGCGGGTGCTGGAATGGGCGCGCCAGATCGTCGGTGATGTCCGCACGATGAAGCAAGAGATCCGCGCCGCGCGCACCGGCCTGTCGGGCAAGCTCCGCCTTGCGGTCATTCCCAC
Source organism: Flavimaricola marinus (assembly GCF_900184895.1). Taxonomy (GTDB): domain Bacteria; phylum Pseudomonadota; class Alphaproteobacteria; order Rhodobacterales; family Rhodobacteraceae; genus Flavimaricola; species Flavimaricola marinus. The sequence continues at coordinate 776,976 of NZ_FXZK01000001.1, forward strand.
GGCGCTGACCATCGCCAGCCGTCTGACCACCGCCTTTGCCCGCCTGCATCCGAACGTGCATTTCACCATCGTCTCGACGACCTCGGTGCAGGTTCTGCACCTGCTCGAAGACCTTCAGATCGACGCGGGCATCAGTTATCTCGACAACGAGCCGCTGGGCCGCGTGGCCACGGTGCCGCTCTATGCCGAACGCTATGCCCTGATCCTTCACAAGGACGCCCCGATGGCCAGCCGCACCCAAGTGGGCTGGGCCGATCTGGCCGACCTGCCCCTGTGCCTGCTGACGCCCGACATGCAGAACCGCCGCATCATCGCGGGTCATCTGGCCGAGGCCGGGATCGAGGTCGCCCCCACGGTCGAGAGCAATTCGATGATCGTGCTGGTCAGCCACGTTCTGAACGCCGGAATGGCGACGATCCTGCCGATCCGCTCGGCCGAGATCTTTCTGGAGCGCGGTCCGCTATGCGCGGTGCCGATCACCGCCCCCGATGCCAGCCACTCTGTCGGCCTGATCGCGCCCTATCGCGAACCGCACACGCCGCTGTTGGCTGCGCTGCTGCAAGAGGCACGGCGCTTTTCAGAAAGTTGATAGGAAATCCCTATCAATTGACGATTTTTCAATATTGATTTGCCACCCGATTCACGGGCAAGGTTTCTGGCGCACCGTCGGAGGAGCAACGTGCCCATGCCCAAAACAACAGCGACCGCGGATCTGGCCGATCAGGTGGCCGAGATCTGCGCCCGTCATGCTATGGCCGAGGGCCCTATGCTCCCGATTTTGCACGATATTCAGGCGGATTTCGGCTATATCCCCGAAGCCGCCATTCCCGTCGTGGCCAAGGCGCTGAACCAGACCGCTGCCGAGGTTCACGGGGTGATGTCGTTCTATCACGATTTCAGATCGGCCCCGGCGGGCCGCCGCACGGTCAAGATTTGCCGTGCCGAAGCCTGTCAGGCGATGGGCGCCAATGACTTGGCCGATACGGCCAAGGCCCGGTTGGGTGTCGATTGGCACGGCACCACCAAAGGCGGTGAGGTCACGCTAGAGCCGGTCTATTGCCTTGGCCTGTGCGCCTGCGCCCCGGCCGCGATGGTCGACGGTCAGGTGATCGGTCGGGTCGACGATGCCCGTTTGGAAGCGGTGTTCGCGGAGGCCGGGCTATGAAGGTCTTTGTTCCCCGCGATGCCGCCGCCCGCGCGATGGGTGCCGATGCCGTTACCGCCGCCATGCCGGACGGCGTCGAGGTCGTCCGCAACGGATCGCGCGGCATGGTCTGGCTGGAACCGCTCGTCGAGGTCGAGCGCGACGGTATCCGTTACGCCTTTGGCCCGGCCACCCCTGCCGATGTGCCCGCCATTCTGGACGGCACCTCGCCCAAGGCGCTTGGCCCGACCGAGGAACTGGACTGGCTGAAGCGCCAGACCCGCCTGACCTTTCAGCGTGTCGGTGTGATCGACCCCCTTTCCCTGCCCGACTACGAGGCCCACGGCGGGCTTGTCGGCCTGCGCCGCGCACTGGCGATGACCGGGGCCGAGGTGGTGGCCGAAGTCACCGAGAGCGGGTTGCGCGGCCGTGGTGGAGCGGGGTTCCCGACGGGCATCAAGTGGAACACCGTCGCCGGGGCGCAGGCGGATCAGAAATACATCATCTGCAATGCCGACGAAGGCGACAGCGGCACCTTTGCCGACCGGATGCTGATGGAGGGCGACCCCTTCACCCTGATCGAAGGCATGATCATTGCGGGCATCGCGGTGGGCGCGACCCGCGGCTATGTCTACCTCCGGTCGGAATATCCCGACGCCATCGAGGTGATGACCGAGGCCGTCCGCATTGCCCGCCTGACCGGCCTGTTGGGCCCGTCCGTTCTGGGCACCGGCCCGGCCTTTGACATGGAGATCCGCGTCGGTGCCGGGGCTTATGTCTGCGGCGAAGAGACCTCGCTCTTGAACAGCCTCGAGGGCAAGCGCGGCGTGGTCCGTGCCAAGCCGCCCCTGCCTGCGCTGGAAGGCTTTCTCGGCAAGCCGACCGTGGTGAACAACGTGATTTCGCTGGCGACCGTGCCGGTGATCCTTGAAAAGGGCGCGCAGCACTACAAGGATTTCGGCCTTGGCCGCTCGCGCGGCACCATTCCGTTGCAGATCGCGGGCAACGTTGCCAGGGGCGGCCTGTTCGAGACGGCCTTCGGCCTGTCCTTGGGCGAGATCGTCAACGATATCGCCGGTGGCACCGCCACGGGCCGCCCGGTCAAGGCGGCTCAGGTCGGTGGTCCGCTGGGCGCCTATTTCCCGGTCTCCAAATTCGACACGCCCTTCGGCTATGAGGAATTCGACGGTCAGGGCGGGCTGATCGGCCATGCCGGCGTGGTGGTCTTCGACGATAGCGCCGACATGCTGGGCATGGCCCGCTTTGCGATGGAGTTCTGCGCGGTCGAGTCCTGCGGCAAATGCACCCCCTGCCGGATCGGGGCGGTGCGCGGTGTCGAGACCATCGACCGGATCGCCGCCGGAGACCCTGACGCGATCCCCCTTCTGACCGATCTGTGCGAAACGATGAAGGACGGCTCGCTTTGTGCTCTGGGCGGTTTCACCCCCTATCCGGTGATGTCGGCGCTGACCCTGTTTCCCGACGATTTCGCCCGCAGCAAAGAGGCAGCGGAGTGAACGCCATGTCCCATGATTTCGCCGGAGTGCACCCGCAGGTCGACGCCTTGGTCAACCTCTACGGGCTGCCGGCAAGGCCCGCGCGGCAGTTCGTCCGCGGACTGTCCGGCCGGCTGGATTTCGCGGGGCTGTCGTTCGGCACCCGCTATCGCGTGACCAAGGACCTGTTCGCCAACATCGGCGGCCGACTGTCCAAGGGCGAAAAGGTCCACTTTCTGGGATGCTACGTCTTTCCCCACAAGAACGGCCTGCGGCTCTATGTCGAGCGGGCCAATGGCGAGCAGGTCAAGCTGGAGTTCGATTGCTCTGCCGCACATGAGCCGGGCGTGGTGGCCCGTGTCCACAACGGCTTGGATTACTTCGCCCCGATCGTTTTCGACATGTCAAAGCGCACACGCAAGTTGCTCGCCGCCCGCGCGGTGCTGTTGCATCTCAAGAAAAAGGAACCCGATCATGGCGGATAGAAAGGTCAAAGGCCCGGCGTCCTATTTCCCGTCGATCGAGAAAACCTATGGCCAGCCGATCGCCCATTGGATGGATCTGATCGACAGCCAGTCGGGCCGCAAACACATGGAAATCGTGAACTGGCTCAAGGCGGAACATGGCCTTGGACACGGACACGCAAACGCTCTGGTCGCCCACGCGCTGGCTCAAAAGCCGGCCTGAGAGGATACGTCATGAAAGACTTCATCATCCCCAACTGGGACGAGACCGACATGGGCACCCCGGCCTCCAAGGCGACCGAGCAGGTGACACTGACCATCGACGGTTTCCCGGTGACGGTGCCTGCGGGCACATCCGTCATGCGGGCCAGCGCCGAGGCCGGTATTCAGGTGCCCAAGCTCTGCGCCACCGACTCGCTCGAAGCCTTCGGATCGTGCCGCCTCTGCGTCGTCGAAATCGAGGGCCGTCGCGGCACCCCGGCCTCCTGCACGACGCCTGTGGCCGAGGGGATGGTGGTCCATACGCATTCGCCCAAGGTCAAGAAGATCCGCAAGGGCGTGATGGAGCTTTATATCTCGGATCACCCGCTGGATTGCCTGACCTGCTCGGCCAATGGCGATTGCGAGTTGCAGGATATGGCCGGGGCCGTGGGCCTGCGCGATGTCCGCTACGAGGGTGTCGAGAACCATTTCGAGGTCCGCCAGAACGGCGAGGCGAATGCCCGCTATATCCCCAAGGACGACAGCAACCCCTATTTCTCTTACGATCCGGCCAAGTGCATCGTCTGCTCGCGCTGCGTCCGCGCCTGCGAGGAAACCCAAGGCACCTTCGCGCTGACCATCGAAGGCTCCGGCTTTGACAGCCGCGTGTCGTTCGGCGCCAAGTCGGATAATGCGCTGGCCTCGGACTGCGTGTCCTGCGGCGCCTGCGTGGCCGCCTGCCCGACCGCCACCCTGCAAGAGAAATCGGTGATCGAGATCGGCACGCCCGAGCGCTCTGTCATCACCACCTGCGCCTATTGCGGAGTGGGCTGTTCGTTCAAGGCCGAGATGCGCGGCGACGAGGTCGTCCGCATGACCCCGTGGAAGCACGGCAAGGCGAACCGCGGCCATTCCTGCGTGAAGGGCCGGTTTGCCTACGGCTACGCCAGCCACAACGACCGGATCCTGAACCCGATGATCCGCGACACCATCGACCAGCCTTGGCGCGAAGTGTCGTGGGACGAGGCGATTGCCTTCACCGCCACCAAGCTGCGCGGCATTCAGGAACAGCACGGCGTCCGCTCTATCGGCGGGATCACGTCGAGCCGTTGCACGAATGAGGAAACCTACCTCGTTCAAAAGCTGATCCGGGCGGTATTCGGCAACAACAATACCGACACCTGCGCGCGGGTCTGCCATTCGCCCACCGGCTACGGTCTGGGCAAGGCGTTCGGCACCTCTGCGGGCACACAGGATTTCGACAGTGTCGAGCATACCGACGTGGTGATCGTGATCGGGGCGAACCCGACCGACGGCCACCCGGTCTTTGCCTCGCGCCTCAAGAAGCGTCTGCGTGCCGGGGCCAAGCTGATCGTGATCGACCCGCGGCGGATCGATCTGGTCCGCTCCGCCCATATCGAAGCGGCCCATCACCTGCCCCTGCGCCCCGGCACGAACGTCGCGGTGCTGTCCTCGATCAGCCACGTGATCGTGACCGAAGGGCTCTATGACGAGGCCTTTATCCGTGAGCGCTGTGACTGGGACGAATTCGCGGACTATGCCGCGTTCATCTCTGACGCGCGACACTCCCCCGAGGCGACGGCGCTTCTCACAGGTGTCCCGGCGGATGCCATCCGCGAGGCGGCGCGCCTCTTTGCCACCGGCGGCAATGGCGCGATCTACTACGGCCTTGGCGTGACCGAGCATTCCCAAGGCTCCACCACCGTCATGGCCATCGCCAATCTGGCGATGATGACCGGCAATCTTGGCCGCCCCGGTGTGGGCGTGAACCCGCTGCGCGGGCAGAACAACGTGCAGGGCGCCTGCGACATGGGCTCTTTCCCGCATGAACTGCCGGGCTATCGCCATGTGTCCGACCCGGCCGTCCGTGACGTGTTCGACAAGCTCTGGGGCTCCAAGATCGACCCCGAGCCGGGCCTGCGCATTCCGAACATGCTGGATGCGGCGGTCGATGGCACCTTCAAGGGGCTTTACGTGCAGGGCGAGGACATCCTTCAGTCCGACCCCGATACCAAGCACGTCTCCGCCGGATTGGCCGCGATGGACTGTGTCATCGTGCAGGATCTGTTCCTGAACGAGACGGCCAACTACGCGCATGTCTTCCTGCCCGGCTCGACCTTCCTCGAAAAGGACGGGACCTTCACCAATGCCGAGCGCCGGATCAACCGGGTCCGCAAGGTGATGCAGCCGCGCAATGGCTATGCCGATTGGGAGATCACGCAGCTGCTGGCCAATGCGATGGGTGCCGGCTGGACCTATACCCATCCGTCTCAGGTGATGGACGAGATCGCGGCGACGACTCCGTCGTTTGCCAATGTCTCCTACGAGTTGCTCGAAGAGCGCGGCTCGGTCCAGTGGCCCTGCAACGAAGCCGCCCCGGACGGCACGCCCTTGATGCATATCGACGGCTTTGCCCGCGGCCGTGGCCGGTTCATCGTGACCGAATACATCGCCACCGAGGAAAAGACCGGGCCACGCTTTCCGCTGCTGCTCACCACCGGCCGCATCCTCAGCCAGTATAACGTCGGTGCCCAGACCCGCCGGACAGAGAATGTCGTCTGGCACGATCAGGACGTGCTCGAAGTGCATCCCCAGGACGCCGAGGTGCGCGGCATCAAGGACGGCCAGTGGGTCCGCCTCGCCTCGCGCACCGGCGAGACCAGCTTGCGCGCGACGATCACCGACAGGGTCAGCCCCGGCGTGGTCTATACCACCTTCCACCACCCCGACACGCAGGCCAACGTCATCACCACCGATTTCAGCGATTGGGCCACCAATTGCCCGGAATACAAGGTGACGGCAGTGCAGGTTGCGGCCTCGAACGGCCCGACCGAATGGCAAGAGGACTACGCCGCCCATGCCGCGCAATCGCGGCGTATCCTTCCGGCGGCGGAATGACCGTTCATGTCCCGGAACGCCCCGGAGTGACGGCGTTGGCGCAGCTCTCGGACGGGCGCAGCGTCGCGCTGCCCGAAGAAGTGCCGGTGGCGGTCGTCCACAATGGCTCGACCCTTGCTGTGATGATGGCGACGCCGGCCGATCTGGTGGATTTCGCGGTGGGCTTTACCCTGACCGAAGGCGTCGCGGCGTTCGACGAGATGTCGGACATCGAGATCGTCCCGCAAGAGAACGGCATCGAAGCCCGGATGTGGCTGCCCGAGGCCCGGATCGAGGCCCTCGCCGCCCGCCGCCGCGCGATGGTCGGGCCGGTGGGCTGCGGCTTGTGTGGCATCGACAGTCTGGCCGAGGCCGCCCGCAAGGTGCCGGAGGTGGGGCCGGGCATCGCCCTGACCGGGGCGCAGGTCACCGAGGCGTTGGAGGCGCTCCGCGCCTTTCAGCCGCTGCATGACGAGACCCATGCCGTCCATGCCGCGGGCTTCTATCTGCCCGATGCCGGCGCAGACGGGGGCATCGTGATGGCCCGCGAGGATGTGGGCCGCCACAATGCGCTCGACAAGCTGATCGGCGGGCTGGCCCGCGCCGGGATCGACCCGGCGAGCGGCGCGATTGTTCTGACCTCTCGCCTGTCCGTCGAGATGGTGCAAAAGGCCGCGATGGCAGGTGTCGGCACGGTTCTGGCCGTGTCGCAGCCCACGGCCCACGCGGTTCGGCTGGCCGAAGGCGCGGGCATGACGCTCGCGACCCGGTCCCGCGGGGCGCTGAACGTTTTCACCCATGCCCATAGGATCTCAGGAGCCTGACCATGACCACGCCTTCCCACATCGGCACCGAGGAAAAGCTGGTGCGCATGGCCAACCAGATCGCGGGCTTTTTCGCGACCCAGCCCAAAGCGTCGCAGGCCGAAGAGACCGCCGCGCACATTCGCGCCTTCTGGGATCCCCGGATGCGGGCGCAACTTTCCAAGCTGTTGGCCACGGACGCAAACGGCCTTTCTCCGTTGGCCCGCGCGGCGGCGGAGCATCTGGAACAGTCCGAGCAAGTCTAGGCTCTCACACATTTTTCATTGCCTGACGGGGCCATGCATGGCCCTATGACCCCATTGATTTGATGGGAGGCATTGGAACGTGGCGACATATGACACAGTGATTATCGGCGCAGGTCTGACCGGGCTTTGTGCGGCGCGGAAATTGCAGGCGGCGGGCAAATCGGTGCTGATCCTCGAAGCCCGCGACAGGGTCGGCGGGCGCACCTTCACCACCGAATTGACCTACAACGGCGCTCCGACCGCCTTTGATTTCGGCGCGCATTTCATCGGCAATGAAATCTGGCAGTCCTCGGTCTGGGATCTGGTCAAGGAGCTGAACCTTGAGGTGTTCGAGCAATACGAGGGCCCCGAGGATGTGCCGCCCCCGCCCTATTGGGCCGGTGAAGGCGCCAACTTGCAATATTACGCCGACAGCGACACCACCAGCGCCTATATCGGCGGCACCATCCCGAACACCCCGGCGGGTCAGTTCTATCTGGGCTATCTCGACAGCCTGACCGACAGCATCAAGCTGGACGCGCCGGAGGATACCGACAACGCCGAGATGCTCGATGGAATGTCGGTCTGGGATTGGGTCACTTCCGTCGATCTGCCCGGCTATGGCCCCGCCCCCACCGAGTTTCAATCGCTGACCCGGATGCTTTGCCGCGTCGGGTTCTCGACCGAGCCCGAGAATATTTCGATGCTGTGGCTGTTGTTCTATGTGGCCTCGTCGGGCGGGCTCGCCGCGTTTCAGGATCTGCGCTGGCCGACCCAAGGGGCACAGGGATACCGGCTGAAGGACGGGGCGCAGTCGATTGCCAAGGCCGTGGCCAGCCAGTTGCGGGCGACCGATCCGAATTGCATTCAGGAATCGGCGGTCGTCACGGCGGTGACGGACAACGGCGCCGATTGCACCGTGACCTATACCGCCAACGGCACCGCCGCGACGGCCACCGGCACCAAGGTGCTCTGCGCGCTGGCCCCGGCCCTGACCGACGGGCTGACCTTCAGCCCGGCGATCCCGGAACGTGCCGGGCTTGGCACGGCCATGGCCAATTCGCACATGATCATGACCTTCGTCACCTTCACCGACACGTTCTGGCGCGACGACACCACGACCTATACGTCCGGCACCGTCAACGGCATCCCGACCGACAACATCTCGCGCTATGGGCTGTCGGGCGATGCGCTGCTGGCCGACGACGATATCGTCTGGATCATGGACAACACCTCGGCCGAAGGTCAGGCGGCGCTGTTTGCCTTTATCGTCGGCGATGCCGCCAAGAAATGGGCGCCCAAGACCAAGGCCGAGCGTCAGACCCTTGTCGTCAACACCATGGCCAAGATGTTCGGCCCCAAGGCCAAATCCGAGTTTCTCGACTATTACGAGATGGACTGGAACAACGAGGGCTTCTCGCTGGGCTGTCCGGCGGGCCATTTCACCAAGGGCAATTTCCTGAAATACGCCGGCGAAGTTCTGGCCAATCAGGCCAAGCCGCACGGCAACATCTACTTTGCCTCGACCGAGAGCGCGCTTGTGTCCAACGGCTATATGTCCGGTGCTGTCTGGTCGGGCGGTCAGGTCGGTGACAAGCTGGTCGCCGATCTGAACGGCGTCACCTATGTGCCGAACGACCCGGTCGCCCGCGCCCAGTCCATGACCTTCTGCATCAAGCGCGTCATGAAGGCGGTGCAGATGCAGAACCCGTTCATGGAAATCCCGATCATGACGACCGACAACCAGTTCACCCCGCCCGGCGGTGCGGCCCTGTCGAACCCGGCGGGCGGCCCCTTTGTCGGGCTGGAGGGCACCATCGCGTTCTTTCTGCAGCTGGGCATGTATTTCACCATCGACACGTTCAACGTCGACAGCATCTCCGTCGATGTCGGCCAGAACGTCGGCTTTGCCCGCGTCACGGTGGGCGGCCATGCGAACGCCACCGGCATTCCCTTTGCCGACGTGACCGGCACGATGGCGTTCCTGTTCAACGATCCGTCAGAGGGCAAGGCGCTGGTCGCCCATGACATGCTGTTCCTCGACACGGCCATGATCGACCAGATCGCCTTTCCGCCGAGCACTCCGCCGGCCAAGCCGGCACTGGCCAAGGCCCCCGCGGCGGATGCCTCTGCGCCGGCCCTCGATCTGAGCCGCGAGGCGGTGTTTGCCGCCGCAAACCTGCCCGCCGGGACGCCGTTCCCCTGGGTGGGCGACAGCACGATCATCTGGGGGCCGGGCGGCACCGTGGCCCCGGCTGGTCCGTATTTCGGGCAGGCCGGCCTCGATGCGCTGAATGCGGACATGCTCCGGGCGATAACCGGATCGACTCTGATCGCAGGCACCTACGATCCCGACGCGCTGAGCCTCTACATGCTTTACGAGATCACCGGCGTCAGCCTCGTGAGCGGCACACCGTTCAAACAGCCCCTGATGGCGGTCTATCAGGCGTCGAACGGGTTGAACCAGACGCTGCAAACCCTGCGCTACATGACCGACGGCGTGGCGCTGGGCGCCTAGACCCAGACTTCGGGCAGGGTGATGCCGGCCCGTTCGAGGTTGGCATCGCGCCGCGCCTGCGCCCCGGCGCGGTCCGCCTCCGGCCCGGCGTGCCACAGCCGGTGCGCGGCCATCGCGATGTCGTAGGGCATGTCGGCGGCTTCGGCGGCGGCCTGCGCCTCTTGCCAATGCGCGGTGGCCTTTGCCGTGTCGCCTTTCAGCGCCGCCAGATCCCCCGCCGCGATCGCCGCGCGGGCGCGGGCGGGCGGATAGGTCTTGGCCACGAACCGCGCCGATTTGACGTTCGACCGGGCGAGCTTGAGCACGGCGGAGGTCGGCCCCAGCGCCTTGGCCAGCAGCCTGATCGCATCGCCAAAGCCGCCGGTCACGTCGATCGAGAACACCTGGGGCGTGCGCAGCGCGGCATAGACCGCCGCCGCCTGTTGAACCAGCGCCAGTCCGCCGTCCACGTCGCCTTGGTGCAGCGCCCGTATCCCGGCATAGAGCAGCACCGAGATGTGGCTGTTGGCCGAGGCATTGTCCCAGATCGCGGGATCGGCCATAAGCGCCCGAAACCTGTCCGACGCGGCATCGAAGCCGTCGAAGTCGTTCATCGCCAGCAGGCTCTTGACCCGGCCGGACAGCGCCCAGACCTGCACCTGGGTGATCGACCGGTCCGTGGCCCGCGCCAGCACGGCGGCGTCGTGGCTGTCGGCCTCGGCCATCAGCCCGTGCAGACGGCACATGTTCGCAAGGCTCGCATGGGCCACGTCGCCATTGCGGATCTGGCCGCTTTGCTCGGCCAGTTCCATGCCGATGAGAAAATTGCTCCGGCTCTTGGCCCAGTCGCCGGCCCCCATGTAGTAATTGCCCAGAACCGCCCGGATCCACGAGATGCCCGCCACATCGTCGATCTGCTCGACCAGCGCCTCTGCCGCCGCCAGATGCCGCTTCGGCGGCACCAGAAACGGCGCGTTGAAGCCGAGCATCGACATGTTGGCATTGGCCCAAGCCAGCGCATTCGAGATCTCGCCCGACCTTTGCGCCACGTTATAGGCGGCGATGGTGTCGAGCAGGATGCCCAGCGTATCGCTCCGATCGTAGTGGATTTCGCCCAAGCCGAGGTAGGCGTCGGACGCCCGGATCAACTGCTCCGGATCGGCTGCGGGGTCGGGCGCGGCCTTGGACCCGCGCCAATAGCGCCAGATCTCGCTCAGTAGCCGGCCGACGCCGCTGGCCGCCCCTGCCGGATAGTCCCGGTGGGTGAGCGCAACCACGGTTTTCAGGTGCCTTTCGGCCCGGTCGAAATTCCCGATGGTCCGTGCGGCGCGTCCGGCGGTGAAATGCCAGCCCGCCCGCTGTTCCTGACTGATCGCCGGGCTGGACGCCGCCTCAAGCCTGTCGGCCACCGCCAGCGCGGTTTCCACGAAGCTCAGGGTTTCGTGGTTGGCCTGTGCGGCCTCGGCCTGCGCGATGGCGCGGGACAGCCACGGCAGGGCGCGGGTGTCGTTGCCCGCCTCTGTCCAGTGCTGCGCCAGAATGGTGGGATCGTCCGCACCGGCCTGCTCCAGCGCCTCGGCCACGGCGGCGTGCAGGTGTCGCGCCTGGGCGCTGACCATCAGGTTGTAGGCCGCCTCGCGGGTCAGCGCGTGGTGGAACCGCCATGTGTCGCCGTCCTGCTCTGCGATCAGCCCGGTGCCTGCGATGCCCGAAAGGGCCGCCACCGACAGCCCGCCCGACAGGCACCCCGCCAGCACCCGCGCTGAGAACCGCCGCCCCTGCACGCTGGCCACCTTGAGCACCTGCTGCTCATCAAGGCTCAACTGACCGATCCGCGCGGCGATGGCCCCTTCGATCCCGTCGGGAAAGCGCAGGTCGGACAGATCGCCGGCCGTGGACCGGATGTGGCAATGCCCCGCCTCGACCCGGATCGCCCCGCTGGCGAGCAGCGAGGCCGCCAGTTCGAGGGTATAGAGCGCGTTGCCACCGCTTTGGTCGTAGATCCGCCGGGCCAGAAGGTCCGGCACCGTCGCCGCCCCCAGCGTGTCGCAGATCAGGGCGGTGGCCGCATCCAGATCCAGCGGATCGAGCCTGAGCGTGCGGGCCGCCTCCCGCAGCGCGAGGGTTTCGGCGGTCAGGTCGGCCCCGTCCATCGGCCGCGCGACGAGGATCATCCCCAGATCGGGGCAGGCCCGCCGCAGCTCGGCCAGCAACAGCCATGACGAGGTGTCGAGCCAATGCACGTCCTCGAAGATCAACAGCGCTGGTGTGGAGCCGATCGCATGGGCCAAGAGCCGCGCCATCATCTCGCGCCCCACCTGTGCCCGCCCGATGGGGTTGAGCAGGCGGGTCTGGTCGGTCTCGGGCTGCGGTTCGGTCAGCACCGGGTTGAGCAGCGCCAGCCTGTCGGCACCGTCGTCGCCCAGCGCCCCGGCCAGCCCTTCGGCGGTCAGCGCCTCGGCGGGCAGAGCCGCAAAGATCGCCCGCCACGCGCCCAGCGCCGACATCCGCAGCAGCCTGTCGCCCGCGCCGCGCAGCACGATCCGGCTCTCGTCGGCGCCAAGCTCGCCGGCGAGGCTGTCGATCAGGTGCGATTTCCCGGCCCCCGCCTCGGCCTCCAGCCACATCAGCGCACCGGGGGTCGTGGCGGCTTCGCGCAGCGCCGCCTGCTCGGCCGTCCGTCCGATCAGCCGCCGCTGGAACCGGGGGATGTCAGACGCCCCGTTCGGCTGGCTTGTCCGCGGGGCAAAGAGCGCCACTTCGGCCCCGTCCTTGCCCCGCAGCGTCGGGCCGGGATCAAAGTCGAACCGTTTGGCCGCCGCCCGCGTCGCCTCGTCGACCAGAAGGCCCGCTTCGCCGAGGGCCAGCCCCCCGGCAGCCTGGTTCACATGAGCGCCCAGCACGGTGTATTGCGCAAAGCCACTGGTCCCCAGCAATCCGGCCAGCGACTGTCCGGTGCCGATCACCGCCAGCGTGCCGGGGATGGCCTCTTGGGCGGCGCGGCCAGCGGCGATCGCCAGGTCGGCATCCGCCTCGGAGACTGCCGTCGCCAACCCCCAGACCAACAGCGCCACGGGGCCCTTGTCGTCGGGGATCGCCTGCAAGAGCGCCCCGTCGTGCCGCGCGGCGATCTGTTGGATCAGCTCGACCGACCGTGCCAAGGCCCCCGCATCCGGCAGCCGCAGGAACAGCACCGAGGTTTTGCGGTATTCCGCCGTCCAACCCGCGCCCGCCTGCCCTGCGGCCCAATCGGACAGCGCCTTGGGCTCTTGGCGCGACACTCGCGCGAGCGGCGCGGTGCGCGCCGCATCCGGGCTGCGCAACGCCTGATCGAAGGCCGGGCTCTGCCAGACCTCGCCCGCCTTGGCGCGTGGCGCGGTTTCGACCAGCCGGTCCAGCACCGGCCCGGCATAGACCTCGCGCCAGTCGTCCAGATGCCCGCCAACGCGGATCCGCCGAACCGTTCCCGCGTCCAGCACCACTCGGATCGGCAGGGCCATGCGGCGATCATCGGATGCCGCCGCGACCGCCGCCCCGAGCGCCTTGGCACAGGTCTGCGCGGCCTCTGCCTCTGACAGCGGCCAGAGCGCCGTGACCGCGTCCCCCGACAGGCCGGTCACCAGACCGCCCGCCGCATGAACCGCATCGATCACCGCGCTGACCAGAGGGTTCAGCGCGTCGTGCACCGCTTCGGCCCCGCGTGCGTGCTTGGCCATCAGCCGGGCGGTCAGCGCCGAGAACCCGGCCAGATCGGCAAAGAGCAGGCAGACGGATTGCTCCGGCCCCTCCGTCACCGGGTTCTGTCGCATCCCGGCGGTCTCATCTGATTGCTTGATTCCGTCCATCCCGATGTCACGTTGCACGCGAGAGTGCCCTATGGGCAAGCACTTAGCGTCCGCGCCAGTTCAATTTCCGTCCCCATGCCGCCGGAGGCTGGACTTCGACGGCCGACTGCGCGACGAATGTCGCTTCTTGGGAAAGCTGCAAATCTTGAAACCCGACGCCCCCTTGCCACCGGTCGAAGAGATCGCGCCGACGTGGACGGCGACGATCCTGCGCCTGTGCCTGCGACTGGCGATCATCCTGCTGATCGTCTGGGGGGTGCATTCGGTGCTATTGTGGCTGGAGAGCGAGACCCACACCATCGGGAAACCGCAGACCATGGGTTTTCTCATATTGGCCGCGATGCTGGCCGCCTATGCGCTGCTGATCGCCACGCCCTTCGTGCCGGGGATCGAGATCGGGCTGGCGCTGATGTTTCTGCAGGGCGACAAGATCGTGCCCTTTGTCTATCTGGCGACAGTCATCGGCCTGTTCCTGTCCTATGCGGTCGGGTCGCGGCTGGGCTATGCTACCCTGCACCGGTTGTTCGCCGACCTGCGGGTCCGGTCGGCCTGCCGTCTGCTCGAGCGGATCGCACCGCTGACACCGGACGAACGGCTCGCTCTGATCGCCGATACCCTGCCGCGCTGGATCGGCCCGAAAGCGACGCAGTACCGCTATGTCCTGCTGGGCGTGCTGATCAATCTGCCGGGCAACGGCCTGATCGGCGGCGGCGGCGGGCTGGCGCTGCTCGCCGGGCTGAGCCGGCTCTATTCGGCCACGGCCACGGCGCTGACCTTTCTGATCGCGGTGGCCCCGGTGCCTCTGGTGGTCTGGTTCTTCGACAGACCGGTACTTCCGCTGCCCAGCTAGCGCCTTTGGCCTCGGCATCGCCGTCTGGTGTGCTAGGCTCTGCCAAAAGGGAGGCAATCATGCATGTAATGATCATCGGAGCCGCCGGCATGGTGGGCCACAAACTGACCGAACGGCTCCTCGCGGACGGCCAATTGGGTGGCGCGCCGCTGAGGGCGCTGACGCTTGTCGATTGGGTGGCCCCGACCGCCCCTGCCGGCTTTGACGGCGCGGTCGAGACGATCGCGGCCGATATCGCCACCCCCGGTCTGGCCGAGCGGCTGACCGAGGCCCGCGCCGACGTGATCTTCGTGCTGGCCGCCATCGTCTCGGGCGAGGCCGAGGCCGATTTCGACAAGGGCTACGCCACCAACCTCGACAGCACCCGCGCCCTGTTCGACGCGATCCGGCTCGTGCCGGGCTATACGCCCCGCGTCGTGTTCACCTCCTCGATCGCCGTCTTCGGCGTGCCTCTGCCCGACAAGATCAGCGACACCCATCACCTGACCCCGCTGACCAGCTATGGCACTCAGAAGGCCATCGCCGAACTGCTGCTGAGCGACTATTCCCGGCGCGGTTTCCTCGACGGGATCGCGATCCGGCTGCCGACCATCGTCGTCCGTCCGGGCAAGGCCAATCTGGCGGCGTCGAGCTTCTTTTCCGGGATCATCCGCGAGCCGCTGAACGGCCAGCGTGCGGTGCTGCCGGTGGACGAGTCCGTGCGGCACTGGTTTGCCAGCCCGCGCGCCGCCGTCGGCTTTCTGATCCACGCCGCGACGTTGGATCTGACCCGCATGGGTGACAATCGCGCTCTCTCGATGCCGGGTCTGTCGGCCACGGTGGCCGAGCAGATCGCGGCCCTTGGGCGGATTGCAGGCCCCGAAGCGGTGGCGCTGATTGACAAGGTCCCCGATCCGGTGGTCGCCAAGATCGTGCTGGGCTGGCCCTGCGATTTCGATACGGCGCGGGCGGATGCGCTTGGGTTCAAGGCCGAGACGAGCTTTGACCAGATCATTCAGGCCTATATCGAGGACGATCTGTCCTGAGCCGCGTGCTGAGCCGCATCCAGCGCGGCTCTGAGGGCGCGGACCTTGGCCGCGTCGGTGTCGCGACGGAGCGCGCCTCCGAATCCCAGCGCCACGGCGGCGGGATCATTGGGCTGGCCCGCAGCACAGGAGGCGTGCAGGTCGCGGATGCCGGTGCGCAGCAGGTCCGGCACGGCATCGGGCGTCACGCCGCTGCCGGCCATGATCGTGATCCGGCCCCGCGCGGTGGCCTGCATGGCGGCGATGGTCTCGCGCCCCTCCGGCGCGGTGGCGGCCCCGCCAGAGGTCAGGATACGGTCAAAGCCGAGCGCGATGGCCTGCTCCACCGCCGCGACCTGATCGGGCAACGTGTCGATGGCCCGGTGGAGTGTCGTCTCCATCCCCTCCGCCTGCGCGATGAGGCGGGCCAGCAGCCGCGTATCGAGACCGCCGTTCCCGGTGGCCCCGACCACGACACCGGCGAGGCCCGCCCTGCGGGCAGCCTCGATATCGGCCAGCATTTGCGCCACGTCGCCGTCGTCATAGCAGAAATCCCCAGACCGGGGCCGGATCATCGCGTGGGCCGGGACACCCGCCTGACCCGCCAAGGCCATCAGCCCCGGCGACGGGGTCAGCCCGCCGATGTCGAGCGCCGAGCACAGCTCGACCCGGTCGACCCGCTCGGCCGCGCAGACCGCCAGCCCGGCGGCGCTGTCGATGCAGACCTCGAGGGTGAGCGCCGCCACTACTGGGCCGCCACGGCCGCCAGATGATCGGCCAGACTGCCCTGCCACGTCATGTCCGGCCCGAGCACGACCAGATCGGCCGGTGCCCGCCCGCTGATCCGGCTCAGCCCCTCGGCCCCGATGACGCGTGCGGGGACGGTCACGACCATCCGCAGTGCGGCGTCGGGTGCGACGCCGATCACGCCCACCAGCCGCGCCAGCCCTTCGGCCTGTGTCACGTGGGCACCGGCGAGGCTGCCCTCGGCATTCACCAGCTTGCCGTCACGGAGCGTGATCCGCTGACCGTAGAGGTCGAAGTGATCCGGCCCGCCGACCGTGGCCATCGCGTCGGAGACGAGGAACATCCGGTCCGGCTCTGGCCGCGCCCGGATCGCGAGGCCGACCATGTCATCGGCCACGTGGATACCGTCGCAGATGATGCCGCTGTAGGCCCCGCCGTTGATCACAGCGCCCACAAGGCCGGGGGCGCGGTTGCCCATCTGCGACATGGCGTTGAACAGATGGGTCGCACAGCTTGCCCCGGCGGCAAAAGCGGCGCGGGCGGTCTCGGTGGTGCAATCGCTGTGGCCGAGCGAGACGACAGCCCCGGTCTCGGCCAAGGCACTGATCTGGGCCAGCGTCGCGGCCTCGGGGGCGAGGGTGATCATCACCGGCACACCGGCATCGCGCAGCCGTGTCACGATGGACAGCGTCGCCTCGTCCAGCGGCCGGATGAACCGGCTCGCATGAGTGCCGCGTCGGGCAGGGTCGATATGCGGCCCTTCGATATGCAGCCCGAGCAGGCGCGGGCTGCCCCTTTCATGGGCGGCAAGGGCGGCCTCTGCGGCAGCGGCCAGCACCTCGGGCGCGTCGGTGATGACGGTCGGCAGGATGGCCACGGTGCCAAGCCCGGCATGGGCCTCGGCCATCTGGTCCATCGCCGCGACGGTCGGCGACTGGTTGAGCATCACCCCGCCGCCGCCGTTGACCTGAAGGTCGACAAAGCCGGGGCTGACGATCCCGGCGATCTGACGGACCTTGGCACCGGCGGGCATCTGGTTGCGGGCCAGCATCGTGACCTCGTCGCCGCGCAGGCGCAGCGCCATCCCGTGGTGCAACGTATCGCCATCGAACACCTGATCGGGGCAAATCCAGAGATCGGTCATGACGCCACCTTTTGTCGGCTTCGCTGCGCGGTCCATGCGGCATAGGCCGCCCCCCGTGCGCCGCTGCTGTCGCCGCCCTGCGCCACAGCGAGCTTGGGGATCGCAAAGCCCGCCAATTGCGCGGATTGCAGCGCGGTGGTCAGATCCTCGGTCACGCCGGGGATCTGGCTGAGGCCACCGCCCAGCACGATGATATCGGGGTCGACCGTCAGAGTCAGATTGCGCAACAGCGCCGCCACCAGATCGCACCAGACCTGCCAGACGGCGGCCATCTCGCCCCCCTTGGCTGCGGCGATGGCGGGCGGGCTGAGCTCTTGACCGGTCATCGCAAGGGCAACGCGGGCGAGGCCGGGGCCTGCGATCAGCGTCTCGATACAGCCCATAGCGCCGCAGCCGCAGGGCACGACGGGCAGCCGATGCTTGGCCACCAGATCGGCGGGGGCCGAGGTATGGCCGAACTCGCCACCGGTCATGCTGGGGCCGGGCAAAAGATGCCCGCCAATGCTGATCCCGCCACCGATCCCGGTGCCGAGGATCAGGCCCAGCACGGTGTGATACCCACGCCCGGCGCCGAACACCGCTTCGGACAGGGCGAGCGCCCGGCAGTCGTTGACGTAGAGCACGTCGCGCCCCGCCGCCGCGGTGATGTCGGCCGGAAACGGATGGCCCGAGGCCACCAGATTGGCGGTCAGCGCCAGCCCGGTCGCCGGATTGACCAGCCCTGCCGCACCGATGCCGATGGGCAGGCCCTCGCCCGCCGCAGCCTCGGCCCAGCGGACCTGATCGGCGACCGCCTTCACCAGACCGGCGTAGTCCTTTGGCGTCGGCACACGCTGACGGGTCACGGGCTGCCAATCGGCATCAAAGATCTGAGTCTCGATCTTGGTCCCGCCCAGATCGATCCCCGCCGCTCTCATTTTGCCACCGGATAGAGCTTGACCCCCGAGACCACCCGGCTCAGCGTGCCTTGCCCGGCAAAGGGATCGTCGACGCCGAGGCCCAGCGCCTGAGACCATTTGACCGCCGCGATCTGGGCATAGGCCACGAGGACGGGGGCCGCCCATGCATCGCCGTTCGGAGCCGGCACCGCGATGTCGCCGCCGGGGCCGACGGTGGTGACGCGGGCTTTGGGGAACTGGCTGCGCAACTCGGCCACCAGATCGGCGTCATACCGCGCGGCGTGCGGCTCGGACGACAGGAACACCGTGATCGCCGTATCGCCCCGCACGAAGCTCTTGGGTCCGTGCCGGAAGCCCAGCGTGCTGTCCCAGAGCGCCGGGATCTGGCCCGCGGACAGCTCCATGACCTTGAGCGCCGCCTCGCGCGCCGCAAAGGCCAAGGGGCCAGAGCCGACAAAGACCGCCCGTTCCGGCAGGTCGCCAACGGCCCCTGCATAGACGGTCAGGGTATCGCGCAGCGCGTCGGACAGATCGCGCAACCGCTCTGACAGATCGCAGGGCGGGCCGAACAGCGCCAGGGCGGTCAGATACATCGTCGAAAAGCTCGACGTCATGGCAAAGCCCGCATCGTGGGTCGCATCGGGCAACAGCACCACCTCTTGCGGCCCCGGTGCGGGACGTGTGGCCAAAGCCCCCTTGGCATTGCAGGTGATGTTCAGACGCGGCGCATTCGGGGCCAGCGCGTCGAGGGCATCGAGCACGCCGAGGCTTTCCGCCGAGTTCCCGGAGCGGCCAAAGCTGACCACGAGGGGCCGCGCGTCGGCGCTCAGGAACGCATGCGGCCGCGCCACGATATCGGTGGACGGGATCGAGCGCAGGCGGGGGCCGCCCTGCCCTTCGAGCGCCGCAACGAGGATATCGCCGATATAGGCGCTGGTGCCCGCGCCGGTGAACCAGACCTCATTGACCCCGAGCCCGGCGATCCATGACCTGATCCGGCCTTCGCTGAACCGATGCCCCCAGACATCCCAGATATCGGGTTGGGCATGGATTTCGCGCCACGTGGCCCATTTGGCGAGCGGGTCTTTGTCAGTCATGTCGTCTGTGTCACTTTCGATAGGGTCGCCGGCGCATCCGGGTCGTGGCCCAGGGCCAACGCGGTGGCGAGGATCACCGGGTAAACCAGCGTCAGCATCAGCGCAGCCGCAGCGGCCGGGGTCAATGCACCATCGGTCACATCCGAAGGCCGCATCCGGTGGACATCGCAGCCCGCCGCCCGAAACCGCGCCTCTGCCGCGTCGAGGCTGTCTTGGATATGCGCCGAACCGGTGTCGAGGATCAACACCGTGAGCGGCTTGGTCGCCAGTTGCAAGGGGCCGTGCAGCACTTCGGACGAGGAATAGGCCTCGGCATGGATCGCGCAGGTTTCCTTGATCTTGAGCGCGACCTCGTGCGCCGCCCCGTATCCGGTATCGCGCCCGATCACATAGACATGCTGGGCACGCAGCAGCGCCGACTGCACCTTGCCAGCCTGTGGCAGAGCCACGCCCCGAAGCCGGGCCATCACGGTGCAAGCGCTTGCGGCCCTTGTCTTGTAGCCCGGCAACAGCGCCGCCAGCAGCGCCATCCCCGCCGCGATAGAGCCGACCACGGTCTTGGTGGCGGGCACGGCAAGCTCCGGTCCGGCGCTGATCGGCAGGGTGACATTCGCCGCCGCCTCGACCGACGATCCCGGCTGGTTGGTGATCGCGACGACCTGCGCCCCACGACCGCGCGCCCCGGTGGCAGCCCGGACCAGATCGTCGCTGGCCCCCGATTGGCTGATCACCAGAGCGGCGGCGTCCGTGAGTGTGACCCCTTCGCCCAACGAGAATACGGAGGGCGGGAGCGAGGTGACGGGAAGCCCGGTTTCGCGCATCAATTCATAGCTCAGGATATTGGCCGCCGCGTCCGAAGACCCACGGGCGATGGTATAGATCGCGCGGGTTCGGGCCAGATCCATCGGGGCCGGATGATCGACGCTGGCGGCCGCGCAGAACACGTCGATGCATTCGCCGATCTCGCGGGCCATGTGGCTGCCGGGTGGGGTGGTGTTCATACTCATCCTCTTAGCGCATAGCTGTCGAACTGCGCCCAATCCTCGGTCAAATCGACCATCCGCCCGGTGATCCGGGCCTCGTCCAGCGCCATCGCCACGATCCCGGCCTCCAGCGCGTCGACCACGCCGACGGGCAGGCTGTCGGTCTCGCCCCTCAGAAACGCCGCAATGTCGCCGACCATCATGTGATCGGCCCCGTAATGCGCGGACTGCTTGGCCGGGTCGCCCTTGGTATAGTCGTGATCGGCCAGAATGCTGCCGTCGCGGGCGGTCGCCTTGAGGTATCCGCGCACGAAATCGCCTTCGACCATGCCCTTGGCCCCCATGATGCAAAACCGGCGATGTTCGTCGGGCACGTTGAGGTTGGTGTGAAACGCAAGGCTGGAGCCGGTCTCGTAATGCAGGATCGAGGTCTGATAGTCGATTATGTCACCGTCGCTGTGAAAGGCGTCGTCGACGCTTTCCCAGACGCTCGTCTTGCGGTGCATGATCTCGTTTTCGGTGTTCGACGTGGGCGCGTGCTGCGGCACGAACGACTTGCGCCCGCCAAAGCTGGCCACCCGGTCGGGCCTGCTGCCAGTGACCATGTTGTAGATGTCCAGATCGTGGCAGCACTTTTCCAGCATGAACCCGCCCGACCATTTCACCATCCGCCTCCAGTCGCGCATGAAGAACGCACCGTGATAGGGGCCGATGTGCTCGTTGGCCTCGAGGCTGACGATGGGGCCGAGCTGTGGCAGGACGGCCCGTAGATCGACCATGTGCTGCGAATAGCGCAACACGAGGCCCACCATCACCCGGTCTGTCCCATGCTCGGCCAGAAGGCTGGCCAGTTCCATGGTGTCGTCCTTGGTGGTGACGACAGGTTTCTCGGTGAACATGCGGACGCCGGCGGCGAGGCCGACCTTGATATGCTCTAGGTGGAAACTGTTGGGCGAGCCGACAAAGAACAGATCGGGCTGGGTGTCCTCCAGCATCTGCGCCACTTCGTCAAAGCGCGGCACGTCGGTGCCGATCATGTGCAGATAGGTGGGCTGCGGGTCATAGAACCCGACGAATTCGATCTCGGGCATCGCTTCTTTCATGATCGAAAGCACATGGCCCGCGCGCAATCCGATCCCGGCGGTGACGACCTTCATTTACGCCACCAATGCGGGCGCGGCGGTGCGGCGCAGCACTCGGCCCGAGGCGTCGAAGACGTGGCAATCCGACGGGGCGACGCTCAGGTGCAGCGGCTCGCCCTCGCGCACCGCCGCATCGCCGGGCAGAGAGGCGCAGAACCGGGTCTCGCCGTTGCCGATGGTGCCGTAGGTGATCGACACCCCGCCCAGCCGTTCCAGCACGCGGACAGAGATGCTCAGCCCGCCGTCACCCAGATCGACGTCTTCGGGGCGGATGCCCACCTCGACCTTGTCGCCGGCAGAGGCGGCGCTGCTGTCGACCGGCAGGGTCATCCTGTGACCGCCGTCGATCTCGACGGTCAGCCCACCGTCGGTGCCCAGCACGGTGGCGGGGATCAGGTTCATGTTGGGCTGACCGATGAAGCCTGCGACGAATTTCGTGGCCGGGTGGTGATAGAGCTCCATCGGAGTGCCGAATTGCTCGACCCGACCGCCGTTGAGCACGACGATCCGGTCGGCCATCGTCATCGCCTCGACCTGATCGTGGGTGACGTAGACCATCGTCGCATCCAGCTCGCGGTGAAGCTGGCTGAGTTCGACGCGCATGTCGCCGCGCAGAGCTGCGTCGAGGTTCGACAGAGGCTCGTCAAACAGAAAGACCTTGGGGTTGCGCACGATGGAGCGCCCGATCGCGACCCGCTGACGCTGACCGCCGGACAGTTGGCCGGGTTTCAATTTCAGCTTGTCGGTCAGTTGCAGGATCTCGGCCGCGCGCATGACGCGCTGTTTCAGATCCGGCTCGGCCAGTTTCTGAACCCGCAGCGGAAAGGCGATGTTTTCGAAAACCGTCAGGTGCGGGTAAAGCGCATAGGACTGAAACACCATCGAGATGCCGCGATCCACCGGGTGGGCATCGCTGACATCGGCGCCGTCGATCACGACCTTGCCGCTGCTGGCCTCTTCGAGCCCCGCGATAATGCGCAGCAGGGTGGATTTGCCGCAGCCGGACGGGCCGACGAAGACCACGAATTCCTTGTCCTTGATCGCAAGGTCAATGTCGTGAAGCACCTTTGCGGTGCCAAAGGATTTGCTGATGCGGTGCAGATCGAGGGTCGCCATGGCGGGATGCGTCCTTTGAAAGAAGGGGGTGGCCCGGCCGGACCGGGCCACCCGATTGGTCTTAGAGCGCGTCGGCCAGCTCTTCGGCGGCGATCGACACGAGGTTGTCGATGCTATCCTCTTCGAGGATCGCGCCTTGGATCATGTTCACGAACACCGCCTGTAGCGACCGGTAGTCGGTGATCAGAGGCTCCGGCCCGCCGGTGGGGATGGACGAGATGAAATTCGCCCAATGCGCCGGATCGGCTTCGTAGAACAGATCGGAGAACCCGAGCTTTTCGTATTGCAGGATCGGCGTCAGACCCCACGAGTTGTCCAGCTCGTACTGCGCCTGACCGGAAGTCATCGCCGAGGCCAGCTCCAACGCCAGGTCTTCGTGACCGGAACCGTTGAACACCACGATGGAGTCGGTGATCAGCAGGGTGCCGCTGACGCCGGACGGGCCGGCGGGAACGGGCACGACCATCTGGTTGATCTCTTCGTTGTGGCGACCCCAGCCCCACGGGCCGTTGATATACATGGCGATCTGTCCGTCGTTGAACAGGTCGACCATGGCGTCACGTTCCCACTCGAGCACGCCTTCCTGCGCCACGGACACGAGGCTGGCATAGAATTCCAGCGTCTCGCGGGTTTCCGGGCTGTCGAGCGCGACGGAGCCGTCGTCCGCGATCACCTGGCCACCGTTGGAATAGAGGTAGTTCAGGAACTGGTGCATGGTGTTGTCGAAGTCTTTGCCCGCGACGCCGATGCCCGCGGCATCGGTGTTGTCGACGACCTGCTGGGCAAGGGCCATCATGTCGTCCCATGTGGCGGGCGCTTCGCAGGTGGCACCGGCGGCTTCGATCAGATCACAGTTCAAATAGAGCGCCTTGGTCGAGAAGGCATGGGGCAGGCCCCACTGCTGACCGTCATAGGTCACGGTCTTGAGCACGCCGGGCTGGAACGCGTCCATCTGTTCCTGCGTGAAGGTGACCGGCACGATCAGATCGTTGGTGGCCAACTGGCGCAGGGTGCGGCTGCCCATATAGGCCAGCGAAGGCGGATCGCCCGCGGCGGCAAGGGTCAGGGACTTGTCCTGGCAATTGCTCCACGGCACGGATTCGAGGTTGACGGTGACGCCATCGTGGGTGGCCACGAATTCGTCGATCACCACCTGATCGGCGGGGAACACTTCGTCGCCGCACATGATGACGTGCATCTCGGTGGCGTGGCTCTCGGCAAAGGCGGGCATCGCGGTGCTGCCCAAGAGCGTGGCCCCAATGGCCAAGGTCTTGATCGGTGTCATGTCGTAAACTCCCTAGGTTGGAACATGATTGCTGACTGTCATTCTTTGACCGCGCCTGCCGTCAGCCCGGCAACGAGGTATTTCTGAAGGAAGAAGAAGATGAGCATCACCGGAAGCACCCCTGTCAGGGCGGCGGCCATCATCTGGTTCCACTCGACCTGCTGGCGGCCGACAAACTCTTGCAGACCCGCAGGCAGCGGCTGCAATTCGCGGTTCTGGTTGAAGGTGATCGCGAACAGGAACTGCTGGGCATAGGCCCCGATGAAGGTGGCGGTCCCGACCACCAAGAGCCCCGGCAGCGCCAGCGGCAGCACCACCCGGCGCAGCGTATACATCCGACTGGCGCCGTCGACATAAGCGGCCTCCTCCAGCTCGCGCGGGATCTTTTCCAGATAGGACCGCAACAGCCAGATCCCCGTGGGGATCAGGAAGGCGATCCCCGGCACGATCATCGCCCAGTATGTGTTGAGCAGGCCCAGCGCCTTGAGCACCCGGTAGAGCGGGATCAGCAGAACCGCGCCGGAGAACATGTTGATCGCAAGGATCAGGCCGAGGCTGGTATCCTTGAACGGAAAATCGAGCCGGGCATAGGCATAGGCCGCAGGCACCACCAGCAGCATCGTGCAGGCCGTCACCATCGACGCGATAAAGATCGAGTTCAGGATATAGCGCCCCAAAAGCGGCACCGTCTCCCACATCTGGCGATAGGCATCGAAGGAAAACTTGTCCGACCAGAACTGGTAGGGCGTCGTCCGCAGATGCTCCAGCGGACGCAGCGAGGTGACGAACATCTCGACGAAGGGCAGAAGCATGAAGGACAGGAACAGAAAGATTCCGATGTAGATCCCCACCATCTGCAGCTTGGTATAGCGGTCCATCATCTCACTTCACCCCGTAGGTTTTGTTCACCTTGTTCAGCAAGAACAGGTAGAGCGCCGAGAACGTCGCCAGCAGAACCACGATCACCACCGCGCGCGCTGCACCCTCTCCGAATTTGAAATTGCCGATGGCGACCTTGTAGGTGTCGATGATCAACGTCGTGGTCGCACCGCGCGGCCCGCCTTGGGTGAGGATGAAGATGATGTCGAAGGAGTTGAACGTCCAGATCGCGGAGAGCAGCGCCATCGACACGATCACCGGCATGATCTGCGGAATGGTGATCCGGCGAAACCGATACCAGCGCCCTGCCCCATCGACCCACGCCGCCTCGTAGAGATCGCGGTTCACCCCCTGCATCGCGGCAAGAAAGAACAGCGTGATCATCGGCGTGCCGACCCAAACGTCCGTGACCACCGCCGAGTAGAACGCCGAGGTCCGCCCGGCGAGAAACGCGTAGGGCCCGTCGAACAGCCCGATCCGCTGGCCCATCCCGGACAAGAGCCCGAAATAGCCGTTATACATCCAGAGCCAGCCGATCACCCCGATCGCAATCGGGATCACCCAAGGCGGCATGACCAGCATCCGAAACACCGCCCGCCCCGGCACCGCCGCATTCAGCAGGCAGGCCCCAATGAGGCCGAGGATCAGCTTCAGCCCGACCGACAGGAACATCCAGTAAAAGGTGGTCGTCACCGTCTGGCGAAACCGGCGGCTCTCCATCAGGTCGACATAGTTGGCCACGCCGACGTAGCTCTCGCCGCCCAGATCGGCGTCGGTGAAGGACAGGCGGATCGTCTCAACCAGCGGCCACGCGATGATGACGGCGATAAAGACCATCGCGGGGGTCAGCAGCAGCCAGGCAAACCACGCCTCGGGCAAGACCTTGCGGCGGACCGTTTCAGTCGGGCGGATCGGTGAAGCAGCCTGCGCAGTCTCGGTCAAGAACAACCCCCAAAGTGCAACAGCAAGCCAGCGACAGCACTGGCGAATCATGTCTTGCAAGAAGGATACCAAATATCAAAATTCATGCTACCTTTATAAGACCAAATGCGTCCAAAAATTTTTATTCTTTTTATTTCAGCATGTTAAAATGTGTCGAAAGAAAGGCAATTGCAACCAATTGAGAGTTGGTATTACTTTGAACCACCAAGCAAAAGGCTGCGCACCGATGACGACGCCCCAGATCTTTGCCCCCGAGGGCTGGTTCCGCCCCGGTCGCGGGCCGCGCTATCAGCAGCTTTACCGCCATATCGCCGCCGCGATCCAATCGGGCCTTCTGGCCGCTGGCGACCAGCTTCCGCCGGAACGGGATCTGGCCGAGATGGCCGACATCAGCCGGGTCACCGTGCGCAAGGCGGTGGCGGAACTGGTCGCCGAGGGCCTGATCGAACAGCGGCAGGGCGCAGGCAGTTTCGTGCGCACTGCCCCTGCGGAACGGCTCGAGCAGTCGCTCTCATCGCTGGTGTCGTTCACCGAAAACATGCAGGCCCGCGGGATGACGTCGTCGAGCCAGGTGTTGCGCCGGGGTCTGTTTCCGGCGACTCCGCAGGTAGTTATGGCGCTCGGCCTCTCGCCCTCGGACAAGGCCGCCCGAATCGACCGTCTGCGCAGCGCGGGCGGCGCACCGATGGCGCTGGAGGCGTCATACCTGCCCGCCGACATCCTTCCCGATCCCGATCTGGTCGAGACGTCGCTCTATGCCGTGCTGCGTGCCAACGGCTGCGCCCCCACCCGCGCGATCCAGCGTGTCACGGCCGTCAATCTGGAGGCGCGGGACGCCGATCTGCTGCACCTGCCGACCGGGGCGGCCGTGCTCAAGATCGAGCGGACCGGCTATCTGACCAGCGGCCGGCCCATCGAATTCACATCGGGCCTCTATCGGTCCGACATCTACGATTTTGTGTCCGAACTGCGGTTGGACACGGTCTGAGCAAGAAGGCACCTCATGGACTTTACCTGCACTCTGGATGGCGGCGCAATGCGCTGCACGATCACTTCCTACACGGCGCTGAACGCACCGGTGTTCTGCTGCTCCGGGATGCAGCCGATGGCCTGCGTGTCGGGCGGCGAGGTGGTGATGACCCTCGGCAGCCAGATCGAGGTGGCGATCCCCGATCTGGCCCCCGGCGTGCCGCACGAGGTAGTGCTGCGCTACGACGCCGAGAAGTATCAGCCGGTCAACCGGGCATGGCTGCCGCTCGGCCCCTATCTGCGGCATGCGGGCGGGACGATCCCGCTGCCGCCGCTCCCTGCCGGGGTCGATCCGGTCACATGGCCCGCCGCCGCCCCGGTCGAGGGGCTGCGCCTGCTCCCCGCGCCGACCTCGTGGACACCGGGCAACGGCACCCTTCCGGTCACCGGGTTCAGCAGCAGCCACCCGGCTTTTGGCGCGGTGACCGCGCTGGCCGAGCGCACCGGCCTCGGCCCGTTTGCGGGTGATGCGCCCGTCGCGGTCACGGAGGCCGACCTGCCCGCCGATGCCTATACCCTGACGATCCCCGCCGACGGGCCGATCGGCCTCGCCGTCTCCGGCTACGGCGGCGCATTCTACGGGGCGATCACGCTCCTGCACCTGCGCCACCTCTACGACGGCGCCCTACCGGTCGGGACGATCCAGGACACCCCCCGGTTCGGCTGGCGCGGGCAGCACCTCGATTGCGCCCGGCACTTCTTTCAGCCCGACACGATCCACCGTTTGCTCGACCTTATGGCGCTCTTGAAGCTCAACAGGTTCCACTGGCATTTCGCTGATGACGAGGCGTTCCGGCTTCAGGTAGCCTCCTGCCCGGAACTCTGGCAAAAGACCGAATTCCAAGGCGAGGGCGAGCTGATCCCGGCGCTCTTTGGCGAAGGCCCGCGCAAAGGCGGCAGCTATTCCCCCGCCGATGTCGAGGCGCTTCTGGCCCACGCCAAGGCGCTGAATATCGAGGTGATGCCCGAAATCGAGGTGCCCGCACACGCGCTGGCCTTCGCCCGCGTCTACCCCGGCACCCGCGACCCGGAAGACACCGGGCAAGAGCGGTCCGTCCAGGGCTACGCCCGGAACGTCCTCAACCCCGCGATGCCCGAAACATGGGAGCGTCTGATCCCGCTCGCCGCCGAGGTCGCCGCGATGTTTCCCTTTGGGCACCTGCACCTGGGCGGCGACGAACTGCCGCGCGACACGTGGATGGGCTCGCCCGCCGCCCGCGCCCTGATGGCCCAGGAGGGGCTCGAGACGACCCAGGACCTGATGGGTTGGACCATGGCCAAACTGGCCGCCACCCTGCCGGGCACCCGCGTCGCCGCGTGGGAAGAGGCCGCCGGCGGCAGCCAAGGCGGCATCGGCCACAACGCGCTCTTGTTCAGCTGGACAGGGCAAGGCCCCGGCCTTGCCGCCGCGCGGGCGGGCTACGACGTGGTGATGACCCCCGCACAACACGTCTACCTCGACATGGCGCACAGCTCCGATCCGCAGGACTGGGGCGCCGCCTGGGCCGCCTTCGTCAGCCTGCCCGACACGATCGCATGGGATCCGGTGCCAGACGAAATCGCCGATATCCCCGAGAGGATCGCAGGCGTGCAGGGTTGCTTCTGGGGCGAATTCACCACCCAAGACAGCCAGATGTGGCCGATGCTGCTGCCGCGCATGCTCGGAGTCGCCACCAAGGCATGGGAACCCAGAGGTAAAAGCACTGCACACAGTCTGACCGCCCTCGCCGGACATTACGAACCGCTGCTCGGGCGCTTTGTCTCCTGAAACCGCGGCCCCGATTTGCCACCAATTGCGCCATCTCGGGGCCGTTTTTACCGCCCAAGATGGCCGCACGGCGGCAAAGCGCCTGACAAGGACGCCGCCGCGGCTCTTGCTCTCGGACGCGCCGCGATACTGACAACTTCGGCTTCGAAAGGCTTTGCAGCCCCCGCAGCCCAAGGACAAAGGACCGACCATGCCCCTTGATCCCGGCAGCTATATCCTTATCGGACTGCTCCTTGTCGCGCTGGCCTACGTGGTCCTCCCCCGGCCCCGCAAGGGCAAGCGCAAACGCAATAACAGCGATAGCGGCGGCGTCGCAGGCGACGGCGGCAGCCCTTCGGGGAGCACCAACAGCGGCGCAAGCAGCAGTGGCAACGCGGGCAAGTCCGGCGGCTGGGGCAGCTTCTTCGACGGAGGAGACGGGGGCGGCGATGGCGGTGGCGGCGACTAGCACATAACGCGCGCGCTTTCCTTCATCTTGGCAAGAAAACTCCCGCCGGAGGCTCCCGCAGCATCAACACGCGCCATGACCGGCGGTCGCATCCACGGCAACCACACAAACGGCACCACAGGGCGCACCATCCGACCCACCGCTTCCGCAAGTGGTCGGCACAGGAAACGCTCCACCGAAGCGTTTCCGGACGCGCTGCCCCGGCCCTTCGCTGCCGCTGCGGGCGTTCGGCGCTGGAAACGCTCCACTGGAGCCTTTCCGGACGCCTTGCCCCGGCCCTTCGCTGCCGCTGCGGGCGTTCGGCGCTGGAAACGCTCCACTGGAGCCTTTCCGAACGCGTTGCCCCGGCCCTCCGCTGCCGCTACGGGCGTTCGGCGCTGTAAACGCTCCACTGGAGCGTTTCCGGACGTGCTGCCCCGGCCCTCCGCTGCCGCTGCGGACGTTCGGCGCTGGAAACGCTCCACTGGAGCGTTTCCGGACGCGCCTCACCCCATGACCTTCGTGCCGAGGCCGTGGGCTTCGCTCGCCGCTTTCGCCGCCCCCGCTTCGCGCAGTTGCTCGACCGAGCGCACGCCCAGCCGCGCCGCGCCGTCCCAAGCGCGGGTCTCGACCTTG
This sequence comes from Flavimaricola marinus, assembly GCF_900184895.1. GTDB lineage: Bacteria > Pseudomonadota > Alphaproteobacteria > Rhodobacterales > Rhodobacteraceae > Flavimaricola > Flavimaricola marinus. Next base: position 806,517 of record NZ_FXZK01000001.1, read on the forward strand.
GGCGACTTGAGCCGCTCGGCCGCCGCCGGGATCGCGTCGGCATATTGCGGCAGCCACTTGGCCTGCGCGACGAGCATCTCGTCGACCATCTGCCAGACTTCCTCGGGGGTGCAGATCGCGCCGACCAGCGGATCGTGCAGCACCGCCTGCTTGAGCAGTTCGACATCGCCGGTGAGGGCAGCCTGAACACTCATCCGCTGCACGTTGATGCTGGCCATGCAGGTGGCTGCACAGGCGGCGGGCAGCTCGATCCCCTCGACCATGTTGATCCCGAACCGGTCCACGAAACCGGGGCTTTCGACGATGCAATCATCCGGCAGGTTCTTGATGATACCGCCATTGCGCACATTGAAATGGCCGCGATAGGTGCGTCCCGTCTCCAGCGCCTCGAGAATCCAGCTTGCGTGCTCGTCGGTGCGCGGGCCGGTCAGGGGCTTGCCCGCCTCATCGAGGAACTTGGGGAAGTCCTCTTCGAACCAGTTCCGGTTCTCGGTGGTATAGCGCAGATAGCCACCGGTTTCGCCGTGGATCCAGTCGTCCATGCTGATCCAGTCCATGATCTGATCCGGGCGCTTGCGATACCACGGCAGGTATTCGCTGAGGTGGCCGTTGCTCTCGGTCGAGTAGAAGCCGAAGCGCTTGAGCACGTCGATCCGCACCTTTTCCTGCCGTGAGAACACCGGATGCGCCTCGAAGGCCGCGATCAGCTCGTCGCGCCCGATCTGGCGGCCGTTATGGCGGATATCCAGATACCATGTCTGGTGGTTGATGCCCGAGCAGATGATGTCGACCTCTTCCATCGGCACCTTGAGCGCATGGGCGATCTGGCGATGACCGTTCTGCACCCCGTGGCACAGACCAACCGTGTCGACCCCGCCGTGATCGAGGCAGGCCCATGTCATCATCACCATCGGATTGGCATAGTTCAGCAGCTTGGCCCCCGGCTCGGCCACCTCGCGGATATCCTTGCAAAAGGCGAGCATCTCGTGGATGCCGCGCTGCCCATACATGATGCCACCGGCGCAAATCGTGTCTCCGACGCATTGGTCGACCCCGTATTTCAGAGGGATGCGGATATCGTCGGCAAAGGCCTCCAGCCCGCCGATCCGCACGCAGTTCATCACATAGCGTGCGCCCTCAAGCGCGGCGCGCCGGTCCGTCGTCGCCGTGACGACGGTCTTCAGCCCGTTGACCGAGACGATCCGTTCGATGATCTGCCGGATCATATCCAGATTGTGCTGATTGATGTCGGTCAGCGCGATTTCGATATTCTCGAATTCCGGCACCCGCAGGATGTCCGAGCACAGCTTCTTGGTGAACCCGACGCTGCCCGCGCCAATGATGCAAATCTTGAAATCGGTCATGCGGTAACGTCCTCTTGCAGAGATGATAAAAACGCCCGGTGCGGCAGGCATTGAAGTGCCGCCTTGCGGTATTCGCGGGTGAGGGCTTCGTGGGTCTTGCGCAGGGTGGCGCGGGCCTTGGGGTTGGCGGCCATCTGGGCCTTGGCCGCATCGCGCGACAGCAGGCCCAACCCGTCGAGCACGGGGGTGTAGAGTTGCTCCTCCACATGCGGCAGTCCCATCGGGAAAGGCGTGAAATCCGCCCGCTCCGGGATGCGCCCCGCCCAAGCGGCGAGCCTGTAGGTCACCTCGGCCGGGTGACTGTCCGCCACATCCCGCCAGAACGGCGTATCCCGCCGCTCGGAGACATAGTGCAGCCGGATGAAATCGCGGAAATCGTCCACCTGACGCCCCACGGCGGCGTTGTAGGGCTCCGCCCCACCGGGCTTGTCCAGCAATTCGCAAAGCAGCATGAGCTGCACGATCGTGCCGTGGATCGAGGTCGCCTCCAGCGGCTCGAGAAACGACGACGCCAAGCCCAACGCCACGCAGTTCCCGGTCCACGCATCGCGCAGCCGTCCTGCGTCGATCTTGATGTCGCGGCGCGGCTCGATCTCGTGGCCCAGCGCGGCCTCGATCTCGGCCTTGGCCTGATCCGGCGAGGTATGTGCGTCGGAATAGACATAGCCACAGCCGATCCGCCCCTGCGTCGGGATTTGCCACATCCAGCCCGCCCCCTGCGCCCAGGCATGGGTCAGCGGAGCGATTTCCTCACCGGGGCGCAGGTCGATCCAGAACGGCATCGCCCTGTTGACCGGCAGCACATCGCCATAGCTGATCCACTCCGCCCCAAGCGACCGGATCACCCGGCGCGAGAAACCGCTGCAATCGACAAAGAAATCCGCCTCGACCCGCTGACCGCTTTCCAACACCAGCGCGCTGATGGCACCCGCGTCGGATTCGACGCCGAGCACCTGATCGTCGATCACCTCCACCCCCTTGGCGTGGCGTTTCAGGAACGCTCCGGCCTTGGCCTGATCGAAGTGATAGGCGTGGTGATAGGGGCCGGCCGCCACCCGCCGGCCCGACCGTTCGGCCCAAGGGGCGCGGCCCTTGGCCATCAGATGGGTGAACAGATGCACGTCCGTGATCGGCTTGCCCGCCGCAACGGCATAGGTATCGAGCCCCTTGCCCGCCACGGCGGCGGTGTCGTCGATCGGGCCGTCGTAGTAATGGCCCAGCCGCCGCCAATCGCGATGGCGGATGCCGTATTTGATGGTCGCCCCCGTCTCGCGTAGGAAGTCCATCTCATCGAGACCCAGCGCCATCAGCATCTGGCGAAACACCGCCGTGGTGCCTTCACCGACGCCGATGGTGCCAATCTTGCTCGATTCGATCACCGTCAGGCGCAGGTCGTGGTGGCGACGCCGCGCGAGATCGCGCAGCATCAGGGCCGAGAGCCACCCGGCCGTGCCGCCACCTGTGATGACGATATGGCCGGGCAGCGCCGTCATGATGCTTTTCGCGCCGTCGGCCGGGCAAACTCCGGCAACCAGTCGCCATGCGCGGCGAGAAGGTCGTCGGTCAGCGCCCAGATCTGATCCAGATCCAGCTCGGCCGCAGTGTGCGGATCGAGCATGGCCGCGTGATAGATATGCTCGCGGTTCTCCTCCATCAGCGCGGCGACCGTCAGCTCCTGCACGTTGAGGTTGGTGCGGATGAGCCCGATCAGTTGCGGCGGGATATCCCGCACGATGGTCGGTTGCAGACCGTTGTTGTCGACCAGAACCGGCACCTCGACAGCCGATCCTTCGGGCAGTTGCGGAACAAAGCCCTGATTGCGGATATTGCCATAGATCACCGACGGCTCGCCGGTGACGACAGAGTTGATGATCTGGCTGGCATATTCGTGGCTCGGCTTGACGATGATCTCGTTGGCCTCGCGGTATTCCTTGGCCTGCTTTTCCCAACGGTCGATCTGCTCGACGCAGCGCTTGGGATATTCGTCCAGCGGCACACCGAATTTCTCGATCAGATCGGGACGGTCGCGCTTGATGAAGTAGGGGGTGTATTCGGCGAAATGCTCGGAGCTTTCCGTCACGAAATAACCCAACCGCATCAGCATCTCGTAGCGGACCTTGTTGGGGCAGCGCGGGTTCCAAGACGAGGGCTTGGGAAAGCGGCCGTCCATATAGCCCTGACGCAGCGCGGGGTAGAGGTCCTTGTAGGTGCCGTCAGGCTGGCGATGCTCGAAATTCAGGTAGAACGCCATGTGGTTGATGCCGCCCGCGCGGTAGCGGATCTCTTCGACCGGGATGTCCAGATCGCGGGCCAGCTCCTCGGCGGTGCCTTGGACCGAATGGCAGAGGCCGACCTGACGGATCGTCGGATACTTGGCCCCGATCGCCCAGGTGTTGATCGCCATCGGGTTGACGTATTGCAGCATGATCGCATCGGGCGCGACCTCGAGCATGTCTTCGCAGATCGACCAGAGCACCGGCACGGTGCGCAGGCCCCGCATGATGCCGCCGATGCCAAGGGTGTCCGCGATGGTCTGACGCAGGCCGAACTTCTTGGGCACCTCGAAATCGGTGATCGTGCAAGGATCATAGCCGCCGACCTGAAAGCAGCAGACGACGAAATCGGTGCCCTCCAGAGAGCGCTTCTGATCGGTATAGGTCTCGATCTTGGCCTTGACGCCGAGGGTGGAGGCGAGCTTGCCCACCACGATCTCGGATTCCTCCAACCGCTTGGGGTTGATGTCCATCAGCCGGATCGTGGCGTCGGACAGCGCCTCGCGGTGCAGGATGTCGCCTGCGATGTTCTTGGTGAATACGGTGCTGCCTGCACCGATAAAGGTGATCACTGTCATGTTGCTATCTCGAATGCTGCGCGGACGAGCCGCTTTGTGTAGTCGGTTTGTGGGTTTACGAGGACGTCTTTGACAAGACCCTCTTCGACGATCTTGCCGTGTTGCATCACCATGACGCGGTGACACAGGGCCCGCACGACCTTGAGGTCATGCGAAATGAACAGGTAGCTCAGCCCCTTTTCGCGCTGCAACTTGCGCAGCAACTCGATGATCTGGGCCTGAACCGACAGATCGAGGGCGGAGGTGGGTTCATCGAGCAGGATGAACTCGGGCTCCAGCGCGATGGCGCGAGCGATGGCAAGCCGTTGCCGCTGCCCGCCGCTGAATTCATGGGGAAAGCGGTGGCTGATCGTGTCGGGCATCCCCGCATCGCGCAGCGCCTGCCGCATTCGCTCGTATCGCTCGGCGGCATTGGCCCCGATGCCGTTGACCACCATCCCCTCTTCGATGATCTGGCGCACGGACATGCGTGGGTTCATCGACGAGAACGGGTCCTGAAAGACGATCTGCATCCGGCTGCGGAACGGGCGCATCCCCTTGCGGTCGCGGTCGTCGATCCGCTCGCCGCAGAATTCGACCCGGCCCTCATCCATCCGGATCAGCTTGATCAGCGCCTGCCCGAAGGTGGTCTTGCCACTGCCGCTTTCGCCCACGAGGCCCAGCGTTTCGCCGCGCTTGAGGTCGATGCTGAGGCTGTCGACGGCCACCAGCGGGTGATAGGTGCCGCGAAACGCGCCACCCTTGCGCAGCATGAACTGCACCCGCACGTCATCGCCCTTGAGCACCGTCTCATGCGCCCCCTCCAGCGGGTTCGCCACGCCCTTGGGGTCAGAGGCCAAGAGCCGCTTGGTATAGGGGTGCTGCGGATTGCCGAAAATCTCTTCGGTCGGCCCCTGCTCGCGCACCTCGCCGTGCTGCATCACATAGACCTCGTCGGCAAACTGGCGCACGACCGTCAGGTCATGGGTGATCAGGATCACGCCCATCCCGTATTTGACCTTGAGCGCGTCGATCAGGTGCAGGATCTCGGCCTGCACCGTCACGTCCAGTGCCGTCGTCGGCTCGTCGGCGATCAGCACGTCGGGCCGGTTGGCCAACGCCATCGCGATCATCACGCGCTGCCTCTGCCCGCCGCTCAACTGGTGCGGATACTGGTTCACACGGCTTTCGGGGTCGGGAATGCGCACCTCGTCGAGCAGTTCCACCGCCCGCGCCCAAGCCTGCTTCTTGGTCAGCTTTTGATGCAGCATCAGCACTTCGACGATCTGCGCGCCGACCTTGTAGACCGGGTTCAGAGAGGACATCGGCTCTTGAAAGATCATCGCGATCCGGTTGCCACGCAGCCCGCGCATCTCGCGGTCGCTGAGGTGGGCCATATCCTTGCCGTCGTAGTAGATCCGGGTCTGGTCGGCCACGGTCGCCCGCTTGCTGAGCAGCCGCATGATCGCCCGCGCGGTGACGGATTTGCCCGAGCCACTTTCCCCCACGAGGGCCGTCGTCTGGCCGGGAAAGAGGGTGAAGGACACGTCGCGCACCGCCTCGACCTCGCCGCCGTCCACGGCAAAGGTCACGCCGACCTTCTGGGCGTCGATCACAGGTTTCAGGGCCGTATCAGGCATGACGTGCGCCTCCAGTCGGGTTCGTGGTCGCCCGGACAAGAGTGGCTACGCGGCGGCGCAACCCTCCGCCATCACGAGGGACAGGGCCAGCGCTCAGTTTTGCCTGACCTCGCCCCCTCTGATCCGCCCGGGGGCACCCCGGGCCGCGCCCGACCCTCCCCCCCGGGGAGGGCGCGTCTGTCAGCGCCACGCGCGGCTCCGGCCAAGCCATCTTGGCCGCGGCGGTTCCTATACAGAGGCCTCCCCGAGGCTCCGGCGCGGCCCTCTGCGCCATCTCCAACTGTCTTGCCAAAGCCATGCCCCGCCCCCTCAATACGGATCAACGGCATCGCGCAGGCCATCGCCCAGCGCGTTGAACGCAAACACCGTCAGCAGCACGAACCCCACCGGCGACAGGATCCACGGATAGGAGCCGATAACCGAGAAAGTGCCCGCATCCTGCAACATCAGACCCCAAGAGATCAGCGGCGGCTTCACCGCAAATCCAAGGAACCCGAGGAAGCTCTCCAACAGCACGATCGTGGGAATGCCGAGGGTAATCGCCACGATGACGTGGCTCATCACGTTGGGCAGGATGTGGCGGGTGATGATGCGACCGTCGTTGGCACCCACGGCCATCGCGGCGCGGACGTAGTCCACTTGGCGCAGCGCCAGCGTCTTGGAGCGGACCTCGCGGCTCAACTGCGCCCAGCCGAGGCCGACGATCACCAAGACCACAAAGCCCATGAACACCGCCGACGGGGCCGTCACCGGGATCAACGAGGCCAGCGCGAGGTAGAGTGGCAGTTGCGGAAACGCCAGAATGATCTCGACAAAGCGCTGGAACCACATGTCGAACCGGCCGCCGATATAGCCGGACGTGATCCCGGCCAGAGTGCCGACGATGGTGATGAGCGTGATGCAGGTCAGGGCGAGGGCCAGCGAGATGCGGCTGCCCACGATGCCGCGGCTCAGGATGTCGCGGCCCAGCCGGTCGGTGCCGAGGATGTGCAGCGGACTGCCGTCTTCGACCTGAATGAAATGGCGGTTCATAGTGATGCCAAAGAGCTTGTATTCCCACCCCTCGGCCCAGATCACGATGCGGCGGGGGTTGTCGTAATCCGGCCCGGTGAGCGGCTGATAGGTGACAGGGTCCAGCTCGTCGCTTTCCACGATGGGAAACACCACGGGCAGCAAGCGCCAGCCCGCCTCGGGGCCGTCGCCGGGCACATACCAGCTGATCTTGTCCGGCGGGGAAAAGCCCACATTGGGGGATTTCGGCTCGACGGGGGCAAAGAACGGCGCAAACAGCGCCACGGTCAGCAACGTGCCGACGAGGATCAGGCCCAGCATCCCCGGCACCGATTTGCGCAGGCGACGCCAGACGAGGGACAGATAGGACTGGCTCTCGTTCGACACGGTCGAAATGCGCATGTCCTCGCCTTCGTCCTCGAGCGGCTCCGTCGGGATCGCCGGGGCGAGGTCGCCGACGCCGCGGACCATCATCGGATCGTCGCCGGGGTTTGCGGATTTGGGTTGGTCGGCCATCAGTCGTTCCCCACCCGGATCCGTGGGTCCAGCACCGCCAGCATCATGTCGGCGATGATGTTGCCGATGATCAGGGTCGCCCCCAGCACCAGAAGCAGGGTCGCGGTGACATAGACGTCTCCGATGCCCATGGAGCCGACGATGGCCGGGCCGACGGTGGCAAGGCTGAACACAATGGCCACCTCGATCTCTCCGGTCAGCATGTAGGGCAGGATGACCCCCTGATAGGCCACAAGCGGATGCAGCGCGTTGGGCACCGCATGGCGCATGATCACCCGGCCCTCGGGCAGACCCTTGGCACGGGCGGTTTCCACATATTGCTGGTTGAGGGTGTCAAGCAGATTGGCCCGCATCACCCGCATGTTGTAGGCCAGCCCGCCCAAGGTCGCAATGAACACGACCGGCCAGACGTGCTGGATCAGGTTCCACAGCTTGGCCCAGTTGAACTGCATGAAGCCGAGCCAGTAATCCTGCCCGCCATAGCGGCTGGAATAGAAGCTGCCCAGCTCCTGCACGTCGAGGCGGAAGGCCAGCACATAGATGATGATCAGCGCCAGCAGAAAGCGGGGGATCGTCATGCCGAGGAAAGAGACGAAGCTGAGCACCGTGTCGGTCCAGCTATACTGGCGCGTGGCGGCGACGATGCCAAAGGTGATCCCGATCACCGAGGCGAGGAAGTGGCACGCGAGTGCGAGCATGATCGTCCGGGGCAGGCGCTCGCCCACCACTTCGGAGACCGGCTTGTTGTAGAAATACGAATGGCCGAAATCGCCGCGGGTCAGGATGCCGCCGATCCAGCGGAAATACTGGATCACCAGAGGATCGTTCAGACCGTTCTGCTCGCGGTATTGGGCAGCGGCGGCATCGGCGGCGGCGGTCGAGGCATTGCCTTGGGTGATCATCTGGCTGCGGATGTAATCGGCATAGTCTCCTGGCGGGGCCTGAATGATCACGAAGGTGATCATGCTCATGATGAACAGCACCGGAATGGCCTGAAGCAGTCGGATACCTAGAAAGCGAAGCATCGGCTGACCTTTCGGGTCACGGAGGGAAGGCGCGCGGTTCGGCCGCACGGGTCGGGTGGTCGGGAAGGTGGCGGGCAAGGCACACAGGCCCTGCCCGCCACGGGGAGGAACCCCGTCTTAGTTCGCCATCATCGGGCCGGTGCCACCCGGCGCACCGGGCAGAGTGCCGGGATGCAGTTCATTGTCGCTCTGGGCGTCGGAGGCCACGAACACGCGCTCGCGGATGATGTTGTCCTCGGCCCAGTTGTACATGAAGATCGGCGCCCCCGGAGGGATGTTGGAGAAGCGCTTGTTGATGATCAGAGCGCCAGGATAGGCGGTCAGACCCACCGAGTAGACATTCTCGGTGTGAAGACGCTGGTAGGTCTTCATCAACTCGGCACGCTCCGTCGGATCGTTGGTGGCGACGAAGGCGTTGATCACGTCGACCATCTCGGCCTCGAAATCCATCAGGTCGATCTCGCCGGCCTCGTTTGCCATGTGCATCCACGCCGTCTGCGGGCCCACGGGGGCAAGGTCGGTCGGGCGCTGAATGACGGTGATGTACTCGGAGGTGTTGCGACGTACCATCCAGTCATAGCGGCCTGCATCGCGGGTGGCGTCAAAGTCGTTGCCCGCCAGCGAGTTGAGCGCCACTTGGATGCCCGCCTCTTCCATCATCGCCACGATACCCTCGGCAAGGTTGCCGTCGGTCGCGTATTCGTTGTTGGACAATAGCGTGACCTGCACGTTGGCGCCGCCCAGCACAGCCGCCGGATGATTGAGGAAGCCGTCACCGTCGGTGTCGGTCAGACCGGCCGCTTCGAAATGGGCCGCCGCACTTTCGAGGCTGTAGGGATAGAACACCGTCGAATCAGCATCATAGAACGATGTGCCCGCATAGATGCCGCCGGGATATTCCGCTGTGAACGGTCCCTTGACGAGGCTCTCGCCCAGACGCACCCGGTCGATCACCTGAGTCAGACCCATGCGGAAATCGGCGTTGCGGTTCAGCTCGCGGATCGCCTGACGACGCTCGTCGGGCTCACCCCAGCCGTTGCCGGAAAAGTTCATATACATCGAATAACCGATGGTCCGAGGGCCAAAGGCCAGACGGGCCGGGCTATCGGGGTCGGCGGCACGACGCAGGCTTTCGACAAAGTTCTCAGCCTGCTCAAGGTTTGAGAAATCGCCGGTGCCTGCAACCGCTTGCACGTCACGGTCTGCCCAAGTGGACAGGCGGTAGTGCATCTCGTTCAGATAGGGCAGCTGATTGCCTGCATCGTCCACCTTCCAGTAATAGGGATTGCGGCGGAGCACGACGATATCGTCGCTGCGGTATTCCACCGGAACCCAAGCGCCCATGACCGGAAAGTTCAGATACTCCGGCGGGAAGGCGTTGCGATAATCCTCATAGGAATTGTCGGAGTTGGCCGGATGCTCGGGGGCCAGAATGTGGCTCGGGCCGGGGCAGAAGGTGCCGTAAGCCATCGCATAGAGCACGGCCTCGGGGCGCGACGTCGTAAAGGTGAAGGTCACCTGAAACTCGCCGGTTTTCTCCATCGTGGAGCCTTCGCCGAAGGTGCCTTGGCTGGCGCCGTTCAGCGGGGTGATCTCTGGATCCATCACGTGATGATCCCAGTAGAACACCAGATCGTCGGCGTCGAACGGATCGCCGTCCGACCACTTGGCGCCCTCGATCAGGTTCACGACAAGGCTCATCCCGTCCTCGGACCATTCCCAATCCTTGGCGAGGTTCGGCATCGGGGCCAGATCCTCGGAGTTGACCATGAACAACGGGCCGGTCCGGGTCAGGCACTCGAACATGCCGATGTCGATGCCGCCCCAGCCCTGACTGTTGCCGGCGATATAGTTCCAGCCCTCGGGGCGGCCGCCGATCACGTGGCGCATCACGTCGCCGTAGACACCGGGGCCGTCCGGCATGTTGCCCGCCTTGTAGACCAGCGGCTCGGCAGGCAGACGCTCCGCGACGGGCGGCAAAAGGCCCGCGGCGACGAATTCGGCGACGAAATCGGGCTCGGCATAACTCTCGAGCGCACGATATTCGAACACGTCCGACCGGTTCACGAAGACCGGCTCGCCCTGTGCGTCGAATGCCGGGGCGGGCGGCACCGAAGTGGCCTCTACGATCTGCGCGGACACGAGGCCCGGCGCCAAACCGACCAAGAGCGCCGCCGAAGCGACGCGCGATAAGAGATTCATAATAAGTCCTCCCAAAGGGCTCAAACCGAGACCCGGATCGGCGGGTCGGTTTTTGTTTTATGCATTCCGGCGCAGACTCCTCTTCCCGCGCAGAATGGCTCAAGTCTGCGCTTCGGGGCGGCTTTACAGCAATACCGAAATCCGACATTCTTTTCCGGGTTCTTAAGATGGGTCAGGAACCGGATGACAAAAAGCGACAGCACTGCTGCCCCTAACCCCGGCGTGCCGAAACACGAACGGCACTTCTACGGATTGAACAAGGCGATCGGCCGGTTCGGGATGCGGGTCTTTACGCCCTACGTCATGGATCAGCCGCATTGGCACGGGCATATCGAGGTCAATTTCCTGACCGGCGGATCGATGCTCTACGACGTCAACGGCGAGAAGATCCACATCGCAGGCGGCGAACTGGTGCTGTTCTGGGCGGGGATCCCGCATCAGCTGATCGACATCCAGCCCAATGGAAACGGGCCGCCCCGGCTGACCAATATCTACCTGCCGGTCGACACCTTCCTGTTCATGCCGCACATCGCCCAGATTCAGGTGGCCCTGCTCGGCGGGGCGCTGATCAGCCTGCCGCCGTCACTCTGCTCGGCCGAGCAATTGGGGCTCTGGTATCGGGACTACCGGTCCAACGATTTCGAACGGATCGAAGTGATGAAGATGGAGTTGAACGCCGTGCTCCGACGGGCGCTGACCCAAGACCTCAGCTATCTGCGTCAGCCACTGGCCGAGGTCGAAGAGGGACGGACCCTGTCGTCGGCGCACATCCGGCACGTGGTGGAAATGGTGCGGTTCATCCTCGAAAACCTGTCCGAGCCGATCACAAATGCCGACGTGGCCGAGGTGACCGGCCTGCACCAGAATTACGCCCTGTCGCTGTTCTCAAAAACCATGCGATTGCCGATGAAGAAATTCGTCATCCGGATGCGGCTGCTCCGGGCGCGGGCGCTGCTGATGGAAAGCGCGCTGGCCATCGGCAAAGTGGCCGAAACCTGCGGCTTCCAATCGCTCAGCCAGTTCTACAGCCATTTCAAATCGGCTTACGGCATGTCGCCGCACGCGATGCGGACGCTCTACACCCAGATGGAGCTGCGCTAGAGCATCGCCCCGGCGCCCCCTTCTTTGGGTCCAAAATATCCCCGCCGGAGGCATCCGACATATCCGCCGGAGCCGTCCGAAGGAGTCTACTCAGGTCAAATCGGCAGGCAGCAACGCATCCGGCACGTTCTGATAACATACCGGGCGGAGCCAACGGCGGATCGCCATCGTGCCCACGCTGGTCGCGCCGAAGTTGGTCGTCGCCGGATAGGGCCCGCCATGGACCATCGCCTCGGCGACCTCGACGCCGGTAGGATAACCGTTAACGAGGATCCGGCCCGCCTTGCGCTCCAGCACCGGCATCAGGCGTGCGGCTTGCGGGTGATCGGCCTCGTCGATGTGCAACGTCGCGGTCAACTGGCCGGCAAGGCCCGACGCCACAGCCGCCATTTCCTCCGCATCCTTGACCCGGACCACGATGCCCAGAGGGCCAAAGACCTCATGGGCCAGCGACGGGGTCGTCGCCCATTCGGTGCCGGTCACCTGCAACAGCCACGGCGTCGCCTCACGGCCCGCGCATTCGGCGCCGGTCAAGACCTCCGCCTCGCTCGCCATCCGCCGCGATCCCTCGCGGAAGGCCGAGGCGATGCCCTCGGTCAGCATCACCTGAGCCGACACGCCGCCCAATGCGGCGACGGCCTCGGAAACCAGCGCATCTGCGTCCGGCCCGTCGATCACCACGGCGACGCCGGGGTTGGTGCAGAACTGCCCCGCCCCCATGGTCAGCGATCCGGCCCAGCCCTGAGCGATCGCCTTGCCACGCGCCGCCACCGCGTTGGGCAGCAGGAACATCGGGTTGATCGAGCCCAACTCGCCATAGAACGGGATCGGCACCTCGCGGGCGGCACAGAGGTCAAACAGCGCACGTCCCCCGCGCAACGATCCGGTAAAGCCCACGGCCGTGATCAGCGGATGCTCGACCAAAGCCTTGCCGACGGCCACGCCGCCGTCCTGCACCATCGAGAACACGCCACCGGGCAAGCCCTTTGCGGCCACGGCGGCGCTGATCGCTTCGGCCACGATGGCGCTGGTGCCGGGATGCGCCGGATGGCCCTTGACCACGACCGGGCAGCCAGCGGCCAGGGCGCTGGCGGTGTCGCCACCGGCCACCGAAAAGGCCAAGGGAAAGTTCGACGCGCCAAAGACGGCCACCGGGCCGATCGGGCGCTGCATCAGGCGCAGGTCCGGGCGCGGCAGGGGAGCGCGGTCGGGCAGCGCCTCGTCGTGGCGGCGATCCAGATAATCACCGGCCTCGATATGCCGGGCAAACAGGCGCAACTGACCGGTGGTCCGGCCGCGCTCACCTTGCAGGCGAGCTTCGGGCAGACCGCTTTCGGCCATGGCGATGGCGGTGAGCGGTTCGGCGCGGGCTTCGATCTCGTCGGCAATCGCGTCGAGCAGGGCGGCACGCTCGGCCCGCGACGTGGCGGCAAAGGCCCCAAAGGCGGCCTCGGCGGCCTGCACCGCCTGATTGATCAATGCGGGGGTGCCGGCGGGATACTGCCCCGGCGTGCCCGACACGGGGGCGTTGGCAAAGGTCTCGCCGTCGGTTACCGCAGCCCCTGCAATCCAATGTGCGCCATTTGCCATAGTCTCTCTCCCTTACCTCAAAAGTCGAATGGATCGGTCACGATCCGGCGACCGAGCGTCATCGCGTCGGCCACATGCACCATCGGAGCAAGGTCGACCTCGCTCCGCCCCGCGCTGACCAATTCGGTCATACGGGCATAGAGGGCGGGATACTCTGCCTCGGGGCCGCCTTCAACCGGCTCGCCGTCGATCAGCAGCAGATTGCCCCCGTGGCGCAGCGCCAACGGGCCGGCATCGGTCTCGATATCGATGTCCCACGTCTGCGGGCCTTCCTGACGCCAATCAAAGTCGGCGCTGACCGCGCCGGTAAACTGCAACCGGGCGGCAATCGGGGTCTGGCGGTTTTCCGGGAATTCAAGCTCGGCCCCGGTCAGGTGAACAGGACGCGGCAGGATCTCGGTCAGGATCGACAGGGCGTTGATGCCGGGATCAAAGACGCCCATGCCGCCCGGTTCGAACACCCAGTCCTGACCGGGGTGCCATTTGCGCACGTCCTCGCGCCACGTGATATGGGCGCGGGTGATCGTCTTGTCGGCCAGCCACGCCTTGGCCCCCGGCACGCCCTTGGCCATCCGGCTGTGCCACGTGGCAAACAGGGTCAGCCCGCGCGCCGCGGCCAGCGTTTGCAGGGCATGAACCTCGGCCAATGTCGCCCCCGGCGGCTTTTCCAGCATCACGTGCCGGCCCGCCAGCAACGCCGCCTCGGCATAGGCATAGCGCGGCACCGGCGGCATGCAGAGCGACACCACCGGCACATCGGGCCGGGCTTCGAGCATTGCGGGCAGGTCGGCAAAGGCCTCGACCCCGTCGACACGGCCCGACCGGCTGACGGTGCAGGCCAGCTCCCAATCGGGGCTGGCCGCGATGCTGGGCACGTGCTGATCCAGCGCGATCTTACCGATGCCGGCGAGGGCGACTTTCATCAATGGCGGTCCTTTATCAATGGCTGTCCTTGCCCACCGGATTGCCCCGGCATCCCTTGAGGAAATCCAGATCGGCCCCGGTATCGGCGCCCTCGACATGGGCATGGTGCAGCCAGGCATAGCCGCCGTCAGGGGTCGGCACCGTGGGCGTCCAGTCGGCCAATCGCGCGGCAAGCTCGATATCCGGGATATCCAGATGAATGCGCCGGTTCGGCACGTCCAGCTCGATCATATCGCCATCGCGGACGACCGCCAGAGGGCCACCGGCGGCGGCTTCGGGCGAGGTGTGCAGCACCACGGTGCCATAGGCCGTGCCCGACATCCGGGCATCCGAAATGCGGACCATGTCGGTGATGCCGCGGCGCAGGATCTTGGGCGGCAGGCCCATGTTGCCCACTTCGGCCATGCCGGGATAACCCTTCGGGCCGCAGTTCTTCAGCACCATCACGCAGGTCTCGTCGATATCCAGATCTTCGTCAGCGATCTTGGCCTTGTAATCGTCGATATCCTCAAAGACCACGGCGCGGCCGCGATGCACCATCAATTCCTTGGAGGCGGCAGAAGGCTTTAGCACCGCCCCGCCGGGCGCGAGATTGCCGCGCAGAACGGCGATACCGCCGGTCTGGGTCAGGGCCTTTTCGGTGGGCAGGATCACGTCCTCGTTCCAGTTCTGGACGTCCTTGACGTCGTCCCAGATCGGGCCGCCGCTGACCGTCAGCGCGTCCTTGTGCAGCAGCCCCGCCTCGCCCAGCCGTTTGAGCACGACAGGCAGGCCACCGGCATAGAAGAATTCTTCCATCAAGTATTTGCCCGAGGGCATCAGGTTGACGATGGTCGGCACATCGCGGCCACAGCGATCCCAGTCGTCGAGCGTCAGATCGACGCCGACCCGGCCTGCGATGGCAAGCAGGTGGATCACCGCATTGGTCGAGCCGCCGATGGCGCCGTTGGTGCGGATCGCGTTCTCAAAGGCGCGCTTGGTCATCACGTCGCTGGGCTTGAGGTCGTCCTTGACCATCTGCACGATGCGGCGGCCGCTCATCTGCGCCATGGTGCGGCGGCGGGTGTCGACCGCAGGGATCGCGGCATTGCCCGACAGGCTCATGCCCAGCGATTCCGCCATGCTCGCCATCGTCGAGGCGGTGCCCATCACGTTGCACGACCCGACCGAGCGGCTGACCCCGCTTTCGGAGGCGACGAAATCCTCGGAGGTCATCTTGCCCGCCTTGACCGCTTCGGAAAAGCGCCACAGGTGGGTGCCCGAGCCGATCTGCTCGCCGCGGAAATTGCCGTTGAGCATCGGACCGCTGGTCACCACGATCGAGGGCAGATCGGTCGAGGCGGCGGCCATCAGCAGGCTCGGCGTGGTCTTGTCACAGCCCACCAGCAAGACGCATCCGTCCATCGGCTGGGCCCGCATCGCCTCTTCGACCGCCATCGCGGCGAGGTTGCGAAACATCATCGCGGTCGGTCGAAACGCGCTCTCGCTGGCCGAGAACACCGGGACCTCCACCGGAAAGCCGCCCGCCTCGTAGACGCCGTGCTTCACCTTTTCGGCCAGCTCGCGCAGGTTGGCGTTGCAGGGGGTCAGCTCGGACCAGGTGTTGAGGATGCCGATGACCGGGCGGCCATCGAACAGGTCGTCGGGATAGCCCTGCGCCTTGATCCAGCCGCGATGGTAGATCGCGTCCTTGCGGTCGCCCTTGAACCATTCGGTCGAGCGGAGGTCACGGGGCCATTTGGCGGGTTTGAAGGTCATATCGTTTCCTTAAAGGGCGCGCACGCGGGCGACGGGGGCCGGGTCTGCCTGACCCAGTGTGTTGGTGAGGGGCAGACCGAACGCGGGCGCTTCGATTTCGAAGATATCGCCAGTCTCTGCCTGAATACCATCGGCAAAGCTCAATGTGGCGGTGCCGAACATGTGCACATGCACATCGCCCGGCTGGCAAAACACGCCGTACTTGAAATGGTGATGCTCCAGATTGGCGAAGCTGTGGGACATGTTCGCCTCGCCCGACAGGAACGGCTTTTCCCAGATCACCTCGCCCGCGCGGCGGATGCGGCTGGTGCCTTGCACGTCGGCGGGCAGGTCGCCCACGAGGATTTCCGGGCCATAGGAGGCCGGGCGTAGCTTGGAATGGGCGAGGTAGAGGTAGTTCACCCGCTCCATCACGTGATCCGAGAATTCATTGGCCAGCGTCCAGCCGACGCGGGCCGGCGTGCCGTCGGGGCCAATGACATAAAGGCCCGCCACCTCCGGCTCTTCGCCGCCGTCCTGCGCGAATCCGGGGCTGGTCAGGGTGCCGCCGGGGGGCACGGCAACGGTGCCGTTGCCTTTGTAGAACCATTCCGGTTGCACGCCGGGCAGCGTGTCGGGCTTGCCGTTCTCCAGCCCCATCCGAAACATCTTCATGCTGTCGGAGACGGCCTCGTCCTGGCTGGCCTTCGCATGCATGGCGTCTCGGGTCGCGGCAGAGCCCAGATGGGTCAGCCCGGTGCCTGTCAGATGCAGATGCGCCGGATCCGGATGGGTCAGCGGCAGGGTCAGCCTGCCCTGCGCGGCCATGGCAGGCAGATCCACCGGATCGCCCCGGCCGTGGGCGGCCACCACGTCGGCAAGGCTCTGGCCGGTGCGGGCGGCCTCCATCGCCAGATCATAGGTGCTGGCCGCGCCCTGTACGAGGAACGCTTCGGCCCCCTCGCGCACGACGACGGCGGTCCCTGCCCCGTCGAGCAACTGCGACAAATGCATGTTTGGTCCTCCCCTGATCCGACATATGGCAATGTCTGGGCATAACAAACAAATTACATTATCACAGGTTGGCATAACAATTTTGGTATGAATATGGCGGATACCTTCCTGCGGCGCGGGCTCAAGCTGCGGCATCTGCGGATCGTCGCGGCCCTGTCGGAAACCGGGCAGATCGGCAGCGCCGCCGAGGCGCTCTCGATCTCGCAGCCCGCCGCCTCGCGGCTCTTGGCCGAGGCAGAGCGGATCACCGGGCACAAGGTGCACACGCGGTCGGGGCGCGGCGTGGTGCTGACCGCGCAGGGCAAGGCGCTGGCGGTGCGGGCGGCGCGGATCCTGACCGAACTGGACGACGCCAGCCGCGACATGGACGAGATCGAAACAGGGGCCACCGGGCACGTGCGGCTTGGCTCTGTGACCGGCCCGGCACTTGACCGGGTTTTGCCCGCGCTGCAATCGGCATGGCAAAGCCTGCCCGGCGTGACCACCGAGGTCGAGGTCGCCGCGAGTGACGCGCTGGGGGATATGCTGCTGGCCGGACGGCTGGATTTCGCGCTGGCGCGGCAGCCGCTGCATCTGGACGCGGACCGCTTCGTGTTTCGCGGCATGGCCGACGAACAGGTCAGCCTCGTCGTCCGGCAAGGGCACCCGCTGCTGCAAGGGGCGATGCCGCCGGCCGAGGCGCTGATGGGCTTCGACTGGGTGATGCCCGGCCCCGGCGCGATCCTGCGGACCGCCGTGCTGACCCGGCTCACCGCCCTCGGGCTGCCGCACCCTGCGTCTAGGCTGGCGACCTCGTCGTTCCTGCTGACGCTCACGATGCTGCGGCAATCCGATGCCATCGCCCCCTTGGCCAGCCCGGTGGCGCAGAGCTTTGCAGGCGAAGCGGGCAGCGACTTTGCGGTGCTCCCCATAGATCTGGGGATCAGGGTCGAACCCTACGGCCTGCTGACCCGCTCGGGCAGCACGCTGACGCCCGTCGCCGCCCGGCTGGCGGCGCTGATCACAGGGATCTGACAGGTTTCCCGAAACCGCGTTTCAGCTTTCCGAACAAAGCCCGGCGCGGCACCGATCCCCCCTGCCCAGAGGGGCCGGATGGGCCTATCCTGCCGGCTCAGACACCATCAGGACCCCGCCATGCACCTCGCCCGTTTTCCCCGCGTCCACCTCGCCCACCTGCCAACCCCGCTGGAGCGGCTCGACCGTCTGTCGGCGGCGCTGGGCGGGCCGGAGATCTGGATCAAGCGCGACGACTGCACCGGGCTCAGCACCGGCGGCAACAAGACCCGCAAGCTGGAATTCCTGATGGCCGAGGCGCTGGCCGAGGGCGCCGACATGGTGATGACCCAAGGGGCGACGCAATCCAACCACGCCCGCCAAACCGCCGCCTTCGCCGCAAAGCTCGGGCTTAAATGCCACTGTCTGCTCGAAGACCGGACAGGCTACAACAACCCGAACTACAACGGCAACGGCAACGTCCTGCTCGACCACCTGCACGGCGCGACCACCGAGAAATTTCCCGGCGGTCACGACATGCCCGGCGAGATGGAGCGCGCGGCAGAGGCGATGCGCGCCAAGGGGCACAAGGTCTATGTCATCCCCGGCGGCGGATCGAACCCGACCGGGGCGCTGGGCTATGTGAACTGCGCCTACGAGTTGCTCGGTCAGCTGAACGACCGCTCGCTCAAGGTCGACCGGATCGTGACACCGACAGGCTCGTCGGGCACGCAGGCCGGTCTGGTTGTGGGGCTCGCCGCCACTCACGCGAACATCCCGCTGCTCGGGATCGGAACGCGGGCCCCCCAGCCGAAACAAGAGCAGATGGTCTACGACCTCGCCTGCAAGACCGCCGAAAAGATCGGCGCACCCGGCATCGTCAGCCGCGACATGGTCATGGCCAACACCGATTACGTCGGCGACGGCTATGGCCTGCCGACCGAGAGCGGTCTGGAGGCCATCGCCC
Source organism: Flavimaricola marinus (assembly GCF_900184895.1). Lineage (GTDB taxonomy): Bacteria > Pseudomonadota > Alphaproteobacteria > Rhodobacterales > Rhodobacteraceae > Flavimaricola > Flavimaricola marinus. The sequence goes on from NZ_FXZK01000001.1 coordinate 825,431, forward strand.
TGTTCGCCGAGCTTGAGGGGCTGCTGCTCGATCCGGTCTATTCGGCCAAGGGGGCGGCAGGGCTGATCGATCTGGTGCGCAAGGGCGCCTTCGACGGCGACGAGCGGATCGTGTTCATCCACACCGGGGGATCGACGGGGCTGTTCGGCTATGACTTTGCCTTCGATCATAGCGCCCGACAGATCAAGATCGGCTGACATGCGGACAGTGGGCATCCTTGGCGGCATGGGGCCGGAAGCAACCGTCGATCTGATGCGGCGGGTGATCGCCGGCACGCCCGCTCAGGACGATGCCGACCACGTGCCGCTGATCGTCGATCAGAACACGCAGGTGCCCAGCCGGATCGCGCATCTGATCGACGGCACCGGCGAGGATCCCGGCCCGGTGCTGATCGCCATGGCGCAGCGGCTGGAGGCGGCCGGGGCGCAGGCGCTCGCCATGCCGTGCAACACCGCCCACCACTATGCCGAACAGATCGAAGAGGCAGTCGGCATCCCGCTCTTGAACATGGTCGAGTTGACGGTGACCGAGGCGGAAAAGACCGGCGAGACGGTGATCGGGCTGCTCGGCTCTCCGGCGATCAAGACCGCCCGGATCTATGCCGATGCCTTTGGGGCGCACGGTCTGCGGATGGTCTATCCCGCGGATCAGGAGGCCATGCTCACGGCGATCCGGCAGATCAAGACGCACGGACCGAACGAGACCTCGGCCAGCATCCTGCGGGCGGCCTCCGACAGCATGGACACGCCTGTGCAAATCCTCGCCTGCACGGAATTCTCGCTCATCGCGGACGCCCTGCCCGACCGGATCACCACGATCGACACGCTGGACGTGCTGACCGGTGCGATCATCCGCTTTGCGACCGAGGGCTGAGCCATGGCGATCTATCTCAAACAGGCCAATCCACGGCCAGAGGCGGAAACCGGCGACGTGCGCGAGGCGGTGCAGGGGCTGCTGGCGCAAATCGCGCGGGGCGGGGAAGACGCCGCACGGGCGCTGACCGAGCGGTTCGACGGCTGGAACGGCGAGATCATCGTCTCCCCCGAGACGATCCGGGCGGCACGGGACGCGCTGCCCGATCAGACCAAGGCCGACATCGCCTTTGCCCACTCCAATATCCGGCGCTTTGCCGAGGCGCAGGCCGAGACGATCCGGGATACCGAGGTCGAGATCCTGCCCGGCCTGATCGCCGGGCAAAAGCAGATCCCCGTCTCGGCGGCGGGATGCTATGTGCCCGGCGGGCGCTACGCCCATGTTGCGAGCGCGATCATGACGGTGACGACCGCGCGGGTGGCGGGTGTCAGGCACATCACCGCCTGTTCGCCGCCAAGGCCGGGGGCGGGGATTCCGCCTGCGATCCTCTATGCGATGGACCTTTGCGGAGCCGATGCGATCCTGTCCATGGGCGGAGTGCAAGCGGTTGCAGCCATGGCGCAGGGGCTGTTCGGCCTGCCCAAGGCGGATATCCTCGTCGGGCCGGGCAATCAGTATGTGGCCGAGGCGAAGCGGATCCTGTTCGGACAGGTGGGCATCGACATGGTGGCCGGACCGACCGACAGCCTGATCCTCGCCGACGAAACCGCCGACGCGGCCCTCGTGGCGGCGGACCTCGTCGGACAGGCCGAGCACGGCTACAACTCGCCGGTCTGGCTCGTAACCGACAGCCGGGCCCTGGCCGAGGCGGTGATGGCGCTGGTGCCCGGCCTGATCGACAGCCTGCCGACGCTGAACCGGGACAACGCGCGGGCGGCCTGGGCGGACTACGCCGAAGTGATCCTCTGCGCGGACCGCGAAGAGATGGCGGCGCAGTCCGACAGGATCGCGCCCGAACACCTGCATGTGCAATGCGCCGATCTGGACTGGTGGTTGGGACGGCTGACCGCCTATGGCTCGCTGTTTCTGGGCGAGGAAACCACTGTGGCCTTTGGCGACAAGGCGTCGGGGCCGAACCACGTGCTGCCGACCTCCGGGGCGGCGCGCTATACCGGCGGGCTGTCGGTGGGCAAGTTCATGAAGACGGTGACGTGGCAACGCTCGACCCGCGCGGCCGCAAAGCCTCTGGCCGAGGCGACCGCCCGGATCAGCCGGCTAGAAGGGATGGAAGGGCACGCCCGAACCGCCGATATCCGGCTGGCGAAGTATTTCCCCGGCGAAACCTTCGATCTGGGCTGAGGCGCCCCGCTCAACCGGCACCCGGCGCTGCGTCGTGGCGCCGGTTTACGCCCTTCACAAACGCCCGCAACGCGCCTAGATTGATCCTATCGGCGGACCCCGGTTCGCCCCCGATCTCTCGCGGATCATCGCCCTGACCCCTTAGCTGTCAGGCAACCCTGATTTCCCCTGAGCCAGAACCAACCGCCCGGCCATGCGCTGCGCGGGTTTATTTCACAGGAGTCAGATCATGAGTAAGGGCAAAAGCCAGAACAATCGCGAAGCCAAGAAACCCAAGCAGGAGAAGCCAAAGGTCTTGGCGACCGCCAATTCCGGTTTGGGCAAGCCTCTGGATATCGGTCAGAAGAAAAAGGGCAAATAGCGCCCTTTTCTCCGTCGGGAGGGGGCGCTGCCCCCGCCCTGCGGGCCCCCCGGGATATTTTTGACCCAAAGAAGGAGGGGCGTGGTCAGCCGCGCCCTTTCCACGGCACCAGTATCCGCTCGGCCCAGCGCATGAGCATGTCGATGGAGAAGCCCACGACCCCGATCAGGATGATCCCCATGATCACGATGTCGGTGCTCTGGAATTTCGAGGCGACCATGATCATCATGCCCGCGCCCTTTTCGGCGGCGACCAGTTCCGCGGCCACCACCGTGCCCCAGCAGACCCCCATCGCCACCCGCGCCCCGGTGAAGATGTCGGGCAGCGAATTGGGGATGATGACGTGCCGCATGATCTGCCATTTCGAGGCGCCCAGTGAATAGGCGGCGTGCACCTTGGAGATCCGCACGCCCGAGACCCCGGACCGTGCCGCGATGGCCATGATCCAGAGCGCCGCGAGGAACAGCAGGATGATCTTGCCCACCTCGCCGATCCCTGCCCAGAGGATCACCAGCGGGATCAGGGCCAAGGGCGGCACCGGCCGCATGAACTCGACGATCGGGTCGAACCAGCCGCGGAACCAGTCCGACAGCCCCATCGCGTAGCCCAGCGGGATGCCGACGATCGCCCCGAGCAGGAAGCCCACGATCACCCGGAACAGCGAATAGCCCAGATGTTCGGCCAGGGTCGAATTGCGGAAGCCGTCGCTTGAGATCTTGACCAGTTGCGACCAGACCGCTTCGGGGGCGGGCAGCCAGATCGGCTCCATCTGCCAGCCGGTGTCGGGCGTGATGTTCAGCGTGCCCCGCCCGGTGACGTTCACCGTGGCAAAACCGACATCGACCCCCGGACCGCCGGCCTCCACCGGCCGCCCGTCGATCGCGACCACGGAGGCGCCGTCGTCGCGGGTGAATTCGTCGTTGTCGTCGAAGCGCAGCAGCTCGCTCCGGTAGGCCTGCACCGCCAGCCCGTCATCCTTGGCGAAGCCCTCTCCCAGCGCGGCCTCCGGCGCATCGGCCTCGGAGCCCGCCGGAAAGACGCGCACCATGACCGTCGCCTCGTCGGTGCTGCCGTCCGGCCCCTGGGCCGTGTAGGTAAAGCTGCCCTCGCCGGTAAAGGCGCCCGGCACGTGCAAGAAGCCGGGCAGCAGCTTTGACCCGGTGAACGCCCCCCAGAGCACGAAGATCAGCGCGATCGAGATCACCGAGGCCACGGTGTTCGAGGTCACGGCACTTTCGTCGCCGAAGGTCACGGTCTTGAGCGCGCTGTAGTCGCGCCGGGGCTGCAGGAACTGCCGGATCACCTTCCAGACCGCGAGCGTGCCGAGGATCAGCAGGACATAGCCGATGATGAAGGGGGCGGCGGACAGCACCGTGCCCAGAACCGTGCGCAATTCCCCTGCGAGCGAGGTGATCAGTTCCATGCTATGCGCCCTCCTGCCGGCCCATGATTTCCTCTTCCATGTCCCAGATCATGCCGAGGATCTCTTCGCGGACCGCGCCGAATTCGGCGGTCTTCTTGACCTGACGCAGATCCTGCGTCACGCCGGTTTCGGCAAAGGGAAGACGGTATTCCTTGTGGATGCGGCCGGGGCGCGGGGCCATGACCAAGAGACGCTCGCCCAACAGAAGGGCCTCTTCGACCGAGTGGGTGATCAGGATGATCGTCTTGCCGGTCTCTTTCCACAGCTTGAGGACAAGTCCCTGCATCTTTTCGCGGGTCAGTGCGTCGAGGGCGCCGAGAGGTTCGTCCATCAGGATGACATCGGGGTGGTTGGCCAGACAGCGTGCCAAGGCGACGCGCTGCTGCATCCCGCCGGAAAGCTCGTAGATCGCCTTTTCCTTGAAATCGCCGAGGCCGACCACGTCGAGAAGGTGGTTCACCTCGTCGCGATATTGGCTGGGTTTCTGGCCGCGCATCCGGGGGCCGAAACTGACATTGTCGCGGACATCCATCCATTCGAACAGGGCACCCTGCTGGAACACCATCCCGCGCTCGGCGCTGGGTCCGGTGACCTTCTTGCCGCCCAGGGTGATGGTGCCTTCGGTGGGGGCCAGAAATCCGGCGACGATGTTGAGCAAGGTGGTCTTGCCACAGCCGGACGGGCCAAGAACGCTCAGCAGCTCGCCCTCCTTGAGGGTCAAGGTGACATCCTTGAGCGCCTGAACTGAGCCGCCGCCGGGCAGATCAAAGCGCATGGACAGCTTCTGGATGTCGAGATCGCTCATGAACGCTCCGTTTCCTAGTGTGGCAAAGATGGGGCCAGAGCGCCGCAACGCTCTGGCCCGCACCATGGGTCGATTACATGTCGTTGACAGCCGTCAGCGGGGCCGCATCGACATTGGCGTCATAAGACTCGAGCGCCGAGGGGATCGAGCCTGCATCGACGAACACGCCGGCCACGCCGGCCATGAACTCCTGCGCACCGCCGCCAAGCCACTTGGCCGAGAGCTGTTCCTCGACGGAGGGGAACACGAAGGTGGCCATGGTCTGCGCGGTGGCGTCCTCGTCCATGCCGGCGTCCTGGGCAATCACGGGCAGCATGGTGTCGACCATCGAGCCATCGTTCCAGCCCGCGTTCATATCGGCGGTCACGGCGAGGAACTTCTCGACCAGATCGGGGTTTTCCGCGACGAAGGACGCGGGCGCCGAGGTCACGTCAAAGACCAGAATGCCGAGCTCTTCCTTCTCGGAACCGGTCAGCAGCACGTTGCCGCTTTCCAGCATCCGGCGGAGCGATCCGCCCCAGCCGCAGGCCATGTCGACCGCACCTTGCGAAAGCGCCGCCGCACCGTCCGGCGGGGCCATGTCGACGACTTCGAGGCTGGCCAGATCGACGCCGAAGTGGTCCATCTGACGCAGGAAGCCGTAGTGCGCGGCGGTACCCAGCGGCACGGCGACCTTCTTGCCCGACAGGTCGGCGGCGTTGGAGGCGTCGATCTCAAGATCGGAGCGGACCACGCAATTGTCGTTGTCGGAATAGGACACGGCCACGTCGAGCGACACCAGATCCTGCCCGGCCGAGGTCGCAACGACGAAGGGCGGCACACCTTGGCTGACCGAGATCTGCACATCGCCCGAGGCCATCGCGGCACTCATCGCGGTGCCGGTGTCGAACGACACCCAGTTCACCTTCACGCCCATGGCCTCGTCGTAGAGGCCCTCGACCTTGCCGTATTGGAACGGCATCGGCCATTCGAGGAAATAGCCGACGGTGATCTCTCCGTGGGCGTCGGCCAAGGCGGCCTGCGCGCCGGTCAGAAGCGCAAGGCCAGCCGCAGCGCCCGTCAAATAGGTCTTCATTTTCATTTCTTCCATCTCCTTGTTGGCGGCCCCGCATGGGGGCCTTTATCGTTCGGCCGAACTTGGCGTCGGCTCGGTTTTGCGGCACCCGTTTGAACACAGCGCCTCTGGTCGAAAGTTGACCACGAATTGCTGCGCCATCAAAGCCCCCGAAGACTGAAACCACCTTTCGGATTTCCCAAATCAGAGCGCAGAAAGTGCAGACTGCCCCTAGCCAATGGATTGCCGCCCCATGCGTCAATCATTACCGCAACCGGCCGGGAATGGGTCCAGAGACGGCCCGCGCCCGAGGACGGCGGGAGTTCGCACAATGATTTCAGCCCCTTACAGCAATCCGGGAAACGCACGAGACGCGCGATCACCGGGAATTGGCCTTATCTATGCGTGCGATCTGGCCCTATTGCGCTTTGACCTCTCGGCGGCACACTGCCTCTCAGATCAGCAGCGGGCGAAGTGGATTCGGGCCGCTGCCTTTTCCTTTTCAGATGGAGCCCCGCATGGACCTGATGCAAAACGACCCCCGCACCGTGATCGAGGCCGACCGGGCCCACGTCTGGCACCATCTGGTGCAGCACAAGCCGTTTGAGACGATCGACCCGCAGATCATCGTCGAAGGCAAGGGCCTGCGCGTCTGGGACATCTCGGGCAAGGAGCACCTCGATGCCGTCTCCGGCGCGGTCTGGACGGTCAATGTCGGTTACGGCCGCGAAAGCATCGCTGACGCGGTGCGCGAACAGATGGTCAAACTGTGCTTCTTTGCGGGTGCCAAGGGCACCATTCCGGGGGCGCAATTTGCCAAGCGTCTGACCGAAAAGATGCCAGGCCTGAGCCGCGTCTACTATTCGAACTCGGGCTCCGAGGCGAATGAGAAGGCGTTCAAGATGGTCCGCCAGATCAGCCACAAGCATCACGGCGGCAAGAAGTCCAAGATCCTCTACCGCGAGCGTGACTATCACGGCACCACCATCGCTTGCCTGTCCGCAGGCGGCCAGCAAGAGCGCAACGCGCAATACGGGCCGTTCACGCCCGGTTTCGTCGAAGTGCCGCACTGCCTCGAATATCGCGCCCAGTGGGATAGCGAGGAGTATGGGATCAAGGCCGCCGAGGCCATCGAAGAGGTGATCCTGCGCGAAGGCCCCGAGACCATCGGCTCGCTGTGCCTGGAGCCGATCACCGCAGGCGGCGGCATCATCGTGCCGCCCAAGGGCTATTGGGAAAAGGTGCAGGAGATCTGCAAGAAGTACGAGATCCTGCTGCACATCGACGAAGTCGTCTGTGGCCTCGGCCGCACCGGCACATGGTTCGGCTACCAGCAATTCGGCATCCAGCCCGACATCGTGACGATGGCCAAGGGCGTCGCCTCCGGCTATGCGGCGATCTCCTGCTGCGTGACCACCGACGCGGTGTTCGAGCAGTTCAAGGACGACACCGATCACTTGGGCTATTTCCGCGACATCTCGACCTTCGGCGGCTGCACCTCCGGGCCGACCGCGGCGCTGGAAAACATCCGGATCATCGAAGACGAAGACCTCTGCGGCAACTCTGCCCGCATGGGCGACTACTTCGGCAGCAAGCTCGACGAGCTGATGGACAAGCACCAGTGGATCGGCGACGTGCGCGGCATGGGCCTGTTCCGGGGGGCCGAACTGGTGACGGATCGCGGAACCAAGGATCCGGTGTCCGAAAAGCAGGTGGGCGCCATCGTGGCCGACTGCATGGCTCAGGGCGTGATCATCGGCGCGACCAACCGGTCGGTGCCGGGGTTCAACAACACGCTCTTGTTCGCGCCCGCGCTGATCGCGACGAAGGACGACATCGACCAGATTTGCACAGCGGTCGACGGGGCGATCACGCGGGTGCTGGGCTAGGCACCCAATCGCCGGGTATAGGGCCGCGCCCTCCCTCGGGTGGGCGATGCGCCGGCTGGATTAGGCACTTTATGGTGCCATCATTTTCCGACTTCTAAGCCTCTAGTGACGGCACCAAAGCGCCCTCCCGTTCGGGAGGGAGGGCGCGGCCCGGCGGCACTGCGTGCCTCGATTCCGGGCCAAGCGGCGCAATCTTGCCCGACCCGCGCTAATCGATAAAACCGCCCATACGCAAAACGCCCCCGCGAAGGGGACGCTGAGCATCGGGTTAAAGCAGAGATTGCTTACGCAAACCCCTCGTGCTTGCGGTTGGCCTGCACCGACGGGCGGGTCTTCATCCGCTCGAAATGGGCCTGCACATTCGGCGGCAGCGGCCAGCCAGCGACATCGGCCGCCCAGCACTCGACATAGTACAGCGCCGCATCGGCGATAGTGAAATCACCGACGATAAAGTCCTTGCCCGCCAACTGGCCATCAACGACGTCCAGCCCCGCGAGAACAGCATCGCGGCCGCGCTCTTTCAGCTCTTCCTGCGCCTCGGGGATCGAGGAATAGGCATCCGGGCGGCGATACATGCGCCACGAGAGCATGTGCAGCGTGCCAACGGCAAAGTCCAAAGCCTCCAGCGTGCGGGCCATGCCCTCCGGATCGGTCGGCATCAGCTTGGCGTCCGGGTTGGTCATCGACAGCCAGAGGGCAATGGCGGCAAACTCGGTCAGCACCGAGCCGTCGTCGCGCAGCAGGGCCGGAACCTTGCCCTTGGGGTTCATCGCCAGATACTCGGGCGACTTCTGCTCCTTCTTGGAAAAGTCGATGACCCGAAGATCATAGGGCTTGCCGATCTCCTCAAGGATCACATGAATCCCGATCGAACAGGTCAGTTTCGCATAGCACAATGTGGTCATGTCAGTTCTCCCTTTGCGCGGCCTCGCCTCCGGGGGCCCGCGCTCCTGCATTGGGTGGCACATAGGGCGCGGCACCTCAAGGGCGAACGATTGCGGGGACGACAGAGGAGAGCTATCAATCTGCGGGCATCGGGTCTATGATGGCGCTTTCCCGCCAAGCACGGCGGCCGGCCCGACACCTCGGGCACACCAGCATTGGAAAATCCATGTATAGCCCAGATACGTTCCGGGATTGCGTCATCTCGCAAATCGATCTGCTTTCCGAAGGCAAGGCGCTCGAAGCCTTCGACCAGTTCTTCTCCGACAACGTCACGCTCTATGACAACGGCACGCTGATCGCCTCCAACGCCCATGACGGGCGGGCCCTGCAAGCCAAGACCCTGCGTTCGGCCAGCGACATCAAGGGGAGCATCCCCGATCTGACGATCGCAGACGACACCGAGATCTGCGTGTTCCGGGATCACAGCTCCTACGCCGGCAAGGGCAAGGACCGGCACCAGACCAACAGGCTGGTCTGGCAGAAATGGCGGGACGGCAAGGTGATCCAACAGCAAACCTTCGACGGAACCAAGATGGAGACCCTGATCGAAGGCGGCATCCTGAAAAGCCCGGACAACCTCGGGCGGCGGCGCGGCTAGACAGCCAGCCAATTGCGGCAGGCGATGTCGCGGCGCGACCAGACCCGGGCCGTGAAATGAGACCAGCTTGGGCCAGACTTCAGGACTGGCCCCATGTTCGAACGCCGCATCCCCGAATGGCTCCGCCATGCCCCCGCGCCATCCGTGCGGGGCTTTGCCACGCTGGCCGGGTTCGAGGCTATCACGCGGGGCATTCTGATATCGGTCTTTCCGGTGGCGATGTTCGACGCGCTGGGCGATGCGGCGCGGATCAGTTCGATCTACTTCGGGATCGGGATCGTCTCGCTGCTGGTCGGGCTGCTGGTGCCGTTCCTGAACAGGTTCGTGCCCCGACGCTGGATCTTCGGGATCGGCAACATGGGCTATGTCCTCGGCGCCGTCCTCGGCATGTTCGGCACGCCCGCCACGATCATCGCGGCGCTGGTGCTGAATTCGGTGGCCACGGTCAGCACCTTCGTCTGCTTCAACGCCTATGTGCTCGACTACGTCGCCCGGATCGAGCTCGGCAAGCTCGAAACCCAGCGGATGTTCTATTCGGCGGCGGGCTGGACGGTCGGGCCGGTGGTGGGCGTGCTGCTCTGGAGCTGGTGGGCGCCGGCACCGTTCCTCGTCGCCGCGGTGGCCGCGACCGGGCAGCTTGCGGCGTTTGTCTACATGCGGATGGGCAACGGCAAGCTGATCACGCGGGCGCGGCGATCGGCGCCGAACCCGCTCGCCTTTCTGGGGCGGTTCTTTGCCCAGCCGCGGCTGGTGGCGGGCTGGCTCTTTGCGGTGATCCGGTCCTGCGGTTGGTGGGCCTATGTGGTCTATCTGCCGATCTATGCCGTGACGCGGGGGCTGGGCGAAAATCTGGGCGGCGCGATGCTGTCGACGACGAACGCCGCGCTGTTCCTGTCGCCGCTGATCCTGCGCTGGATGCAGGCCACCAGCATCAAGAGATCGGTCCGCATCGGGTTTTTCGCCGCCGCCGGCCTGTTCCTGACCGCCAGCCTGCCGGGGCTGCCGCCGGCGGCGGCCGTGGCGGCACTGTTCGGCGGCAGCCTGTGCCTGATCGTGCTCGATATCTGCGCCGGCCTGCCGTTCCTGATGGCGGTCAAACCCTCCGAGCGGACGGAGATGTCGGCGATCTATTCCTCCTATCGGGACGTGTCGGGCATCGCCACGCCGGGGATCGCCTGGCTGGTGCTGCTGGTCGCGCCGATCACCGGGATCTTTGCCGCCGCAGGGACGGCCTGCCTCGTCGCGTGGGGGATTGCCGGACGGCTGCACCCGCGGTTGGGCGAGGCGCGACTGCGGATCGTGGCGCCGCCTCTGCCCGCTCCAGAGCCCGGCGGCGAGCCGGCCGCCTGAGCGCGGCGGACCCGGGCCGAGGCGCAAATGGTTAATTTCGCCTCCGCGCGATATCGGCACCTACGGCATACCGACGCCATACCGACGGGAGACCGACGTCGATTCCGGCGTTAACCCGGCCTTGCACGGCGGCGGCGATAGGTCCAGACTTGGCGCACCCTAGCGCCAGTTGGACCGATGATCCCACCCGAAAGTTTCCTGCTCGACCGCACCGAAGGCACCCTGCAAAGCCGGATTCAGCAGATGGTGGCGCAAGGCATTCTGTCGGGCCGCTTCCGTCCTGGAGAGCGCCTGCCCAGCAGCCGAAAACTCGCACAACATCTAGGGGTTAGCCGGATCACGGTGACGCTGGCCTATACCGAACTGGTGGCCGACGACTACCTGACCGCGCGCGGCAGGTCGGGCTATTACGTCTCCGACAACGCCCCCGAGCCGCCGAATTTCACGCCACAGCCGCCACAGGCGTCGACGGTCAACTGGTCGGCACGGCTCGGCAGCAGCCCGCCCAGCCTCGGGATCAACAAGCCGCAGGACTGGCAGAAATACCGATACAACTTCATCTACGGCCAATCCGATCCCAGCCTTTTCGACAGCGCCAACTGGCGGCTCTGTGCGCTGCAAGCCCTTGGGAAAAAGGACTTCGACAGCCTTACCTCGGACCAGTTCGATCAGGACGATCCGCTGCTGATCGACTTCATCACCCGGCAAACCCTGCCCCGGCGCGGCATCCTCGCGGCCCCGGACGAAGTGCTCCTGACCCTGGGCGCGCAGAACGCGCTCTGGCTGACGGCGCAACTGTTGCTCGCGGCGGGGAAAACGGCGGTGATCGAAGACCCCTGCTACCCCTCGATCCGGTCCATCGTGCAGGCCACTGGCGCCGAGGTCAGCGCCGTGCCCGTCGATGCCGAAGGGCTGCCGCCCGAGGCCATTCCGGGCGGCGCGTCCGTGGTGTTTACCACCCCTTCACACCAATGCCCTACAACGACAACCATGCCGCTTTCCCGGCGTCGCGCATTGCTGGATCGGGCCGAAGCGGACGATTTCATCGTCGTCGAGGATGACTACGATTTCGAGATGACCTTTGCCGGGCCGGCCGCTCCAGCGCTGAAATCGCTGGATCAGACCGGGCGTGTGATCCACGTGGGGTCGTTCTCGAAATCCATTTTCCCCGGCCTGCGGCTGGGCTACCTCGTGGGGCCGGCCCCTTTCATCGCGGCCGCCCGCGCCCTGCGGGCCAGCGTGTTGCGGCACCCGCCCGGCCATATCCAACGGACCACGGCCTATTTCCTCTCGCTCGGGCATTACGACGCGCTGATCCGGCGGATGAGCAAGGCCTACCACACACGGCGGCAGACCCTCGACGCGGCCATCGCGCTGCACGGGCTGACGGTGGCCGGGTCCAACGCCTACGGCGGATCCTCGGTCTGGATGCGAGCACCCGGCATCGACACCACCGCGCTGGCCGAAACCCTGCGGGCCAAAGGCGTGCTGATCGAACCCGGCGCCCCGTTCTTTGCGAGCAGCGGGCGGACTGACCTCCAGCCCTCGGAATTCTACCGCTTGGCCTATTCCTCGACGCCGACAAGCCGGATCAGCGACGGGATCGCCACTCTGGCCATGACAATTCGCTCCGCTCCGGTATTGTTTTGAACACGGACAACGGCTTAGGGACAAACTATGCAACGATGTGTCACGCGACTGGGATTTGCGCTCTGGATGCTATTCGCCTGCGCCGCGGCCTCCGCACAGCCGATTACGTCGAGCGGGTCGGGCTTTCAGATCAATTCCGCCGGCTGGATCCTGACCAACCGGCACGTGGTCGAGGACTGTGACATCCTCAAGGCCAATGGCACCCCGGTGTCGAACCGGATACTGGACGAAAGCTCTGATCTGGCAGCCGTGTTCGCGGGCCAGTCGACGGCCCGCCCGACCATTCCCATCCGGCTGCAACCGGCCCGTCTGGCCGAGGACTTGTTCGTCATCGGCTTTCCCCTGAGCGACCTCTTGTCCGAGAGCGTCAAGGTCACGACCGGTTCGGTCAGTTCCCTTGCCGGAATCGGAAATGACGAACGCTACCTGCAAATCTCTGCCCCGATCCAGCCGGGCAATTCCGGCGGTCCGGTCCTCGACGCACGCGGCAACGCGCTGGGCGTCGCCAGCGCGACGCTCTCCGAAGCCGCCTTCGACCGCGCCCAAAACGTCAACTTCGCCCTGAAGGCTCAGGAAATCGCGCGATTTCTGACCGAGTCCGGTATCGCCTACAACATCGCCGCTGGCAACAGCGCCCCGATCCCGGCGCCGGATATGATCGAAGCGGCCATGCAGAGCGTCGTCTACCTGACCTGCCATCAGGCCGGCTCTGGCACGACGCAGCCCAGCGCCCCCAATCCGCCCGCCAGACAATCAACGGGGTCCGGCTTCGTGACGATCGCCGGCTACGATTCCGTCGCCTTCGACCTGCGAGCGATCCGCGATGTCACCTTTCAGACCTGCAACCTCGAATGCCAGCGTGATCCCAATTGTAATGTCATCACCTTCAACACCCGCCATTCGGTGTGCTTTCTGAAATCCACCTCGATGATTCTGGTCCGCAATGCGGATGCCGTCTCCGCGATGCCCCCATGGCTGCAGAACGACGTGGTCCAGACCAATATCAGCGTCACAGCCAACGTCGATTCACCCGGCGGTGACTACCTTCGGCTGCGTGGGTCCGATTTCATGCAGTGCTTTCTGGAATGCGCAGGGGACAACCGTTGCCTCGCCTTCGCCTATGTCCGCCAAACCAACGATTGCTGGCTCAAGGACCGGGTCGGACAGATCCAGCCAATGCCCGGAGTGGAATTCGGTCGGTTCTGAACTGGCCCCATCCACCCGGCCCAACTGGCCCTATCCCCGCCCTGCGCCACGGGTCATACCAAATCCAACAAAAGGGGATCTGCGCGATGAAAATGACCACCGAAGAAGCCTTCGTCAAAACCTTGCAACTGCATGGCATCGAACATGCCTTCGGGATCATCGGCTCGGCCTTCATGCCGATCTCGGACCTGTTTCCCAAGGCGGGCATCCAGTTCTGGGATTGCGCTCACGAAGGCTCGGGCGGGATGATGGCCGATGGCTACACCCGCGCGTCGGGCAAGATGTCGATGATGATCGCGCAGAACGGCCCCGGCATCACCAATTTCGTCACCGCCGTCAAAACCGCCTATTGGAACCACACGCCGCTGCTCTTGGTCACCCCGCAGGCCGCCAACAAGACCATCGGCATGGGCGGCTTCCAAGAGGTCGAGCAGATGAAGCTGTTCGAGGATATGGTCGCCTATCAGGAAGAGGTCCGCGACCCGTCCCGCGTGGCCGAAGTGCTCAACCGGGTGATCCTTCAGGCCAAGCGGGCGTCGGCCCCTGCCCAGATCAACATGCCCCGTGATTACTGGACTCAGGTGATCGACATCGACTTGCCCGCCGTGGTGGAGTTCGAGCGGCCCTCCGGCGGCGAAGAGGCCATCACCCAAGCCGCCGACCTGCTGCGCAGCGCCAAATCCCCGGTGATCCTCAACGGCGCCGGCGTGGTTCTGGCGGGCGCCATCCCCTCCACGATCAAGCTGGCCGAGAAGCTCTCCGCCCCTGTCTGCGTGGGCTATCAGCACAACGACGCCTTCCCCGGCAGCCACCCGCTGTTCGCGGGCCCCTTGGGCTACAACGGGTCCAAGGCGGGCATGGAGTTGATCTCTCAGGCCGATGTTGTCCTATGCCTCGGCACCCGGCTGAACCCGTTCAGCACCCTGCCGGGCTATGGCCTCGACTATTGGCCCAAGGATGCAAAGATCATTCAGGTCGACATCAATCCCGACCGGATCGGGCTGACCAAGAAGGTCTCCGTCGGGATCGTCGGCGACGCCAAGAAAGTGGCCGACGCCTTGCTGGAAAAGCTCGACGATCTGACCGGAGGCAATACCGAACGGCTCGGCCACATCGCCCAGACCAAATCGCAATGGGCCCAGCAGCTCAGTTCCATGGACCACGAAGACGACGATCCCGGCACCACATGGAACCAGCGGGCGCGGGATGACAAACCCGACTGGATGAGCCCCCGGATGGCGTGGCGGGCGATCCAAAGTGCGCTGCCGAAAGAGGCGATCATCTCGTCCGATATCGGCAACAACTGCGCGATCGGGAATGCCTACCCGAGCTTCGAAGAAGGGCGCAAATACCTCGCCCCCGGCCTCTTCGGCCCCTGCGGCTATGGCCTGCCCGCCATCGTCGGCGCCAAGATCGGCTGCCCGGATACGCCGGTGGTCGGCTTTGCCGGCGACGGCGCGTTCGGGATCGCCGTCACCGAACTCACCGCCATCGGCCGGTTCGAATGGCCCGCGATCACCATGGTGGTGTTCCGCAACTACCAGTGGGGCGCGGAAAAGCGGAACTCGACGCTCTGGTATGACGACAACTTCGTCGGCACGGAGCTGGACGACGGCGTCTCCTATGCCGGCATCGCCAAGGCCTGCGGGCTGCAAGGTGTTCAGGCCAAGACGATGGACGAACTCACCGCCGCCCTGACCCAGGCAATCACCGACCAGAAGAACGGCAAAACGACGCTGATCGAGGCGCTGATCAATCAGGAACTGGGCGAGCCCTTCCGGCGCGATGCCATGAAGAAACCGGTCTCCGTCGCAGGCATCAACGCCGCCGACATGCGGCCCCAAAAGGTGGCAACATAATTCAAAATCGGTCGCGCCTCTTCATCTTGGCCCAAAAACTCGACTGTCGCGACGCCATCAGCCTCGCGGCAGACCTCATTTGCGCCGCTGCTATCACAAGGGGCCCATGAGAGATGCCCTTCGATCTCGGTCCGCTCGCGACAATTTGGATGGCCGTCGCCATCTTTGGGGCGGCCTATGTGCGCGGCTATGCCGGGTTCGGCTTTGCGGCCCTGATCGTCTCGTCGGCAAGCCTCGTGACCAGCCCTCTCTACTTCGTGCCGGTGGTGGTGCTGGCAGACGTTGTTCTGACCGCACAACAGGCGCGCGGCATCTGGGCCGAGATCGCTTGGCGGCGGGTGCTCACGCTGTTGGGCGGCGCCTTGATCGGCGTGCCGCTCGGGGTCCTGCTGTTGACCGGCCTCGGGATCGACATGCTCAGGGCGGTGATCTCGCTCTTTGTCCTTGCGATGTGCGGGCTGCTCTATTTCGGTTGGCACCTGAGCAAGCCACAGGGCGACAAGGCCCATTTCGGCACCGGCGTGATTTCGGGGCTGGCCAACGGCGCGGCGGTCGGCGGGCTTCCCGTGGCCGTCTTCTTCTCGGCGCAAACGCTGCCGGCGACCACGTTTCGGGCGACGGTGATCGCCTATTTTACCATGCTCGACATCTGGACCCTGCCCAACTTCTGGGCCGCCGGACTGATCTCGCGCGACACCCTGATCGCGACGGTCGTCTCGCTGCCGCTGATGTCGCTCGGGGTCTGGCTCGGGGGCAAGCGGTTCCGCTCGTCCAACCCCGAAAACTTCCGGCGCTTTGCGATCCTGCTTCTGGCCACTCTGGCCGGTGTCGGCCTTATGAAATCGGTGATCTGATGGCGCAAGGTCTGGCCCATCGCCCGCCCAGTCGCTACCGTCTGTCCATCTGACAGGAGCCCGCATGACCCGACCCAACGCCGATCCCTTCGCCTTTCTCGCCACCAACGAACCGGTCGCACCGCAGCGGCTCCTGAGCCAGGCCCAGGGCCTGCCCACGCCGCATGTCGCGCTCGTCAATGCAGGCAGCGTCAACGCGCTGTCGGGTATCCGCGAGGCCGCCGAGCTTGGGCTGGCGCATCCGATCCTGATCGGCGACGAGGCCAAGATCCGCGCCACCGCCGAGGAAATCAGTTGGGATATCTCGGGCCTGCGCCTGATCCACGCCCCCCACGACACAGCCGCGCCCACCGCCGCCGCGCTCGCCCGCGACGGCGAGGCCCAAGGCATCATGAAGGGGCAGCTGCACACCTCGACGTTCCTCAAGGGGTTGCTGCCCTCCAAGGCCGGTCTACGCGACAAGGGCACCCGCTGCGGGCATGTCTTCCACATCACCGGGCCTCAGTCGGACAGACCGCTGCTGCTCACCGACGCGGCGCTGAACGTCGACCCGGACGTGGCCACCCGCAAAGCCTGCCTCAGCCACGCCGTGGCCCTCGCCCGCGCATTGGGCGACGAGAACCCCAAGGCCGGGTTGCTGGCACCTACGGAGGATCCTATCCCCTCGATCCCCAACACGATGGAATCCGCCGAAATCGCGGAATGGGCGAAAACCGCCCTGCCCGGCGCCATCGTTCAGGGCCCGATGGCCCTCGACCTGATCTTTTCCAAGGAGGCCGCCGAGGCAAAGCACTACGCCTCCGAAGTCGCAGGCGACGCCGATATCATGGTCGTCCCCAACATCACGTCGGGGAATGCCCTGTTCAAGATCATGGTGCTGGGCATGGGCTGTTGCGCAGGCGGCATCGTGCTCGGGGCCAAGGTGCCGATCCTGCTCACCTCGCGTAGCCAAAAGGCCCCGGACCGGATCGCCTCCGCCGCATTGGGCGTGATCGCCGCCAACATGGGGATGACCGGTTGATGCTACTGGCCATTTCATCTTGGCAGACAAACTCCGGGGGGCCCGAAGGGCGGGGGCAGCGCCCCCTACTACCTCCCCGCCATGCGGGAGCCGGGCCATGATCCTCGTTCTCAACGCAGGCTCCTCCTCGCTCAAGGCGGAGCTGTTCGATAGCCATCTGACAAGCCTGCTCACCGCCTCGATCAGCGAAATCGGCAGCACCGGAAAGCTCAAGATCGGGGACGCCCGATCCGAAGTCAGCACCGAGAACCACGCCGACGCGCTGTCAAAACTGCTCGCCGCGCTGACGGACATGGGCCACGGCCCGGAAAGCCTGACCGCCGCCGCCCACCGGGTCGTGCATGGCGGGGCCACCTTGACCGCTCCGGTCCGGCTGACCGCCGAGACGATCCAGCAGATCGAGGACTGCATCCCGCTCGCCCCTTTGCACAACCCGGCCAACCTCGCCGCGATCATGGCACTGCGTGCGCTGACACCGGATCTGCCGCAATTCGCCAGCTTCGACACCGCCTTCCACGCCAGCAACGCCGCCGTGGCCACCACCTATGCGATCCCCGCCGAGGATCGGGCCACCGGGCTGCGGCGCTATGGCTTCCACGGGCTCAGCTACGCCAGCCTCGTCACCCGGATCGATCCGCTGCCTGCCCGCCTCCTGGCCCTGCATCTGGGTAACGGAGCCAGCCTCTGCGCCATCAAGGACGGAAAGTCGGTGGCAAGCTCCATGGGCTATTCGCCGCTCGACGGGCTGACCATGGGCACCCGGTCCGGGGCGATCGACGGCATGGCCGTGCTTGCCATGGCCGAGGCCCACGGCATCGACGAGGCCAATCGGCGGCTCAACCGCGAAAGCGGGCTCAAGGCGCTCGCCGGGACCAACGACATGGCCGAAATTCTTTCGCGCAGCGACGCGGACGCCCGCTTCGCCGCTGCACATTTCAGCTACTGGGCGGCCCGTCACGCGGGCTCTGCCATCGTCGCGATGGGCGGTGTCGATGCGGTGGCCTTTACCGGCGGCATCGGCGAGAACGCCGCTCCGATCCGCGATGCGATCATGGACCATCTGGCCTTTCTCGGGCCGCTGCCCGTCCACGTCATCGAAGCCGACGAAGAACGCCAGATCGCCCGCGACGCACTGGCGCTTTTGACCGCATGACGGACCTATTGCACCTCTCCGCGCATCAGCTGATGGCACTGGCGGCCATCACATTCTGTGCGGGCTTGGTGCGCGGCTTCTCGGGCTTTGCCCTTTCGGCGCTCGTGATGTCCACGGCAGTCATCTTCCTGCCGCCTGTGCAACTCATTCCGATGCTGTGGTTTCTGGAGATGGCCGCATCCGTGGTGATGTTCAAAGGCGGTCTGGCCGATGCCGACAGGTCGACGGCGACGGGGCTGATCATCGGCTCGGGGATCGGTTTGCCCATCGGGCTATCGCTCACCCTGTCGATCCCGGAGCAGACCTCGAAAGGCATCGCGCTCGGGCTTCTGATCGTGCTGGCCGCCTTGCAGCTCTCGCGGGTGAAGATGCCGTTTCTGGCGACGCGGTCTGGCCTCTATGGCTCTGGCATCGGCGCCGGGATCATCACAGGGTTGTCCGGTGCGGGGGGCATGTTCATCGCGCTCTACATGCTTGCCCGCAATCTGCCCGCTCGGGTGATGCGCGGCTCCATGTCGATCTATCTGATGGGCGCCGGACTCATCGGGCTGACCACGCATCTGCTGATCGGCACGATGGATCAAATCGCCACAGTCCGTGGGCTTGCCTTGATACCGCCGACGCTTCTGGGCATCTTCGCCGGGCGGGCTCTGTTCACCCCGAGGTTCGAGCCGTTCTACAAACCGGTCTGTCTCACGCTGCTGATCGGTCTGGCGACCATCGGCCTGATCCGCATCGCCTGACTCTGGAAAGGCCATCACTTGACCCAACCGATCCTTGATACCTCGCCACACGTCTCGGACGAAATCCGCAAGACCACCTGCTACATGTGCGCCTGCCGCTGCGGGATCAATGTCCACCTGAAGGACGGGAAAGTCGCCTATATCGAGGGCAACCGGGACCACCCGGTCAACAAGGGCGTTCTCTGTGCCAAGGGCAGCGCCGGGATCATGCAGGTCAACGCCCCGTCCCGCCTGCGCGCCCCGCTCAAGCGGGTCGGCCCGCGCGGGTCCGGCGAATTCGAGGAGATCAGCTGGGACGAGGCCTATCAGATCGCCCACGACTGGCTCGCCCCGCTGCGGGCCGAGGCCCCGGAAAAGCTGGCGTTCTTTACCGGCCGCGATCAATCGCAGAGCTTCACGTCGCTCTGGGCACAAAGCTTCGGCACACCGAACTATGCCGCCCACGGCGGCTTCTGTTCGGTCAACATGGCTGCTGCGGGCATCTACACGATGGGCGGGGCCTTCTGGGAGTTCGGTCAGCCCGACTGGGATCACACCAAGCTGTTCATCCTGTTCGGCGTGGCCGAGGATCACGACAGCAACCCGATCAAGATGGGCATCGGCAAGATCAAGGAACGCGGCGCCAAGATGGTCGGCGTCAACCCGATCCGCACCGGCTACAACGCCGTGGCCGATGACTGGTATGGCATCACGCCGGGCACCGACGGGCTGCTGATCCTGTCGCTGATCCACCTTCTGTTCAAGGCGGGCAAGCTCGATCTGGACTATCTGGCGCAGTTCACCAACGCCCCCTGCCTCGTGAACGAAGACCCCAAGTCGCCGCAAAACGGCCTCTTGCTTCGGGACGAAGAGGGCCGCCCGCAGGTGATCGACCGCCGCACCGGCAAGCTCGCCCCGTGGGACGGCCAAGGCGTGCAG
Source organism: Flavimaricola marinus (assembly GCF_900184895.1). GTDB lineage: Bacteria > Pseudomonadota > Alphaproteobacteria > Rhodobacterales > Rhodobacteraceae > Flavimaricola > Flavimaricola marinus. The sequence goes on from NZ_FXZK01000001.1 coordinate 845,432, forward strand.
CCCAATTTGTCGGCCACCTACCGGCACAAGGGCGTGAGCCACCGCCCGGTCCTGCACCACATGGCAGAGCGCTATCTCAGCGAGGACTGCGCCCCCGAAAAAGTGGCCACCCGTACAGGCATCCCGGCCAAGCGGATCCGGCAACTCGCCGCCGAAATCGCCCGCACCGCCTTTGACGAGGCGATCAGCCTCGACAGGGAATGGACCGACTTCCGCGGCATCACCCATGCGAAAATGACAGGACGACCCGTCAGCTTTCACGCCATGCGCGGCATTTCGGCCCATTCCAACGGCTTTCAGACCGCCCGCGCCCTGCATGTGCTGCAAATCATCATCGGCGCCGTCGAAACGCCCGGCGGAATGCGGTTCAAGCCGCCTTACCCCAAGCCCGCCACCGCCCATCCGAAACCGCATTGCAAAGTCACCCCCGGAGCGCCGCTCAACGGGCCGCACCTCGGCTATCCGCAAGGCCCCGAAGACCTCTGCCTCACCGAGGACGGCCAGCCGGCCCGGATCGACAAGGCCTTCTCATGGGAAAACCCGCTGTCGGCGCACGGCATGATGCATATGGTCATCTCGAATGCCCATGCGGGCGATCCCTACAAGATCGACACCCTGTTCCTCTATATGGCGAACATGTCGTGGAATTCGTCGATGAACACCCACGGCACGATGAAGATGCTGACCGATCAGGATTCGAGCGGCAACTACGTGATCCCGCATATCATCTATTCCGACGCCTACAGCTCCGAGATGGTCGCCTATGCCGACCTGATCCTGCCGGACACGACCTATCTCGAACGGCACGACTGCATCAGCCTGCTGGATCGGCCTATCTGCGAGGCCGACGCCGTGGCCGACGCGATCCGCTGGCCGGTGATCGAGCCCGACCGCAACGTCAAAGGGTTCCAGTCGGCGCTCTGCGATCTCGGCGCCAAGCTGGGCTTGCCGGGCTTCGTCAACGAGGACGGCAGCCAGAAATACGCCGACTATGCCGATTACATCACCAATCACATCCGGCGCCCCGGCATCGGGCCGCTGGCGGGCTGGCGGATGGGCGACAAGGGACTGCAGCACGGGCGCGGCACGCCCAACGAAGGGCAGATCGCCAGCTACATCAAGAACGGCGGTTTCTGGTCCGAGCATGTTCCCGACGGCGCGGCCTACTACAAGCCGTTCAACATGGCCTATCAGGACTGGGCGGTTGAAATGGGGTTCTACGACACCACGCAGCCCTACATTTTCCAGCTCTACGCAGAGCCGCTGCGGCGGATGCAGCTCGCCGCCGAAGGCAATGGCTCGCACCAACCGCCAGACCACCTGCGCGGGCGGATCATGGCCACGATGGACCCGCTGCCGATCTGGTATGCTCCGATGATCGACGCCTTCGAAGACCCGGCGGAATATCCCGTCCATGCCCTGACCCAACGACCCATGGCGATGTATCACTCATGGGGAACGCAGAATGCCTGGCTGCGACAAATCCACGGCCGCAATCCGCTCTATGTGCCGACCAAGATCTGGGAGGAGAACGGCTTTGAAGAAGGCGATTGGGCGCGGGTCACCTCGCCGCACGGGGGCATCACTGTGCCCGTCGCCCATATGGCCGCGCTCAACGAAAACACCGTCTGGACGTGGAACGCCATCGGCAAGCGCAAGGGGGCCTGGGCATTGGACAACGACGCGCCGGAGGCGACCAAGGGCTTCCTGCTCAATCACCTGATCCACGAGCTGCTGCCACCGCGCGAGGACGGCATGCGTTATTCCAATTCCGATCCGGTGACAGGTCAGGCCGCGTGGTTCGATCTGCGGGTCAAGATCGAAAAATCCGCAGCGCCAGCAGAGTCGCAACCGGCCTTCCCGCCGATCAAATCACCGGTGCCAAAGGGGCCGTCTTCCCTGAAATGGAAGGTAGGCCGATGATCGCTCTGGACAGCTATCTTATCTATCTCGCGACGGTGCTGATCTTTTTCGCGCACCCGCCGGGGCCGAGCCAACTGCTGTTCGTAGGCTCCGCCTTGCGGCAGGGGCTACGGCCTTCGCTGCCGGTCATGGCCGGTGATCTCAGTGCCAATGCCCTGCAAATCTGCGCCGCCGGGTTCGGCCTCGCCGGGCTGATCGCGCTCTCTGCAGGTGCGTTCGGCGCGATCAAGTGGCTCGGGATCGCTTATCTCGTCTGGATCGGGGTCAACATGATCCGGTCGGCCTCGCATCCGGCCCCCCGCGGCGCGCCAACCGCCGCCGCCTCCTTCCGCCGGGGCTTTCTGACCTCGGCCGCCAATCCATACGCCGTCGTCTTCTTTGCAGCCCTGTTCCCGCAATTCATCGACCCCGCGCTGACGATCGCGCCGCAGGTCGCCATCCTCGGCGCAACCTACCTGATCATCGACGGGGTCATCCTCTTGGCGATGGGGGCAGCGGCGACAAGACTGGTCGCCCTCTTGGGAGGCTGGGCCGAACGCTGGCTCGGGATCGGCGCCGGGATCGGGCTGCTGCTGGCGGCCCTTGGCCTGGCACTTCGCGGTGACGCCCTGACAGGAGCCTCCAAATGACCAATCGACAGGTCCTACTCCTGATCGCCGCCTTCATCGCCCTGATTTTGGGCAGCTTCATCTGGTTCATTGCCACATGGAGCGCCGAAGAAGAGCCGTCGCTCAGCTTCATCTTGGAAGAAAAACTCCCGCCGGAGGCACCTGATTTTGCGCGCAAAATCAGGTTCATGACGGTGCAAGGAGGCATCCTATGACCCAACTCCCGACCGCAACCCAAAAGAAGCTCGGCCTCGTGATCGATCTCGACACCTGCGTCGGCTGCCATGCCTGCGTGGTGTCCTGCAAAGGCTGGAACACCGAGAACTACGGCGCCCCGCTCAGCGATCAGGATCCCTATGGCGCCGACCCGTCCGGCACCTTCCTCAACAGGGTCCACTCCTACGAGGTCCAGCCCGACGAGGGCCATGCCCAGCTCGTGCATTTCCCGAAATCCTGCCTGCACTGCGAAGACGCGCCCTGCGTGACCGTTTGCCCGACGGGGGCCAGCTACAAACGGGTCGAGGACGGCATTGTTCTGGTCAACGAAAGCGACTGCATCGGATGTGGCCTGTGTGCCTGGGCCTGCCCCTACGGTGCCCGCGAAATGGACGTCGCCGAGAAGGTGATGAAGAAATGCACCCTCTGCGTCGACCGCATCTACAACGACAACCTGCCCGAAGTGGACCGTGTGCCCGCCTGTGTGCGCACCTGTCCTGCCGGTGCACGGCATTTCGGTGATCTTGGCGACCCGGACTCGGAGGTCAGCCAGCTTGTCGCCGAGCGTGGCGGGTTTGACCTGATGCCTGAAATGGGCACCAAGCCGGTCAACCAGTATCTGCCACCGCGACCGCGCGACGCAGAGCCTGAATACGACATCCTCGCCCCCTATCTCGAACCGGTCGCCGATACAGCCAAAGGCTTTGCCGGATGGCTCGACAAGGCGCTGTCCGCGCTGCCCGGAGGCCGCTGATGCATCCCGCTCCTTCCGTCATCATCTTTTCCACACTGTCCGGGCTCGGCTTCGGGCTGCTGTTCTGGCTGGGCTTCGGAATGCCAGGTCCGACCGGGCTGACAGCGTTCATCTTCTTTGCCATCGCCTACCTTCTGGCCGTCGGCGGGCTTCTCGCCTCGACGTTTCACCTCGGCCATCCCGAACGGGCGATCAAGGCGTTCAGCCAATGGCAGACCAGTTGGCTGAGCCGCGAGGCATGGTGCGCGGTCAGCGCCCTCGTGATCATGGCCATTTATGGAGCGGGACTGGTGTTCTTCTCCACGCGCATCGCGGTGCTCGGCGTCGTCGGCGCAGTCCTCAGCCTCGGCACCGTGGGGACCACTTCGATGATCTACGCGCAGCTCAAGACCGTGCCGCGCTGGCACCATTGGAGCACGCCCGCCATGTTCCTGACGACCAGTCTCGGCGGAGGGGCGCTTCTGGCCGGGCAATTGCGCTTTGCTCTGCCGCTTCTGGCCATCGCCGGGGCGGTGCAGCTCTACTACTGGATCAGCGGCGACAGCCGGCTGCGCGACTCCGGCACCACGCTGGCCAGCGCAACGGGCCTCAAGGGCGGCAGCATCCGGGCGTTCGAACCGCCCCACACCGGCACCAATTACCTGCTCCGCGAGTTCGTATTTGTCGTGGGGCGCAAACACAGCCACAACCTGCGGGCTATCGGCCTCGGGCTTGGCTTTGGCCTGCCGATCCTGCTGATGATCCTGCCGTTCCACCATGTTCTGGCCGGGCTGGCGGTGATCAGCCATGTCGCCGGCGTCTTTGCGACCCGCTGGCTGTTCTTTGCAGAGGCCGAACACGTGGTCGGGCTTTACTATGGAAAACGCACCGCCTGACCCTTGCACTCCCCCACCGCAGACCGCAATCTGCGCCGCGAGGGAGGGGCGAGGATGCATGCAACGTTTCATGATCTGAAGGGCGCGTCGGTGTTTATCACCGGCGGCGGCAGCGGCATCGGAGCAGCCCTGACCAAAGGCTTTCTCGAGCAGGGCGCAAAGGTCGCCTTCGTCGGGCGCAGCGACTACGCCGATTTCGCGGCCGAGCTGAGCGCGGCCACAGGAAATCCGCCGATGTTCCTCCAATGCGACGTAACCGACACCGCCGCGTTGCACGCTGCGATGGATCGCGCGGCAGAGGCGCACGGCCCGATCACCGTTCTGGTCAACAACGCCGCCAACGATCAGCGCATGGACGCGTCCACCGTGACCGAGCAGATGTGGCAAGAGATGATCGACGTGAACTTCAAGCATTATTTCTTTGCCGCCCAGAAGGCCGCCCAGACCATGCGCGAAACCGGCGGCAGCATCATCAACTACTCCTCGATCAGCTATATGATGGCCAGCACCGGAATGGCGCCCTACGTCGCCTCCAACGCCGGGATCACCGGGCTGACACGGGCGCTGGCCCGCGAATGGGGGCCGGTTGGCATCCGGGTCAATGCCATCGCGCCGGGCTGGGTGCTGACCCAAAAGCAGATCGACAAATGGGCAAGCAAAGAGGCGCTCGACGCGCATCTGGCTCGGCAATGCCTGCCCGACACGATCCAACCCGAGGACATGGTCGGCGGGACCCTCTTTCTGGCCTCAGCCGCCAGCCGAATGATGACAGGACAAGTGATGCCGATAGACGCAGGCGTGGTCGTGACAGGATGAGTATTTCACCGAACTGGATCGCCCTCGACTGGGGCACCACGCATCTTCGCGGCTGGGCCATGTCTGCGGGCAACACCGTGCTGGCCGAGGCGCACTCGGATCGCGGCATGGGCACTCTGACACCCTCTGAATTCCCCGCCGCCTTCGCCGAGTTGACCCGCGACTGGACCGCCGCACCTGCCATTGCCTGCGGCATGGTCGGCGCCCGGCAAGGTTGGATCGAGGCCGCCTATCAGGCCGTGCCCTGCACGCCCCTGCCGACCAGCTTTACCAAGGCTCCAACGAACGCCGCATCGGTCCACATCATCCCCGGCCTGTCGCAATCCAGCCCCGCCGATGTGATGCGGGGTGAAGAGACCCAGATCGCAGGCTTTTTGGCGCTAAATCCCGGCTGGGACGGCGTGCTCTGCATGCCCGGCACTCATACCAAATGGGTGCAGATCAGCGCAGGTGAGGTGGTCAGCTTTCAGACCTGCATGACAGGCGATCTCTTTGCCGCGATCTCGGGACATACCGTGCTCAAGCACTCGGTCGTTTCCGACGATTGGGACGACGCCGCCTTTGCAGAGGCGCTGTCCGACACCCTGTCGCGGCCGGAAAAGCTCGCCGCACGGCTCTTTGCCCTGCGTGCCGAAGGGCTTCTGCACGGGCTGGGCAACGCCACCGCCAAGGCGCGGCTGTCGGGCTTGCTGATCGGGGCCGAGCTCGCGGCGACAAAGCCCTACTGGCTCGGTCAGCAGATCGGCATCATCGGCGCAGGCCCGGTCGCCGACGCCTATGTCAAAGCCCTTGCCAGCCAAGGCGCACCCGCCACCGTTGCCGACGGCCCGCGCGTCACGCTCGCCGGGCTGACCGCCGCTTGGACGATATTGAAAGGCCAGCTATGACCCGCAATCTCATCGCGATCCTGAGGGGGATCACACCGCCAGAGGCGGTTGAAACCGCTGGCGCGTTGGTCGACGCCGGGATCACCCGGATCGAAGTGCCACTGAATTCGCCAGAGCCGTTCAAATCGATCGAAGCGATGGCCAAGGCACACCCCGCCGCGCAGATCGGGGCCGGCACCGTCCTGTCGCCCGACGACGTGTTGCGGGTGGCGAATGCGGGCGGCACGCTGATCGTCTCGCCCAACTGCGACCAGCGGGTGATCGTGGCCACCAAAAAGGCCGGGATGGACAGCTGGCCCGGCGTGATGACACCGTCGGAGTGCTTTCTGGCGCTGAAATCAGGGGCAGACGGGCTCAAGATCTTTCCCGCCTCGCTGATCGGCCCTGCCGGGATCAAGGCGATGCGGGCAGTGCTGCCCGAAGGCACTCAGGTCTATGCGGTCGGCGGCGCCGGCCCTGACAACTTCGGCGAGTGGATGGCGGCAAGCGCCGATGGCTTCGGCATCGGAACGGCGCTTTACACCCCCGGTCTCAGCGTGGCCGAAGTCGCCGAACGGGCCGCCAATATCGTGGCCGCCTATGATGCCGCTTTGGAGGGTCGCACATGATCTATGACGATACCGTTTGCCTGCTGGGCGAAGGCCCGCTCTGGCACCCCGAGCGGGGCGAGCTGTTCTGGTTTGACATCCTCGCCCGCCGCCTTCACCGCAAAGGGCAGCACTGGCAATTCGACGATCACGTCTCTGCCGCGGGCTGGGTCGACGCGGGCACCCTGCTCGTCGCCTCGTCCAAGGCGCTGCTGCGGTTCGACATCACCACCGGTGCCACTTCCGAGGTCTGCCCGCTGGAGGCGGATAACGACGGCACCCGCTCCAACGATGGCCGCGCCGACCCTTGGGGCGGGTTCTGGATCGGGACGATGGGTAAGACCGGCGCACCCGGTGCAGGCACGATCTATCGCTATTACAAGGGCGAGTTGCGGACACTCTACACCGAGATCAAGACACCCAACGCCATCTGCTTTGCCCCGGACCGCAGCGTCGCCTATTACACCGACACCGGCACCCAGCTGATCAAGGCCCAACCCCTCGACCCCGAAACCGGCTGGCCGGTCGGCGAGCCGTCGGTGCATATCGACCTGACCGGGACATCGCACAAACCCGACGGCGCCGTCACCGACGCCGCCGGCAACATATGGTGCGCCCAATGGGGCAGCGCGCGGGTGGCCTGCTACGGCACCGACGGCGGTTTTGTCGAGGCGGTATCGCTTCCGGCGGCCCAGACCACCTGCCCGGCCTTCGGCGGCCCGGATTTCAAGACCCTGCTCTGCACTTCGGCTGCCGCCGGGATATCGCAGAACGATCTCTCCGAGACCCCGACCAACGGGCAAACCTTCGCCGTGCAGGTCTCGGCCACTGGCAAGCCCGAACCGCGCGTTATTCTTTAGAAAGACCACTCCATGAACCCCACCCTTGGCGTCTGCTACTACCCCGAACATTGGCCCGAAGAGCAATGGGCCGAAGACGCCGCGCGGATGGTGCATACCGGGCTGACATGGGTGCGGATCGGTGAATTCGCTTGGGCGAGGATGGAGCCGGAGCCGGGCAAGTTCACCTGGGAATGGCTCGACAGGGCGATCGAGGTGCTCGGCAACGCCGGGCTCAAGGTCGTCCTCGGCACGCCCACCGCCACGCCGCCGCGCTGGATGATCGACAAGTATCCCGACATGCTCGCCGTCGATGCAGAGGGGCGGCCGCGTAAGTTCGGCTCGCGCCGGCACTATTGCTTCAGCCATCTCGGCTACCGCGAGGAATCGCGCCGGATCACCCGGCTGATGGCCGAACGCTATGGCAAGAACCCGCATGTGCAGGCGTGGCAGACCGACAACGAATACAGCTGCCACGACACCACGCTTAGCTATTCCGACGCCGCGCGCACCGGGTTTCAGGACTGGCTGGCGCAGAAATACCAATCCCCCGATGCCCTGAACCGGGCTTGGGGCAATGTGTTCTGGTCTATGGACTACGACGATTTCCGGCAGATCGACCTGCCAAACCTGACGGTGACAGAGCCGAACCACCCGCACCAACTGGCTTTCCGGCGATACTCGTCGGATCAGGTGGTGGCGTTCAACCGCGCACAGGTGGACGAGATCCGCAAACACTCCGACGCACCGATCAGCCACAACTATATGGGCCGGGTCACCGATTTCGATCACTTCAAGGTCGGGGCCGACCTCGATATCGCGGCATGGGACAGCTATCCGCTCGGCTTTCTGCTCGACCGGATCGAAGGCGACGATGCGTTCAAGGCGAGGTTTCTCAAGCAGGGTCACCCCGACAACCAAGCCTTCCACCATGACCTCTATCGTGCCGTTGGCCGGGGCCGATGGTGGATCATGGAGCAACAGCCCGGCCCGGTGAACTGGGCGCCCTACAACCCGGCGCCCCTGCCCGGCATGTGCCGGCTTTGGGCGTGGGAAGCCTTTGCCCACGGCGCGGAAGCGGTCTGCTACTTCCGCTGGCGGCAGGCGCCCTTTGCCCAAGAACAGATGCACGCGGGCCTCTTGCGCCCAGACAGCCAACCTGCGCCCGCCCTGGCCGAGGCAGCCCAAGTGGCCGAGGAAGTCGCGGCGCTCGGTCGGCTGGAGCCGCAAAAGGCAGATGTCGCCCTGATCTTTGATTACGAAAGCGATTGGGCATGGCAAATCCAGCCGCAGGGGGCAGATTTCGGATTCTTCCGCTTGGCCTTTGACGCCTATCGGGCCTGCCGCCGGGCCGGACTCAATGTCGACATACTGCCACCGGACGCAGCCGACCTCAGCGACTACGCCGTGGTCCTGGCCCCCGGCCTGATGACCCTGTCGGATCCGCTGCGCGCCGCCCTCGCCGCCTACAAAGGCATCGCTCTGATCGGGCCACGCACGGATACCAAGACCGACGAGCTGTCGATCCCGGACCCCCTCGGCCCCAATATCCCCGGTCTGGACGTCTCCGTCGCCCTGACCGAAAGCCTGCCGCCGATCGTGACCGAACCGTTGGAGGGCGGCGGCGAGTTCCGGCACTGGTTCGAGCATTTCGAAGGCTCCGCCCCCGTCTTGCGCCGCACGGCGGCAGGGCAACCCGCGATCATGGGAACCAAGCATCTGCGGACCCTCGCCGGATGGCCTTGCCCCGAGACGTTCTTTGGCCTGATCCGCGATCTGGCGACAGAGGCCGGGTTGACGCCGATGGATCTGCCCGAAGGGCTGCGGCTGCGGGATACCGCCAGCCACCGCTTCGTGTTCAACTACGCGCCCGAGGCGCAGGAGTGGCAGGGCACCACGATCCCCGCCGCCGGTGTGCATTGGCAAGCGCGATGACCCCGTTTGGAACAACTCGGGACGGCGAGACGGTGCACCGGATCGTCCTGTCCGGCGGCGGGCTGACGGTAGGTCTGCTCACCCTCGGCGCGATTGTGCAATCGGTGCGGCTGGAAGGGGTGGAGCACGACCTGACCATCGGCTCGACCGACCTTGCCGATTACGAGACGTCGATGGGCTATCACGGGGCGATTGTCGGCCCGGTGGCCAACAGGCTGCGGCAGGCGCAAGCGCCTATTGGCGGGGTCATGCACCATTTTGACGCCAATCAGGACGGCACCCATGCCCTGCACGGCGGCAAGGACGGCACCCATGCCAAGCTCTGGACGGTGGCCGATCACGGGCCGGTCCACGCCACGCTGACTCTGGACCTGGCTGCCGGAGACGGCGGTTATCCGGGCAACAGGCACATCCGGGCGACATTCCGGCTCTTGCCGGACGCGACGCTTCAGCTGGAGATCACCGGGACGACCGATGCGCCGACGCTGATGAACCTCGCCAACCACAGCTACTGGACGCTCGATGGCGGGCCGACATGGGCCGGGCACGACATCCGGGTGGCTGCCGACCATTACCTTCCCATCGACGACGCGGTGTTGCCGACAGGCGAAATTGCTCTTGTCGAAGGGACACCATTCGATCTTCGGCGGACCGTCTCGATCTCGCCGGGCAATCCGGCGGTCGATCACAATTTCTGCCTGTCGGTCAGCAAGCAATCGCTGCGCGACGTGCTCTGGCTCAACGGCTCGTCAGGGGTGAGCATGACGGTGGCGACCACAGAGCCGGGGGTGCAGGTCTTTGATGGGCGACCCGGCTACAGGGCATTGGCGATCGAGGCGCAGGGCTGGCCTGATGCCCCCAATGTCGCGGCATTTCCGTCTGTCGAGGTGACACCGGATGTGCCTTACAGCCAGACGACGCAATGGCGGTTCAGCACTGGCTAAACTGTCGCGCGATCTGCTGTCGCACCCCATTTTCAGGGGGGGATGAGGCGCTATCTAAGGGTCAACACTCACTCTAGGAGTACCCCTTATGGACGCCCTCATTCTGTCGCGCATCCAATTTGCGGCAAACATTTCGTTTCACATCCTGTTCCCCACGATCACCATCGCCTTGGGCTGGGTGCTGCTGTTTTTCCGGGTGCGCTTCAACATCACCAAGGACGAACGCTGGCTCGAAGCCTACCGCTTCTGGGTCAAGGTCTTTGCCCTGTCCTTTGCTATGGGTGTCGTGTCCGGCATCACCATGTCGTTCCAATTCGGCACCAACTGGCCCGGTTTCATGGAAACCGTCGGCAACATCGCTGGGCCGCTTCTGGCCTATGAGGTGATGACCGCGTTCTTCCTCGAGGCGGTCTTCCTCGGGATCATGCTGTTCGGGGCCAGCCGGGTTTCGGCACGGGTGCATACGACGGCCACGTTCCTCGTGGCCTTCGGCACCACCATGTCGGCCTTCTGGATCATCGTTCTGAATTCGTGGATGCACACGCCGCAAGGGTTCGAGATGATCGACGGCGTGGCCCATGCCACCGATTGGTGGGCGATCGTGTTCAACCCCTCGATGCCCTACCGGTTTGCTCACATGATGCTGGCCAGCTTCCTGACCGTCAGCTTCCTGATCGCGGGTGTCTCCGCCTTCCGCTGGCTGATCGGCGGGCGCACCGAAGGCGTGCGGGTGGCGCTCAAGACGGCCGTCTTTGGCGCGGCCATGCTGATCCCTGTGCAAATCTTTGTCGGTGACATGCACGGCCTGAACACGCTGGAATACCAGCCGCAAAAGGTCGCTGCGATGGAAGGCAACTGGGAGACGGACACAAACGTCCCGCTTCTGCTGTTCGCCATCCCGAACGAAGAGTTGCGCGAGAACACGTTCGAGATCGGCATTCCGAACCTCGCCTCGCTAATCCTGACCCACCACGCCGATGGCGAAGTGCCTGGCCTGAACGATTTCGTCGCCGACGACGGCACCGCCTTGCACCCGCGTGTGGCACCCGTGTTCTGGAGCTTCCGGGTCATGGTCGCCACCGGCATGCTGATGCTGGCGGTCAGCTGGGGCGCGTCCGCGCTCATGCTGCGGCGCAATGCGGACCGGACAGGTCGGCGGGGCGTCGAAGGGCTGCCGAAACCGGTTCTCTACGGGCTCGTCGCGATGTCCTTCTCGGGCTGGCTGGCCACGCTCGCGGGCTGGTACACGACCGAGATCGGACGGCAGCCGTGGCTTGTCCAAGGTGTCATGACCACCAAGCAAGCGGTCGCCGACGTGCCGGCCGGCATGGTCGCCTCGACGCTGATCGCCTACCTCGTGGTCTATGCCCTGCTGCTGGCGGCCTATATCGCGGTGATCTTCTACCTCGCCCGCAAGGCCGCAAAGGGTGAACCGATCGGACCGAACGTCCCGCAGTCGACCAAGGCTGCTGTCACAGTCGCAGCGGAGTAACGGCGATGAACACCTTTGGAGATCCAACCGTCTGGCTGCCGTTCGTCTTTGCCGCACTGATGGGGTTGTCGATCCTGATCTATGTGATCCTCGACGGCTTCGACCTCGGCGTCGGGGTGCTCTTCCCCTTCGCCAACGAGGCGGAACGGGACCGGATGGTCTCGGCCATCGGCCCGTTCTGGGATGCCAACGAAACTTGGCTGGTGCTGGCGGTGGGGATTCTGCTGGTGGCCTTTCCGGCCGCCCACGGCGCGATCCTCACCGCGCTCTATCTACCTGTGGCGATTATGCTCGTCGGACTGATCCTGCGCGGCGTGGCCTTCGAATTCCGGGTCAAGGCACCGACACCGTGGAAAGCGACGTGGAACCGGGCGTTCTTCGTCGGCTCCCTGATGACCTCGCTCAGCCAAGGCTTCATGCTCGGCATGTATGTGATGGGCCTGACATGGACCTTGCCGCATGTGGGCTTTGCCCTGCTCACAGCCGTTTTCCTGACGGTCGGCTACAGCTTCATTGGGGCGACATGGGTCATCCACAAGACCGAAGGCGACCTCCAGCGCAAGGCGGTGGACTGGGCCAAGGGCGGAATCTGGGGGCTGGTGCTGGGCATCGGCGCGATTTCGGCGGCGACGCCCTATGTCAGCGACCGGATTTTTGGCAAATGGTTCACATGGCCCGAAGCGCTCTACCTCTCGCCACTGCCGATCCTGTCGGGCGTCCTCGTGGTCAGCCTGTGGCTGATGCTGCGGCGGATGCCCTTTGCGGAGGACCGCTATAGCTGGGCGCCCTTTGCCGCGGCAACCGGCCTCTGGGGGCTGGCGTTCGGCGGCATGGCCTACAGCTTCTACCCCTACGTGGTGCCAGAGCGTCTGACGATCTACGAAGCAGCAAGCGCGCCCGAAAGCCTGTTCATCATCCTGATCGGGACCTGCATCGTGCTGCCGACGATCCTCGGCTACACGATCCTGTCCTATTCGATCTTTCGCGGCAAAGCGACGGAATTGCGGTACGACTGACGGCGGAGGGGCACAGGCCCCTGCCGTCGGCGGCTCATTAGCCTCGAGCAACGCTTATCCCGGCACCTCGAGGTCAAACACCATCAGTCCGGCAACACCGCCGTCACACAGGGCAACCAGCCGAGCACCGGCGGCCTTGTGCTCCGGATGGGCGTCATAGGCCGCCAGTGCGGCGCGATCCCTGAACCGGGCCACAAAGCCCCAGGTATAGCCCTTGCTCAGCCCCTCGTAATCGCGGTTCGGGCCGGATTCGAAGCTCAGCATACCGTCGATCGTGCCCTGCAATCCGGCAAGCGCGTCCATCACCGCGCGGCGCTCGTCCGGGTCGGCGCTGTTCGGGATCGCGCCGTAGACGCAATGCAGGATCACCGGGCAGCCTCCTTCGGATGGATCAGGATCGCCCGGAAATCATTGACGTTGGTCAGGGTCGGACCCGTGACCACCTGATCGCCGATCCCGGCAAAGTAGCCGTGGGCATCGTTCCGGGCGAGCGCATCGGCCGCGGTCGGACCCTTGGTCAGGGTGCCGGGTCCGATCACCGCACCGGCCACTTCGGCCGCGCCGTCGACACCGTCAGTATCACAGGCCAGCGCGTGAATGCCGGGCGCTCCCTGCAAGGCGATGGCCAGCGCCAAGGCGTATTCGGCGTTGGGACCGCCGACACCGTCGCCCCGACGGGTCACGGTCAACTCGCCCCCGGACAAGAGCAGAACCGGCGGCGCATCGGCGGCAAGCGTGGCTTGGAGCTTTAGGGCTTCGGAGGCGTGAGCGGCGGCCACCTCGCGGGCCTCGCCCTCGATCGCGTCGCCCAACAGGCGCACGTCGCACCCCGCGGCGCGGCCCATCACGGCGGCGGCGGCCAGCGATTGCGACGGGGCAGAGATCACCCGGTTCTCGACCCGGCTCAGTTTCAGATCGTCCGGAGCGACAGGATTGCCGCCCGCCTCCAGAAATGCCCGGATCGCGGCGGGCGGTTCGACCTGCCATTGCGCCAGACAGGCCAACGCACGGGCGGCGTCGCCCGCGTATCCGACAGTGGGGCCGCTTGCGATGTCACCGGGCGAATCGCCGGGCACGTCCGAGATCATCAAGGCGACCATGCGCGCGGGATAGGCGGCCACGGCCAAACGTCCACCTTTGACGGCGGACAATTCCTTGCGAATGCCGTTGATGTCGCCAATCGGCGCCCCGCTGGCCAAGAGGCTTTGGGTCAGCGCCTGTTTTTCTGCCAATGTGATGCCGGCGGCCGGGCAGGTCAGCAAAGCCGAGCCACCGCCCGAGATCAGCGCAAGGACCATGTCGCCTTCTTTGAGAGTGCCGAGCAGGGCCAACATGCGCCGCGTCGCTTCCGCCCCCGCCGCGTCGGGCACGGGATGTGCCGCCTCGACGATCTCGATCCCTTCGCAGGGCCGGGCATAGCCATAACGGGTGATGACAAGCCCCTCGCAAGGCCCCCAGACGGATTCGACGGCTTCGGCCATCCGGGCCGAGGCCTTGCCCGCGCCGATCACGACGACGCGCCCCTCCGGGCGGGGCGGCAGATGCGAGGGAATCACCCGCATCGGATCGGCCACCGCAACGGCGCGATCGAACAGGGCGCGCAACAGCGCTTCGGGGTCGGCGGGGTCAGGGGCGGGTGGGTCTATGTCAGGAAGGTCCAAAACCGATAGGTCCTTTGTCCAGCGGCCAAATCACAGCGGCCAATCGGGGCCAGCATGCACCCGATCCCCACGGCATTCCAGCCAAGACCGCGATTTGGGTTTGACACGGGCGAGCGGGCAAAGTATCGGGACCTCCGTTGCATGGCGTGATAGCTCAGTTGGTTAGAGCACAGCACTCATAATGCTGGGGTCGGCGGTTCAAGTCCGCCTCACGCTACCACGCAACCCTTTCGGCCCAAGATCAGCGTTCCGCCCTGCGATAGGTTTGCAACCGCATCGTGCGGGTACCGTCCGGGTGTTTGTAGAACTGGATGACCGACAGGAGCGACCCGTCGTCGCTGGCCCGGCGAAACGCATACGACACCTCCTGCCCCGCCTGATAGGCACGGCTCTCGAGCAGGGTCTTTCCCTTGCGATGGAAGGACGCTTTGATGCCCTCTTCGCCCGCCGGGCGGATCGCACCATCGGCGACACCCTTGAAATCGATCAGATGCGGGGTGCCGTCCGCCTCGACCCACTCGATCTGGAAATGGATCTCGTCGCCGGTCTGGGTGATGACATATCGGCCCGACTTGGGCGGCTTGCCCTCGTCATAGTGCGAAAGTTCGGGAACAAGCTCCCAACTGCCTTCATAAGCATACTGCATGGATCGTCGTTTTCCTGCGGTCAAACTGTGTTGGCCACAGTATCGTCCGGCAAAGGCCGAATGACCACGTCTTTCCCTGACCACACGGCTTTCCATGGTCCGAAGAATGGGGCAAAATCGGCCAACGCCAGGAGACCCCGCCATGACCAATCACCTTGACGCGCTGCGTGACATCGTCGGCGCCGCCAATATCGCGACAGGATCCGATTGCGACAAATGGAACCACGACTGGATGGGCGATTACCACTTCAGCCCTCTTGCGGTTGTCCGCCCGGCCAATACCGACGAAGTGTCGCGGGTGATGCAACTGGCCCACGAGGTCGGGCTTCCGGTTGTGCCGGTCTCCGGCAATACCGGGCTCGCCGGCGGCACCTATGCGGACGGGGCGGTGATGCTCTCGCTCGACCGGATGAACACGATCCGAGAGATCAGGGCCGAGAGCCGTATCGCCATCGTCGAAGCCGGGGTGATTCTCTATGCGCTCAGCACTGCCGCGCAGGACCATGGCCTGCTGTTTCCGATGACCTTCGGGGCGCGGGGATCGGCGATGATCGGCGGGATACTCTCCACCAATGCAGGTGGGTCGAACGTGCTGCGCTACGGCAATACCCGGGATCTGTGCATGGGCGTCGAGGTCGTGTTGGCCGACGGCCGGGTTATGGACCTGATGAGCGAGCTGCACAAGGACAACTCCGGGCTCAACCTGCGCAATCTGGTGATCGGGGCCGAAGGCACTCTGGGGATCATCACCGCAGCGGTGATGAAGCTCGCTCCGCAGCCGCTCGCCTACGCCACCGCAATGCTTGCGGTACCGCATCTGTCGGATGCGGTGGGGCTGCTGAACCAACTGCAAAAGATCACCGGCGGAGCGGTTTCGGCGTTCGAATACATGCCGAAAAGCTACATCAGCAGGTATCTGGCGACGATTGCGGGGGCGAAACCGCCGTTCGAGGGCAGCCACGACGTGAACATCCTCGTCGAAGTCGGCGCCACTGCTCCGCGCGACGCCACGCCGCAGGACGATGGGTCGGTGCCGATCGTGTCCCTGCTGGAAACCGAACTGGCCAGAATGCTCGAAATCGGCACTCTGCGCGACGCGGTGATTGCCCAGAACGACGCCCAACGGGCCGAGATGTGGGCCCGCCGCGAAGCCGCAGCCGAGGTCACGAGCGCGCAGCAGCCGATGATCAACAACGATGTCTGTGTCGGCATCGACAAGGTCGAAACCTTCCTGACGACTGCCATCGCCCGAATCCAAGCCATCGACCCAGAGGCAACGGACACCTGCGTCAGTCATCTGGGCGACGGCAACGTGCATTACATCATCTTCCCGTCCAGCGCCGATCCCGAATTGCGTGACAAGCTGGTCGAAACGGTCGAGGACGTGGTGCAAAGCCTTGGCGGTAGCTTCTCGGCCGAACACGGGATCGGGCTGTCCAAGCTGCCGTCGATGCGGCGGCGCAAGGACCCGGTGGCACTGGACGTCATGCGCGCGATCAAAGCCGCGCTCGACCCCAAGGGCATCCTCAATCCGGGGAAGGTGATCCCTCGGTAACATGCAGAACATCGCACTGATCTGGCGCGATCCGACCCTGAGGATGCTGGGGTTGGCGACCCTGATTTTCGGGTCGCTTGTGGCGTCCTTCTCGCCCTACGTCTCGCTACTCGGCATCCAGTTCTTCGGATTGTCGGACGGCGGCTACGCGCTGGTTCTGACCGGGTCGCTGTTGGTGTCGGTGACGGCCTCGGTCATCGTCGGGATCGTCACCGACCAGCGACCCGCCCGCAAGGCGATGGCGGCCGTCGCGGCGCTGTCATCCATCGCGGGGCTGGTGCTTGTCACTATCGCGCCCTCGACACTCACCTTCGTATTCGCGCATCTGCTCTTCCTGCCGCTGGGCTCCACGCTGCTGGGGCAGATCTTCGCCATCGCCCGGTTGCACACCGCCGAGATGGCAGAGGCGGATCGGGATGGGGTGACGGCGGTCATACGCGCGCTGTTTGCCGTCCCCTTTGCGCTGCTCCTGCCGCTCTGGGGGATGGCCTTCAACGCCGAAGTGTCGCTGCTGGTGCTCTATCCGACGACCCTCGCCATGGCGGTGGCGCTGCTGGCAATGGTGCTCTGGATCTGGCCATCAGACGGCGCCGCCCCCTGGACGGAACAGAAATCCGGCTTGGGGTTCTTTGCCTCGCTGGCCGAGGTGGCCAACGGACCCATCTCGCTCCGACTTCTGGCGATGGGGGCGGTGCATTCCGGTTCGACTCTGATGGCAGTCCTGCTGGCGTTGGTCTTCACCGAAACGGCCGGACGGGGTTCGGGAGATGCGGCGATCTTCTTTGGCGCCTTCGTGGCGCTGGAAATTTGCGTGATGCTGAGCGTCGGCGTGCTGGTGCGGCGCTACCGGCGGCTGCATATCATCGCTGCCGGTGCGGCCAACTATGCGCTCTTCATGGGGCTGTTTCCGGGGCTCGCGCCAACCGGATTTGTCTGGCTCCTGATCCTGCCCGTCTCGGTGGGGGGCGGGCTCATCTACAGCCTGTCGATCAGCTACCTGCAAGACCTGCTGGGCGCGCGCGCCGGGGCCGGAGCATCGCTGGTGGCCCTGCAACGTATGGTGTCGGAGGGCCTCGCCGCGGCGATCTTTGCCCTTGGCGCAGTTCTGGGCGGCTATGATGTCGCGGCATACATTGGGGCCGTGACCATCCTGATCGGCACAGCGGCGCTGTTGTTGCTCGACGACGGCCCGCGGCGCTGATCAGGCGTCGAAGAATCCCGGCCCGGCCTGCTTGAGCAATCCAGACGCCAGTGCTGTGCCAAGTGCGGCACCGTCCTCTACCGGCGCGTCGGCGGCATCGGCCAGAACACGGCTGCCATCGGTGCGCAGGATTTCGCCGCGCAAATGGAGGGTGCCACCCTCCAGCACCGCGAGGCCGCCAATCGGCGTCTCGCAAGACCCGTCCAATGCGCTCAGAAACGCCCGCTCTGCGGCGAGGCGTTGCCCTGTCGGCCCATCATGGATGGCGGCCAGCATATCCGCCGTGGCGGTATCGTCGATGCGGCGCTCGATCCCGATCGCGCCCTGCGCAACAGCGGGCAGCATCTCGTCCACCTCGATCGGGCGGCGCGGCACATCCGTCATGTTCAGGCGGTTCAGCCCTGCCATCGCCAGAAAGGTCGCGCTGGCCACGCCATCGGCCAGCTTGCGCAGACGGGTCTGCACATTGCCGCGGAACTCGACGACGTTCAGATCCGGGCGACGATGCAGCAGCTGCGCCCTCCGGCGCAGGCTGGACGTGCCGACCGTGGCGCCTTCGGGCAGATCGGTGATGCCGCCCTCGCCCAAGGATACGAACGCGTCGCGAACATCCTCACGGGGAAGGTAAGTGTTCAGGATCAGACCAGCGGGCTGCTCCACCGGCATGTCCTTCATCGAATGGACGGCAATATGGATCGACCCGTCCAACAGCGCCTCTTCGATCTCGCGGGTGAACAGCCCCTTGCCGCCGATTTCCTTCAGCGCCCGGTCCTGAATCATATCGCCGGTGACCTTGATCACGACGATTTCAAACGCATCCTCGGGTAGATCGAACGCGGCCATGAGCCGCGAGCGGGTCTCGTGGGCCTGGGCCAGTGCCAAGGGAGAACCACGGGTGCCGATACGCAGCGGAGAAGCGGGGGAAGGAAGTGATTTGCTCATGTTGGCCCCGTTCTAGAACTGTAAACAATACTTGACAACTCCCTTGACAAGGCCCGCGCCAGTTGGGACGACGAGGGCCAAGACAGGAGCAGACATGTCCGAGCAAAAAACCATCCTTCGCGCCCTCGCGGGCGAAACGCTGCCCACCCCTCCGATCTGGATGATGCGGCAGGCAGGGCGCTACCTGCCCGAGTACAAGGCCACCCGCGCCGAAGCCGGAGACTTCCTGTCGCTGTGCTACAATTCCGATCTGGCCGCAGAGGTCACCTTGCAGCCGATCCGGCGGTATGGATTCGACGCAGCCATCCTGTTTGCCGACATCCTACTGCTGCCACAGGCGCTTGGGGCGGACCTCTGGTTCGTCACGGGCGAAGGGCCGCGACTCTCGACGATCACCGACGCGGGCGGTCTGGCCAAGCTGAAACCGGCTGACGCCGTTCACGACCACCTCGCCCCGATCTACGAAACGGTGCGGATCCTGCGGCGCGAGCTGCCCACCGAGACGACGCTGATCGGCTTTGCCGGTGCGCCGTGGACAGTGGCTACCTATATGATCGCCGGACAAGGCACGCCCGATCAAGGGCCCGCACATCTGCTCAAGGCCGAAGACAAGTCGACGTTCGAAGGGATCATCGACCTGCTGACCGATGCCACCATCGAATATCTCTCCATGCAGGTCGACGCCGGTGCCGAAGTGGTCAAGTTGTTCGACAGCTGGGCCGGATCGCTCAAGGGCGATGATTTCACCAACTACTCGTTGAAACCGATGCAAAAGATCACCGCCGCACTCAAGGAGCGGCACCCGGGGCTACCGGTGATCGCGTTCCCAAGAAGCGCGGGGGAAGGCTACGTCGGTGCGCATGACGCCACCGGAGCCGACTGCATCGCGCTCGATGACGGCGTCACCGCCGAATGGGCCGCCACCAACGTGCAAACCGGCGGCTGCGTGCAGGGCAACCTCGCCTCCTCGCACATGGTCACCGGCGGCGCGGAACTGGTCGAGGAAACCCGGCGGATCGTGCAGGCATTTTCCAACGGACCGCACATTTTCAACCTCGGCCACGGGATAACGCCAGATGCCGACCCCGAAAA
Source organism: Flavimaricola marinus (assembly GCF_900184895.1). Taxonomy (GTDB): domain Bacteria; phylum Pseudomonadota; class Alphaproteobacteria; order Rhodobacterales; family Rhodobacteraceae; genus Flavimaricola; species Flavimaricola marinus. Next base: position 865,421 of record NZ_FXZK01000001.1, read on the forward strand.
TGTCACATTGATGATCGAGACTGTGCGCGGCGGCTGATCCGCCAACGCAGTTTCGGAGCCGATCATGGGCATTTTCAAAGCAGTGCTAAAGGGCGTCGGCGGGCTTTCTCTGGTGTGCAGCCTTGCACTCTCCTTTGCGCCCGCGACAGCCAGCGAAGAGGCCGTGCTCGGTGCAGATGCCCCGCGACTACAGATCGTCCAGCGCAGACTGGCCATCGGGCTGCGGGATTTCGCGCCTCCGTCCGTGCTCAGCCTGCTGGCACAATCAGCCAAGATCACCGATCAACAGCTGGCCGACGGGCTGGACGCCGTCATTAACCCCGACCAAAGCAACGCAGTTCCCGACGAGGTCGCGGCAGCACAAACTGCAGCACCCGCCCCTGACAGTAGCATACGGGCGGGCGGCGCACTCTTCGTCAAAGCGGACTAGGCCCGCTTCTCGGGGTCAAAAATATCCCGGGGGGCCGAAGGCGGGGGCAGCGCCCCCTCGACGGTCCCGCTTGACACGGACGGTCGGCGCGAAGCGCGAGCCTGCCCTGCAGATCACCCCAAGACGTCGCTCAAACCCACTTCGCCAGAGGCGGCAGACTCATCAATACCGCATTTGCATCGTGGCCGGTCTCCAACCCGAACTTCGTGCCGCGATCATAGACGAGGTTGTATTCGGCATAGAGCCCGCGATGGATCAACTGGGTGTCCTTGTCGGCATCGGTCCATTCGGTGCCGCGACGCTTCTCCACAAGAGGCACATAGGCGGGCAGGAACGCGCGACCGATATCTTGGGTCAGGGCGAAGTCGGCCTGCCAATTGCCGGTGCAGTGATCATCCATGAAGATGCCGCCGACGCCACGGGCACGCTTGCGATGGGGAATGTAGAAATACTCGTCGGCCCATGCCTTCAACTTGGGATAATGCTCGGCACCATGGGGGGCCAGATGGGCCTCTTGCGTGGCATGGAAATGGGCCGTGTCCTCGTCATATTCGATGCAAGGGTTCAGATCCGAACCGCCGCCGAACCACCATGCGCCCGGGGTCCAGAACATTCGGGTGTTCATGTGGACAGCGGGGGCGTGCGGGTTCTGCATATGGGCCACCAGTGAAATGCCGGACGCCCAGAACCGCGGATCCTCTGCCATGCCGGGAACACCCCGGGCGGCCATCGCCTTTTGGGCGCGGTCGCCGAGGGTGCCGTAGACGGTCGAGATGTTGACGCCCACCTTCTCGAAGACGCGGCCACCGCGCATCACCGACATCAGGCCACCGCCGGCATCCGAGCCGTCGTCGGAGGCGCGGGACGTTTCCGTCACCTCGAAACGGCCGGCCGGCCCATTGCCCGGCTGGCTGTCCTCCAGCGCCTCGAAGGCCGCCACGATCTGATCGCGCAATTCGCGAAACCACGCCGAAGCCGTGGCTTTTTCCGTCTCCATCCCCGTCGTCGTCACGCTGGCGCATCCCTTGCTATTGCTTATCACTTGGACCTAGCATTCTTTTCACGGGTCCACCAAGGGCACCATGACCCAAATCAAACTTCGGAGTCCGCTATGCGTCGCACCCTGCTCATTCTTCCACTCCTCGTCGCGGCCTGCGCCACACCACGCGAACAATGCATCAGCGATGTCACCCGCGAATTGCGGGTCATGACCGGCCTGGTCAACGAGACCCAGGCGAATATCCAGCGCGGCTATGCCGTCGCGGAAACCCAGGAGGTGCAGACGATCCGCAGCACCTGCACCGGAACAAACGACGACGGCAGCAGCTTTACCTTCCCGTGCGAGGAAACCCGGACAATCGACCGGCAGGTCCCCGTCGCCATCGACCTGAACGCCGAACAGGCGAAACTGGCATCGCTGCAAGAGCGGCAGGCCCAGCTACAGCGTGCGGCGGACGCGGCGGTTCAGCAATGCGTGGCCATTCACCCTGAATGATCGGGCGCGGACAGGCCGCTAATGGGCATCCACCGATGCGGGGTCGAGCAATGTTCGGCCCCCGTCGACCGTAATGATCTGCCCGGTCACGAAGCCGGAGGAATCCGAGGCCAGATATTGCACCGCGTCCGAGACTTCGCCGGGGCTGGCAATCCGGCCCAGCGGGGTGTGTGACAGGATTTCCTTGCGCAGCCCCTCCTGCTCCTTGAGAGCGCCCTTCAGGCTTGCGCTCATCACGCTGCCGAAGGCGACGGCGTTCACCCGTATGCGCTTTGGGGCCAGCGCCACAGCGAGGGCGCGGGTCATCTGGTCCGAGGCGGCGGAGCTGATCGAATAGGCCAGCAGCGACGGATGGGCACGGGTCGCGGCGATCGACGACAGATTGATGATCGACCCGATGGAGCCCTCTTCCTGTCCTTCCGACTGCTTGATCATCCGCTTGGCCGTCGCCTTGCTGAGCATCAGCGCGGTGAGCATGTTCTGCTGCAACAGCTGCGCCACCGAATCGTCGTCCGGGTCGAGCGGATCCGTGGTCATCACCTGACGGGAGGCATTGACCAGAATATCGATCCGGTCAAAGGCGTCATGGGTCAGCGACAGCAGATTGGTGATCGTCAGCTTTTCGCGCAGATCTCCCGCAAACAGGCGGACCGGACCCTCATCGCTGGCCAACTGGCCGACCTCGCGCTCCAACGCGGCCTCGTCCCGGTCGACAAAGACGACATTCGCACCCTGATCGACGAAGTGGCGGGCAATCGCAAGGCCAACACCATGGGCCGCGCCCGTCACAATCGCAGTCTTGCCGGAAATCGAAAAGGACATGAGGTTCTCCTAGGGGATCACGCTTTTTTCGGTCGGATCGCGCAGAACACTTTGAACGCAGAATCTCCACCCGCCTCGTCCACACGGACAAAGGCTTCACGCAGGTGGGCCTCATAGGGCAAATGTCGGTTGGCAACAAGCCAGAGCTGCCCTCCGGGGACCAGCATCGCGGCCGCCGCTGTGATGAAGGCGCGGCCGAGGCTGGGGTCCGCGGCGCGGCCCGTGTGAAACGGCGGGTTGGTGACGATGGCACCGTATTTCGCTTCTGGGGTGAACTGGGTGGCGTCGGCCCAATGGAAATGGGCGCGCGGGTCGGTGATGTTCTGGCGGGCACAGTCCAGCGCCAGCGCCTCGGCCTCGACCAGATCGAGATGGGTCACGCCCTCACGCTTGAGGATCGCGGCAGAGAGATAGCCCCACCCCGCGCCCAGATCGGCCACGCGAGACGGCAGCTTGCCCGGCAAGGCGTCGGCGAGCAGGGCGGAGCCGCGATCGATCGCGCCGTCCGAGAACACGCCCGGCTGGGTGACAAAGCCCTCCGGCCCGGCACTTGGCGGCGGCGCGGCCCAATCGGACAAATCCACGCCCTCGGTCTTGAACCAGAACAGGCGGCCGTGGGATTTGGTGATGCTCGGCAAATCGCCCAAGCGTTTGCGCAGATCGCGCCACAGGCTATCGACACCGTCGGTCTTCTGGCCGTCGACCACGACGACCGGGGCCTTGGTCACCGCCTCGGCCAGCATCGCGCGGGCCAGGGCCTTGGCACGGGGCACCACCACGATCACCAGATCGGAGGGGGTGAGCTCCTTGGACACGGCATAGCCCATCGTCTCCCAATAGGAGACGTCGGGCGCAAAGCTGTGGACGATATCAGCCTGGTCAGGCGACAAGGCGGCAAGATCATAGGCCAGAGGCGGGCGCATCACGACAGCCTTGCCCGCAGGTGCGGTCAGCAGTCCGTCGTCAAAGGCGGTTGTCAAACGGGATGTGGACATCAGGGCAGAGCGCGAACCGCGCCCCTACTCCTTTTCCATTGTGCATTGCAGCGGATGCTGGTGACGCTGGGCGAAATCCATGACCAAGGCAACCTTGGTCTCGGCGATCTCGTGGCTGAACACGCCGACCACGGCGATTCCCTTCTTGTGAACGGTCAGCATGATCTCGAAGGCCTGCGCATGGGTCATGCCAAAGAACCGCTCCAGAACGTGGACGACAAACTCCATCGGAGTGTAATCGTCGTTCAGGATCAGCACCTTATAGAGCGGGGGACGCTTTGTCTTGGTGCGCGTTTCAAGCTTGACGCCAACGTCCCCGTCGTCTCCATCCTTGTCTGCCATCATGTAGAAATCTCTGAGCATGGGCGTCCATGTGTTTCCGAAGGGATTAGAGGCTTATATAAGGCACTTAGCCCACATGAAAAGGCGCAATTCCAGAGGAGAGACAAGTTGGGGCAGAGATATCGGTGGACAATCGGTTTCGACGCCGACGACACGTTGTGGCACAACGAACGGTTCTTCCAACTGACGCAGGCGCGGTTCGCCGAGTTGCTGGCCGACTTCACCGATCCCGACGCTCTGTCCGAGACTCTGATGGCCGCCGAGCGGCGCAACCTCGGGCGCTACGGCTTCGGGGTCAAAGGCTTCGTGCTGTCGATGATCGAAACCGCCATCGACGTCACCGACGCCAAGGTTCCGGCCACGGTCATCGCGGAGCTGATCCGGGCCGGGCAGGACATGCTCGAACACCCGATCGAACTCCTTCCGCACGCCGCCGAGGCGATCGGCGCATTGGCTCCAGAGGCCGAGATCGTGCTGATCACCAAGGGAGACCTGTTGGACCAGGAACGCAAGCTGGCGCAATCCGGCCTCGGCGACCTTTTCGACGCGGTCGAGATCGTCAGCGACAAGACCCCGGATGTCTACGCCCGGATCTTCGCCCGGCACGGCGCGACAGCCGCGATGATGGTCGGCAATTCGATGCGTTCCGACGTGTTGCCGGCAATCGAGGCAGGCGGTTGGGGCGTGCATGTACCGCACGATCTGACATGGGCCTATGAGCACGCCGAGGCGCCGTCGACCCACCCGCGATTCCGCGAAATCGAGTCTCTCGCAGCCCTTCCGGAACTTGTGGCAGCGCTGCCCTAGTCTCGCCACAATCCCGCCACAATGCCCTATCTTGCGGCCACTATTTCGCCATCCCCTACATTTCGGGCAACCGGACGAGCATCGCACTGAAAGTAACTGAATTTAGGGTATTTTCGGAATTGCTCGGTCGTGTTAGCTTTGCTGCAAATCATAAGGCACCCGGAAAACCGGGGCCATGAGGCAGTAAAAGGGTGAGCGACGTGGCTAGTCGTCTGGGACAGACGGCCCGTATCGGGCTATTGATGATCTTTGTGCTGTGTGCTGGTGCTCTTGCGCCGACAGTCGGCAAAACCGCACCCTACGCCGCTATGGTGATGGACGCCCGGACCGGCGAGGTTCTGCATTCGCGCAACGCCGACACCCGGTTGCATCCGGCCTCGCTCACCAAGATGATGACGATCTACATCGCATTTCAGGCGATCCAGCGGGGCGAGATCAGCCTCGATACCGAAGTCACGATCACCTCCGCCGCCTCCAGCGAACCGCCCTCCAAGCTCGGGCTGCGCACCGGCCAGACGATCCGTCTGCGCTATCTGATCCGGGCCGCGGCGGTGAAGTCCGCCAATGACGCCGCAACCGCCATCGGGATCGCCATCGGCGGCTCCGAAGAGGCTTTCGCCGCCCGGATGAACGCCACCGCACAGGCGATGGGCATGACGAGCACCACGTTTCGCAACATGCACGGCCTCACGGAATCGGGGCACATGTCCACGGCACGGGATATGAGCGTGCTGGGTCGGCATATCATCTACGACTATCCGCAGTATTATAACCTGTTCTCGCGGCGCTCCGCCGATGCGGGCATTGCACAGGTGAACAACACCAACCGGCGCTTCCTCGACAGCTACGAAGGGGCCGACGGGATCAAGACCGGCTTCACCAACGCGGCCGGGTACAACCTCGTCGCCTCGGCGCAGCGCGGTCAGGTGCGGATCATCGCGACGGTCTTCGGCGGCACCTCCACGGCCAACCGGAATGCCCGGGTGGCCGAACTGCTCGACATGGGCTTTGCGCGGGCGCCGGGGCGCGCAACGGTCAGGGCGCCCGCGCTGCCGGCCTACCGGTCCACGCCCGCGCCGGCCCCCACGCAAACGGCAGAGCCTGAATTGGTCGCTGGGAACCAGAACCCGCCCACCGCCGTCGCCCGAACGATCAGGGTCAGCGGTCAGGTGCAAAGCAGCATCAGGCCAGAGGCGCGGCCTTCCGGCGAAGAGCCGGTCCTCGTCGCGGCGGCGACCGAGGCCATCGACGACGCATTGGCGCTGGCGCTCGCCGCGCCCGCGGAAGTGGCCGAAACTGCCACGGAGGTCGCCGAGGCAGCGACAGACGTCATCGAAGAGGCCCTGCCGGAAACGGCCGCAGCCGTGCAACTGGCCTCGGCCTCCGAACTCGCGCCCGCCACCATCGAGACGTTGCCGGAGGTTCGCCCCGCCGAGATCATCATGACAGCGGCAGACATCGCGCCGGCCAATACCGTCCCGACGGCCGAACCCGAGGTCGTCACCCGGATTTCGACCTCAGGCGGGCGGCATTGGGGGATCAACGTCGGGCGCTACGGTTCTCGCTACGAGGCCGAGCGGACACTGATCCAGGTCGCCCTCTCCGAGCCATCGGCACTCGACGGCGCGCTGCGGCGCATCCTGCAAAGGTCCGGTGGGTTCGATGCCAATTTCATGGGGCTCACCCGCGAAGGCGCGGATCTGGCCTGCCGCAGGCTTCAGGCACGGGGCACCACCTGCTTCATGATCGGCACCGACGAAAGCTGACAAAAACGACAACTGACACAGGCGAGGGGCCGGGTTCCGATAACCGCGGCCCCTTCATCTTGGCAAGAAAACTCAATCCGGCAATAGCCACCGCGAGCAATGCTCAGGCAGACGCGGATTGGTCCACAAAAGCCGCAGCCATCAACGCCTTGGTATAGTCGGACTCGGGCGCGTCAAAGACCGACGCCGCATCCCCGGCCTCCACCACATCGCCGTTGCGCATCACCATCACCTTGTGGCTCAGGGCGCGAACAACCTTGAGGTCGTGGCTGATGAACAGATAGGCCAGCCCGTATTTCACCTGCAACCGGCGCAGCAGATCGACGATCTGGACCTGCACCGTCATGTCGAGCGCCGAGGTCGGCTCGTCCAGCACGATCAACTGCGGCCGCAGGATCAGGGCGCGGGCAATCGCAATACGCTGACGCTGCCCACCAGAGAATTCATGGGGATAGCGGTCCATAAGCGTCGGATCGAGGCCCACCTCGGTCATGATCTCGGCGACCATCTCGCGGGCATTGCGCCCTCGGGCGACACCGTGAACGCCCAACCCCTCCGCGATGATCTGCTCCACGGTCATGCGCGGGCTCAGGCTGCCGAACGGGTCTTGAAACACGATCTGCATGGCCGAGCGGACAGAGCGCAACTGGCGCTGGTTCAGGTCGTCGATCCGCTTGCCATGCAGGGTGATCGGCCCTTCCGAGCGGATCAGGCGCATGATGGCGAGAGCGAGGGTCGTCTTGCCCGAGCCGCTTTCCCCGACGATGCCGACGGTCTCCCCGGCGCGGACGCTCAGCGTCGCGGCGTTGACCGCCTTCACGTATCCGGACGTGCGCTTGAGCAAGCCGCGATAGATCGGGAACCAGATGCGCAGATCCTCGGTCGTCGCCACGACCTCCGCGCCCTCGGGAACGGGGGCCGGCAAACCGGTCGATTCGGCGGCGAGCAGCATCTGGGTATAGGGGTGCTGCGGGTTGGCAAAGATCTCGGCCGTCGGACCCTGCTCCACGATCTCACCGTCCTTCATCACGCAGACCCGGTCGGCAATGCGGCGGACGATGGTCAGGTCGTGGGTGATAAACAGCATGGACATACCCATCCGGCCCTTGAGGTCCGCGAGCAGCTCGAGAATCTGCGCCTGAATGGTCACGTCCAGTGCGGTCGTCGGCTCATCCGCGATCAACAGCTCCGGGCCGTTCGCAAGGGCCATGGCGATCATCACCCGCTGGCGCTGGCCACCGGACAGTTGGTGCGGATAGGCACCCAGCCGGGTTTCGGGGTCGCGGATGCCGACCTGCGTAAGGAGTTCAATGATCTTGGCCCGCACCGCCGGTCCGCGCAGCCCCTGATGCAACTCGATGCTCTCGGCCAACTGCTTTTCCAGCGTGTGCAGCGGGTTCAGCGAGGTCATCGGCTCCTGAAAGATGAAGCTGATGTCATTGCCGCGCACACGGCGCAAATCGGCCTCGCTCGCGGTGGTCATCTCTTGCCCGTCGTAGTTGACCTGACCGCTCACCTCGGCGCTATCGCCCAGCAAGCGCACGGCAGAGAGCGCGGTCACAGACTTGCCCGACCCGCTCTCACCCACCAGAGCGACAGTCTCGCCCTTGTCGACATGGAAGGTCACGCCGCGCACGGCATCGGTATAGGCGCCATCCTGACGAAAGCGGACCACCAGATCCTTCACATCCAGAATACGGCTCACGAGAAGGTCTTTCTGGGGTCGAACGCATCGCGGACCCCCTCAAAGATGAACACCAGCAACGACAGCATGATCGCAAAGGTGAAAAACGCGGTGAAGCCCAGCCACGGGGCCTGCAGGTTCTGCTTGGCCTGCAAGGTCAATTCGCCGAGGGACGGCGCCGATGACGGCAGGCCAAAGCCCAGAAAGTCGAGCGCCGCCAGCCCGCCGATCGCACCGGTAATCAGGAACGGCAGCATGGTGACGGTGGCCACCATCGCATTGGGCAGCATATGGCGGAACATGATCACCCGGTTCGAGACGCCCAGGGCGCGGGCCGCGCGGACATATTCGAAATTCCGGGCGCGCAGGAATTCGGCCCTCACCACGCCGACCAAGGCTGGCCAGCCGAACAGGATGGTCAAGAACACCAAGAGCCAGAAACTTCGGCCCAATATCGCAAACACGATGATGATGACGTAGAGCGACGGCATCCCTGTCCAGATCTCGATAAAGCGCTGAAAGATCAGGTCGGTCCAGCCGCCGAAATAGCCCTGCACCGCACCCGCCAGAATGCCGACCAGCGATGAGCCGACCGTCACCAGAATGGCAAAGATGATCGACAATCGGAAACCATAGATGATCCGGGCCGTCACATCGCGCTTGGTGTCATCGGTGCCCAGCCAGTTGGTCTCGGATGGCGGGGCCGGAGCGACGCCCGGCACATCGACAATCGTGTCGTAGGAATAGGGAATCACCGGCCAGAGCATCCAGCCGCGCGAAAAACCCTCGATATCGAGGGTCTCACCGGCCTCTACGGCGGTGATCAACGCGTTCGGACCGTCAAAGCACTCCTCCAGTCCGCCGGTCACGATCAGACAGCCAACTTCGGGGTCGCCGTAAGCGGCTTCGGTCGGGAAATCGCCTCCGAAATCCCGCTCGGAGTAGAACGAAAAGACCGGCATCCGAATCTCGCCGCGATAGCTGACCATGATCGGCTTGTCGTTGGCGATGAACTCGGCGAACAGCGACACGACGAACAGAACGGTAAAGATCCAAAGCGACCACACCGCCCGGCGGTTGCGTTTGAAATTGCGCCAACGGCGCTTGTTCAGCGGTGACAGCCACGCCTTGCGGGGCGGTCTGGTCACCACGTCATCTGTCTGTGCAGGGTCGGACATCAGCCTCGGCTCTCAAAATCAATGCGGGGGTCGATGAACACATAGGTCAGATCGGTGATGATCCCGATTACCAGACCGATCAGCGAAAACGCGAACAGGGTCCCAAAGACGACCGGGTAATCGCGGGCCACGGCGGCCTCGAAGCCGAGGCGGCCCAACCCATCGAGCGAGAACAGCGTCTCGATGATCAGCGATCCGCCAAAGAACACCCCGATGAACAGCGCCGGAAAGCCCGAGATCACGATCAGCATGGCGTTGCGAAAGACATGGCCATAAAGGACGCGGCTTTCGGTCAGGCCCTTTGCCTTGGCCGTCATCACATACTGCTTCTTGATCTCGTCGAGAAAGCTGTTCTTGGTCAGCAGCGTCAGCGTGGCAAAGGCCGAGATCGTCGAGGCCAGCACCGGCAGGGTGATATGCCAGAAATAGTCGACGATCTTGCCAAACAGGCTCAGGGTTTCCCAATCGTCGCTTGTCAGGCCACGCAGCGGAAAGAACCGCCAGTAGGAACCGCCGGCGAACAGGACGATCAGCAGGATGGCGAACAGGAAGCCGGGGATGGCATAGCCCACGATGATCGCGCCGCTGGTCCACGTGTCGAAGGACGAACCGTCACGGACGGCCTTGCGGATGCCCAAGGGGATCGACACCATATAGGCGATTAACGTCGACCAGAGGCCAAGCGTGATCGACACCGGCATCTTTTCGACCACCAGATCGAAGACGCTGATCGACCGGAACCAGCTTTCGCCGAAATCAAAGCGGACATAGTCCCAGATCATCAACAGGAATCGCTCGACGGGTGGCTTGTCAAAGCCGAACTCTTTCTCGAGCTGGGCGATGAACTCCGGGCTCAATCCCCGGCCGCCGATATAGGAGCTGTCGTCGTTCTCGACGATCTCGCTGCCGCCGCCCGAGATCCCCTCGAACACGTCGCCGCTGCCCTCCATCTGGGCGATGATCTGCTCGATCGGGCCACCGGGGACGAATTGGATCAGCGCAAAGTTGAGGATCATGATCCCGAGCAACGTCGGGATCACGAGCAGAAAACGGCGCAGGATATAAGCACCCATCGCTTATCGTCTCACATCAATCGCCGGGGCGCGGTTTGGCTCAGATCGCACCGGCAGCCTCAAGCGCGGCCGCGGCCTCTGCGTCGAACCACCAGAAATCCAGCTCGCCCGTCGCCAGTGGCGGCAACTCTTCGGGATGACGATACATGTCGTAGTAGGCGACCCAGTTCTGATCGTTGAACCATTGCGGCACCGTGAATTTTTCGGCACGGAGCACGCGGTCAAAGGCGCGAGTGGCGATCTTCAGCTCTTCGAGCGTCTCCGCCCCCGTGACATTCGGGATCATCCGGTCGACGGCGTCGCTGCGCAGCCGCATCAGGTTGCGCGAACTGTCGTCGGCGGTCGTCGAAGCAAACCACTGCTCCAGCTCGAATCCCGGCTCGAATCCCATCGCGATGGAGTGGTTGGCGAGGTCGAAATCGCCAGACCGCAGCCGCTCCACATATTGGGCGGTATCGACACGGTCGAGCTTGGCGGCCACGCCAAGGCGTTCGAGGTTTTCGATATAGGGGTTCACGATGCGGTCAAACAGCGGGCTACGCTGAAGGAACACCACCTCTAGAAGCTGACCATCCTTGCGGCGCATCCCGTCGTCACCGGCAACCCAGCCGGCATCGTCGAGCAACTGACCGGCGGCGCGATAGACGCTGCGGGCCGGGGTGTTGTTCTCCACGCCGTTGACCGGCGCCAAAGGCGCCTCATCGGTCAGGATGCTGGCATCCAGCAAACCGTCATCCACCAAAGGCTGCAATAGGGCGACCTCCTCGGGGGTGGGGGCGCCAACAGCGCCCAGATCGGTGTTGGGCCAGAACCCCTGCGGACGGGCATAGAGACCGTAGAACAGCGTTTCGTTCGACCATTCAAAGTTGAACATCATGCCGATGGCTTCGCGGACCCGCGGGTCCTGCCACTTCGGCGTATCGAGGTTGAAGACAAAGCTCTGCGCCGTGCCGACGCTGCCATCGGGGATCTCCTCCTGAACGACATAGCCGCTTTGAAGGGCCGGGAAATCATAGCCCGTGGCCCAATCGCGCGAGGAATTCTCGGTGCGGAAGGTATATTCACCGGCCTTGAAACCCTCGAACGCCGCCGAGCCATCGGCGAAATACTCGACCCGGATACGATCGAAATTGTTGCGGCCGATGTTGAACGGGATCTCCGCGCCCCAATAGTCGGGATTGCGGGCGTAGATCACTTGGCGGTTGTAGTCGAAACTCTCGAGCACATAGGCGCCCGTGGTCAGGAACGGCGCGTCGATGCTCTCGTCCAGCCGTGTGCCTGTTTCCTCGAACCACGCCTTCGAGAAGACCGGGATGCCGCCGGTGTAGGAGATCTTCTCGCGCTCGGGGATCAGATCGGAAAAGGTAAAGGTGATGCGGTATGGGCTTTCGATCGCAATATCGGTCACCCAGCCCTGCCGGACGGAACGGTATTCCGAGATGCCCTGCTCAAGAAACAGGTTGAAGCTGAACTCGACATCCTCTGCGGTCATCGGACGGCCGTCGGAGAACGTCACATCGTCGCGCAGGTTATAGGTCACGAAAGACAGGTCCTCGGGATACTCCATCGAGGTGCAGAGGAAGCAATACATGCCGTAGGGGTCGTCGGCGGTCGAGGTCAGAACCGCTTCGCCGCCGATGGTCGCAAGTGCCGCGCCGACGCCGACGCGGGCATAGGGGTTGAAGCTGTCAAAGCTGCCCTGCGACCAGATCGAGATTTCGCCGCCCTTCGGGGCGTCCGGGTTCACATAGTCCAGGTGCGGGAAATCGGCATCGTATTTCAACGCGCCGAAGTTGGAATAGCCGTGGCTGACGGTCACATCCTGCGACCACGCCTGCCCGGCCCAGAGCGCACCGGCGATGACGACGGCAGAGCCCAGCAAGAACGGGCGGCTCAGAGCCCCGGCAAGCGCCGCCGACTGCACTGCGGCGGCAGAGGAATTCTCGGATCGGTTCGGCATCAAAGGTCTCCCGGTCTTTTGTTGCTCTGTTTTTATGAGAATGAAGCTAAAGGCGGCAATGTCGAACATTCAAGTTATGATTCTGTAATCTTTTCGTCATCGGCCCGCCAAGACCCACCTCATCGCACAAAAAAAACGCCGCCCCAAAAAGGAGCGGCGTCGACACTTTTGCGATCAAACCAGAGGATCAATCGTCGATCGAGTCGAGGTATGCGATCAGGTTTACGCGATCTGTCTCACTGCGCATTCCGTTGTAGGACATCTTGGTGCCGGGGGCGTACTGCGCAGGGTTCTCGAGGAACGCGAACAGTTGCTCGGGTGTCCAGACGTCGTTGACCTCTTCGAGAGCACCGGAATAATCAAAGCCCGCGACAGCATCCACCGGACGGCCGACGACACCGTAAAGGTGGGGCCCGGTGCCGTTGTTGCCATCTTCGAGGGCGTGACAGGCGCGGCATGCACGGAACGCGCCTTCGCCGTCCGCGGCATCAGCCAGCGCGTAGAGTTCTTCGAAAGGCACCTGGACCTCTTCGACGACTTCGCCGCCGCCACTGTCCGGAACGTCGATCACGTAGGCTTGCTCGTGATCACCATGGCCACCGGCATGATAGATGGTCTCGGCAACCCAGCCACCTAGCAGGAAGACCAGAAAGGTGCCAAACAAACCACCGGCGATTTTTGTCAGGGTCATTGTGTCGAACATGTCGCGTTCCATTCCGTTCGAAGATTTCTCGCTATCTACAAGGTTCCACCCGCCGGACGCAAGGTGTAGAGGCGCGACGAAATGCCCAGCTTTTGGGCGAAACGCAAGAATTCGGCGTGAGGGGGGATCATGAACCAGCAGATTGCGTTCCAAGGAGAGATCGGCGCCTACGGTCATCAGGCCTGTATCGAGGCCCGCCCCGACTTTACACCGATGCCCTGCGCCACCTTCGAAGACGCCATCGACGCGGTTCGGAACGGCACCGCCGAGCTCGGGATGATCGCTGTCGAAAACTCGATCTACGGCCGGGTGGCCGATGTGCATCACCTTCTCCCCGAAAGCGGCCTGCACATCGTCGACGAGGCCTTCGTGCGGGTGCATGTCAATCTGCTCGGCAAACCGGGTGCGGTTCTGTCCGGAATCACGCAGGCCAAGGGGCACGTCGTAATCCTGCCGCAATGCGCCGGGTTCCTGCGGTCGAACGGGATCAAGGGCGTGGTCAGCTCGGACAATGCCCGCGCCGCCCGCGAAGTCTCCGAAGGGGACGACATGACAATGGGGGCGCTGGCCTCTGAACTCGCGGCCGAGATTTACGGGCTGAACGTCCTCGCCCGCCATATCGAGGACCACGAGCGCAACACGACCCGGTTCCTGATCATGTCGCGTGAGCCCGATCTGCGCAGGCGCGGGCGCGGGCCGATGGTCACCAGCCTCGTGTTCCGGGTGCGCAACATTCCGGCGGCGCTCTACAAGGCGATGGGCGGCTTTGCCACCAACGGCATCAACATGACCAAGCTGGAAAGCTATATGGTCGGCGGCAGCTTCAGCGCGACCCAGTTCTTTGCCGAGATCGAGGGGCACCCGGACGACCGCAACGTGCAACTGGCGCTCGAAGAGCTGGATTACTTCACCGACATGGTCCGGTTGATGGGCGTCTACCCCGCCGCCCCGCGCCGTCACGAAAGCCCCAAGCGCTAGGCGTCACGCGGCCCGCCCGATCGCCTGCAATTCATGATGCTGCGAAATGCGGCTTCCGTGCTACTGTGTCGACACCGTTCATCACAGCCAGCAGGGAGACGCGACCATGGAGAGTGCGCAAGGGAGATGTCTCTGTGGCCAGCTGAGATACCGTGTCGACAAGCCGCCCGGCAGGACGACGATCTGTCACTGCAAATTCTGTCAGCGCGCCACGGGCGGGGCGTATATGGTCGAACCGATCTTTGATCGGCAGGACTTTTCGGTGACGAATGGCACCGCCAAGACGTATACGCACCGGTCGGAAGGCAGCGGCAAGTTGGTCCACATCCACTTCTGCGACACCTGCGGCACAAAGATAACGCTGACGTTCGAACGGTTCCCCGAGATCGTCGGTCTCTACGCCGGCACCTTCGACGACCCGAACTGGTTCGATCTGACGCCCGCAACCTCCAAGCACATCTTTCTGGGCGTGGCGCAGCGCGGCACGATCATCCCGGCCTTCGTGAACACGTTCGTCGCACACGCGACCGGCATCGACGGCACGCCTATCGATCCAGAGGTCTTCGAGACGCCCCACGTCATCGGCACACACTAGGCAAGGCCGGCTTTCAGGAGGCGGTGGGGCAGATCGGCCCCTCGCCGAAAGGGTGACGCCGTGGGTCTAGGCTCCGGCTTGCTGCCGGCGATAGCGTTCCTGCATGTCTTCGGACATGCTCTGAACCCGGCCGACAAAGCGGCGGTTCAGCGAGGATTTGGCGAGCTTGAGGGATTGCAGCATCAGGCGGGCCGCCAGCGATTTCGCCGTCAGATCGATGTTGACGGTCAGGCGGGTGCGGCCCCGCGACAGCGCCACCAGATCCACCACCGAATTGCCATCGATGCCGCCCGACGACGCGACGATCGTATAGGTGTTGGGCGGGTCGAAATTCGTGATGTTGGCCGACAACTTGCGCTCTTTGCCGCGATAAAGGAACTTCACGTCCCAGCCCGAGCCGACGCCCGGCCGGGTCAACGTATCGCGACGGCTGACATCGGCGCCGCGACGCAGCGCCTGACGCTCGAACGCGGCAAAATCTGTAACCTGTTGCCATACAAAGGCAATCGGCGCTTCGATATCTTCTTTTGTCGAGAATTCCATGCTCTGCCCCGGCTGTTGTCAGCTCTCCTGCGTCCGAACGGACCTTAGCGGCAATGTCGCGTCAATCCAACTGGTCTTCAAGCCAGTTCCACAAGATAAAATGCGCAATTGCACCCTTTCTGGCGGGGCGGATTTCCGGATCCTCGTTGTTGAAAATACGGGCCAGACGGTCCTTGGACACCCATAGAGCCTGTTCGATTTCCGTAGGGTCGACCGTGATTTCGCGGGTCTCCGCGTGGCCGTGGCAGCCAAACATCAGCGACGCCGGAAACGGCCACGGCTGGCTGGCCAGATAGGACACCGCGCCGACGCGGACACCGGATTCCTCGAAGACCTCGCGGCGGACAGCAGCCTCGATCGGCTCGCCCGGCTCGATGAATCCGGCCAGCAGGGAAAACATGCCCTCGGGCCACCCCGGAGACCGGCCCAAAAGCACCTCGTCGCCGCTCGTGACCAGCATGATGACGACCGGATCGGTGCGCGGAAAATGGTGGGTGCCGCAGGCCGGGCAATCGCGCTGCCATCCCGCCATGGCAACTTCGGAGGCGTGGCCGCACCTGGCACAGAACCGGTGACTGTCGTGCCAGCCAAGAACCGCCTTTGCGGTCGCGGCCAGTTCCGCGTCGCGCGGGGTGATCCGGGTCATGATCGCCCGCAGCTCGGCAAATCGCTCGTCTCCGCCAAGATCGGGATGGCGTTGCTCCGTCGGGTCGAGGAACAGGCCCAGCGAGGCAAGGTCCACATCCTCGGGCTCCCAGGCCGAGATGTCGCGGGCCCAGACACCCTCGCCGTCCTCGACACCAAGGAAAATCGGCGGATCACGGGCCTCGTCAAAGACCGGGTGGCCGTGTGGCAAACGGGCGATGCTCAAGGCGTCTTCGCCGCCCGCAACCAATGGCTTGCCACGCCAGAGCGGAATCATCCCCGCGCCGGGACGGGCCGCCAGATCGGCCAGCGCCAGGGCATCTCCACGAAGTTCCGCCCGGCGCTCCAGCGCCGAACCACCGAATGTGACTGTTTCTGCGTTTTTCATGCACCTGTCGTGGCATTTATTGGCCCGCGATACAAACATCATGTTGCTGCCATTTTATCTCCACATCATTCGACTTATGGTTGTGCCGAATAATGACTAGAGCGCCGTATTGAGCCATAAATACCTCCCTGACTGGACCCTCTCCAGACGCCAGACGCACCTGCGGATACTGGCGACGACCGATCTGCATCTGAACGTCATGCCCTATGACTATTTCGCGGATCGCGCGCTGGCGGCGTCAGGCCTTGCCAGGACCGCAAAGCTCATCTCCGAGCTGCGGCAGATCGACGGCACTTGCCTCTTGTTCGACAACGGCGATTTTCTGCAGGGGAATCCGCTTTCCGACTGGATGGCCAGAGACAGCGGCTTTGCATTTGGCGATCTGCATCCGATGGTCGCGGCGATGAACGCCATCGGCTATGACGGCGGGACGCTGGGGAACCACGATTTCAACTACGGGCTCGTCTTTCTGCGCAATGCGCTGGCGAAAGCCGACTTTCCCGTCGTCTCGGCAAACATGACGCTGTCCCAATGCGACTGCCCGGCACAGGACAAGACGCTCCAGCCGCCATGGGCGATCCTGCCACGTGAAGTCACCACCGGCGATGGCCGGACACAGGTTCTCAAGGTCGGGATCATTGGCTTTGCACCGCCGCAAACCCCGATCTGGGAGCAGTTTTCGCTCGGTTCGCATATCGGCTCGCGCGACATCGTGCTCGCCGCCCGAAGCCATGTTCCGCATCTTCGGGCCGCGGGGGCCGACATCGTCGTCGCGCTTGCGCACACCGGCGTCGGCAACGGCGGCGAAGAGCCCGGTCAGGAGAACGCCGGTCTGGCGCTGGCAGACGTGCCCGGCATCGATGCGGTCATCACCGGACACACCCATCAGGTCTTTCCCGGCCCCGGCTTCGAGGGCCACCCCGATATCGACCCGGTCGCCGGCACGCTTTGCGGAAAACCCGCGGTCATGGCCGGAAGCCTCGGCAGTCATGTCGGTGTGATCGACCTCAAGCTCGAGAAGGACGGCGATGGCTGGTCGGTTTCGGCCTTTCAGGTGGCGACACCGGCTCTCGAAGCCAGGACGGACGGCGAACTCGACGAGAAGGTCGTCGCCAGCGTCAAGGAGGCGCATGATCAGGTTGTCTCGCTGATGCAGGAGCCGATCGGGTCGACGGATGTCAGGCTGCATTCCTATCTGTCGCTGGTCGGTCACGCCCCCGCTTCGACGGTGCTGGCCGATGCCATGCGGACAAGGGCCAAGGCGTTGCTGGCCGACACCCGGTGGCAAGAGACGCCGATGGCCGTCGCCGTCGCGCCGTCGCGCAGCGGCGGTGTGGCGGGGGCCGGGAACTATGTCGACATCGCGCCCGGTCCTTTGCTGCGGCGGCATGCGGCAGAGCTCTATCACTACCCCAACACCCTGTGCATTCTGGCGCTCAACGGTGCGCAAATCCGGGATTGGCTGGAATGGAGCGCCCGGCTGTTCCTGCCGATCCGGCCCGGCATTCAGGATCAGGATCTGATCGATCCGACGATGGCGGGATATAATTTCGATACGCTTTTCGGGCTGCGCTATGAGATCGACCCCAGCCAGCCAGCAGCGGTCTCGGCGCAGGACGGCGGTGGGCGGCGGATCAGCAATCTGCGCACTGCGGACGGCGGCGCGATCACGGACGACGACACGATCCTGCTGGCGGTGAACAACTTCCGGGCCAGCGGAGGCGGCGGATATGCCATGGCGCGGCCAGACCAGATCGTGCTGACCACGGACCTCGCCCTGCGCGACATCACCAAGGACCACCTGTCGTCAGAGCCTGTCCGGGTGGCCTGCGATGCCGTCTGGACATTCCGCACCCTGCCCGGCACCTCGGCCCTGTTCGAGACGTCCGAGCTCGCGCGGTCTCACCTGACCGAAGCGCCGTTTTGCCGGATCGAAGACGCCGGGCCCGGCAATGGCGGGTTTCACCGCTTTCGGCTGCGGTTCTAAGGCTGTATGAGCAGGCTCGACGCGCCCTCAAGGGCCAAGACCCCCATCGAGCAACCGGAGCCTGCATGACCACCTCCCTGCCCTTCGACGCCGTGATCTTTGATCTCGACGGCACGCTGATCGACACCGAACTCCTGTGCAACGAGACCGGAGTCGCCGCCTGCGCCAATCTGGGGCATCCGGTCAGCATGGCCTTCTTCGAAGGGCTCGCCGGGATCGACGACACGACGCGGATGCAGATGATCGGCACCGAAACCGGGCAGCCGATCGACCACGGCGCATTTCTGGCGGAATGGGACCGGCTCTGCACGCTGCGGTTCGCGGAAGGGGTGCCGTTGAAGGCGGGCGCACTGGACCTGCTCGGACGGATCGAGGGGCTCGGCCTGCCGATGGCGATCTGCACGTCGAGCCGGCGCGGACCGGCGAGCGAAAAGGTCGCCGCGGCAGGCTTTGGCCGGTTTTTCCGGCACGTGATCACCTTCGACGACGTGAAGCAGCCCAAACCGGCGCCTGATCCCTACCTTCTGGCCGCTGAAAAGCTGGGGATCGGACCAGACCGGTGCCTAGCCTTCGAAGACAGCGATACAGGCGCACGATCCGCGCGGGCGGCAGGATTGCACGTTGTGCAAATCCCCGATCTGCACCCTCCGAAACAGGCGCATGCGCATATCGTGAGTGCAACGCTGCTCGACGGCGCGCGACAGGCCGGGTTGCTGCGGGACTAGCGGACCGGGCCCTGCTGCGAGATCAGGTCATGCGGCGGCGCGACGGGGGAAGAGGGTGGCAACAAGGCGTCCGGCAGGGTTCTTGCATGCGCGTGGAATCAACCCTATATAGAGCGTCGAGAGGTTGGCGCGGGCAGGTGCCTCGCCAACCCGGTCAGGTCCGGAAGGAAGCAGCCGTAACGAGCCCCACTTGGGTCGTTGTCCAGCCTCTCACCTCAGCCGCGTCTGCGGCCTCAGTTTGATCCGTCGCAAAGGAGGACAGAATGGCCATTGTCATCACCCTCCGGGCCGCAACTGCCTGAGCAGAGCGGGCCCGATGAAATGCAGCGCATGCCTCCGGCATGGGCATCTTTCATTTGATACGGGACACCCTCATTGACTGAGTATTTACTTAACGACCTTGGATGGTCGGATCATTTCGCGCGACAGTGCGACCCCGAAGATAGCGACACCCCCGCCCGCCTGCTTGAAGTCATGCGGGATCACGTGATCGGGCTGACTGAAACCGGGCAGGTTTCACTCGTGACACCAGACAGCACCGGGCTTTATGCGGTAGGCGACTGGGTGCTGCACGACGGCACCAAGGTCAGCAAACGGCTGGACCGGCAGACCGAGATCGCGCGGCGGGCCGCCGGGCCACAGGCAGCGCGGCAGCTGATCGCGGCCAATGTGGACACGCTGGCAATCGTCACCTCGTGCAACGACGACTTCAACGTCGCGCGGCTGGAACGGTATCTGGCGATGGCCACTCAGGCGGGCTGCCTGCCGCTCGTGGTGCTGACCAAGGCCGACCAATCGGACGACCCGGAGAGCTATGCCAAAGCCGCAGCGCGGTTGTCGCCGCTGCTGACAGCCATCACGCTCAACGCAAAGGACACGGAGGACGCCGACAGACTGGCACCGTGGTGCGGAGCGGGGCAGACGCTGGCGCTGGTCGGCTCGTCCGGTGTCGGCAAGACGACGCTGCAAAACCACCTGACCGGGATCACGGCGCTGACTCAGGACATCCGCGAAGACGACGCCAAGGGACGGCACACAACGACGGCACGGGCGCTGCGGCCGACACGGGCGGGCGGCTGGCTGATCGACACGCCCGGGATGCGGGAACTGGCCCTGTCAGACGCCGCCGAAGGGATCGAGGCGGTGTTTGCAGACGTCACCGACCTGATCCCGCAGTGCCGCTTCAACGATTGCGCCCACGAAAGCGAACCGGGCTGCGCGGTGCAGGCCGCCATCGCGGACGGAACCCTCGATCCGGGGCGGCTGGAACGCTGGAAGAAGCTGATGCGCGAGGATCAGTTCAACTCTGAATCCGTGGCGGAAGCCCGCGCGAGATTCCGAAAGCTCGGCAAGATGTACAAGGGCGGGAAGGCCCGCGCCAAGGCCAAGCGCGGCGACGGTTTGCCGGACTGACCGTGCGACGCGGGGTGGGCTGTTGGTCCCCCCGCGCCAAGGCCGCACCGGCGGCGCTCGCGGTTGGTTTGGGGAGCCTCCGGCGGGAGTTTTTCTGCCAAGATGAAACCATTCCGTCCGGCTCTCGGCTACGGGTCTAGCGCGCTGCGTGGAAGGCCCAGACCCGTTGCGCCTCGGTCTCGACCGCGCAGGGGCGCAGTTCTTGAAGCCGCGTGAGGGCGGTTGCGCCGTCTTCCCCCGCCTCGATCATCAGCCGCAGGACCGCCATGCCGGACCGGCCACAGCCGCCAAAGCAATGCACGAGGACCTTGCCGCCCTGCCCGAGCAGCCCACGGACCAAGTCCGAGGTCTCGGCCCAGCCCTGGGGGTCGTCGAAAGCCGGGGCCGCGTAATCGGGAACGGGCAGGTGCCGCCAAAGCGATGCCGTAGGCGCCCATATCGGCCCCGAGCCCGCCCGAGCCCTTGCGCTCCAGTTCGAAGGTTTCGCACATGGTGATCACCAGAGAGGGCTGCCATGCCAGTAGCCTTTGCAGGTCGGTGGCATAGTGCCGCGTCCGCCCCGGCAGCGGGGACAGGGCCAGAACCCCGCCCCCACCGACAACTCGTGGATCGCGAATTCAGGCATCCACCACCTGCCCCGGATGCGCCCTCGCCCAATCGCTGAGGAAGGCCGCGACCTCTGGTTCGCCGGCGAAGTCGACGGCCTTGCGTGGCAGGGCCAATCCGTGATCGAGCACGATCCGCAAGCACTCCAGATGATCCCGCGTCTCCTTGGCCGGATGGTTCTCCGACCCGTGCAGGATCGTGGTCAGCAAGGTGCCGCCAAAGCCGTTGACCCGCGACAGATCGGGGCGCAGGTCTATGAAATAGGCCAGCATGTCGGGCAGCCCCTCCCATCCGGCGATCTGCACCGGCGACAGGCCGTTGGTGTCTGGCCGGTCATAGTCCATGCCGATGCCGACCAGTGCCTTCACATGGCCCGACCGACCCTCCAACGGGACGATTTCGACGAGCAGGTCCGCATAGGCCCCAGACAGCTTGGCCGGGTCGATGTATTGCCCCGGTGGCGGCACACCCTCGGCGGCGGCGGCCAAGAGCGCCTCCTCCTTGGTCAGGGATTGATCGACCCCGGCAGCTTCGAGCAGGGCGGCCAGGGCGCGGTTGCCGTAGACGCGGGCAAAGGCATAGGCGCTGGCGCCCTGATACCGCTGCCAGGTATCGGCTCCGGCCTCCAGCAACGCCCGACACACCGGCTCCGACGCGCCGCGCCGGGCAAGGTGGTGCAGAACCGGTATCCCCGGTCCGCCCGCCGCCCGTTCGTTGGGATCGGCCCCCGCGGCCAGCAGAAGAGCGATCTTGTCCTCGTCATCCTTGTCGATAGCCCTCAGCAAGGCATTGGTGCCGGCCGGTCGGGCGCCGTGGTCGAGCAGCAGTCGAACCCCGTCGGCATGGGGCAACTCGGTCGCGTGATAGAGCGACTCGCCGTCGTTGGGGTCGGCCCCCTGCTCCAGCAGCCACCGGGCCAGCGTCAGATTGTCCGCGTGGCCCAGCGCCAGATACAGCGCCGACAACGGGCCGTCCTCGTGGGGGATGGCATCGTTCACATCCGCGCCGTGGGTCACGAGCATCTGCGCGATGGCGATCATATCGGGCACTTTCTCCGGCCAGACCTGATGCATCCGCGACCGGGCCAGATGCAGGATCGGCCGAACCGGACCAGCCAACGCAACGGCGCGGTCGGGGTTCTCTGCCAGGGCCGCCTCGACAGCGGGGCGATCGTAGAGCGCAACCTCGAGGCCGAACAGGCCACGGGCCAGATCGGGCGTATCCTGCAACAGGCGCTGGACGACCCAGGTCTGTCCCTGGGCAAGGGCGATCTTGAGGCGCTGTTGCAAGGCGGCACGGTCCATGCCTTCGGTCTCGACCGTGAATTTCATCGCAGGCCAGCTGGGATACCCCGCTTCACGGGCGAGCACATGCAGCGCATCGGCATGGCGTAACGGCTCGGGGGGCTGGCGCATCTGAGCGGCGACTCGGCTGCGCGCAGCGGCATCGCCCCAATCGTAGGCGCGGCGAAGTTCTTTGGCCTGACGGCGCAGGGAAGCAAGGGGATCAGTCATCGGGTTCCTCATCATAGGCTCCGATGGTCCGCCGCTCAGGAGCATGTGAGAAAGCCGTATGGCATATCGTCAATCGCTCGGTTCGGTTGCTGATACAGCTTTCCGCGGACCCGGATGCCTCCCGACAGGCCCCGACGGTCTAGCCCAGACACCACGGCCTGTCCAGCGCGGCCAATGTAGACTTTGCCGACGGGGCGCGAAATACTTCCGCGCAACCGGCCAACCGGTGAAAGATGGGAGGGCCGGGAGTGGGCACCTACGACGATATGCTGGCGGGCAAGCCGCACAAGGGCAACGCCCGGGAACTGGACGAGCTCAAGCAAAAGGCGGCCGCAGCCAAGGCCCGGTTAGACGCGATCCCCGACGACGACCTACCGGCGCGCATGGAGGCGGCCGCAGATCTCTTCGCCGAAGGCAGCGGACCTTTCGTGCTGATATCTCCCTTCACGATCCAGTTCGGGCGACATGTCAGGATCGGCGAAATGAGCTTCGTCAATCGCGGTGCGACGTTTCTGGACGGCAACACGATCACCATCGGCAACCGGGTCGCCGTCGGCCCGAACGTGCAGTTCATCACCGACACGCACCCGCTGCGCCCAGAGGACCGGTTTCCGCCGCCGGAGCCGGAGGACGATCCGCCGTTCCGTGTCATCAACATCGCTTTGCCGATCGTGGTCGAGGACGAGGCCTGGATCGGGGCCGGTGCGATCATTCTGCCGGGGGTCACCGTCGGGAACGCGGCGGTGGTCGGTGCCGGCGCCGTTGTGACAAAAGACGTGGCCCCCCGAACGGTCGTGGCCGGCAACCCGGCCAGAGTGCTCCGCTCCGTCGACGACTGACCGAAATCGGGGTGGGGCTGCGGCGACAAAGTGCTTGACCTCAACCTGACTTGAGGTCGCATCACGGGTCCATCGCAACTCATGAACGGAGCTTCCCATGCCCATACCCACCCTGCGCGTCGCCCGACCGACGAACGATCTCGCCGCTCTTGTGCCGTTCTACCGCGACGGCCTCGGCCTCGAGATCATCGGCCATTTCGAAGAGCACCAAGGCTTCGACGGGATCATGCTCGGCGCACCCGGCGCGCCCTATCATTTCGAATTCACCCAGCACCCGGAGCACGATGCCGGTCGGGCGCCCAGTCAGGACAACCTCATCGTCTTCTACCTGCCGGATGCCCAGGAATGGGACCGCGCCGTCGCTCGAATGAGGACGGCCGGCTACGCCCCCGTCGCCGCGTTCAATCCCTACTGGGATCGAAACGGGCAAACCTTCGAAGACCCGGACGGCTACCGGGTAGTCCTGCAAAACGCGGCTTGGGGCTAGCGCAAACCCTCCACAGCGCACCAGCGGTGGTGGACCTCTGCCGCCGCCGCGCATACCCTGCGCCAAAGCCCCGAATCCACCAAAGGTGCGCCATGTCAGACCAACCCGCCTATCAGGTGCTCGCCCGGAAATACCGGCCCGAGACCTTTGCCGATCTGGTCGGTCAGGACGCCATGGTGCGAACCCTGCGCAACGCCTTTGCAGCAGGGCGGATCGCGCAGGCCTTCATGATGACCGGCATCCGGGGAACGGGAAAGACCACCACCGCCCGGATCATCGCCAAGGGGATGAACTGCATCGGGCCGGATGGGAACGGCGAACCCACCACCGATCCTTGCGGCGTCTGCGAGCACTGCGTAGCGATCATGGAAGGGCGGCACGTCGACGTGATGGAGATGGACGCCGCCTCCAACACCGGGGTCGCCAACATCCGGGAAATCATCGATTCCGTGCACTACCGCGCCGCTTCGGCCCGGTACAAAGTCTATATCATCGACGAAGTGCACATGCTCTCGACCGGGGCGTTCAACGCCCTGCTCAAGACGCTCGAAGAGCCGCCCGCGCATGTGAAATTCATCTTTGCCACCACCGAAATCCGCAAGGTGCCGGTCACGGTCCTGTCGCGGTGCCAGCGGTTCGACCTGCGGCGGATCGAACCCGAGGTGATGATCGCGCTCCTGCGCAAGATCGCCACCGCCGAGGGGGCCGAGATCTCGGACGACGCGCTGGCATTGATCACACGGGCGGCCGAAGGCTCGGCGCGGGATGCGGAATCGCTGCTCGATCAGGCGATCAGCCACGGGACTGGAGAGACGACGGCCGAGCAAGTCCGCGCCATGCTGGGGCTGGCCGACCGGGGGCGCGTGCTCGACCTCTTCGACATGATCCTGCGCGGCGATGCGGCGGGCGCTCTGACGGAGCTCTCCGCCCAATACGCCGACGGGGCCGATCCAATGGCCGTGTTGCGCGATCTGGCCGAGATCTCGCACTGGGTCAGCGTCATCAAGATCACGCCCGACGCGGCGCAGGACCCGACGGTCAGCCCCGACGAGCGGGCACGCGGGCTCGAGATGGCCGAGAAATTGCCGATGCGGGTGCTCACCCGGATGTGGCAAATGCTGCTCAAGTCGCTCGAAGAGGTGGCTATGGCACCCAACGCCATGATGGCCGCGGAAATGGCGGTGATCCGGCTGACGCACGTGGCCGACATGCCGACACCGGACGAAATCGTGCGCAAGTTTCAGGACCTGCCGCCCCCTGCCCCCGGCGGCGGCGGCGGTGGCGGTCAGGCTCCGCGGCCCGCGCCCACCACGACCAATGCCCAAGGCAGCCCCGCGCCGACGCATTCCGGCCCCGCCGGCCCCTCCGCCTCGCTGGCCGTGGCCGCCGCACCCGAGGACGCATTGGCGCGCTTTGCACGGTTCGACGACGTGGTAGAGCTGATCCGGCAACACCGGGACGTCAAGTTGCTGATCGAGGTGGAAACCGGCGTCAAACTGGTGCGCTACAGCCCCGGCCGGATCGAGTTCGAACCGGCGGACGGCGCCCCGCATGACCTCGCGCAACGGCTCGGCAGCAGGCTACAGGCATGGACGGGCAACCGCTGGGCGGTAACCGTGGTCAACGACGGCGGCGCGGCCACGATCGCAGAAACGCGGGACGCGGCGGCACAGGCGCTGCGGTCCGAGGCCGAGGAACACCCGCTCGTGCAGGCGGTCATGCTGGCCTTTCCCAAGGCCCGGATCACCGCGATCCACACTGAGGCGGAAAAGGCTCAAGAGGCCGAAGCCGAGGCCCTGCCCGAGGTGTCCGAGGAATGGGATCCATTCGAGGACGACTAGCCCATCGCGCAACGACGACGCATGCCCAAGGGCAACCACCGCGTTCGGTGGCCGAGGCCCCGCGCAATCCGGCAGCAAAGGCATTGAATGGCGCAGACGCCCGGTATCACGGCCCCACAGCCCCGCCGTCCCTTGTTCCCGCGACCCGCGAGCCCTATTCTAGGGGCAACAGAAATTCGGCAGGAGATATCCAATGCTCAAAGGACTAGGCGGCCTCGGCGACATGGCCAAGATGATGAAGGCCGCGCAGGAAATGCAGGGCAAGATGGCCGAAATGCAAGAAGAGATGGAGCGGGTCACCGTCACCGGCGAAAGCGGTGCCGGTCTGGTCAAGGCCACCGCCACGGCCAAGGGCGAACTGACCGCGCTCGACATCGACCCGTCGATCTTCGTCGCCTCCGAAAAGGAAGTCGTCGAAGACCTGATCCTCGCCGCGATCAAGGATGCCCAAAGCAAGGCCAATGAACGGGCGCAATCCGAAATGGCCAAAATGACCGAAGGGCTGGGGCTCCCCCCCGGAATGAAGCTGCCGTTCTGACGACGACAGCCCAACGCGCCCCGGATCGGCCCGCGACGGGCCATCCGCTTCTTTGGGTCAAAAATATCCCCCCCGGAGGGTCCGCACCCTCCACTCACACCAAGGGTTCCGCCCCGTGACCGACGCCCCCAAAGCGATGACCGATCTGATCGACCTGATGGCGCGGCTGCCGGGGCTGGGGCCGCGGTCGGCGCGGCGGGCCGTGCTGCACCTGATCAAGAAGCGGGGGCAACTGATGGGGCCGCTGGCCGAAGCAATGGCACAGGTCTCGGCCACCGCGCGGGAATGCCTCAACTGCGGCAATATCGGCACCACCGACATCTGCGAGATCTGCCAGTCCGAAAAACGGGGCAACGGGATGATCTGCGTGGTCGAGGACGTGGCCGATCTCTGGGCGATGGAGCGGTCAGCGCAGTTCAAAGGGCGCTACCACGTTCTCGGCGGCACGCTCTCCGCGCTCGACGCGATCGGGCCGGACGAGTTGCGGATCCCCAAGCTGCTCGACCGGATCGCAAGCGAGCAGATCAGCGAGGTGATCCTCGCGCTTTCGGCCACGATCGACGGGCAGACCACGGCGCACTACATCGCCGATCAACTGCCCGGCGTGACGGTCACCAGCCTCGCGCAAGGGGTGCCTGTCGGGGGCGAACTCGATTACCTCGACGACGGCACCATCACGGCCGCGCTCAAGGCGCGCCGCGCCCTCTAGCCACACAATCGGCACGACCTATCGGCCATTTCATGCTATGCTGTAGCCGCTGAATTGTTCGGGGAGGGAACAATGGGCGACATTGATTCCGACTTCATCGGCTCGATTCCGGAGATCTACGACAGTCACCTCGTCCCGATCCTGTTCGAGAGCTACGCCAAGGATCTCGCGCAACGGGTCGCGCGATCAAAGCCGGCGGCCGTGCTGGAAATCGCCGCGGGCAGCGGCGCCGTCACGCGGGCGCTCGCGCCGCTCCTCGGGCCGCAATCGCGCTATGTCGCCACCGACCTCAACGGCGCGATGCTCGAACGGGCCAAACGGCGTCACCCCGGCGACGGGCTGGAATGGCGAGAGGCCAACGCCACCGCTCTTCCCTTCGACGACGACAGCTTCGATGTGGTGCTGTGCCAGTTCGGGGCGATGTTCTTTCCCGACCGGATCAAGGGGTTCTCCGAAGCGCGGCGGGTGCTGCGCTCGGGGGGACGGTTCGTGTTCAGCACATGGGGCCCACTGGAGCGGAACGACTTCTCGCGCATCGCCGTCGAGACGCTGATCCGGCTCTACCCGGAAAACCCGCCGCTGTTTCTGGCCAGAACGCCCTTCGGCTACTCGGAAAGCCACCAGATCGAGGCCGACCTCACCGCAGCCGGTTTCGACGATTACCGGATCGAAGAGGTCTCGATCCACAGTGTCGCCGAGACGGCCGACCATTTCGCCTATGGTCAGACCCATGGCTCGCCGCTTGGGCTGGAAATCGAGGCGCTTGGCAAACCGACGCTGCAACAGGTGCGCAAGGCCATCGCAAACGCCCTGATCGACCGGTTCGGTCAGGGCCGGATCACCGGCGAAACGCTCGCGCTCGTGACCGAAGCCGTCGCCCCATAAGCCGGATCGCGGCGCGACGCCCTGTCAGCCGGCCCGCCTAGCCCGCCAAACCGTCGCAGGACGTCGCGTCCAATCGCGGAAGGCGGACCCAACCCATCCGGGCATCGCCATCGGGCGACGGGACAAAGCTCCAGCCATCGACATCGGCATACATCAAAAGAATGTTCTCACCGGTCTCGATCACCCCGGTCATGGGCGCGCTGTCAGAGCGACCCGAACGGAGGATCAGCGGCGGGCCGCGCCAGCCCAGACAGGCGCTCTCGCCAAGGCCCCAGACCGGCAGATCGATCAGGGCGAGACGGGTCGCCAGATGCGGCACGTCCAATTCGGTGCGGGTGGTATCGACCCGGCAGTTCTCGATGGCTTCGAAGTCGCGGATCTCGGCCACCATGCGGCTGGCGGAAGGGTCCAGCTCCGGCACCGTGGTGGTGCAATCGTCATTGCCGAAGACGGCCTGCCCCAAGGGCGACGAGAAGCAATAGCCCGCCCGATCGAAGAGCTGATTGCGCAGCAGCCACAGCTCGTCGCAATAGGCGTCGGCCCAAACCGGCGTCGCAGCGGACAGCAGCAAGGCCACCCAGATGGCGATGTGGGGCATGTGGAACCTCTTCGATCTCGGACATGAGCGAATAGAATGGCGCAAAAGAAAAGCCCCGGCAATTCTGCCGGGGCCTGTGGTCGTTACCTGCGGATGGCTCCAGGGCCGATCTCAGGGCTGTTCGTCCTCGTCGTCGTCACCGGCATCGCCGGGCAGGTTGAAGAAGCTCTCGGCATCCGCAACATCGCGGGTGTCCTTGCGCTCGTCTTCGTCGTCGAGGGAATCACGGGGATCGTCGCCGCTGTCGCCGAGGCTGAAGGTCTCGAGACCCGCAATGGCCGTCGGGATCTTCGGCTCGGTGTCCATGCCGAGGCTCTGCTCGGTCGAGACCAGCTTGCGGCGCTCGTCATCGGTCATCACGCCACCCTCGCGGGCCTTCTTGGCGTTGGCCTTCTGGACGGCGGCATCCAATTCGGACTGGCGGCACAGGCCAAGGGCAACCGGGTCGATCGGGTCGATATTGCCGATATTCCAGTGGGTGCGCTCGCGGATCGCCTGAATGGTCGGCTTGGTGGTGCCAACCAGCTTGGAGACCTGGCCGTCGGACAATTCCGGATGGAACTTGACCAGCCACAGGATTGCGGCAGGACGGTCCTGACGCTTGGAGAGCGGCGTATAGCGCGGACCACGGCGCTTTTCCTCGCCCACGGCGGCGGCGTTGAATTTCAGCTTCAGCTTGGCGGCCGGGTTCTTCTCGGCCGTGGCGATTTCCTCGGCGGTCAGCTGGTTGTTGGCAATCGGGTCAAACCCCTTGACGCCGGCGGCCACGTCGCCGTCGGCAATGCCCTGCACTTCCAGCTCGTGCAAACCGCAGAAATCGCCGATCTGCTTGAAGCTGAGCGTTGTGTTGTCCACCAGCCAAACGGCGGTGGCTTTGGCCATAATCGGTTTGTCAGCCATGTCTGGCACCCCTCATCTAAACACGTCTTCCCCGTGGCCCGGTTTGGGGGCCGAGCCACTAGGGCCCTCGTTCTCGTTGTCGGGGAACTTTGGACGTATATAGTCGGCACAACGAAGATAGGAAAGATTAAAATGGTTCGGCTTCTCTGCGCATTTCTGGTGGTATTGGCAGGGCCCTTGCGGGCGCAGGACACGGCGGGAGAGTTCGACTACTACGTGATGTCGCTCAGCTGGTCGCCGAACTGGTGCGCCCTCGAAGGGGACGATCGGAATTCGCCGCAATGCGACCCATCCGAGGATTTCGGCTGGGTTCTGCACGGATTGTGGCCGCAATACGAGAACGGCTGGCCACAGGATTGCTACTCCACGTTTCAGCCACCCAGCCGGAGCATGACAGGCGAGATGGCCGATATCATGGGGACCTCCGGGCTGGCGTGGTATCAGTGGAACAAGCACGGCACCTGCTCCGGTCTGCCACCGGGCGAATATTTCGCCCTCGCCCGCGAGGCCTACGACAGCATCGTGCGGCCGCCCGTCCTGCGGCAACTGGACCGGACGTTCACCCTGCCCGCCAGCATCATCGAAGAGGCGTTCATGCGGGATAATTCGGAACTGGCCGCCGATCAGATTACGATCACCTGCCAGCGGGGTTATATTCAAGAGGCCCGGATTTGCCTGACCCGCGATCTGGAACCACGGCAATGCGGTTCGGACGTCATTCGGGACTGCACCCTGCAAGACGCCCTTTTCGATCCGGTCAGATAGGACGGCAGGACAGCAACGGGCAAAGATGAGGCGGGCGCAGGCCCACCTCACTCCGTCATTCAGCCAATGGCAGCGGCACGAACATCGTCGTCGATGTAGGCGACATATTGGGCAAAGTTGTCGACGAACATATCCACCAGCTTGGCCGCCTGCGCGTCATAGGCCTTGGGGTCGTCCCAGGTGCCGCGGGGATCGAGCAGCCGGGCGTCGACGCCGGGCACCGTGACCGGCACTTCGAAGCCGAAGTTCGGATCCTTGCGGAACGTCGCCTCGGCCAGCGTGCCGTCCAGCGCCGCGGCCAACAGCGCGCGGGTCGCGGCAATCGGCATCCGGCGGCCGGTGCCATAGGCGCCACCGGTCCAGCCGGTGTTGACCAGCCAGCAAGACGCGCCGTGCTGGGCGATCTTCTCCTGCAGGAGCTTGCCGTAGACCTCGGGGCGACGCGGCGTGAACGGCGCACCGAAACAGGTGGAGAATGTCGGCTCCGGCTCGGTCACGCCGCGCTCGGTGCCGGCCACCTTGGAGGTAAAGCCGGACAGGAAGTGATACATCGCCTGCGCCGGGGTCAGCCGTGCAATCGGAGGCAGCACGCCGAAGGCATCGCAGGTCAGCATGATGATGTTCTTGGGGTGGCCGCCGAGGCCGCTGTGGGAGGCGTTCGAGATGAACTCCAGCGGATAGGCGCAGCGCATGTTGGCGGTGAGCGAATCGTCGGTGTAGTCGACCTCACGGGTCTCGGGATCATAGACCATGTTCTCGATGACGGTCGAAAACATCGTCGTGGTCGCATAGATCTCGGGCTCGGCCTCGGGGGACAGGTTGATCGTCTTGGCGTAGCAGCCGCCCTCGAAGTTGAAGCTGCCGCGATCCGACCAGCCATGCTCGTCGTCACCGATGAGAATCCGGGACGGATCGGACGACAGGGTCGTCTTGCCGGTGCCGGACAGGCCAAAGAAGATCGCCGTGTCGACGGGATTGCCGGGCGCATGGTTGGCCGAGCAATGCATCGGCATGATGCCCTTCTCAGGCAGCAGATAGTTCAGCAGGGTGAAGACCGATTTCTTGTTCTCGCCGGCATACTCGGTGCCGCCGATCAGGATCAGCTTCTTTTCAAAGTTCATCGCGATGATGGTATCGGTCCGGCAGCCATGGCGAACCGGATCGGCCTTGAACGTCGGGCAGTTGATGATGGTGAAGCCGGGCTCGAAGGTATCGACCTCGGCCTGCGACGGCTTGCGCAGCAGATGGCGGATGAACAGACCGTGCCAGGCCAGCTCCGTCACCAGACGAACGTCCAGACGATGCTCCGGGTCGGCACCGGCATAGAGATCCTGAACGTGGTAGTCCTTGCCCTTCATATGCGCGCGCATGTCGTCGTAGAGGACATCGAAGAACTCCGGCTCCATGCGGGCGTTGTTCTCCCACCAGATGTTGTCGACGACACCCGCGGTGGCGACCACGTGTTTGTCTTTGGGCGAGCGGCCGGTGTATTTGCCGGTGCTCACGAGGAAGGTGCCACCCTTGCCCATCTCGCCTTCGCCCTTGGTCAGGGCGGACTGCATCAGATCAGGCTCGGTCTGGTTATAATAGACCTGCCCCAACCCTGTGATGCCTTGATTTTCAAGCTTCATCGACGGATTTACGCGACCGTGGTCCATTGTCTTTCTCCTGTGAAAGGGCTCCTCCAGCCCAAGTCCAGAAGGCTTAACACGATGATTTCGCAGCTGAACACCCCGGCGACAGGCAGTTAACGCAAACATTCGGCATGTTAGCGCAATCAAAAATTTTCATCGGTCGCAGGTGAGGCATTTTAGTCATTCCTAAGAGTTTTTCGTGGCAAATGTGCCGGACCGAAGGGGTCGATTCGCAGTTAGGGATTGATTCGCGCCTGTGATTTAGGGTCATAGTTGGAAAAAAGCAGGCAATAACAATCATTGAGCAGTAAGGGGTCTCCTCCCATGTCGAAAATTGCATTGGTGGACGACGACAGGAATATCCTGACGTCTGTGTCCATGACTCTCGAGGCCGAAGGCTTCGAGGTTGAAACATATAACGACGGTCAGTCCGCTTTGGACGCTTTTAACAAACGCATGCCCGATATGGCTGTGCTGGACATCAAGATGCCCCGCATGGACGGGATGGATTTGCTTCAGCGGCTGCGGCAGAAAACGTCGATGCCGGTCATTTTCCTGACCTCCAAGGACGACGAGATCGACGAGGTGCTCGGGCTTCGGATGGGCGCCGACGACTATGTGAAAAAGCCGTTTTCCCAGCGGCTGCTGGTCGAGCGTATCCGGGCGCTGCTGCGCCGTCAGGACGCGATCTCCGGCGACGCGGTCGAAGTGACCGAAGAAACCAAGATCATGGTCCGTGGCGAGCTGACGATGGATCCGCTGCGGCACGCGGTGAAATGGAAAGGTCAGGACGTCTCGCTGACTGTGACCGAATTCCTCCTGCTGCAAGCCCTCGCACAGCGTCCGGGCTTCGTGAAATCGCGTGATCAGCTGATGGACGTGGCCTACGACGATCAGGTCTATGTCGACGACCGCACCATCGACAGCCACATCAAGCGGCTGCGCAAGAAGATGCGGATGGCCGACAACGAGTTTTCCGCAATCGAAACGCTCTACGGGATCGGCTATCGCTACAACGAAGAGTAGGGATAGGCCAAACCGATGACCGCATCGCCTCAGATCGACGTCAGAGACCTCAACTCCGTGCGCCGGGCCGCCAAGGCCGGCACGGGGCAGGTGTTGCTTGGCGATGACTGGGTCGATCCGGGCACCAGCGCCTCTTCGGCAGAGATGCGTGAACAACGGCGCAAGCGCGGATTCATCACGCTGAACCGGTCGCCGCTTGCGCGCAAGATCATCACCTTCAACCTCGTGGCGCTGATCCTCCTCGTCGCGGGGATGCTCTATCTGGCGCCCTCGCGGGACAATCTGGCATTTCAGCGGGCCAGCGGTCTGGTCAGCGAAGCGCAGCTGATCGCGGATGTGTTCGAGGCCGGATTGCCGGTGAGCAGCCCGGTGAACCTGATCACCGGCGACGGTATCGACGTCGATTCCACGCTGGCGGGGCTCAACCTGCGCGGCCGCATTCAGGTCTACATCTTCGACACCCAGGGCACGCTGGTCGGCGAAACCGAAGCGACCGGCAATGCCGGGTCGGTCAACGGGCTGGAAATGAACGGTCGGGGCACGATCCTGACCGATATGCTCAACGCCGCGTGGGACGGGCTGGCCCGCATTCTGGCCCCCAACAACGAGGAAGAGCCCAGAATCGATCCTCGCGCCAATGCGCAGGCCCTCGTGCAGACCGCGCTCGCGGGCGGAGCGACGGTCAAGACCTCCAACGACTCCGAGGGCCGGTCGGTCTTTGCCGTGGCAACGCCGATCATGCAGGGCGACAACCCGGTCGGGATCGTGGCGCTCACCTCTGCGGCCGGCGAAATTGATGCGCTGGTGCGGCACGAACGCGAGCAGGTCCTGCAAATGTTCGTCGTCGGGGTGCTGGTCTCCATCGGCCTGTCCCTGATCCTCGCCTCGACGATCGCAAACCCCATCGCCGATCTGGCCGCCGCGGCAGAGCTCGGGCGCGACCGCAACGCCCGCAAGATGTCGCCCGACCGGATTCGGATTCCCGATCTGTCGGCACGACCCGACGAGATCGGGCGGCTCTCCTCGGCGCTGCGGGGCATGGTCTCGGCGCTCTATGAACGGATCGAAGCCAACGAACAATTCGCCGCCGATGTGGCGCACGAGCTCAAGAACCCGCTGGCCTCCCTGCGGTCCGCGACGGGCACCATGCGGGTCGCCAAGCGCGACGATCAGCGCGAGAAGATGATCGAGATCATCGAGCATGACGTGCGCCGCCTCGACCGGCTCGTCACCGACATCGCCAATGCCTCGCGGCTCGACAGCGAACTGGTCAAGGAGGCCGAAGAGAGCTTCGACCTGATCAAGATGCTGGGTAACCTGACCGAATTCCTCGAACGCGAAGCGCAGGCCAAGGACGTCGATTTCATCGCCGATCTGCCCTCGCAACCGATCATCATTCAAGGGCTCGAAGGACGGCTGGCGCAGGTCTTTGTCAACCTGATCACCAATGCGATTTCCTTCTGCGAAAGCGGCGATGCCATCCGGATCTGGGCACGCAAGCGGGAAAACCGGGTGCTCGTCGTGGTCGAAGATACCGGCCCCGGCATCCCCGACAACGCGCTCTCCAAGGTGTTCCAGCGATTCTATTCAGAGCGGCCGGCGAACGATTTCGGCAACAATTCGGGGCTCGGGCTCGCGATTTCCAAACAAATCGTCGAAGCGCACGGAGGTGTGATCTGGGCCGAAAACATCCGGCCGACCGACACCGACATCACCTCCGAACCGCTCGGCGCGCGTTTTGTGGTCGGCTTGCCGGTCTAGGGCGCCATGCCCGACCCGGCCAACCTCACCCTCCACGCCAACAGCGTCGCCTACCAAGGCAAGGCCATCCTGATCACCGGTGGTGCAGGACGCGGAAAATCCACGCTGTCACTGGCACTTATGGGGCGGGGCTGCGGGCTTATCGCAGACGATCAAACGTATCTGAGCGTGCAAGACGGCCAGCTCATGGCCGCCTGCCCGCCCGCGATTTCGGGGCTGATCGAGGCGCGTGGCATCGGAATCCTGAACGCCACCGCCCATCCTCCGGCCCCCGTGGCGCTCTGCATCGACATGGACAGAACCGAGACGGAGCGTTTGCCTCCGCAACGCAGCGTCACCTATCTCGGCGTCACGGTGCCCTTGATTTTGCATGTGCAGCATTGCCACTTTGACGCTGCGGTCATGCACTATATATCAGCGGGACGGAACGCTTGATGATCACACCGAAACCATACGAGGCCCCGCAACGGGCCGACGATACGCGGCAGCGCATCGTTCTCGTCACCGGGCCCTCCGGTGCCGGTCGGTCGACAGCGGTCAACGCGCTCGAGGATCTCGGCTTCGAAGTGATCGACAACATGCCGCTGTCGTTGCTCTCGCGGCTGATGGACGGGCCGCCCTTGGCGCGGCCGCTGGCGCTTGGACTCGATGTGCGAAATCGGGATTTCGGGGTCGATGCGCTCATCGACACAATGGACCAACTGGCCGCACGGCCCGATATCGACGATCAGGTGCTCTATATCGACTGCAACGAAGACGATCTGGTGCGGCGCTATTCCGAAACGCGGCGGCGGCACCCGCTCTCGCCCGACTCGGTGCCGCTGGTCGGCATCCGGCAAGAGCTGGAGCTGCTGGTGCCGATCCGGGCGCGGGCCCATGTGCTGATCGACAGCAGCGGGATCACGCCGCACGACCTTCGGGCCGAAATCAGCGACGGTTTCGGGGCCCCTTCCGGGCAGAAGCTCGGGGTGACTGTGCAGTCCTTCTCGTTCAAGCGGGGCCTGCCGCGCGGGCTCGACATCATCCAGGACGTGCGCTTTCTGCGCAATCCGCACTGGGATCCCTCCCTGCGCAGCAAGGATGGCCGCGACCCGGGCGTCGCCGCGCACATCGCCGGGGATCCGCGGTTCGAGGAGTATTTCGACAAGCTGCTCGACATGACGCTGTTCCTGCTGCCCGCCTACCGGGACGAGGGCAAAACCCACCTGTCCATCGGGATCGGGTGTACCGGAGGGCAACACCGATCGGTCTGTCTTGCAGAACGCCTTGCCGATTCTCTTGCAGAGAACGGTTGGCAGGTATCTAAAAGACATCGAGAACTGGAACGTCGGGCGACCGCTCAGACGGATACACGCGAACAAGGAGCACAGAGGTGATCGGCATCGTGATCGTCGCACATGGTGGTCTTGCTCGCGAATACCGCTCAGCGATGGAACATGTCGTCGGCCTCCAGCCGGGTGTCATTGCCATCACCATAGAGCCCGATGATGACAGGAATACGAAACAAGACGAAATTTGTGACGCCGCCGATGCGGTCGATACCGGCGACGGGGTGGTGATCGTGACCGACATGTTCGGCGGCTCGCCCTCGAACCTCAGCCTGCGGGCCTGCGGGCCGACAAATCGGCGGATCCTCTATGGGGCCAATCTGCCGATGCTGATCAAGCTGGCCAAATCGCGGGGACGCTCCGTGCCCGACGCCGTCGAGGCCGCGATGAACGCCGGGCGCAAATACATCGACAGCCACGCCGTGCCCAGCAATGTGCAAGCGACAAGGTCCGCCGGATGACTCCGACCAAGCAGAAACTCAAGATCGTCAACATCAAGGGGCTGCACGCCCGCGCCTCCGCCAAGCTGGTCGAAGTCGTCGAAAGTTTCGACGCCGAAGCGACCGTTTCGCACGACGGGCAATCCGCCAATGCCGACAGCATCATGGGGCTTTTGATGTTGGCAGCCTCAAACGGAAGCATTATTGAGGTAGAAACACGTGGCCCGGACGCGGATGCTCTCGGCCACGCTATTGCAGCGCTCGTGGCCGACAAATTCGGTGAAGGCGACTGACAAGTAGATGCGCATCGCGCGACACTGCGAAGGATGAGCACAAGTTGACGGACGAAACGCAGAACATCGGTATAGCCGCGCGCAAATTGACGCCGCCAGAGCCCGAGATGCCGGGCTATGACCGGCGTAATCTGACCTATTCGAACACCTTCGCCAGTCCGACAAAGCGAGCTTTGATCCGAACAATCGAATGGATGACGGGCAAGATCGCGATCATGCGGATGCTGCGGACCTTCCGCAAGCAGGGGCCGCACACGCGCGAACGGCTCTGGCTCGACGCGTTGGATATCATGCGGATCCGGATCGAAACGCCAGAGAGCCAGATCCGGAATATCCCGGCCACCGGGCCCTTGATCATCGTCGCCAACCACCCGCACGGGATGGTCGACGGTATGGTGATCGCGGCGCTGATCAGCAAGGTCCGGCACGACTACAAGATCCTCGTGCGCTCGATCCTCACCGGGATCGACGACATGGCCGCCAGCTTTCTGATCCCGGTGCCCTTCCCGCACGAAGACGACGCCCAGCAAAAGGGAATCGCCATGCGGGCCGCCGCGATGGAGACCCTGTCCGACGGCGGTGTGATCGCGCTGTTTCCCTCTGGGGTGGTTGCCGCGTCGGAAACCCTGACCGGGCCGGCGATCGAAGCCGAGTGGAACGTCTTTACCGCAAAGATGATCCGCCGGTCGGGGGCGACCGTGGTGCCGCTCTACTTTCCGGGATCGAATTCGCGGATGTATCAGATGGCCAACAAGATCTCGCCCGCGATCCGGCAAGGGCTGTTGCTGCACGAGATCGTCGCCGCCTGCAAAAAGCCGCAAGCCCCCGTCATCGGCGCCCCGATCCCTCCCGAAGAGATCAGCGAGCGGATGAAAGACCCGCGCGCCGGGATGGCATGGCTGCGCCAGCACACGCTGGATCTGGGCGCGTAATCAGCGGGTCGGGACCGGCTCGTCTCCGCGATAGTCGTAGAACCCGCGCTGGGTCTTGCGGCCAAGCCAGCCGGCTTCGACATATTTCGTCAGCAGCGGACAGGGGCGATACTTGGTATCGGCCAATCCGTCGTGCAACACGTTCATGATCGCAAGACAGGTGTCGAGGCCGATGAAATCGGCAAGCTCGAGCGGACCCATCGGGTGATTGGCGCCCAGTTTCAGCGAGGTGTCGATCGACTTCACCGATCCGACGCCCTCATAGAGGGTATAGATCGCCTCGTTGATCATCGGCATCAGGATGCGGTTGACGATGAATGCCGGGAAATCCTCGGAGCTGGAGGCGGTCTTGCCGAGGCTGTCGACGACCGCGAGGCAGGTGTCGAACGTCTCCTTGTCGGTCGCGATGCCGCGGATCAATTCGACAAGCTGCATCACCGGCACCGGGTTCATGAAGTGAAAGCCCATGAACTTCTCGGGGCGGTCCGTGCGGGCGGCCAACCGGGTGATCGAAATCGACGAGGTGTTGGAGGTGAGAATCGTATCCGGCTTCAGATGCGGAATGAGGTCCTCGAAGATCGCCTGCTTGACGGTTTCGCGCTCGGTCGCGGCCTCGATAATAAGGTCAGTTTGACCTAAATCGGTCAGAGTCAGGGTGCTGCCGATGCGGCTGAACGCCTCGTCCTTTTGCGCCTGACTGATCACCTCGCGGCTGACCTGACGGTCCAGGTTCTTGGAAATGAGGGCCTTCGCAGCCTCCAGCGCGTCGGCGCTGATGTCGGTCATGAGCACTTCATATCCAGCCAAAGCAAAGACATGCGCTATGCCATTGCCCATCTGGCCTGCGCCTACAACGCCCACTCGGTTAATGGCCATACGGTCTTACTCTCTGATGCTGTGTCCGGGGCACAATAGGCCCGGCCCGACCCCGGCGGCAAGGCCGCAAATCCCTTAAAATCAGTTGTGAATTGCCAGTTTAGCTAATCCTCAATCGTTTAGGGCGAATCTGGCGTCGGTGAGTGAAATAACGGTGGGTGTTCGATGAAGCACGAGACGCTGGATAGCGCAGGTATCAGCTATGGTACCTGCAGATACGGAAATTCGAAACTGTTCTTCCGGGGGCCCAAGAAATCCCTCGAAGGAAAGTATCTGACCTTCATCGGCGGGACCGAGACCTACGGGAAATTCATTCCCCGGCCGTTTCCCCAGATGATCGAGGATATGATGGGAACGACCTGCGTGAATTTCGGCGCGGTGAATGCCTCCATCGACGCGTTCCTGCATGAAACGGTTGTCCAGAACGCCGCCAAGAAGGCGGAGGTCAACGTCGTTCAGGTGATGGGCGCGCACAACATGTCCAACCGGTTCTACACGGTGCATCCGCGGCGCAACGACCGCTTCGTGCGGGCCTCCAGCGTACTGCGGGCGATCTATCCCGAGGTCGACTTTACCGAAGTCTGCTTCACCCGGCACCTGCTGACCCGGCTCTACAAGGTCTCGCCGGAACGGTTCGAGATCATCCGCGAAGAGCTTCAGCAGGCATGGCGCGCCCGGATGAAAGGGTTCCTGCAGGATGTCGGCAAGAACACCCTGCTGCTCTGGTTCTCGGATCACCTGCCCACCGATGCCCACTGGGCCGACCGCCCGGATCCGCTCAGCTCGGACCCGTTGTTCATCACGCGCAGCATGATCGACGAATTGCGGCCGATCGTGCGCAGCGTCGTTCTGGTGCAGCCCAGCGCCAAGGCGCGGGCCAACAACACCACCGACATGATCGTGCCCGAAGGACAGGCCGTCGCCGCCAAGGCGATGCTGGGCGTCCGCGCCCACAAAGAGGCCGCCGAAGCCCTGACACAGAGCATCCGGTCTGGCTTCTGACAACCAAACCTCACCGGACATGAAAAAGGGGGCACGCGGCCCCCTTCGTCACACCCATCTGCGATGAGTTCAGAGTTTTTCGGTCAGCTCGGGAACGGCGGTGAACAGGTCCGCCACGAGGCCGTAATCAGCGACCTGAAAGATCGGAGCCTCTTCGTCCTTGTTGATCGCCACGATCACCTTGCTGTCCTTCATCCCGGCGAGGTGCTGGATGGCACCCGAGATGCCGACAGCGACGTAGAGGTCCGGTGCCACGACCTTGCCGGTCTGGCCCACCTGCCAATCGTTCGGGGCATAGCCCGAATCGACCGCCGCACGCGACGCACCGACAGCAGCGCCCAGCTTGTCGGCCAGAGCCTCGATCAGCGCGAAGTCGGCCTCGGAGCCGACGCCACGGCCACCCGACACAACCACGCCCGCGCTGGTCAGCTCAGGGCGGTCGCTCTCGGCAACCTTGTCTTCGACCCACGACGACAGGGCCGGATCGGCGGCCGCGCCGATCATCTCGACCGACGCAGAGCCACCCACCGGTGCGGCGTCATAGCCGGCACCGCGAATCGTCAACACCTTGGTCGCATCGGCGGATTTGACGGTCTGGATGGCGTTACCCGCATAGATCGGGCGCTCGAAAGTATCGGCGTCGATCACGGCGGTGACCTCAGAGATCATCATCACGTCGAGCAGCGCCGCAACGCGGGGCATGATGTTCTTGGCATCGGTCGTCGCAGGGGCGGCAATATGGCTGTAATCACCGGCCAGCGACACGATCAGCGCCGCAGTCGGCTCGGCCAGACGGTGGCCATAGATCGCATCCTCGGCACAAAGCACCTTGGACACGCCCTCGATCGTCGCCGCCTCATCGGCAGCCGCCTTCGCACTTGCACCGGCGCACAGAACGACGACATCGCCCAGCGCGGCAGCCGCGCTCACGGCCTTGGCGGTGGCATCCATTGCCAGCGCACCGTCAGTCACTTCACCAATCAGAAGAACAGCCATTACACGACCCCCGCTTCTTTGAGTTTCTCAACCAGCTCGTCGACGGACCCGACGATGATACCCGCCTTGCGGGCCTCCGGCTCTGCGGTGCTGACGATGGTCAGACGCGGCGCGGGATCGACGCCGTAATCGGCGGGCGTCTTTTCGTCCAAAGGCTTCTTCTTGGCCTTCATGATGTTGGGCAGCGAGGCATAGCGAGGCTCGTTCAGACGCAGGTCGACAGTCACGATGGCAGGCATCTTGACGTCGATGGTCTGCAATCCGCCGTCCACTTCGCGGGTGACCTTGGCACTGTCGCCGTCGATCTCCAGCTTGCTGGCAAAGGTCGCTTGAGACCAGCCGAGCAGGGCCGAGAGCATCTGACCAGTGGCGTTCATGTCGTTGTCGATCGCCTGCTTGCCGCAGAGAACAAGGCCGGGCTGCTCTTCGTCCACGATCCCCTTGAGGATCTTGGCGACGGTCAGCGGCTCGATATCGTTGTGCACATCATCGGTCGCGACGACAAGGATCGCACGGTCGGCACCCATGGCCAGCGCGGTGCGCAGCGTCTCCTGGCTCTGCTTGACACCAATCGAGACGGCGATGACCTCATCCGCCTTGCCGGCTTCCTTCAGACGGATCGCTTCTTCGACAGCGATTTCGTCAAACGGGTTCATCGACATCTTTACGTTGGCGAGATCGACACCGGAACCATCCGCTTTGACGCGAACCTTCACGTTATAATCAATCACGCGCTTGACAGGCACGAGGACCTTCATCGGCTATTCTCCCAAAGACGAGCAAGAAAATTACTCGCCCCTGTTACCGCGCCACGCTGCGGGAAAACAGTGCAAAATCGACGCGGCACGGATCAGGGACGCCACGTTTGACCGCTACCGGCGGCCGCATCGGTCCGGGTCAGGCGATCTTGAGGCAGATCTTGCCGATATGGGCCGAGCTTTCCATCCGCGCATGGGCGGCAGAGGCGTCGGCAAGGTCGAACACCTGATCCAACACAGGGGCGACAGTGCCATCCGACAAGAGCGGCCAGACCTCTGCCAAAAGCTGGCGGGCAATGAGCGCCTTGGCGGTATCGGACTGCGGACGCAAGGTGCTGCCGGTGATGGTCAGGCGGCGGGTCATCACCTGGGCAAAGTTCAACTCGACCTTCGGCCCTTGCAGGAACGCAATCTGCACCAAGCGCCCATCATCGGCCAGCGCCTTTATGTTGCGTGGAATATAAGGGCCGCCGACCATGTCGAGGATCAGATCCGCCCCGCCCTCGGCGCGGATCACCTCCACGAAATCGGCCTCGCGATAGTTGATCGCCTGCTCCGCGCCCAGCTTGACGCAGGCGGCGCATTTTTCGTCCGATCCGGCCGTGGCAAAGACCTGCGCCCCGAAATGGGCGGCCAACTGGATCGCCGTCGTTCCAATGCCCGAAGAGCCGCCATGCACAAGAAACGTCTCCCCACCCTTCAGGCCGCCACGCATGAAGACATTCGACCATACGGTAAAGTATGTTTCCGGCAGGCAGGCCGCGGCGCGCATATCCATGCCGTCGGGGATCGGCAGGCAATGGGCAGCCGGGGTCACGACATACTCGGCATAGCCACCGCCGGGCAGCAGAGCGCAAACCTCGTCACCCACGGCCAGACCGGCCACACCGGTGCCCACGGCATCGACCACGCCAGCCCCCTCAAGGCCGGGCAAATCGCTGGCATTGGGTGGCGGGGCATAGGCACCGGCACGCTGCAAGGCGTCCGGGCGGTTCACCCCGGCATAAGCGAGCTTCAGGCGCACCTGACCATGACCGGGCTCCGGCAAGGGGCGCTCCACAAGGGTCAGAACCTCCGGTCCACCCGGTTGGGCAATCTCAACGGCACGCATTTTGGCTGTCATCACGGGTCCCCTCTGCTGTGACCTCTTCTATCCCAAAGCGCGACGCGAAAGGGAACAGGCATCAGGGGGCGAGGCTCAGCGCGGCTGGGTCCAGCGGCCCGGCAGATCCTCGGCGGATGCGGCGGCACTGGGGGCACGAACGCGCTCCATAAACGCGGCAAAGGGGGCCGTCACCGGCTTGAGCAACGGCATGGCGTTCACCTGCGCCTTGATCTTCTCGACCTGCATCACGTTGTCGATGCGGCGGTCGATGAAATCGTCGGTCGCCTGCTCCTCAAACGAATCGTCGCCCAGCCAGAACAGAACCGTCGAGGCATAGACCGCCGCCAAGGTCGCACGCTTGGTGTACCAGTTGCCATCGGTCGAAGTGTCGCCAAGGCTCGTCCAAATGGTGTCGGCCGTGCCCCAGATCAGCGCAGCACCCTCCGCGGCCAGATGCGGCAGCGCGAACAAGGCCGATCCGCGGCGAACAGCCTCCTTGTCGGCAGCCGCGGCAAGGC
Organism: Flavimaricola marinus; assembly: GCF_900184895.1. Taxonomy (GTDB): domain Bacteria; phylum Pseudomonadota; class Alphaproteobacteria; order Rhodobacterales; family Rhodobacteraceae; genus Flavimaricola; species Flavimaricola marinus. The sequence goes on from NZ_FXZK01000001.1 coordinate 908,301, forward strand.
GGGCGCGAATCGCAAAGCTCACGCGGTCGGAATAGCGCATCGACCCCAGATCCGCCGCCTCCACGGCCGCAACCATCGCGGCATCGCCCGCCTTGTGAAAGGCCACCGCCAGATCGACGGCACCACGCGGACACAGGGCACGGGCGGCCTCGCGCGACATGCCAACATCGCGAACAGCCTCGGCAAAGGCCACGTCAGACCAGCCATCAAAGGCGACATGCGGCAGAATGGCGTGAACCAGACGGTCCACTTCGGGGCTTTGGGCAGTCCGAGACATGACACACTCCTTTGAACTCTGCCGAATGACATGGTTCAGTCTAGACAACTGACAAGGGCTTTGCTATACGCCGCACTCCTGCAAATCCTTGCAACTCAAACTAGAAAGGTGGTGAAAACCACATGCAGGTCAGTGTTCGCGATAACAACGTCGATCAGGCCCTCCGGGCTCTGAAGAAGAAGCTGCAACGCGAAGGTGTGTTTCGCGAAATGAAGCTCAAGCAACATTTCGAGAAGCCGTCCGAGAAAAAAGCTCGCGAGAAAGCCGAAGCGATCCGCCGTCAGCGCAAGTTGGCTCGGAAGAAGCTCCAGCGCGAAGGATTGCTCTAAGCATCCCGCCGCAAGCTTTTGAGAATACCAAACCCCCGTGGCACCCGCCCGGGGGTTTGTTGTTTGCGGGATCGGGCCGCAGCATCAAAGCGCGGCCCTCTCTTCATCTTGGCCAAAAAACTCCCCCCGGAGGGTCGGTCCGCCAAAGGCAGCCTCACTTCGGGGCTGGAATACCCTTGCCCTTTGCGGCGGCGGGACGGGCGTTGAACCGCTCCACATAGGCGGGCACGTTCTTCAGATCGGACCAGCCGACCAGATCCTCGGCACCATAGAAATCCAGCGCGGCCAGCCACGGAGCCAGCGCGATATCGGCAATCGTGAACGGACCGACGATCCAGTCCTTACCCTCGAGCTCCTTGTCCAGAACCGCAAGCAACCGCTTGGCTTCGGCGATATAGCGTTCGCGCGGGCGGGGATCTTCGATCTCCGATCCGGCGAATTTCACAAAGAACCCAAGCTGGCCAAACATCGGGCCGACGCCGCCCATCTGGAACATCACCCACTGGATCGCCTTGTATTTCTGCTCCGGCGTGTCTCCGAGCAGCTTTCCGGCCTTCTCGGCCAGATAGATCAGAATCGCCCCGCTCTCGAACAGGCCGATCGGCTGGCCGTCCGGGCCGTCGGGGTCGATGATCGCGGGGATCTTGTTGTTCGGGTTCAGCGACAGAAACGCATCGGATTTCACATCGGCATCCGACAGGGTCACCAGATGCGGCTCGTAGTCGAGGCCCAATTCTTCCAGAACGATCGACGCTTTCACACCGTTCGGTGTCGGATAGGAATACAACTGGATCACCTCCGAATTGGCGGGCGGCCAGCGTTTGGTAATCTCGAATGCAGTCAGATCGCTCATGTTATTAACCTTTTGGGAGAGACGTTAAGATCTGTTATCTAAGGGGAAGCAGGCCGAAAAAAACCCGTGAAGATGTGCAAAAACAGCGGTAAGGCAGTGCACACACGCGCATTTGGCGTTTCGATCAAAGCGCGCAGCCAATGAAGTGGGACAAAACAGTGATTAACGAATTCAAAGATTTCATCGCCAAAGGCAATGTCATGGACATGGCCGTTGGTATCATCATCGGTGCGGCCTTCACGGCCATCGTCACCTCGCTCGTGGGCGATCTGATCAATCCGATCATCGCCCTGTTCACCGGCGGCATCGACTTCTCCGGTTGGTTCTACGTGCTGGGCGACGGCGAATGCGCCTCCGTCGCAGCCTGTACCGAAGCCGGCATCTCGGTCTTCGCCATCGGCAATTTCCTGATGGCCGTCATCAACTTCCTGATCATCGCTTTCGTGGTGTTCATGCTGGTCAAGATGGTCAACCGGGTCAAAGCCGCCGCTGAAAAGCCCGAAGAAGTGGCCCCCGAGGTCGCAACCGGCCCGTCCGAACTGGACGTGCTGCTGGAAATCCGCGATCAGCTCAAAGCTGGCCGCTAAGCCACCCAATACCAATCAAGGGCCCGCCTCCCCGGCGGGCCCTTTTTCGTTGGCAGATCGGCTTTGGTGGCGCGGACTACGCCAGCGCCGAAGGACGACGGCGCAGATAGACCCACCACAAGCGATACAGCGTCAGCGCGGCCAGCGGGGCAAAGTGAACGATCGCGGCCTCCGGGCTGCGCCAATCATGCAGCGACGCCCAGTGGATCAGGGTCAGCACAGCGGCGGCATAGACCCAGCGTTGCAGGGATTTCCACGCTGTGCCCATCCGGCGAACCGCATAGTCGAACGAGGTCGCCGCCAGCGGGATAAAGATGGCAAATGCCACCCAGCCGGTCCAGATCTCCAGATCCGTGGCCTCGGCCAGGACCCGCGAAAACGGCTCGGACATCAGATAGAACATCGTGTGCAAAGCCGCATAGGCAAAGGCGGCCACGCCCAGATAGCGGCGGTTGCGCACCAGCCAGCGAGATCCGTATCTGCCCTTGAACAGCAGCATGAGCGGTGTCGCCATCATCGAGACGATCAGCAGGCGGGCCGAGGTCTCGCCCGTCGGGTGCAGCAGGAAATGCAGAACCCGGTCGCTCTCGGCATTGATCAGGGTGTTGATCATCCCCAAGGCAGGCAAGGACAAGACAAACCACAACAGATACGGCGAGGTGCGGTCAAAAAAGGCAGACAGGCGGGACGACATCGAAAGCTCCAAAGCAAGTGCATTGGTCGCTATACGTCGCCCCGCCGGTTTTCCGTCGCGCAGGCAGGCTACTTCTTGAGCGCCAGACTCGGGGCCAGCACGTCGATGCCCAGAGCCTTGCCCACGGCGTAGTAGGTCAGCTGGCCCGCATGAACGTTCAGACCGTTCAGCAGATGGGGGTCGTCCTCACAGGCCTTGCGCCAGCCCTTGTCGGCGAGGTTAAGAAGGAACGGCAAGGTGGCATTGCCAAGCGCAATCGTCGAGGTGCGGGCCACCGCGCCCGGCATGTTGGCCACGCAGTAATGCATGATGCCGTCGACCTCATAGATCGGATCCTGGTGGGTCGTGGCCTTCGATGTCTCGAAACAGCCGCCTTGGTCGATGGCCACATCCACAAGCGCCGCACCGGGCTTGAGATCGGCCAGTTGCGCCCGGCTGATCAGCTTGGGCGCGGCAGCGCCCGGGATCAGGACCGCACCGATGATCATATCGGCCGCGGCGGCCAACTCTGCGGTGTTGCCCTGACTGGCATAGCTGGTCTTGAAGGTGCCACCAAAGACATCGTCGAGATAGCGCAGCCGGGTCAGCGACCGGTCGAGCACGGTCACGTCCGCCCCCATGCCGGCGGCAATCTTGGCGGCATGGGTGCCGACGACACCGCCACCGATGACGACCACTTGGGCCGGCCCCACGCCCGGCACGCCGCCCATCAGGACACCGCGACCGCCATTGGCCTTCTGCAAGGTCCACGCGCCCACCTGCGGGGCCAGACGACCGGCCACCTCCGACATCGGGGCCAACAGGGGCAGGCCACCACGATCGTCGGTGACGGTCTCATAGGCGATGCAGGTCGCGCCCGAGGCGATCAGGTCGCGGGTCTGCTCGGGATCGGGGGCAAGGTGCAGATAGGTGAACAGCACCTGTCCCTCGCGCAGCATCTTGCGCTCGACGGCTTGCGGCTCCTTGACCTTGACGATCAGGTCGGCGGCGGCAAAGACCTCGGCGGCGGTGCCGACGATGGCAGCCCCGGCGGCGACGTAGTCCTCATCGACAAATCCGGCGCCGACGCCACAGCCCGTCTCCACCGTCACGGTATGGCCGTGGGCCAAGACCTCGCGGGCGGCGTTCGGGGTCAGACCGACACGAAATTCCTGTGGCTTGATCTCTTTCGGGCAACCGATATGCATTGGGTATCTCCTCTTCCGCGCGGACTATGCGCTTGCATCATCGCAATTTCCGGGCGACCTTCGACGCTCATGGGGCATTTTTCCGTGGCAAATTGCGCCAAACGACACTTTCTTCGAAGGAACACGCGAATGAGCGCGCTCGACCACATCGACCGGCGAATCCTCGACGCCCTGCAAAAGGACGGACGGCTGTCCAACGCCGTGCTGGCCGAACAGGTCAACCTCTCGGCCTCGGCCTGCCACCGGCGGGTGCAGCGGCTCGAAAAAGAGGGCTGGATCAAGGGCTACGTCGCCCTGCTCAATCCGCGCAAGATGGGGCGGCCCACCACGGTTTTCGTCGAGATCACGCTGTCGGGTCAGGCCGACGAGGTGCTCGACGCCTTCGAGCGGGCGGTGGCCCTCGTGCCGGACGTGCTCGAATGTCACCTCATGGCAGGCACGGCGGACTATCTGCTCAAGGTGGTGGCCGGCGACACCGAGGATTTCGCCCGGATCCACCGGCGCTATCTGGCGACGCTGCCGGGGGTGGCGCAGATGCAATCGAGCTTCGCCCTGCGAACAGTGAGACAGACGACCGCGCTGCCGCTATGATCCTCACATAGCCTCGCCATCGCCCAAAGGAATCGCCATGACCGACACGGACGTCAACGCCGATCAACGGGAGTTCTGGAATGGCGGGCCGGTCAAGGGCTGGGTCGCACAGGATGCCGAACTGGAATCGGTGCACGGGGCGCTGACCCCACGGCTGCTCGCCCATGCCGACCCCAAGCCCGACGCCGACGTCATCGACGTCGGCTGCGGCAGCGGCGCGGTGTCTCAGGCCTTTGCCGAGGCGGCCCCATCGGGCAGCGTCACCGGGATCGACATTTCGGTCCCGATGCTCAACCTCGCGAGGGTCAACCACGGCGACAGCGTCACCTTCATCGAAGCCGACGCGCAAACCTATGATTTCGCCGCCGAAAGCGCCGATCTGATCGTATCGCGCTTTGGGGTGATGTTCTTCTCCGATCCGGTCGCGGCCTTTAGCAACCTGCTCGGCGCGCTGCGGCCCGGCGGGCGGCTCGTCATGGGCTGCTGGGCGCCGATGCCCAAGAACCCGTGGTTCGACGGTCCGCGACGGGTGGTCGAGGCGCACCACGGCCCGCAGCCGCGCCCCGAACCCGGCGCCCCCGGCCCGATGGGCTTCAGCAATCCGGACTACGTCCTGAGCATCCTGAACGACGCCGGCTTCGTGAATGCCCGGGTCGAGACCGAAGACCTGACGCTGACCCATCCGCAAGGGGCGTCCGGGGCGGCTCAACTCATGTCGGCGGTCGGCCCGATCAGCAAGATCGTGCGCGAAACCGGCGGCGGCTCCACCGAACTGCTGCACCTGACGGACAGCCTCACCGAGATCTTCAAGGCATTCGAAGACGAGGACGGCTTCGCCCTGCCCGCCCAGATCCATTTCTATCTGGCTGAAAAGGCGGCCTAACGCTCGGCCGGTGGCACGTCCCTGAGCCGGGCGCTTTGCTCCGCGACCTGCTCGCGCGACCACTGCGAATGTACGCGATGGGCCGAGGCCGGATGATGGCCCAACCCCAGCGCCTTGCCCGCCCGGTGATTGACCTTCGGGCGGATCGGGCGCGGCACGAAATTGCCGCCGCAGGTCGGACAGACGTTGTGCAGCACCTGCTCGACGCAATCGGCGCAATAGGTGCACTCATAGGTGCAGATCATCGCCTCGGCGCTGTCGGGGGGCAAATCCTTGTCGCACCACTCGCAATTCGGACGAAGCTCCAGCACGGCGGTCAGCCCGGCAGACGGCCGGTCAGAACATAGCGCAGGATCTGGACGACCTGCGCCGGCTCCTCGGCCACGGCCAATGCGGCGGCATCGACCTCTTTGAGAGCATGGGCATGATCCGGGCCATGCAGAATGATCAGCGATTTCCCCAAGGCGGCGGCATAGCCCGCATCGAAGGCGGCATTCCACTGCTTGTATTGATCGCCAAAGCGAACAACGACCACATCGGCGTCGGCAATCCCCTTGCGGGTGCGGATCGCGTTGACCTGCGCGCCCTTGCGGTCGTGCCAGAACTTGTTCGGCTCCTCGCCCAGAATGGCGACACCGCAGTCGTCGCTGGCGGCATGATCGGTCATCGGGCCGCTGAAAACGACGTCCAGCCCCTCGGCCCCTTCGGTGATTTGCTCGCGCCAGTCGGTGTGAATCTCGCCCGACAGATAAACCTTCAGCATATCAGTGCCTCCCTTTTGCGGAGCCACCCTGCCCTATCAAGCGATCGGGGCCAAGGGCTCGCACACGCCCCGAGGCTCGCTTGCTCCGGGACGGTTGAACCTGCACAGTGTTCCACTATCGTCCCGTGAATCGCAACACGCCGTGGAATGGAACGGGTCTATGACACCTAACGACAAGACCGCCCTCGTCCGAACCTACTTCGAACGATTGACGGCATCCGACACTGACGGGATCGTCCGCTTGTTTGAAGACGACGCACATGTCATCTCACCATTCCTGGGCAAGATGCACGCAGCGGAGTTCTTTGAGAAACTTGGCAACGCCTCCGACGCGAGCAAGCTCACGGTCTTTGACGTCCTGCTCGGAGAAAACGGCGACAGCGCCGCCGCGCATTTCGAATATGACTGGACGCTAAAGAGCGGCGAGCAATTCGTGTTTCAGGGCGTCGACTACTTCAAGTTCGGCGAAAGCGGCCGGTTCGCGTCGATGTCGATATTCTACGACACCCATCCTGTCAGAGAAGACGTCGGCGACAAATACGCCTTGGCCTGATCTCGTCAGCGCAGGGCGACCGAAGGTACGGCCCGGAATGGGCCGGGTCTCACCCCCGGCCCTCTCAAATTCAACCGCGCAGCACGCCGCCGGTGGCCTTGCTGACCTTTTCGACGATCTTGGCGCTGACGGCCTCGATATCCTTGTCCTTCAAGGTCGCCTCGGTGGGCTGCAAGCGCACCGTGATGGCGAGCGATTTCTTGCCCTCGCCCACGCTGCCGCCGATGAACTCGTCGAACACCCGAACATCGGTGATCAACGCCTTGTCGGCACCGGCAGCGGCATTCACCAGAGTCAGAGCCTCCACGCCGGCATCGACCACAAAGGCAAAGTCGCGATCGACGGCCTGCAGGTCGGTAGCCACCAGAGGGGCGCGGGTCGAGGTCTTGGCCTTGGGCTGCGGCACCTCGGCGGGCCAGATGGTAAAGGCGACGGCAGGGCCCTTGATATCCATCTCGCGCAGCACGCGGGGATGCAGCTCGCCGAAGATGCCGAGCACCTTCTTGGGGCCGAGACAGATCTTGCCGTGACGGCCGGGGTGCCACCAATCGTCCGCACCGCGCAGAATCTGCACCTTGGCGGGGGCACCGATAGCGGCCAGAACCGCCTCGGCATCGGCCTTGGCGTCATAGAGATCGACCGGGCGGGCTTCGCCATGAACATCCTTGGGGCCGGTACGGCCGATCAGCAGACCGGTCACCAGCACATGCTGCTCACCCGGCTCACCGCCGTGAAAGGCGGTGCCGACCTCGAACAGAGCCATATCGGCAAAGCCGCGGGCCTGATTGCGGGCCGCCGCACGAAGCAGACCGGGCAGCAGCGCCGGGCGCATATGGCTCATGTCGCTGGAAATCGGGTTCTCCAGCATGGTGGCGTCGTCACCTCCGCCAAACAGGGCGGCGGCGGGCTGGTCGATGAACGAATAGGTCACGCATTCGTTGTAGCCGAGCGCGGCACAGGTGCGGCGGGCGGCACTCTCGCGGAACTGCATCGGGGTCAGGATCGGCGCGGGCACGCCGGTGTGCTTGCGGGGCAGCGGCTTGCCGACCAGCTTGGTGAGAGACGCCATCCGGGCGACCTCCTCCACCAGATCCGCCTCGCCCTGCACGTCCGGGCGCCAGCTTGGCACCGACGCCATGTCGCCATCGAACTCAAAGCCGAGTGCCTCCAGCGTCGAGCGCTGGGTTTCGGGGGCAATCTCCATGCCCACAAGGCTCTGCACCCGGTCGGTGTCGAGCTTGTAGGCGCGGGACGTGTCGGGAATCGCGCCCGCCACGATCAGCTCGGAGGCTTCGCCACCGGCATTGTCCACGATCGTGCGAACGGCATGTTCGAGGCCCTCGATGGTGAAGGCCGGGTCGATCCCACGCTCAAAGCGGTAGCGGGCGTCCGAGTTGATCTTGAGGGCGCGGCCGGTATAGGCGATCTGGACCGGGTCCCAATAGGCGCTCTCGACAAAGACGTTGACGGTGTCCTCGGTGCAGCCGGTCGGCAGGCCACCCATCACACCGGCAATGCTCTCGGGGCCGGTGTCATCGGAAATGACCATCTGGCCGGCCTGCAAGGTATAGGTCTTGTCGTCGAGGGCGACGAGCTCTTCGCCACCCTTGGCGCGGTGAACGCGCAGATTGCCAGCCACCTTGTCGGCGTCAAAGACGTGCAGCGGGCGGTTGCGGTCATAGGTGAAGAAGTTGGTCACATCGACAAGGAACGAGATCGGGCGCAGGCCAATGGCCTTGAGCACGTCCTGAAGCCATTGCGGGCTGGGGCCGTTCTTGACGCCCCGGATCAACCGGCCGGCAAAGACGGGGCAGCCGTCCAGCGTATCCTCGGCGATCTCGACGGTCAGATCGGCCTTGAAGCTCGCCGGAACGGGGACGACATCGCGTGGCTTCAACGTGCCAAGGCCACGGGCAGCCAGATCGCGGGCCACGCCGCGGACACCCAGCGCATCGGGGCGGTTCGGCGTGATGGCGATCTCGATGACCGGGTCCACCTTGGCGGGATCGTTCTCGGCCAGCCAATCGATGAAACGGTCGCCAACTTCACCCGAGGGCAGTTCGATGATGCCGTCATGCTCCTCGGACAGCTCCATCTCGCGCTCGGAACACATCATGCCATAGCTCTCGATGCCACGGATCTTGCCGACACCGATGGTGGTGTCGATGCCCGGAACGTAAACGCCGGGCTTGGCGACGACGACGGTGATACCGGCACGGGCATTCGGGGCACCGCAGATGATCTGAAGCGGGCCGTCGTCGGTCTCCACCTGACAGACCTGCAAGCGGTCCGCCTCGGGATGCTTCTCGGCGCTGGTCACTTTGCCGATGGTGAAATCGGCCAGCCGGGCGGCGGGGTTCTCAACGCCCTCGACCTCCAGACCAAGGTCGGTCAGCGCCTCGGTGATCTCGTCCACCGATGCGGTGGTGTCGAGGTGATCTTTCAACCATGACAGAGTGAATTTCATAGCGTGTCCTCAGTCTTTCAGCCGCTCGGCAATATCTTTTGTGTCGCCCATGGCGGCAAGGTGAAGTTCGCGCACCAGACGGATCGTCGGTTTGCAGGCAAAGAGGATCGACCCGAACAGGAACATCCATGTGCCAACGGTCTGCCATGCATCGGAAAAGAACATGACCGATCCGATGACAAACAGGGCCGCAGCCAGAAAGTCCGCCATCGTATAGGCGATCTCATACAGGGCGTAACGGCGGCGCTGGTCGCTGTCCGAGCGGAGATCCTTGGTAAAGATCATCGGCGCACCCGCCGTGTCATCGGCCGAGGCGCGGCACTGGCCGGCATGACCGCGGCGGCCATCGCCACGCGGGCCTCAACGACATTCGTCGGTCGCAAGGTGGCGCCGGTGCCCGTCACCTCATACCCCGCCATGCAGCGTCGGCACCTGCAGCGCGCTAAAGCCGTAGTGGCGCAGCCAGCGCAGGTCGCTCTCGAAGAAGGCGCGCAGATCGGGGATGCCGTATTTCAGCATCGCGAGGCGGTCGATCCCGACGCCAAAGGCAAAGCCTTGCCACTGGTCCGGGTCGACGCCGGCAGCGGCCAGAACCTTGGGATGGACCATGCCAGAGCCGAGAACCTCGAGCCAGCTGTCGCCCTCGCCCACGCGGACCTGACCGTCGACCCACGAACACTGGATGTCGATCTCGGCGGACGGCTCGGTAAAGGGGAAGTGGTTGGCGCGGAACCGGGTGGCGACAGGCACGCCAAAGAACGCGGCCAGAGCCGACTCGAGCACCCACTTGAGGTTGGCCATGCTCACGTCCTTGTCGATGGCGAGGCCCTCGATCTGGTTGAACATCGGGGTGTGGGTCTGGTCATAGTCGGCACGATAGACGCGACCGGGACAGATCACGCGAATGGGGGCGCCTCCGGCCTCCATCGAGCGGATCTGCACCGGGCTGGTGTGGGTGCGCAGGACGTGGGGCGGGCGATTGTCGCCCTCCTTGCGGTGGGTGTAGAACGTGTCCATCTCGGCGCGTGCGGGGTGATGACCGGGGATGTTCAGGGCGTCGAAGTTGTACCAGTCGCTCTCGATCTGGGGGCCCTCGGCCACGGCAAAGCCCATATCGGCAAAGATGGCGATGAGTTCTTCTGTCACCTGACTGATCGGATGGACAGAGCCCGCGCCACGGCGACGACCGGGCAGAGTGACGTCCATCCATTCGGATTTCAGGCGCTCGTCGAGGGCGGCATCGGCCAGCGCCATCTTCTTGGCGGCGAGGGCGGCGTTGATCTCGTCCTTGAGGGCGTTCAGGGCCGGACCGGCGACCTGTCGCTGCTCGGGGGACATCTTGCCCAACTCGCGCATCTGAAGACTGATCTCGCCCTTCTTGCCCAAGGCCTGCACGCGCAGGTCCTCAAGAGCAGCCTCGTCCGAGGCGGCCCCAATCAGGTCGAGATACTTGGCTTTGAGATCGTCCATAACGGGCCCCTTGAATTGGTCCCGCAGGAGGTAGCGAAATGGGGGGCGGGTTGCAAGTCAGGGGCCGCCTGCAAGGGCACGGCGGCCCGACGGCGGGGCTACTCTACGCCGGCACAGGCCATCGCCACCGCGAACGCGTCCGCGGAGCCACCGCGCTGGACAAACAAGGCACGGGCAGCAGCCAGATCGCCACCCGCATCAAAGAACGCCTGAAGACCCTGCAGGGCAATGTCCTCGGGGTGCTGGGCATAGCTGTCGGTGAACCAGGTGCTGACGGTGCCGTCGGCGCGGAATTCGTCGACGTAGCCGGACAGCCACTGATAGCCCTCGGGGGCATCGGCCGGGCAGGTCGCGGCAAAGGCGGCGGTGGACAGGGCGGTCAGGGCGGCGGCGGCCAGAACGGAACTGTGAAACACTAGGCTCTCCTCACTGTGGAACCGGCAGTCGGCAATCTGACGGGCAAAAGGTCAAGCCATATCGACCGGCTCGAACGAAAAAGGCCGCCCCGGGGGACGGCCTCTCGAATTCCATCAGAAGCGCGGCTTAAGCAGCCAGCGCGTCCTTGGCTTTGCCAACGATCGCACCGAAGGCTTCGGGCTCGTTCACAGCCAGATCGGCAAGGACCTTACGGTCGACTTCGATACCGGCCAGCGACAGACCGTTGATGAACTTGGAGTAGGTCATCGATTCGTCGATCGCACGGACACCTGCGTTGATGCGCTGGATCCACAGGGCGCGGAAGTTGCGCTTGCGGTTCTTGCGGTCGCGGGTCGCGTATTGGTTGGCCTTGTCGACGGCCTGCTTGGCGACCTTGAAGGTCTTGGAACGCCGGTCATAGTAACCTTTGGCCGCGTCCAGAATCTTCTTGTGACGACGATGGGTGACGGTTCCGCCTTTAACTCTCATGTCAGTCTCTCCTTAGCGTGCGTAGGGCATCATTGGCTTGATGATACCTTCATCAGCCTTCGACAGGGTTGTGGTCCCACGGGCATTGCGGAGGAACTTGTTGGTGCGCTTGATCATACCGTGGCGTTTGCCGGCTTGGCCTGCCAGGATACGGCCAGTGGCCGTCACCTTGAACCGCTTCTTGCAGCTCGATTTTGTCTTCATCTTAGGCATTTCGGTCTCCTGATTAGAGGTCGTAAACGCGCGACTCGGCATGCCACTTTGGCCGGACGTGCGGGCGATAGAGCGCGCCGTATAGGACGGTGCGAACGACTTGGCAAGAGCGAACAACGGGCCGGGAGGCAAGTCAGAAAATCGTTGCGCGGCGCGCACCGGCCCTGCGACACTCTGGTGGACCCCCGGCAAGCAACAGTCAAGGAGCGCAGATGTCCCGGATCAACATCGTCTTGTGCAAAACGCTGCCGCCCAAGGACGACCTCAACGGCATCCTGATCCGATATTACGAAACCGTCGTGTCCCGGATGCGCAGGATGGGGTTCGAGATCGACGATTCCGCTCCGACCAGCGCCCTGGCCGAATTCTGGGCGAACGCCGACGCCTATCTGCCGCCGAATGGCTGCCTCGTTCTGGCCCAAGACGCGGACGGGCAGATCGTCGGCTGCGGGATGATGAAAAAGCTGGACGCGGAGACCGGCGAACTGAAACGGGTCTTCGTCGGCGAAGCCGCCCGCGGAACAGGCACCGGGCGGGCGCTCATTCAGGCGCGGATCGACGCGGCGCGGGAGATGGGGCTGAAACGACTGGTCGCAGACACGCTGACGCCCAATGTCGAAATGCGGAGCCTCTACCCCAAGTTGGGGTTCACCGAGGTCGAAGAACCGATCGAGACGACGACCTACCTCGACCAGCCGATGCTGCGGCCGCACATGCATTATTTCGTCATGGAGATCGAAGGCAGCGATGCATCCGCGCCGCCTTGAACCATGCGGGCGGCCGGCATACCTTTGACGAAACGCCTCTCGGCTTCGTCGCACTCACCCCGGAACGCGCCCGCCATGTTCGAAACTCTCATCGACAAAGCCTTCAAACGCGCCGAGGAGAACGGCGAACTCGACGATCTCCCGGGCAAGGGGAAACCGATCGAAAAGAGCAGCCTCAACGCCGATCCGTTCGCGCATGTCTATGCCGAAAGCGGGAACATGACGCCCTTCGGGGCCATCAACGCTCAAATCAGCGACGCCCACAAGCGGCTGGCCGAGACCACGGATCCGGCACAGAGGCGGGCGATCCAGACCGAGCTTTCGGAACTCGAAACCCGCAAGGCGATCGAGATGGAAACCTGGAAGCGATACAGCTGAAATCCGGCACCCGGCGCCACCGGCAATGTCGAAGGCAGCGCCGTCTAGTTGATATAGTAACCGATCACGCGGGCGAACACGCTGGGGATCTCTGAGACCTGATAGCCGCCGGGGGTCTGATAGACCGCAAGTGCAATCAGGCCGCCACCGATCATCACCATGATCGCGGCGGCCCGCGGTGCGCGGCCCTCGGAAAAGGCACCGACGATCGCGGGAATGGTAAATGCCACCACCACGATCCCGACCACCAGAAACAGATCAGCGTTCATTCAGAGCCCCTTCCACCACTACATGTGGTGTGAGGTTACTCTGGATCGGCACTATAAATCAAACGTTCCTCGCAGGGGGCCACACGAAGAATGTTGGTCGAACCCGGCGTGTTGAACGGCACGCCCGCGGTCACGATGATCATGTCCGAATCGGACGCGTTCAATTCGGCCCGCGCCGCGCGGACGGCGGCGATCACCGCCGACTTGAACCGGTCGACAGGTCCGACCACCACGTTGATGGTGCCCCAGCTCAGGCACATGCGGCGGGCGGTGCGTTCCTCCGAGGTCAGGGCGATGATCGGCACCCGCGGGCGCTCGCGCGAGACGAGGGACGCGGTGGTGCCCGACTGGCTGAAACAGCAGATCGCCTTGACGTTGGTGGTCTCCGCGATTTCGCGGGCGGCGGCGACGATGCCGTCCGCGACACTGTGGCGAACGGCGGCACGGCTCGATTCGATGATCTGGGTATAGGTCGGGTCGGATTCGACCTCGCCAGCCACGTTGTCCATCGTCGTGACGGCCTCGATGGGATAGCTGCCGGCGGCGCTCTCGGCGCTCAGCATGATGGCGTCGGCGCCCTCGTAGATGGCGGTCGCCACGTCCGAGACTTCGGCGCGGGTCGGCATCGGGCTTTCGATCATGCTCTCGAGCATCTGGGTCGCCACGATTACCGGCTTGGCCGCGGCGCGGCACTGACGGACGAGGCGCTTCTGGATCGGCGGCACGTTCTGCACGGGCAGCTCGACCCCCAGATCGCCACGGGCCACCATGATGCCGTCCGAGGCTTCGAGGATCTCGTCAAAGGACTTCACCGCAGAAGGCTTTTCGATCTTGGACAGGATCGCGGCACGGCCCTTGGCCAATGCGCGGGCCTCGTCCACGTCCGCCTTGCGCTGGACAAAGGACAGGGCGAGCCAGTCGACACCCAGCTCGCAGACGAACTCGAGGTCCTTGCGGTCCTTGTCGGACAGCGCAGCGAGGGGAAGCACCACGTCGGGGACGTTCACGCCCTTGCGGTTGCTGATCTGACCACCGACGACGACTTCGCAATTGGCGAAATCGGCACCGCAATCCTTGACCTTCAGGCGAATCTTGCCGTCGTTGACGAGCAGGCTCGCGCCCGGCTCCAGCGCATCGAAGATCTCCTTGTGAGGAAGCTGGACGCGGTCGATGTCGCCGGGGGTGGAATCGAGGTCGAGACGGAAATCGGCACCGGGGACAAGCTCGACGCCGCCGTCTTCGGCAAACACACCGACGCGCAGCTTCGGGCCCTGAAGGTCGGCAAGGATGGAAATCGGAGTGCCCAGATCGGCCTCGACCTTGCGGATCGTCTCGTGACGCACGCGGATCTCGTCATGGCTGCCGTGGCTCATGTTCAGGCGGAACACATCGGCCCCGGCCTCGAACAACTTGCGAATCATTTCATAGCTATTCGAAGCCGGGCCAAGCGTGGCTACGATTTTAACATTGCGATGGCGTCTCATCGGTTTAGTCCCTGTCTCTGGGTGGCGGCGCCGTTAGCGGTAACGCCATATTCAGCGCCCTTATTGCCCATTTCACTTCGTCGAACAACTAGACTATGACGCATGACAACAACATGTCAGGCCCAAATCTCGTCAAATGACCCCTTCCGCCCACGAAATAATCGGTGAAAACCGGCCGGGCCGGTGGCTCGTCACCTGCGACCATGCCACGAACCATGTGCCCGAGTGGGTCAACGGGGGGGATCTGGGGCTTCCGGCGGCGGATATGGGGCGACACATCGCCTTTGATCCGGGGGCGGCGGGGCTGACGCTGGCGCTGGCGGCGGAACTGAACGGGCCGGCCCTGCTGACCAACTTCTCGCGGCTGGTGATCGACCCGAACCGGGGGGAAGACGACCCCACGCTGCTGATGCGGCTCTATGACGGGACGATCATCCCGGCCAACCGGCACGCCGGACAGGCAGAGCTCGACGAACGGCTGGAGCGGCTCTACCGACCCTATCACGAGGACTACGCCCGGATGGCGGCGCGGGCCGATACGGTGATCTGCGCGATTCACACGTTCACGCCGCAACTGCGGGGCCGACCGCCACGGCCCTGGCATGTGGGGATCCTCTATTCGCACCGGGACAGCCGGCTGGCGCGGCCGCTGATCGACAGGCTGCGGGCCGAAGAAGACCTTTGCATCGGGGACAACGAGCCCTATCTTGGGCATCTGCCCGGAGACAGCATCGACAAACACGCGCTGGCGCATGGCCGACCGAACGTGCTGATCGAACTTCGGAACGATCTGATCGAAACAGCACAGCAGCAGGCAGACTGGGCCGCCCGTCTGGCACCGCTGCTGAACGAGACACTCAAAGGAACCGGCCTATGACCGAGATACGCGCAGTCATCTTTGACATGGACGGCACCCTGATCGATAGCGAACGGCTGATGATCGGCTGCGCCATGGTGGCGCTGCGGCAGCTCGGGCACCCCGAACGGGAGGACGTGCTGGTCAGCATGGTGGGGATCGTCAACGACGAATGCGACGCCATCCTGCGAGAGGCGTTCGGGCCGTCGATGGATCTGGCGGAATTTCACGGGGTCTGGCGCGGACACGTCCTCGACGCCTATTCCAAGGGGATCCCGCTGCGGCCGGGGGCTCGCGACCTGCTCGATCATCTGAGCGACAAGGGCACGCCGATCGCGGTCGCGACCAACTCCAAGACCGAACCGGCCAAGACGCACCTCAAGACCGCCGGGATCGACCACTACTTCGGGCACCCGCGGATCCTCGGACGGGATCTGGTGGCCACGCCCAAGCCGGCGCCCGATCTGTTCCTGCACGCCGCCGAGGTGCTCGACACCGATCCGGCGCATTGCCTCGTGTTCGAGGACAGCGACGCAGGGACTGTCGGCGCGCGAGCGGCCGGGATGCATGTGGTGCAGATCCCCGACATGAAACCCGCCGGCACCGATCACGCCCACCTGATCACCGACAGCCTGCTCTCGGGGGCACGGCACTACGGCATCCTCTAGACCGCAACACAGGGAGAGACCCATGGACGACGCCACCCGCGACCGGATCGAGGCAGCCGCCTTTCGCCGCCTGCGCAAGCATCTGATGGAAGACCGGCCCGACGTGCAGAACATCGACCTGATGAACCTCGGCGGCTTCTGCCGGAACTGCCTGTCGCGCTGGATGCAGGAAGCGGCGGCCGAAGAGGGGATCGAGATGTCCAAGGACGAGGCCCGCGCCGCCTATTACGGGATGCCCTATTCGGAATGGATCGCCCAACATCAGACCGAAGCGACGCCGGAACAGAAGGCCGCCTTCGCCAAGAAGAAGGACCACTAGTCGGGTCAGTCGGTCTGTCATTGCGGGCGGTGCGATCACGGCACCTGCGGGACGCTCCGCGGGGAGTTTTTCTGCCAAGATGAAGGGGAGATGTTGCGCCCCTGCCCTGCCGGGCGTGCGCTGCATGAACCCTGCCCGGAATTGCGGATACCGAAAACGATACCGACGGCATACCGACGCCAGACCGACGGCATACCGCAGGCCGTTTCGGGCCATTTCGGCCCGTTAAGGTATTGAGTCGGTCGCCGTCAGACGGCGGCCTTGCGGCTCTCGTCAACGTAGATCTCGCGCAGGCGGAGCGCCAAGGGGCCGGGGCTGCCGGAGCCGATCTGAACCCCGTCGATCTCGGTGACGGGCATCACGAAAGTGGTCGCCGAGGTGATGAACGCCTCGTCCGCGGTCTGGGCCTCCTCGATGGAAAAGCTGCGTTCTTCCACGGTCATTTGCGCCTCTCGGGCAAAGCGCAGCACGGCGGCGCGGGTGATGCCGCTGAGGATCTCGTTGCCCAGGTGTCGTGTGATGATCGTGTTGCCACGCACGATATAGGCGTTGTTGCTGGTGCCCTCGGTGACCATGCCGTCCTCGACCATCCAAGCGTCATCGACGCCGGCGGCCTTGGCCATCATCTTGCCCATCGAGGGATAGAGAAGCTGCACCGTCTTGATATCGCGGCGGCCCCAGCGAATATCGGGGATCGAGATGACCTTGATACCCTTGGAGGCGGCGGCATCCCCCGCCAAACCGGGCTTGGATTGGGTAAACAATACAACGGTTTGCGGCGTGCCCTCGGGCGGGAAGGCGAAATCGCGATCGGCCGGTGCGCCCCGGGTGATCTGCAGATAGACGGCGCCCTCGTCGACCGCGTTGAGCGACACCAGCTCGCGGTGGATCGCCAGAAGATCATCTGCCGGCATCGGCATCGGCATGCCAAGCTCTGCAAGGGACCGCTCCAGCCGCAGGACATGCCCTTCAAAATCAAGGATTTTCCCGTCGATGACCGAGGTCACTTCGTAGACGCCGTCCGCCATCAGAAAGCCGCGATCAAAGACCGAGATCTTGGCGTCATTCTCGGCGACATACTCGCCATTGACGTAGACAGTGCGCATCGAAATCTCCTAACCCCAAAGTGCCGCGTCGGACGGGTGGACCCCCGCCTCGTCAAACCGCAACGGATGGGCACGGTCTTGGGCCAGCAAGAGCGGGCCGTCAAGATCTGTCACCGCCACACCTTGCGCGACCAACACCGCCGGGGCCATCGCCAGAGACGACCCGACCATGCAGCCGACCATCACGCCAAAGCCCATTGCTTGGGCCTCGGCCTTCAGGGCAAGGGCCTCGGTCAGCCCACCCGTCTTGTCGAGCTTGATGTTCACAACGTCGTAGCGGCCCTGCAACGCCACCAGCGACGCCCGGTCATGGCAGCTCTCGTCGGCGCAGAGCGGCACAGGGCGGGCCAACCCGTCGAGAGCCGCGTCCTCTCCGGCGGGCAGAGGCTGCTCGACGAGATCCACACCGAGGCGCTGCAAATGCGGGGCCAGATCGGCATAGACCTCGGCGGACCAGCCCTCATTCGCATCCACAATGATCCGAGCCGCAGGGGCGCCTCGGCGCACCGCCTCAAGTCGGGGCATATCCTCCGGCGTGCCCAGCTTGATCTTCAAGAGCGGGCGAAACGCATGTTCGCGGGCCTGCGCCTCCATCGCTTCGGGGCTGTCGAGGGACAGGGTATAGGCGGTCACCTCCGGCCCCGGCGCGGACAGCCCGGCCAACTGCCAGACCCGGCGACCGGCCTGCTTGGCCTCGAGATCCCACAGGGCGCAGTCGACGGCATTGCGCGCAGCCCCCGCAGGGAGTGCCTCCTGAAGCTCGGCCCGGCCAATCCCCTCGGGCAACCCGGAAATCTGCGCCGTTACGCTCTCGAGGCTCTCGCCATAGCGGGCATAGGGCACGCATTCGCCCCACCCCGTCACACCGTCGCGGGTGACTGTCACGGTCAAGACCTTGGCCTCGGTGCGCGACCCGCGACTGATGGTAAACACACGGGCGAGCGGAAACGCTTCCGGGCGCACTTCAATTGACACAACGGGCCCCTTCATCTTGGCAAATAAACTCACGACACGGCGCCGGTCAAAAAGACCGAGCCAAGGGCAAGGCTACACCGCCGCCAAGGCCTCGGCCAGTCGCGCCGCCCCCTGCCGGAACGGATCGACGGCGGGCAGACCAAACTCGGCCTCGACCTCCGCCAGATAGGCGAGGGCCGCAGGTTCGTCCATCGCGGCGGTATTGACCGAAATGCCGACGATCCGACACTCGGGATTGGCGTCACGCGCGACCATCAATGCCGTGTCGGCCATGGTGCGGAGGCTCGGCAGGGGGCGGCCGGGCAGGCCGCGCATATGCGGGCGGGTCGGCTCGTGACAAAGGATCAGCGCATCGGGCTGGCCTCCGTGGATCAGCGCCATCGACACGCCCGAGAACGACAGATGGTGCAGGCTGCCCTGCCCTTCGATCAAATCCCAATGATCGGGATCGTTGTCGGGGGTGAGCCATTCGATCGACCCCGACATGAAGTCGGCGATCACCGCATCCAGCGGAACCCCGTCTCCCGTGATCAGGATGCCGGTCTGTCCAGTGGCGCGAAACGTCGCTTTCATGCCCGCCTCGGCCATCGCCTTGTCCAGCGCGAGGGCGGTGTACATCTTGCCCACCGAGCAATCGGTGCCGACCGCCAGACAGCGCTTGCCCGTCCGGCGGGCACCCGAAGCGATCGGATACTTGACCGATGGCACGCGCACGTCATGCAGCGTTCGCCCATGCGCCTTTGCAGCCGCCACCAGCGCGGGATCGTCGCGCAGCAGGTTGTGCAGGCCGGACGCGATGTCAAAGCCGACCGTCAGGGCTTCCAGCAAGACTTCTTTCCACAGCGGGGAAATCACGCCGCCCCGGTTGGCCACGCCAATGACCAGGGTGCGGGCTCCGGCGTCCCATGCCTCTTGCAGCGTCATGTCGGGCAGCTTCATGTCCGCGCCGCAGTTGGGCAGGCGGAATTGGGCAATCGCGTGATCCGGTCGCCAGTCGCGGATGCCTTGCGCCACCTTCGCAGCAAGCGGGTCGGGCGCATCGCCCAGAAACAAGAGATAGGGGGTGGGAATCATGAGAAGGCTCCTTCGACGGCAACGTTGCACAAAATCGCGCAGTTTGCCGCGAATGTGCTGCGAAAGGAACGACGGTTCGGCCGGCTCCGCACAATTCTTGCGCGTCGTTTCGGGGGATTGCACAACATCCTCCCAACCTTCGGGCGCCAGCCGGCGGCATCCACGCGGCCGCGCCCGCCGCGCCGAGTTGGCCCCACGACCCTTGCGGCGAGAGCAACCAACTCAAAGGCAAACCATCCGGAATGCTGCACCTGCGAAAAACCGGCTTGCCGATCATCACGCAATATTATACCCCCACAGGCAATCACAGCGCAATTTCCTTACCAAAAGGCCCTGACATGTCCTTCCGGCTTCAGCCCACACCACCCGCTCGGCCCAACCGTTGTCAATTGTTCGGCCCCGGCTCCCGGATGGCTCTGTTCGAGAAAATGGCCGCTTCCGCCGCCGACGTGATCAACCTCGATCTCGAAGACAGCGTCGCCCCCTCCGACAAGGACACCGCGCGGGCCAATATCATCGCCGCGACGCACGAGGTCGACTGGAACAGCAAATACCTCAGCGTGCGGATCAACGGGCTGGACACGCCCTATTGGTATCGGGACGTGGTCGAACTGCTCGAAAACGCCTCCGACCGGCTCGATCAGATCATGATCCCCAAGGTCGGTTGCGCGGCCGATGTCTATGCGGTCGACGCGCTCGTCACCGCGATCGAGGCGGCCAAAGGGCGCAGCAAGCCGATCAGCTTCGAGGTGATTATCGAATCCGCCGCAGGGATCGCCCATGTCGAGGAAATCGCGGCCTCCAGCCCGCGTTTGCAGGCCATGTCGCTCGGCGCGGCGGACTTTGCCGCCTCGATGGGGATGCAGACCACCGGGATCGGCGGCACGCAGGAGAACTACTACATGCAGCACGGCGAGGCTCGGCATTACTCCGATCCGTGGCACTGGGCGCAAACCGCCATCGTCGCGGCCTGCCGGACCCACGGCGTGCTGCCTGTCGACGGGCCATTCGGTGATTTCAGCGACGACGAAGGCTTTCGCGCTCAGGCGCGGCGGTCGGCCACGCTGGGCATGGTCGGCAAATGGGCGATCCACCCAAAGCAGGTGGCGCTGTCCAACGAGGTCTTCACCCCGTCGGCAGAGGCGGTGGCGGAGGCACGCGAAATCCTTGCCGCAATGGACGAGGCCAAGGCACGGGGTGAGGGAGCCACGGTCTACAAGGGACGGCTCGTGGATATCGCCTCGATCAAGCAGGCCGAGGTCATCGTGCGGCAATCCGAGATGATCGCAGGCTGATGCCCGCCCGTGCAGGCGGCGCCCGGCGCATTGGGCTTTGCCGCCTCGCCTGATCCTGCTATCCCCGGATCAATTCTTGAGATGGGGATAGCCATGATCACGCGCCACCTTGCCGCCACCACGCCGCTCTGCCTCGCGACGATCCTCGCAGGGTCGGTCGCCACGGCGCAAACCAGCTTCGACGTCTCCGCCGGATACGCCACCGAGAGCCTCTATCAGAACGAGCGGTTCGGCTTTGACGCCGGGGCCTTTGCCAGCGTCGGGATCACCGGGCAGGCGGGCGTCCTGCAATACCGGCTCAGCCTCGGCACCAACGAAGACAGCGACCTGCTGCTCGACGGGTCCTACGTGCAACTGGATGCCGGCAACTGGGTCTACGGCTTTGGTCAGATCGACCGAAACTGGGGGCCGTCGCGGTTCAGCTCGATTATCATGTCGTCGAACGCACGGCCGCATCCGACCGTCTATATCCGCAAGGAAAACGCCACGGCCTTCAACCTGCCGGTGCTGGAATGGCTCGGCCCGTGGGATTTCGAGACGTTCTTCGGCCAACTCGAAGAGGACCGGGCCACACCAAACGCCAAGACCTTCGGGATGCGGGTCGGGATCAACCCCGCGCCGGGGCTGACGATCAACTTCGAGCGGACCGCGCAATGGGGCGGCGGTGACCGGCCCGAAGATTTCGAGGCGATCTTCTCGATGATCTTCGGCGATACGAACTCGACTGGCGCCGATCCGGATGCTGCCAACCAGATCGCCGGGATCAGCTTCTCCTACGACCTGCCGCCTTCCATCGCGCCGGTTCGGATCTATGGGCAGATCGCCGGCGAGGACGAAGCCGCCAACCTGCCGATCAAGTTCATGCACCTCGCCGGGGTCGAGCTCGATATGCCCGTGGGCGGGGTGCCCTCGCTGTTCACGCTGGAGATGATCGACACCCGGATCGACAGCCTCGGGCAAGGGTCGTTCCCAAACATCGCCTATGAGAACCGGTTCTACCCCTCGGGCTATACATACGAAGGGCGGGTCATGGGCGTGCCGATCGACACCGACGGGTTCTCGCTGCGGCTGTCGGGGGCGCACGTGCTCGACGAGCTTACCGTCGATTGGGGGCTGGCGCAGGTCAGCATCAACGAATTCGGCACGCTGGATCACCGGCTGTCCTCCGTCCCGGTCTCGGGCGTGGTCGCCGATCTGGGCGGCTCCTACGATTTCGGCAACGGGATGAGCCTGCGGGCCGGGGTCAGCTATCAGGATTTCGACCTCGACACCGCCGGGATCTCCGAAGGGCTTTCGGGGTCGGTATTGCTGAGCCGGACGTTCTGAGCGGGCGGCGCACGGCGCAGACCGGCGGCTTTGGACGCCGGCAAGACGCTGTTCAGTTGCAATGTCCCTGTTCCTCGCCCTATATCGCTAGGGCAACCGCCCGTCGGAGAGATTGATGAAAAACTACCTTGAGTTTGAAAAGCCGCTGGCCGAAATCGAAGGCAAGGCCGAAGAGCTTCGCGCCATGGCCCGGACCAACACCGGGATGGACATCGAGAAAGAGGCCGCCGCGCTGGACAAGAAGGCGGGCGATCTGCTCAAATCTCTCTATGGAAACCTGTCGGCCTGGCAGAAATGCCAAGTGGCCCGGCATCCCGACAGGCCGCATTGCAAAAGCTACATCGAGACGCTGTTCACCGAATACACGCCACTGGCGGGCGACCGGAACTTTGCCGATGACCATTCGGTCATGGGCGGTCTGGCACGGCTCGGCGATCAGGCGGTCATGGTGATCGGGCACGAAAAGGGCAACGACACCAAAAGCCGGATCGAACGGAATTTCGGCATGGCGCGGCCCGAAGGCTATCGCAAGGCGATCCGGCTGATGGAACTGGCGGACCGGTTCGGCGTGCCGGTCGTGACGATCGTCGACACTCCCGGTGCCTATCCCGGCAAGGGCGCCGAAGAGCGCGGCCAGTCCGAAGCGATCGCGCGGGCGACAGAGAAATGTCTGGCGCTCAAGGTGCCTCTGGTCACCGTCATCATCGGTGAAGGCGGATCCGGCGGGGCCGTGGCCTTCGCCACCGCGAACCGGGTTCTGATGCTGGAGCATTCGATCTACTCCGTGATCTCGCCCGAAGGCTGCGCCTCGATCCTGTGGAAGAACGCCGAGAAGATGCGCGAAGCGGCCGAAGCTCTGCGTCTGACCGCGCAAAACCTCAAGGAACTGGGCGTCTGCGACACCATCGTTAAAGAGCCGCTCGGCGGCGCGCACCGCGATGCCCCGGCGGCCATCGACGCGGTGGGCAAGGCGATCCGCAAGGCGCTCGCTGACCTCGCCGGCACCGACGGGCTGGACCTGCGCAACAATCGGCGCAAGAAGTATCTTGGCATCGGCTCCAAAGGTCTCGCCGCCTGATGATGCGGGCGGCGCTATGTGTCGCCCTGTCCGGCCTGCTCTGGGCCGGGGCTGCGGCGGCAGAACAAGGGCTGATGGGGCGCAGCGTGGTGTTCTCGGTCGAGACTTGGGACGACCCGGCAGCACCGTTTCTGCAAAGCAGCGCCTACCGAGCGGTCGTCGGGCCGGGGCCTGAATTCGGGCTGGCCCCGGAAACCAACGGCGATCTCTACGTGGTGCCGGTGCTGATCGACATCGGTGACGACCGGATCGACATCAGCTTCAAGAACATCCCGCCGGGCACCTTCTACGAGGCCGCGTTCAACGGCTATATCCTGACCTTCGAAACGGATTGCGTGCTGTTTGAAAGCGCGATTCTCGACATCAAGGCGACGACTCTGCCCATCGGCAAAGACGCCGTGGAGGTGACGCCGCAAGCGGTCCGGGTCAACGTCTCGGGGCTGGGGCACGATCAGGACAGCACCATCGGTGTGCGGCTGGACGTGCAGGACTGCCCGCTGTCCTGATGGATCCGCGTCAGGCCGGCTTGTGGTAACGCAAGGCCCGTGCAATCGCCGCATGCAGAACATCGTCGATCTGCGCCGCGCCGGGGCGCAGCAGGATCGCCCGATTGCCGTCAAACGCGTCACAATCCGGAAACTGGGCGCGCAGGCCCTCGATAATGCTGGTGCGGCAATTGACATAGAGCGCCGCGGTCTCGGGCGCGGAGCGCGGCACGCCAAGGCGGATCGTCGTGCCGGATTTGGTCGCTTCGGTCAGATAGGCAGGCTCGCCCCAGCGCAGGGCCTCGGTCAGCGGGCCGATCACCGGATCAGCGGCGGCGGCCGCGAATATCCGGGCACGTAGCGCCAACAACCGATCCCGCGGAGCGTCGTCGAAGGCCGCGTAGGCTGCCGCGACCTCCGGAGGGGCGGCAGGTGGCTCTACCACATCGTGGCTTTCGCACGGCCCGACCATTCGGCATCGTATGTCTCGCCGTCGAACCCGGCCTTGATCTCGGCCAGAATGGCACCGGGGCTGGGCAGGCCGGCGCTCTCGTCGCCCGAGGTCCAGAGGCCGGCGCGCAGGATGGCGCGGGCGCATTGGGTGTAAACCTCCGAAATACGGATCACGATGACGGTGCGCGGCTGGGTGCCGGCACGGTCAAAGCGGGCGCAGAGGGCGGGATCGGCGGTCAGCTCGGCCGTGCCGTTGACCCGGACCACGGTCGTCGATCCGGGCACCATGAACATCAGGCTGACGCGGCCGTCGCGGACGATGTTGCGCAGGCTGTCCATCCGGTTGTTGCCGCGCCAGTCGGGCATCAGCAAGGTCTGCGGGTCCTCTACCGTGACGACAGGGCCATCGTCGCCGCGCGGGCTGCCGTCGGTGCCTTCGGGGCCAACGGTGGTCAACACCACAAAGCGCGAGGCGGTGATCCAATCGCGATATAGCGGGGTCAACTTGCGGGCGACCTTGATCATCGCCGGCTCCGACGGAGTGCCATAGAGCGCCTCGAGGGCGGCGATATCGGTGATGGTCTCCATAGTGAACAAACTCCCTTTAAGAGCGACGGGTCAGGATTGGGCCACGGGCGGCTTCGGCACGAAACCGGCTTCGGCCATCAGGGCGTCAGAGCGGGTCTCGATCACCTCTTCGAGCTTTGCCATGAACTCGGGGCCAGTCAAGCCGGACTTGATCCGGGGCAGGAATTCCACCACCGCGACGCCGGGCTTGCGGGTCACGCCGCGCTTTGGCCAGAACACGCCGACGTTGCAGGCGACCGGAACGCAATCCTGCCCGACCTCCTTGTAAAGAGCGCCGGTCCCGGTCTTGTAGGGTGCCTTCACGCCCGGTGCGATGCGGGTGCCTTGCGGGTAGATGATCAACTGTCCGGGCACCGCCTTGCCGGTATTCACATCTGCGACCATCTTGCGGATCGCGGCCCCACGCTTGCCCCGGTCCACTGGGATACAGCCGATCATGCGGGCATATTGGCCAACAACGGGCGAATACATCAGAATACGCTTCATAATGAACTTGCCGCGCGGAAGCGCCCCGAAAATCATCAGCACATCCAGAAATGACTGATGCTTGCCGGCCACCATCACCTCGTCAGTCGGAACCTCGCCGCGCACTTCGCACCGCAGGCCGACAATCAGCTCGGCGGATTTACAAACCCACCGGCAATAGGCGTGACAGGCCGCGTTCGCACCGCGCCGCGAGAACAGCGCCCAAGGCAGGTAGACGATCCCAATAACCGGCAGCATGACATACATCTGGGCGTTGAAGATGATCGAGCGGACCCATTGAATGGCGTCTCTCATGATTGCTCCTTCAGGCAGCGCAAAGCGGCAGACCGGGTCGCGGCAAATGCCACCACGGCGGCCAACGGCGGAATGACGAACGGCAGCAGCCAAGCCCAACCCTGAAACCCGAGCCCGGTCAGGAAACCGCCAGCCACATCGGCGCGGGGCAGCAACAGGATGGCGACCATCCCCGCCACCGTGCCGACTGCGGCCCCGGTTAGGGCACGCAAGGTAAAGCGGCGGACAAATGCGCGCGCGATATAGGCGTCGCGGGCGCCGACAAGGCGCAGCACGCGGATCACCTGGGCATTGGCCGAGAGGGCCGCCTGCGCCGCCAAAGAGATCATCGCGGCCGTCGCGAGGGCGATCAGAACGATACAGACACCGCCCAGAAACCGCAGGCGGCCCGCGGCTTCGATCAAGGGCTCGCGCCAGCGGGTGTGATCGTCAAGCACCGCGCCGGGAACCTCGGCCTGCAACCGGGCGCGCAGGCCGGTCGGGTCGAATCCGTCGTCGACCTCGATGATCTCGATCAGTTGCGGCACCGGCAGGCTCTCGATCGGCAATCCTGGGCCGAACCACGGCTCCAGCAGGTCACGCTGCTCGTCGGCCGTCAGGGCGCGGGCCGCGGCGACGCCGGGGGTCGTCTCCAACAGGCGGATGGCGGCGGCGGTCTGGGCGGCCATCTGCTCGGCCGGAGCCGAGATGCGCAGGGTCGAGGTGCGGGCAAGCTCTTCGCCCCATCGGTCGGCCAACCGGCCCGCCGCAAGGCTCAAGGCAAGGGCAAAGACCGCCAGAAACGCCATCGCACCGGCGGTAAAGACCGTCAGATTGGCGGTAAAGCCCGTGGGCGGAACGGCGCGGTCCGCCTGACTGTCGCCCGCCAGCAAGGACAGGCCACGACGCAACGCCCCGATCATAGATCCGCCCCCGCCGCTTGCAGCTTGCGATTGCGAAGGCGCAGGACACGGGCCTGAACCTGCGCCTTGGCGGCGCGGATCAGGTTCAGGTCATGGGTCGCGATGAGGACCGCCTTGCCCATCTTGTTCAACTCGACAAGCAGGGTCAGCAAGCGTTGCGACATCTCCCAATCCACGTTGCCCGTCGGCTCGTCGGCGATGATCACATCCGGCGAGGTGATCACTGCACGGGCCAGCGCGGCCCGCTGACGTTCGCCACCAGAGAGCTGGGGGGGCAATTGAGCGGCCTGATTGGTCAGACCGACCCAAGCCATCAGATCGTTCAAATCGTCGCCCACCTCCGATTGCCGGCCCGCGGCGGTCATCGGCAGGGCGATATTCTCGGCCACCGGCAAATGGTCGAGGAACTGACAATCCTGATGGACGACCCCGATGCGGCGGCGGGCCATGGCCACGCCGTCACGGGTCATCTGACGCTTGTCCTCGCCAAACAGCAGCACGTCGCCCGACGTCGCTGTCAGTTCGCCATAGCAGAGCTTGAGCAAAGTCGTCTTGCCCGCCCCGGACGGGCCGGTCAGGAAATGGAATGATCCGGGGGTAAGAGACAGAGACAAGTCTGAAAACAGCTCTGCCCCGCCATAGGAGTAGGCCACATTGCGCAGCTCGATCACGGGTGCCCCTTTGCTTGCTTTGCCCCCTTCTGCCCAAATCTGCCACAAGTTTCAATCATAGGCGCAAGATCGGCCGCAAAACCTTGGCGCGGCCGATCTTCGTTGATAGGCTGCCGGCGTGTGGGAAGACTATCGGGGGCTCAGTTAGCCAATATGCGGCTCATTTGTCCGAATTGCGGTGCGCAATACGAAATCGGGGACGACGTGATCCCGGATAGTGGCCGGGACGTGCAATGTTCCAATTGTGGCCACACATGGTTTGAAGAGCCCGGCGCCTCAGAGGCCGCCGAGGCCGGTGAACCCTATGAAGCGCCTACGGCGCCGGTCTTTCAGAAACCCGAGCCGGAAGAAGAGCCGGAACCCGAGCCAGAACCCGCGCCCGAACCCGAACCGGAGCCAGAACCCGAACCGGAGCCGGAACCCGAGCCTGAGCCCGAGCCGGAACCCGAGCCTGAGCCCGAACCAAAACCCGAGCCGGAACCGCAGCCCGAGCCCGAACCAGAGCCTGCGCACACCGCGCGGAGCACCGTCTCGCCTGAAATCGCCCGCATCCTGCAAGAAGAGGCCGCACGCGAAGAGGCCGCCCGCCGGAACGAGGCGCAGGGCGGCTTGGAAAGCCAGCCCGATCTGGGCCTGGAGGCTCCGCTCGATCGCGAAGAGCAACTGGCCGAAGAAGCCCGCAGACGGATGGCGCGGATGCGCGGCGAGGCGGCTCCGGCCATCGGTGCCGCCGTCACCGCAAGCTCCGGCGCACGGCGCGAGCTCTTGCCCGATATCGAAGAGATCAACTCATCGCTGCGGTCTGCCTCCGACCGGGACGAGGCGCACGAGCCAACGGCCGAAGAGGTCGAAGTGCAGAACCGGCGCGGCTTCCGCTACGGGTTCAGCCTCGTCGTGCTGATCTTTGCCGCCCTGGCACTGATCTACACCTACGCGCCGAGGATCGCCGAGGCCGTGCCGCAATCGGCACCGGTGCTGGATCGGTATGTCGCCGCCGTCGACGACGGTCGGATCTGGCTCGACATCAAGATGCAGGGGCTGCTGGAGCGGATCGAAGCCGACGACAGCACCCCCGCCCCAGAGAGCGCCCCGGCACCGGACGGCACGGACAGCTAATCGCTAGAAGCGCTCCAGCAGGCGCTTGAGGTAATCCAGCTCCTGCTCCGGGCGCTCCTGCTCGGCGGAGCGGCGACGGATTTCGTCCAACAGCTCTTCGGCCCGGCGGTAGACGTCGTTGCCCTGCAACATGTTCTCGTCAGATCCGAACTGGCCATTGTTGCCCAACTGGCGGCCCAACGGGTCGCGGCGGGTCGGCTCGACACGGCCGTCGGCGGCGCCCTGCTGGGTGCCCTGCCCCGGCTCCTGGTTCTCGTTCTGCGCCAGAGCCTCGCCCAGATTGCGCATACCTTCGCGCAGGGCGTTCATCGCCTCGGCCTGACGATCGATGGCCTCGGCCATATCGCCTTCGCGCAGGGCGTCCTCGGCCTCCTCCATCGCACCCTCGGCCTGATCGAGTGCGCGACGAGCGGCCTCGGCCTCCTCACCGCTGAGAGCGGGCAGGTTGCCGCGCTGACGCTCGACCTCGCGGCGCAACGCCTCCTGGCGTTCGGACAGGCTTCCCATGTTCTGCTGATCGCCGCCGCCATCGCCGCCGGGGCCCTGATCGTTCTGCTGGCCCTGTCCGGACGGCTCACCGGGGCTCTGGCCCTGACCCTGCTGGCTGCCGGGTTGCTGGCCGGGCTGTTGGCCCTGCTGCCCCTGCTGCTGGCCGGGCTCCTGACCCTGCTGGCCCTGTTGCTGGCCGGGCTGCTGACCGTTGAACTGCTCCTGCAGCTCGCGGAACGCCTCGTCCGACAGCTGTTGCTGATCGCGAAGGGCTTCGGCCATGTCCTGCATGCTCTGCTGACCGGGGGTCTGAGGACCGCCCTCGCCGCCCTCGCCCTGCGTGACCTGCAGGTTCTCCATCAGCTGGTTCAACTGCTCCATCAGCTCGGCGGCTTCGGCCATGCGACCCTCTTCCATCAACTCCTGAATGCGGTCCATCAGGGCCTGCAATTCATCTTGGGTGATGGTCGTCGAATTCTCGCCGGTCTGGGGCTCGTCGGTGCCGTCGCGGGGCTCGGCATTCTGGGCGAGCATGTTCATGTAATCATTCATCGCCTCGCGAAGCTCGTTCATCAGCTCCGCGATTTCCTCGTCCGAGGCACCGTTGCGCATCGCCTCGGCCAGACGCTCCTGAGCACGCTGCAAACGCTCGCGGGCGTCGGCCAAGGTGCCGTCCTCCAACTGGATCGCCAGATCCCAAAGCGCCAGCGCGATCTCGTCGACCTCTTCAGCGGTCAGCGCCTCCGCGCGGGACAGCGCATCAAGGCGACGCAAAGTGACATTGAGGCGCAGATAGGTCGTCTCAGAGGTGAACAGATCCTCGGGCTTGTAGGACACCGCCCGCAAGACCTGCACGACGCGGCGAGCATTGGAGGCCGACCACAGCAGATCGCGGCGCTGCTCGATCACCGCACGGGCGACCGGCTGGAAAAAGCGGCGACCGGGCAGGATCATGCCCTCGGGAATGCCGATGCCCTCTTGGCCGGCGGCATCGGTGACGCTCATGGTGACAGTCACCGGCATATTGGCAAAGGGATGCTGGCTGAAATCGTCGATCAGGGTCTCTTGAAACTCGCCGCGATCGCCGGAAAACGGCATCGGCAGATCGACGATCACCGGATCGCGAGGGTCGGGATCGACGGTCAGACCATGGGCGCGCTCGACCGCTGCCAGATCAAGGGCGATGACCGCCTGCCCTGCCATCACCGCGTAATCGTCCTGTGCGGCAAAGGGGAGCGACATCTCCCCCATCGCGCTGGCCTCGACCGGCGCGGTGATCGACACTTCGGGCGGCACATCGGCGATGATGCGAACATCCCACGCCGCGCCGCCGGGGCCGTCGATGGTCAGGTTGCCGTTCTGGGCGACCTCGAGCATCCGCTGGGACTGCGGCTCCGCTTCCGGGTCCGGCGCAATCGGCGCATCGGTGATCGATTCCGTGACGGTCAGCGCCCCCGGCTCACCATAAAGGCGCAGGGTCACGCGGCTGCCCTGCGGCACGATCAACAGACCGGGCGGAATATCGGCAAGGTAAAGGGACGGGCGGCCGGTATAGGCAGGCGGCTCGACCCAACCCTCCCAAACCGGACCAGTGGCCAGAACCTGTCCGTCGGCGGTGGTCTCGATCCCGGGGATGGCGCGAAACGCCCCGCCAAACAGCACCGCCACCGCCAGAAACAGGGCCGCGATAAAGCGCAGACCGTAAGGATCGCGGTCGGAAATGCGCAGATCGGGCTGCACAGCGCGGGCCTCGCGGGTGCGCTCGGCCATGCGGGCCAGATGGGCGCGCCAAACGGCCTCCGAAGCAAGATCACCGGCGCCGATCGCCTGACTGTCGGCCAAGGCGGCAATCGGACGGCCGGGCAACGTGGCATCCAGACGGGCCAGAGCATCGGCACGGCTGGGCCAGACCATCTTGCGCAAGCCCCAACCAAACGCGGCCAGAAACGCCAGCCCCGCCACGGCGACAAAGGCCCAAAGGCCCTGCTCCGTCAGCAGGCGCAGCCACCCCATCAGCAGCGGCACAAGGATCAGCGCGATCACGATCCACAACGGCCAGAACGCGCGCACCACGGCCTCGGCCAGCATACCGGCACGGGTCAGGCGAACCGGCCAGTTCAGATGGGGCAGCGGCTCCGGCCCGGTGGGCCTCGGCATCAGAGGCGGCTTCTCGGCGATCGTGTCTCTCCTACAGCTCAGCTTTGAATGTAGGGTATCAAAGCCACGAGGGAATGCTATCGCGCGAAATCATCTCTTCATAGGTGGGACGAGAGCGGATAACCGCGAATTGATCGCCCGAGACAAGAACCTCGGGCACCATCAGGCGAGAGTTGTACTCGCTCGACATCACCGCGCCGTAAGCCCCGGCAGAGCGGAACGCGACCAGATCGCCACTGGCCAGCGGCGCCATGCTGCGGGCCTTGGCAAAGGTATCGCCGCTCTCGCAAATCGGGCCGACGATATCATAGACGGCCTGCTCAAGGCCTGGTTCTGCCTCGACAACCGGCACTATATCGTGGTGGGCCTCATACATGGCCGGGCGGATCAGATCGTTCATCGCCGCATCGAGGATCAGGAACTCACGATCCTCACCGGATTTCACATAGATGACCTGAGACACCAGAACCCCGGAGTTGCCCGAGATCAGGCGCCCCGGCTCGATCTCGATCTCGCAGCCCAGATCGCCGACCGTGCGGCGAATGACCTCACCGTATTCGACCGGCAGCGGCGGCGCG
Organism: Flavimaricola marinus; assembly: GCF_900184895.1. Lineage (GTDB taxonomy): Bacteria > Pseudomonadota > Alphaproteobacteria > Rhodobacterales > Rhodobacteraceae > Flavimaricola > Flavimaricola marinus. The sequence goes on from NZ_FXZK01000001.1 coordinate 939,888, forward strand.
TTGTTGCCGCGGTCGTAAGGAATGCCCAATCCGCCCCCCAGATCGAGGCGGGTGATCTCGTGACCATCGGCCCGCAAGGCGCGGGTCAGCTCCGCCACCTTCAGATAGGCGGCCTCGAACGGGGCAAGCTCGGTCAACTGGCTGCCGATATGAACGTCGATTCCGATGACCTTCAGGCCGGGCAGACCTGCGGCCATTGCATAGACCTCGCGGGCGCGGCTGATCGGAATGCCGAACTTGTTTTCCTTCTTGCCCGTCGCGATCTTGGCATGGGTCTTGGCGTCCACATCGGGATTGACGCGCACGGTGATCGGCGCCTCGACACCCAGCCCCGAGGCCACCTCGGACAGCGCGCGCATCTCGGGCTCGCTCTCCACGTTGAACTGGCGGATGCCACCCTCAAGGGCAAGGCGCATCTCCTCGCGGGTCTTGCCGACACCGGAAAACACGATGCGGTCGCCCGGCACGCCGGCCGCCTTGGCACGAAGATACTCGCCGCCCGACACCACATCCATGCCGGCCCCGGCATCGCCCAAAAGCTTGAGCACGGCGATATTGCTCAGCGACTTCATCGCAAAGCACACCAGATGAGGCATGCCTTGCAGCGCCTCGTCAAACAGCCGGTAATGGCGCAACAACGTCGCCGCAGAATACACATAGACAGGCGTGCCCACGCTGGCGGCAATCTCGGCCAGCGGCACGTCTTCGGCCATCAGCTGGCCGTCACGGTACAGAAAATGATCCACCAAACTCTCCCGAAGCGCCGGGTCCGGCGCGCAAACTCATGGCTTCTTTTGGCCCCAAATACGGCCCCCGGAGGGGCCTCAGCCCACCACCGGACGCGACCGCAGAAAAAGATACAAGGGCAAGCCACAGCTCACCCCGATGCAAAACGTCGCCGGAATGGCGATAAGGGCGGTCCAGTTGCGGCGCACCGACACCTCGGCCACGATCCACACCGTCAGGGTGATCGCCGCAATCGTCAAATCCCAGACAAGGCCGTGGGTCGAGGCGTTGACATACCACGCGTCGATCAGACCGCCCAATCCGGTGCCTTCCGTCTGCATGTAGCTGACGAAATAGTACATCGGGTGGATCGCGCCCCAGATGGCGAGGCCCAGATAGATCAGACGCAGCGGCGGCATCTCAAAGGGGCTCCACAGCCGGCGTCGGCACGAACGGCGGGCCATCGGCGCCACAACCAGCCAGCACGATCAAGACGAACAGAACTCTCATCCCAAGACCTCTTTCCAACGGGCGATCTGCAGCCGCACCTGACTGGGTGCGGTGCCGCCATAAGAGGTGCGGCTGGCGACGGAATTGTCCACCCCCAAGACCTCGAAGACGGCATCGGTGATATCGGCATGGACCGACTGCATATCGGCCAAGCTCAGTTCCGGCAGGTCGCAGCCCTTTCCCTCGGCCATCGCGACGAGCGATCCCGTCACATGGTGGGCATCGCGGAACGGCAGGCCCAGCGTGCGGACCAGCCAATCGGCCAGATCGGTGGCGGTCGAAAACCCCGTGGCCGCGGCAACGCGCAGATTGTCCACCTGCGCCTCCATGTCGGCGACCATGCCGGACATCGCGGCCAGGGCCAGCATCAGGTTGTCGGCGGCGTCGAAGACCTGCTCCTTGTCTTCCTGCATGTCCTTGGAATAGGTCAGGGGCAGGCCCTTCATCACGGTCATCAAGGCAACGTTGGCACCGAAAATCCGACCGATCTTGGCGCGGATCAACTCGGCCGCATCCGGGTTGCGCTTTTGCGGCATGATGCTCGATCCGGTGGACCAGCGATCCGACATCTTCACAAAGCGGAACTGGGCGGAGGACCAGATCACCAATTCTTCGGCCAGACGGCTCAGGTGCATGGCACAGATCGACGAGGCGGCCATGAACTCCAGTGCAAAATCGCGGTCGGCCACGGCGTCGAGTGAGTTGGACATCGGCCCGTCAAAGCCCAGCGCCTCCGCAGTCATCTCGCGGTCGATCGGAAACGACGTTCCGGCCAAGGCAGCGGCGCCCAGAGGCGACAGGTTCATCCGTTTGCGGGCATCGGCAAAGCGGGCGCGGTCGCGGGCAAACATCTCGACATAGGCGAGCATATGATGGCCCCACGTCACCGGTTGGGCCACCTGTAAATGCGTAAAGCCCGGCATCACCCAATCCGCCCCAGCCTCCGCCTGCCCCAGCAGGGCTTCCATCAAGGCGGCCAGGGCGCTGTCGGCCGCGTCGCACTGATCGCGGACCCAAAGGCGGAAGTCGACAGCCACCTGGTCATTGCGGGACCGGGCGGTGTGCAGGCGGCCCGCAGGCTCTCCAATGATCTCCTTCAGGCGAGCCTCCACATTCATGTGGATGTCTTCCAACGCCGTCGAGAACGGGAAATCGCCGCCCTCGATCTCTGACAACACCGTGAGCAGGCCTTCCCGAATGGCCTCGGCATCGCTAGGACTGATGATGCCCGTGGCAGCCAGCATGGCGGCATGGGCTCTCGACCCTGCGATGTCCTGCGCGGCCAGGCGTTTGTCAAACCCGATCGAGGCATTGATCGCCTCCATGATCGCATCGGGTCCGGCGGCGAAACGGCCACCCCACATCGCATTCGAGGTCTTGGTCATAATCTCTCCGGAGGGTTCATGCGGAACATCGTCTTTGCGGCTCTTTATACGGCGCTGGCCGGCCTTGCAAATCCCGCGGTTGCGCAGGATCTGGACGGGCTGCGCACAGGCGACATGCGCAAACTGATCGTGCACAGCGAACTGGCGCGGGGATCCGACGTCGAGTTCACCGGCGAAGACGGCAGCACGATGACGATGGCCGACTACGAAGGCAAATGGGTGGTGCTCAACTTCTGGGCCACCTGGTGCGCGCCCTGCCGGGTAGAGATGCCGCATCTGTCGCAGCTCCAGACCGACTTCGGCGGCGACGATTTCGAGGTCGTCACCATCGCCACCGGACGCAATCAGCCGCAGGCGATGCAGGCCTTTCTCGATGAAATCGGCGTCGATAACCTGCCGCTGCACACCGATCCCCGGCAGGCGCTAGCCCGCGACTTCGGGGTGCTCGGTCTGCCGGTCACCGTGATTCTGACGCCCGACGGGCAAGAGTTCGCCCGGTTGCAAGGCGAGGCCGACTGGTCCGCGCCCGAGGCCTATGCCGTATTCGAGGCGCTGCTCGCCTCCGACTAGGTCAGGAATTGGTTCCCGACCCGCAACTGTCATGCTAACATGTTAGCGTGACGCAACCGGGGAGGGATCACGCCATGACCGATATCCTGCTATTCGCCAGCGGCGATCTGAGGCAATCCGCCAATCAGGTCTGCTGGCCCGCGCAACAGGCGGTCGAGGCCAAGCTCACCGCCAGCCTCGCCGCCAAGGGGCACACCCTCACCCGCGCGCACCCGTTCAAACCCGATCAGGGGCACGGGTTTCTGGCCTCGCAACGAGAGGGGCTCGACGCCTTCGCCGGGATCGACAGGCACGCGCCGATCATCGTGGCCGAGGCGGTCTGGCAATACAGCCACCACATCCTGCCCGGGCTGATGCAGCACAAGGGGCCGATCCTCACTGTGGCCAACTGGTCCGGTCAATGGCCGGGGCTGGTCGGGATGCTCAACCTCAACGGCTCTCTGACCAAGGCGGGTGTCTACTACAGCACGCTCTGGAGCGAGGATTTCGAAGACGAGATGTTCCAGAGCGGCCTCGACAACTGGCTCGCCACAGGCAGCGTCCACCACGACGCAAGCCACGTGACGCCGTTCGATCCGGGCACCCTGCCGGAGAAGCTGGTAGAGAAAGGCTACGGCATCGCCGACGCGATCCGTGACGCCGGGGTGATCATGGGGGTCTTCGACGAAGGCTGCATGGGGATGTATAACGCGATCATCCCTGACGAACTGCTCGCCCCGCTCGGCGTGTTCAAGGAACGGCTCTCGCAATCGGCGCTCTACTACGAGGCGACGCAAGTCAGCGACGACGAGGCAGAGGCCGTGCTCGGCTGGCTCGAAGCCAAGGGGATGACCTTCCATTTCGGAGACACCCCCCAAACCGATCTGACACGCGGGCAAGTGCTCGACCAAAGCCGAACCTACATCGCCGCCGCACGGCTGGCCGACGATTTCGGCTGCGAGGCCATCGGTATCCAGTATCAGCAAGGGCTCAAGGACCTGCTGCCCGCCTCCGATCTGGCCGAGGGGATGCTCAACAACGACGACAGGCCGCCCGCGCCAGACCGGTCCGGCGCGGCGATCCGGCCGGGCGAGGCCATCGTGCACTTCAACGAAGTCGACGAATGCGCCGGGCTCGACGGTCTGATCACCGCGCGGGTGCACCGGGCTTTGGGGCAGCCGGCGGAGACGACGCTGCACGATCTGCGCTGGGGCGACATCGACCGGTCAGGCACCGAAGAGGGCTTCATCTGGGTGTTCGAGATCTCGGGCGCCGCCCCGCCCGCGCATCACGTGGGCGGCTGGGCCGGGACGCAAAGCCACCGGCAACCGCCAATGTATTTCCGGCTTGGCGGCGGCACCGTGCAGGGGATCGCCAAACCGGGCAACATCGTCTGGTCGCGGATCTTTGTCGAAGGCGGTGCGCTGCACATGGATATCGGACTGGCCGACGTGGTCGCCCTGCCCGAGAGCGAGACGCTGCGGCGGCTCACCGACACCACCCCGCAATGGCCGATCATGCACGCGCGACTGCGCGGGATCAGCCGCGATCAGATGATGGGGCGGCACAAGGCCAACCACGTGCAGGTCGCCTACGGAAACGATGCCGAAGGGGCACGGCAAGCGGCCTTGACCAAGGCCGCCGTCGCCGCACGACTGGGGATCAGCGTCCACCTCTGCGGCGAGATCTGAGGGGAGAGGGCCGGATCAGGCGCGCCCGGCATCCGCCGACAAGGTCATCGGATCAATCCCGATGGACTTCAGCGCCGCCGACCACTTGTGCTCGCTGGCGCGGCCAAACACGATGTCGGCGCGGGAGGCGGCGGTCAGCCAACCGTTGGCGGCAATCTCGTCCTCCAACTGGCCCGGTCCCCACCCGGAATAGCCCAGCGCCATCAGGGACGACGACGGGCCGCGACCGGCGGCAAGCTCTTCGAGCACGTCGAGCGAGGCGGTCATCGCCATGTCGTCGGCCACCTGCAAAGTGGTCGGGCCGTCCAGATAATCGCTCGAGTGCAGGACAAAGCCACGGCTCTGCTCGACCGGACCACCAAAATGCACACGGATGTCACGCATGCCCGGCTCCGAATCGATGCCGAGTTGGGTCAACAGATCGCTGAAATGGATCTCCGGGGTCGGCTTGTTGACGATCAGACCCATCGCGCCTTCGTCGGAATGGGCGCACATATAGACAACGCTTTGGGCAAAGCGGGGATCGCCCATACCGGGCATCGCGATCAGGAACTGGCCACTGAGGTCTAAGGTCATGCCCCAAAGATGTGATACCGGGGGCAAACGTGCAAGGGGGCGGCAGGCGCACGGGGATCACAGAACGATGAACCGCCGATCCGCGGCAGGCGCGGCGGCTATGACCGAAACAGCACGACAGCGCCGTCTCGCACAGTCGTGACTTCCCATTTCAAGCGACTCCGCCCACATCAATGGCATGAAACAACTCGCCCCCCTCGCCCTCGCGGCCTGCCTGCTCGCCGCGCCCACCGGCGCACAGACCCTTGACGACATCGTCACGCTCGACGTGCTGCCCGGTTGGGACACGGCGCAGGGCACACGGATGGTCGGGCTGCGGCTGACCCTTGCCGACGGGTGGAAGACCTACTGGCGGGCCCCCGGTGACAGCGGGATCCCGCCGCAGGTGGTCTGGCGGGGGTCGGAAAACATTTCGGCGGCGCAATTTCATTGGCCGGTGCCGGAGGTGTTCAGCCTCTCCGGTATGCAGGCGATCGGCTACTCCGGGCAGGTCGTGATCCCCGTCGAACTGCAACCCGGCACGCCGGGGCAGCCGGCACGGGCGGCGGGCGAGCTGGACATCGGGGTCTGCGAAGAGGTCTGCGTGCCGATGCGGCTCAGCTTCGATATGGCGCTGCCACCGGGCGGCGGTCGGCATCCGGCGATCATCTCGGCCCTCGTCGACAGGCCGATGACAGCAGCAGAGGCCGGAGCAGGACCGGTCACCTGCGCCCTGCAACCCACGGCCAACGGGCTGACGATCACCGCCTCGATCCCGCTCGGCAGCACCGGCAGCCGAGAGGTCGTGGTGATCGAAACCAGCGATCCCCAGGTCTGGGTCTCGGAAACCGATGTCACGCGGCAGGGGCGGACACTGACCGCGCAGGCCGACATGGTGCACAGCAACGGCGGCGGCTTCGCGCTCGACCGGTCCGGGGTGCGGATCACCGTGCTGGGCAGCGACCGGGCGGTCGACCTGCGCGGCTGCACCGGCTAGGGGCCGGATCAGGCGGCAGACGCCCGGCGCTTTGCCCCGCGTCCTGCGGCGATTGCGGTGACAAAGTAGATCACGATCAATCCCACCGCCATCACCGCCGCATAGGCGGCGAGGGCCGGGCCAATGCCCGCGCCCACCTGCGGCAGGACAGCCATGATGGGAGGCCATCCCGTCCCGGTCAGCAGCACCGGCAGGACCAGCAGCGCAAACAGGCCGATCGACCACAAGCCGGCGGCCACAGCCACGCCGCGCGCCGCTCCGGCAGAGCGGAACCCGCGCTTGGCGGCGGCAATCTGGCGCGCCCAGTCGTCCTGCATCGCCATCAGGGCGGGCACGACCATCAGCACCAGCACCATGCCAAAGCCGAGGCCGTAGACCAGCGTGATCACTGTCGGCTTCAGGAACTGGGCCTGGTTCGACGTCTCGTAGAGCAACGGCGCAAGGCCGAGGACCGTCGTGGCCGTGGTCAGGAACACAGGCCGCAAACGATCCGCCGCCCCGTCGATGATCGCAGGAACGATGCCGCGGTTCTCGGCATATTCGTCGATGGTGGTGACCAGCACGATACTGTCGTTGATGATGATACCCACCATCCCGATCATGCCGACAACCGTGAACAGGCTCATCGGAATGCCCCATGCGTTGTGGCCATAGATCGTGCCGACAAGGCCGAAGGGGATGATCGCCATGACGACGATCGGGCGGGTCCAGCTGGAGAAGATCCACGACAGGGTCAGGTAGATGCCCGTCAGACACAGGATCAAACCGGTCAGGGCATCATTGAGGAATTCGTCCTCATCGGCGGACAGGCCCGCCAGATCGGTGCCGACGGCGTAAGTCTCTTCGATGCGAGGCAGAATGTCCTCGGCGATGGATTTCATGATCGCCGACGCGCGGTCCGGGTTGTCGTCGTCCAGACCGGCCGAGACGTTGATCAACTGCACGCCGTTCTCGCGGCGAACGGTCGAGAACCCGCTCTCCCGGCTGACCGTGACGATATCGGCAAGCGGGACATACTGACCGCTGGCGGCACGCATCTGGGTGCGGTCGAGGAAATCGGCGGTCAGTTCCGAGGACGGCAACTCGACGCGGATCGTAGCCGAGCGGGCGCCATCGGGATAACTGGCCGCCTCGATGCCGTTCAACCGCTGACGGAGCGTGCGACCCAGATCGTCGATGGTAAAGCCCAGAGCCTCGCCCTGCGGGGTCAACTCCAGAATGAGCTCGTCCTTGTCATAGGACAGGCTGTCCTCGGCACCGGAAATCTCCGGGATCTGGCCAAGCTCGGCCTTCAACGCCTCGGCGGCGGCCTTCAGCGTGTCGCTGTCAGCGCCAAAGATCTGCACGTCGATGTCGTCACCACCGGGGCCGGACCCCCAGGAGCGGAAGCTGACCGTCTCGGCCATCGGGTGATTGACCACGGCCTCCTGAACGGCCCCGACAAAGGCAAAGGACGAATAGGGGCGGCTGTCGGCATCGATCAGCGAGATGGTGATCGAGCCGAGCTGCCAGCTTTCCTTGGTGTCGGATCCGGACAGGGCGCGGCCCGAATTGCCGCCGATCTGGGCGATCACATAGGCAATCGGGTTCACCCCGGTATCGGCCTCAAACTGAGCGGCGGTGGCCTCGGTGGCGCGCTGCAATTCACGCATCATCGCCACGCCGTCCTCGCGGGTGGCACCGGGGAGCATGGCGAAATTGCCGGTAACGGATCCCTGCTCGGGGGCCGAGAAAAAGCGCCACTGCACATCGCCGCGCACGAACAGGGCCACTTGGCTGGCAAGCACCACGATGACCAGCGCCACCACAGGATAGCGCAGCACGATGACACCGGCCATGAACGGCCGGAACAGCTTGATCCGAACCCAGTTGAAGCCCCGGTTCACCACCCGGCTGGGAATGTCGTACCACTTCTCACGGGCGTTATGGGCAAGGGCATGGCTCAGGTGGTTGGGCAGGATCAGGAAGCACTCGATCAGGCTGGCGATGAGAATCGCGATCACCGTGAACGGAATATCCGAGATCAGATCGCCGAACCGGCCACCCACGGCCACCAGACCAAAGAAGGCAATGACGGTCGTCAGCGTCGCCGAAAAGACCGGCATGAACATGCGGCGGGCGGCGTTCTCGGCGGCCTGCACCGGGGTTTCGCCCAGCCTTCGGGCGCGGAAATCCGCGTGCTCGCCGACGACAATGGCGTCGTCCACCACGATGCCAAGGGTCAGGATCAGCGCAAACAGCGAGATCATGTTGAGCGTCAGGCCAAAGGCATACATCACCGCGACACCGGCGAGCATGGCGACAGGAATACCGGCGGCCACCCAGAACGCGGTGCGGGCGTTGAGAAACAGGAACAACAGACCGACGACGAGGGCCAGACCCATGATCCCGTTGTCGAGGAGGATGTCCAACCGGCCCGAAATCGCATCGGCGTTGGAATTGACCAACTCGATGGTCACGCCGGCAGGCATCGTCGCCTGCATCTCGGCCACGACCTCGACGGTCTTCTGCTCCAACTCGATGGCATCGCCGTCGGCATTGCGGTTGACGCGGATCTGCACGGCCGGATCGAGGCCGACGAAATAGGCGCGGTCGCGGTCGATCCCCTCGACGCGGACGGTCGAGACATCGCCGATGGTCAGGGTCGATCCATCGGCATTGCGGCGCAGGACGATGGCTGCGATCTCTTCTGCGCTGCGCTTTTCCACGCCGGTGCGAACGCGGGCGATGCCTGCGTCACCGGCGGGATCGGCGTTCACCTCGCGGGCAATCGCGGTCGAGATATCGGACAGGCCGATGTCATAGCGGATCAGGGACAGGCTAGGGACTTCGATGATCGTGCTGGGGGCGGCGACGCCCTGAATATCCGCGCGGGTCACGCCAGCGGCAAACAGGCGGGCGGCCAACTCGTCGGCAAAGCGACCCAACTGGTTGACGCCGACGGGGCCGGTGATGACCACGTCGGTGACGCGGTCCGACCAACTGCCCCGGCGCACCGTGTTCTTCTCGGCATCCTCGGGCAGGCTGGTAATTGCGTCGAGAGCGTCCTCGATGTCCTTCTCGGCCTGCTCGATATCGTATCCGGGCTCGAATTCGAGGCGGATGCTGGCCGAGCCCTCGCGAGATGTGGCGGTGGTGCCGGTGACACCGTCGACACCCAGCAAGACCGGCTCAAGGACCTGCACGATGGCGGCGTCCACGTCCTCGGCCCCGGCGCCGTCCCACGAGTACGAGACCGAAAGAGAGTCGACGACCACGTCGGGAAAGAACTGCGCACGCATGTTCGGACCGGCCAGCAGGCCGGCGGTCAGCATCAGGACGAGCACCAGATTGGCGAGGGTCTTGTGGCGGGTGAAGTAGGACAGGATGCCCTTGGATGTCGACAGGTCGCGATCAGACATGGTCAGCTCCCCATCCGGCTTTCGATGTTCTCGACGATCTCGGCGGGCACCTCGGGCTGCTCGAGCTGGCTCAGGATGCGGGATTTGGCCTCGGCGGGCATCCGGGAATTGCCCTCGACAAAAGCGACGAGGCGGGCGCGGCGATCATCGTCCAGCGCGATCATCGCCGGCGGCGGGGGTGGTTCGCCTCGGGCCGATGCGGCCAGATCGGCGGGGGAAATCGGGCGGACCCGGATACCGGCCCCCAACAGCGGCGTGCGAGCGGCGACCACCTGCGCGCCCGCAAGATCGGGGGCGCGGATCAGCACGTCGTCGCCTTGGCGGGCGATCAGCTCGACCTCGGCGCTGCGCAAACGCTCGCCCTCGCCCACGACCAGCACGGTCATATCAGAGGCCAGCGCCGTCGCAGGGATCAGGGCCACCCCGTCCATCGGCGGCTGCTCGACGGCGACGGTCACGAAATCGCCCGGCCGAAAGCCGGGGGCATCGGTGATCGAGGCAAAGATCAGGCGACCGGTCTGGCCCTCGCCCACCGTCGCACTGTCACGCGAAATCTGGCCGCTCGCGGTCAGATCGACACCGGCGACATCCAGATTGACGGCAACGGGCAGACCCTGCAGGCGGCCATCGGGGCCGATCAGGCTGGAATACTGGGCGGTCGACACGCGGAACGACACCTCCAGCGCCGAGGGGTCGATCAACTGGGCGACCTGCTCGTTGCCGGTGACGCGCCCGCCTTCGGCCACGCCCACGGCGGTCAGGGTGCCGTCGAACGCGGCCAGGATGGTCGTGCCGTCCAAGGTGCGCTGCGCTTCGGCCAGATCGATGCGGACGCGGGCGGTGCGGGTCGCGGCCTGATCGATCTGGGCCTCTGCCTGCGTGACGGCCTGACGGCGGGACAGCACCGTCTGCTCGGCGGTCGAGGCGGCCAGCTCCGCGGCCTCGATCTCGGGGGCCGTGCCGATCCCGCGCGACTGCAAATCGCGCTGACGCTGCAATGCGGTTGCACGCAAGGCGGCCTGCGCCTCCGAGGCGGACAGCTCGTCGCGGGCCAGTTGCAAGGCGCGCTCGGCATCACGCTCCGCGGCCAGAGCATCCTGCAAATCGGCCTCGACACGGGCGAGAGCGGATTCGGCATCCGCCGGGTCGATCTGCAACAGCATCTCGCCCTGGGTCACGCGACCGCCTTCGACAAAGTTCTCGCCGACCGCGATCACCGTGCCGCCCACCGCGGCGCGAAGATCCACCGTGCGGCGGGACTGCACCTCGCCAAACACGTTGAGAACCGGCGAAATCCGCTGCGGCTCCACCGTCGCCACATTGACCGCGATCACCGTCTCGCGCTGGGGAAAGCTGCGCGGCTCGGCGTTCATCCGGGCCTGAACAGCGCCGAACACGAGGCTGCCCGCATAGGCCAGAAGGCCCAGCGTCAAGGACATCAGGAATACGCCGGTCAGAATGCGTCGAACGAAACTCATTGTGCAAATCCCGAAGGTTACAGTGACGGATCGTCACCAAGCAAAGGCTGGAATTCTTGGCCATCCAATGGTGATACGCAAGAACCACGCATTTCCGTCAAAAATATCTGACTTTTTTCGAACGAACGATCATTTTCGCCGCAAATGCTCGTCGAGACGCGGCATTATTTCCACGAAATTGCAGGGCTTGTGCCGGTAATCCAGCTGTTTGACCAAAATTTCATCCCAGGCATCGCGGCAGGCCGAGGGGCTGCCGGGCAGCGCGAACAGATAGGTGCCCTCCGCCACGCCGCCGGTCGCCCGGCTCTGCACTGCGCTGGTGCCGATCTTGGCCATGCTGACATGGGTGAACACCGTGCCGAAGGCGTCGATTTCCTTCTCATAGACATCGCGGTGCGCCTCGACGGTCACGTCGCGGCCGGTCAGGCCGGTGCCTCCGGTCGAGATCACAACGTCGACCTCCGGGTCGGCGCACCAATTGCGCAGGGCGGCGGCGATGGCGGCCCGGTCGTCCTGAATGATGGCACGGCTGGCAAGGATATGGCCGGCCGCCTGCAACCGCTCGACAAGCGTATCGCCGGAACGGTCGTCGTTTTCGGTGCGGGTGTCGCTGACCGTCAGCACCGCAATCCGAACGGGAACAAAGGCGCGCGGCTCGTCGGCGTCGGTCATGTCGAGGCTCCAGTCATCAGGCGGGATTTCAGGGCCAGCAGATCAGCCCAAGCCTCGCGCTTGGCCAGCGGCTGGCGCAGCAGGTAGGCGGGGTGAAACATCGGCAGGACGGGGATGCCGAGAGCCTCGGTCCATTGGCCGCGGATGCGGGTGATGCCGGTGCGGCCCAGAATGGCCTGACAGGGGGTGTTGCCCATCAGCACGAGGATGTCGGGCTTGGCCAGCGCGACGTGGCGCTCCAGAAACGGCAGCATCATCGCGATTTCGGCAGGCTCCGGGGTGCGGTTGCCCGGTGGGCGCCACGGCAGGACGTTGGTGATATAGACGGCATCCTCCGGGCGGGCGGCGTCGCGCGCCATGCCGATGGCGGCGAGCATCCGGTCCAGAAGCTGACCGGCCTGCCCGACGAACGGGCGGCCGATGCGGTCCTCCTCGCGGCCCGGAGCCTCGCCGACGATCATCAGACGGGCCTCGGCCTGACCGTCGGCAAAGACCATGGAACGGGCGCCCTTCTGCAGCTCACAATGCGGAAATGCCGCAATCGCCGCCGCGAGGGCCGGCAGATCCTGCGCAGCATCGGCCATCAGGCGGGCCTCGGCCACCGGATCAGGGCCAGCAGCAGAAACCGGACTCTCGGGAACAGCCTCCGCCGCACCGGGCATCGCAGGCACCGGTGGCGGGGGCTTGGCCTCCAAGGCATAGCGGTCGACCGGGGCGTCGAGGATGGCCTCATCCGCTCCACAGTCGATCTGCCACTGCAACAGCGCCCGCAGGCTGTAGGGGTCTGTCTCCGATTCCATGAGGAACAGTCTACCGCGCAACATCGGGAATGGGCAGAGGGCGCGGCGACAGTGCAGGGCGAAATCGGCCGGGACGGCGCAGACCGACCGGCACCGCGGTGCGAAAACCGGCGGCAGCCCGCAAAATCAGCGGCCCAAGACCACGCCACGACCCGGCGCCGCCTTGCCCGCCGGGCGGCAGCTTCCTATAACCGAACGAACCCGTTCCACCAGCCAACCCGAACCCAAGGACACCTCATGCCCTACCGCGCCATGCACCTCTTGGGGATCGAACCGCTGCACCCCACAGAGATCACGACCCTGCTCGATCTGGCCGACCGCTACGCCGACGAAAACCGGCGCGGGATCGCGCATCGGGACGTGCTCGAAGGGATGACGCAGATCAACATGTTCTTCGAAAACTCAACGCGGACGCAGGCGAGCTTCGAACTGGCGGGCAAACGGCTGGGGGCGGACGTCATGTCGATGGCGATGCAGGCCAGCTCGATCAAGAAGGGCGAAACGCTGATCGACACCGCGCTCACGCTCAACGCCATGCGGCCCGACATTCTGGTCGTGCGGCACCCGCAGTCGGGGGCGGTCGATCTGCTGGCACAAAAGGTCAATTGCACCGTGCTCAACGCCGGCGACGGGCGGCACGAACACCCCACGCAAGCACTCTTGGACGCTCTGACCATCCGGCGTGAGAAAGGGCGGCTGCACCGGCTCACCGTAGCGATCTGCGGCGACATCGCGCACAGCCGGGTCGCACGGTCCAACATCATGCTCTTGGGCAAGATGGAAAACCGGATCCGGCTGATCGCACCACCCACACTCATGCCGTCAGGGATCGCCGATTTCGGCTGCGAAGTCTTTGACGACATGGAAAAGGGGCTCGAAGGGGCGGACGTGGTGATGATGCTCCGGCTGCAAAAGGAACGGATGGACGGTGGGTTCATCCCCTCCGAGCGGGAGTATTACCACCGCTACGGGCTCGACGCCGAGAAGCTGAGCTACGCCAAGGACGACGCCATCGTGATGCATCCCGGGCCGATGAACCGGGGCGTCGAGATCGACGGCACCATCGCAGACGACATCAACCGGTCGGTGATCCAGACGCAGGTCGAAATGGGCGTCGCCGTGCGGATGGCCGCGATGGACCTGTTGGCGCGGAACCTCCGGGCCAAGCGCGGGCAAGAGGCCGCAGCCCGCGAGGTCATGGCATGAGCCAAGACCCGAAAGACCCGCGGATGAGCGGCCGGATCGCCATGGTGGCGCTTCTGGTGTGCTTTGCGCTGGTGGCGGTGATGGTGGTGATCGCCGGATAGGCGGACCATGCCCAAACCGCCCGAATTGCGGGCGGGTCGGGCGATCCACGGCCAGCATCGCGAGGCAAAGGCATTCTACGCCCTTGCGCCAACGGCAATGTGATGGAGAGCGGTGCAAACACCGGCGCGGGCCATTGTCGCGGCTCCCAGCCGGCGATATGAAACAGCGCCTTTCAGGGCACTCAAACGGGATCGGAGACGGCACTTGACCCTCGACTGGACAGCACTCATCCGCGAATTCGTGACCCTGATCGTGGTGATCGATCCGGTCGGAACGATTCCGGTCTACCTGTTCGCCGTGCAATCGGTGCCGCAACGGCTGCACCGGAACTTCGCCATGCGGGCGGTGGCGATTGCAACGGTCGTGCTGCTGGCCTTCCTCGTGGCCGGGCAATACCTGCTTGAAACGCTCGGGCTGCGGCTCGGTTCGTTTCAGATCGCGGGCGGGATCGTGTTGTTCCTCTTTGCGATGACGATGATCTTTGGCGATTCAAAGCCTGAGCGCGAGATCGAAGAAGCCAACCGGGATCACCTCGCCGGGGCGGTGTTCCCGCTGGCGATGCCGTCGATTGCCTCGCCGGGGGCGATGCTGGCGATCGTCGTGCTGACCGACAACCACACCGAATCGCTGGCCGATCAGGCGATCACCGCCGCGATGCTCGTCGTCGTCCTGTTCCTGACGCTGCTGCTCCTGCTGGCGGCCAGCGTGGTGCACAGGGTCATCGGAAACACCGGGGCCAGCGTGATCAGCCGGGTCATGGGGATCGTGCTGGCGACCATCGCGATCGACGCCATCCTCGGCGGGCTCGACGCGCTCGGCGTGCTGGAGGTCGCGCCCCCCGAATCGATGAGCCCCCTGCTGGACGGAGACCCGATCTAGCGCGACAGCGCCGCCAGAGGTCAGGCTTGCCCGACTTGACCTCGCCCTGCCGCCCGCTCAAGATCGCAGGCATTACCCCGTTGCGTGACGGGCCGCGCCAAGAAAGCGTGCCCGCAAAATGATTTGCGTCTCAAAGTGATTTACATGGCCGACCGGCTCGACCTGACCAAATATCTCCACCCCGACGAAACCCTGCTCTGGCAGGGCCGGCCCGACGCGACAGGGCGGGCCACGCCGTCGGTCAGGACCATCAAGGCCGCTGGCTGGGTGATGGCGGTCTGCTTTGCGTTCTTTGCGCTGATGGCATGGGTCAACCGGGCGGAAATGGCCGGAAGCTGGGGCATCATGGGCACGTTTCTGGGCCTCTCGGGGCTGCTGAGCGTGGTGTTCCTGGTCTTCTACCCGTGGCTCGGGCGGGCGGCGCTGACGCACACCCGGTTCGGGGTCAGCTCCAGCCACGCGATCATCCTGCGGGGGGTCTGGCGGACAGAACTGCTGCGCTACCCGGTCGATCGCAAGGCAGACATCACAGCCAAGGGCGGCTCCGTCGCCTTCAGCAGCTGGATCGAGACTGCGGACCGGAACGGCAACGGGCTGAAAGAGCGCAAAAGGCACGCCATCGGCTTTGGCGGACTGACGGCAACAGAGGCCGAAGCCGCCGCCAAGGCGCTGCGCACAATCAAGGGCAAGGCCAGCGGACCAATGAGCCTCACCCACAATCCGAAAAGGACAGCAGCATGAGCACTCCGGGCTGGGAAGGCATCCTCGACGACGACGAAACGATCCTCTGGCAAGGGCAGCCGGTGGGCGGGATCGACTGGTCGGCGCTGATCGACGTGCAGACGGTTTTCGGGCTGTTTTTCACCGGCTTTGCCATGTTCTGGGTGAGCATGACGGCCGACATGACGCAGGACATCGGCAACGCCCCTGTGATCTTCAAATTCTTCCCGCTGTTCGGGCTGATCTTTGTCGGGATCGGGCTGAACATGGTGATCGGGCGGCACTTCTGGTCTGCCTACCAACGGCACCGGACCTACTACACGCTCACCAACAAGGCGGCCTACATCGCCACGCAGGTTCTGGGCAACCGCAAGCTGAACCGCTACGGATTTTCGGAGATGACGGCGACGACGCTTACCGACAACGATCCGGGCAGCGTCCACTTCGCGGAAAAGCAAACGACCTATACAAGACGGCGCAACGGCAGAACGACAAGCGGCACCTATCGAAGCCCGGTCGGGTTCGAACGGATCAGCGACGCCCGGCAGGTCTACCGGCTGTTGCGAGAGGCGCGGGGCAAGGACTGATCGGGCCGGAGGGCCGGCGCGGCCCCCGCCGGCATTGCCGCCGGGGCGGGATCGGAACCGCCCGACGCACATTTTGGCCGCTGGACGCCTCTGGCGCTGCGGGTTAGGACAGGGCACCTGAACGCCGGGGGCCATATGACCACGATCCTGTTTCACAACGCCCGCCTGATCGATCCCGAAGGCGGCGAGAGCGTCGGCGGGCTGATCGTCCAGAACGGCGCGATCTTGCGGCGGCTCGGCCCGGACGAGGACGCGGGCGACCTGCCGGGGGCCGAGCGGATCGACTGCCGCGGGCTCTGCCTCGCACCGGGGATCGTCGATATCGGGGTCAAGGTTTCGGAACCGGGCGAACGGCACAAGGAAAGCTTCCGCTCGGCCGGACGCGCCGCAGCGGCAGGCGGGGTCACGACCATCGTCACCCGGCCCGACACCACGCCCGCGATCGACACGCCCGAGGTGCTCGAATTCGTCGCCAGACGGGCTGCGCTCGACAGCCCGGTCAACGTGCTGCCGATGGCGGCACTGACCAAGGGGCGGGACGGTCGCGAGATGACCGAGATCGGCTTTCTCAAGGACGCCGGGGCGGTGGCCTTCACCGATTGCGACCGGGTGGTGACAGACACCAAGATCTTCAGCCGGGCGCTGACCTACGCACGCAGCCTCGACGCGCTGGTGATCGCGCATATCCAAGAGCCGGGGCTTTCGGCCGGGGCCTGCGTGACTTCGGGCAAGTTCGCCTCGCTGCGGGGGCTGCCGGGGGTGTCGCCAATGGCCGAACGGATGGCGCTCGACCGGGACATCGCGCTGATCGAGATGACCGGGGCCGCCTATCACGCCGATCAGGTGACCACCGCCCGCGCGCTGCCGGCGCTGGAGCGGGCCAAGCGCAACGGGCTGAACATCACCGCCGGGGTGAACATCCATCACCTGACGCTGAACGAACTCGACGTCGCCGAGTACCGGACCTTCTTCAAACTGAAACCGCCGCTCAGAGCCGAAGACGACAGGCTCGCCGTGGTCGAGGCGGTGGCGTCGGGGCTGATCGACATCATCTGTTCGATGCACACGCCGCAGGACGAGGAAAGCAAACGGCTGCCCTTCGAAGAGGCCGCCAGCGGCGCGGTCGGGTTGGAGACACTCCTGCCCGCGGCGCTGCGGCTCTATCACGCCGGACAGATGGACCTCGTGCAGCTGTTCCGGGCGATGTCGTTCAATCCGGCGCAGCGACTTGGGCTCGCCTGCGGCACGCTGCGGGTCGGGGCACCCGCCGATCTGGTGCTCTTCGATCCCGACGCGCCCTTCCTGCTCGACCGGAGCACACTGAAATCGAAATCGCGCAACACCCCGTTCGACGGGGCGCGGCTGCAAGGCCGGGTGCGCGGCACATGGGTCGCGGGGAACCGCGTTGACGAGGTGACGACATGATCCCTGCCATCGAACACGGCTTTGCCGTTCTCGCGCTCTGGGCGGTGCTCGGCTACCTGCTGGGGTCGGTGCCGTTCGGGGTGCTGATCACCCGGGCCTTGGGCATGGGCGACGTGCGCAAGATCGGGTCGGGAAACATCGGGGCCACCAACGTGCTGCGGACAGGCAACAAGGGGGCGGCTTTCGCCACGCTCGTGCTCGACGGCGGCAAAGGGGCCGTGGCCGTGTTGATCGCGCGGGCGATGGTGGGCGAAGACGCCGCACAGGTCGCCGCGCTGGCGGCGTTTCTGGGGCATTGCTACCCGGTCTGGCTGCGGTTCAAGGGCGGCAAGGGGGTCGCGACGTTCCTCGGGATCGTGCTGGCGCTGTCGTTTCCGCTCGGTCTGGCGGCCTGTGCCACATGGGCAGCGGTGGCGGCGGTGACGCGGTGGTCGTCGATGGCCGCGCTTCTGGCGGCCGGGTTCACCCCGGTTTGGGCGATGTTCCTCGGACCGGGAGAGGTGATCGTGCTGACGATGGCATTGGCCGTGCTGATCTATGTCAGGCACAGCGCCAACATCGCGCGGCTGCGGGCCGGAACCGAACCCAAGATCGGGCAGAAGGGCTGAGCCCGCGCCCGGACCGCAGGACGGCGTGTGTTGAAAGCCAAGACCGTATTTGGAGCCAAAAGAAGCGAACAGGGAGCACGGTCATCCCGCCCGTCGCTTAGGTGTCGGCCATCATTCTGTTCTTGACGATCTGACGGCCGAGCCCCTTTTGCATGGCCCATTCCATGAAATCGGATGTGCCGACGATCTGTCCCGCAAACGAGAACCCGCGCGCCTCGAAGGCCGCGGCCGCCGTCAAGGCACCCCCCTTGAAAAAGCCGTCGTCGGCGATCTGATCCAGCTCCACGGCGGAAATGCCCTTGGTCGCCAATTCCTGCCTGAGCGTCTTCAGGAATGCGCTGACCTGATGCAGATCGGATTTCCAGGTCGGAAGGTCGAAGTCACCCTGTTTCAGGGTCGCCATCGCCGCCGCCCGGGCCTCGTCATACAGGCGCCGGGTCCGCCGCATATCCGCCAGTTTCGCACGGGTGAAGCCTCGGACCAGCGGATAGACAACAAGAAGCCCCAGAATCAGTAGTAAACCGGCAAACATCGAAAAACCCTCCGCAATCACGCGGGCATACCGACCGCGCCGAATGGCGAAAGTGAGGCAAAGCCTCAGCCGCGGATGGCCAATCGTCGGCTAGTCGTATTACGTGCCTGCCGAGATGAAGGCCGGCCGCCGATCAGTAGCTGTACTCATCGTAGATCCGGTCCAGATCTCCCGCCCATTTGCCGTTGTAGGCGTCCAGCAACTCGTCGGCCGGGGCCTTCCCGGTTTCGACGGTTTCCTTCAGGGCATTCAGGAAATGGGTCTCGTCGGGGATCAGGCCACCGGCACCGGGGCGGGCGCGGGCCTTCAGACCGGCCTCGGAGATGGCGACGCATTCGCGGGCGAGATCGCGCATCTTGAGGCCGCCGACCTCGGCCTGCATCCCGTCCACGGTCGCAGCGACGCGCCACGCCTCGCGGGTCTCGGCGTCCCAGCCCTTGGCCAGATCCCAAGCGGCCTCCAGAGCGGTCTGGTCGTACATCATACCCACCCAGAACGCGGGCAAGGCACAAAGGCGGCGCCATGGGCCGCCATCGGCGCCGCGCATCTCGATGTATTGCTTGACGCGGGCCTCGGGGAACACTGTGGTCAGGTGATCGGCCCAGTCGCTGAGAGTCGGCTTTTCCCCCGGCAGGGCGGGCAATTCGCCGCGCAGGAAATCCCGAAACGACATGCCCAGCGCATCGACATACTTGCCGTCGCGATAGACGAAATACATCGGCACGTCCAAGACCCACTCGGCCCAAGCCTCGAAGCCGAATCCATCCTCGAAGATGAACGGGACGGTGCCGGTGCGGGCGGCATCCAGATCGCGCCAGACGCGGCCGCGCCACGACTTGTGACCATTGGGCTCGCCCTCGAAGAACGGAGAGTTGCCGAACAGGGCATTGGCCACCGGCTGCAAGGCGACGGCTGTGCGCATCTTGAGGACCATGTCGGCCTCGGAGGCGAAATCGAGGTTCACCTGAACGGTGCAGGTGCGGCGCATCATCTGGGTGCCGTGGGTGCCGACACGGCCCATATAGCTGTCCATCAGCTTGTAGCGGCCCTTGGGCATCAGCGGCATCTGCTCGTGGGTCCAGACCGGGGCGGCACCAAGGCCGATAAAGCCGGCACCGATGCCGTCGGCCACGGCCTTCACCTCGTCGAGATGGTGGTTCACCTCGTCGCAGGTCTGGTGAATGCTGTCGAGCGGCGCACCGGACAGCTCCAACTGGCCACCGGGCTCCAGCGAGATATTGGCACCGTCCTTCTTGAGACCGATCAGCTTGTCGGCCTCGCGCACCTCGGACCAGCCGAAACGGTCGCGCAATCCCTCGAGCATCGCCAGAATCGAGCGGGGGCCGTCATAGGGGAGCGGCAGATGGGTGTCCTTGCAATAGCCGAACTTCTCGTGCTCGGTGCCGATCTTCCATTCGGATTTCGGCTTGCAGCCCTTGGCCAGAAACTCGGCCAGTTGGGAATGATGTTCGATCAGGCCACCGCCGGACTGGGGAATAGACATCTGGGGTGCTCCATCTGATCGCAGGTTAGGGGTCAGACCTGTCGTGAAGCGGCGGCGTTGTCAATCGCCACAAAACACACGAGGCCGTGCGCAGGTGCACATTGCTAATGCAGACGCAGGGTGTCCGGGGCGCGGGCCTGCCAGATCAGCACGACAGTCTCCGGCTTTTTGCCAAGAGTTTCCAGCATCCGGTCGGTGCGCAGCCCCGGCAGGCTGGCAAACACGTCGAACAATGCATCGGCACCCTCGGCATTGACGGGAATAGCCAGATGCTCGCCCTGCCCGGTCAGGCGCCAATGGGCGGGACGAGCCGTGCCGTCCAGCTCCAGACGGATGAGGTCGTCCATATCCATGACGCCGCCCGACAGCGGGCCGAAATAGGCCAAGCGGCGCTCGTTGATCTGGACGACGCCGGGGCCGCCACCGCCTTGGGAAAAGCGCAGGCGGCGGAGCGCCACCACGCCCAGCCCCGCCCCGACAACGGCCAAGGCCCAACCGACGATCTGCAACGCCCCAAAGGACGCAAGCCCCCAGCGCAACCCGGTAGCAAGAACCAAAGCGGCAAAGCCCACCTCGCGCCAGCGCCACAGCGCCGCGCGGGCTTCGGGGCGAAGGAACTCAGACATCGGCCCGCTCCGGCTCGGCAAACAGACAAATGGTATAGCGACCGATCAGGCGAAATCCCAAATTCATATAGACGCGGGCGGCATCCTCGCTGGCGGCAAACAGGGTGGCGCGGCCGACGCCGGACTTGCGCATCTCTTCCAGATGCAGGGCCACGGCGCGGCTGGCATAGCCCCGGCGGCGCAGGGCGTGCGGGGTCCAGACGCCGCCGACCTGCACGATATCCGGCAGCATCGAATTGAAGCCCGTCATCGACACCGGGGCACCGTCGACGATCAAGACGCGGTGACTGTCGCGCTCGATCCAATTGTCGATATCGCGGGTGCCGATCTCCTCGGCCTTGGCCGGATCGGTCTTGAGAGCTTCGATCTCATAGCCCACACGCCATTCGATCAACATGTCGCGCGGCGCGGTTTCCAGCTTCTGCAGATGGCCCGGGGTGTCGGGGATCTTCAGATCGGCCATGTCGAGCACCAGTTGCGGCTCGTCGTCGACCATCTGGGTCTTGGCCCCGGCAAGGCCAATGGCGGCCCGCAGCGGGGTCACCTGCTCGGTCGGACCGAGCAACAGGCCAATGGTCTCGCCGTCGACCGCCTTTGCTGCCGCTTCGATCAGATCGGGGGGAAGCTGCGGCATCAAGGTGCCGGCTTCGGTCAGGCCGACGACGCCCGTGACGGCACTGCCCTCCTCCGCGATCCAATAGCGCATCGCATTGCGATGGGCGCGGTCAAAGCCATAGTCGGCAAGGTTTGACAGCAGAAACATCGAGGTCGGCGCGCGCGGCTCCAGATAGTCGAGCAATGCCGCGCGGTCGGCCTCGGTGGCCCGGCGCATGGCCCCACTCATCGCCAGTCTCCATAGGTCGTCTGCCACAGGGTCAGCGCGGCGATGGCGGCGGTATCGGCCCGCAGGATACGGGGGCCGAGGGCCACGCGCTGAACATAGTCCAACCCGGCCAGACGGTCGCGCTCGGCCGGAGAAAAGCCGCCCTCGGGGCCGATCAGCACAGCCCAAGGGCCGACCGATCCGGTCAGCGGGGCAAAGCGGCCCGCCTGTGCCTCGTCGCCCATCATGATCTGACGAAACGAATCCCAGCGATCCAGAACCTTGGCCAGCTTCTGCGGCTCGGCCACTTCGGGGACATAGACCGCACCGCATTGTTCTGCGGCCTCGACGGCATGGGCCTGCAGACGGTCGACGCGGACGCGCTCGGCATTGGTAAAGTCGGTCAGCACCGGCAGGATGCGGGCCACGCCCATCTCGACGGCCTTTTCCACGATGAAATCGGTGCGGGCCTTCTTGATCGGGGCAAACATCAGCCACAGGTCCGGCGGGCCGGTCTGGGGCTTGGTCTGCTCGACGCATTCCAGCATGCCCCGGCGCTTGTTCGCCTCGACGACGCGGGCGTCCCACTCACCGTTCTGGCCGTCGAACACCGACAGCATGGCGCCCTCGGCCAAACGCATGACGCCGAACAGATAATGGGCTTGCGGCTGGCTCAGGGGAACCATTTGCCCCTGACCCAGTGAATGCTCTAGATAAAGTCGAACCTTGGACGCCATGAGGCAGACCATATGACCGGCTTGAACCAGACGCCAGACCAGACCGCTACCGATTCCGTCGCAGATGCGGTCGCAGGAAACTGGGTCGACACAGTCGCGCCCGCGGCCACCCGGCCCTACCTTCGGCTCAGCCGGGCGGACAGGCCGATCGGGACGTGGCTGCTGCTGCTGCCGTGCTGGTGGGGGCTGACGCTGGCGATCGTGCAGACCGACAGCTTCCGGGCCGGCGACCTCTGGATCGGGCTGGGCTGCGCCATCGGGGCCTTCCTGATGCGCGGGGCGGGCTGCACATGGAACGACATCACCGACCGGCACATCGACGGCAGCGTCGCGCGAACACGGTCGCGGCCGATTCCCTCGGGGCAGGTCAGCGTGCGCGGGGCGGTGATCTGGATGGTGGCGCAGGCGCTGCTGGCCTTCTGCATCCTGCTGACGTTCAACGGGGCGGCCATCGCACTGGGGATCGCGGCGCTTCTGCCCGTCGCCGTCTATCCCTTTGCCAAACGGTTCACATGGTGGCCGCAGGTCTTCCTCGGGGTGGCGTTCAACTGGGGGGCGCTGCTGGCCTGGACGGCACACAGCGGCACGCTCGGCTCACCCGCGATCCTGCTCTATGCCTCCGGGATCGCCTGGACGCTGTTCTACGACACGATCTACGCGCATCAGGATACCGAAGACGACGCACTGATCGGAGTGAAATCCACGGCGCGGCTGTTCGGAGAGAACACGGTGCCGTGGCTGCGACGGTTCCTGATGATCTCGGTCGGGCTGATGGGGGTGGCGGTGCTGTTTGCGGCCAAGGACGCGGGACTACTCGCGCTTGTGATCGGGATCGGCGGGCCTTGGGCGCTGGGGATGCATATGATGCTGCAACTGGCGCGATTCGATGCGGACGACAGCGACGGACTCCTGCGGCTGTTCCGTTCAAACCGGAATGCCGGACTGCTGCCTGTGCTGTTTTTCGCCGTCGCCGCCTTCCTTTGATTGAACACCCGGGCCACCCGGCCTAGACAGAACCACCATACCAAGGAACCGATCCAAACAATGCGATTGTCCTCGATCATGATCCCGGTGCTCGCCTTTGTCGTGGCCGGAGTGTGTTCGGTCTTTGCCGCAAAGGCCACCGTCGCAGTCGTCGAGGGCCGGTCGGTCATCGCGGTGCAGGAAGAGCTGGCCGACAACGGACACAGCTGGGCCAGCGTGATCGGAGACGGGCTGCAGATCGTCATCGAAGGCGAAGCGCCAAGCGAAGCGATCCGGTTCCGGGCGATGTCGGTGGCCGGAAGCGTCGTCGACGCCAGCCGGGTGATCGACAACATGAGCGTGGTCGACACGCAATCGCTGGAGCCACCCACCTTTGCCATCGAAATCCTGCGCAACGACAGCGGCGTGTCGCTGATCGGGCTGATCCCGGCAACGACGGACCGGGACGATCTGAACAACCGGATCGCCACCATCGCAGGCGATTCGGCGGTGACGGACCTGCTCGAAACCGCCGACTACCCGGTGCCAGCAGGCTGGAACATCGCGCTGGACTACGCGCTGAACGTGCTGGGGCGGTTGCCGCGGTCCAAGATCTCGGTCGGCGCCGGGCGGGTCGAGGTCACGGCGATCTCGGACAGCGCGGCACAGAAACAACAGCTCGAAACGCAATTGGCGCGGCTTGCGCCCAACGGCGTGCGGCTCGGGCTGTCGGTCTCGGCCCCGCGGCCGGTGATCACGCCTTTCACCACGCGGTTTACGCTCGACGGCGACGGGGCGCGGTTCGACGCCTGCGCCGCCGACACCGAAGAGGCGCAGCGGGCGATCATCGCCGCGGCCATCGACGCCGGGGCCGAAGGGCGGGTCTCCTGCACCCTGGGGCTCGGCGTGCCGACGCGGAGCTGGGGCGACGCGGTCGTCATGGCGATCGAGGCTGTCAGCGACCTCGGCGGCGGCACGGTCACCTTTGCCGATGTCGACGTGGCGCTGGTCGCGCCGGAAGGCACGGATCAGGCGCTCTTCGATCAGGTGATCGGGGAACTGGCCAACGCCATGCCCGAGGTCTTCGCGCTCGAAGCGGTGCTGCCGGAACCGCCGGTCGAACGGCCCGACGGGCCCCTGACCTTCACCGCCACGCTGTCGCCCGAAGGCTCGGTGCAGCTGCGCGGGTTGGTCGCGGACGACCTGATGAACATGACGCTGGAAAACTACGCCATGGCGCGGTTCGGGCGGCAATCGGTCACGATGGGCACCCGGATATCCGACGAATTGCCGACGGGCTGGTCGGTGCGGATGCTCGCCGGTGTCGAGGCGCTCGGGCTGCTGTCGAACGGTTCCGTCGTGGTCACGCCCGACGACGTGACGGTCCGTGGCAACACCGGCAACAGCGAGGCCGGAGCCGAGATCTCGCGGCTGATGATCGACAAGCTCGGGCAATCGGCCGATTTCACCGTCGACGTGACCTATCTCGAAGAACTCGATCCAATCGCGTCGCTGCCCACGCCGGATGAATGCACCGCCGCGATCACCTCGCTCACCGTGGATCGCAAGATCACCTTCGATCCGGGGTCGACGCAGATCACGGTGCAGGGGCAGCAGCTGGTCGACGAAATCGCAGAGATCCTGATCGAATGCCCGAACCGGCAGATCGAGATCGCCGGCTACACCGACAGTCAGGGTCGCGACCAGATGAACCTCGAACTCAGCCAATCGCGGGCCGACGCGGTGCTCGACGCTCTGCGGGCGCGGCGGGTGCCCGTCGGCAGCTTCACCGCGGTCGGCTACGGCGAAGAGAACCCCATCGCAGACAACGGCACCGAAGAAGGGCGTGAAGCCAACCGGCGGATCGAATTCATCCTGATCGAGCCGGAGCCGACGCCCGAGGAACTCACCGCCCTCGAACAGATCGAAGCCGAGGCCGCACAGGCCGAAGCCGAGACCGGCACCGATACTGATACCGAGACGACCGACGAGACCACCGCCGACGATACCGCCGACACCGAAACCGAAACCGCAAACTGACCCAAGACCGCGCCGCCATCGCGCCAGCCCAAAGGACGCCCCGTGAACAGAACAGAGTTCATCATCGCCACCGCCGTCATCCTGTTCGTGGCCTTCTCGCTGGGGTGGTTCGCCAGCTGGCTGATCAACCGCTTCACCCGGGTGACCAAGGCCGAGGTCGGTGAGCTCGACCGAATGGCTCAGGCGCTGCACGAGGCCGAAGAGACCCGCGATCAGGCGATCACCTATCTGCAACAGCGCGAAGCCGAGATCACAAATCAGCTCAGCCAGACCGAAGCCGAGCTGCGCGCCGCGATGGACGGGCTACGCGACGCACGCCGCGAAGCCGAGGAAATGCGCAGCTACATCGAGCGCGAGAATCAGAACCAGTGATCCCGGGCAGGTGAACACCGGCCTCGCCCACCGTCCCGGCAGTTAACCCTTCGCCGTTCGGCAAATTGCCGAAAACGACACCGACCGGATACCGACGCCATACCGACGTGATACCGCACCGCGTTTTCGCGGATATGGGGGTGTTAACGATTTTGCGGTGGCGGACGACTCAGACCCGTGGCGCAGCGGCCCGCCGCAGCCGGTCATTGATCGCCCGGCCCAGCCCCTCCTCCGGGACAGGGGCCACCGCGATCCGCTCGGCACCCATCTGGTCGAGCTTGTGAAGACAGGCAAACAGGTTCGCCGCCGCTTCGATCAGATCGCCGTCCGGCGACAGGTTCAGCGCCCCGCCAACCGGGCCAAACCCCAGAAAAACCTCATCTTTTTGCGGGTCGAGCACATTGAGGCGCACCGTGCCCTCGGGCGCATAATGCGAGGCCAGCTGCCCCGGCGCGACCGGGCGCTCGGTCGTCGCCTGCGGCTGGCCGAGCGGCGCCCCCAGACAGGCTTCCAGCTCCTCTTGCGATACTCCCCCGGCCCGCAGCAGGACAGGCGCGGCCGTGCAATCCACGATGGTCGACTCCAGCCCCACTGGGCAGGCACCGCCATCAACCACCGCCGCGATCCGGCCCCGCAATCCGGCCAGAACATGCCCCGCCTCCGTCGGGCTCACCCGGCCAGACGGATTGGCCGACGGCGCCGCAATCGGGCCACCAAAGGTCCGCAAAAGCCCTTGTGCGACAGGGTGTTGCGGGACGCGCAGCGCGACGCTCGGCAATCCTGCAGAGACCAGATCCGACAGCCCGCTGTCCGGCTTTCGGGGCACCACGATGGTCAGCGGACCGGGCCAGAACGCCGCAGCCAGCCGGCGGGCCTCGGGGCTGAAATCGGCCAGAGCCTCGGCTTCGGCCTGCCCCGGCACATGCACGATCAGCGGGTTGAAACTGGGGCGGCCCTTCGCCTCGAATATCCCCGCCACGGCGCGGTCGTCCCGGGCATCCGCGCCCAACCCGTAGACCGTCTCGGTCGGAAACGCGACGCACGCCCCGCTGCCCAGAAATTGGGCAGCCCGCAAAAAGCCTTTGTGATCTGGCGTTAACGTCTCTGTGGTCATATATCTCATGACGTGGCGTTTCAGTTGCGACGAAAAGGCGGACCCTTACCTTGAGCCGCGCAGAGCCGCTGACATAGCGGCCTTGCTCCTCGTTGCCAAGCCGCAGCACCGCGTCCGGAGAATGACATGCCTTATCAATCCCCCGTCACCGACATCCGCCTGATCCTGAGCCATGTCGCCGGGTTTGACAAAGTCGCTGAAACCGAACGCTTTTCCGAGGCCACGCCCGATATGGTCGACGCGATCCTGACAGAGGCCGCGCGGATGTGCGACGACATTCTGGCGCCGCTGCAACGCGCCGGGGATACCCATCCCGCCCGGCTCGAGAACGGTGTCGTGCGGACCTCGCCGGGATTTGACGCGGGCTACGCGGCCATCGCCGAAGGCGGCTGGGTCGGAATGAGCGCCAGCCCCGATCACGGCGGCATGGGCCTGCCGATCACCCTGGCGATGGCGGTCAACGACATGATGTCGGGCGCCTGCCTGTCGCTGCAACTCAATCCACTGATGAGCCAGGGCCAGATCGAAGCGTTGGAACACCACGCCTCGGACGAGATCAAGGCGCTCTACCTGCCCAAGCTGATCTCCGGGGAATGGTGCGGCACCATGAACCTGACAGAGCCGCAGGCGGGCAGCGACGTGGGCGCGCTCCAGTCCAAGGCAGAGCCGAACGGCGACGGGACCTACGCAATCACCGGCCAGAAAATCTATATTTCATGGGGCGACAACGACTTCTCCGAGAACGTCTGCCACCTCGTGCTGGCCCGGCTGCCGGACGGAGTTCCGGGCACCAAGGGGATAAGCCTGTTCATGGTGCCCAAGATCATCCCCAACGAAGACGGGACGCTGGGCGATCACAACTCCCTGCGGGTGCTCAGCCTCGAACACAAGATGGGGCTGCACGGCTCTCCCACCGCGGTGATGTCCTACGAAGGGGCCAAGGGTTGGCTCGTCGGGCACGAGCACGGCGGAATGGCGGCGATGTTCACGATGATGAACAACGCCCGGCTCGGGGTCGGCATTCAGGGGATCGGCACCGCCGAAGGGGCGACACAGCACGCCATGGCCTACGCGACCGAGCGCAAGCAGGGGCGGGCCGGTGGTACCGGGACGATCATCGAGCACGCAGACGTGCGGCGGATGCTGGCGACGATGCGGGCACAGACCTTCGCGGCGCGGTCGATCGCGCTCTCTTGCGCCGTGGCGATCGACATGGCAACCGCGACCGGCGATCCGGCGTGGAAGGCCCGCGCCGCCCTGCTGACGCCGATCAGCAAGGCCTTCGGGACCGACACCGGGATGGAGGTGTCCTCGCTCGGCGTTCAGGTCCACGGCGGCATGGGCTATATCGAGGAAACCGGCGCCGCCCAATACTACCGCGACGTGCGCGTCACCGCGATCTACGAAGGCACCAACGGCATTCAGGCGATGGACCTCGTCGGACGCAAGCTCAGCGACGGCGGCGAGGCGACCTATCAGCTTCTCGAAGAGATCTGCGACGACGCAGAGGCCGCCAAGGCCCGCGAACCCGAGCTTGCCCGTCTGGTCTGGGATGCCGCCGAAAGCCTGCTGGAGACGACCGAATGGCTGGTGACATGCGACACGCCCGACGACCGTAACGCCGGTGCGGTGCCCTACCTGCGGGCCTTTGCGCTGGTGCTGGGGGCGCAGGCCCATCTGGCGGCGGCGCTGGCCGATCCCAAGCGGCGGGCGCTGGCGAATTTCTACATCCGGCGGTTGCTGCCCGAGCACCGGGCGCTGCTGGCGCATGTGCGCGAAGGGGCCGAAGGGCTCATGGAGATCAGCCCCGACGATCTGGCCGCATGAGCGACCTCGGCTTCGACTGGCGGACAAATCGGCAGGGCGAAGTCGCGATCACGCACCACGGCACCCGCGCAACCCGATTGCGCGGGGACAAGGCCATTGAATTTCTGAGCGAAATAGACGATCTCACCCCGGACGATCAACAACAACTGATGGCGCGGCTGACCGGCAACTACAAGCGCGGCAACGAGAAATTGGCGAGATCACATCCACGCAATGCCCGATAGCCTAGCCCCCACCGACGCCGCGCCGATCCACTACCCCCTTGGCACTCAGCCCGAACCCGGGGCCGCCGCCGAGGTCGCCCCCGGCGTTCTCTGGCTGCAACAGCCCCTGCCGATGGCGCTGAACCACGTCAATTGCTATGCGCTCGACGACGGCGACAGCTGGACGATCATCGACACCGGCTTTGCCACCTCCAAATCCAAGGCGATCTGGCAAAGCGCGCTCGACGGGCCTCTGGCGGGCAAGCCTGTCGGACGGGTCGTGGTGACGCATCACCACCCCGATCACGTCGGGCTGGCGGCATGGTTCATGGTGCAGGGGGCGACGCTCGCGATGCCGCGCACCGGCTGGCTGATGACCCGGATGATGACCTTCGACGAGCAGCCCGTGCCCAATGCCGAAACGCTGCAATTCTATCGCCGGGCAGGCATGGACCCGGCGGTTCTCAAGCAACGGACGACCGAACGGCCGTTCAATTATGCCGACATCGTGGTGCCTCTGCCGCTGGGCTACACCCGTTTGATCGACGGCGGGGTCATCCGCATGGGCGGGCGCGACTGGGATATCCGGATGGGCCACGGCCACGCCCCCGAACACGCGACGTTCTGGAGCCGGGAGGACAACCTCGTCATCGGCGGCGACCAACTGCTGCCCAAGATCAGCGCCAATCTGGGGGTCTACGCTACAGAGCCGGACGCCGATCCTGTGGCCGACTGGCTGAACGCCTGCGCCGCGCTGGCTCCGTATGCCCGCGAAGATCAGCTCGTCCTTCCGGGGCACAAACTGCCCTACACCGGGCTGCCGCGGCGGCTCAGCCAGATGGCGAGCGGCACTCAGGAGGGGCTGGATCGGCTGCTCGACAGCCTCGGCACGCCGAAACGGGCGGGCGATTGCTTTGACGCGCTCTATCAGCGCGAGATCATGGCCGGGGAATACGGGCTCGCTCTGGTGGAAGCCGTGGGCAACCTCAATCACCTGCACCAGACAGGGCTTGCCCGGCGGTGGCTGGGCGACGACGGAGCCTGGTGGTTTCAGGCCCTTTAGGCCACCTTTGCGTGAAGAGCGTGCGATCGGGTTGCGATCCGCTTCACGCTTGGCGCATTCTGTCATTGCGAAACCCGAAAGGATGCCGATGGACGAGATGATCGCAACCACCGCAGAAGCGCACGAGGCCTCCGCCCTGCCCCGCATTCACGAGGTGCACACGGATCCGAACCAGACAGCCGCCTGCGAAGAGACGCTGCCAAAGGCGCTCAAGAAGTCGTCAGGTGCCAAGAGCCCGGCACGCTTCGCCTATGAGCGGATCATCATGTATATCCGCAACTTCGAGAAAGCACTCGACAACGCACACGAGGTGGCGATGGGCTTTACCGGCGGCGATGCCGGGGTGATCCGGATCGAAGGGATGGGCTATTTCGATCCCGACCTCGTCACCTTTTACGGCAGCGACGCGACCGGGGCGAAAACCCAACTGATTCAGCACGTCACGCAGTTGAACGTCCTGCTTCGGGCGCTGCCCAAGCACATCGACCAAGAGGCGCCGCGGCGGATCGGGTTCAAACTGGCCAAAGAGCTCGAGGAGAGCGTCGAGACGCCCACCGATGCGACCACCTGACCCGCGTGTAGGGCGTGACAGCCGCCGCGAATTGGGCTAATCGAACATCAAAACCATTTACCGAACATCAGGAGCGACCGATGGCAGAGTATGAGCATGGCAGCATGGACATCACCGACAAGGAAAAGACCTTCGACGGGTTCGTCAAAATCTCGACGCGGGTCGCGATCTTCAGCATCGTGCTCTTGATCTTCATCGCTCTGGTCAACGGCTGATCGTCCATATGTCGGTCGACCTGTCGAAACTGTCCCGGCGTGCCGTGCTCGCCGGTATCCCCCTGACTCTGGCGGGCTGCGGTGCGCCGTCGGTCTGGGCCGACGATGAAATGGTTTCGCGGTCGATCTACCGGCACGACGGTCCGCCGTCGCTGTCGCTCTTCACCATGAAGAACGTGGGCACCGACAACGGGGCGCATTCGGGGCTGATGATCAACGCCAGCCAGCGGGTGATCTTCGATCCCGCCGGCACGTTTGAAAATCCGCTGATCGCCGAGCGCAACGACGTGGTCTTCGGGATCACACCGACATTACTCGACATCTACCGGTCCTACCACGCGCGCTCGACGTATTACGTGATCGAACAGGCTGCGCCGGTGTCTGCCGAGGCCGCGGAAACGGCTCTGCAACTGGCCTTTGCCGCCGGCCCCGTGGGCAAGGCGCGCTGCACCTATTCGATCGCCGCGATCCTGAACCAGCTGCCCGGCGTCGCAGGTTTCCGGACGACGCTGTTCCCGGACAATCTGCAAAAGCAGTTCGCCAAGATGCCCGGCGTCGAAACGACCGAGTATCGCGAATACGATCCGGACAACAAAGACATCGCCATGCAGAGCTTTGCCGACGAGATCGCCGCCGAGGTGGAGTCGCTCGCCTCGGATCGCTAGAGCAGCGCCTCGATCCCGCGCAGGGCAAAGAACGTCACACCTCCGGCAAGCATGCTCAACAGCACGTCGCGGCGCCACCATCCCACCGTCAGAGTGACCAGAGC
This sequence comes from Flavimaricola marinus, assembly GCF_900184895.1. GTDB lineage: Bacteria > Pseudomonadota > Alphaproteobacteria > Rhodobacterales > Rhodobacteraceae > Flavimaricola > Flavimaricola marinus. The sequence continues at coordinate 971,538 of NZ_FXZK01000001.1, forward strand.
CGCGACTACGCGAGGGATATCCGGCGGGCCGCCCTGCAAGGCAGAGCCAAGCACCAGAGGCGCCACCAGCCCCGGCAGGATCGCCACACCCGCATAACGCAGATGGCGCAGCAGCCAAGGCGGCATCGGGCGGCGACCGGTCAGGCCCATCACCGAAAAGCGCAGGATGAACGACCCCAACCCCAGCCCCGCAATCACGATCCAGACGGTGCTGTCGGCGATCATGTCCGGGCCTCCGCCTGCCAAAGCTCGACCCGGGCGCCGACCATCATCGCCGCCACCGCCGCGACCAGCAGGCCAAGGCTGTAGGGCAACCAGAACAGCAGCAGCGCCATCACGATCGACGTCACCGCCGCGGCGATATGGGCCGGGGTGCGCAGGGTCGGACCGATGATCGCCAGAAAGCACAGCGGCACCGCGAAATCGAGGCCCAGCCACTCCGGGATCGCCGTGCCGAGCAGCGCACCGACCACCGTCGTCGCCATCCAGATCGGATAGATCAGCACCATCGTGCCAAAGAAATATCCGATCCGGTCGGACAACTCCCAATCGGCCCGCTCTTCAAAGCGGATCGCCGAAAGGGCATAGCTCTGATCGACGATGAAATAGGCGATGAACACCCGCTTCCACACCGGGGCCTGGCCCAGATAGGGGGTCAGGGCGGCGGAATACATCGCCATGCGCAGGTTTACCGCCAGCGCCGTGACGATCACGATCAGGGTCGGCAACTGATCGGTCATCAGTTGCAGCGCCGTAAACTGCGACGCGCCCGCAAAGACGGTCAGCGAAAACATGAACGTCTGCAACAGATCCAGCCCCGCCTCGGACGAGACGACGCCGAACAGCAGCGCAAAGGGCGTCACCACGAAAACAAAGGGCAGGCTTTCGCTGAACCCAAGCCAGAACGGCGAACGAGAAGATCGAGAGGTCACACGTGAATCCAGCACTTTAGGTCTGCTCAACGTCCTAGCGCCGCACCGGAATATTTACAATCTTACTAGATTTATTCTCTGTTCCGCCTCAAATAAGCCCATGAGGATTTCACCGGGTTTCGAAGCGCACGAAAGGCCCCGCATCGCGGAGCTGTATTGGGACGCCTTCGGCCAGAAACTGGGACGGACGCTCGGCCCACGGCACAAGGCGCTGAATTTCATCGTCCGGGTGCTGTCGCCCGACTATGCCATATGTGCGCGGGGGAATGACGGGCGGCTGCTCGGGGTCGTGGGATTCAAGACGATGGACGGGGCGCTCGTCGACGGCGATTTTAGCGACATGGCGGCCGTCTACGGCTGGATCGGGGCGGCCTGGCGGGTGCTTCTGCTGACGGCGATGGAGCGGGATGTCGAGAACACGCGCTTCCTGATGGACGGGATCTTCGTCGATCCGGCAGCGCGGGGCCAAGGGGTCGGATCGCGCCTCCTCGAAGCGGTTGCCCAAGAGGCCGCCGCCAGAGGCTATTCCGAACTCCGGCTGGATGTCATCGACAGCAACGGGCGGGCACGGGCGTTGTATGAACGGCGCGGCTTCGCTGCGATCGGCGAGATGTCGACCGGCTGGATGCGGCACGTTTTCGGCTTCCGTTCATCCACCACAATGGTGCGCCGGCTTGACTGACTATGTCCCCCGCCCCTCCGGCACCGGCCTGACGGCAGCGCCCACGCTGACCACAGAGCGCACGATCCTTCGGTCACTGACGCTGGCCGACTTCAACGATTTCCACGCCATGTGGGCCGAACCCTACGTGGTGAAATACATCCTCGGAACGCCATCGACCAAACAGGAAAGCTGGATGCGGCTCTTGGGGCAGGTCGGGCACTGGGCGCTGCTCGGCTTTGGCTATTGGGCGGTGACCAACCGGCAAACGGGCGCCTTCATCGGCGCGGTCGGGCTGGGCAATATGCTGCGCCCGGTCGATCCACCCTTCGGCGACACGCCCGAGGCGGGCTGGACGATGATCGAGGCCGCAAAGGGCAAAGGGCTGGCACTGGAAGCCGTCGGCTCCGCTCTGGCTTGGGCGGACCGGTCGCTCACGGCGCCGAAAACGGTCTGCATGATCAGCCCCGAGAACACGGCTTCTCTGAGGCTGGCGGAAACGCTCGACTATGGCCAGCCGCAGACGCTGCGCTACAAGTCCGAAGATGTCGTGCTGCTGACGCGAGACCGGCGGTCGCCGGGCGCTGTCGGCAAGGACTAGTCGAACGTCCCGGTCACCCGGCCCAAAAGCATGAATGCGCGGGCGGTTCGTGTCTCTGACAGAGCGGCCAGATCGGCGTCGGACGCATCGACCTCGAAGCCGGTCAGCATCCTGTCGAACAGGCGCAGAAAATGGTGGGCAGCATCGCGGAAAATCGTGTCCTCGCGCATCCGGCCGGTGGCGAGGGCGAGAGACGAGCGATCTCGAATACCGCCCAAGGACGCGACGGCACGACCACGCTCGCCCTTGGCAAAGCGGCGCCAGATCTCGGCCCGGGCGCGGTCGGGGCGAAGATCGTCCATATAGATGCCGTCCTGGCTGAGCAGGGTCAGAACATCCTGGCTGGCCTGAATCAACTGGCGGGCCGTGCGGTCCTTCAGGGCACGACGAAGCGCGGCAAAACCCTCGGTATCGGCCTCGTTGTCGGGAAAGTTCAGCGCCCGGATCATGTCGGGGTGCGGCAAGGGCGGGCCGATCTCCTCGGCAGGAGTGCCGAGCGCCAGCGTCGGCTGCTCTTCGGACGGACCGGTCTGGCGACGGGGCAGCGGGCTGCTCGGCTGGCGCGATGAGGTAAAGGTGGCGAGCGTGGTCTCGGTCTTCTTGGCCGACTGGGCAATCTCGGCCAGCTTGCGCTCCACCGTGGCGGCGGTCGAGGGGCCGGCGCTGCCGGTGTTGAGTTGCGCCTGCCGGTCGGCCAGATAGGTCTGGCGCATCCCGTCCACAGCGGCCTGAAGACGGCGGGATTCCTCGCGGATGATGCGACTGGTGCGGCTGGCTGCGGCGGCCACCCAGATCATCGCCACGGGCAGGAAAATCGCCATCAGCGTCATGACAAAGCGCAGGCTGTCAAAACCACTGGTGGAATCCGGACGGCCCACCAGCAAAAAGAACGCGCCCACCGCGATCAGCCAGACAACGCTGAGAACGATTGCGATGGTGTCGGGCGGGGTCAGGCCGTCGCGCAGGCTTTCGACCCCTTTGCCCGAGGGCAAACGAGGTGCAAGCGTATCGAACTTGGACGGACGGTCCGCCATTTCAGGCCCTCAATTCAGTGCAACACATGACCACTGGTCATCTGTCAGGCATATGTGATCGACAGGATCTCATAAGAGCGCGTCCCGCCGGGTGTGCGGACTTCGACACTGTCGCCGGTATCCTTGCCGATCAGGGCGCGGGCCAGCGGGGATTTGATGTTGAGGCGGCCGTTTTCGATATCGGCCTCGTATTCGCCGACGATCTGAAAAGTTTTTTCCTCGTCGGTTTCCTCGTCGACGATCTCGACCTTGGCCCCGAATTTGACCGTGCCGGACAGCTTGGATGGGTCGATCACGTCGGCAAGGCCGATCGCGCCCTCAAGCTCCTTGATGCGGCCCTCGATAAAGGACTGCTTTTCCTTGGCCGAGTGATACTCGGCGTTTTCCGACAAATCGCCATGGGCACGCGCCTCGGAAATCGCGGCGATGATCGCCGGACGTTCCACGCTCTTGAGCTTCTTCAGCTCGGCGTTGAGGGCGTCAAACCCGGCTTTGGTCAGTGGTATCTTTTCCATCGGTATAGCCTTCATCGCGAACGTATCGCGGGGTTGTATCAACATCGGAACGCAAACCCAAGCACGCACAGACGTCCGGGGTTCCAGACTTGCCAAAAAATGCCACTTGAGTAGGCTCGAGCCTATTCAATCCAATTCCTTTTGCCATTTCGGCACATTTGAACAAGAGAGCAAGACATGAAAACATCATTTATGGCGCTGTGCGCCAGCGTCGCCATAGGTTTCGGCAGCGCCGCACTGGCGCAATCGGCCAACGGCTTGTCCGGGGTCAGCATCAGCCCCGACGGGCAATCGCTTCTGGTGACCGGGGAAAGCCGGGTGCTCTACACGCTCGATCCGACGACTCTGGAGGTGCGCGACAGGCGCTGGCTGCCCGAAACGGCCTCGTGGATGGATCACTTGCCCGACGGCAGCGCCTATCTGGTGCGCTCCGACGACAGGACGATCTTTGCGGCGGATGCCGGCAGCCATGAAAAGCTGTGGGAGGTCGAGAACATCTCCGGCTTTTCCTATGCGGCGGCGAGCGGCAAGTTGCTGATCTACCGCAACCGGTCCGAGGAAACCCAGTTCCACATCGTCGATACGGCCACCGGGGCCGAAGGGCCGATGATCGCCCTGCCAGAGCTTCGGGCCGAGGCGATTGCGCTGTCCGACGACGGGCGCTTCGCGCTAGGGCTGACGCGCAGCGAACGGACCGAGGACGAGCCGACGGAGGACGCGCCCGACGATCTGGACGACTTTGCCGAAGAAGAATTCAAGCAGATGCACGACGGGCGGATGTCGGCCGTGATCCAGATCGACGTCGAGGCGGGCACCGCCACCGGCACCCCCACCTACTTCACCATGTCGAGCGCGGATATGGTGCGGATGGTGGCCGGGGTCGCGGTGATACTGGACGGGCGGGAAAGCGCCCTGATCCTGCCGAACGGCACCGTGCAGATGCTGGATGTCGGGCGACCGGGCGGGCGGACCTCGCACCTGTCGGACGATGGGCTGACGATGTTCCTCGGGGATCGGCGGGGGCTGATCCTGCGGCCGCTCGGTGGCGGCGAAGACACCGAAATCGAGGTGGACGCAGGCGATATCCCCGGCGACAGCGAATATCCGGTGGCGATCGACCAGGGGCCGGACGGGACGATCTATGTCGGCACCGACGCCTACCGGATCTGGGCGGTGGCGCCGGACGGCTCTGATCTGCGGGCCGAACCGGTGATGTAGCGCCGCTGCCGGCGGCAGTCCGGGCGACGGCGATGGATTCCGGGGCAATCGTGCAAACACCGCGCATTCTGACGCTGTGTATAGATTGCCCCTCGGTCAGTCCTGCGGTAACTCCAATTCCCAAAGCAAACCGGCTCTGGAACGGGGCTCTGCAAGAGGATCTGCAATGACCGACACTGCGCGCGAGACGATGGAATACGACGTAGTAATCGTGGGGGCTGGTCCCTCTGGGCTGTCCGCCGCCATCCGGCTCAAGCAGTTGGACGCCGATCTGGATGTCGTCGTGCTCGAAAAGGGCTCCGAAGTCGGCGCACATATCCTGTCGGGAGCGGTGCTCGACACCGCCGGGCTCGACAAGCTGATCCCCGATTGGAAGGCCAAGGGCGCACCGATCAACGTGCCGGTCAAGCAGGACAACTTCTACATGCTGGGCGAGGCGGGCAAGATCCGGGTGCCGAACTTCGCCATGCCGCCGCTGATGAACAATCACGGCAACTACATCGTCGCGATGGGGAACGTCTGCCGCTGGCTGGCCGAACAGGCCGAAGAACTCGGCGTCGAGATCTTCCCGGGCATGGCCTGCTCCGAATTGGTCTACGGCGAGAACGGCGAAGTCAAAGGCGTGGTCGCCGGTGAATTCGGCAAGGAAGCGGACGGCAGCCACGGGCCGAACTACGAACCGGGGATGGAGTTGCACGGCAAATACGTCTTCCTCGGGGAAGGCGTGCGGGGATCGCTGTCGAAACAGGTGATTGCGAAATACGATCTGGCCGCCGGGCACGAGCCTCAGAAATACGGGCTCGGAATGAAAGAGCTGTGGGAGATCGACCCCGAGAAGCACCGCGAAGGCACCGTCACGCACACGATGGGCTGGCCGCTGAACAACGCCGCCGGTGGCGGTTCGTTCATCTACCACCTCGAGAACAATCAGGTCTACGTCGGCTTTGTGGTGCACCTGAACTACAAGAACCCGCATCTGTTCCCCTACATGGAATTCCAGCGGTTCAAGCATCACCCGATGGTGGCGGAGCTTCTCAAGGGCGGCAAGCGGATCGCCTACGGGGCGCGGGCCATTACCGAGGGCGGCTATCAGTCGATGCCCGACACGGCGTTCCCCGGCGGGGCGCTGCTGGGCTGTTCGGCCGGGATGGTCAACGTCCCGCGGATCAAGGGCAACCACAACGCGATGCTCTCCGGTATCCACGCCGCCGAAGCTGCACATGCGGCGATCAAGGCGGGGCGGGCCAGCGATACGCTCAGCGAATACGACAGCGCCGTGCGCGAGGGGCCGATCGGCAAAGACCTCAAGATGGTGCGGAACGTCAAACCGCTGTGGTCGAAATACGGGCTGCTGCCCTCGCTGGCCGTCGGCGGCTTCGACATGTGGACGAACAACCTTTTCGGACTGTCGCTGCTCGGAACGATCAAGCACGGCAAGACCGACGCCGCCGCCACCGAAAAGGCGTCCAAGCACGCGCCCATCGACTACCCCAAGCCCGACGGTGTTCTGTCCTTCGACCGGCTGACGAACGTGGCCTACAGCTTCACCAATCACGAGGAAAGCCAGCCGGCGCACCTGACGCTGAAGGATCCGTCGGAGCCGGTGGAAACGAACCTGCCGGAATACGCCGGCCCGGCGGCGCGATACTGCCCGGCCGGGGTCTACGAGTTTGTCGGCCAAGGTGACGAGACCCGGTTCCAGATCAACTTCCAGAACTGCGTCCACTGCAAGACCTGCGACATCAAGGATCCGAACCAGAATATCGTCTGGACAGTGCCGCAAGGCGGCGACGGACCCAACTACCCGAACATGTGATCGACAAAACCGCGGGATCTCGCCGCAACGGCGGGATCCCGTGGGCCGATTGATTGCGCAGGGCCCCCGCCTTGGATAGCGTTTGGTCAAAACAACCCTCAGGCAGGAGACAGCAGACAATGGCAAAGTCCATCTTATCGGCGTTGGCGCTGGTTTCGGCATTTGGGATGACCGCTGGCACGGCCGTCGCCCAGCCGAACGCCGGTTCCTATCTCGCCGCCCGCTCTGCCGCCGGGCAAAACGATTTCACCGCCGCATCGTCGTGGTTCAGCTCGGCGCTGGAAGACGACCCGACCAATCCCGACCTGATCGAGAACCTGCTGGCCAGCCGTCTGGCCACCGGAAATGTCGATGCCGCGATCCCCGTGGCCGAGGCCGCGCTTGGCAGCGGCATGGACAGCCAGTTGGCCAATATGGTGCTGGCGCTAAAGGCTGCGCAGTCGAACGACTGGAACACCATCTTCGACGCGCTGGAGGCCGGACATTCGGTCGGTCCCCTGGTCGACGGTCTGACGCGGGCCTGGGCCTACGTGGGCAAAGGCGACATGCGTTCGGCGCTCGATGCCTTCGACGAAGTGATCGAGGCGCCCGGTATGCGGTCCTTCGGGCTGTTTCACAAGGCGCTGGCCCTCGCCACCGTGGGCGATTTCGAAGGCGCAGAAGCGATCCTGTCGCTCGAACCGTCACAAGGGATGGCGCGCAACAGGCGGACCCTGATCGCCCGCGCTCAGGTGCTCAGTCAGCTTGGGCAATCCGAAGCCGCCGTCGCGATGCTCGACGAAGCCGTCGGCCCCGCGCCCGACGATCTGACCCTGCGCGAACTGCGCACGCAGCTGGAGACGGGCGAGCCGATCCCGTTTTCGGTCGTCACCGGTGCCAGCACCGGGCTGGCCGAGGTCTACTACACCCTCGCCAGCATCCTCAGCGAGGAGACGCCCGAAACCTACGTGCTGCTCTACTCCCGGATCGCGCAGGCGCTGCATCCCGACGATGCCGACATCGCGATCCTGACCGCCGAACTGCTCGATATGCTGGGTGCCTATCCCTTGGCCAGCGCGGCCTATGCCACCGTCCCGCAGGACGATCCGGCGTTTTTCGAGGCCGAACTCGGGCGGGCCGAAGTGCTGCGCAAGGACGGCGAAACCGCGCTCGCGATCGAAGTGCTCGGCCAGTTGATCCGGGTCTATCCGGATCTGCCGATGGGGCATATCACGCTGGGCGATGCCATGCGGCAGAGCGAACGGTTCGACGAAGCGATCGACGCCTATTCGCGCGCCATCGACCTGATGGACCCGCGCGATCCACGGCTCTGGTTCGTGTTCTACATGCGGGCGATCGGCTATCACCGGGTGGACAATTGGCCCGAGGCCGAAGCTGATTTCCGGTCCGCACTGGCGCTGAACCCCGATCAGCCGCAGATCCTGAACTATCTGGGCTATTCGCTGGTCGAACGGCGCGAGAAACTGGATGAAGCCCTGCAAATGATCGAAACCGCCGTCGATGCGCAGCCACAGAACGGCGCGATCATCGACAGCCTCGGCTGGGCCTACTTCGTGCTCGGGCGGATCGAAGACGCGGTCGAGCCGATGGAGCGGGCCGCCGAGCTCGAACCCGTCGATCCGATCGTGCTCGACCATCTGGGCGACGTGCTCTGGTCCGTCGGGCGCAAGCGCGAGGCCCGGTTCCAATGGCAGCGGGCGCTGTCCTTCGATCCCGAACCGGACGAGGCGACGCGGATTCGGCGCAAGCTCGAGGTCGGTCTGGATCAGGTGCTCACCGAAGAAGGCGTCGAGGTTCCCAGCACGGCACAGGATCTCTGAGGCATGTCGTTTGCCTCTGCTCTGGCTCCGGCCAAGATCAACCTGACGCTGCACGTCACGGGCAAACGGCCAGACGGCTATCACCTGCTGGATAGCCTCGTGGTCTTTGGCTCCGTCAGCGACGAGATCACGGCCACTGTCGCACCAGAGCTCAGCCTCGATGTGTCGGGGCCCTTCGCCGAGGGCGTCCCGCGCGACGAAAGCAACTCGATCCTGCGGGCGGCGCATCTGTTTCAGGCCCGATCCGGGGTCGAGGTCGGGGCACACATTCGGCTGATCAAGGCGCTGCCGCACGCCGCCGGCATCGGCTCCGGCTCGTCCGACGCCGCCGCCACTCTGGCCTTGCTGGCCGAGCTTTGGGGGGTGCCGCCCCTGCCCGCCGACGACCCCGACGTGCTGGCCCTCGGCGCCGACGTGCCCGCCTGCCGCTGCGCCCCACAGCCGGTGCGGATGGAGGGAATCGGCGAACGGCTCTCGGCCGTGCACCCGCTGCCCAATTGCGCCATGGTGCTGGTGAATCCAAAGGTGCCGCTTCCCACCGGGGATGTGTTTCAGGGGCTCGCCCGGGCCGACAACCCGCCGATGGATGCCCTGCCCCACGGGCTCGGCTTCGACGACTTCTGCCAATGGCTAAAGGCCCAGCGCAACGATCTGCAAGCCCCCGCCGAAGCGATCACGCCAGAGGTCGGCCGGGCGCTGACACAGCTCAACCGCTTGCCCGCCGTGGGTGCTGCGGTGATGTCCGGCTCTGGGGCGACCTGCGTCGGGCTGGTGCCGGATATCGGCACCGCGCGGCAGGTCGCGCGGGTGATGCAGGTCGCAGAGATGGGCTGGTGGGTCGCCCCGGCCGAGATGCTCTAACGCAGACGCGCGACGACGTAATCGGCGAGATCGGCCAGCATCTGGCGCAGGTCATGCTCCGGCACGGCGTCAAGCGCCGCCTTGGCGCGATCGGCCCAGAGGACGGCATCGCGGCGGGTCGCTTCCAGCGTGTCGTACTTGGCAAACAGCGCCAGCGCGGTCTCCAGATCCCCCTCGGCGATGCGGCCCTTGCCGAACGTGCGCGTCCAGAACTCTCGCTCTGACGGATCGGCAGCGGCCACCGCACGGATCACCGGCAGGGTCAGCTTGCCCTCGCGGAAATCGTCACCGATATCCTTGCCGGTGGCCTCGGTGCCCGCATAGTCGAGCAGATCGTCGACGATCTGGAACGAAATGCCCAAGGCATCGCCATAGTCGAACAGCGCCTTGACCACGGCCTCATCGGCGCCCGCGATCACCCCGCCTACCTCCGTCGCCGCCGAGAACAGGGCGGCGGTCTTGCCGCGCACGACCTTGAGGTAGATCTCCTCGGTGGTCTCCAGATTGCGGGCGGCGGTCAGTTGCAGCACCTCGCCCTCGGCGATGGTGGCAGCGGCATTCGCCAGAATATCCAGAACGCGGAGCGATCCGGTCTCGACCATCAACTGAAACGACCGGGCAAACAGGTAGTCGCCCACCAAAACACTGGAGGTGTTGTCCCACAGCAGGTTGGCGGTCGGGCGGCCACGACGTTGATCGCTCTCGTCGACCACATCGTCATGCAGCAGGGTGGCGGTATGGATGAACTCGACCGTCGAGGCGAGATGCACGTGATACGGGCCGTCATAACCACACAGACGAGCGGCGGCGAGCGTCAGCATCGGGCGCAGGCGCTTGCCGCCGGCCTCGACCAGATGCGCCGTCACTTCGGGGATGCGCGGGGCATGTTCCGACGCCATCCGAGCGCGGATCATTCTGTTCACCGCCTCCATGTCTGTGGCGAGATACTCGGCCAACTGCTCGTGCGGTTTGGTCGCGGCATCGAGGCTCATAATGTGGTCACTTCCTCGACAATGGCCATGCGAGGCCTTAGCTGATGAGACATGAAAGAACTTTTGCGCACCAACGACCCGACGGTCATTGCCTTTGCAACCGCTCTGTTGAACGGCGAGGGTATAGACTGCTTTGAAATCGACGTAAATATGAGCGTCCTCGAAGGCAGCATCGGCGTCCTCCCCCGGCGGCTCATGGTGCGCGAGGCTGATCTGGATGAGGCCGAGCGGGCCATGCGGGACAATGACATCGATCTCGGGCGATAATCTCACCCAAGACGCCTTTCTGGGTGGACGGGTGCAGCTTTTGCAGCCGCGCAAAGGCTATCGGGCGGGGATCGACCCGGTCCTGCTCGCTGCCGCCGTGCCTGCTACCAGCGGCGAATTGGTGCTCGAGCTTGGCTGCGGCGTCGGTGCTGCGCTGTTTTGCCTCGGGGCGCGGGTGCCGGGGCTGACGCTCGCCGGGATCGAGGTGCAGCCCGACTATGCCGAACTGGCCCGGCAGAATGCCGCGCTGAACGGGATGGAGGCGCAGATCCACACCTGCGATCTGCGGCAGCTTCCGGGCGATCTGCGCAACACCTGCTTTCACCACGTCCTCGCCAATCCGCCCTACTACGACAGGACAAAGGGTAGCCCCGCCCCTGATTCCGGGCGGGATATGGCGCTGGGGGGCGATACCCCGATGGCCGACTGGGTCGAAACCGCCGCCCGGCGGCTGCGACCAAAGGGCTGGCTCACCCTGATCCAAAAGGCCGACCGGCTGGGCGAGATCCTGACGGCGGCGACAGCACGACTCGGCTCGATCACCGTTCTGCCCATCGCGGGGCGAGACGGGCGCGACGCGGACCGGGTGATCGTGCAGGCGCGCAAGGACGGGCGGGCACCGCTGCGGCTCTTGGCGCCGCTGGTCCTGCACACCGGACCAGCGCACCTTCGGGACGGCGACGACTACGGGCCATTCATCCGCAGCATTTTGCGCGAAGGGGCCGCTTTGCCGCGTCCCCGTTAACGGCTTGGCAAGAATTGGCCCCCAATCTCGCCTATATGGCGGCTCAAGAATAAGTTTCGTGACAGAATTGTGAAACTGTGGTCGTCTGGACCTACGAAAGTGCAATCAGACAGGAGGACGAATATGAGCGTGACGTCGCACATCGAGGAACTCAAAAAGAAGCACCAGACACTCTCCGAGGCCGTAGAGGTTGCCCAGCGCAACCCTGGTACGAATGACCTCGAAATCGCCAAGATGAAGAAGCAAAAGCTTCACATCAAGGAAGAGATTACGCGCCTGTCCACCCATTAACCTCCTGAGGGGCGAGCGTTGCTGGCCCAGCCAGCCAGCGCCGCGCCCCCAGTGATCATCAGCGCCGCGACCAACAGCGCGCCTGTTGGCGCGGCAATACCTACGACCACCAGCACCAGCGTCGACAAAAGCGGCGCGGCATAGGATGCGACGCCGAGCATCTGAATGTCACCGCGTTTGACGCCCACGTCCCAAACGAAGAAGGCCAGCCCCACGGGGCCGAGACCGAGAGCCGCCAACGCGGCCCACCCGGCGAAACCGACGGGCCAGACCGTCTCTTCCAATGCCAGATGGGCCAATGCAGACAGCACCGCCGAGGCAAGGCAGAACACCGTAACACTGGCCGTCGGAATCGCGCCGAACCGGCGCGACACCACCGAATAGGTCGACCAGAACAGCGCACAGATCAGCGCCAAGCCATAGCCCGGCAGATTGGCCAGATCAAAACCGGCCCCGCCCGACGTGACCAGAATCCCGGCACCGACAAAGCTGATCAATGCCCCGATGATGTGGCCCTTGCGCAGTTGCTCTCCCGGAAGCAAGCCGGAAAAGAGCACGATCAGCAGCGGCCATAGGTAGGCGATCAGACCCGCCTCTGCGGGCGGCGCCATGCGCAATGCAGAGAAATAGAGGAAATGATAGCCAAAAAGGCCAACCGTGCCAAAGGCATAGACGCCCAAGGGCACCCGGCGAAGCTGTCCGAGCCCGCCCGTGCTCGCGCACCAGATCAGGCCAACGGCCCCGCCAATGGCAAAGCAGATCGCGTTCAGCAAAAGGGGGGGAGTCGGCTGAGTCCAGACGGTCAGAACCGCGAGGAGTGCCCATAGCAAGACAGCTGTAAAGCCGATTGCCGTGGCAAGCGGGCGGGACGGATCACGCATAAGGTTTTCTATCCCGCCACTGTCGTCAGATCATGTATTGCCCACCGTTGGCCGACAGGGTCGACCCGGTGATAAAGGCTGCGTCGTCAGAGGCAAGGAACACCACCGCGCGTGCGATTTCGTCGGCCTCACCCAGACGGCCAACGGGGATCTGCGGCAGGATGACGTCGTTCATCACCTTCTCGGGGATCGTCTGCATCATCTCGGTGTTGATATACCCAGGGGCCACCACGTTCACGGTGATGCCCGCACGGGCTCCCTCTTGCGCCAACGCCTTGGTAAAGCCGATGTCACCAGCCTTGGCGGCGGCATAGTTGGCCTGGGCAAACTGGCCCTTCTGGCCGTTGATCGAGCTGATCGACACAACGCGGCCAAACTTGCGGTCGCGCATGCCGCCCCAGACGTTGTGGGTCATGTTGAACAGGCCGGTCAGGTTGGTGTCGATCACCTGATGCCACTGCTCGGGCTTCATCTTGTGGAACGGCGCATCGCGGGTGATGCCGGCGTTGTTGACCAGCACGTCGATCGGGCCGACCTCGGATTCGACCTGAGCCACCCCCTTGGCGCAATCGTCGTAGTTGGAAACATCCCACTTGTAGGTCTTGATTCCGGTCTCGGCCGTAAAGGCCGCGGCGGCATCGTCATTCCCGGCATAGGTGGCGGCGACGGCATAGCCTTCGGCCTTGAGGGCCTTGGAAATCGCGGCGCCAATCCCCCGGGAGCCTCCGGTAACTAGGGCAACTCTGGGCATGTGGGTTCTCCTCCTTAAAAAGTCTTTTATGCAATGATGTTATCGGTGAGAAATCTTGGGCGCAATAATATTACTCACAACATCAGGCCAGTTGTCAGGGTGGGCCGGGGCCCACCCTGAAGCGCGGATTAGGGACGCTCGACGCAGAGCGCCACGCCCATGCCGCCACCGATGCACAGGGTGGCAAGACCCTTCTTGGCGCCGCGACGCTTCATCTCGAACAGCAGGGTGTTCAGAACGCGGGCGCCGGAGGCGCCGATGGGGTGACCAATGGCAATCGCGCCACCGTTGACGTTCACGATCGCCGGATCCCAGCCCATGTCCTTGTTCACGGCACAGGCCTGTGCGGCAAAGGCTTCGTTGGCTTCGACCAGATCGAGGTCCTCGACCTTCCAACCGGCTTTGTCCAGCGCCTTGCGGGACGCATAGATCGGGCCGACGCCCATGATCGACGGGTCCAGACCGGCGGTCGCATAGCTGGCGATGCGGGCGAGCGGCTCGATGCCACGCTTCTCGGCCTCGTCGGCGCTCATCAGCAGGGTGCCGGCCGCGCCGTCGTTCAGGCCAGAGGCGTTGGCAGCCGTGACAGACCCTTCGCGGGTGAATGCCGGGCGCAGCTTGGCCATGGCCTCCATGTTGGCACCGTGACGGATGTATTCGTCGGAATCGACCGTGATCTCGCCTTTGCGGGTCTTCACGATGAAGGGCACGATCTCGTCGACGAACTTGCCGGCCTTCTGCGCGGCTTCGGCCTTGTTCTGGCTGGCGACGGCGAACTCGTCCTGCATATCGCGGGAAATCTGCCATTGATCCGCAACATTCTCGGCGGTCTGACCCATGTGATAGCCGTTGAACGCATCCCAAAGACCGTCGCGAATCATCGTATCGATGAACTGGAGATCACCCATCTTTTGCCCTGCGCGCAGGTTCTGCGCGTGGGGGGACAGGGTCATGTTCTCTTGACCACCGGCCGCCACGATAGAGGCGTCGCCAAGCATGATGTGCTGCGCACCCAGTGCAACGGCGCGCAGGCCAGAGCCACAGACCTGGTTGATCGACCACGCCGCGCTCTCCTTGGGCAGACCAGCGTTGATATGGGCCTGACGGGCCGGGTTCTGGCCCTGAGCGGCGGTCAGCACCTGACCAAGGATGGTTTCGCTTACTTCGGAAGGGTCCACACCGGCACGCTTGACCACTTCGGCCAACACAGCAGCCCCCAGGTCATGGGCCGGGGAATTGGCAAACGCGCCTCCAAAGCTCCCCACGGCGGTGCGGGCGGCAGATGCGATAACGACATTGGTCATAGGCTGGTCCTCTCTTTGGGTCACCAAAAGCAGGACTGCGGTTCGACGCATTTGCGTCATTGCCTCCCTGCCAATGCCCTCGTTTTAAGCGGGCCGGTCAGGCAGGGCAACGTGTTTCCGAAGGTCGGGGCTTCGGCGCATACCGGAATTGACCCTGGGTCAAAGACCCGCCTTCGGCACCCCATAGAGATAGCCCTGAAGGCAGTCGACACCCAGCTCCGTCAGGATCGCCGCCTCGCCGCTGGTTTCCACCCCCTCTGCGACGACGAACATCTCGAACTGATGGGCAACGGTAATCAGCGCCTCGCTCAGCACCTGATTGTCGGGCGAGGTGTCGATGTCGCGGACAAAGTGCTTGTCGAGCTTGGCCAGATCGAAAAAGAAGTCCTTGAGATAGCGAAACGCCGTCAAACCGGCGCCGAAGTCGTCGAGAGCAAAGGCAACGCCGCGGGGCTGCATCTCGGCCATGAACCGGATCACCACCTCGGGAAGCATCATCGCGGACTGCTCGCTGATCTCCAGAATCAGGCGATTCCCCAGATCGCCCCCGGCCAAACCCTGCCGCAGGATCTGACGCCAGCGGCCATCGGCAATCGACCGGGCGGACATGTTGATCGCCAACCGCAGGCTGGGATTGGCGTGGAGTTTCTCAAATCCCATACGCAAACTGGCGCAGTCGATGTCGCGGCCCATCGCGGTTTCCTCGACATCGGGCATGAAATGGCGGGCGGGCAAAATGCGGCCACCGTCGTCGAGAATGCGAATCAGGCCCTCGTAGAACGCCGGGGTCGTGCCGCCACCCGGACGCATCACCGGCTGAAACGCCAGCTGGGTGCGACCGGCCGCCAAGGCAGAGCGCACCATCGTCGGCACGTCCTTGTCACGGCTGGCAACGGCCGCCTGCAGCGGATCAAGCGGCTCCGAAGCGGAGGGGACTGCGTAAAGGTCGGGTCCAGCCATAGCACCTACTCGTTGGAATCGGCTGACCCTACCCAATGCGCGGCTAACGTTGTCTAAAGGATCCGAATTTGCGATGAATTGGCGGGTTATTCTCGAAAAGGGCAGACCATGGGCGAACGCTGCGGCTGGGCGGGGTCGGAACCGATCTACCGCGACTACCACGACACCGAATGGGGGGTGCCGGAATGGGACGGGCGGGCGCTGTGGGAAAAGCTGATCCTCGACGGGTTTCAGGCCGGGCTCAGCTGGATCACCATCCTGAAAAAGCGGGAGAATTTCCGGGCGGCCTTTGCCGGTTTCGATCCAGAGGTGATCGCGACATGGGGCGAGGCCGAGGTGCTGCGCTGCCTCGCCGATCCGGGGATCATCCGGCACCGGGGCAAGATTGAAGCAACCATCGGCAACGCCAAGGCCTATCTGAAGATCGAGGAAGAGCAGGGCTTTGCGAACTACCTCTGGGGCTATGTCGGCGGCGAAGCGATCCAGAATCGGTGGGCCACAATGGCGGAGGTGCCGGCCTTCACACCGCTCTCGACGCAAATCTCAAAGGATCTAAAAAAGGCGGGCTTCCGATTCTGCGGGCCGACGATCGTCTATGCGTTCATGCAGGCGACGGGGATGGTCAACGACCACCTGATCACCTGCCCCGAGCACGAACCTTGCGCTGCGCTACGGCTGCCACCGGGCTAGGGCGTCCTCGTCCTCGTCCTTGGCCGCGACCCAACTGGCGCCATCCGCCGCGATCTCCTTCTTCCAGAACGGGGCGCGGGACTTCAGATAGTCCATCAGGAATTCGGCGGCGGCGAAGGCATCCGCGCGGTGGGGCGATGCCGTGGCCACCATCATGATCGGCTCGGCAACAGCCAAACGACCATGGCGGTGGATCACCATCGCCTCGGTCAAAGACCAGCGGTCGCGGGCCTCGGCCACTATCTTGGCAATCGCAGATTCGGTCATGCCGGGATAATGCTCGATCTCCATCGCGGACAGACGGGCCTCGGTATCACGGACCACCCCGGTAAAGCTGACGATGGCACCCGCCCCGGACGCAATGGCGGAAAAGGCGGTCAACTCGGCACCGGCATCAAACGGCTCTGGCTGAACGCGGACAGACATCCGACTAGCCGCCCGTCATTGGGGGAAAGAACGCCACCTCGCGGACACCGGCGAGTGGAGCGTCAAAGCTGGACAACTCCTGATCCAAGGCGACTCGCAACGCGGAGATATCGGCAAAGGCCGCCGCATAACGTTCCTCCCGGGCGGACAACTCCGCGACAAGGTCGGCAACCGTCGACGCGGAAGTCTCGACGCGCTCTTTCGGCAGACCAATCCGCTCCCTGACCCACGCGAAATACAAGACGTCGATCATTTGGCACCCCGCAGATGGGGCAACGATTTGCGGTAGTAGTCCCAGCCGGTCATCAGGGTCAGAAGACAGGCGATCCACAGCAGGACAATGCCCACATACCAACTGATGATCATCCCGGCATGCTTCCAGCGCAGGCCGAATTCGTCCTCGATCACACCCGAAAAGATGTCGTCGATTATGGATTGGTCCATGCCGAGACTCTCCATGACGAAGTAATGCTCGAACGCACCGGTGGAAAAAAGAACCGCAATGGCGGTCATCTGCGCCGTGGTCTTCCACTTGGCCAGCTTGGTCACGGCCAGCAAGCCAGCGGTGGCGCCCAGGAATTCGCGCAGCCCGGAAACGAACACCTCACGAAACAGGATCAGAGTGGCGGGGAGCAGAATCCACGGGTCCATCCCGGAGAAGCCGGTAATGACCAGAAGCGCGATGATCACCATGGCCTTGTCGGCAATCGGATCAAGCATCGCTCCGAACTTGCTCTCCTGACGCCAGGCGCGGGCCAGATAGCCGTCAAAGAAATCCGTCACCGCCGCGCCGACGAACAACGCCAAAGCATACCAATCCGCCCATGGCCGGGCGAAATACAGGAACATGATCGCAACGCCCGGCGCGGCGAACAGACGCAAAACCGTCAGGATATTTGGCAAAGTCCATTTCATAGGGCCTGCATATCGGGTTGCAGCGCCAAGCGCCATATGGACAGCGCGGCTTGGCAGAGTGCGGACCCTCCGGGGGGGATATTTTTGACCCAAAGAAGATCAGCGCGGCGCATAGCTTCTTTGGGTTTCAAATATCCAAACTGCGCGAAGCGCAAAATGGCGTGCGCCGAAAGGCGCTCCTTTGGGTCAGCCCTTCTCGTGGAAGAAGTCGTAGATGGTCTGCGCCATGCTTTCGGAAATCCCTTCGACCGCCTTGAGATCGGCCAGATTGGCGCGGGCGACGGCCTTGGCCGATCCGAAATGCGCCAGCAAGGCACGTTTGCGCTTGCCTCCCACCCCCGGCACGTCGTCGAGCGGGGTGGCGCCGACGGCCTTGGCCCGTTTCGCCCTGTGCGTGCCGATGGCAAAGCGGTGCGCCTCGTCGCGCAGCCGCTGAATGAAGTAGAGCACCGGGTCGTTATGGCGCAACGCCATCGGGCGCTGGCCCGTCCGGTGGAACTCTTCCTTGCCCGCGTCCCTGTCGACGCCCTTGGCCACGCCGACCATCGGAACGTCGCCGACGCCCAGCTCCTCCATGATCTGGCGCACCGCGCTGACCTGGCCAGCCCCGCCGTCGATCAGCAACAGGTCCGGCCACATCTGGCTTCTCCGTTCGGGGTCTTCCTTGAGAAGCCGCTGAAACCGGCGCGTGAGCACTTCCTTCATCATCCCGAAGTCGTCACCCGGCGTGATATCCGTGCCCTTGATGTTGAACTTGCGATACTGGCCCTTTTCGAACCCCTCGGCCCCGGCGACGATCATGGCACCGACCGCGTTGGTGCCCATGATGTGGCTGTTGTCATACACTTCGATTCGGCGCGGCGGGGCCTCCAGCCCGAACGCCTCGGCGACACCGCGCAACAGCTTGGTCTGGGTCGCGGTCTCCGACAGCCGCCGGGCAAGGCTTTCGCGGGCATTGCGTTGCGCACCCGAAACCAGCTCGGCCTTTTCGCCCCGTTGCGGGACGATGATCTCGACCTTGCCGCCACGCTTGCCGGCCAGGGCCTCGGCCATCAGATCCTCGTCGTCCAACCCATGCGACAAGAGCAGCATCCGCGGCGGCTCGCGGTCGGCATAGAACTGGCCGACGAAAGCCTGCATCGCCTCGCTCGGGTCCACATCGGGGCCGACACGGGGATAGTAGTCGTGGTTCCCCCAGTTCTGATTGGCCCGGATGAAGAACACCTGCACGCAGGCCTGCCCCTCGTTCAGATGCAGAGCGATGATGTCGGCCTCGGCCACTCCGCGCGGATTGATGCCCTGCGCGGTCTGCACTTGGGTCAACGCCTTGATCCGATCACGCAGGGCGGCGGCACGCTCGAACTCCATCGCTTCGGAAGCCGCCTGCATCTGCTCGGCCAGCGCCTCCTGAATGCCCTTGGTGCGACCGCTGAGAAAGGCCTTGGCGGACTCGACGCTGCGGGCATAGTCCGGCTCGGAGATCAGACCGACACAGGGGCCCGAACAGCGCTTGATCTGATACTGCAGACAGGGCCGGGTCCGGGTCTCGAAATCGCTGTCGGTGCAGTTGCGCAGCAGGAACACCCGCTGCAATTGCTGCAGGGTCCGGTTCACCGCGCCGGCGCTGGCGAAGGGGCCGTAGTAGTCGCCCTTTTCCTTCTTGGCGCCGCGGTGCTTCTTGATCTGCGGATAGGCATGGGTCGAGCTGACGAGGATGTTCGGAAAGGATTTGTCGTCGCGAAGCAGCACGTTGTATTTCGGCTTAAGCTGCTTGATCAGGTTCTGCTCGAGCAGCAGCGCCTCGGTCTCTGTCCGGGTCGTCAGAAACATCATCGACGCGGTATCGCGGATCATCCGGGCGATCCGGGGGCTGTGCTGACCGGGCCGGGAATAGCTCGTCACCCGCGCCTTCAGGTTGCGCGCCTTGCCGACATACAAGACCCGGCTTTCCGCATCCAACATCCGGTAGACACCCGGCGAGGAATCGAGCGTGCGCAGATAGGCTTGAATGCAGGCATAGCCCGTCAGCGGAGCGGTCGTCGGTTCGGGAGGCAGATCGGTCATGGGTCAGATATGGCGATTCTGGTGGGCCGCTGCAATCTTGCTCTGGCGAACGCAAGACGAAAGGCATCCACGGAAGCTGTGGATAAACCGGTGGGCAATCAGCAGACACATCGAAATTCTCGTTGTTTTCGGCACAGTTCGTCGATCTGCCTAATTTTTGGGCGGCCACATAACGCGCTGAAATTAAGGCTGTTTTTCTTTCAACGCGGGCAAACACCTGAAAAATCAGGGGAATTAATAAAGTTTTGTGACAGAACGCCGCGGGGGTAGATAACTCTGACGCGGGGTCAACTTTGGCGGGCCTTATTCGACCCCCAGGATGTCCGGCGTCTGCCAAGCCAGATGCTGACCACCGTCGACGCAAAGGCATTGCCCGGTGACGGCCACGGCGTCGATGAAATAGCCCAGCGCGGCGCAAATATCCGCCGGATTGGCCCCTCGCCTCAAGATTGTGGACTCGCGTTGCTTGGCGAAATGCGCCTCGCTCTGACGTCCGCCTCGCAGGGTCGGACCCGGTCCGATGGCATTCACCCGCACCCGCGGCGCTAACGATTGCGCGGCGGTCTGGGTAAAGGCCCACAGTCCCATTTTGGCGATGGTATAGCTCATGAACTCGGGCGTGAGCTTGCGGATACGCTGATCGACCATATTGACCACCAGCCCCTGTGCCACCGGCTCGCCGTTTTCGTCCTCGGTCGGATCGGGCATGGCGGCAGCAATCGCCTGCGTCAGCACGACGGGTGCGCGCAAATTGCTCTCTATATGGCGGTCCCAGCTGTCGCGGGTAGCATTGGCCAGATTGTCGTATTCGAAGATCGAGGCATTGTTGACCAGGCAGGTGATCGGGCCACCCAGCAGCGCGGCGGATTGCTCGGCCAGTCGAACGGTCTGGACCTCGTCCAGCAGATCGGCCTGAACGGCGTGGGCGACACGGCCCTTGGCGCGGATCTCGGCCACCACGGCCTCGGCCTCGTCGGCGGAACTGGCGTAATGAACCGCCACGTCATAGCCGCGATCCGCCAGATACAGCGCCATCGCGCGGCCAAGGCGCACCCCTGCGCCTGTCACCAATGCTCTCTTCATCTCATCGTCCCCTTACGTCAGCGCAAGCACCACATACGCCGCATATAGAGCGAAAAGCAGGCCGCCCCAGAGCCGGGTGAGATCTCGACCAAGATAAACGAACGGAATGAGAAGAACGGAGGCGCCCGCCATCACCCAAAGATCCCACGACATAAAGCTCGGATCGACCGGGACCGGGCCGACGAGGGTCGCGACCCCCATGATGCCCAACAGGTTGAACATGTTCGATCCGATCACGTTGCCGATGGCCACATCCGCCTGACGGCGCAGGGCGGCCATCACCGTGGTCGCCAGCTCGGGCAGAGAGGTGCCCAGCGCCACGAGCGTCAGGCCGATCACCGTCTCCGACACGCCGAACGTGCGGGCGATGTTGACGGCGCCCTCGACCAAAAGCTCCGCCCCCAGAGGCAGGCCGACAAGACCGAGCACGAGAAACAGGAGTATCTTGGGCCAACCAAGGTTGGGATCGGCACCCTCGACCTCTTCTTCCTCACCGGTGCAGGCATCCGCGGCCGCCGACATCTCGGCGCGATGGCGCATCGAGACCCGGGCCGCATGAACCAGCATCGCCGCCAGAGCGGCCAGCAGGATCAGGCCCGACCACCATGTCAGCACGCCGAATGCGCACAATCCGATGAACAAGGCGGTCGCCGCCATCATCTGCAGATAGCTGTCTCTGGTGTCGTGCTCGCTGGTGTGCATCGTGGCGATCAGGGCCGGAACGCCCAAGACCAACAGCACGTTGGCCGTGTTCGATCCGACGACATTGCCCAGGGCAAGGCCCGGCGCACCGTCCAGAATGGCGTTGACCGAGACAAGCAGCTCCGGGGCCGAGGTGCCGAAGGCGACGATTGTCAGCGACACGATCAGGGCAGGCACGCCCACACGCAGCGACAGGTTTACGGCTCCCTTGACCAATGCATCGCCCGCCAGGAGCAGGATGATCAGGCCAAGGCCCACATAGAGCCAATCCATCAACGACGTTCCTTCCCGCAAGAGCATGGGCCCTTGCCAATTCGATACCTACCACAGCCCTTGCACTTTGCCGCTTCCAGCCGCGCTTGGCCGGGAAAACGGAATTTGCCGAACATCGCCAGCACTGCCATGCCGATCAGAAAGAGAAGGACAACCTTGATGGCCATGGGCTACAGGCCAAATCGGGCAAAGGCGACCCGGTCTTCGATCGCGGCGACCGCGTCACCCATGATCGCCGCGCCAAAGCGGCTGAGGAACGACCGCTTGACGGCATAGCGGCGAAACCGAACCTTGTCGCCAAAGCGGTCCTTCATCATCGGAACGAGGTGGCCGATACCATCGGCCAAGCCCTGCTCGACGGCCTTGTTGCCGACCCAGACTTCGCCCTGAAACAGGCCGGGCGCATCGCCCAGCTTGTCGCCGCGGCGGGTTTTCACATGATCGATGAAGAAATCGTGCAGCTCGCTGAGCCAGCCTTCCAGCCGGGCGACGTCTTCTGGATCCTCGGGCTTGAACGGGTCCAGCATCGACTTGCTGTCGCCTGCCGTATGCACACGGCGCTCGACGCCATAGTTCGAAATCGCTTCGTGAAGGCCGAAGCCCGCCGAGATCACGCCGATCGAGCCGACAATCGAGCCGCGGTCGATATAGATCTCGTCCGCCGCGCAGGCCAGCCAATAGCCGCCGGACGCGGCGACGTCCTCGACAAAGGCGATCACGGGGATGTTCTTTTCCTCCGCCAGGCGGCGGATACGGGCGGCGATCAACGACGACTGCACCGGCGACCCGCCGGGAGAGTTGATCTGCAAGGCAATCGCCTTGGGCTTGCCCTTGGCAAAGGCCTTTTCGATCACCGGGGCAAGGCTGACATCATCCAACCCCCGGCTGGCATTGGCAATCGCGCCCTGCAGGCGGATCACGGCGACAAACGGGGTCGGCGGGGCGAACGGATTCCATCTCATGTGAGCGATGTAAGCGCGCCACTCGCGAGGGACAAGGACAGGTGACCAGATCTACTGCCGAATGCGCCAGCCTGTGCGGAAAATGAGCCAAACCACACCCAGCCCCAGCAGGGTAAACAGCGAAATCGCAAACAGGGACAACCCGATCGGCACATCCGCCACGCCAAAGAACGACCAGCGAAAGCCCGAAATCAGATAGAGCACGGGGTTGAAGTGGGTGATCGTCTGCCAAATCGGGGGGAGCATGGTGACCGAATAGAACGACCCGCCCAGAAAGACCAACGGGGTGATCACCAGAAGCGGGATCAGCTGCAACTGCTCGAAACTGCGGGCCCAGATGCCGATGATGAATCCCAGCAAGGCAAAGCTGATACAGGTCAGCAGCAGAAACAGAACCATCATGAAGGGATGGGCAATCGTGATGTCCACGAACAGCGCCGCCGTGGCCAGAATGACCACACCGATAAACAGCGCCTTGGTCGCCGCCGCACCGACATAGCCGATGGTGATCTCTAGGAAGTTCATCGGGGCGCTCAGCAATTCATAGACCGTGCCCACGAACTTCGGGAAATAGATCCCGAACGAGGCATTGGTCGTGGCCTGCGTCATCACCGACAGCATGATCAGGCCGGGCACGATGAACGCGCCATAGCTGACGCCCTCGACCGTATCGATCGACCCGCCGATCGCCGCACCAAAGACGACGAAATAGAGCGAGGTCGAAATGACCGGCGAGATGAAGCTCTGCATGAGGGTGCGGAAGAACCGGACCATCTCGTAGGTATAGAGGGCGCGGACGGCTGGAAAGTTCATGCTGTTTCCTTCACCAGATCGACGAAGATCTCTTCGAGACTGCTTTCGTGGGTTGTCAGGTCCGCCATCTGAAGACCGGCGGACTGCAGATCGTTGAGCAGCGCGGTGATGCCCGTGCGTTCCTTGGTGGTATCGTAGGTATAGATCAGTGCGCGGCCGTCATCGACAAGCTCGACGGCGCGGTCGGCAACCGCATCGGGGAGCGATTTGGCAGGGCTGACCAATTCGATGCGAAGCTGCTTCTTGCCCATCTGGGACATCAGGTCGCCGGTCTTCTGGACAAGCAGAACCTCGCCCTTGGCGATGACGCCGATGCGGTCGGCGATGGCTTCGGCCTCTTCGATGTAATGGGTGGTCAGAATGATCGTCACGCCGTCTTCGCGCAGGGTGCGGACAACCTCCCACATCTCCTTGCGCAGCTCGACGTCGACACCGGCGGTCGGCTCGTCCAGGAACAAGACCCGCGGCTCGTGGACCAACGCCTTGGCGATCAGCACCCGGCGCTTCATGCCGCCCGACAGGGCGATGATCTTGCTGTCCTTCTTGTCCCACAGGGACAGCTGGCGGAGCACCTTTTCGATATAGGCGTCGTCGCGCTTCTTGCCGAAGAGGCCGCGCGACAGGCGGCAGGTGTTCATCGGCGTCTCAAACGAATCGAGGGTCAGCTCCTGCGGCACGAGGCCGATCAGGGACCGCGCCCCGCGATACCCCGTGACGACGTCGTGGCCGCCCACCGTTATCGTCCCGCTCGACGGGGTGACGATCCCGCAGATGGTCGAGATCAACGTGGTCTTGCCCGCGCCGTTCGGGCCGAGGAGCGCGATGATCTCGCCCTCTTCGATGTCCAGCGTGACGCCTTTCAGCGCCTCATAACCGCTCTGGTAGGTCTTGGTCAGATCGCGGATCGAAACGATGGCAGACATGGGTAGGGCTCCGGTCTAGTGCCCGGCATATCTATCCCCGTCGGCCCGTCGCGCCAAGTGGCAGGGATGCACAGGGCACCCTGCATTTCTGCCCGGCGCCCCCGGATCGGGGGCAAAGGGCGGTCAGTCCGGATAGATGTTCAGCCCGTGATCGGCGGCCAAATCCCGACAAAATGCACCCCATGCACTGAAATCATCCGAGAATGAGGCAAGCACCCGGCGCGATTCCCACTCGGTGATGGTCTCGTCCTGCATCGAGATGGCGTAGAAGGCGGGGTAATATTCGCCCTCCGTACGGGCCTGTTCGATGCTGGCCTCCAGCCAACGGTCCGAGACGTCGAGCAGACGGTCCGCATTGGTCGGGTCCGCGACCCATCCGGCCATGGTGCGCAGAATACCCGCGCAATCGGCCATACTCTCCGAAATCGGCTGGTCCGCCACGGCGGGGGTGGCAGTAACCCCCAATCCGAGCGCCAGCATACATGCACAGCAGCGTGCAGTTCCTTGCAATGTCATTCGCCATCCCTCCGGCAGCACCCCTTGCAAGGAAGGCTAGCAAGCGAATCGGACGAAAGTTTGAACAGCGTTGGGCGGAAATGCCGGGCATTTGAAACAATCGGACCGGATTCGGCGCGGCCATAGGTGCCTTGGCGACAATAAGCGTGCAATCATGGCGGCTAGGGCCCTCGGCGCTACCGGATCGCGATGGCAGGCCCTCGACGCTCAACAGGCAACGTCCCTGTCGACAAATCCGACACTCATGTCGGATTCGGGATGACGCAGCGAGGCGGCGGCGCTAGGCTCCGAACGATCGCACCCTCTTACAGGCCCGGCCCATGACCAAAGATCCGCTGCTCCAGCCATACACCCTCGGTGGTCTCACCCTGAAAAACCGGATCATGACGACGAGCCATGAACCGGCCTACCCCGAAGACGGGATGCCCAAGGACCGGTATCGGGCCTATCACGCCGAACGGGCCAAGGCGGGGGTGGCGCTGACCATGACGGCGGGATCGGCGGCGGTCTCGCGAAACTCGCCGCCCGTGTTCAACAATATCCTCGCCTACAAGGACGAGGTCGTGCCATGGATGAAGGCGCTCGCGGACGACTGCCACGGGCATGGCTGCGCGGTGATGATCCAGCTCACGCACCTCGGGCGACGCACCCAGTGGAACAAGGGCGACTGGCTGCCGGTCGTCGCCCCCGGCCCGTTCCGGGAACCGTCGCACCGGGCTTTCCCCAAGGTGCTCGAAGACCACGAAATCGACCGGATCATCACGGATTATGCGGACGCGGCGGAACGGATGCAGGCGGCCGGGCTCGATGGGGTGGAGTTCGAATGCTACGGGCACCTGATGGATCAGTTCATGTCGCCGCTGACCAACACGCTCGACGCGCCTTGGGGCGGCGGGCTGGAGAACCGGTCGCGGTTCGCCTTGGAGGTCTACAGGGCCTGCCGGGCGCGGGTCGGTCCCGACTTCCTGCTCGGGATGCGATACGTGGCGGATGAACAGGCCAAAGGCGGGATCGACGCCGACGAAGGGATCGCCATCGGGCACCTGTTCAAGGAGGCAGGGGTGGATTTCCTCAACGTGATCCGGGGGCAAATCCACACCGACGCGGCGCTGACGGACGTGATCCCGGTGCAAGGGATGGCGAGCGCCCCGCACCTCGACTTCGCCGGCCGGGTGCGGGCCGAGGTGGGGCTGCCCACCTTCCACGCCTCGCGGATCCCGGACGTGGCGACCGCGCGGCACGCCGTGGCCACCGGGCAACTCGACATGGTCGGGATGACGCGGGCACATATGGCCGACCCGCACATCGTGCAGAAGATCGTCGAAGGGCGAGAAGACGACATCCGTCCCTGCGTCGGGGCCACCTATTGCCTCGACCGGATCTATCAGGCGGGGGACGCGCTGTGCATCCACAACGCGGCGACGGGACGGGAACTGACGATGCCGCACACGATCAGCCGCGCCGACGCCTCGAAAAACGTCGTCATCGTCGGCGCGGGCCCCGCGGGACTAGAGGCCGCGCGCGTCGCCGCCGAGCGGGGACACAGGGTCACTGTCTTCGAGGCCCAGCCCGATCCGGGCGGGCAAGTGCGATTGACCGCCCTGAACAAGCGGCGGCGCGAAATGATCGGGATCATCGATTGGCGAATGGCGCAATGCGCGGCGCGGGATGTGAACTTCCACTTCAACAGCTACGCAGAAGCAGACGACATCACGGCGCTCGACCCGGACGTGGTGATCATCGCGACCGGAGGGCTGCCGAACACCGAAATTCTCGAATCGGGCAACGACCTCACCGTCTCGGCCTGGGACATTATCGCCGGCGACGCCAAGCCCGGGCAAAACGTGCTGCTCTACGACGACGCCGGCGATCACACGGCGCTTCAGGCGGCGGAAACACTGGCCTATGCCGGGGCCACGGTCGAGATCATGACGCCCGACCGAACCTTCGCGCCCGACGTCATGGCGATGAACATCGTTCCCTACATGCGAAACCTGCAAGACAAGCCCGTCACCTTCACGGTGACCAGGCGACTGATGGCAGCAGAGCGAGACGGCAACCAACTCCGCGCAGTGATCGGCACCGACTATTCCGATCTCAGGCAAACCAAGAGCTACGATCAGATCGTGGTCAACCACGGCACCCTGCCGCTGGACGACCTCTACTTCGATCTCAAGCCGCTCTCTGCCAACAAGGGGGCACTCGACCAAGACGCCTTTATCGAGGGACGGCCACAACCAGATCACGGCAACGGGTTCGCGCTCTACAGAATCGGCGACGCCGTGTCCTCGCGCAATACGCACGCGGCGATCTATGACGCGCTGCGCTTGGTCAAAGACATCTGATTGCGCGCCTTCGGCACGCCCGGCAGGGGGCTCTGCCCCCGTCCTTCGGACTCCCCCGGAGTTTTCTTGCCAAGATGAAAAAGGCGCGACGGGCACCTTCATTTTGGCAGAAAAACTCCCGCCGGAGGCTCCCGCAATCGAACACAGGCGGTGTCGTCAGAGGTCGCGGGCAGCACCGCCAAGGACGTGACCGACGCCAAATCCGTGTCGGGCGGAGAAGCGCGCCACCTCCGCCTCGGTCGGCGGCACACCTGCGAACGTCTCGACATAGAGCGGCATCCGCTGAATTCTCAGGTGCACCGGCTCGGTCACCATCATCGAGATATAGCCGATCTGTGTGTAGTACATGGCATAGGCCCGCACCCGGGCTTGGTCTTCGGGATAGCCGTGCCGGGCGAACATCGCGGTGATCGCGTCGATCCGCTCTTGGTCCACCGCTTCGAGCACTTCGCGCAACGTGGGGTCCGCCAGCGCCCAAGTGCGGATGGCGAAATCGAAGCGCGCGTCGAACAGGTCGGGCCGCAGCCAGCAATCGAACAGGTTGAAGATCGCCTCCCCGATGCTTTCCGCGTAGCGCTCGGTCCGGGCGACCAGATTGCCGGTGTTCTTCGCCTTCCAGCGGTCGACCAGCGCGCTCAGGAGCGCCTCCCGGCTGTCGAAATGCCCATAGAACGAGGTTCGCGACAGCCCAAGCCGCTTGGCGAGCGGCATCACCTTGACCGCATCGACTCCGTTCTCGACCAAGATCGTGTAGGCCGCGTCGAGCCACAGGTCTTCGGACCCGCGCCAGCCGCTCTGCTTCTCTGTCGGTTTGCCGTCCATCGCACCTGCCTCAGCTTGCATGGCCTTCCTCTATCATTTGGCAGATCGACACCAGCGTCAACTAACTTGACAGGTGTGTCGTTTTCTAGTGCAGTCGTCTTTGCAGGCCCCGCGCCGCCGAGGGAGGAGACCCCATGGCCGATACCGACATCATGGCCCCCGAGGCCGGGAAACCCACCCGTCGCACCCGCGGCACGCGCCGCCCCGCCCGAAGTGCCGCGCACGGCCACAACCCGTGGCTCGAGGTGCCCTACATCACCCGCAAGGTGCCGACCTACGATCTGCTCGACGAGGAAAGCCTCGTGCGGATCGAGGAGGCCGCCGACACCATCCTCGCCGAGATCGGCATCGAGTTCCGCGACGATCCCGTCACCGTCGAGATGTTTCGCAAGGCCGGCGGCACGGTCACCAAGCTGGGCGACGCCACGTGGAACATCCGTTTTGATCGCGGCCTCATCCGGGCGCTCTGTGCCACCGCCCCGCCCCGGTTCACCCAAGTCGCCCGCAACCGCGCCCGCAGCGTCGAGATCGGCGGCGACGCGATGATCTTTGTCCCGTCCTACGGCTCGCCCTTCATGCTGGAGCCGAACGGAGACCGCCGCTACGCGACACTCAACGACTTTCAGACGCTGATCAAACTGGCCCAAAGCACCCCGTGGCTGCACCACTCCGGCGGCACCATCTGCGAGCCGACCGATATTCCGGTCAACAAGCGGCATCTGGATATGGTCTACAGCCACGTCAAATACTCCGACCACGCCTTTCTGGGGTCGATCACCGCCCCCGAACGGGCCGCCGATTCGATCGAGATGTGCCGGATCCTCTTTGGCTCGGACGTCGTCGACCAAAACTGCGTCATCATGGGGAATTTCAACTCCACCTCGCCGCTGGTCTGGGACGGGGTCACCACGAGGGGCATCCGAACCTATGCCGAGGCGGGGCAAGGCTCGATCCACCTGCCCTTCCTGCTTGGCGGGGCCGTCACGCCGGTAACGATGGCGGGCAGTTGCGCTCAATCCTTGGCCGAATCCATGGTCGGGGTCGCGCTGACCCAGTTGACCAAGCCGGGCGCTCCGGCGATCCTCGCGGCCTTCCTGTCGTCGCTCGACCTGCGCTCCGGCTCGCCTACCTTCGGCACGCCCGAACCGGCGCTGGGGTCGCTCGTGATGGGGCAACTCGCCCGGCGGATCAACCTGCCGCTGCGCTGCTCGGGGAACTTCTCGACCTCGAAACTGCCCGATGCGCAGTCGATGTCGCAATCGGTCATGTCGATGATGGCCGCCGTGCAATGCGGGGCGAACTTCATCCTGCATTCGGCGGGTTACCTCGACGGGCTCTTGTCGATGTCCTACGAGAAATTCGTGCTCGACAGCGATCTCTGCGGCGCCCTGCACGCCTATCTCAAGGGGCTCGAGGTCAGCGACGAAACCCTCGGTCTCGACGCCCTGCGCGAAGGCGGCCCCGGTGCGCATATGTTCGGCACCCAGCACACCCTGCGGCACTACGAGCACGCCTATTACGATAGCGCACTCGACGACTACCGCCCGTGGGAGACGTGGGACGAGGGCGGGCGCGGCGACGCGATGAGCCGGGCGACCACCCGCTGGCAGCAGACGATCGCCAGCTACGAGGCTCCGCCGCTCGACGACGCCATCGACGAGGAATTGCTCGCCTTCATCGCCAAGCGCAAGGAGAGCATGGAAGACGCTTGGCACTAGAGGGGCACGAGCCATGAGCTACCCGCACGTCTTTCAACCGCTCACGCTCCGGCACAAGACCCTGCGCAACCGGGTCGTCTTTGGGGCGCATACCGCCAACATGGCGCAAGGCGGACTGCCGGGGGCGCAGCACATCGGCTACTACCGCGAACGGGCGATGGGCGGGGCCGCGATGATCGTCGTCGAGCCGATGCCTGTCCATCCCGCCGCCGTGCTCACCCGCGGGAATTTCTCGCCCGAGACAGACGCCGTGATCCCCGCCTTTCGGGCTGTGACCGAGGCGGTGCAGGCCGAAGGGGCCGTGATCCTGCAACAGCTCTACCACGTCGGCGCCCACGGCGATCAAGACAACGCATGGCACCCGGCTTGGTCGCCCTCCGGCGGGCTCAGTTATCACGACAGCGACGGCAGCCATGCCATGTCCGAGGCGGAAATCGAGAGCACCATCGGCGGCTTTGTGCTGGCCGCGCAGCGGTGCCAGCAGGCGGGCTTTGACGGGGTCGAGGTCTGGGCCGCCTATCACGCCCTGCCCGATCAGTTCTGGACGCCGTTCTCCAACCAACGGACCGACCGCTGGGGCGGGTCACTGGAAAACCGGACAAGGTTCTCCCGCGAGATCCTGCACAGGATCCGGCGGGCCTGCGGCGACGACTTCATCGTGGGGCTGGCGGTCAACGACGAACCCGATGTGCCCGCCGCCTTGGGGCGCGAGGCGCTGGCCGAGGTCATCGCGCTGCATGACGCGGAAAACGCGATGGACTATGTGACCTGCGGGTCGGGCAGCTACTTTGACTTCTACAAACTGATGCCGACGTTTCTCTATCCCGAGAAGCTCACCGTCGATCTGGCGCAAACGCTCAAAGGCGTCGTCCAGACGGCGAAAGTCACCTCCGAGAGCCATATCCGCACGCCGGACAACGCCGAAGACATCCTGCGGAGCGGTCAGGCCGATCTGGTCAGCATCGTGCGCGGACAGATCGCGGACCCGCATCTGGTGAACAAGGCGCGAGACGATCGGGCGGAGGACGTGCGCGGCTGCATTTCCTGCAACCAGATGTGCTGGGGGCGGCGATCGCGCGACTACTGGATCTCGTGCCTCGTCAATCCGAGTGCGGGGCGGGAATGGGAATGGGGCGGCGACCGGTTCGAGGCCAAGGGCAAAGGCACCGTCCTCGTCGTCGGCGGCGGGCCTGCGGGGCTGGAAGCGGCCCGCGCGGCAGCGGAGCGGGGCTTTGCCGTCACGCTGGCGGAGGCAGGGGCGGCCTTGGGCGGTCAGTTCAGGCTGGCCGGGCTGCAGCCACGGCGCGGGCAGATCACCGACCTGATCAAGTGGTATGAGCGGCAGTTGCGGCAGCTTGGCGTCGAGGTCAGGCTGAACACCTATCTCGAGGCAGACGAGATCGCGGCCCATGGGGCCGATCATATCGCGGTAGCCACAGGCTCCTTGCCCGACGAGACAGGCTTCCAACGGGCTATGACGCATCTGGCGACCCTCCCCGGCCTGAGCCGGGGACGGGTCTGGTCGCCCGAAGACATCCTGACCCGAGCGGCCCGCCCCGGCCCCCGCGTGATCGTGCTCGACGAAGGCGGCAACTGGCGCGGATGCGGCACCGCATGGTGGCTGGCCGAAGCAGGGCACAAGGTGACGCTCGTCACCCCCGACGCGATGATCGGCAAGGAGCTGGCCCGCTCGGCGGCGGATTTCCCGCTGCGCAAACGGCTCGCCGGGCTGGGTGTGGCGTTCGTCACCGAGAGCGGCATCGCCGAGTGGCTGGGCAACGGCGGCGGGGCGGATGTAGTCTGCCTGCTCACAGGCGAGGTCACCCGGATCGGGGCCGACGATCTGGTGCTCGCCACGACGAACCGGTCGGTCTCGGGGCTGCAAGGCGACCTCGCGGACCTGGGCATCGGGGCGACATTGCTGGGCGACGCCGCCGCGCCGCGGATGGCCGCACTGGCCGTGCATGACGGGCGCAAATGGGCGCTCGGGCTGACCTGAAGGGGCGTCCGGGCAAAATCGCGACCGCCGACAGCGTTCGGTGCATTAACACCCCGAATGCTGCAATCGACACCGACGGCATACCGACGCCACACCGACGGGTTACCGCGGCCGATTTCGGGCAATTAACCTTTGAGTCGCAGCATCGGGATAACGTCTCCGGACAAATCGCGCGGCCTGCCCGATTTTTGTCGCATTTTCGATTTACTCTGGCCGCAAAGGCGCATCTCAAGCCGCCCACCCAATGCGCAGCAGGCCCGACATTTCGACGTCAAAGACCTCCAACGGTCCGACAGGACCGCACCTGACCTACCGCCCTGAAATCGACGGGCTGCGGGCCATCGCGGTATTGGCCGTGGTGCTCTATCACTTCGGCGTTCCGGGTCTGCCGGGCGGTTTCGTCGGCGTCGACGTGTTCTTCGTGATCTCTGGATTCCTGATCGGCGGGCTGCTCTGGAGCGAGATCCAAAGCTCTGGTCGGATCGACCTCAAGCGATTTTATCTCAGGCGTATCAGGCGTTTGGCCCCGGCCTACTTTGCCATGGTCGCGCTCAGCACGGTCTTTGCCGCGCTGGTGCTTCTGCCGTTCGAATTCCGCGATTACGCCAAGAGCCTGATCGCCGCGACGGTCTGGCTGTCCAACGTGCAGTTCTGGCGCGAAGCCGGATATTTCGACGCCTCGGCCGACGTCAAAATCCTGCTGCACACATGGTCGCTCTCGGTGGAGGAGCAGTTCTACGTGGTCCTGCCCTTCGCGCTCTTGGCGCTCGGGATGGTCCGCAAGGCCACCGTCCCGGCCCTCATCGCGCTCTGGGCGCTCTCGCTCTGGGGCTGCATCGCGCTGACACCAAGCCAACCGGTGTCGACCTTTTTCCTGTTCCCCTTCAGAGCATGGGAACTGCTCACCGGAGTGCTCCTGGCCATCGCTCTCCAAACCCGCGCGCTGAGATTTCCGGCATGGGTATCGGGGGCCGGATTGGTCCTCGTCATCGGGTCGATCCTGCTCGTTCAGACGGCTGGTTTTCCAGGCTGGCAGGCGATGTTTCCGGTGGCCGGCAGCGCCATGCTCCTCGCCAACGCAGGGCGGAACGACCCTGTAAACAAGGCGCTTGGGCATCCGGCGCCGGTCTTTGTCGGGCTGATCTCCTACTCGCTGTATCTCTGGCACTGGCCGGTGCTGACGCTGTCGCGATACTGGCGGATCGATTACGCAGGACCGTGGGAAGCGGCACTCTGGCTCGCCCTTGCCGTGGCATTGTCCATCGCCAGCTGGGCCCTCGTGGAGCGCCCCTTGCGCCGGGCCGCGACCATCAGCGGAAGCCGTTTCGTCGGCGGAACCGTGGCGGCCGGTGTCGTGGCGATCGGAATTGGCGGGCTGGTGTTCCTGCTCAACGGAATTCCGGGACGCTTCGATGCCGAAACCCGCAATCACATCGCGGCGACGCAGGATTTCTTGCAGGACTGGTCACGCTGTTCGACCGCGTGGGACGGACCCTTCGCAGGGATCGAAACCTGCGCGATCGGGCCTGACGGGCCGCCGGAGGTGATCATCTGGGGCGACAGTCACCTGCGGGCGCTGATGGACGGCCTGGCACTTGCCGCTGCTGAAACCGAAACCTCCGGGGTCATCATCTGGCACGCCGGGTGCCCACCGCTCTTTGGCATCCGCAAAGCCGAGAGCAGCGCCGAACCCGCCGTCGACGCACGATGCACCGAGGCCAACGATCAGCTTCGCGAGGCGTTCACGCAGCTCCCTTCGGCAACGCGCATCCTACTTGTCGGTCGCTGGGCCTATTACACCAATGGCGAAGGCACCGGCCGCGACAGCGACAACAAGATCGGCCTCACGCCCGCGCCCGGCTCGGGTCTGGGCGCCACTTCGCAGCAAGAGCTGTTTGCCATGGCTCTCGACCAGACGACCCGCAAATTGGGAGAGAGCTTCGACGAGGTCCACGTTCTCCGGATGGTGCCCGAAATTGCGAACTACGACAGCCGGCTGATCAGCCGGCAGCTGGCGCAGGGATGGATCGACTCCGAAGATGCAGCTCTTGCGATGATCGCCAAGCCAGAGACCCTGACCGCCCGCGTCAGGGACGCCGAAGCCGCGATCTTCGGGCTGGTAACCAAAGGCCAGATCACCGTCATCGATCCCTGGCCCCTGCTTTGCCCCGACCGGTGCTCGGCCACGATCGACGGTCGGCCGGTCTATTTCGACAACAACCACCTGACAAACTCCGGCGCCCGCGCCCTGCGCCATCTGTTCGTCCCCTTCCTGACCGGTGCGGCCGAGGAATGATCGACGACATCGCCGCACAGAAATGGGACGCAATCGTGATCGGCACCGGGATCGGTGGCGGGACCATCGGACGCGCGCTGGCAGAGGCCGGGCTAAAGGTGCTCTTTGTCGAGAAGGGACACGCCGGCCATCGGGCCGAGCAAACCCCGCTCGACGCCGCGATGGCCGATCCGGTCGCACGCGCGGTGCGGGGGTTTTGGCCCGACCCGGTCCACGCCACCGTCGACGGGCAAGCGCGCAGCTTTCACGCGCCCTTGGGCAGCGGGATCGGCGGAAGCTCGGTCTTCTACGCTGCGACATTGGAACGGCCAGAGCCGCATGACCTTGATACATCGAACGAAAAGCCGCACCCGACGGGCGGCTGGCCGGTCAGCTATGCCCAGATGGCGCCGTGGTTTGACCGGGCCGAGGCGCTCTATTCGCTCCACGGCAGCGCAGATCCACTCTCGACCATTGCGGCGCCACAGCTCCGCGATGGCCCCGCTCCCAACCCCGGCGATACCGCGATCATGGACCGTCTGCGTGAGAACGGACTGCATCCCTACCGGCTGCACGCGGCGCTGCGCTATGTACCCGGATGCGCCGAATGTTTTGGCCACAAATGCCCCAAGCCCTGCAAGATGGACGGCCGCTCTGCCGGTGTGGAACCGGCGCTGGCCACAGGCAACGCCACCGTGCTCGACCGGGCCGAGGTGACGCGGCTCCACGCCGATGAGACCCGCTTGACGGGGGTCGAAATCCGCCGGGACGGGGTGAGCCATACCCTCCATGGCAAACGGATCATCCTTGCCGCCGGGGCGCTGTCCTCACCGCGCGTGTTGCTCGCATCGGCGAATGAGCAATGGCCCCACGGGCTGGCCAACGCCTCCGATCAGGTCGGGCGCAACCTGATGTTCCACCTGAACGAGATGTTCGCGCTCTGGCCTGGCCGCGACGCCCGGTTTACCGGGCCGTCAAAAGCCGTCGGGTTCCGCGACCTTTACCACCATAAAGGGCAGCGGCTCGGCATGGTGCAGGCAATGGGGATCGACGCATCCTATGGCGAGATCGCGCATTACCTCAAAGGCTTGGTCGAACGATCCGCCCTGAGAAACAGCCGTCTGGCGCGCGAACTGACCCGGATTCCGGCGCTCGCCGCCTCGAAATTGCTCGGTAACGCCAAGATTTTCGTGGGCCTTCTCGAAGACCTGCCCCTGCCCGAAAACCGGGTGCGGCTCGATCCCGACACGCCCGGCGCAATCCGGTTCGACTACACGGTCAGCGCCGAATTGAAATCGCGTCGGGACACCTTCCGCAAGGCGATCAAGCACGCCTTCAAGGGGCAGCGCACGATGTTCCTCTCGCGGACACCGGAGCCGAACTTCGGCCATCCCTGCGGCACCTGCAAGATGGGGGAAGACCCGACTAAAAGCGTGCTGGCCCCCGACGGTCGGGCGCACGGAGTGGAGAACCTCTGGGTCGTCGACGCCTCCTTCATGCCCACCTCCATGGGGGTCAACCCCAGTCTGACCATCGCCGCCAACGCCCTGCGCGTGGCGTCCCTCATCACGCAGGAACAGCCATGACCCTCGCCATCGTCACCGGGGCCAGCGGCGGGTTGGGCCGCGCGCTCAGCGTCGCATTGTGCAAACGGAACATGCCCGTCGCAGGACTAGGGCGCCGCACCGACGCCTTGGCCGAAACCCTGGCGCTCGCGGGGCCGCTGTTCCACCCGATCACGGCTGATGTGGCCGACGCCGCGTCGGTCGCCAACGGCTTTGCGAAAGCAGACGAGATTGCCGCGGTCACGATCCTGATCAACAACGCTGCCGTCTATCCCCGGCGCGACATTCTCGACGAAACGCCCGAAAGCTTCGCTGCGACCATGGCGATCAATCTTGGCGGGGTGGTGGCCTGCACGCATGAAGCCTTGGCGCGCATGGTTCCAAACGGCGCGGGCCGGATCGTCAACGTCGCCTCGATGGCCGACATCGCGCCGCTGCCCGCCAGCGCCGCCTATTCGGTGTCCAAAGGTGCTGCGCGGGTGCTCACCAAGGCTCTAGTCGCGGATCTGGGCGACAGGTTTCCGAACATCGTCATAAACGATTGGTTGCCCGGTATGTTGGCGACAGGAATGGGAATCCCCGACGGGCTTGATCCCGCGACAGCCGCCGAATGGGGGGCCACTCTGGCGTTGTGGGATGATCCAAGCCTGAACGGCACCGTCTGGGAAATGGATAGGGAACTGCCGCCACCGCGATCCCTGAAGGGTCGGATCAAGGATAAATTGATGCTGCGGAAATCTGCGGTCGCGCGACGGCTGAGCTAATTCTGACGCCACGCCCGCCAGGTATGGCCGGGGAGGATCACCGCACACCGGGCATAGCGCACGGCGAGCCTGCGAGGATTGCGCAGCATCCGCCACAGCCACTCCATCGCAATCCTGCGCATCCAGGCAGGGGCACGGACTTGCGACCCGGCCAGAAAATCAAGACCAGCCCCGATCGAGACGAAGCCGACGCTCGGGGCCAGACGGCGGCCACGCGCAGCGAGCTGCTCTTGCTTCGGCGCGCCCAGCGCCAGAAAGCACAGACCCACACCCGCGGCCTCAAGCTGCGCGAACATGTCCAAAGCCGCGTCGCCCTCGGGATCAAAACCCATCGGCGGCGCGATCTTGAGAGCGACCTCCAGCCCCGGCACAATGGCCTGCAACGCCTCGGCCGATTTCGACAGATTGGGGTCCGTCGTGCCAAGCAAGGCAACCGAGCGGCCTTCCCGAACGGCGAGCTTGGCCAGAGGAATGACCAGATCGGCACCGGGCAACAATGCCACCTCCTTACCGCCGAGGCGCGACAGCCAGACCACCGGATTGCCGTCGGCGGTGATCAGATCCTGCGAGGCGTAGGCCGCGGCAAATGCGGCATCGTTCCTCAGCTTGACCAGATGATCGAGGTTGAGCGTCGCCAAGGCAAAACCCTCGTGGCGGCGCAGACGTGCTCCTACTTCCGACCAGAGGTGCTCTGCGTCGGGGACGGTCACCGAAACCTGACCCGTAGGAGTGTGAAACTGCATGCAACATCCTCAACTCAAAACACATAGCTCAGATGCCACATGCAAAGCGCCAATGTAAGTCAACCACAATGGACAAACTGTTGCCATGCTTTGATGATCTAAACATGCGCAACGCGCGCGAAAAGAGCAGGTTCTACATGATTGGGCATCCGGGCAAACCACGCCGCACCGGCAAGAGAGGCATGCCATGACGGGCGTCACCCTGATCGGCTGCGGCTTCGTGGCCGATCTTTACATGACATCGTTGCAGAGTTTTCCGCAGATCAAGGTGGTCGGCGCCCACGACCGGGATCCGGGCCGGATGGCCGCGTTTTGCGCACATTGGGGCGTTTCGGCGCTGGCCGATATGGAGGCCGTCTTCGCCGCCCAACCACGCGATGGTGTGATCCTCAACCTGACGAACCCCTCCAGCCACGTTGCGATCAATCGCGCCTGCCTCGAGGCCGGCTTTCACGTCTGGTCCGAAAAGCCGCTCGCGCTTCGGATGGACGAGGCAAGAGAGCTCTCCGACTTCGCCGCCAGCAAGGGGTTGATGCTCGCCTCAGCCCCCTGCTCGGTGCTCGGTGAGGCCGCGCAGACCCTGATCCGCGCCGTCCGCGACGAAACCGCCGGCACCGCGCGACTGATCTATGCCGAGCTTGACGACGGCTTCATCCCACAAGCGCCGCTAAAGGATTGGATCAGCGCCAGCGGCGCGCCTTGGCCCTATGTCGATGAATTCCGAACCGGCTGCACATTGGAACATGCGGGCTACTACCTCAGTTGGTTGATCGCGATGTTCGGCACGGTGCGCAGTGTCACCGCCGCAAGCGCCACCGTGATCCCCGACAAGCTCGGCGTCACCGAAGCCGCCCCCGATTTCTCGACCGCTGTGCTGTTTTTCGAGGCCGGGCCGGTAGCACGTCTGACCTGCTCCATCGCCGCCCCCCACGATCACCGGATCCGGGTGGTGGGTGACGACGGTGTGCTGGAGGTCGGCAAGGCGTGGGACAACAGCGCCCCCGTCCGTTACCGGCGGCGACTGCGGCTGCGCAGGCGGCTGATGGAGCATCCGTTCGGCAAAAGGCTCACCCCCGTGACGCCCACGCATCCCAAGGTCAAACGCACCGGGGCTGCGGCGATGAACTTTGCGCTCGGCCCGGCAGAGATGCTGCAGGCCATCGCGGCGGGTCAACCCAGCCGATTGGCGGGCGACTATGCCCTGCACCTGAACGAAGTGACATTGGCGATCCAGAATGCCGGCGAGCACAGCGGCTCTCAGGTGATGACAACATCCTGCGCCCCGATGGAGCCGATGACATGGGGCTGAACCTCCTCGTCACCGGGGCTGGCGGTTTTCTGGGCCAAGCCGTCGTCACCGCGGCCATGGCCCGTGGTCATTGGGTGCGGGCGATCGTCAGGCGCGAGACAACGCTCGCAGACGGTGCTGTGGCCGAAATCTGTGATTTGGGGCGCGACGCCATCGACCTGACTGGGATCGACGCCGTGATCCACTGCGCCGCGGCGCTTTCCGGCGACGACGCCGCTCAAGAGCGCGATACCGTGGCCCCCACCCGCGCTTTGGTCGCCGCCATCGCCGGGATGGACCGACCACCCCGGCTCGTGCTGACGAGCTCACTGTCGGTCTACGAGTATCGAAGCCTCGCCTCCGGCAGCACACTCACCGAACACGCGGCGCTCGAGACAGACGCCGACAGCAGAGACGCCTACACCCGCGCCAAACTCGCGCAAGAAGCCGTCGCGCAAGAGGCGCTCACCGATCTTTGGCTGATCAGAGCCGGTCTGATCTATGGCCCCGGGCGTGTGTGGAACGCCCATTTAGGGGTCGGCATCGGGCCAATGCTTGTGCGGATCGGCGGCACCGGCGAACTGCCCCTCATCCACCTGACCGATTGCGCCGAGGCGATGGTTCTGGCCGCAGAGACACCGATCGGCGAGCCCCGACCGCTGAACCTGATCGGAGACGACCTTCCCGACAGAAGCCGGTTCATCACCGCATTCCGCAGCAGCGGCTGGCCCAAGGTCGTCGTGCCGTTGCCGTGGCAAATCCTCGATGCTGTGAGGCGGCTGCTCCGCCCGTTTCCCGGCCTGCCGGGTCTGTTGCGGCCGGCCTCTCTACGAGCCCGGATGATGCCGCTACGATATGTAAACGACGCCGCGAAATCGGCCCTCGGATGGAAACCACAAATCCCGTTCGACGCAGGCATCGCCGCAGCCCTGAAGGTGACCCGATGAGCAATCCGCTGCCCGGCCCGATCGCCTACCTGACCGGCGAATACCCACGCGCGACCGATACCTTCATTCAACGCGAGGTTGCAGCTCTGCGTGACATCGATTTCGAGATAGAAACCTGCTCGATCCGGCGCACCGGGCCGGAGCACATCGTTGGGCCAGAGCAGGCCGAGGAGCAAAAGCGCACCTTTCACGTCCTCTCCAGCACCGCCGGACTGCGCGGGTTGCGGGCGCAATTCCGCGCTCTGCGTGAACCGGGGCGCTACCTTCGAGCCCTGCGGCTGGCGTGGTCGACAGCGCCCAGGGGGGTGAAAGGCAGGCTCTACAACCTGATCTACTTTGCCGAGGCCGTGACTTTGGCCGACCACATGCGCCAACGCGGTGTCGTGCACCTGCACAACCACATTGCGAAGGCGAGTTGCACGGTGGCCATGCTGGCCAGCGCGTTATCGAGGATCCCCTACAGCTTTACCCTGCACGGGCCGGACATCTTCTTTGCGCCCGACCATTGGCGGCTGGATGCCAAGATCGAACGGGCCAGTTTCGTCGCCTGCATCAGCGAATTCTGCCGGTCGCAGGCGATGTTGTTCTCTGACCAACAGCATTGGAACAAACTGCACATAGTGCACTGCGGCATCGACCCGTCGCGCTATGCCGGCGCGACGAAACCTCCGGGGCAGGACCTGCTTTTCGTCGGGCGGCTCGCAGCGGTCAAAGGCGTGCCGGTGCTGTTCGAGGCATTGGCCGAGGCCCGCACCAGCCTGCCAAACCTGCGGCTGACCCTGATCGGCGACGGCCTGGACAGGCCGGCACTCGAGACCCTCGCAAAGTCGATGGGCCTGAGCGACGCGATCACCTTCGCCGGCTACAAGAACCAAACCGAAGTGGCCGAGGCTTTGGCCAAGGCCGACCTTCTGGTCCTGCCCAGCTTTGCCGAAGGCGTGCCGGTCGTCCTGATGGAGGCGATGGCCGCGGGCAAACCGGTCGTCGCGACACAGGTCGGCGGCGTGGGCGAACTCGTCGACAGCGGGCACACCGGGCATCTGGTCCCTCCCGGCGACGGACGCGCACTTGCCAAGGCAATCCGTGACAGCCTCTCAGACCCGCAATGGTATGCAAAAGCCGGCGCCGCCGGACGGGCCAAGGTCAGCCACGATTTCAACGCCGCGTCCGAGGCAGCATGGCTCGCCATCCTCCTGATTTCGGCGCACTCAGGGGCGGCCCGCCCCGGCAAACGGCCAGAGCGGTGAGCATGATAAGCAGCATCGGCGCGGTCGCCATTGGCCGGAACGAAGGCGAAAGGCTGCGGCACTGCCTGACCAGCCTGATCCAGCAGGTCGATCGTGTGGTCTATGTCGACTCCGGGTCGCGGGACGGCAGCGTCGCCTTGGCGCGGTCCTTGGGGGTTGAGGTCGTCGAGCTTGACACCAGCCAAGCCTTCACCGCCGCGCGTGGCCGCAACGCCGGGGTCGAGGCTCTTCGAGCCGACGGTCTGCCGGACCATATCCAATTCGTCGACGGCGATTGCCTGCTGGTCCAAGGCTGGATCGCCGCCGGACAGGCAGAGCTCAATCGCGATCCGACCCTCGGACTGGTCACAGGCTGGCGGTCGGAAATCCACCGCGATGCCAGCGTCTACAACCAGATGTGCGATATCGAATGGCACCGACCGGCAGGCGAGATCCGCTCCTGTGGCGGCGACATGCTGGTGCGCAGCACAGCCTTCGACAAGGTGGACGGGTTCAACCCCGCGCTGATCTGCTCTGAGGACGAAGACTTCTGCCTGCGGGTGCGCGCGGCCGGGTTCACGGCGCGGCGGCTTCCGCTGGACATGACGCGCCATGACGCGAACCTGACCCGCTTTGGGCAATGGTGGCAGCGCAACGTGCGGTCGGGGCACGGCTTTGCCGAAGTCGGCGGAATGCACGGCACGCATTTCGTGGCCGAACGGCGGCGGGTCTGGCTCTACGGAGCGGTGCTGCCACTGCTCATCCTGCTGGCTCTTCTGGCCGCGCTGCCACTTGTGGCGCTGATCTTGCTGGCGATCTACGGCCTGTCTTGGTGGCGCACCGCGCGCGGGCTCAAGGCTCAGGGGCAACCGGGCAAAGAGGCCGCGCAACACGCCGCATTCTACACCCTCGCCAAGCTCCCAAACCTGCAGGGGATGCTGTTCTACTTCTGGCGGCGGGCGAGAGGGCAAACCGCCACGCTGATCGAGTATAAATGACCGTCGGATGGCCCCGAATTTCGGCACATCATTTGTCGTGAAAGTTGCACCAATGGCATATTTACGCCCAGATTGTCGGGCAAAAGGCTGTGGATACACAGATAGGTTAGCGACGGTATGAACGCGAAATATTCCCGGCGGACAGGACGGCCGCGGCTCGACGCCAGCGAACGCGCAAGGCTGCTCGCCGAGATCGCGAAGCTCGGCGCGCCCGCAACGACGGAACTCGACGCGCAGTCGGCCGCCCTCCGTGCCGCTTTGAGCGAAAGCGTGGAGCCACCGGCCGACGAGCCGGAGGCAGCCCAAGACGCCGTGACGCCCACCGACCGCGAAGCCACGGCCGCCGCCCCGATCGAACAACCCAAAGCGCCCGCAGAGCCCGCAGAGCCCGCCGCAAAACCAGCGGCACAGCCCGCACCACCCCAAAGAGCGCCTTCGCCCAAAGCTCTGAACGCGGAATGGGCCGGACTGCCGATGCTCGACGTCTCCCCGGCCCTGCTCGAACGCAATCTCGTGATAACCGCCAAGCGAACCGACCCTGCCCACGGGGCCTTCGATGTGCTGCGGACGCGGTTGGTTCAGGCATTGGCCGAGAAGGGATGGCGGCGCGTCGCGATCACGTCTCCGACCGCCGGTTGCGGCAAGAGCTTCACCGCGATCAACCTCGCCGTGACCCTCTCGCGCTATGACCAATGCCGGACCATCCTGATGGATATGGATCTTCGCAAACCGGGCCTGGCGCGTTACCTCGGGGTGCGCAATGCGGGCAGCACCGGCGACTATCTGCGCGGGCTCACCGATGCACCGGACTACTTCACGCGTTTGCAGGGCGAACGGCTCAACATCGGGACGAACCTTGCACTAGGGCTCAACGGTCAGGTCGAGGATTTCGCTGCCGAGTTGTTTCAACAGCCAAGCACCGGCGAGGTGTTGGCCGAGATGGAAGACATGTTTGCACCCGAAGTGGTGCTCTTTGATCTGCCACCCGCCTTGGCGCAAGACGACGTGATCGCCTTCAGACCGCACTTCGATTGCCTGCTGATGGTCGTCGGCGGAGGGATCACCACGGCAGAGGAAGTGCGCGAAGCGCAGCGGCGGATCGGAGAGGACAAGCCATTACTAGGGGTCGTGCTGAACAAGGCCGAGGTCGAGGGCGACTACGCCTACTGACCGCTTGCCGCCGTGCGTGAAAACGGCAGCAGGTCGAGAAGCCCAGCAAACCAGCCCTGCACCGCCCCATAGGCTGCGGCCAGAAGCGCCGCCAAGCCGATGAGCCATCCGCCGCCACGTTGCATCCGGGTCCGTCGAGTTGTCAGATTGGGAACCACGATCACCGGCCGAATACCCAACTGCGCCTCAAGCTGATCCGCCGTGCGAATGGCCGAATTCATCGTCTCGAAACTGAGCGCCGCCCCCAGAGCAAGGATCAACGACGCGACACCGCCCGCCATGGCGATCTTCTTGCGGCTGGCCGACACTGCGAATTCCGGCGGAACCGCGGTCTCCAGAATGGTGAAGCGTTCCGCCTGATCCTGGCTTTCCAACAGCTGTGTCATGGCCGCCTCGGTCCGGCGCGAGGTGATGACCACGAACTCGGCATTCAACTGCTCCAGCTCCCGGTTCAGCGCATTCAACTGTCGCTCGACTTCCGGAGCCTCGGTCAGCGCACGTTCGATCTGGCGGATGTTTTCGGTGATCAGGCTGCGCTGCTGCTGCAACAGGTCGGTCTGTCTGGCCAACTCGTCATCGCGCAGCCGATCCGACGAGGTCTGCAATTCGATCAACTGGCGATCAATCGCGATCTGGGATTCGGCAAGGCGGGTCAACCGGTCCCGCTGAGCATCGAGGCCCTCCGGAAGAGCGGCGGCATTGGTCCGTTTGAATTCCGCAAGCCGGGCCTCGATCTCGACAATCTCGGCCGAAACGCGCGCCTCTTCGCTGACAAAGAAATCAAGCGTCCGCGCCGCGCGTCCCTCGGAGCGGACCTGCGCCTCTTCGAGAATCTCACGGACAAACTCGTTCGCCACGGCAGCCGCCAATTCGGCATCATCGAGCCGCACCGTGATGGCCAAGCCAGACGGCTGCACATCGGGGCGCCACGTCTGACTTGGATCGACCAGCTTCACAATGGCGACCGCCTCCCGCAAGAAGCCGACTTGCAGGCTCGGGGATTGGCCCGGAAACAGACCGAACTGCGCAACCATCTTGGCCATGTTGTCCCGGGACATCAGCTTTTGCTGGATCAGGTCCAATTGCGAATCCGCACTGGTCGTCATCGCCGCCGATCCGGTCAACTGCTCCGAGACTTGCGGCGCTTCGATCTGGATGACGGCCGTCGCCTCGAACAGCCGCGGCTGTTGCAGCGCAAACCAGACAGAGGCCGGCAAACCGACCATCAGCACAAGCAGAATGATCGGCAGCCGCCGCCACAGCATACGCAGCAGGAATCGCGGGGACGTCAGTTGGCTCATCGCCATCTCCTCGACGTGACGAACAGGGCCCACCCCTGCACATCTGATTTTGCCCCTCGGGGGCGCGTGTCCGGCTATTGCCGGTTTCGCGCCATACCCTCGTCACATTCTACGAAAATTGAGCGCAGAGTTCTACGGCGGATCCGGCGCATTCTGGAAACGACGCGTTTCGATTTCCGAATTCAGCGCCACAATATCGCCTTATTTCAAAGGCGAAAGGGACAGCGCCGTCACGATCACGCCATCACGGCGCAGCACATGCCCGTGCACCGGGGTGTCGTTGGTCCAGCCGTGCACCGGCACCGTGATACGCGCCTCGAACGCCGCCCCATCGAGCCTGACCTGCACCGCGTCAAACCCCCAAACCTGCCGAGCAATTGGATAGAACGCCTTGTAGACGGCCTCCTTGGCGGAAAACAGGATGCGCTGGTCAGAAACAGGGACACGATGCTCGGCGGTAAACAGCACCTCCGCCACCACGTCCGGGGGCAAGGGAGCATCAGGCTCCAGATCGACCCCCAGCATCGGATACTTCGCTGCGTGTGCGATCAGCGCCACACACAGACCCGACCCGTGGCTGATGGAACCGGCGATCCCCTCGGGCCAGATCGGCGCACGATCCCGCCCCACCGGCACAGCCGCCTCCGGTGCACCCAGGTTCACCATCGCGGCACGCGCGCAGGCTCGACCGGTCGAAAACTCGGCCAATCTGTCGGGTGTGGCACGGTCCAAGGCTCGCCTCTCTTCCGGCCAAAGTGGCATTGGTCCGGAAATCTCCCTGGCGGCAACACCCACGTCCTCGCC
The DNA here is from genome assembly GCF_900184895.1 of Flavimaricola marinus. GTDB lineage: Bacteria > Pseudomonadota > Alphaproteobacteria > Rhodobacterales > Rhodobacteraceae > Flavimaricola > Flavimaricola marinus. Next base: position 1,016,519 of record NZ_FXZK01000001.1, read on the forward strand.
CAGACGCGCCTGCAATTCCGCGACCAATCCGGCCGCGATCGTCACCCGCGCCCCGCGCGACGCGCCCTCAGTTCGCGGCGGCGGGCCATTGCCTGAGACCGGCTCGCCGCACGGTCGTTGGCGGGCTCTACCAGAGGTGTCGGCATGTTCGACGGCACGCCAGTCAAAGTATCGATCCGGCCGGCAAGCGCCCCTAGCGTGGGAAAACGGAAAATGTCCGTAATGCCCAAACCTGGCGCATTCAAAGCCTCGCGGATCTCGCGATGGGCCTGCACAGCCAGCAAGGAATGACCGCCGAGATCAAAGAAACTGTCGCGCGGCCCGATACCCGATACGCCAAGGATACGGCCCCAAATCTCCGCCACTTTCGAAGTGGTTGAGGCACTGGCCGCGATGTTGGCAGGGATCGGAGAGTCCGGTGCCTGCACTGCTTTCACCGATGCGCGGCCCTGTGGCGCGGGCAATGCCTTGCGGTCGATCTTCTTGTTGGGCGTCAGCGGAAACGCAGCGATCGGGACGATCCGCGCCGGCACCATATGGGCGGGCAATTCAGCCGCCAGCGCCGCCTTCAGCACCGGCTCGTCCGGCGGGGCGGCACCGGTTACGTAAGCCACCAGCTGCACGACGCCGGGGGTATCTTCGCGGGGGATCACGACGGCCTGACTGACACCGTCCTGCATATCCAGAACCGCTTCGATCTCTCCCAACTCGATGCGGTAGCCGCGCAGCTTCACCTGGTGATCAGCCCGGCCGAGGAAATCGAGGGTGCCGTCAGGCCGCCAGCGGACCAGATCACCGGTGCCGTATATGCGACCCTCGGCAAAGGGGTTGGGCCGGAACCGTTCCGCCGTCAGATCGTCGCGCTGCCAATAGCCGCGCGCAACGCCCGCGCCGCCGATCCACAACTCCCCGTCCACGCCGACAGGGACAGGCCGCATCTCGGCATCCAGCACATAGCATTGGGTATTGGCAATCGGGGTGCCGATCCCGGTGATCCCGTCGCCGGCCACGGCCGTCCGCGTGGTCGACCAGATCGTCGTCTCGGTCGGGCCATACATGTTTTCGATCCGGGCCTTGGGCGCCGCGGCCTGTAGCTCCGCGACCAGAGCACCCGGCAATGCCTCGCCACCGATCATCAGTTGCGTGACCTCCGCCAAAGCGGCACGGCTGTCGTAATTCGTCACAAGCATCCGCGCCATCGACGGTGTGCATTGCAGATGGGTCACCTTGTGGCGCCGGATCTGAGCGGCGATGGAGTAGTCGCTCTCTGCCGGTTGCGTGTCCGCATTCGCCTGCGCGACGACCTCGCCCAAGGGGCGCAGGCCCTCCAGCACCGTCGGCACTGCAATGCCATAGTCGATCAGACAGGCCACCTCGGTCACACCGATCGCCTTGATCTCCGCCACGCGGGCCATCGCATCCTCGACCGTGCCAAACAGGCCCGACTCGTCGAAATAGCGTTGAAACGCGAAATCGAGGATACCTTCGAGCTCCTCGTCCTCCAACGAGCCAAGGTCGAGCTGGAAGGCGTTGTCCACGCCCTTCGGCTTCTTGAACGCCGGAAACGCCCAAGCGTATTGCTTGATCAGGCCAGCGGCAGAGCGAAGGTAATCCTTCATCGGCTCGCGGGCGATCTCACGGGCCTGATCGCGGGTCTCGGCAAGGTAGGTGTGCAGCATCAGCGTCACGCTGAAATCCGCCGGATCGTGGCCCGCCTCGCGCAGCGCCTCGTGATAGAGCGCGATCTTGCCCTCGACCTCGGCAACCGACTGGCCAAGCAGATGGGTCAGCACATTGGCGCCGATCCGTCCCGCCTCGCGCCAAGTATCGGGGTTGCCAGCGGTGGTGACCCAGATCGGCAACTTGGACGACACCGGGCGCGGCTGGGTGACCACGTCGAACATATCGCCCTTGGCGGTCGGGAAACCGACAGGCTCCCCGGCCCACAGCTTGCGCAACTGCTCGATCGTCTCGAACATCGCGGGTTTGTTGTTGGGCGGCGTGTTTTCCGGACGGAGCACGAAATCATCCGGTTGCCAGCCCGATGCAATGGCCAGACCCGCGCGACCGCCGGTCAGGTTGTCGATCACCGCCCATTCCTCGGCGATGCGCGCGGGGTGGTGCAGCGGTCCGACGCAGCTTCCCGCGCGAACCCCGATGTTGTGGGTCACCGCAGCGACGGCAGCACCAGTTACCGACGGGTTCGGATAGGGACCACCAAAGGCGTGGAAATGGCGCTCCGGGGTCCAGACCGCACAGAACCCATTGGCATCGGCAAACTTGGCGCCCTCGAGCAGCAATTCATATTTGCCCCGGCCCGCGCCATCGTCGTTTCCCCAGTAATACAGGCTGAAGTCCATACCACCGACCGATTGCATCGGCGCATCCGACACCAGGGCCCGGCTCTCTTCGCCCGACATCACGACGGTCAGACCGCGGGCGAGCGTCCAGAACAGCTCAAGCACCGAGATGTCAAAGCTCAGCGACGTGACGGCCAACCAGCGATCCCCGGCCTTGTGCGGGATACGGTCATCCATGCCCGTGAAGAAATTCGACACATTGCGATGCTCGATCATCACGCCCTTGGGGCGACCCGTCGAACCGGAGGTATAGATCATATAGGCCAGATCATCCGGCCCCGCTCCGCCATCGACATCCGCCCTAGGGGCGGCGTCGATCCGAGGGTCGCTGTCGATCAGGACAACCTGCGCCTGATGGGCAGGCAGATCGGCGGCGAGCGCCGTCTCGGTCAGGATTACGGAAGCTCCGCTATCCTCGATATACAGCGCGACGCGATCCGCCGGATAGGCGGGATCAAGCGGCACATAAGCGCCGCCTGCCTTGAGAATGGCAATCGCGCCGACCAGCATATCGGTCGACCGGCGGATGTGCAGACCGACCCGCGCGCCCGGAACCACGCCTGCCGAACGCAACACCGAAGCCACCTTGTTGGCGCGAGCGTTCAATTCGGCATAGGTCAGGCTCTGATCTTCGCAGGTCACGGCAACGGCATCCGGGCGGCTCTGGGCCTGTGCCTCGATCATCCAATGGATACAGGCGGCATCCTCGAACGGCACAGCGGTCTGGTTCCAGACGTTGAGCACCAGATCACGCTCACCGGCAGGCAGCGACGGCAGCTCCGCAAGCGAAGCATCCCGGTCATGGGCCAGCACCGCCCTCAGTCGACCCGCCAAGAGCGCAATTCCGTCCATGCCGATCCGTTCCGGATCGCCAAGCAGCCGCACGGCGCCCTCGACGCACTCCAGCGTCACGACCGCGCCGCGGACAGGGCCATCGCCAAGACTGATCGCCATCTGCGGCACACCGGCAATCCCGCCCGCGATGCGCAACGGCAGATCAGCGGCAAAGCTGCCGCGCTGTCGGGCGGCCTGAATTTGATCCGCGACGGACGTCGTGGCTTCGGTCAAACTTCGGCCCGGCGCCGCCTCGATCGGAACCCAATCGGAAACATATCCGCGCAAAGGCTCGGGCACGGGCACGTGAAACGCCAAATGCGAAAGACCCGGCATCAACTGGCTGGCAATTACGCCGAACGCACCGGCCACCTCGTCGAGCATCGCCCCCTGCGGCACCTCGAACGACATCTCCGCGCCGCCCTCGCCGGGCAAATGAAGCTCGACGGGCACCAATTCGGCGAGCCGCCCGCGCCAGAACGCCTCGGCCTTCGCGGCATCCGCGAGAGCGTCGGTGAGCCTTGGGTCGGGGCGATCCAGCACATCTCCCACGGCCACTTTGGCCTGCAGATCAACAGGATCGCGGTCGAGAGAGGTCAGACCGGACACACGCACAGCCCCGTCCGCCGTGGCCACCGTCAGCGCATCGGCCTCAACCGCCAGAACCGTTCCGGCCGACCCGACGGCCTCTACTGACTGGGCGCGACCCAGCGCAAGAGGGCGGCCCGAGATCACGATCTTTGGCGCTGCCACCGGATTGTCGCGCTCGCCATGATCCAAGGCACGGTGCAGCCGCAGAACGTCCGCCGTGCCAAGCGTGAAGTCCATCACCGCTCCGGCCTCGGGGCGATGGGCGCGGGCAAAGTAGCTGCGCTTGCTCAAATCCTGCGGCCTTCGGTCCGGAACACCGGCATCAAGCGCCGCGATCACATCGGAAAAGCTCTCGATTCCGGCCGCATAGCACTTGGTGTTCAGACTGTGGACGGTCTCATCCGGGGCGATGTCAAACAGGGTCTGAGCGACGATATCGCCCTCGTCCACGCCACCTTCGATCAGATGCCACGTGACACCATGCTGACGTTCACCCGCGAGGATCGCCCAAACCGGGGCGTTGAGACCGGCATAGGCGGGCAATGGACCGTCGTGAAAGTTGATGGCGCCCTTCGCCGCGAGGGCAAGCACATCTTCGGGGATCAGGGTCAGGTTCGCCGCACTGATGATCCAGTCAAAGCGCAGCCCCGCCAACCGCTCTGCCAACCCCTTGCCCGGCGCGACGACCGAGAGGTCGGCCTCTTCGGCCCACCGGACCACATCGACATCGGCGCTCACGACGGCCGCCACGCTTTGGCCCGCCGCAATCAACATCTTGCCGCATTGGATCGTCAGCGCCTCATGGCCGATCAACAGGACGGAAAAGGACATCAGGACGCTCCTTCCAAAGCTCTGGCCTTTGAGGATTCCGGGTCCGGGCGCCGAAGACTGCGAAGCTCATGAGAAATCAGATCCCGCAGGAAATGCGGCGGGTCGGTCGGTGGCTTGCCACTCAGCTTGGCTCGAAGCCGATGCAAAGCGCCGCCCAGAACATGCGCAAACGTCGCGCAATGCGCATAGAACCGACCATGATTCTTGCGGAAATAGTACTGGCGGGATTCAAACCAATACGCGGGCACCCGGCCCCATGTCTTCATCCCGGTCGAGACCGATCCGATGTGTTCCACCCGGCTTTGCGGAACGAAATGCACCTCGAAGCCCGCCTTGGCGGCACGACGGCACAGGTCGGTTTCCTCGAAATACAAAAAGAACGTCTCGTCAAAGAGACCGATCTTGTCGAGCACATCCATGCGCATCATCATGCTGGCCCCGGCCAACCAATCGACGCGGCCCGCATGTTCCGGGGTGGGCAGCGGCACGGCCTTGGATTTAAGCAGGCGCGATATCGGGCCAAAGCGAACGGCCCCCTCGAATTCACTCGCGATCGACGGGAACCGGAAGGTGGTAAGATGAACGTCTTTCCGCGGGCCGTGGATCAGACTGCCCGCAAAGCCCGCCTGCGGGTGAGCGCGCAGATACATCTCCAGCACTTCGACGGCATCGGGTGCCGGGAAAGCGTCGGAATTCAGCACATAGACCAGATCGGGCCGGCTGCCGTCAGACAGCCCCGCCCGGATACCGACGTTATTGCCCGCGCCAAATCCGCCGTTGTGGCCGGATTGGATGACGCGAACATCGTCCCAGCCGGCCTTGGCCACATGGGCCGAGATCGCCTCGAAAGAACCGTCCTGACTGTCGTTGTCGACAACGATGATCTCGCCGTCCAGACGGCTCATCGCGGCGCGAACGGCCTCGACCGAGCGCAGGGTCATCTCGGCGGTGCGCCAGTTGAGAACGATGGTCAGAAGGCGAGGTTTCTTTGTCATTCGGCGGCCCTGTCACTGGCCCAATGATCGACCTGGGCGGAGCGTTCCGCGGCATCGATCACCCGCTTGATCCGCGCGGCCAGCACGCGGACGTTGGGCTCCAGCACCATTGAATCGTGATCGCCCGGCACCTCAAAGACCTCGATATTCGGCGCATGGCCTGTCCAGTCGTTGTCCGGCAAAACATAGGCCCGCTCGGATGACACCCAGCGGCCCGGCGCGACCTGCCATTTGCCGACCAAAGGCGGCCGGAACAAGGCTAGTGGACCGTCCCAGGGCTTGGTCTCATAACGGGCGATCGCCTCGTAAAAGGCGGCTTCGATGGCGGCATCATGGAACTGCGGCGCCTCATCCACAGGCTCGACGTCGCGCTTGCGGCGTTTCGAGATCTCCCACGAGGCGCGGTTCCACGCCCAGCGCAGCGGATAGGTCACGCCGCCGGCCGTCAGTTCCTGCCACTGCATCACCGCCCTGTCACGGCGGCTCAACGGCCGGCGTTGCGGCAAAGGCGTATCGAGCATCACAAGCGAGGCAACCTGCTCACCGGCAGCGGTCAGCTGCTGAGCGATCTCATAGGCGGTGATCCCGCCACCGGAAAACCCGCCAAGCATGTAGGGGCCGTGGGGTTGCACCTGCCGGATCTCGGCAATCATATCGCGGGCCGCCTCGACCAGATCGGTATGGGGTGCCGCATCGCCATAGAGGCCACGGGCCTGCAAGCCGTAGAACGGCCGATCCGTGCCCAACAGATGGGCCAGATGGCGCAGGTTCAGCACATTGCCGAACATCCCGGCCACCAAGAAGAACGGCGTCTTCGGCCCACCTTCGCCCGAATGCATCGGCACGAGGTGCGTAAATCGACGCTCCGTGGTCGCGGGCGCTGCTGCTGGTTCGGCGCCCTCCTCGGTGGGAATACCCCGCTCGGCCAGCAGGGCCGCACAGGTGCGGATCGTCGGAGCCTCGAACAGCACCGAGATCGGGAAATCGACGCCATATGCCTTCTTGATCATCGCAAACAGGCGCACCGCAATCAGGGAATGGCCGCCCAGATCAAAGAAGCTGTCCTCGACACCGACCTGACCGACGCCCAACAGATCCTGCCAGAACCCCGCCAACCGATGCTCGATATCGTTCGCAGGCGGGGCATAGTCGCTGTCGAGTTCGGGGCGATCAAAGCTCTGGCTCGCACCCTCGGCCCGGTCCGCCTCGCCCGCCTGCGCGGTGAGGCCCGCCAGATCCAGCGAGGAAACAACCACCTGCGACCGACCCAACGCCATCGCCCTCAAGAACGCCTCAGCGCCCTCTTCGGCGCGAATGCCCTGCGTCAGATTGTGGCGCAAACGCTCTTCGGCAGGCGAAAGCGGGCGTGGCACGTCCGCCCCGGCCACGGCCGGCGCGGGGGCGGCAAAGCTCAACGCGCCTTCCATCTTGCGAATGGTAAAGCCCGTGATCTCGACACATACGGTGCCGTCTGGTGCGGCGAGCGTCACATCAAAGGTGGCCGACTGGCCATCAGCGCGGTTGTCTGCGCCATTGCGGACCCAACTGACGATCTCGTCCGGCAGCGCGCCATAGACCTTCACAGACTGATACGACACCGGCACCCACAGGTGATCCGGCGCATATCCGGCGATCAGGTCCATCGCCCAACCAGTTGCCAGATCCATCAAGGCAGGATGCAGCACATAGCCATGATCGGCGCGGGCGGCATCGGACAGATGCAGCTTGGCAAGGCCCTCGCCGTCGCCAAACGCCGTCTCGGTCAACACCCGCCAGCGGGGGCCGAAATCCAGATGGGCCTCTTGCGGCAACACCAATGTGTCGCCAGCGTCCGCAACCACCGGGGCAGCGCACCGGGCGGCAATCGCCGCCACGTCCAGCGGGGGCGGCGCAGCAATCGGCAGCAGGCTCAGCGTCGCCTCCGCCGTCCGCTCCAGACCAAGGCCAGCCAGTCCCGCCTCGACCGCAAGATCATACCCCACATCAGTGCGGGGCAATGACAATCGCAAAGCGGTGGCGCCCTGATCATCCACCTTGAGAGGACGCAGGAAATACAGATTTCGGATCTCGAACGGTCCGTCTTCACCCTGCGCGGCCAGCGCCTGAGCGGTCAGTTCCAGATAGCCGGTGCCGGGCAGCAGCGCATCGCCCGCCTTGGTGCGGTGCTCGCCGACAAACCAATCATCCGTGGTGTATTCGGCCGTGAACAGACGGTTGCCCTCGGCGTCGAACGTCGCCTGATCCAACATCGGCACATCCGCTGGCAAGACCGGCGGCGGCGCTCCACCCGTGCGAGCGTCCATCGCGTCTGCGGCCATGCCGACGTCAGACCAGATGCCCCAGTTGATCGCCACGACCCGCGTCTTGCCACCCGACCGGGCTTTGGCAAAGGCGTTGAGATATTCGTTGGCCGCCACATAATCGACCTGCCCTGCCGGGGCCGTGACGGTCGAGGATGACGAGAACAGGGCCATCCACTCCAGACTGCCATCGGGGAAAAGAGCGTCCAGCACCTGCGTGCCGTGGATTTTCGGGGTGAAGACATCCTCCACACTCATTGGCAGCTTGGAAAGAATCGGCGCATCGTCGATCACGCCAGCCGCATGGATGACCGCGCAGATCGGGCCCAGAGCGGCCTCCGCCTCGGCCTTTGCCGTTCGCATGTCCTCGACGTTGCTTACATCGGCGGCCAGCGCGATCACCGTGCCACCGGCCGCCTCCAAACGCTCGATCGCCGCGATCCGGCGTGCGACGCGATCCGTTGGCGCAAGCCTGCGCTTGAGGCCGTCCCACTCGGCACGTGGCGGCAGCGGACTGCGGGCGAGCAAGGCGATCTTGGCATCAAAGCGGCGAATAAGCTCCTCGGCGATGGTCAGGCCAATGCCGCCAAAACCGCCGGTCAGCAACACAGCGCCACCCTTGGTCAGTGTCAGCGGCTGCTCAGACGAAAGCGGAACCGAGCGGAAATCGCGGAGCATCCGGCGATCGCCTCGAAGCGCGGCGACGCTATTGGCGGGATCGGCCAGCAATTCCTCCAGCACGGTCTGGCGCAGCGCATCGGCCAGCTCGACCTTGCCACGCTTTTGCACCGGCAACGCCAGATCCAGAACCGCACAGGTCACGCCTGGAAACTCGCGCGGGATGACGCGGGCCGGGCCCATCACCGTGGCCTTGTCAGGATAGCGTAGCGGCTCATCGCGGGTTTGCATCGCATCTGAAGTCAGCACTGTCAGATGCACGTGCTCATCGACACCCTCGCCCGCCAGAGCCTGCGCCAGGAACAGCAAGGACCAGAACCCCTGCTCCTGCGTCCGGTGAAAGAAGCTCGAACCGGGACGATGCCATTCGTCCGCCGTGACCAACCAGAAATGGCCAATCCGGGTCGGCGCCAGATCGCGGGCCACCAGATCGCGGATCAGCAGGTCATAGCTTTCACGACCACGCTCGGGCGCGATCAGATAGGCATCGTCCGACAGCCGGGCAAAGGCATCGCCCGCCTTCACCGTCAGCACTCGCTGGCCCGCCTCGCGCAATCTCGCGACTGCGGACGCGGCGACCCCGGCACTGTCGTCAAAGATCAGCCAGGTTTCGGCAGGCGCATCTGACAGATCGCCGGTCACGTCCACCGAACACGGCGCATAGGCAGGCGTCCAGACGGGGCGATAGCCCCAATCCTCCAACGCATCCGTGCGGGTCAGCCAAGTCTCGGCCGACTTCGCCTCTGGTGCGCGGGCCTCGATGAAATAGGGGCTGCGCTGGAACGGATAGGTCGGCAACGGCAGGCGGTGGCGCGTTGCCTCGCCCCAGATTTGATCCCAGTCAAAGCGGCCGCCCATCGCCCAGACCCGGCCAAGCATCGCCATGAAATAGGCGTCGTCGGCGACGGGATCCTTTGGGTGGCGCAGCGTGCTGATCACCTGGTTCGGGGTCAGCGCTCCGTGTTGCCCAGCCAAGGACGACAGCGCCTTGCCGGGGCCGACTTCGATGTAAATCCGAGCGGCTACCTCGGACAGCTTGGTCAGGCCACCCTCGAAATTCACCGTATTACGCAGATGGCCGACCCAGTAGTCCGGGTCCGTCGCCTCGGCATCGGTGATGAAATCGCCGGTGCGGTTCGACACGAAGGGGATTTGGGGTGGGCTCAATGAGATCGAGCGAAGGTAGGCGCCGAACGGCTCCAAGATCGGATCGAGCATCCGGCTATGCGCCGCAATATCAATTGGGATGCGCTGGCAATCAATCTCCTGAGCCTTGAGCGATGTCTCCAACCGGTCAAGCGCGGCCTGCGGGCCGGTGGCCACGCTCAGGCCCGGCGCGTTGATCCCGGCCAGGTCCAGCTCTTCGCCCAGATGCGGGCGCAGCGCCTCTGCCGACAGGGCGACAGACAGCATGCCACCCTTGGGTACCGTGTCGAACAGGCTGCCGCGCAAATGGACAAGGCCGATGCAATCCTCGAACGAGAAGACACCCGCCAGACAAGCGGCCGTATTTTCCCCCATCGAGTGACCGATCAGCGCGGCGGGCGTCACGCCCCAACTCATCCAGAGCTGGGCCAGCGCATATTCGGTGATCATGATCAGCGGAAGCTGCACGCTCGGCTGCTGCAATCGGGCGTCGGCCTGCTCGAGATCGGCAGCTTCGGGGAGCCACAGTGCGCGAATGTCGTAGTCGAGCTTCGGCTGCAAAATCTCCAAACCGCGATCCATCCAGTCGCGGAAAACCGGCTCGGTGTCGTACAGATCACGGGCCATGCCGGCATATTGCGCCCCGCCGCCCGGAAACATGAACACCACCTCTGGATCGTCGGCCACGACGGTGTGGGTAAAGACCCGGCGAGGATCATTCTCGTCCAAAAGATCGGCGGCCTCTGCCGGTGTCTCGGCGACAACGACGGTGCGACGCTCGAATGCGCGGCGGCCTGCCTGCAAGGTCCACGCCGCGTCCGCGAGGGGCTGATCCGGATGCGCGCGCAAGTGGGCGGCCAGATTGACCGCCTGCTCTTGCAAGGCGTGCTTCGACCGGCCCGACAGGGTGATCAACTGGAACGGCCAATCGCTCTCGTCCGAGGCACCGCGATCCGGCGCTTCCTCCAAAACCACATGGGCATTGGTGCCGCCCACGCCCAATGAATTCACCCCCGCGCGGCGCGGGTGATCGGCGCGGACCCAAGGCATCAAACGGTCATTCACCGCAAAGGGTGATCCATCAAAAGCAATGGCCGGGTTTGGCTTCTCATAGCCGAGCGACGGGGGCATCTCGCGGTGATGCAAGGCCAACGAGGTCTTGATCAGGCTCGCCACACCGGCAGCGGTATCGAGATGGCCGATGTTGGTCTTGACCGAGCCGATGCGGCAAAAGTCTGCCTTGTCCGTGGTGCGGCGGAACGCATCGGTCAGAGCGGCAACCTCGATCGGATCGCCCAGATAGGTGCCGGTGCCGTGGCACTCGACATAATCGATGGTATCGGCATTCACGCCCGCCACCGCCTGCGCTTCGGCAATCGCGGCGGCCTGACCGTCGACGCTGGGGGCCAGGTACCCGGCCTTGGCGGCACCGTCGTTGTTGATCGCGCTGCCCTTGATAACAGCCCAGATATGATCGCTATCGGCCACGGCATCCGCCATGCGGCGCAACACCACGACACCGACGCCAGAGCCAAACACCGTGCCCTCGGCGCGATGGTCAAAGGCATGGCAGGCACCGTCCGGCGACAGGATCTCGCCCTCCTTGAAGACATAGCCGCGAGCGTGGGGCAACTCGATCGTCACTCCGCCCGCCAGCGCCATGTTGCATTCGCCGTTGAGCAGGGATTGGGCGGCCATATGCGTGGCGACAAGCGACGTCGAACAGGCGGTCTGGACGTTGATCGACGGCCCCTTGAGGTCGAGGATATGGCTCAGGCGGGTGCTCAGGAAATCCTTGTCGTTGCCGGTATGACGCAGCAGAAACATCCCGGTCTGGTCCACCAGATCGGGATTGGAGCAGATGTTGAAATAGAAATAGCTGCCCATGCCACAGCCCGCATAGACGGCAATCGGTCCGTCAAAGGTCTCGGGAACATGGCCGGCGTTTTCCAGAGCCTCCCACGACGTCTCCAGAAACTGGCGATGCTGGGGATCCATGATCGCCGCCTCTTTGGGGGAAAACCCGAAGAACTCGGCGTCGAACTGCTCGAAATCGGTCAAGGTCGCGGCAAAGGGAACGTAATCCGGGCGGCTGGCCAGATGTGCAGGCTCACCGGCTGCGGTCAGCTCCTCCGGGGTCAGGCGCCGAATGGACGAAACGCCGTCACGCAGATTACGCCAATAGGCGTCAACCGATGGCGCCCCCGGCAAATGCGCCGCCATGCCCACGATGGCGATATCGCCCTCGTCGACTGGCTGAATCTGGCTCTCATCGGTCATGCCACCTACCCGAACACCCCATCTCAACGCCGAATACATGCCCAAAAAATGAGGTCTTTTTGAGGCGAATCGAGAGGTCTAAACTGAAATCATTGCCGTCAATGCCGCTATACTAGGCCAATTCACCCAAATAGCCACGCCCCCGACGACGACGGCAAGCGCCGCATAACTGGCGTCGTGGAGGGGATCCCAAGCCCCCTCGCGGCGGGCCAGCCAAACGACGACCGGGTAGGCGAGAACCAACGCCGCCCCCTGTCCGATGATCGCGCCGGGCAGTCCCCAAAGCATCAGACCGGCGATCATCCCCCCGACGATCAGCAAGGCGCGCGCGGCCGCGAGCACGAAGTAACGGCGGCTCGCGCCCGAGGCGAGGGCCGCTTGATCATATGTCAGGACGATGATCGCAGGCATCTGCATCACGGCCATCAGCACAACGACGCCGCCCGCCGCCTGATATCGAGGATCGTAAAGCACGCCGACAAGCCAGACCCCGACAAAGGCCAAGGCCATGCCAAACAGCATCAGCGCGGCCGTGGCGGCAAAACGCATCTTGCGAAGGTGACGGAAATTCTCGGGCGAGGCACTCGGCGGGCTCTCCCGATAAATCGGGATCAGGACGCGGCGCGTCACCATCCCGCCCAGCATCAGGGGAAACGCCGCGAGGAAATATCCGATGTTATAGATGCCGAAGCTATAGGTGCTCAGATAGCCGCCGATGATCACCTTGTCGGCCTGCCCGATGGCAAAACCACAAACCGTGCTCAGGAAGATCCACTTGCCGAAATGGATCAACTCGGACGCGGCCTCCTTTTCCCAGCGAAGGCGGTTGGTCTTGCCCGGCAAATAGACATTGAGCAGGACAAGCTGACCCAATGCCGACACAATCCCGCCAAGGACCAGGGCCCAGACCGACTGGTAGATCCACGCCAGAACGACGGCGACAAACAGGCTGATCAATTGGGTGGCCAGATCGATCAGCGTGATCCGACCGGCGCGCATATGGCGGTTCTGGGTCTCCAGCCGGGTCGGATAGAACCCATAGATAATCAGGGTCAGCGCCGTGGCAGGAAGCAGATAGATCAGGTCCGGCTCACCGAAATACAGCGACATCGGCCAGGTCAGGATACAGGCCACGATGAACAGCGCGAACCCTCGAATGATCTGGATCGTCCAAGCCGTATCGAGGAAATCATCCTCGTCACCCCGCTTGGATTGCATGATGGCCGGCCCGACGCCGACGTCCGAAAACATCACCAGCCCCATCATGAACACCGACACCATGGCCATCAGGCCGAAGGCTTCGGGGAACAGCAGGCGGGTCAGGATCAGGTTCGACGCAAGACGGATCACCTGTGCCATCACGAACCCGCCCGACGTGAAGGCCGAAGAGCGCAGCACACGCTGCGTCAAGCTGCCCCCGGTCATGAAGCTCCGGACAAAGCTGGTCATCGGCTTCGGCTCCAGTCGGCGCCCTGTCTGGCCATACGGACCCGTATTGCGACGGAGACATAGACCGCGAAACCCACTGGATCGCGCAACGCAAGGCGGATCGCCCCCGCCATCCCCATCCGGCCCTTGTCTTCGTGTGCTTGCAAATCAGGATACAGCCGGCTGATCTCGGCCACCCCGGCATCCTGCCTCCGGCGGACGGTCACAAGGCGGGCAAAGCCGTCGGCAATGGGCCAATCGTATCCGGCGCTGACCTGATGGCGCTCCTCCGGAGCGAACTGAAGACGCACGAAGATATCGTCCGAAATCACGTGTGGGAATTCCTCCCATCGCGCGCGACCGGCGGAATTGACCGCAAAGAAACCGCAACCCGGAACGCTGTTCTTCATGAAAGGGACCTGCGCCCATAGCCGGGCATAGGCCCGGCTGGCAAAGCCCGGCCCTCCCACGATCCTGACCTGGCCGCTCGCATAGGCCGGGCTGTCCGAGGCCAGGGCCTGCGCCACTTCGGCCAGCAACCCCTGCGACACCGTCACATCGGCATCCAGATAGGCACGCATCCCGCCCGGAGTGGCGATCAGATCGCCGGCGTTCAGCGCCTCGAGTTTGCCGCCCTCGGCCCTGTCGATCACTTCGAACCGCCAACCGCGCGTTTCGATCGCAGAGCGGGCCGCCTCGGCAACGGCAAAGGTATCGTCGACACAGCCATTGGCCACGACGATCACTTCCACCGGCAGTCCGGGTTCCTCCGACGCTGCAAGCGCCGCGAGACAGCCGCCAATCAGGGCCTCTTCGTTGCTGGCCGGGATGATGACGCTCAGCATCTCTGCCACAGTCGCTTGCCGGTCCTGATCGCGGCGGCCCGGTTTCGCTTTGACGGACCCGAACATTCCGCGCACCTTGGCGGCACCGGCCCGCAACGGGTGAAACGAGGAATTCGCAACTTGGCTGACAAGACGACACCGGAGACGATCAAACTCGGCTACCTCGTGCCGCAATTCCCCGGACAAACCCACATGTTTTTCTGGCGGGAGGTAAAGGAACTGGAACAGAGGGGCGCCACAGTCACGCTCTTCAGCACCCGACCGCCGCCCAAGGGGCTGATTTCGCATGACTGGTCGCAGGCCGCGATCGAGCGGACCGAATATCTCGGCCAGATAGCGCCGCTGGACGCGCTCGCCGCTCTGACCCGGCTGCCCTATGGCCGGATCCGGCACCATGCCCGGCAGGAACCGCGCGCGTTTCTGCGCGATCTGGCGCTCGCGGCGCCCGCGGCCCGGCGTTTGACCCGGTCCTGCAAGGCGCAAGGGATCGGACATGTCCATGTCCACTCCTGTGGCAGGGCCGCGCTGATTGCCGCCCTCGCCCGGCACATGGGCGGGCCAAGCTACTCCCTCACCCTGCACGGGCCACTGCACGACTACGGCCCCGGTCAGCGGTTCAAGTGGGAGGGAGCCGCCTTCGCCACCATCATCACCGACAAACTCATCGCCGAGATGCAGGCCGAGATGCCGGAGAGCCTGCCGGACCGGATCTTCCTGCAACCGATGGGGGTCGACGTTGACCGATTGCAGCGCGACACGCCCTACGTGGCCGCCCAGCCCGGAGAGCCGATCCGGCTGTTCTCCTGCGGCAGGCTGAACATCGTCAAGGGGCACCAGGATTTGATGGAGGCCGTGCGGCTGCTGCTCGACGCAGGCACCGCCGTCACGCTCGACATCGCCGGCGAGGACGACGCGGGCGGCAGCGGGTTCCGACAGGTGCTTGAACAGCGGATCCGCGACCTGGGGCTCACCGATCACGTCCGGCTGCTTGGCGCCATCGACGAGGCGGCGGTGCGCGATCAAATCCTGAATGCTCACGCCTTTGTCCTTGCCAGCTACGCCGAACCGCTCGGCGTCGCGCTGATGGAGGCGATGTCCTGCGAGACCCCCACCATCGGCACCAACGCCGGCGGGGTGGCCGAATTGATCACCGACGGGCAGGACGGCCTTCTTGTGCCGCCGCAGGATCCACCGGCGCTTGCCGCGGCGATTGGACGACTGGCCGGCGATCCCGGCCTCTGCACCCGGCTTGGAGCGGCCGGGCGCGCGCGGATCGTCGGCGGCTTTACTGCCGGACGAGGGGCTCAAACTCTGATTGATGCGATCACCGCTCATAACTGAGGCTCCGGAAGGTCGAGGGACAGGACGGTTGCAGGATCGGTCTCAAATTGCAGCTCTTCCACGGCGACCAGCCGAACATTGCCAAGCGGACCAAAGAGAACCAGCGCCGCCCCGTCCCACGCCAGTGAATAATCGGCATCCGCGCCGGGCAGCACGGCCCTGTCAACGCCTTCGCCGCCGTGAATACGGTCCGCCCCGCCGCGAGCAAGAAGCAGATCATCGCCAGGGCCACCGATCAGAATGTCGCTCTGCGGGGTGCCCTCGATCTGGTCAGCAGCCTCCGAGCCTTGGCGCAAGACGCCATGCAGGAACGCCGTCGGATCGCGATTTGCCTCAAGCGGCAACGAATTGAACGCCATCAACGTCTGCCATCGCGGGTTCATGTCGTCGAGATGGCGCAACGCCCCCCACGATCCCCAACGTGACGGCGCCGCCACATCGACAAAGGCGTTGAAGGCTTGTCCGCCCAGACTGCGCCACGCGGTCAGCAGGTCGGCGTAGATGGCGGCGATCTCGGGGCTATAGTTGAAAGCCGTATAGAACGCGGTGAGGTCAGGATCATCGACATGCGCGCCATGGCCCGTCACATGGGTGCCGCCCTCATACATGAGCAGTTCCAGCCCGTATCTTTCGGCCACCTCCGCATGATAGGGCCAAACCTCGTCGATCAACTGGCCCAGCGACCCGTCATAGAGCGCCTTAACGGTATTCTCGATCGCAGTGCCATTGGCCAGCCACGCCCGCAATCGGCCGGCGTTGGCCTCCTCGCCCATCTCAAACCCGAAATAGCCGGTCACCGCATAGGCATCGAAGGACTCCACCGGAGCGGGCAGACCCTCGGCCTGCGCGAGAGGGGCGGTCAGGAGCGCCTCCTCCAGCCCCGGCCATCCGGTGTGGGTGGAGACGACGCGGACCAATCGGTCCCGATCAGCGCCATATTCCTGCGCCCAAATCTGGGCGACCTCGGCGGCGCGCAGCCCGGCAAACTGCATCCAGCCATCCTGCTCTGCCGCATTGCCCCAACGGGCCTCGGCCTGCTCGCGGGCCCAGACACCCTGCGGAAAGATGAAGTTCCAGACCTCGTTCGACCACTCGGCATAGACATGCAGGCGCGGGTCCAGATGCGTATGCACATAGCCGGCAAAGGCCCGCACATAGGCGTCATCGGCCCTGTGCGGCAGGGTAAACCACGGATCGGCTCCGATCTGATTGGCAAGTTCGACCATCACTTCAACCGGCGCCCCGCGCCAGTGATAGGAGAAATCCCCCGGTTTCGGGCGGCCAGCCCAGGTCTCTTGGGTTGATCCATTGGTGAACATCCAGTCCATGAAGCGGACCATCCGGGCATCGCGAATGCGGGCGATCCAATCAGGATTGAACGTGGCGCCCACCTCATAGAGCGGGAGATGATCCTCCCGGATCACGACGATGTCGCGGATTGGGTCGCCGGGGTCCGTGGCGTTGATCCGCATCGACACAAGCCCGTCACCGGGAACATAGCTGAATGCCAGCTCATGCGATCCGATCCGCTCGATATCGCGGGCAATGCCGCCGACCTCGAAATCCCCCTCGCCGCGCCAACGGACGATGTATCGGCCGGCAATCGAGGTGAATTCCGCAGGCTGATCGGTCAGCACAAAGGCCTCCAACGCCTCGACACCATCCGGCAAGGCCAAGGGCCAGCCGTCGGGGCCGAGATAGCCGCCCGCCTCCAGCCGCGCGATATCCCACGCGCCCCACTGACCCGGCTCATGGCCGACCCACGGACGGGCGCTCTTCATCTGGTCGATGAAGGGCACTTGGGTCGACCAATCCGCGATCCCGCTCAGCCCCAGCGCCAGCGACGGATCGGCAAGACCAGTTTCGGGGACGATCAACTGCGCCTCGTCGGGGATCACCGCCCCGCCAAGCGCCGCCCAGATATCTGCCACGATCTGCGGATAACGCTCGCGGATCAGCGGCGACAGGGTGTCCGGCAGCGGCATGTCCAGCGGAGCAGGCTCGGCAAATAGCGCCGAATAGGTCACCAACCCGGCCAGAAAATACGTGTTGGCGGTGCCGTGCGGCGCGTCGTCGGAATAGACCTCCTCAGGGTCCAGATCGGCCAGAACGCCGGTCAGGATCTCGGCCAGAACCGAGGCGACCGGGATCAGGGTGACCGACAGATCCGGGCGCGCGGCCTGCAAATCGGCCACATAGCCCTCGTACCACACGTGATATTCGCCCGCATTATGCGCCTGATACCGGCGGTAGCCGCGATTGCTGGGGGGATAGCGGGTGATCGACCCCATGAAGGCCCAGCCCTCATAGATGTAGAATCGGGCGCCATCGGCTTGGTTCTCGGTCCAATCCAGCAGGCGCAGGGTGGCCGCCAAGGGGGTATCGTCGTTCGGATTGTCACCGTTATACGGCGCGTCCGGAGGATCCCCTTGAATGAAATTCGCCGGATTGATGATGATCGTGTCAAAGCCGACCCGGCGAAACCCGACGCGGTCGCTCAGACCGGTGCGCTCGACCTCGGCAAAGGACCAGTTCGGCTCCGGCGGGAGATCGCGGGCGAAGTTGCGCAGAAATCCCCAGCGGCCATCCAGTTGCAGGCCGTGGCCACCCGCGCGGGCCATCAGGGCCAGCCAATGGGGCATCGCGGTTTCATCGCTCTCGGTCAGGTGATGGATCAGGCTGTTGCCAAACACAAAGACACGCAGGTCTTTTTGGGCCGAGGCCATCCCCGGCAGCATCAACAGCACCACCAAGCACGCCCTAAACCACATCTCGCTCGGCTCCGTCTTGGGGGGCGGACACGATCGCGCTGAAATCGGGGCGCTGCGCGGCGCGGCCCAGCACCCAGTCGTAAACCTGCGCGACCTGTGCCGCCTTGGCCGACCATGTAAACCGCTCCATCACGCGGGCGTGGGCCGCATGCCCCATGCGCGACACTGAAGCAGGGTCGCGGGCCAAGCGGGACAAGGCCGCGCGAAATCCGGCGATGATCGCATCGCGGTCGCCCAGAGGAACGGTCACGCCCGTGTCGGCAGCGACCAATTCGCCCGGTCCAGCATAGTCCACGATCAACGGGACGAGGCCCATCGCCATGGCCTCCAGCACGACGCCGCCGCCGAATTCCCGCACCGACGGAAACGACAGCACGTCACATGCGCCCGCAACCGACTGCACCTGCGCATGATCGACCCAGCCATGCAGGGTCAGGCCCGGCACCCCTTCGGCCATCGACCGCAACGCGGGCATCATCGGCCCGTCACCGAGGATATCGAGCGTCATCGCGCCCGATTGCAGCAGCGGGCGGGCGGCCTCGATAAGCATGTCGGGGCCCTTGTAAGGCACCAGCCGGCCGATAAAGCAGGCACGCAACGGGCCATCCCCAGTGCGCGGTCGCATGGCGAACTTTGCGGGATCAATCGCGTTCTCGGGCAACCAGACAACGCGGTCCGCGCAGCTGGCCGGAAATTCCGAGGCGGTGTGGCGCGACCCGGCAAGGATCGCCGCCGTATTGGCCAGCATCGCCCCCCGCCCGGGGAGCAGCTTATAGGCACTCCGGATGTAGGACAGCCATTCCTTTTCCTGCCGACGGGCCGCTTCGAATTGCTTGGGCCAAGGGACGCCGCCATTCAGCGGGCCAAGCACGAAGGGCACCCCCGCCTTAGCGCATTTCTTGGCCAGCGAGCTCACGGTCGTCGGGCTGAGCGGGGTCACGCGGTGAACAATATCATAGGCCCCGGATTTGATATCCTTGCCAAATCGCTGCCAGACCAAGCGCTCGAAATAGGGGTAAGAGACCGCGTTGATCGCCTGCAACGTCGTCCAGCCCTTGCCATCGCCCATGCGCAACACCTTGCCCAGATGCCACAGCGGGCGGGCGATCGCCTCGCTGTCGATACAGGTGAAATCGCGACCCTCGGTCAGACCTGCCCGCAGAATGGCATCGCGATTGCGAACCTGCGTCACGAGGTGCACGTCGGCCACCTCGGTCAAGGCGCGCGCCAATGACCAGCCGACCAGCGGCACGCTCACCCACTCCGGATTGGCGGCCTCCGCAATGACCAGAACGCGTGGACGCGGCGCCGTCATAGCACTGCCCGCAAGGGTTCGGGGCGGGGCTTGCCCTGCGGCACGAACTGCTCGGCATAGCCCATCAGCGCCCCGGCCAAGAGCCACGTCAGCGGTGTGAGCGTCGCATTCGGAATGAGATCGATGCAGTTGATCGCCAGCAGCAGGGCCACCGGCCCGACAAAGGGCGACATCGCGGCCGGATCGCCCGCCATCGCCTTCTTCCACATCAGGAATATCGGTAGGGTAAGCAGGCCGAATTCGGCCAGAAAGCCAAGCCAGCCAAACACACCGATCACGATGATCCAGCGACCGTCGGTGATGGTCAGAATGCGGCCGCTGTTGCCGTCCAATATGTGATTGCGGCCCCAGATGCCCCAGCCGAAAACCGGTTTTCCATAGGCGCGTTCGACCAGAATATCCTCGTTGTCAAAGCGGACGCGAAGCGAGTTTGACCGCTCCGGATCAATCTGCGCGGCCAGATGCAGGATCTCCTCCGTGGGGACGACATCCACGCTCTTGAGCATCGGATAGGCCAAGGCGACAACGGCAAACAGCACCGCGACATGCATCAGCATCCGGCGCCCCGCGACCAGTAGCAGTGGCACGGCCCCGATCGCATAGAGCAATGACCCAAGCGATTTGCACAGGATCAGGACGGCCATCAAATAGAGGGCACAGATGGCATAGTAGGCCTTGTTGCGGCGCGGTTCCGCACGGGCAAGGGCCACGGCCGCGACGACGCTGGTCATCGCAAAGAACGCCACCCAAAGGCCGTGATACAGAAACACGATGGGGCGAAACCCGTCGCCACGGATCATCTGCTCAAAATTGTGCTGGAAATAGCCATAGATCCAGATGTTGAGCTGCGGGCTCAGACGAACCTCCAGCAGCATCGGCAACGAATAGATCATCCCGCCAAGGAAAAGCGCCAGCAGAATGTCGCGCTGATCCTGTTCAGATTTCAGAAACGCCCGCGCCAAAAGGAACGGCGCCACAAGCACGCTCTGCTGCACCATCAGGGCCACCGCTTCGCGCAGGCGCAGTCCGGGCAGACCGACCTGGCCATAGAAAACAGGCTCCGGATTGGTCAATACGGTGGCGAATGGGGAAAAAACGAACACCGCGAGCAATACCCTCAGAGCGGTCGATTCCGGGATGAACTGCACCTTGCCGCGATATAGCGCGAGGCTCAGGACAATGACCATCAGGCTGGGGATGGTCTCCTTGTTCAGCGGGGGCATCAGTGGAAAGTCGAATCCGGCCGGGGGCGGCGGCAGGAAAAGATACCCGATCAACAGGCACGCGATCAGGGCGCGGCCCGGCGGCAGCGCCCTGAACAGAAGGACAGAGGCAACCGGCCACAACACAAGGGCAAGAGAGGCAACGGCATTGGGCACGACGTGACTTTATGCGTCCTTTGGTGTCTATGGTTTGTCGATCTCGCTATAGAATGCGATCTTTCGCTAAACTTGGTAAATAGCCTAGCGATGCGGCAGAAAAATGGCCCCGCAAAGCGCAGGGCCATGAATTCGCAACAGCTTGAAGTGTGGCCTAGTGGCCGGTGCCCGAAAGCACGACCTTGACCGTCTGGGCAATCACCTTGAGATCGGTCCCCAAGGACATCGCCCGGTAATACCGCGAGTCATAGTCGGCCCGCTCGAAAAAGCTCGTCTCGTTGCGCTCGGAAACCTGCCAGAAGCCTGTGACGCCGGGCAGCATCTCGTAGTATTCATTTCCGGGATACATGCTTTTCTGGCAGATCATGATCGGGCGCGGACCAACGATCGACATCTCGCCTTTGAACACATTCCAAAGCTGCGGCAACTCGTCCAGAGAGGACTTCCGAAGGAAACGACCGATCGCTGTGGTGCGGGGATCGTTGACCAGCTTCTGATGGCAGTCCCACTCGATCCGGGCGACAGGGTTGGCTTCCAGATAGCTGTCCAGCGTCTCTTCGGCATTCACGACCATCGTGCGCAGCTTCCACATCCGGAAGGTGCGGCCGCCCTTGCCGAGACGGGGCTGAACGTAAAACGGGTTCCGGCCATCCAACGCCACGAGCAAAGCCAGCACCAGCACCGTCAGTGCAACAGGGACGGAAGCGACGACAACAATGAGCAAATCGAGGCCGCGCTTGAAAAAGCGGCGGTAAGCACCTCCAAGATGAACCGAGGCAGACACGGGCCGTGGCAGATGGGCACCGGTGTAAGAAGAACGATACTGATAACTCACTATTTTCCCTCCCCAGGGACTCCGCACAAACAACACACGGACTGAACACATCTACAGTTTCACTGTTCCAGCAACAGCGACGGTCAAATGACCTAACTCGTCAAGATGCCCACCCAACTCGCTCCCTTTCGGCAGATCGTCGGACCCCACGGACAAATCTCTTTGGTCCTGTCGCGACCGAAGCCGCTCTTCAAATCCTTCATCGTCGTCATCAAACAACTTATGCACCAACTAACCACTCAATTAGGATTTCAGTCAATTGCGACTCAAATCCCTACGGCTGGACAACACCGATTTTTGGGGCCTTTTCACAAGGTTAACAGTGCCTAAATAGGCCGACCCCCGAGACATTATAAGGGGGAAAACAGACCCGTTTTGCTCCTACTTCCCGGCACCTGAACAATCAAAACCACAGGTTGTAATTTCCGCCGGGATAACGACGATTGACCCCGAAATGGAAACAATGGGGGCACATTTTGGCGATTGGGGGCCTCGGGCGCCGAAATGCAGATCGACCTTCGCAGCAACCGAATTGACTAATTCTACCTTAGATTGTGCTATTCGGTCGGCAAACCGCTGCGCCGGCCACGCGAATATGGCAACAAGATGGCCCCCGAGTGTCGCGGTTGGGGGCGGCTCCGGGCGATTTCTTGTCGCAGTGATAAAAGTTTTAGGGATCGACCCCGATTCAGCGACAATCGTGGCGCGGAGCACAAATTGTCCGCAAAAGTGACCTCAAACCGGCGCAACCGATTCGGCCTGCAACAGGTCCGGGCGCGACCGATGCCGCAGGGTTCGCGCGTTCAGGCTCCGCCGTGCACGGCTCCGATATCGCCGGGGGCCACCGAGACGGTCTTGATCACCGTGTGCACCGGCACACCGGCGGCAAGGTTCAGCGCTCTGGCCGATCGGCGGGTGATCCGGGCCAGAAGCAGCTCTTCTCCGACCGCGATCTGCACCACCGCACCGGGGCCATCGCCTTGCCGTAGAGCGGTCACCACGCCGGACAGGATATTCAACGCCGAAATCCCCTCGGGGCGGTCCAGCGCGATCATCACGTCCTGCGCCTCGATACGCAGCCGCAGGCGCTGACCCACCGGTTCGGCCAGCGCCGGCACGAACAGGCGTCCGCCCGCGCAGGCCAGCTCGGTCAGGCCGTCGGGATCATGGGCAACCACGGTCGCGCTCAGCACCGCACCCGCTCCACGCACGCCCAGTTGCGGCACCAGTGCCGGGTCCGACAAAACCTCGGCAACCGGGCCACAGGCCCGAACCCCGCCCTCCTCGATCAGCACCAGCGTCGTTGCCAACTGCGCCACTTCGTCAAGAGCATGGCTGACGTAAAGGATCGGCACCTTCGTTTCATCACGCAGTCGGGCGAGATAGGGCAGAATCTCCGCCTTGCGCGGGCCGTCCAGCGCCGCCAAGGGCTCATCCATCAGCAGCATCGCGGGCCGCGCCATCAGCGCCCGGCCAATCGCCACTCGCTGCTTCTCGCCACCAGACAGGCGCGAGGGCCGGCGCTCCAGCAACGACGCAATACCCAACAGGTCTGCCACCTCGTCGACACTCGGGCCTGCACCCGCGTTGAACCGCAAGCCATATTCCAGATTGCCGCGCACCGTCAGATGCGGGAACAAGCGGCCTTCCTGAAATACATAGCCCACCCGTCGTTTGTGCGGCGGCAGCCAGATGCGGGCCGCCGCGTCCTGTAGGACACGGCCGTCGACCACAACGCGGCCTTCGTCCGGGCGCATCAGCCCGGCGACGGCATCGACCACTGTCGTCTTGCCCGCCCCGGATCGGCCAAACAGCGCCGTCACGCCTTGGGGCGCCTCAAAGGCAACGTCGAGGGAGAACTCGGCAAAGCGATGGCGCAGCGCGATCTCAAGCATCCGGTCGCCCCGCATTCTCGCCGCGCACCCGCGCCTGCACCCGGCGGGCCAGCACCTCGGAAGCTGCCAAAGCCCCCAGCGCGATGACCACCGACACGATCACCAGCCGCCACACCGACGCCTCGCCCCCCGGCACCTGCAAAAAGGCATAGATCGCCGAGGGCAGCGTCCGGGTCTCGCCGGGGATGTTCGAAACAAACGTGATCGTCGCCCCGAACTCCCCCATCGCCTTGGCAAAGGCGAGCACCGCCCCCGCCAAAACACCGGGCAGGATCAATGGCAAGGTGATGGTGACAAAGACCCACAGCTTCGACGCCCCCAAGGTCGCCGCCGCCTGCTCCAGCTTCGGGTCCACCGCCTCGATCGACAGACGGATCGCGCGCACCATCAGCGGAAAGGCCATCACCGCGGCCGCCAGCGCCGCACCGGTCCAGCGGAAGGCCAGAACGAGACCGAAAGTCTGCTCCAGAAACGCGCCCACCGGGCCGCGCCGCCCAAAGGTCAGCAGCAGCAGGTATCCGGTCACCACCGGCGGCAGGATCAGCGGCAGATGCACCAAGCCATTCAAAAGGGCGCGGCCGGGAAAGCGCCAGCGAGCCAGCGCATAGGCCGTCAGGATGCCGAACGGCAGGCTCAGCACCGTCGCCCAGAACGCCACCTTCAGCGAAAGCGCCACCGCCTGCCATTCCTCCGGGCCAAGCCAATCGGTCATTGCGGCAGCACCTCAAAGCCCTCGGCCTCGAAGATCTCCCGCGCAACGGGACCGTTCAGATACCGACGCAATACCGACGCGATATTCAAAGGGTTTTCGGCCAGTTCCGCGACCGGATACCGGATCGGCGGATGGCTTTCCGGCGGAAAGGTCCAGAGCACGGTCACGGCGTCCGACGCCACCGCATCGGTCGCATAAACGATACCAAGCGGAGCCTCGCCCAGCGCCACCAGCATCAGCGCCGCGCGGACGTTGTCCACCGGGGCCAGATGCGGCGCCAGCGCCTCCCACTGACCATAATATTGCAACGCCGCGCGGGCATACTGCCCCGCCGGGACGGCATCGGGAAGGCCAATGGACAATCGACCATCACCCCCGAGTAGTTCTTTTATATCAGGGGCTTGCGCTGGATCGATCGGAGCCAAACCGACACCGGCTCCGATCAATACCAACGTGTTGGAAAGCAGGTCTGCGCGGCTCCCCTCGCGGATCAGCCCTTCCTGCTCGAGCACATCCATCCATTCGGAATTGGCCGAAACAAACAGATGCGCCGGCGCGCCTTGCCGGATCTGCTGCGCCATCGTCGCGCTGCCGCCATAAGAGATGACAACGTCATGGCCGGTCTCCGCCTCGAATTCGGCCGCAACGGCATCGAGCGCGTTGGCGAGACTTGCAGCCGCAAAAACAACGACTTGCTCGGCCCTCAGAGGGGCGGCAAGCAGGCAGAGCAAGAGGGCAATCCGGATCATGGCTCCACCGTCCGCCCCCTTGCGTGCTTTGGCAAGCGCCTTAGACGATGGTCGCCTCTGTCGCGGCGCGCAATTCGTCCTCGGTGACGCCGTCGGCGCATTCGACGATCTTCAGACCGCCCTCGACAACATCGAGCACACCCAGATTGGTGATGATGCGATCCACCACTGCCTTGCCGGTCAGCGGCAGGGTGCAAGCCTTGAGAACCTTGCTGTCGCCGTGCTTGTTGGTGTGATCCATCACCACGATGACACGGCCGACACCGGCGACCAGATCCATGGCTCCGCCCATGCCCTTGACCAACTTGCCGGGGATCATCCAGTTGGCGAGATCGCCGTTCTCGGCGACTTCCATGGCACCCAGAATGGCCGCAGCGATCTTGCCGCCACGGATCATTCCGAATGATGTGGCGCTATCGAAATACGATGTGCGGGCCAGTTCGGTGATGGTCTGCTTGCCAGCGTTAATCAAATCAGGGTCTTCGTCGCCCTCATAGGGGAACGGGCCCATGCCCAACATGCCGTTCTCGGACTGCAGGGTGATGTCCTTGTCGCCCACATAGTTGGCGACCAGCGTCGGGATGCCGATGCCAAGGTTCACATACCAGCCGTCTTCCAGTTCTTCTGCTGCGCGGGCAGCCATCTGATTGCGATCCCAAGGCATTATGCAGACTCCTTCTTGCGGGTGGTGCGCTGTTCGATACGCTTTTCGTGGTCGCCCTGAATGATGCGGTGCACATAGATGCCGGGCAGGTGGATCGCGTCGGGGTCCAGCGATCCGCGCGGCACGATCTCTTCCACCTCGGCGATGCAAACCTTGCCACACATGGCGGCAGGCGGATTGAAATTGCGCGCGGTCTTGCGGAAGATCAGGTTGCCGGTGTCATCGGCCTTCCAAGCCTTTACAATGGCCAGATCGGCAAAGATGCCGTGCTCCATGATGTAGGTCTCGCCGTTGAAATCCTTGTGCTCCTTGCCCTCGGCGATGACGGTGCCGACGCCGGTCTTGGTATAGAAGCCGGGGATACCACAGCCACCGGCCCGCATCCGCTCGGCGAGCGTTCCCTGCGGATTGAACTCAAGCTCCAATTCGCCGGACAGATACTGGCGCATGAATTCGGCATTCTCGCCCACATAGGAAGAGATCATCTTCTTCACTTGCCGGGTCTGCAAAAGGATGCCGATGCCAAAGTCATCCACCCCCGCGTTGTTGCTGGCAAAGGTCAGATCCTTGGTGCCGGCCTCCTTGATCGCCTGCAACAGCAGTTCGGGAATGCCGCACAGGCCAAAGCCACCAGCGGCAATGAACATGCCGTCGAACAGCAGGCCATCAAGAGCCGTTGCCGCGTCGGGATAGATCTTCTTCATCGCTCATACCTTTCTCTACGGTGTCGCGCTAAACGCAACGCCCTCCCCTATGGAATGCCGCGACTCCAGCGAAAGGGCAAGCCTTTGCAATATCCTTTCGCGTCTCGGCGCTTCAGGCTTACTTTTGTGCGGACCGATCGCACGAACATGGCGAAACGGACGGCGGATCCGGCGTCCACGGGCACAAGCTGGAGCCAAGACGGTTCAACGCGCCCTACCGGGATTCCGTACGAGCTCACGCAGACGCCCCTGTACAACGTCTTGCGCTCGGTGCGGGGGCGCGCTTATCACAACCACATGTCATCCAGCCTCGCCTCAACGGAGCCAGTTCCCGCGATCATCCTCGCCGGCGGTCAGGCGTTGCGCATGGGGGGTGGCGACAAATGCCGGCTGACGCTGGGCGGTCAGACGATCCTCGGCAGGGTCATACATCGGCTCACTGCTCAGACCGCGTCTCTGAGCCTCAGTGCCAACGGCGATCCTGGCCGATTTGCGGACTACGGCCTTCCGGTCTTGCCCGACCCCCTTGGATACGACGCCGGGCCGCTGGCCGGGGTTCTTGCCGGGCTCGACTGGGCGGCCGACATGGGGTTCACCTCGATGGTCAGCGTTCCCGGAGACACGCCTTTTCTACCCCGTGATCTGGTCGCGAGGCTCCTCGACGGCGCACAAGAGACCGGCTACGCGCTCGCCGCCAGTCCGGATCCAAGCGGGCGTCTCCGACGGCACCCGACCTGCTCGGTCTGGGCGGTGAACCGGCGTGAGGCTCTGCGGGCGGCGCTGGACAACGGGCTCCGCAAAGTCGGGCTGTGGGCCGATCAGGAACAGGCCGTCACCGTCCGGTTTGAAAGCAGTCCGTTCGACCCGTTCTTCAACATCAATACGCCGGAGGATCTGGCCCGGGCCGACACCATGTGCCATGCGATTTGACCGAGTCGCGATCCTCGACTGGTCGGCAGCGGGCAGTCCGACGAAGGGCAAGGATTCCATCTGGATCGGTGTGACCGGACCGGACGGGACGACGGCGCAGAATCTTCCGACCCGCGGGCTGGCCGAAGAAGCACTCGCCGCGCTGATCGACGATTGTCTGACACGTGGGCAAAGGCTGCTGCTCGGGGCCGACTTCAACTTCGGCGCGCCAACCGGACTTGCCGCGCGCCTCACCGGACGGTCCGAGGCTCTCTCGTGGTGGCATTGGCTGGCCGAACGGATCACCGATACCGAACGGAACCAGACGAATTACCGACAGATCGCCGCCGAAATGAACCTACGGTTCGCGGGCGAAGGGCCATTCTGGGGCAACGGCGCAAAACAGCAGGTCGACGGGCTGCCAAGAACCAAGCCGGCGCTGCCCGACGGCCTCGCCGAACACCGGCAAACCGATCTCATCGGCCGAACGGGCGGATTGTTCCCGAAAACGATCTGGCAGCTGGCGGGGGCCGGGGCGGTCGGAGCGCAATCACTGACAGGGATTCCGGTCTTCTGGCGTCTGCGACAACGGTTCCGGCCGCACTGTGGCGTCTGGCCTTTCGACGACGCACAAACAGCCATTACTTTCGCCGAGATATACGCCTCGCATGTCACGCCACAGGTCAGCCAACTGGAATCACGCGGCATGGTGCGCGACGAAGCTCAGGTGCGGCTCCTGTCGTCGAGTTTTTACAAGTTGGACCAAAAGGGAAGGCTTCCCGCATTATTCGCAAAGCCAGACGATTGTGCGTGGCTGAATGACGAAGGCTGGACGCTCGGGAACGGATATGTGCAAAGCATCCAAATGGCCGCTGAAACACGCTAACCACCGGAATAAAAACGGTTATGACGCCGTTTCATCGAAATTCACCGATAGACGGTCACGAAAATGTGGTATCCCGCCAACAACAATCACGGCATTGTTGGAGGATACTTTGGCCATTTATTGAACCAATTGGGGCCTTCGTTTATTATCCATACGTCAATGCCAGTATTTTATGCTGGTTCTTTATAGTTACGTCCCAAGGGGGGGATGACCCATATGCTGACCCGTCGACATTTTATCGTGACCTCTGCGATGGCCCTGTCTGCTGCCCAGACCGGCCCGATCGCCGCCCAAACCGCACCCTTGCAGCTTGATGTCCTGCCCGAAGAGGTAGACCCCAACGCCATCAGCCTGCCGCCCACCATGGAGGGCAATTTCGCTATTCCAGAACGGTATCAGGCCAAGATCGTGCCTGTTCAGCCGGGGCTGACACCGAACGAAATTCACATCGTCTCGAACGCCTATCACCTGTATTTCATCCTGCCGGACGATCTGGCGATCCGCTACGGCGTTGCCGTCGGTCAGGAAGGGCTGGGCTGGGCCGGTCAGGCAACCATCCAACGCAAGGTCGAATGGCCAAGCTGGACGCCGACCCAAGAGATGATCGAACGCAATCCCGAGCAGTACGAGCAATACGCCGACGGCATGCCCGGCGGCCCGTCCAACCCGCTCGGCGCACGTGCGCTCTACTTCTACCAGGGCGAGCGGGACACCGCGATCCGGGTCCACGGCACCACATCGCCGCGCTCCATCGGGTCGTCCGCATCCAACGGCTGTTTCCGGATGTACAACAGCCACGTGATCAATCTCTACAATCGCGTGCCTCTCGGCGTCCGGGCCTTCGCCTACATCGCCTAAACAACCGACCAGAATCAAAAAACGCCGCGAAGTTTCCTTCGCGGCGTTTTGCATTTCGGCGGTCCGATGTCAGCTAGGCAGCTTGGCCATGCGTAGATACGGCAAAACGGTGTTGAATTCACCGAATTTGGCGGCGGCATCCTCGTTGTTGACCGCAGTCGGGATCACAACGTCCTGACCAACCTGCCAGTTGGCGGGGGTCGCCACGCCGTGCTTGGCGGCGGTTTGCAGGCCGTCCAGGGCGCGGAGCACTTCGGCAAAGTTGCGGCCGACGTTCATCGGATAGGTCATGCTGAGCTTCAGCTTCTTGTCCGGCCCGATGATAAAGACCACACGGACGGTGGCGGTGTCGTTGGGGGTCGCGCCATCGGGCAGATAGGCTTCGGCAGGGAGCATATCAAAGGCCTTGGACAGGGTCAGATCCTTGTCGGCAACGATCGGAAATCCGGGCTTGGCGCCGCCGGCCGTTTCGATATCGACCTTCCACTTGACGTGCTCTTCCACGCCATCGACGCTAATACCCATGACCTTGGTGCCGCGCTTGGCCCACTCGTCGGCCAGTTGCGCAACGGCACCGAATTCGGTGGTGCAAACAGGGGTGAAATCCTTGGGATGGCTGAACAAGATCGCCCAGCTGTCACCGATCCAGTCGTGCAGGCTCACGGTGCCCTCGTCGGTCTCGACCGTCAGATCGGGAATTGTGTCGTTGATGCGCAGGCCCATGTCGGTCCTCCTTTAGTGTTGCGATCACCGGCTCTATATAGGCGGGGACGGCCGCGCATACTAGCGCAGCATGGCAGCTATGATCGGAGGACAAACTATGATCGAGAAGCGCGATTTTTACATCAACGGTGCCTGGGTGCCCCCCGCCGCACCACGTGATTGCCCCGTGATCGACCCCTCCACCGAAGAGACCTGCGCCGTGATCAGCCTCGGCGATCTGGCCGACACCGACGCCGCAGTCGCCGCCGCCAAAGCCGCTTTTCCGGCATGGGCCGCCACCGCCCCGGCAGAGCGCAAGGCGCTGGTCGAGCGGATCCTCGAACAGTATCGCGCCCGCGAAGAAGAAATGGCGCAAGCGATCAGCCTCGAGATGGGTGCGCCCATCGACATGAGCCGTGGCGATCAAGCCCCCTGCTTGCCATGGCACCTCGAGAATTTTCTGACCGCCTTTGACGAGATCGAGTGGATCAGGCCGCTGCGCGCCGACACCCCGCACGACCGGATCGCCATGGAGCCCATCGGCGTGGTCGGCCTGATCACCCCGTGGAACTGGCCGATGAATCAGGTCACGCTCAAGGTCATCCCGGCGCTTCTTGCAGGCTGCACCGTGGTGCTCAAACCGTCGGAAGAGGCTCCGCTCTCGTCGCTGCTGTTCGCGGAATTCGTCCACGACGCCGGCTGCCCACCCGGCGTGTTCAACCTCGTCAACGGCGACGGCGCCGGAGTCGGCACACAGCTCTCCGCCCATCCCGATGTCGAGATGATCTCCTTCACCGGCTCCACCCGCGCAGGTCGGGCAATCTCCAAGACCGCCGCCGAAACGCTCAAACGAGTGACGCTCGAGTTGGGCGGCAAAGGGGCCAACGTGATCTTTGCCGACGCTGGCGAAAAGGCGGTAAAGCGGGGCGTGCGCAGCATGATGTACAACTCGGGCCAGTCCTGCAACGCGCCGTCGCGGATGCTGGTCGAGCGGGGCTTCTACGATGAGGCCGTCGAAATCGCGCGGGCCACCGCCGAAAGCACCAAGGTCGGCCCGGCCTCCGAACCCGGACGGCACATCGGCCCGGTGGTCAATCGGCGGCAATGGGATCAGATCCAGAGCTTCATTCAGAAGGGCATCGACGAAGGCGCCCGGCTCGTCGCCGGAGGACCGGGCCTGCCGGAAGGCATGAACAAGGGGTTCTACGTGCGTCCCACCGTCTTTGCGGACGTCAAACCGGGGATGACCATCGAGCGCGAGGAGATCTTCGGGCCAGTGCTGTCGATCATGCCGTTCGACAGCGAAGAAGAGGCGATCCGGATCGCCAACGACACACCCTACGGCCTGACGAACTACGTCCAGACCGAAGACGGACCGCGGCGGAACAGGCTGGCCCGCGCCCTGCGATCCGGCATGGTCGAGATGAACGGCCAATCCCGCGCTGCGGGGTCGCCCTTCGGCGGCGTCAAGGCATCTGGCCGGGCCCGTGAAGGCGGTGTCTGGGGGATCGAGGAATTCCTCGAAGCCAAGGCCATTTCCGGCTGGGCCGACGAATAGGCGCAACATCCCCGCCGGTCCGGCTCCAATGCCGGCCGGCGGGGACATGACGGGTCACGGCCTCCTGCCTTGGCATCCCGGCCAAAGCCGCCTGCCCTCGAGGGCGAACCGCTCTCCTTCATCTTGGCCAAAAAACTCCCGCCGGAGGCGCACATCGCCGTCTGCGGCAGCGACAGTTATGATTGAACGTCTCAAGTTCAAATCCGGGCGTCGCGATGCAGGATTACGAACGTCATGGTCGTCGCGCAATGGCGCACATCGGCTGCGGGTCCCCATAGGGTCGACTAGACCGCGCAATATTGACGTGCGAAATTGCACATAATTGGTTATTGAATCTATAATTTACTGCATTTCTGCAAGTGATACCTTGTGTCCAACACAAACAGAAAGGTTCAGCCATGCTCTCTCAGATCAAAGGGCTCCACCATGTCACCTCGCTGGCGTCTTCGGCCCGCGAAAACAACGCCTTCTTCACCAACGTCCTCGGTCTGCGGCGGGTGAAGAAGACGGTGAACTTCGACGCACCCGACGTCTATCACCTCTATTACGGCGACGAGACCGGCAGCCCCGGCACCGTGATGACCTATTTCCCGTTCCAGAATGCTGCACGCGGCAAGCGCGGGACAGGCGAGGTCGGGACGACGTCGTTTACCATCCCGAAAGGCAGCGCAAAAGCGTGGCTTGATCGGCTGGCAACGTTCGAGACAGCGAACATCGGACAGGACACCCGTTTTGGAGAAACCCGGGTGCTGTTCGACGGCCCCGACGGTGACCGGTTCGCGCTGATCGAAAAAGATGACGAGCGCAGCCCCTGGACCGGCAATGGCATCTCGGAAGACATGGCGATCCGCGGCTTTCACTCCGCAGACATGCGGCTGCGTGACGGCGGCGCTTCGGCGGAACTGCTGAGCTTCATGGGCTATGAAAAGCTCGACACCGAAGGCGACGTGACCCGGTTCATCGTGCCCGGCGGCAACGAGGCCAATGTCATCGACATCGAAACCCTGCCCGGCGTGCAGCACGCAGGTCAGGGGGCCGGATCGGTCCACCACATCGCCTTTGCCGTGGAAAACCGGGCGCGGCAACTCGAGGTGCGCGAGGCGCTACTCGACACCGGCTGGCAGGTCACGCCAGTGATCGACCGGGACTATTTCTGGGCGATCTACTTCCGCACACCGGGCGGCGTGCTGTTCGAAGTGGCCACCAACGAGCCCGGTTTCGACCGCGACGAAGACACGGCGCATCTGGGCGAGGCGCTCAAGCTGCCAAGTCAGCACGAGCACCTGCGGGCCAAGCTGATGCGGCATCTGGAGCCGCTGGAGGGCTGAACATGCACCATGTCCAACGGACCGAAGGGGCGCCCGGCGCGCCCCTTTTCCTGACATTCCACGGCACAGGCGGCGACGAACACCAGTTTCACCGCTTTGCCACTGAACTCATGCCGCAGGCGCACGTGACGTCGCCACGGGGCGAGGTGAACGAAAACGGGTCCAACAGATACTTCCGGCGAACTGGCGAAGGCGTCTACGACATGGCTGATCTGGCGCAACGGACAGACGCCATGGCGACGTTCATCGCCGCCGAGGCGGAACGCACCGGGGCCACCGAAGTGATCGGGCTTGGCTATTCCAACGGCGCCAACATCCTGGCCAGCGTGGCACTCAGCCATCCCGACAAGGTGGACTCGTTGGTGCTCATGCATCCGTTGATCCCATGGCAGCCTGCCGCGCAGCCCGGATTGAACGGACGGCGCATCCTGATAACGGCCGGAGAGCGAGACCCGATCTGCCCCAAGCCGCAGACCGAGGCATTGGTGGATTACCTGAAGGCACAAGGGGCCGACGTCACGATCTTTTGGCACTCCGGTGGCCATGAAATCCGCGCAGATGAGATCGAGGCGGTTCGGGAGTTCTTGAAGGCTCACTGAGACCACACCGGGCATCAGTCCCCGTGGAGACGTCGGACGCTCCGCGGGGAGTTTTTTGGCCAAGATGAAGGGGGTGTCCGGCCCTAGTCGGACGACGTGTCTGCACCGAGCGAATGCAGGATCGGGCAGTCCGGTCGGGCATCGCCGTGGCAATGTGTGACCAGATCGGACAGGGTTCCGCGCATCGCTTCGAGATCGGCGATCTTTGCCTCGATCTCGGCCAAATGCTCCATTGCGATGCGGCGCACATCGCCGCTGGCGCGGTCCTTGTCTTGCCAAAGGGCCAACAGAGCCCTGCAATCCTCGATCGAGAACCCGAGCGCGCGACCCCGCGCGAGGAACGTCAGGCTATGGGCGTCGGCCTCGTTGAAGACGCGGTAACCATTGCTGTCTCGGGCCGGTTTGATCAGGCCGATGTCTTCGTAGTAGCGGATGGTTTTGGCCGGCAGGCCGGACCGCGCGGCGACGTCCTTGATGTTCATGCCGTCACCCACCGCAGCCTGAGCGCGTTCGACAAGACGAATACGCTCGACAGCGCCATCGCCCCGGCCGCCAGCATCGGCGACAACAAAGTGCCATTCAACGGATAGAGCGCCCCTGCCGCCACAGGGATCAGGGCGACGTTGTAGCCGAAAGCCCAGATCAGGTTCTGCCTGATATTGCGCATCGTCGCCCGGCTGATCGCGAAGGCGTTGATCACGCCGCCCATCTCGCCCGACATCAGCACCACGTCTGCGGTCTCAATGGCCACATCGGTGCCCGTCCCGATGGCGATCCCGACGTCGGCGCGGGCCAAGGCGGGCGCATCGTTGATCCCGTCACCGACAAAGGCAACACGCCCCCCCGACTGGAGCCGCTCGATGGCCGCGACTTTGCCGTCGGGCAGCACCCCTGCGATCACCTCGTCGATACCCAGTTCTGCCGCGACAGCCTGAGCCGTCGTCTCGCCATCGCCGGTGATCATCGCGACCTTTAGGCCGAGGTCCTGCAAGGCCTTGACCGCAGCGGCGCTTCCCGGCTTGATCTGGTCGCTAACAGTGAAGGTCGCGACAAGCCGTCCATCGAGCGCCAGAAACATCGGGCTTCGGCCCATGGCCGCGAGATCACTGACATCGGGCAACGCGATCCGCTCACGCTGCATCAGCCTCTCAGCGCCGACGAGGACCGTCTGCCCGTCGATCATCGCCTGCACACCAAAGCCCGGGATCGCCTCGAAGGATGTGGCCTTCGGTTTCGTCACACCTTTGGCCGCAGCGGCTCTCTGGATCGCACCGGCAACCGGATGCTCGGACCCCGCCTCGGCGCTCGCCAAAATTGCCAGCGCCTGCGCCTCGTCAAATTCGGGCTCGACGCGCAGGTCCGCCAGATCGGGGCGACCGACAGTCAAAGTGCCGGTCTTGTCCATCGCCACAGTACTTACCCCAGTGAGGGCCTGCAAAGCCTCTCCCTTGCGGAACAAGACCCCAAGTTCGGCCGCACGCCCGGTGCCGACCATGATCGACGTCGGTGTGGCCAAGCCCATCGCACAGGGGCAGGCGATGATCAGCACAGAGACCCCCGCCACCAAGGCAAACCCCAGTGCAGGCGACGGGCCGATCACGACCCAGACAAGAACTGTCAACGCGGCGAGGGCCATCACCGCCGGCACGAACCACAGCGTGATCTTGTCCACCAACGCCTGGATCGGCAGGCGCGCACCCTGCGCGTCCTCGACCATGCGCACGATCTGAGCGAGAACTGTGTCAGCCCCCACGTGAGTGGCCGCATAGGTCAGAGCCCCGTTGCCGTTGATGGTGCCGCCAATGACGGTATCGCCTTCGGCCTTTTCGACCGGAATCGGCTCGCCCGACAACATGCTCTCGTCGATGAACGATGCTCCGGAACGGACCTGCCCGTCGACGGCGACCCGGTCGCCGGGGCGCAGGGCCAGCACGTCTCCGACCACCACATCGGCAACCGGGATATCGGCCTCGACACCGTCGCGGATCACCCGCGCGGTCTTGGGTCGCAACCCCGCCAGCTTGCGGATGGCAGCACCGGTCCGGCCCTTGGCGCGCGCCTCGAGGGTGCGGCCCAAAAGGATGAGCACGACGATCACCGCTGCCGCCTCGAAATAGACCGCGCGGGTGCCTTCGGACAGCAGTCCCGGCGCAAAGGTCGCCACCACCGAAAACAGATAGGCCGCCGATGTGCCCAGCGCGACGAGGCTGTTCATATCGGGGGCGAGGCGGAACAGGGACGGATAGCCCTTGGCATAGAACTGGCGGCCCGGGCCGGCCAGAACGATGCTGACCAGCACGAACTGGATGACCCACGAGGTCTGTGTCCCAATCGTCTGCGCGATCAGGTGGTGAAACGGCGGGAACAGGTGTCCGCCCATCTCCACCACAAAGACCGGCAATGTCAGCGCGGCAGCGATCCATGTCTGGCGGGCCAGGGCCTGAGCCTCGTCGGCTTTGCGGTCCACCTCCGGCTCCGAGCGTTCGAGGCGCAGCGGGTATCCGGCCGCCTTCGCTGCTGCGACCAGATCGGAAACATCCACCTGCCCTTCGACATAGCGGATACGGGCGCGCTCGGTGGCGAGGTTGACGTCCGCCTCGATCACTCCGGGAACGGCGCTCAAGCCCTTCTTGGCGCGGCCAGCACACCCGGCACAGGTCATGCCCTCGACGGACACGTCCAATTGCTTGATCCGGGCGGGATAGCCGGCAGTCTCCAGCGCGTCGACCAGCGGGCCGATCTCGCCATCGGTCGTCACTCGTGCGGTCTCGGTCGCGAGGTTGACGTTCACCTCCGACACACCGGGCACGGCATGAAGGGCACGGTCCACGCGGGCGACACAAGAGGCGCAACTCATCCCGTCGAGCGAGAGGTTGAAATGCTGGGTCATGATTGTCCTATCTCCGGGGCGGTTCAGCGCCCAGACCCGTTAGATAGGGGTTCCAGTTAGTGGAAGGTCAAGCCCCCGGCGCAGAATAATCCCGGATCGGGATGCCGTCGGCCAGACAGGTTTCCAGAACCGGGCTGATCCGCCAAGCAATTGGGTCTTCCTCCGCCAGTTTGCGCAGGCCGTCCACGATGGCAGGCACGCCCAAGCTATCGGCATAGTGCAGCAGGCCACCACGCCAGCGCGGAAAGCCATAGCCAAAAACCGTCACCAGATCGACATCCGCCGCACTGGCCGCGATCCCCTCGGCAAGGATATCGCAGGCCTCGTTGATCATCGCCAACAGCAACCGTTCGCGGATTTCGTCGTCGGTGTAATCGCGACGTGTTATCTTGGCAAAATGCGCCTCCTCCAGCGCAAGATCGGCGACGATCGGATCTTCGACTTTGCCGTTGCCTCCGGGATAGCGATACCAGCCCGCTCCGGTCTTTTTGCCCAACTTGCCAAGCTCGATCATCCGGTCGGCGATGGGGATATAGCGGCGGTTGGGGTCGCGGGTCGCGTCCTGCCGGCGGCGATTGGCATGGGCAATATCGAGGCCGGACAGATCCTGCGCCTCGTAGGGGCCCATCGCATAGCCGAATGCCACCATGGCCTCGTCGATCTCCCACGGGGTGGAGCCGTCCATCAGCACCGTGTCGGCGGCCTCGCGATAGCGGGCAAGGATGCGATTGCCGATAAATCCGTCGCACACGCCCGCCAGCACTGGCACCTTGCGCAAACGCTTGGCCACGGCAAAGCCCGTCGCCAAGCCCCGCTCGCCAGTCTGATCCCCCCGCACGATCTCCAGCAGCTTCATGATATGGGCCGGGGCAAAGAAGTGCAGGCCGACGACCCGGCTCGGGTCGGGCAAGCTGGCGGCGATTTCATTGATATCGAGGTAAGAAGTGTTGGTGGCGAGCACGGCGTCCTCCGCCATATGGGCGGCCAGCTTTGCAAAGACGGTCTTCTTGACCTCCATGCTCTCGAAGGCCGCCTCGATGGCAAGGCCCGCCTGCGCCGCCTCGGCATAATCGGAAGAGGCGGTGAACCGGGCGCGGCGCTCTTCGGCGCCCTCCCCGGTGATCAGACCCCGCTTCAGACTGGCATCGACAATCTTGGCGACGTTCTGCTTGGCGCGGGCGACCCCCTCGGCATCGGTCTCCAGCAAGGTGACGGTCAGCCCTGCGTTCAGCAACGCGTAGGCGATGCCGGCCCCCATGGTGCCACCGCCGACGACGGCGACATGGTCTATCGGGGCAGGTTCGGCTTTGATCCACTCGGGCTGGCGGGCAGCACGCTCGGCAAAGAACATGTGGCGCAGGGCGCGCGCCTGATCGCCGGTCCGCAGGGTCAAAAACGCGGCGCGTTCCGTCGCCATGCCCTCGGCAAATTCCATATCGGCCGTGGAGGCGACCAGATCAATCGCCCGAAGCGGTGCGATCTGGTTCGGGGTCTTCTTGGCGGCCAGCGCCCGCGCCGCCTCGACCGCATCGGCATCCAACACCGGCTTGGGCAGGTCCGAGACCGGGACAGACAGCTCCATCGTGCCGATATCCAGATGACTGGCGACGAACAGCGGATTGTCGGCAATACCATCGATCAGGCTCATAGCCTCAGCGGCTTCGGCAGTCACGGCCCGACCCGTCGCGATCATGTCCAGCGCCTTGGCCATGCCGATCAAGCGCGGCAACCGCTGCGTGCCGCCAGCGCCGGGGACGACGCCCAAGGTCACCTCTGGCATCCCGATCTGCACGCCGGGGGCGGCAATGCGATAGCGACAGGCCAGAAGCAACTCACAGCCACCGCCCAAGGCCACTCCGCTGACGGCGGCGATCCACGGCACCGCCGAGGCTTCGATCCGCGCCACGACATCCGGCAAATGCGGCGGCACGGGATCGGCATCGAACTCGCGGGCATCCGCTCCGGCGGCAAAGGCGCGGCCCGCCCCTGACAGCACCACGCGCGACAAGCCCTCTTGGGCGTCGACCCAATCCAATGCGGCCATCAGCCCTTCGCGCATCGCAAGACCAATCGCGTTCACAGGCGGGTTGTTCAACTCGACGAATGCGATCGGGCCCTCGCGGCGGGTGGTCACGGACATGAGGTGTCTCCGGTCAGGTCAGGGCTTGGATAGGAAAGCGCTCTCTTCGATCAGGTCCAGCAGATCATTCAGCGACTGGTCGACGGTCTTGCTTGACGTATCAAGCTGGGCCTCGGCTTGGGCGTATAGGCTCTCGCGGCTGGCCAGAAGGCTGCGCAGCTGGCTCATCGCCTCGGGCACACCCGCCATCGGGCGCTCGTCCCCTTGGGCGCGGACGCGGTTCATGTGCTCCATCGGCGT
The DNA here is from genome assembly GCF_900184895.1 of Flavimaricola marinus. Lineage (GTDB taxonomy): Bacteria > Pseudomonadota > Alphaproteobacteria > Rhodobacterales > Rhodobacteraceae > Flavimaricola > Flavimaricola marinus. The sequence continues at coordinate 1,055,282 of NZ_FXZK01000001.1, forward strand.
CGCCCTGAGCCAGACGGTGTGACAGGTGTCGAGCAAGGTGCTGAACGTCCGCGGTTCGGCCACGATCCCGCCCGCAACGGCAAGGACCATACGGTCGTGCTCTGCGGTCACGGCCTCCAAAGCATCAGCCTCCAGCTTGCGGTATCCGTCAGCACCGTAAAGGCCCATGATCTCGGCAATGGGCATCCCGCCAATCGCCTCGATCTCCTTGTTCAATTCCACGAACGGCATATCGAGCACCCCGGCCGCAGCGCGACCAAGGGTCGACTTGCCCGCACCGCGCAACCCGATCAGGCAGACACGCTGTGCGCGGGAATGCGTCGGCGGGATCGGACTCAACTGGCGCAGCACACGGGCCTGTGTCGCCTCGTCGGCCGAGCGGAAAAGCTCGGCCACCTTGATGACGTCGGACGTGCGGGGATCGTCCTCAGCCACCAACCATTCGATGCGCATCCTAAGAGCACCGGCGATGCGGTGGAGCAAGGCAATCGAAATATTGCCGTCGCCGCCCTCCAACTGCGCCAGATAGCGGGGCGAAACGCCGGAAAGCTCCGACAATTGACGGCGAGGCATACCCATCTGGGTCCGGGCGATGCGCACACGCTCACCAACCTGCTGGATCAAGGGGTCGATCGCTGTATCAGGGGCTTTGGTCATAGCGGCATTATATTGCACAGAGGACTTGGAGCGAACAGCACTTTCCGGTGGCATATCAGGCACCTGCCTGCGCAATCAGCGGCTCGATCAGGGCGCGGATATCCTCTGGCGGGCGCTGTTTCCTGAACTGATCGGCAACCGTGAAAACGTTGGTGAATTTCCCGGTGAAGCCAAGCTTGCCATCCTGATAGGCATCGACCTGAAAGGTGATCGACGTCTCGCCCAGCCGGATGGGCCAGACATAGCACCGCAGCACATGGCGCGGGGTGACGGGGCGCTTGAAATCCATCTCGATGCGGACAAACGGCGTGCCCATGTTGCGGTCCAGTTCCATCTGAAACCAGCCATCGCCGCCAAGATGACGCTCCCACCATGCGTTGATCGCATCGAGGGCAAACCACGGAAGACGACCGGTATAGGCGATCTTGGCCGGGTCACAGTCACCCCATGTGACGCGAATATCGTGGGCAAAGGCAGAATCGGGCGGCGATCCCATCTCAGTAGGTTTCCACGTGATAGCGGCCGTCCTCGCGCATCACGTCACGCATGGCGATCCACTGCTCGCCGATGCTCTCGGCGATGGTGGTAAAGGCGCGCTCCACGCCTTCCTCCATGCCGCGCAGACCACAGATGTAGATATGGGTCTTGGGATCGGCCAGCAGTTCGGCGACCTTCTCTTCCTCGGCAATAAGACGGTCCTGCACGTATTCCTTCTCGCCCTCGCGCGAATAGACCAAATGCTGTTCCAGCAGGCTCTTGGGCACCTTCGACAGGGGGCCGAAATAGGGCAGGCTCTTCTTGGTGCGGGCGCCAAAGAACATCGTCATGCCGCCCGAGGGGCCGTTCAGGGTGCGCTGGCGGCGCATGGTAAAGGCGCGCATCGGGGCAGAGCCGGTGCCGGTGCAGATCATCAGCAGCTTGGCCTCCGCATCGGCCGGCAGCAGGAAGGTCGCGCCAAACGGGCCGGTCACTTGCACTTCGGCACCCGTCGGCAGATCGCAAAGGTAGTTCGAGCATAGACCACCGGCCTCACGTTTGACGGTCAGCGACAGGTTGTTGAAGCCGGGGCGCTCGCCGTCACGCGGGCTGGAGACAGAGTAGAGGCGGGGCAAATGCGGCTTGCCCTCTGCATCTGTGCCGGGCGGTATGATGCCCACCGATTGGCCCTCGAGCACCGGAAACGGCAGGTTGCCCAGATCAAGGATGATGTGGCGAACGTCGTGTTCCGGGTCATCGGTCAGGGGGTAGTTGCCCGTGATCTTGGCGGTCGCGGGCTTGCCCAGATTATACATGTTGATCGAGGGCTTGGCCGCAGTGGCCGGAGCCTTGGCCTTGCCGCCGGCACCCTTGTGAGCCTCGGCGAGCAACGCGGCCATCGCATCGTCCAGAGCCTCCAGCCCCGTGGCCGCTTCGTCCTGACCAAGCTCCTCCTGTTCGGGCAATTCCTCCCAGCTGTATTGGGCCTCCAGCGAATAGGGCTCCACGACGACCCGCCATTCGTCAATCGAGCCCGTCGGACAGACCGGAATGCAATCCATGCAGAAGTTGCAGCTATCGGCATTCACCACCACGTTGTTGTCGTCGTGCTCGATGGCACCGACAGGGCAGGTCATCTCGCAGGTGTAGCAGCGGATACAGATCTCGGGATCAATGAGGTGCTGTTTGACGGGCTTGTTCATGTCAGGCCTTCTTGGACAGGATGATGTCGGGCAGGGTCAGTGCTTCGATCAGGGCGGCGCACAATCCGCGACAGTCCGAACAGCCTACGCAGGGGCCCTGCAATTGGGCAATGTCTTTGGCGGCTGCGGTGGTGCGCGGGGCAAATCCGATTTTGCGGTCGATCATCATCTGCGCTCTCCTGAAATGCTGAAACGGAGTGCGCATCCCACGGGGGTCCGCAGGATGCGCGTCAGGGCTCATGCCATGTGAAGCTTGACGTATTCGAAGTCGCCCGGCTTGTTGTCGATGCCCACCTTGGGTGGCGCAATCCAGCTGGCGTATTTGCCGGGCTCGAAGCACGGCACCATCAACGATTGGATAAAGGCACCGTCTTCCTTGGTGGGAAGCCAGTCCTTGACGCCTTTGTCCCATGCGTCCTGGGTGATGATCACCCCCTCGGGATTGGCACGAATGGCCGAGAACACACCGATCTGACGGTGAAACGCCTCGTCGGGCAGCTTCATCTCGAATTCGACACCGGCCTTGGCGATCTGCTTGTTCCAGCGGCCAAGGCCACCGGCAGCATCACGAACATAGTCGTCGCGCAGGCGCATGTTGATGGCGGTCAGCGCGGGCACTTCCTGCGCCACGATCTTGCCGTCCACAATCGTGCGAACGACATAGGTGTCGTCCTTGAGCTTGTGGTCATCGTCGATCCGCATCTCCATGTAGCGGCCCTTGATGCCCGAGTTGAAGGCGTTGGCGGCGTTAGTCGAAACCTCCTGACCAAACAGATCCAGCGACAGCGAATAGTGCAGGTTCAGCTTCTTCTGGATGGTCGGCAGGTCGATGACGCCCAGATCGCGGATCTTGTCGATATCATAGGGGTCGGTGATGCCCGCCTTGTTCATCGCCTCGCAGGTCGCCTGAATCACCCGGCCCACACCAGTCTCGCCCACAAACATGTGGTGGGCCTCCTCGGTGAGCATAAAGCGGCAAGTGCGGCTGAGCGGATCAAAGCCCGACTGGGCGAGGCTCTCAAGCTGCATCTTGCCGTCACGGTCGGTAAAGTAGGTGAACATGAAGAACGACAGCCAATCCGGCGTTTCCTCATTGAACGCCCCCAGCATCCGAGGCGCTTCTTCGGACCCGGACGAGCGGATCAGCAGATCGTCGGCTTCTTCGCGGCCATCCTTGCCGAAGTATTTCTGAAGCAGATAGACCATCGCCCACAGGTGGCGGCCCTCCTCGACATTCACCTGAAACAGGTTTCGCATGTCATAGAGGCTCGGCGCGGTCAGGCCGAGGAAGCGTTGCTGCTCGACCGACCCCGGCTCGGTGTCGCCCTGAATGACGATCAACCGCTTGAGCATGTTTCGATATTCGCCCGGCACTTCCTGCCACGCCAATTCACCGGCATGTTCACCCATCGGGATGCGGCGATCCTCGACCTGCGGGGCGAGCAAGACGCCCCAGCGGTATTCCGGCATCTTCACATAGTCGAACTTGGCCCAACCCTTGGGGTCCACCGAAACGGCGGTCCGCAGATACACCATGCTCTCCTGAAAGTTCTGCGGAATCAGATCGTTCCACCAGTTGATATAGCCGGGGTGCCACTTCTCCAGCGCCTTGAGCACCTTCTTGTCCTGCGCGAGGCCCACATTGTTGGGGATCTGGGTGTCATAGCTGACGTTGATGAGGTCTAGCATTCTCGTGTCTCCCTTTGGGCGTCCTCAGACGCGCTCCATGTTGTAATCGCCGCGCACGCCCGTGCCGTAGCGCTGCAAAGCACCCGTCTCGCCCACAGCGTTGGGGCGGTTGAAAATCCAGTTCTGCCAGGCGGTCAGACGGCCAAAGATGCGGGTCTCCATCGTTTCCGGGCCAGCAAAGCGCAGGTTGGCTTCCATCCCGGTCATCGCGTCGGGGCTGAACGAGGCACGCTCTTCGGCAAAGATGCGTATCTCGTCCTCCCAGTCGATGTCGTCGAGGATCATGGTCACAAGACCCAACTCGTCGGCCTCCTCGGCCTCCAGCGCCTCTCCGATCTTGGCCTTGGCGGCCTCCACCGCTTCGGGCTCGCCCAGAAACCGGGTCTCCAGACGGGTGATGCCATTGCCCATCGGATAGGGGCCGAAATTCGCGTCCGTCAGAGTGACCGCAGCCATATGGCGATTGTCGCCGTCAAACTCGTCTTCCATCATATAGCTGCGGTCCACGGCAAACAGCAGCTCGGCCAGCACGCCTACAAAGCAAGAGCCATGTTCCACCAGCGCCATCATCGAGCGCGATGTCACATCCACGCGCTTGAGAATACGCTTCCAATACTGGCGCACCTCATTGGCCAGCCAGTGATCGGCATTGTCGGCGAGCAGCGCCTCGTGGGCGGCGAACAACTCCGGGTCACCCTGCGTGCGGAACGACCACAGACCTGCCTCCATCTCGTTGAGTCGCAGGTGCAGAATGGCATCGTCCAACTCACGGGCGAGGCGGAGCATATAGGCCTGATCGCCCTGCGCTTCGAACGCTGCCATATCGGCAGGCGCATCGGCATCCGGGCCGCTCAGCGTGATGGTGGCGGTGCGCTTGGCGCGATCCACGACCACTTCGACGAGCGAGTAGGACAGCGATCCATCCTCCGCCACCGTCTTGGCGAGCGGTCCGAGGGTGATACCCTTGGACACATCAACCTTGGGCGAGGCTGCGGCAAACTCGCGGGCACGTTTCTGCACCACATCGTCAAACTTGGAATTCGGGATCACCTCATCGACCAGACGCCACTCCTTGGCGCGCTTGCCCTTCACGCCCTCCTCGATCGAGCAGAAAATATCGGCACGGTCGCGGCGCACCTTGCGCTTGTCGGTCACGCGGGTCAGTCCGCCGGTGCCGGGCAGCACAGCAAGCAGCGGCACCTCCGGCAGCGCCACCGACGACGTGCTGTCATCCGTCAGCATGATATGGTTGCAGGCCAGCGCCAGCTCATAGCCACCCCCGGCACATGCGCCCTTCACGGCCGCGATATACTTCTGCCCACTGTCCGCTTCGGCAGCCTCAAAGGTATTGCGGGTCTCGTTGGTAAACTTGCAGAAGTTGACCTTGTGACTATGGGCAGCGCCGCCCAACATGCGAATGTTCGCCCCGGCGCAGAACACCCGGTCCTTGCCCGACTGCATGACCACGACCTTCACTTCGGGATGCTCAAAGCGCATCCGCTGGACCACGTCGGCCAATTCGATATCGACACCCAGATCATAGGAATTGAGCTTCAGCTGATAGCCATCGAACAGGCCACCGTCTTCGTCGACATCCATGAACAGGTTGGCGACCGGGCCATCGTACTCCACGCGCCAGTGGCGATACTGATCGGGGCTGGTTTGAAAATCGATGACCTTTGCCATGTGACACGTCCCTTATTGACTGTTCCCCAAGCCTACCGGGGCAAGGAGGATTCGTAAACAAATGTGAGCATGATAATGCACACTTATTTTATTATTAAAATCCGAGTATTGCATGTTTTTACGCATTATATTGCAACTCACTTGACGTGCTCAACGCCAGAACCTCGACCCTCAACGCCGCCACATCGCAGCCCAGAACAACCTCTCCGCGCACCTCGTCCAAATGTGCCAAGGCAATCTGGCAAAGGCGCGTGGCGGCGCGCGGCTTGCCCATCCGCAGCTTCAACTGGGCGTTCGCCAACTGGATGATCGCCTGCACAAAGGCACGCGGCTCCGAATTTGGCGGGCAGGCCATCCAGACCGGCTCCAACACCTCGTGGGCCTCCCAGAAATGACCAGACGCGCGAAACGCCAAACCCGCCCGGAACGCCTCCGTCCGGGCAAGCTCCTTTGAGGACATACCCTCCCGGACCGAGGCGCGGATCGGATCAAAGGCGCCCTCAGTATGGCGGGCCGTATGACCGGGCACATAGGCATGTGACGGAAGGACCGGCGCATCGGTCATGCGACCGCGATCTCCGGCGCATCAATGCGGATCAAACGGGTGGTGAACTCGGAAATCGCGGCCAAGACCTGATCGGGTTTCTCGGCGAACGGCGCATGGCCACAGCCCTCCAACTCCAGCCGATCCACCGGCGCATAGGACCGGTCTTCGACCTCGTCGATCTGCGCCATGGTGCCATAAGGATCATCCCGGCCCTGAATGACCAGCGTCGGGATGCGCAGGTAGTCGATGACATCCGCCACATTCCACCCGGCAAAGTCTGGGTGCAGCCAGGCATCGTTCCAGCCGCGAAAGGTGGCCTCGGGATCGCGATGATACTTGGCCATCTTCCGCTTGAGATCGCCCGTCTCGAAATCCAAACGCGCCCGCTCGATTTCGGCAAGGCCCATCGGCTCGGTAAAGAAATGCGGCGCCATGAGAACAAGACCGCGAATGCGGGTATCCGACACGCTGCCCGCATAGATCGCCGCAATGGTGCCACCGTCGCTATGGCCCACCAGAACCGCCTTCTGCACGTCAAATGCGGCAAGGACCTGTGGCAGCACATCCACCGCCTCGCGGGTCATGTAATCGAGCGGACGTGGCAGCTCCGCCGGGCCGGATTGACCATAGCCCGCGCGGGAATAGACCAACACGCCAAGCCCGGTCGCCTCGGCCAACCGTTGTGGAAAATCGCGCCACAGGGCCACGCAGCCCAAACCTTCGTGCAGCAGCACCAGCGTCAGCGCCTCGCTCGGATCAGGCCCATAACAGGCGTATTCCAAGGGAACACCGCCCGCCTCGACCACACCGCTGTCTGTCCAGAGTGTCATGCCGTCACCTCGCGCAATTTGAACCGTTGGATCTTGCCCGTCGCGGTCTTTGGCAAATCATCGACCACCTCGATCCAACGAGGGTATTTCCATTTGCCGATCGCGGTCTTCACATGCTCCTTGATGCCATCAAGGGCATCGGCCCCCGCGCCGGACTTCAGCACAACAAAAGCCATCGGCTTTTCCAGCCCGTCGTCGTCGCGGCGGGCGACCACGGCGGCCTCCAGAACTGCCGGATGCGCGGCCAATGCCTGTTCCACCTCGAACGGGCTCAGCCAGATGCCGGAAACCTTGAACATATCGTCGGTGCGACCGCAGTAAATCAGGCGACCACCCTCGCCGACTTCGTATTTGTCGCCCGTCCGGGTCCAGATGCCCTCGAACGTGGCGCGAGATTTGTCGCGTTGGTTCCAATAATCCGCCGCCGCCGATCCACCACGGACCAGCAGTTCACCGACGCCACCGGGCGCGACCTCGGCTCCGTCCTCGTCGACGACACGGATGTCATAGCCGGGCACGGCCACCCCGGAAGTGCCGTATTGCACGTCGCCCGCACGGTTCGACAAGAAGATATGGAGCATCTCAGTCGAGCCGACGCCGTCCAGAATATCGACGCCCCAGATGTCCTTCCACTTCCGGCCAATCTCGGCAGGCAGCGCCTCGCCTGCGGAAATGCAGGTGCGCAAGGGGGCATCGGGATGAGCGCCCTCGCTCTCCCACTTGTGAATCATCGCAGCATAGAGGGTCGGCACGCCGCAATAGATCGTGGGCTTTTCGGCCGCCAAGACGTCCGACACGCTGTCCGGCGTCGGACGGCCGTCAAACAGAACCGCCGTCGCGCCGACAGACATCGGAAACGACATACCGTTGCCAAGGCCATAGGCAAAGAACAGCTTCGCCGCAGAGAACACCGTATCGCCCTCTGTCACGCCCAGCACCTGCGCGCCGTAGGTGTCGCAAGTCACCTGCAACGCCCCGTGGACATGGCGAACGCCCTTGGGCTGTCCTGTCGAGCCTGACGAATAGAGCCAGAACGCCACCTCGTCGGCGCAACAGGGCACCGTCCTGATCGGGTCGGCACCGGCGACAAAAGCTTCGATCTCGGTCGCGCCCTCGGCCTCTGCCCCGATCACCACGACCTGACGGACAAGAGGGCAGTCGGCCAGCGCGGGCATCACCACCGGGATCATCTCTTTGCTGACAAAGGCGATGGAGGCGCGGCTGTCCTGCAATATTGTCCGATACACGTCGGTCGACAGCAGCGTATTGAGCGGAATTGGCACCACACCGGCCTTGATCGCCCCCCAGAAAATCAGCGGAAATTCGATCTGATCCAGCACGAACATCGCCGCACGCTCCTCGCGCTGGATGCCCGCCCGGTAGAACGCACCCGCCAATTGCGCGGCCCCCTCGGCCAATGCGCCATAGGTCAGGCTACGACGCTGTCCCGCGGCCTCGCGGAATGCGATCTTGTCGGCGCGCCCCTCCTCGACATGGCGGTCCACAAACCACAATGCAGCGTTTCCTGTCATCTCACTTTCTCCTCCCAGAGCCAGCCTATCGGTTGGTGAATTCGATTGCCCCCTCCGGCAAAAGATACAGGACGTAAGCGTCGCCGCCCGCCACTGTCGGGTGATGGTGCGAACCAGGCGGATAGACATACCAGCCCGGCCCCCGGCCATCGAAAGTAGGGTCGCCCTCAATCGGCATCACCGCACCGATCTCGCCGTTGGGATGGATGTGGTGCGGCCCGATGAGGTTGTTCATCCGCACGACGTCGACGCTGAAACGGCCCGCGCCAGAGCCCGGCTTCAGGGCGCGGCCAAACTTGATCCCGCCCTGTTCTCGGCCCATCAGCCAGCCTTCGCGCTCGCCCTTGGCGCAAAGCGCCGTCATCTCCTCGAAAAGCGGGCCGTCCTTTGGAAAGGTCGCGTTCAGATGATCGGCCATCTCTTGGCCGACCGGCAGATCCACAAGGCTCTCGGCCACTTGGTGCATCAATTCGGTGAAGCGTTCCTTTGACATCCCGTCCTCCCGTGATGGGGGAGAGTTTGCCGATCTGACGTTGCTGAGTCACGAAGAATAAGCATCATAATGCTTTTCTTCGTGACTTTATGCGCTATATCGCATTAAATTTCGCGAGCGCCACCAAGGAGCGGCGCGATGCACGCGCAGCCAGCCGCTGCATCCGAGCCGTGTCCGGGTGCTGCGACGCGGCAGCATCAATCCGGTGCCAGACCAGTTGGTTCACCAGCTCGGCCGTTACTTGCATAAAGCCGTCAGCCAGCTTCGCCGGAGCGTCGGCAGCCTCCACCACGTCACGTGCGCGGCGCCATCCATACAACATCGGCGTCCCGTCCAGTGGTCCGGCACAGGCCGCGTCCAGCGCATCGAGCGGCGCCTTCTGCCGCAAGAGGCGGGTCGCCAGCGCCAAGGCATGAATCCCGTTCGCGCCCTCGTAGATGCGGCAAATCCGGGCATCACGCCAAATCTGCGCCAGCCCGTACTCCTCCAGATAGCCATAGCCGCCAAGCACCTGAATCCCCAGATCAGCCGCCTCCGTCGCAGCCTCGGTGCAGAAATACTTGGCCACCGGCGTCAGGGCCTCCAGCAGATCAGGCGCATCACCGCGCTCCAGCACGGCCATCGCGAAATGGGCAATGCCGCGCGCGCCGACGGCCAACATATCCATCTGGTCCAGCATCCGGGCGACATCGGGGTGTTGGTCCAAGGTCAACCCCCTGCCCTGCACCCGCTCGGCGGCATAGGTCCGGGCGATATCGGTGGCGCGGGCGGCATGAGCCACACCCTGCAAGGCGACGTCCAAACGGGCATGGTTCATCATGGTGAACATTGCAGCCAGCCCAGCGCCCTCGGCGCCGATCAACTCGGCCTCAGCCCCGTCAAAGCTCAACTGACAGGTCGGCGAGGCATGGATGCCCAGCTTTTCCTCGATCCGGGTCACGGTCACCGCATTGCGGGTCCGATCGGCACGCTCCGACCGGCACAGGAACAGCGACAAGCCACCCAAACCGTCGTCGCCGCTGCGGGCCAGAACCAGATGCAGGATGCCGCGCGACATGTTCTGATCGCCGCCGCTGATGAAAATCTTCTCACCGGTGATCGACCACGTGTCACCGGTTCGCTCTGCCTTGCAGCGAATGCGGGACAGGTCCGACCCGGCTCCGGCCTCGGTCAGCGCCATCGTCGAAAGCCACTCACCACTGACCAGCGGCGGAATATTCTGCGCCTGCTGCTCGGGCGTGCCATAGCGCATCAGCACGCCGATTGCGCCGGGAACAAGCCCGGTGACCATCTGCATGGCGTGGTTGGCACCGCTATAGATCTCGGACACGGCAGCCTGCGTCAAGCTGTCCATCTCCTGACCACCATGGGCCTCTGGGGCGGTCAGGCCGGGCCATCCCTGTTCGGCAAACTGCGCATACGCCGCCTTGAAGCCATCGGGCATCCGAACCCGGCCATTCTCCAACCGCGCGCCTTGCGCATCTCCCACCGCGTTCAACGGGGCGAGCTCGGCTTCGGCAAAGCTGGCAAAATGAGCGGCGATCTCACCGCTCAACTCGGCATCCCAATCCGGCACATCAGCGACATGGCGCAACGAAAAGGCGATATCGTCAAGCGGTGCGCGGAATGGGATCATGGGTCAGGCCAGACCAAGCAACCGGGCGGCGTTGCCCTTGATGATGTCCGGGCGCAACTCGTCCTTGATGGCGATCTTCTCGAAATCCGACAGCCAGCGTTCCGGCGTGATCATCGGCCAGTCAGAGCCGAACAGCACCTTCTTGCGCAGGATGGAGTTGCAGTAGCGAACAAGGATCTCCGGGAAATACTTCGGGCTCCAGCCACTCAGGTCGATATAGACATTGGGTTTGTGCTGCGCCACGGCCAACGCCTCTTCCTGCCACGGGAAAGAAGGGTGGGCGAGGATGATCTTCATCTCAGGAAAATCGACGGCCACATCGTCCATATACATCGGATTGGAATACTTCAGACGCATGCCATTGCCGCCCGGCATGCCTGATCCCACGCCGGTCTGGCCGGTGTGAAACAGGGCGATCCCGCCCTCATCGGCAATCGCCTCATAGAGGCCGTATGCCATGCGGTCGTTGGGGTAGAATCCCTGCATCGTCGGGTGAAACTTGAACCCCTTGATGCCGAAATCCTTGATCAGACGGCGGGCTTCGCGTTGACCCATCTTGCCCTTATGCGGGTCGATGCTGGCAAACGGGATCAGCACATCGCTGTTCTCCGCGGCGATCTCGGCGACCTCCTCATTGGCATAGCGGCGATAGCCGGTCTCACGCTCTGCATCGACGGGAAAGATCACGGCGGCGATGTTCTGGGCGCGGTAATGGGCGGCGGTTTCAGGGACGGTCGGTGGATGCTTCCACGGGGCGCGGAAATAGCTGGCCATCGTGGACTGCAAATCGTCGTAGCCATCGTCGGCATGGCATCCGCAGGGTTCCTCGGCATGGGTATGAATGTCGATGGCGCGAATTTTGTCGAGGTCAATCATGGTCAGCCTTTCGGAATCAGGATCGTGGCCGCATCGTCATCGGAGTAGAGCCGCTCCAGCAGATCGGCGCGGCGGGTCTGGATCTTGCGGAGGTTGAGGTTGCCCTTGGCGGTGATCTCGCCATCGGTCAGTTGCGGCGGCTCTGCCATGACGAGGGCGCGGGCGATGCGGGTCGATGAACCTGCGGTCGCATTGGACAGCGCCTTGACCAGCACGTCGGCCAGCCCCGGCACGATCAGCGCACCGTTGTCCTCGGTCACGCCCTCGGCATCGCGCAGAGACTGCGACGGCACGATCAGCACCCCGATCTCGCTCCGGTCGGCACCGGTGATCACCAGATCGGCGGCGTGCGGGCCAAGAGCGGCCAAAACCTCCAGCCGCAGGTTCGCCGCACGAACCCAAGTGCCGGTCATCAGCTTGAAATCCTCAGAGATGCGCCCGTCAAACAGCAGGCCCAGATTGGGCGTGTCGAAATCCACGAATTTCATCGCGTCACCGGTGAGGAAGAAGCCATCTTCATCAAAGCTGTCGGCAGTCTTGACCGGATCGGCAAAGTAGCCGTCAAAGATGTTCGGGCCACGAACGCGCACTTCGCAGCGTTTGTCCTCGTCCGGGATCAGCTTGACCTCGATCCCGGGCAGCGGCACCCCGATCACGCCGGAACGATGGGTCGGCTCATGCTGCAACAAGGTCGCCGGAGCGGTCTCGGTCAGGCCCCAGCTAGAGGTGAACAGCGGCATGTCCCCACGCACCTCGCGGGCCATGTCCTCAAGGTCGGTCCACACATCCTGCGGCAGCGAAGCGCCGGCATAGAACAGCATGTCGAGGTCTTGGAAATAAGCGCGGCGCAACTCCTTGTCGTCGCGCATCACATCGCGCAGCTTGGCAAAACCGACGGGAACGTTGAACGTCACCGTCCCGGTTTGCAGACGCAGGTTCTCGATCGTCTTGCCGACCAGCGCGGGCACAGGCTTGCCGCCATCCACATACAACGATCCGCCATTGGCGAGGATCATGTTGAAATTGTGAGAGCCGCCGAAGACGTGGTTCCACGGCAGCCAATCGACGATCACCGGCGGCTTGGCCGTCAGAAACGGCAGCGCCTGCGCGATCTGGGTCTGGTTGGTGCACATCATCCGGTGAGTGGTCAACACGCCCTTGGGCGAGGATGTGGAGCCGGACGTCATCAGGATCTTGGCCACGGATTCAGGGCCAACGGCGCGGGCAGCCTCCGTGATGTCACCGCCCTTTGCGGTCAACTCGGCCAAGGTGACCGACCCGGACGGGCCACCCTGGCTGGTCAGCTTGCGCATCCCCGCAAAGCAGTCACGCTCGAGCACTTCGGCCAGCGCATCACCGTCCTCGGCAAACACGGCGCCCGGCTTGACGAGGCCCGCGACGTAATCGAGCTGCACGCGGGCGGGCGGGATCAGAGCGTATTGCTCGGCCACCGGAACCGTCGGAATACCGACATACTGGGCCGCCAGCGTCAACAAGGCGTGGTCGACACTGTTGCCCGAGATAATCAGTATCGGAGTTTCGGAGGTCAGTCCGAGGCCGAGCAATCCACCGGCCATGGCGCGGGTCTGCTCTTGCGTTTCGGCATAGCTCATCTCGCGCCAGCCGGGGCCAGAGCGTTCCGCGATGAACAAGGCGTCGGGGGTCTCGGCGGCCCATTTATCGAGCCAGTCGGTCGTCTTGTCGACCACCGTGCCCAACGGCGTGTTGCTGGTCAGGAGATAGGTTCCGTCCGCACGCTCGGTGCGGGTGATGTCATGGCTTAGGTATGGTGACTGGGACATCGTCTTCTCCCTTGTGGCCGTTGGCCTCTATCCTTTGCAGCAGGCCGATCAGCGCCTCGCGCTCGGCCAGGCTGAAACCTGTCGTCAACCGGGCATCATGGTCCTGAACCGCAGCCGTGGCTGTGCGATACTTCTCGCGACCGGCCAGCGTGCAGGTCAGCACCCATGCACGGCGATCGCTCGGATCGCGGTTGCGGCTGATCCAGCCGGCAACCTCCAACTCGTCGATCAGTTGCACCACATTCGGGCGCTCGATCGACAGGGCATCGGCCAGTTGCGACTGACGCACCCCGGCATGGGACGCGATCACCGACAGCACCGAATAGGACGTCATCCGAAGGCCAAGAGGCTTCAGCGTCGCATTCAGATCCGCCTGTATCACGTTGAAGGCCCGCTTCATGTGATAGCCGGAAAACTGGCGCAGCGCGGTATCGATACGATCGGGCATCAGCGGAATTTCGGGGCGCGTTTTTCGAGAAACGCGTTCAGCCCCTCCTTGGCATCTGCTGTGGTGACCGCCAGCGAGGCGGCAAGGCTCTCGGTAAACAGACCATCCTGGGTGGACATGTTGTTGATGCGCGGGATCGCCTGCAACATCATGTAATTGGACAGCGGAGCATTTCGGGCGATCTTGCCCGCCAACTCTCTGGCCAAGCCCATCGCCTCGCCCTCGCCCACGGAATAATGCGCAAGCCCAAGGGCAAGGCCCTCGTCGGCGGTATACTTGCGGCCGGTCAGCATCATCTCGGTCATGCGGTCCGCGCCGATGATCTTGCCGACGCGAACAGTGGCACCACCGCCGACAAAGATGCCCCTGCGGCCCTCGGGCAGTTGAAAGATCGTCGACGGCTCGGCAATGCGGACATGGGTCGACGTGGCGATCTCGAGGCCGCCACCGATCACCGCACCGAACATCGCCGACACGACAGGCAGGCCACCCATCTGGATCTGATCCAGAATGCGGTGCCACCCGCGGGAATGGTAAATGCTCTCCTCGGCGTCGCGGGCGACATGCTCGGCCAGATCAAGGCCCGAGCAATAGTGGCCAGCGGTGCCTGTGAGGATCGCCACGCGGACCCCCTTCGGCGGGTTGAAAAAGAACGCGCCCAGCTCGTCGAGCAACTCGTCCGACATCGCATTGCGCTTTTCCGGGCGGTTCATTGTCAGGGTGGCAATCGGGCCATCAACGTCGATCAGAACTTGGGTCATTCAGGCTACCTCGGCGGCAAACGCACAGCGCCATCGAGGCGGATGATCGTGCCATTCAAATAGGGGTTTTCAATAATGTCGCCGGCCAGCTTGGCGAACTCGGAGGCATGGCCCAGACGGGCCGGGAACGGGATGTTTGCGGTGATCTGCTGGGCGACCTCTTCGGGAAGGGTCTCCATCATCGGGGTCATGAACAGGCCCGGCGCAATGGTCATAACGCGAATGCCGGGCTTGGCGAATTCGCGAGCGGCCGGCAGGCACATCGACGCGATGGCGCCTTTGGAGGCAGCATAGGCGGCTTGGCCCAACTGGCCGTCCTCATAAGCGGCGGACGAGGTGTTGATGATCACGCCGCGCTCGGTCGTATCGAGCGGCGGCATGTCCATCATGGCCTGGGCGGCATAGGTCATGATGTTGTAGGTGCCAAACAGGTTGACGTTGATCACCCGGCGGAACTCGTCGATCGAAGTCTTGCCCTCGCGGCCGACGATACGGGCGGCGGTGCCGATGCCTGCGCAATTGACGACGATCCGGGGGGCCTGACCAAAACGGGCCATGGTCGAGGAAATCGCGATGGCGGCATGCTCGCTGTCACTCACGTCGCATTGCTGGGAATACCCGCCGATCTCGGCGGCCACCTGCGCGGCGCGATCACCGTCGAAATCGAGGATGGCAACATCCGCGCCCTTGTCGGCCAGATAGCGGGCCGTCGCCTCGCCCAGACCACTGGCTCCGCCGGTGACGACCGCCACTTGCCCTTCAATACGCATGCCACCAGCCTCCCACTGATTATGCCTGATAATAGATATGCACTATACCTATATGCGAGTCAACGATCTACCAGGGAATAAGGACCAGAGTGATGATCGGGAATGCCACCAGAACCGCCACACGAAACAGGTCGGACGCGACAAAGAACAGCACGGCCTTGTAGGTCTCGGTCATCTTTGTATCGCGGTCCATGGCGTTGATGATGAACAGGTTCATCCCCACCGGCGGCGTGATCAGCCCGACCTCGACGACGATCAGCACAAGGATGCCGAACCAGATCGCGACCTGCTCGGCGTTCAAACGGTTCAGCGCCCCGGTCGAGACGCCGCGCATGCCCAATTCGCGCACCTGCTCACGGGTCAGCTCCACGCCTTGAGCGAGTGCAGCCTGCGCCTCGGCCAAAAGCGCGGGCGCGATCTCGGCACCATCCTTGATCAGTTCGGACAGGCGATGGGCCTGCAAATCGACCATCGAGACAAAGCCGAAATCGAGCTCCTGCATCACAGGCCAGAAGATCGGGATCGTCAAAAGGATCATCGACAGACTGTCCATCAGACAGCCGAGAAGCAGATAGAAGATCAGGATCAGGATGAGGACGACCATCGGGCTGAACCCCTGCTCGACAACCCATGCCGCGATCTCTTGCGGCACTTGGGTCAGCGCGAGAAATCCGTTGTAGAACGCCGCGCCCAGCACGATGAAGAAGATCATCGCGGTGGAGCGCGCGGTCACAAAAATGCTCTCGGCAAGGCTTTCGCGGTTCAGCCCCCCGTTGACCCACGCGATCAAGCCTGTGCCAAACGCACCGACAGCCGCACCCTCGGTCGGGGTGAACCAGCCAAGGTAGATACCGCCGACGACGAGGCCAAAGACCAGCAGGACAGGCCAGACATCGACCATGGCGCGAAAGCGCTCGGCATAGGGAATCCGCTCCCGGACACCGGCCGATTTCGGAAATAGCCGGACATAGATCGAGATCACGACGATATAGCCAAGGGCTGCCAGAATGCCGGGGATAAAGGCTGCGAGAAACAGCTTGGCGATGTTCTGCTCTGTCAGAATGGCATAGATCACCAGCACCACAGAGGGCGGGATCAGAATGCCCAAGGTGCCACCGGCGGCGAGGGTCGCGGTCGAGAAACCACCGGCATAGCCATAGCGACGCATCTCAGGCAGGGCGACACGGCTCATCGTGGCAGCGGTCGCCAGGGACGACCCGCAAATCGCGCCGAATCCGGCACAAGCGCCCACGGCGGCCATGGCCACACCGCCCTTGCGGTGGCCGAGCCAGCTTTCGGCGGCCTTGAACAGCGCCTGAGACATACCGCCCAAGGTTGCGAAATGGCCCATCAGCAGGAACATCGGAATGATCGACAGCGAATAGCTGGAAAAGGTGGTGAAGGTCTCCGACTTCAACCGGCCGAACGGCACGGTGGTGTCTCCGGTCACAAGGACTAGGCCCACCAGACCGGCCAGAAACATGGCGAGGCCGATCGGGACTCGCAGGAAAATCAGGAGCAAGACTGCCGGAAACGACAGTATGCCGATGATCAGGTCACTCAATGGTCCGCTCCCAGGTCAGCAGGAAGGATGGCCTGGCCGGTCGCGGCCTCGGCCAGACGCACCACGGCGATATAGATTGAAATGATCGCGGCGACGGCCGCGCCGACGACCGACGGGGCATAGGCCCACCACACCGGAAACTGGATCAACAGGGTGGTCTGCCCGGATCGCATCTTGCTTTGCATGCCGCCAAGCAATTGCACCGCGATCAGAACGATCACTGCGGCGAACAGGATGTCGATGATCACCCGCAATATGCGGTTCGCCCGATCCGACATCTGCGAGGTAAAGATATCCACCGTCGCATGGCCGCCGGATATCTGGCAGAGCGGCAGGAATGAAAAAATCGAGAAGGCGATACCCGCTTCGATCAGCTCAAAGTCTCCGTTGATCGGACCGATGCCCAAAGCCAGCGCCCAATCGGCAAAGCCCTTGAGGCCCCCCTGAAAGAAATCCGAATGCAGCACGCCGTTCAGGGAACGGCCGACAATCGACACACAGGCCATCAGGATCAAGGCAATCAGCATCAGCCCACCCAGATATGCCATCAGGCGGGATAACTTGAGCATGAATGGATACACCGCTCATCTCCAAATTCTGGTGTGAGAGTGGCCGCGCCCGATGCGGAGCGCGGCCAGAGGCGCCTTAGTTGGCGGCTTCGTATTCGGCCATCAGGGCACGGGCCTGATCGATCCGGGCCTGACCGTCGACGCCGAGCTCGGCCATGTCGGCGATCCAGGAGTCGTAGATCGGCTGAACGAGCGGCAGCCAATCGGACTCGGCGGTTGCCGCATCGATGGTGATAATGTTGTTGCCAAGCTCGACAGCGACCTCACGGGCCGGGCCATCGGCATCCGCCTGCGTGCCACCGGCAAAGATCGAGAATTCCAGACCGGAATTGTCGTCGATCACCTGCTGCAGGTCAGCGGGCAGATTGTTGTAGGCGTCGTTGTTCATCGCCAGAACAAAAGTCAGGTTATACAGCGCCGGACCTTCGAACTCGGTGTGGTTCTCGACTAGCTCTGCCACGCGGAGCGAGGTGGTCACTTCCCACGGAATGGTGGTGCCGTCGATCACACCCTTGGACAGACCCTCGGACACCGCAGGCACAGGCATACCGACCGGGGTCGCACCGGCGAGCTCCAGAAGCTGGTTCACCAGACGCGAACCGCCACGGATCTTCATGCCTTCGAGATCGGCAGGCACTTCGACAGGATCCGACGTGTGGAACATGCCGGGGCCATGCACCCATGTGCCCAGAATATGCACGTCAGAGAATTCGTCCTGCATATGCTCTTCGTACATCTTCCAATAGGCGTAGGACGCAGCGCGGGCATCGCCCACCATGAACGGCAGCTCGAATACCTCGGTAGAGGGGAAGCGGCCCGGCGTATAGCCGACGACCGTCCAGACGATGTCGGCCACGCCGTCGATCGCCTGGTCCATCAGCTCCGGCGGGGCACCACCCAACTGCATGGCGGGAAAGCGGTCGATCTTGATGCGGCCATCCGAATCGGCTTCGACAGCGTCGGCCCAGACGTCCAGAACCTGCACGGGCACATTGGCCTGCGCCGGCAGGAACTGGTGCAGCTTGAGCGTATATTCCTGAGCAAGAGCGCCCGTGGCCGCCATCGCTCCGACTGCGGCACCAGCCATGGCGCACAGAATAGTTCTCCGATTGGTCATATGTTTTCCTCCCTAAGACCGTTCTCCAAAGGCCTTGCGACCTGTGTCTCCTCACGCCGCGCACGGGCAATCAGACCCGACTCGACGACGTGACCCCTCAGTGGGTATGATGCATAACCATTATAGTTTGTCATCATATTTCTCGGGAGAGGGGCGTGATCGCGTTCGGGGCGACGCAAGACTTGCGGTGCGTGGCCCGGCAATGCCAGTTGGACCGACACTCTGCGCGAAGAATTGGAAGCCGCCAAGCCCGTTTCTGAAACAGCTGCATGCACACGCTCCCTCGGCGATGACAACGCCGCCCGGACATCGGCCGATGCGACGCCAAATTCCAGCCATGTCAAGGCGTTGCGCTGATCCGGCTCGATCAGCTTTGGACGACAAGCACCCCCGCCCCGGCCCGAAGGCCGGCCCAGGGCCTCGGCCCCCGCGCAATCTCCCGACCTACTCAAGCGACAAACTCTTCTGCATCAGACGCACCAACTGCGCGGCCTCTTCCTCGGTCAGACTGCCAAGAATCTGTGGCTGCAACTCCGTGACCAAGGGCGTCAATCGGTTCAAGAGAGCGGCACCCTCTTCCGTCAATCGAAGTTTCCGGGCGCGGCGATCGTCGGCATCGGTCCACCGGACGACCAATCCACGATCCACCAGACGGGCCACGACACCACCGATCGTGGCGCGGTCATAGGCCACCATCCCGGCCAACGTCGCCTGATCTATGCCTGGCCATTGCGCCAAGGCCGACAGCGCGGCGAACTGCACCGAGGTGATCTCGATCCCCGCCGCCCTGACCCGCTCCTGAAACACCGCCGTCGACTGCTGATGCAGTCTGCGGATCAAATGACCCGGCATTTTGACGATGGGGAAATCAGCGTTCATCGGCGCTCCACAATTAGTATGCATGCTTACCATATTGACTCGCGGCGCTGAAGTCCACTAGAAAGTAAGCATACTTATTATTTTGGGAGGCGCGCCATGCAATATCACCTCAACGGATTTCACTCAGGCGATCCGGCGCGGGCCATAGCCGCTCACAACGATGCCGCGGGCGACACCGTCGATGTGTTGATCGTCGGCTGCGGCCCCGCCGGGCTGACGCTCGCCGCGCAACTGGCGCAGTTCCCCGACATCACGACGCGGATCACCGAACGCAAAGCCGGCCCGCTCGAAATGGGTCAGGCCGACGGGATCGCCTGCCGCTCGATCGAGATGTTCGAGGCCTTCGGCTTTGCCGACAAGGTGATGAAAGAGGGCTACTGGGTGAACGAAGTCGCCTTCTGGCGGCCCAAGACCGACGGCAAAGGGCTGCAGCGCGCCGACAGGATACAGGACGTCGAGGACGCCCTGTCCGAGATGCCGCATTTGATCCTCAGCCAAGCCCGCGTCCACGATTTCTATCTGGAGGTCATGGAAAACAGCGCCCATCGGCTCCAGCCCTCCTATAACCGCGACCTGATCACCGTCACGCGGACCGACGGCGCCGAGCACCCGATCACTGCAACCTTTGCCCTGCCGGATGGCAGCACCGAGACGGTCAACGCGCGCTATATCGTCGGCTGCGACGGCGCCCGCAGCGTCGTGCGCACTGCGATGGGGCATCAGCTCAAGGGCGAGGCCGCACGCCAGCTTTGGGGGGTGATGGACATCCTCTGCGTCACCGACTTCCCCGATATCCGGCTCAAGGCGGCGATCCAGTCTGCCGATCAGGGCAGCATCCTGATCATCCCCCGCGAAGGTGGCTATCTGGTGCGGATGTATATCGAACTCGACGCGCTGCACGGCGACGAACGCGCCACCGACAGGAACGTCAGCGCCGAGATGCTGATCGAAAAAGCGCGGACGATCCTCGCGCCCTACACGCTCGACGTGGCGCAGGTGGCATGGTGGTCGGCCTACGAAATCGGACAGCGGGTCTGCGACGGCTTTGACGATATCGGCGCCGACGAACGGGGCAGCCGCAGCCCCCGGATGTTCATCGCGGGCGATGCCTGCCACACCCACAGCCCCAAGGCGGGGCAAGGGATGAACGTCTCCATGGCCGACACCTTCAACCTCGGCTGGAAACTGGCCGCCGTGCTGCGCGAACAGGCCGGGCCGGAATTGCTCGACACCTACTCCGAGGAACGGCGTGCCAAGGCCAAGGAACTGATCGACTTCGACCGCGACATGGCCCGGCTGTTCTCGGCCAAGCCAAAGGACGCCACCGAAGCTGCGCAATTCCAGACCTACTTCAAAAAGCACGGTCGCTATACTGCTGGCGTCGAGACCCGGTATGACGCCTCGATGATCACCGGCAGCGGTGCGCACCAACAACTGGCCAACGGGCTTCGGGTCGGGATGCGGTTCCACTCGGCGCCTGCGATCCGGTTGGGCGATGGGCGGCGGCTCCAGCTTGGGCACGTGCTCAAAGCCGACGGACGCTGGCGGATCATGGCCTTTGCCGGGGCGGGCGATACGGGGCAACCGGACGGCGGGATAGGAAAGCTCTGCGACTTTCTAGGCAGCGACGACCACAGCCCGCTGCGGCTGTTCACCCCGATCGGCGCGGATATCGACAGCGTCATCGACCTGCGGGCGGTGTTCCAATCCGATCACCGAAGCATTGATTTGGGTCAGCTACCCGCGCTGCTGCTGCCGCGCAAAGGCAACTTCGGGCTGATCGACTATGAAAAGGCGTTCTGCCCCGATCTGAAAACCGGGCCGGATCTCTTTGACCTGCGCGGGATCAACCGGACGAAAGGGGCCATCGCCATCGTGCGACCCGATCAATTCGTGGCGGATATCCTGCCGCTCGACGATTTCGCCGGGTTGAGCAGCTTCTTTGGCCACATCATGCGTGTGCCAAAGCGCGGATAACGCCGCGCAACTCGGCCAGCCCGCGCATCCGTCCGATCAATGGGTAGCCGGGCACGTTGTCGCGGCCCAGATCGGAGAGCATCTCGTGGCCGTGATCCGGGCGGAACGGGATCAGCGCGTCATCGCGGCCCACCTCCGTCCGGCGGGCTTGCTCGGCCAACAGCACCTTGATCAGGGCCACCATATCGGTGTCGCCGTCCAGATGGGCAGCCTCCTCGAACGACCCGTCCGGGTCTTTGCGGACATTGCGCAGATGAGCAAAATGGATGCGGTCGGCCACTTGGGCGGCAATCGCGGGCACATCGTTGACCGGGTTCGCACCCAGCGATCCCGAACACAGGGTCACACCGTTGGCCGGGCTGTCCACAGCCGCCATGATCCACGCCAGATCCTCGCCCGACGACACGATGCGGGGCAGGCCCAGAATGTCGCGGGGCGGATCGTCGGGGTGGACACACATCCGCATCCCCAAGTCCTCGGCAGTCGGTATGATCTCTTCCAGAAACCGTTTGTAGTTGGCACGCAGCGCCGCCCGGTCGATCCCGGCATAGGCGCGAAGCGCCCGCTTCAGGCCCTCGATGTCATAGCGGTCAAAAGCGCCGGGCAGACCGGACATGATCGAATGCAGCAAGCCCTCGCGCTCGGCCTCGCTGGCCCGCTGAAACCATGCGGCGGCCTTGGCGCAGACCTCGGGGGAATAGTCGGCCTCGGCCTCCTTGCGGCCGAGCATGTGGATCTCGAATCCGGCCATGCGGACCGCGTCAAAGCGCAGACAGGTGCCGCCGCCCGGCACCGGATGGGCAAGGTCGGTCCGGGTCCAATCCAGCAGCGGCATGAAGTTGTAGCAGATGGTCTTCACCCCCTGCCCCGCCAGATTCGCCATCGACTGGCGGTAGTTGGCAAACAACCCGCTCAGATCACCGTCGCCGCGCTTGATGCGCTCGTGGATCGGCAGGCTCTCGACGACGACCCAGTCAAAGCCGACAGCCTCAAGCTGAGACTTGCGATCGGCCACAGCGGAGACGGGCCATACCTCGCCGTATGGGATGTCGTGCAGCGCGGTCACGATGCCGGTCGCGCCGGTCTGGGCCACCTCGGCCAAGGTGATGGGATCGAACTCGCCGTACCAACGCCAACTCTCGATCATCGCTCACCTGTGCCTTCGGCCCGTCCGGTCATCGGGCGAGCCAGCCGCCATCAACGGCCAGGACCGTGCCGTGCACATACTTGGCAGCAGGGGTGCAAAGGTAAACCGCCGCACCCGCAATATCCTCGGGCTGGCCCCAGCGGCCCGCCGGGATTCGCTCCAGAATCGCCTTGTTGCGCTCGGGATCGTTGCGCAACGCCTCGGTGTTGTTGGTGTCGATATAGCCGGGCGCCACCGCATTCACATTGATACCGCGGGCAGCCCATTCGTTGGCGAGCAGCTTGGTCAAACCGGCCACACCATGCTTCGACGCGGTATAAGACGGCACGCGAATGCCGCCCTGAAACGCCAGAAGAGACGAGATATTGACCACGGCCCCCTGCGCCTCGCGGGCAAAGACCGCCTTGCCAAAGGCCTGCGTGGTGAAGAACAGCGCCTTGAGGTTGACGTCCATCACCGCATCCCAATCGGCCTCGGAAAACTCCAGCGCATCATCGCGGCGAATGATGCCGGCGTTATTAATCAGGATATCGATATCAGGTCCGTCGAACAGGGTCTGACCCGCCATCGGATCGGCAAAATCGACGAGAACCGACGAGGCGACGCCGCCCCCGGCCTCGATCTGGGCGACCGTCTCGTCACAAGACCGGCGACCGGCGCAGAGCACCTCGGCCCCGGCTTGGGCCAAGCCCACGGCGATGGCCTGACCGATGCCGGTATTGGCCCCGGTCACGAGGGCGCGTTTGCCGTTCAGGGAAAAAGCAGCATTCACCGCAACGCCTCCATCGGGATCATGTCCATGTCGGTGAAGTCGACGTTATCACCGGCCATCGCCCAGCAGAAGGTATATGCGCCGGTCCCCGCACCGCAATGGATCGACCACGGCGGCGAGATCACCGCCTCTTCGTTGGCCATCACAATATGGCGGGTCTGCGACGGCTCGCCCATAAAGTGGAACACACGCTGGTCGGCGCCTACGTCAAAATAGAGATAGGCCTCCATCCGGCGGTCATGGGTGTGGGCGGGCATGGTGTTCCAGACGGAGCCTTCCGCGAATTGGGTGTAACCCATGAGCAATTGGCAGCTCTCGGCCACCTCCGGGTGGAGGAATTGCAGGATGACGCGCTCGTTGGCGGTCTCCTTGGCGCCCATCTCGACGCGGCGAGCGTCCGCGAGGGTGATCAGCTTGGTCGGGCATGTGCGATGGGCCGGAGCCGACAGGATGTAGAACCGGCCCGCGCCGGCAAACTCGACCGGGCCAGCACCCATCCCGATATACAGAACCTCGCCACGCTCCAGCGTGTAGGTTTCGCCGGTGACGGCGACGGTGCCCGTGTCGCCCACGTTCAACACCGCCATCTCGCGGCGCTCAAGGAAGGTCGCGGTGCCGGTCTCTTCGACGCGGTCCAGGGTCAGGGTGCCGGCGGCAGGAACAGCAGAGCCGAGGATCAGACGGTCATAGTGACTGTAGACGATGTTGATCTCGCCCTCCGCGAACAGGCCGCCCACATGGAAATGATCGCGCAACTGTTCGGTGTCCAATCCCTTGGCCGTCGCCGGATCAATCGCATAACGGGTTTGGGTCTTAAGCATGAGGTCGGTCCTTTTCGGTCAAAGAAAATCGTCGCGGCGCGGCGTGAAGGTGTCGATCAGAGTGCCGGCCGCCATGCAGACACAGCCGTGGCGCGCGCCGGACGGGATGATCAGGCTGTCTCCGGCGGCAAGGTCATGGTCCTGGCCATCCAGATGAAAACGGAACTTGCCGCTTTCCACGTAGGTCGATTGCACGTGAGGGTGATCGTGGAGCTTGCCCTCGGCACCTTCTTCGAAACGAAAAGCGACGACCATCAGCGGCTCCGCCTCGGCAAGAATTTGACGGGTGACACCAGGGTCGGCGGCGACAACGGGATAAGACATGTGAAACCTCCGAGGATTGAAAATCAGGCCGCGCGGGACGCAAGTCGAACAGACGGGGGCGCTTGAACCAGAGGTCCGATCAGGATACCCAAGCAGAACAGCATCCGAACAAGCGGCTCTCCGGGCAACACATCAGTCAAACGCTTTTCCTCACGGCTCCCCCACTCCCTCTTCATCCTCTACTAATATTCTAGTATACTACCTGTCAAGACTGGTATACTACGAAGACGAGCAAACACCGGCGACGGGAAAGGGCGCGCGGGGAAAGGGTGACGATGTCAACGGGACAAGCCATTGAACCGCTGGAGAAGATGGGGGAGCCGTCGGTCACCGATCAGGTATTCGGCGTCTTGCGGCACCAGATCCTCAACTTGACGCTCGAGCCCGGCACCAAACTCTCCGAGATAGAAGTCGCACGGCAGATGGACGTGTCGCGTCAGCCGGTGCGCAATGCCTTCTACAGCCTGTCGAAACAGGGGCTTCTCGTGATCCGGCCGCAGCGAGCCACGCAAGTCAGCCTGATCTCAGAGCCTGACGTCGCTCAGGCCAACTTCATCCGGACCGCTCTGGAAGCAGAGACCTGCCGGATCGCCGCACAGAGCATGACCAAGGATGATCTCAAGGTGCTGGAAACCCTGATCCAGGATCAGTTCTCGGCAGAGGCGGCGGGGGACAAGCCCTTGTTCCACCAGCTCGACGACCAATTCCACCAAGAGATCTGCAATCGGACCGGCGCACCGCACGCGTGGGAGATCATCTACGAATCCAAGGCTCACGTGGACCGGGTCCGCATGCTCTCGCTCGATCTCGGATTGAGGGCGGCGATCGACGGACATGTCGCGATCTTCGATGCGATCAAGGCCCGGAACGAGGTGGACGCGGTCGCCGCACTTCGGGCGCACCTGTCGCGGATCCGCATTGCATTCAACGACATCAAGGCCAGCCACCCCGACTGGTTCGACACCGACGCCTAGGCGATCGACCCTGCCATCGGCGCCATGCGGTGCATCAAGGCACACAGGCCCGTTCCCGAATACATCGCCCCTGACCTCGCCGCCCGCGGAACCGGCACTCCGGCCGGGGGCAACGGCGCGGGCCCGAATGACCGGCGCGCCGAACGGTTCAGGACCACCGACACGACCTGTCCGACAGCGGCGTGACTCCGGGCCGCGCGGTGCTTGCGTTGAATCGGACAAGCTGCGAGATTTCCAAGGACGCAAAGCCAACCAGAAGCCGGGGCCTAAAACTTGAGCACATCCACCAAAGAAACCGACATCTTCGATCTGCGCTTCGAGCGCAGCGCATCCGATCTGCTGCCGATGCTGGACGCGCTCTATTCCGGGCATCCGGAATACAAGGCCACGCGGCAAGAGCTGATCGACGAAATGCGCAAGGCGTGGAAGCAACGGCCCGCAGACCTCAAGACGCTCGATCTCAAACGGGATCTGGAACCTGATTGGTTCCAGCGGCCGGACATGGTGGGCTATGTCTTCTATATCGACAGGTTCGCCGGCAACCTGAAGGGCATCCACGACAAGCTCGACTACCTCGAATCGCTGGGGGTGACCTACGTGCACCTGATGCCGTGCCTCAAGCCACGGCCGGGGGACAGCGACGGCGGCTATTCGGTGATGGACTACCGCAAGATCAACCCCGATCTGGGCACCATGACAGAGCTGCAAAAGCTGGCGAAGGTGCTGCGAGAGCGGGGCATCTCGCTCTGCATCGACATGGTGCTGAACCACACGGCCAAGGAACATGAATGGGCGCAAAAGGCGCGCAAGGGCGACCCGGCCTACCAAGACATGTATCTGATGTTCGACGACGACCGGCTGCCAAAGGCCTACGAACAGTCGCTCGTCGAGGTCTTTCCCGACAACGCGCCGGGGAACTTCACCTATTACGACGATATGGAGAAATGGGTCTGGACCACGTTCAACGAACACCAGTGGGATCTGAACTGGGCCAACCCCCGCGTGTTCCTCGAAATCGCCAAGATCATGATGTTCCTCGCCAACAAGGGGCTCACGGTCATGCGGCTGGACGCCGTTGCCTTCATGTGGAAGCGGCTGGGCACCCGGTGCCAGTCGGAACCGGAAGTGCACATGATCCTGCGGGCGCTCAGGGCGGTGACGCGGATCGTTGCGGCGTCGGTGCTGCATCTGGAGGAAGCGATCGTCGGCCCCGCAGAGATGCTCACCTATTTCGGACGTGGCGAACACGACGGGCGGGAAGGCAACCTCGCCTACCACAACAACCTCATGGTGCAATACTGGAGCGCGCTGGCCACGCGGGACACCGGGATGATGACCTATGTCATGCGGACGCACTTCCCGGAAAACCTGACCAACGCCACCTATGCGACCTACGCCCGCTGCCACGACGATATCGGCTGGGCGATCACCGACGAAGACGCCAACGCAATGGGGGTCACCGGTCAGGGGCACCGGGCCTTCCTGTCTGACTTCTACGAAGGGGTGTTCGAGGGGAGCTTCGCCCGCGGCGCCCTGTTCCAGAGCAACGAGGAAACCGGCGACAAACGTATCTCCGGCACATTCGCGTCACTGGCGGGATTGGAACGGGCGCTGGAATCCGGAGACGACGTCCTCGTCAAGATGGCCGTCGAACGGATCCTGATGGGCAATGCCCTCATCGCCTCTTACGGCGGCGTGCCGCTGATCTATATGGGCGACGAGATCGCGCTGCTCAATGAATACAGCTATCTGGACGAACCGGATCACGCACACGACAGCCGCTGGCTGCACCGGCCGCACATGGATTGGAACGCGGTGGCCGAAGCCGAAAAGGGCGAAACGCCCGCCGGTCAGATTCTGGCAGGCACCCGGCATATTCTGGCGCGGCGCAAGGCCACGCCGCAATTGCACGGGGGCTACCCCACCCGAGTGCTCGACGCACCGAACAACGCGATCTTCGCCTTCGCGCGGATCACGCCGACGGGCAATCTGATCGGGCTTTTCAACTTCTCGGAATACGTGCAGGTGATCCCCCGCCAATGGCTCGTGGATAATGGCGTGACGCATTTCCACGATGCACTCGCGAACTCGAGCGCGGGGCTTCAGTCGGGAACGCTGACCTTGTTGCCATATGGGCGCGCTTGGGTCATCTGAATACCCTCAGTTCACGGCAATTGAATGAATTGATCGGCCGCAATAGCGGCCGATTTTCAATTGTATGGCTGAATACAATTCCAACTCAAACATTGTCGCAGCAGTCAATGGCAATTATCGACGAAAAAAAGACGCATGGTATGAAACCATGCGTCAGTGAAAATATGAATGCCGCGAGGGACAGAGAGCAACGGCATTCACATTTGGCAATAACGTCGATTAACAGCGGGGAGGAAGCAAATCGACTTGCCGAATTCAGTCGTTAAACGCGGGCGGTGCTGCCGCGCGGGCCGGCAAAGAACCAGATGATAAAGCCGAGAACGGGCAGAACCAAAACCAGAAGAGTCCAAAGAAGTTTCGACCCTCCGGAGGCACCGCTTTGCCAGATGTTGATCAGCGCGTAAACCGCAAGTGCCAAACCCAGGATGCCAAGAATACCATATTCCATGAGAGTCTCCAATTCTTCCAGTGTTGCTATCTACCAACGCGAAAGTCGGTGAATTGTTCCATGTAAATTTCGATACGAGCGGGATCGAGGCTATGACGGCCTATCCCGCGCCGTCCGGTCAGGCCGCGGGCATCGCGGCCGCTCCGGTCGCCTCGTCCACCGGCCGCGCCCCGACAAAGGTCCAGGCGTCACCCGTCTCCGAGACAGAGAACGCACGAGCGTCGACGGGAATGATCTTGTCGAGGAAACCGATCATCCGGTTCGCCCGCTCCGGTGCGCCGACCACGGCATAACGGGACACGTGCTTGAGCGCCCGGAACCGCGATTCAATGACGTCGTCGTCGAACAGGCTGTCCCAGTCGCTACCGGTAAAGCCGCTCAAATCGAGAAGAAGATTGACCTTCTTGTGCTGGTCGAACGCAATGTTCATCACCTTGGCCAGCGCCTCGGACGCGTCGTCCGTCATCCGGCCGGTCACCTTGAAGGCATAGACCGTCGGAACATCGGTCTTGATCTGCTGAATTGGTCCAAAAGAAAAAGCCATGTCGTTTCCCATCTGTCAGAGCGAAGAAGGGCCGGAGCGTATGCCCCGGCCCCTGCATTGATTAGCCTTCGTAGGCAGGCTGCTGCTCAAGCGCCTCTTGCGAAGCGTCGATGTAGACACGGAAGTGTCCGTCGCCGTCGGCACGCATGATGTTCAGCTCGTCCAGCGTCACGGCGACCGGGTGTTCGCCAATGCCGAGGAAGCCACCAACGTCGATCACGGCGCGGTCCAGCTTGCCGTCAGCGGTCAGAAGAAGCTCGGAAATCTCACCGACATCTTCGTCGCCAACGCCGTAGACGCGGGCACCGGTCAGGTCTTCGGTGTTGAGATCTTCGACCACGGCGGTCTGGAAACCGTCACGTTCGATGTCGGGACGGGTCAGCATGGGGCGGGCGTCTGCCTCCATCTGGTCCATCTCGGTGTCCATCTCTTCGGACATGTCCGTATCCAGTTCGGCGGCCATCTCTTCGTCGGTCATCTGGTCGTCCATCTCGGCACCCAGAGCGGTCCGCTCATAGGCAGGAGCGTCTTCCACGCCGGCTGTCGAGGCGTTGATCACCAGGAAGAAGTCGTCGCTGTCGCCCTCTTCGTTGACGAACTGGATTTCGGACATGTTCACCGAAACGTCCTTTTCGCCAATTCCGAGGAAACCGCCGACGCCGACGATCACGGATTGAACTTCGCCGGAACGGGTCAGAATGATTTCATTGATTTCACCAATGTCGTCCCATTCGGTTTCGCCGTCGGCGGCAATGGTATTGTTGATATCGGCCTCGGATGCGTAAACGCGCATACCGATCAATTCCGATGCATTCAGGTTTGTTTCCACGTCAAAGGTCATATCCGAAAAGGCGCTGGTATGGCCATCGGCATATGCTGCTGTTCCAAGAACCAATGCGGTGGCGGCTGTCGTGAGGAAGCGTGTCATTTCGTTTCTCCTATTAATGGTGCGCCGTCGTCGGGCGCTACAGCCTCACAACTGCGGCAACTCGATATTGGTTCCGTTCAATTCAACGATAGTTTGCTTGACGACGGGTCGATCGGCGGAAAAGTTCCGACGCATATATATAGTGCGCGGTCACTGAATGCTTGGCGGCTATTTCGGAACGATTTAATCAACGGCGCGTTGGATGGGTAATCGAAACGTGACAGGAGATCGCTATGACCATGAATACGCTCACCGACGTCTACCTTGACCAGCTGCAGGACATCTGGAGCGCCAACAAGCAATCGCTCGACGTTGTCGTCGAACTTGGCAAGGCCGCCAGCGACAAGGAGCTGTCGAAAGCCCTGATCGACGGCTCCAACGGCATCAACGACGGTCTGCAAAAGGTCGCCGAGATCTGCAACAAGCACGGCATCAAGCCGAGCGGCGAGCACTGCAAGGGGATGGAGGGCCTCGTCAAGGAAGCCCACGCCCACGTGCTGGATGCCGAATTCAGCGACGATGACGTGCGCGACGCCATGATCATCACGCAGTATCAGCGGATGGTGCACTACGCGTTGGCCGGCTACGGCTGCCTCGTCGCCTTCGCCAACCGGATCGGCGAAGACGAAGACGGCGCGATCCTGCAAGAATGCCTCGATCACACCTATGACGGCGACCGCCGCATGACCGAGATCGCGACGAGCGGCATCAACAAGGCCGCCGCCGCCTGATTGCACTGCCAGTGACGATAAAATGCCATGCCGGCCCCGCTGCATAGCCGGGGCCGGTTTGCTATGTGGTGCCCGGCATGATCGCGTCGGCGCGCGACTACTTCCGAGGCATACCCTTCTGCCGCATCAATCGCTTCTGCGCTGCAATACGGAACGGCGCATTGGGGGCGCCATAGCCGGAATAGCCGCCGCGCCGCTCGACGATTTCAAAGAACATCCCGCCTGCATAGGGTCTGGAATAGTATTGAAAGAACGTCCCGTTCGCGTCTTCGTCATAAAGAATGTTGCCCGCCTTGAGCTTGGCCAGCATCTCCGGCGCGAGGTCGAAGCGGGCGACGAGATCGGCGTAATAGTTGTCCGACATCGGCAGAGGCTCGAACCCTTTCGACGCCATCGCGGCACTCGTCGCAAAGATATCCGAGCTTGCCAGCGCGATATGCTGAACCGAGGCACCGAAGCTGTCGGCCAGAAAACCACCCGCCATCGTGCGATGCGTTTCGGCACCGTTCAGGGTGATGCGAATGGACCCGTCCGACGCCTCCAGCGCCTGACTGCGGACCAACCCGTCCGGGTCGACCACATCCACCATCGGCGTTTTCCGCATCTGGAAAAGCGTCGTGTAGAACAGCGACCAACTCAGCATTTCGTCGTAGCTCATCGTCTGCGCCAGATGGTCGATCCGGGTCAGCCCCGCATCGCCGTGCTCCCCGGCGGTCGGTTCGAATTCGACGGTCCAGACGTCATTCAGCCCCGAGGCCTCGTCGATAAAGTGCAGGACGCTGCCGCTCAGGCCGCGGATGGCGGGAATATCAAGCTCTCCCGGGCCGACCGCTTGCCTGAACGTATCCGCCCCGAGCTTCTGGGCACGATCCACGGCAGCGCCGGCATAATCGACGGCGATACCGATATCGCACACTGTGGTGCCGTGCATCGTGTAGGCGCTGCTGGCGTATCCGGTGGTCTCGCGGTTCACGACGATACGGATTTCGCCTTGGGTCCATAGCGCCAGCTTCTTGGCGATATGGGTGCCGGAATGCCGGAATCCGAGGGTTCGGAACATCTCCTCCAACGCATCCGCCTCGTCACGTCGGGTCGCGAACTCGACGAACGAGACGCCATTCACGAGGGCGCGTCCGGGCATTTCCGGGGCAGGCTGTGGTTCTACGGGCTCACAGCGTCGAACGTCATCCATCAGGGCCACGAGCGACCGATAGCCATCCTTGGCGATCGTTCTGGGCCGGCCGCCACGGAATTGATCGTTGAAGATCTCGAGCGAGATCGGCCCGGCGTATCCAGTGGCGACGACGGCCCTCATGAAATCGGCAACCGCAAGATCACCTTCGCCGGGCATATTGCGGAAATGACGCGACCAATAGAGCAGGTCCATCTCGATCAGCGGGGCATCGGCAAGCTGGACATAAAAGATCTTGTCGCCCGGAATGCGCCGGATCGTGTCCGGGTCGATCTTGCGTGCCAAGGTATGAAAACTGTCGAGGATCAAGCCGACGTTGTCGTGGTCCGCACGTCTGACGATCTCCCACGCATCACGGTGATCGTTGACATGCCTGCCCCATGCCAGCGCCTCATAACCGACGCGAAGGCCGCGGCTGGCCGCGCGGTCGCCCAGTTCGGCAAAGTCCTGCGCGGCGCGATCGATCCCGCCAAGAGCCTCCGGATGGCAGCTGGAGCACACCAGAACGAGA
This sequence comes from Flavimaricola marinus, assembly GCF_900184895.1. Taxonomy (GTDB): domain Bacteria; phylum Pseudomonadota; class Alphaproteobacteria; order Rhodobacterales; family Rhodobacteraceae; genus Flavimaricola; species Flavimaricola marinus. Next base: position 1,087,340 of record NZ_FXZK01000001.1, read on the forward strand.
TCGGTCCCCAGCTCCTGCATCAGATCGAACTTGCGCTCGGCGCGATCAAAGGCCTTTGCGCGCAGCGGCTCCGGCAACCCCTCGAAGTCACGGAAAGGCTGAAAAAGCTGGATCTCCAGCCCCATGGACCGGATCAGATCACCCACCTCGCGGGGATGGCCGTCGTGGGCGATGAAGTCCTGCTCGAAAATCTCGATACCGTCAAAGCCGGCGGCCGCAATGGCTTCCAGCTTTTCGACCAGATTGCCCGAGATGGATACCGTCGCGATGGAGGTCTTCATGCGTCGTCTCCCTGGATCGCGGCGCGAAGAGCCGCGTGGTCGATGTCCTGCCCGGTGAATATCTCCCAGGCATCGACACCCTGCCCAAAGAACAGCTCATAGCCCGTGATGACGGTCAGTCCGGCCTTTGCGGCGTCCTGAAGGAACTGGGTGTCCACAGGTGTATAGACCGCGTCAAAGACCCAAGTGGCGCCCTGCATCGCCTCGGCTTCGAGGGGCGAGCCTCCGATGCCGACCATTCCCAGCGGTGTGCAATTGATGATCCCGTCCGCACCGCGCGCGGCGGTAACGGCGTCGGTCAAGACCTCGATGCACGTCTCTGAGCCGAGCGATGTCAGCGCCTGCGCAAGAGCGTCCGCCTTGGCGGGATCGAGGTCGACGCAACGAATGACCCGCGCACCCAGCCCGACGAGCCCGAAAGCGACGGCCTTGCCCACGCCGCCGGTCCCGATCAGGCAGACCACGCCGGGCGGCTCGGTGCCGCGGATCGACCGGTAGGCATGCATGAAACCGGTATAGTCCGTGTTGAAACCCTTGGGTCCGTCCTCACCAAAGACAACCGTGTTGACGGCACCGATGCCGCGGACCAACGGGTCGGTCACGGTCACTTTTGCGGTCACGACCTCCTTGTAGGGATAGGTCACGTTGATGCCGCGATAGCCCGACTTGAGGACCTGTTCGAACACCTCGTCGAACGAGCGGCCCATGTCTTTCGGGATCAGCCGGTCATAGGTCACATCCCGGCCTGTCAGCTTGCCCGCAGTCCGGTGCAGTCGCGGCGATTTCGACCGGGTGATATTGTCGCCGATCAGGCCGAGTTTGATGGTGCCGGTCGTTGCTTGGGTCATGTCGTTGCCCTTCCAAAAAGGCGGTTCTTCATGGCGGTCCAGAGCGGTGTCTGACTGACAAAGATCATGATCACCGACACGAAAAGAACCAGAGAGAGCGGGCTGGTGACGATCCCCTCGAAAAAGCGGCCAAGGTCTTCCCGCTCGGAAATGATCGCGCGGCGCCAGTTGTCGTCCAGCAGGCGCGACAGGATCACACCCAGAATGACAGGTCCGAGCGGATAACCATAGTGGCGCATGAAATATCCGAACACGCCAAATCCGAGCATCCAGTAGACGTCGGTGATCGAATTGTTCACCGCATAGGCGCCCACGATCGACAACAGCAGGATCAGCGGAATGATGATCGAACGGGGCATTTCGACGATCTTGGTAAAGATCCTGATGCCTGTCAGCCCGAATATCAACATGAAGACGTTCGCCGTCAGCAGGGCTCCGACGATGAACCAGAACATGTCGGGTTGATCGATCATCAGCATCGGTCCGGGGTTCAGCCCGTGAATGAACAGCGCACCGATCATGATCGCAGTCACCGCGTCACCGGGAATGCCAAGCGTCATCATCGGGATGAACGCCCCGCCCACGGCGGCATTGTTGGCAGTCTCGGGCGCGACAAGGCCCTCCATCGCGCCCTCGCCAAAGGGGACGTCGGGCTCCTTGGTCACGCGTTTCGCATGGTCATAGGCCATCAGCGCGGCGATGTCGCCGCCGGTTCCGGGCAAGGCGCCGATGATCACCCCGATCGAAGAGGTCTGAAGCGACAGCGGCAGGTATTTCCGAATGGTGCCGAACGAGGGAACGATGCGGTCGATCTTCTGGCGGACCGACTTCATGTTGACGTTCTGAAGCTGCTGCAGCGCCTCGGAGACGCCAAACATGCCGATCATCACGGCGATGAACGAGATCCCGCCCTCCATGATCTTGAAGTCGAAGGTGAAACGCTCCGCGAAGGTCAGCGGGTCGCGACCGACGGCACCGATGGCAATGCCGAAGGCACCGGCAAAGATGCCCTTGACCAGAGACCCGCTCGACAGCGACCCGACCAGAAGGATGCCGAGCACGGCCAGCAGCATGTAGTCGCGGGGCTGAAAGGTCAGGGCGAATTCCGAAACGAAAGGCGCCGCAAGGGCCAGCACCAGAATGCCGATCAGCCCGCCGAAGAACGACATGACCGTGGTGACGCCGATGGCCTCGCCGGCCGCGCCCTTCTGCGCCATGGGATAGCCGTCCATCGCCGTGGCGATGGCCGAGGGCGCTCCGGGTATATTGAGCAGGATCGCGGTGCGTGAACCGCCGTAGACGCCGCCCATGTAGATGCCGACCATCAGCGAAATCGCGGGCAGCACCTCCCACGAGAAGGTAAAGGAGATCAGGATCGACACGGCCATCGTTACCGAAAGACCGGGGATCGCTCCGATATAGATGCCCGCAAAGGTGCCGACGCCTACCAACATCAAGAGCTGCGGCTGGGTAAAGACCGTCAGGATCGCAAGGAGGGTTTCCATGGTCAGCCCTTTCCCGAAAAGAAATTGCGGAAGATCTGGATGAACTCGGCCTCCGGCACGATGCCCGCAGGCAGCAGGACGGTGAACAGGATGCGAAACACCAGCCAGATCACCAGAAGGGACACGAATGCCATGGTCAGCGCATGGGCCCAGCTCTTGCCGGACAAGAGCTTGAAGGCGGCGATCAGAAACAGCGCGGCGGTCGGCAGGAAACCCAAGGGTTTCAGCAGCACGCCGAACAGCACGAGAAATCCGACGAAGACGACGACCATCATCGGCAGGATGTCTTTCGACAGGGTCTCGCCCGCAACCCTGGGCAGCCTCGCGGTGCGAACCGCGACCACAAGCGCAGAGATCACCATGACCAGACTCGTCGCCATCGGGATCGAACCGGGCGATGACAGCGCCTTGAACCCGGAGATGCCGTAGGCGCTGTATAGCAGGCCAAGGCTCGCCACGGTCAGAAAGACCGCAAAGCCAAGCTCACCCGGTCTGCGCTTTTCGACGTAGCCGCCCGGCAACGCGTCCGACGTGCCGTCGTGATGGTCCATGTCGCCTCTGAATTCGGGATCCATGATGTGCCTCCTCCCTCATGTGATATCCCGGCTCCCCACCCGGGAAAGAAAAAGGCGCCACCCTGCGATGGGCTGGGTGGCGCCTTTGGTCGGGCGGCCTGGCTGGGCCACCCGTTCGATACGGCTTGGTCTATTCGCCCGGGCGCGCGATGCCGAACTCTTCCGGCGACGCCTGCGTCAGACCGGCGTCATCCAGAAGCCATGCTGTGCCCTGCTGCCACTTGGTCAGAAACTCGGTGGCCTCGTCACCGCTGATGTTCATCATGGTAAAGCCGCGACCGTCCATCAGGGAAACGAACTCCTCGTTTTCGGCCGCTGTCGCATAGGCCGCGGTCAGTGCCTCGACCACGTCGTCCGGCGTGCCGTTCTTGACGAAAACGCCAAAGAAGGGGCCCCAGGGCAAGTAGGTCGCATAGTTTGCGTTGGCATCGGTTGCGATCTGCACATCGGGCAAGGTGGCGTTGGGCTCGGTATCGAACACCAGTAGCGGCTTCATGTTGCCGGCACGAACGCCTTCGATCGCCGCGCCCAGAACTGCGGGCATCACGTCGATGGCACCGCCCTGAAGGGCAGTCAGAGCGGGGCCGTCGCCGTCATAGGGAACCGCGATCACGTCGAGCTCGCCCTCGACGGTGTTCATCATCGCGGTGATGACCGACGGCAGGCCACCGGGACCGGTGGCGCCCATCTTCAGCTCGCCCGGGTTCTCGGCGATATAGGCCAGCATCCCAGCATAATCGTCGAACGGCGCGTCGACATTGGCCACCAGCAGGGGCGTGCCGCGGGCCAGCAGGTTGATCGGTGTAAAGGCGGAATAGTCCTCGTCGCCCAGACCCATGATCTTGTAGAGCATGGGGTTCTCGGCGCCCATCAACAGGGTATAGCCATCGGCCTCGGCATCGACGACGTAGTTCAGAGCGATCGCACCCACGGCACCGGTCATGTTCTGCATGACGACAGTGCCGCCAAGCGCGTCTTCGGCATGAGGGGTGACCGACCGCATCACGGTGTCGGTCGAGCCGCCGGCACCCCATTGGATGATGCCTTGAATCTCCTTCGCCGGATAATCTTGCGCGGTGGCAACGGTCGCACTCAGGCCAAGCGCTACGACGGCGCCCATAAGTTTCCGAGACATCTCTGTCCTCCCTAGGTGTTTTTCAGCCAACGATTCGCTCCTCGCCTCGTCGGTCGCCTCTGTTTATGTACCCACGGGTTAATTTGTCAAATAAAATGTACCCGTGGGTTAAAGTTATGCTATCCCAAGGTCAGAATCGTGAATTATCGAAGGCAGTTACCATGAATGGCAGCGCGGACAGCCCGGCCAACAGTCGCAAGACCTCGTGGAAAAAAGACCCCGAGGCCGTCAAAGAAAACATTCTGGCCATTGCCACCGAGGAATTCGCCGCCCACGGGCTGTCCGGCGCGAACATCAACGAAATCGCGCGCAAGACCTCCACGTCAAAGCGGATGATCTACTACTACTTCGGCGACAAGGAGGGGCTCTACTGCGCTGTCCTCGAAGGCGTCTACAGCGCGTTGCGGCGCAGCGAGGATCTGCTCGACGTGGCCGGGCTGGAACCGGTGCAGGCCCTGCGGCGGCTCGTGGAATCGACGTTCGACACCCACGCCAACGCACCGCACTTCATCCGGCTCGTGATGATCGAGAACATCCACAACGGCGACTACCTGCGGAAATCCGACATCGTGCCGAAACTGAACCGCTCGATCATCGACAAGCTCGAGGAAGTCTGCGCCCGGGGCAAGGCGATGGGTCTGTTTCGCGACGGCGCGGACGCGCTTCAGCTGCACTGGCTGATCAGCTCGTTCAGCTTCTACAACGTGTCGAACAAGGCCACCTTTTCGGCATCGTTCGGCACGTCGATCTACTCCAAGTCACAGCAATCGATCCTCAAGGCACGGACGACCGACATGATTCTGGCGGCCGTCGTGATCGGATATGAACCAAAGTCCTGGAACTGACGCGGCCCCCGATCCGTCATGGGTCTGATGAAGATCCGTTCAAACGTTGCGGGCGACAGGTGCGGCGGTCAAAGCAGCTTCTTGCGCAGGGTAGAGGATATGACCTCGCCGCTGATGACGAGGGCGAGGATCGTGATCAGGACCATCGAAACCTCCTGCCACTGAAACGTGTCGATCGCGCCCTGCAGGATGATCCCGATCCCCCCCGCACCAACGAGGCCGAGGACGGTGGATTCGCGCAGGTTGATGTCCCAACGCAGGATGCTGACGGCAAAGAACGCGGGCATGACCTGCGGGACGATGCCATAGATCACCGTCTTGAACCGAGAGGCACCGCAGGCCTCCAGCGCCTCGATGGGGGCGTGGTCGATCTCCTCGATCGCCTCGCCCAGAAGCTTGCCCAGAAATCCGATGGACCGAAACATGATCGCGATGATGCCCGCGATGATACCCGGGCCAAAGATCGCCACGAACAACAGCGCCCAGATGATCGTGTTGACCGACCGGGACGACACCAGAATGAAGCGGCCGATCCACAGGCAGGCCCTGTTCGGCGTCGTGTTCTGGGCCGAGATATAGGCCACCGGCAGCGACAGCAGGATGGCGAGCATCGTGGCGATGGTGGCGATGTTGATCGTCTGCCACGTCGCCTCGAGGATCGACGGCAGGTTGGTCGGATCGGGCGGCACCATCCGGGCAAAGAGATCCGCCAGCTGGATCGGCGCGTCCCAGACCCATTCCCAGATCACGTCGATGCTGCTCAGCGCCCAGACCACTACGACCGTGGCGGCCAGCATCACGAGATAGCGCCGCAGCCGCTCCGCAGGGGTGAATCGCGCCCAATCTTGTGCCCTGTCGGTGGTCATGTCATCCGCTTTCTGATCACGCCGCTGACGGCTTCGGATATCAGGATCGCGCCGACGATCACCATGGTGATGGCAAGCGCAAAGTCATAGTCGTAGCGGCCAAAGGCATTGGCGAGCGTCGCCCCGATGCCGCCCGCGCCGACGATGCCGACCACCGCAGACGCGCGCAGATTGCTGTCGAGCTGGTAGATGCCGAGGCCGACGAGACGGGGCATGATCTGCGGCAGGATGGCGTAGACCATGGTGCTCAGAAACGGCGCTCCGGCAGAGCGTATCGCCTCGACCTGACCGAAATCGATCTCTTCGATCCGTTCGGCCAGCAGCTTGGCGACAAAGCCGATGGAATAGATCGTCAGGGTCAGCGCACCGGCCAGCGGGCCAAATCCCACGGCCTTTACAAAAATGATCGCCACGATCACCGGATGGAAACTGCGCGCGAGGATAAAGATCCCGCGTCCAAGGAAATAGACCGGCTTGGGGGAGACGTTCCGCGCCGCCATGAAGGCCAGCGGCACCGACAGGATCATCCCGAGGGTGGTGGCGAGGATGGCGATCTTCAGGCTTTCCATAAAGCCCGAGATCATCAGGCCGGAGCGGTCGAAACTTGGCGGGAAAGCACCGCTGAAGATGCGCCCCGCACGCGCAAAGCCTTCGGACGTACGCTCCCAATCGATGGGCAGTGTGGCGATGGTGCCGATGACATAGGCCGCGACCGACAGAATGAATAGCCAGCGCAGGGCGGGCGACTGGATGAATGGCGGCTTGCGCCAGGTCGTCGGGGTGCTCATGCAACCGCCCCGATTTCCTGCCGGTCCTCGGACGGGGTGCCAGCATAGATTTCGTCCATCTGCGCGGCGTCCAGCGCGGCGGGCTTGTCGTCAAAGATGATGCGGCCATAGCGCATGCCGACGATGCGGTCGCTGAACTCCTTCGCTTCGGTCACGTTGTGGATGTTGATGATGACCGGCAGGTTCAGCTCGCGGGCAAGGTCGCGCAGCAGGGTCATGATCTGCTCCGACGTCTTGGGATCCAGCGAAGCGGTCGGCTCGTCCGCAAGCAGGATTTCGGGCCGCTGCATCAGGGCGCGGACCACGCCGACGCGCTGGCGTTCGCCGCCGGAAAGCTCGTCTGCACGCTTGTCGGCATATTGCGCAATGCCGACACGTTCCATCAGCTCGAACGCACGTTCGATGTCGGCAGCGGGATAGCGGCGGGTGATCGCCGCCCATGTCGAGATATAGCCGAGGCGACCGGACTGGACGTTCTCCATCACGCTCAGACGGTCCACCAGATTGAAGCCCTGAAACACCATGCCGATGCGGCGGCGGGCGCGGCGCAGATCCTTGGCGGCCAGCTTGGTGATGTCCGTGCCGTTGAGGGTGATCGACCCCTCGGTCGGCTCGACAAGACGGTTCACGCAGCGCAGCAGGGTGCTCTTGCCCGCGCCAGACGAACCGATGATCGACATCAGCTGTTCTCCCTGAACCAACAGGTTCAGATCCTTCAGGACAGGCGCACCTTTGCCGTATCGCTTCACGAGATTCTTGATTTCGAGCATGGAGCCTCTCAGGGGGTATTCGGGCCGCCCCGATCAAAGGATCGGGACGGCGATGTCGTTGCGGTTCGGGATCAGTTCGCCGCGAGACCCTGCGGCGTGTACTCGACACCGTTCGAGGCCTGGATTTCGCGGATGACGGCCCACTGGTCCTTGTAGGTGATCGGGATGAACCGGCTCACGCCTTCGAACTCGTCACCAAGGGCGGTGCCTTCGAATTCGAACGAAAAGAACGCCTGCCGGATCGTTTCGGCGAGCTCCGGATCCAGATCGTGCGCGAGTGTGAACGAGGTCGTCGGGAACGGATCGCTTTCCCAGATCTTGCGCACGTCGGCAGGGTCGTAGAGGCCGCGCTCGGCCATGCGGTCGACCACTTCCGACGCAACCGGTGCCGCGTCGTAGTCGCCCGCGACCACGCCCAGCATGGATTGGTCGTGCGAGCCGGAATAGATCACCTCGTAATCCTCGTCGGGAACGACGCCGAGGCCCGGAAACAGGGCGCGTGGCGCCTGGTTGCCGGAGTTCGACGTGGGCGAGGTATGCGCCACGCGCCGGCCCGCCAGATCGGATACCTGCTGGATGTCGCTGTCGGCCTGGGTAAAGACCTGCAGGCGATAGCCGAATTGGCCGTCGTCCGCACCCATGATGGCAAAGGGCACCGCACCGGCAAGGTTGACGGCAAACGGCGTCGGACCGGTCGAGAACCCGGCGATGTGCAAACGGCCCGACCGCATCGCTTCGACCTCGGCGGAGTTGGATTGCACCGCGAAGAACTGGACATCCTTGCCGGTCTCGGCCTCGAGGTGGGCGATGAACGGCGCCCAGATGTCGGCGTAAACGGCCGGATCCTCGACGGGGGTATAGGCAAATACCAATGTGTTGGGATCGTTCAGCTCTGCCGGATCGGTCGGAGTATCGGCGACCATATCGCCGTTCGCATCGCAATAAAGCACATCCAGCGCACCGCGCTCGGGACAATCCTGTGCGGCGGCGGCTGTCGCGCTTGCCAATACCACAAGGCTCGCAGCCCAGGCTGCGTTGGTCAGTCTTATCGTCATGTCAGTCAGTCTCCCTAGTTGTATCGCAACTCGCGGCGGGATCCTCCAACCCGGTGCCACGGCGATCTGGCTGAGCCTACGGCCCTTCTTCGACCCATGGCGAGGCTACCATTGTTAACAGTCGGTTACAGGGAGGGGGTCTTGTGTTAACAGTGTTACGGTCCGGCACGATATCGCAGGGTCAGACCTATACCGCGCACCCGCTTTGCGCCAGATTGTCAGTCTCGGCGGTGGATCAGGGAGGGATTGCACAGTGCCTGAGACGCGGGACCAGATGAATGCGTCGCCCATAGTCGCCATTGTCGATGATGACCATGAGGTTCGGGTCACGCTGTGCGAATTGCTGGAGCGCAGCGGCTTCACACCTGTGGCCTGCGAGGGCAGCGCCGATTTCCTGGCGCTGGGCGATCCGCCCCGTGTCGATCTCGCGATCATCGATCTGCGGCTGCGCGCGGAATCCGGACTCGACCTCGCGGTGCAGATCCGCGCCCGCTACGAATTGCCCATCGTCATGCTGACCGGCGTCGGCGACGAGATCGACCAGATCATCGGGCTCGAAACAGGCGCCGACGACTATCTGATGAAGCCGTTCAACCCCCGCGAACTGGTGGCGCGGATCCGGTCGGTGCTGCGGCGCTATGGGCACGGGGTCAACCGCAAGCCCTCGGCGCCCGAGCACACGATCGCCTTCGGCGCCAAGCGGATCGACCTCAAGAGCCGGGCCCTTCTGGATGCGGCGGGGGACGAGATCCCGCTGACCAACGGCGAATACCGGCTGCTGGAATATCTGGCCCGCAATCCCGAGCGGGTGATCTCGCGGCCCGAACTGCTGTCCGAACTCGGCTCGGACATGGAGCGCTACGTCGATCGCACCATCGACGTTCTGATCCTGCGGCTGCGGCGCAAGATCGAGGACACGCCGTCCAAACCGGTCCACCTGCAAACCCGGCGGGCGCAGGGGTATTACTTTCAGCTGAATGCCGATTGACCTCATGCCGACACGGTTCCGCGATCTAAGCGTCAAGGCGCGTCTGTTCAGCGCAATCGTGACGCTATGCGTGGTGACGCTGGTGATCTCGGGCGTCAGCCTGCTGATGCTGCGCAACGCCGAGAACTGGCTGGACAGGATCCACCAAGAGACACTCGCAGAAGTCTCGCAAGCACTCGAACTGTCCCGGAATGCCGCCGATCTCGCGACGGCGGCCCCGTTTCTGCTGACCGTGCAGATGCCGTTTCAACGGCAAGCGGACGCGGCCGAGATCCTGCGGACGATCGACCGGATGGACGATCTGTCCTCTGGCCGGGACGAATTGGACCTGCCCCTGTCGCGAATCCGGGTGGCCATCGACAGACTGCTGGGTCTCTCGTCTCCGCAAGGCGAGCTGGATGCTCAGATCGCACAGGGCGACGCCGATCTGACCCGGCTGTTGGACAGGTATGCACAACGGGCCGACCGCGAGCGGGCCAACCTCGATGACCGGCTGTCCTGGGCGGCGCTCAACAGGTTGGCGAACGAGGCGCGCAACATGACCCGCGCGCAGGGGATCCTCGAAGTGGGAGAGCTGAACCGTCGCTACAACAAGAGCCGTGCGGCGATGCCTCGGACAGAGATCGTGGCACAGGGGCTGCTGGAGATCGAAGCCGTGCTGACCCGGCAGCCCGAAGACCTGTTCCAGCTCAAGTATCGGTCGCTGACCGCAGCACTCGACGCCGAGAATGCGCTGTTCCGGATCAAGCAGTTGTCGGGCGACATCAGCGACTACGCGACCCGGCGCGTTCAGGACGCGCAGGATCGGTTGAGCCTCGCACAGATGCAAACCTCGCGGGATCTGGGCATCGCGCAGACCGGCGTCGCCGTCCTTGGCCTGTTCAGCCTGTGCATCGCGGTGATGTCGGCGCTCTTCGTGTCGCGCTACGTGACGCGGAACCTGCGGCGGATCGCCGACGGGATGCACCGGCTGGCCTCGGGCGACCATACGGCCACGCTCTCCGATCAGGGAATGTCGCACGACGAGATCGGGCAGCTGTTCCACGCTTTCGGCGTCTTTCGGGCCAATGCGCGCAAACTGGTCCGGCGCACCGCGCAGATCAAACGTCAGAACGCTATGTTCGCCAGTGTCTTCAGCAATATCAAGGACGGCGCCGCGATCCTGTCCTCCACCGGCGTGATCGAGGCCGAGAATGACAAGGTGCGTGCGCTGCTGCATCTTTCGCCCGGCGCCGGCAGCGGCCCCCAGACGATGCAGGATCTCTTCGCTGCGTCGTCCTTTGTCCTGCAAAGCAGCGAGGACGAACGCGGCGGGTTCGAGGAATATACCAATCCCGCAGGCGAAGTCATCGAGGTGCGCAAATCCGACCTGCCGGACGGGCGGGCGGTCTGGCTGTTGTCCGAGGCGACCGAGCGCAAGCTCATCGACGACCGGCTCGAAGAGATCCGGCGCGTCGAGACCCTGGGCAAGGTCACGGGCGAGGTCGCCCATGATTTCGGCAACATCCTGTCGACCATCTCGGGCAACCTGCACCTGCTCGATCCGATCGACCCGGCCACGGCGCCCATTCATCTCGGCCGCATCCGAACCGCGGTCGATCTGGGCGTGTCGCTGACGGAAAGGCTCGTGGCCTTTGCGCGCAAGCAACAACTCGATTCCGAACGGGTCGAAATCGGATCGCTGATCGAAGGGATGATGGACCTGCTGGATATCGCCCTGCCCCAGTCCGTGACACTCCACCTCGACCTCGGCGAGACCCCGCAATACGCCATCCTCGATCCCGGACAGTTGGAAAGCGCGCTTCTCAACGTCTGCATGAATGCGGGACAGGCGATCACCGGCTCCGGCAACATCTGGATCACGCTGGGGGCCGAGAACGATCAGGTCGTCCTGTCAGTCAGGGACGACGGGGCGGGGATGGACGAGAAGACCCGCCGCCGCGCATCCGATCCGTTCTTCACCGCCCGACCGGACGGCGAGGGCACCGGGCTGGGATTGTCGATGGTCTACGGATTCGTCACCCAATCCGGCGGGACGATGGTGATCCGCTCGGTCCTCGGCCGGGGCACGGAAATCACCATTCGGTTCCCCGCATCCCGGCAGGTGCCCGACAAGGAGGTCGGGCAAAGGCTGGCAGGCCGGGCGCTCGTGGTCGACGACGACCCCGCCTCGGCAAAGCACCTGCGGGGCTTGCTCAGCGCCATGGGCTACGCGGCAGACTGTGCCACCAGCTTCTCTCAGGCCCGGGACATCGTCGACCAGACGCCCGACTTCGCGCTGATCGTCTCGGACCTCAATCTGGATCACGGCCAGTCGGGGCTGCATCTGATCCAGACGGTCCTGCGCCGGGACGCATCCGCGCGCGCGGTGCTGATGTCCTCCAGACTGCCCGACGAAGCCATGCTGACAGAGCCCTACAAAGATCGGATCGCGATGCTGGAAAAGCCTGTCACAAGCGCTGTTCTGTTCGAGAAAGCCTCCGGTCTGGGGCGAACATGAGACCGGGCCGAAATGGTCGGCAGGCTCCGCATCGCGCGATAGCGCGGCGGGCATGAGCGCCCGCTATGCGTATCGCACCGGCTGCACCCCTGCGGCAAAGACGACACGGCGCTTTCGAAAGGCCGGACCCTCGACGATCTCCGGGCTGGTGATCCGATCCATTCGGAAATGCCGAACGTCTTCTCGGGTCGGGTCCCACGCGACCAGATACCAAAGCGGCGGCAGGATCAGCATGGCCTGCGGTTCCACACGGCGGGTCGACCTCGCGCCCCCCGCGTCGCTGTAGTCGAACGTCAGATGCAGACAGTCCAGAAACGCACGCTCAAAAGCCGGGAGCAGCTCGCTGTCGATCGGTCCGACGCCCGAGACATCGACCTGCGGGGCCAGCGGCCCGACATAGAGGCTGTCGAGCAATCGACGCAGGTCGCGGAGCTTGTCAGACGGCAAGGACTTTTCGATCTTCGACAGCCCGCTATCGGCAAGGCCGGCGAACGGAAGCGATCCCGCGGCCCGCATGCTCGCAATGCCAAGTATCAGCGCGAAGACTTCGGGCACCGACAATCTGGCCGTCGTCTGGACGGACCCCGGATCGAGATAGAGCCCGCCACCCCGGCCCTGATCGGCATGGATCACATAGCCCTCGTCACGCAGCGCGGACAGGTCGCGCAGGATGGTGCTGCGCGACGCACCGACCTCGGCTCCGAGGGCGTCGATTGTGGTCGGACCGCCGCGGCGGAGGCTTCGGACGATGGCGTCCTGTCTGGATCGGCTCTTCATTCTTCGTCCCTAGCACATAAAGGTGTCAGGTTTTGATACCTTTTGCGGCTAGGCCCGTTTGAACCAATCAAACAGGAGATACCACATGCCCACGATCGCCAATTTTCCCGCCCCGACGCTCGTCACGCTCGGTGACATCGAACTGGAGGTTTTCGAAGCAGGCGAGGAGAACAGAGGCAACCCCATCGTGCTGTGCCACGGATGGCCCGAACACGCCTATTCATGGCGGCACCAAATGCCCGCGCTCGCAAAGGCAGGTTTCCACGTCATCGTCCCCAACCAGCGGGGCTATGGCAATTCCTCGCGCCCCGAGGACGTGGCGGAATACGACATCGCCCATCTGACGGGGGATCTCGCCGCGCTCCTGGATCACTTCGGCTATGACGATGCGGTGTTCGTCGGGCATGACTGGGGCGCCAACGTCGTGTGGAACATGGCGCTGCTGCACCCAGACAGGGTGCGGAAGATCGTCAACCTCGCGCTGCCCTATCAGGTCCGAACGCCCATGCCCTGGATCGACTTCATGGCGGCGGTGTTTGGCGACGACAACTATTTCGTCCACTTCAACCGGCAGCCCGGCGTCGCGGATGCGGTCCTGAAACGGCACACCGGCCAGTTTCTGCAAAACCTGTTTCGCAAGAACCTGCCGCCGGAACCGCCGGAACCGGGCATGATGATGATCAACCTCGCCCAATCCTCGACGCCGCTGGGCGATCCGGTGATGAGCGACGACGAACTCGCCGTCTTCACGGCGTCGTTCGACGCGACCGGGTTCACCGGCAGTATCAACTGGTATCGAAACATGGACCGGAATTGGCATCTTCTGGCAAACGTCGATCCGGTCATTCGGCACCCCGCACTGATGATCTACGGCACTCAGGACATGATCCCTCCGTCCGAAAACCTCGCGGAATTCGTGCCCAACGTCGAGGTGCTCAGCCTTGAGTGCGGGCATTGGATTCAGCAGGAAAAGCCGCAGGAGACAACACAGGCGATCCTGAAATGGCTCGCCGTGGCGCAGGCCGCATAGGCCCGTCGACAGCGGCTCTCGGAGCACCGCGAAGGGCAAGCGACATCTGGCACCCGCCGCGATGTCGCGGCCAGCGTCAAGACGCGGCGCCTCCCTTCGGGATCGAGGGGGGCGCCAACGGCCTATCGGCCGCTCCCTGCATCAGGCGGGTTGCAGCAAATCGGCCCCGATCCGAAGGACTTCGGCCACCAGCAGATCCAGATCCTCGCTCCGGGTCCGGTGATTGCAGATCGCCACGCGCAGGCAATGACGGCCGCGCAACGTCGTATCGCTGATAACCGCGATCCCGGTCTCCTGCAGACGCAGCATGATTTCCGTGTTGTGGGCGCGCAATCCGGCTTCGTCCAAACCGTCCGGTTCATGGCGAAAGCAGACCACCGCCGCGACTGTCGGCGCCATCAGCGCCAGCTGCGGCTCCTTTTCGACAAGCGACGTGAGGTGACGCGCCTGAGCGACGGTCTGGTCCAGCATCCGGCCGAATGTCTCGACGCCGAATTGGCGCAGCATCATCCAGACCTTCAGCGCCCGAAATCCGCGCGAGGTTTCGGGACCGTAGTCGTGCAGGAATTCCGCGGCCGCCAGACCACGGGTCGCGACCTGCAGATACTCGGCATCCTCCGCAAAGGTGGCACGGTGAATCCTGCGGTCGCGGACCAGCGCACAGCCCACGTCGAACGGAGCCTGCAAACCCTTGTGCAGATCAAGCGCCAGCGAATCCGCGCGATCGATCCCGGCCACCAGATGCCGGCTTTCCGGTGCGATGGCGAACATCGCGCCGATACAGCCATCGACATGCAGCCAAAGGCCTTCCTCGCCGCACAGATCGGCGATCTCGGGGACAGGGTCGATGGAGCTGGTGTTGGTCGTCCCCGCCGTCGCAATCACACAGGCCGGGCGCAGGCCCGCCTCCCGGTCGGCCTGAATGGCCTTGCGGAGCGCGTCCATATCCATCTGAAACGCGTCATCCGTTGGCACACGAACCAGCGCCTTGGCCCCGAGGCCCAGCAGGTTCATCGCCTTCATGTGGCAATTATGGACCTGATCCGATGCGTAGAACCGAAGCGGTGCCGCAATGTCGGCCACGCTCTGCTGGTGCAGATCGACACCGGCCATCGCGTTTCGGGCGGCTGTCAGGCCCACGATATTCGCCATGGACCCGGCGTTGACCAATATGCCGCTTGCCCCTTCGGGAAAGCCCATCATTTGCCGCAGCCAATCCGTGACCTGCAGATCGACTTGGGCTGCGCCGGTATCTCCGCCGCCCAGGTTGGTGCCGTCGACCCCCGCCAGAAAGTCCGCCAAGGCGCCGGTCAAGCAGCCCGCGCCCATGTACCAGCCCCAGAAACGCGGATGAATATTGCCCATCGCATAGGGGTAGAGAGTCCCCGTCACGTCCGCATAGACGGCGTCCAGGGGCGTGCCTTTCGCCGGTGGCGGCCCCTCGAACCCTTGCCGCGTCGCGGCGGGCATCGGTTGCCAGACCGGGCCGTCGCGCAATCCTTGCAGCCGGGCGATGGCATCGTCGACCATCCCGTGAGCAAGCCTGCGCATCTCGTCCCAATTGTCGGGATCAAGCGAGATTTCCGATGCATCTTCACGAATCCGAGCCATTCTCAGCCCTCCATGTCAGTGGGTCATCCCGTCTCAATCGCGCCTTGCATCACGCGGCTCCATCCGGGTTTGGCGAGATGTGCCAGAGCCCTTCAAGGCTCCACCATCCTTGACCCACGAGTCAATGCCGGGCGGTTTCGGCGCCATCCGCCGGCAAAACGCCACACCAGAAAGGGCCAGTCGGCGCGGATCAAGGTCCACCCAAACGTGTCGCCGGCATGGTCGGGAGCCAGCCGAGACGATGCCCAACCTCCCGGCAGCAGTGCGCGGATGGTTCACCGATGCGGCTGGATCGTGGCGATATTCGTCGTGTAGAAGTGTCGGACAGGGCAAACCCGCCCCCGCATCGAAACCGACGCGCCCGGCCAAATGCGCACCGTGCAGACCTACCGGCCGTCGTGTCGCCGCGACGGCAACCCGCCATCCGCAAACGGGTGAACTTGCCACCGCGGGCACGGCGGAGCATCAAGGTTCACCACGCAATATTGGAAAGAAACAGATGACCAGCCAGCCACAGGACGCCGACACCATCAAAGAGCGGGTTTCGTCCCTGCTGTCGCAGATGACGGTCGAAGAGAAAGCCGGACAACTGACGCAATACTTCACCTTTCCCGGTGTGCAGGAACAGCTGGATGTCGTCGAAGCCGAGCTGCGGGCCGGTCGGGCCGGATCGCTACTCTTTGTGGCCGAGGCAGATGAGATTGACCGGCTGCAACGGATCGCGGTCGAGGAATCGCGGTTGGGGATTCCGGTGCTCTTCGGCTACGATGTCATCCACGGTTTCCGCACCGCCATGCCGGTGCCGCTGGCGCTTGCCGCCAGCTGGGATCCGCAACTGGCCGAGGATTGTCAGGCCGTCGCCGCGAAAGAAGCGCGGTCCATCGGGCTGCACTGGGCCTTCGCGCCGATGGTCGACATCGCCCGCGACCCGCGCTGGGGCCGGATGATCGAGGGCGCCGGCGAAGACCCCTACCTGGGATCGGCAATGGCCGCCGCGCAGGTCCGCGGCTTCCAAGGGCCGCGCATCGGAACGCCGGATCGGGTCATCGCCGGGCCGAAGCATTTCGCAGGCTATGGCGGATCTCTCGGCGGGCGCGACTATGACGAGGCCGATCTGTCCGACAGTGAGCTGTGGAACATTCACCTGCCGCCCTTCAAGGCCGCCATCGAGGCGGGGGCAGGCAATATCATGAGCGCCTACATGGGCCTCAACGGCGTGCCGGCATCGGGAAACCACTGGCTGCTGACCGAAGTGCTGCGCGACGCATGGGGCTTTGAGGGGTTCGTCGTGACGGATGCCGGAGCTGCCGCCGACCTCGAAACCCACCACTTCGCCGCCGACCTCAAGGATGCCGCCGTGCGGGCGCTCAACGCCGGGATCGACATGGAAATGGCGCCGCCTTTCGACGACAGGTCCGCGTTCAAGACGCTGCCCGAGGCGCTGAAGGCCGGGCGGATCACCATGGACCGGCTCGACCTTTCGGTCAGTCGCATTCTGGAACAGAAGTTCCGCATGGGGCTGTTTGAAAGCCCCTATGTCGACCGCGCACGATCCGTGCAGGTTCTGGCCATGCCCGAGCACCGGGAGGTGGCGCGTCGGGCCGCGGAACGATCCGCCGTTCTGCTGCGCAACACCGGCGACCTGCTGCCGCTGAGCCGCGATCAGGGGTCGATCGCGGTGATCGGACCGTTCGCCGATGCCGCCAGAGACACCTCCGGTCCGTGGATCTTCAAACAGGACGACGGCGAAACCGTCACCGTGCTGGAGGGCATTCGCAAGGCCGTAGGCAATGCGACGCGGGTGGATCATTCGGTGGGGGTTTCGGTCCCGAAACGGCTGCATCCGTCGATCTTTGAAAACCCGTTCACGCCCGCGACACCGGAAATCACGGTCGACGACGATGCCGAGATCGCGCAGGCGGTCAAACTGGCCACCGATGCGGAGGTCGCCGTTCTGGTCCTGGGCGAAGGGCAGATCATGATCGGCGAGCACGCGTCGCGCTCGACCCTCGACCTGCCGGGTCGCCAGCAGGAACTGCTCGAAGCCGTGGTGGCCACCGGCACACCGACGGTGCTCCTGATCATGACCGGCCGTCCGCTGGACCTGAAAGGTGTCGAGCCAGAGGCGCAAATGATGGTCTGGTATCCTGGTACGCGCGGCGGAGACGCCATCGCACGGCTGCTCTTTGGCGAGGCGGTGCCGGGCGGCAAGCTGCCCTACAACTGGCCGCGCAACATCGGCCAGATCCCCCTGCCCTACGCGCATCTTCGATCCTTCAAACCGGAAGAGACGACCATGCGCTATTGGAACGAGGGCAATGCGCCGCTGTTCCCGTTCGGCTTCGGTCTGAGCTACACCTCGTTCGACTACGACAATCTGAGGCTCTCGGCCGAACAGATCGCCGTCGGTGAGGCGATCGAGGTGACGGTCGATGTCACCAACAAGGGTGACGTGACGGCGGACGAGGTCGTCCAGCTCTACATCCACCAACGGTTCGGAACATCGGCCCGCCCGGTGCGCGAGTTGAAAGGCTTCCGACGGGTCAATATCGAGGCACACCAGACTCAGGAGGTGACGTTCACGCTCGGGCCGGACGAATTGCGGTATTGGAGCACCGCGACGCGGGACTGGGTGCAGGATGCGACGGTCTTCGATGTTTTCGTCGGAGGGTCGTCCACGGCGGCTTTGTCGACGCGGTTCGAGGTCACCGCCTAGCGATCCCGCCGAAAGCGGACAAGCGCGGCAGCCGTCGATGGGCAACTGCCGGTCCGACAACCCTCAAGGCAACAGCCCCCGCCCTTCGCCGAGGGAGGGGGCAACCCAACACGGTGCATCAGGGCGATCAAGAAGAGCCACACTCATGGCAGGAGGCCCGATGCCAAAGGCGAGCCCCGATTCGTGGAAAGCCTGTTCAGTCTGGCCGCATGATAGAGCAACGGGGCAGGATCAATGTCCGCACCGGAAAACCGACGCAACTGAACAAAGCTATGCATCGTCTCTTCGAGATTGCCCTACGGATCAAACGCTTCGCAGTTCCGATCGATGAGCGAGTTCGCGTGTCACTGGATTGAATGAATATCGCCAACGACGTGCTCAACCAAACGCGCACTGTTAGGAAAAGGGCGCGTCAGCTCCAGATCACATCAAGACGCTATGACCACCACCGCGATTGAAAATGCAACTCCAGGTGCCGCGGGCTCAGCTTTGGGAACTGTCATCCCCATATGTGCCCAAAAACTCACAGCGAACGGACTTCACTCTTATACTTCAAGCCAGAAGTTTCAGTTATAAGGGTAAAGTGGTGAGCCCGTCGGGGTTCGAACCCGAGACCTACTGATTAAAAGTCTTACGGTCTATTACTCCTCTTGTTTCGATGAGGCTCGTAGAAACACTGCAAGCCACTACAATATAACAAGATATCCTAGAATTAGTCTTACTTTCTTTATCTTCCCTACTTCCCTTTTCGACGACAAAAGCTTACCAATTGCTTACCCACTCAAGACACGAAGCATAGTCATGCCAAAGCAGCGTCTATCCAAATCCATCGTCGACCAACTCGAAGCACTCGACACAGAAACAGTCTACTGGGACGCCGCCCTCCCTGGTTTTGGCGTTCGGATTAAGCCCAGCGGGTCCAAATCCTACGTAGTCCAGTATCGTGTTAGAAGCTCTGGACGCTCGCGCAGAAAAACAATCGGACAACATGGGCCGCTTATGTCGTTTGCGCAGGCGAGATCAATTGCGACAGGTTTACTTTCAGACGTAGTGCGAGGCGGCGACCCGGTCGCGGAGGCGAGAGCAATTCGTGTCGCGCCAACGGTGCAAGACCTTTGCAACCAATATCTCGAAGCTCACGCCATACCGAAGAAGCGACCCAAAAGTGTTGCCAACGATCGTTCGATGATCGACCGCCTCATTCTGCCAGAAATGGCAGCGCATAAGGTTTCAGAAGTCGGCCACAAGGACATTCAGTCTTTCCACAACTCACTCAAAGCGACGCCCTACCAAGCCAACCGGGCACTATCCTTGCTTTCAAAGATGTTCGAGCTGGCAATCAAATGGGGAATGCGATCCGACAACCCCGCCAAGGGCATCGGCAAGTTCCAAGAAGAAAAACGCCACCGTTGGCTGTCGCAAGACGAGTTAAACCGACTGGGACAAGCTCTGGATCGGCATCCAAACCAGACAGCGGCGAACGCAATCCGACTACAACTTCTCACAGGTGCCCGCATTGGCGAGGTCCTGACTGCAAAATGGAGTGACTTCGATCTAGATCGCGGCGTCTGGATCAAGCCATCTCATCATACCAAACAGAAACGTACCGAACATTTGCCGTTGTCGTCGGCAGCAGTGACGCTCCTGAGTGGCGTTATGTCCAATCGTGCAGGTTCGGATTTCGTTTTCCCGGGCAGGTCTGGCGACAAGCCGATGATCGACCTCAAGAAGTTCTGGAGATCAGTTCTTTCGGTTGCCGAGATAAGCGACTACCGGATCCACGACAATCGTCACACCTACGCATCGCAGCTCGTATCGAACGGGGCAAGCTTGGCTATTGTCGGCCGCCTTCTCGGGCACACAAATCCAATGACAACCCAAAGGTACGCTCACATTGCGGATGACCCGCTCCGCGCTGCGACCGAGGTCATGGTCGGAAAAATGAAGCTTACGGTGTCAGTTAATAAAGGTACGTGATTGTTGTGTAAGGTCAGGATGCATCGATTTCAGTCGCCCTGCGTGTTTCAAGGCTCGAAAAACGTAGCGGTGAGATTAGCGACCTTTACTCGCTGACAGACGAGCAGATGGCCAAGCTTTCCCCGTTCTTCCCGAAGCCGCATGGCAAGCCGCGAGTTGATGTCAAGCGCGTGTCTATTGGGATTATCTTCATCAATCGCAATGGGTTGCGCTGGAGCGATGCTCCTGCCCCTTACGTCCTGCACAAGATGCTCTACGGCCGGTGGAAATGTCGAAGCGAGAAGGCATTTTCAAGCGGATAATGGCCTGGTTGACTGCGAAATACGGCCAGCGGAAGACCTTGATGATCGACGCGACGTACCTGAACGCACATCGAACGGCGACCAGCATGGCCGCCAGGAATGGGGGGTACGGTCGCGTGATCGGTCGCACCAAGGGCGGCATAAACACCTATCTACACGCCGCCTGCGAGAGGTGAGCCATGATGCGCCATTGGTTCGAGCACATTGGCGAATGACGATCGATCGACCTGTTTGTCACCGCCGGACAAGTGCGATGCTAGTCCTGATCCGCGATCTCGCCTCCAGAGGGGATCTTAAGTCCTCCTCCGTGCTGCAGGTTGTCGGATTGACCCCGGCTGTGGCCCGGCTTGCAGCCACTGTGGGGCCAGGTCATTCAGTCATCAGGCTTTGTACCGACAATTTGCGTATCAACGAAGCCACCGCTCGCTCGACGTCAAGGACCGTCTGCAGAAAGGTGGAGATCGGCAAGCAGAGCGAGTCGTCAGGGATCGTGGTGCTGCCGGGATAAGGGTTGCCGTACAGCAAGGCTCCGGGTTCCAACGACGCTCCTTTGCCTTGGTTGAAGCGCGGGACACTTTCAGCTTTTCGCATCGGATACCGCGCGATGCATCACCGTCGTAAAAGAGCTCAAAGTTGGTATTCGCCGCAGACCGCTACAAGTGCCGCTATTGCCCGATAAGCCATTTCTGCCGATCGTTTCAAGTACGTCCTGAGCCAGATCGGTTCGAGGTCTCTTGCGCAAGTTAAGCAGCTACCACTCCCTTGAGGCGTCAGTCAAGCTCTTCGTGCCGAATGGAGGACGCAAACATGGATTTTATCGCCAAGGCAACCGCATTGGTGGGCGGCACGGTCGCTTATGTGCGACGCAGGGGATCTCCCTCGTTTCAAGCCTTCGGCCCCGAGCCCGATATTCCCGAGGCCCGCAAACAAGGGATCATGACCTTGAAGATGCCCGTCGCCGAGGGCTGGAAAGATGGTCGCGTGCCCATATGCGCGCCCGGCCTTGCAGTGAACGCCTTTGCCACGGGCCTAGACCACCCACGCTGGATCGAGGTCCTGCCCAACGGTGACGTCCTGGTGGCTGAATCCAAAGAGCAGGCTGGTCCGCCAAAGACCCTGATGGATCACGCGGCACAAGCGACGATGCGGCGAGTCAAAGCAATTGGTGAAAGCGCGAACCGGGTTACCCTCTGGCGGGATGCAGACGGGGACGGCATGGCGGAAATCCGTGAGGTTTTCGTGGAGAATCAGAACCAGCCGTTCGGAATGGCGTTGGTTGGGAACCGTTTCTATCTCGGCAATACCGATGGCATCAAGGTGTTCGACTACACACCGGGCGACACCGCGCTGTCGGGCAGCGGTCAGACGCTGGTAGAGTTCAAGCCGCATGGCCACTGGACGCGGAGCCTCATCGTCTCATCCGACGGCACAAAGATTTATGCTGGTGTGGGATCCCTCTCGAACATCGGTGATCAGGGCCTTGAGGCCGAAGAGGGCCGTGCAGCGATCTGGGAGTTGGATCTGGCCTCCGGAAAGGCGCGCATTTTTGCTTCGGGCCTGCGCAATGCCGTCGGCATGGCTTGGGAGCCGGTCACGGGCAAGCTCTGGACCGTCGTCAACGAGCGTGATGGGCTGGGCGACGAAACGCCGCCTGATTATCTCACCTCGGTCGAGGAAGGAGGCTTCTACGGTTGGCCCTTTTGCTATTGGGGAAAGACATTGGACGATCGCGTCCCGCAAGACCCGGCCATGGTCGCCAAAGCGATCACGCCTGATTTTGCCCTCGGCGGCCACACAGCGTCGCTTGGTCTGTGCTGGATGCCGGAAGGTACACTGCCCGGTTTCGGATCCGGTATGGTGATTGGCCAGCATGGATCATGGAATCGCTCAAAGCTGAGCGGCTACAAGTTGATCTTCGTGCCGTTCGCCAACGGAGCACCGAGCGGCCCGGCGCAGGACATCCTCACAGGGTTTCTGTCCGAGGACGAGAAACTGGCCTATGGGCGGCCCGTTGGCGTGACGCTGGGGCCAGATGGAAAATCCCTCCTTATGGCGGATGACGTCGGCGATATAATCTGGCGCGTGTCTGGCGCGGCTTGAGGGCCGCCAGATGCGCGGAATGATGGCGCGAGTGTCGATTTCCGAAGAAGAAGGTCCTCGCGCCAGCGGACTATCTTGCCAAAGCCGGCGCCGAGTTGAATCCTGATCTCAAGTAGGCCGCCAACGGCCCGTCCTATGGGCTTTGCCGCAGCATTGGATAATTGCCTTGAACGGTCAGATTGGGCAGTGCACGACACGTGCCCAATATCGTCGAGCTCTACTCCTACCTGACCGCCGAAAGCCCTGTTCGAGCCCGGCGACGACTCGTTCCGTCTGGCAAGTTCTTCGCCAAACAATAGCTACTTGGCTACGCGCTGGTTGGAGAAGGTCGCTCGCCGCGCACCCGGAGCTTCGTTCTTGAACCGGCTCGCACCTTGTTTCGAATCGCCCGCTGTCTGAAGTGAACCGCGGCAAGATCAGTTTCGGCTGTCCAGTCCGGTCGTCTGGACGACACCCATCGCTTCCAGCGCGGAATCAGTGAAACTGTAGTCCACGATGTCACCGAGTTCGATCGCCGGGACATCGTTGAAATCGGGATTCGTATAGATGAAATCCACCGAGGCCTGCAGGGTATCGGCACGCATACAGCCATTGACGCACCAGAGTGTGGCATTGAACTCCGCAGTGCGTTCGATGCTGTCGCGCTCCAGGTCGGGGCGCGCAGCCGCCGCGGCCTCGACCCAGTGCTCAGGATTGGCAGCGAAATCGCGTGAGGCATCGATGATCGCATTGGTGAAGCGTTGAAGAGCCTCTTGCTTTTCTTCGATGGTGTCCTCGCGCGCGACCAGGAATTTCGGTTGGGCCGGCGCACGCGACGCAAAAACGTCGGCGGGCACCAAGATATGCAGGCCGGGCGTGTCCTCGACCGCAGCAAAAGTTCCGAATGAAACAGTCGTCGCATCCACCCGGCCGACCGCAAGCGCCTGAACACGGACGGACGGCGGGCCAATGGCGACATAGCTCGGTGCGTTGTCGTCGATGCCGAAGCTGCGTAACGCTGCCTGTGTCAGCGCATGGTCAAGGCCGCCGATGTCGGAGATCGCGAAGCTACGGCCGGTGAGTTCCTCGAGCGAGGTGATGTCCGATCGCGATGCGATCAGGAAGGGAATACCCGATCCAACAGAAAGGAAGCCGCGAACTGGTAGGTCGTTGCCCGCCGTGAGGCGGATTGCAGCATCGATGCTGATATGAGCAACGTCTACATCACCCGATTGAAGCGCAGCAGCTGCCAAAGGTGAGCCGTCTAGACCCACGAAGGTCACTTTGACCTGGTGCTTGTCGTAGTATCCGAAGTCCTCGGCCAGCTGAAACACTGAGGACGTAGTCGGATTGAATACGTTGTCGTCCGTGGCAAGTGTCACGATGAGTTCGGGGTATTCCTGCGCCAAGGCAGCGCCGGTCCCGGTCAATGCGACCAGTGCGGCAGCCGCGAGAGCCGATCTTAGCAATGATGTGGTCGATTCGAACATGACGGTTACCTCTAGTAAGGGCCCTCTGTCGCTAGGGCGGGAAAGTGGAATCACGCGGACCTTCGGAAGACGGGCAACGGCTCGAAGTCCTTGCTGAGTATCGTCCCGACAGCGTCATGCCCCATCCAGCCGCGGATGAGCGTGGCATAGACGCGGCGGAAGTCGGTTGTGTACTTGAGGTTCCCTTCATCGAGGTCGGTCAGACTCGGAACGCCGCCATAGTGACCGCCGTGTATTGGTTTGCCGATAATGAAAGCGGGGCCTGCTGTACCATGGTCGGTGCCTAGACTGGTATTCTCGGCCACCCTCCGGCCAAACTCGGAGAACGCCATCAACAACACGTCGTCGCCCCGCCCGAGCCTGTCCATGTCGCGCAGAAAGGCGGCAATGTGATCTGACGTGTATGACCACAGACGCGTATGCAGGTTGCCCTGATGGACATGGGTATCGAACGCGTTGTTTCGGTAGGGGACGTAGTAGACGTTGGTCGGGAAGTCGGCCGCAATCAGCGCGGCGACCCGTTCGAGTCCCCAGTTCACCAGACCGTAGTCGACAGGTGTTTCGTAGCTATCCCAAGCCTCGCGGACCAATCGTTCCGAACGGCTGGCGCTGGCCGCGATATCGAGCAGATAGTCCAGTGGAGGGTTTTGATCCACTCCGCTTTTGGCGTCGCCGGCTGCGATTGCTTTCGCCTCGGCATGGAACATGCGGCGGCTGAATTTCTCGGGATCGTCGAAGACCAGTGGCACATGGTGCATCGCCTTGACTGCAATCGACTGGTGGTCGTCGATGTTGACGAGAAAGTTCTGCCTGTGCCCTGCGGGATCGATGGCGTCCGCCATGCGTCCCAGCCACCCATAGACTTCGCCGCTATTCGGCGCGCCGGTCTGCCAATAGGCCATCGACGAAAAATGTGAGAACGATGGTTGGTCGTAGCCGACGCCGTGGACGATGGCCATCTGCCCGTCCTTGTAGAGCCGCTCGAAGCCCGTCATCGAGTTTTGGAAGGCAAAGTGGTCGTCGATGCGGATGGCCTTGTCTTCGCGGATGCCCAGATTTGGCCGCGACCGGTAGTAGGCGTCATCGGCAAAGGGAATGACGGTGTTCAGCCCATCATTTCCGCCGGACAATTCGACGATGACCAGGATACGGTCACTAGGGTCCTGCTTGGTCAGTTTCGACCAGACGGGCGAGCTGGCGATGCCTCCGGCACCTTCGAGAACGATGCTGTCATAGCCCGACTTGATAAGGGTGTCCCTTTCGTCGGCGGTCAGCTTGGATCGTTTGGCCATTTCACTGTTCCCTGGACACTTCAGGCTAATTGATACTGTGGCGTGCACATGATCGCGTGGGCCACCAACCGCAGACCGTATTCGGTATAACCCTGGGCCCTCTCCAGTTCGGACGTGCCGAGCTCTTCGGTCAGCATCTCGATCAGTGCATTGCGCGAAGACGCGGTCAGAGGCACGCACAGAAGACGTCCGCCAAGAAGGTCGACCGCGTCTTCGGTCGTGCGGGCGCCCTCGGCAGAGAGTGTCTTGGTCAGATCGAACTGGGCTGCTGCTCTTGGGATCGGCTTCAACTTGCGCATGGCCTCCTGCCAGCCCATGAGATTGCCGAACCGGGTATTGAAGCTCTCCTGTATGCCAGCGGTCGCACTGGGAGCCGCACCCTCTTCGAGCGTTGCGGCTGTGATTTCCATGCCCGCATTTATGTTGTCATTGGTTCGGCGGACGATGTCGCCCGGTTCGTAATTCGGGTCGACGAACGAGATCATGTCGGGGAACATCACCTCGCGGGCAAAGTTTCCGCGCTCGAACAGAAGGCCCGGGGTAATCCAGGCTCGGCCTTCACTCCATCCTGCGACGGTCGGCGGATAGAGCAGTATCTGACCCAAAGTCTTGCCGGTCGTAAACGGATCGGGGATCCCCGGCAGTGCGTCGAGGCCGAGCTTACGATATGTCGATAAAATGAGTTCGGTCGGCGACATGATATGCGTGGCGATGGACGCGTCGCTGTAGAAGTCCTCCGACAGGAACAGCGTCTTCAGAAACGGAGCCAGCTGGTAGTCGCCGTCGCGCAACAGGCTGCCCAGCTCGATGGCGAAACCCTCGGGAATGTCATCGCGCACGAAGAAGCGATAGAGCTTGGTGGCGATATAATTGGCCGTTTGCTCCTGATCGAGGATCATGGCGAGGATATCGTCCCCGTCAAAAGCCCCTCTCTCGCCGAAGAAGGTCTTATCGCCCGTGTCGTGTTTGGCTTCGTCGAAGCGAAATTCCAGATCGTCGTTGCTCCAGCCGGTGAAGGCGCGGGCGGCTTCGCGGATGTCATCCTCGGTGTAGTTGCCGACCCCCAAGGTAAAGAGTTCCATGACCTCGCGACCGAAATTCTCGTTTGGGGAGCCTTTCACGTTGTGCGTCGCATCGAGGAAAACGAGCATCGCCGGGTCTTTGGCGATCGCGGTCAAGAGATCGCGGAAGCTTCCCAGCGCGCCTGCCCGAAGCGTGTCGATCTGGAGCTTGATCTTGCGGTAATCGCGCACCTTTTCCTCTCCGGTCGCGAAATGGCCATGCCAGAAGAGCGTCATCTTTTCTTCAAGCGGATGGCCACTTCGGAGCATCCGCTCAAGCCACCAGAATGCGACGCGCCGGGTCTCGAGCATGCTTGCGCGGCGCCAGTAAAAGAAGCGATTGGTGGCAGGCTGCAACGGGCGCGGCCCGGTGGGCTTGTTCTTCACACCCATGACCTCGCCAGTTTCGGCGGCCTCGTCGGTTGTGGCCGGGCGCGAAGGGGGGAAATCGGCAAGGTTGGGTTCCCAGAAGCCGGAGTCTTCAAAATCCAGCAAGGTTGGTCCATCGGCCCGTCCGCTGATGAAAAGATCGACCGCGTCGCTTGGAGACATGGCTGCAAGTTCTGCGATCTCGGCTGGTGTCCCTCCGAAACCGGCACGGCTCAGAAGATGTTCGGCTCGTTTGATGTTCCAATGTGACGCGCTGATCGGCGCGAGGCTACCCTCGGCTAGTGGTGTCATGCCGGCCTCCCTCCAATGCGCCGTGGTCTGCCGCGCGGATCGATATCGGGATGGTAGGCAAGGCGCCGGTTTCGGACAATTCCCCGGCGACCTATCAGATCGATAAGCAAATCCTATCGGGTCGGATCGTCTGTCGGCGCGGGGCGTCCGAAGGCACCGGCCAGTTCCTCGAGAGCGGTTCCCTCGCGACCCATCGCCTGGATTCTGTCCCACAAAGAGCGGCGGAGTTCGGCAAAGACAGGGAGGCCGCGAGGATCCGTCTGAGAACGTGGCCCAGGCAGATCGACCGGGATGATGGCATCTATGCGGCCCGGTCTCGGGCGCAGAACCACGATCCTCTGGGAAAGGATGATCGCCTCATCGATGTCATGTGTCACGAAGACAACGGCCATGTGCCGCCGCTCCCAAAGCCGCAACAGTTCGATGCGAAGCGTTTCTCGTGTCATCGCGTCCAGCGCCGCGAAGGGCTCGTCCATCAGGAGCACATCGGGCTCGACGGCCAGCGCGCGAGCGAGGCCCACGCGCTGCTGCATCCCGCCCGAGAGTTCATGGGGATGGGCGTCGGCGAAATCCCGAAGCCCGACGACACCCAGCAAGGCCAGCGCACGGGATCTGCTGTCCAAGCGAGAATGGCCTCGAATACGCAGGACGAATTCGATATTGCTGACCACCGTCCGCCATGGCAGGAGCCGGGCGGATTGGAAGACGATCGCCATGTTCTGCGTGGGTTCGGGCGGGCGGCCATTGACCAAGACCTCGCCGCCATCGGGCTTGATAAGTCCGTTGATGAGCCGCAGCAATGTTGTTTTTCCGCAGCCAGACGGGCCGACCACGCTGACGAATTCGCCCGGCCGGACGTCGAAGGACAAGTCGTCCAGCGCGTGAACTCTGCCGTCCTTGAACGACTTGCTCACGCCTTTCAGCAATATTGGCGGATGCACAACTTCCGCCACCTCAGTCTCCACCGCGCATCTCAACCCGCCAGCGACCGAACTTCCGCTCGGCCAGCCTCAACGCAATGGTGATAAGCGAGCCCAGCGCCATCATCACAATCACCACTGCGAAATAGCGGTCCATCTGGAACCGGTTGCCGGCCTTTATCATGAGCCCACCAAGACCAGACTGGGCCATAGTGAGCTCGGCGATCACCGTTCCCACGATACAGATCGCCGCTCCGATGCGCAGCCCGGAAAGAATCGAGGGTAGTGCGTCAGGAACCATCACCTGCCAGAACAGCCTCCGCCGGGGAGCCCCGAACGACTCCGCCATCTCGACCAGATCCCTGTTGGCATTGGCGATTCCGGCCGTAGTGTTGATCAAGATCGGAAAGACCGCAGCCAACCAGACCAGCATGACCTTCGCCTCTGTATAGAGGCCGAACCAGACGATGATCAGCGGTATGAAGGCTGCGCTCGGGGTCGCGTTCACCGCGTTCACATAGGGGTCCAGCACACGGCCGATAAACGGAAAACCACCCAGCAGAATGCCGATCAGAATGCCTGACGTTGCGGCCAGCACGAAGCCGAGACCCAAAACCGCAAACGACTCGCCAAGTGCACGCGGGATTGTCCCGTCGGACCACATCTCGACGCTTTGCCAGAACACCGCCTCGGGACTCGGCATGACCAGATTGCCCGACGTAGTGTTCAGCAGTTTCATGCCGGCGATCAGAATGAGGAGAATGAACAACTGCCAGAACACGATGACACGGCGCGTTTGGGATTTCTTTGCCTCTGCCACTTGGGAGGCGGACTTTGCCGTGCGGTCACCGCCAGACGCTCTTCGAGCATCTTGAGCCTGCGCATCCTCTGCCTCCCGATCCGCCATGTCACCCTTCTATCTGGATGGCGCTTCTATTCTTCGCAATTCCAACTAGCCCGTTTGTATTTACACGTATCTGTCTATCGCGAATACAATACGTTGTATTGCATCGGATGCTTGCCGACGCTGTTAGACTGCCACTTAACGCATCGTGGCAGGAGCTGGAATTGAACACCACCACCTACGATTTCGAGGCCGGACTGGCAGAGCAGGACGAAAGTGCCCCACGCAGGGCCGTCCTGCCCATGACGCTGCAACAGTTGCGGATTTTCCATGCCGTGGCGAATGCAGAGACGATGACAAAGGCGGCCAAGCAACTTGGGCTGGCCCAGCCTTCGGTGTCACAGCAGCTGAACAGGCTCGAGGCATCCATCGGCACGCGTCTCTTCATCCGCCGCCCAAACGAAATGGAACTTACCGAGGCAGGACTCTACCTGTTGCCGCGCGTCGAGCAGTTGCTGCGAATCCTCAATGAGGCAGAAGACGGGCTGCAACGTTTTTGCGAAGGCCGCCCCGCCGTGGTCAAGTTGGCGGGTCTCGACTCGGTGTTGCGAAACCTCCTTCCCGGAGCGGTCGGCCGTCTACACGATTGCTTTCCCGGCGTGACCATGGACGTGCAGGAAAGTGCGCCTGCGGAAATCGTGGAATTACTCGATGCCAGGCGCATCAACTTCGGTCTGGTGGCGGGGAACTCGCTGGCCGAGACACACGAGCAATTCCTTCAAGTACCGATCATGGAGGACCCCTATGTTCTCGCCGTGCCCAAGGAATTGGATCTTGCCGGGGTGGCGGATCCGGCGCGGGAGCTGTCACCGGCCGCCTACCGAACTCTCAACCGGTCGATTCAATTTGCGTTCGGAAGCACGCATACCCGGCGCGTCTCGAATTGGTATGACAGGCTCTTGCCGGGTCATCAGCCGATCGTTCAATGTCGCAGCTACGAGTCCGCGCTTTCCTTCGTGCGGGCGGGAGCCGGTGTTTGTGTCGCGCCGGCGCTTTCCACGATCGGATCGGCAGGTCCGGACGCCGGTGTTAAGCGCTACCTGATCGGTGTTCCACCTCGGCGCATCGTTGCTCTGATGCTATCGCAGCACCGGACGATGGAGCCCATGGCGACCCTGATTGCAGCTTTGAAAGACGTCGGTCGGGCTCTCGACATGCAGACAATTCTGCCGACGCCGACGTTCCTTGCCGACGACGCGATGTCGCGCTAAGCGGGCCTCGCGCGATCGGTTTCTTGCGGTTTGAGGTCGGCTGACCCAATAGCTTTGACCTGCCCGTGAATCTTCGACCAGCCGCCACCGCAACCCATGGTGTGTTGAGACAACGCTCCGATACCTGTGGCATCCGGAAGCTTCTTCAATGCATCTCATAGGTAACATCAATCGAGGATTGGCGCAGTCTGGGCTCCTATAAAAGGAGCTTGCGATGAGACATTTTCTACTTGCGGTTTCGGTGATCCTGCCCGGTCCGGTTCTGGGTGAAAGCTTCGACGAGGCCTGGCGGCTAGGGGGCTTCAGCTTGCCCGAATCTGCCTGGTACGAGGCCAGCATCGACAAGATCATCGTCAGCAACATCGGGGTCTTCGGCCCCGACGGCGGCATGGACGGCCGTCTTTCCCTGGTTTCGACGGATGGCACCGTCGAGAATGCCGGTTGGGTCACCGGGCTCATGGACCCCAAGGGCATGTCGAGTCATGACGGGATGCTCTATGTGGCGGATGCCATCGGGATGCATGTTGTGTCGATCGCGGATGGGAGCCTTGTCTCCACCGTAGCGCTCGAGGGGGCCACGTTCCCCAACGACGTGGCGGTGAGCGCGGATGGGTCGGTCTACGTAACCGATTTCCTTGCGGGCGGTCTTTATCGCTACAGGGACGGAACCGCCGAGGTCTTTCTGCCGGCCGGAAGCTTGCCGCTCCCAAATGGCATTCTCGCCGTCGATGGAACTCTCTGGATCGGATCGTTCGGAGACGGAATGCAGGCTGATTTCAGCGTGGCCGAGCCCGGCGGGCTCTGGCTGGTGGATATCGAAAGCAAGGCCGTCACTCCCGTCGATGGGGCGCAGGGCCTTGGTAGCGTCGACGGGATGGTTGTCGTGGGCGACAGGGTGATCTTCGACGATAATCCGACCGGTACGATGTTCATTCACGACGCCGCTGGCACGCGCCAGCTTGCCTCCGTAGGACCAGGCGCCGCCGATCTCGGCGTGATGGGCGACATGGTCATCGTGCCCAATCTCGGCACGGGCGAAATCGTGGTCTACCGGTATTCCGCGGACTAGCCATACCTCCCTGGCACGCCGCGGGGGCTGGCTCCGAATCTTTCGGGGTCAGCCGCGCTTGATCATGCGGATCGAGCCCCGGTTCGGGTCGTATCCCCGCGCCGAAAGGCCGAAGGCAACAACGGCCACGCCTGTCACCACGGCACAGGACGTCCAATTCATTTGCCCATAGGCTGCGAAGCGGATCAGCTCGACCGCGTGCGTAAAGGGATTGAACATGGCAATGTCGTGCAGGAGCGAGGCACCGCTTTCCTGAAGTTTCCACAGCGGATAGAGCGCCGAAGACATGAAGAACATCGGGAAGATGACAAAATTCATCAGCCCGGCAAAGTTCTCGATCTGGCGGGTATAGACGGTGATCAAGAGACCGATGGACCCCAGCATTAGTCCCGAGAGAAGCATCGCCGGCGCGATCCAGATCATGCCGGCGAGCGTGGTGTAGTAGCCCACCAGCGCGGCGATTCCCAGAAATACATAGGCCTGCAGCATCGCGAGTATCGTAGCGCCTACGATCTTGGCCAGAAGTAAGTAGCTGCGTGGAAGGGGCGTCACCAGCATCACCCGCATGACGCCGGCCTCCCGGTCATAAACCATCGAGAGTGCCGATTGCATGCACTGGAAGAGGATGATGATCCCCACCAGCCCAGGCAGGATATATTCCTGATAGGGCGTGTAGGTCTGATAGGGTGGGATGATCGAAATACCCAAAAGGTTCTGCAGTCCGGTAGCGAAGATGAACAACCACAGCGAAGGCCGGACGATCGCTGATAAAAGGCGTTCATACTGACGCAGGAATTTCAGAATCTCCCGCTCGGTGACTGCATAAAGGCCAAGCATATAGCGACGTCGGACATGGGATACCTGATCAGTCACAGCTGAATTCCGGCTCGTCGACGCCAAGACTGTCAAGCGTGTTGGTTTGATGCAGGAACCCTTCAAGAGGAGCGATGCCGATGATTGCATTTGCGGTGGCAAGCAGGATCGGCTGTCTGAGCTGGTTGTCCCACGGGCGGAAACTCAGCTGTGCGCCCTTCGAACCGTCGAGCCGAAGCGCGTCTGATCGCAAGAAGGCCTCGATTGCGACCGAGTCGCGGTCTCGGGACTTGGCTTCCGCCGTCAGGACCGCGCGCATTGCAATCCAGACCGACCAATCCTGCCATGTCATCCGCCTGTCGTAGCCCACCGCCGTCTCGAACCGGCTGTTGACCTGCGGGGCGCCGTAGCGTTCAAGTGACCAGTGCCATTCAAGCGGCACAAGCCCCGTCGCACCGACCACGGGGCGGGGCAGAGCCGTCCGATAGGGCAAATAGCGCGAAAATTCGCCATAGCTGTCCGCGATGAAGACGGCATCGTAGTCGCGTGTATCCCCGGTCAGTAGGGCCACGTTATTCTGCTCGCGAAGCGCGGGATTGGTCGACAGGTCGAATTCTCGCGTCGCCACGATCCGCAACCGAAACCGCTCGGCCGCTTCAATGAACGACGCGGCGCGCGCCCGATCCCGTTCCGTCTTGCCATGCAGGAGAAGCACCTGCTGCCATTGCATCTTGACGAAGTGCTGGATCAGGGCATCGGCGATCATCCTGTCGCTGGCGGCCGTGTGCAGCATCCTGGCGTGACAGCGGCGGCGGAGCCAATCCTCGGGCGCGGTCGAGTTGAGGAGCAGCGGGCCATCCGGCCCGAGTGCCTCGGCAACCGCGTCGGCCTCCGGCGCGGGCAGATCGAGAATGATGTATCTCGCGCCCTCATCGGCCAGCGACCGGGCCGCTGCCAAGAGGTCACCGGGTTCGGCAACGCGCATGACCGACAGGTCGATCGTCAGATCCCGCGCATCGGTCAGCAACGAAAGGTCGCTGATGGCCATTCTTGCGGCAACCTCGGGGTCCCCTTGCCGGCTGGTTTCGATCCTTGCATAGGCAATGGCTTCATCGTAGCGCGGATCGGGATCGATACCGAGAAGCGCAATCCGCACCTCTTCCTGGGCCGCGGCGATCCCCGCCCAGACAGAGATGGCAAAGATGAGCAGGGCGCGCATCAATCGTCTATGACCACGGTATGGGGAACCTGTCCCACTGGGATTGAGCGTATTGGGCGCAGGGTGCCAGTGTCGATCAGGGTGATGTCATCCGACAACCCGTTTGCCACCACTGCGACGCTTTCGTCCCGGGTCAGCGCAACCGACCACGCGCGGCGACCTACCAGAACATAGTCTATCACCTCGTGCGTCACTCCGTCGATGACCGCGATATGGTTCGCGCGGCCCAGCGAAATATAGCCACGCGATCCATCGGCCGTCAGGGCCATGCCCACCGGCGTCACGTCCTCGGGACGAAAGCCTGGCGGCAGGAATTGCAGCACTTCCTTGATCTCGTTCGTAGCACGGTCGATGATATAGATCTCGCTCGACAATTCGGCCGAGACCCATAACTCGTTCGTCTCGGGTGTCAGCACGAACCGGCGCGGACGGGTTCCCACGATGATGTTGTCGACCACAGCACCGGCTTCGGTGTCGATCACGTGGATCATGTCGGCCACTTCAGAGGTAACATAGACGGTCGAGCCGTCTTCGGATGTGATCACCCCTTCGGGTTCGGCGCCCGTGGGCACGTCGTGGATCACGATCCGGCTGTCGGCCTCGATGATCTCGAGCATCGAGTCCTCTTCGTTCGAGACGTAGATCAGCGACTCGTCCGGCGAAAAGGCAAAGACTTCGGGGCTCGGCCCGGTTGGAATGCTGTCGACGACCTCAAGCGTCTCGACATCGATGATGTCGATCACGTCGTCGTCTCCGCAGGCAACATAGAGAAGCGTCCGGTCGGCGTTCAGCCTCATGTCGCGGGGGCGGCGTGAAGTTTCGATGGTGGCGATATGCTCGAATTCCGGGGAGAAGACCCAGATATCATGGCTTCTTTCGTTCGAGA
The DNA here is from genome assembly GCF_900184895.1 of Flavimaricola marinus. Lineage (GTDB taxonomy): Bacteria > Pseudomonadota > Alphaproteobacteria > Rhodobacterales > Rhodobacteraceae > Flavimaricola > Flavimaricola marinus. The sequence goes on from NZ_FXZK01000001.1 coordinate 1,121,534, forward strand.
CGAAGATGCGGCCCGTCTCAAGGGCAAAAGCCGGCGTCGCCGCGATCAGGGCAACAAGAAGTGCGCGAAACATGAGCCTACCTCACGATGAACGTGCCGGCGAGGCCACGTTCCTCATAGCCGGCGATCCAGAAGTCATAGTTGCCCGGACGGATCGGAACGAACCAGATGTCGATCCTGCCTTCGTCGTCGAACTCGATGGCGTAGAGGCCGAAGGGCTGCACCTCAAGGTCATTGATCACCACCTGGTTGATCCATGAGTTACGGAACAGGTCGGGGGCCACGATCTGAAATTCTTCGCCGCCGTCATGGACGATCGACCAACGGTAATACTTGCCCGTCTCCAACTCGAATTCATTGACTGAAAGGGTCAGTTCCGCGCTGTCGATCTCCATATCGGGAAGCCGAGTCGCATTGCTTGCGAGGTTTCCTTCGGCATGCGCGGCGGCACCGGTGACCATCAGCAAAAGTGCCCAGATTGCGTGTTTCATCTTTCCTCCCGTCAAGACGTTGCCGTTTCATGATAGCCGGATCTACGAATTGGATTTGGTAATACTTGAGATTGAGTTACGCATTTTTGACGGGTGCTAGCATCGCCTGGAACGAGAAGACCATTCAGAGACCGGTTCGGGAGGAAAGTCATGAACAGACGTGATTTCAACAAGCTGTTCGCAGCAACCGCCGCAGCGGCGGTCCCCGCGAGAGGATTTGCTTTCTCGCCCGCCGCGAAAGAGGTTGCGGTCGGCGTCCAGCTGACCGGAACGGCCAGCTGGGAGATGCAGACGATCCTCGACAAGCGGCTCGATGTTCACAACGGGATCGCGCTGGACCTGATCGATGTGGCGAACAAGCAGGCCGGGCATGTTGCGCTCCTCTCAGGTGAGGCGGACTTGATCCTGTCGGATTACATCTGGGTCGCGTCGCTAAGAGCGGCAGGGGAGCCGATCACCTGCGTCCCGCATTCGCTGGCGGTGGGGGGGCTCATGGTTCCGGCAAACAGCGCTATCGGTGCGGTCACCGACCTGCCGGGCAAGACGATCGGCATCGCAGGCGGGCCGGTAGACAAGAGCTGGATCGCCCTTCAAGCCTACTACGCACAGCAAACGGGCGAGACTCTGGCCGACAAGGTGGATGCCAAATTCGGAGCGCCGCCCCTGATCAACGAGCTTCTGGCCAATGGCGAAGTGGATGCGAGCCTCAACTTCTGGCACTTCAACGCCCGCGCCAAGGCGGCTGGCAACTCCGAACTGATCTCGGTCGCCGAGATGATGACTGGCATGGGGATCACCAATCAACCACCCCTTCTGGCCTGGGTCTTTCTCGAGGAAACGGCGGACAAGAACGAAGACGCCCTGACCGGTTTCTTCGATGCCTCCTTCGAGGCAAAAGCACTTCTCGCCTCGGACGATGCAATCTGGGAGAGTTTGCGCGAACAGATGCGTGCGGCAGATGACGACGCGCTCTTTCAGACGCTCCGGGACGACTACCGTTCCGGGATAATTCCGGGATATAGTGACGAGATGATCGACGCGGCGGCCACCGCCTTTGAGATCATGGCCGAGTATGGCGGCCCGGAGTTGGTCGGCGACAGCCCGGTGATGGACCCGGGCACGTTCTGGGCCGGCTATCGCACATAGGCGAGCGGCGAGACGGAGGCCAATGGGGAAGCAGCGCGTCGACAGAAGCTCCTGGATCGAAGCTGCCTCGTTGCCGCTTCTCTTGCTTGTCTGGCAGCTCCTTGCGATGCTGGCAGACCATCGGCTGTTTCCGACACCGTTTGAAGTGTTTCGGGAAATCTGGCACCTCGCGACGGAACGCTACCTTCTCGAAGATCTCGGAAAGACCCTCGGTCGGGCCGCTCTCGCCTTTGTCGCCTCCATGACGATCGGGATAGCGATCGGCGGCGCGCTCGGTCGGGCACGAACGCTGGACCGGCTGTTTTCCAGTTGGATCCTGATCGGGCTGAACATCCCCGCGATCGTTGTCGCCATCGCCTGCTACATCTGGCTCGGCCTGTCCGAATTTGCGCTGATCCTTGCGGTCACGATCAACAAGACCCCACTGGTGGCCGTGACAATGCGCGAAGGCGTGCGTGCGCTCGATACCGGGCTGACCGAGTTGGCCCAGGCCTATCGCGTGCCCTTCTTGCGGCGGATGCGCCTATTCCTGGTGCCCCAGCTCATGCCCTTCGTGCTGACCTCGGCCCGGACGGGGTTGTCGCTCATCTGGAAGATCGTGCTCGTCTTCGAAGTTCTCGGCAGCGACGGCGGGGTCGGCTTCCGGATCGGCGTCTATTTCCAGAATTTCGACATCACCGGCATCCTTGCCTATACGCTGGCATTCATGGCGGTTGTGATCGCCTTCGAATACTTCGTCATGCGCCCACTCGAACGAAGGGTCCTCGGATGGCGCCAAGCATAGCTGTTTCGATAGATATCCGCGCAAAGCGGTTCGAAGGGGCGACCGGGCTGCTCCTCGATGGGCTGCGGCTCGACGTGTCCGAGGGCGAGGTGCTTGCCCTTGTCGGCCCCTCCGGGGTGGGAAAGTCGTCGCTCTTGCGGATGATCGCGGGGCTCGATGCAGATTTCGACGGCCAGATCACCGTGTTCGGACAGCCCGCGAGCGAAGCCGGCCCGCCGGGCTTCGTGTTTCAGGATCCGAGGCTGCTTCCGTGGCTTGGTGCCGCGGCCAATATCCGTGCGGTCAGTCCTGCGACGACCATGAGCGAGGCAGTCTCTCTGCTGGGCGAGATGGGGCTCTCCGGCTTCGAAACAGCTCTACCCGGAAGCCTTTCTGGGGGCATGCAGCGCAGGGTCGCTCTGGCGCGGGCGCTGGCCGTTCAGCCCCGGCTCCTGCTTCTTGATGAGCCCTTCGTTTCGATCGACCGCAAGTTGGTGCGCGAACTCCATGACGTGATCGGCCGGATCGCAGAGCAGCGCCGCCCCACCATGATCCTCGTGAGTCATGATCTCGAGGACGCCGCACGGCTCGCTGACCGGGTCATCCAGTTACAGGGCCGGCCCGCCCGAATTATCGCCGAAACCCGGGTGGAAACACGGCGGGCCGACCGCAACCCGGCACGGCTGCTCGAGATCGTGGCGCAACTGGACGAGGGGTCAGGGGAATGACCGGTTATGTGCTGGACCTACGTGAGATCCGCAAGTCCTATGGCAGGTCTGAAGCCCTCGCCGGCATCTCTTTAGCGATGCGGGAGGGCGAATTCGTAGGTCTCTTGGGACCAAACGGCGCGGGAAAATCGACGCTCTTCCAGATCATCGCCGGTCTCTTTGCGCCCGATGGAGGTCAGGTCCAGCTCTTCGGTCTCAATCATGCCTCAAACGGGCCGCGGATTCTCGCCCGGCTCGGCGTGGTGTTTCAGACTCGCTCGGTCGACCTCGACATCTCGGTCGTTGCCAATCTTCGGTTTCACGGTCGGCTTTTCGGACAGAGCGGAGGCGAACTTGCCCAAAGGATCGAGGCGCTCTGCGCGCAGTTCAACCTCGACGACTTCCGGAACCGGCCCGTCCGGACGCTGTCGGGCGGGCAGCAACGCAGGGTGGAAATCGCCCGCGCGCTGATCAACGAGCCCGCTCTGCTGATAATGGACGAACCGTCGGCCGGGCTTGACGCGTCTTCTCGGCGCGACCTGGTATCGCATGTCCGGGCCCTTGCCCGAACGGAAGGGGTGGCCGTATTGTGGGCTACCCATCTCGTGGATGAGGTCGGAGACGCGGATCGGATAGTCATTCTCGATCATGGACGGATCTTGGCCGACGACAAACCGACGGCGCTAATGGAGGCGACAAGTGCGGCGGACCTAACCGACGTCTACGAGAAGATACTGCACCGGCAGCTTGGGGACGAGGACCCGGGTTAGCCGGGCAGATCCGGTCACCACCCGCCGTCAGGGCGCGTGGGGCACCGCCGCTATTGCGCCCTCTCGATAGCCTTGAGCGACAAGTGCCTGTCGTGCAGCGTCTAGTGCCGCCGCATCGGGATTTGGCTGCCGTGACCAGAGAAAGCCAATCTCGCCCCGCGGCGCGCCTATCGCGAGAAGACGGGCATCCTCGGCTTCCCAAAGCACGACAAGGGGCAGGTTGCCGATCTGTGGAAGCCGGTTTATTCGGGCGAGGAATACCCCAGGCGAGATTTCGACGACGATCCCCTCTATGGCGAGAATCGGCCCGTCGAGCCTGCCCACATGGCAATTGATCCTCAACGTAAGCCGACTGTCATCGCGTTCCTCGATCCGGACCGTGTTGCCGTGGCAATCCCGCCCCAGCAAGGTCGGGGTGCGGGCAACCTCGAACCAGTCTCCCAAGAGCTTGCTCTGCTCGAAGGTAGTCACAGGGATCAGAGGCGTAGCGGGGTCGCGGACTTGCTGCGCAAGAGCAGGGAGCGCAAAAAGCATGGCCAATAAGATGCACACAACCCGCATGAACATGCCTGTCTCCTCTGTTTCCCTCCGGATAACAGGACGATCCGGCCGAGCCACGCAATGATTGGATACCAATATTGGCTATCGGATAATCCAATTCCCGGACCGCGTAGTCTTGCTCCGAGCGAAATCGGAGACCAAATGCGCATCTGGCAGGGCATTCTCACTGTAACCCTGATCTTGACGGCCGGATTGGGGCTTTTGGTCATGTCGGGCCACGGGCGCAACCTCATGTCACCCGCGCTGCAGGCGGAACTGCAAGTGCAGGATTTCCCGTTGCCGCCCGACATGGGGGTCGATCCGATGCGCGTGGCGGATTTCATGGTGGCTGAGTTGCAGGAGCGCATGGAAACCGACATCGCCATCCGCCTGACGATGAACGCGAACGTGGCCGACCAGATCAGGACGGTGGTGCTGCCGAGATTGATGAACGTCGTCGCGGTCCAGACGATGATGCGCGAAGTCCCCGAACTGTCCGAACTTTTGGATCTCGGGTCTTTCCGGCGGACGGTCAGCGGCACAGTCCAGAGCCGGAAGGCGGCCGAAGATGTGGCTCTGACGGTGCCCGGCGCGCTTCTGGCGACGATCGACGGAACAAGGGTTCCGGTGACAACGACCTCGACCGGAATGACAGCACTGGAGCTTGGGTCGATGACCGCCGGGGAGAGCCGGCAGATCGTCCTGTGGCTGAGCGAGAGCGCGGGATCGGTCGATCTTGGCCGCGCAATTCAGCTCGGTGCGGCCGAAGGTCAGCGAGGCCGCGTCCTTCTATGGGGAGAAACCGGATGGTTCGGCGCCGATGTGGAGGCGTTGCGCTGGGGACGCTGGATCGTAGGCGGCGTGCTTGCCGCTGCTTTCTTGTTCGGGCTAGCAGGAGCGATGCTCCCGTTTCTCAGTCGACGAAACGGCTGGCGCGATGATGGTGATGCGCGGGCGGCTCATCGTCCCTAATCATGGAGCGCAAGGCCCTACCGTACCAGGTGGCACCGGCGGGCGATCATTGCGGCTTCGCGGGCGTGACTGGTGCCTGCGCTGTTCCGAAAGTCAGCATTGAGGGGTCGAACAGGTAGAACCTCTGGCCCACCGAGGCCGAGCCGGTGGGCTGTTGGTCGGAGACTTCGTCCTCGATTTCCAGCGCGAGCGCCTCCGCCGTCGCCTCGGGTAGGGTCTCCTCTGCGTCAACAGTGCCCTGAATGTCTTCACCCGCGGCGATATCGCTCATGGCTCCGCTGATCTTGATCCGCAGGTCGTCCGAATAGGGAAGCTGATAGGCCCGCGGCTGACCCACGGGATAGTTGTCGCTGTCGAGCGGCTGAAGCCAAAGGAACACCTGACCAATTTCACCCTGAAGCTGATTGGGTTCGACTATTTCTGCCCAGAGCATGCGGAAGCTCGACGGGATCGGGCCGTCCGACGGTAAGCCGCGCAATTCGCCCACTGCGTTGAAGGTCAGTGGAATCAGCGCGACCGTCGCCGCCGTCGACAGGACCTTGAAGACCCAGTGCAGCCGAGACAGCAGGACAAGATATGCCAGAAGTGATACCACAAGTGCATAAGCTGCTGTTAAAGACAGGATCGTGAAGGTCATTGCTGGATCACCTGGCCGGTCGCGGCGTCGATTTGGCCCCCCTGCGTGTTTCCACCGGGCCCGTTGCCAGCCCCCTTGCCTCCGGTTCGGGTCATTTCCACGAGGCTTCGGGGGGTGTTCGTGACATTCTCGACCTCGTCGCCCGCGAGGGTGAAGCGCGCGGCGGTGACTTCGTCTCCCGTGCCCCTCAGTTCCAGCGTTTGATAGAAGACCACCTCGACCGAAGGATTCAGCTTTTCGATCTTGACCTCAACTGGCAGGGGCGCGGCACCATTGGCTATGTAGTGTACGATGTTGACGACATATTCGCCGTCCTGCAGACCACGGAAGGCCACAGTTTCCTGATTGAGCGGATTCGTGACCTCTTCGTTGTTGAGGAGGATCACATCCTTGAACATGCCCCTGTCATCGCGCTCCAGATGCATCAGCCCCGCTTCGCGCTGATTATACCAAACGATGTTTCCGGCTGGGTCCATTACGTAGGTATCGACGTCGTCGGGATTGTTGTCGGGCCAGGTCACGGTGATGATCATCTCGGCTTTGGGATCGATCTTGCCCTCCTCCGCAGGCGCATTGATCATCGCGAACGAGATGAAGAACATGAAGGTAATAGCCTTCAAGGCGTTGAACAGGAGCGCCGAAAAAATCTCGAATTCCGGTTCGGCCTCTTCCTCAAACATTGCGTTCCGCCCTCGCAAGGTTCGGCAGTAGTGACACCTCGGTGAAAGACACCGCTGTCTGGCTGATGTCCGTGACGAGCGCGTCGGCGACATTGTATTCGAGCCGGAGGAGAATGCCACCGATGAGGCCAGCGATCGTGGTCAGAAGCGAAACCGCCATGCCCGCGATCATGTCCTGTAGCGCTTCTCGCAGGGTCGCGACGTCGAAATTCGCCATGTCGCCCATCGAGTTCAGCATCATCACGAAACCGACCATCGTTCCCAGCATGCCCAGCTTGTAGAGCAGGTCCGCCCCGTAGGTGCCCACCTTCGTCCGGCGACGCAAACTAGCACCGAGACTCATCATCAGCATATGGGCGCTGCCCTCGGCGTCCGACGGGTTCTCTCTGGAACGCATGACGTCGGCGACGTAACTGTCGATCAGCCCGCCGCCGACCGGAACGTCAGGGATCGTCGAGCTTGTGGCCAGTCTTGCTTTCCAAATCATGGCTCGGCGGTATTCACGCGACAACTCGGTCAGGATCCACAGGCAATGGGCCGAGAACCCGACATAGAGCACCGCAATCAGGATCGTTATCCGTGATCTGTCGGCACTGAAGAGATAGGTCAGGAGCCCGTAGTCGTAGGACACTACCGCCCCGATTGTGATGAGCGCCATTATGAGCGCCCATTTCATAACCGCGTCATAGGCACCGTCACGGCCCGGTGTCAGGATTGCGTCGGCAAGCTGCGTCATTGTCTGTCCTACCTCAAATCGCTCCGGCTCTCGCGCCGGCGAAAAATCCAGGGCTCCTCGAATGTGACGTCAGGCTGCCACAGCCCGGCACCAACCGAGATCGCTTCGGACATCTGGGGCATGTAGTCGTCGGACTGCTCGATGAATGCGAGGGCGAGGCCCGCTCTGACCATCTCCGCGTTGAGATCCTCTCCACCGCTTTCGCAGACGCCATATTGCCGGCCGAGTTTGTCCGGTTCGCCCTGAAAGCGGCAGACGACTTCACCTCTGCCCGCAAGAAGCTGGAGTTTGCGAAAGGCCACGTCGTAGCAGCCCCAGAACTCGCCATTCAACTGGCAGGTCTGTGGGCGTTCCGGCGCGTCAATCCCCCACAGAATGACCCGCTGGTTCCCAAAGCTCAGGATATCGGCATCGATCACTTCGGCTGTTCCACGGATCTCGCTGGCATCGGACTGGGCATCGATGGGGTCGGCAAATGACAGGCCGAGCAGAAGGCTCATTGAAAAGACCAATATCGTGAATTTGAGCAAACGGTAGTTGCGGCCGTTATCAGTGGTCATGGGCAATCCAGTTCAAAGAAGGGGGGAGCCGGGCATGCGGATCGTATTGGCGGCGGCCCTGGCACTCATCGCGGGACCGCTTTTGGCGGATCCGGTTGCAGACCTGATCGCAGGTGAGCGCGACGAGTGTCGGGGCTGCGACTTGCAGGGCGCTGTTCTCAAGAAAGCCGATCTTTCCGGTGTCGACCTGACAGGCGCCAATCTGACGGACGCCACGTTCCACCGCGCCAATCTGCGTGGCGCGATCCTTGACGGGGTCACGGCGCGGGGCACGAACTTCAATCTGGCCGATCTGACACAGGCGCAGATGACGGAAGGAGATTTTGTGCGGGCCATGTTCTACGGCGCGCAAATGTCGGGCGCCGATCTGACTGCTGCCGACCTGACAGAGGCGCGTATGCAGACGGCCCGGCTGACCTCGGCCAAGCTGCCCGGTGCGATTCTGGACAGGACGCTCTTGCGTGATGCCGTCGCGAACAACGCCGATTTCAGCATGACCTCGATGCAGCAAACCAATCTCAACGGGGCCCGTCTGGGACGGAGCCTTTTCGACGGCGCAAACATCAGCTACGCGGGTTTCGTCCAAGCCGAGGCGAGCCGGGCGAGCTTCGTCAATGCGACTGTGTCCTACACGGATTTCTACGGCGCGGACCTGCGGCGCGGAACCGTGGCGGGCGCCACCCTGACCGGGAACCGCTTTACGACCGCTGCAACCCGGGAGTTGGATTTCGACGCGGCGACAATGACCGGGAACTTCATGTCGAACGGGCGGATGCAGGACTGATCTCATGGCGCCACCGACAGGACATAGGGTGACAGGACTTCCTCGAAACGGGTCTGACTTTGGAAATATCCCGTGTTGATCTCCTGAGTTTCCAGGTTCCTGGCTTGCTGGCCGCGCTTGCGCAGATAGGTCGCCTCGAGCATGACTGAGGTGGTGTCGTCAGGTGACCGGGCGGTGCACAGTTCGTGGATAAACTGGTTGCCCACCGGCTGTTCTCCGTCCCGCATGGGAACGTCCCTGCAATCGAGCGCCCATTCGCCGAAGCGGCCCTTGAAGTTGCGGATCAGGGTGAACGCCGTCCGGCGCACCATATCCTCGGTCCGGTCATCGGTCACGATCCGGCGGCCCTGCACGATGCCTTCGGGATCGACCAGCACCGACACGATGACGGGGTGCGCGTAAACGGATGTGCCCCCCTGAAGCGCCTTGTATTCCAGCTCGAGCGCCCTGGCGATGTAGTCCTGCTCGTCGTCGTAGGAGAACTGGACTTCGCGCAGGCCGGATTCCTCTGGCGTGCAGGTCATGTAATCCGAAAAGGAGCCAAGCTCCCGCCCCGGAGGCCCGCCATTCGTGCCGCAGGTGATCTCGCCGACACTTGCATCCGGAGCCTGCGTGACCGGCTGGCCCAGAACCACGTCCCAGATCGAATAAGCAGGAAGAACCTGATCCTGAGCAAGAGCCATCGGAGCCAAAAGGCCAAAGCAGAACAAGGCGGAGAGACAGCTGGGCGCTCTCATGGAGTCACTGCAGGCCCGCGCAAGCTCGCGCCGACGGATTGTCGTAGAACGCCGCGCATTCTTCGTAAGTAGGTTCAGCGCGGCCGATCATGTAGGCCTCAAGAAATGCCACCACATTTGCGACATCCCTGTCGCTGAAAGTCTTGCCGCGCATCGGTGCGGTTCCAGGTTCAAAATCCTCCAGGTCCATCCCAAAGCAGCGCCCGTCGCGATAGGCGGCCCGATCGTGATAGGGCATCGGGGTTGCTGGCCGGCCGCATCCGATCACCTCGATCAGTGCCGCCGTGTCCAGAGTGGTCTTGCGAAGGTTAGGGCCGACCGGGGCCTGAAGGGTGGTCCCCGACTTCCCGTCCCCGGCCCAGCCATGGCAATTCCCGCAATATCCGACCGATCGGTAGACGACCCTGCCACGCTCCGGATCGCCCACATATCCATCTGTCTCTTGGGCATGCATGGGCAGCGCTGCTAGCGCCACGATCGCCAGCGTCAGGGCGGCGAGCGGGATAGTCGTGGCATAACTCAATGACATGTTATCTCACTGTCTGGGCCGATTGGTGAAGGCAGAAATGCCGGGCAACCGAGGCCGCCCGGCATGGGATTCTCAGGTCATTAGCTGTCCAGAGCGAAGACCCATAGCATGTTGGCCGCCTGCATGTTGGACAGCTCCGGCGCCAAGCCACCGCCGACGCCAAGGCCGCCGCCGGTGATCGCCACATACTGCGTGCCATTCACCAGGAAGGTGATCGGCGCGGCCGAGAACGACGTTCCCACGTTCATCGACCACAGCTCATCCAAGGTCGATGCATTGTAGGCAGAGAATGTCCCGTCCATATGCCCGGCCCAGAGCAGATCGGCCGAAGCCATCACGCCGCCATACAGCGGGTAGGGCGTGTTGAGCGTCGCTGTCACGGTGTTCGTGGCGACGTCGACAGCGTTGATCGATCCGGTCTGTTCGCCGCTGTTCACACCTGCGCCACCGATGAAGATGTTGCCGGGGAGCACGTCACCAGGATCGACTGCCCGCACCGACAGATCGGAACAGCCTTCGATCCCGCCCGCATAGGCCAGCCCGAGTTCGGGGTTGTAGGCCGTCGGGAAGAAGTTGGTGCCGCCCTGAATGTTCGGACAGGTGGTGGCCGTATCGCCTGCGCGGGTGATCCTCCCGATCGCGTAGGACTGCAAGTCGGCTTCCGGATCGTATTCGATCGGCAGGCCGGTCTTGGGATCGATGCCTTCCGTCCAGTTCAGGTTGCCGACATAGGCCACCGAGTTGATGTAGGCACCGCTGTTCCGGTCGAGCGTGTAGAAGATGCCGTTCCGGCCGAAGCGGGCCATGACCTTGCGGTCCTCACCGTTGATGTTGGCTTCGACGAGAAGGGCGGGGCCGACCTCGTCATAATCCATGTAATCGCCGGGCGTGTACTGGAAGTACCAAGCCAGCTCGCCCGTATCGGCATCGAGGGCGACGGTCGAGTTGGTATAGAGGTTGTCGCCTGGCCGGTATTCCGGGTCATACATCGGAACCGGGTTGCCCGTGCCCCAGAAGACGAGGTTCGATTCCGGGTCGTAGGAGCCTGCGACCCATGCCGCGCCACCGCCGGTCTTCCAGCAGTCGGGGTTGCCCGTCTGCTCGCAGAGCCAGGTTTCGGAGCCCGGCTCGCCCGGTTCAGGGATCGTGTAGAAACGCCAGAGTTCCTCGCCCGAATTGGCGTCGATCGCGGCGATCCAGCCGCGGGTTGCCCAGTCACCATAGGACTGGCCCACGATGATCCTGTCGCCGATCACTTGTGGCGAGTTGGTAAAGCCCTCACCCACTTCGGTTGCAACTTGCACATCCCAGACCACGTCGCCGGTATCGCTGTCACAGGCGACGACGCGGCCGTCAGGCAGAACGCTGACGACGTTGTTGCCCGAAAGCGCAAGACCTCGGTTCGCCAGAAGGATGCCTTGGCTCGGGTCCTTGTCGATACCGGTGTCGCAGATCCAGACCGGCCGGGCGGCGGTTTCGCTCGTCAGGTCGTACTTGTAGGGCGTGCCCCAGGGATCCGACAGATAGAGAAATCCGTCATCGACAAGCGGGGTCGTCTGCATGGCGCCGATGCCGAAACCCGCGGGCTCCATGCCGCCGACCGGGGCGGCCATGACCAGGCGCAGGCCTTCGACGTTGCTGGAGTTGATCTGGTCAAGCGGCGAGAACCGGTTCAGGTCGAACGTCTTTCCGATCATCAGCCAGTTGCCGGCCTCCTCCTCGGACCCTGCCGCAAGCAAGCGCTCCATCGTTACCTCGGCGTGGGCCATGCCAGACGCAGTGGCGATTAAGCCTGCAATTAAATAGTGATATTTCATGTTTTGCCTCCCGACCTTACATGATTGTGGACTTCAGTAAGGACATGCTCGCACCATTGTTTAATGGATATTCCTATTAGCAATATTGGTTGTGCGATTATGACTCGGTGGCGTTCCGGACGAGTCGGTCCGTGACTTCGCCGATGCGGCGATCGCCAAGGAACAGAACCGACCATCCGAACGTAAGCGACCCCAAGGTGATCCCGGGGGTCGCGCAGGTCCGACTGACGGCTCTCGGTCAGATTCGGATCATGAAGTGTCTGCCATCCCATCCGGACTGGAACGCACCGGATGCTGGGTTGCCGCTACTTTCGCCACTCGCGAAGGAAGAGGAAGCGGATGATCCCCAGCGAGAACAGCGCCACCCCCGCATAGAGAGCATACCAGTATCCGTCCTGCAGGTCCGAATCCATCCTGACCTTGCGGTGCGATGTCGGGTCCGTGTATTCCGACCGACCGATGAAGCTCATGTCCAAACCAGAGGCGCGCATATCGCCGATGAAATAGGCCAGCCCGACGGTGATCAGGTAGGACAAGCCGACAATTAGGATCAGCGTCGTCGCAAGCGGGAGTCTGATGGGGCCCAGCCTGAATTTCACATTCAGAAAGAGGCTGACCAGAAGAGCGAGCATCGCGACGGCGAAATAGGTCCATACGAAGGGCTCGAAAAATCCGGGCATCTCGTAGAGAGCCGGATCGGAGGCCATCCTGACCGGACCGACCGCGTCGATACCCCATGGATGAAGCACAAGGTCGTCGGTGCCCCGAATGGTGGCGATGTCCCCGATCCACCAAGGCTGGAACCACGAATAGACCATCAATGCTGCCGCTGCCACGAGCAGGAGACGGAGGATCCAGGCCAAAGGACCCCCACCAAAAGTCCATGCTCCGTTTGTATCTGCCATCGTTCCTCCCCTCGCCTGCTATATCAAAGACTGGCAGGCATGCTCCATTCCAACGAAATCATATGCTTATTTGCTGCGATATCCGGCGTCTCGCCCTGAAAGCGTAGCAGCGAAGATTTTTTTTGGTCAAGCCACGGCGGCGTCCCGGCGGGACGCAAGCACGAAGATCTGCGTGCCTTTGGGGCACTCGGGCGGGGGTGCCGCCCACCCGCTGGGCGGCAGTACTTCCCATGATTGCCGCGGGATCCCTAAGGCCTACTGCATTGCAAACTAAACCAATATTCCCCAATTTTTAATGGTTCTCTGAGTGATCGGGCGTTCTTGGGACTACGTCAGAAGACGTCGCAGAGATCAGCGAGTGAGCGCGGGTTTTGCGATCGGTTTGCCGGCATCTGAGGCAAACGCGGCAGCGGCCAATTTTGTATATTGGTAAGGCGAATGATCGTAATGGGCCTCGTTGGGGGGCGGCTCTCGATGCGACGGGGCGTACTCCTCCGCGGGTGTCAAAGCCGCAATTCCGTTGGCCCCAAGAACGTTAACCCGAGGCGGGCCGGGTTAGATCGCGATCCCGGAAATCGGACCACACGGCAACGGCAACTTCTCGAAGCTCTGCTTGGAGGCTGAGCTGTTGATGCTTTGCTCGACATATTCGCAAAGCCGCGTTTGAAACAGGAGGAAAGGCCGCAGCGACGTCAGGTGTCGAGGCATGATTAGCACAGCGTCACGACCGACCATCTCGAGATCATAGAGCCTGAGACGGTCGAGGGTATGGCTAGTGAGATTTGGCAAAAGCGACATAGGGCAATGACAGGTCGCAAGACCTGCGGCGACGATGTCCACGGCGACCTGGTGCGTCGAAGCCCGGAAGAACGGTGCCGAGTTGGGTAGGTTGTCACGGTACCATGCCTGCGTTCGGTTTCCCCATGGCACGGCCGCGGTGACCTCGACATGCCGATTGAGGGCGCCGGCAACATCTCTGGACCTGTCGCGATGGGCCAGTGACTCTGCCACCTGTTCAAGCGAAACCGAATTCGGCACTGCCCAGACGATCCGGTCGCGAAAAAGGTGGCGGATCGACAGCGTGGCCATGTGGTCTTCGACATTTGCCGCGCTGACCACGCCGCAGTTGATCTGGTGCGCATCTATCATTTCGACGATGTCTTCGGAGTTGAGCGCAAATACATGTTCGAACCGTGTGAAGCGCCCGATCTCGATAGCTATGGAGGCCGCGGCCTCGGTGAATCGGCCGCGCAAGGATGGCGTGGCCCCGAACCGAAGCAATATCTGCTCGTCCTTGAAGCTATGAGAGTGTTCGGTTTCGTATTCCTGTCTCCGGTTCAAAAGGTCACGGGACGCCCGAAACCAATGTTCGCCAGCCGGCGTCAGTTCGACATTCTGGCCGCGCATTCGAAAGATGAGCTGCGTTCCAAGCTCTTCTTCGAACTTGGCCAATTGCTGCGAAATCGTCGGCTGCGACAGGCCGGTGAGACGCGTCGCCTTGCTGATCGATCCTGAAACAACGACCGCATTCAAGAGCTCTAAATATCGGAACGTAATGTTCATCGTGGCAACTCCTAAATGCCCATTATATCGGCACATTTAGAATTTGGAAACCAAATCCAATTTTGATCTTGGTGACATTGACATAGGTCAGCGGACAGCGTGGGCGTGGATCTCGCTACCATTCACAGCCGGTCCTGGCTTTATCCGGCCTTGGTCGCAGTGCTTCGCACGTTGCGGCCGGTTCAATACCCCTTGGCGGCCCTGTTGAAAGACACTCTCCTTGAGCGGAGTAGTGGCCTTCCCTAGGTATTTGATCCCACAGTTTGATGATGCGGTCCTTTCTCAGGAAGGGAAGGAAGCATTGTGGGCCACGTTCGTCACAGAAGCGCCATGACCACGCACGCCGTCAGATCAACAGTACAGAGATCGCAAGCTTTGCTCGCGCTACTGAGCAGGGAGTTGGCCATCCAACCTAGGACGGAGGCCAAAAGGCGCAAGCAGGCGACGGTCGCGGATCTGACGACCGGGCCGAAGAAACCTCGCTCCACGGTTCTGACTGAGACAGAGGAAGCCATCATCGATGCGTTTCGGCGGCACACGCTGCTGCCACTGGACGACTGTCTCTATGCCATTCAGCCCAGGATTCCGCACCGATAAGCTGTCGTGCGCCATCGGTTCAAGTACGATCGCGAATGCATCTCATGCCTGCCGGACGTATTTGAGGTTGCTACGCTTCCGCATGGTGTCTGACAGATCGTTCCAGCCCAGGACTTGCACGCGGTGGGTTGATCCGTCTGGGCGCTGGTTCGTCACCACGGTCGTCATGAGGGCTTCAATCGTCTGCACAAGCCCATCATTACTTTCATGAGTTTCTCTTTGGTCAACAATTTCGATATCAAAGCGCCTATGCTCCGACGCCAGGTCAGGCACGAAGGCATGGCGCAGCAGTATGTCGAACAGCCGCCGATCGGCCAACGTCAGCGCTTACGCGCCCTTAATCTCGATCAGCTCTGTTCAGGCCACCCCTTCCTCATCGTGAGTGATGCCGTATGCAGTCGAGGCCAGCACAAGCCTGTCCAGAGTCGCGGAGCAACTAACGCAACAGATCCTCCAATGTCACTGTATTCTAGCTTGGTAGACACTGACTCCTTTTCCTATTAATAAAAACAGCCACTTACGAGCGAGATTGGTCACACCTTTCTCGCCTCTGACCACATATTTTCCCGCTGTCGAGGCGCACCATTCTCTGCACAAGCCCGTCGAAACTCCTCGACTGGCATTGAACGGCAGAGAGCAACACATGACCAAACTCACTCAAGACCAACTGGCCGCCCGGTGGCACCTCTCGCCCCGGACGTTGGAGCAATGGCGCTGGCTGGGTAAGGGCCCGCGCTTCCTGAAGATCGGCGCGCGTGTCCTCTACCGCGAAGAGGACGTCAGCGCCTGGGAGGCCGCCCAGATTTGCCAGAACACATCCGGCCCCTTGCCGCCGGAGGCGTCCTGATGGCCCGGCTTCCCTCCCCTAATCGCATTAAGACCCATCAGGTCTATACTGTCTGGGAAGCGGCGCAGGCGCTAGGGCGTCACCGTCAGACGATCATTCGGTGGATCAAGGACAAGGGCCTCGAAGCGGATCGCGCCAAGGTGCCATGGCTGATCCGAGGCGCCGATTTAAAAACTTTTCTCGGCCACCGGCGCTCAGAAGCAAAGACCAAAATGGCACTCCATCACCTCTTTTGCCTCGGATGCAAATCACCACAAGAGCCCGATGGAAAATTTGCTGAATATACCCAGAAAACACCGACAACGGGCATGTTAAAGGCGCTCTGCCCCGCCTGCGGCTGCATCCTCAACAAGGTCGTCAAACGTGCCGATCTTGAGGCCATTCGGGCCAAGATCGAGGTCGCAGTGCAACAGGCCAACCCAAGAATAGTGTCCCTGCCCGAGCCCCGTTTAAATGATACCTCAGCAAGGGAGGCCCAGACCCATGGCAAAGCGCAACTCGGATAACCTGCGGATCAAGCGCAAGTACCTGGTCTGGCGTATGGAGGCCAAGGGGCTGTCGGATGCCTCGATCGACTAGGCCGCCGCTGCCATCGCCAGCTACGAGAGCTTCCTCGACGGCAAGGATTTTCGCAGCTTCCATTCTGAGCGCGCCCGCAGTTACAAGCGCCGTCTCGCATCTCAGCAAAACCAGCGCACCGGGGCCAAACTGTCCCTCGCGTCGATCAATGGAACACTGCGTGAGGTCCAGGCTTTCTACCACTGGCTTGCGGATCAATCCGGTTACAAGTCCAGGATCACGAGGTCAGATATCGAGTTCCTGTCGCCCGATCGCAAGTCAGACGCCGCCCGTCGCTCGTCCCTCTGGAAGCCTCACCCATCTCCCTCGCAAGTTGTCCAGCTTATCTCCGGAATGCCGGTCAAGACGGTGTTGCAGCGGAGGGACCGTGCCTTGATCGCTTTCCTGTTTCTGTCCGGATCGCGCGAAGGCGCAGCGATCACCCTGCGCCTCGGCCATGTTGATCTGGTTAATTCCTGCGTGAACTTTGACGGTCGCTCCGTCGACACTAAGTTTGGCAAAAGCTTCACCACGGCATTCTATCCGATGGGACGGGAGTGTGAGCAGGTCGTCCGCGACTGGATCGCTGAATTGAGATTCCA
The DNA here is from genome assembly GCF_900184895.1 of Flavimaricola marinus. Classification (GTDB taxonomy): domain Bacteria; phylum Pseudomonadota; class Alphaproteobacteria; order Rhodobacterales; family Rhodobacteraceae; genus Flavimaricola; species Flavimaricola marinus. Next base: position 1,138,475 of record NZ_FXZK01000001.1, read on the forward strand.
GCATCATTTCTCGGACAGTGACCCGCTGTTTCCCAAGACAAGGGTGGGGCTCGGGTCATCTCGTCGCTTCTCTGCCGTTGGCATTGATCGAAGCCCTTGGAAGAGCCCGTCATCAGCTGCCAAGATTTTCAAACAGGCTTTCGTTGATGCAGGATTGCCGCCGTTCTCACCCCACCGGGTCCGTGATACCTTAGCCGAACTGGCCAAAGACCATTGCCGTACGCCCGAGGACTACAAGGCGTGGTCGCAAAACATGGGGCACGACGACGTCCTCACGACCTTTAGATCCTACGGCTCTGTCGCACCCGGACGCCAGGTCGATCTTATGGCGCGGTTCCGCAAACGCGGTCCACTCGACAGCGTCGATGATTTTGACGTGATCGAATGATGTCACTTGGGCGACTGAACCCGCACGGTGACCCGATCAGGTGCCAGCCGATACCCACTCCAGGGGATATTTTCGATCAGCACCTTGCCATCCTCAGCCTCAAAGTCAGCTGACCCAAATCTCTGTGCAAGTTGCGACCGAGAGCGATTCACTGACTGGCGAACCGCAGCATCGTCGAGCAGACCCAATCGATCTGCCAGGACTCCACCACTGAGCGTCGGGTAATCAAGCGGGTCGAGTCCTTGCCCTGCTCCGACCAAGTGTTCATCCGCCAGAACGGACAGTAGGCGATACGCCGCCCCCTTGATCGAGATGATGCCGTTGATCACGACAAGCTGGCGCTTGCGATCAATCACCAATTCGAAAGCCTCTTTCGTCTCAACCGGGTCATGTTCAGGCGATAAAGATGGTCCCTCGGGCCAGGCTTGTGCGTTCTGAATCCTGCCAAACAAATGAGGCAGGCTGTCGGCTGGAAATTCGTCGGGACGACGCACTCCGAGTTCCTTGCGCATAACCGAGACGACTGCCTGACCATGTCTCTGCAGGAGTCCAGCAATTCGTCTAAGTGACGAGTCAGAGGGTTCTCCAAGATGGTCCACCGCATTCAATATCGCCGGGTAGCGCGTCAGCAGGTCTGCCCCAGCGATCATCTCATAGCCAAGCGCCGCACGAACATAAGATAGCGCTGCCTCCTTGTCTTGAACTCGGGCCCTGATGCCAGTCATCAGATCAACCCGGTAGGCCTCCGGCGGATCAAACCGTTCAAGTCCAGCCGCTAGCACCGCGAACCTGCGATCGATACATTGTGAACAAAGTCCACAATGAGCGAACTGTTTGGTCTGATTGTGAACATCGGCGCAACTGCGGGTGAAAGCGATCTGGTCTGCCATCCCCAGCCGGGCGATGGTCTCAATCACATCCGTCTTGGTGCGCCAGAAGAACGGGTTGTCCACACGTAGCGGAGTCTCAAAAATCCGGCTAAAGAGGCTCTGGAACCGCCGCAACGTCTGCGGATGCGTTGTCCGCGTCGCCCGCGTGCCCAACACATTGCCCACCGACGGAAGGTTGAGGCTTACCACACCGTTTTCATAGAAAGACACCCGATCTTTCCCGAAAGCCACCGCCGTCGCCATGCCAAGTGCGGCGAAGAGGAAAGATCGGGCACGATGCGTGCCCTCGGCATTGGTGCCGCCGCGCAACTGCACCCGCATGGGAATGTGTCTAAGGGTCTGTGAGCCGAGCTTCAAAGCCAAGTGCTTCTGCAGGTCACGCTGTATCGGCGCAATCTTTGTCGCCGAGAAATGGCTGATCAGCCCAACCTTGTGTTTACGTTCAATGATCTCTTCGAGCGCTCCCGCAAAGGAATCCAGACCACCGGAAAACATTAGTAGTGAGTCTGGCACCCAAGACCCCTCCGGCCCGAACTCGAAGTACTTCGTTTGGCCGCGATCATCACCGTCCATCGGAACAAACGAGAACTCGAAACGGTCGCCAGAGAGAAACATCAGGGCTTCCTCAAGCTCACGTTTCAGATCAGGGTCCGACCAGCGATCCAACTCCCGCACGGGAACCTCGACACAAAAGCGCCGATGCCACTTCGCGCCCATCTGTTGATCCGCGAGTCCGCCGCGACTTACGCTGGAATCAATGGCATACACAAAAGCCGCCAATTCAATAAGATCAATCGCCATTTCCGGCAACTGCGCCACAAGCTGTCGGCTCAACTGGCCGATACGAATCGAGACGGATTTGACCTTGCCGTCAATCTCAAAGCGCAATTGCTCATCACCGTCGCGATCCGCCAAGGGCGCAAAGCAGGTGACGATATGCTCAGACGGAGGTGCGGCGCCGGCCAAGCTCGGACCTCATCTTCTTAAAGGCATACCGGGTGAAGTCGTTGATCTTGTCCTGGCTGAGGGACTGCTCTTTCCAGACCGTCTTTCCGTACCAGCCGCCCGCGAACTCTTCCACGATCCGCGAGGCCTCGAACGTGTGCTGTGACAAGGCCCGAGAAAACTCCACACGGGCTGCATCGTCGGCAAAGCGCTTGCCCACGCCGGTATGGTTTGCCAACTCCCGGCTCAGGTAGTAGTCTAGTGAGCGGTAACTCAGCCGCGCAAAGAAATCCCGAGCTAGCACCGCGAAGTTCTGCCCACTGGCGAAAGAGGCCAGAGCCTTCCGGATCTCCTGCGGCGTGGGCTCAAACAGCGTCGGCAGTTGGCCGCGCATCTGAACCGAAAGGCTCTCCAGAAGCGCCGCTCTGCCCATCTCCCCCGCGTCGGAAGATCGGCCATTGTCAAAATTGTGTTGGGTGATCGCGTCATTGAGACCGGCCAACAGCCCAGACACCGAATCTAAAGCGCTGCGCTTAACACCAAGTTCCGACAAGGCTGCCTCAAAGCCCGGCGCTCTGGCGAGCAAAGGCAACTTGACCAGCAACTGCGCAACAAATTGGAAGGTTGGATCGTCTGAGGCGCGACGCAAATCCAGCTCGGACGCCCGCGCTGCTGCCTCTGCTACATTCTCAAGTGGTGCCGACGACTCCAGCAACTGGATGACATCACGCCACTTCTTTGACTGCGGCAAAGTCCCGAGCCTAATATGACCCATCCAAATCCTCCAAATCCCGCTCAGGTTGCGTCAGGATTCGGACGAAAGCAAAAGAAAACCAACTCGAAGCTTACCCTGCGCTTACCCAGTCAGATCGGTGAAGACGCAAAATACAACTATGCTATTGATAATAGTGGTGAGCCCGTCGGGGTTCGAACCCGAGACCTACTGATTAAAAGTCAGTTGCTCTACCAGCTGAGCTACAGGCCCCACGAGGCGTCGTTTAGAAAGCTGTGCGGTTGGGGTCAACCCATAAATGCGCAACATCTGGATTCATTCCATTCGCTCGTCTATATCGCCGCAGATGCACAAAGGCGGGACAATGGCTTTACGGTTCAGAAAAATGCACGGGCTGGGCAACGATTTCGTCGTGATCGACGGTCGGGGCGATGCGCCCGCCGTGCCGATCGACACGATCCGGGCCATGGCCGATAGGCACCGGGGGGTCGGCTATGACCAACTGGCAGTGCTTTCTGACCGGGCAGGCTCCGACGTGCATCTGACGTTCTACAACGCCGACGGCTCGCTATCGGCGGCTTGCGGCAACGCCACCCGGTGCATCGCACATTGGCTGATGGACGAACGCGGCTCCGATACGCTGACGCTCAGCACCGACCGGGGGCTGCTCTATGCTCGTGATGCCGGCGGCGGGCTCACGTCGGTCAACATGGGACACCCACAAACTCTGTGGCACGAGATCCCATTGTCTCGCGAATCAAGCACGCTGACCCTGCCGCTGGACGGGGAACCGACCGCCACCGGGATGGGAAACCCGCACTGCACCTTTTTCGTCGAGGATGCCGAGAGCATCGACCTCGCCACGCTCGGTCCGCGCTTCGAACACGACCCGCTGTTCCCCGAACGCACCAACGTGCAGTTCGCGACGGTGATCGGGCCGGATCACATCCGGATGCGGGTTTGGGAGCGTGGCACGGGAATCACCCTCGCCTCCGGCTCCTCCTCCTGTGCGACGGCGGTGGCTGCGTCCCGCAGGGGCCTCACTGGACGGTCCGTGACCATCACGCTCGACGGTGGCGACATCGCGGTCGACTGGCGCGACGATGGCGTCTGGATGACCGGCCCGACCGCGCATGTCTTCGACGGTGTCTGGCATGGCTGACGGCACCCAATCACCGCCCAAGTTCACCACCTTCGGCTGCCGCCTCAACGCCTACGAGACCGAGGCGATGAAGGATCTCGCCAGCCAAGCCGGCGTGCAGAACGCGGTGATCGTCAACACCTGCGCCGTGACCGCCGAGGCGGTGCGCAAGGCCAAGCAGGAAATCCGCAAGCTGCGGCGCGACAACCCGACGGCTACATTGATCGTCACCGGCTGCGCCGCTCAGACCGAACCCGACACCTTCGCCGCCATGCCCGAAGTCTCCAAGGTCATCGGCAACACCGAGAAGATGGCCGCCAGCACCTGGGCGCAAATGGCCCCCGACCTGATCGGAAAAACCGAGGCGGTGCAGGTCGACGACATCATGTCGGTGACCGAAAACGCCGGTCACCTGATCGACGGCTTCGGCACACGCAGCCGGGCCTATGTGCAAGTGCAGAACGGCTGCGACCACCGGTGCACCTTCTGCATCATCCCCTTCGGGCGGGGCAATTCGCGCTCCGTGCCCGCGGGCGTTGTGGTCGATCAGATCAAGCGGCTGGTGGACAAGGGCTACAACGAAGTCGTGCTCACCGGCGTCGACCTGACCTCATGGGGGGCAGACCTGCCCGCGCGGCCGCATCTCGGCGATCTCGTCCTGCGAATCCTCAAACTCGTGCCCGACCTGCCGCGCCTGCGGATCAGCAGCATCGACAGCATCGAGGCTGACCCGGCGCTGATGCAGGCCATCGCGACCGAGCCCCGGCTCATGCCGCACCTGCACCTGTCGCTGCAACACGGCGACGACCTCATCCTCAAACGGATGAAGCGGCGGCACCTGCGTGACGACGCCATCGCCTTCTGCCAAGAGGCGCGGCGGCTGCGGCCCGACATGACCTTCGGGGCCGACATCATCGCAGGCTTCCCGACAGAGACCGAGGCCGCGCACGGCAACTCCATGGCGCTGATCGAGGACTGCGATCTCACATGGCTGCACGTCTTCCCCTACTCGGCGCGGCAAGGCACGCCCGCCGCAAGAATGCCCGCCGTCAACGGCAAAGCTATCAAGGCCCGCGCCGCCGACCTGCGCGCCGCAGGAGCCAAGGCCGTCACCCGGCACCTGACCGCCCAGATCGGGCAGAGGCATCAGGTCCTGATGGAATCCCCCCGCATGGGCCGAACCGAGCACTTCGCCGAAGTCCACTTCGACGCGGACCAGCCCGAAGGACAAATCGTCGCCACCACAATCCGCGGAACGGACGGGGATCATCTCCTCGGCTGACGCTTCTTTTGGCCCCAAATACGGCTCTTTTGGCGCAACCTCCACTCCGGCAGACCCCCAGCGGTCTGACACCCCAATCCAAAGGACCGGCCATGCACCCCAACCCGATCTTCCGCAGAGCCGAGCGCGATCAGAACCTCGGTTTTGCGCGGGAACGGGGGTTCGGGATCTTGTCGATCAACGGTCAAGACGGGCCGCTGCTGGCGCATGTGCCCTTCTTGCTGAACGCCAGTGGGGACAGCCTCGATCTGCACCTCGTGCGGTCCAACCCCATCGCGCGGGCGCTCGATGCGCCGACGCAAGCGGTGATCGCGGTCAGCGGGCCTGACAGCTACGTCTCGCCCGACTGGTATGGGGTCGACGATCAGGTGCCCACTTGGAACTACGTCGCCGTGCACCTGCGCGGCACGCTGGAACTCCTGCCGCAAGAGGACATGCGCGAGATGCTCGACCGGCAGTCGGCGCATTTCGAAGAGGCGCTGCAGCCCAAGACGCCCTGGACCGCCTCCAAGATGACACCCGACGCGCTCGACCGGATGATGCGTCAGATCGTGCCGGCGCGAATGCAGGTCTCAAGCATTGATGGAACGTGGAAGCTCAACCAGAACAAGCCCGACGAGGTGCGGCTTCGGGCCGCGCAAAGCGTGAAGTCCTCGGCGCTCGGCTCCGACACCGCGCTGCTATCCGCCTTGATGCTCGCCCCGCGACAAGACTAGGATAGAACACCCAAGCAAAGGCGCACCGACATGAAACTGCTGATCTCCCCCGCCTCGCCCTTCGTGCGCAAGGCACGGCTGCTGATCCGGGAGGCCGGGCTGACGGACCGGGTCCAAGAGGTCGAGGTCAGCACCACGCCCTTGGCCACCGACACCAGCGTCATGGCCGCGAACCCGATCGGCAAGATCCCGGCGCTGCTGCGGGGCGACGGGCCCGCGATCTACGACAGCCGGGTGATCACCCGTTATCTGGACGCGCTGGCAGGAGGCAAATTCTACCCCGAGGCGCGGATCTGGGAGGTTTTGACGCTCGAGGCCACCGCCGACGGGATCATGGACGCGGCCGTCAACCTCACCTACGAGGGGCGGTTCCGCACGCCCGAGATGCAAAGCGCCGCATGGATGGACGCCCAATGGGGCAAAGCCAGCCGGGGCGTCAGTGCCATCAACGAGCGCTGGATGAGCCACCTCTCCGGGCCGCTCGACATCAGCCACATGGCCGTGGCCTGTGCGCTGTCCTACCTCGATCTGCGGCACGACGCACGCGGCTGGCGGGCAGGCAACGACGCGCTCGCCGCCTGGCACGCCAGCTTCAGCGAACGCGCCAGCATGGTCGCCACGAAGCCCGGCTGACATCCCGGCGCGACCCGGCCACCACTCAGGAACGGCCCGGTCGCCGAGATCGGCCCGGCTTCGCCAATCGCTCAGTTGGTTGCGTGACAGATCGGCCCTTGCGCCGATGACGGCAAGACTGATGGCACGGCACAGCTCCGGCGTGGGGCGCCGGTCGAAAGATACGACCGGATGTCACGGCCCCTGCCCTCCGCGAAATCCCGGGCAACGGCGGACCAATCAATCGATCCCGCCAAAGCCCAATCGACATCGACACCGATACTCGGCGGCTCCGAGTGGGGCGGTGTCGCTGGTGTCGGCCTCGCGAGGGGCGTTTGGGCATAGTTGGCAATGCGTTGCCCCTCCTCGAACGCATCCAAAGGCTGATTCCATCGCTCGCCGTTCAGCGTCAGACCAAGAGCCCGCGCCTTTGGATCGTATTCGGCGGTAAACAGGGTGCCGAACCCCTGGGCATACCGGTCCTGCAACAGCGGCGGCGTCAGGAAATGTCGGTTCAGCTTGCGGGGTTTGACGCGGAGCGTCTCGAGATGGGCCCGGCGCTCGAACGTGCGGGTGAAGGCGGGGCGATCGGCCGCGGTATTACCGCTCTGATGGTTGGTCGCGACGGGCTTCGGCATCACGGTCAACCCGCCGCCCGGTGCCATCTCGACACTGGCCAAACGGCCGGACGCATCCGCAAGCACCAGATTGTAGGCCATATGGGACGGCACCCGCGCCAAGGCGACAAGCGCCTCCTCGACGGTGTCACAGGTCTCGAGCACATAGCGCAGGATCGTCGTAATGCCGAAGCCGACGCCGGTTTCCGACCGGCCGCCATAGGCCAGCGCCACGCAAAGACCGGCATCGTTGATGCCGTCCGACAATCCCCACAGGAATTCGACCATGCCCATCACGGCGCGACCACGCCATTGGGTGCGCAGCAGCAAGCCTTCGTTCAACTCGGGCGACAGATCGTAGTTGCGGACCAGCCGAACGTGCCTCTTGCTGGCGGCGGCGGCGACCGAGCAGCCGCCGAGATAGGTCGGCGGGCACCATGTCGACAAGAAACGGGCAGCGCGGTCCGACCCCCCTGCCAGGGCGACCAATCGATCATAGGTCGGGACGAGCTCCGGCATGTGGCGCCGCAACGCGGACCGGCACTCCTCGCGCGATGGCCCGCTGTCTCCACCGCGTGCCACGAACCACGCCTCGTAGGCGGGCCACGAACGGTGCCAGCGTGCGGCCCATTTGGGTCCGGGCGTGGCTTCGTCCACGGCGTCGAAGGTCAGGGTCATCGCTGTCATGTCATTGGTCCGAATGTGAGGTTTCGAAAAAGAAGCGGATCATTTCCGCGCTGGCATCGGGGCCGGTGGGATCGGTGTAGGTGCCGGCCGTCCGGCCGCCCGACCAAGCGTGTCCCTGGCCCTCGATCGCCCAGTGTTCGACAATGGCGGTGCCGTCGGGGCCACAGGAGATCACACGGTTGACCTGACGGCCCGCCCTATGCTCGGTCAAAGAGGACTCGATGCTCTGCGGGGCATATGCGTCGATCGCCCGGCGTGCGATCGCCTCCCCGTTCGAGGGATGCACCGTCGGATCGGCCGTGCCGTGGAAGATGATGGTGCGGACAGGTCCGTGGATCTGCGGCGGACGGGCCTGCCCGGTGGCATTGCCCGCCATCGCGGCAAAGGCGGAGGGCACATCCCGGGCCGCCCCTACGGGCAGACCCGAATGGGCACCGACAGCGGCAAACACGTCGCCATACGCTTCACCCAGAATGACGGCCATCGCGGCGCCGGCCGACAGGCCCGCAACGAATGTCGCGTCGCGGCCGATCCCGTGGAGCCCGCCCACATGCGCCGCGAGCCCGGCGAGGATCGCCGGTTCGCCACGGCCCCTTTGCTGGTCGCCCCGGCTGAACCAGTTCCAGCACGATTGCGCATTATCGCCGCGCGACTGCTTCGGATAGACGATGACGAGGCGATGCTCTTCGGCCAAAGCATTCATGCCGGTGCCGGCTGCGAAATCCTCGGGGGTTTGGGTGCAGCCATGCAACATCATGATCACGCCGGTCAGCCCCTGCGCGGCAGAGGCCGGAACATAGGTCCGATAGGCGCGACTGCCAGCCGCACAGGTATAGGTGTCGCTTTCAAAGGTTGCGCCGACAGGCATCGCGTCAGGGGTGGCAGCTGCGGCGCCCCCCGGTCCCGCAAACTGCGCCAGCATTCGATCGAGCGACGGCAGCGCGGGCATCGGCGACGTGCCGGACCCGTCGGGCGGCGGCATCAAACCGTGCTGAGCGAGCGTGCGTTGGACAAGTGATTGTGCTGCCGACAGGCGTGCGCCATCGGTCGCCTGACGCGGAGCGCCTGCGTTGAAACGTTTCATATGGGTTCCTGTTTATGCGGGATGCACCCTATTTGATGCGGTCGACGAGGGCCTTCTTGATCTCGGCGCTGGCCTGCAAGGCGCCTAGGACGGTGATCGAGCCGATGGTCTCGCGGGCTAGTTCGGCGGAAATCGCGGGATCGAACCGGGCGAGCCCCACCACCTTGATGTGCAGGACTTCACCCGCATCCCGAACCGCCTCGAGATCGGCCACGGAATAGTCCCGCAGGCCAAGGTCCATCGTGTGACGCTCAAGCGATTTGGCCACGACCGCGCCGTGGCTTTCCAACTGGTTGCGGATCGCCGTGCGGATCAAATCGCTGCGGTTCGAATAAAAGCCTTCCTGCACCAGCAGGTCGATCCGCCCGAGATCGACAAACCCCAGATTGATCGTGAGCTTTTCGTTCTCCGGTTGCTTGTCTCTTAGCTGCCTGACATTGCTCATTCGCGTTTCTCCATCTGTATGGATGTTATATGGATGGTATTTGACATATTGCAAGCGCAGAATGCGGGTGAGGACCATGACGGAGCGGCACCCCGTCTCCACGCGGCACGCCCTCTGGCTTTCACGATACCCGGATTGATGGAATGCAGGCGCCAGAATGAGGGCGCACGTGGCCAATGCCACGGCAGGCCGGACAGATCGAATAGGCCGGGTGAACGAGCAATCGACCAACAGCCCGTATCGCCCGATGCGGCCACTCACCCCCGGAGGGGCAGACCGGCGGCTCAGCGTACGATCAGCTTGGTTCCGATCTTGATCCGGGGCGCGATCCAGCGAAGGTCCGACCGGCTCAGCCCGACGCACCCTGCCGTCGGATAACCCGGCCTGCGCCACTGGTGAATGAATATCGCCGATCCCGCTCCACGCTCTGCCCGGGGCCAGTTCCAATCGGTGATGAGCACGAGATCATACATCGGATCGGCACGGCGCAGCACTTCGTGACTGTGCGGATAGGGGGCCCGGACCATCAGGTTGTAGTCCTCGTGCTTCGGATCGTCCGACCACAGATCGCCGGGGCGGATCGGCACTGCCCAATCGGCAGGCTTGGACATCCGGTCGGGACGATAGAGCATACCCACCAGATCGTGCTCCCCGCGTGGCGTCGCCCCGTCGCCTTCCCGCTTGTCAGAGACAATGCCACCCCGGCCAATCGTGCAGGCGAACCGACGGTCGAGAAACCGCAGATGGGTCGGGGTCAGAACGAGGTCGGTGGGGCGCATCTGGAAGGCTCCGGCTTTGTCAGGCGGCATTCAGAAATGGTTTACCGTTGCGGCACGGTGCTGACCAGCGATGTGCAACGTTCGGTGCCGAAATCCGGCAATGCCGAAAATGGCACCGACGGCATACCGACGTCACACCGACGGCAGACCGACAGCCGTTTTCGGCCACCCCGATGGCGTTAACCATCGAGTCGCGAGGCAGGCCGATCGGCCGCAAACGCCGTGGGGCAGGAACCGGGTCCGCGTCACCAATCAGCCCCTTTCGCCGCCTTGCCGGGCAGGATAAAGGACCATATGCCAGTGATCTTTGATACCCTAGCAGAGCTTCGCGGACACGGCTTCGACACCGTGATCGACGTGCGTTCACCCGCGGAATTTGCCGAAGATCACGTCCCCGGCGCGATCAGCTTGCCCGTTCTGTCTGACGCCCAGCGCGCCGAGGTCGGCACGCTCTACAAGCAAACCAGCCCTTTCGATGCCCGCAAAGTCGGCGCCGCCCTTGTCGCCCGAAACGCAGCGCAGCACATCGAAAATGAGTTATTTCAATATGATGGCGGCTGGCGACCATTGATCTATTGCTGGCGCGGTGGTCAACGGTCGGGTTCCTTCACCTCGATCCTGCAACAGATCGGCTGGCGGGCCGATACGATAAAGGGCGGGTATCAGACCTATCGACGGCTGGTGCAGAAGGCGCTCTACGAACAGCCGCTCCCGCACAAATTGATCCTGCTCGACGGCAATACCGGCACCGCGAAAACCGACATTCTGGCCCTGCTCGCGCGGCGGGGCGTTCAGGTGCTGGACCTTGAGGGGCTGGCACGGCATCGCGGCTCGCTCCTCGGGGCGGTCGAGGGCGGTCAGCCTGCGCAAAAGGGCTTTGAATCGGCGCTCATCAGCGCTCTGGACAAGCTGGACCCGACACGCCCCGTCGTCGTCGAAGCCGAGAGCAGCAAGATCGGGCAACTCACCCTGCCCCCAAAGTTGTGGCATATCATGCGGACCGCTCCGCGGATCGAGATCACCGCTCCGCTCGAGGCTCGCGCCGCCTACCTTACGATGGCCTATGCCGATGTGATTGCAGATCCCGACACGCTGGCCAGCCGCCTCGAACCGCTGCGCTACTTCCGTGGCCACAAGATCGTGGATGGTTGGATCGAGCAGATGAAGGCCGGCGATTTCAAAGGCTTGGCGTCGGCGCTGATGGAGCAGCACTACGATCCGGCCTATGCCAAATCCCGTACCGTGCACGATCACGAGGTTCTGGACGTCCTCCGGGCGGACAGCCTCGACCATGCCGGCCAAGACGCGCTCGCCGCGCAGATCGAAGCACGGCTCAGCGAAATCTGACGCCTACTCCGGCGACCATCTGCCCGATCCGAGCGGCCGGGTATCCCGCTTCTTGAAGAGCTGTCAGTATCGCGGCGGCCTCTGTCTGCGGCACGCAGGCCAAGAGCCCTCCTGCCGTCTGCGGATCGAACATCAGGTCGCCCCGTGGGCCAATCGCTCCGATCACCACGCCAGCTCCAGCCTTGTTGTCCGGCAGGAGTGTCGATCCGATTCCAGCCTCCGAAAGCTCCAATGCGCCTTCCATGAGTGGTACTGCGGCGATGTCTACGGCCGCGGAAAGGCCGGACGCCTCGCAAATTCCAGCCACGTGGCCAGCAAGGCCAAAGCCCGTAACATCCGTCATCGCATGCGCATTTGCCAAGATCCTCGAGGCCGCGCCTTGCGGCTGAACCATCGAGGCAAAGGCCTCTGCTACGATGTCACCGCGTGCTTCCCCGGCCATCTCGGCGGCCATGATGACGCCCGAGCCTATGGGCTTCGTCAGGATCAGGACATCCCCCTCCTTGGCCCCGGCAATGGTAATCGGGTCCGCGTCGCACAGCCCCGTGACGGTGAATCCGATGGTCATTTCGTCGCTCATCGAGGAATGTCCGCCGACGATGGCCGCCCCCGCGTCGGACATCACCTCGGCGGCTGCCGCCATGATCTCGGCCAAGCTGCGCTCCTGCAGATCCGCCGACATTCGCGGCAGGATCACCGTCGCTGTCGCCGCCTGCGGGGTTGCGCCCATCGCCCAGACGTCGCCCAGCGCATGTATCGCCGCGATCCGGGTCATCACTACGGGATCATCCGTAAAGGCACGCAGGTGATCCGTCGAGATCACCTGCCGCTGTCCGCCGACCCGCAACATCGCCGCGTCGTCGCCCGGGACGGCCTCGACGTCCGCTCTGTCGGACTTGGGCAATGCCGCAAGCGCCCCCCGCAAAGCGCCGCGTCCGACCTTGGCCCCACATCCGCCACACATCGGCTTTGCGCCCAAGATCTCGGCCAGCCCATCGGCAGCAGTGCGAGGCACACTCACGGCCTCCATCTTTGGCAACTCTTTGAACTTGGTCATGAAGGCCAGATCGATGTGGTCCTTCCACCGCCAGAGCAACGGCCCGCTGAACGCCCGGCCCCACTTTTCCGCGAGTGCCCTCTTGCCCCCGAGCGAGATCAGCTTGAGGTAGTCCTTCTGTGGCCAATAGCTCTGCATGGTGCCACCTGACAGCGTAGCGACCAGATTGTCATGCAGAACCGGGGCCTGCCGCACCGCATAAACACCCGCCTTTGGCCGCGGGTCGTGGCTCAGATGCGCGCAATCGCCAGTGGCAAAGACCGACGGATCGCTAGACTGCAGGGTTTCACCGACAGTGATGAAGCCGTCATGTAGGTCCAACCCCGTCTTGGCCAACCAGTCATGCGGCTGTGCTCCCGCCGCACCGACCGTGAAGCGCGACGGCAGAGTTCGCCCATCCGAAAGAGCCACGTGATCGGCTTCGACACGCTCCACCTGCGCCTCTTCGATGACCTCGACACCCAGATCCCGCATTGCAGCCAAGACCTTGCGGCGCCCCGAAGGCGTTGCCTCTTTCAGCGCACGAGACCGGTCGATCAGACGCACCTCGGCCTCGCGCGTTGACTGTGCCAAGGCATGAGCCATTGCCATCGCCAGCTCTGCACCTGCCACGCCGCCCCCGATCACAACCACCTGCGCGGGGCCATCGGCCTCCAGAAAAGCCGCCCATTTGCGCGCGAAGGGGGTCAATGGCTTTGCAGGCACCCCATGCTCTGCAAAGCCGGGCAAGGCAGGCATCGACGAAGTGATCCCAATGTCGATCGCGGCCACATCGTAGGCAATCGAGGGACGTCCCGGCACGCTGATCCGCCTAGCCGCAAGGTCAATCCCGTCGACCGCACCCATGACCAGCCGTGCCCCGGCAAAGCGGGCGAGCTTGACCAGATCGATATCGAGATCGTCACGGCCGTAGTGGCCTGCCACATATCCGGGGAGCATTCCCGAATAGGCTGCGGTGGGTGCCGGGTCGATCACCGTCAGGCGCACACCGGGAAGCGGCTGCATTCCCCATTGGCGCAGCATCAGAGCATGTGAATGGCCGCCGCCAATCAGAACGAGGTCGCGGGTCAGGGGATAGGTTTGTTTCATGACCACTGTGTTACCCTTGCCGCGCCTATGCTGCTACGCAAAGTTTCGTCAGCGGAGGCCAACGATCAGGGAGACAACCACTGCCCTGCCCAGTCCCCATCTCGCACGAAACGCGCCCGCCGGTGGTCAGCCCCCAGATGCACGGCGTCAATGGTGTAGACGCGGCAGCGCAGGACCGCAAATGTCGCGGGGTCGGGCACTTTGGCATAGGCCAGTGCATCGGCAATCGGCTGACCGGGGGCCGGGGTCACTCCATAGCTTTGGCGCGAGGGGTCCGGCACCTTTGCCCAAATCTCGGCCACGTCGGGACCGGAGGCGATTTGCACATCGGCTTGAACCCGTACCTGCAATTGTTGCTCCGCATCCCAGACATGCAGGGCCGCTCTTGGTAGCTTGCGCAGGCTTGCAATCTTGTCTGAGTGCAGGTCCGTGTGAACTTCGAGCACTGCCTCTTCTGGACGTGCCCCGCGCAGGACGACGGTCCGGGCCTCCGGCCAGCCGTCCGGGCCTTGAGTCGCTAGGACCACATGCCGCGCAGGAGCGGCCCTGTCCGCCACGCCGTCGACCAAGGTTGCCCAAACGCGGCGGTGGATGCCGTCCAAGGTCTCAAACCAGTCACTCATAGCCCGTCATCTCCAGATAGCCTTGGCCGGTGTGCGTGCCAGTGACCCTGATCGGGCCCTCCCAATAGGGAACACTGACATCCATCCACGCTTGGGTGTTGATCGCGGACACCGTCACATCCACCCCTCGGTCGGGCAATTGCACCTGCCATTCGGTCGGAACTTGGCGACCCGCCACTTCAGTTTCGGCCAGTGGCCGTGCGGCAAAGGCTCCGTCGGGGTAGGCGGTCGTGGTGCCGTCAGGCTCGATCCACGTGGCCGAGGTATAGTCCCCGTCGCCGCGAAGGCGAAACCCCATCAGCCGCGCCCCGTCGTCGAACACGAGGCTGAACCAATCCCAGCCGCTTTGTCCCTCGGACAGCGGCTGTGTGGACCATTCCCTGTCTAGCCACGCCGTCCCGGTCACGGGGATCTCGCGATCCGATAGGCTTATAGAGCCCTCGATCGCAAAGAACGGCTGCGAGTAATAGTAGCTCGCCTGTCCCTCGGCCGATTTCACCGAATATCCCGCGTCACCGTGGAACACGAGCGGGCCTTCGGCTCTCAACTCCATGTCATATGTGAAGTCCGGCCCGCTGGCCGTCATGCGCATCTGATCAAAGCTGTCGCCCGCCATTTGCCAGTCGTCAATCCAGACAGCAAAGGGGCTGGCTGTGGCACCTGCCTGCCCGATACCGCCACGGGCCAACCGTTCCGCGACGAGGTGACGATCTGGCAGAGTGACCGCGGCATGACCCATCCAGACCTGCGGCGCCGTCCAGCCTTCGCCCGCCTCGGGCGCGAGGGCAGAGCGGAACACCGTCCATTGCAGACCGTATGGCGTGCCATCCGGTCCGGTAAGGTTGGCCGTCAAATACCACCATTCGATCCGATACTCTGGATGCGCCGCATGGTCGGCAGGGAAATCAAATGATGTTCCGCGTTGTGGCACGGCAAAACCTTCGCCCCCCGCCCCCAAGCCTGCGAAACCTTGGCCAATGGCCGCAAGTGGCCAAAAAAGAGCAAGGCACAGCGTGGCGGCTTTAACGTTCATTGGAGAACACCTTGAGCAACATGGATGGCGGCGTTCGGGCCAGTCGTCGCGCCGGCCACAATGCGGCCAATAGCGCCGCGATCATCGCGAAGCCTGCCAATCTCAAGTAGTCCAGCGGAAAGAAATACATCGGCAACCGCCATCCGAACGCCTCGACATTGACGACAGCGAGTAGCACCCAAGCCAACGCCAGCCCCAACGGAATGGCACAAAGCGTCGTCAGAACCGCCAAGAGCACCGCCCGGATCAACTCAAAGCGTCCTAGTGCCTTTGCCGTCACTCCAAGCGCCCAAACCGGGGCCAGTTGCGGCACCCGAAGTGCCGCCAGCGTGAGCAGGCTCATCAAAATGGCAAAGGCTGCAACGGCAAGCGTCAGCACATTCAACGCTGTGGTGACGGTAAAGGTGCGGTCAAAGACCTCTAGCGAGAACGCTTTGATCGCGGCCTGATTGGTCATCGCCTCGTCGCTCAGGCCAAACTCGTCGCGCAATACGGTGCGCAATCCCTGCACCTCGTCCAGCGGCAGCCGTAGACCAAAACGGAGTGCAGCGACTTCGGGATAAAGTTGGCGGAACAACGCCTCCCCAAGGATCGCCTGACCGACCGGGTTGCCATAATCGCCATAGATACCGACGACCGGCAGGCTCGTATTCGGCGCGACAAGGATCATTTCTGACAGGGCCAAGCCGGCACGCCGTGCCAGTTGTTCATTGACCAGAATCCCCTCCCCGCGGGCGACGCTGTCCCACGCACCGAGGTTGGCCTCCAGAAACTTCCAGTTGTCACGATAGGTCGCGTCATCGCGAGCGGCATAGATCGCGCCGGGCACGCCGGCCAAATCCCTGTCGACCGCCATCAGGGGCAGAACCGACCGGACACGAGGGGTCACGAAGGCTTCCAACGCTTCGGCCTGCCCCTCGTCCGACGCCGTGACATAAAGTTCGGAGGCGAGGCGCTGATCGAGGAACCCGGTGAACGTCAGCCGGAACGACGATACCATCGTCGAGACACCCACATTCGCGGCCATCGCCAGCAGAAGCGCCATCAAGGCGAGCGATAATCCCGGCAGTTGCTGCCGGGTATCGGCCCAGAACCATTGCCGCAGGCCGGGCGCAGCACGCGCTTCGCCCAGCCGAAGGCCGACGTCGAGGAGCATCGGCAAAGCCAGAGCCGCACCTATCAGCAACGCAGCCAGCAGCGCAAAGCCGGCCGCCAATCCTTCGCCAAACATAGCCAACCCCGCAGCCACGACCAGAAGGCCAAGCGCCGCAAGCCGCTGAATCCGCCGATCGACGCCCGCCGACATGGACCATGCCCGAGGCTTGGCAGCGGCCAGCAGCGGCATCCGCCACAGCTTCCAAAGTGCGGCGGACGAGGCGAGCAACGTGCCGCCGACCGCCATACCCAGCCCGGACAGCCACCAGATAAGACGAAGCGACAACGTCCCGCCCACATCGGCACCGTAGAGGCCCCGCAGCGTAGCCGCCACGTCCGGCAACAAGGCGGCCGCGACGACATAGCCCAAGCCGACCCCGATCGTGCCGGCCAGCAGAGCAAATCCCAGAAGCTCCAAGATCATCAACCAGATCAGCCGGTTGAGCGGAACGCCAAGAGCACGCATCGTGCGAACCACCCCGCGGCGCTGCTCAAACACCAAGCCGATTGCGCCATTCACGATGAAAATGCCCACAGCAAAACTGAGAAAACCAAATGCGGTGAGGTTCAGGTGAAAGCTATCTGTCAGCCGGCCAACGTCGGATCCCGCATCGGCCACGCGACGTGTCAGTTCCGGCGCCACCTCAGCCAACGGCTGCTGGCGCAATGGTTGCACAGGGTCCACGATCAGCCTCGACACCTGTCCCTGCCGGCCCAGCAACCGCTGAGCCACCCCGATGTCGGTGATGACCGTTCCGGGCGCGATATCATTGGCCACCACCTTCTGAGCAGGCACGTCACCGATCAACTCAAGCGCCTCGGCACGGCCAAAGACCTGGCCCTCGCCTAGCAAGAACGCCTCGATATCCGTGCCGTCCATGGCCTGCACAGGGGCCAGATCGCCGGGCGCGGTCAACACGTCGAGACCTACGACGCGGACCCCTTCAAGACGCCCCTCGACCACAGGGCTGACGCGCCAGCCGGCGCGACGGAGCGCGACGTAGGTCTCTTGTGGAATAAGGTCTCCACCTTCGGCCACAAGCTGGTCGAACCGCCCCTCCCCCAGGGTCGCCGCAGCGGCATCATAGCTGGCCCGGGCTTCGGCATTGATCGCCTGCACCCCAGACCAAAGGGCTGTGGCCAGAGCCAACCCCGCCAAAAAGGTAAAGAGCTGCAGCGGGTTGCGCCGCCAATAGGACATCAGCGCCGACAGAATAGTAGCCGTCATGCCACGACGCCGGCGCGCAGATGCAAACGCCGACCCATTCTGGCCGCCAGACGCTCCGAATGGGTGACCACCATAAGACCCGCACCGCTTTCCGCGACAAGGTCGAGCATCAGGCCCAGCACCGCGTCCGCGCTCGCCTCGTCGAGGTTTCCCGTCGGTTCATCGGCCAGCACCAGCTTTGGACGGGCGCAAAGCGTTCGGGCAATCGCGACGCGCTGTTGCTGACCACCGGACAATTGCTCGGGATACTTGGCCAGTTGCTCCGTCAGGCCCAAGCGCTCAGCGAGGCCTTGCGCAGCATCGACGTCATACTGACCCGCGAGACGCGCTTGAAAGGCGATGTTGTCCCGCACAGCCAGGGACGGGATCAAGTTGAACTGCTGGAAGATCACCCCAACGGTGGTCCGGCGAAGTGCCGCGCGTTCCCCGTCGTCCAGCCCCGCCAAATCGATGCCTGCCACGGTGATCGACCCGGCATCGGGCGTATCCAGACCCCCGACGAGATGCAGCAGAGTGCTCTTGCCGCTGCCGGATTCGCCCGTCAGCGCCAACGTTTCCCCTGCTGCGAGATCGAGGCTGACCCCGCGCAATACGGGCAAGGGTCCATCCGCACTTGCGAACGCCTTGGTCACGTCTTTGGCCGACAACAACATACAGATCCCCTCTACCCGGCTTAGATAAACCAAAACGACGATTTGGAAAGCGGGAGTCCCGATAGGATCATCGCCCAGTGATCGGCTCCCAGATCGCCAAGCAAGCGGTCATCCCCAGCAATGCGAGGGTCAAGACGACAAACCGCCATTTCTGCAATCTGCGGGACGGATCGGCGATCCACTCACGGACCGCACCAACAAAGGTCAACGGCCCGGGGTATAGCTGGCCGGACCGAGCCCGGCCCCGCGCGGCCAGTTGAAACAAAATCCGAAACGCTTCGACGCTCCAGGCCAGAAAAAGCACTCCCTGCGCTATCATAAATACCCACATGCTCAGCGCCCTTTTATTCACACCTGTCAAGCCGAACATGCCCACCGGCCCGAGGGATAGGCAAGACCCGGTCACATCTCTTCATATTGGCAAATAAACTCATCTTTTGGCGGAACAGCACCCACCCGGGGCGGGGGTTGTGATGGCTCAGCGCATCTCCACAAAGCTCTGGGCCGACCGGCCGGTGGCATCGATCACTGTCAGCGCCGAGAAGCCAGCGCCGAGACTGTCCAAGACGGTTTCTCGGCTGCGCGTTCTGACCAGTGGGGCGCCATTCGCAAGCCAGGTGAACGGGGCTATCCCGTCGCGCACTTTGACGGTCAGAACGTCGCCCTCCACGACCGCGCCATCGGGTGGAAACGCGATGGCCGGCGCGCCTACATTCGCCCGCTCCTGCGAAGAGCCAAAGCGCTGCAACGGCAACGGCAAGCGGTCGTTGCTGACCAACAGCGTCGCGGGCGGCGGCGGGGCCAAGGGTTCCACCGTGCCGAGCCGCGCAAACACATCGAATAAGACTGGCGCTGCCAAATCGCCGCCAAAGACGCCCGGCACGGGTGTGCCGTCCGCCCGCCCGAGCCAGACCCCGACGACGTGCCTTCCATCGAAGCCCATGGCCCAAGCATCCCTGTGCCCATAGGACGTGCCGGTCTTGAAGGCGATCTCGGTGTCGATCACACCACTTGGACGTGGCGTTTGGCGCAGGATGTCGGCCACCTGCCACGCGGCCACGTCACCCATCACGACGCGAGGGACGAACCCAGGCGTCGGCGCGCTACCCCAATGTAAATCGACCCGCGTGCCACCGTTGGCGATCGCCGCATAGAGCCCCACCATGTCCTCCAGTCGCAGCCCGACACCGCCCAATGCGACCGCAAGGCCGGGTCGGCCGCCGGGGATCACGGGTTCGGCGCCGCTGCGGCGCAGACCGGCAAGCAAGTGCTCCGGCCCCAAGGCTTGGGTCAGACTGACGGCGGGCAGGTTGAGCGACAGTTGCAGCGCCCGCCGCACCCGGATTTCGCCCCGCCACAGACCGTCGAAATTTTGCGGCCGATAGCCGTCAAAGTCAGTGGGCCGGTCGGCGATCATCGTCTCGGGATGCGCCAGCCCCCGGTCGAAGGCGAGGCCATAGACCAACGGCTTCAGCGTCGAACCGGGCGACCGCAGAGCCTGCGTCATATCGACAAACCCTTCACGGGCGTCGACGACATATCCAGACGATCCGACCGAAGCGAGCACGTCGCCCGTGGTATGGTTCGCCACCATGATCGCCACCTGAAGCCGATCGCCATGCGGCGCAACGGCCGCCGCGGCCAGCGCCTCCAACCGGGCCTGAAGTCCCGCGTCGATGGTCAGGTCGTGACGCACTTCGAGCGGAGCCGCATATCGCGCTCTGTCGGCAAGATGCGCCGCGAGGATCGGGAAATCCCGCCGAACCGAAGGTGACGCTTCGGTCAAGGCTGCCTCGACGGTCTCGGCATCCAAGATCCCGTCCCGCAGCATCCGACGCAACACGCGATCACGCGCGGCGTGAGCGGCCTCAGGATCGCGGTCTGGCCGGCGCGAAAGCGGCGCTTGCGGGATTGCCACCAACAAGGCCGATTCAGCGGGCGTCAGCCGTGCGGGTGGTTTCCCGAACCATGCGAACGTCGCTGCTCGCACGCCTTCGAGGTTGCCGCCAAACGGGGCGTGGTTGAGGTAAAGCGTCATGATCTGCTCTTTGCTCAACTGCCGTTCCAGCGCCCATGCCACCCGGATTTGCCGCAGTTTGCCCTGCCATCGCCCGGTCCCCGAATTCTCAAGCAGCCGCGCCACCTGCATCGTCAGCGTTGAGCCGCCCGAAACCAGCCGCCCATAGCGAACGGCCTGAGCGAACACCCTGCTCATTGCGACGAAATCGACGCCGCCATGGGTCCAGAACCGCTTGTCCTCGTAGCGCACCAGCATGTCGACATAACCGGGATCGACCGCATCCAGCGTGACCGCCAATCGCCATCGCCCCTCGGGCACGAGATAGGGGCGTAGCAGCTCTCCATTCCTGTCGCGCACCTCGACGGAGTGCTGGAACGCCAGCGGAGGCAGCACCGTCGCGCCGATGAACCGATCAAATGCGTCCCGCCCCAACGCCCCTGTCCAAAGGACGAGGGCAAGGGTCAGAAGCCAACGGCCGTATCGTCGGCTTCGGATCACTCGGTCACCGAGATCTGGCCAGTGTCCGTGTTGGCGCGCATCTGCGGCCGATACATGTCTTCTACGCTCGCCGCAGGATGGCGGAAGCTACCCGGTGACACCGCGCGCACCACATAGGCCAATTGGAACGAGGCGTCGGAGCGCCAATTGACGGCCGCCAAGAACCGATCCTGCCGGAATTCGGCATTCTCGCCGCGCACAGGGTCAAGCCACTCCAGCGCCCGGATATCGCCACCGCGCAGCAAGTTCGGATTGTCGATCTCGAACCCGGCGGGCAGCGGATCGTCGACCATCAAACGGGCTTCCTGTCGCCCAAAGGGCTGCACCGTCAACACGGTGACAAGGCGAGTGCCGACCGGCACACCGTCGGGCGAAGTCGTCTCGCCGTCCATCGTGTAATAGTCGCGCCTGATGCTGAAACCGTTGCCCCCTGCAGGCTCTGGTTCGAGCGGCACGCCAAAGGTCGTGACAGTCAACTCCGTCGGTTTGCCGCCGGTGTTTGCCACGTTGATCGGTGCAGCACGGGCGGACGCGTCACGCAACCGGACGAGTGGGCCGTCCGGTGCGACGCCGTTGATCGTCAGCCCGGTATCTCGGATGTCGTCAATCAGTGCATCGGCGGCCAGAAGTGTCCAGACGGCCTCTTGAGTCGAAACCCGGTCGCCCGCGCGCGCAAGCCGGGTCGACAGGAGATCGGCATCGACGACCGCGCTGCCCGCCTCGACGGCCAGCGCCAGAACGGCGGCGTTGTCGCGCCGAACAGATCCATAGTCAGACCGCCAGACAGAGGCTTCCCGATCATCCGGGATCGTGGAGATCCTCAAGACTGCTCGGCGGAACATCGCATCGGCCCGCTCCTGATCGCCATAGAACGCCAGAGCCGCCCCGAGTTGCGCCGCCGCAAGCGGGGTGGTGAAGGCATCCGCCCGTTCATCGACGTAGTAGCGCAAATCGCCGATTGCAGCCGCCCCTTCACGGGCCAGCACCATCAACGCATAGGCGATATCCTGACCGCCGGATTCAAAGTCGGGGGCATAGTTCACCCGGTTGCGCAGGTTGTCTATCGCGGAGTCAAACGCACGATCCGGCACTGTGTGTCCGCGCGCCCGTGCACGGCTCAGGAAATCAGTGACATAGGCGTCAAGCCACAGGTCTCCGGAATAGGGGCCCCAGAGGCCAAAGGCGCCGTTCGCGGCCTGATTGCCCAGCACCGCCTGAATGGCCTCGGTAATCCGCTGTTCGATCTCGTCGCCGTCGGCAAGGCCCATCGCCTGAGCCACGTCGTTGAAGTAGATGAGAGGCAGCGCCCGGCTGGTGATCTGTTCCGTGCAGCCGTAAGGATAGCGGTTGAGCGCCTCCAACAGGCCGGGGGCGTCGAACCGGGCAAGCGGCCCGATGGAAAGCGTGGCCGAGCCTGATCCGGGCGAGAATCCCGCGAAGACCTGATCGTCGAACGTGAACGTCGAACCCGCCGCGAGCGTGAACCGCGAGGTGCGCGATACCTCGGGATCGTTGAGCATGACGGGAACGGTAAGCACCTTTTCCAATTCTCGGCCATCCGGCGTGGTCAGGGATACGGTGATTTCATGGAGTCCGATCTCATCGGCCACAAAAGGCACCCGGTAAGTCTGCTTTGCACCCTCCGCCAGTTCGAAGCTGCTCGGCACGACCTGATTGAAGATCGACAGTCCATCGGCACTGACGACTAGTTGCATGGTGCCGGCAGGCCCATCCGCATGGACGATTTCAAGCAGCATTCGACTGCTGTCCCCCGGCGCCATGAAACGCGGCACGCTGGCCGTCACCACCACCGGGTCACGCACCAACACATCGGCTTCGGCCTGACCAACGGCCTGACCGGACCATGCCACCGCCATCAGACGGACCGTGCCGTTGAACGAGGGCAGGTCAAAAGTGACTTCGGCGCGGCCATCCGGCCCAATCTCGATCGGTCCGGAGAAGTAGGACACCAGCTCCTCGGTTGGTGGCGGCGCGTTCTGGCCGCTGTTGGCCTGCGCATCCCCACCAGAGCGGACGGTGCCCATTGCGCCGTTCATCCCGTCGATGAGCCGCCCATAGATGTCGCGCAACTCGACGCCCAATTTGCGTTGCCCGAAGTAATGCCCCTCGGGATCGGGGCTTTCAAACCCTGTGATGTTGAGGATCCCGACGTCGACCGCAGCTAGGGTGACATAAGCCTGATCCGTCGCGCCTTCGACCTGCATCTGCACGGTCAGCGGGCCACGCGGCGCGACGTCGGCGTTCCAATCAAGGCTTAGGGACAACTGCTTGTCACCCGGATCAACCGGGGCGTAAGCAAGGCCCATTGAGCGCGCTGGGTTGCGGTCTTGCCCCACGTCCATCGGTCGAATGACAGACGCCGTGACATAGGCACCTGCGCCCCACTCCTCGGTCACTGGCAAAGGAATGATGTTTTCACCTTCGCTCACTTCGACCGCCTCGATCGAGACGACCCGATTGGTCATCACAGTGACTATGGCGGTGCCTGCATAGCGCGGGACGATGCGGAAATTCGCCGTATCACCAATGGCGTAGTTCTCGGCGTCCAGAGAGGCTTCGAGCAGATCCGGCGTCGTGCCCGCGTCGGCTGGGGCATACCACCCTGCATAGAAGGTATCTGATGCAGCGATATACGCGCCGTCGGTTCGTTCGACGACAATCTCGTATTGGCCCCACTCAACCGGAGCGGACACCTCGACAGGCGTTGCCCCGAGCGCGACCGAGCCGGTAGCGATCCGGGTGCGCGTCGTCGTCGGCTCCCAGTTCCAGTCGCCGTATAGCTGATACCACTGGTAGGTCGTGCGCAGGCGGTTGATCGTCCATTGAACCTGCATCGGCTCTGCCGTGAGATCGGGGCTCAAGCCGATGAGGCTGAAGCTGGCATTGCCGCCTTCGGGGATCACATCCTCGGCTGCAGGGCGAATGCCGATCATTGCCATGTCGGGGCGAACCGGCACGGTCAGGCTGCGCTCGACGGGACGGCCAGAGCCTTCGGTCAGCCGAAGGGTCGCGACGGCCTCAAGCGGTTGGGACGCCCCTCCGAAGACCTCGGGCAAGTCCAATCCGACGATCGCGCTACCATCGGAATCGGTTCGGGATGCGCCGGAAATGCCCGCAAGTTGTGCTTCGAACCGCTCGTCATGGCGACCAAAGACAAAGCCCGGCCAAGCGTCCACACCATTTGCCGCGCGTAGCAATACCTCGCCCTCAATCGGCAGATCAGGGGCGGGGGGGCCAAACAGGTAGTTGGCCGCGACAGCGATCGCCGAAGGCTGGCCCAGGCGTAGGAACGGCTCTGTGACCATGTCGAAATCGATGCGTTCCGGCAAGAAATCTTCCACCAGAACCGACGCCGTCGCCAATGGCGGCGCATCGACATCGGCGAGGACGTCGATCTTCCAGGATCCGCGCGGTGCGGTGCCGACCGTCGCCAGGGCAAAGACGTGCCCGCCCGCGCTGTCGTCTGTGCTGCTGATGCGGCTATATTCGACGCCGTCAGGCCGGCTGAGGATCGCCGTCAGAGGCACGCCGGGCAAAGCCCGCGCCTTCGCGTCACGCATCAGGGCGGTCGCCCAAATCGTCTCTCCCGCCCGATAGGCACCCCTGTCGGTCGTCAGAAAGACATCGATCGGCGGCGCAGGCTCTCTTCCTTCGACCCCCCTGTCGGACAGATCGAATGCCGGCTCGGTCAGCGACAGGAACGCAAGATCGTCCGGTCCGTTCCGGACAGTCACCAACCCCGGCGCCGAGGATCCGGTGCCGCGCGATAGCCCGGCATCGAAACGGGCTAGTCCCGTCGCGTCTGTCTCTACGGTCCCAAGCACGCTATTGGCCCGAGACAAAAGCTGAACCTCTGCGCCTTCGACCGCCGTCGCATCGCCAAGGCTACGCACCACGACGGTCAAACCGTCGACGCCCTGCATCGTCGCGATCCCCAAATCCGACAACACGAACCACTGGGTCGCAGGCGGGTTGTCATCCCGATCGGCGCCAGGAACCGAGGCCTGAAGGACATAGACGCCCGCCTGTTGATCAGCCAACGCCTCAGACAAGGGCACCCGAGTCAGGCTGTCCTGATTCAGCTCACCCTGAACCTGCGCGGTCCCCGTCCAGAACACCTCGCCGATCTGGTCGGTGAAAAAGCTCTCCTGCCACGCATAGAGGGGGCTGGCGAAGAGATCCTCCTGCATCGACCGCAGGATATTCCGGTCGCTCATCCGGGCCAGAGACAGCTCGACTGTCTCGAGGTTCACCGTCTCCAACGGCACCGCAATGTCACCCATCCGAGGCAGCACATAGGCGCGGCTGACAAACCGCGCTGACGGCGTCCGGTCCCGGACATAGAGCGACAGTTCGACGGCCCGAACGAGCGTCTCGCCACTCTCGGCGGGGAGACCCTCGCGCATGACGACACGGTAACGCTCGCCATGCTGAACCCCGTCGATGCAAAGCTGGTCGCCGTTGACAGACACGGCCAGCCGCGGATCGGGAAGCTGCACATAGGTGGCGTAGTCGACGCCGGCCTGCACCAACGGCTCCGAGAAAAGCGCACAGATCCGGGGTGTTGCGCTATCGCTCTGCACATCCGTATCGGCAACTCGAAAGCCGTAGAGCCCGATCGCGCGCTCGAGCGCGGCCTCGGTATCGCGGCGCGGCGCGATGTCCTGAGCCAACCGCAAGGCCGGGATGGTCAGGCGACCGCGCTGCTTGGCTTCGAGGCTCAGAGCCATCTCGCCGAGAATCGAGGCCTGTGCCCCGGCGCTCTCCGCCCGAAGGTAGGCATTGATGATTGCCGGCAAGGAATTGTTGCGCGCAGCGTTCACATCGGCCGAATTGTTACCTGTGACGATCCGCCCAAGGCGACCATACTCGAGCCAAAGGTCGGACCTGTCCGTCAGGCTGACCGCCGCCCCGGTAAACCGAAATGCGCCAAGGGTATCGCCCCGTCCCCGAGCTTGATCGGCCGCGGCCAGAAGGGCGCCGGCCGAAAACTCGTCCGCAGCATGCAGACGGCCAATTCCACCTGCAAGACTACGGGCCGCCGAGATGTCCGCATCGGCCAGAAACGCCAGATCGGCCAGCCGCGTCGCTGCCAGATTCCGCACGGCCGGCGGGGTCCGGATCACTCGGCCTGAAATCGCACCCGAGTAAGCCTCGACGACACCGGTATCGACCTTCGGAAAGCACGCGTTCGAGCGTTGGTTGAACGTAAATGCGGTGCATTGGCCGTTGGAAAGGCAGGCGTTCTGGCAAGCGTCCAAAGTGGTGTCGAAGATGGCCGATATGTCACCGCCCGGATAGTCGACGTCACGGGAGATGACGAAACGCGCGTCCGGTGTCGCCTCTTGTCCGGTGGCAATGGACCCAATCAGGGCCAAAAAAACAACGGCGATCAATCTGTGCATCGGTAGAAATCCCTTTGGGCCGGAATGGGCAAAGGGTCGCACACCGAATACAGTCAGATCAACGTCGCAGTTGTGCAGATTGTGGCGGGTTTTCCTTACTTTCCCTCAGATGGCTCGGGATAATCGCGCAGAAAAACCCAAGCATCGTCGCCACTTAGATCGGCATCGAAGGCATATCCACCGGCCGAGAAATCCTTGATCGCCTCGGCGTCGACCAATCGGTTCTGCGTGATGAACCGGGCCATCGCGCCACGCGCCCGCTTGGCAAAGAAGCTGACGATCCGGGGTCTGCCCTCTTTCACCTCCATGAATTGCGGCGTGATGACGCGCAATTTCAAGGACTTGCGATCTGCCGCCTTGAAGTATTCCTCGGACGCGCAATTGATCAGAGTGTCCGTTCCAAGCGCCTGCGCCTGATCGCGGAGGGCCTTGGCAATCTGATCGCCCCAATAGTCGTAAAGCGTTGATCCTCTTCGGGTTTTCAAGCGACTCCCCATCTCAAGCCGATAGGGTTGGATGGCATCGAGCGGACGCAGCAACCCATAGAGCCCCGACAGGATCCGCAGGTGGTCCTGCGCCCATTGCAGGTCTTCGGGCTCCAGCGTCTTGGCCTCAAGCCCTTGATATGTATCACCATTAAAGATGAACGCAGCCGGGCGCACGGCCTCGGCATCAGGTTCTGCCGCAAAGGCGCGAAAGCGATCCCGGTTCAGCCGGGCGAGGTCGTCGGATATGCCCATCAACGACTTCAACCCGCCAAGTGTCAGATTTTTAGCGGTTTTTGACAAACGGACAGCGTCGTCCTGCCACGCGGGCCGAGTGGCTGGTACTGCGACGGGCGATAGATCGAGCGACTTGGCTGGCGAAATCACGGTGAGCATGGGCATCCTTCGGGTTGTTCCTGTGGGGATGTAGCGGGCCTCGGGGGCTAGGGCAAATCGCAGACCGTCAAAATCGCGAATCAATAGGTTAACCGCCCGAAACAAGCTGCGGTATGACGTCGGTACCACGTCGGTATGGCGTAGGTGTCGTTCTCGGGATCGGCCCCGTTAACGGCCCGCACCACAAACCTTGCCGAAGTGTTGAAGAAGCACCGGCGACACATGCGCCAATCGCCCGGAACGGGCATATCGCATGCGCCGAAGGCGCTCATTTTGGTAGCGGTCTGGTCGGAAATGTTCCGAGTTCTTCGATCTTGTAGCCGCGCGGGTAGCTCGGTCGTTTGATGCGGGTGTGGAGGTGCGGGCGGCGTCGGTCCGGCAGAAGCCTCAGTGCGCCGGCCCGCAGCCGCATCGCCCCCTTCAGCAAGCCGCGCAACCAGCCCGGTGCGGCATCGAACCCCATCGCCTGCAACAAAGGGGCATCCATGAACGCATGTGCCGCCGGCCGTCCCAACGGAATGAGAGCCTTGGGCAAATAGAACGACAGCAAAAGATCACGGGTCACCGCGCCAATTCTGGCGTTGCTCTCGGCATAGGCAAATTGCCGGGCCTCATATTGTCGGTTGAACGCCTCGAACGCATCCCGGTCTTCGGGGATTTCCAGAATGCCCATGGCATGGCCCAGCGCCCTGTAATGCGCCCAGATCGCCGCTTTCTCGTGCTCGGTCAGCGCCCGTTTGCCATAGCTGTCCAGCCATCGCTCCGGCTCGAACACGAAGGTCGACAAGACATAGAGCATGTCATCGTTGCTGATCCTGTACGCGCCGTGCATCGCGTTCATCCGGGCAAGGGCGGCTTGACCACGATCGCTGTCCAATCCGTTCTCGGTGATCTCCGACAGGATCAGTTCGGTATCGTCATAGCGCTTGCGCGTATCGCTCTCGAACGCTCCGATCTTGGCCAAGAGCCCCGAAATCGACGGCACGGCATAGGTCCGAAACAGGGCAAACTCCAACGCCCGCTCGATATCCCATGCGAATTCGCATGATCCCAGAAGGTGCACGATCCGGGTCGCGTCGGCCTCACTGTCCAGCGCGGCAATCTCGCGCGCCCAGCGCCCCATCTAGCCCTCCCGCAGAACGTCGAGCAGCGCCGGGCCAAACCGCTCCGCATGGCGCTCGCCGATCAGCCGCTCCAGCGCCGGCAAATCCTGCGGCTTGAGTTGTGCCACCTTGGCCAGTGCCGAGGCCGACAGGCTCATCGGTTTCCCCGTGCCGTCCTCGCCACGGGTCAGGGCCGATTGCGCGGCCAGAAGCCGGTCGTAGATGTCGCCCGCGTCGCGTCCCGCCAGCTTCCGGCGCCGGGGGTGGACCTCCTCGGCGGCTCCGGTGATGACCTCGAGAAACGCCTGCCCGTAGCTTTCCAGCTTTTTCGCCCCGACGCCGCCGATCCGGGCCATCTGGTCGAGGGTCTCTGGCCGGGTTTCGGCCATCTCGATCAGGGTCTTGTCATTGAAGATGATATAGGCGGGGGCGTTCAGCTGTTCCGCAAGGAACCGCCGCTTGGCCTTCAGTGCGCTCAGCAGCGGCGCGTGCTCTTCCGAGACCAGTTCGCGCACCTTCGGCCCGGTGCCCCGCGCCGCGCGGATCGTGTCCTTGCGCAGCGTGATCCCCTCTTCGCCCCGCAGGATCGGCCGTGCCTTGTCGGTCATCCGCAGCGCCCCGTGCCGTTCCGGATCGGGCCGCATCAGATCATGCCCCATCATCTGCCGGAAGATCGCCTGCCATTGCCGCTTGTCGTATTCCTTGCCCACGCCATAGGTGGGCAGGCTGTCATGGCCGCGCTGGCGGATTTTCTCGGTATCGGCCCCCAGAAGGATGT
Source organism: Flavimaricola marinus (assembly GCF_900184895.1). Classification (GTDB taxonomy): domain Bacteria; phylum Pseudomonadota; class Alphaproteobacteria; order Rhodobacterales; family Rhodobacteraceae; genus Flavimaricola; species Flavimaricola marinus. The sequence goes on from NZ_FXZK01000001.1 coordinate 1,167,685, forward strand.
CGATCAGATGCCCCGCCCCGAACCACTCCTCTGTCCGCAGCGCCGCAGACAGCGCCATGCGCACCGGCGTCGTCCCGTCGAACACCTCGGCCGGCTTGTCGCAGAGATCGCAATGGCCGCAGGGAGCCGGATCTTCCCCGAAGTAACTGAGCAGCGTCTGCCGACGGCAGGTCAGCGCCTCGCACAGCCCAAGCAGCCCGTTCAACCGGGCATGATCCGCCGCCCGCCGTTCTGGCGGGGCGAGCCCTTCGTCGATCTGTTGGCGACGGTAGCGGATGTCGTCCGGACCAAAGAGCGTCAGTGTCTCGGCCGGAGCCCCGTCGCGCCCGGCCCGTCCGATCTCCTGGTAGTAGGCCTCGATGCTCTTGGGCAGATCCGCATGGGCGACCCAGCGGATATCCGGCTTGTCGATCCCCATGCCAAAGGCGACGGTGGCCACGACGATCAACCCGTCCTCCTGCTGAAACCGGCGCTCGGTCACGCGGCGGGCCTCGGCCTCCATGCCGCCGTGGTAATGCGTGGCCAGATGGCCCGCCTCGCCCAGCGCCCGCGCCAGCGATTCCGTCTTGGCCCGCGTTCCGCAATAGACGATCCCCGACTGTCCCTTGCGGGCGGCGGCAAAATTCAGGATTTGGGCGCGCGGGCTGTCCTTGGCGGCAAAGGCCAGATGAATATTCGGCCGGTCAAAGCCGCGGAGGAACACTTTCGGCGGTTGCCCGTCAAACAGCTTGCGGACGATCTCGTCGCGGGTTTCGGCATCGGCCGTGGCGGTAAAGGCGGCCAGCGGCACGTCGAGATACTGGCGCAACTCACCGATGCGCAGGTAATCGGGCCGGAAATCGTGGCCCCACTGGCTGACGCAATGGGCCTCGTCGACGGCGATCAGGCTGACGCCGACCCGGCGCAGCATCTGCGGCACCCCGCCCGACGCCAGCCGTTCGGGTGCCATGTAGAGCAACCGCAGCGAGCCGCGCTCCAGCGCCTCCCAGACCTCCGCCGTCTCTTCCTCGGTATTGCCCGAGGTCAGCGCCCCCGCCTCGACGCCCGCCTCCTTCAGCCCGCGCACCTGATCGCGCATCAGCGCAATCAGCGGCGAGATCACCACCGTCACCCCGTCGCGCACCAGCGCAGGTAGCTGAAAGCAAAGCGACTTGCCACCGCCGGTCGGCATGATGGCAAGGGTGTTCTCGCCCATCGTGACCGCCTCGACGATCTCTTGTTGGCCGGGGCGGAAGGCGTCAAAGCCAAAGACATCGCGCAAAAGCGTGGCAGCGCTCATCGGGTGTGCACCTGTGAGGTTAAGGGCGGATTGCTCGTTGCCCCCATCCTTACACAGGCAGAGATTCGGTGAACAGGGGGCGATCTCGCTCCCCCTTCATCTTGGCAAATAAACTCATGTCGATCCCGTCGGATCAGACAAACATCCCGATATTGTTCCGCAGGATGATCTCCAGCGCATAAATCGCGATCAGCGCCACGATGGGCGACAGGTCGATGCCTCCCATGTTCGGCAGGATCCGGCGGATCGGGCCGTAGATCGGCTCCAGCAGCCGGCTGAGCCCGTACCAAAGCTGGCTGACAAAGGGTTGCCGGATGTTGAGCACCTGAAACTGGATCAGCCAGCTCATGATGAAATGCGCAAAGATAAAGAACCGGGCGACGCCCAGAATGAGCATGAGGATTTCAAACAGGGATTGCATCGGGGCCGTCTCTCCTATTGCGACGGGCATCAGGTAATGTCGACGGAGCCCGAGGGCAATGCCTTTCCCCGAGGTCAATGTTGACGTGAACGTCAACTTGGCTAGCAAAGCATCGAAATCCGAGGCATTTTTCGATGTATCCGTTTATCCGTCAATTCAAGTCGATCTGGTCCGCCAAGCGCCAATCGCCCCTGTCCATTCTGGATGTACACGTCTCGCAGCATCGCTGCTGGCCCCATGATCTGGACATGTATCTGGAGATGAACAACGGCCGGGTTCTGACGATGCTTGATCTGGGCCGTTACGGCCTGGCCGTCCGGGCCGGATTGATCAAGATGCTCGCCCGCGAAAGATGGGGCCTGGCCGTCGCCGGGGCCACCACCCGCTATCGCAAGCGCATCCGCCCCTTTGCCAAGTTCGAGATGCGCACCCGCTGCATCGGCTGGGACGACAAGTTCCTCTACATGGAGCAGACGATCTGGCTGGGCGAGGAATGCGCCTTTCAGGGATTGCTCCGCACCTGCCTGACCGACCGCAACGGGATCGTCTCGACCCAGCGCAGTCTGGCCGCCTATGGGGCCGATCCGACCTCGCCCCCGCTCCCCGCCTGGGTGCAGGCATGGATCGACGCCGACGCCGTCCGCCCCTGGCCCCCGGAGCGCCCCGGCCCGCGCTGACCCGTCCGCACCTTGCGTAACAAAAACCATAGCTTGCCTTGCCCAGCCTTTTATTGCTTGATCCCCGCCAAACGGGGGGAACTGCATGGCGACGACGGCAAAGAAGCGTATCTGGGGCTGGATGGCGTTCGACTGGGCGACGCAGCCCTTCTACACTCTCGGCCTGACCTTCATCTTCGGCCCCTACTTCGCCAGCGTCGCCACCGAATATTTCGCCGCCAACGGCATGACCACCGAGGCCGCGGATGCGCAGGCCCAGTCGGTCTGGTCGCTGGGCCAGACCGCCGCCGGTCTGTTCATCGCCTTTACCGGCCCGGTTCTGGGCGCCTATGCCGACAGCACCGGCCGCCGGATGCCGTGGATCATCGGCTTCTCCGTCCTGTACGTCCTGTCCACATGGATGATGTGGTTCATGCTGCCGGACGGTTCGGCCCTGTGGTTCTGTCTGATCGCCTTTGCCATCGCCTTTGTCGCCGCTGAATTCGCCCTGATCTTTACCAATGCCCAACTGCCCGGTTTGGGCGATCCCTCGGAAGTGGGCCGGATCAGCGGCGCCGGTGCCGCACTGGGCTATTGGGGCGGTGTGACCGGCCTGTTCATCATGCTGCTGTTTTTCTTCGAGGCCAATCCCGAGACCGGCACCACCCTGCTCGGCGCCGACCCGGCCTTTGGCCTCGACCCCGACGCCCGTGAAGGCACGCGCATCGTCGGCCCGTTCATCGCGATCTGGTACGCGGTCTTCATGATCCCGTATTTCCTGTGGGTTCGCGAAGTCCGCCCGGTCGTCAAGCAGGGCGGCTTCAGGCTCGCCATGGCTGATTTCTGGCGCTCGCTTCGCTCTATCGCTGGCCGCGACAGCCTGAAGGGCTTTCTGTTGTCGTCGATGTTCTATCGCGACGCCCTCAACGCCCTGTATGGGTTTGGCGGCGTCTACGCCGTGCTCGTGCTCGACTGGACCCTGATCAACATCGCCATTTTCGGCATCGTCGGAGCCATCACCGCCGCCATCGCCACGTACCTCGCCGGTCGCGCCGATGCCCGCTATGGCCCCCGTCCGGTGATCATCTTTTGCATTCTGATCCTGATCGTCGTCTGCACCACCATCATCGCGATGTCGCGCGAGTCTCTCTACGGATTTGCCATCGCCCCCGGATCGACCCTGCCGGACACGATCTTTTACGTTTGCGGCGCAATCATCGGCGGCGCCGGTGGCGGCCTCTACACCGCGTCCCGTTCGATGATGGTGCGCCACACCCATCCGGACCGCCCCACCGAGGCATTTGGATTGTTTGCCCTGTCCGGCAAGGCGACCGCCTTTATGGCACCGGCGATGATCGGTGCCGTAACTTTGATCACCCAAAGCCCGAGACTGGGTATTTCGCCTGTGATCCTGCTTTTCTTGTTGGGTCTGCTTCTGCTAATGTTCGTCAACAAGAACGGAGATCGCGACGCATGACCCGACTGCCCCTTTTGATGATTGCCCTGTTGGCGTTGGCCGCGTGCCGGTCGGACAACACGTCGGTCAGTCAGGCGGCCCCCGCCGCCGTATCGACCCAGAACGCGGGCGACAATCGCGCCGCCAAAGCGTTGTTCGGCGCGATGCAGACCCCGAGCAACCAAGCCCCCGAGGCGTTGGGTTTCTATTCCCGCGGCTGTCAGGCGGGCGCTGTCGCCCTGCCCGAGACCGGCCCGACATGGCAGGCCATGCGACTGAGCCGCAACCGTAACTGGGGCCAGCCCATCCTTGTCGACTACATTCAGGATCTCAGCCGATTTGCCGCGACCCAGCCCGGTTGGGCCGGCCTTTACGTCGGCGACATGGCGCAGCCCCGCGGCGGCCCTATGCTGACCGGCCATGCCAGCCACCAGATCGGTCTGGACGCCGACATCTGGATGCTGCCCCCCGACCGTTTGAACCTGACCCGCCAGGAGCGTGAGGATCTCTCTTCGATCTCGACCCGCCGCGCCAACGGTGCCTATACCAACGACAACTGGACCCCGCAGCACGAGGCGATCCTGCGCCAAGCCGCGTCGGATCCCCGCGTCGACCGCATCTTCATCTTTCCCGGCGCCAAGGTCGCGATGTGTGAAAATGCCACCGGGGACCGCAGTTGGCTGCGCAAGATCCGCCCGTGGTATGGCCATCACTATCATTTCCACGTCCGTCTGAGCTGCCCCCCCGGCGACCGCACCTGCGAGACTCAGGCCCCGATCCCCGCCGGCGATGGCTGCGACGATGCCCGTCAGTGGGTGGCCAACATCCTGAACCCGCCGCCGCCGGATCCCAACGCGCCGCCCCCCGCGCCCCGCCGCGAGGTGACGATGGCGACCCTGCCGGCCCAGTGCACCGATGTGCTGAACAGCAACTAGCGTGTCGTTCAAAGCCGTTCTCGTAGCCCTTGCCATGCTGGGGCCCTCTCAGGCTGTGGCGGAGGCCGAGTATCTGGGATCGTATCAATGGGTCGACGACCGCTCTTATTTCGGCGGCTTTTCGGGCCTCGAGGTCAGCGACGACGGCATGAGCTTTGTCGCGATCAGCGATTCCGGCTACATGACCGATGGTGAGTTCCTCCGTGAGGACGACCGGATCGTCGGCTTGACCGTCGGTCCGTTCCTCGGGTTGAAGGACCGCAACGGCAATACCATGGGCGGCGGCTGGACCGACAGCGAGGGTCTGGCGATTGCCCCCACCGGAGAGCGCTTTATCAGCTTTGAGCGGATCGCCCGCGTGCGCGCAGAGACAGGTGAAAACGGCCGGCCCACCATGTTGCCTCGGATAGAGGCGTTTACCACGATGCAGCTCAATTCCGCTCTGGAGGCGCTGGCGATCGGCCCGGACGGTGCGCTCTACACCATCCCCGAGCGGTCTGGCCGCGTGGACCGCCCATTTCCGGTCTATCGCTATCTGAACGGCACTTGGGACGTCCCCTTTTCCCTGCCACGGATCGAGCCGTTTCTGGTCGTGGGCGCGGATGTCGGCCCGGATGGATTGCTCTACGTCTTGGAGCGCGATTTTACCGGCATCGGGTTTCGCAGCCGTGTGCGCCGGTTCGGGCTCGACGGATCGGGCGGTGAGATCCTGCTGGAGACGGCGAACGCCACCTTCGACAACCTCGAAGGCATCGCCGTCTGGGCCGACGATCTGGGCATCCGTCTGACCATGCTGTCGGATGACAATTTCAAATGGTTCCAGCGGACCGAGTTCGTCGAATACCGCATCACCGATTGACGCCCGCGTCCGAGCGGCCTAAAGGGGCGCGTCCCCGATCGGGGGCCAAGTGCCGCACCCTTGCCAAAACGGACCCTAGTGACATGAAACTCCTTCCCGGCATCATTGCCATGGCCGCCATTGTCGTGGCCTCGAACATCCTCGTGCAATTCCTGATCCTCGACGGATTGCTGACATGGGGTGCCTTTACCTATCCGCTCGCCTTTCTGGTGACCGACGTGATGAACCGCGTCTATGGGCCGAGCGCCGCCCGCCGGGTCGTCTTTGTCGGCTTTGTCACCGGGGCGATATGCTCGCTGATCGGCAGCCAGATCATGCTCGAATACGGCCCCGCCGTCGCGCTGCGCGTTGCGGTCGGATCGGCAACGGCGTTCCTCGTGGCGCAACTGCTGGACGTGGCGATCTTCAGCCGCCTGCGCGACGGCGCGTGGTGGCGCGCGCCGCTGGCGTCGACCCTGATCGGATCGACCGTGGACACCGCTCTGTTCTTTGGCATCGCCTTCTCGGCGGCGATTTCCTTTGGCCCGAATGCAGATGCCGCCATCGAATGGGCGCAGGGCCCGGCGGCGTTCCTTTTGGTCGGACCGGAGATGCCGCTCTGGATTACTCTGGCGGTTGCGGACTGGGCCGTAAAGCTGGCCGTGGCCCTGATCGCGCTGTTTCCATTCCGCCTAATCACTGGGCGCATGATGGCGCGCGTGGTGTAACGCTCTTATGAAATTTACCGTCGATGGTATATTTTAAATTGACATACACCAAATCTGTGCCAGCTTTGAGTTAGGCGAAATCAACGAAAGGAGGTGATCCAGTGCATCATAAGGTATTGGAGAAGTGTGTCGGGACAGCTTGGGGGACGCGTATCTAGGGCAGCCCCTGGAGACGAAGCAACCCAGGTGGGCCAGCGATTAGGTGAGACCTAACCGACGCCACCTCCTGAACTTAGGAAGGGCCGTCCCATCGCCGGGGCGGCCCTTTTTCAATGCCGGACGCTCTGTCTGTGTCCGACAGGCCCATGCCAGCCGCGCAACCGGCGCGTATTGTGGCGGTGGGCGTCCTGCCGAATGCCGCGGTGGGCCGATCCGTCCCTCTGGGCATACCGGCCCGACTGGGCCACGCTTTGCGTTACTTGACCGTCATCACGGCGCAGTCTGCATGAGCCGCAAGGTTCTGCGAGACGCTGCCCATCAGAACACCGCGCAGGCTGCCCAGCCCCCGTCTGCCGAGGATCACGAGGTCGGCGTCCTTGTCCCTTGCGCAGGAGAGGATGGCGTCCCCCGGCGGGCCGGACAGGATGTTGGTCGAGGCGAAGGTCTTGCCCTCTTCCTTGGCGATTTCTTCCGCCCGCGCGATCATGGAGGCGCCGCTTTCCTGGATCGTCTCCGTACTGACCGGCAGGGTGACGGTCGCATAGCCGACGGCGAAGGCCTCGTCATAGAGCTGTGGAACGTGCACGACGTGGAGTTTCGCGTTGTAGCGCCCCGCGATATCACAGGCGGCCCGAACCGCAGATTCGGCGTGATCCGATCCGTCGAAGGCCACAATGATCTGGTTGAACATCTCTCTCTCCTTTTGTCTTGTTCACCATTCTAGCAGCCTGGTCGGGCCGTGCATTGATTTGGGTCAAGTCACCGCAGAACTCGGAAACGGTCAGCCGGCATTTGGACCCGGCATGGCTGTGGTGGCCGCGTGCGGAACCCTGTCCCGGCGGCGGGCGTTCCTGTTGCAACAGGGTTGCCGTGGTGCATTGCGCCGATTGCCGGTAAGTCTGGCTGGTGCCGGACCCTCCGGGGGGAGTTTTTTCGCCAAGATGAAGATCAATGACCAGATAGAGATCGCCGACTGGGAGCTGACCGAGCAGTTTGTTCGCGCGTCCGGCCCCGGTGGTCAGAACGTCAACAAGGTGTCGACGGCGGTCGAGTTGCGCTTTTGGGCGGAGACTTCTCCAAACTTGCCCGATCCGGTGAAGCGCCGATTGAAGCGGTTGGCCGGTCAGCGTTGGACCAGCGATGGTGCCGTGGTGATCTTTGTTCAGGACACCCGGTCGCAGGCCCGCAATCGTGAATTGGCGAGGGAACGGCTGGCCGATCTGATCCGGCAGGCCACATTCGTGCCCAAGCGCCGGGTGCCGACGAAGCCGACCAAGGGTTCGGTCCGGCGCCGCCTGACCGCCAAGAAGGTTCGCGGGTCGGTGAAGGCGCTGCGCGGCAAGGTCGAGGGCGAGGATTAGCCTTCGTTCGGCGTTTCGACGGGGTTCTGCGCGGCCCGGAACCAAGCCACTAGCTTGGCCCGGTCTTCGGGCGGCAGGTCGGTGATGTTGGCGGGTGGCATGGCGTGGCTGACCCCGGCTTGCAGGTAGATGTCCCGCGCGTGCCGCGCGATATCGCTTTCGGTTTCGAGGAAGACCCCCTTTGGCGCCCAGCGGATACCGCTCCAGACCGGTTCGCGGGCGTGACACATAGAGCAGCGCCCCAGAACGATGTTGTGCGCCTCGTCGAAGCCTTCGGCGCTGGCGAACCGCTGCTCGAAGCTGGTGAGTTCGCGCGCTTCGGTCTCTTCGTAGCTGTCGTGCCCCGGCACCGTGGAGAGCCATGCGATGAGCAGGAACAGGATCACGGTGACCGCCCATGTCCAATGCGGCCCTTTGCCGGTGGAATGCATGGTGTTGAAGTAGTGCCGGATCGTCACCCCAGTGAGGAAGATCAGGCTGGCGATGAGCCACGCATACTGCGTTCCGAAGGCCAGCGGATAGTGGTTGGACAGCATCAGGAAGATGACCGGCAGCGTCAGGTAGTTGTTGTGCGTCGACCGCAGCTTGGCGATCTTGCCGTATTTCGCGTCCGGCGTTCGCCCGGCCTTGAGGTCGGCCACGACGATCCGCTGGTTCGGCATGATGATCAGGAACACGTTGGCCGTCATAATCGTGGCGGTGAACGCCCCGAGGTGCAGCAGCGCCGCCCGTCCGGTGAAGATCTGGTTATACCCCCAGGACATCGCCACCAGCACGATAAACAGCAGTATCATCAGCGTCGTCGGCCGGTTGCCCAGCGGCGATTTGCACAGGGTGTCGTAGACCAGCCAACCGATGGTGAGCGACCCGGCCGAGATCACGATCGCCTGCCAGACCGCGAGGTCGGCCTTGGCGAGGTCGATCATGTAGAGCTCTGCCCCGGCCCAGTAGACGATCATCAGGAGCGCCGCACCGGAGAGCCATGTGCTGTAGCTTTCCCATTTGAACCAGATGAGGTGCTCGGGCATTGCCGCGGGCGCGACCAGATATTTCTGGATATGGTAGAATCCGCCGCCATGTACCTGCCATTCCTCGCCATGCGCACCCGGCGGCAGGTGCGGGCCTTTGCGCAGACCGAGGTCGAGGGCGATGAAATAGAATGACGAGCCGATCCACGCCATGGCCGTGATCACGTGCACCCAGCGCACCGCGAAGGCGGCCCAGTCCCATAGGATGGCGAAGTCATACATGGTGCGGCTCCTGTTTGGTGGATGCGTGCAGGCTATCCAAAGCGCCCTTTATTCGGTATTGCCATAGAAAACCAAGCTGTATCAAATAAAACGGAACAATGTCCTATCTGGAGAACATCCGCACCTTTGTGCGTGTCTACGAATTGGGCAGCATGTCGGCGGCGGGCCGCGATATGCGCATTTCTCCGGCGGTCACATCCTCGCGCATCTCGCAGCTTGAAGAGCATCTGAGCGTTCGCCTTTTCCAGCGCACCACCCGCAGCCTGACCCCGACGGAGCAGGGCCGCGCCTTTTACGGCGGGGCCTGTGCCGTGCTGGAGGCCTTGGACGAGGCCGAGGGGCAGGTGGTCGACATCACCGAGAACCCCAAAGGGGCGTTGTTCGTCGCCGCCCCGCTGGGCGTCGGCCGCCGCCTGATCGCGCCGCATGTGCCTGCGTTTCATGCCGAATACCCGCAGGTGTCGGTCCGTCTGCGCCTGACCGATCGCCATGTGGACCTGACCAGCGAGGGGATCGATCTGTCGTTCTTCCTTGGCCAGCCCGAAGACAGCACCCTGCGCATTCGCGCGATTGCCGACTGTCCGAGGGTGCTCTGTGCCGCTCCGGAATATGTCGCCCGTCGCGGTACGCCGGAGGACGGTGCCGCGTTGGTCCGCGACCGCCACGAGTGCCTCAACCTGCGCTTTCCGGGTGCCAAGGAGTTTCGCTGGCGGTTGCAGACCCCTGCCGGACCGGAACGGTTTTCCGTCAGTGGCCATTTCGAGTGCGACGACGGTGACGTGCTGACCGATTGGGCCTTGGCGGGCCACGGTATTGCCCTCAAGCCGGTGTTCGAGGTTATGGAGCATCTGCGCACTGGCCGCTTGGTGCCTGTGGCAACCCAGACCCCGCCGGTGCCGATCCAGATGGCCTGTCTCTATACCCATCGCCGCAGGCAAGATCCCAAGAGCCGCCTGTTCATGGAATTCATGGTGGAACGACTGTCCGAAACCCTGCGCGCGGCGAAGTGGCCCTAGCTGCCCCGATAGGTGGAATACCCGAACGGCGAGAGCAGAAGCGGCACGTGGTAGTGCGATGCCTCCGACATGCCGAACCGCAGCGGGATCACGTCCAGAAAGCGCGGGCTTTCGGGCGCTGTGCCGTTGGCATCGAGGTAGTCGCCTGCGTGGAACACCAGCTCGTAGGTGCCGGTCGCGAAATCTTCGGCGGGCAGGATCTGGCTATCGGTCCGCCCGTCAGCGTTGGTGACGAGGCTGCGCAGGAAGGTGCGTGCCTCACCCTCGATCCGGTAGAGGTCGATCTTGAGCCCGGCGGCGGGGCAACCACGGGCAGTGTCGAGGACGTGGGTGGTGAGATAGCCTGACATTTGAGCCTCCTTGTTGAAATCAGTGTCGTTTGCTTTGCCAACAAAGGCAAATTGCCAACGCTTGAGAGTGTTTCGCCTATTTTTTGATAATTTTGCGGATTATTCTGGAATACAAGCAATCAACCCGGAGGTATGCCGTTGAACCGTTACCCGCGTGACATGACAGGATATGGCCCGACGCCCCCCGATCCGCAATGGCCGGGCGGGGCCAAGATCGCAGTCCAGATCGTCGTGAACTACGAAGAGGGCGGCGAGAACAACATCCTGCATGGCGATGCCGCATCCGAGGCCTTTCTGAGCGAGATCGTGGGCGCCGCTCCGTGGCCCGGCCAGCGCCATTGGAACATGGAAAGCATCTATGAATACGGCGCCCGCGCCGGTTTCTGGCGCTTGCACCGGATGCTTAGGGATATCCCTGTGACGGTGTATGGCGTCGCCACGGCTTTGGCCCGTGGCCCCGAGCAGGTGGCCGCGATGAAGCAGGCCGGTTGGGAGATCGCCAGCCACGGGCTGAAGTGGATCGACTACAAGGACACGCCGCAGGAGCAGGAACGCGCCGATCTGGCCGCCGCGATCAAGCTGCATACGGAGGTGACGGGCGAGCGGCCGCGTGGCCTCTATACCGGCCGCACCTCGATGAATTCGGTGCCTCTGGCCGCCGAGGAGGGCGGCTTTGCCTATGTCGCCGACACCTATGACGACGATCTGCCCTATTGGCTGGAGATCGGCGACCGCGATCAGTTGATCGTGCCCTATACGCTGGACGCCAACGATATGCGCTTTGCCACGCCGCAGGGATTCAACTCGGGCGATCAGTTCGAAGCCTATCTGCGCGACAGTTTCGACGTGCTCTATGCCGAGGGCGTGGCCGGTGCCCCCAAGATGATGTCGATCGGTCTGCATTGCCGTCTGGTCGGTCGCCCCGGCCGCGCGGCCGCGTTGAAGCGGGCGATCGACTATATGGCGCGCCACGAGGGCGTTTGGTTCGCCACGAGATTGCAGATTGCCGAGCATTGGGCGCGGGTGCATCCCCATACCCGCCGCGAACGTCCGTCGCAGATGGACCGCGCGGCCTTTGTCGCGGCCTTTGGTGGCATCTTTGAGCATTCGCCATGGATCGCCGAGGGGGCCTTTGATCTGGAGCTTGGTCCGACCCACGATTGCGCCGTTGGCGTGCATTCTGTCTTGGCACGCGTGTTCCGCGCGGCGACCGAGGACCAGCGCCTTGGAGTCTTGCGCGCGCACCCCGATCTGGCGGGCAAGCTGGCGGCCGCCAAGCGCCTGACGCCGGAGAGCACCGCCGAGCAGGCGGGTGCCGGGCTGGATGCGTTGACCGATGAGGAGCGTGCCGCGTTCACCGATCTGAACACGCGCTATACCGACCGCTTCGGCTTTCCGTTCATCATCGCGGTGAAGGACAACACCAAGGCGAGCATCCTCGCCGCATTCCAGCGCCGCATCGAGAATGACCGCGACACCGAGTTCGCCGAAGCCTGTCGTCAGGTCGAGCGCATCGCAGAGTTGCGCCTTATCGAAAAGCTGCCCCGATGACCGCGCGGATCACCCTGCGCCCACTGACGCCCGAGGCCTTTGCCCCGTTTGGTGACGTGATCCGGGCGCAGGGCGATCCCGACAAGATCATCAATCAGGGGCTTTGCGGCCGCTATCACGACCGCGCCCGGATGGCCTTTGACGACGGTCGCGCCGGGATCAGCCTGTTTCAGGCCGACCTCCGCACCCTGCCTCTGACCTTGGACATGATGGAGCGGCATCCCGAAGGCTCTCAGGCGTTCATCCCGATGTCGCCCGATCCTTTTGCGGTGATCGTGGCCCCGGATGCCGGTGGCGCTCCCAGCACGCCGCTGGCGTTTCTGACAGCGCCCGGCATGGCGGTGAACTATCATAAGAACACGTGGCACGGCGTGCTGACCCCGCTGAGCGGCACCGGCCTGTTTGCCGTCGTCGACCGGATCGGCCCCGGCGCCAACCTTGAAGAGCATTGGTTCGACACGCCCTACATCGTCGAGCCCTGAGACGACGACCGGCCGCTGGCCGGGTCCAGAGACGATCCAAACCGGCACAAGATCGGTCAATGCAACATGACAAGGGACACACAATATGGCGAATGCCTCAATCGGGACGCCCGCACAGCTGCGCGACCCCAACTATACGCCCGGATTGGCCAAGGCCGTTCCGCTGGGTCTGCAACATGTCCTGGCGATGTTCGTCTCGAACGTGACGCCGGCGATCATCATTTCCGGTGCTGCCGGCTTTGGCTTTGGCTCTGACGCCGGGGCGCAGGGCTTTCCGGATATGAGCTATCTGATCCAGATGTCGATGCTGTTTGCGGGCATTGCCACTCTGTTTCAGACCATCGGCATGGGCCCAGTGGGCGCCCGGTTGCCCATCGTGCAGGGCACCAGTTTTGCGTTTATCCCGATCATGATCCCGCTGGTGGCGGGCAAGGGCGTCGAGGCCCTGCCCGCCCTGTTCGGCGGCGTGCTGATCGGCGGTCTGTTTCATGCGCTGCTTGGCACGGTGATCGGCAAGATCCGCTTTGCCCTGCCGCCGCTCGTCACGGGCCTTGTCGTGACGATGATCGGCTTGGCGCTCGTCCGGGTCGGCATTCAATATGCCGCCGGTGGCGTTCCCGCGATTGGCACCCCCGAGTATGGCAGCCTGCTGAATTGGTCCGCCGCGCTTGTCGTGGTGCTGGTGACTTTGGGGCTCAAGTTCTTTACCCGGGGGATGCTTGCCGTGTCCGCTGTCTTTGTCGGGATCATCGCCGGATACGTCTATGCGCTGATGGTCGGCATGGTCACGCTGGAGGGCATCGGAACAAGCTGGAGCCGGGCGGCCGCCTTTGCCCCGCCGATGCCGTTCAAGTACGGCTTTGAGTTCAGCTTTGCCGCCGTCATCGGGTTTTGCCTGATGGCATTCGTCTCGGCCATCGAGACGGTCGGCGACGTGTCGGGCATCACCAAGGGCGGTGCCGGTCGCGAGGCCACCGATGTCGAGATTCAGGGCGCCACCTATGCCGATGGTTTCGGCACGGCCGTGGCTGGCGTGTTTGGCGGCATGCCCAACACCTCGTTCAGCCAGAACGTCGGGCTGATCGCCATGACCGGCGTGATGAGCCGCCATGTGGTGACCATTGGCGCCATCTTCCTGATCATCTGCGGCCTGATCCCCAAGGTCGGGGCCGTGATCCGCACCATTCCCATCGAAGTGCTGGGCGGCGGGGTCATCGTGATGTTTGGCATGGTCGTCGCGGCGGGTGTCTCGATGCTGTCGGACGTGAACTGGAATCGGCGCAACATGGTAATCTTTGCCATCGCTCTGTCCGTCGGCCTTGGCCTTCAGCTGGAGCCGCAGGCGGTGCAGTATCTGCCGGACACGCTCCGCATTCTGATGACCTCGGGCCTGTTGCCTGCCGCTGTCATCGCCATCGTGCTGAACCTTGCGCTGCCCGAGGAGCTGGAAGAGGACCAGACCGAAGAGATCGCCGGCGGGATGGCCAAAGCGCCGAAGTAGCCACTTTGCGAAGCAAAACCCCCGGTCGCGGTGATGCGGCCGGGGGTTTTTTTGTGTTTCGGGCGGCGTCGGGTGCCGCGGTCAGACGATCGGGCCGAGCGGCATGTGCCGGTTGATATCCTTGTAGAGCAGATAGCGGAACGGCCCCGGCCCGCCGGTGTAGCAGGCCTGCGGGCAGAAGGCGCGGAGCCACATGAAATCGCCCGCCTCGACCTCGACCCAATCCCGGTTCAGCCGATAGACCGCCTTGCCTTCCAGCACGAAGAGGCCGTGCTCCATCACGTGCGTTTCCTCAAAGGGGATCACGCCGCCGGGTTGCAGGGTGACGATGGTCACCGCCATGTCATGCGCCAGATCGGCGGGGTCGGTGAACAGGGTCGTGGCCCACGCCCCGTCCGTGTCGGGCATGACCTTGGGCGCGGTCGCTTGGTCCGTGGTCACCAAGGGCGCAGGCGGGGCGATGCCGGGGGCGGGGACGTAGGCTTTGCGGATCCAGTGGAACAGCGCCTTTTCGGTGGCCTTGAGGGTCCAGGCGCAGCCGGGGGGCAGATAGGCGTAGCCCCCTGCGGTGAGGTCGTGCGCCGTGCCCTCGATGGTGAGGGTGATCGCGCCGTGGGTAACGAAGAGCACGCCTTGGGCCTGCGGGTCCGGCTCGGGCGCGTCAGAGCCGCCGCCGGGCTGCACCTCCATCAGGTATTGGCTGAAGGTTTCCGCAAAGCCGGTCATCGGGCGGGCGAGCACCCAGAGCCGGGTCTCGGCCCATCCGGGGAGCCTGCTGGCGGTGATGTCGGACATCGTGGCACGGGGGAGGACGGCGTAGGCCTCGGTAAAGGTCGCGCGCTGGGTGTGGAGTGCTGTCTGAGGCGGCAGACCGCCGGGCGTGGATGACATGAGGTCCCCTTGGGTTGGATTTGGGGGGAGTATGGGGGGGATTTGAAGGGGGTGGTAGAGGGATTGAAGGAGATGGGGTTGTTTCAGGCGCTGCAGGCGGCAACCGCATTTAGGACGCGGCAACCGTTAACAGAGAATAAATACTTGTATGGGCATTTGAAGATCGATTAGCGATTGGTTTTTATTACGCTGTCCGAAATTTCTACAAATAGTTTTCTCGCCACCTTCTTGCTCGAAATTTCCCACTCATGTTCTATCAAACTCATAGCTTGCGCAATTCGACTCCTTGAGTTCACCTTATTCTTCAGTGATATTCTGATTAGACTCAGATGCCTGAATCTCGCGTTACCAATTCCGAGGCGTTTAGCCCTAGCTTTCATGTCGCCGTCGCACGCTACAAGGACGGCATCATTTTCTTGTGCAGTCAATGCCACAATATCATCAGATGATCCTGGCTTCGCTCCTTCGACAAAGTATATGACTTCGTGACCGGCCCTTTCAAACTCGCCGCCTACGCTTACTGGCACCCCTTCATCCAAAAAGACTTTGAGCGATGGCTTCACGGCTTTTTATGCTACTTTCTGTTGCCTTACGGCATCAACATCTTCAATCTTAAGGGTCGGAAACTCTTTAACAATATCGCCGTTCGAGTAGCCTGCTTCGATAAAATCCAGAATTGATCTAACGGGAACACGGGTGCCACTGATGACTTCAGCATTATGTGCCACGCGGCGATGTTTTTCAAAATTCCCGACGTCTTCAGGTGATCTCTTCCAAAGATCGGATACCGCAGTCTTCATGTCGGATTGAACGACATGAAGTGGTATTCTGAAGACTTTCTGATTGGATACCGGCTCAAAATAGTCGCCGCTTTCGTCGTCGTAAAAGACCACTTTCTTATTAAGGACCGCCATAACTTTGTTGTGCCAGTCAATGTCTCCTAGAGCCGCTAGCTCGACCTTGACCTCGCGAAGATGCTGAAGCGAGCACTTTAGATCCATCCTAAGTGTCTTGAGGACCTTCAGAGATAGAAGATCGTTAAACGAGTAAACTCGGCTATATGGAGAACGACGATTCTCTGCCGCAAACGAAGGTTCAAAAAACCCCGAAACATCCCAATTTCGCAGTTGCTGTACCGATAGACCCGTCAGTCGGGCAGCTTGCTCGTCCGTAAACGCCCAGATTATCGCATTTTGTTGGTTCATTTTCGGTCTTCCTCTAACCAAGACATAATGCCGGAACTCTCATCGGCCAATGTGGCAAAAATGACTCGAAAGACTTTACGGACCATTGCTCCCCTAAACCACCACCTCCCGCGCCACCTGATCGCCCACCCCAAACACCCGCTTGTACCGCTCGATCTCGTCGGCAGGCCCCATTGCCTTGTTCGGGTTGTCCGACAGCTTGACCGTGGGTCGTCCGTTGGCCGAGATCGCTTTGCAGACCAGTGAGAACGGCGCCAGCGCGTCGTCCTTCACCAGTCCTTTGAAATCGTTGGTCAGCATCGTGCCCCAGCCGAAGGACACCCGCACCCGTCCGGCGAATTGCGCTTGCAGGCTCACGATCTTGTCCACGTCCAGCCCGTCGGAGAAGATCACCAGCTTGTCCCGAGGGTCTTCGCCGCGGGATTTCCACCAGCGGATCGCCGTCTCTGCCCCCTCGGCCGGGTCGCCCGAGTCGATCCGGATCCCCGTCCAGCCGGCCAGCCAGTCGGGGGCGTGCTTGAGGAATCCCGCGGTGCCGTAGGTGTCGGGCAGGATGATCCGCAGGTTCCCCTCGTGTTCGGCGTGCCAGTCGGACAGCACGTCATAGGGCGCCTGCTGCAGGTCCGCGTCGTTGTCGGCCAGTGCGGAGTAGACCATCGGCAGTTCGTGGGCGTTGGTCCCGATGGCCTCGATATCCCGGTGCATGGCGATCCGGCAGTTGGAGGTGCCGATGAACTTGTCACCCAGCCCTTCGAGCATCGCCTGCACGCACCAGTCCTGCCAGAGGTAGCTGTGCCGCCGCCGCGTTCCGAAATCGGCCAGCCGCAGGTCCGGCACGTCGCGCAGTTGCTCGACCTTTTCCCAGAGCTTGGTCATCGCCCTGGCATAAAGCACCTGAAGCTCGAACCGCCCCATGTCGCCCAGCACCGCCCGCCCCCGAAGCTCCATCAGCGTCGCCAGCGCCGGGATTTCCCAGAGCATGACCTCGGGCCATGAGCCTTCGAAGGTCAGCTCGTACTGCCCGTCCCGCTTTTCGAGGTGGTAGGGCGGCAGTTTCATGTTCTCGAACCAGTCCATGAACTCGGGGCTGAACATCTGCCGTTTGCCGTAGAAGGTGTTGCCTCGCATCCACGTGGATTCCCCCCGGCTGAGCGACAGCGACCGGATGTGGTCGAGCTGTTCGCGCAACTCGCCCTCGTCGACCAGATCGGCCAGCCGGATGTGTTTCGACCGGTTGATCAGCGAGAAGGTGACCTGCGTGTCCGGCTTGTTCCGGAACACCGACTGGCACATCAGCAGCTTGTAGAAATCCGTGTCGATGAGCGACCGCACGATGGGGTCGATCTTCCACTTGTGGTTCCAGACGCGTGTGGCGATATCGACCATGGGGCTTCTCCGAGTTCAGGCCCCTTGTTAGAACAAGCGCTTGGCCTGTTGTCTAGGCTCGCTCTGTCGGAGCCATCCTATGCCTTGGTCGGTGCTCTGGGTCTGGCTGGTGGACCCCGCGCGGGAGCGGCGCAGGGTCCGGCTTGTGGGCTTACTTGCCCAAGGCTGCGCGCAGGGTGACAGCCATCGCCTCTGTCGGCCGCCCGATCAGCGAAGAGAGCGTCTTGCTGTCGTTGAACAAGGCGCCCTTGGCGGCCCCGGCTTCGCTGTCTGCCAGGAAGCCGGCGAACCCGTCCGGCAGCCCGGCCTTGACCATCGCGTCCTTGAGCGCGGCTTCGGGCAGGTCCAAGTAGGCGACCGGTTTGCCTGCCACGTCCGAGAGGATCTCGACGTATTGCGACAGCGTGAGCGCCTCGTCACCGGCCAGTTCCAGCACCTCGCCGTCGTGCCCCCCGGCCAGAACGACTGCGGCCGCTTCGGCGTAGTCGTTGCGCGGCGCGAAGGAATACTTGCCGTCGGCCGACGCCCCGAACCGCTGCCCCAGGCCGATGTCCTGCTCTGCGGTGCCGATGACGTTCTCGGAGTACCAGCCATTGCGCAGGAGCGTGTAGGACAGGCCGCTCTCGGCGAGTGCGGATTCCGTGGCCTTGTGTTCGGCGGCCAGCATCATCGGGCTGTCAGCCGCATCCAGCAGCGAGGTGTAGGCGATGAAGCCGACGCCCGCATCCTTGGCGGCGTCGATCACCGCGAGGTGCTGCGCCACACGTTGCCCCATCTCGCTCGACGAGATCAGCAATAGCCGGTCGATCCCCTGAAAGGCTGCCTTGAGCGATGCGCCGTCGTTGTAGTCGCCGAGGCGGGTTTCGATCCCCTTGCCGTCAAAGGCGGCGGCTTTTTCCGCGCTCCGCACGAGGACGACGATGTCAGAGGCGTCGACCCGCTTGGCGAGGTGATCGACGACCAAGCTGCCGAGTTGTCCGGAGGCGCCTGTGATGAGATATTTGGTCATTGGATTTCCTTTGGTTCCGAATCGTGTATAAGTCTCATTTAGAGACTGTATATCATTCCGAAAAGGAGGCAGTTTTGTGTGCCCAGGGAACATCGAGGGAACCACCATGACCGGACCGACCAACGACCGTATCGCCGCCATGAAGGCTGATGGCTTTGATCTGGAGGATTGCCCGGTCCGCACCATTCTGGATCATCTGGCTGCCAAATGGACGACCCTGATCGTGTTCGAGCTGGCCGAGGGAAGCCGCCGCTTCAACGCCTTGGGGCGCAGTTTGCCGGATATTTCCAAGCGGATGCTGACCCAATCGCTGCGCGAGCTGGAACGTGACGGATTGGTCCGCCGCGAGGTTTTTGACACAAAGCCGCCCAGTGTCGAATACAGTCTGACCGAGATGGGCCGGTCGTTTCTGGCGCCGCTGGAGACGATGACCGACTGGGCAGTTCAGAGCCAAGCCGACATCCTGCGCGCCCGCGCTGCCTTTGACGGGGCCGCCACCGCGTCGTGACGGACCCGGTCTAGTCGTCCCGGTTGGGTGGCAGCTTGGCCATTTCCCGATCGTGGATCTGTTGCCCGGTGTTCTCGTCGATCCCCAGAAGCGCCTCGATCTCGGCCACCAGCGCGTCTTCTTCCTCGTGTTCCACCCCATCGGCAAAGACCACGCTCCAGAGCGCGGCGACCATCGCTTCGCGTTCTTCGAGGCTGATCGCCCCTTGCAGCGTCTCGGCCAGATCGGCGGTGTCGGGGAGCTCCTCTTCGAGCAGTTCGCATTGCGCCCGCATCTTGGCCGCTTCGACCACGTTCAGCCCGTTGCGCCGGGCGAGGATCTTGTCGATCTGTTCGACCTCTTGGAACAGGTAGGCGTGGTCCACCTTGGCGGTGCGCACCATCAGCGCCCCGAGAGCGTATTTCGCCTCTTTGGGTGGCAGTTTCGTGATCGGCTCTTTGCCGTCAAAGAGGGCGAGGATACGTTGGAACATCGCTGCTGTCGCTTTTCGGTTGGCCAGAGTTCGGCCTCAGATTTGGCGAAATGACCCCGGATCGCAAGGGGAAAGCCCCGGAACCGGCGCCATCCCCGGCGTGCCCCCGTATTGCGGGCCCGCGTTTGGCGTGCCAAACAGCCTCATCGCGCCGCGATTGCCGGCCGCGAAGGGGAGGCGCGTCACGTGACAACGACCACATCCTGGCGCACCATTCTGATGATTTGCGCATCTACGACCCTTGTCGTCATCGGCGACGCCGCCGGCACCAAGTTGACGGCGGCCGGTTTCAGCCAGACCTTTGTGGCGTGGGCCCGATTTGCACTGGCCGCGATCCTGATCGCCCCGTTTTGCGGCGTGCGCCTTGCGGAAACCCCGAAGTTTTTCGACTGGCGACTGATCCTGCGCGGTGCTCTGATCTCGGCGGCGGTGATCTGCATCTTGCAGGCCCTGCGCACCGAACCGATGGCCAATGTATTCGGCGGGTTCTTTGTCAGCCCGATCGTCTCGTATTTCCTGTCGGCCCTCGTGCTCAAGGAACGCATCACCCTGCCCCGAACGCTGTTGTTGCTCGTCAGCTTTGCGGGGGTGCTGATCGTGGTGCGCCCCGGATTCGGGATGAGCGCGGGAATGCTGACTGCCCTGCTGGCGGGCGCTTTGCACGGCTCTTACCTTGTCGCGACCCGCTGGTTGGCCGGCGGGTATCGCCCCCGGTTCCTGTTGCTGTCGCAACTGGTGATCGGCGGGGTTCTGTTGATCCCCTTTGCCTTTGCCGCCCTGCCTCCGATCACCGGATGGGCCGTGCTTTTCCTCGTGATCTCGTCGCTGGGATCGGCGGGTGGCAACATGCTGTTGGTGCTGGTCAACCGGGTGACACCGGCGGGCGTGGTGGCCCCGCTGATCTATTTTCAGCTGGTTGCGGCTGTCGGCGTCGGCTGGGTCGCCTTTGGTCAGTGGCCGGATTTGATCAGCCTGACCGGACTGACGATCATCGCGGTGGCGGGGGTCTCGTCGGTCTGGTTTGCGGGCCGAGGCCGGTAGCCCCGCCCGCACGGAGTCGCCTTAGCTGACGGTGACGCCTGCGGCCTGCATGCCCGCCCGCGCGGCGTCCATCGACCCATCGAGATCGATCCCCCGGCAGAGGTCTGTCCGCACCGTCACGCCAAATCCCAGTTTGGCCGCATCCACCGCCGAGTAGTTCACGCAGAAATCCGTCGCCAGCCCGACCAGAGTCAGATCGGTGATCCCGCGGGTCCGCAGATAGCCTTCCAGTCCGGTGGGCGTGCTGTGGTCGTTCTCGAAGAACGCGGAGTAGCTGTCGATGGCGGGGTTGTAGCCCTTGCGGATGATCATGTCGGCCCGGTCGACCGTCAGATCGGGGTGAAACTGCGCCCCGAGAGAGCCTTGGATGCAGTGATCCGGCCAGAGCACCTGCGGCCCGTAGGGCATCTCGATCAGCGACATCGGCGCGGCCCCTTCGTGGCTGCTTGCAAAGGAGGAATGCCCTGCCGGGTGCCAATCCTGCGTGAGGATCACCGCCGATGCGTCGGCCATCAGCGCATTGATCCCCGGCACGATCTGATCGCCACCTGCGACGGCCAGCGCCCCGCCGGGGCAGAAATCGTTTTGCACGTCGATGACGAGGAGGGCGTGGGTCATGGGAGGCTCCGTTTGGGCTGATCTGTTGCGCCCCATTCTAAAGCCATTGGGTGCCGGGATGTAAGCTCGGCTTTGCCGCTGCGCCCCTAGTCGTCCTGATCCCGGTTCCTGTCGTGCAAGTTGTTACCCGCGAAGACCGGCAGCCACGGCGCACGCCGTATCGTCCAAAGCTCGTAGGTCGGTGCGGGATCCTGCCCGGCGTCTAGGGCGCCGAGGTGCAGTTCGACCTCGCCGTCGCTCTGCGCAAAGACCGACGAACCGCAGCGCGGGCAGAAGTGCCGCCCCTCGTAGGCCCTGGTCTCGCCGCTGATCCGCACGTTGGCCCGCGCGAATACGGCGGCGGCGTAGAACATCGCGCCGTGATGTTTACGGCAATCGGTGCAGTGGCAGACCCCGACCCGCAGCGGCGCACCTTCGGCCACGAACCGCACGTCGCCGCAGAGGCAGCCTCCGGTGAATTGCTCCATTTCGCGTCCTGACGTTGCTTGCCGCACATCTATACCGATTTGCCCAAAGCGTCCATTTCGGCCGGCTTCGTGCCGCTCGCCCGGAGGGTCTTGACCCACCGCGCCGCCGGGATTATCCCCCGCCCCTTCCCGAAAGGACCCAGCCCATGACCCGCACCGATACTCTGGCCATCGACTTTGGCACCTCGAACACGGCGGCGGCAGTGATGGTGGCGGGCAAGCCTCATATCATCCCGCTCGAGGTCGGTGCCGAGACGATGCCCACGGCGATCTTTCTGGATTTCACCAAGCGTCAGACCTTGGTCGGCGAGGCCGCCGTTTCGGCCCTGATCGACGGGCGCGATGGCCGGTTCATGCGCGCGCTCAAGAGTGTGCTCGGCACTCCGCTGATGCACGAAAAACGCCAGTTCTTGAACGAGCGGCTGACCCTGATCGAGATCGTGACCCGGCTGATTGCGGGCATCAAGGCCCGCGCCGAAGCCCATTGCGGCCAGCCATTCAGCCGCGTCCTGTCCGGCCGCCCCGTGCATTTCAAGACCCGCGACCCGGAGCGCGATGCGCTGGCGCTGGCCGATCTGGAAACGTGCTATCGCGCGGCCGGGTTCGAGGCGGTCGATTTCCTGTTCGAGCCTGCCGCCGCGGCGCTGGCGGCGGTGGGTGACACCCCCGGTCTGGGTCTGATCGTGGATATCGGCGGCGGCACTTCGGATTTCTCGTTGTTCACCCGTGAGGCGGGGCGCACCGAGGTGATCGCCAGCCACGGCATCCGCATGGGCGGCACCGATTTCGACCGCGCTTTGAGCATCGCTCATGTCATGCCGTTGTTCGGCAAGGGCACCGGTCTGCGCGCAGAGTTTGGCCCTGCGGTCCACGAAGCCCCGGTGGCGCTGTTTCACGATCTGGCCAGCTGGGAGAAGATCCCGTTTCTCTATACCGGTCAGACCCTGCGCGAGGTGGCCCGGATGCAGAAGGTCGCCGAAGCCCCCGAGAAGTTCGCTCGCCTTCATTCGGTGCTGGAGGATCACCTTGGCCATGACGTCGCCTTTGCCGTCGAGCGCGCCAAGATCGGCGCCAACAAGAACGGTCAGGGTCGTATCGACCTCGGCATCGTCGAAAAGGGCCTGAGCGAGACCCTGACCGCCGAGGCGATGAGCGACACCCTGACCGCAGAGACCGCGCAGATCGCCAATGCCGCCTCGCAGACCTTGGCCGATGCCGGCGTTGCCCCGTCGGATGTGGCCCGGATCGTGCTTGTCGGCGGCTCCAGCCTGCTGTCGAGCGTGTCGGGCGCCGTTCATGCCTTGATGCCAGAGGCCAAGCTGGAATATTCCAACGCCTTCACCGCTGTCGTCGACGGCCTTGCCATTGCGGCGGCCCACGGTTCTACATGATGTCGCATGGTGGGTTTCAACCCACCGCAAGACCGGAGTAAGAACGCGATATGTTCATTGTCGCCGCCCTCTATCAGTTCACCCGATTTGACGATCCCGCAGCATTGCGCGGCCCGCTGCAGGAAACCTGCGCCGAGCATGGCGTGACCGGCACCCTGCTCCTCGCTCCGGAAGGCATCAACGGCACCATCGCCGGCCCCCGCGATGGCATCGACGCCGTTCTCGATCATATCCGCACCCTGCCCGGCTGCGCCGATCTGGAGTGGAAGGAGAGCACCGCCTCGTCGCCGCCGTTCTATCGCATGAAGGTCCGCCTCAAGCGCGAGATCGTCACGATGGGCCAGCCCCATGTCGCCCCCGCCGAGGGAACCGGCCACTACGTCGCCCCGGAAGACTGGAACGATCTGATCGCCGACCCGGATGTGGCCGTCATCGACACCCGCAATGACTATGAGGTCGCCATCGGCACCTTTGACCGGGCGGTGAACCCCATGACCCGCAGCTTTGGCGAATTCCCCGAGTGGTGGGCCGCCAACAAGGACCAGTTCGAGGGCAAGCGCATCGCGATGTTCTGCACCGGCGGCATCCGCTGCGAAAAGTCGACCAATTTTCTGATCCAAGAGGGTGTCAGCGATGTCTATCACCTGAAGGGCGGCATTCTGAAATACTTGGAGGAAGTCCCGGAAGAGCAGAGCCGCTGGAACGGCGAATGCTTCGTGTTCGACAACCGCGTGTCGGTCGGCCACGGCCTCGTCGAAGGCCCGCACGTGCTGTGCCATGCCTGCCGCCGCCCGCTGACCCCGGACGATCTGACCCGCAATACCTATGAGCCGGGCGTCTCTTGCCACCATTGCGTGGACGAGACCTCTGCCGCCGACAAAGCCCGCTTCCGCGAGCGTCAGCGCCAGATGCTGCTGGCCCGCGAACGCGGCGAGGTTCACATCGGCCAACCGGTGCGCGGCGACGTTGATGGCTGACCGCTCTTCGCTCATCGCTCAGGGTTGGGCCCTGCTCTTGGGCGCGGCTTGCGGATATGCGGCGTTTGCGGCCGGGATGCCTTTGCCGTGGATGCTTGGCCCGATGGTCGGCACCACCATCGCCGCCCTGTTCAGCGCGCCGATCCGTGGCCCGGAGAAGCTGCGCCCCTTCGTGATCCCTGTGATCGGCGTCTTGCTCGGCTCCAGCGTGACCGCAGAGATCCTCGCCAGCGCGTTGGGCTGGTGGCCAAGCCTTCTGGTGCTGATCCCGTTCCTTGTGTGCGCGGCCGTAGTGTCGTTTCACTTCTACCGCCGAGTCGCGGGATATGATCCGGTGACCGCCTATTTCTGTGCCATGCCCGGTGGCCTGAACGACATGCTGATCCTCGGCGGTGCGGCAGGCGGCCAGGAAACCCGGATCGCGCTGGCCCATGCCAGCCGCATCCTGATCGTCGTGACCTTTGTCGTGATCTTCTACAGCGTGGCCCTTGGCGTGACCGCCACCGGCCGCAGCGCGGGATGGGTCAGGCTGGACGTGCTGTCTTGGCGGGATTGGCTCATCCTTGGGGGCTGCGCCATTCTGGGCGCCCGTCTGGGCAAGATCGCCCGTCTCCCCGCGCCGCAGATCGTTGGACCGATGATCCTGAGTGGTGCCGCACACGTGGCCGCCCTTGTCACCGTTCCGCCGCCGACCCTCGCCGTCATCGTCGCCCAGATCGTCGTGGGCACGGTGGTGGGCTGCCGGTTCGTCGGGTCGACCGCCCGTCAGGTGGGCCGCGACATCCTGTTTGCGGCGATTTCCACCGCCCTGATGATCGCGGTGGCCGTCGTCTTTGCCTTTGGCCTGTCCGCCTGGACGGACATTCCCGTCAGCCAGACCTTTCTGGGCTATTCCCCCGGCGGCCTGACCGAGATGAGCCTGCTCGCCCTCGCCATGGAGCAGGACGTCACCTATGTCTCCGCCCTGCATATCATTCGCATCACCATGGTGATCATGGCCGCCGCGCCGATCTTTGCCCTGTTGCGCAGGCGTTAGCGTGGCTTGCCCCTGACCGTTCCGCCGTGCACATTGCGATACGGAGGATCTCAGCATGACCAAACCCTGCATCATTTGCGTTGCCATCACGGGCAGTGTGCCGACCAAGGCCAACAACCCGGCCGTTCCGATCACCGTGCCGGAGCAGATCGAGAGCACCCACGAGGCGTTCGAGGCAGGTGCCAGCATCGCCCATTGCCATGTCCGCGACGACGAGGGCAAACCGACCTCCGATCCCGAGCGTTTCGCCCGCCTCAAGGAGGGTATCGAGGCTCATTGCCCCGGCATGATCGTGCAGCTTTCCACCGGCGGACGCTCTGGCGCAGGTGCCGAGCGCGGCGGGATGTTGCCCCTGCGCCCCGAGATGGCGTCGCTGTCCGTCGGGTCGAACAACTTTCCCACCCGCGTCTACGAGAACCCGCCCGATCTGGTCGACTGGCTCGCCGCCGAGATGACCAAATACGACGTGACCCCCGAGGTCGAAGCCTTTGACCTGAGCCACATCCATCAGGCCGTTGCCCGCCACAAGGCCGGGCAGCTACCCGGCAAGCTCTATGTCCAGTTCGTCATGGGCGTGAAGAACGCGATGCCGGTGGACCGCGATGTGTTCGACTATTACGTCCGCACGATGGAGCGCCTCGCCCCCGAGGCCGAGTGGTGCGCCGCCGGCGTCGGCCCCGGCCAGATCGTCGTCAACGAATGGGCGATTGCCGCAGGCGGGCATACCCGCACCGGCCTTGAGGACAACATGCGCATCGACCGCGAGACCTTGGCCCCGTCAAATGCCGCCCTCGTGCAGCGGGCCGTCGATCTGTGCGAGAAATACGAGCGCCCTGTCGCGACATGGCAGCAGGCAAGAGAGATCCTCGGCCTTCGCGCCGCCTGACCCAGATATTTGCAGAGCTGCAAACAAAAAGGCCGCCGGGCGGACCGGCGGCCATTTTCATGAAGTGCGCGCGCCTTATTCGGCGGCGAATGTCGCCAGATAGGCGTAGAGGTTCAGCGCGTCTTCTTCAGCGCGGACCTGGTAGGCCATCTTGCCGCGTGCGCGACGGTTGTCGAGCGTTTCGCGCAGCCAGCCGGTCGGGTCCTGAACATAGGCCACGAAGTTCTCTTCGGACCATGTCATGCCGTCCATCTGGCCGACTTCGACCAGAGCGTCGCCATAGGCGAAATCGGGATGCATGGCGATGCCACGACCGGTCAGGTTATACAGGTTTGGGCCCGTGCGCGCGTTGCGTCCGGCCAGCGTTTCACCGGCGTCGTTCACGACGACGTGGCAAGCAACGCATTGGCGGTTGAACTGCTCTTCGCCGGCGGCTGCATCTCCAGAGGCGTGGCCGTCTGCGAAAGCCGGTGCCGACAGTAGCGCCATTGCGGCGGCCAGTGTCAGATGTTTCATGGGTATCTCCCTTTAGATTGATGGTGCGACCGTGAGCCCCAGTCGAAGCGAAAGATAGTCTTTCCGCTGCTTGGGTCCAGCCCCATCACTGCAAATTGCGTGAAAGGCCCGGATTCCGCTTAGGCAACGGCATGGGCGATGGCGCATTGTTTCCACAACGCCCCCAAAGCGGCAACGAGATAGTCGATGTCTGCGTCAGAATGCAGCGGCGACGGGGTGAACCGCAGCCGCTCCGTCCCCTTTGGCACGGTGGGATAGTTGATCGGCTGCACATAGATATCCCATTCGCGCATCAGATAGTCGGCCAGCATCCGTGTCTTGACCGGGTCCTTGATCAGCACCGGCACGATATGGCTTTCGTTGCGCATATGCGGGATGCCCGCCCGGTCCAGCGCCGCCCGCAGCCGCGCTACCTGACGCCGTTGGCCGGCCCGCTCCATCTCGCTCTCCTTGAGGTGCGCGATCGACACCCGGGCCGCCGCGGCCACCGCCGGCGGCAGCGCCGTCGTAAAGATGAAACCCGAGGCAAAGGACCGGATGAAATCGCAGAGCGCAGCGGAGCCGGTGATATAGCCGCCGACCACGCCAAAGGCCTTGCCCAGCGTCCCTTCGATCAGGGTGATCCTGTCGGCAACGCCTTCCCGCTCGGACACGCCCCCGCCGCGCGGGCCGTACATCCCCACGGCGTGCACCTCGTCGAGATAGGTCATCGCCCCGTATTTCTCGGCCACATCGACGATGGCGCGAATCGGGGCCACGTCGCCATCCATCGAATAGACGCTCTCGAAGGCGACGATCTTGGGCACATCGGCGGGCAATGCCGCCAGCTTCGCCTCCAGATCGGCCACGTCGTTGTGCTTCCAGATCACCTTGGTGGCACGGCTGTGCCGGATGCCTTCGATCATCGAAGCATGGTTGCCCGCGTCCGACAGGATCACGCAATCCTTGATCCGGCTGCCCAGAGTGCTGAGCGCCGCCCAGTTGGACACGTAGCCGGAGGTGAACAGGAGGGCCGCCTCCTTGCCATGCAGGTCCGCCAACTCCCGCTCGAGGAGCAGGTGGTCATGGTTGGTGCCCGAGATATTGCGCGTGCCGCCCGCCCCGGTGCCGGTCCGCTCGACCGCCTCGCACATGGCGGCGATCACCTTGGGGTGCTGGCCCATCCCGAGGTAGTCGTTCGAGCACCAGACGGTGACGTCGCGAACCCCGTCGGTCCCGTGATTGGCCGCCTTGGGAAATTTGCCGCAAGAGCGCTCCAGCTCGGCGAAATAGCGATAGTTGCCGTCTGCCTTCAGGCCGTCGAGCTGTTCGTTGAAAAGGGCATCGAAATTCATGTCAGTGTCTTTCTTCTTGAGGCAGGTTTTTGGGCGCAGGCAACATCCAGCGCCAGAGTTTCGCGTCAGGCAAGGGAACGACCATCAACCAATGTTCCAACAAGGCCAGCGCGGTCAGGGCCGTGAGCAATGCAAATTCGATCTGCCCGGCGGCGGTATCGGCGGCGACGAGGCGCTCGACAAAGCAGGCCACCGACAGGCTGAGCAACGTGATCGAGATCGGGAAGGCCACCGTGATCGGACCGCGGCGGAAGTAGCTCTTGAGATGGCTCAAGCGGATCGGAACGAACTCCAGATTGATCCGCGGCACGCCGAGAAACAGGTTCAGCTTGGCGGAGATTCGGGCGGCAAACAGAATCAGATAGGTCCAGAGCGCGACCTGATTGGCGCCGCCGGAGGTCGCCAACACCACGCCGAGAAGCCCCAGAAGCAACGCGACCTCATGGTGCCAGACGGTATTCCAGGCCCGGACGAAACGTCGCCACCCCGACAGGCCGGCAGGACAGTCGCGGGTTTCGGAGCCCACGACGATGCCCGTCAGGAAGGCCATCTCGATCCAGCCCCAAATCGCCAGCGCCCCGAGAAATCCGGCATAGACGCCCCACAGTCCGGCCTCGCCCAGCGAGGTAATGATCCCCGCCACGCCAAGAGCCAACAACGGCACACCGCCCAAGAGCACCATGCCGTGGGCAGGCCCGCCCAACCGATCCGCCCAGCGCACCGCCAGCAGGATCGCGCCGGTGGCAAACCACCAGACAAAGATCGCCGCCACGACAGGGAGCAGGGTTTGGGTCATCTGGCGAATGTGTCCTTTGCTTCTTTGGGTCGAAAATATCCCGGGGGGAGGCGCAGCCGGGGGGGCAGAGCCCCCCTACGCGTCGGGTCTAGTAGACGGGCTCCATCCGGGGATTGTCCGGCACTTCGCTGGAGATCGCCGGGATCGTCAGCAACGATGCAAACGCCAGCGCCGCGCGGGCAGAGCCGCCCATACGGGTCAACCAGCCCCCCACACCTCCGGCTTTGCGACCCTTGGCGATGGCCACGTTCGCGGCCTCCATCCGGTTCAGGTTCTTGACCCAGCGCGGGTGGTCGATATCCAGCATCATCGGAAACACTTGACAGCTGATGTCGGAGGTCTTGCGGAACACTTCCTGCGCATACCACTTGGGATCGACGCCCAGCGCCTCGTGGAACGCGGGCCGCTGGTGATCGCGCACCCACATGGTCGAGAACACGGCCGTCAGAAAGAACTTGATCCACAGCTTGTTGGCAAAGCTCGTCGTCAGCTTGGGATCGGTCTTGAGCAGCAGCGCAAAGGCTTCACCGTGGCTGAACTCGTCGTTGCACCATTCCTTGAACCACTTGAAGATCGGGTGGAACCGCATCTCGGGATGCTGCTCCAGATGCCGGTAGATGGTGATATACCGCGCATAGCCGATCTTTTCCGACAGGTAGGTGGCGTAGTAGATGAACTTGGGCCGGAAATAGGTATATTTCTTGGCCTGCGTCAGAAACCCGAGGTTCACCGCGATCCCCGCTTCGCGCAGTGCATCGTTGATAAAGCCCGCATGCCGCGCCTCATCCCGCGCCATCAGTTGAAACAGCGTCGTGATATCCTCATTCGAGCCGCGCCGCTTCATCTCCTTGTACAGAACGCAGCCCGAGAATTCGGCGGTGCAGGACGAGATCAGAAAGTCGATGAACTCGGCCTTGAGCTTCGGCTCCATGCCGTCCCAGTCGACGGTGTCCCAGTCTTCGTTCTTTTTGAAGTGCCCCTTGTTAGGGTCGGCCTTCATCTGGGCGATCAGCACGTCCCATTCGGCGCGGACGGGTGTCACGTCGATGGCGTCCATCTCGTCGAAATCGGTGGTGTAGAACCGCGGCGTCAGCAGCGTGTTCTGCATCGCCACATTGGTGGCCTCTTCGTTGGTCAGCGGCGGCAGCGCCTCCTGCCGCGCAATCGCCTCTTCGGCGGTCGCGGCGGTCGAGGAATGCAGCGCTTCGTTGTCGCGGGAATGGGCGTTCATGACATCACCTCTTCGGAGAATGAGAACTCGCAGAGTTCCATGAATTCGAAATCGCCCGTGGCGCGAGTCCACATACGCTCCAGCCGGGAGGCGCGGGTGATCGTCGCGAGCCGCTTTTCCTCGACCAGTTCGCCGTAGGGCGCCATGATTTCCGGCCCCTGGACCTGCACGGTGTCGCCCGGATAGACCACGGCCCCGTTGTCGAACCGCACATGCGCCGACAGCTCCTCAAAACGGTGGCTCACCGTGACGGTGCAGGGCGCCGTCTCTGTTTCTCTGAATACCAGTCCCATGTTCGTTCCCTTTCGGTTCAAGCGGCTGGATGGCTGGTCCGCCGCGGTGTCATTCGGATCTTCAGTTCAAGAGATTGCCAAAGGCGGCGACGTTGTCCGCCCCGTAGCCGATCAGTTCGACCGTCAGCCCGGAGCTGTCGTCGATAATCGAGATGTTGCCGTTGCCCCGCCGTGCAATCCGCACCGGCGCGTCCGGAGCGAGCCCCAGCGTGTGCCGCTCGCGCTTGATCACCATGCCGACGACCCCGATGAACCCGGATTTCTCGTCCGATGAGGCGGCGATCACCGTCCCCGTGGTATCGGTGACCACATAGGCCCCGTTTCGATCTCCTAGGAGCACAACGGACCGCTCTTGCACGATCGGCGCTTCTGCGAGCACACCGACCTTCGGCATTCCCGACAGTTGCGCATAGCCGACGAGCCCGACCGCCCCGAGCATCAGCGCGAACATGGCGTAGACCAGCGGCCGTGGCACCATCTCTTCGGCTGCGTGCTTCATCGGGATGCCTTGATTGAAGGTTGGCATGGCGGTGCCTCCTATTCTGCTGCGACGGCGGTGCCGCCCGTGGTGTCTGCATCCAGACGCTCGACCTTGGGTTCCGCGACCCGCGTCTCTGCGGCCTCGGCAAAGATCCGGGCGACATTGGCGGCGTCCGGGATGCAGCGCAGAGCTGGCTGGGTATGCGCCATCCGCCACGGCCGGATGTGCGGCCATGTCATGGCATAGCTGAGCCGGACGTCACCGATCAGCTCGAACGCCAAGGTGCCGGTGCCGCCCTTGCGCAGATCCAGCTGAGCGTTGCCGATCTGGGTGTAGGGCAGGTTCAGCGTCATGGTCAGCGCCGCCCCGATCCGCATCGCCACCCTCTTGTTCGTGAGCGTATAGACGGCCGACCGCGCCTGAATCGTCGCCAGCCCGTAGATCATCCCGCAAGACACCAGCCCGATCACCACGAAGGGGATCGCATGGCCCAGCGCCACCGACAGTGGAAACTGCGTCGACGACACGCCGACCCGCCAGATGATCAGCAGCACGAAGTATCCGGCGATCCAGTGCAGCCCCATCGCTTCGCGTGCCAGACGACCGGGCAGCGGGCTTCCCTGCCAGAGAATGTGCTCTCCCTCGGGCAACCGCTCTGGCAGGCCGCGAATGGGTTCAACTTTGAAATCGTCATGGCTCATGGCAGGTTCCCTTGTCGTCTCGTTTCGCGCGTCCCCGGCTGGCTGAGCCGGGGACGACAGTCGGCGGATTTACAGTTGCGGGCCGGTCCGCTCCGGCGTGGCATAGAGCGTGCCGCCGGCGAAGTAGGCCATGATCTTTTCCTCTTCGAGGAGCGTGATCTCGTCGGCCTTTCTGGTCGTCGGAATGTCCGCGAAGTTGTGGCTGTAGAGCGAGCGCACGGTCACTCTGTCAGACCCGATCCGGCACATGTTGATCGGGATCAGCCGGGTCTGGCCGGTGCCTTCGGGGTTCATGTCCATCGACAGGAAGCGCACCATGCTTTCCGGCACATCGACCCACATGTCGGTGATCCGGCCCATGACCTCGCCGTCTCCGGCCACCACGGCCTTGCCGCGCGGATCGCGCCCGGCAGAGTGCCTGAAATCGGGCAGCGTCGACATCGGTCGGATCTTGGCATGGCCATGCCCGTCGAGTTCCGGCACGTCGCGCCGCGGCGCCCAAGCCGCCGGGCCAACACCGTCGACCATCGGATTGCCGGTGGGCACATAGGGTGCGCCGTTCGAGACCGAGGTTCGCGCCAGCGCCAGATCGGCCCTGTCGCCGCGCTGCCCCGAGGGTACCGTCAGCTCGCCCCGCCCATGCGGCAGGGTGAACGTCTTGTCCCCCGGCACAGGGAACGGCCCCTGATTGGCAGAGGCGTCGCCGTCGTCGTCGACCAGCGGATAGCCTTCGCGCATGTTCTCGGTTTGCAGGTAGTAGACCAGCCCGGCGAAGAAAATCCAGAACATCCAGATTGCTGCGCTCGCCAGATCAAAATCCCCGAAGAATGTGTTGCCGACCATGACTATTGTCCTCCTTTGGTCAGGTCGGGAATTCGGTCAGCTCGAGCTTGACCGATTCCCGCGTCGTCAATGCCGTGGTCCGCACGAGCGGCCCAAGGGCGATGAGGGTGATGAACAGAAGGCCGATCTCGGTGTGGTAGACGACCGAGTAGCCGGTGGCAGGCGTGGCGAGCGCCTCTCCGAGCATGCCGTTCCCTGCGGCATGATTGACGAGGTCACGCACGGTGCCCCCGATGAAGATCGATATGCCGGCGCCGGTGGCCTGCGCGGCCCCCCAGACGCCCAGCGCGAGCCCGCGCCCCGCCGCACCGCTGACCGGGACGGTCATCGCGGCGGTGAGAGTGGAGACCGCAAACAGGCCGGAGCCGAGCCCGATGAGCCCGGCCCCTGCAAAGAACAGCACGGGCGAATTGAGCGGCGAGGAAAAGATCACCGCCGCGAAGGCCACGATCCCGAACAGGATGCCGCGCCCGCACAGCCGGTAGGGATCATGCCCCTTGCTCAACCACCGCGCGGCCAGTGCCAGACCGATCAGTGCCCCGCCTGCCCACATCGCCGTCAGCAAGGTGGTGGCCGAGACCGACAGCCCGAGAATCTCGCCGCCGTAGGGTTCGAGCAGCACGTCCTGCATGTTGAACGCCAGCGTTCCGAGGAACACCACCGTCACCAACCGCACGACGTCGTTCTCACGCGAGAAATCCGCCCATGCGGTGAAGAAGACCGGCTTTGGCGCGGTCCGCTCCGCCTTGCTCATCGGCGAGAGCTTTTCCTGCTTCCACAGGGCGATCACGTTCAGGAGCAGGGTCACGACCGCCGCCCCCTGCACCACCTGCACCAGCCGCAGCGCCGAGTAATCGCTCAGCAGCGTCCCGATGATCAGCGCGGAGAACGCCATCCCCAGGAGATACATCACGTAGAGCAGCGACACGACCTTGGTCCGGGTGTCGTCCGAGGCCCGATCCGCCGCCAGCGCGAGGCCCGCGGTCTGCGTCATGTGCATCCCGAGCCCGGTCAGCAGGAACGCCACCGCAGCGGCCACCTGTCCGATCCCCGTAGCGTCGATGGCGCTGTCACCGGCCAGCACCAGAAGCGCCATCGGCATGATCGCCAGACCGCCGAATTGCCACATGGTGCCGAACCAAAGGTAGGGCACCCGCTTCCACCCGATGGCGGAGCGGTAGTTGTCGGACTGAAATCCGAGGATCGCCCGGAACGGGGCGATCAGCACCGGGATCGCGATCATCCCGGCCACGATGCTCGCCTGAACCGAAAGCTCGACGATCATCACCCGGTTGAGCGTGCCAAGCAGCATGACCCCGGCCATGCCCACGCTGATCTGGAACAGCGCCAGCCGCAGCAATTGCTTGAGCGGCAGCCCCTCGCTCGCCGCATCGGCAAAGGGCAGCGCCTTCGACGTCAGGGTCTTGAGCAGATTGGCGCGAAAGATCATGGCCTTTGGCTTTCGAAAGTGAACGCGTTCGAGATGTAGAAGCCCGAGTTGACCCGGCCGACATCGGCCAGATGCCCGGCGAGGCCGGTGTCATGAATCGCCCGCTGCACATCCTTGGAGGCATGCGGGATCATGACCGGCGACCGATCCTTGCGCGGGAACAGCTTGCCGATGCGGAACATCGCCATCAGCAGCGGCGTGCGCGGGGCGAGTGTGAACACGAACTTCCCGGACAGACGCGGGGTCATCCGCCCCATGATCTGCGCCAGATCATTCGAGGTGTAATAGATCATCGAATCCATCGCGAGCGCATGGTCGAACTGGCCCAGCGCCGGGTCGGTCATATCGCCCGAGCGCCAGTCGATCCTGCCGGCCAGCCCCTCCGGCATGCGCTTCTGCGCGATCTCGACCAGCGCGGGCGAGATGTCGATGGCCAGCACATCCGCGCCACGGGCCGCCAGCTCCACCGCCATCGCCCCCGTGCCGCAACCGGCATCCAGAATGCGCAGACCGGTCAGATCGGCGGGCACCTGATCGAGCATCAGAGCCCGCATCTTGTCCCGGCCGGCACGCACCGTGGCCCGCACCCCCGACACCGGGGCGTCAGAGGTCAGACGCTCCCAGACGGTGGTGGCCGAGCGGTCGAAGTAATCCTCGACCCGGGTCAAAGTGGTGGCATAGGCGGACATTTCAGCGCCTCCTATCGAGGCGCTGCGTGCGCGACAGGCGGTTGCCTGCAAACGCCGAAAGCGGCACCCGGTTGGATTGTGCGGAACGCTTGATCATCAATCAAACCCCAGAAGTTCAAAGATATCGCGGTCGGGCAACGGCGCAGGCGCCAGCGGCTCGGTGCCGTTCCAGAGCGTCTCCGCGAGGCGGATGTATTCCTTGCGGACCTGCACCACCTCCTCGTCGTCGGGCATCTCGAAGAGGGTCTTCTTCTTGAGGCGCGAGCGGCGAATGGCATCCAGATCGGGCATATGGGCGATCCGGTTGAAACCGACGGTGGCGCAATAGCGGTCGACCTCGTCGGTGGCCTTGCTGCGATTGGCGACGCAACCCGCAAGGCGGACCTTGTAGTTGCTCGACTTGGCCTGCACGGCGGCGATGATCCGGTTCATCGCATAGATGCTGTCGAAATCGTTGGCGGTGACGATCAGCGCCCGGTCGGCATGCTGCAACGGGGCGGCAAAGCCTCCGCAAACCACGTCACCCAACACGTCGAAGATGACCACATCGGTGTCTTCCAGCAGATGATGCTGCTTGAGCAGCTTGACCGTCTGTCCGACGACATAGCCGCCGCAACCCGTGCCCGCAGGGGGGCCGCCCGCCTCGACACATTTTACTCCGTTGAACCCGTCAAAGATGAAATCCTCCGGGCGCAATTCCTCGGCATGGAAATCCACCTCCTTGAGAATGTCGATCACCGTCGGCACAAGGCTGCCTGTCAGGGTAAAGGTGCTGTCGTGCTTGGGATCGCAACCGATCTGCAGCACGCGCTTGCCCAGCATCGAAAACGCTGCCGAAAGGTTCGACGAGGTCGTCGACTTGCCGATGCCACCCTTGCCATAGACGGCAAAGACCTTGGCCCCGTCGATCTTCATGCTGTCGTCCTGATGGACCTGCACAGAGCCTTCGCCATCCTGGCCGCGCAGGTTCGGTATCTCGTCTCTGGGGCTCATGAGAGCCTCCTTTCCATCGGGGAGCGATCCCCATCTTCTTTGGGTCCAAAATATCCCGGGGTCCGGGGCAGCGCCCCGGTCCGCAGGTCGAATTGATCCAGAGGTCCGGTCATTCTGCGGCCACCCCTTCCATGCGGTCCTCGATCGCGTCGGCAGCATCCTGCAGCGCCGCCAGCATCTCCGGGTTCGGGCTCCAATAGGCGCGGTCCGACGCCTCCAGAAGGCGATTGGCCATCCGCATCGACGCCTGAGGGTTCAGCCGGGCCAGACGCTCGCGCAATTCGGCATCGAGAACGAATGTCTCCGACAGGCGCTGATAGACCCAGGGTTCCACTTCGCCCGTGGTCGCCGACCAGCCCATCGTGTTGGTGATATGCGCCTCGATCTGGCGCACGCCTTCGTGGCCATGCTTGAGCAGGCTCTCGTAGAATTTCGGGTTCAGGCTGCGCGCACGGGTCTCCAGCGCCACCTGCGCCTGAAGCGTCCGCACCTTGGCCGCCCCGCGGGTCTGGTCCCCGATGTAGACCGGCGCGCTGACGCCACCCTTGGCCCGCTTCACCGCCCGGGCGATCCCACCGAGCGTGTCGAAGTAGTGGTCGACCGTGGTCACGCCCAACTCGATCGACTCGAGGTTCTGATAGGCCAGGTCCACGTCCCGCAACGTGCTTTGCAGCAGGTCCGCATTCGAGGCGGCCTTGCCGTTCACCCCGTAGGCAAAGCTCTTGCGCGCCTGATAGGCATCGGCCAGCTCGTCCTCGTCCCCGAAGGCGGAACTGTCGACCAAGGAATTCACGTTCGACCCGTAGGCCCCTTCGGCATTCGAGAACACCCGCAGTGCCGCGGTTTCCATGTCGCAGCCCGTCTTGGCCGCATAGGCCATCGCGTGGGCGCGGATGTAATTCATCTCGGCGGGCTCGTCGGCCATCGCACATTTAAGCGCGGCTTCCGCCAGCATACGGGTTTGCAGCGGCAACAGATCGCGGAAGATCCCAGACAAGGTCATGACCACGTCGATCCGGGCGCGGCCCAACTCGGCCAGCGGCACCAGATCGGCCCCGCAAAGCCTGCCATAGCCGTCAAAGCGCGGCTTGGCCCCCATCAGCGTCAGCGCCTGCGCAATCGGGACGCCGTCCGATTTGATGTTGTCAGACCCCCAGAGCACCAGCGCCACGGTCCGCGGCATCTCCTTTGGCGTGTCGATCAACAGTTGCGCCTGCGCCGCACCGTCGCGCATCGCATAGGCCGTCGGCATACGGAACGGATCGAAGGCATGGATGTTGCGCCCGGTCGGCAGGATATTCGGGCTGCGGATCAGATCGCCGCCCGGCACCGGCGCGATGTAATGCGCGGACAAGGCCCGCATCAGCGCCGGCAGTTCGTGATCCTCGGACAGCATCGCATCGGCCCGCTCCAGCGCCTTGGCATCGTCCTGCGGCATCAACCCGACCATCTCGGCCCGAACCTCGGCCGACATCGAGGTGCCCACGACATGCAACCCGTCCGGGATCAATGCCCCTTCCGTTTCCTGAAGTTGAAGCCAGAGCGTCGAGAGATCGGAGGAGTCCAGATCGACAGCCGCAGCCTGATCGCGGATCAGTTGTTCCATCTCGGGCCGCCCGGCGTCGTCCTGCCGCATGCTGCGCCAGCGGGTCAGAGTGTCCCTGAGCTCCAGAAGCCCCTTGTATAGCCCGGCCGAGGCGAGCGGCGGCGTCAGATGCGACACCATCACCGCGCCGGAACGCCGCTTGGCAAGGCTCGCCTCCGACGGATTGTTCGCCGCATAAAGATAAACGTTCGGAAGCTCACCGATCAGCCGGTCCGGCCAATCATTCGCCCCAAGCCCGTTCTGCTTGCCCGGCATGAATTCCAGCGCGCCGTGCATCCCGAAATGCAACACCACATCGGCGCGAAAGCTGTCCCGTATCCATTGGTAGAACTGGACGAAAGCGTGCGTCGGCGCAAAGCCCCGCTCGAAGAGCAGCCGCATCGGGTCGCCCTCATAGCCGAAGGTCGGCTGCACGCCGACAAAGACATTTCCGAACTGATGGCCGAGGATGAACACCCCGCGCCCGTCCGATTGCACCTTGCCCGGTGCAGGGCCCCATACCGCCTCGATCTCCTTCAGTGAAACGCTGGTGCGCACGATGGTATCGGCATCCACATGGGCGGCCACGTTGGCCTCTTGGCCGAACTGCCGGGCATTGCCGTCGAGGATCGCGTGGCGCAGATCGTCAACGCTTGCCGGCACGTCGAGCGTATAGCCCTCGGCCTTCATCCGGGTCAGCGTGTTGAACAGGCTCTCGAACACGCTGAGATAGGCGGCGGTGCCGACGGCGCCCGCATTCGGCGGAAAGCCGAACAGGACCACGCCGACCTTCTTGTCGGCATTGCGCTTGCGACGCAGGGTCGCCGTGCGCAGGGTCTTTTCGGCAAGGCTCTCGATCCGCTCGTGGCAGGGGGCCATCGTCTTGCTGGCGGCCATGTTCTGGCACATCCGCGCACACCCCTGACAGCCCTCGGCCCCGTGCCGTCCGGCATAGACCGTGGGGCAGGTCGCCCCGTCAATCTCGGGCAGGGCAACGAGCATGGTCGTCTCGATCGGGCCGAGGCCCTGTGGGTCGGCGGCCCACTGACCGAGCGTCTGAAACTCCAGCGGCTGAGCCGCGATATACGGCACATCGAGCTTCTTGAGCAAAGCGACGGCAGCGTCGCTGTCGTTATAGGCGGGGCCGCCGATCAGCG
The DNA here is from genome assembly GCF_900184895.1 of Flavimaricola marinus. GTDB lineage: Bacteria > Pseudomonadota > Alphaproteobacteria > Rhodobacterales > Rhodobacteraceae > Flavimaricola > Flavimaricola marinus. The sequence goes on from NZ_FXZK01000001.1 coordinate 1,205,624, forward strand.
AGAACCCGGTGAGCGAGACCATCGCATCGACCTGGCCCATGAAGAAGGCTTCGATGGCGGGCTGACCATTCAGGCCGCCCGCAAAAGCCGGGATGACGCGCATTCCCTTTGCCTCGAATGCCGCGATGACGGCATCGTAATGAGCGGTATCGCCGGACAGGATATAGGACCGAAGCATCAACAACCCGATGGTCGCCACCGGCTGCGCAGGGCGCGGCAGGGCAGCGGCATCGGTGGTGATATGATGGCCGGGCAGCTTGGGGTGGTAGACCCCCACTTCGGGGTATTCGACGGGGGCCTCGACCTTTACGCCCTGAAACTCGGGCCGGCTGGAATAGCGGCCGATCAGAAAGCGGAGCATCTGCTCCATGTTCTCGTCCGAGCCGCCAAGCCAGTATTGCATGGTCAGGAACCATGCACGCAGGTCTTGCGACTTGCCCGGGATCAGTCGCAGGATCTTGGGCAGGCGGCGCAGGGTCTTCATCTGCTTGGCCCCGGAACTGGCCGAAGGCTTGCCCGATCCACGCAGGGATTTGAGCACTTTCATCGCCGCCGACTGCGGCTTGGCCATGTCCAGATCGCCCATCTTGGTCAGCTTGACGATGGCTGTGTCGGCGATCACGCCGACCAGCGCATCACAGTGATCGCGGCGCACGGTCAAGGCCGGAACGATGGCGTTCAGATGCTCTTCCAGAAAGAGCAGGTTCGCCACGATCAGGTCGCCATTGGACACTGCCGTCTGAGCCTCGGCGAGAGCGGTCGGGTTCTCGCCCCATTCGCCGGCCGCACAGACCTGCACCTGCAGACCGGGGAAATCGCGGGCCAGGCTCTGGCCGACACGCTCCACCGGTCCGGCCGCGTGGCTGTCGAGCGTGAGGATCACCACGCGGTAGGGCTTTGGGATCACCTCATCGCGCATAGTGGGCCTTTGCCTCATACAGCGTCTCGACGCTGATCTGGTTGATGCCCTTCTCGATAGCGAAGGTCTCGGTATTGCGGCGCGCCTTGCCGCGCACAAAGAACGGGATCTTCTTCAGTTCGCGTTCGGCATCCGACAGCCAGACGACGTTCTCGTCCGTCACCGCGTCTGGCAAAGGCACTCCGTTGTCCTTCATCTTGGCGGGCAAACTCCCGCCGGAGGCATCCGCACTATCCACCCGCGCCTGCGCCTTGGCACCATGGTGCGAGGGGCCGGCTGCGTCGTGGAACTCGAAATCCTCGCGGAACATCGCCAAGAGGTGCTCTTCCAACCCCATCACGAGGGGATGGATCAAGGTGTCGAACAACACGTTCGCGCCCTCGAATCCCATGACCGGCGAATAGCGGGCCGGGAAATCCTGAACGTGCACCGGGGCCGAGATCACGGCGCAGGGAATACCCAGACGCTTGCCGATGTGCCGCTCCATCTGAGTGCCGAGGATCATCTCGGGTGCGGCCGCCTCGATCGCAGCCTCGACTTCGAGGTAGTCGTCGGTGATCAGCGGCGCGACGCCGTAGTCCTTGGCCATGGCCCGCAGGGGCCTCGCCATTTCGCGATTGTAGCAGCCCATGCCGACAACCTCGAAACCCATCTCGTCACGCGCCACGCGGGCCATCGCCATCACGTGACTGCCGTCCCCGAACAGGAACACCCGCTTGCCGGTGAGGTAGGTGCTGTCCACCGACGATGACCACCACGGCAGCCTAAGGCGGCTTTCGTCACGGGCGACCGGTTTGCCCGAAAGGCGCGCAATTTCCGCGATGAAGTCGCGGGTGCCGCCGACGCCGATGGGCAGGACGCTGGTATAGGACTGGTCGTGGGTCTTCTCCAGCCAGCGGGCTGCCGCCTCGCCGGTTTCCGGATAGAGCAACACGTTGAAATGGGCCGCCGGCAACCGTGCAATATCGGCGGGCGTGGCGTTCAGGGGTGCGACCACATTGACCTGCACTCCGAGCTCGGACAGCAGGCCGGTGATCTCTTCGACATTGTCGCGCGCCCGGAAGCCGAGCGCCGTAGGCCCGAGAATGTTGCAGCTTATGCGACTGGTCCGCTCTTGCGGCTGCGCGAGCGTGCGCACGATCTGAAACAGCGTCTCATCCGCGCCGAAGTTTTCCTTGCGCTGGTAGGACGGCAGTTCGAGCGGGATCACCGGAATGCCCAGATCCATCGTTTCGGCCATGCCGCCAGGGTCATCCTGGATCAACTCGGCCGTGCAGGAGGCTCCGACGATGATCGCTTGCGGATCGAACCGCTCGACCGCCTCCTTGCAGGCGGTCTTGAACAGGTTGGCCGTATCGGCCCCGAGATCCCGCGCCTGAAAGGTGGTGTAGCTGACCGGCGGGCGGTGATTGCGCCGCTCGATCATGGTGAACAGCAGGTCGGCATAGGTGTCGCCCTGCGGCGCGTGCAGCACATAGTGCAGGCCCTTCATCGCGGTGGCGACGCGCATGGCCCCGACATGGGGCGGGCCTTCGTATGTCCAGACGGTGAGCTTCATGTCGGGCAGCCGGGGGCGCTTTGCCCCCCGGACCCCCAAACCGTATTTGCGGCCAAAAGAAACATCATTCCGCGGCCTCCAGCTTCAGGAGTGATTTGCGCCGGAGCGGCCGCGAGAAGAGGCCCGCGAGGTCGCCGGCCTGTTCGTAGAAATGCACCGGTGTGAAGACCAATTCGATCGCCCATTTGGTCGCGAGCCCTTCGGCTTCGAGCGGGTTGGCGAGACCGAGGCCGCAGACGGTGAGATCCGCGCGGGCCGCGCGGGCCCGGTCCAGTTGCTTTTCCACGTCCTGCCCTTCGGAGATTTGCGGCCCGGCGGGCAGCAGGTCCAGATCGGGGCCGTGTATCGCGTCGTGGATGTAGGGGCTGCCCACTTCGATCGCGGTCATGCCGCATTCGCGGGTGAGGAAGCGGGCCAGCGGAATTTCAAGCTGGCTGTCGGGAAAGAAGAAGATAGACTTGCCGCGCAGATGCTCGGAGGCTTGTGCGATGGCTTTGCGGGCGCGGGCGCGGGGCGCGTCGGTGACGGCGGCGAAGACCTCTTCGGAGACGCCGAATTCGGTGGCGATGGCGTGCAGCCAAGCGGTGGTGCCCTCGTCGCCGAAGGGCATTGGTGCTGGCAGATGCCGGGCCCCGCGCCGTTCCAGTGCGGCGTGGGTTTCACCCAGAAACGGCTGCGCCAGTGCGAAGACCGTGTTTGGCCCGACACCCGTTTCGCCGTCGATCCGCTGGGCCGGAAGACAGGTGACGGTCTCGATGCCCATCGCTTTGAGCAGGCCCAGCATCTGATCTTCGACCACATCGGGCAGAGCGCCGACCACCAGTAGCTGCCTTGCGTCGGTCTCGGGCAGGACGGGGACCATGCAGGCGAGCGCCGCATCTTCGCCTTCGGTGAACGTCGTCTCGATCCCGGAGCCGGAGTAATTGAGAATCCGCACATGTGGCGCATGTTTGGCGCTGAGCCGTTCGGCGGCCTTGTGCAGGTCGATCTTGATCACCTCCGAGGGACAGGAGCCCACGAGGAACAGCTGCCGGATGTCCGGGCGGCGGGCGAGCAACTGCTCGACCACGCGGTCTATCTCGACCTGCGCGTCGGCCATGCCGGCCAGATCGGTCTCTTCGAGAATTGCCGTGCCGAATCGCGGCTCGGCAAAGATCATCACCCCTGCCGCCGATTGCAGCAGATGCGCACAAGTCCGCGAGCCGACCACCAGAAAGAACGCGTCCTGCATCTTGCGATGCAGCCAAATGATCCCGGTGAGGCCACAAAAGACTTCGCGCTGTCCGCGCTCCTTGAGCACCGGCGCCGTCCGGCAGCCGCCGTTTGCGGGCGCGAGCGGGGCATTCATGCTGCGGCCTCCATGTCGAGGCGTGCGGCGCGCAGCTTTAGCAGGAACTGGCCTGCATTGATGACGTAGGCCAGGTAGGCCGCCAGCGCCAGAAACATCAGCCCGCGTGGATCGAGCCCTCCCGTGAAGAGCGCAAGGATATAGGCGGTATGCAAAGCGATGACCGCAAAGCTGAACACATCTTCCCAAAAGAACGCCGGCGCGAAGAGGTATTGCCCGAAGACCACTTTTTCCCAGATCGCGCCTGTGACCATGATCAGGTAGAGCACCCCGGTCTTGATCACGATCGACAGGGTCGCGGCGGAATACCCATCCCCCGAGACCAGATAGCGCACGACCAGAGCCAGCGAGATCAGGAAGACGAGGAACTGAAACGGTGCCAGCAAACCTTGGACCAGTGTCCAGCGCGTGGCATCGCGGCGCGCCCGCTGATCCGCGGTGTAGAGCCTGCCGGAGCCGTCTGCGCCGTCGTGCTCCTTCTGTCCACCCATTGGCATGTCACGTTCCCTAGACCGGTTGTTAGTCCGAGACTATGGGTCCAAATGCCGATGTGTCAACTTTAAGTTACATGTTTGCGCGGCAGGCGCATCTGGTGACGCCACGACAGATTTACGCATGAAGTGCTTACTTTACAGCGTGTTGGTCAGATTTATCCCCGAGATCGGCAGATAATTGTCAAGCTATACTTACAGCAGACTAGCGCTTTCATCATATAGCCGGTTATAGTATGTCAGCCTTGGATGACAGCCATGAGGACTGTTCGATCACCGGGGGGGCCATCAGATGTCTGAAGGATCCAGAAATGCAGCGGAGCCCCGAATCGGGGATCAGTCGCATGTGGATCAGTCGTCTGAAGAGCGCCCGTATCAGGAGGCCGCGCTAAAGGCCTATTGCGCGGCGCATGATCTCGAACCGGAATGGCTGGCAAAACTGATCGTGGCCTGTCTGGCGGTGCCGGGCTCTACACATGTCGCGGTGGCGAAACAGATGCAGCAATCGGGGATCGATGCGGTCTCGATCGCAGAGCGTTACGTGCCCGCCGCAGCCCGCCTTCTTGGTGAACAATGGTGCTCGGATCAGTCTGATTTCGCCCGCGTGACGGTGGGCTGTTCTCGGCTTCACCGGGTGCTGCGCGACGTGGCGACCGCTTGGCGCGGCCCCGAGTTGACCGACCCGTCGGCGCAGTCCTTGCTCATTGTCGTGGAGAGCGGCACCTACCATACGCTCGGGGCGACCGTCCTGAGCGGTGCGCTTCGTCGCAGCGGATTTGCGGTCCGGCTGCTGGTGGGCGCCGAGCAGGCGGACCTCGAGGCGCACCTGCAGAATTCCGATTACGCAGCGGTGTTTATATCGGCTTCCGGGGTCGAAAGCCTTGAAACCGTGCGCCGTTTCGTGGATTTGATCCGCAATGTCGCGTCTTTGAAGCTGCCGGTGGTGATCGGCGGACCCATCACGAGGGCCGATGAAACAACAGCACATGAGATACTCGTTTTGACTGGGGCAGACTATTGCACGGACGATCCAAATGAGGCGCTCGACCTATGCGGCCTTGCGCAACACAAGAGGGCGGAGCCAATGACCGGCTCGACGCAGCGGGCCTGACAAGTGCGGGTGCTTTGTCACGGGACGGCCTCGCAATGACGCCGCGCGGAACCAAATACTGGAACAGTGGCACGATTCCGTTGATCGGCCCGGAGATCCTCGGGGATATCATCTCCGAGATCTCGGATCTGGCGATGGTCATATCCGAGACCGGAACGATCCTGTCCGTGCTGGTCAATCCCTTGCAGGATTTTCGCCCCCATCTCGAAGACTGGGAAGGCAAGGACGTTCGCGAAACGCTGGCGCCGGAAAGCGTCGCCAAGCTCGACACCCGTCTGGCCGATTTTCTGGAGAACGGCCCGTCGCACCGCCCCATCGAGTTGAACCATGCCGAAGGCCCGAATGGCTGGGAATTCCCGATCCGCTATTCGCTCCATCGCATTGGGCCCGACGGGTCGATCCTGATGCTCGGCCGCGACTTGCGCCCGATTGCGGAGATGCAGCAGCAGCTCGTGAGAGCCCAGATCTCGCTTGAGCAGGACTTTGAAACGCAGCGCGAATCCGACGCCCGTTTCAGGATGATCATGGAACGCACAAACGAGGCGTTTGCCATCGTGTCGTTGCGGACCGGCCGCGTGACGGACTCAAACACCGTTGCAGCCAGCCTCTTGGGCATGGCGGGCGACGACTTGCAGGATGCGCCTTTCGCCCCGGAATTCGAACTGCGCAAGCGGGGCGACGTGATGGAGGCGTTGAGCGCACAGGCCATTGCCGACCGCCCAATGCCTGTTCAGGTCACGTCCCGCAAGTCCGGCACCCATCTGCGCATCATTCCCACGATGTTCCGCGCCTCTGGCGAGCGGCTCCTGATGTGCCGGATCGAGCCGGAGGAGGGTGGCTCGATCATTGCCGACAGCCTGTCATCCAACCTCGCCGCGCTTTATCAGCAGGGCCCTGATTCCATCGTCTTTACCGATGCCGCCGGCAAGATCCTGGCTGCCAACGAGAGCTTTCTCAACCTGATAGAGGCCGCTCATGATCTGAGCGTCAAGGGACGCACACTCGGCGATTACCTGATGCGCGGGTCCGTCGACCTGAAGGTGCTTACCGAGAACGCGGCCCGTTCGGGCAGGATGCGGGCCTATCCGACCAAGGTCGTCGGTGCGTTTGGCACTCCACGCACCGTCGAGATCGCGGTGACCTGTATTCAGGCGGGGGATTCGTCGGTCTTTGCCCATGTCATCCGCGACGCAAGCCGCACCGATCATCTGCGCCCGGTTCGCACCCCGGTCACGGACGACAACGTCCGGTCGGTCATGGAATTGGTCGGTAGCGCGTCCCTCAAGGACATTGTCGCCGAGACCACCAACGTCGTTGAGAAAATGTGCATCGAGACGGCTGTCGAGTTGACGATGAACAACCGCGTCGCCGCGGCGGAGATGCTCGGCCTGTCCCGGCAATCTCTCTACGTGAAACTGCGCAAATACGGACTGTTGGCGCGGGACGATCCAAGCTGATCGCCACAACCCACTGATACCAAACAAGCGACGAGGATCGGCGGGCAGGATTGCCGGTTGGCTTGGCCTGTCGTCGGCATATTGCTCCGCGATATGTCCAGTTTGGTTTACACTTGCAGACTCCGCATCTGTCACTCTAGACTGACAGCATGACAGTTGCATCCGCATTCCCGTCGGTGCCGCGCCGTTGGCCAGAGCCACGCGCCGCGCTGCGCCTGATCAAGCCGGTGACATGGTTTCCACCGATGTGGGCCTATCTCTGCGGCGCCGTCTCGTCCGGTGCGTCGCCGTCGGGCCAATGGGGGTTGGTGGTGCTCGGCGTCGTGCTTGCCGGGCCGGTTGTCTGCGGGATGAGCCAAGCGGCGAATGACTGGTGCGACCGCCACGTCGACGCCATCAACGAGCCTGATCGCCCGATCCCGTCGGGACGAATCCCCGGCCGTTGGGGCCTGTGGATCGCTCTGGCCATGACCGTCCTGTCGCTGATCATCGGTTGGCAACTCGGCCCGTGGGGCTTTGGCGCGACGATCCTCGGCGTTGCCGCCGCGTGGGCCTATTCCGCCGAGCCGATCCGGCTCAAGCGTTCTGGCTGGTGGGGCCCCGGAGTCTGCGGGCTGAGCTATGAGACCTTGCCGTGGCTGACCGGCGCTGCCGTGATGGCCGCCGGCGCACCACGGTTCGAGATCGTCGCGATCGCCGTTCTTTACGGGCTGGGCGCGCATGGCATCATGACGTTGAACGACTTCAAGGCGCTTGAGGGCGACCGCCAGACGGGCGTGAACTCCCTACCCGTGACCATGGGTCCGGAGCGCGCCGCGCGGTTGGCCTGCTGGGTGATGGCGGTGCCGCAGGTCGTCGTGATCGCCCTGCTCGTCCTGTGGGACAAGCCGCTCCATGCGGTTGCCATCGCGATCCTGCTCGGCGCTCAGGCCGCGGCGATGCGGGTGATGCTCCGTGATCCGAAGGGCAAGGCCCCTTGGTACAACGGCACGGGAATTCTGTTTTACATCAGCGGCATGATGATTTCGGCCTATGCCCTGCGCGGATTGGGAGTGATCTGATGAACACGCTATCCTGGAGCCAGATCGTGCGCCTTGGCCTCGTGCAGATGTGCCTCGGCGCGATTGTCGTGCTGACCACTTCGACGCTCAACCGCCTGATGGTGGTGGAGCTTTCGTTGCCTGCAGTTCTGCCCGGTGCGCTGGTCGGTCTGCACTATGGCATTCAGATCACGCGGCCGCATTGGGGCTTTGCCTCCGACATCGGCGGCGGCCGGACCCGGTTCATCATTGGCGGCATGGCCGTGCTGGGGGCGGGCGCGATGCTGGCCGCGATGGCGGTGCCGATGTTTGCCACGAGCTTTGGCCTTGGCCTCACCGTGTCGATCCTCGCCTATGCGATGATTGGGATGGGGGTCGGCGCCTCGGGCACGTCCTTGCTGGCGTTGCTCGCCACGGCGACCGCCGCCCGGCGACGTCCGGCAGCGGCGACGATCACTTGGCTGATGATGATCTTTGGCATCGCCATGACCGCAGGACTGGTCGGCGGGATGCTCGACCCCTATAGCCCGGCGCGGCTCTTGCAAGTCGTGGGCGCCGTATGCCTGATCGCCGTGTTGCTGACTGCGGTCGCGGTCTGGGGCATCGAGCGGTCGGTCCGTTCGGTGCGAGAGGCTGATCCGGCACCCTTTCGTGAGGGCCTGACCGAAGTGTGGCAAGAGCCTCGCGCCCGCAATTTCACGCTGTTCGTGTTCCTCTCGATGACCGCCTACTTCATGCAGGAACTGATCCTGGAGCCCTATGCGGGCCTCGTCTTCAGCTTTACCCCCGGCCAATCGACGCAACTGTCAGGGGCGCAAAACGGCGGCGTCTTTCTGGGTATGTTGACCGTGGGCATCGTGGCGACCGGATTTCGGATCGGCGCGCTGCGCAATTGGGTCGTCGTCGGCTGTCTTGGCTCGGCCGTGGCGCTGGCCGGCATCACGCTTGTCGGACCCTTGGGGCCGGGTGCGCCTTTGGTGCCGGTGGTTGTCGCTCTGGGCTTTTTCAACGGCATGTTCGCCGTCGCGGCGATCGGGTCGATGATGGCGCTGGCGGGCGAGGGCAAGGGCCACCGAGAAGGCACCCGAATGGGCCTGTGGGGCGCGGCGCAGGCCGTGGCCGCGGGCTTTGGCGGGCTGGTCGGTGCGGCGATGGTCGACCTGATGCGGACGACCCTGACCGACGTGCAAGCCTTTGGCACTGTGTTTCTTTTCGAGGCGGGATTGTTTGTCGCGGCGGCCCTGATGGCCGCGAAAGTCATGGATCGGCGGGTCGCTCCGTCGACATTGGTTCCGGGAGAGTGAACATGGAATATGACGTCGTCGTCGTGGGCGGAGGACCGTCCGGCGCAACCGCCGCCGAGGATCTGGCCCGCTCTGGATTGACCGTGGCGCTGCTGGACCGGGCCGGCAGGATCAAGCCCTGTGGGGGTGCCGTGCCGCCCCGGATGATCGCGGATTTCCACATTCCCGACAGTCAGATCGTGGCCAAGATCCAGACCGCCCGGATGATCTCTCCCACCGGGCGGCATGTCGATATTCCGATTGAGAATGGTTTCGTCGGCATGGTCGACCGCGAGCATTTCGACGAATTTCTGCGCACCCGCGCGCAAGAGGCGGGTGCGGATCGCTATGCCGGGACCTATACCCGGATCGACCGCAGCGGCGACAGGCCCGAGGTCGTATATCGCGACAAGGCCAGCGGCACGGAAACGCGCCTGGCAACGAAGATGATCATCGGCGCAGACGGTGCCCGATCGAACGTGGCGCGGGACGAAGTGCCCGGCGGAGACAAAATCCCCTATGTCATTGCTTACCACGAAATCATTGAGGCTCCGTTAAGGACGGAAAATTATGATCCAGTGCGCTGCGACGTGATCTATGACGGCGCGATTTCGCCCGACTTTTATGGCTGGATTTTCCCTCATGGGGGGCAGGCCAGCGTCGGCATGGGGTCGATGGTTAAGTCGGTCGACCTCAAGGTCGCCACCGCCGCCCTGCGCGAAACGGCCGGGCTGACTGACTGCAAGACGATCCGCCGCGAGGGCGCGCCGATCCCGCTCAAGCCATTGGATCGGTGGGATAATGGCCGCGACGTCGTGCTGGCCGGGGATGCCGCCGGTGTGGTTGCGCCGTCGTCCGGTGAGGGGATATACTATGCCATGGTCGGTGGTCGCGTGGCGGCGACGGCGGTGGCGGCCAAGCTCAAGACCGGTCGGATCAAGGACCTGCAACTGGCGCGCAAGCTGTTTTTGCGCGAACATGGTCAGGTCTTTCGGGTGTTGGGCGCAATGCAGAATGCATACTATCGCAGCGACGAAAGGCGCGAGCGGTTCGTGTCGCTCTGCCACGATATTGATGTGCAAAAACTGACGTTTGAGGCCTATATGAACAAGAAGCTGGTAAAGGCCAGACCCCTTGCCCACCTCAAGATCGGGGCCAAGAACCTTGCCCATTTGAGCGGCCTCGTGTCGCCTTTGCGGACCTGAGCCTGTGCCGGTGATGATCCCCGCCTGGGTCGACGGCGCCCTGACTCCGGTGGAGAAGTTGGAGGTGCATCAGCGCGGCCTGCGTCACAAGGCCGTCAGCGTCTTTGTTCTGAGCGAAGGCCGCGTGCTGATCCAGCGCCGGGCCTTGGGCAAATACCACACGCCCGGCCTGTGGGCGAACACCTGCTGCACCCATCCCGACTGGTCCGAAGACCCGGCCGACTGCGCCGTCCGCCGCCTGGACGAAGAGCTTGGGATCAAAGGGATTTATCCCACTTTCCGCGACCGTGTCGAATACCGTGCGGAGGTGGGAAATGGCCTGATCGAGCACGAGCTGGTCGACATATTCGTGGCGATGGCGCCGGCCGATTTGCGCGTTGCCCCGAACCCTGACGAGGTCATGGCGACCCGCTGGGTCGACCTTTATGATCTAGCTGCGGAAGTGGCCCGGCGGCCCTCCGAGTTCACCCCTTGGATGCGCATTTACATGGCCGAGCACAAGGACGCGATCTTTGGGACGCTGGCCCGCGCCTGAGCCCGAATCAAAGAGTTAATCCACCGAAATTGCCTGCGGTCTGCCGTCGGTGTGACGTCGGTATCCCGTCGGTGCCATTACCGACATTTCGAGTGTTATAGCTGCGACCGTTGCATGAGACGCAAGCCGGGCGATCGACTGCTCGCGGGGTGGCGATCCGCCCACGGTGTTGGGCGATTTATGGTCGGGTTGCCAGAGCTGGGATCGAGCCGTGCGCTGCGGGTGACGGATCGCCAGCCCGTCGGGGCGGGCAGTCGATGGTCCGGCGGCCTTCGGCCTTTGCTCCGGACCAATCACACGAGCCGGGCGATGGTCTGCCTTGGCAGAGGCGATCCGGCGGTAGTGTTGGGCGGATTATTGTCGGTTTGCTGGTGCCGGGATCGAGCCGTGTGCTGCGAGCGCCAGATCGCCGGGGCGGGCCGCCGATGCCCGGCGCCTTCGGCTCGATCCCGGACCTGACGCCGCCCTAGACCGACGCGCCGATTCGGTTTGCTTTGATCCCCGCCGCTTCCATCGCCGTTGCCGCGATGTCGACCGCCGTCAGCCCGGCTTCGGCATACATCGCGTCGGGCGCGGCGTGGTCGATGAACCGGTCGGGCAGCGTCATGGTCCGCATCTGGCAGGAGCCGCCCAGCAGCCCTTCGTTGGCCGCCATGTGCAGCACCATCGCGCCAAAGCCGCCTTGCGCCCCTTGCTCGACGGTGATCACCGCCTTGTGGTGCCGCATGAGTTGCCGGATCAGCGGCTTGTCCAGAGGCTTGGCAAAGCGGGCATCGACGATGGTGGTGCCGACCCGGTGCTCGCGCAGCAGTTTCGCCGCCTTGCGGCATTCCCCCAGATGCGCCCCGAAGGAGAGCAGCGCCACGTCCGAGCCTTCGGCGACCACCCTGCCCTTGCCGATTTCGAGGACCGCGCCGCGATCCGGCATCGCCAATCCTTCGCCTTCGCCGCGTGGGTAGCGGAAGGCGATCGGGCCGTCGTCATAGGCGGCGGCGGTGCGCACCATGTGCATCAGTTCGACCTCGTCGCCGGCGGCCATGACGACCATGTTCGGCAGGGCGGCCAGATAGCCGATGTCGAAGGCCCCTGCGTGGGTCGGCCCGTCGGCCCCGACCAGCCCGGCCCGGTCAATCGCGAACCGCACCGGCAGGTTTTGCAGCGCGACGTCGTGAACGATCTGGTCGTAGCCCCGTTGCAGAAACGTCGAGTAGATCGCGGCGAAGGGTTTGAGCCCGCTGCCCGCCATGGCGGCGGCAAAGGTCACGGCGTGCTGCTCTGCGATACCGACGTCGAAGACGCGGCTGGCGAACCGCTTGCCCATGATGTCGACCCCGGTCCCGGAGGGCATCGCGGCGGTGACCGCGACGATGGACGGATCGAGTGCGGCCTCTTGCGTCAACGCCTGGCCGAAGACCTTTGTGTAGCTCGGTGCGTTGGGAATGGATTTCGCCTGAGCCCCGGTGCCGACGTTGAACTTGCCGACGCCATGGTATTTGTCGGCGGAGGTTTCGGCGGGGGCGTAGCCTTTGCCCTTGACCGTGCAGACGTGGATCAGCACCGGCCCGGTGGCGCGGGTGCGTGCCGCCCGGAGCACCGGCAGAAGCTGCGACATGTCGTGCCCGTCGATCGGCCCGATGTAGGAAAACCCGAGCTGCTCGAACAGCGTCCCCTGCCCGCCCGGAAGCCCGGTGACCAGTTGCCGCGCCCGCCGCGCGTGTTCGCGCAGGGGTCCGGGCAGAGCGGCCTCGAATCCTTCGGCCATCTTTTGCATGTCGCCCATCGGCGAGGCGTAGAGGCCGGAAAGGTATTTCGACATCGCCCCCACGGGCGGCGCGATGGACATTTCGTTGTCGTTGAGGATGACGAACATCCGGCGGCCCTCGTGGCCCGCGTTGTTCATCGCCTCGTAGGCCATGCCCGCGGAGATCGAGCCGTCGCCGATCACCGCGATGGAATCGCCCGTCGGCTGCCCCATGTCACGCGCCACGGCAAAGCCGAGGGCGGCGCTGATCGAGGTGGAGCTATGCGCGGCACCGAACGGGTCGTAGGCGCTCTCGGATCGCTTGGTGAAGCCGGACAGCCCGCCCTCTTGCCGCAGAGTGCGGATCCGGTCGCGCCGCCCGGTGAGCACCTTGTGCGGGTAGCATTGGTGGCCGACGTCCCAGACGAGCTTGTCGCGGGGCGTGTCGAACACGGCGTGCAGCGCGACGGCCAGCTCCACCACGCCAAGCGAGGAGCCGAGGTGCCCGCCGGTTTCGGACACGGCCGAGACGACTTCGGCACGCAGCTCATCGGCCACCAGCGTCAGATCGCTGTCGGACATCCGCCGCAGATCGGCGGGGCCTGCGACGCGGTCCAGCGTCGGTGTCGCGGGCCTGTCGTTGAGCCCGTCATCGGGCCTGTCTGCGGGGCGATCTGCGGGGCCATGTGTCATCTGCGTATCCTTTTCGGCCAAAAGGCCCTAAGACGGAAATGGCGCCACACCGGTATTGAGCCGCTGCGACGCCATTCTCCTGTAGCCAACAGGAAGGGAACTGGAGCTTTCGCGTGCGACGACAGCCCCAAGTATCGGACCATTCCGGGAGGGAGGGCCCGATCGGCATGGAACCGGCGGCATGCGTCGCTGCGGCCGGTTCCGATCTGCGTCAGACCACGTCGGTCTGAGTGAGGGCCGGCACCTCGAGCGCCGACCACGGTGTCGGATCCGGTGCCTCGCGCGCCCGGTCGGGCAGCGCCCCACCGATGGCCGCGATCACCGCGATGATCAGCCAGATCGCCAGAACGAAGACCATCGCGTAGCCTGCGCCCTTGAGCATCAGGAAGGTGACTTCGGCGCTGAGCTTGCTCTTGGCAGAGAGCCCGAGGGGCGAGTTATCGTCGCTCATGCTGTTTCTCCTCTCAGTTCAGGGGGGCATAGCCGTGGGTTTGCGCCCAGACATACCAGTTGTCGACGACCGTGCCGGAAAGCAGGATCCCGATGCCGCCTGTCAGCGGTGTGAGGACTGCAAACCACCACGCCCAGCGGTGGATACCTTCCATCGTGGCGTTGAAGCCCATGGTCCAGCGCCAGAACAAGGCCGCCCGTTCCGAGGCCGTGCCCCGATCCACGATCTGTTCGATCTCGCGTTCGCCGCCGAAACGGCTGACCGCTAGAATGGTCGCTCCATGCATCGCGAACAGGAGTGCCGAGCCGTAGAGGAAGGCGATCGAGAGCGCGTGGAACGGGTTGTAGAACAGGTTGCCGTGGGTGATGGAGAACAGGTTCGTCCAGTCGAGGTGCGGGAAGATCCCGTAGGGCACCGCTTCGGACCAGCTGCCCAGCATGATCGGCCGGATCAGCCCTAGCACGAGGATCAGCCACAGCAGCGCCGCGAAGGCCCATGCCACGTGATGCCCCATCCCGAGCGCCGTCGCCCGGTTGTATGTCCGCACCCACCAGGTGCCGCACCCAACCAGAAAGAAGAACGACGCGATCAGCCACCAGCCGCCGTCATTGAGCGGCGCGAAGCCCAGCCCGTATTCCGGCCCCGGCGGCTCCAGAGCCAACCAGAACAGATCCCGAAAGAAAATCCCCGGCGAGTAATCGACCTGCGCCCAGAAATTCATCCCGATGATGAAGAACCAGGCCGCAAAGCAGACCACCGAGACGAGTCCGTAGGCCCCGAGGTGAACCGGCCCGATCTGGGCGTTTCCAAGTAGACCGGCGAGGGTGGAAAAGCGGGTGCCTTTCGTCCTGTTGCCGTCGGTCTCTGCGTTGGCGGACATGCCCATTTCGGGCGGTCCCTGAACCTGCACTTGCGTGAAGATATTCTGATATTCAGCCATTTTTCATATCCTCCTTACAGGTTCACCCACCAGGGCAGCTCGTAGTACCAATCCCACCAGATGATCCATTCGTCGAACCAGATGGTCCCCGAGATCACGATGCAGATCGCCGACCACAGCCCCGCGTTCAGCGCCAGGAACAGCCCGACCCGGTGAATGCCGAGAGGTCCGACCGAATAGCCGATCAGATCGCGGAAATAGGTGTCTTCGTGATCCGGCGAGCGGATTTCGTCGCCCTTCTTGGACGGGTTGACCGCCGACAGCACCAGTGACCCGTGCAGCGCGAGTGCGACCGCCGTCACCCAGAAAAAGCTGATCGCGACCATATGTGCCGGGTTGTAGTGGAAGTTGCCGTAGGCGTAGCCCACGTTGTTCACCCAATCGAGGTGGCTGAAGATGCCATAGGGAAATCCGTATCCCCATGCCCCCATCAGCACCGGTCGGATCACGACCAGAGTCACGTAGGCAAGGATCGCGATGCTGAAGGCGAACGGCACGTGATAGCCGATCCCCAGCTTGCGGCAGATCTCGACCTCTCGCATCATCCAGCTGACGAAGGCCCCGATCGCGCAGATCGTGATGATCTGCCACAACCCGCCTTCGAGAAGCGGCGCGGCCCCCAGCCCGACCTCGAGCGACGGCGGATCAATCGAGATCAGCCAAGGGTTCCATGTGGGGCCTTGGCTGGCCCCGTAAAATATCAAGATCGTCCCTAGTGCGGCGAAAAAGAACGCCGTGACTCCGAAGAAGCCCACGTAAAAAGGCCCCACCCAGAAGTCGAACAGATCCCCGCCAACCAGCGTCCCGCCACGGACCCGGTATTTTCTTTCGAAGCTGAGCTGAGCCATCTTCCGTCTCCATCTATGGATGACGCCGTGGTCCTCTGGCCGAGGCTGGTGTCATTCCGCGTGCATTGTGTCGGGTTTGCTACGGGCGGACGGCAATGGCCCGCCCGCAGCTGTTTTCAAAGGCCGGGATCGACCTGGTTACATGTCGCCGCCGAAGGCGAGCGTGAACCAGTTGGTTTCCGGATTGCTGAGCAGGACGAGGTGAATCATCGCCGCGAGCAAGAACAGAAACACGCCCTGTGCCACGAACACGCGGCGCGGGTCGAAGATGAGCCAGATCTTGTAGAACTGTGCCATTTGGATGTTCCTTCCTTACCAGCTGAACCAGGGCAGTTTGATGTACGTCAGGATATGAGCCACGACGGCGACGATCGTGAAGATCGTGAACCCGCTCATATACACCGAGTGCAGTTCCTGCGCCTGCTCGTCAGTGAGACCTGTGAAGGACAGGTCGGTTTTATCAGCCATGTTTTTCTCCAGAAAAATTGCACTGATGCCGCAGGTCCCCTGCGGCCGGGTCACGACAGAGGCTCATCCTCTGCCCTTGGTCCGTCAGCCCCCCGAAAGGGTCTGCCGAATGGGTGTGCCCTGGCGAATGCCTAGGCCGAAAAGATATGCGGCGTGATGATCCGGGCCTGTGTCCACGCGCGGGCGACCGGCCCCTTTTCGGGCAGAGTCAGCTGACGCAGCGCCGAGAGCGCCCATGTCAGCGTGGCCAGTGGCAGGGCCGCTAGAAAAATGATCCCGAAATAGGCGTAATATTCGCGCTTGGGCGGTGCGTGCCGCTCGCGCACCATCGGCGTATCCGTGGTGAAATCGCTCATGTCTTATCCTCCCGTTTTCGGTTGAAGTGTTTGCACCGTTTCCAGCACCACCCGTTCGGCC
The DNA here is from genome assembly GCF_900184895.1 of Flavimaricola marinus. Lineage (GTDB taxonomy): Bacteria > Pseudomonadota > Alphaproteobacteria > Rhodobacterales > Rhodobacteraceae > Flavimaricola > Flavimaricola marinus. Next base: position 1,222,129 of record NZ_FXZK01000001.1, read on the forward strand.
CCGGCATCTAGCGCGGCCCGTTCGGCCGCGTCGCGCAGGCTCTTGGCCGCGGAAATCCGCGTCAGGATCGGGTGTGTGGCAACGATCTCGTCGAGCTTGGCCTGTGCATCCGCGTCCCACGGGAAATCCCGGCGGAGCGGCGTCAGCGTGGCGTCGGTCTGATCCATCTCCGTACCCAGCGGCAGGATGTGGAAGAGCGCATCAAAGAGGCCGTTGCAGACCTCCTGAATGAGGTAGGTCGCCCCGGCATAGCCCATGAACGGGGTGCCTGTGGCCCTGCGGATGGCAGCCCCCGGGAACGACGCCGGAATGAAGGCAGGCTGCGGTCCGTGCCCGCCCTTCATCTCGGCCATGTACATTTTCTCGTTGATCGAGCCCATCACGATGAGCGGTCGCTTGCTGTGCAGCATCGCGCGCACGTCGTCGTTGTTGGTCTTTTTCCCGCGGGTCCGGCTGACCGCAAAGGCGCAGGGAAAGCCCAGATCGTCCTCGAGGTATTTTCGGATGCCACGGGTATAGGTCTCGGTGCCGACCACGGCGAATTCGCAGGTGGCATAGAAATCCTGCGTGACCGAGCGCCACAGATCCCAGACCGGCTTGATCGTGGAATGCTTTTCGCGCTCGATGAACGGCTCGGGGTCGAGGCCGGTCAGCTCGCCCAGCTTGCGCAGGAAACGGGTGGTGGAATCGATTCCGAAGGGGGCTTGCAGATAGGGCTTGCGCAGCACCTCGCACAGGCCGCGGCCAAATTCGCGATACATGCAGATGTTCACATCGGCATTCACCAGATTGCGCATCTCGGCCAGATGCGCGCCCAGCGGCATCACCATGTTGACCTCGGCCCCGATGCCTTCGACGAGGCGGCGGATCTCGGCCAGATCGGAGGGCATGTTGAAGGTGCCATACATCGGCCCAAGGATATTGACGCGGGGGGCCGCGCCCTCTTCGCGCTTTTTCTCCGGCGGCATCCGGCCCTTGGTCATGCCGAATTCGGTAAAGATCCAGGTCATTGCGCGGTCGGCGCTTTCCCATTGATCCTCGTCGATCGTGCGCGGCAGAAAGCGCTGGATGTTGGTGCCCTGCGGGGTCACGCCGCCGCCAATCATCTCGGCGATAGAGCCTGTGACCACGACGGCCGGCAACGCCGGATCGAGCACCCCCCAGGCGCGCTTCATCGCGGCCTCGGTGCCCTCGCCCATCTCGGTTTCGCCCAATCCCGTCACCACGATCGGCAACTCATGGGGCGGCAATCCGTCGGTGTAGTGCAACACCGAGGTCACCGGCAGGTTCTCGCAACCCACCGGGCCGTCGATCACCACCTGCAGACCTTTGACGGCGCAAAACGCGTAGACAGCGCCCCAATATCCGCCCGCGCGGTCATGATCAGTAACTAGCATGATGCACCCCGCGCCGATTTCTTTGGGTCAGAAATATCCCGGGGTCCGGGGCGGAGCCCCGAAAAGGGGTGGGGGGGTGGGCCCCCCAGCGCATTTGCCATCGGCGTACGGCCGCAATTGGCCTTACCAATCGCTTTCCCGCACCACGCGGAATTTATGTTTAAATTCCGCGTCATATCATCTGCTCCGCCGCCGCCGCACGGGCCTGCTTGTCGAGCTTTTTCTGATGCTGGGCGCGGAAATCGGGGCGCAGGTTGGGGCTACCTTCCCAGACGCCGGCGGTATCGCCCGCACCGACGCCTTCGAAGAAGGCTTTCATCCGGTCCATCCGGTCTTTGCCCGCGATGGCTGCATTGACCACCTGGCCGAGGCTGCCTGCACCGGCTGGCCCCATCAGGGGCCGCGCCGAGATCAGGTTGGTGAAGTAGAGCGCCGGGATCGCCAGTTCCTTGGCCTTTTGCACGACGGGGGTCGTTCCGATGGCCAGATCGGGTTTGATCGCTTCCATCGCCGACAGATCGTCTTCCAGCGAGGCGCGGTATTTCACCGTCACGCCCTTGGCGCGAAGCCACTCCGCATCCGCAGCGGACCAAGGCGTTTTCGGGCAGGCGGTGCCGACATAGGGCACATTCGCCCCGCTTTCGATCAGCAGCCGCGCCACCAGAAGCTCGGAGCCTTCGTAGCCCGACAGCGTGATCGTTCCGTTGATCGGTGCGCCTCCGAGCGCCCCTTTGATCGCGGGCAGAAAAGCGTTTTGCGCGGCGGCGATTTGGGCGGCGGGAACGTTGAACGCCTCGCCGATGCCGGCCAGCCAAGCGGCGGTGCCGTCGTGACCGACGGGGGCGCTGCCCACCACCGGCCGCCCTGCCGCCTGAAATTCGCGGATCGCGGCGGTGTAGAACGGATGGATCGCGGCCACGGCGCCGCAATCGAGCGCGGCATAAAGCTCGCGCCATTCGCGGGTCGGCACGACCGGCCCGGCGGCGAGCCCCATCGGGGCCAGCATCGCGCCGATCATCATCGGGTCCGCCGGGAACATCTCGCCCAGAAGCGCCACGGTCGGCCGGTCGGATTTGCCGCCGACCGGGGCTTGGACCGGGCCTGCCTTGATCTCTTCGCGGGCGTAGTTGAGCATCGCGCCGGCGAGCACATCCTTGGCCTCGGCATGGGTCGGAATGCCGAAACCCGGCACGTCGATGCCGACGATCCGCACGCCGTTGATCTCGCGCGGCAGCAGCCGCAGCGGCACGCCGGAGGCCGTCGGCACGCAGAGGTTGGTCATGACGATGGCGTCATACCGATCCGGGTCCGCCAGATCGTGGACGCTTTCGCGGATGTCCTCGAACAGCTTGCCGGTGACCAGCGTTTCGGAGTTGAACGGCACGTAGCCAACCGACCGCCGCGCACCGTAGAAATGCGACACGAAGGTGAGCCCGTAGACGCAGCAGGCCGAGCCGGAGAGGACCGTCGCCACCCGCTTCATCCGAAGGCCGACCCGTAGCGACCCGAAGGCCGGACACATGGACTGTGGCTGGTCGTGTGGGCCCACCGGGTAGTCGGTGGCGTAGCGGTCGAGGATTTCGGACTGGCCTGCGGCGCGGGCCGCCTTTGCCATTTCGTCCTTGGAGTTGCAGCCGCCGGTTGGGGGCTCTGCCCCCGACGCTGACGCGTCTCCCCCGGGATATTTCTGACCCAAAGAAGGTGAGGCCGATGTATCCCGCGACGTCGGTTCCGACGCCGGCGTTACGACGACATTGCCGTCGGCGTCTTTGCTGACTTCATATCCCTGCGCACCGTCATGCATGGCGCGGCTCCGACTTTTGGATGTCGCGCAGCAGTTTGGCGATCTGCTCGGGCCGAGCGTTCGCCAGCATTTGCAGGACGGACTCGGGGATTTGCCGATCAGGCGTCATCGTAGATCACCTCTAGGCTTTCCTGAATCGCGCCGTATTTGCCCCGCATGTCGGTGGCGGTGGCAGGCACAAGTTCGTAGTCGCCGCCCGTGTCTTTGCTGTCGAAAAGGCCCAGGAGACCGTCCTGGTCGAGCGGCGTCGGCCGCACCGGCGGTGCGATGCCGACCGCCTCTGCCAACCCCGCGAACATCGGCCCCCACTTGCTCTCGTTGGTGCCGACGATTTGGTAGTTCGCCGATTTCTTGCGCAGGTCGTCGTCTTGCGGGATGGCCGCAAGCACCGGGATGTCGACCGCTTTGGCAAAGGCCTGCGCCTCGCCTGTGCCGTCGTCCTTGTTGATCACGAGACCCGCGACCCCGACATTGCCGCCGAGTTTGCGGAAGTATTCCACCGCCGAGCAGACGTTGTTTGCCACGTAGAGCGATTGCAGATCGTTCGAGCCGACGAGGATCACCTTTTGCGCCATGTCCCGCGCGATCGGCAGCCCGAAGCCGCCGCAGACCACGTCGCCCAGAAAATCGAGCAGCACGTAGTCGAAATCCCAATCGTGGAACCCGAGCTTTTCCAAGAGCTCGAACCCGTGGATGATCCCGCGTCCGCCGCAGCCGCGTCCGACCTCTGGCCCGCCAAGCTCCATCGCGAAGACGCCGCCTCGCTTGAAGCAGACATCGCCGATGGCGACTTCTTCGCCCGCCAGCTTTTTCTTGGACGAGGTCTCGATGATCGTGGGACACGCCTTGCCACCGAACAGCAGCGAAGTGGTGTCGGATTTCGGATCGCAGCCGATCAGCAGGACCCGTTTGCCCATCTCGGCCATCATGTGGCTGAGGTTGGCCAGCGTGAAGCTTTTGCCGATCCCTCCCTTGCCATAGATCGCGATGATCTGGGTGTGCTTGGTCGGCTCGCCCTGCGGCACTTCGAGAGAGGGCTCTTGGCTGGCCTCGTCGCGCAGGCGCTTGTCGAAATCCTTCAGATTCGGCACTTCGTCTTTCATGCGACGTTCTCCCAGTCGAGTATCATTTTCAGGCAGGCGGGGTCGGTAAAGGCCTGCTCATAGGCCGATGCCGCATCCGTTGCCGGACGTGTGTGCGTGATCAGATCGTCGAGCCGGAGCGTCCCGCTTTCGACGAGCGCGCGTGTGGCGATCATGTCGTCGGCGGCCCATTCGGCGGCGATCCGGAACCGCGCCTCTTTCATGAAGGCGGGCGGAAAGGCGAATTGCAGCGGCTGGGTGTAGAACCCGGCGAGGACGACTTCGCCGCCCTTGGCGATGCGCCCGACCAGATCGTTGAGCAGGTCGGCCTGCCCGGAGGCGTCGTAAATCGCGGTGTAGTCGCGGCGCGGATCGGCATCGGGGTGGATCACCTCGTAGCCTGAAGCACCCGTGGTTCGGCTTGGATCGATTTCCCAGACGGTGGGCGGTGGGGCCCCTGCGGCGACCGTCAGCCGCGCGAGAAGCCGTCCGAGCACGCCGTGACCGACGATCAGATCGGGAACGGTCTTGCCCGGCCCGGCCATCGCGTGCCGCGCCGTGGCGGCCAGCGCCAGGAGCGCCCCGTCGGCCTGAAGCGCGCCGTCGATCCGCGTGACTCGGCTCGCCTTCGTGACCAGCCGACGTGCGGCCCCGCCAAACAGCCCATGCGCCCCGAGATAGCAGGAGGCCCCGGGCACGAAGACCCGCGTACCGACCCGAAATCCGGTATCGGCGCCGGCCTCGACGACTTCGCCCGCGGCCTCGTAGCCAGGGACGAGCGGATAGCCCATGCCGGGGAACGGCGGCATCTCGCCCGACCAGAACAGCTTTTCCGTTCCGGTCGAGATGCCGGAATGCGTGATCTGCACAACGAGGTCGTCCGGCTCCGGCGCCACCAACGGCACGGAGTCGAGCGACAACGCGCCGGGTGCGCTTAGGATGACGGCCTTGGTGTCCATCGATCTCTCCCCTTGCTGCCATTTTCGTCGACACCGATTCCATCGAACCGGGTGACATGGCGTGCTGTAAGTTTAACCTTACATATCAATCTGTCAATTATAATGGACAGTCGGCTGTCAATCTGCCCTGACAGCCTGCAAAACCGACGTCACGAAGGGGCGCCGTACCGGGCTGAGCCGGAGGTGCGTAAAGCCGGCGGCATGGAGAAGGGCCGAGATCTCATCCGCCGAGCGGGCCCGGCCTGTCTGCATCGCCATGCAATAGAGCGCGAAATAGGCGTCGCCCGCCCGTTCGGGCCGGTCGCCCCCGGTCATCGGCTCCGACACGATGAGCCGCCCGCCCTTGGGCAAGGCGGCGTGAACGGCGCTCAGCAAGCGCGCGACGGTGGCGTCGCTGTGATCGTAGAGCACCCGTATCAGGCTGATCGCATCCATCCCCTTCGGCAGCGGCTGATCCCGGAACGAACCGGGCACGATGGTCAAAGCGTGATCCATCGCGTCAAAGCGGCTGCGCGCGGCGGGGGCCACGGCGGGCAGATCGAACAGGGTTAGCGCGATATCGGGGCTGGCGCGGGCCACGGCGGCGAGGAACGCCCCGGTGCCGCCGCCCACGTCCATCAGGCTGCGCACACCTCTGAGGTCTACGGCGGCCAGCGTGTCCTCTGCGACGAGCGTCTGGCTGTCGGCCATGAGCCGCGAGTATCGCTCGGCCGTCGCCGGATCGGTGGCCGCCCCGGCGCCAAAGACATAGGGCCAGAAATCGGCCAGTTCGGTGACTGTCTGCCCGCGAAAGAACTCCACCGGATCGGACAGATCGCGATAGAGCACTTCGTGGTGGCGGATCATCTCGGCCAATCCCGGCACCCCGGTCAACGCCGCCCCGCGCCGGGTCAGTCCAAAGCGGCCGTCGCGCTTGCGCTTGAGCAGGCCCAGCGCCGCGCCGCCATTGAGCAACACAAGCATCCGCTCCGTCGGAACCGACGCGACCCGGCCCAGATGCTCTGCATCCTGCGGCCCGGCCAACAGGAGGTGCGGTATCTCGAACGCCACCAGAGCCGACAGGATCTGCGAATGACAGAACCCCGCCACCAGATCGAACATCGCCTCGCCCTCGGCCCGCACGATCCGGCGGGTCAGCGGAAACCGCGCCGCCCAAGCCTGAAACCCGCGAGATGCCACGAGCCGATTGACCCAGCCGCCAGCTTGCCTCTGCCCGACGGGCGGGCTTCGCAGGGGGGCGGGGATATCGCTCACGGGTGTCTCTTCATCTTGGCAAGAAAACTCATGGCGCCACGTCCTACTCCCCGGGAACGGTGAGTTTGGCGCGCGCCGCTGCGGGCACGAGGCGGTCCGCGTAGGCCCGCACCATCTGCGCCAGGCCCGCTTCGCCGGGGCAGGCCGGGATCGACGAAATCGCCCCGGCCAGAATGTCGTCCAGCCGGCCGACGGCGCCGCGCACCCCCAAAAGCGTGACCGCATTGGGCCGACCGTGCAGGTCGTCCTGCCCTGCCGGTTTGCCCAACTCGCCCTCGTCGCAGAGCGCGTCGCGCAGGTCGTCGGCCACTTGAAACGCCTCGCCGATGCGGGCGCCGAGTTCTTCCCAAGGCTCTGCCTCTTGCCCGGCCGCAATCGCCCCCATCTGGGTGGCGGCGATGAACAGCGCCCCGGTCTTGGACTGGTGGTAGGCCGAGAGGTCGATGTCGTCCTCGCTCTCCCATCCCTGCCCGGCGCAGATGCCCCCCGGCATCCCCGTCCGCCGCCCAAGGACCGAGATCAGCCCGAGCGCCCGCGCCGGATCGTTGATCCCGGCCTGTGCCAGCACTTCGAACCCCATCACGATCAGGCTGTCACCGCAGAGCAGCGCCAGCGGTTGCGAGAACGCCCGGTGCACCGACGGTTTGCCCCGCCTCGTATCCGCATCGTCGAACATCGGCAGGTCGTCATGCACGAGGCTGGCGCAGTGGATCAGTTCCAGTGCGGCCGCGGCCGCATCGGTCAGTTCCGGCCTGTCGTCTCCACAGGCCCGCGCGACGGATACGAGGATCGTCGGCCGGATCCGCGCCCCGCCCGGCGTGACCGCGTATTCGAGGGCCGCGGCCAGTTTCGGCGGCGTGGTGCCCCTTTGACCGGCCCGAATGGCGGCGGTGACGGCGGCGTCGATCCGTGCGGCTGTGCTCATGAGGCGGTCCTTGTTCAGCGGCGGCTTTGGGTGTGTCACCCATTTTGGACAGTCATTGTGTAAACCAGACTGGACAGTTTTCCATTCCGAGTCAACAATCACCCCAAGGAGGAGTGCATGACGTCCACCGAATCTCGGCCAGCGCATGTGGCGATTATCGGAGCCGGTATCGCCGGGCTTGCGGCTGCCCTGCGCCTGAGCGCCGCCGGCCACGCGGTGACCGTGATCGAGGCCCAGCCCGGTCCGGGTGGCAAGATGCGCGCGCTGCCCAGCGCCGCCGGTCCGGTGGATGCGGGCCCCACCGTTCTGACCATGCGCCCGGTGTTCGAGGATCTGTTCGCCGCTGCGGGGGAGCGCTTGCAGGATCACCTGACCCTGACCCCGCTGCCGATCCTTGCCCGTCATTTCTGGGATGACGGGGCGACCCTCGACCTGATGGCAGACCGCGACGCCAGCGCCGCCAACATCGCGGCGGCCTTTGGCCCCCGAGCTGCCCGCGAGTTCACCGATTTTGCCGCCCGCGCCGCCCGCTTGTTCGATGCCTTTGACGCCCCGATGATGCAAAGCCCCGCCCCGTCACAGACGGCATTGGCAATGACGGTCGCCGCCCGCCCCGGTCTGATCCGCGACATGGCCCCCTGGGCGTCGCTCGGGGCGATGCTGGACGGCGCGTTCTCAGACCCTCATCTGGCCCAGTTGTTCGGCCGCTATGCCACCTATGTCGGCGGCTCGCCCTATGCCTCGCCTGCTCTGCTCTCGCTGATTGCCGAGGCGGAGGCCCGCGGCGTCTGGGCGATCAAGGGCGGAATGCATCGCCTTGCCCGAACCTTGGAACAACTGGCACGCGATCGGGGCGCCGCGTTCCTCTATGCCACCCGCGCCCAGCGCATCGAGATGCGCGATGGCCGGGCCGCTGGCGTGACCACGACCAATGGTCGTGTCCCGGCCGATGCGGTTCTGTTCAACGGTGATCCGAGGGCGCTGCATCGCGGCCTCTTGGGCGAGGCGGTGACCCAGGCGGTGCCGTCTTCGGCGGTGGGGCCGCGCAGCCTGTCGGCATGGGTTCATGCCTTTGCCGCGACCCCGAGCGGCCCGGACCTTGCCTATCACACGGTGTTCTTCGGCCATGATCCCCGCGCCGAGTTCGACGCCTTGGCCCGCGGCCAGCGCCCGCGTGACGCCACCTTGTATATCTGCGCTCAGGATCGGGCCGGCCCTGCCCGCCCGACCGGCCCCGAACGATTTGAGATCATTCTGAACGGCGCTCCGACCGGACCTCGGACCGCCGCCCGCCCAGAGACCGAGAGGGATATTGCCCAATGTCAGACACAAGTGTTCGACCGCCTCGCAGCCTTCGGGCTGAGCTTCGATCCGCGACCGGGGCCAATGAGCCTGACCAGCCCGGAGGGGTTCGCCCGCCTGTTTCCGGCCAGCACCGGTTCCCTCTACGGGCGGAGCCCACATGGTCTGACGGCGGGCCTGAAGCGCCCGACGGCCCGAACCCCGGTGCCGGGCCTCTACCTCTGCGGCGGCGGGGCGCATCCGGGGGCGGGGGTGCCGATGGCGACCCTCTCCGCCAGGCACGCGGCAGATGCGATCATGGCGGACCAAACTTCGCCCTCGCCGTCCCGCCGGACGGCTATGCGTGGTGGTATATCGACGGGATCAGCGCCTGCGGCACACGCGCGGTCTCGGTCATCGCCTTCATAGGCTCTGTCTTTTCGCCCTGGTACAAATGGTCGGGACGCCGCGACCCGGAGAACCACGTCTGCATCAACGTGGCGACCTATGGCCCCGGTGGCCGGTTTACAATGACCGATCGCGGCCGCGCGGCCCTGCGCCAGAGCGCAGATACCTTCGAGGTGGGGCCGTCAAAGTTGCACTGGGATGGCGGGCGTCTGGTCATCGACATCGACGAGATTTCCGGGCCACCGGTGATTTCCCGCGTGAGGGGGCGGATCACGGTCACGCCCCATGCGGTCACGGATGTTGAAATGCCGCTGACCGCCGACGGGGCGCACATCTGGCGTCCGTTTGCGCCCAGCGCCGATATCTCGGTCGATCTGGAAGCCGACGGCTGGGAGTGGGACGGCCACGGCTATTTCGACGCCAATTTCGGCACCCGCGCCTTGGAGGCCGATTTCAAGTTCTGGACCTGGGGTCGCTATCCCCGGTCCGACGGCGCGATCTGTTTCTATGACGCGATCCGTCGCGATGGGTCGGAATTGGAGGCGGCGATCGCCTTTGACGGGACCGGCGCGGCGCGCGTCGTGGAGGCTCCGCCCCGGACGCGGTTCAAGCGGTCGCTCTGGCAGGTGAAACGCGAGACGCGGGCGGACCCCGGTGTGGTGCCGAGGCAGGTTCTGGGGATGCTGGATGCGCCGTTCTATTCCCGGTCGTCGGTGACGACACAGGTTGACGGCGAAGTGGTGACGGGGGTGCACGAGGCGCTGGATCTGGATCGATTTGCCTCGCCGCTGATCAAGCCGATGCTGGCGGTCAGGGTTCCGAGGCGGGCGGGCTGGACGTTTCCGTCTTAGCGCCTGCCGAGGCGGAGTGGTGGGGGCGCACTGTGCGCCCCCGACCGGCAAGTCAGGTGTAGTAGACGTCGCGGAACACCAAGTGGACGATATCGTCCCGCTTGATGCCGAGCGCCGCAAGTTGGGCATCGGACATCGCCTGAAGTGTATGCACGCGGCGCATCCGCGGATTATTCTCCGCGATGCTGACGATCGTCGCGCTGAACCAATTGCCGATGCGCGAGAGCACATCCACCTTTGGGTAAAAATCGTTGTTCGGGATGGCATGAGCCATTGGAATCCGTCCTGTATTGTTGCGCCTAATTGGCTGCACAAGACTTAGGCAGTTTGAGAACAGGTCAACACCACCATGGGTGCAATGCCGCAATGCAGCATTTGCATGGCTGGGAGCGTCACGTCCGCCTGCCCGACGCGCGGGTGATTCCCTTATTCCGCCGCCAGATCAAGCTGCTGGGCGTCGTAGAGCCTGCGATACCGTCCACCCTGCATCAACAATTCGGCGTGGGTGCCGACCTCGGTGATCCGGCCCGCTTCGATCACCGCGATTCGACTGGCTCCCCGGATGGTCGCCAAACGGTGTGCGATGACGAGCACGGTGCGCCCCTGAGCAAGCTCTTCTAGGGAGGCCTGAATCAGGCGCTCTGTCTCGGTGTCGAGCGCGGAGGTGGCTTCGTCGAGGATCAGGATCGGCGGGTTGCGCAGGAAGATCCGCGCGATGGCGACCCGCTGTTTCTGACCGCCCGAGAGCTTGACCCCCCGCTCGCCGATGACGGTGTCGAGCCCCAAGGGCAGGTCGTCGATCATCTGATCGAGCCGCGCCCGGCGGGCGGCGTCCAGGATCTCGCTCTCTGACGCCTCGAGCCGTCCGTAGGCGATGTTTTCCCGCAGGGTGCCGCCGAACAGGAAAACGTCCTGGCTGACGATCCCGATTTGCTGCCGCAGCGAGGCGATGGTGACGGACCGGATGTCCTGCCCATCGACGGTGATCGCCCCGTGCGAGACTTCGTAGAAGCGCGGCACGAGGGCGGCGAGCGTGGTCTTGCCCGCGCCGGATGGCCCGACGAAGGCGACGGTTTCACCGGGCGCGACCGTGAGCGAGATGCCTGACAGGATCACCCTGTCGGTCGCGTAGCCGAAGCCCACGTCGTCGAACCTGATCTCGCCCTTGACCGGCCCCAGATCGGGCGCGCCGGGCGCATCGGTGATGTCGGGCGCGGTGGCCAGCAATTCCGAGTAGCGTTTGAACCCGGCGATCCCCTTGGGATAGGTCTCGATCACGGCGGCGATCTTTTCCAGCGGCTGATAGAACACGTTGATCAGCAAGAGGAACCCGACGAAGCCGCCGACGGTCAGGCTGCCTTGGGTGACGAACCATGTGCCTGCGAGCAGGATGACCACTTGCAACAGCCGCATTCCCAGAAAGTTCAGCGAGATGGTGATCGCCATGATCCGGTAGGCTTCGCGCTTGACCGCGCCGTATTTCGTGTTGTCGACGGCAAAGAGCGCCTTTTCGTGCTCTTCGTTGGCAAAGGCCCGCACGACCCGCGCCCCGCCGACGTTCTCTTCGATTCGGGCGTTGAATGCCCCGACCCTTTCGAACTGGCTGCGGAAGTTGCGCGTCATCTCGCCGCCGTAGCGGAAGGCCAGCCAGAACACCAAGGGCGCGATGGTCGACGCGATCAACGCAAGCGGCGGGTGCACGTAGAACATCAGTGCCAGCGCCCCGAGGAAAGTCATCAGCGCGACGAAGAGGTCCTCCGGCCCGTGGTGCGCGATCTCTCCGATCTCTTCGAGGTCCTTGGTCAGCCGCCCCACGAGGTGCCCGGTCTTTTGTTCGTCAAAGAAGCTGACGGGCAGGTTCTGCAGATGCTCGAAGGCCCGCCGCCGCATCTCTGTCTCGATCGAGATCCCGAGCACGTGCCCCCAGTAGGTGACGATCGCCATCAGCGCGGTGTTGAGCAGGTAGATCACGAGCAGCCCCGCCGCCGCCAGCACGATCAGCCCCCAATCGCCGCGCGGCAGCAGCGTGTCCACGAAGACCTTGACCGCGAGCGGGAAGCCCAGCGCCAGAAGCCCCGCCAGCACCGCGCAGCCGAAATCGAGCAGGAACAGTCTGCGATGGGGCGCGTAATAGCTGAAGAAGTCCTTGAGCATAGGCGGGACGCTTTCCGGTATCGGGATGCCCGGAGGCAGACCAGATTGAGCCATGAGAGTCCAGTGTCGGGCGACAGCGATCACGCACCCGCCCCGGATAATTGATCTGGCTCAACGCTTGGATCCGCGAAATGGCCTATCCTGACGGCAGGATTTGGATGGAGGCCAGAATGGAGACAAACGCACTTCCCCACTATGACGATACGGTCAACACGACCGGTTGTTGTCCCAAGTTCAACCCGAAGGGTTGGGACGGCGCCGAGCTTCATTTCGCGGACAAGCCCTTTGTCCGGGCGGAAACGAGGTCGGCCCTGCATGTGCCGATCAACATGGACAAGGTCTTTGGCCGGGTGCAGCGCAACATCGAAGTGGTTGCCGCCTATGACCCGGACGACTACATCGTTCTGAGCCGCGATCTGACGCCGTGGAAGGCCGAGCATCTGTTTGCGGTCAAGGCGCCGGTACCTTCGGAGGAGGCGGTGACGCTGACCGGCGATTATGTGACCAAGGTCTTTGAAGGCCCGTATCGCAAGGCCAAGGACTGGTTCGAGGAGCTTCAGCGCCTCGCCGCCGAGGCCGGTCGTGAAACCGACGAGGTCTATTTCTTCTACACGACCTGTCCGAAATGCGCCAAAGCCTACGGCGAGAACTATGTCGTCGGCGTTGTCCGCGTTGCCTGACGGCGGGTTGCGCCCCGCTGCCCGGTGAGGTTTCCCCGATGAAGCGCCCCGCCAACCCGATGCCCGACGATATTGCGCGGGCGATTGACGCGGCCGGTTTGCGCCCCGCCTACGACGCCCGGCCCTGGTATCAGCGCAATGACTATCTGGGTTGGATCGCCCGCGCCAAACGCGCCGAGACGCGGGCCAAGCGGTTGCAGCAGATGCTCGACGAGCTGCGTGCGGGCGATGCCTACATGAAGATGCCGTGGGGCCGAGGGCGGTCGCGGGAGTAACCCCCTGTCAGCCGGCGAAGCCGTCCTCGTCTGCGAGCGCCTCAAACCCCGGCGGGATCGCCAGACCGAGCTCTTGGCAGAGGAGCCGCACGTCGTGCCAATCGCTCGGCCGCAGCTCGTAGCCGCTGTGCGATTGGATCAGCCAGTGCGGCGGCACGCACCGAACTTCGGTGCCCAGAATGAAGCCGCTGCCCGAGACGTGATCGGCGACGTAGGAGACCCCGCCCGCGTTGCTGCCGTCGGGGTTGAGGATGTAGGAATGCACGTCGATCAACCGCCCTTGCCGATCCTCCAGCACGAAGTTGTGCTCCCACGAGTCGGGTCGCGCCACCTCGACATAGCCGCGCGCGTCGAGCATCGCCCTGAGCGCCGGGACGTGGACCGCGGGCAGCGCGATATCGAGATCGTTGTGCTCTCTGGTCTGCCGCTTGAGAACCGCGTCGACCGCCCAGCCGCCGTCGATACAGACCTCAAGCCCGCGCTCTTGCGTGGCCAGCCAAAACTCGACGACGGATTCTGCCTGCATCGGATACACCTTGGAACCTTGGCACGTTGCGCGATTGGCCGAGGGTCGGACGCGGGGCCGATCGTTGTCAAGCCAGCGGCCGCGACCCGCTCTTGCAGAGAGGCGGTCACCTTGTAGAGTGCGCCGACACTTCACACCCCAAAGGACCGCGCGGATGATCCCTGTATTTGACGGACACAACGATTTTCTGTTGAGGCTCCATACCAATCCGGGCAAGCGCGAGGCGATCTGGTCGGGCGCGGAGAGCGGCGGCCATCTGGACCTGCAACGGATGAAGGCTGGCGGCTTTGTCGGTGGGTTCTTTGCGGTCTTTGTCCCGCCGACCGGCCCAGTCGATTTTGCATCCTTTGACGCGATGCTGAGCGATCCGCCCTATGACCTGCCCTTGCCCGAGCAGATGGATCACAAGGCGGCCATGGCCCCGGCCCTCGATATGGTCTCGCATTTGATAGCGCTGGAGCGGACGGGCGATCTGTCGATCTGCCGTTCTGTTGTCGAGATCGACGCCGCGATGACCGAAAGCCGGATCGCGGCCATTCTGCATATGGAGGGGGCCGAGGCGATCGACCCCGATCTCGATAGCCTCTATGCCTTTCACGCCATGGGCCTGCGCTCGCTCGGCCCGGTCTGGTCGCGCCCGACCGCCTTTGGCCACGGCGTGCCGTTTCGCTATCCCGGCGCCCCGGATACCGGCCCGGGCCTGACCGATGCCGGCAAACGTCTGGTCAGGGCCTGCAACGATCTGGGCATCATGATCGACCTGAGCCACCTCAACGGCAAGGGTTTCGACGATGTCGCCGCCCTTTCCGACGCGCCCTTGGTCGCCACCCACTCCAACGCCCATGCGGTGACCCCATCGACCCGCAATCTGACCGACCGCCAGTTGCAGATGATCCGCGACAGCGACGGCATGGTCGGCCTCAACTTTGCCACCGTGTTCCTGCGCGAGGATGGCAAGCAGGAGGCCGCCACCGGATGGGATCCGATCCTGCGCCACCTCGATCACCTGATCGGTGTGCTGGGCGAAGACCGCGTCGGCTTTGGCTCGGATTTCGACGGGGCGACGGTGCCGGAGGTGATCGGCGATGTCGCGGGAATGCCCGCGATGATCGAGGCGCTCAGGCAGCATGGCTATGACGATGCTCTGCTGACCAAGCTGGCCCATGCCAACTGGCTGGCGCTGCTGCGCCGCACGTGGAAGACCGCGCCCTGAAACGACAAAGGGCGGCCCTTGCGCGCCGCCCCGTCTCGTCCGTCTTACCTGAACCGATCAGTTCTCGACGGCCATCATGTCGCCGAAGACCTCGGTCGTCACGGAGCCGCCGTTGCTGATCGTGCCTTGGGCGGTGCCTTCGATCGCGGAGCCGTTGGCGCCGATGAAATCAGCGACCACCTCGAGATCCCAGATCTCGGCATCGGTGCCGTCGGTGAACGAGCCGATGGCGTTGGCGGTGAAGTTGGTGCCCTTAATTTCGCCTTCGGTCAGCGTCAGAGAGCCGTCCATGTCGACGTCGCCACGGGTGTTGAAGTTGTCCATCGTGCCCGTCATGGCGCCGGTGCCGAAATCGGCCTGAAGCGTCAGATCCGACATCATGTCGTAGTCGCTGATGCTGACTGCCGGGGAATCGTTGGAGAACCCGACGACGCCTTCGTAGGTGGCAGTGCCGGAATCGCGCATCTGGTCAGAGGGCGTGTTGCTCAACTCGGACAGTTCGAAATTGAGATCGTCGATCAGGAGGAACTGGTCGTCGAAACTTGCCCCGGTCCCGCCGGAGGTGCTTTGTGTGCCTTGGCTCGACGACGTATCGGTGCCCTCGTCGGAGGAGAACCAACTGTCGCAGCCGGATAGAAAGAGGGCCGCAGCGCTGACCGCCACGATACCCTTGATGGGGTGTGTCATTATTCCGCTCGCCTCAAATGATGGGCCCTTTGTGGGCCTCTGATGATCCGGTCATTGTGCCGGAAACTGATGTTTGAAGCAACGCCCCTTGGTGCGTGGGGCGCTGCATCGCAGGCTTATGGCAACACTGTGCCTAGTTTTGATCCACGCCGAAGGTTCCGAAGATGTCGCCCTGGCTTTCGCCTTCGGGGGTGTAGCTGCCGGTGATCGCACCGGTGATCGCGGTCCCGGTCTCGCCCCGGAACTGCCCGTCGAGATCGAGATCGAGCGCGATGGTCGTCCCGTCATCGACGATGTCGCCGTTGCCGTTGGCGGCCATCAGGTTCTGCACGATCGCCCCGTCGGTCACGTCGACCGTCCCGGAGACGTTGCCGTTGGCCGAATTGAACGATGTGATCGAGCCGCTGATGTCGTTGTTTTCGAAGTCGGCGGTAAGCGACATGTCGGCAAAGAGATCGGCGCCGGGGTTGGCCGAGGTGACAGGCACGTCGTAGTTGAACGCCGCAACGCCGCGGTATTCCACGTTGCCGCTATTGTCCTGGGGCATCATTTCCGGGTCTGTCGCGGGCAGATCTTCGAGCTGGTTGACGAATTGCACCGCTTCGATCGCCTGTTTGTTGAAATCGGGGTTTTCGGTGCCCAGACAGCCGCCAAGCAGCGTCATCGCGATGCCCGTGCCGATGAGTGATGTTGATTTGCGTAGCATGTGCGGTCCTCGATCTGTTCTCAAAACGAAAAGGTCTTTTGCGGTCAGGTCTGCCGGTGCCTTTGCGTCAACATAGACCAATCACCCCGGGGTGACCCGGCCTAATTGCCGGTTTTGTCCAACAATCTGAGCGAGAATTCGCCAGACGCGTCACAGTCCGCAACAATGCACGAGCGGATCAGATCCCTATTTTGGAGGGCTCCAGCGGCTGCTGATTGGGATTGAGCCGCGCCACCGACAGGTTCAGCGCCGCCGCGATCGTCACCCAGACCAGATAGGGCACGAAGGCCAGCCCGGCCCACAGGTCGAGCGCGAAATGCGTCGCCGTCGCGCCGGCGACCGCCACCCAGAGCCCGGCCATGATCGGCAACGCCCCGCGCAACCGCCGCAGTCCGAAGAAAACCGGTGTCCAAAGCGCGTTGAGCGCGATCTGTAGCGCCCAGAAGGCCATCGCGTAGTGGCTCCCCTCGAGCGGCGCGACCCGCGCCCCGGCGAAGGCGATCAGGAAGTAGATCGACGTCCACATGATCGGAAAGAGCCAGTTCGGCGGTGTCCAGCTCGGCTTGTTGAGCGCCTGATACCACGGCCCTGTCGGGAACAGCGCACCGGTCGCCCCGGCGGTGAAGGTTGCGCCCAGAAAGATGAGAAACAGGACGAAGTCCATGGCGGGATTCCTTTCAGGATGACCAGCCTCAATCTAGACCGACGCCGCCCTGCTGCAAGCCCGTTCGCCGGTCCGTCAGGCGGACCGCCCCTGTTCGGCCCGCAGGTTGGCCAGCACATCCAGCAGCGCCCTTGTCCGCCCGACCTGCGCCTGCCCCCGGCTCGCAGCCTCCACCAGATAGGCGACTTCAGGCAGGGGCTGGGCATAGATCACGGCCGATTGCGGCATCACGACCGTGGTCGCCGCCTTGATCGTGGCCTGCGCCATCCATCCCAGTTTCTGACCGCGCGAGGTATGCGCCCGCTGTCCGATGCTGTCGCAGCCCTGCCGTCGCACCTGCGCCCCGATCCCGGCGTAGATCAGCCTTGCGGCAAAGATCCCGATCCGCGCGTTTGCCGGCAGGGCGCTGATCCCGGATTCAGACCGCAGATAGAGCCTGTCCGCCTCGGCCAGAAGCCGCCCGACCATCCGTTTGATCGCCGGATCGGGCTGCGGGTCCGAGAGGAATGCGCGGGGGTCGATCCCCGCCTCCTCCATCCAGTCGAGCGGCAGATAGATCCGCCCGGCCCGCGCGTCTTCGCCCACATCGCGGGCGATGTTAGTCAGTTGCATAGCGACGCCCAGATCGCAGGCCCTCGCCAGCGCATCCGCATCGCGCACCCCCATCAGCACGCACATCATCGCGCCCACGGCGCTGGCCACCCGCGCCGAATAATCGCGCACCCCCGACAACGTCGCGTAGCGCCGCTCTTGCGCATCCCATGCCAGCCCTTCGAGCAGCGCTTCGGGCAGGGCGCGCGGCATGTCGACGTCTTGGATCAGAGCCGCAAAGGCACGGTCTTCGGGCGCGTCGCGTGGCGTGCCAGCATAGGCCCGGTCGAGCCTGTCCTGCAACGACAGCACCGCCCGGCCCTTTTCCGAGCCTTCGTCGACCTCGTCGTCGGCGAGCCTGCAAAAGGCATAGAGCGCCAGCGCCGGATCCCGCACAGAGGCGGGCAGCAGCTTGGACGCGGCGTGGAAGGACAGCGATCCGGTGCGGATCACCGCTTTGCAATGGGCGAGGTCGTCTGGCCTGATGTTGGAGCGCATCGCAGGTCCTATTCGGCAGCCATTGGCAGGGTCGTCTTGCGGGATGCCGGCGCGTCGGGCACCAGTTGCTCCAGCACCTTGGCGCTGGCCACCACCCCCGGAACGCCGGCCCCCGGATGCGTGCCTGCACCGACGAGGAACAGACCCTTGGCCTCTTCCGAGACGTTGTGCGGCCGGAACCATGCGCTTTGCAGGATCCGCGGCTCGACCGAGAAGCCGCAGCCGTGCGGCGAGAGGTACCGCGAGCGGAAATCCTCGGGCGTGAAGGTGAGCGAGGCCGACAGGTGGTCTTGGAAGCCCGGAAGGGTCTGTTCCAGCACGGCGGCGACCTTTTCCTGATACTTGGCCGCTTCGGTGGACCAATCGACCGGATTGTCGTGCCCCAGATGCGGCACCGGCGAGAGGGCGTAGAACGTGTCGCCTCCGGCCGGGGCGACACCCGGATCGGTGACCGAGGGCCGATGCAGATAGAGGCTCATGTCGTCTGCCAGATGGCCCTTCATGAAGATGTCTTGCAGCAACCCTTCGTAGCGCGGCCCGGCGAGGATGGTGTGATGCCCCACATCCGGCCACATGGCGGAGGTGCCTTTGGTGCCGAAATACCAGACAAAGAGCCCCATGGACCAACGGCTGCGCTTGAGCTTTGCCCGTGTCCATCGCCTCTTACGGTGATTGCGCAGGAGGTGGTTGTAGGTGTGGCCCGCATCGGCGTTCGAGACGACCAACGGGGCCGCCATGACAGCGCCGTCGGTCAGCCGAACCCCTTGCACAGAGCCTGTTTCGATGAGAATCTCGTCGACTTCGGCGCCTTGGATCACCTGCCCGCCCTGCCGCTCGATCACCTTGACCATGGCATCGGCGATCGCCTGCACCCCGCCCACCGAATAGTGGACGCCGTATTCCTTTTCGAGATGCGAGACGAGCGCATACATCGAGGTGACGTGCATCGGATCGCCGCCGATGAACAGCGGGTGGAAGGACAGCGCCATGCGCAGACGCTCGTCCTTGACCCGCGCCCGCGCCAGCCCGAGGATCGAACGATCCGCCCTGAGCCGCGCAAATTCGGGCAGAACCTTGATGGTTTCCCACAGCTTGTGCATCGGCTTGGTGACCATGCCTTCGTAGCCGACGACATAGCGCCGGGCGCTGTCCTTGAGGAATCTCTTGTAGCCTTTGACGTCGCCGGGACTGAGCCGCGCGACCTCGGCCACCATCGTTTCGGTGCTGCCGGTGGCGGTAAAGACCGACCCGTCCTGCCACCTGATCTCGTAGAACGGCTCGACGGGCCGCAGGTCGACGTCGCGGTCGAAGTCTTCGCCGCAATCCTCCCAAAGTTGCCGGTAAAGCTGCGGCACGGTGACGATCGTCGGGCCGAGATCGAATCGATGCCCGTTCTGGTCAATCGAGGAGCCGCGACCGCCTGCCCGATCGAGGCGGTCCAGCACCGTCACGGCGTAGCCCTTGGCCCCAAGGCGCATGGCGGCGGACAGCCCGCCAAGGCCGGCGCCGATCACGATGGCTTTGTCAGTGTCTGCTGAAGGCTGGCCGAATACTGTCATACGGGAACGATAGCGGTGTAAACCAAAGTTGACAATCTTGGATTTTTGCGCCCTTTTACAAGGCAAACGCCCTGCGCTCTGCCTTTCCAAACCGCAGAGGCTGTGCAAAGGTAGATTGACACTTCTCGCTGCGAGGTCACATGACCCAAGTCGCCAGCCTTTCCTTTTATCGCTTTGCCGGACGGGCGGCCCGGTTCTGGGCGCTGAGCCAGATGGCCTGGGCCCGCGGGCCGCTGGCCCGCACGCCGGACATCGGCTTTTGGAAGCTCTGCGGTTCGGGCAAGGGCGAGGGATTTACGCCGGTGATGTTCCCCGAGGTCTTTGCCATCGTCGCCACATGGCCGGACGAGGCGACCGCCCGCGCCCGTGTCTCGGAGGCGCCTGTGTTCGCCCGATATACCCAGCGCGCCGCCGAAGCCTGGACGGTCTTTTTGACCGCCACCTCGTCGAAGGGCGATTGGTCGGGGGTAGCCCCGTTCGAGATCGCCGCGCCGCAGCCCGGCCCCTTGGCCGCCTTGACCCGTGCCACCGTGAAGCCCGTCATTGCCGCGCAGTTCTGGCGCCGGGTCCCGGATATTTCCGCCAAGATCGGGGCCGATGCCAACGTCGCCTTCAAGATCGGCATGGGAGAGGTGCCGCTATTGCATCAGGTGACCTTCTCGATCTGGCCTGACGAGGCGGCGATGGCCGCCTTTGCCCGCACCGGCCCCCATGCCGAGGCGATCAGGGCCGTCCGCACCGAGGGTTGGTTCAAGAACGAGCTCTACGCCCGGTTCAACGTCACATCCGATATGGGCAGTTGGGGCGGCGTGTCGCCCCTCGCTGCTCTGAAAGAGGCCGCATGAAACAGCCCTTCCCCTTTTCCGCCATCGTCGGCCAAGACGAGATGAAGCGCGCGATGATCCTCACCGCGATCGACCCGTCGATCGGCGGGGTTCTGGTGTTTGGCGATCGTGGCACGGGCAAGTCCACAGCCGTGCGTGCGCTGGCCGCGCTGCTGCCGCCGATCACGGCCGTCAAGGGCTGCCCGGTGAACTCGGAGAACGCCGCGACTGTGCCGGAATGGGCTGGAATAGACACTGTTTCGACCCACGAGGTGCCTACCCCTGTCGTCGATCTGCCCTTGGGCGTGTCTGAGGACAGAGTGACCGGCGCGCTCGATATCGAGCGGGCGTTGACCAAGGGCGAAAAGGCGTTTCAGCCGGGTCTTCTGGCCCGCGCCAACCGGGGGTATCTTTATATCGACGAGGTGAACCTGCTGGAGGATCATATCGTCGACCTCCTGCTCGACGTGGCGCAATCGGGCGAGAACGTGGTCGAGCGGGAGGGGCTGAGCATCCGTCACGCCGCCCGCTTTGTCCTCGTTGGCTCGGGCAACCCGGAGGAGGGCGAGTTGCGGCCCCAGTTGCTCGACCGGTTCGGTTTGTCGGTCGAGGTGGCCTCGCCCAAGGATATCGATGCCCGCGTCGAGGTGATCCGCCGCCGCGATGGATATGAGACCGACAACGCCGCCTTCATGCTGCGCTGGCAGGCCGAGGATGCCGCCATACGCGAGCAGATTTTGGGGGCACGCAAGGCTCTGAAGAAGCTCAAGACGCCGGAGACGGCGCTGCGCGATGTGGCGGAGCTGTGTCTGGCGCTGGGCTCGGATGGATTGCGCGGCGAGTTGACCCTGCTCAAGGCCGCCCGCGCCTATGCCGCGTGGCGCGACGATACCGCTCTGACCCGCGGCCATATCCGCGATGTGGCCCCGATGGCCCTGCGCCACCGGCTGCGCCGCGATCCGCTGGACGAGGCAGGAAGCGGCACCCGTGTGGTGCGCATCGTGGAGGAGGTTCTTGGCTGATCTGGCCGACCCCTTTACCCGCGCCACTTTGGCGCTGAGCCTGTTGGCAATTGATCCCAAGGGGCTGGGCGGGATGCACATCCGTGCCCGCGTCGGCCCCGTCCGCACCGCCTTGGCCGAGATGTTCGGAGCTTTGCCCCTGCCGCTCACCCGGTTGCATCCAGGGGTATCGGACAGCGCCCTGTACGGCGGGCTCGATCTGGCCGCGACCCTGGCGGCAGGCCAGTTGGTGCTGGAACAGGGTCTGTTACTGACGCCTAGCGCCTTGGTGATGCCGATGGCGGAGCGGCTGACGCCGGACCTCGCCGCCCGTTTGGCGTTGGTCCTCGACCAAGGTACGGGGCATTGCCTGATTGCGCTTGACGAAGGCGCGGAGCCGGATGAGAGCTTGCCTGCCTCTCTGGCCGAGCGTCTGGCGTTTTCGGTGGATCTGGAGCCGGTTGCCGTGGGCGATCTGACCGGGTTTCCGCCGGAGCCGGAGGAGCTGATCGCCGCTCGGGCGGCTTTGCCGTGCGTCGCGTACCCATCAGATGCGCTTGCGCAGATCGCGGGACTTTGTGCGCAACTGGGTGTGGATTCAGGCCGTGCGGGGCTGATGGCGTTGCGGGCGGCGCGAGCCAATGCGGCGCTGTTGGGCAAGGATAGTATCGATTTCGACGATGTCACGACAGCCTGTGCGCTGGTTCTGGCGCATCGGGCCACTGTGTTCCCTGTGGCGGACGAGGAGCAGGTGCCGCCGCCCCCACCCCCGGAGCAGGAGGGTGAGGCCGAGGCGCCCGACCCCGATGACGATGCGCTGCACCTGCCGGAGGAACTGCTGTTGGAAGCGGTGCGCGCGATGATCCCGGATGACCTGTTGGCCCGGCTGGCGGCAGGCAAGATCAAGGGCGCGCGCGGGTCTGGCACGGGTGCGAAGAAGAAGGGCAATCGGCGCGGGCGGCCGAAGCCGTCGCGCCCTGGCCGTCTGGGCGATGGTCAGCGGATCGACATAGTGGCGACCCTGCGAGCCGCCGCCCCCTGGCAGACGGTGCGGGGCCGGGATGGGCCGCTGAAGATCCGCCCCGACGACATTCGCGTCAAACGCTATGAGGACAAGTCGGATCGGTTGCTGATCTTTGCCGTCGATGCCTCTGGCTCTGCGGCGCTGGCGCGTTTGGCCGAGGCGAAGGGCGCTGTCGAGCTGCTCCTCGCGCAGGCCTATGCCCGCCGCGATCATGTGGCGCTGATTGCGTTTCGCGGCACGGAGGCGGAGATACTTCTGCCCCCGACCCGCAGCCTTGTGCAGACCAAGCGCCGGTTGGCCGCGCTGCCCGGCGGCGGTGGCACCCCGCTGGCCGCTGGCCTGAAGGCCGCGTTGGAGCTGGCCGGTCAGGCCGGGCGGCGCGGTCTGACCCCGACCTTGGCGCTGCTGACCGATGGCCGGGCGAATATCGCGCTGGATGGTGCGGCCGACCGGGCGCAGGCGGCGGAGGATGCCCAGCGCATTGCTGCAGGTATGCGCGTCAATGGCGTGGAGGCTCTCGTGATAGACACCGGGAACAGGCCGGAGCGGGCGCTGCGCGAGCTTGCCGGGACGTTGGGTGCCGTCTATCTGCCCCTGCCCCGCGCCGATGCGGAGCGGCTCTCGAAGGCTGTCTCTGCCGCGCTGGACTGACCCCGATGCGCTGGCCCGAGGATGCCGCCGGCTGGCCGATGGCCGAGCATTCACGCATGGTTCTGGGCCGTCCGCACCGCTGGCACGTGCAGGAAGCCGGTGAGGGCCCGACCCTGATCCTGATCCACGGCGCCGGGGGCGCGACGCAAAGCTGGCGCGGGCTGTTTCCGCTGCTGGCAAAGACACATCACGTGGTGGCGGTGGACCTTCCCGGTCAGGGCTTTACCCAGATGGGTGCGCGCGGGCGCTGTGGGTTGGATCCGATGGCGGAGGACCTGTTGTCGCTTGTCCGTCAGCAGGGTTGGACCCCTGCCGCCCTGATCGGCCATTCCGCCGGCGTCGCGGTGGCGTTGCGCATGGTGGAACTGGGCCTGCGCGTTCCGGTGGTCGGCATCAACGCCGCCTTGGCGAACTTCAAGGGCGTTGCGGGCTGGCTGTTTCCGACGATGGCCAAGGTGTTGGCGCTGACGCCGATGACGGCGACGGTGTTTGCGGCCACCGCATCGGAGGCGACGGTGCGCAATCTCATCAAGGGAACCGGGTCGCGGCTCGACGCCGAAGGGCTGGCCCTGTATCGCCGCCTCGCCACCGACCGGACCCATGTGGACGCGACCCTGACGATGATGGCTCAGTGGCGGCTGGACGGATTGCTGGCGCGGCTGCCGCGGATCGACGTGCCGGTGGACCTGATCGTGGGCACCGGTGATCTGGCCGTGCCGCCTGCGACGAGCGACGAGGCCGCTGCGCTGTTGCCAGACGCCCGCGTGACCGCGCTGACCGGATTGGGCCATCTGGCGCATGAGGAGGCTCCGGCGGAGGTGGCGGAAGCCATCTTGCGGGTCTTGAGCCGATCAGACTGAGCCGCGCTGTCGACCGACGGGGGCCACGCAACCGCGACAAGCGATCTACCGCTCGAATTGACGCGGCATTTTCATGGTCAAGCCACCGCAGCAGGATTATAACGCCGCAAAACCGCAGGCACGAAAGGCTTTCCATGACCAACCATCTCTATCAGGGCGACTTGCCCGATGGCCTCGACCTTGGCCCGATCGTGGCGATTGATTGCGAGACGATGGGGCTGAACCCGCACCGAGATCGGCTGTGCCTGATCCAGATGTCGGGCGGCGACGGGAACTGCCACCTCGTGCAGGTTGCCAAGGGGCAGACCGAAGCGCCGAACCTGTGCCGGATGCTCGAAGATCCGAATGTGCTCAAGCTGTTCCACTTTGGCCGGTTTGACATCGCGGCCCTGCATCATGCCTTTGGGGCCACGACCGCGCCTGTGTATTGCACCAAGATCGCGTCCAAGATGGTGCGGACCTTCACCGATCGGCACGGCCTGAAGTATCTGCTGCAGGAGTTGCTGAGCGTGGATATTTCCAAGCATCAGCAACAGTCCGACTGGGGCGCCGAGACGCTGACCGAGGCGCAGTTGGATTATGCGGCGTCGGACGTTCTGTATCTGCACAAACTGCGCGAAAAGCTCGACGTATTGCTGGCCCGCGAGGGGCGCACCGAGCTGGCGCAGGCCTGTTTCGAATTCCTGCCCACTCGCGCCAAGCTGGATCTCGCCGGCTGGCCCGAGATCGACATCTTCTCGCACTGACATGCGGGACCGGCGCAACATACGTCGCCGTAGGGGCCGGGCATGAACGGTTCGGACAACCTGTATTCGCAGTTTGTGGCATGGAGCAAGATGCTGCTGCCGCTGGCTGCGCTTGCCCTGTTGTCCACGCTGTTCCTTTGGGCGCGGGCCAGCGAGCCGACCGCAATTCCGATTGCGGAATTGGAAGAGCTTGCCCGCGAGCCGCGTATCAGTGAGCCCTATTTCGCGGGCATTGCCGACGACGGGTCCGTCATCGCCTTGGCTGCCGAAGAGATCCGGCCCGATGCGGACCGCCCCGATGCCTTTGCCGTGACCACCATCCGCGCCGAGATCGACGCCACAGATGGCAGCCGGATCGAGATCACCGCGGGCCGGGGCGAGATCGACCCCCGCGCCAAGACCGCCACGATGAGCGAGTTGGCCCGCCTGACCTCTTCGAGCGGCTATGTGATGGAGACCGAGGGCCTTGTGGCCGATCTGTCGACCGGCACGATCACCTCGCTTGGGCCGCTCGAAGTGCAGGCGCCTTACGGTGATTTTACCGCCGGAGGGCTGACGATCGCGCTATCCGAGAGCGGTGAGGGCCAGCAGATGGTTTTCAATGGCGGCGTCCGCCTGCTATATCAACCGCAACCATAAGGATCGCTTTTGATGATTGCCCGTCTGACAGCCGCTGCTTTGATGATCCTTTGGCCGCTTGCCGGCATTGCCCAGACCAACATCGCGCTGGGCGGGCTGAACGCCGATCCGACCGAAGCGGTCGAGATCACCGCCGATCAGCTGACTGTCGATCAGGACAGCCGCAGCGCCACCTTTGCAGGCAATGTCATCATCGGGCAGGGCGAATTGCGCATCGCCGCGGGCAACGTCCGCGTCGTCTATGACGATGCCTCGGGCCAGATCGCGCAACTTATGGCGACCGGCGGGGTGACCCTTGTCACCGCGACCGAAGCGGCCGAGGCGCAATCGGCGGAGTATGATCTGACCACCGGCCTGCTGACCATGACCGGCGACGTGCTATTGACCCAAGGCGCCAGCGCCCTGAGCGCCGACCGGATGGTCGTCAACCTGACCGCCAACACCGCCCAGATGGATGGACGCGTCCGCACTGTGTTCCAGCAAGGCAACAACTGATGGCCGATGCCGACCAGCGCCATGAACTGACCGTGACCGAGGGCGCGGCGGGGCTTGAGATCATCAACCTCCGCAAGAGCTATCGCAAGCGCCCTGTGATCCGCGACGTGAGCCTGAAGCTCGCGCGCGGCGAGGTCGTCGCGCTGCTTGGCCCGAACGGATCGGGCAAGACCACTTGCTTTTATTCCATCGCCGGTCTGGTGACGCCCGAGGGCGGTCAGGTGATCGTGGACGGGCGCGACGTGACCTTGCTGCCGATGTATCGGCGGGCGCGGCTTGGGATCGGTTATCTGCCGCAGGAAATGTCGATCTTTCGGGGGTTGAACGTCGAGGACAACATCCTGTCGATTCTGGAGATCGCGGTGCCGGACCGCACCAGCCGCCGCGAAAAGCTCGAAGAATTGCTGTCGGAATTCGCCATCGAACACCTGCGCCGTGCCCCGGCGCTGGCCCTGTCGGGTGGTGAACGCCGCCGCGTCGAAATCGCACGCTGTCTGGCCGCTGGCCCGAAATATGTGCTGCTGGATGAGCCCTTTGCCGGCGTCGATCCGATTGCGGTGGGCGAGATCAGGGTGCTCGTCTCTGCGCTGTGCGACCGGGGAATCGGCGTGTTGATCACCGATCACAACGTCCGCGAAACCCTCGAAATCGTGGATCGTGCCTATATTCTGCACGATGGCAAGGTTCTGATGTCGGGCACCACGGACGAGGTGATCCGCGACGAGAAGGTGCGCAGCGTCTATCTGGGGCAGAGTTTCCGCGTGACGTGATCTCGCGCAATGTTAACCACTGAACCATTGACAACGACCCCCTCAGTAGTGCGGAATACACAGAATGAGGAACCCGTTTTTCCAGCGCGCTTCGGCTCAGGCGTTTCCGCCTAAGAGGTGCTATCATTCTGAAAAACAGGTGAAATCCTCATCTCACTCAGCTGTGCCCAATTCGACACCGGTGCCTTGATGATCAAGGGCCGCAGGTGGCGCATCTGACTACTATAGGAGACGAAATGCGGTATCAGATCAGCGGAAAACAGATCGACATTGGCGAAGCTCTGCAGACGCATGTGCGCACCGAACTGGACGCCATGTTGTCGAAGTATGCCGGACGCCCGACCGAGGCGAACGTGGTTTTCTCGAAGAGCGCACACGAGTTTGTTTGCGAGACGGTCGTGCACCTTTCCACCGGTTTGAATGCATCAGCCACCGGCAAGGCGACCGAGATCTATGCTGCCCTGGATGCCAGTTGCGAGAAGATGGACAAGCAGTTGCGCCGCTACAAGCGCCGCCTCAAGGACCATCACAAGGCCCGCCCAAACCCGGTTGAACTTTTGGAAGCAGGCTCGTATATCCTCGCTGCATCGGAGGACGAAGAGGACTCGGCCACGACACCGGACAGCCCGGTGATCGTAGCGGAACTTCAAACAAAGATCCCTTCTCTTTCGGTGGGCGAGGCGGTGATGCAGATGGAATTGGCACACGCGCCGGTTCTGGTTTTCCGCAACGAGAAGACGAACGGAATAAACGTCGTTTACAGGCGTGATGATGGCAATATTGGCTGGGTCGATCCCCGAACGGACGGGTGAACCCAGCACCACAAACTATGAGGCCAAGAGACTCATGCAGTTGGCAAATATCCTGAAGCCCTCGAGCGTTCGCGTTCTTGGTGGAACGAGCAGCAAGAAGCGGCTGTTTCAGGACTTGGGCGAAATGGCGGAATCTGTCTATCGTTTGAATGCGGAGACCGTGATCGAAGCCCTGACAGAGCGTGAGGGGCTTGGCCCGACCGGCGTGGGACAAGGCGTTGCCTTGCCCCATGCCCGACTGGAAGGTCTCAGCGAGGTTTGTGGTCTGTTCATCCGGCTTGAGCGGCCGCTGGATTTCGATTCGGTCGACCGTCAGCCTGTCGATCTGGTTTTTGCGCTGTTTGCCCCGACCGAAGCCGGCGTCGAGCACCTCAAGGCATTGGCCCTCGTGTCCCGCACTTTGCGCGATTCCGCGGTGCGGTCCAAGTTGCGCGCCAACCACGATCCGTCGACGCTGCACACGATCCTGACGGACGTCACCTCGTCGCAGGCGGCCTGACCGGCCCCCCTACCCCCAATCAGAGAATCCGAACATCTCGTAGTCGCGCCCGTAGGCGTCGCGCGCGGCTTTTTCGATGTCGGCGTCATAGACCTTGGCCAAGGCGTAGTGGTGGGGATCGGTGTCCTGCGTCATTGCCGGAGCATCGTCGCGACCCACCTGCCGCGCGAGGTAGGCGAGGTCTGTCCCAAGGCTGTCTTCGCGCAGGATCATGTCGGGCGGAGCGAAGCCTGACATGCCTTGCAACAGCACCCCTTGGCTGGCCCATGCCGGATCGATCCGCAGATTCGTCTGCCCGCCGAGATTGGGCTTGAGAAAGCTCAGAAACGACAGGAACGCCGCCCGGTGCTCGGCCGTGCCGTAGTCCTCGCCGACGTCGCCCTCTGGAAGCGGCAGATTGAATTGCCGCCGCAGGTTCTGCCGCAGTTCGGGGAACGTCCCTGCGCCGCTGGCGGGCAGAATGCGCTCGCAGAATGCGGCATGCGCCCGCGCGACGGGGTGTCGGAGGACGGTAAAACTGCGGTGCCCCGGATGTTTGCCCATCCACTGGCGCAACGTCTTGTTGGTGAATTTGCCGTGCAGCGCGGCACCGCCGTCGAGTGCGACCAGCCAGTCGCGCACGGCGGCCTCTGGCCCGGAGCGCAGCGGCAGGTAGAGCAACGGGGTTTTCGGCGCGGCCACATAAGTGGGAATCGCCGGCCCGCGCCGCGGCTCGAAATTCGGAGTTCGGGTCAGATTGAACCGATCCGCTCGCGCCAGCGCCGTTTCCATCTCGTCGAAGTTCTGCACCTTTTCGGAAAGCGGCTCCGGGTTCTGCTTCTTGAGCTTCTTGTTCAGCCCTTCGATCCGCGCCGGGATGCCGAGCCATGCCGCGAGACCGTTCATCACCTCGACGTCCTGCAGGTCTTCGTAGTCGACGTAGAAGGCGGTCTGGCCGGTGCGTTGCAGCCCGTTGAGAATCCGCACCTGAAACGCCTGAAGCGCATCCAGATGCCGGGCGAATTCACCCGGTTCGAAGCGGATGGTTTCGGATTTGGCGTGCTTGACGTTGGTCAGCTTCCACTGGCCGGTGGCGGCGGCGATCTTGCGGCTCACGTAGCTTTCCACCGGATTGCGGGTCAGCACGATCTTGGCGCAGCGCGGGTCGGGCAGGCACATCTCCATGACCCGCGGATCGTGATCGTTGAAATAGCGGAACCCCGCGATGACGGAGGGCCGACCGGCCCCCTCGGCCTTGACCGCGGAGATCAGCCGGGCGGGATCGCTGTCCCGCTGCGCCTGCGTGATCCCGAGCACCTCGGTGCTGTTCGGATAGCCGATGAAGTGCGGATTGAACGCCTCGCCCAGACAGGACACCCCGTCGAACGCGTTGAGATTGGCCTCGAGAAAATTGGAGCCGGTCCGCATATCTGCAAAGACGATAAAGTAGTCGAAACGCGACATCTCTTCCAACCGGTTGGGGGTCACTTGACCAGATAAGGTTTACGCTTGGGCGGCGTGGCATTCTCGGCGGGCGGGTCGACGGGGAAATCGCCCATCAGGTAGGGGTGCATTCCCTGGTTCTTGAGGTTTTGCAGGAACTGTCCAAAGCCATTGAGATCCACCATGCGCGGCGCCTCGGTCAATCGACGCATCCCCTTGTTCGAGATCAGATCGACGATGCTTTGCAGCGCCTCCATCGGGTTTTCGATGAACTCGGCCATCGTCCAGATACGGATATGGGCCTTGGCATAGGGTGACCGCAGGGCGCGAAGATGCTCGGCCTCGATCCTTTGCAGCCGCGCCGCTTCTGTCCGCAGATCGGCGAAGTTGGCGTTGGACTGGAACAGCGACACCGCCCACGCCCCGGAGATGACGACGATATGCGCGCTGGGGTCCTTGGCGATGTCCCAGCTGATGTCTTGCGTATCGGAGGGGCCGAATTGAAAGCACTGCCGCTCGCCCCGCGTGTTCCAGATCAGGTTGGTCAGGAACATCCGCCCGTTCTTGTCCCGCAAGGCGGGGCTGTCGCTCAGCGCCCCGGCGAAGGTTTCCTGCTCGCCTTCGAAATGCACACGGTCCGGCGCATAGAGGTGGCCGTGCACCCGCGCCCCTGTGGCCCGCGCGAGCCACGGTTCGAAATTCTCGAAGAGCTCGGCAAAGCCCTGAAACACTGAATAGGGCGCGGAAGTGACCCCGTTTTCCCAATTCTCGTTGGGAAAACGGCTCTGCATGTAGAGCCCCGGCCGACCCCGCGTCCGCCTGTCGACGGCCTTGGCGAAGATCCGGTCGATTTTGCCCGGATTCGGCTCTGCCCCGGCGGCGCCACGGGCATCGGGCGCAAGAAACGCCTCGAACAGCCTGTCCGCATGGGGCCAGATCTTGCGCGCGACGAAGCAATCGGATCGCCGCAAAAGCTGCAGGTGATCGTCGTAGAAGATGTGCGGTTTGCCCTGGAAGTCGAACTTGGACAGTGTCAGCGACCGGCTCTCCACGTGCTGCGAATAGAGCCGGGTGAGCGTCTGGAAATAGCTTTCGTCAGGAATCCAGACCTTGCGGAAGTAGCGGTCGTAGGTTTCCCGATCCGGGTCTTGCAGGATGGCTGACAGGGTGCGCCGGGTCAGGCACCACCACTGGCTGCCCATATGCGGCACGATCCCGTCCGGGATCCGTCGCCTGAGCTTGAACCGGCGCTGGAAGTTGACGTAGCGGTCAAAGAGCTTGCGGTGCCGCTTCCACGAAAACGGAAACCGCAGGGTGAACCGCTCTTCGGACAGGCCGCCGACCGTCCACGGCACATCGGCGGTCGTCGCGCTTTCGATGAAGTCGGTGCCGGGCCGGGCGTCGAGGTAGCGCCGAAGCTCCTTGGCGGGCCGCAGCGGCATGCAGGAGCCGGACGCGAGGTACACGTGCCGCACGTCGGGAAAGGTGCTCAGCATCAGCTCGGAGGCGGCCTGCGTGCCCGCAACGATCCCCCATGTGCCCCATTCGCAGCGATGCCGTGCCGAGAATTTCACCTGATCGGAGAGATCGGACAGATTGCCGACGAAGGCGTCGTAGGTCTTGCGCGGAACCGTCTTGTCGACGTGAACGACAACCGGGCAGCCCCCGGCAACCCAGAACCGGATCACTTGCTCGGCCCGGTGCAGCGCGGTGTGGACGAGCATGACGACGCCGACGCTCACGCCCAGTTCCCCTTGGACATCAGCCCGAGGATCTCGAGCTGTCGCCAGTTGATATACTTCTCGCTCCACTTGCACCAAAGATCCGGGTTTTCCACCAGTCCGGCGGCATAGGCCCGGTATTCATGCGAATTGGCATAGTGCTGTTTGCGCTCCAGCTCTTCGCGCGCCTTGACGGTGAACGTGTCGAGGAACTTGGTGTGCAGCAGCACGCCGGAGGCTTTCTCGCCGCCCCATTCGTCGTAGACAAGGTTGAGCCCGCGTGGCAGCAGCATGTGCGTCGAGCTGACGTAGGCATATTGCCGATCCCATTTGACCAGCGGAATCTTGTTCAGCGCGGGAGCTCTGTCCGGCTCCGTGGGGAAGAATTTCCGCGCCCTTGGCCCGCCTTGGATCCAGAGATTGCCGAACTTGGTGTTCTTGGAGATCGCGTAGTTGCCCGCATCGAACCAGCAGGCCAGATCGATCGGATCCTGCCCCCGCTCGTAGGGGGCCTCGTCGATCCGCCCCTTGGGATACATGTCCAGCAGCATCGCCCCGAAGGATTTGATCGACGACGCGTCCAGCCAATCGGTCAGCGCCCTCAGCGGCCGGGTGTCGCAGAACGGGTAGACCAGAAGCTCGTCCGGATCGACGACGAGGCACCAATGCTTGTGCCCGTGTTGCCATTGCAGCCAATTGAGCCAATCGACCCCGAACCGCGCCCGCTTGTAGCTGCCCGTGGTTGTCCACAGCGAGACGTCGCCCTGCCCCGCCAGATATTCCCGCCCGCCATCATCGCTGTCGTTGTCGACCATGATGAAGTGCCCGACCCCCATCTTGCGATAGTAGTCGAGGAAATACGGCAGACGGACGTTTTCGTTCCGAAAGGTGGAAAAGACGATGATGTCGTCGGGCCGAATCTCTCTTGTTCGATCGTTCACAGCCGTCAATTGCCGCGATTTGCGCCACGCACGGATGCGCCAACGCTTTCGCTGCAATCTAAGTCGATATGATCGCAGAAACCCCAATCTCGTCCCTTTGCCGCCCTAGCCCCGCCTGCAACACCCCACCTATCAGCAATGCATTAACACGTTCTTGAAGTGTTCGTCCCACGTCGGCGGATCGAAAACCCGCTGTGTATCGCGCTGATGTCGGTTGTCTGCTGCGTCCTCGATCGTGTTTTTCCATAGATAGCGGTCCGTTACCGGCAGGTAAACTGCGCTTTGCCCGAGCACCTCGCGACAGATGGCCAGATCGCCACAGATGACCGGCACCCCGAGGGCCGCCGCTTCGGCCAATGGCAGGCCGAACCCTTCGGCGACGGAGGGAAAGAGCAACCCGTTGGACCCCGCCAGAAGCGCCGCCACCGCCCCGTCGGACAGCCCCGCCAATTCGGTGACGCCGGCAGGCTTTGCGTCGAGCCGGGCGAAGACCGCCTCGTTGTTCCAGCCTCTGGATCCGCAGATGAACAGTCGTGGTCCGGCGCCCCCGAGCTCGTCCCAGATGTCCAGAAGGAGCGCGTGGTTCTTGCGCGGCTCGATGGTGCCGAGGCTCACGAAATAGGGGGTCGACAGGTCGAGCCCGGCGGGCAATTCCTCCTGTTTTGGCACTGTGGGTCGTACTCCCAGTGGCACGGCCAGAACCGGCGGCGCCGGCTGTCCGATGTGCCGCAGGATGTCGGATTTGCTCACCTCCGACGGGCAAAGGATCAGGTCCGCCATCTGCCCGACCCTCTGTAGCTTGGCCGCAAAACCGGAGACCGTCCCGTCGCGCTGCATTTCCGGATGGTCGAGCGGGATGGTGTCGTGGATCATCACGATGACCCGCGATTGCGGAATACTGCGCAGGGCGGCGAGGCTGCGTGACCCGAGGTTGCTGTGCCCGACGTTGAGACAGGCGGTGCCCGCGGGCAAGTGACCGCGCAGCATCCGCCCCAGCCCCCGCGTCGTCGCCCGGCGCACCGCGTGCCTGCGGGCGAAGCTCTGCCCCGCTTGTCGTTTGGGATCGAGCCGCCGCGACAGCTGGGACAGCAGATCGGGCGTGCCCCAATCGCCGGTATCGCCGGCGTGAAGGATCGTGCGGATGCCGCTTTCGTCGAGCAACACATACCCCAGCGCGGTATGCACGAGGCCCCAGACCGGGACCGCGTCATCGAGCAAGGCGAAGGCGTATTCCCGTTCGACCCGGTCGACCCCGGTCAGAACCCGTCCCGCCCGGGACACGAGCCGGGTCAGGTCCAGCAGACGTGCGAGCGGGCGTTCAGTCTGATCAAGCCGGGTCATGCGACCCCTGCCCAAGGCGCGCCCCTACTGGGCCGCGTTACGCATGGCGAGCATTTCGTGCAGATACTGCCCGAATTCTTCGCGCAATTCCGGACGTGCGAGGCCGAAGGCCACGGTCGCCTGAAGGAACCCGGCCTTGGAGCCGCAATCGAACCGCTCACCCCGGAACCGGAAGCCGTAGACGTCGCGCCCTTTCCGGATCTCTTCGGCGATGGCGTCTGTCAGTTGCAATTCGCCACCGGCGCTTGGTTTGATCTGGTTGAGGTTCTGCAGAACCTTGGGCGTAAGGATATACCGCCCGATCACGGCAAGGTTCGACGGTGCGGTGCCGGCGGGCGGCTTTTCCACCATCCCCTTGACCGAGACCATCGACCCCATGTCCTGATCGATGTCGAGCACACCGTAGGACGAGGTCTTGTCGTTCGGCACTTCCATCGCGGCAACGACGCAGCCGCCGGTTTCGGCATGGGCTTCGACCATCTGCTGCAGGCAGGGTTTCTCGGCGGCGATCACATCGTCGGGGAGCATGACGGCGAAGGGCTCGTTTCCGATCAGCCGGCGGGCGCACCAGACCGCGTGGCCGAGGCCCAGCGCCTTGTGCTGCCGGATATAGGCAATCGCGCCGCTGTCCATGTTCGTCGCCTTGAGCGTGTTGAGCAGCTCGTCCTTGCCGTCCTTGCGCAGCTTGTTCTCAAGCTCCGGAAGGTGATCGAAATAGTCTTCGAGCGCGGATTTGCCCCGCGCCGTGACGAAGATGAATTCCTTGATACCGGCGGCGCGGGCCTCGTCGATGGCGTATTGCACCAACGGGCGATCGACGAGCGTCATGATCTCTTTCGGCACCGATTTTGTCGCGGGGAGGAACCGGGTTCCCATGCCTGCCACGGGAAAGACTGCCTTGGTAACGCGCTTTTTCATCAATTCTCCTGTCAGCCAACCGATTGCTGGACGATACCGTCATTAACCGCCCGATCTTATCACCAGATTGCGTTCGATTACAGCCCCACCCACGGCACCGACGTGGCCAAAATCGGACAAACTCCGAATTTGTCTTCGTTAGCGTCTAAATCTTGCGCAAATGTGACAGATTCGAAATCTCTTGGTGAACACGGTCGTCGAAACGCCACAACCGGAAGCTGTTTTCGTCTCGGTTCGAGGCGCCGAACTGTCCTCCGCTTTGCAGCCATACGCCACCGTCTGTAAACTGCACCCGATGCCGGCGCGCCGTGTGAGACAGGATCACCAGGGTGATCCGTTCGCCCGCAGCGACGGCCTGTTCGGCCTCTTGCAAGAGCGCCTTCCTGTCGCGTCGTCGTCCGGACATGACCCGGTGCCCACGCCCGGTCCGCACGGTCATCGGCAGGAAATCCGTCTCCGCGACGCCGATCTCGGGCAGAGCCTCCATCGGGCGCGCCGCTCCGTCGATCCAGCCGCTGTCGAACCCGTCGAGCAGCCGCCCGACGTCCCGAGGCTCCAGCCGGCCCGCCACCATGTGTCGAAGCAGCCGCGCCCTTTGCGCCGCCCGTTCGGCATCGCGCAGCGCCAAAGCGTCGAGCCCGGCGCCGTGTCTGCGAAGGAATGCGGCATGACTGGCTCCGATTTCGAAGAGGCTGAGCGGCACCCTGTCGTCCCGCCGCCGGGCGCTGGCGGCGAAGCCGTGGTGCACCTGCGCCAAGGGCACGAAAGCGGTGCGCGTCTCGGCCATCCCGAGCCTCAGATTGAGGTCCGTCTCATCCAGATAGAACCGGAAAGCAGGGTCGAATCCGCCCATTCGAGCCAGAATGTCCCGCCGCACCGCCATGTTGGTGCCCTCGGTCTTGGCCGCGCGACCGGGCGCGTTCTGGTGGATGGTCACCTGCTGTTCGTCGACGGGGAGATCCCGCGTGGTTGCGTCGCTTTGCGCGACCCGCGCCTTCCACTGAAAGCTGATCCCGTTGCGCCCCCGGACAAAGCCGCCAGCGGCGCTGACGTCGGGCGACGCGAAGGCTGCGGCGAGGTAGTCGAGCCAGGTCGGCTCCGGCACGGCGTCATCGTCGATGAAGGCGACGATATCTCCGGCCGCCTGCGCGATCCCGAGGTTGCGCGCCGCCGAAATGTTCGCCTCGTCGAAGCCCACCGTCTTGATTTGCCCAGACCAGTCGGTGATCGCGGACAGCCCTTGCGGATCCGCGACCACGATCACCTCGAACCGAGGGTAATAGAGCTGCCCCAGCCCCGTCAGGCATCGCCGGAGCGCCGCGGGGCGGCCCCGGCTGACGACAACGACGCTGACCGACAGGTCTGTCACGGCATGGGCCTGATCTTAGGCCGGTTTCAGTTCGACGCCCGGCGCATAGGCGATGAAGAAGGTGTTGGCGAACCCCTCTTTGCCGTAGGCGAGCGGCTTGTGATCGTCAAAGCCGACCACATGCCCGCCGGCCCCGCGCAGCACGGCGTCAGCGGCGGCGGTGTCCCATTCCATCGTCCGCCCCAGTCGAGGATAGAGATCGGCCTCGCCCGCAGCGATCAGGCAGAACTTCAGCGACGAGCCGGCGCTGGTCATGTCCTTGACGCCATACTTGCTGATGTAGTCGTCGGTCGCCTGATCCCGGTGCGATTTGGAGGCGACGACCATCAGCGCCGAGTTGTCGGGCGATGCGTTGACGCTGATCGGATGCGTCGGCCCGACGGTGTCCACGGCCAGATCCCCGGTCTCCTCGACCGTCTGTCCGCTGGCGTCGGTGTAGAACAGCCGCTTCTTGGCCGGAGCGTAGACGATGCCCCGCACCGGCACGCCGTCGACGACATAGGCGATGTTCACAGTAAAGTCGCCACGCCGCTGCACGAATTCCTTCGTTCCGTCGAGCGGGTCGACGATCAGGAAGGTCGAAACGGCCTGGCCGTGGCTGTCGGCCTGCTCTTCGGTGACGAGTGCCACATCCGGAAACGCGGCCCGCAGACCGGCCGAGATGATCGCGTCGGCGGCTTCGTCCGCCTCGGTGACCGGGCTGCTGTCGCTTTTGGTTTTCACCTCGAAATCGGGGGAGTTGTAGATCTCCATGATCTTGGCGCCAGCTTCCAATGCCAAGGTGCGCATCACGGATGTCAGTGTGTCAAAATTCATCGTAGCCTCTATGTAATTGTCCGCGTCCGGCGATTTTATTGATTTGCCGGGGTTGCCCCCTTATGGTTCCGGCTCAACGGATCGGCAAGGAATTCGTGCGA
The DNA here is from genome assembly GCF_900184895.1 of Flavimaricola marinus. Classification (GTDB taxonomy): domain Bacteria; phylum Pseudomonadota; class Alphaproteobacteria; order Rhodobacterales; family Rhodobacteraceae; genus Flavimaricola; species Flavimaricola marinus. Next base: position 1,258,593 of record NZ_FXZK01000001.1, read on the forward strand.
TCAGGTCTATGCCCCAATGTGGCCAAAGACCTGTGCGCAATAAGAGTGCAGGCCAAGCAGGACCATGGCGATGTTTCAGACGACCCAGAAAAGAACGCCGACCCGCAGTATTCTGGCGATACTGGAATTGATCTATCATTCCACCGTCCGCAACATCCGCAAGACCCACCGCAATGCGCTGGCAGGTCTTGTGATGAACATCATTCAGACCATCGTGTTCATTGCCGCGTTCTTCCTGATGTTCAACATTCTGGGCATGCGCGGCAATGCGATCCGCGGCGATTTCATGCTCTATCTGATGTCGGGCATCTTTCTGTTCCTGCTCCATACCAAGACGATGGGCGCCGTGGTCAAGGCCGAGGGCCCGACCTCCGCGATGATGCAACACGCGCCGCTGAACACATTGATCACCATTTGCGCGGCGGCTTTGGGCACCCTGTATCTGCAATTGCTGTCGCTGTTCGTGGTGCTGTTCTTCTACCATGTGCTTTTTGCCCCGATCACCATCGACGATCCCGTCGGCGCGATGGAGATGGTGTTGCTGGCATGGCTCAGCGGAGTCGGCGTCGGCGTCGTCTTTCTGTCGATCAAGCCGTGGGCGCCGGAGTTCGTCACCATCGCCGCGTCGATCTATTCCCGCGCCAACATGATCGCCAGCGGCAAGATGTTCGTCGCCAATTCGTTGCCCGGATACATGCTTGTTATGTTCGACTGGAACCCGCTTTTCCATGCCATCGACCAGTGCCGCGGATACGTGTTCCTGAACTACAATCCGCATTTCAGCTCTCCGACCTATCCGCTCTATATCGCTATCGGGCTGATCGTTCTGGGCCTGATGGGCGAATACTACACCCGTCGCCACGCTTCGGTCAGCTGGGGCGCGACCCGGTAGGACTGGTCGATTGGCCTGTCCGGCCCCCCCTGTCCGGGTGACACCGAGGCAAGCACGACCGCACAAACCGGCCTCGCTATTGCGGCCCGTCTCGGAATCTCGATTGCGACGCCCTGCGCCTTGTTTAAGGCCTCGTGCGGCCTGCTTTGCGCCCATCCGGCCCAGATTGTGCGGATGCGGCATTCATAGTGCCCAACTTTACCATTTTAGACCCAAGCCGAAGGTTGCAGCCCCTCGGAGCCCTCCCTATATACCCGTCAACCGGCCCTGAGCAGACGATGCGATGGGCCGCTCTCCAGTTGGCACGGGTGCCGGAACGGGTCCGTGCTGCTCAAACCGCCTAACGTAAAGGGATTTGAAAATGGCTAAAGTCATCGGCATCGACCTCGGTACCACCAACTCGTGTGTGGCCATCATGGATGGGTCCAAACCGCGGGTCATCGAAAACTCGGAAGGTGCACGCACCACGCCGTCCATCGTCGCCTTCACGGATGAAGAGCGTCTCGTAGGTCAGCCCGCCAAGCGGCAGGCCGTCACCAACCCCGACAACACCGTCTTCGCCGTCAAGCGTTTGATCGGCCGTCGCTTTGACGACGCCGATATTGCCAAGGACAAGAAGAACCTCCCGTATGCCGTGATCGACGGCGGCAATGGTGATGCATGGGTCGAGGCCAAGGGTGAGAAATACTCCCCGAGCCAGATTTCTGCGTTCATCCTCGGCAAGATGAAGGAAACCGCCGAGAGCTATCTTGGTGAGGAAGTCACGCAGGCCGTCATCACCGTGCCCGCCTACTTCAACGACGCCCAGCGTCAGGCCACCAAGGACGCCGGCAAGATCGCTGGCCTCGAAGTGCTGCGCATCATCAACGAGCCGACCGCTGCCGCGCTCGCCTACGGCCTCGACAAGAAAGAGACCAAGACCATCGCCGTCTATGACCTTGGTGGTGGTACCTTCGACGTGACCATTCTTGAGATCGACGACGGCCTGTTCGAAGTGAAATCCACCAACGGTGATACCTTCCTTGGTGGTGAAGACTTCGACATGCGCATCGTCAACTACCTCGCCGACGAGTTCAAGAAAGAGCACGCCGTCGACCTGACCAAGGACAAGATGGCCCTTCAGCGTCTGAAGGAAGCCGCCGAGAAGGCCAAGATCGAGCTGTCCTCCTCGACCCAGACCGAGATCAACCAGCCGTTCATCTCGATGGGCTCCAACGGTCAGCCGCTGCACATGGTGATGAAGCTGACCCGCGCAAAGCTGGAAAGCCTCGTTGGCGATCTGATCAAGGCCTCTATCAAGCCGTGTCAGGCTGCTCTGAAGGACGCCGGCCTGTCCGTCGGCGAGATCGACGAGGTTGTTCTCGTCGGTGGTATGACCCGCATGCCCCGCGTCAAGGAAGAGGTCGCCAAGTTCTTTGGCAAGGAGCCGCATCAGGGTGTGAACCCCGATGAGGTCGTGGCCCTCGGCGCCGCCATTCAGGCCGGTGTTCTGCAAGGCGACGTCAAGGACGTGGTTCTGCTCGACGTGACCCCGCTTTCCTTGGGTATCGAGACCCTCGGTGGTGTGTTCACCCGCCTGATCGACCGCAACACGACGATCCCGACCAAGAAGTCCCAGGTCTTCTCGACCGCCGAGGACAACCAGAACGCCGTGACGATCCGGGTGTTCCAGGGTGAGCGCGAGATGGCGCAGGACAACAAGATGCTCGGCCAGTTCAATCTGGAGAACATCCCGCCTGCACCGCGCGGCATGCCTCAGATCGAGGTGACCTTCGACATCGACGCCAACGGCATCGTGTCGGTCAGCGCCAAGGACAAGGGCACCGGCAAGGAGCAGACGATCACCATCCAAGCCTCTGGTGGTCTGTCCGACGAGGACATCGACAAGATGGTCCGCGACGCCGAGGAAAACGCCGAAGCCGACAAGGCCCGCAAGGAGCTTGTGGAAGCCAAGAACCAGGCCGAGAGCCTCATCCACTCGACCGAGAAGTCGATGGAAGAGCACGCCGACAAGGTGGACCCGACCACCATCGAAGCGATCGAACTGGCCATTGCCGCGCTCAAGGACGATCTGGACGGCGACAATGCCGACAAGATCAAGTCCGGCGTTCAAAACGTGACCGAAGCCGCCATGAAGCTGGGCGAGGCCATCTACAAGGCCAGCCAGGAAGCGGAAGACGGCGATCAGGCGACTGCCGCCGACGAGGGTGACGACGACGGTATCGTTGATGCCGATTTCGAAGACCTCGACGACGACAAGCGTGGTCAATAAGGCTTTGTCAGCCTGACCTATCCCGGATCGGCCCGCCCGTCATACGCGGTGCGGGCCGATTTCGGTTTCGGTTTGCATGAAGGGGACGACCTCAGATGGCAAAACAGGATTACTACGATCTCCTCGGCGTGCGCAAAGGCGCCAGCGCCGACGAGATCAAGAAGGGCTACCGCACCAAGGCCAAAGAGCTGCATCCCGACCGCAACTCTGACAACCCGAATGCGGAAGCTCAGTTCAAAGAGATCAACGAAGCCTACGACGTTCTGAAGGACGCCGAGAAGAAGGCGGCCTACGACCGCTTTGGTCATGCGGCCTTTGAGGGTGGCATGGGTGGCGGTGGCCGTCCCGGCGGCCGTGGCGGCATGGGCGGCCAGGGCGATTTCGCCTCTGCCTTCTCGGACGTGTTCGACGATCTGTTCGGCGACATGATGGGTGGCCGCGGTGGCGGTCGCAGCCGTGCCGCCCGCGGCAACGATCTGCGCTACAACCTCCGCATCAGCCTCGAAGAGGCTTATGCCGGTCTGCAAAAGACCATCAACGTGCCCACGGCCGTGTCCTGCACATCCTGCAAGGGCACCGGCGCCGAGGGCGGCAGCGAGCCGCAGACCTGCCCCACCTGTGCCGGCATGGGCAAGGTTCGGGCGCAGCAGGGCTTCTTCACGGTCGAGCGCACCTGCCCCACCTGTAACGGCATGGGACAGACGATCAAGAACCCGTGCACCACCTGTCACGGTGCCGGCCGCGTCGACAAGGACCGTTCCTTGTCGGTCAACATCCCGGCGGGTGTCGAGACCGGCACACGCATTCGTCTGGCAGGCGAAGGTGAGGCGGGTATGCGCGGTGGCCCGACGGGCGACCTCTACATCTTTATCGAGGTCAAGGACCACGCCCTGTTCCAGCGCGACGGGATGGACCTGTATTGCCGCGTGCCCGTGTCGATGACTGCCGCCGCGATGGGTGGCGATATCGAAGTGCCCACGATCGACGGTGGCAAGAGCCGGGTCAAGATCCCCGAGGGCAGCCAATCCGGCCGCCAGATGCGCCTGCGCAGCAAGGGCATGCCCGCGATTCGCGGCAAGGACATCGGCGACATGTTCATCGAACTGGCCGTCGAGACTCCGGTCAACCTGACCAGCCGCCAGAAGGAACTTCTGCGCGAGTTCGACAAGCTCAGCGCCGAGAACAACCCTCAATCGGCGGGCTTTTTCAGCGCGGTGAAGAACTTTTGGGAGGGCATGAAGGGGTAACCTTCGCCCATTAACCAATTGCTAACCGGAATCGGCGGACTGTCAGGATATGACAGCCCGCCGTTCCTTTGCCGAGATGCCTCTACCGTTCTTTGACAAGGACGCCGACGAGGCTTTGACCACGGAGCCGACCCCGCGCGGCAAGCAACCGTCCTACATCGCGGATCACCGCAAGCGTCTGCGCAGTCGCTTCATGCAGGGCGGCGCCGCGGCTCTACCGGACTATGAGCTGCTCGAACTGGTGTTGTTCCGCGCGATCCCCCGTCAGGACGTCAAACCCCTCGCCCGCGCCTTGATCGACCATTTCGGCGATTACAATCGCGTGCTGTCCGCCAGCCCGTTGCAGCTGCAAAAGGTCAAAGGCGTCGGCGAGGCGGTGGTGATCGAGCTCAAGATCATCGAGGCCGCCGCCCAGCGCCTTGCCCGCGCCAAGGTGATGGAGCGCCATGTGATGACCGGCTGGGACAGCCTGCTGGACTATTGCCACACCGTCATGGCCCATCGTGATACCGAGCAATTCCGAATCCTCTTTCTGGACCGCAAGAACGTGCTGATCGCCGACGAGGAGCAGGCCCGTGGCACGGTGGATCACGTGCCCGTCTATCCCCGCGAAGTGGTCAAGCGGGCGCTGGAGCTGAATGCATCGGCGCTCATCCTTGTACACAATCACCCGTCAGGCGACCCGACTCCGTCGCAGAGCGATATTGCCATGACAGCCCAGATCGACAGCGCCGCCCAGACGCTGGGTCTGACGGTGCACGACCATATCATCGTGGGCAAATCCCGCGAGATCAGCTTTCGTTCCGAAGGGCTTCTCTAGAACGGCGCGGAGGGCGCCCAGAGTTCGACCCGGCGGTTCATCTGCCGCCCCCAGACCGTATCGTCGCAACCCATGGGCAGCGCCTCGCCCAAAGCCACGGTTCGCAGGGTCAAGCCCTCGGGCAGCGTGCCGCCCAGCACAGAGACGATGGCCGAGCGCACCGTTTCGGCCCGCGCTGCGGACAACCGCTGGTTTGTGGAGGCCGGCCCGCGACCGTCGCTGAACCCCAGCAGCAGCAGATCCTGCCCGGCATACTGTCCGTCGCGGATGGCCTGCGCCACACTGCGCACATGCGCCCGTGAGGCCGGGTCCAGCCCGCTTTGCCCGGCGCCAAATCGGAAGGTGGGCGTAAGCCGGTCGTGTCCTTCCATCGCGTCGATCATGCGTTGGAGCGCGGCAAGCCCGACCTCGTCGCCCGCCGCACCGATGGCCGCGGCGAGCCTGTCGCCTTGCTCCGAGATCGGGATCGGGACGGCGTTCTGACCCGGCACTCCGATCCGTTTGAGGATCAACTGGGCATCGGCGGTGTTGAGCCAATCGATGAAGTCTTGCGCCACAGGCCCCAGCCGCCGCACCGGCAGGTAGAGGAACAATGGCATCGTCAGCGGGTAATCCCCGGTCCGCACCTCTGTGAGCCCGGCCCGGGTTCGGAGCCCGCATGGGCCGGAGAGCGGCAGCGCGTCGGCGTTGCCAATCGTCTCGAAGGATGTGATCCCGAGCGCGTTCGGCGCGGCCAGAACGGCGGCCACGACCGCCTGATCCCCCGGATGCTGCACGACGTCGGCGGACAGCTCTCTCCCGGTCGCCTCGAGCACGTTCTGCACGAAACCCTGTGCCAAGCCGGTATTCGGATTGCCAAGATGCAGCTCGATCGGCTGATCGGGGCCGCCCAGCGCCTGCCAATTGGTGACCTCGCCCGCGTAGGCCCGGGCGAGGTCTTCCAGCGCGATCTCGTCAATCGGATTGGCCGGAGAGACCAGCGGCACCAGCGCGTCGAACGCAAGAATCCGCACCCGCGCCGGGGCGTTGAGCTGGCCCATCCCCGCGTCGCGTGCCACCTCTGCCTCGGCAGGCGAGATCTCTCGTGCAGCCATGACCACATCGGCCTCGTGCGCGAAGAGATCGGCAAAACCGTCCTCGGTCGTCGTCAGCCGAAACGACAGCCGCGCGATTGCGGTGCCGTCGCTATCGGTCAGATCGTAGCGAAAGGTGGAGAGCGTCTCCTCGACCCGCGTGGCGATCAGGCCGTGGGCACGAGCGTAGCCTTCGACCATCGCGGGCAGGATCAGCCCGCCCAGCCGCCCTGTCCCCGAGAACCGCAGCAGATCGACAAAGGCGTCCGGGTCGGGACAGGTGGCCCCGATGCACGAGACCTTGGCGTAGTCGAGCGTGATCTCTCCCTGCGCGGTTTCGAGCCGTAGATAGCGCCCATCATAGCCAAGGACGCGACCTTGCAGGCTCAAGGTGCCGTCGGTGGCCCGAAGCTCCACGGTCTCTTGCGCCGATACGCTGGACGCACACAAAAAAAGCGCGGCGATTATCGCCGCACTTTTCAGAAGCCTTTCGCCAGGTCTGTTTGCTCTGTGCGTCATCTCGACGCGAGTGTCAGGCTCCGCAGCATGTTTTTCAACACCAGAAATTCACCAATTGCATCGCAATCCGGCATGGTCATCGTCAGGTCGAGCGCCTGCGACTCGGCCCCCGGAATGATCTGGATCGATTGAGCGGCAATGGCGCGGCCACAGTTGGCGCTTTGCACTTCGGCCTCGACGCTGAGTTCGACGGTGCCGTCCCGCTGCGAGATGCCGCTGGGATAGGTGTAGACCTCTGCAATCATTGCCCCTTCGATGGGAACGTCGCCCATCCGCATCAGAAACCCGCCGGTTCCGGCCTGTGCCGCGTCGATGCTACGGGCCGAAGCGGCCCAGACGTGACCGTCTTCCTGATAGCCTGCGCCGAATTCGAGCGCATGGATGCCAAGCCCGGTGTCGCCCTGCCATTGCAGCACGGCCCGGTCGTATTGGGCGAAATCAGGCACCGACACGATTGCGGCGGCACCGAAGCCGCCCGGCATGTCGGCGATGAACACCGCTTCTTGCGCCAGCGCCGGCACCATCACGGTGGCCTTGCCCTGCGAATCGGTCAGCACCGAGACGATCATTCCCTGGTGATGCAGCGTTCCGACCGCGTCGATCGCGCAGGGAGCGCTGAGTTCCAGCATCACTGTCGCGGCCGGTCCGGCGGTGGCCGACATATCGGCCGCACAGCTCATTTCGACGTCGGTGCCCTGCGGCATCGCGTCCGTGACGGGCGCATCAAGCTCGACCGCCGCCAGTCGCACCGGTTCGGTGGGGGGATCGGCCGGCTGGAACGCGTCAGGCACCGATAGCGCGGCGCTGAAGGACGGTTCGGGCATGTAGGGCACATCCGTGGCCTCTGCCTCTGCGCTGGCCACCACGGGCTCTGCCAAGGGCTGAATCCCTGTTTCATCCTCGGCGACCATGCGAGAGGCGAGCGCGTCGCCGTTCTGCATCACAAAGCCGATTGCCATCGCGACCGAGAACGTGCCGCCTGCGACAAGATATTTGCGGACCTGGGCCATGGGTGTCTCCTGTTCCTACGCGGATTTGGAAACACTGTGTCAATCATTGATGGCTCGGTCTGGACGCGACAAAGGTATCATCGCGGCGCAATCGTGGCAGCGCCGCGGCAGGGTTTGTCAGAGCTTGCCGTGGCAATGCTTGAATTTCTTGCCCGATCCGCATGGGCAGGCGTCGTTGCGCGCCGGGTTTCCCCATGTGCTGGGATCGTCTTCGACGAAGCCTTCGGCGGGCGTGCCTGCCTCTGCCGTTTCCGCACTCGCACTCGCGCCTGCGGCGGCTGCGGCGGCAGGAGCCGCTACCGCAGCGCCAGCGGCTGCGGGATTGGCCCGCCGCTGCTGTTCGAGCACCTGAGCCATCATCGACTGCTGCTCTTCGGCCGTCATCGGACGGATTTGCGACAGTTTCTGAGTGACTTCGGTACGAAGACCGTCGAGCAATCCTTCAAAAAGCTGGAAGCTTTCGGTTTTGTATTCGTTCAGCGGGTCGCGCTGCGCATAACCCCGGAAGCCGACGACGGACCGCAAATGTTCGAGCGTCAGCAAATGCTCGCGCCACTTGGCGTCGATGGTTTGCAGCAGGATTTGCTTTTCGATGTTGCGCATGGTGTCGGCGCCGAAGGCCTCGGCCTTTTCCGCCATCTTTTCGTCGCTGGCCTGTTCGAGCCGCTCGCGGATGGCCTCCTGATCGACGCCTTCCTCGGCGGCCCATTCGGCAACCGGCACGTCAAGGCCAAGTTGCGTTTTCAGGTCTTCGCTGAGCCCTTCGACGTCCCATTGATCGGCATAGGCCTTGGCCGGCATGTGCAGCCCGACGAGGTCTTCGACAACCTGATGGCGCATGTCCTGCACGACTTCGGAGAGGTCTTTGCTTTCCATGATCTCGCGGCGCTGTGCAAAGATCACCTTGCGCTGCTCGTTCATCACATCGTCGAATTTCAAGAGCTGCTTGCGGATGTCGAAGTTGCGACCCTCGACCTTGGCCTGCGCCCGTTCCAGCGACTTGTTCACCCAAGGGTGCACGATCGCCTCGCCTTCTTTCATCCCCAGCGTCGACAGAACCTTGTCGAGCCGCTCGGAGCCGAAGATCCGCATCAGGTCGTCTTCGAGCGACAGGAAGAAGGAGGACCGGCCCGGATCGCCCTGACGGCCGGAACGGCCGCGCAGCTGGTTGTCGATCCGGCGGCTTTCGTGCCGTTCGGTCGCCAGAACGTACAGACCGCCGGCGGCAAGAACGGTTTTCTTGTCCTCGGCGTGTTCGGCTTCGATCTTGGCGCGGACCTCCTCGGGATCGGCTTCGGGATCGGCGGCCAATGCTTCGAGCACTTTCATCTCGACGTTGCCGCCAAGCTGAATGTCGGTGCCGCGACCGGCCATGTTCGTGGCGATGGTCACAGCGCCGGGGCGGCCTGCGTCGGCTACGATCTGTGCCTCTTGCTCGTGCTGGCGAGCGTTGAGCACGTTGTGCGGGATTCCCGCTTTCTTGAGCAGCTCGGCGAGGAATTCGGATTTCTCGATCGAGGTGGTGCCGACGAGGATCGGTTGACCCTTTTTGTGTGCCTCTTCGATCGCCTTGACCACACCGTCGAATTTCTCTTTCGCGGTCCGGTAGACCTGATCGTGTTCGTCCTCGCGGGCGATGGGCCGGTTGGTTGGCACCTCTACCACGCCAAGCCCGTAGATCTCGGCAAATTCCTCGGCCTCGGTCAGCGCCGTGCCGGTCATGCCGGACAGCTTGTTGTAGAGCCGGAAGTAGTTCTGGAAGGTCACGGAGGCCAGCGTCACGTTCTCTGGCTGGATCGCCACGCCTTCCTTGGCCTCGATCGCCTGATGCAGACCGTCCGAGAGCCGCCGCCCCACCATCATCCGCCCGGTGAATTCGTCGATCAGGACGACGCTGCCATCACGCACGATATAGTCCTTGTCCCGCGTGAACAGCTTGTGTGCCCGCAGGCCCTGGTTCACGTGGTGGACGATTGTCGTCGATTCGGGGTCGTAGAGCGATTGCCCCTCGGGCAGCGCCCCTGCTTCGAGCAATTTCTCTTCGAGGAACTCGTTCCCCTCGTCGGTGAAGCTGACGTTGCGCGTCTTTTCGTCCAACTCGAAGTGCTCGTCCTTGATGAACGGGATCAGGGTGTCGATGGACTTGTAGAGCTCGGACCGGTCCTGCGACGGCCCGGAGATGATCAGCGGCGTCCGCGCTTCGTCGATCAGGATCGAGTCGACCTCGTCCACGATCGCGTAGTTGTGCGGGCGCTGGTTCATCTGGCTGAGGTCGGACTTCATGTTGTCGCGCAGATAGTCGAAGCCCAGCTCGTTGTTCGTCGCATACGTGATGTGCGCGCCGTAGGCTTCTTTCTTTTCGCCTTCGGGCTGCTGAGGATAGACGACGCCGGTCGTCATCCCCAGAGCGCCATAGACCTTGGACATCCACTCGGCGTCCCGCTTGGCGAGGTAGTCGTTTACCGTGACCACATGCACGCCCTTGCCGGTCAGCGCGTTCAGATAGGCGGGGAAGGTCGCGACGAGGGTTTTGCCCTCGCCCGTCTTCATTTCGGAGATGTTGCCCTGATGCAGGAAAATGCCGCCCATCAACTGCACATCGAAGGCCCGCAGGCCGAGCGCGCGTTTGGCCGCCTCGCGGCAATTGGCGAAGGCTTCGGGCAGCAGGTCGTCGAGGCTTTCCCCGGCGAGCGCCCGTTTGGACAGTTCTTCCGTCTTGTCCTTCAGCCCCTGATCCGAGAGCTTTTCGAATTCAGGTTCGAGCGCGTTGATTTTCGCAACCAGCGGTCGGGTGGCTTTGACCTTGCGATCATTCGTCGTGCCAAAAACCTTTTTGGCAATCGATCCGATACCCAGCATATGACGTGTTCTCCGACCAGCCTACTTTGTTTTGATGAGGAGGCTGCTTGCTGCCCCCGTGCCTGAGGCATAAGTAGGGGTCAAAGCACGGCCCCCTCGGAGCCTTTTGGCGATGTAAGGGTGCCATGCCACAGTGTCAACGTCACGCACCTGTGTGACCGATCAAGGAACCGTTTGAATGCTAAAATACACCGCTAGAGTTGCTGTCTTGTCCATTGCCCTGTCTGCGGGCGGCTATGCGATGGCAGAGAGCCACTCGGAAGCGCCGGGCCCGAACACCGTCGTGGCCACCGTCAACGGCACCGAAATCACCCTCGGCCAGATGATCATCGCCCGCAGCCAGCTGCCGCCGCAGTATCAGCAACTGCCGCCGGATGTCCTGTTCAGCGGCGTCATGGATCAGTTGATCCAGCAGCAGGTTCTGGCCGACAGCCTCGAGGCCGATCCGGTGCGCGTCACCATCGCGCTTGAGAACGAGCGCCGCTCTCTGCTCGCCGGTGAAGTCATCAACACCATCGTCGAGGGTGCCCTGACCGAAGAGGCGATTGAGCAGGTCTACAACGATCTGGTCGTCAGCGTCGGCCCGGCCAAGGAATTCAACGCCTCGCACATTCTCGTGGCCACCGAAGACGAGGCCAACGCCGTTCTCGCCCGCATCGACGCCGGCGAATCCTTTGAGGATCTGGCCCGCGAAGTTTCGACCGACATGGGCTCTGGCGCCAATGGCGGCAGCCTGGGCTGGTTCGGCCAAGGCATGATGGTCGCTCCGTTCGAGGAAGCCGTGATGTCGCTGGACGCCGGTGCGATGTCTGCCCCGGTTCAGACCCAGTTCGGCTGGCACATCATCGTTCTGAACGACACCCGCGAGCAGGAGGCTCCGTCGCTGGAGGACGTGCGCGAGGAGTTGGAGAACGAAGTGCGCAACAACGCCATCGAATCCCGTCTTGTCGAGCTGATGGACGCGGCAGATGTCGTCCGCCCCGAAGAAGGCGCTTTCGATCCGTCGATCCTGAGCAACCTCGATTTGATTGCGGAGTAACGCAGAATGGCCGTTTCGCCCCTCGCCCCCGCGGCGTTTCCTGACCTGCCGGTGATCCAAGGCGTTCGCTTTGCCGCCGTTGAGGCCGGTGTCCGGTACAAGAACCGCACCGACCTCATGCTTGCCGAGTTGTGCGAAGGCACAACGGTGGCGGGCGTCTACACGACTTCGGCCACGCGCTCTGCTGCGGTGCGTGACTGTCAGGACAAGACCGGCGGTGTCGATCAGGGCCGGGCGGCGTTTCTGGTCAATTCCGGCAATTCGAACGCCTTTACCGGACAGGCCGGTGACGAGGCCGTGCAGGCGATCTGTGCCGCTGCGGCCGAGACCCTGGGCATCGATGCCTCGCGCATCTTTACCTCGTCGACCGGCGTGATCGGCGAGCCAATGAAATACGAGCGTATCGTCGATGCCCTGCCCAAACTGTCGGATGCATTGAGCGACACCGCCATCGATGCCGCCGCCCGTGCCATCATGACGACGGACACCTTCCCCAAGGGTGCCGCCGCCGAGATCACCGTCGACGGCCAGACCGTCCGCATTGCGGGCATTGCCAAGGGATCGGGCATGATCGCGCCCGATATGGCGACGATGCTGGTCTATATCTTTACCGATGCAAAGATCGGCTATCGCGATTTGCAGGGCATGTTGAGCCACTTCACCGACCGGACCTTCAACTGCATCACCGTCGATAGCGATACCTCCACGTCGGACACTCTGCTGATGGCGGCCACCGGCGCATCGGGTGTGGATGTGACGGGCAACAGCTCCTTCAACAGCGCGCTTGAGGCGCTGATGCTGAACCTTGCTCATCAGGTCGTGCGCGACGGCGAAGGTGCCACGAAGTTCGTCGAGGTCCGTGTCAGCGGTGCGGCCGACGATGCCGATGCCCGCAAGGTCGCAATGGCCATCGCCAATTCGCCGCTCGTCAAGACGGCCATCGCTGGTGAAGACCCCAACTGGGGTCGCATCGTCATGGCCGTTGGCAAATCCGGCGCCGAGGCCGACCGCGACAAGCTGACGATCCGGTTCGGAGACATGCTGGTCGCCGAGAATGGCTGGGTATCGTCGAAATACGTCGAGGACGACGCCGCCGCCTATATGAAGGGCCAGGAGATCGTGATCGACCTCGACATGGGCCTTGGCGAAGGCATTTCGAACGTCTGGACCTGCGATCTGACCCACCGGTATATCGACATCAACGCCGACTACCGGTCGTGACCAAGGTCGTTCTTGTCTCTGCCGTTGCGTTGATCGACGTGGATGGCCGGGTGCTGCTTGCGCAGCGCCCGGAAGGCAAATCCATGGCGGGCCTGTGGGAATTTCCGGGTGGCAAGGTCGAGCCGGGAGAGACCCCCGAAGCGGCCCTGATTCGCGAGCTGCACGAGGAATTGGGGATCAATACGTGGTCCTCCTGCCTCGCGCCCCTGACATTCGCCTCGCACAGCTATGACAGTTTCCACCTGCTGATGCCGCTGTTCGCCTGCCGTAGGTGGGAAGGCACCCCACAACCGCGCGAAGGACAGGTTCTAAAGTGGGCGCATGCGCGCGATTTGCGCGATTATCCGATGCCCCCTGCCGATATTCCGCTCATTCCCATTCTGCGCGACTGGCTTTAGCGCATCGATTTTGGGCAGCTGCCCCGACGGGAACTTTGTTCACGAATCCTAAATAATGTGCGGATTTGTAATGATTTATTCTCTTTTGTAAGCTAAGTTTGTATCAACTTCGCAATCGGGGGCTTACGAATGTTGCGCACGATCACACTGGGGAGCTGTGTTTCGGTCCAGGGCCTGTTGGTCCGCAATCTGGATAATGGGCGCGTCGTCATCCAAGTGGGTGACCGCACCTATGAGGGAATGCCGGTCAACGCGTCCGTCAAGCCGACCACTCTCAACTAATACTGCTGCTTTTGTCTGTTCAGACTGAAAAAGGGATGGCCCGCGCCATCCCTTTTTGCATCGTTATATGAAGTGGTGAGCGATCAGAGCGACCGCTCGACCGTTTCTCTTTCAAAGATCTCGATGACGTCATTGGGCCGGATGTCTTCGTAGGCCTCGAACGCCATGCCGCATTCCTGACCGGACTGCACCTCTGGCACCTCGTCCTTGAAACGCTTGAGCGTCTTGAGCGTGCCTTCGTGGATCACCACGTCGTCGCGCAGCAAGCGCACACCGGCGGAGCGACGTGCGACGCCTTCGGTGACCAGACAACCCGCGACACGGCCAACCCCGGAGACCTTGAAGACCTCCTGAATCTTGGCGTAGCCGATGAACTTTTCGCGAATCTCATCGGACAAGAGGCCCGAAGCGGCAGCTTTCACATCGTCAACGAGATCGTAGATCACGCTGTAGTAGCGGATCTCGATACCCTTCTGGTTCGCGGTTTGACGTGCCGAGGCGTTGGCCCGGACGTTGAAGCCGAACACGGGCGCACCGGACGCTTCGGCAAGGCCGATGTCGCTTTCGGTGATGGCACCCACGCCGGAGTGCAGGACGCGCACGCGCACTTCGTCGTTGCCGATCTTTTCCATCGCCTGAACGATGGCTTCGGCGGAGCCTTGCACGTCGGCTTTGACGAGGATCGGCAGCTCGGACACGTTCTGATCGTCCTTGGCCTTGGCCATCAACTGTTCAAGCGTGGTCGCGGCACCCAGAGCGGCGCGCTTTTCCTTGGCGGCCTTCTCGCGGTATTCCGCGATCTCGCGGGCCTGCGCCTCGGTCTCGACGACGTTCAGAACGTCACCGGCCTCGGGCGTGCCGTTCAAACCGAGCACCTCGACGGGCACGGACGGTGCCGCCTCGGTGACGCGGTCGCCCTTGTCGTCGATCAGCGCGCGGACCTTGCCCCACTTTTCACCCACGACGAAGATGTCGCCCTGGCGAAGCGTCCCCGACTGAACCAGCACCGTCGCAACCGGACCGCGGCCGACGTCGAGCTGAGCTTCGATCACGGCGCCCATTGCGGGCTTGTCGGGATTGGCCTTGAGTTCGAGCAATTCGGACTGCAGTGCGATGTTCTCGAGAAGGTTGTCGAGGCCCTGCCCAGTGGTCGCGGACACTTCCACGTCCAGAACGTCACCGGACATCTTCTCGACGATCACTTCGTGCTGCAACAGATCGGTCCGCACCTTGTCCGCATTGGCGGCAGGCTTGTCGATCTTGTTGATCGCCACGATCATCGGCACCTTGGCCGCCTTGGCGTGGTTGATCGCCTCGATGGTCTGCGGCATGACCGCATCGTCGGCAGCGACGACAAGCACCACGATGTCCGTCACCTGAGCACCGCGAGCCCGCATCGACGTAAACGCCGCGTGGCCGGGTGTATCGAGGAAGGTCAGCAAAGTGCCGTTCACATCGACCTGATAGGCGCCGATGTGCTGCGTGATGCCGCCGGCTTCGCCGGACACGACCTTGGTCTTGCGGATCGCATCCAGAAGCGACGTCTTACCATGATCGACGTGGCCCATCACCGTGATGATCGGCGGACGTGGCTGCAGATCTTCGGGCTTGTCGGGCGCCTGTTCGATGACCTGTTCCACGTCGGCATCGGACACCCGAACGACGGTGTGACCGAATTCCTCGATGATCAGTTCGGCGGTGTCGGCGTCGATGGTCTGGTTCTGCGTCGCCATGATACCGTTGTTCATCAGCGCCTTGACCACATCGGAAACACGCTCAGCCATACGGTTGGCAAGCTCGCTCACGGTGATCGCCTCGGGCAGAGACACGTCGCGATAGACCTTTTCACGCTCGACATTCCCGCCCATCGCCTTCTGGCGAGCCCGGTCCTGTTTGCGCTTCATCGCGGCCATGGAACGCTGGCGGCCACCTTCGCGGCCCGACAGGGCGTCGTTCAGCGTCAGCTTGCCGCCGCGGCGACCGTCGCCCATGTCGCCCTTTGGCTTGGCGGATGTCTTGTCGTTGCGGTTGTCGCGCTCGCGGTCGACCTTGCGGGGATTGCCAGGTGCACGCAGCTGACCGGCCGGATCCTGCGCGACGGCAGGATCGGGTTCCGCAGCGGCGGCGGCACGACGGGCGGTTTCCTCGGCCTTGGCCTTCTTGCGTTCTTCTTCCTCGGCCTTGGCCTTGAGCGCCTCTTCGCGTTCCCGCTCTTCGGCTTCCTTGGCCTCCATCTCGGCACGACGGCGCTCGCGCTCGGCGGCGCGTTCCTTTTCCTCGGCTTCGCGGGCGGCGGCCTCTTCGGCTTCACGGGCGCGGGCCAGTGCCAGCGCCTTCATCCGACGCTCGAGTTCGACATCGGAGATGCCTGCGGGTCGTTTCGATGGGTCACCGGTCACTTGTGGCGCAGGCGTATTGGCCAAAGCACCCGGCTTTGGGACCACAACGCGCTTGCGCTTGGTTTCCACCACGACGTTCTTGGTACGCCCGTGGCTAAAGCTTTGCTTCACATTCCCGGGCCGGGAAGGTGCACCACGCAGACCAAGAGGTTTTTTGCCGTCGGTATCGCTCATCAAACTTATGTATCCTTCATGGCGGGCGTATCCCCACCGTCTATCTCGCGTAATCCACGCAGCTTTGTGGCTTCCTCTACTACACGGTCGCTGAGTCCGCCAGATGCGAGCGCGCCATGTATCACACTTTGCCGTCCGAATGCCAAACCCAATTCCTGAGCTGTCAAACAGCCGAAGTATCGCGCGCCTTCCGGCGTCCAGAGTTTGGTTTTGCCCCGCTCAGAGCCATCGCTGGCCTGGACTAATACTCGCACACGGCCACGGGGCGGGCCGTTTGCAAGCCATGCTTTTACCTTCTCGAACCCACAAACTGCAAGCCCTGCCTTTCGGGCCATTGCAATCAGGTCCACCACGCGCCGTGCCAGCTGTTTCTCGACTTCGTCGATCAGCCCTTCCGGCACAGTCACATTGGCCTTTGCCGAGCGGGCGAACTGGCCTTTGCCGGCCTTGTCCAGGACCGCGCGGTTGGACGTGACCCACATACCACGGCCGGGCAATTTGCCCAAGATGTCAGGCACGACCTGATTCTCTGGCCCGACGACAAACCGGATCAGCCCAGCCTTCGGCTGGACCTCACCTGTGACGATGCATCGCCGCTCCGGGCCGTCCTGTTCGGTATGTTTGCCCCCACGGGTCATGTGCGCGGTTTCGGAGACCTGAGATCAGGCCCCCGCCTCCTCTGTTTCTTCGCCTTCTTCGGCGCCTTCGTCGGCTGCTTCGAGTTCGGCGGGATCAACCCAGCCGAGCATCACGCGCGCGGTCATCACGAGGTCCTGGGCTTCCTCCAGGCTCATCTCGAATTTCTCGAGCACACCGTCGTCCTTGGTGCGTACGCCGTCCACGGTGGTCCAGCCGCCGGCCAGTTCCCAGTCGGCGCAGGTGGCGAAATCCTCGAGCGTCTTGACGCCGTCTTCGGCCAGAGCCTCGATCATCTGCGGTGTCAGGCCGGCAAAATTCACGAGGCTGTCTTCGACACCCAATTCGCGGGCGTGATCCAGTGCCTTCTTGTTCATCGCCTCGAGGTGATCGCGGGCGCGGGCCTGCAATTCGCTGGCAGTGCCTTCGTCTACGCCATCGATGACGAGCAGTTCGTCAGCCTCGACATAGGCCACTTCTTCGAGGTTGGTGAACCCTTCCGCGACCAGAAGCTGGGCAAAGAATTCGTCCAGATCCAGCGTGTCCATGAACAGCTTGGTCCGGGTTTCGAACTCGGCCTGACGACGCTTGGATTCCTCTTCCTCGGTCATGATGTCGATGTCGAGCCCGGTGAGCTGCGATGCCAGACGCACGTTCTGACCCCGACGGCCGATGGCCAGCGAGAGCTGCTCTTCGGGCACCACGACTTCGATCCGCTCGGCGTCTTCGTCGAAGACCACCTTGGAGACTTCGGCAGGCTGAAGCGCGTTGACGAGGAAGGTCGGCATGTCCTCGTTCCACGGGATGATGTCGATCTTTTCGCCCTGAAGCTCGTTGACGACGGCCTGTACACGGCTGCCGCGCATACCGACGCAGGCACCGACGGGGTCGATGGAGCCGTCGTAGCTGATCACGGCGATCTTTGCGCGCGAGCCCGGATCGCGGGCGACGGCCTTGATCTCGATGATGCCGTCATAGATTTCCGGCACTTCCATCTTGAACAGAGCGGCCATGAATTCCGGTGCGGTCCGCGACAGGAAGATCTGCGGGCCACGCTGTTCGCGGCGCACGTCCTTGATGAAGCAGCGGATGCGGTCGCCGGGGCGATAGGCTTCGCGGCCGATCTTTTCGTTGCGGCGCAGGATCGCTTCGCCGGCGCCCACATCGACGATGACGTTGCCGTATTCTTCGCGCTTGACGGTGGCGTTGATGATCGTGCCGGCGCGGTCCTTGAACTCTTCGTACTGGCGATCACGCTCGGCTTCGCGGACCTTTTGCAGGATCACCTGCTTGGCCGATTGCGCTGCGATGCGGCCCAGCTCGACGGGCGGGACTTCTTCGACGAAGGTGTCGCCGACAGCCGGATCGGCCATGTATTGCTTGGCCTGCTCGACGGTGAATTCGGCCTGATAGTTCTCGAGCTCTTCGTCCTCGACCACGGTGCGGACGCGGGTGAACGTGGCTTTGCCGGTCTTGCGATCAATCGCGACGCGGATATCCATTTCGGCGCCGTAGCGCGACTTGGCGGCGCGGGCGAGGCTTTCTTCCATCGCTTCGACGACCAAGTTGGGGTCGATCATCTTTTCGCGGGCCACGGCCTCGGCGGTTTGCAACAGTTCAAGCTGGTTGGCGGATGTGATTGCCATCAGTGGATCTCCCCTTTGCGCGGCTTCGCGCGATCATCATCGTCATCGTCATCGTCACCATCAATGATGGTTTGCACTTCGTCGAATTGAGCCTCGTCGATCTGGCCCTTGTCCTTGCGACCGCGCAGAACCTCGCGGATCAGCTCGTCGGTGAGGACAAGTTTGGCGTCGCTCAGCCATTCGAATTTCAGGCCGATCGTCAGATCCTGCCCGTGTTCGTCGATCTCGATCAGAACCTCCTCGCCTTCGGTTCCGACCAGCTCGCCTTTGAACCGGCGGCGGCCGCCGATCATTTCGGTCGTCTCGAGCTTGGCCTCGTTGCCCGCCCACAGATCAAAGTCCTTGAGCCGGGTCAGCGGCCGGTCGATGCCGGGACTGGAGATCTCCAGCGTGTAGGCTTCGACGATCGGATCCTCGACGTCCAGCACGGCGGAAACGGCGGTGGAAATGGTGGCGCATTCATCGACTTCGATGCCGCCGTCGGGCCGCTGGGCCATGATTTGCAGGATGCTGTCCTTGCCGGTCATCAACCGCACCCGCACCAGTTCGAACCCGAGATCCTCGATCACGGGTTGGACGATGTCGGCGATGCGGCGGTCGATGGCCGCTTTGGCGATAAGGTCGTTAGACATTGGCTCTTTCGCTAGGCTTGAGTCGCAGGCACAAAAAAACGGGCGCGCGGCCCGTGAAAATTTCCGGTGGGCGCTGGGGGTGGAGGCCAGCACGCCGCTGTTGATCTGCATATAGGGAAAGCCGGTCGAGTCTGCAAGCGCCATGATTCCGGGCGTGGATTATGCGTCGGTATCGCGTCGGTATGGCGTAGGTGCGGTTTTCGGCGTTTGCGCCGAGTTGACGATCAGACCACGAGATGTTGTGCTTGCCGCTACATCTTGATTTGTTCGGCCGCGGCGCTTGCCACGACCTGCCGGAACCACAGCAATCCGATCAGCGTGACCACCATCATGCCGGAGCCAAGCCCGAAGGCGACGCTGATCTCACCCAAGCCCTCGGCCAAGGCGCCCGCGATCGGCGGGGCGGCCATCATCAGCCCGTAGTAGATCGAGAAATAGATCCCCATGCCGAAGGCTCGCGCCTCTGGTGCGAGGAACAGCGATGGCAGGGCGGCAATCGGCCCTGCGATCAATCCCGCCAGAACGCCGGTGATCCCGAACAGCAGCGGCAAGAGCCCGACCGGCGCATAGATCAGTGCCGGAAACAGGATCGCGGAAACCACGAGGCAGCCCAGCACCAGCCCGTCCCGCCCGCCGAGCCTGTCTCCGATCCAGCCGCCGAAGAGCGTCGCCAGCGTCAGCGTCAGCATGTAGAGGCTGGTGATCGAACTGGCGTCGGTGGCGCTGAGACCCCTGCCGGTGAGCACCAGTGGCCCGAAGCCGAAGACCATCGCGATCCCGGTGTTGAAGATCCCCCACGTCACGGACGACAGGACGAGCGGCCGCATCGGCAGCGCGACCGATTTGAGCCCACGCACCCGGACCACGGCACCCGGCGGAGCCTGATAGACCAGCAGGAACAGCGCCAGCGCCACAACACTGATCGCGGTGGACGCCAGCCATGCGGCGCCGAGGCCACCGACGCCGGCCAAGGTCGGCAAGATCAGGAGGCTCGCCGCGATGCCCAGAGGCCAAGAGCTGATGAACAGCGACATGGCGGTGGCCATGGAGGCCCCCGCGAACCAGTCGATCACCAGCTTGGTCATCACCACGTTGATCACCACGCCGCCGATGCCGGATACGATTCGACCCGCGATCAGCCCTGTCAGTCCCGCCGCATAGGCGATCATCACGCTGCCGAGGATCATCAGCAGCAGGCTGGCGATGACCGTTCGCTTGTCTCCGAACCAGGCGGCCACGGCGCCGCCGAGCATCCCCACGATGATCCCCGGCCCGAGGTAGAGCCCGATCAGCAGGCCGACCTCGACGAGGCTGAGCGCGAGGCTGTCGATGAGCAGAGGCGAGAGCGCCCCGACCGACTGAAACTGAAACGCCATCGCGGTGCGGGCGAGAAACAGCACGAAGAGGATGAGCCAGCGGTTCTGCATGTCTTGGTTCCGGTGGGTGCCTGACCCGGTCAACGAAAAACGCCCCGCCGAGGGGCGGGGCGTTTGCTTATTCCATGGCGGGGCCGATCAGGCGAACCACCACCGCTCGATCACGCGGCTGCTGTCGAGGTGGAAGACGTTGCCGATCTCGCCATGCGCCAGCTTGGACGAGTGCGCGTCGACGTAGTTGGCATACATCGGGATGACCGTGCCGCCCTCTGTCGAGCAGAGCATCTGCATCTCGGTATACATCTCGCGCCGCTTGTCGGTGTCGAGCTCGGCCCGTGCGGTGAGCAGAAGTTCCTGGAAGCGGGCGTTTTCCCAACCCGATTCGTTCCATGGCACGCCGGATTCGTAGGCGAGGCTGAACATCCAGTCTTCGGTGACCCGGCCGGAGTAGTAGGATTCGCACCAAGGCTTTTTCAGCCAGACGTTGGACCAGTAGCCGTCGGCCGGCTCTTGGATCACGTTGATGTTGATCCCTGCCGCCGCGGCAGAGGCCTGCACCAGAAGCGCCGCGTCGACCCCGCCGTTGAAGGCGGCGGAGGATGCCGACAGATCGACCGAAAGCCCGTCGAAGCCGGCCTCGGCGAGCAGGAATTTCGCCTTGTCCGGATCGTAGGAGTTCTGCGGCAGATCAGCGGCGTAGTACTGGTTGGCCGGACCGATCGGATGGTCGTTGGCCACGGCGCCGTGCCCTTGCAGGATCTTGTCCACCATCTCCTGACGGTTGAACGCATGTTTCAGCGCCTGACGCACGGCCAGATTGCCGAAGGGTTCGACCCCGACGAGCATCGGGAAGGTGTAGTGCTGGTTGCCCGTCACTTCTGCGATCACGATGTTCGGATTGGCCCGCAGCAGCGGCTCGGTCTGGAAATCGACGCGGCTGACCATATCGACCTGATTGGTCATCAGCGCGGTCATCCGGGCCGAAGTGTCGTTGATCGCGATCACTTCGACGCTGTCGAACCAGCCGGCCTTGCCGTCCTTGTAGTGCCCCTCGACACGGCTGAGCAGGGTCCGCACGCCCGGCTCGAAGCTTTCGACCTTGTAGAGCCCGGTGCCGATCCCGTTCGCGATCGCGCCCGGAATGTCGTCGGAGGGATACATCAGCAGGTGATAGTCGGTCAGCAGGAACGGGAAGTCGGCGTTGCCCGTGGCCAGCGTGAACTGCACGGTGTGTTCATCGACCTTCACCATTTCAGTGATCGGCGCGACGATGGGCTGTGCAGCGGACTGCGCGCCCTCTTCGGTGTGCATCTGCAGCGAGGCGATCACGTCGTCGGCGTTGAACGGCTTGCCGTTGTGGAACGTCACACCCTGACGCAGCTTGAACGTCCAGGTTTTGGCGTCCGGGGTCGCTTCCCAGCTTTCGGCCAATTCACCGACCAGTTCGCCGGAGGCGGAAATCTCGGTCAGGCAGTCGAACACAGCGCCGTGGCCGACGGTGATCATGTAGGTGTCGGAGTGGGTCCGACCGTCCCAGCTGTCGGAGGAGTTCGCCCCGGCGATGCCGAGCCGGAACGTTCCGCCGGAGGTCTGGGCCTGAAGCCGCACGCCGGATGCGGCGAGCACGCCAGCGGCTGCACCCGTCTTGAGAAGCCCGCGTCTACTGATTTGTCTCATGGAAGTCTCCCTGTTGTCGTCTTTCACTGCCTCTTTGCGAGGCGATTCTGGTTACATCTTAGCAGTTGCTGCGTCGCCGATGTTATCAACTCCGCGTTCTTTGAGCAGCTCTGTCAGCCAATCCGGGTCCATTTCCGGCACCGAACTGAGCAGCAAGTCCGTGTAGGGATGGTGCGGCGGCTTGAACATGTCGTCCTTTGGTCCGGCCTCGACCACCTTTCCCTGCTGCATCACGACGACTTCGTCGGCGATTGCCCGCACCGTCGCCAGATCGTGGGTGATGAACATGTAGGCCAGCCCGAGTTCGTCCTGAAGCCGCGCCAGAAGCCGCAGGATCCCTTCCGCCACCAGCTGATCCAGCGCCGAGGTCACCTCGTCGCAGATGATCATCCGGGGCTCTGCCGCCAGCGCCCGCGCGATGCCGATCCGCTGTTTCTGCCCGCCCGAAAGCTCGGAGGGCAGCCGGTGGTAATACTGATCCGAGGGCAGTTCGATCTGTTCGAGCAGATCGTCCACCCGCGCCCGCAGCGCCTTGCCCGACAGCCCCATATAGAACTGCACCGGCCGGGCGATGATCTGCCCGATGCTCATTCGCGGATTGAGCGCCGTGTCGGCCATCTGGTAGATCATCTGGACCTGCCGCAGCTGATCCTTGCTCCGCTTGCGATAATCCGGCGCGAGGGGGTTGCCGTCGAATTCGATGCTGCCCGCGATGGGCGGCAGAAGCCCGGTGATGCACCGCGCGGTCGTGGATTTGCCCGAGCCGCTTTCCCCGACCACGGCGACGGTCCGTCCGGGGTGAATGTCGAAGCTGACATCGTCGAGAACCTTGGCGGTGCCGTAGGCGGCGCTGACATTGCGGATCGAGACCAGCGGCGTCTGATCCGCCGGCACGGCGGGCTTTTTCGGACGCTCGAAGCTGCGCACCGCCCAGAGCGATTTGGTATAATCCTCCGTCGGCGCGGTGAGCATCGTCCGGGTGTCGGCCTCTTCGACCTCGTCGCCCTTGAGCAGAACTTTGATCCTGTCGGCCATCTGCGCCACCACGGCCAGATCGTGGGTGATGTAGATCGCGGCGGTGCCGAACTGATCGACGATCTCGCGGATCGCGGCGAGCACTTCGATCTGGGTGGTCACGTCGAGCGCGGTTGTCGGCTCGTCAAAGATGATGAGGTCGGGCCGGCAGGCCATCGCCATCGCCGTCATCGCCCGCTGAAGCTGACCACCCGAAACCTGATGCGGATAGCGAAAGCCGATGTGCTCGGGATCGGGCAGGCGCAGCTTGGCGTAGAGCTCGATCCCGTCCGCTTCGCTTTCGGCGCGGGACCGGATGCCGTGCTGCACCGGGGCCTCGACGTGCTGGTCGATGAGCCGGTGCGCCGGGTTGAAGCTCGCCGCTGCGGATTGCGCGACATAGGCGATGCGGCTGCCGAGCAGTTTACGTTTCTTGTCCGCCGAGGCTTTGGTCAGGTCGACACCATCGAAATCGACGCTGCCTTTCGAGATCCGAACGCCGTCGCGCACAAAGCCCATCGCCGCCAGACCGAGCGTGGATTTACCGGCGCCGGATTCCCCGATCAGCCCGAGCACTTCGCCCTTGTCGAGGTGCAGCGAGGCGCCGTTGATGATCGGGTTCCATTGCTCGTCGGAGCGGCCCTCGATCCAGAGATCCTTGATGGTCAGCAGCCGGCTCATTCTTTCAGCCCCGATGATTTGTGAAGCATCCAGTCGACCACGAAATTGACCGCGACGGTCAGCAGCGCGATGGCGCCGGCGGCCATCAGCGGCGCGGTCGCCACCAGCGGCGCGAAGGCGGCGAAGTTGATGAACGGCGCGAGGTCACGCACCATGGTGCCCCAGTCGGCCAGCGGTGGCTGGATGCCGACCCCGAGGAACGACAGCGAGGCGATGGTGAGGAACACGAAGCAGAACCGCAGCCCGAACTCGGCCAGCAGCGGGGCTGTGGCGTTGGGCAGAATCTCGCGGAACATGATCCAGCGGATCCCCTCGCCGCGCAGACGGGCGGCTTCGATATAGTCCATCACGACGATCCCCGATCCGACGGCCCGTGCCAGACGGAACACCCGCGTGCTGTCGATCACCGCGATGATCAGGATCATGTAGAGCGTCAGCAGCCCCTTTTCCCCATCCGCCCAGACGCTCGCAATCGTCATCAGCAGCAGCGAGAAGATCAGCGATGGGATCGCCATCAGCACATCGACCATCCGGCTGAGCAGTTGATCGACCCAGCCGCCGACCAGTGCTGCGATGAACCCGAATGTGCCCCCGAGGACGAAGGCGATCAGCGTCGTCACGAAGGCGATGCCCACAGTATTCTGCGCACCGTAGATCAGCCGGCTGAGGATATCCCGCCCGATCTGGTCGGTGCCGAGCGGATAGGCCGGATCGCCCCCCACCGCCGGATTGCCGCCGGGGATGACATTGGCCGCACCGAGGATCTCGGACTGGCCATAGGGCGCGATGACCCCGGCAAAGATCGCGAGGATCGCATAGAGGATGATAACGAGGATGCCGAAGGACGCGGTGAGCGGCATTTGCCGGAACAGCTTGCGCGTCGCAGCGCTGCCGACGGACCGCCCCAGCAGCCGGAACAGCCAGCCCGCAATCCCGAAGATCACCAGCCCGTTGACCGCCACCCAGAGGAAGAAATACTTGTTCGCGATGGCCGGATCGGCGCTGTAGGCATTGACGTATCCGATCAGGACTCCGACCAGCGCCACGACCGCCGCGACATAGCCGAAGGCCACGGCCAAGGGCATATCCCGAAACCGCGGTGCGTTGCCGGTGGCTTTTTGCCCGGCCCAGCGCCCGGCCCAGGCTACTGCGAACATGCCGACGAGACCGGCGGCGATCCAGAGAAGCGCGCTCATTTCGGGTGCCTCAGTCGCGGGTTCGACAGGATCGACAGGATGTCAGCCGTCAGGTTCAGCAGGATGTAGGCCGCAGCAAAGATCAGGCAGCAGGCCTGCACGACGGGGATGTCCCGGATCTTGACGCTGTCCACGAACAACTGCCCGATGCCGGGATAGACGAACACCACCTCGACCACGACCACCCCTGTGATCAGGTAGGCCAGATTGAGCGCGATCACGTTGATGATTGGCGCGAGCGCGTTCGGCAGCGCGTGCGTGACGATCACCCGCAGCGGCGACATCCCCTTGAGCCGCGCCATCTCGATGTAGGGCGAGGCCAGCAGGTTGATGATCGCAGCCCGCGTCATCCGCATCATATGCGCCGTGACCACCAGCGTGAGTGTCAGCGCGGGCAGCATCGTCGCCTTGAGCCGGGCATCGAAGGGCATGTCGTTGAAGATGTTCGACAGCGACGGAAAGATCGGGTTCAGCACGGCCAGCAGCAGGATCAGGATATAGGCCACGAAGAATTCCGGGCTGGAGATCGACGAGAGCGTGAAGATGTTCGCCGCCTTGTCGAAGACCGAATTCCGGTAGAGCGCCGCGAGGATCCCCAAGGTGACCGCCAGCGGCACCGCGATCAGGGCGGTGACCCCGGCCAGAAACATGGTGTTGGCCAGACGCGGCGCGATCTGGTCGACGACCGTGACCCCTGTGTTCGACGTCGATCCGAAGTTCGACGCGAAGTTCGCCTGTGCAAAGCTGACGCCCATATCCCCGGTGACCGCTCCGCCGAGCCATTCGAAATACCGGGTGACGGGCGGCTTATCGAGACCGATCTGTTGACGGATTGCTTCGACCGCTTCGGGCGTGGCCCCTTGGCCGAGGATCGCTTGGGCAAAGTCGCCGGGCAGGCTGTTGACCGCGATGAAGATCACCATTGAGACAACGAGCAGCGTCAGCAGGCCGAGCCCGAGGCGCTGTAGGATGATCAGTTGGACCGATCTCAAGCGTTGTTCCCTCCCCAGGGAGATGCCGTTTCAGGCGTTTATTGACTCTCAAGTTAACAAACAGGCGGAGTCTGTAAAGCGCTAAAGCCCCAGAAGCGCGGGGTTGCGGCCAAAGCTATCCATGCTGCGCACCAATTCAGCACTGATCCCCGGCTCTGACAGAGCGTGTCCGGCGCGCGGCACCATGTGCAGCCGCGACTTGGGCCAGAGGTGATCCAGAGCGTGCGCCGCAGCGGGTGGGCAGATCATATCATACCGCCCCTGCACGATCACGCCGGGGATATGCGCGATCCGGTCCATCCGGTTGAGGATCTGCTGTTCCTCGCTCAGAAAGCCGTGGTTCTGGAAATAGTGGTTCTCCAGCCGGGCAAAGGCGCGGGCGTATTCGGCGGGGCTTTCGCCGCCCGGCCCGTCGTTGTCGATGGAGGCCAGCGCGTTTTCCCAAGAGGCCCACGCCCGGCCGAACCGCGTCTCTGTCTGGATATCGCCGGAAAACAGGCGACGGTGATATGCGCCGATCAGGTCGTCCTGTTCGTCTGCGGGGATCAGCCCGGTGAACCGCGCCCAGAGGTCGGGCCAGAATTTGCCCGCGCCGCCGCCGTAGAACCAGTCGAGCTCGCCCTGGGTCATCAAGAAGACGCCGCGCAGCACCAGACCGAGGGTCCGCTCCGGGTGCTCTTGCCCATAGATCAACGCCAGCGTTGCGCCCCAGCTGCCGCCGAAGACCACCCATCTGTCGATCTCGAGCGTCGCCCGGATCTGTTCGATATCGGCCACGAGGTGCCACGTGGTGTTCGCCTCGACGCTGGCGTGGGGCCGTGACCGACCGCAGCCGCGCTGATCGAACAGGATCACACGGTAGATCGCCGGGTCGAAATACCGCCGCATCGTCGGGCTGCACCCGCCGCCCGGCCCGCCGTGCAGCACCACGACGGGGATGCCGTCGGGGTTGCCGCATTGCTCCATATACACCCGGTGACCGTCGCCCACCTCCAGCATCCGCTGGTCGAAGGGATCGATCGGGGGGTATAGGTGCGACACCGCGCGCTTTTGACCTGAGACCTTGTCCATAATCGACCTATATAACGCTCAGACCCGAGCTTCCATCACTATGGAGATTTTTCCGATGCAGACCGCAACCAACACCATCGACGACGCCGAAATCGCCAAATTCGAGGCGATGGCCGCAGAGTGGTGGGATTTGGAGGGCAAGTTCAAGCCCCTGCATATGCTCAACCCCTGCCGGTTGGATTACATCACCAGCCAGATTGCCGCCGAGTTTGCCCGCGATCTGGATGCCTCCGCCCCGTTCGAGGGGTTGCGCATTCTCGATATTGGTTGTGGTGGCGGCCTGCTCTGCGAGCCGATGGCCCGGCTGGGCGCGACCGTCGTCGGCGTGGATGCCGCGCCGCGCAACATCCCGGTGGCGCAGGTTCATGCCGAGCAGATGGGACTGACCATCGACTACCGCGTCGGCACCGCCGAGGCGCTGGCCGAAGCGGGCGAACAGTTCGACGTGGTGCTCAACATGGAGGTCGTGGAGCATGTCGCCGATCCGCTGGGCTATCTGACTGCCTGCCAGCAGTTGCTCAAACCCGGTGGCTTGCACATCTGTTCGACGATCAACCGCAATCCCAAGAGCTTTGCGATGGCCATCGTGGGCGCCGAGTGGGTGATGCGCTGGCTGCCCAAGGGCACCCATGAATTCGCCAAGTTCATCACGCCCGACGAATTGTTCGACCTGCTGCAAAAGGCGGGCCTCGATCCGGTGGACCGCAAGGGATTCCAGTTCAACCCGATCTCATGGACCTGGCGCATCTCGGACCGTGATCTGACGGTCAACTATGTGACCGCCGCGACGAAACCGTAGGTCCGCCGCGGGCTGCGGGTCAGGACAATGTCCGCTCGGCCCGTTGTGTCCGGTAGGAGAACAGGATCAGCGCCAGCAGGGTGACCACGAAGGGGATCGTCTGCACGAGTTCGCCTGGTATCCACGAGAAGATGCCGGGCATCACGATGGAGAGCGCTTCGAACAGCCCAAAGAGCAGGGCTGCCAGCATGGCTCCGACCGGATGCCGCGCCCCGAGCAGCACGGCGCCGAGCGCGATGAAGCCTCGCCCGGCCGTCATGTCCCGCGTGAAGCCGATGTAGTTGAACATCGCGAGCTGTGCCCCGCCCAGCCCGGCGAGCGCCCCGGATGCCACCAGCGACCACGCCCGCACGGCGTTGACCCCGATCCCTGCCGCCTCGGGTGCGGCGGGGTATTCCCCCACCCCGCGCAGCCACATGCCGCGCGGCGTGCGGTAGAGGAAATACCAGATCCCCGCGACGCTCAGCGCCGCCAGCCACGAAAGTGCCGAATGCCCGGTGAAGAAGTTCAGCACGGGGATGCCTTCGAAGGCCGGGATGTCGATCGAGGGGATCGCCTTGGACTGCAGGTTGATCGAGGTGCCCTTGTCGCCGCCCGTGGCGAGCGAGAGAGCGAAGACGGTGCCCCCCGCGGCAAGGATGTTGACCGCAAAGCCCACGAGGATCACGTCGGCCTTATACCGCAGGTGGAACAGCGCCATGATCGCCCCGAGTGCCGCCCCGGCCCCCATCCCCGCCACGACGCCGACATACCACGGCGCATAGACCGACACGACGACGGCGGTGAGGGCCGCGATCAGCATCATCCCTTCGAGCGCCACGTTCAATGCGCCCCCCAGATCAGAGATCAGCCCGCCGAGCGTGGCGAACAACAACGGCGTCGAGGCCCGGATGACGGTGATGAGGAACGTCGCCGAAAAGACGACTTCGAGAAGATCGGTCATCGTGCGACCTCTGGCTTGCGGCCCATCAGGCGGGCGATGAACGCCCGACCGGGCAGTGTGAAGGACGAGGCGACGAGCAGGATGATGAGCGCCTGAACGACGCCGAGGATCTCGGTCGGCACGTCGGTCCGCAGACCCATCAGTTGCGCCCCCTGTCGCAGGTAGCCGTAGGCCAGCGCCACGACCGGCACCGCGAGCGGCCGCGATTTGGCGACGATGGCGATCAGGATCCCTTCGAAGGCGAGGTTGCCGTCAAAGTCGATGGCGATGCGTCCGAAGGCCCGCCCCTGCACATAGACCGCCCCGAGCAGCCCACCGATGGCGCCGGAGACCGTCATCGTGCTGATCATCACCACATTGGCGCGGATGCCTGCCCCTTCGGCAAAGGTGGGGTTGTGCCCGACGAGCCGAAGCTTCAGCCCCCAGACGGTGCGGTAGAGCACGAACCAGACGAGCCCGGTCATCACCAGCGCGACCACGATCCCCAGATCGAACCGCGTGCCCTGAATGATTGCCGGCAGCACCGAGGCATCCGGGAAATCGGGCGAGTTGAGCTGCCCCGATCCCGGCGGTGCGAGGTGCGCCCGGATCACCCAGTTCACCACCCGGATCGCGATGTAGTTGAGCATCAGCGACGACACGATCTCGGAGGCGCCGAACCGCGCCTTGGCATAGCCGGGGATGAACCCCCAGACCGAACCGGCGCACATCGCCACGAGCATCCCGAGCGGGATCGACAGCGGCGTCACCCCGATGGGCGAGAGCGCGATGAACGACGCGGCAAGGCCGCCGACATAGACCTGCCCCTGCACGCCCAGCGCGAATTGCCGCGCCTGAAACACGAGGCTGAAGGCCAGCCCGGTGAGCGTGAGCTTTGCCACGTCGTCGATCCAGAGACCCCGCGTCCGGTTCGACGAAAACGGCGCGGTGAGGAAGGTGCGGAACGCCTTGATCGGCTCTTCGGAGGTGGCGAGCACGATCAGGAACGCCACGGCCAGGGCGATGGCGACGGCGAGCAGCACCCGGGTGACTTCGGTCAGTGCGGAGGCGGGACGGATGCTGCTCATCGCATGGCCCCCGCCATCGCCTCGGGCGTCTGCGTCTCGATCCCCAGCATATAGGCCCCCAGCGTTTCGGAGGTCAGCTCCGCATGGTTGACGAAGGCCGCGACGATCCGGCCACGGTAGAACACCACCAGACGGTCGGACAGGGCCAGCAGCTCTTGCAGATCGGCCGACGAGAGCAACACGGCAGCACCGCCGTCGCGGGCGTCGGTGATGCTCTTCCAGATGAATTGCGTGGCTCCGAGATCGACGCCGCGCGTCGGCTGATTGACCAGCAGGATCTGCGGTTGTTCGGACAGTTCGCGGGCGACGACGACCTTTTGCATGTTGCCCCCCGACAGGGTGCCGACATCCACGTCCGGGCCACCGACGCGGATCGAGAACCGGTCGATCAGCGCCACGGCGTTGTCGCGGATACCTTTGAGGTTCAGGATGCCGCGCCGGACGAAGCGGGGATCGTCGAGCCGGGTGGCGGCGAGGTTCTCAGCGACGCTGGCCCCGGTGGCGAGCCCTTGGGCGATGCGGTCCTCGGGGATGCTGGCCAAGCCGCGGTCGCGCCGTTCGAGCACGGTCAGCTCGTCGAGCGGGGTGCCTTGCAGGGTGAGCGAGCCGCCTGCGACGGGGCGCAGACCGGCGATGGCCTCGAGCAGTTCGGCCTGCCCGTTGCCTTCGACACCCACCAGCCCGAGGATTTCGCCGTGGTGCACGTTGAGCGTGAGATCATCGGCGAGAGTGACCCCGTTTCCGGCCACAAGGCGCAGGTTTTTGACCTCGAGCGCTCGTTCGCCCGTCGTCGCGGCGCGGTCGACGCGCAGCGAAACCTCGCGCCCGACCATCATCGCGGCGAGCGAGGATTCGTCGACGTCCTTGGTTTCGACCTCGCCCACGGTCTTGCCGCCGCGCATGACGGTGATCCGGTCGGAGATCTCGAGCACTTCGGGCAGCTTGTGGGCGATGAAAATGACGGTGCGCCCCTGCGCGGTGAGCGCGCGGATCGCGGTAAACAGCTCTTCGACCTCTTGCGGGGCGAGCACGGCTGTCGGCTCGTCGAGGATCAGGATTTGCGCGTCGCGGTAAAGCGCCTTGAGGATCTCGACCCGCTGTTGCTGCCCCACGGGCAAGCGCCGCACGGCGGGGAGCGGATCGACGGTCAGCCGGAATTTCTGCGACAGCTCGCGCACCGTGGCGATGGCCTTCGCCCTATCAAAGCTGATCCCCTTGGCCGGTTCGGACCCCAACACCACGTTCTCGTAGACCGAGAAGGACGGGACCAGCGAGAAGTGCTGGAACACCATCCCGATGCCGGCCTCGATGGCGTCCTTGGGGCCGGTGAAATCGACCTTTTGCCCGTTGACCGTGAGGCTGCCCGCGTCTGGCTTTTCCAGCCCGAAGAGGACTTTCATCAAGGTGGATTTGCCTGCGCCGTTCTCGCCGACAACGGCGTGCACTTCGCCGGGGCGGACGGTCAGGTTGACCCCGTCGTTGGCGACGGTGCCGCCGGGATAGATGCGGGTGATGCCGGTGGCTTTGAGGATCGGATCTGTCATCAGAACGGTCGGGCGCGGCGACACAGCCGCCGCGCCCGGTATCCATTACATGGTGCTGTCGACGGCGATGTCGCCAGCGGCAATCTGAGCTTCCAGATCCGTGATCGCGGCGCGCACGTCTTCCGGCACGAGTGTCTCATACTGCTCGTTCATCGAGATCCCGACGGCGCCTTCGGACAGGCCCAGAAGCTGGGTGGTGCCATAGGGCGCGTCACCGGCCAGCGTCATTTCCAGCGCGGTGTAGAGCGAATCGCCGATCTTTTTCTCGACCGAGGTGAGGATCACTGCGGCCTGCTCCGGATCGGTGGGCGCAAAGATCGCGGCTTGGTCGCTGTCCACGCCGACGGCGAGGTGGCCTTCGTCGCGGGCCGCCTGAAGTGCGCCGATGCCGGTGCCGCCCGCGATCGGGAAGACCACGTCGACGCCTTGGTCGAACATCGCCAGTGCGATTTCCTTGCCCTTGGCCGGGTCGGTGAAGGTGCCAGCGACCGCGCGGACGATCTCGATATCCGGGTTGGCCGCACGGGCGCCCTGCTCGAATCCGACGGCGAATTCGAGGATCGTGGCCCCTTCGACGCCGAAGATTTCACCCAGCTTGCCTGTCTCGGAGACGGACGCGGCGGCGTAGCCTGCGAGGTAGGCCGCGGTCGAGACCCGGTAGGTCAGCGCCATGATGTTCGGGAAGGCACCGCCGCTGAAATCGGGGGTGTCGTCGAAGATGATGAACTTGGTGTCGCTGAATTCGCCCGAAAGCTCCTGCATGAAGCCGTTCATTTCCCAGGTTCCGGCGATGACCACGTCAAAGCCCTGATCGGCGGCATCGGCAAGCGCAGGCTCCCAGCGGCCACGGTCGTTGCCGGCCTCGATCACGGTGACATCGACGGGCAGGTCCGCCTCGGCCCGCACCAGCCCTGCGGCGGCGCTGTCAAAGAAGCTCTTGTCCCCCAGCGTGCCGTGCACGACGAGTGCCACGGTCATCGGATTGTCGGCGGAATATTCCTGCGCAAAGGCGACGCCTGCGGTCATCATGGTGGCGAGGCCGGTGCCGAGCATGAGGTGCGCGACGCTGCGGCGGGTCAGTTTGGTCATGGCAGTCTCTCCTGTTGGGTTGGTCTTTTTGAGGGTGGTCTGATTACGGCGTCCAGTGGGCAGAGGCCGCAAAGAGGGCGCAAAGCCGGTCGATATCCGCTGTTTCGATGAAGGTGACCGGCGGGGTGCCGAGCCGCCCGGACGGATCGACGAGCGTCATCCCCCGAGTCAGCCCCGGTGCCAGCGCCACATCGACGCTATGCGTCTGGACGGCGGTGATCAGCCCCGGTTCGATCACGGCAGCGGCCGCGAGCGGATCGACGAAGCGAAAGTGCCCGTCGCCGCCATAGCTGAAGCTGACCTTGCGGGCATGCAGCATCAGATGCGCCGAAAATTCGGCAAGCGGCGTCCCCGGCAGCGCCTCGATCAGCGCGTCGATCGCATCCGATTCCATGGCGTGTGCGGAGCACACCTCCCATGCCGCGACGACGGTAGGGATATCGGCCGCGAAGACGATCGCTGCCGCCTCTGGATCGGCGTAGATGTTGAACTCTGCCGCGGGCGTGGTGTTGCCCCGGCCGAACAGCGTGCCGCCCATGATCGTCAACTGCCCGATCCCGTCGCTGATCATCGGCGCCATGCGCAATGCCAACGCCAGGTTGGTCAGTGGGCCGATCATCAACAGGTCGATCTTGGTGCCGGTCCGCGCGGCGGCGCTGAGGGTGGTGACGAGGAATTCGACACCGTCCCGTTCGCTCGGATCGGCCGCCTTCACCGGCCTTGGCGCGGAGCCGAGCCCGTCCTCGCCGTGGATGTTTCGTGCGTCGATGACGGCCCCGGTCAGGGGCCGTGACTGGCCCATATGCACCGGCACGTCCGCTTTGGCGAGGCTGAGCACATCGAGGATGTTGCGCGTCGCCGCCTCCAGGCTGACGTTGCCGAAGACCGTCGTGATCGCCAGCGGCGTGATCCCGTGGGCGAGCAGCATCAAGAGCGCCTGAGCGTCGTCGACCCCGCCATCGGTATCGAGGATCAGAGGATTGCGCGTCATGCTGCGGCTCCGTTTTGGGCGACCCTGTCCCAGAAATCGGCGTAGGTCGCGGAATAGGTTTCCCGGATCGAGGCGAGGCTTTGCCGGGTCAGCGCCCCGTCGCGCACGAGCGCCTCGCCGGCGACGAAGCTGTGCCGCAGATCCCGACCGGAGCCGGAATAGACCAGCGCGGTTTCCACATCGGGCGTTTCCGACCAGCCGGGTCCGCGCATATCGAAGGCCACGATGTCGGCGGCCTTGCCGACCTCGAGCGAGCCGGTTTCGCCGTCGATCCCGAGCGCCCGCGCCCCGTCGATCGTGGCCATTCGCACCAGTTCGCGCGAGCTGATCGGCTGCGCCCGCCCCTCGCGGTGCGATGCCACCAACCCGGCCATCCGCATTTCGGCGACCATGTCGTAGGCGTTGTTCGCCGCGACGTTGTCGGTGCCCAGCGCCACCGTCACGCCCGCCGCCCGCAGATCGACCACAGGGCAGATCGCTTCGCGCCCCGACCGAAGCCCAGCTGTGGCGCAGTGCGCGACGGAGGCCGCGGGCGCGCGGGCAAAGACGGCAATGTCTTCGGCAGACAGATCGAGGCAATGGGCGGCGTGCACCCGCCCGGCAAAGAACCCGGCCTTTTCGAGCGCCTGCGCCGCCGTGACCCCGTATTGCGCCAGCGTCTGTTCGTTGTCTTCCGGTCCGCAGGCCATGTGCAGATGCAAGCCGCAGCCCAGCCGATTGGCCTCGGCGACTTCGTCCTGCAACAGCGCCTCGGAGTTATCCACATAGGGCGCGTGCGGGCCGAACCACGGGATCACCCGGCCCCGGCGCTGCCCCTCGACAAAGGCCGCCGCCTTGCTCAGCTCGTCGATCCCGCGCGCCCGGTCGCCCAGCTCGACGATCCCGTAGGCGATCACCGCCCGCAACCCGGCGGCATCCGCAGCGGCGGCGACTTCCTCGGCAAAGAAATATTGATCGCAGAAGGTGGTGGTGCCAGACAGCGCCATCTCCGCACAGGAGAGTGCGACGGCGGGGCCGATGTCGCGCCCTTCGAGGCTGAGTTCCGGCACGCGGATCGTGTTATACCAGCCCTCCATCGTCAGCAGAGAGTGCCCTTCGGAGCGCCCCCGAAACAGCACCATCGCAGTGTGGGTGTGGGCATTCACGAGGCCCGGCATGACGAGATGCCCGGTGAGGTCTGTCACCCGATCGAAGCTAGTCGGATCTGGCATCGTCGTGGCGTCGCCGACGCCGTGGATGCGGCCGTCGCGGATGGCCACCCAGCCGGAGGTGTAGTGCGTATCGTCGGCATCGACCGTGAGGACCGTGGCCCCGTGCAATAGTTCAGAAGTCATTTGACCGTAGCTTGGTAAAGCGGTTTACTTGACCGCGATATTGGACAGGGGTGAACCGGGTTGTCAAACGCTATCCCACCAAATGACCGCGACGGCAGCTTGCCATTTCCCGGCTGCTGCGTTGCTAGGCAGAGGTCCCAAAGATGAGTCGCAATCCGTTTCAGGCCGACCCGCAGGTGCCTGCCCGGCTGGCCTGCCATGACGCCGAGGCGGTGCGCGATGCGGCGGCCCCCTTGATCGAGGCGGGCGTGTTGCCCCGCGCAGATGCGCTCGACCTGGTCGACAGGTTCGGCCTCGGCGGCGTTTCGGATTTGATGTGCCACCTGCTCGAAACCGCGAAGGGCCTGTCGCGCCCGCCGATCTCGGGCTTTGTGGTGGGCGCTGTGGGTTTGGGCGCCGCGACGGGCGACCTGATCCTTGGCGGCAACATGGAGTTTCCGGGGACGAGCCTGCATCACACGCTGCACGGGGAAGGCTTTGTCGCCATTCGTGCGTTTCAGCGGGGTGAAGGGCTGGCGGAACTGGCGATTGGCGAGGCGCATCCCTGTGCGCATTGCCGTCAGGTGCTGACCGAGTTTGCCGGGGCCGACGATCTGATCCTGATCGATCCTCTGGGGCATCGCCTGTCGCTGGCCGAGCTATATCCCTGGCCCTTCGATCCCGGCTATCTGGATCAGCCTGGCGCTGTTGCCGGCGTCGGCCATGGATTGCAGGTGGCGGGCGAGGTGCCCGATACCGTCGCGCGGCTGCTGAGCCGGACGCCGATCCACGCGCCCTATTCCGGTGTGCCTGCCGCGCTGGTGCTGGAGGCCGGGGGCCGGATGGTTGCTGGCGGCAGCATTGAAAGCGTGGCGTTCAACCCGACGCTCGCCCCGGTGCAGACCGCGTTGGTAGCACTGGTTGCGGAAGGCGGCGCGCCGTCCGACATCTCCGCCGCGTGGCTGGCTCAACCAGAGGGCGGCGCGGTAGATCATGGGCCGCCGACCAAGTCCCTGCTCGCAGCGATCGCGCCGGGGGCCCCGTTGACGGAGGTGCGTTGGAGATGATCCGCGATTTCGCCCGGATGACGTGGCCCGAGGTCGAGGCGGCTTTGGCGCTGCGCCTGCCTGCGTTGCTGCCCATCGGGGCGATCGAGCAGCATGGGGCGCATCTGCCATTGACCACGGATCACGATCTGGCCTGTGGCGTTGCCCGCGAAGTTGCTGTCCGGACGGGGGCGTTTCTGCTGCCCGGACTGGCTTATGGCGATGCGGCGACGGCGCAGAGCTTTCCGGGGACGCTGTCGATCCGGCCCGATACGCTAAGGGCGCTCGTCGTGGATATCGGGCTGGACCTCAAGCGACAGGGCATTCCCGCCCTGATCACGGTGAACGCCCATTTCGGCAATCGCGATCCGGTTGCGCAGGCGGCGCGGCTGCTTGGCGAGGCGGGGATGCCGGTTCTGATGCTGGATCATCCGGGGCTGGAGGAATTGGCCGAGGCGCTGTGCGAAAGCACGCCCGCGGGGCCGGGGTTCTTTCATGCCGACGAGGTGGAGACCTCGATGATGCTCGCCCTGCGACCCGACGCTGTGCAGATGGATAAGGCAGCGCCGGAGTATCCGGAGTTTCCGCCGACCTTCGGCATGGAGCCGATGCAGTTGCGCGAAATCTCTAAAAGCGGCGTGTTCGGAGATCCGCGCCCCTCGACCTCCGAGACGGGTCAGGCGTTTCTGACCGGGATTGCGGATCGCGCCCTGCCCCTCATCACAGCATTCATGGCCCGCCACGGGCTGCCGGAGGGCCCATGGCCACGCTGAGCGATGTCGCCCGTGCGGCGGGGCTTTCGCCCACGGCCGTGTCGCGCCATCTGAATGGCCGGATCACCCTGCCTGCCGAGACTCGCGCCCGAATCGAGGCGGCGATCGACGCGCTAGATTATCGGCCCAACCTGCTGGCCCGTCGCCTGTCAACCGGACGGACCGAGGCGATTGGCCTCGTCACGCCGGAGATCGACAACCCGTTCTTTGCCGAGCTTGCCGCCGCGGTGGAGGTTGCTGCGGCCGATCATGGCTATGCAGTGTCGATCACCTCGACCCGAGGCGATCCGGCCCGCGAGACGGCGGCAATCGAGCGCCTGCGCGACCGCCATGTCGATGGGCTGATGCTGATGACCGGAACTCCGCAGGACGGCACCCTCGCCGCGGCGCTGGAGGGGCTGACAAACGTATTGCTGCTGGACGAGGATATTCCGGGGCCGGATTTGCCGCGCCTGTTCGTGGACAACACCGCAGGTGCGCGGGCGGCGACGCGCCAGTTGATCGAGCTTGGGCATCGTCATATCGCGCATATCTCGGGCCAACGCGGCGTCTCCAGCGTCGAGCAACGCTATGCCGGATATCTGGAAGCGCTGGCCGAGGCAGGCCTGTCCGCCGGACCCTGTGCCTTTGGCCGGTATCGCCGGGAGTTCGGAGAGGTCGCGGCCCGCGAGATGCTCGCCGCCGACCCGCGCCCCACCGCGATTGTCACCGGTTCGGACGAAATCGCTATCGGCGTGATGACGGTGGCACGACAGAATGGGCTGACTCTGCCTGCCGATCTGTCGCTGACCGGGTTCGACGATATCCTCTATGCCGCGCTGATCGACCCGCCCCTGACCACCGTCCGTCAGCCGGTGGCCGAGATGGGCCGGATCGCCTTTGACACCTTGCTGGCCAGCCTGAACGGCGAGGAGGTGCCGCGCCTGACCATCCTGCCGGTGACCCTGCAAATCCGAAATTCGACCGCTTCCCCGAAAGGACTCGTCCGATGACCAAACCCCGCATTCTGATGGCTGGCGAAAGCTGGACCGTGCATTCGATCCACCAGAAGGGCTTCGACAGCTTTACCACCACGGAATATGCCGAGGGCGGTGGCCATCTGATTGCGGCGCTCGAGGCGGCGGGCTGGGATGTGACCTATCAGCCGGCCCATGTGGCCGCCCGGGACTTTCCGGATACGGCCGAGGCGCTGGGCGCTTTCGATGTGGTCTTGTTGTCCGATATCGGGGCGAACACGCTGTTGCTTCACCCCGACACCTTTGCCCGCGCGGAGGCTCGCCCCGATCGGCTGGCCTCGATCCGCGACTATGTGGCGGCGGGCGGCGGGCTGATCATGGTGGGCGGTTATCTCACCTTTCAGGGGATCGACGCCAAGGCGCAATACGCCGGATCACCGGTGGAAGAAGCCCTGCCGGTCACCTTCTCGCGCCACGATGATCGGGTGGAATGCCCGGCGGGCGTCACGGCCGAGCTTGCGATGCCCGGTCATCCCATGCTTGAGGGCGTGAGCGGCGATTGGCCCGCCCTGCTGGGCTATAACCGGGCGCAGGCACGCGACGGGGCCGAGATCGTCGCCACGGCAGGCGGCGATCCCCTGTTGGTGGCGGGCACCCACGGCAAGGGCCGGGGTGTCGCCTTTGCCAGCGATTGCGGGCCGCATTGGGCGCCGCCGTCCTTTGTGGAATGGTCGGGCTATGCCGCCCTGTGGGCGAATATGGCGGGCTGGGCCGCCGGCCGGATCGGCTGACCCGGCCCCGGCGCCGAGTCTCAGGCTCTGGTGGGTTCGTCCGGCTTCTGCCCGTCGTCCGGCGTGCTGAGCGTGGCCCAGTTGTCGTCCTGCGGCGGCGGCGGCGGCGTCATGCAGGCGCCTTTGTGGATCGTGACCTTGGCAATGAAATTGGCCGAGACCGGAGCCGTAACGAAGAGGAAGCCCATGATCAGCAGTTCGTGCAGGGCGCCGTCCCCGAAGGTGAAGCTGTTGATCATGGAGGCCACGAGAAACGCCCCGATCCCCAGCGTGCCGGCCTTGGTCGGCGCGTGGAGCCGCGCCATGGAATCGTTGAGCTTGACCAGCCCGATCCCGGCGACGAGCGTGAAGACCGATCCGATGATCAGGCAGAGGAAGATGGCGAAGGTTGCGAGAGCAGAGAGGGTCATTCGATGATGTCCCCCCGCAGCACGAACCGGGCGTAGGCCACTGTCGAGACAAAGCCGAGCATGGCGATGATCAGCACCGCCTCGAAGTAGATCTGCGTTCCCTGAAAAATCCCGATCAACACCAGCAAGGCGATGGCGTTGATGAACATAGTGTCGAGCGCAAGGATGCGGTCACCGACGCTTGGCCCGACATAGAGCCGGATCATCGCGAGGATTTGCGAGACTGCGACAATGACAAAGGCCGCGTAGATCGACCACGTCATCAGACTGTTGGCGAGAGCTTCCATGTCGGTCATTCGAAAATCTCCTTCAAGCGCCGTTCGTAGCGGTTCTTGATATCATCGCGCACCGCATCGGGATCGTCGGTGTCGAGCGCGTGGACCAGAAGGCTGTGCCCTTCGTCCGAGAGGTCTGCCGAGACGGTTCCCGGCGTCAGCGTGATAGTCCCGGCCAGCACGGTGATGGCTTCGGGTGTGCGAAGGTCCAGCGGGACGATCACCCAAGTCGACCGGATCCGCGCATTGGGCCGGGTGAGCACGATCCAAGCCACCTGAATGTTGGCGACGATGATGTCCCAGACCACAAGCAGCACGTAGCTGAACATCGGCAGCAACCTGAAACGCCCCGGACGATCCGGCCACCATCGCGCGGTGCTGATCGGAATGACGATCCCGAGGATCAGCCCGAACACCGCCATCCCCGGCGAATAGGTCTGCTGGAGTAGAACCCATACGAGCGTGAGCAAGAGCGTCAGCGAGGGGTGCGGCAACAGCCAGCGGAGTGCCTGTTTCATCCTAATGCGCCTCCTCTTCGTCGGTGTCTGAATAGGGGTCTGACAGTTTGCCCGGCGTATCGAGCACGGTGGCGATGTAGGGTTCGGGCGCGAAGAGCTGCGCCGAAATCGCGCTGGTGTAGCGCGTCATCGGCCCGGCAAGGACCGTATGCGCCACAAGCAGCGCCAGCAGTCCGCCGACCGCCACGTAGGACAGCGGCGACGGTGCGGCCTGAACTTCGGCGCCCGGATCGACCGCGACGCTTTGCGATTTCCAGAACAGCACGCTGCCCGCCCGACCAAAGCCCACGACGGCGATCAGGCTGGAGATCAGGATCACCGCCCAGATCCAGGCGACCGACCCGGTGTCGAAGGAGGCGTCGAGGATCAGCAGTTTGCCGACGAAGCCCGACAGCGGCGGCAGCCCCGCCATCGCGATCGCCGCCATGAAGAACATCCCCGCGGTGAGCGCAGAACCGGCCACCGGTGCCTGTGCCGTCAGCATGAGGTCGGCCCTGCTGGACCGCACCAGATCGACGATCAGGAACAGCGCCCCTGCCGCCAGCGTGGAGTGGATGATGTAATAGAGCGCCGCCGTGATCCCTTCGGCGGTGAACAGCGAGATCGAGATCATCACCATGCCCATCGACCCGATCACCGAGAACGCCACCAGCCGGTCCAGCTTGCGCGCGGCCAGCAGCCCGACCATCCCGATGGCAAGAGAGACCAGCGCCGCCGGCAAGAGCCACCAGCCGTGCAGCCCCGCCGTCGCCTCCAGATCGGGCGGGAAGATCATCGTGTAGACACGGATGATCGCATAGGCGCCGACCTTGGTCATGATCGCGAAGAGAGCGGCCACGGGGGCGGGCGCTTCGGCATAGCTGGACGGCAGCCAGAAGTGCAGCGGCACGACCGCCGCCTTGATCGCAAAGACCATGAGCAGCAGGACCGCCGCGATCCGGATGCCGACCGTGTCCGACGGGTCGATCAGCTGCACCCTCTCGGCCAGATCGGCCATGTTCAGCGTGCCGGTCTGGGCATAGATCGCGCCGAGCGCGAACAGGAACAGCGTCGAGCCGAGCAGGTTGTAGAGCACGTATTGCACCCCTGCCCGCAGCCTGACCGTGCCGCCTTGGTGGATCATTAGACCGTAGGAGGCGATCAACAGCACTTCGAAGAACACGAAGAGGTTGAACAAGTCACCCGTCAGGAACGCCCCCATGATCCCCATGAGCTGAAATTGATAGAGCGCGTGGAAGTGCCAGCCCCTGTAATCCCAGCGCGATCCGACCGCGTAGAGCAGGACGAAGAACGCCAGCACCGCCGTGAGCAGCACCATCAGCGTCGACAGTCTGTCCGCCACCAGAACGATCCCGAAGGGCGCCGCCCAGTCCCCGAGTTGATAGAGCGTGACGGTCCCGTCGGAGGCTTGCCACGCCAGCCCGGCGGCCACCACGACGAGCGCAAACACACCCGCCAGCGACACCGACCGCTGGATCACGATGTGATAGCGTGCCGCCAGCACGATGAACGGCGCCAGAAACGCCGGCAGAACGATGGGTAGAATGATCCAGTGGCTCACGATGCGTCCTCCGCCGCGGGGGCTTTGGTGTCATCGTCGACGTGGTCGTCGTCGCCACCCAGATAGGCCCCGAGGGCGATCATCACAACCACCGCCGTCATCCCGAAGGAGATGACGATGGCCGTCAGCACCAGCGCCTGCGGCAGCGGGTCCGTGTAGGCAACCGCTCCGTCCGACAGGATCGGCGGCGCCCCGACCGTCAGCCGACCGGAGGCAAAGAGGAACACGTTGACCGCGTAGGTCAGCAGCGACACCCCCATGATGACCGGGAAGGTCCGCAAACGCAGGACGAGGTATATCCCGCCTGCTGTGAGCACGCCGATGGCGGAGGCTACGAGAAATTCCATGTCAGGCCTCCGTCCTTGGCTGGAGTGGATCGGGCGGGTCGTCGCGCGAGGGGTCGATGTCCATCGGGTGTTCCACATCCGGCACATGCGCCCGCCGCGCCAATCGCGAGAAGCTTTCCAGCGACAGCATTACCGCCCCGACCACGGCGAGGAACACGCCGAGGTCGAACAGTGCCGCTGTCGCCAGTTCGAATTCCTGAAACGGCGGGATCCGCACGTAGGTGTAATCCGAGGTGAGGAACGGCTTGCCCACGAACCAGGACCCGATCCCGGTCAGCCCGGCGGTCAGCACCCCGGCCCCGATGACCCCGTGGTAGGGGTAGCGCAGCCGCGCCGATGTCCAGGCAAAGCCGCTGGCCATGTATTGCATCACGAAGCCGATCGACACCACGAGGCCGGCGATGAACCCGCCGCCCGGCTCGT
This sequence comes from Flavimaricola marinus, assembly GCF_900184895.1. Lineage (GTDB taxonomy): Bacteria > Pseudomonadota > Alphaproteobacteria > Rhodobacterales > Rhodobacteraceae > Flavimaricola > Flavimaricola marinus. Next base: position 1,300,565 of record NZ_FXZK01000001.1, read on the forward strand.
TGTGCCCGCGCAGGAAGATGTAGAAGCCCACCAGCATCACCACCGGCATGATGACCCGCGTCATGACCACCATCATCATCGGGTGCATGTCGCCCGCCCGCGGATCGGTCGGCTTGCGATTGAGCAGCCGCGCCCGGACCGGCCCATCCAGAAGCGCCTCTGTCAGCGCATAGATCAGCAGGGCGGCGATCCCGAGCACGATGATCTCGCCGTAGGTATCAAAGCCCCGGAAATCGACGAGGATCACGTTGACGACGTTCGTGCCGCCACCGCCCTTGTAGGAATTGGCCAAGTGGAATTCGGAGATGCTCGGGCTGATCGTGTCGCGCAAGAGATAGTGGTAGGACAGCGCCATGGTCGCCACTCCGGCCGCGACGGCCAGAACCGCATCGCGGGTGCGCCGCAGGACGGTGCTTTCGATCGGTGTCCGGTTCGGCAGGAAATTCAGCGCCAGAAGCAGCAGAATGATCGTCACCACCTCGACCGTGAGCTGCGTCATCGCAAGATCGGGCGCGCTGAAGAACACGAAGCCGACCGACACGACGAGCCCGACGATCCCGATGAGCACCAGAGACAGGAGCCTGTTCCGGTGCAAGAGCACCAGACCGAGGGTCGCCGCGACGAGCATGGCCCAGCCTGCGATCTGCACCGGGCTTGCCACTTGCGGCACCCGCGTGGCCGGTCCGACCGTTCCGGTGGCCCAGGCGTGGTAACCAACCGCCACGACGGCGACCGTCATGATCGCCGCATAGCGCGTGAACGACCCGTTGTGCACGCCGTGGATCACCCGCTCGGACAGCCTCACGACCCCGCCGATGATCGCGTCGAAGATCCGCTTTGCCTCGGGCCGGGGCGCGGCATCCCACAGCCGCAGGAGCGGGTTGAAGGCCGAGACGACGATCAGGCCGCCGACGACCGCGGCGATGGACATGTAGAGCGCCGGAACGAGGCCGTGCCAGATCTTGATATGCTGATATGGAAGCTCCGCCGTGCCGCCGAGAACCGATGCCGTGACCAGCTTGACGAATGGCTCGACGAGGAACGGTGCGATGCCGATGCCCACCACCAGCACCACCAGAAACGCGGGCGGCAGCCAGAGCCCCGGCTCCGGATCGTGTGGCTTGTGGGGGTAATCGTCCCGCACCGGGCCAAGGAACACATGCCCGATCAGCCGGAAGCAATAGGCCGCCGAGAACAGCGAGCCGAGCACGGCCAGCCCCGGCACCAGCCAGTGCGAGTCGAGGAGCACGGTGTGGTAGGCCTCTTCGAGCATCATCTCCTTGGACAGGAAGCCGTTGAGCAGCGGAATCCCCGCCATCGACAGCGCCGCCAGCGTGGCGATCCCGAAGGTGACCGGCATCAGGTGCCGCAACCCGCCGAGCCGCCGGATATCGCGGGTGTGGGTTTCGTGGTCGATGATCCCTGCCGACATGAAGAGCGCCGCCTTGAACGTGGCGTGGTTCATGATGTGGAACACCGCCGCCATCGCCCCAAAGGCCGTTCCGGTGCCCAAGAGCATGGTGATCAGCCCGAGGTGCGAGACCGTCGAGAACGCCAGCAGCGCCTTGAGGTCATGCTTGAACAGCGCGATCACGGCGCCGAGCACCATGGTGATGAGCCCTGCCCCGGTGACCAGAACGAACCACTCCGGCGTGCCGGACAGCACCGGCCACATCCGCGCCATCAGGAAGATGCCCGCTTTGACCATCGTCGCGGAGTGCAGATAGGCCGAGACCGGCGTCGGTGCCGCCATCGCGTGCGGAAGCCAGAAGTGGAACGGGAACTGCGCCGATTTGGTAAAGCACCCCAGAAGGATCAGGATCAGCGCGGGCAGATAGAGCGGCGAGCCTTGGATCAGCTCGCGGTTTTGCAGGATCACGCTGAGATCATAGCTGCCCACGATATTGCCGAGGATCAGCATGCCACCGATCATCGCCAGCCCGCCCATGCCCGTCACGGTCAGCGCCATCCGCGCGCCCTGGCGACCTTCTGGCAGGTGCTTCCAATAGCCGATGAGCAGGAACGACGACAGCGAGGTCAGCTCCCAGAACACCAGCAACAGAAGGATGTTGTCGCTGAGCACGATCCCCACCATCGCGCCTTGGAACAGCAGCAGATAGGTGAAGAACTCGCCCATGTTGTCCTCGCGGGCGAGGTAGAACCGGGCGTAGGTGATGATCAGCAGCCCGATCCCGAGGATCAGCATCGCAAAGAAGAACCCCAACCCGTCGAGCATCAGCGTGACGTTGAGCCCCAGCAGCGGGATCCAATCGATACGGGCGGTGACCATCTCTCCGGCCAGCACGGCGGGCAGGTTGGTCAGCAAACCGACGAATGCCGCAAGACTGACCGCAAAGGTCACCCCCGCACAGGCGGCGCGGCCGGCTGTGTTCATCAGACCGGGAAGCAAGGCCCCTAAGAAGGGAAGTGCGACGACAAGGAAGAGGGACACGCGAACTCCTGATCTGACACTCGAAAGTTGAGCCTTTTTGTGGGAATTTAACCGGGATCTCAAGCGAACTCGGTGCCGTGGGGTCATAAATTTGCGTGAAGGCACGCGGCCGCTGCACCGGTAGCGCCATTGAAAACAGCTTCAACCGCGACTGGATGCGACAATTGAGCGCGAAGGCCGGCCCTCTTTGGATCGGGTGTACCGGACCTCGGCGCCGATCAATCGCCCAGCAGAATGAAATCCCGCGCGCCGACGCTGATTTCCGCCTCGCCTCCGACGGCGGGCGGCGGGGTATCGACCCGGTTGAAGGTATCGAGATCGAACCGCCGCCCGGCGACCTCTGCGGTGATCCGCACGACGGCCCCCATGAACTGCACGGCGGTGATGGTGGCGGGCAGAACGACTTCACGGCTGGGATCACGCCCCAGACGCGCTGCTTCGGGCCGAAGTGCGACACCGATGGTCGCCCCCTTGGCGGCATCGAGCGGACGGTCGAGCGCCAGCGGCAATCCGTTCAGCGTGACCGAGCCGGTGGCGGGATCCGTCACGACGGCGTCGAAGGTATTCAGCGTGCCGACGAAACCGGCCACAAAGCGGGTCGCCGGCGCATTGTAGATCTCGAACGGAGTCCCGATCTGGTCCGCCCGGCCGCCCGACATGACGACGACCCTGTCGGACATCGACAGCGCCTCTTCCTGATCGTGGGTCACAAAGATCGTGGTGATGCCGAGCCGTTTCTGAATCGCCCGGATCTCTGTCCGCAGGCTGACACGGATTTTCGCATCGAGCGCCGAGAGCGGTTCGTCGAGCAGCAGGACCTTGGGCCGGGGGGCCAAGGCGCGGGCCAGTGCGACACGCTGCTGTTGGCCGCCCGAGAGCTGGAACGGATAGCGTGCGCCGAGGTCTGCCAGACCGATGAGGTCGAGCATCTCGGCGACCCGCGCATCCCGTTCGGCACGCCCGACGCCCGCGACCTTGAGCCCGAAGGCGACGTTCTGACCGACGGTCAGGTTTGGGAACAGGGCGTAGGATTGAAACACCATCCCGATGGCGCGCTGGTTGGGCCGAAGCCCGGTCACGTCGCGCCCGTCGATGGTGATCGACCCGGCGGAGGGTGTCTCGAACCCGCCGACCATCCGCAGCACCGTCGTCTTGCCACAGCCGGACGGACCGAGGAGTGACACGAACTCGCCCTGCTCGACCGCGATCGAGAAATCCTTGACCACGTGGTTCTGCCCGAAGGATTTCTGCAGATTGGAAAGATCGAGAAACGCCATCAGGACATTGCCCTCGTATGTTTGGAAAACCGGGTGGAGAGTTGGATCAGGCCCATGCAGGCCCAGGTGATCGCAAAGGCGATCACCGCGAGGGCGGCAGGTTCGTAGGCCTTGTTGGCCCCGAGGATCTGCATGTACGGCCCGAAGGCGGGCCGATCGAGAAGCGCCGCCATTGTGAATTCACCGATGACGATTGCAAGCGTCAGGAAAGCGCCTGACAACACGGCCGGCAGCACGTTGGGCAGGATCACGCGTGCGAGGATGGTGCCCCACCCTGCCCCCATGCTCTGCGCCGCCTCGGTGAGCGTTGCGACGTCGATGGCCCGCAGGCCGGTGTCGACGGCCCGATACATATACGGCAGCGACAGCATCGAGTAGCCGAACATCAGGAGGATATTGGTGCCTGTCGCCGTCCCGGTCATCGGCAGCCACGACGAGGTGTTGTAAAGCCGGATATAGCCGAAAACGACGACGATGGCCGGGATCACCAGCGGCAGAAGGGTGACGAATTCCACCCAAGGCCGCATTCCCGGCAGTTTCAGCCGCACCCAATAGGCCGTCGGCACCACCAGCAGGATGCCAAACGCGATCGTCACGAGCGCCATGACCACCGAGAAGGTGAATGTCGCCTGAAACTGGGGATCGGCCAGCACCACCCGGTAGGCGTCGAGAGAGTAGACCCCCCGCCGCATCGACAGCGAGAACTCGGCCATGCCGAAGAGCGGCAGGATAAAGTAGAGCACCCCGAACAGGAACGCGATCCAGGCAAAGACTTTGTTCATTTGAGCCACCTTTCGGAGCGGATGCGCAGCACGATGTAGATCGTATTGGCCAGACCGGTGATGACGATCATCCCGAACGCGAGCGCGTAGCCGAGATTGGGCGAGCCAAGGACGTCGCCCCGGATTTGCGCATAGAGCAGGATCGGTGCGATATTCAACGACGGCCCGGTCAACGCGATGGCGGTGGCCACCGCTCCGAACGCGTTGGCAAACAGCAGCGCCATCGTCCCGAGGATCGACGGGAACAGGATCGGAAAGGCGACCATCCGCCAGTATTGTAGCCCGGTCGCGCCGAGCACTTCGGCCGCTTCGCGCCATTCGCGTTTCAGCCCGTCGAGCGCCGGGGTGATGATCAGGATCATCAGCGGGATCTGGAAGAACAGGTAGGTGACGATCAGTCCCCATGTGCTGAGCAGGTTCCAGCCATAGACCCGCAGATTGATTCCCCATTCGGTCCGCAGATACATGGTGATCAGGCCCGCCGGACCGATCGTGGCGATGAACGCAAAGGCCAACGGCACACCGGCGAAGTTCGATGCCACCCCGGAAAAGGTGATCATCGGCCCCCGCACCCGTTTGGGCAGACTGCCCAGGGTGATCGCGGCGGCGATGGCAAAACCTATCGCGCAGCCAAGCAGGGCGGACATGAAGCTGACCTTGATCGAGACCCAATAGGCGTTTCGGATCGAGGCGGTGTTCAGCCCGATGATGTTCTGGAAGGTAAACGCGCCTTCGGGCGTTCTGAATGCGCCGACGACGATGTAGAGCGTCGGCAGGATCAGGAACAGCACCGCGAAGACGATGAAAGGCACGAGGCCGAGCCAGTTCGCTGCGCGTCCGCGCAATGTTTCGGCCATGGACTTGCCCCCGTGCGTTGCGCCCCGGCCAAAGCCGGGGCGCCCGTTTCAATTATTCGACGACGTTGGCGCCGACGACCTGATCCCAGCCGGACACGACGGCGTCGCGGTTGGAGTTCACCTGATCGAGCGTCGGGAAGACGGCGGCGGCATAGCTTTCTGCCGGCGGCAGGGCATCCATCATCTCCTGCGGGATCACGCCGCGCTCGGCCAGATCGTTGAACCGGATCGGGTGGCAATAGCCGGCGAGCCAGCCGAGCTGACCTTCGTCGGAATAGAGATATTCCATCCAGAGCTTCGCCGCTTCGGGCTGCGGTGCGTAGGCGGAGATCGCCTGCACGTAGACACCTGCCAGAACCGCATCCGACGGCACGACGATCTCGACCGGCGGGTTGCCTGCCAACGTGTCGCGTGCGGACAGCGCGTTGTAGTCCCACTGGATCACGATGGGAGTGGTGCCTTGCGCCAGCGTCCCGGCCTTGCCGATGACGGGAACGAAGTTGCCCGCAGCGTTCAGCTCGGCAAAGAATTCCAGACCGGCTTCGGCGGCGGCCGTGCCCGGCTCTGCGCCGCGGGCCATGCCTGCGGCCATGACCGCGAGGATCGCCTGATTCGACGACCGCGGGTCACCGGCAAGGGCGACAGCACCGGCGTATTCGGGCTTCAGCAGGTCTTCGAAGCTTGTCGGGACGTTGTCGATCAGATCGAGGTTCACGATGAACGACATCACGCCGTAATAGTCGCCATACCAATGACCGTCGGCGTCCTTTGCGCTGTCGGGGATCGAATCCCATGTAGACACTTTGTAGGGCTGCAGCAGCCCTTCTTCCTGAGCGGCCGGGCCAAAGGCCAGACCGACGTCGATCACGTCGGGTGCCTGCGGGCCGGTGTTGCCCATGTTGGCACGGATCGCTTCGAGCTCGTCGGCGCTGCCGGCGTCCGGGTTCAGCTCGTTGACCTCGATATTGGGATACATCTCCTTGAAACCGGCGATGACGTCGCCGTAGCCGCACCAGGTGTGCGGCAGGGCGATCGTGGTGACCCGGCCGTCGGCTTCGGCGGCGGCGACGAGATCATCCATGGATTGGGCGACGCCTTGCGACGCGATAAGCGCAGCGGCGACAAGTGTTGGGGCGAAAGAAATCGAACGGTGCATGTGGCAACTCCCTGTTGCAAAGATGGGTGGCTGTGGTTCCGATGATCCGGACCCTATACCTCCGCAGCGTGTCGGTTGGATGACACTTGAGCCGGACTTTGGCCCAAACTTCGGACCTTGGGAAGCCGTAAACTGACCCGGCGCGCCGACTCTCTGCAACCTGATCGCTTGCGCGCCGTTTGCTTAATATCGCATCCCTTTGCCATCGGCGGCGCCCCTGAAACGAATTGCTGCAGGTGCCGATCGCCGCTAGCCTCTGCACAGCAAAGAGGGAGGGAAGCCATGCTGACCGGAACGTGCCATTGCGGCGCCGTTCAATGGCGCTTTGACGGGATGCCCGAGAGCGCGACGGCCTGTAGCTGCACGATCTGTCGCCGCTACGGCGTGCTGTGGATCTATGATTACGAGGGTGAGAGGATCACCGTGACCGGCCCTCAAACCGCCTATCTGCGCAGCGACCTCGACGAAGACGACGGTGGCATCACCTTCAATTTCTGCCCGACCTGCGGCTGTGTCGCGAGCTGGCGCGGTGTGAATCCGCAAGAGGATGGTCGCCGGAGAATCGCCGTCAACGTTCGCCTGTCCGAGCCAGAGACCGTCGCCCACCTTCCGATCCGCCATTTCGATGGGCTGGAAACGTGGGAAGATTTGCCCGATGACGGGCGCACCGTGGCCCATATGTGGTTCTAGGCCGGGAGTTTGGCGCCGTCGCTGGGTTTGGTCGCGCCGACGATCTGTTCGGCGAGCGCAAAGCCCATTGAGCGGTAGAGCCTGCCTGCGTTGCTGTCTGCCTCGGCGACGATGACGGGCATGGCCTGCGGCGCCCGGCCTAGCGCAAAGGCGTAGGAGTGAAAAAGTAGCGCCGAACAGATGCCCCGTCGCCGATGCGTCGATTTGGTTTCGACCGATTGATAGCGCGCCACCTTTTCATCGTGGAACATGCCCATGTCGGCCACCAACACCTCTCCGTCGAACGCGCCGAACCATGCGCCGAGGCCGTCGGCGATCTGCCGCCGTCTGTTGGCGTTGCGATTCACGAGATAGGGCAGATGCGTGGCCGGATCGTAGCCTTCTTCTGTCGCCGTTTCGAGCATCAGATCAAGCGCCTGCGCCCAGTCTTCATTCCCGAGCAGCGGGCGGATCACGATCCCCTCGGGCGGCTTCGCTGCGCGGATCGGCCCGGTGAGCGTCAGCACGTCGAAGGCTTCGGCCTCGTAGCCAAGCGGGGCGAGGACGGGCGCGATGCTGGCCGGATCCGGCCCAGAAAGATCCCAGACGATGGCCCCGTGCGCGGCCTGTGGGTGATCTGCCTCGAACTGGGCGACCGCATCCAATGGATCGGTGGGCCCAAGAAAGATCACCTGATTGCCGTGCCAGTAATTTGGCTCTGACGGTGTGCGTTGCACGATCCTGTCGGGATATTCCTCGAAGGTGCTGATACCCGTCTGCGCCAGCCGCTCGCTGGCCATGCCGAGGGATCGCATGGTCATTCCGGAAGCTCGAGCGCGCTGCGCAGCGCCCGTAAAACGGGGAGCGACAGGCGGGCCTGATCGGCGCCCGCCTTGGAAACCGCCTCTCCGATGATCGGGATGATCACCGCGACGGCGGCATTCCTGGCTGCCAGCCCGGACGGGCTGATCGACACCAGCTTGCGCCGGGCATCATCCCAATCGGGCCGGATATGGACCCAACCCGCCCATTCGAGCTTGCCCAACGTGTTGGTCATCGCGCCGCGGGTCAGGTTGAAGGTACGGGCGAGCTGCGCGGGCGTCCGCTCGGCTCCGCCGTGGGCCAACTGGTTGAGAACCGAGAAATGCGACAACTCCATCCCCTTGGGCAGAGCCTTGGCCAGCCTGTTGCGGGCAAGCTGGTCCACAGCGAGAATCTCGCTGAAGAGCGTGACGGCAAGGTTGTCGATCTCATTGCTCATTCGGGGCCTTGGTAGGGGCGGTCGTGTGAGAGGGCGGCGATGCGTCCCCGCGCTTTTGCCACTTCCTGCCTGTCCAGATCAACATATGTGATCCCCGGCTCGGTTCCAGCATCGGCCAGAACCTCGCCCCAAGGCGCCACGGCGAGCGTATGCCCGTAGGTGCGCCGGGTCTTGTCGGTATGGGTCGGATGGGTGCCGGTTTGCGCGGGGGCAAGCACGTAGCACCCCGTCTCGATCGCCCGCGTCCGAAGCAGCGTCTCCCAATGCGCCGCACCGGTCACCGGCGAGAAGGCCGCCGGGACGGTCAGGATCTCGGCCCCGGCCTTGGCGAGGGCGCGATGCAGATGAGCGAACCGCACATCATAGCAGATCGTCAGCCCAAGCTCTCCGAACGGGGTCTGCGCCGTGACCGCTCGATCGCCGGGACGATAGGCCGCCGATTCGCGGTAGGTTTCGGTGGGCGAGACATCGACGTCGAACATATGGATCTTGTCATATCGGGCCGCGATCCGCCCGCCGGGGTCGACGACGAAACAGCGATTGGCAAAGCGACCGTCGGCGTCGGTGGTCTTGAGCCCGAGCGAGCCGATCAGCAGCCAGACGCCCAGCGACGCGGCCTCGGTCCGGAGGGCGGCGAGGGTCTGATCGTCGGCCTCGGATTGCAGAACGTCTTCCTGCCATGACCGGCTGCCCGACATGCAATTCGTCATCTCCGGCGTGGCGATGAAGCCCGCACCTGCGCCCGCCGCTTCGCGCATCATCTGGGTGATGACCGGGATATTCTCGGCCGGGTCGTCGCTGGAGCAAAGCTGGAGGAGCGCGGTTTTCATGCCGACAGCAGCGGGTCGAGTTTCCCGGCCCGGTCCAGCTCATAGAGATCGTCGCAGCCGCCGATGTGCTTGCCGTCGATGAAGATCTGCGGGACGGTCCGCCCGCCGTTGGCCCGCTGGGTCATCTCGGCCCGCCGTTCGGGCTGTGCCATGACGTTGACCTCGGAGAAGCTGGCGCCCTTGGATGTCAGCAGCCGTTTGGCCGCGTGACAGAACCCGCAAGTGGGCGTGGTGTAGATTTCGACTGTGCTCATGGTTGATCGTGTCCTTTGTGGAACTCACCCCATGATCTAAGCCTCTTTCGCCGCTCGGGCCAGTAGCAGGACGCAAACATCTTTTGCGCCGGCCTGCATTGCCGCCTCTGTCGCCGCCGAAAGGGTGGCTCCGGAGGTCATCACGTCATCGACGAGCATGACCGATTTGCCCTGCAGCTTTCGCCCGCGTCGTGGATGCGGATGGATCGCGTCCGCCAGCGTATCGAACCTTTGGTCCTGGGTCTTGCCGCCGAGGCTGGCCGTGCGTTTCGTTCGGACCAGCGAATCCGCAAGGAACGGCCTGTCGAGGTGGCGGGCGACGTTCTTGGCCAAGAGGGCCGATTGGTTGTATTTGCGCTGCAACAACCGGGTCCAGTGCAGCGGGATCGGCACGAGAACGGTGTCGTCCTGCAGCATCGGCTGCGCCGCGACCGACATCCACAGGCTGCCGGAGCTGGCGATGTCGGTCCGGTCGCCATGTTTAAGGCCGAGCACCATTTTCCGACCGTTGTCCGCGTAGCGCATGGCCGCCCGCCCCCGTGACCATGGCCGTTCGACCGCCATGCAATCGTCGCAAAGCACGTTCGGGTCGTCGTCGTGCCCCATCAGCGGCGCTCCGCAGGCGTTGCAGACAAGCCCGGCGATGAACGGCGTATCCCGCCAGCAGGGCCCGCAGAGCGCGAAATCCGTCTCGACGAGATCGCCGCAGGTCATGCAACGGGCCGGATAGATGATGCGCAGTGCGCTTTGCATTTTCGTCTCGCCCCCTTACATGAGCGGCATGACCACGCCGCCACCCCTTTTCGACCGCGCCGCCGTAGAGCGCCACCGCGCCCGCGCAGCGCGGGCCCCGGAGCTGTTCCTGCAGGCGCATGTCGCCGATGGATGTCAGGAGAGGCTGGAAGAGGTTAACAGAACGTTTACGGCACCGGCGATTGTCAGCCCGTGGCCGTCGCTGTGGCAGGATCGCCTGCAAGGCGCCCGGATCGTGCCCGACACCGAGGTACTGGATCTGCAAACCGACAGCCACGACCTCGTCGTTCACGCCCTGTCGCTGCACTGGGCCAATGATCCGGTCGGGCAGTTGGTCCAGTGCCGCCATGCCCTGCGCCCGGACGGGATGCTGCTGGCGACCCTCTTTGGCGGGCAGACCCTGCAGGAATTGCGCCGTTGCCTTGCGCAGGCCGAGACGGAAGTGACCGGCGGATTGTCTCCGCGCGTCGCTCCGATGGGAGAGATCCGCGATCTGGGCGGCCTGCTGCAAAGGGCGGGCTTTGCCCTGCCGGTGGCCGACAGCGATGTGATCCCGGTGAGCTATGCCAGCGCCCTGCACCTGATGCGCGATCTGCGGGCCATGGGCGAGACCAACGCCGTCGCTGCCCGACTGACCCGCCCCACCACACGCGCCGTGATGCTGCGCACGGCCGAGATCTATGCCCAGAGCTTTGCCGATGCCGACGGACGCATCACCGCCACCTTCGAGGTCGTCACGCTCACCGGGTGGGCCCCGGCCGCCAGCCAGCCCCAGCCCCTGCGACCCGGTTCCGCCTCGACTCGGCTTGCCGATGCGCTAAAGACGACGGAGACACCCCTTGATCCGTCGGGGAATTGACCGCGACACCAAATCGCCTATTTGAACAGGAAGCCTGAAATGACTGCCAAGGATCGGCCAATGTTCGATGCAACGTCGCCAGCGAATACCGAGACCGTCGCTGTATGCCCTGCCCACGCCCCTTCGGATCATCCCAAGGTCAAACCGGCCCGTGTCGGCATCCTGCTGGCCAATCTCGGCACGCCTGACGGCACAGACTATTGGTCGATGCGCCGGTATCTGAACGAATTCCTGTCGGACAAGCGAGTGGTCGATTACTCGGCCTGGCTGTGGCAGCCGCTGTTGCAGCTGATCATCCTGACCAAGCGCCCCTTCTCGTCCGGGGCCGCATATCGCTCGATCTGGAACACGGAGCGCGACGAGAGTCCGCTATTGACGATCACCCGCGATCAGACCGATGCGATCCGCGCCCAGATGCAGGCCCGGTACGGCGACGACGTGATGGTCGACTTCTGCATGCGCTATGGCAATCCCTCGACCAAGTCCAAGGTCCGCGAGATGGTCGATGCGGGCTGCACCAAGATCCTGTTTTTCCCGCTCTATCCGCATTATGCCGGCGCCACCTCGGCCACCGCCAACGACCAGTTCTTCCGCGCCCTGATGGAGGAAAAGTGGCAGCCCGTGGCCCGCGTCGTCGAGCCTTATTTCGCCAAGCCGGCCTATATCGAGGCGTTGGCGCAATCCATCGAGCGGGCCTATGCCGCGGCGGAGGAAAAGCCGGAGGTGCTTGTCTGTTCCTACCACGGCGTGCCGGAACGCTACCTGCGTGAGGGCGACCCCTATCACTGTCAGTGCCAGAAGACGACGCGGCTGCTCCGCGAGCGGCTTGGCTGGGACAAGACCGAGATCACCACCACCTTTCAGAGCCGCTTTGGCCCCGAAGAATGGCTCAAGCCCTACACTGTGGAAGAGGTCGCCCGGTTGGCTGAGATGGGCAAGAAACGCATTGCGGTTTGCGCCCCTGCGTTCAGCGCCGATTGCATCGAGACGCTGGAAGAGATCAACGAGGAAATCCGCGAGAGCTTTGAACATGCGGGCGGCGAGGCGTTTACCTATATTCCCTGCCTCAACGACGATCCCGCGCACATCGAGGCCTTGTCCGGCGTGATCGAAGACAACCTGCGCGGTTGGCTCGACTAGTTGCTCTTGCCCGCCAGCAGGGCGATGACGGCGACGATCGAAAGCATCATGTAGGGCAGGACCCGGTCCATGGTTTCCTCGCCCGCGGTGGCGTCCAGCACGGCTTGTGGTGCGGGCGTGTAGCTCTGATCGGCGTGGGCGGTCGTGGCGGTTGCGAGGGCGGCTGCGAGGATCAGGGGCTTCATCTGGGGCTCCGGTGGACTGCGTTGTCAGAGCCTAACACGTTGTGGGAACGATTGGACAAGTAAATCCCCGCGGTGCCGCCCTAGATTTCCAGCACGAGCGGGCAGTGATCCGACACTTCCGGATCAAAGATCACGTCGAAATGGCCCACCGCCTCCGGTTGGTCGATCAGCATGTAGTCCGCGAAACGCGCCGGTTTGGTGTAGTGCGAATTGCGGGTGCTGGTGAACCCGCGTGACGTGACCAATTCGGTGAACCCGGCGCGGTGCAGCTTTGTCAGCGTTTCGCTCTCCGGCTCGACGTTGAAGTCGCCGCAAACGACCCGCAGGTCACCCGGCTCGGAGACCTGGTCAGATAGCGCCAGTAGCCTGTCTGCCTGCGCTGCCCGCTCTGGCGTGTCCATCTTGCCAGCCAGATCGCGGAGCCCGTGCATATGGGTGATGCTGACCGGGCGCTGGCGCGCGAAATCATGGACCCGGATCGCGTGGGCGCTGCGCGACCGGGGGTGTTCGCCGTAGCCGTCGGGTGAAAACGCCTTGTGGACAAAGCCTTGGGCCTGACCGATGACCGGGATCGACCGATGCACGAAAGTCGCCAACCCCTATTGAGACGGGATCGCGACGTCACCGTCCCAGAGCACGCCCTGCGCGGCGGGGCAGAACGTCGCGACGTGATCGGGAAGCGCCTTGCAGACATCGGAAAAGAAATTGGCCCGTTGTGGCAGCACATGGTCGCCGTCGCGGTAGGTCAGCCACTCCTGATCCGTTTGCGGACTGTGCACCACTTCTTGCAGGCACAGAACGTCGGGCTGCTCGGCCCCGACATAAGCCACGAGTTCGGCGTGAAGTTTGCCGCCCCAGCCATTCAGGCAAATGATCCGCATCGCTATTCCTCCGTGTGCGCAAGGTGATGGATCGCACACGGGGAGGCAATGAAAAAGGCCCCGCATCGGGGGCCTTGTCCGGTTCCATCGCTGGAACGTGTCAGATCAACAGAACCTGCGTGCCGACGTTGGCCAACTCGAACAGCTCTGTGATGTGCTCGTTGTAGAGGCCGATGCAGCCGTTCGACGACCGGCGTCCGATCTTGCGCGTGTCGTGGGTGCCGTGAATCCGGTAGTATTGCCACGACAAATACAGCGCCAGCGGGCCGAGCGGGTTGTTCGGATCGCCACCCTCGACGACTTCGGGCCATTCGGGATTGCGCTCGCGCATGGACGGGGTGGGCCGCCACGTGGGCGCGACCACTTTTTGCGTGACCGAGGTGGACCCGAGCCGGGTCAGATCGTCGGTCAGCGGCACCGACGTCGGATAGAGCCGGTAGGTGTTGCCGTCCTCGGACCAGAAATGCAGTGCGCGCGACTGGATATCACAAAGGATCGCGCCGTTGTTCAGATTGGCGAAATACGGCTGCCAGTCGAGCGACCGGAAGCTGGAGATGTTGCGCTGCACCTCGTTCAGATCGCGTTCGACCTGTGTCGAGTTCTGCATCGTCTGGGCAAGCGCCGGAGCGGCGAGCGTTCCGCCGAGGGCCGCAGCCGTCGTGGTGATAAATCTGCGCCGGTTCAGGCCGGTTTTTGCATCGCGGGTCATGTGCCTCGTCCATCCTTGGATTGGTTGAGCGCAAATTAGATGTTTCAAGGTCGCGCCGCAAATCAAACTCACGTCAGATCGGCCAGTCTGCGCCGATCCGTGTTTGAAGTGCGTCACGCTTGTCGCTAAGCAAGATGAGGACAATCGGAAGGTGACAGCATGTTGCGGCGGAATTTCTTGATCGGCATGGCTCTTACGGGGCTTGCGGCCTGTTCTTCGGGACGATCAGCGGCCATTGGCCCGGACGGTCTGCCTGTGCAACAGGTCTACCGCATCACGCCCCAGGACGCCGAGGAGATCCCGTTTCGCGTGCTGGACGGGTTGAACACCCTGCGCAGCGCTTCCGGCGCCGGGCCGCTCGTGCTCGACAGCCAGCTTACGGCCGCCGCCGCGACCCATTCACGCGATATGGCCGTGCAGAACCGCCCGTGGCATTTCGGGTCGGACGGGTCCTCACCGATCGACCGGATCCGGCGGGTCGGTTATGCCGGCAACCTTGTCGGCGAGACCATCTCCGAAACCTTTGAAACCGAGCTGGAGACGCTGGCTGCGTGGATCGAGATGCCCGAGACGCGCGCCGTCTTGCTGGATCGCAGCGCGACCCGGATGGGCCTGTCGTGGTATCAGGAAGACGGTGGCAAGATCTGGTGGACCCTCGTTCTGGGCAACTAGGTCTTGAGCTGCTTGTGAGATCCGTCGCACCGCGGAAACCGCTTGGACAGCCCACAGATGCAGTCATGGATCCCTTTGCCCTGCAGGATACGGTCCCGGTAGCCTTCGATCCGTGACGTGCGGGTCTTGGACTGTTTGGCGCCGCCGATGGTCAGGTTGTAGCCCCGCTGCCGCCCTCTGGTCAGGGCCTCGAAGGCGGCCTTGAATTCAGGGTCGGCCGCAAGAACGGCCTGAATTTCCGGCACAAGCTCCAACGGCTCGTCGCGCTTGAAATCGACCTTGGCGCCGGATTTCTGAAGCTCGATGGCTTCTTCGACATAGGCCCGCAGGATCGGCTCCATCTGGCCGACGCCCTGACCCTCGTCGAACTTCATCCAGCGCGAGGCCTGACTGTTTTCACCGGGTTTGAGCAGGATTCCGTTGGGATCACTCATCAACGACCCCTTGAAGAAGCTGACCGCGGCGCAATCCTTGAGCGCGTAGAGCATGGCGACGTTGCCACCGTCATAGGTGTAGCAGGGGTTCCGCCACTTGACGGTCTCGCTGAGTTCCGTGTCGAGCAGGATCGCCCGAAGCGCACGCAATTCGTCACGCCACCGTTTGGCGCTGTCGATCTGGGCTGTGACCTTCGGGTCCGGTTCGCTCATCGCGTCTGCCTTTCGCTGCGGCTCGTCGTGCGATGTGGTCAGGCCCAGATGTAGATCGGTGTCCCGTCACGCACCATCGAGTAGATCTCTTCGATCTCTCTATTACTAACGGCGATACACCCCCACGTCCAATCGTCCTGCCCGCGGTAGCGGTCGGGTGTTCCGTGGATGAAGATGTCCCCACCGGGCGGCATCCCCATCGACTGCGCCACCGCTCTATCATTGGCATTCGGGTAGGAAATGCCCAGCGACAGGTGAAAGCGGCTGTTCGGGTTGCGTCGGTCGATCCAGTATTGCCCCTCGGGCGTGCGCCCGTCGCCCTCGATCCGCTTGTGCCCGGTGGGCGCAAAGCCAAGCTCGAACCGATAGCTCTTGAGCATGGTGTTGTTGTGCATCAACTGCATCTTCCGCTGACCCTTGTAGACCAGCACACTCGTCACGTCCGGCCCGCGATAGGTCAGGAACCGGGGATCCGACGACCCACAGGCCGCGATCATTGAGACGCCACCCAACAAGAGAAACCGCCTGGTAAACTTTGTCACCGAAGTCTGCCCCAAAGAAAGAAATACTCAGTCGCTATACTGTGTTTCGCGCGATCCAGCTAGCGTTCCCTAACACGGTTTCGTCAAGACCGCGTGAACGCGGCAACAACTTCGACGTGATTTGACCAGCGGAATTGGTCGACCACCTGCACCGGCTGCATGGCGTATCCGGAGCTGATCAGAATTCGGGCATCGCGCGCAAAGGTGACGGGGTTGCACGACACCATCGCCACGACGGACGGGCCGCCTTGAGCCAGCTCTCCCATTTGCGATTCGGCGCCGGCACGCGGCGGGTCGATGACGGCTGCGTCGAATTTCGTCAGTTCGTCAGGCAGGAGCGGCCGCCGGAACAGGTCCCGCGTTTCGGTGCTGACCCGCTTGAGCCCGGTGGCGACCCGCCAGCCCGCATCGAGCGCTTTAAGCATGGCCGCTTCGGATTCCACGGCGTGGACCTCGGCCGTTTCGGCCAGCGGCAGCGCGAAGGTGCCGCAGCCGGAAAACAGGTCGACGATCCGGTCGGCCCCCTTGGTGATCCGTTTGACCTCGGCCACGAGCGCCGCTTCGGCATGGGCCGTGGCTTGCAGAAAAGCGCCGGGCGGCGGCACCACATGCGCCCGGCCGAATTTCTGGGCCGGTGGTTGCAGGGTCACGACCGGCTCGTCATTCCAGACCAGCCGCGCGAGGCCGTGGTTTTGAGCAAAGGCCGCCAGTTCGATCCGAAGCCCGGAGGTCAGCGGCTTTTCCGTCAGCACCGCCACGTCCGGCCCCGCGAGGCTGTGGGTGACGATGAAGTTGACCTCGGCCTTGCGGGATGCGGCGATGACCGTCAGCTCTTCGAGCGTCGGGATCAGCGCGGTCAGTTCCGGCAACAGCAGCTGACAGTCCGGCACCGCGACAAGCGTGTCCGAGGCGCGGGCATGGAAGCCGACCAGTGCACCCTTTTTGGTTCGCCGCCCGGACAGCCGCGCCCGACGCCTCGATTGCGCCGGCGATGTGGTGATCCCGGCGATGTCGGTTTCGATCCCTTGCCCTGACAGAGCCTTGGCCACGATCCCGATCTTCCAAGCGGCGACGTAGTCGTCGCGCGCGTGCTGCACGGCACAACCACCACATGATTTGTAGTGCCGACATGGCGCCGCGACCCTGTCTGCCGACGGCGTCAGGATGCGCACGGAGCCGTCTGCCTGCACCTCGACCTCTTCGCCCTGAAGCGTCCGCGCGATCAGGCTGCCGTCGGTGGCCCGGCCCATGCCGTGATGCGTGAGGGTCTCGATTTTCATGTGCTGGCCTTTTGCGGCGAGAGTTGCGCGACAAGGGCGTCAATCTGCGTTTGATTGCGTAGGGTCAATGTCTTTTCCGCCGGAAGCCCGGCAATGAAGGCTGCGTCACGGGCGCGGTTCTTTGTGGCGGTCGTGACGATCCACCAGAGGAATTCAGGTGCGAATTGTTCGGGACACCCCGGTGACATGTCCGGCCGGACGGTTCCGTAATAGCGCCAGATCCGCTTCATCACCCGCCAGAGCCGAGTGACGACACCCAGATCGAGAAACACCACAAGGTCGGCCCGTGCGGCGCGACTGTCGTAGGTTTCCGACAAGCCGCCTTCAAAGATCCATTCGGGGGACTTCTCGACGGCGCGGGCCATCGTCAGCTTTTCCGCTTTGGGCCGCTCGACCCAGCCCGGCATGTGGTGGATATGGTCCATATGGTGCACCGGCAGGCCGGTCACGGCCCCCAGATTCCGGGCAAGCGTCGACTTCCCGGAGCCGGGCGCACCTATGACCATGATCCGGTTCATTCCGCGGCGGATTGGCTTTCGAGATCGTCATCGGTCGACAGGAATCCACCCGACTGCCGGTTCCAATAGCGGGCATAAAGTCCGCCTTGGGCGAGCAGTTCGTCGTGGCTGCCTTCTTCGACGATCCGTCCGGCGTCGAGCACGACGATCCGGTCCATGCTGGCGATGGTCGACAGGCGGTGCGCGATGGCGATAACGGTCTTGCCCTCCATCGCGGCCTCAAGCGCCGTCTGGATCGACGCCTCGACCTCGGAATCGAGCGCCGACGTGGCTTCGTCCAGCACCAGAATGGGCGCGTCCTTGAGCAGCGCGCGGGCAAGAGCGATCCGCTGCCGCTGTCCGCCGGAGAGCTTGACGCCTCGTTCACCGAGATAAGCATCATAGCCGACCCGCTTGCCGAAATCGGTGAGCGACTTGATGAAGCCGTGCGCCTCGGCCCGCTTTGCCGCGTTGATCAATTCCTCTTCGGTGGCCTCGGGCCGCCCGTAGAGAATGTTGTCCCGTGCGGTGCGGTTGAACATGGCGGTCTCTTGCGTGACCATCCCGATCTGACGCCGCAGGCTTTCCTGCGTAACGCCACGCAAATCCTGCCCATCGATGCTGATCGAGCCGGTCTCGGTGTCGTGCAAACGCAAGAGCGTGCTCACCAGCGTGGATTTCCCCGCGCCAGAGGCCCCGACGATCCCGAGCCGTTCACCGGGCGCGATCCTCAGATTGATGTCCTTGATGCCACCGATCTTCTGCCCATAGGCAAAGGTGACATTGTCGAAGACGACTTCGCCATTCGTCACGTCGAGCGGCTTGGCATTCGGATCGTCGACCAGCCCGTGCGGCGGGGTGAGCGTGACCATGCCGTCTTCAACTTCGCCGAGGTTCGAGTAGATCGACATCAGGGTAAAGCTGACCCAGCCGGTCATCTGACCGATCCGCAAGGCGATAGCACCGGCGGCGGCGATGTCGCCCGCGGTGGCCTGACCCTGCCGCCACAGGATCAGCGTGCCGCCGAGCATCATCACCGGGATCAACCCTGCCAGCGTCATCAGCGCCAGCCGGAACCATGCGTTGAGCACGCCCATGTCGGCGGCCTTGAGCCGGAAGATCTCCATCGCGCCAAGGGCGGCCTGATCCTCGTGTTCGGCGTGCGCAAAGAGCTTGACCGTCTTCATGTTGGTGATGGTATCGACCACTTGCCCCGACAGGTTGGCCCGCGCATTCGCCCGTGCCTTGGCCCGTTTGCGGATCCGCGGCAGGAACCATGTGATCAAATAGAGATAGGCCAGCACCCAAAGCCCGAACCCCAAAGCCACCCGCCAGTCGATCGACAGCAGCAGGATCGTGGAGCCGATGAGCGATGCCAACGCAAAACAGAGGGTGTTCACGAATTCCGAGGTGACCTCGGTCACCGCGCTCGACACCTGCATCTGCTTTTGCGCGATCCGCCCGGCAAAATCGCTGTCAAAGAAGCTGATCGAGTGCCCCATCGTCCAACGGTGCAGCTTTGACAGCACCAGGGGCGCAAGGTTAGGTTGCAGCACGATGGTGTTCATCGCCGACGATCCGGACAGCGCAATCGGCCGGATCGCGAGAAACAGGATGGCACAGCCCAGAACGAGCCAGATCTGTTCAGACCAGAATACCTCCGGTGCGCTCAGATCGGTGGCGTCGATCACCCAGCCCAGCGCGAGTGCAGCCAGAACCTCGGTCATGCCGGCGAGTGCGGCGATCAGACCGGACGCCGCCAGAAACCAGCCCGCACCCGACAGACACCACGCAAAGAACCGCCACAGAGTGCGTGGCGGCGGCCCTTCCGCGGGCTGGAAAGGGTCTATCAGTTCTGTGGTTCTCACGCGCTTGCCTCCGAAGTCGCATCGACTCGGATGAAACCACCTGACTGGCGGTTCCAAAACCGGGCATAGATGCCGTCTTTCGCCAAAAGATCATCATGTGGCCCCGCCTCGACGATGCGGCCAGCGTCCAGCACAATGATACGGTCCATTTTTGCAATGGTAGAGAGCCGGTGTGCAATGGCAATGACGGTTTTTCCTTCCATCATCCCGTAGAGCGTCGACTGGATCGCGGCCTCGACCTCGGAATCGAGCGCCGAAGTCGCCTCGTCCAGCACGAGGATCGGTGCGTCCTTGAGGATCACCCGCGCCAGCGCGATCCGCTGCCGTTGACCGCCCGAGAGCTTGACCCCCCGCTCTCCAACATGGGCGTCGTAACCGGTCCGCCCCTGGGGGTCTTGCAGCGTGAGGATGAAGTCATGCGCCTCGGCCTTTCGGGCGGCGGCGATCATCTGTTCTTCGGTGGCGATGGGCTGGCCATACAGGATGTTGTCCCGCACCGACCGATGCAGAAGCGAGCTGTCCTGCGTGACCATGCCGATGGCGGCGCGAAGGCTGTCTTGCTGGACGCCCGCGATATCCTGCCCGTCGATCAGAATCCGTCCCGTCTCTACATCGCGGAACCGCAACAGCAGGTTGACCAGCGAGGATTTGCCCGCCCCGGACGGCCCGACGAGTCCGATCCGTTCGCCGCCCTTGACCGTGAGGTCGATCCCGTCAAGGCCGCCGGAGCCCTTGCCGTAGTGATGGCTCAGCCCCTGATAGTCGATCTGCCCGTTGCTCACCGTCAGCGCCGGCGCGCCGGGTCTGTCGATCACCGTTTGCGGCACGGCGATGCTTTCCAACCCTTCACGGATCGTGCCGAAGTGCTCGAACACCCGCACGGTCATCCACATGATCCAGCCGGTCATGGTGTTGAGCCTGAGCGCCATCGCCACAGCGGCGGCGACTTCGCCAATCGACAGGTGCCCCGCCGACCAGAGCCACAGGGCGGGCCCGACGACCATCAGCATGGCGGCCGAGTTGAAGATCGCCATCGCCCCCTGCTGCATCGCGAACAAGCGCATGAGCGCACCGAACCGCAGCCGGTGCCGCCGCATCGCGCTTTTGGCAAAGGCCTGTTCCCGTTCGGCGTGGGCAAAGAGCTTGACCGTTTCGATGTTGGTGTAGCTGTCCACCACCCGCCCGGTCACAAGGCTGTTGCGGTGGCTAAGCGTTTCCGCCGTCTTGCCCGCCTTTGGCGCGAACCACAGCACAAAGCCGACAAACGCCAAGATCCAGAACGCCATCGGCACGGCAAGTCGCCAATCCATGCCGGTCAGCAGGATCAGCGTGAACACGGCAAAGATCGCAGCCTGCCAGAAGGCTTCGAACGCGAGAAAGGCGCTGTCTTCGACGGCGACGCCGGTGTTGAGCACCCGGTTTGACAGCCTGCCTGCGAAGTCGTTCTGAAAGAAGCCGACGGCCTGGCCCAGCAGGTGCCGATGCGCCCGCCAGCGGACTTGCGGCAGCATGTTTGTCGAGATCCCCGCAAAGAGTATCATCGCGTTCAAACCCACGGCAAACGGGCGCAGCAACAGCAGGAAGATCGCGGCCAACAGGACCTCGCCCCCGTAGTCACCCCAGAATGTCGCCGGGCCGGCGCTCATCAGATCGACCAGCCGCCCTGCATACCAGATCAGGCCAAGTTCCAGCACCGCAACGACGGCCCCGGCCACACCGGCAATCGCGATGACCGTCTTGAACGGCCGGAGATGCGACAGGGCAAAGCGAAGGGGTCGCGCGTCGGGCGTGCTCTCGTGGTATGGGGCGAAGGGATCGACCAGACCTTCGATCCAGACGAATATCCGTTTGATATAGTGCATCGCCCTACTCCGCCGCCGACGCGACACCGGAGCCGTCATCGCCCAGAAATCCGCCAGACTGCCGCGCCCAGAACCGGGCGTAGATGCCATCCTGAGAAAGCAGGTCCTGATGGCTTCCGTCCTCGACGATCCGTCCGTCCGCCATCACGACGATCCGGTCCATCTGCGCGATGGTGGAGAGCCGGTGCGCGATGGCGATCACGGTCTTGCCCTGCATCATGCCGTAGAGCGTATTGAGGATCGCGGCTTCGACCTCACTGTCGAGCGCCGATGTCGCCTCGTCCAAGAGCAGGATCGGCGCGTCTTTAAGGATCACCCGCGCCAGCGCGATCCGCTGCCGTTGCCCGCCGGAGAGCTTGATCCCGCGCTCGCCGACCCGTGCGTCATAGCCCGTGCGGCCGTCGCTGTCCTCCAGCGTCTGGATGAAGTCATGCGCCTCGGCCCTGACCGCGGCGGCGATCATCTCGTCTTCGGTTGCATCCGGCCGCCCATAGAGCAGGTTCTCGCGCACCGACCGGTGCAGCAAGGCGCTGTCTTGCTGAACCATGCCGATGGCACCGCGCAGGCTGTCCTGCGTCAGCATCGAGATGTCTTGGCCGTCGATCTCGATCCGGCCGGTTTCCGCGTCGTAGAACCGCAGGAGCAGCTTGACGAGCGTCGATTTGCCGGCCCCGGACGCCCCGACCAGGCCGACTTTCTGGCCTGCCGGGATGGTCAGGTTGATCGCGTGCAGACCGCCGGTGTCCTTGCCGTAGTGATGGCTCAGATCGCTGATCCGGATTTGCCCCGGGCCCGCCAAGAGCGGTTTGGCCTGCGCCGCATCGATCAGCGTGATCGGCTGGGCGATGGTTTGCATCCCCTCGGACACGACCCCCAGTTCCCGAAAGAAATTCGACACCGCCCACATGATCCAGCCCGACATGGCGTTGAGCCGCAGCGCCAGAGCCGTCGCCGCGACGACCACGCCGACAGTGGCCGTGCCACCCATCCAGAGGATCAGCGACAGCCCGACAACGAGCACGATCAGCAAGCCGTTCAGCAGAACAAGCGCGAAGTCCATGATCGTGTAGAGCCGCATCTCGACCTGAAAGGTCTTCCGGGCTTCTTCGATGGCTTCCTTGGCATAGTCCACCTCGCGGTCGTGGTGTGCGAACATCTTGACCGAGTGGATGTTGGTGTAGCTGTCGACCACACGCCCTGTCACCGCGCTACGGGCGTTGGACGCCGCCTCGGAGGCGGGTCCGATCCGTTTGATCACCCACCGCACGAGCAACAGGTAGGGCACGAGCCACAGCATCATCGGAACGATCAGACGCGGGTCTGCATCGCCCAAGAGCACCGCAGCCCCGATGAGATAGACGATGGCAAAGGCGATCGCGTCGAACAGTTGAAACACCACCTCGCCGGCGGCGGGCGGGGTTTGCATGATCCGATTGGCGATCCGTCCGGCAAAGTCGTTCTCGAACCAGCCGACGGACTGCCGCAGCACATGCCGATGCGCCCGCCACCGCACAAGCGTGCCGAAATTGGGCAGGATCGAGTTGTTGAGCAGGCCGACCTGAAGCACCTGCAGAGCGGGCCGCAAGGTCAGGATGAACACAGCCACGAGGATCAGCTCGACCTTGTGATCGGCCCAGAAGGCGGTCGCCGTCGTGTCCGACAACATATCCGTCAGCCGCCCCATATAGGCGATCAGCCAGATTTCGATCAGCGCCACGATCGCCGAGCTGATCCCGGTGACCACGAACACCTTTTTGAACGGCTGGGCATAGCTTTTCAGGAACGCGAACAGCGTCGCTGGCGGGGTATGGTTTTCCTCATAGGCAACATAAGGATCGACAAGGTTTTCAAAGAAACGAAACATAATGAGGCGCTCCGGTTGAGCGTGAATGGCAATAGGTGAAGGCGGACATTCGGTCCGCCATAACAGGATCAGACCGATTAAATCGCTCGGAGTAGAACCCTGTTATCCATATTGCGTCTCCTCATTGGGTTTGAGGGATTTACCCCAAGAACGCCATTCTGTCACCCCGCAAAATGCGGGTCACTTCAGCAGCGCCTCTTTGGTGAGGGTAAATCCCGAGGCGATCCAGCGGGATTCGACCTGTTTCAGCCGGTCGCCCAGCGCCTTGCCGGATAGCGTCGGCATCAGGTCTTTCGCCGTGACGGGGCAGCTTTTCTCCGCCCCGGCGAGCGCCTCTGCCACCACTGTATGGACCAGTGTCCGCTCTGACGCTGCGGCGCGCAGAGCGAGGATATCGACGGCCAGTTTCCCACCACGTCGATACCCCAACTCGCCGGGCGTTTCGGTGCCTTGCAGGCCGTTGCGAAGGATTTCGAACTGTCGGCTCTCTGCCCGGCTCAACCTCAAGGCGTCGGTCGCGTCGTCGACCCCCAACGCCGCCAGTCGCCGGAGCCAGTCCGGCGCGAGCGCGGCAGTGCGTTCGACATGGATGAGCACGGTGAGAAGCCCGGTCCCCGCCCCCGGCAATATCCGCAGCAAGGCCCCGCAGGACCGCATCGATGCCATTGACGGTGCGGGATCGCGCGCGCCCAGGAGCTTGCGCATCTCGGCACCGATCCGTTCCGCCGAGACATGCTCCAACCCGTCGAGCCCGCTCGCGCAGGCCGCCAGCCCTTCGGCGTCGATCCCGTCATCAGGGTTGCCGTAGATCGCGGTGAACCGGAAGAACCTCAGAATACGCAGGTAATCCTCTGCGATCCGGGCCTCGGCGTCACCGATGAACCGGACGTGCCGCGCCTGTAGGTCCGCCAGTCCGCCCAACGGATCGGCAACGGTTCCATCCGGCCCGGCATAGAGCGCGTTCATGGTGAAATCGCGCCGGGCTGCGTCTTCTGCGATGGTGTCGGAGAACTGGACGGTCGCGTGCCGCCCGTCGGTGTCCACGTCGCGCCGAAATGTGGTGATCTCGTAGGGCTTTCCTGCGTCGATGACCGTCACTGTGCCGTGGTCGATCCCGGTGGGAAGCGCCTTGAGCCCCGCCGACTTTGCCAGCGTCATGACATCGTCGGGGCGGGCGTCGGTCGTGATGTCGATATCGCTGACGGGAGCGCCGAGCAGCGCATTCCGGACGCATCCGCCGACGAACCAAGCCTGATGGCCAGCCTCCGTCAGCATCGCCATCACCTTGCCTGCCTCGGCCACGAAGGGTGCGTCGATCTTGGTCACCGCGCCACACGCTCGGCCAGAGCCCGCAACATGCGCGCCGTTGCGCCCCAGATGTAATACGGCCCGAAAGGCACGGTGTAATAATAACGCTTCCGCCCCTGCCAGCGCCGCCCCTCGACCCGGAAATTGGCCGGGTTGGTGACGTGGCTCAGCGGCACTCGGAAAATCTCGGCCACCTCGCCCGCCTCGGCGCGTTCGTCGAACGGCTCTCGGACGAAGCCGATGACCGGCGTCACGACAAAGCTGGTGACCGTTTCGTGGGTCGGCAAAGTGCCAAGCACTTCGACTCTGTCGGGGTGCAGGCCGATTTCCTCGTCGGCTTCGCGCAGCGCGGCGGCGATGGGATCGGCGTCGCCGGGGTCTTGCTTGCCGCCCGGAAAGGCGATCTGCCCGGGGTGATGTTTCAGACGGGCCGACCGTTTGGTCAGGATCACATCGACTCCATCCCGCCCCTGCTGAAGCGCACAGAGCACGCCGGCGGGCCGCAGCTTGCGTCCTTCTGGAAGGATCAGGCCTGGATTGAGATCGAAATCGGACGAGGTGTCGCCCGGAAGCGCAAGCGCCCGGGCGACGTTTTCGATGGCGTCAGGCCGTGTCATTCGGCCCCGTCGCTGGCGGCGTTCTCGGCCTCGAACCCGACGGATTTGGGATCGAGAACATAGTGCGCGCCACAGAACTGACAGTCCGCGGTGACGGTGCCTTCTTCGGTCGTCATGTGGCCGATGTCCTTGGCGGAGTAGATCGACAGGCTTTGCCGAACCTTATCCTCGGAGCAGGAACAGCCGAACACGACAGGCTGAGGGTCAAAGACCCGCGGGCCTTCCTCGTGGAACAACCTCACCAGAAGCTCGGTCGGCTGCACGGTGGGGCCGATCAGCTCCATCTCCTCGACGGTATCGAGAAGAACGTTGGCGCGGTTCCAGTTCTCGCCTTCTTCCTCGTCGAGCACATCGCTGGCATCGAGCAAGCCGTCTTCGCCGGACGGGCCGTCTTTGGCAAAGGGCGACGCCTTCGGCATGTGTTGCAGCATGACGCCGCCTGCACGCCAGGTTTCACCCTCGCCCGGCAGCTGCGACCGGCCATGCGAGAGCGAGAACCGCGTCGGCAGTTGCTCGGATTGGGCGAAGTAGGTTTCCGCACAGGCCGACAGCGACCCGCCGGCAATCGGCGTGATCCCCTGGTAGGGTGTGTTGCCCTCGCCCTGATCGATCAGGATTGCGAAATAGCCTTTGCCGATCTGGCTGAACGGATCGGCCAACAGATCGAGCCGTTCGGCGTCGTAGCTGGCATAGGCCCGGATCTGAGCCGGCTTCCCGTCGGCAGTCGGACCGTAGTAGTCGGTGGCGATCAGGCGCGCAGGACCATCGCCGCGCACCTGAAGCGACAGCTTCCAGCGCAGTTTCACGGTTTGCCCGATCAACGCGGTGAGCAAAGCCATCTCGGCGACGAGGCTTTCGATCACCGGGGGGTAGTTGTGCTGTGCCAACACATTGTCCAGAACACCGTCGAGACGGGCCACCCGGCCACGAATATCGGACCGGTCGAGTTGGAATGGCAGGACGGTATCGTCCCAGGCTATACGAGCGCCAAGGGTCATGGTCTTTCCTTACAAGGTCGGAGTTGGCATACCGCGTCCATATAGGGTCGTCCAGCGCAGCACCAAGGGGGTGGCAGATATGATCAAACGGTATGGCACGCCACCGCAAACCGGTCGACGCTACAAAATGCGCCCCGGCGTCTATGCCGTTCTGCCGCGAGACGGAATGGTTCTGTGCACGCTGCAGGAGGCTGAAACCGCCGAAATCCAATTGCCTGGCGGCGGGATCGATCCCGGCGAGCACCCTATCGCAGCGCTTCATCGCGAGGTCTTTGAAGAGACCGGCTGGAGCATCGCCGCCCCCCGCCGCATCGGGGCCTTTCGTCGATTCACCTTCATGCCGGAATACGATCTTTGGGCGGAAAAGCTGTGCACCATCTATGTGGCTCGCCCGGTTCGGCGGCTTGGCCCGCCGATCGAGCCAGACCATTCCGCCCTGTGGCTGCAGCCCGAAGCCGCCCGCGATTTCTTGTACAATGAGGGAGATAAAGCCTTCTTGGAACAAGCAGTTCTGTGAATTCATTAACGACTTTCGAGAGTTTCTCCATTATCTTTACAGATTAGGCAGGCCGCGAAAGGGCGGCCAAATCTTTGAGAGGTGCGGTGGGTTTGGAGAATGTGCGCAACTGGATCGGAACGCTTGTTGGCGAAGTCGACGAACCGACTATTCAGCTACTTGAGGCGCTCGCCATGTCCGGCGCGGCGCGGCACCATTCTGCACACCGACAACATCGACGACTGGATCCGTTCCGCAGCGTCACGACGCGGCAAGAGCCCCCATCGCAGGTTCGAGACAGACCTTCACGACGGCCGCTGGCTGATGGCGAGCGAAACCGTTCTGCCGAACGGCTGGAATCTGTTCGTCGGTGTCGAGATCACGGATCTGTTTCAGTCGGAGCAATCCTTGCGCCAAGACCGGGACATCGCCATGAAGGCATCTCAGACAGACGATCTGACCGGAGTGTCGAACCGTCGTCATATCATGGCCTGTCTCGATGATCTGTTGGCGGGGCGTTCGGCCTATGGCCCAGTCCACGGTTGCACCTGTCTGATCGACCTGGACCATTTCAAACTGATCAACGACGATTACGGTCATCCCACCGGCGACCGCATCCTCATGCGCTTTGCCGAGGTCGTTCGCCAGAACATCCGCCCGAAGGATAGCTTTGGCCGCGTCGGCGGCGAGGAGTTTCTGCTGAATTTGCCGGTCACGACGGTGGACGAGGCCCATTGGATACTGAAGCGCCTCTTGGACACGGTCAGCAAAGCGCCTCTTCTCGACTCGGAGCCGGACCTGATTGTCAGGTTTTCCGCCGGCCTGTGCGGTTTCGTCGGCGGCGAAACATCGGGGCAGATCTATCGCCGCTGCGACACGGCGCTTTACAACGCCAAGGCCGAGGGCAGGAACCGGATTCAAATCGCACGGAACTGAGCCGCCGCCCGTTGCATTCAGCAGTCTACCTTGCCCCTAGGGCGGAAACCGAGTATCGCGCGTCGTCAAATATACCTGATTCAAAGGCTATAGCTCATGACCGCCCCCAAGAAAGTCGTCCTTGCCTATTCCGGTGGTTTGGACACCTCGATCATCCTCAAGTGGCTTCAGACGGAATACGGCTGCGAGGTCGTCACCTTCACCGCTGACCTTGGGCAAGGCGAAGAGCTGGAGCCCGCCCGCAAGAAGGCGGAAATGCTGGGTATCAAGCCCGAGAACATCCACATCGAAGACGTGCGCGAGGAATTCGTGCGCGATTTCGTTTTCCCGATGTTTCGAGCCAATGCGCTGTATGAGGGCCTGTATCTCTTGGGCACGTCGATCGCCCGCCCGCTGATTTCCAAGCGTTTGGTCGAGATTGCCGCTGAGTCCGGGGCCGATGCGGTGGCGCATGGCGCGACCGGCAAGGGCAACGATCAGGTTCGGTTCGAACTGGCCGCCTATGCACTCAACCCCGAGATCAAGGTGATCGCTCCTTGGCGTGAATGGGACCTGTCGTCCCGGACCAAGCTGCTCGCCTATGCCGAAGCCCACCAGATCCCGATCGCCAAGGACAAGCGCGGCGAGGCCCCGTTCAGCGTGGACGCCAACCTGCTGCACACCTCGTCCGAGGGCAAGGTTCTGGAGAACCCCGGCGAAGAGGCCCCCGATTACGTCTATCAGCGCACCGTCGCCCCGGAGGACGCCCCAGATACGCCCGAAATGGTGGAGATCACCTTTGAGCGCGGCGATGCGGTGGCGATCAACGGCGAGGCGATGTCGCCCGCCACGATCCTGACCAAGCTCAATGAGTTGGGTGGCAAGCACGGCGTCGGTCGGCTCGATCTGGTCGAAAACCGTTTCGTCGGCATGAAGTCCCGAGGGATCTACGAGACCCCCGGCGGCACCGTCCTGCTGGAAGCGCACCGCGGCATCGAGCAGATCACGCTCGATAGCGGCTCTGGGCACCTCAAGGATTCGATCATGCCGCGCTATGCCGAGCTGATCTACAACGGCTTCTGGTTCTCGCCCGAGCGCGAGATGATGCAGGCCCTGATCGACAAGAGCCAGGAACACGTCAGCGGCACTGTTCGCGTGAAGCTCTACAAGGGTAGCGTTCGCACGGTTGCCCGCTGGTCGGATCATTCGCTCTATTCCGAGGCACATGTGACCTTTGAGGACGATGCAGGCGCCTACGATCAAACGGACGCGCAAGGCTTTATCCAGTTGAACGCCCTGCGCCTGAAGCTGCTGGCCTCGCGCAACAAAAGATTGGCGAAGTGATTACCCTTCGGCCAGTCGAGCGGGATGATTTACACCCGCTCTTCCGGCTGAAGGTGACGGCCGAACAGGACGGCTGGGTCGCGCCCAACGAGTTCACGCTGGCGCAGGCCCCCTATGAAACCGGGGCCTACGTCTTTGCGATCCGCAACGACGATGAGATCGTTGGTTTGCTGGCGATGATCGACTTTCGCGAGCATGCCTATGTGATGGAAGGCGAAGATCGCGAAGCCGCCAATTTGTGGCGGTTGCTGATCGGGGCAGACCATCAGAACAAGGGCTATGGCCGTGCGGCGATGGGTCTTGCCTTTGATTGGGCCAGAGCGCGCGGCAATCCAAGGTTCGGCACCTCGGTCGTGCCCGAGAATGCCGCAGGTCTGGCGTTTTATCGCAGCCTTGGCCTAGAGCCGACAGGGCTGATCGTTGACGGCGAAACCGTGCTGTCCCGCGACCTTTAGAGTTTGAGTTTCGCCAGCTTTTCATAGTGCGGCAGGGCGGCGTCGCGCAGCGCCGCGTCGCGTCCATCGAGCACCGGCAATTCCCCTTCGCCGCCCGCGAACCCCGTTGATTTGTGCACCGCCCCGTACCAGTGATCGGCCCATACGCCATCATAGGGCCGCGCCCCCGCGGGCCATCTGAGCATCGCTGGATCAAATGGCAGACCGATGGCGGCGCAGAGCCTTTCAAGCACACCCTGTGGATTTGCCCGCACGTCAAAGCTATCGATCACGACGCCGCCCAAGTGGTCGTAAAGCTCGGCCTGCCGCTGAAAGCCGATGTCGTTTGACGTGATCTCGGACCGCTTTGCCCCATAGCTTGCGATCACCCGTGCGGGATGTCGGATCAGGTGCACGTTTATGCAATCCTTGGCCCATTCCAGCGGAACGTCCGGCAGCATGTGATGCGTCATCAACTTGAAATAGCTGTGCGGCGTTTCGGCAGTTTGGGCCAGATCGGCAATGACCTGCATGGCATCGGTCGGCTGGGCGGCGAGGATCGCGTCGTTCATCGGGTGGATGATCCCCGTGGCATGCAAGTAGGACGCATAGAACGGCTCGTCCCAAGCCGTTACATCCGCCCTGTTTCCGAAGGCATACATCATCGCTGTCGACAGATTGCGTGGCCCGGACCACACGGCGATTTTCATCTGTTGCTTCCTTTATCGAAATGACGGAGCGGGGGTTTCACACCCCCGCACCCCCGTGGGATATTTTCGACCCAAAGAAGCACTGTGGTCATGCGCCGACGAGGCTTTTGTAGAGACCGCGAAGCCGTTCGGTCATCGGGCCCATTTGGCCCGTGCCGATTTGCCGCCCGTCTATTTCGCCGACTGGCGTTTGTGCTCCGAACGTCCCTGTGAGGAACGCCTCGTCTGCGCCATAGGTTTCGACGAGGCTGAAATTACGTTCGAATACAGGGATGTCGTTGGCTCTGCACAGGTCGATGACCTTTTGCCGGGTGATCCCGTTCATGCAGTAGTCTCCTGTCGATGTCCAAACCTCGCCCTTGCGCACGATGAAGAAATTGCAGGCGTTGGTCGTGTTCACAAAACCATGAACGTCGAGCATCAGCGCCTCGTCGGCGCCGGCCTTTTCCGCGGCGATGCAGGCGAGGATGCAGTTGAGCTTGGAATGGCTGTTGAGCTTGGGGTCCTGGGTCATCGGCAAGCCCCGCTGGTGCGGCACCGTGGCGAGCCGGATCGGCCGCGGGATGGATGGCTGCGAGTGCTCCATGATGATGACGATGGTCGGGCCTGACCGGCTCAGGGAGGGATGCTGGAAGGGCCGCGTCTTGACCCCACGTGTGACCATCAGGCGGGCGTGTGCGTCATGGGTCATGCCGTTCGCTTTCGCCGTATCATCAAGGGCTTGTGCGAGATCGGCTCGCGTCAGACCTATGTCGAGGTCGATGGCCAAGGCCGCCTCGAAGAGCCGATCGAGATGTTCCTCCCGGAACGACCATTTGCCGTGGTAGAGCCGCAGCCCCTCCCAAACCCCATCGCCCAGCATGAAGCCGCTGTCGTACACGCTGACCATCGCCTCGGCCTTTGGTTTCAGAGCCCCGTTGACCCATATCAGGATCGCCTCGTTGCGGACGTCCTCGTGGGCTTGGTGTGTGGTGACGTGATCGGCCATTTGATCCCCCTTTTCGGCGGACGCTAGGCAAATGCGGGAAATGTTCCAAGGGGTAAAAGGGCCGTGATCAGCGCGCTCGGACCGTTGCACGGTTTGGGGCTTTGGGCACAGTGTATCAGACAAAGGAGACCTGTGATGTCTGATTTTCGCAATACATTCAAAATGATAGCTCTGGGCGTGGCGGTTGTCGCCGGCCTCGTTCTGCAATCGACCGGGGCCAAGGCCGATACGATGGTCGTCGCGGGGGGCTGTTTCTGGTGCGTCGAGGCCGATTTCGAGAAGGTGTCCGGGGTCTCGGAGGTTGTTTCCGGTTTTGCCGGCGGGACCGTCGCCAATCCCACCTATCGGCAAGTCACCGCAGGCGGTACAGGGCACTATGAGGTTGTGCAGATCACCTATGATCCAAGCGTCGTCACCTATGATCAGCTTCTTTACCTATTCCTGCGGTCTGTCGATCCGCTGGATGCGGGGGGGCAGTTCTGTGACCGGGGTGAGAGCTACAGGACCGCGATCTTTGTCGAGACTGCGGCCCAACGCCAGTCGGCCGAGAACGCGATTTCCCAAGCGGGTCAGGAACTTGGCCAGCGTATAGCGGTGCGGATCGAGCCGGCGGCCACCTTCTATCCGGCGGACGATTACCATCAGGACTATTACCGCGGCCGCCAGATCGTAGTGACACGGCAAGGTCCGAAGACGCAGGCCAACGCCTATGAGTTCTACCGAAACGGCTGTGGCCGGGATGCCCGTGTCCGCCAAATCTGGGGCGACGACGCACCTTTTCTGAACTGACGTTAACCCGGCCGAATCACCGGTGCGGTCTGCCGTCGGTGTGACGTCGGTATCGCGTCGGTGTCATTTTCAGTATCGGCGCGGGCGGCCGAACGTTACCCCTGCGAACGGTCGGGCTGCAGAAAGGCCTGCACTTCGGCCAGATCGGGGATCGCATCCGCCGCGCCGGGCCGCGTGACCATCAGCGCCCCAGCCCGCATCGCAAGCCCGATGGCCTGGCCCATTGGCATCCCGCGATCGAGCCCGGCGAGGACGTATCCGGTGAAGGTGTCCCCCGCTCCTGTGGTGTCGACGGGGGTCACCGGGATCGCGGGGAAATCTTCGACCGTGCCGGACCGATTGTCGAACCATCGCGCCCCATCGGCGCCGAGGGTGACAATCACATCGTTGACCTCCAACGCGCCGGGGGCAGTGCCGGTGGCCGCCTCGAGCTGCGCCGCCTCCACCTCATTCAGGATGAGAAAGTCGATCAGCGGCAGGACCGCGGCGACGGACTGCGCATCGAACGGTGCTGCGGCATAGCCGACCTTCAGCCCCATCTCGCGGGCCAGGGCGGCAGCCTCGGCCTGAAGGTTCGTTTCGTTCTGCGTGAGGAACCAATCGCCCACCTCTGCCTCGGCCAGCGCCGCGCGGATGGCCTCGATCGGCAGCGCACGATTGGCTCCCGGAAACAGGATGATGCTGTTCTCACCATCCTCAGCCACGGTGATGATGGCATGACCGGACGGCACATCCAGCCGCTTGATCCAGCGGTTGTCGACGCCGTACTCGGTGAGCCGGTCCACGGCCCAGCCTCCCTCCGGCCCGACCGCCCCGATATGTCCGATGCGCGCGCCGGCACGGGCGCATGCGACGGACATGTTGGCGCCTTTGCCGCCCAACCCGGTGGTCAGATCGGTCGCGGCCAAGGTCTCACCCGGTGCGAGGATATGGTCCACGGCATAGACATGATCGGCATTGATCGAGCCGAGGTTCCAGATGGTCATCGCGCTGCCCTTTGCTTCTTTGGGTCAAAAATATCCCCGCCGGAGGCTCCCACCTCGCCGCAACCACCGTCAGCCGACATTGCAGGCCGCCATGATCGCCATATTGAGGATGTCGTTCGAGGTCGAGACCGACGAACAAATCTGGATCGGCTTGTCGACCCCGGTCAGGATCGGCCCGATCACCGTTGCCCCTGCCATTTCCTGCATCAGCTTGACCGAGATCGAGGCCGAATGCCGGGCCGGGACCACCAGCACGTTTGCCGCTCCGGTGAGCCGGCTGAACGGATAGTGCTCTTGCGCCTTAGGGTTCAGCGCCACATCCACCGTCATCTCGCCTTCGTACTCGAAATCAACGTTGCGCCCGTCCAGCACCGCTGCCGCCTCGTACATCTTGGTCGCCCGCTCCGAGACCGGGTAACCAAAGGTCGAGAACGACAGGAACGCCACCCGCGGGGTCAGCCCCATGTGGCGCGCCACGCCGGCACCCCGTTCGGCGATGTCGGCCAGATCGTTCTCGTCCGGCCATTCGTGCACCAGCGTATCCGCGATCAGCACGATACGCCCCTTGTGCAGCACCACGCTGACGCCGACCGCCCCATCGGACGGCTGCGCGTCGAAGACATGGTTCAGCAGTTCCAGCACATGCGCCGATTTCCGCGTGGCCCCGGTGACCATCCCGTCGCCATGCCCATGCGCCAGCATCAGCGCGGCAAAGACGTGCCGGTCCCGCGAGGCCAACCGGTGGATGTCCTGCCGGTCGTGCCCTTTGCGTTGCAGCCGCTCGTAGAGGAAGGTCTTGTAGGTCTCCAGATGCTCTGTGTTCGCCGCATTGACGACTTCGAGCTCGGCCACCGCGTCGGGCATCCCGATGGCCGTCAGCGCTTCGGCCACCTCCGCTTCGCGCCCGACGACGAGCGCCTTGCCCAAGCCCGACCGCTGGTAGGCCACCGCCGCCCGCAGCACCCTCAGATCGTCGCCCTCGGCAAAGATCATCGTCGATTGCGCCGCCCGCGCCCGGGCATGAATGCCCCGCAGGATCGAGGCGGTCGGGTCCATCCGGACCTTGAGGCTTTCCTCATACCCCTCCATGTCGATGATCGGCCGCCGCGCCATGTCGGTATCCATACCGGCCCGCGCCACATAGGGCGGGATCCGGTGGATCAGCCGCGGATCGAACGGCGTCGGGATGATGTAGTCCCGTCCGAACGACAATTTGCGCCCATAGGCCATGGCGACCTCGTCGGGCACATCCTCGCGTGCCAATTCGGCCAGAGCCTCGGCGCAGGCGATTTTCATCGCGTCGTTGATCGCCCGCGCATGGATATCGAGCGCCCCCCGGAACAGGTAGGGAAAGCCGAGCACGTTGTTGACCTGATTGGGATAGTCGCTCCGCCCGGTGGCCACGATGGCATCGGACCGCACGGCGTGCGCCTCTTCGGGCGTGATCTCGGGATCGGGGTTGGCCATTGCAAAGATCACCGGGTTCGGCGCCATCCTTTCGACCATCTCCGGCGTCACCGCCCCTTTGGCCGATACTCCGAGGAACACGTCGGCCCCGTCCATCGCCTCGGCCAGGGTCCGGGTGTCTGTCTGCGCCGCGTGCGCCGATTTCCACTGGTTCATACCCTCGGTGCGTCCTTGGTAGATCACCCCCTTGGTGTCGCACATGATGCAGTTGTCGTGCTTGGCCCCCATGCTCTTGAGCAGTTCAAGGCATGCGATCCCCGCCGCCCCTGCTCCGTTGAGCACGATCCGCACGTCCTCGATCTTCTTCCCCGAGATATGCAGCGCATTGATCAGCCCCGCCGCACAGATCACAGCCGTGCCGTGCTGGTCGTCGTGAAAGACCGGGATGTCCATCTCTTCCTTGAGCCGCTGCTCGATGATGAAGCATTCGGGCGCTTTGATATCTTCGAGGTTGATCCCGCCGAAGGAGGGGCCAAGAAGCCGCACGGCGTTGCAGAAGGCATCCGGGTCTTCGGTGTCGATCTCGAGATCGATCGAGTTCACGTCGGCGAACCGCTTGAACAGCACCGACTTGCCCTCCATCACCGGCTTTGATGCCAGCGCCCCGATATTGCCGAGCCCCAGAACCGCCGTCCCGTTGGAGATCACCGCCACAAGGTTTCCCTTGTTGGTATAGTCATAGGCCAGCTCCGGGGTCTTGGCGATTTCCTCGCAGGGGATCGCCACGCCGGGCGAATAGGCCAGCGACAGGTCGCGCTGCGTCGTCATCGGGACGGTAGCCTGAATCTCCCACTTGCCGGGCGATGGCTCTAGGTGGAAATTCAGAGCATCCTCGCGGCTGAAGCGCGGCTTGGTCATGTGGTGTCCTCCCTAGACTGCCCTGCGTTGATAGCGGGGTTCCACCGTTCGCTGCAACGGCTCTGTTTTCGACTTTCGTCGCTAACAGCGGGTGGTTAGTGTCCGGGACACGCAGCCGGGGGGCCGAAATGACCGAGACCGTCACGCCAATGATGGCGCAATTTCTGGAGATCAAGGCGGGGTATCCCGACGCCTTGCTGTTCTACCGGATGGGCGATTTCTACGAGATGTTCTTTGACGACGCGGTCGCCGCCAGCGCCGCGCTCGACATCACCCTGACAAAGCGCGGCAAACATGCCGGCGCCGATATTCCGATGTGCGGCGTGCCGGTTCATGCCGCGGAGGGCTATTTCCTGACGCTGATCCGCAAGGGTTTCCGGGTGGCCGTCTGCGAGCAGATGGAAGACCCATCGGAGGCCAAGAAACGCGGATCGAAATCGGTCGTCCGCCGCGATGTCGTCCGCCTCGTCACCCCCGGGACGCTGACCGAAGACACCCTGCTCGACGCCCGCCGCCACAACTATCTTGCCGCCTATGCCGAGATCCGGGACGAAGGCGCGCTGGCCTGGGTCGATATTTCGACCGGCGCGGTCTCTGTCATGGCGTGCAGCCGGATGCGGCTTGGCCCGGAACTGGCCCGACTGACCCCGCGCGAGGTCTTGGTGTCCGAGGCGCTCGAATCCGAGCTGGCCGAGGTGGTGTCGGATCTGGGTGCTGCGATGACCGGGCTGGGCCGCACCGCCTTTGACAGCACCAGTGGCGAAAAGCGGCTTTGCTCCGTCTATGGCGTCGCCTCTCTGGACGCGTTCGGCAGCTTTACCCGGACCGAGATCTCGGCGCTCGCGGGGCTGGTCGAGTATCTCGACATTACCCAAAAGGGCAACATGCCGCTGCTGCGCCCGCCGGTGCAGGAAGGCGACAGCCCGGTCATGCAGATCGACGCCACCACGCGCCGGTCGCTGGAGCTGACCCATGCGATGGGCGGCGGGCGGCAGGGATCGCTGCTGTCGGTGATCGACCGGACCGTGACCGCCGCCGGAGCGAGGCTCTTGGAGCGCCGGCTCGCCTCGCCTGCCTGCCGCGCCGACGTGATCGGCGAACGGCAGGCTTCGGTGCAATTCATGCTGGAACAGGGTCGATTCCGAGAGGATCTGCGCGAGGCTCTGCGTGGTGCTCACGACGTGGATCGGGCCTTGTCCCGACTGGCGCTGGATCGTGGCGGGCCGCGCGACATGGCTGCCATCCGCAACACGCTGGAGGTGGCGGACAGGGTCAACGCCGCCTGCCAAGCCCATGAGTTGCCGCCGGTTCTGACTCTCGCGGCGCGGCACCTGACCGGTCACGACGATCTGCGGGATCTGCTCGGCGAGGCCCTCGTCGCGGAGCCGCCGGTCCTGTCGCGCGACGGCGGGTTCATCGCGCCGGGATATGACGCCGATCTGGACGAGGCCCGCAAGCTACGCGACGAGGGGCGCAGCGTGATCGCGGGAATGCAGTCCGACTACGCCGCGCTGGCCGAGGTGCCGAGTCTGAAGATCAAGCATAACAATGTCTTGGGCTACTTCATTGAGACCACGGCCACCCATGCCGAAAAGATGATGGCCGCACCCCTCAACGAGACGTTTATCCACAGGCAGACGACCGCCAATCAGGTGCGTTTCACGACGGTCGATCTCAACGAGATCGAGACCCGCATTCTGAATGCGGGCGGCCACGCGCTCGACATCGAAAAGCGGCTCTATGCCAGCCTGAAAGAGTCTATCGTCGCGGCCGCCGGGCCTTTGGGCGCGCTTGCGGCGGCCTTGGCCGAATTCGACCTTGCCGCCGCGCTGGCGGATCTGGCCCAGCGCGAAAACTGGTGTCGGCCGGTGATCGACGACAGCCGCGCCTTTGAGGTGACGGCAGGCAGGCACCCGGTGGTAGAGCAGGCGCAGGCCCGGCTCGGCGCGCCGTTTGTCGCCAACTATTGCGCGTTGACCGAGGCGCCGATCTGGCTGCTCACCGGTCCGAACATGGCGGGTAAATCGACCTTTCTGCGCCAGAATGCGCTGATCGCCGTACTGGCGCAGATGGGCAGCTATGTGCCGGCCTCGGAGGCGCATATCGGGATCGTCAGCCAGATCTTCAGCCGGGTCGGGGCGTCGGACGATCTGGCGCGGGGGCGGTCGACCTTCATGGTCGAGATGGTGGAAACCGCGGCCATCCTGAACCAGGCCGACGACCGGGCGTTGGTCATCCTTGATGAGATCGGACGTGGAACGGCGACCTATGACGGCCTCAGCATCGCCTGGGCGACGCTGGAGCATCTGGCCGAAGTAAACCGCTGTCGCGCGATTTTCGCGACCCACTATCACGAGATGGCCGCCCTCGCATCGCGGCTGGACGGTGTGGAGAATGCCACCGTGACGGTCAAGGAGTGGGACGGCGACGTCATCTTCCTGCACGAAGTGCGCAAGGGCACGGCGGATCGGTCCTACGGGGTGCAGGTCGCCCGGCTCGCCGGTTTGCCGACGCAGGTCGTCGAACGGGCGAAGGTCGTTCTGGAGGCGTTGGAAAAGGGCGAGCGCGAGGGCGGTGGCCGCAAGGATGCGCTGATCGACGATCTGCCGCTGTTCTCGGCAACGCCCGTCCAGCCCGCTCCCCCCCAAAAGGTTTCGGCCGTCGAGGATCGACTTGCCGGAATTCTACCGGACGAGTTGAGCCCCAGAGAGGCGCTTGCCCTCGTCTATGAACTGCGGACGCTCATGGACGAGGCGTAGCGTCTGTCTTCATCTTGGCAGAAAACTCCCGCCGGAGGCGAACGGTGGGGTATTCCCCACCGATCCGATCAGGAGGCAGGTGTCGACGAAACGCCGACCTGCGCCGGCCGCAAGAGCCGGTCGTGGAGCCAGAAGCCTTCGGTCATCACCTGGATGATGTCGCCTGCTTTGGTGCCGGGAACAGGTGCCTCGAACATCGCCTGATGCGTCTGCGGATCGAATTTGTCGCCCACTTCCGGGACGATGGGCTGCACGCCGTGCTTGCCAAAGACGCTGATCAGCTCGCGCATGGTCAGCTCGATCCCTTCGATCAGGGCCGCTTGCGCTTCGCGCTGCTCTTCGGTCACCGATTGCAGGGCGCGGCGCATGTTGTCGTAGACGGGCAGCATGTCGCGGGCCATGCGTGAGGGACCGTAGTTCTCGGCCTCGCGCCGATCTCGCTCGGCCCGCTTGCGTGTGTTCTCGGCATCGGCCAGCGCCCGCATAAAACGGTCTTTCAATTCGTCGCGCTCGGCCCGGAGTGCCTCGAGTTCGTCATAACCTTCTTCGGCCTGTTCCGCCTCGATGGCGTCAGCTTCTGCGGCCATTTCATCAAGGGATTGAGGTTCTGCGTCACGCTCTGCCATTGTCACTTCTTTCCTTCAGGTCCGGTCGGACAGGAGTCTGCCGACCAGTTGCGCTGTATAATCCACGATGGGCACGATGCGCCCATAGTTGAGACGGGTGGGGCCGATCACTCCGACCGCCCCGATGATCTTTCGGTCGGCGTTCATATAAGGAGAAACGACGAGACTGGAACCCGAAAGTGAAAAGAGTTTGTTCTCGGAGCCAATAAAAATGCGAACGCCTTCGCCTTCCTCGGTGAGTTCCAGAAACTGGGCGATATCGCGCTTGCGTTCGAGGTCGTCGAAGAGCGTACGGATTCGATCCAGATCAGCCCCGTCTTCGTCCTTGCCGAGCAGGTTGCCGCGCCCCCGGACGATCAGTCGTTCGCCCTGTTCACCCTGATTGATCCACGTGGCCAGCCCGTTCTCGACGAGAGCGGCGGCGAGGCCGTCGATCTCTTGCCTGCGTTTGCTGATCTCGGCGCTGATCGCACCGCTCAGCTCGCTGAGCGTCCGACCTTCGGCGATGGCGTTCAGGAAGTTCGCGGCCTCGCGCATGGACGACGGTGTTTGCCCCGGCGGCGGCGCGAAGATCCGGTTTTCCACGTGCCCGTCGGCAAAGACCAGCACGACGAGTGCCCGCTCGCGGCTGAGCGAGACGAATTCGATATGTTTGATCGGCGCTTCGTGTTTTGGCGTCAGAACGAGGCTCGCCCCGTTCGTGACACCGGACAGCGCCGAGCCGATCCGGTCGAGCAGCGTCGACACGTCGCCGCCGTTGTCGCCCATCGTCTGATCGAGCTTGGCCCGGTCGTCGCCTGCCAGATCTCCGACCTCGAGCAAACCGTCGACGAACATCCGCAGCCCCATCTGCGTCGGCACCCGCCCGGCGCTGACATGGGGGCTGCCCAACAGCCCGAGGTATTCCAGATCGTTCATCACGTTGCGGATCGTGGCCGCGCTGACCTGTTCGGACAGCGTTCGGCTGAGCGTGCGCGATCCGACCGGGGCGCCGGTTTCAAGATAGCCCTCGACGACCCGGCGAAAGACCTCGCGGGACCGGTCGTTCATCTCTTCGATTCGGGGCGGCTTGTTTTCCATTTCTCTGCCTGTCTGGGGGGCGAGCCAATTAAAGCCTTAAGTGCGCCGGGGTCAATGCGATATGCCGAACGGGCTTGGCATCGGCCCCTGCCCCACGTATCCCGAGCCCAACACAATTCAGAGAGGTTTCACCATGCGTCCATCCGGCCGTCAGATCAACGAAATGCGCGAAGTGTCGATCGAAGTGGGCGTGAACCGCCATGCTGAAGGATCTTGCCTGATCAAGATGGGCCACACCCATGTGCTGTGCACCGCGTCTATCGACGAAAAGGTGCCGCCCTTCATGAAGAATTCCGGGCTTGGCTGGGTGACCGCCGAATACGGCATGCTTCCCCGGGCCACCAACACCCGGATGCGCCGCGAGGCCAAGACCAGCCAGAGCGGTCGCACCCAAGAGATCCAGCGCCTGATTGGCCGCTCCTTGCGCGCGGGCGTCGATCGCGTTGCCTTGGGCGAGCGTCAGATCACCATCGACTGTGACGTGATCCAAGCCGACGGCGGCACACGCTGCGCGTCGATCACCGGTGGTTGGGTCGCCCTGAAGCTGGCGGTCAACAAGTTGATGAAGGCCCGTCTGATCACATCCGATCCGCTGATCGAGCCCGTGTCGGCCCTGAGTTGTGGTATCTATGCGGGCCAGATGGTCATGGACCTCGACTATCCCGAGGATAGCGAAGCGGGCGTGGACGGCAATTTCGTCATGACCGGCGGCAAGCTGATCGAAGTGCAGATGTCGGCCGAGGGTTCGACCTTTAGCCGCGAGCAGATGGACGGTCTGCTTGATCTGGCGACGGAGGGCTGTGTGCAGCTTCGCGCCGCCCAATTGGCGGCGGTGGCCTGATCCATGCGCCGCTTTGAGGAGAAGGAGCTGATCGTCGCGACCCATAATGCGGGCAAGCTCGAGGAGATCGCGGACTTGCTGTCTCCGTTCGGTGTGTCGTTGTCATCCAACGCGGATCATGGCCTGCCAGAGCCGGATGAGACCGAGGACAACTTCATCGGAAACGCCCGGATCAAGGCGCATGCGGCGGCACAGGCGACGGGTCTCCCTGCCCTTGCGGACGATTCCGGGATCACCATTGACGGTCTGGGCGGTGCGCCCGGCGTCTATACCGCCGATTGGGCGGAGACACCGAATGGCCGGGATTTCGTGATGGCGATGACCCGCGCGTGGACCGAACTGGAAGCTGCCGGCGCCCCGGAGCCCCGGACGGCGACCTTCTGCTGCACGCTGGTGCTGGCTTGGCCCGACGGTCACGACGAAGTGTTCGAGGGCAAGATGCCCGGACGTATCGTCTGGCCGATGCGCGGCGATCAGGGGCATGGTTATGATCCGATTTTCCAACCGGAAGGCTATGACATCACCTTTGGCGAGATGGACCGCTGGGAAAAGAACAAGATCAGCCACCGCGCTGATGCTTTTGCCAAGCTGGTGAAGGGCTGCTTTGCCTGATCTGACAGATCATTGGCGGGACGGCGGCTTTGGACTCTATGTCCATTGGCCGTTCTGCCAGTCGAAATGCCCCTATTGCGATTTCAACAGCCATGTGGTGGCGCAGATCGATCAGAACCGGTGGGCCGAGGCCTATGTGAGCGAGATCAGGCGCGTCGCGGGAGAGACGCCGGGCCGCGTCATGCGGTCGGTATTCTTTGGCGGCGGCACGCCCAGCCTGATGGAGCCGTTTGTCGTTCAGGCCGTACTCAACGCGGTTCGCGACGCCTGGCCAATGGCCAATGACGTCGAGATTACGCTGGAGGCCAATCCCACGAGCGTGGAGGCGACCCGGTTCGCGGGCTATCGCGACGCGGGCGTCAACCGTGTGTCGATGGGCGTTCAGGCGTTGAACGATCCGGATCTGAAGGCGCTGGGCCGTCTGCATTCGGTTGCCGACGCGATGGCGGCCTTCGAGGTTGCGCGGGACGTGTTTGACCGGGTGAGCTTTGATCTGATTTATGCGCGGCAGGGTCAGACGGTCGAGGCGTGGCGTGACGAGTTGCGACAGGCGCTGGATATGGCGGTCGATCACCTGTCGCTCTATCAATTGACCATCGAGGACGGCACGGCGTTTGGCGATCGGTTTGCCGCAGGCCGTTTGCGCGGCTTGCCGGATGAGGACCGCTCGGCGGATATGTGGGAGGTGACGCAGGAGGTCACGGCCGCGGCGGGGTTCTCTTCCTATGAGGTGTCTAATCACGCCAAAGACGGCTGCGAGAGTCGTCACAACCTGATCTATTGGCAGGGTGGTGACTATGTCGGCATCGGACCGGGCGCGCATGGCCGGGTCACGTTGGACGGTGTCAGATTTGCGACAGAGGCGCCCAAGGCGCCGCTTGAATGGCTTCGGCGGGTGGCGACTTTGCAGTCTGGCGAGGACCTGCGTGAACCGCTCACCCGTGAGGATCACGTGGCGGAGTTCCTGATGATGGGCCTTCGGTTGCGGGAAGGGGTTCGGCTTGACCGTTTGGAGGCGTTGGCGGGCGACTCTTTTGATTTCAATATCAATGCGTTGCGCGAAATCGGTATGATTGAGACCGACGACCGGCGGCTTTGGGTTACCGAGGCGGGCCGGCCCGTTTTGAACGCGGTTTTGCGGCGGTTGTTGGGCGCCTAGCCGCCCGACAACGCCCTGAGCAAGTCGTCCAACTGTTCGAGATTCCGATAGCGCAGGATCAGGCTCCCGCCCTCTTTGTCAGGCTGCTGCTCGATGCTGACACCCATGTTCAGGGTCGCTGCGAGTTCTTGCTCGATCTGGATTGTATCGGCGTCTTTGCGGGGCTTTTCGCGGGCAGGGGCCTTCTTTGGCTCTGTTCCGTCTGTCTTTGCCAGTTTCTCGGCCTCACGGACGGAGAGCTTTCCGGTGATGATGCGGCGGGCCAGTTCGCTGGCCTTTGGATGGCCAACGAGCGCGCGGGCGTGACCGGCGCTGAGAGAGCCGTCGACGACGTAGAACTGCACGTCGTCGGGCAGATTGAGTAGACGCATCAGGTTGGCGATGTGGCTTCGGCTTTTGCCGAGGGCGGTGCCGAGCTGATCCTGAGTGTGGCCGAAGCGATCCATGAGCTGCTTGTAGCCGGCGGCTTCGTCGATTGCGTTGAGATCGGACCGCTGGATGTTTTCGATGATCGCGACTTCGAGGACTTCTGTATCCGTGTATTCGCGCAGGATGACCGGCACTTCGTGCAATTGTGCGAGCTGAGCGGCACGCCACCGGCGCTCGCCGGCAACGATCTGGTAGCTGCCTTCGATATTCGGGTCGGGCCGGACGATCAGCGGCTGGATGATGCCTTTTTCGCGGATGGAGGCCGCGAGATCGTCGAGCGCGTCTTCTCGGAAGGTTCGCCGGGGCTGATCCGGATTTGGCAGAAGCTTCTCGACCGGCACACGCAAATCGGGACGACGCGGTGCGTCCGGCGCATCGGATTCGGGTGTGACGTCGGCCATGAGCGCGGAAAGGCCGCGTCCGAGACCACGGGTGCGGTTGGTTTTGTCGGCCATGGGAGGATCCTTTCCGGTATTAGCGTTCGCGGGCGATGAGTTCGGCGGCAAGATCACGGTAGGCCGAGGCTCCGCGCGATCCGCTGTCATAGTCGAGCACGGGCATGGCGAAGGATGGCGCTTCGCTGAGCCGGACGTTGCGCGGGATCACGGTCTTGAACACGAGATCCTTGAGATTGTCGCGGGCGTCGGCCTCGACCTGTTGGGACAGGTTGTTGCGCCGGTCATACATCGTAAGGATCACGCCTTCGATGCGCAGGTCCTTGTTCGCGGTTTGCCGCACTTCCCGCAGAGTGAGCATGAGCTGGCTCAGACCTTCGAGCGCGAAGAATTCGGTTTGCAGCGGCACGACGATGGAGTGTGCGGCGACCATGGCGTTGACCGTCAAGATATTGAGCGATGGCGGGCAATCGATCAGGATGTAGTCGAACTCAAAGGGCTCCATGTCGGGGCCGCGGAGTGCATCGTGCAGCAGAAAGCTGCGCTTTTCGTTTGCGATAAGGGCGATATCAGCGGAGCTCAGATCGGTCGTGGCAGGGATGATTTTCAGGTTTTTGACGTTGGTGTCCTGAATGGCTTCGGTGGGGCCGGCGTCGCCCAGCACGAAATCGTAGGTCGTCACTTCGCGTTCTTCGGCCGGTATCCCGAGGCCTGTGGACGCGTTCCCCTGGGGATCGAGGTCGATCAATAGCACCTTGCGACCGGACTCAGCGAGGGCTGCGCCCAAGTTGATCGCAGTTGTGGTCTTGCCAACACCGCCCTTCTGATTGGCCACGGCGAGAATTTTGGCGCTGCGCAGAGCGATGAGGTCAGGCACGAGTGATCCTTTCTAGGCGCAGGATGGTCGCTTCGGGATTGGTATGGCTGGTGTGGGTCTGAAGGTCAAAGCCCCAGTCAGCACGAGCGTCGTCTATTTCAGTTTGTGCGTTCTTGCCCTTTGGCAGCAGTGCGATTCCGTCGGGTGCGAGGTGTCTTGCGACCAACGGCAGGAGGTTTGGCAATGGGGCCAGCGCCCGTGCGGTCACCACGTCGGCACCTAACGGCGCGACCTCATCGATGCGATTTGGCCGGATTGTGGCGGAGAGCCCCAGTTCGCGGGTGCAGGTTCGCAAGAACGCGGCTTTTCGTTGATCGCTTTCGATTAGAGTGACTTCGGTGTCCGGGGACAGAATCGCGATGACGATGCCTGGTAGCCCCCCTCCGCTGCCGAGATCGGTCCATGTTTTTGGCGCTGTGGGCGCCAAGGGCAGCAGTTGAGCGGAATCGAGTATATGCCGTTCCCATAGGTCGGGAAGGCTTGCGGGGGCAACGAGATTAATCTTTGGCGTCCATTTGCGGATCAGATCACCGTATTGCTCCAGCTTTGCCATTGTTTCACGTGAAACATCCCAGCCGGGAAGCAACATGCGCTTTGGTTCGCTCATGCCAGTTTCGCCACAGATTGCCGCTTTAGCTTGGCCGAGAGGAGCAGAAGCGCCGACGGCGTCATTCCATCGATCCGCGCGGCATGGCCGAGGGACGCAGGTCGAGCTCGCGTCAACTTGGTTTTCAACTCCGTCGAGAGGCCGGAAATGTCGTCATAGGTGAAATCTGCTGGTATTTCCTGATGTTCTTCGCGCTGAAGCGTGTCGATGTCTTTTTGCTGACGCGCCACGTACGTTGCGTACAGAGCATCGCGCTTGAGCTGCTCTTGAATGGATATTGGAATATCTCCAAGCTCTGCATTCAAAGCAATGAGATGAGAGAATTCGGCG
The DNA here is from genome assembly GCF_900184895.1 of Flavimaricola marinus. GTDB lineage: Bacteria > Pseudomonadota > Alphaproteobacteria > Rhodobacterales > Rhodobacteraceae > Flavimaricola > Flavimaricola marinus. The sequence goes on from NZ_FXZK01000001.1 coordinate 1,345,487, forward strand.
TCGCTCAATGCAAGCGCCTCCGTCATGGTCCGCCGTTCCTTGTCGGGATTGATCTTGATCCCCTGCCCGGCCAATTCGCGTGCGGTGACGCTCACGGCGTCGAGCCGGGACTTGGCCGCCTTCAGCTGCTCTGTTTTCGCGGAGAAGTGCGACCAACGATCCTCCTTAACCAACCCGAGCTCACGTCCGGTTTCGGTCAGCCGCTGATCGGCGTTATCTGCGCGCAGCGAAAGCCGGAACTCTGCCCGCGAGGTGAACATCCGGTAGGGTTCGGATACGCCCCGCGAGATGAGATCGTCAATCATGACGCCGATATAGGAGGTAGCGCGGCTGAAATGAAAGGGCTCTGCATCCTTCGCCGCGCGGGCGGCGTTCAGGCCAGCGACCAGCCCTTGCGCCGCCGCTTCTTCGTAACCGGTCGTGCCGTTGATCTGCCCGGCCAGATAGAGCCCGGGCACGGTCTTGACTTGGAGCGCGGGCGTCAGTGCTCTGGGATCGACATAGTCATATTCGATGGCGTAGCCCGGCTGTAGTATGACGGCATTCTCCAGCCCGCGGAGAGATCGAACGTAGCTTTCCTGCACGTCCTCTGGAAGCGAGGTTGAGATGCCATTCGGGTAGACGGTGGAGTCTTCCAAGCCCTCTGGCTCGAGAAAGACCTGATGGGAGTCCTTATCCCCAAACCGGACAATCTTGTCCTCGATCGAGGGGCAATAGCGCGGGCCGATTCCGTCGATATGGCCCCCATACATGGCGGATCTATCTAGGTTTGCCCGGATAATGTCGTGCGTTCGTTCGTTGGTGTGGGTGATACCACAAGAGATCTGCCGTGCCTGAACTGATGTTCCCATAAAGGAAAACAGCGTCGGCTCATCGTCGCCCGCTTGCATCTCGAGCCCCGACCAATCGATTGTCCGCCCGTCGAGCCGGGGTGGTGTTCCGGTTTTCAGCCGGCCAAGCGGCAGCCCAAAGGTGGACATGCGCTCAGCCATCTTGATCGACGGTTGTTCGCCCATTCGGCCACCGGGCGACGAAACATCGCCGATGTGTATGACGCCGCGAAGAAATGTTCCCGTCGTCAGGACCACCGAGCGGGCGCTGATTTCAGCGCCGTCGCCCAGAATGACTCCACGGACGACATCGCCGGCCATGATTAGATCCGTCGCCTCGCCTTCGATGATCGACAGGTTTTCAAGGCGCGCCATCTGACGTTGCATCTCAGCCCGGTACCGCGCGCGGTCGGCCTGTGCACGGGGGCCCTGCACCGCTGGCCCCTTGCGCCGATTCAACAAGCGGAACTGGATTCCGGCGAAATCCGCCACTTGCCCCATGACACCGTCCAGCGCGTCAATCTCGCGAACGAGGTGCCCTTTACCAAGGCCGCCGATCGCCGGGTTGCAGGACATCACTCCGATGGATGCGGAGTGCAAAGTGATCAGCGCGGTCTTGGCCCCAGCTCGCGCCGAAGCAGCCGCCGCCTCACAACCCGCGTGGCCACCACCAATGACAATCACGTCGAAATCCAATTGTTTCACGTGAAACACTCCTAACTGCCAAGCCTACTTGCCGATGCAAAAGCTACTGAAGATCTCGCCAAGAATATCCTCGACATCGACGCGCCCGACAAGTGAGTCGACGCATCTGATCCCGGAGCGCAGTTCTTCTGCCAAAACATCGGCGAGTTCAATCGCATTCGGCAGCAAGCTCGTCGCGACGTCCAGATGCCCCCTTGCCTCGACCATCGCTATGCGATGCCGCTCCCGCAGTGCCGCGCCAATCATCGCGGTTCGACCGCTGAGTTCTACGCCGATGGCCTCAATAAGCTCATCGACGCCCTGACCCGTCAAAGCCGAAATGGTCAGCCCAGCACCCGTATTCACATCCGACTTCGCCACGACGATCAGGTCGCCTGGTTCGACCGGCATGGACGGTGCCTCGCCTGCAAGCACGAGGTGAATCCGCATGTCGGCCGCCATCGCCCGCTCCCTGCCCCGGTTTATGCCGATTGCCTCGACGGAGTCCCCGGCATCACGGAGGCCGGCCGTATCGAGTAGCGTCACAGGCAGTCCGTCCAACGTCATCCGCACTTCGATCACGTCGCGTGTCGTTCCCGCGATCTCGGACGTGATCGCCGCCTCACGTCCTGACAACCGATTGAGCAATGTCGACTTGCCGACGTTGGGCGCGCCAACGAACGCGACTTCGAACCCGTCGCGCACCCGCTCTGCCATACGCACACCGTCGGATTGCGCCTTCATGTCGGTCATCACATCCCGAAGAAGCTCTGTGACCTCGGGTGTCACGTCGACTGGCACCTCTTCGTCTGCGAAATCAATCGTCGCCTCAATGAGGGCGGCCGCTCGGATCAGCTTTTGACGCCAGATCGTGGCCAGATCGCCTAGTGCTCCCTGAAACACCTGCATCGCCTGCCGCCGTTGCGCTTCGGTTTCCGCGTCGATCAGATCGGCCAGACCTTCGACCTGCGCCAGATCAAGTCGCCCGTTCTCCAGCGCCCGTCGTGTGAACTCGCCCGCCTCGGCCTGCCGCAGCCCGGGCCGATCCGCCAGAAGCCGTAGCACGGCGTCGACGATCGCGATGCTGCCATGCAATTGCAGCTCAACCACAGCCTCGCCGGTGAAGCTCTGCCCCTTGGCGAAGCTCAACACGAGGGCTTCGTCGACCACCTCACCGTCCGGACCCCGAACCTTCCGAAGGCTCCGTCCCGCGACGGGCAGATCCCCGACCAGTGGCACAAGCGCCTCGCGGGCCGCTGGTCCGGAAATTCGGATGACGGCAACGCCCGCACGCCCCTGCGCCGAAGCCAAGGCAAAGATCGTATCCATTGATTTAAGCCTTTGTTATTAAATAATAACTCAGGTGTTCATCGAGTCGAAGAAATCGGAGTTCGTCTTGGTCTGCCGCAGCTTTCCGATCAGAAATTCGATCGCGTCGGTGGTGCCCATCGGGTTCAGAATCCGACGCAACACATAGGTCTTGGCCAGATCCGACTTGTCCACCAACAGCTCTTCTTTCCGCGTGCCGGATTTGAGGATGTCCATCGCCGGGAAGACCCGCTTGTCGGCCACCTTCCGGTCCAGAACGATCTCGGAGTTACCCGTGCCTTTGAATTCCTCGAAGATCACTTCGTCCATTCGGCTTCCGGTGTCGATCAACGCGGTTGCGATGATCGTCAGCGATCCACCCTCTTCGATGTTCCGCGCCGCACCGAAGAACCGCTTGGGTCGTTGCAGAGCGTTCGCGTCCACACCACCGGTCAGCACCTTGCCCGAGGACGGTACGACGGTGTTGAACGCCCGGCCGAGCCGGGTGATCGAGTCGAGCAGGATCACGACGTCACGCTTGTGCTCGACCAGCCGCTTTGCCTTTTCGATCACCATCTCGGACACCGCTACGTGCCGCGTGGCCGGTTCGTCGAATGTCGAGGACACGACCTCACCCTTGACCGACCGCTGCATGTCCGTGACTTCTTCGGGCCGCTCGTCGATCAACAGAACGATCAGATAGCACTCCGGGTGGTTCTTCTCGATCGAGTTGGCGATGTTCTGCAACAGCACGGTTTTACCCGTCCGCGGCGGCGCAACGATCAGACACCGCTGCCCCTTGCCCACCGGCGCCACGAGATCGATGATCCGCGCAGACCGATCCTTCACGGTCGGATCGTCGATTTCCATCTTCAGCCGCTCGTCGGGATAGAGCGGTGTCAGGTTGTCGAAGGCGACCTTGTGCTTGGCCTTTTCCGGGTCCTCGAAGTTGATCGATTCCACGGTCACAAGCGCGAAATACCGCTCGTTGTCGTTCGGCTCCTTGATCACGCCTTCGACGGTGTCCCCTGTCCGCATCGAATACTGACGGATCATGTCCGGCGAAACATAGATATCATCCGGACCGGGCAGATAGTTCGCCGAGGGGCTCCGCAGGAACCCGAACCCGTCCTGCAGCACTTCGAGAACACCGTCTCCGCCGATGACCCAGTCTTCGTCCGCTCGCTCGCGCAGAATGGCAAACATCATGTCGCCCTTGCGCATGGTGGATGCGTTTTCGATCTCGAGCTCTTCGGCGAGAGACAACAGATCCTTGGGGCTCTGGGCCTTGAGGTCGGCAAGGTTCAGACGGTCGAGAGACATGGCAATATCCTGATGCAACCCGATCAAACGGGTCGTCTTGGGCAAATTTTTCATCGTGAAGCGCCGCTGTTCCCGGACGGGACGGCTTTTCTCAGCTAAGCCAACTGACCATCCGAGTCAATATCCGCCTCAGAACGGTCGCACCACGACGGCGATCACGATGACGAACATGAGCACCGTCGGCACCTCGTTCATCATTCGGTAGGTCCGGCCCGTCCGGGTATTCGTCCCCGCCGCAAACTCCTTGCGCCGCGCCGCCAGCCATCCGTGCATCCCGCTCATGCCCAGCACCGCCGCGAGCTTGGCCCAAGACCACACAGCCCCCCAGTCAAAGGCTCCCAGCCCGATGAGGATCAGTCCGAACACCCATGTCGCGATCATCGCCGGGTTCATGATCACCCGTAGCAGCTTTTCCTCCATCGTCTGGAGCGTGAGATCCAGTTCCGATCCTGCGGTCGCTTTCTCTGCGTGATAGACAAACAGCCGTGGCAGGTAGAACATCCCCGCCATCCAGGCGATCACCGACATGATGTGAAGCGCCTTGATCCAGGGATAGAATGTCATCAGCGCATCGAGCATCGGTCGTTCCTTTTTCCAGATCTCTTTACCTTTAATAAATAAAAAGAAAAGAAAAGATGATGATGTATTAGGCCACTGGATAAGTCTCTGAAAACCGATTCATCCAATGCTTTATCCACAGCTCCAGAAATTTGTCACGACGACAGAGAATCAATCTGGACACTTCTAACCCACTGAAGACAGGAAATAAAATTTTCGTCTCGGCTTTTACAAATCCAACATCGGTCCATTGACTCTCGCGCCAATATAAAAGCATCAACACTCCGATTTTATCCTTCTCCACAGTGGATATCTTCCGCGAAACCGCCGATTTGTGCTCAATGGTATACAGCTCTTGCCCCCTGTCGCGCCTGCCGTCACCTTACCCCCAAAATCATCCGCCCGATGTCCTCAGATTTGCCCGCAGAGTTGTCCACATGTCCGAACCCCTGATCCTTGCCTCCGGCTCCCAGATCCGTGCGACGTTGCTCCGGAATGCCGGTCTGACCTTCACCACCGAAACACCCCGCGTGGACGAGGAGGCGATCAAGGCCGCCCTTCTCGCCGAGGCCGCCTCACCCCGCGATATTGCCGATACGCTGGCTGAAATGAAAGCCGCCAAGGTCGCTGCCCGCCATCCCGAAGCCATCGTCATCGGCTGCGATCAGGTTCTCGAATTCGACCGCGCGCTCCTGTCCAAAGCCGACAGCCCGGACACCGCCATTGACCAGATCACCGCGATGCGGGGCAAGACCCATCGCCTCTTGTCCGCTGTCGTTCTTTATCAGGATGCAAAGCCGATCTGGCGTCACGTCGGCACCGTCCGCCTGACCATGCACGCCATGTCCGACGACTGGATCGCGGACTACGTGAGCCGCAACTGGGACAGCATCCGTCATGCCGTCGGCGCCTACAAACTAGAACAAGAAGGTGTTCGCATGTTCTCTCGCGTGGAGGGAGATTACTTTACCGTTCTCGGCCTGCCCCTGCTCGACCTCTTGTCATATCTTCAATTGCGCGGGACAGTATCGTCATGACCCATTCCATCATCCCCCTCGCTGGCGTGATCGGTTGTCCGATCTCGCATTCGAGATCTCCAAAGCTCCACAAGTTCTGGCTTGCCCGATACGGGCTCGCCGGCGACTACGTTCCGCTTCATGTGACAGAGGCCGACCTGCCCGGCGTGATCCGTGCCTTGCCCAAGATGGGCTTTGTCGGGGCAAATGTTACCATCCCGCACAAGGTCTCGGTGTTGTCCATCGCCGATCAGGTGAGCGACCGCGCCACGCTGATCGGCGCGGCGAATACATTGGCATTTGGCGCAGATGGACGGATTTATGCCGATAATACAGATGGTTACGGATTCCTCGCCAATCTCAGACAGGGTGCGCCGGATTGGGATCCCAGCGCCGGACCTGCCGCTGTGCTTGGTGCCGGTGGTGCTGCCCGCGCGGTGATTTCATCGCTGATCGAGGCGGGCACCAAGGAGATCTATCTCACCAACCGGACCCGCCCCAAGGCAGAAACGCTCCGGCACGATTTCGGCTCCCGGATTACCGTGGTCGATTGGGTGCAGGCGGGCAATATGCTCGAGGATGCCACCACGGTCGTCAACACCACGTCGCTCGGCATGACCGGTGCCGCCGAGTTCCGTGTCCCTCTTGACGGGTTGCGCCGTGGCACCGTCGTGACCGATCTGGTCTATACGCCGCTTCGCACCAAGCTGTTGCAGGAGGCCGAGGCGGCGGGCTGTGTCACGGTCGATGGTCTTGGTATGCTCATCCACCAGGGTGTGCCCGGTTTCGAACGGTGGTTCGGTCGCCGTCCGGAGGTCGACGATCTTGTGAGACAGGAGATGTTGTCATGACGTTTCGTCTTGGCCTGACCGGCTCTATCGGTATGGGCAAATCGACCACAGCGCAGATGTTTGCCGATGAAGGTGTCCCTGTATGGGACGCCGACGCCGCCGTTCACCGCCTTTATGCCAAGGGCGGCGCTGCAGTCAAAGTCCTGCAGGACGCCATGCCGTCCGTCGTGCGCGACGGAGAAGTGTCCCGCGAGCTGATCAAGCAACGTATCGCTGAGGATCCCAATGCCTTGGCATGGGTCGAGCGTCATGTGCACCCGCTGGTCGCTGCGGACCGTGCCCTGTTTGCCGAGAATTCCACGGCGCCCATCACCCTCTTTGACGTGCCGCTCCTGTTTGAAACAGGATCGGAGCGTTGGATGGATGCGGTTGTCGTCGTGAGTGCCCCCGCCGAGGTGCAGGAGGCCCGTGCGATGGCCCGGCCCGGCATGACGAGAGAGCAGCTTGACCTGATCCTGTCGCGCCAGATGCCGGACGCTGACAAGCGGGCGCGGGCCGACTATATAGTCAGCTCCCTGACTATGGATGGCGCTCGCGCCTCTGTCCGGGAAATCCTGGCCCAAATCAAAGAGAGCCTGCCCGATGCAACTGCGTGAAATCGTCCTCGATACGGAAACCACGGGCTTCGACCCCGAAGAGGGTGACCGCATTGTCGAGATCGGAGCCGTGGAACTGATCAACCACGTCCCGACCGGCCGCACCTATCACCAATACATCAACCCCCAACGCTCCATGCCGCAGGAGGCGTTTGAAGTGCACGGATTGGGCGACGATTTCCTGCGCGACAAGCCGCTGTTCGCGGATATTGCGGATGCTTTCGTGAAATTCATCGGTGCGGACCGCTTGGTGATCCACAACGCCTCGTTCGACATGAAATTCCTGAATGCCGAATTGCGCTGGCTCAACCGGCCGCAACTGCCGATGGATCAGGCCCTCGATACGCTGGCGATTGCCCGCCGGCGGTTTCCCGGATCGCCCGCGTCGCTCGATGCCCTGTGCCGCCGGTTCAACATCGACAACTCGAACCGCACCCTGCACGGCGCCCTGCTCGACAGTGAAATCCTGGCGGAAGTCTATCTGGAATTGATCGGTGGCCGTCAGCCTGATCTGGTGCTCGCCCCGGAACAGACCAAGGGTGAAACAGCGACCGCCGGCAGCTGGCGTCCGCGCCCGAGGCCGCAACCGCTCCCCTCGCGCCTGACCGAGGAGGAAGCCGCCGCCCATGCCGAATTCGTGGCGAAACTGGGCGACGACGCTGTCTGGACGAAGCTCTGAGCCTCAAGCCTGTGCGGGTTTGCCGGCCTGTGCTTCTTGGGCCCGCCGGGCCAGTTCGTTGCGATAAAGTGCAAGGAAATCGATGTTTTCGAGGTTGATCGGCATGAAGCCGCCATCCCGCGTCACGTCGCTGACGATCCGCCGCACGAAGGGGAATGTGATCCGCGGGCATTCGATCAGCAGATAGGGGTGCATCTGCTCCTCCGGCACGCCTTCGATCACGAAGACACCGGCGTATTCCAGCTCGAGCAGAAAGATCGTATCGCCGGATTCCTTGGCTTTGGACGTCACCTTGATCTTGGTGATCACTTCATACTGATTGTCGGCCCCACGCTTGCGCGCATCGAGATTGACCTGAACCGAAGCCTCGGGCTGAATGTTGCCTTGCAGCCCCTTCTGCGCGAGCACATTCTCGAACGACATATCGCGGATATACTGCGCGATCACGCGCTGGGTGATCTTGGGCTGGGCTGCGGCAGCCGCATCGGGCTTCGCAGCGCCGTTGGTTTCTGGTGCGTCGGACATCTGTGTTCTCCCTGACGAATGTCTGTTTGGCACACCGTCTAGCAGGCCGCGCACCGCGCCTCAATGCCTGCTCGGATCAGTGCTTGGTCCAACCGGAAGGTTCGTGCGTCGGGTTCTTGCGCGGTGGTACCTCTTCGTATTCGCCGTCGATGACCCGGTCGTCCGGCCGTCGCCGGTGCATGTCGCCCGGAGCGCCCTGCCCCATGGTGAAGGACTGCACCTTGATCCGTTCCCTCAGCTTGCGCATCACGAAGAGCCTTACTCCCGGCACCAGCAAGGCAAAACCGACCGCATCGGTGAAGAACCCCGGTGTCAGCAGCAGCGCCCCGGAGACGAGGATCATGGCCCCGTGTGCCAGATGCTCGGTCGGGTCGGACAACTCCGAGAAGGATTGCCGCATGTCACCCAGAGCCTTGGCCCCCTGCGAGCGCACCAGAGCGGTGCCGGCGATGGCCGTCAGGACCACGATCAGCAGCGTTGGCCAGAGCCCGATCCATCCGCCAACCTGGATGAAAAGACCGATTTCGATCAACGGTACTGCCAAAAAGGCAAAGAACAGCCACATTTCGAGGGCCCTCCAATGAAGTATCACTGGGCGTGGTGGACTTGACCGCACCCAAGCCCTACATAGGTAATCAATGACGGTTTACTATGCCCGTCGTAAAGAGGCGTCCATGAATTCACCGATTATCCAGTTGCTTGTGCTTGCCGGAATCGCGGTTTTTCTCATTCTGCGTTTGCGCAGCGTGCTGGGAACGCGCGAGGGTTTTGAAAAGCCCCCGATCGCGCCGCCCGAAAAGTCCCGGCGCCGTGCTGGCCCCGATCTAGAGGTCATCGAAGGTGGCCCGGACCGCGACATCACCGATCATGTCGAGGAGGGCAGCGACGCTGCCAAAGCTCTGTCCGGGATGAAGGGCGTTGACCCGTCATTCAACGTCCGCGAGTTTCTTCAGGGTGCCCGTGGTGCCTATGAGATGATCCTCATGGCGTTTGAGAACGGCGATATGGCCAGCGTGAAGCCGTTCCTGTCCGAGGACGTCTATGCCGCCTTCGCCAGCGTGCTCGAGGCCCGCGAGGCAGAGGGCATGACCGTGCAGGCCACGTTCGTCGGCATCAGCGAGCTTGGCGTTCGTGATGTGACCTTTGACCGCACCACCCGCGAAGCCGAGATGACCATCAAGTTCGTCGGAGAGCTGACGGAGGTTGTTCGCGACCGGGCCGGAGAGATCGTCGACGGCAACCCGAATGCGATCAAACGCCAGAAGGATATCTGGACCTTTGCCCGCACGATGGGCAGTGACGATCCGAACTGGATCCTCGTCGCCACGGGCGAATGAACTTCGGGTCTTGTGCGGCGGCGGTCCTCACAGGACTCGTTTGGACTGGAAATGCCGTGGCCGAGCCCAAGATCACTCTTCTGGAATTCGAGCAACTGTCGGGCTGGGCGGAGGATGATCCATCCGAGGCCCTTGCCGCATTTTCGGTCACTTGCGGAGATATGCGTCGCCAGGATTGGCAATCCCTTTGCGCCATTGCCAAGGAGGCCGACGATGCCCGCTCGTTCTTCGAGCTATTCTTCAAGCCGGTTCTGATCGAGGACGACGAGCCCGCTCTGTTCACCGGCTATTTCGAGCCTGAACTGCCCGGATCCCGATCCCCGGATGCCCGTTTCCGCTATCCGCTTTATGCTGTGCCTTCGGACATGCCGGAGGGGCCTTGGTTGACCCGCCAGGAGATCGACGAAGGTGCGCTGGCCGGTCAGGGCCTCGAGATCGCATGGCTGGAAGACCCGGTCGACCTGTTCTTCCTGCAGGTTCAAGGCTCTGGCCGCGTTCGCCTTTCGGATGGGTCGATGTTGCGCGTGGGATACGGTGGTTTCAACGGCCATCTCTATTCTTCGATCGGGGCCGAACTGGTCGCCCGCGGCATTTACGAGTGGCATCAGGTCTCGGCCGACGTGATCCGGTCCTGGGTGGCCCGCAATCCGGACGAGGGGCAGGCCCTTCTCTGGACCAACCCGTCCTACGTGTTCTTTCGCGAGGTGTCCGAGGTGCCGGCCGAGCTTGGCCCCTTGGGGGCGATGAACCGCTCGATCACGACCTTGCGCACCGTGGCCGTCGATCCGGCCTTTGTTCCGCTGGGCGCGCCGGTCTGGATCGAGAAGGCGGGCGAGACCCCGATGAACCGACTGATGATTGCGCAGGATACCGGCTCTGCGATAAAGGGCGCGCAGCGGGCGGATATCTTTTTCGGCACTGGCCGAGAGGCCGGCCGCCAGGCCGGTCGTATCCGCGATCCCGGTCGCATGGTCGTGTTGATGCCGATCCAGCGGGCCTATGCCATGCTGCCAGACGTACTGGGAGCCGACGGCCTAGATGGATTGGCAGACGGCTGATGCGCAGGCCCCGGCATCTATCGCCCGAGGAACGGGACTTGTGGAACCTTGTCGCGCGGCAGGCAAAGCCACTCGACCAACGCCGGCCCTCAGCCAAAACGCCCAAGATGCCCGAGCCGTCGAAGCCTGACCCTGTTCCGGCCCCGAAACAGAACTTTGCCGCCGATCCCTTGCCGCAATTCCGTGTCGGCCAGAAGGCCGATCACAGCCGCAACCACGACCTTATCCCGGGGCTGGCCGAGCAGATGGGCAAGGCGCCTGTCCAGATGGATGCCAAGCATTTTGGCAAGCTCAAGAAGGGCAAGTTGGTCCCCGAAGCCCGGATCGATCTACACGGCATGACGCTGGCCGAGGCACATCCTGCGTTGACCGGGTTCATCCTGTCGTCACATTCCCGCGGCTTGCGCCTGGTTCTGGTGATCACCGGCAAGGGCAAGCTCAAGGATTATGAGGCCCCGATGCCGGTTCGCCACGGGGTTTTGCGCCATCAGGTGCCGCAATGGTTGAACCTGGCGCCGCTGCGCCCGCTGATCCTGCAGGTGACGCCGGCTCATCTCAAGCACGGCGGTCACGGAGCCTACTACGTTTATCTACGCCGTGGCCGCTAGCGGTCCGGCGCGTTTGATCCCGATGGCGGCGCACAGCGCGGCGAAAAGGAAGTAGAACGCGATGGCCCACATCTGATCGGGGAAATCGATCCCACGGTCGATGAGAAATCCGGTGATCCCCGGCCCGAGTGCCGTGCCCAGAACCATGATTGCAGTTGCTGCGGCCTTGATCGATCCGGCATGCCGGGTGCCGTAATATTCCGCCCAGAACGCATTCGGGACGGTGGCCTGCATCCCGGCTCCGAGTGCAAAGAGGCAGAGGCCCAAAGCGGCGACGGGGATCGTGGGGGCTTCGGCCATTACCCCGAATGATGCGGCGAAGGGCAGAAGATAGAAGGGGATCATCCGCCCGGTCCCGAACCGATCAATCGCCCAACCCGCGCCGAAGGTCGCCAGCGTCGCGACCACGATGAACAGCGGATTGAGCGCCACGAAATCGACGAGCGCCCAGCCCTTGACCCGTGTCAGATGCACCTGCTGGAAGAACAGCGCGGTGCCCCATGTCGGCGGCCCGAGCAGCAGCGGCACGAGAAACCAGAACAGCGGGTGCCGCAGCATCTGGTTTCGAGTCCAATGCATGCCGTTCATGCCGGTCACATCGGATTCCTCGGCGATGGATTGCGGCGTCCGCTCCAGCCGCAAGAGGTAGGCGATGATCGGCAAGACCACGACGACCATCACGGCGGCGACGATCCAAAGCCGTTCCCACGCGACCCAAGTGAGCAGCGAGACGAAGATCACCGGGAGGATGGCCTGCCCGATCCCGAAACCCGTGGCCGAAATGGACAGCGCCAGCCCGCGCGTCGCGACGAACCACCGCGCCATGGCCACGACCGAGAGGTGCACCAGCATCCCTTGCCCGAAGAACCGCAGTGCAAAGATGACCGGGACCAGCATCCACGCCGCTGGAATCCACGCCATCAACAGACACGTCAGCGCCAAGCCGATCAGGATGACTGGGGCGAGGGCGCGGACCCGGAAGGTGTCGGTCAGCCCGCCCATCCAGATCATCACCATGGCCGATACAGTTGTGCCCAGAGTGTAGATCGCGCCCCATTGTCCGTCGGTCAGGGCAAACTTCTCCATGATCTCGCCGGCGAAGAGCGAGATGAAGTAGGTTTGCCCGAATGAGGAGGTGAACGACAGCAGCACGCCGGCCAGAAGAAAGGCCCAGTTGGCCGCAAGGAAACGCAAAATTCGCATTTCCTATCGGTTTCACCAGATCGCGGAAAAGGGAAGCGCTTTGTGGCGGAACGCGTCAGATCCCGTCCGGCTGGCGGTCGATTTGCCGCAACCGGACGGGATTTTGGGTCACAGCACGTAGCGGCTGAGGTCTGTCGAGCGGCTGAGTTCGCCCAGATGGGTTTCGACGAAGGCGGCGTCGACGGTGACTTCCTCACCGCCCCGGTCGGGGGCGTTGAAGCTGAGATCCTCGAACACTCGCTCCATCACGGTATAGAGCCTGCGCGCGCCGATATTCTCGACCGCTTCGTTGACCTCTGCGGCGATCTTGGCGAGGGCGGCGATGCCGTCGTCGGTGAAGCTGACGATCACGTCTTCCGTGCCCATCAGCGCGGTGTATTGCCGAGTGAGCGCGTTGTCCGTCTCGGTCAGGATGCGCACGAAGTCTTCTTCGGTAAGCGCCCGCAGCTCGACCCGGATGGGCAGGCGACCCTGCAATTCGGGCAGCAGATCGGACGGCTTGGCCACATGGAACGCGCCCGAGGCGATGAACAGGATGTGGTCCGTCTTGATCGGGCCGTGCTTTGTGCTGACGGTGGTGCCTTCGATCAGGGGCAGCAGATCGCGCTGAACCCCTTCGCGGCTGACATCGGCGCCTCGTGCGTCGGCGCGGGCGCAGACCTTGTCGATCTCGTCGAGAAAGACGATGCCGTTCTGCTCGACCGCTTCGAGCGCCGCCTTGGTGACGGTTTCGTCGTCGAGCAGCTTGTCAGCCTCGTCCGCGATCAGCAGGTCGTAGCTGTCTGCGACTGTGACCTTCTTTTTCACGGTCCGGCCACCCATCGCTTTGCCGAACAGGTCGCTTAGGTTCATCATCCCGCCCATGCCGCCGGGCTGGCCGGGGATCTCGAACCCGCCCATCGGATTGGACGTGTCTTGCAGCTCCAGTTCGATGATCGTGTCGTCCAGCTCGCCGGTCTTGAGCTTGCGCCGGAACAGGTCGCGGGTGCCGTCGCGGGCGTCGGTTCCGGCGATGGCGGTGATCACCCGCTCTTCGGCGGCCTTCTGCGCGGCGGCCTTCACGTCGTCGCGCATATACTCCCGAGTTTCGATGATGGCGGATTCGATGAGATCGCGAATGATCTGCTCGACGTCACGGCCGACATAGCCGACCTCGGTAAATTTGGTCGCCTCGACCTTGATGAACGGCGCACGCGCGAGTTTGGCCAAGCGGCGACTGATCTCGGTCTTGCCGACGCCGGTGGGGCCGATCATCAGGATGTTCTTGGGATACACCTCGTCGCGCAGATCGTCGCCAAGCTGCTTGCGCCGCCAGCGGTTGCGGAGCGCGACGGCGACGGCCCGTTTGGCGTCTTTCTGCCCGATGATGAACCGGTCCAATTCGGAAACGATCTCGCGGGGGGTGAGGTCTGTCATGGTGTTGTCCTTTTGCCTCAACTCTACCTGTGGGGGCATCGTGCCACTTCCACGATAGATGTTGGTGTTGACAGGTTGTATATACAACGGCGTATTCTTTGGTGACTCCAATGGTTTGATTGTCGTCCGGTGAATTTGCCCATGCGCAAGGTGTTACGGAAACTGCCGCCATCCGGTGCGGCCCCTGAGACCCCGCCCGAACCACCCGAGCCCGAGGTCCCTCTGGTGGACTGGGATGAAGTGCCGGCGGAGGCGTCTGGCCGCAAGAAGATGATTTCATTGCGCGTGGATGCCGATGTGCTTTCCTTTTTCCAGAGTGAAGGGAAGGGCTATCAAACCCGGATGAATGCGGTGCTTCGCAGCTATATGCACGCCCGGAAAGACCGCCCCTAGCCGATGGTTTCGACGGTCAGATTGCCGTTGGTGTAGACGCAGATGTCGGCGGCGATTGCCATGGATTTGCGGGCCACGTCTTCGGCGGACAGGTCCGTCTCCATCATCGCGCGGCCGGCGGCGAGCGCGTAGTTGCCGCCCGAGCCGATGGCGGTGACGTCATGCTCTGGCTCGAGCACGTCGCCGGCGCCGGTGATCACGAGCAGCTCCTTGCCGTCGGAAACGATCAGCATTGCTTCGAGCTTTTGCAGGTATTTGTCGGTGCGCCAGTCCTTGGCAAGCTCGACGCTGGCACGGGCCAACTGGCCGGGCGTCGCCTCCAGCTTCTTTTCCAGCCGCTCCAGCAGGGTGAAGGCATCGGCGGTCGATCCGGCAAAACCACAGATCACCTGATGCCCGCCGGGGGCGATCCTCCGCACCTTGCGGGCGGTGCCTTTGATCACGGTTTGACCGAGCGACACCTGTCCGTCGCCTGCGATCACCACCTTGCCGCCTTTGCGCACGCCGATGATCGTGGTGCCGTGCCATCCGGGAAATTCTTGTTTGGCCATATTTGATCCTCGCTTTGCCCCTATATGCGGGTGCGGAGGCCGTCCTGCAACGCCGGGCATGAAAAAGGCGCCGCAATGGGCGCCTTTGTCGGTGGTTGGCTTCGTCGACCTGGTCGACGCGCCGGGTCACATGGATTGCTTGATCCAGCTTTCCAAAGCGGCCTTGGGTGCGGCGCCGGTCTTGTTCGAGACGACTTCGCCGTCCTTGAACATGAACAGGGCAGGGATGCCGCGCACGCCCATCTGGGCCGGGCTGTCAGGATTTTCGTCGACGTTGACCTTCACGACCTTGACCTTGCCTTCGTAGGCTTCGGAGATCTCTTCGAGGGCCGGGCCGATCTGTTTGCAGGGGCCGCACCATTCGGCCCAGAAATCCACCACGACGGGGATATCGGACTGGCGGACTTCGGCATCAAAAGTGGCGTCTGTGACAGCAACTGTTGCCATTGGGGGTTCTCCTAAGCGGATGGGCAATCGACTTGCCCGGGACACATCATCTGGGATCGGAACCTATGGTCGCACCCAAGATAGGTCAAGGCAGGGTGGCACGCTTGAGTGCTGCGATCATCAAATCTGGCGGTAATGTCATGATTTGCCCGGTCGCCGTCCATAGAATGGCGACGTCGATCTGCTTGTCGGGCCAGATTTCGGCCAGCATGGCGTGATAGGCCCCCATCTGCCGCAAGAGCCCTTCCGGCACCTTGTCTGGATCGTCAGGCACCAGCCGATTGGATTTGTAATCAATGGCCTGCACCGTCGTGTCCGTCACGATCAGCCGGTCGATTGCGCCGTGTAGTCGCGCCGGAAAACCGGAGACTTGCGCCGTCACGTCGACCTCCGTCAGCGCGTCTGCCGCAAAAATAGGCGCTAGGGCAGGGCTGTCGATCAACCGGGCCGTATCGGTGATCACAGTGTCGAGATCGGAAAGACCGGCGGCCTCTTCGACCGATCGCACGAGCTGTTGCCCATAGGTCAGCCGATCCTGCGCGCCGATGTTGGGCAGATGCTCCAGCAGTAGGTGAATCAGTGTGCCGCGCGCCTTGGCGTCGTCTTCATCCTCGGGCGGTGTGTCGCCGGGCAGGACTTTCGCCCCACCCAGTTCGGACGGCGAGACGGTGCGCGGCTTGACGACCGTTGGGAGGATCTTGCCCAAGGGGTCCGGCGCGGTGGTGCTATGGTCGGTAGGCTCGGCCGTGACGGCGACCAGCTCGCCCCCATTCCAATCCCGATCCGAAAGCCGTTGGCCGATCCCAGTGGGACAGGCGATTTCGTGGTGGCCGGTGTGCGCGAGCCCGTCACTGACCATGGCGTGCCAGCTGTCGTCGCCGTCCCCGACCTCGCCCGCCGCGCAGACGATGAGCCAGGTTTCCGCCCGGGTCATCGCGACATAGAGCAAGCGCCTGATCTCTCGCATCTGGGCGGCCTTGAGATCGTCCTTGAGCGCCTGAACGGCGGGCGGCATGTCGTCGGCGGGACCGGCCCAGATCGTTTGGCCGTCCGCCGGGTAGAGCACGTTGCGGATTTGGCCGTCCATCCTGTTCTTGGCGGTGTCGGGCAGGATCACGATGGGCGCTTCCAGCCCCTTGGCGCCGTGCACCGTCATCACCCTGATCTTGTCTTCGGCGGCTCCGATCTGCCGTTTGATGTCCAGCTCGCCCGAGCCGAGCCATTCGAGAAAGCCGGTCAGCCCCGGCACCTCGGCTTTCTCGTAGCCCAGAGCTTGTGACAAAAGGGCGTCGATCCCGTCCTCGGATTCTGGGCCAAGACGCGCGAGCAATCGCCGACGCCCGTCATGCCGCGTCAGAATACGGTTGATCAGGTCGTAGGGCCGAAGAAAGTCCGCCTTGCCGCGCAGGTCGTTGAGGATTTCCATCGTGTCGGGATGGTCGTCGGCTTGGTCACGAAGAGCCTCCCACAAATAGCCTTTGCGGGGCTGGGCGAGGGCGTAGATTTGCTGCTCTGTCCAGCCAAAGAGCGGCGAACGCAACGCGCAGGCGAGCGACAGATCGTCCTCGGCCAGCGCCAGAAACCGCAGCAGGGCCACGATGTCCTTGACCGCAAGCTCCGCGCCGAGCCGAACTCGGTCGGCCCCGGCGATGGGAAGCCCGGCTTCTTTGCAGGCGCGGATGACTTCGGCAAAGATAGAGACGGATTGCTTCTCGCCTCGTCCCCGCACGAGGATCAGGAAATCGCCTGCCGTGATCCTGCGTCGCGTGACTGGACCGCCGTTCTTGCCGGGCATGGGCAGCGTCTCTTCGCGGATCATCCGCTTGATGCTCGCCGCGATGTGGTTGGCGAGTTGGACCTTTTCGTGATCGCTGCTGACCTTGTCGACCGGCTCGGTCCAATGGCCATCGTCCTTGTCTTCGTCGTCAGCCATTAGGGGCGGCCAGAGATCGACCCGCCCGGGCAGGGCCTCGTGGAAGGCTTCGTGCCGGACGGCGTCCGGCCCCAGCCCGTCAAGCTGTGGACCGAGGAACGTCTGATCGACGGCGCGCAGGATATCGAAGGCGGACCTGAACGAATGCAGCAACTCACGCTGCTCGAATGGGGCGTCGATCTCGGTCAGGGCGCTGCGGAAGTGCTCGCGCATCCTGTCAAAGCCTTCGGGGTCGGCCCCTTGGAAGGAGTAGATCGACTGCTTCTTGTCGCCCACCACAAAGATCGTCCGTGCCCGGTCTGTCCGCGCACCGACCCCGGCGGTGAATTCTTGCGTCAGGCTGCGGATCACGTCCCATTGCGTCGGGCTGGTGTCCTGCGCCTCGTCCACAAGAATGTGGTCGATCCCGCCGTCGAGCCGGAACAAGACCCATTGCGCGACCGCCGGATCGAGCAACAGGCCGCGCGCCTTGAGGATCAGATCGTCGTAGTCGAGAAAACCGCGCGCCAGCTTGGCGGCGTCGTAGCGGGCGGTAAACTCGGTGGCGAAGGCATAGAGCGCCTGCGTCCGGGCGAGCGCCCCAAGGCCCAGCCGCAAGGGCCGTGCTTCCTCTACCCGGCTCATCAGATCGCTCAGATCATCCATCAGGTCGGCGGCTTTGCTTTGCGTCGCTTTGGTCGGGAAAGACCCTATCTTTGCGGAAAACGGCTCTTTTGCCTTTGGCCCGGTGAGCAATACACCTTCGAGAAGTGAGAGGTGATCGGCACCGAGCGGGCCGGTTTTCGGCAGCGTCTGAAGCTTGGCCGCGGCCTTGACGTCGTTGGAAGAACCCACCGCGCAAAGTGCCGCAATGGCGTGCAGCATCTTGAGGTCGTCCGGTCCGATGGTCTGGTCGATGAGCGTATCGATGGTCAGCGCCGGCGGCAGGTCGAGCACGTCGCGCAGCGCGGCCTCGTCGAGTGGTCTGGAAAAGACTTCGCGCTGCCCGGCGATGGCCTGAAGCAGCGGGTCGAAATCGTCGCCCGACATGTGTGCCGCGACGCCGGTGATCAGAGCCTTTCGGTCGAGCGCGATGCTATCGGCAACGTCTGCCCGCAGCAGCGCCGCGGTGCGATCCTCCATCTCCGTGAATTGCGGGCTGACCCCGGCTTCTAGCGGGAATCGACGCAGGAGACCGGCGCAGAACGAGTGAATCGTCTGGATCCGCAGTCCGCCGGGGGTTTCGATGGCGCGGGCGAAGAGGGTGCGGGCGCGGCGCAGCCGGTCGGGCGTCAGATCGCCCTCGACCCCAAGCTCCAGCAGTTGCTGCCGAAGCTGGTCCGCACTCATCATGGCCCACTCGCCCAACCGGCCAAACAGCCGGTTCTGCATCTCGCTTGCGGCGGCCTTCGTGTAGGTCAGGCAGAGAATGTTTTGCGGCTCGACCTCGTCGAACAAAAGCCGCGCGACGCGGTCGGTCAGCACACGGGTTTTGCCCGATCCGGCATTGGCCGAGAGCCAGGTGGAAGTCCGTGGGTCCGCGGCGAGGACTTGCGCCAGCGTGGCGTCGTTGCGCTGGATCATGGCACGTCCTCGTGGGTGAATTTGGTCGAGAGATCCCATTCGCCCCGCCGCGACAGGTGATCGTAATCGCCCTCGTATTTGACGAGTTTGGGCCGGAATAGAGCCGAATATCCCTGCGACGGCATCGACCAGAGCCGCACCAGATCGCGCAGTTCGTTCCAGATGTCTTCCGGGGGCACTTGATCCAGCGGCGCAGGGATCTGATTTGGAGTGCTGCCAAGTCCGATATATGCGGCGCCCTGCACGGCGCTGGGACCGATGTCCTTGAAACCGCCTTCTTCGACCAGCGCGGCGGTGAGCAACAGTTGTTTCTCAAACGCCAGCTGCTCTTTGATGCTGGGCGGCGCGCCGGTCTTGTAGTCGTAGATCAGCGCGCTGCCGTCGGCGGCGATGTCGATCCGGTCGGCCTTGGCCGTCAGTGTGAAATCGAGATCGGCCATCTTGGCCTCTCCCTTTTTCTCGAAAAGCTCGGGCGTGCCTTGCGCTTGGCGGGCGACCTCGGTCGTCAGGAACCAGTCGGCAACCCGCCCGATCCGCGCCCGCCAGAGATAGCGCACGGTGGGCCAAGGGCATTCGGCGTCGAGCACCTCGCCGGCGACGCGCAGTAGCGTGGCCTCGGCCTCGGCGTGATCGGGGGGCAGTTTCAACTTGAGGAACGCTTCGAACACCTTGTGCAGCACTGTGCCGCGCAGTGGGGCGTCAGGTTCTTGGCTCAGACCGTCGAGAGCGCGTAGCCTCAAAATGTAGCGGGCGTAGATGCTGTAGGGATCGCGGGTCAGCGTGCCGATTGCCGTCACCGGCAGTTCCTTGGGCCGAGACTCGACCGGTGGCCGGGGCGAGGGTCGGATGGCCGGGTCGACGCGGTCGGCGTCGGACTGCGCAATCGCGCCGGCAATCCACGGGGCGGCGCGGTTGCGCATCGCGGTCAGAGCCTCTGGCCCGTGCTGCTCTGGCAGGCCCGCCATGAGGTTCGTCAGCCGGTTTATCCACCGCGAGGCGACCGTATCGGCGTCGTCGGAGCGGATCGACCGGGTGATCCAGACTTCAGCCCCGGCGACCGCCTGCATATAGTCGTGCGCGGAGAGTCCAATGCGCCGTTCGGGCAATAACAGACCCGCATCACGCCGCATCGTCCGGTTCAGCCAAGGGTCTGGAGCGGGCGATTCCGGCCATGTCCCTTCGTTCAAGCCGGCAAGGATCATCAGGTCAGCGCCCTGCACTCGCGCCTCCAGCGTCCCCCAGATCAAGACCTGTGGATGGCCCGCGTCGCGGTCGCGCACTTCTCCCGTCGAGAGGACGCCGTAGAACAGCGCGTTGTAGTCCTGCACGGTGAGGTCGCCGCCCGCGTCGGCGTGGAAAATCAGGTCGTCGCAGAGTGCGCGGGCCTTGCGGCCGGCGGCTTCTTCCCAGAGCTCACCGCTGCCGGGCGTGTCTGGCCCGGCACAGAACGCCTCGGTGATGCCGATGTGCTGCGCCAGATGCTCGGCCAAGGGCAGGGTGCCGGTGTTGGCGAGCCGGTCGAGCAGTCCGGCCAGCCACGCCGCCCAAGGGCGCCGGTCCTCGGCCTTGGTATCCGTGGATTCGGCGAAGGCATGCATCGTTTCCGCAGTGGGAAAAGCCACACCTTTGCGCCGCAGATAGAGCTCCAGATCGTGCGTCCTCAGCACATGCTTACCCCGGTCGGCGGTGTTGCACAGCGGGTGCTTGAGGATCGACAGGATCGGCTCTGAGGTGAGCCGTTCCCCGATGGCGTTGCCCACCTGCCGCAACATCCGGCCGGGTGGCGAGAGCGGCAAGGGCATGCCGGCGCTGTCGTCGGGCGTGATCTCCCACCGGTCGAGCGCCGCGGCGACTTGCCGGGTGAGTCCCCGATCCGGCGTGATCAGCGCGGCGGTGATCCCCTGTTCCACCGCGTGACGCAGGCGCAGGGCGATGGCCTCGGCCTCGATCCGGGGGGAGGGCGCCTCAAGCAGCGTCAGCCCTTTGGTAGCGTCGGGCAAATGGCCGAGGCTTGGCCCTTCGGAGTGCCACTGATCGGTGACGGGCGCCGGTCGCAGCGACAGCGAGATCAGCTTGTTGCGGGCGGGCGAGGGCGGCGGCGCGGAGGGCCACGCCCGGATGTCGCTCGGCGTCAGGTCCAATGCCTGCATCAGCTTGCGGAACCGGAATTGCGGGTGATCCTCGCCGGTAAGCGCGTCGTCGAGCCGTTCCCACACTGGGGCGGGCATGTCGAAATCATAGCCTGGCAGGATCACAGCCCCTTGCGGTAGCTTTGCCACGGCCTCGATCAGCAGCGCGGTCGCGCCGCGTGACCCGGTCGAGCCCGCAACGATAATCGGGTCTTTCGGAGGCTCGGTCCGCCAGCGTGTGATGAGCCGTTCGATGATCGCCCTTTGCCGGCGCTCTGGATCGGGCGCCTCATCGGAGCCGCCGAAGAATTTCTGCACGATGGTGAGGAATTCGAGCGACCGCGCCCAATGCCCTGATTGATCGGTGACGTCGAGCGCGGCGATGTCGGCGGGCGTCACGCCCTCACCCTGCATCTCGTCCATCAGCCGGGCAAGGCTGTCGGCAAGATCATAGAGAGCCGCGCGGGGGGCCAGACCTTCGGTCCGGTCGAGCAGGCCGGCGACCAGTTGCGACAGTTCGAGCCGTCGCCGCAGGGGCGAGATCGCGGGAGGCAGATCGCTGGCCGCCGGATCTCGCGACAGGTCGGTGATCAGGCGGATGCGCGGCAGGATGCGGGCTGGTCCTGCGTCGAACACCTCGCGGATGCGGCGCTGCATCCGGCGGGTGTTGACGAACAGGGTGACACGGCCAAGCGCCTCGGGCGCGGGGTCTTGCATCTGGCCGATCAGCCCGTCGACCAGGGCTTGGGCAAAGTCTGCGCCGGGCGGGAGGCCAAAGAGCCGGGGTGTTTCGGTATCAGAGAATAGCATCGTTACCCCGCAACATGTCTTCGGCAATCTGGATATTGTCGGGCTGTCCGACATCGCACCAAAGGCCGTCGTAGAGCACCCCGTAGAGCGTGCCCCGTTCGATCAGTATGTCCCACAACAGATTCAGGGAGAATGCCTGATCGGAGATCTGGCCGAGATCGTCTGTGCGCAGGATTTGCGCACCGGGATACATGTAGCTGAGCCCGCGCGAGATACGGCCCGCCGCGTCGGTGGCAAAGCCGCTGACGAACTTGTGCCCGCGGGCGTTTTCCGGCCGGACCAGCAGGACGAGGCCTTCCATGCGCGACGGATCCCATGCGTTGGCGAGCACTTCGAGCGGATTTGGCCCTTTCCAGACGGCATCACTGTTGAGTGCGAAGACCGGGTCGGGGCCGAGCAGGGGCATCGCCCGTTTCATCCCGCCGCCGGTCTCCAGAAGCTGGTCGCTTTCGTCCGAGAAGGTGAGGTTGGGCTCGCCCTTCAGGTGGTCGCGCAGCATGTCTCCGAAGTAGTGCAGGTTGACTACGCGGTGCAACGGGCGGATCGCCGTGGTCAGGTCGAGCGCGTGGTCGATGAGCGGTTTGCCGGCCACGGGGATCATCGGCTTTGGCCGGTCCTTGGTGAGTGCTGCCATCCGGGTGCCTTTGCCTGCGGCAAAGATCATGATCGAGGTTGGTGTCATGCGGCTGTGGTGTCCAGAGCGGGCGCAAGCGTGGCGCGGAGATCTTGCGCTGCGGGATGCTCAAGATCGGCTCGGATATGCCCGAGGACCCGTGGAATCAGGGCGGTGTAGTGCGCCTTGCCGTCCCGTTTGGCCAGTCGGGCAAAGATCCCGAGGATCCGCAGGTTGCGCTGGAGCCCTAGGATCGCGCAGGCGGCTTCGACATCTGCGGCGTCCTGCCCAATGCCGCGCGCGAACTGCGCGATTGCGGCGCGGCGGGTGCCGTCGGAGACATTCCTGCGGGCATCGCGCAGCAGCGAGACCAGATCATAGGCGGAGGGGGCGATGAACGCGTCTTGGAAATCAAGGAGCCCGATCCGGTCTGTGCCCGTCAGATGCGGCCGCCAGATCAGGTTCTCGGCGTGGAAATCGCGCAGCGACAGGGTGTTGGCGGGCCCTGCATGTTCGGCGAGGCCAGTCGTGATGCTGGCCTCGATGCGCTGCCGTTGGGCGCTGGGCGTCGCTGGCGCGAACCACTCGAACAGGGGGTCGAGCATTTGAGCGCCGAGTTCGGAAGTGAGCCGGGTCAATCCCTCTGGCGGGCTTGAGTTGTGCAGGGCGAGCAGCACGTCGATCGCGGCGCTGTAGAGTGCGTGTTCGTCATCCGGCCGCGCGGCCAGATGTTGCGCGATGTCGGTGCGACCGAGGTCGCTGAGCAACAGGTATCCCGGTTCATCCGTCTGTGCGAGGATGGTCGGGGCGCAGAGGCCGAGCTTGGTGAGGTGCTGTGCGATGGCCACGAAGGGCGGGACGGATGTCGCCGCGTCTGGGCCGGCGACCATCAGGATGGCGGTCTGGCCGTCCGGCCCGGTCAGCCGGTCGTAGGATCGCGTCGAGGCGTCACCGGCCAGGGGCTGGATCTGCCAGTGCGCGCAGGGGGTCGGCGCCAGGAAAGCGGTCTTGCTCGGCAATGTCGTCACGCCAGCACCGCGCCTAGCCTGCTTTGCCAGGCCTCGGGGCCCGAGACCCGGGCGGAGTGTCCGCCGTCACCAGCGGCCATTTCTATCGTCAGGGCACCCTTGGGCTGCAGGCTGCCCAGCCGGTCTGGCCATTCGATCAGACAGATCGCGGTGTCGAAGGCGTCGTCCAACCCCAGCTCAAAGACCTCGTCGGGATGGCCGAGCCGATAGAGATCGCAGTGCCAGATATCGCCCGAAGGGTGCTCGTAGGTCTGGACCAACGTGAAGGTGGGTGAAGGTACGTCCTCGTTCGGGTTGTTCAATCGCGCCCGGATCAGCGCCCGCGCCAGCGCGGATTTGCCGGCGCCGATCGGCCCCGAGAGCAGGATCACGTCGCCCGGGTGCAGCACCTCGGCCAATCGAGCGGCCAGGGCCTGCGTGTCAGCCTCTGTGGGCAGGAAAATGGTTTCGTCCGCTGCGTTCATCCCGCCAGACTAGGCGGCAGTTCCGGGCCTGCAAGGGCAAAGTGACAGCCCGTTGCCCGACAGTCGTCAGGCGCTGCGGTAGGTCAGCACCGGCAGGTCCGCGTACTCGTGTTCCTTGTCGCTTGGATCCTTGGATTCCGAGATGATCTTGAAGGCCACCATAGTTGCGCCGCCATTCAAAGGCACGACCCGGCACCGGGCGGGGCGGCCATCCGTCATCCGCAAAGTCTCTTGATGGGCAAGCCGCGTCTGGCCGGCGAGGGGAAGCTTGGTCACGGATTGCCAGAGGTTCGACGGCGCGGTGAGTTCCTTCCAGCGGCTGAGTTCGTCGTGCAGGTTGATCTCGGCTATGCCCTCGGCGGACTGGCCCCAGAAGGCGGCATAGGCAGCATTGTTCATCTGTAGAGTGCCGGTGGCGGAGAAGACTGCGATTGCTTCGTCCATTGCCTCGATCACGCCTTGTGAGGTTTCGAGTTTCGACCGGAAGTGCCGGGTGAGCGAGATCTCGGCGGTGATATCCTCGAAGGTGAATGCGATCGCGCCGTCAGGGTGCGGCCGCCCTGTGACACGGTAGGTTTGACCGCCGGGAAGATACCAATTTTCGCAATAGGTGCCGGCGGCGGCGGCGGTTTCAAGCGCCGAGACCTGCTCGCGCCAATTCTTGTAGTTGGTCGGCTCCGGCAGCATGTTGCGATCCCGCAACCTGTCCAGCACGGAATGGATCAAAGGCCGGCTGCTGAGAAATCCGACCGGCAGCCCGGTCAGATCCAGCAGGGCCGGGTTGAACATGACGAGGCGCCGCTGCTTGTCGAATATCGCGAGACCGATGGAGAGCTGCGCAAACGTCTTTGTCAGCGTCTGGACGAATTTTCGCGCCTGCTCTTCGGCCTCGACAGCCGTGCCGGCATCGGTGGCGAAATGCAGGGTGCCGTCACTTTGCGGCAGGCTGACCACGTCGAACCATTCGAGCGATGGCGCGCCGTCGACTTCGACTTTCTGCCGCCGGGTTTGCCCGTCCGGATCCTGACCGATGGTTTCGAAGATCCGCTTCGGAGGCCAGGTTCCGGCATTGGGTTCGACCCTGTCGGCAAGGGCGAGATAGGCCTTGTTTGCCCAGGTGACCGAATGGCTGCTGTCTTCCTTCCACATCAGTTGTGGCGCGTGCTCGCTGATTTCACGCAGGGTTTTGAGCTCGTCCTCCATCGCGGTGATGGCGAGCGGGTGGACCGGGCCCTTGTGCATCTGGGCCTCGTGCAGCGTGACCCTGATCTTGTCACCCCAGCTTTCGATCTCGATAAAGCTGTCGTCGTCCGGGTCGGGGCTGTGAAACAGCCCATTCGTTTCGCCGCTGCGAACCGCTGCCCTGACATCGGGGAACTTCGCGGCCAGTAGATCGACCAGCTTTTCCCATTCGGCGCCATTGTCTGGCGCCTTTCGCAGCAGGTTGCGCCCCAGAGGCGTCGCGTCGATCAGAGTTTTCGATTGAAACAGGAACATCGCTCGCGGCTGATCAAATTGATCCGCCAGCGCGGCCGTGCGTCGTGGGCGCGACCATTCGAGAATGATGGAGACAACCAATGCTGCGGATAGAACCGCAATAATCGTTAAGAATACTAAACTTATAGGCGAGATCGACGACAACATGATCGAATTCTCCTAGATAGGATTCCTTCGTAAAACGTTAATCGTTAATTCATTGTTAATTGGCCGTCATTGGGCCGGGGAAACCAAATCTTTCAGGCTTCTATGGGTAAATTTTCACCTAATGGCGCGAGCGATTGCGATTCCAGCATGGATCGCGGCCATTCAACCACGACGATAGCACCGACGGATTCGTCCCGGCCGCCGTTGGCGAAAGTCAGTTTCGCGCCGGAACGCTCGAGCAAGGTCTTTGCTATGAACAGCCCGAGCCCCATTCCGTCATATCCGGGCCGGCTGACCCTGTCTTCGAAGCCGCTGCGCCGCCGCACGAAGGGATCACCGATCCGCCCGATCACCGACTGCGGAAAGCCCCTTCCGTCGTCCTTGATCCGCACGATGATGTGGCTGTCCGTCCAGGTCGACTCTATCTCGACGGATTGCTTGGCGAAGTCGACGGCGTTCTGGATCAGATTGCGCAGCCCGTGAATGATCTCGGGCCGTCGGAGGATGATTGGCTGGCGCGGATCGGCAGCGCCGGTGGGCCGGACCATGAGCTCCACGGACTTGCCTCTGTCGGTATGCGGCTCGGCGGCCTCGCGCACGACCGTTTCGACCGGCGCGTGCCTTAGATGGAGATCCTCTTTGCCGGCCCGACCCATGGAGCGCAGGATGTCGCGACACCTGTCCGCCTGTTCGCCGATCAGGATGACGTCGTCGCGCAATTCGGGCTGCCCTTCCAATTCATCGCTGAGTTCGCTCGCCACCAGTTTGATCGTCGCCAGTGGCGTGCCGAATTCGTGCGCCGCGGCCGCGACGACGCCGCCGAGATCGGTGAGCTTTTGTTCGCGCGACAGTGCCATCTGCGTGGCCGCCAGCGCGTCGCGCATCAGGTTCATCTCCGTCGTCACTTGCCGTGCATAGATCGAGAGGAAGACGACCCCCGTCACCAGCGCCACCCAGAAACCGAACAGAAACAGCCTTGGCAGGGCAAGCGCGACACCGTCGAGGTCAATCAGCGGCAGGCTCCATTGAGCGAGGAAGGTGATCAACACGACGGTCAGCGCACCCAGAAGAAAGGTGCTCCGCAAATGCAGGACCGTGGCGGCGATCGTGACCGGGCCAAGCAGCAGCAGAGCGAACGGATTGTAGAGCCCGCCTGTCAGGAACAGCAGGACCCCGAGTTGCAGGATGTCGAACACCAGCATCATTGTCGCTTCGGGTTCGGACAGCCGCCGATTCTCGGGGTAGAGCGAGGTAAAGAACAGGTTGGCCACGACAGAGGCGCCGACGGCGACGATGGTCAGGCCGACTTCGAATTGCAGTTCGAACAGAAAGAGCGCAGCACAGACAGCCACCATCTGTCCGGCAATCGCCACCCACCGCAGGGTGACGAGCGTCCGCAATCTGATCCAGTTGCTCCGATGTTGGTCTTCGAACAGATCATAGTCACTGTTTGTCATGGCTGTCCGATCCCAAAGATGTGTCAGTCCGCCCCATTGTTATTTCCGGGCCGGTATCCGATCAATGCGCCCAATTGAACGTGAGGAGTGCAGTGATGGATAAGACCGTAGCCTATATCGCAGCGGGCGTCGTTGTGGTCGCGCTGGGCGGCACCTATTTGGCCACGGCCCTGATGACGCCATCAGGCGAAGATGCCTTTGCACAGTGTCGCGGCGGCGCGGTTGCCGGCGATGCCATTGGCGGGCCGTTCACATTGATCGACGAGGCCGGTCAGACCGTGACCGATCAGGATGTCATCACCGAGCCGTCGATCCTGTATTTCGGCTATACCTTCTGCCCCGATGTCTGCCCGCTGGACACGATGCGGAATGCGCAGGCCGTCGACGTGTTGGCGAACGAAGGCATCTCGGCCACTCCGATCTTTATTTCGATCGACCCGGAGCGTGACACTCCGGAGGTCGTGGGCCGCTTTGCCGACAACTTTCACGACAAGATGATCGGCCTGACCGGATCGGACGAGCAGGTGGCCGCCGCGTCGCGCGCCTATCGCACCTATTACCGTCGCGGTGAGGGCGAGGATGAATTCTACCTGATGGATCACTCCACCTTCAGTTATATTGTTTTGCCAGAGTATGGCTTTGTCGACTACATTCGCCGGGAAGACACTCCAGAGGACGTGGCCGCCCGTGTCGCCTGTTTTGCCGCTGCGTCATAAAATTGACCGCAAGGGGTGACCGGACTACCTCTTGGTCACATGAACGAAAGGCAAAACAGTGGAAGACACCGCGATAGAGATCGGCGACGATCCTTCCCTCCTTCTTGTTGACGATGACGAGGCGTTTCTGCGTCGTCTCGGAAAGGCGATGGAGAAACGGGGCTTCACGGTCGAGATGGCCGATAGCGTGGCCGCCGGAAAGGCCATCGCCACCGCCCGCCCACCTGCCTATGCCGTCGTCGATCTGCGGTTGACCGACGGCAACGGTCTCGACGTGGTCGAGGCGCTCCGCGAACGCCGCCCCGATAGCCGCATCGTCGTGCTGACGGGGTATGGCGCAATTGCCACGGCGGTTGCTGCGGTAAAGATCGGGGCCACCGATTACCTGTCAAAGCCCGCCGACGCGACCGACGTGACCAACGCTCTGCTCGCGAATGCCGACGCCCTGCCGCCGCCGCCGGAAAATCCGATGAGCGCCGACCGCGTTCGCTGGGAGCATATTCAGCGGGTTTTCGAGTTGTGCGACAGGAACGTGTCCGAAACGGCCCGACGCCTCAACATGCATCGCCGCACCTTGCAGCGCATTCTGGCCAAGCGCAGCCCGCGTTAGTCCAGATCGAGCCGTTTGCGCACCCGGTCGACCAGGGTGCCGTCGCGGAGTGGCACGGCGGCGAGCACTTCGTAGTCGACAAAGCCGAGACTTGAATAATAGGCAAGCCCGCCGGCGTTGTCGGCTCTGATCGTGGCATCGATGGTGGTGACCCCCGCCGCAAGCGCCGCGACTTTCGTTGCCTCGAACAGCGCCCTGCCGATGCCGTTGCCTGCCGCCTCTTGCGCCACGAAACTGGCGATGATCGCCCAGCCCTCGGGAAAGCTGTCGCCTTCCTCGTCTGGCCACATGAGTGTTTGAAACCCTGAAACCTTGCCGTTCAGCTCTGCCACCGTGCACCTGATGATCTGCTCCGGCGCGATGTAGTGCCGGGTGATCCGCGCCTCATCGAAGGGCGTCTGGTGCGCAGTCGTTCCGCCGGCGCCGATGATCGGGTTGATGATCCCGACGAGCGCCTTTGCGTCTGCCGACGTGCCGGGGCGTGTGATGACCGTCATTCGATACCTGTCAAATTCTATCAACGACGGACTTTAGCCACCTGACGAGGCTTCGCAAGGCCGGTTTGTGAACGCCGGGGCGGGTGACGATGTAATAGCCAAACCCCGGCTCATTCGAGGTGAATGCCTCGACGAGCCGGCCGTCTTCCAGCTCTTCCTTGCAAAGGGCCGCGATTTCGATGTGCAGACCATATCCTGCGCGCGCCCCGGCGCGGGCCAGTTCTTCGGTTTCCACTCGGCTGATGGGCAGGGTGTCGGGATCGAGCCCGGCATTGCGCAGCCACGCAAATTGCTCTGGCCAGTCGTCTTCTGCGAGCCACGGCATGACCGACATTTCTTGCACGCTGAGAGACTTCCGCCCCTTCATCAGGGAGGGTGTGGCCATCACGCTGTATCCGGTGGGCATCAGCATCTGTGCGTCGACGCCCGGCCAGTCGCCCCTGCCGCAGCGTATCGCGATGTCGCGGCCATCACGCCGCAAGTCCACGATATTCCGTTCGGGGTGCAAAGACAGCGGGATATCCGGATGCTGTTTCCAGAACTCTCCGAGCCGGGGCATCAGCCAGCGATTGGCAAAGCTCGGCGTCATAGAAAGGCGAATTGGCCGGCCGGCCTGCGCCTCTGTCAGATCAGAGATCGTTGTCTGGATCGTGCCGAACCCGTCGCGAAGCCCGTTGGAAAGGGCCTGCCCCTCGGCGGTCAGCCCGAGCCCCCGCCCTTCGCGGAAAGCGAGGCTCAGCCCGAGTTCTGCCTCGAGCGCACGCACCTGCTGCGCGATGGCCGCGTGCGTCACATTCAGCTCGCGCCCGGCGGCCGAGAACGACCGAAGCCGCGAAGCCGCCTCGAAGGCCCGCAGGGAAGAGAGTGAGGGAAGCGCGCGCCAGTCCATCGTCAACCTGTAATCTGAGGTTACATGTTCACATTCTTCCAGAGTCGCCTGAGTGACGCAACACCCTTATCAGTATGGCATCGTCACGTCGAAAAGGAGAATACCATGCTTACAATTCTAGGAGACGCGCTTAACGTCGCGATCCGCCGCCGCGCAACTCCATTGCCGGAGCATCGTTGGGCGGATCGCTATACTCCCGGTCATCGCAGAACCGACACACATGCCGCCAAAACCGCGCCAACCTTGCGCGATCTGCCGAGGTGATCAGAGCTGTGATAACAGGGCATAGTGCCGGGCGGTAAATTCCGCCCGGACGTCGGCTGGAGGCCGCAAGCGGATCTCGAGCCCGTCGATCAGGTTGGCGTCAGGCGCACCAAAGAACTTGTCCGCCTCCGCGGTGGCGAAGCCGGCGATCTGTACGGCCTCCAGCCAGGCACTGATCTTGTCGGCCTTCTTGATCTGCCGCTTGATCGTCTTGGGCACCTCGGCCGGCAACCCGAAGCGCAGGTGGATGGCGGCCGCCAGTCTGTCGTCGAGCGCACCGTATCCGGGTCCGACCGCCGCCTTCACCGGGGAGATCATGTCGCCGATTACGTATTCCGGCGCATCGTGGAGCAGCGCTGCCAATTGCCACCGGACGGGTGCTTTTGGAGCGATGCGGCCGAAGAGCGTTTCGACCAAGAGCGAATGTTCGGCCACCGAATACGCGAAATCGCCCCGGGTTTGTCCATTCCAACGGGCCACGAAGGCCAGCCCGTGTGCGATATCTTCGATCTCGATATCCATCGGCGTTGGGTCCAACAGGTCGAGCCTGCGGCCAGAAAGCATCCGTTGCCAGGCGCGAGGCTGTTTCATGGGCGTTCCTGCGGGTATGTGGTCGTGTCGGTCGGGAAGCGTGACAAGTAGCGCTGGGTCTTGCCCAGGTTCATCAGGTGCCGCACCAGCATTTTGCGCATCAAGCCGGTGTCGAGCACCGGGGACCGGTCGGTGCCGATCGTTGGGTGCCCCGGCAGGTGTTCCGACAGGAAGGCCGCGAGCCGGGCAGCGAACCGCGGGGGCAACTCGCCTTCCGGATCCTTCCAAGGCTTGCGAGACCCGATGAAGTGGATGATGTGCGCGTCCATCATCGGCTCGAAGAGCCGTGCCTGCGCCGAGTATTGCCAATTCCAGACCGGCGAAAGCTCGGCCCAGTTTTGGTGCAACACGATGTTGAGGAGCGTCTGGTCATGCCGCATCAAGGCGTGATCCCGCCCTATGGCGACGGCTCTGCTCAGGATGTCTTGTCGTTGCCATTCGGCGACGTCGACGAGCAGCACACCTGAATTGAAATAGGGGGCATTGGAGAGGCCGACCGTTTTGAACTCCGGCGCTATACGGCTGGGTGTGCGCCATTGGATGTTGTCGCGGACAGCGCCGAGAGCGTGGCCATGCAGATTTGCCCCTAGCAGCGACGAGAGCGACCCGCTCTGAACGAAGATATCGGAATCGAGATACAGGATGCGGTCGTAGTCTTGTGCGAGTGCGTCCGGCAGTGCGAGCCGCAGATACATCGCAGAGGTTCGCCGGGCATCGACGCCGAACCCGTCGAACACCGACTGGGTGTCGATCTGCACAGATCGAAAACCATGCCGTCCCAACGTGTCTGGGATCGCCAGCTTTGCTGTATCGCACAGCAGGATATCAAAGCCCCGCTCCGGATGCAGTGCCGCGATCTGGCTGGCGGCGAAAAGCGCATAGGGCAGGTAATTTCCGTCACAGCAGAATGCCACAGCCCTGCGCGCCGAGGCGGGGCGATCTGACTGTGTTGTGATCAACATTGGCGGCTTTCCATCGGGGCGGTTCGATCCGCATAGTGCGGCACAGCTATCACGCGCTGTGGCGCATTTTCAATCTTTGCCCGCTTGCCGCGCTGCCGCATTGCCGGATGTCTGTCGGAATGCTATCTGACGCGGCAATGATGACCCAAGGAATTGTATCTAGGAGTGATGCCACATGGCAAATGACTACATAGTCAAGGATATTTCTCTGGCGGCCTTTGGCCGCAAGGAGCTCGATATTGCCGAGACGGAGATGCCGGGACTGATGGCGCTGCGCGAGGAATTCGGCACGAGCAAGCCGCTCGCCGGTGCCCGCATCGTCGGTTCGCTGCACATGACGATCCAGACCGCTGTGCTGATCGAAACGCTTGTCGCGCTCGGTGCCGACGTGCGCTGGGCGTCGTGCAACATCTTCTCGACCCAAGACCACGCGGCTGCGGCCATCGCGGAAAGCGGCGTCCCGGTCTTTGCGATCAAGGGCCAGACCCTCGAAGAGCATTGGGATTACCTCGACAAGTCGTTCATGTTCCCCGAAGGCGCGAACATGATCCTCGACGACGGTGGCGACGCGACCCTCTACGTCCTTCTCGGCGCGCGTGCCGAAGCTGGCGAAGACATCATCGCCGTGCCGACCTCTGAGGAAGAAGAGGTGATCAAGAAGCAGATCGCCAAGCGCATGAAAGAGTCGCCGGGCTGGTTCACCAAGACCCGCGACGCGATTAAGGGTGTGTCTGAAGAGACCACCACCGGCGTTCACCGCCTCTATGATCTGCACAAGAAGGGCCTGTTGCCGTTCCCCGCGATCAACGTCAACGACTCTGTCACCAAGTCGAAATTCGACAACAAGTATGGCTGCAAGGAGTCGCTCGTCGACGGTATCCGTCGCGCCACCGACACCATGATGGCCGGGAAGGTTGCCGTGGTCATGGGTTACGGCGACGTGGGCAAAGGCTCTGCCGCGTCCCTTAAAGGGGCCGGCGCCCGTGTCATCGTGACCGAAGTCGATCCGATCTGTGCGCTTCAGGCTGCAATGGACGGTTTCCAGGTGACCACGCTCGAAGACGTTGTTTCGACCGCCGACATCTTTGTCACCACCACCGGCAACAAGGACGTGATCCGCATCGAGCATATGCGCGAGATGAAAGACATGGCGATCGTGGGCAACATCGGCCACTTCGACAACGAAATTCAGGTCGCTGCGCTCAAGAACCACAAATGGACCAACATCAAAGAGCAGGTGGATATGATCGAGATGCCGAATGGCAATCGTCTGATCCTCCTGTCCGAGGGCCGTCTGCTGAACCTTGGCAACGCCACGGGCCACCCGTCCTTTGTGATGTCGGCGTCGTTCACCAATCAGGTGCTTGCACAGATCGAGCTTTGGACCAAGGGCGAAGAGTATCAGCCCGGCGTCTACATCCTTCCCAAGCATCTCGACGAAAAGGTTGCCAGACTGCACCTTGCCCGGATCGGTGTGAAGCTGTCTGAGATGACCAAAGAGCAGGCCGACTATATCGGCGTGCCCGCCGAGGGCCCGTTCAAGCCGGAACACTACCGCTACTAACGGTTTCCGGTTCCCGAAACGATCAAACGCCGCGCGGTTTCGAGCCGTGCGGCGTTTTCCGTTTTGCGTATCGAGCCGGGGTTTGGCGCCCATGACCGTGCCACGCGATTCGATTTATGCGGATGCTTTCGCCCTGCCCGGAGGTGAGACGAACGCAGTCACTGTCGGTGATGCGTTTGGCCGGAACGCCGCGTGAGTCGCGGTTTGATGTGGTGATTTGATATTGTTGCCGTCGCATGTCAGAGCCGATGCCCGTGCTTACGGATGCCTTTCGCCCACCGATTTGCCCCTGTTTCGAGTGCGAAAAACTGACCAAGGCCGCGGCCTTTCGGGGTGTGTTTCAAGCTGCTTTACGCGCAGTGGGAAACACCGCGACCGTTTCCCTTTGATCCGAAGGGATGTTTCTGGGTAGGTTACGGCACGCTCGCTCTGCGGGCAGGGACAGGGGATAGCCCTCAGAAAAGGTGGACAACACGATATGGGAAAACGAGACGATCTGATCGCGCAATATGCCGACGACCTGCGCAACAAATGCGGTATGGAGCCTGACATGGACCTGCTGCGCAAAGTAACCATCGGTTGCGGCCCGTCGATCTACGACGCCGATGCCTCGACCGTAGCCGGCAGCCAGAAGTCCGAGCTGGAGACCGTCAAGAACAATTTCTTGATGAAGAAACTCGGCCTGAAGGACAGCGACGATTTGATGGCTGCGATCGACAGCGTCATCGAGACCTATGGCAAATCCGAGCGCAACAAGTATCGTGCGGTCGTCTACTACATGCTGACCAAGCATTTCGGAAAAGAAGCTGTCTACGGCTAAGCCGTTGCCGCTTTTGTGGTCTGCCCGCAGCAGGGTGGGCCACAACATAATCCATACAGTTTGACTCTATTCCGTCGAGCAATTGGATTGATCTTCGACCCTCATCTCTCGTAGGTAGGTGTTCAGGCTAGGATGGCCTCTCAATAGATCAGGTTCGCGTATGGGAGTACGTGGGTGAGTGGATCGGGGAGGTTTCAGGCGACGACGCCTCCCCGAACCCCCTTTATTCGACAATCAGAACAGCGTCAGAATTGTCCCGATGATCGCACAGCCGATCACGGCGTAGCCGCCGTCGATGATCGTCAGCTTGAATGGCTTCATCCCGTAGGCGTTGTTGATCATGATCCATGGCGCGATGAAAAACAGCCCGACTCCAAGCCCGGAGGCAAGCCCTTTCCCCACGGTGTCGATCCCGCTCATCTGAAATGTGTGCCGCATCATTCCGGCCACGAGGATCATGCAGATCGCCGAAAGCACGAAGGGCAGCGGACTGCCGTTTCCCTGCGGTTTCCCGTCGGCCCCGCGGGGTATCCCCGCCGCCTCCATCCAGGGTTCGGCCAGCGTCATATACCAGACCGCCCCGAATACCCATGATCCCGCCGCTGCGACGAGCACGCTCAATAGTTCCATGATGTCCCTCCCGGATACCTGTGAGACATTATGCCGCAGAGATCAGGGCTCTGTCATGCCCAATTCGCAGACGACCCGCCATTCGGCATCGGTCACGGGCTGTACCGACAGCCGCGAGTTTTTCACCAGCACCATGTCGGCCAGACGAGGCTCTTGTTTGATCTGGTCGAGGCTGACGGGTTTGACCATGGGCCGGACCGCTTTGATATCGACACAGTCCCAGCGCGGATCGTCGGTGGTGCTGTCGGGATGCGACAGGGCGCAGACCTCGACGATCCCCACGATCTCGAGCCCGGTGCGCGAGTGATAGAAGAACCCGAGGTCGCCCAACTCCATCGCCCGCATGTTGTTGCGGGCCTGGTAGTTGCGCACTCCGTTCCATTCTTCGCCTGCGTCGCCTTTGGCGACCTGCGCGTCCCAGCCCCAAACGTCGGGTTCCGATTTGAACAGCCAATAGGCCAATGGTCATTCCTCCTTGAGCGGTCGTGACAGCAGCGATTGCAAAGCTTCGGCGACAGTTTGATCCCCTTGGACCAGCGCGTTGACCACGGTTGTCACCGGAAGGTCCAGACCGTGTTGCGCACCGAGTTGTGTCATGGCGAGTGCGGTGGCCGCGCCCTCGACCGTCACTCCGGCGTCAAAGCTCTGCCCTTGTCCGAGTGCCACGCCATAGCGGTAGTTTCGCGACAGGTCGGACGTGCAGGTCAGCGCCAGATCGCCCAAGCCCGACAACCCCGCCAATGTATCGGCCTCGGCGCCCAATTGCGTGGCGATCCGCACCATTTCCGCAAAACCCCGGGTCATGAGCGCGGCCCGCGCGCTTTGACCCAAACCAGCCCCGATGCAGGCTCCGCAGGCGATGGCGATGACGTTCTTGAGGGCTCCACCGAGCTCTGCTCCGGCGACGTCGGTGGTTCGGTAGAGCCGCAACGTCGGCGTGGTCAGTTGCTCTTGCAGGGTTTCTCCGGCGGCAGAGTCCCGGCAGGCCAGTGTCAATGCGGTCGGCAGTCCTATGGCAATGTCGTCGGCAAAGCTGGGTCCGGTGAGGATCGCGGCCGTCGCGCTGGACACCCGCTGGGCGATCACGCCGCTGGGGCCTGTCAGTGTCGCGAGGTCGATCCCTTTGCAGCAGGCGACCAGAGGTTTGCCCGCCAGTGCCGTGGCATGATCCGACAGGAATCCGCCCAGCTTTTGCGCCGGCACCGCGAGCAGAACGACCCGGGCGTCGCCAAAGATCGCTGCATCTGCCGTGATCTTGAGCGTGTCGGGCAGGGGTGCCTTTGCAAGTCGTGGCATTCGCCCCGATTGCCGGGCCTCGGCCATCGCCTCGGGGTCGCGCCCCCAGATCGTTACGTCGCGCCCGGCCCGCGCCAATGTGATGGCCAGAGCCGTGCCGAACGCTCCTGCTCCTGCGACGGCGATTGTCATGCCTTGGCTCCTTTGCGGCCAGACCCGAGGATCGTGGGTGCATGCGTGTCGAGCGGCCAGCGCGGCCGGGCCGATAGCGTCAGATCATCGATCAACCCCATCCGCATCCGTTCAATTCCGGCATAGGCGATCATCGCGGCGTTGTCGGTGCAAAGCCGGAGCGGCGGAGCCACGAAAACAGTGTCTGTTTCAGCGCAAAGCGACTCTAGCCCGGCCCGAATGGCTGTATTCGCGGCGACCCCGCCTGCGACCGCGAATGCGGGCTGGGTTGGCGCTTCTGCCAGATACAACGCCAACGCCCGGCGCGTCTTCTCGATCAGAATATCGGTCACGGCGTGCTGAAACCCGGCGGCGAGGTCGGCCCGATCCTGAGAGGGCAGGCCCCCATGTTCGGCCACGACCGCGTCACGAGCCCGCAGTAGTGCCGTTTTCAGCCCCGAAAAGGACATGTCGCAGCCGGGTCTGTCGAGGAGTGGCCGGGGCAGGGGATAGCGTTTGGCGTTCCCTTCAGTGGCCAACCGTTCGACAGAAGGCCCACCGGGCTGAGGCAGACCCAAGAGCCGTGCAGTCTTGTCAAAGGCCTCGCCCGGCGCATCGTCGATCGTCCCTCCGATCCGGCGGAACTCATCCGGTCCGTCCACGATCAGGAACTGGCAATGCCCACCAGAGACGAGCAACATCAGGTAGGGAAACGCCAACCCATCCGTCAGCCGCGGCGTCAGCGCATGTCCGGCCAGATGGTTCACACCGATCAGGGGAAGGCCGGTCGCAGCCGCCAGCCCCTTGGCGCACATGACACCGGAGAGCACGCCGCCGATTAGGCCCGGCCCGGCCGTCACCGCGATCCCGTCCAGATCGCGCAACCGCAGGCCGGACTCCGCCAGCGCAGCCTCGACGCAATGGTCGATCCGCTCGGCATGAGCGCGTGCCGCAATTTCGGGAACCACCCCGCCAAAGGGCGCGTGCAAGCTGGTCTGCCCTTCGACGATACTGGACAGAATGACTGCTCCATCCGGTCCCGCACGCACGACGGCGGCGGCGGTGTCGTCGCAGCTTGATTCTAGACCGAGTAAGGTGAGCGTCTGTGACATGTCGGTTCCGGTTGCGTGTCGGTGCCGATGAGGTAACACTCGCCAGTGGTCCGAACAATGGCAGGAGCACTACGCCATCCACATGCAACAGCCAAACGCGACCCTCCTGATCACCCGGCCAGAACCTTCGGGTGCGGATTTCGTGTTGCAGGTGATCAGTGCGCTAGGCCATCCGGTTCCGACCATACTTTCTCCGTTGATCGCCATAGAGCCGGTCGATCCGACCATCGAGGTGATGCCCGCTGGCTTGATCCTGACCTCTGCACACGGTGTTGATGCCGCCCGCCGCGCGGGCCTGCCCAAGGGTATGACCGCATGGTGTGTCGGCGACAGAACGGCAGAGGCGGCAAGGGTTGCCGGATTCGATCCGATCTCGGCCAAGGGCGATTCGTCAGCGCTTATCCGGATGATTTTGGACCGCCGTCCCGAGGGCCCCCTGCTGCATTTACATGGTGCCCATAAAACCGGCGATGTCGTCGAGGGTCTGACCGCGGCGGGTGTATCTTGCTACGGTCGCGTCGGATATCGTCAGGCCTCGGTGCCATTGACCCAACAGGCTCGTTTTGCGCTTTCCGCCGACAAACCGCTTGTTTTGCCGCTGTTTTCGCCAAGAACAGTGTCTATTCTTGCCGAGCAGGGTCCGTTCGATGCACCTCTGACAGTGGTCGCGATCAGTGAGGCGGTCGCGAATGCAGCCGAAATACTGAGGCCCGTCCGCCTTGTTCTGGCTGAGCAGCCCAACGGCGAAGCGATGTGTCATGCCACCCGCGACGCAATTGACGCAATTTCATTAGCCAGCGGTCCTTGAGAGCACCGGGCGGGCGGGCTAGGTTGCAGAGTGTCCGGCAAAACAGGGCACCGCGTCCGAAGGGGGATCACGTGGCACGCAAGACCAAGACGACCGCCAATAATTCTGGCCCCAAGGGCCCCGTCGTTGACGAGGAAACGGTTGAAGACGCCATCGAGGTGACCGATGAGTCCGCGCCCTCCAAATCGCCGGACGAGGCACCAGCCGATGCCGACGTGACCGACCAGGCCGCACCTGAACTTGCCGACGATCCCGCCAAAGACGAGGCCGCCGTCGAAGAAGAGGTGGTAGCACCCTCGGACGAAGGTGAAACGGCGGCCGAAGAGCCGACTGAACCCAGTGATGTCGAAGAGGTTGCGGAAGTTTTGTCGGCACCCGACGAGGACGTAACAGACCCGTCGCCGGAGGCACCCTCCTCCGACGAGCCGTCGTCTACTCGCGAGCCGGTACCTACCCCTCCAGCCCCGATACCGACACCCGAAGTGACGGTGCAGAAAGTCGGCTTTGTGCCGCTCGTGCTCGGTGGTATCGTTGCCGCCGCGCTGGGATTTGGTGCTGCGTGGTTCTATTTCGGCCAGCAAGGGTCAATTCTGGCGGATCGCATCGCGGACCAGTCGAACAAGATCGCCGAGCTTGAATCCCAAATTGCCGCGATCCCGACGGATGTGACCGACCTCGGGCCGCTGGAAACCGGGCTAGGCGAGGCCAATGCCTCGGTTTCTGCCCTGACGACACGGCTTGACGAAGTCGGCGGTGGCCTCGCGTCTCTGGACGAACGCCTGACGGCCGTTGAGCGCGCCCCGACCGAGGATGGCACGCTGGCGGAAACGGCGATTGCATCATGGGAGCGCGAGCTCGATACGATCCGCGCGGAGATTGCCGCCCAGCAGGACCGTTTGCAGGAAATCGCCACCAATGCGCAGGCCGATCTGGAAGCGTCACGCGCCGCGGCGCAAGAGGTGGAGCAGAATGCCGCCGAGGCTGCCGAACAGGCCGTCGTGCGTGCCGCTTTGGCCCGGGTTCAGGTCGCATTGGATTCCGGCACGCCGTTTGACGCGGCTCTTTCCGATCTGACCGAGGCAGGAACCGAAGCCCCCGCCGCTCTCTCTGATGTCGCCGCAACGGGTGTCCCGACGATCTCCGATCTCAAGGACACGTTCCCTGCGGCTGCCCGTGCTGCGCTTGCCGCTGCGCGTTCATCCGGCGAGGCGGACCGCGACATCAATCCCGTGACCGCATTCCTGCGCAATCAGTTCGATGTGCGCAGCGTGGCCCCGCGCGACGGCGACGACCCCGATGCGATCCTGTCGCGGGCAGGTGCGGCGCTGACCGAGAACCGACTGACCGACGCAATGGCCGAAATCGAGAGCCTTCCGGAGGTCTCTCGGGTCGAGATGGCCGACTGGATCGGCCAGGCCGAGGCACGCATGGCCGCGATGGCGGCTGTCGAATCCCTTGATCAATCAATGAACAACTGAAGGCGCCCCCAAAGATGCTCTGGTCCCTGATCAAAATCCTGGCCTTCGTTGCCGTTGTCACAGCTGCCACGTTCGGCGCCGCCCGCCTGATGGAAGTCTCTGGTGGGGCCGAAATCACTGTCGCGGGCATTGAGTTGACGCTCAGTCCGCTGGAATTGACCATCGGCTTTATCGTGCTGGTGTTTCTCGTCTGGCTGACGCTCAAGCTCGTCGGCCTGCTCATTGCGGTGCTGCGGTTTATCAACGGAGATGAAACGGCGGTGTCTCGCTATTTCACCCGCAACCGCGAGCGCAAGGGGTTCGAGGCGCTGTCCGAGGGCATGATGGCGCTCGCCTCCGGTGAAGGCGACGTGGCGATGATCAAGGCCAAGAAGGCGGACAAGTATCTTGATCGCCCAGACCTGACGAACCTTCTGACGGCGCAGGCGGCAGAACTGGCCGGTGACCGCAAAAAGGCCGAGGCCACCTACAAGCTGTTGTTGCAGGATCAGAAAACCCGGTTCGTCGGGGTTCGCGGCATCATGAAGCAACGTCTGGAGGATGGTGATACCGAGACGGCGCTGAAGCTCGCCCGCAAGGCGTTCGAGATCAAGCCCGGCCACGCCGAAACTCAGGACCTGCTCTTGAGGTTGCAGGCCGAGAGCCACGATTGGGCGGGTGCCCGTCTGACCTTGGGCCAGAAGCTCAAGACCGGCACCCTGCCGCGTGAAGTCCACAAGCGCCGCGATGCGGTTCTAGCCCTGTCCGAGGCCAAGGATGTGCTCAGCGACAAGAGCAGCATCGAAGTGCGTGAGGCCGCGATCGAGGCGAACCGCATGTCGCCCGATTTGATCCCGGCTGCTGCGATGGCCGCCCGTGGCTATATCGAACAAGGCAATGCCCGCTATGCCACCCGCGTCCTAAAGAAGGCGTGGGATGTGCAGCCGCATCCCGATCTGGCCGCCGCATTCGCGGAAATCGCTCCCAACGAGGACCCGAAGGCCCGGTTGAAGCGCTTTGCCGCGCTGACCCGTCTGAAGCCCGAACATCCGGAAACCAAGATGTTGCTGGCTGAGCTACAGATCGCGGCGGAGGATTTCCCGGCGGCGAAACGTGCTTTGGGCAATCTGGTGGAGACAGACCCGACGGCGCGCAACCTGACGCTGATGGCGGCCATCGAGCGTGGTCAGGGTGCGGATGATACTGTCGTTCGCGGCTGGCTGACCCGGGCGTTGACCGCACCGCGCGGCCCGCAATGGGTCTGCGACAACTGCCAGCATATCCACGCCAACTGGGCCCCGGTCTGCACCAATTGCCACGGCTTTGACACGCTCAGCTGGCGGACGCCGCCGGCAGGTGAAGTGGCCATGCCCGGAGGCACGGAGATGCTGCCTCTGATCGTTGGCCCGTCGAATGACGAAACGCCCGAGGCCGAAGCGGAAGACGCCGTTTCCACGGGCGGCGACGCTGCCGACACGACCGAAGAACCGGCGAAGTAGGCTCGCCCATGCTGCGTGCGGTGGTAAAGGGCGCCGGGATCGTCATGGCTTGTGTCTTGGCGATCCTAGGTATCCTGATGATGTCCTTTTCAGGCGTCTCGGCGCTACCGGCCCGGATCGACGGCACCCTGCGCGTGGCGACGCACAATGTGCATTACATCATCCTGAACAGGGCCGAAGGGGCCTGGTCCGTCGCGGACTGGGAGCGTCGCAAGGATGCGCTGGACGCCGCCTTCAAGGTGATGAATGCGGACCTCGTCGCCTTTCAGGAGATGGAGAGCTTTGCCGGCCGCGACGACAGCAATCTCAATTTGACGCTCGAATGGCTGCTGTCGCAAAACCCCGGCTATGCCGCCGCCGCCGTCGGCGACTTTCGGGAGTTTCCCTCCACCCAGCCGATCCTGTTTCGCCGCGACCGGTTGGAGCTGCTCGATCAGGGGTGGTTCTTCTTTTCCGACACGCCGGATGTGATCTATTCCCGTACGTTCAACGGATCCTATCCGGCCTTTGCCTCGTGGGCGGAGTTTCGGGATCGGTCCAATGGCGAAGTCTTTCGTGTCTACAACGTCCACTTTGAATACAGCAGCCGGTCCAACCGCTTGCTGTCCGCCGCCTTGGTCAGAGATCGGATGCTGCCGTTTACACAAGCTGGCGGCACGGCCTTTCTCTTGGGCGACCTCAACGCTTGGCATGGTTCGGCGACCATGCAGCGACTGGAAGCCGCCGGCGTCAGCTTTGCTCCGGTTGAAGGCGCGACCTATCACCTGAACCGTGGGGTCAATCTGTTTGGCGCCATCGATCATATCGGCGCAACTCCCGGCGTGCGTCTGGCTGCCGATCCGGTGGTTCTGCGCTATCGCTTCGACGGAGAGTGGCCGTCGGATCATTATCCGGTGCTTGCGGACTACTGGATGGACTAGGCTCTGCGTCGGTTTTTGCCACTGGGGACTTGCAAAGCGATCAGGATCAATGCAAATGGAGCCGATTGCACGCCCAACCGGGTTGGCAGGCCGCTGTAGCTCAGCTGGTAGAGCACGTCATTCGTAATGATGGGGTCGGGGGTTCGAGTCCCTTCAGCGGCACCACTTCTAGTTCGGAACTACATCGCGGCTTCTTTGATGAAGGTGTGCGTTCGTTCTCGAAGCTCATCCGTTCCCAAAGCTTCAATGAGCAAAGAAACTACTTCTGCTTTCAAGTGGCCAATACCAGGCAGCGTTTCGGTGCCGCAGATCGCCCGGTATCGATTCAGCCCCTCTGCGACTTGTTCTGGAGCGTCTAGATCGTAGCCCAAGCCTCGAAGAACCCCACCGATCTCGGTCACCCAACCGGAGAATTCTGCTCTTAGACTCTGCTCCAAGCGTAACTCTATTCTAAAAACGCGGTTCCAGTTTTCGGTCTGCGGCGTCGCTGGCTCTAACTGCAAACTCCAGACGGGCACTCCGGCAGGGCTACCGACAATGACACTCCCCGCCAGCGAAATCTCTGTCGTGACATCGCCATAAGGGTCATAGCATGGCAACCGATTGCCGTGTTCATCGTGCAAAATGTCCTCGGCTAATTTGTAGGACGAGTTGCATCGGTCACCCATCGGAGTGAGGTTCCTTAGATTAACTCCACAGAACGGATATCGGGATATTGCAAGATAGTGATCGAGGTCAGGCCTAGGAATGTCGGGGTGGTGCGGTTCTAGTCTCTCCATGCCGCAAAATGGGCAACATTTTTTTGAGAGGTGGTCGTAGGCAATTGCGTAATGAAGATCGCGAACCGAGGATTCGGCCCCATGAGACTTTATCCTTGATAGTGCGCCAAAGCTGAATTCGAAAAGCCTTCTTGATAGAGCGTGAACCCCAGGCAATGTGTCGTTACACACAAAACACTCTGTTTCACCGTCAAATATGTCTGGTATTCTATTCTGTGTCTCGATTGCATTACGAACTGCACTTCTCTCTTCTGCGTTCAAATTTGCCAGTGCGTCAGCAAGCGTGTTGAACCGATCGACGATGCCTGTAAACCGG
Source organism: Flavimaricola marinus (assembly GCF_900184895.1). Taxonomy (GTDB): domain Bacteria; phylum Pseudomonadota; class Alphaproteobacteria; order Rhodobacterales; family Rhodobacteraceae; genus Flavimaricola; species Flavimaricola marinus. The sequence goes on from NZ_FXZK01000001.1 coordinate 1,388,352, forward strand.
CCAATAATTTCTCGATAATCCTCTTCTACATCAGCAGGAAATACAGCAGATTCCTCGCCTGCGTCGAGTTGCGCTAATCGCGACAGTATAGCTTCGGTTAGGCAGGCGCTGAGCCAATTCTCTTCGGTTGCCTCAATCGGATACGTTGCCAGCATGTTATCAATTGGCGTTTTTCAAGTTTAGCAATCGGTCAGCAAGTAAAGCTCGTTCCACTGAGCTACCTATGCTCGGCAGTGCTTCCTCGATTTCTTGGGCCGTTCCCTGTGTTGTTAAGCGCTCGATCTCCTCGCGCGCCACTTGTGAAATGGGCGGTTCCACACCGAAACAGTGGCTCAAGATCCGGTCGAAGGTCGCTCCAAACGTCTCAATCTCGGGCTTAGATACATCCAGCTCGCCGTTCGTCTTTGAAAAGATCCTAACGTGATCACGGGTCAAATCAGAGGCAACAAAAGGGGCATGGGATGTGAGTATGATTTCCTGATCAAACAAACCGTCAACTGGCAAGTTCGTAAGGCGAGATATGAACTTCACCCGCCACTGCGGATTGAAGTGCGATTCGGGCTCATCCAATAAGAAGAGCGTCCTGGGCTCCCGCATCATTGCGAACATTCCAAAAACTTGGGCTTGTTGGTGCTCGCCATCGGACAGAGATACGTAGTCTACCTGCTCTTGCTTTCCGTCCTTGTTCAATTTGCTGAAGCGAACCTCCTCAAACCGGAAGACTTTGCTTTCTTCTTGTGGTTCTGGGAGGCGTGCCGCGAAGTGTCGCTTTTCAATGTCGCGTTTGATCCGGTTGCGCGAGCCCTTCGAGATCATCAAGTCGTTGAGCATCGCTAGTTTATGGATCGACCTATACAGATTGCTCGGGCTCTCCCAGAATGTCCTGAAGCCTTCACGCGACGCCTCATCGACCAGAAAGTCAAACGTGTAGATTTCCGGCTTCTCTTGGTAGTCCCAGCAAGTGGCGCATCGCTTCAGTTGGTCAATATACTGTTCAAGTTCGTCGGTAAGCTGGATGCCCTTCCGCCCGCTTTTTGCGCCTCTCGGCGCATTCGGCGACCCAGAGTGGTTCAACTGAATTATGCATCGCCAAGACGAGAGCTTCTCAAGTTTTGCGTGCTCAATCAATGCAGACCTAAGGTCTGGCTCCCCTATCATCAGGTTGGCAATGAGAACTTCGAGGTGGGTGCCGTAGTCGATCAGTAGGAGGCGATTGTCTGGAACTGTCGTCCCAGGCGCTGCATCAGGCATCGCCGCGTTTCGAACCCCTTCGGCATACTCTGAGCGGCTGACGGAGAAGGGCAAACTGAGCGTTTCGTTGTCGCCAGACGTGTACCCCACAACCGAGGACGGAAGGTGCTTTCCATATTCAGGTGAACTCGGGTCCGCGACCACGCGATAGTCGTCACCATCATGAAGCTCCATCCGAACGGCTTCACGCGGCTTCGTTTCTGACGTGCGAGAAATCCTGACCCGCTGAGGTTTTGCGCCATCTGCATCGGTGGTCTCATAAGCCAGCTTAAATAGTAGCCCAGGATTCGCCTCCGCGCGTTCCTCTTCAGGCTTGTGTGTGTGCCAGGCTGCTTGAAAGATCTCCGCAACGACCTGCAAAAACTGGGATTTCCCCGAACCATTGTGACCAAGCAAGCAAAGTGGACGCAAAGCCTGATTGGACTCAGTAGCGGGGCGGTAGAGGTCCACCGAGAAGCCGTCGAGCAATCCGCCGCAGCTTGCCGCTTCTATGATCTCAAGGTGGACAAGCCTCATGAACCAACCTTCTTGAGGCGCATCGTCTTCTCACTCGCATCGAACTCCTGACGGATCCTTGGTTGGTCACCCGTCATCAGATCAAAGAGTTCTTCCTTCACTTGCTCATAAGTTCCCGACGAACGCCCTCTCAGCTCTTCGAAGGTCAATCCTGTGGACGGCCAGTCATCCAAAAGACTCGCCAGGTTAGGTTTCTTCTTCATCGTACGCGGCTTCCCGGGTTGTCTTTTTCGTTTGGGCGCGTTGGCGCGGGCCTCGCGGATGCGGTCGAGCAGAACGCTGGCCGGTTCGTCGTTTGGGTTTTGTGGGACAAGTTCGCCCGCGAAGGCTTTGGCGAGGATGCGTTGATCCAACCGGTCGGTGAGCGTCAGGGCTTTTTCGGCCTCGGCGGCGAGGCGGTCTATCGTGGCAAAAGCGGTTTCGATCTGTTTAACGATTGCGCGTTGTTCTTCACGTTTACAACGCGGGATCATCACATCTCGAATATCGTCCAAGCCTAGACCCGCCTTCGTCGCTCCCCTATCATTTTCAAATAGCTGCACCTGGCCCGGAGGTGAAATGAGATACCATGCAATGAATTTAGAACTCTCGACCTCATGAGGCCGCACAAGCGCGATGTGCTGATTAACATATGCCTCTTCAACTCCACCCGGAACCACACCGACGCGCCCTAGGTCGGCAGTAATTGAAATAACAAGATCACCTGCAACGAGTTTCGTGCGTTTTCCTTCACCGTCATCCGGAGGCCGGACGTGCTGAACATCCGATAGGTCTAAAACTGGGCTTCCCCTGCGGGTATCCCCAACCCGAATGAACAATGGTCCATCATCAGAGTAGTATTTAGCCCAGCCGCGTGAGCCACTGGTGACGAGGGATGTCAGTTCCCGAAGCTCATCTGTTGGCCGCTCTAGATTCTCAAAGATCAGGCTAAGAAATCCATGCTTATATTTCTCCACCAGCTTTGCGATGGCGGTGAGGTGGGTGCGGGCGGCGGCGGTGCGGGCGCTGAGGGTGTCGAGCTTCCTCACAATCCGCCGTTGCTCGAGGAGTGGAGGGACTGGGATTTCTTGGGCTTTCAATTTGCCCCCGGCGACACGCTGTCGTGTTGTCCCAGAAGCCTGTGACTGAAGTGCAGCTCGGATTTCCGGCGAATTGATGCAGTACTTCACATAGTCCGGATCCGCCGACAACTCGCCGGGTCGCCATACATGAACATCGACCGCTGTGACAGCTTCTTGGTTTATGTCTGGAAAACGGCAAGCGCGACCAAGCGGATCAGGCATCCGAGCTATCAAAACATCCCCGGCTCTGAGAAACGTACAGTTCAGCTCTTCCGCTCTATCTTTTGTAAGAAACCGCGCTGACTTGTCGACAAAGTATCCATCGCCGATGTCTTGAAGCTGAATCAGTCTAACATCGCCATTTGGGTCTTGGTCTTTACTTTCTATCCAGTCACCATCGGTCGAAACTCCTCCAACGCCATTGGATTCGTCGATGCGGCCTAGCGCCCAGCCCTCAGGAAGCTCGCTCATTCCGCTGCCTCCTGCTTCGCTGCCTGAGCCTGCTGCCAATCATGGTAAGTCTGCTTGGAGCCTTTGACCTTCCACTCAATTCGCCCGTTGCTGTTGCGATCTAGAACAACTGCAGCAGCCGCTGAGGGGCTGTTGAATGACCAGGGCTTGGCAAAGCGAAGCTTACTTCCATTCTGATCAGGCCAATGTGGGATCAGCACGCCATCAGCGATCAGCTTTTCTTTCAGCCCGCCATAGCTTTGCTGCACGTGCCCAGTACCAGTCAGCGACTCGGAACCTTCCAGCACGATGAATTCGCCTTCCTCTTCTACAGCCGTGGCTTGAACGCCGCTCTTGTGTCGAATTTCAAAGTGGACTTCACCCGTGGTCCGCTCTTCCACCGGTGTTGCAGTCTGACTGACGGCGCGAGGCTGGGGTTTCAGCATATCCAGACCGATCACCGGCAAGATGATCCTTAAGTTGGCTAAGAATTGCTCCATGTTAGCTACATCGGCTTCGGGGAGACGGCGACGGCTGGTATCCGGCTGGGTACCATTGTCGAGGGTCACACGACCCGCCTGCGCCGTCAGCTCGATTAAACGTGCCTCAAGGAATTCAGCGTGGCCCTTCGACAGATCATCATCGCTGGTGGTGATGGTGATTGCGGTTTCCCAAAAGTCGCGTTTCAGAGCGCTTTGCTTGATCCGTTCGGCGACAGAGTTACCAGAGCCGATGTACACTCTGGTGCTGCCTGTCCGTTCAGGATCAGGTCCAGAAAGGATGTAGATGCCAGTGCGGTCCACTTCATCCCGTGCGGTCAGCTCACCAAACGCGGATGCGCCGCTGACGAAGAGTAGCCCTGTCCACCCGTGGATGGTGGCTTTACGCAGTCCACTTGGTTTTCCGTCCACCAGGAAAAGCTGGATCGTTCGGCCAAAGGTCTCACCAGCGCTCATTCGGCGGCCTCGACGGCTGTGGATTCTTCCAGCTCTTCGCTTAGCGCTTCGATCTCATCCAGCGCGGCCCTAAGGTGGCCCATGATCGCGGCAGCGATCTCGTCGGGTTCGGTCATTTCATCTTCGGGGTCTCCGCTTTCGTCGCGCAGCCAAGACCAATCGAGGTTGTCGCCGCGCTCGGCAATCTGCTCGCGGGTGAGGTGTCGCCAGCGGCTGTTCTCGCCCTCGTCCTTCCGTTCGGAGCCGCCAAGGGGATCGGGGCCGTATAGATTTTCGAATTCTGCGAAGTGTTGTTCCGTCAGCGCGTTGGTTTTACCAAAGGATTGCATGTTGGCACGCAAGTCATAGAACCAGACCGCCTTGGTACCCTGCTGCTTATGATCTGCAGGATAAACCTTGTCCGTGACCCGGGTGAAGAAGAGCACATTTGTCTTCACGCCTTGCGCATAAAAGATGCCCGTGGGCAACCGCAGGATGGTGTGCAAGTTGCAGTTCACCATCAGGAAGCGGCGCAGCGCAGTCCCCGTTCCGTCGCCAAAGAGGATGTTGTCAGGCATGACAATGGCGCAGCGCCCGCCCTTCTTCAGGCTGCGGATGGCGTGCTCTAGGAAGGGCATCGGACCAACACGCTCTCCGGCCGTCAACGTAAAGTCAGGCCTATTTACGTTACCGGACATCTTGTTAAACGGCGGGTTGGTAAGGATTACATCCGCTTTGCCCATGGTTTCGCCTTGAGGCGCGCAGGTGTCTTCGCATCCCACGAGGCTTTCGATCCCGTGGAGTATCATGTTCATCACACACAAGCGGTGTGTGTCCGGCACCCACTCGTGGCCAACAAAGGCCTGGTGTCGCTGAAAGTGGCCCTGTGCCTCTGACAGCTTAAACAGGTCGTCGGTGGCATCCTTGATGTACTGGTCGGCAGCGATCAGAAACCCGCCGGTGCCTGCGGCGGGGTCTTGGACCACTTCCCCAGCTTGGGGTTTGACGAGGCGAATGATGCTGTCGATGAGCGCGCGAGGTGTGAAGTACTGGCCAGCCTTGGACTTGGTGGCCGAGGTGGTTTTTTCGAGGAGCCCTTCGTAAAGATCGCCAAGCCCATCTTGACGGGCCGAGAACCAATCAAGCTTATCAATGTTTGTGGTCAGCGTCTTGAGATCCTTGGGCAAGCGCAAATGCGTCATAGCATCGGTGAAGATCGCCAACGTGACCGGGTCTTTAGTTTCCTCGGGGTTGCCTAGTTCTAGCAGCATCGCTTTGTAGTATCTAAGCTGATCTCCGCCCTCGATAGTCGCCAGTTTGCGCCATGAATGCCCATTCGGCAGCCGTTCTTCCTGTCCTGTCTCCTCAAGCATCTTCAGAAACAGAAGGTATGTCAGCTCGTTGACATAATTCGAGTAGGAGACACCCGCGGATTGGAGCGTTTTACATTCACGCCAAAGCTTGGCGACGATTTCGGCGGTATTCGGGTTCATGCGCTCACTTTCCAGAGTTCTTCATTGAAATCGCTAAGGATGTTTTCAAGTTCACCATTAAACACCCGGTTGAGCCGATTAAAACCTCCTTGTGCAGCAAAGGTGCCCTGATCGATGCTTTCGCGGTCTACGACGATTTCTTTGGTGATTTGTTCGGCGATACGACGGAGCCAGGTCTTCTGCGGGTCGCTCCATTTGCCCTTAGCCAAGATCGCTTTGGTTGCCATCTGGACGCGGGTTTCAAAGGGGATCAAAGCGTCTCCCAATGCGGCCTGTCGGACAAAGCCGATGATGGAGGCTGCAATGTCTTCGTTGGAGGCATCGTTCCAGGCGCGGCGAAGGCTGGTCTCCGAGAACCCCATCTTATCGAGTTCAAGTCGCAGGCTTCTTAACTCTGCGCGGGTCAGCTCGCGAGGTCGTTGTACGACGACCGAAAGTGCCGCGATACGGTTCTGGTTATTTTTCACGAAGGAAGTAAAGGTGTCGAGGAAATCTTCGGGCTTCTCATACTCTCCATAACCGGTGGTAACGGCGTGCATGCTGTCTTCGTGGTGGGAGATCGGGATCAGGTTTGGGCCAGACCCTTCGGGGTCCCAATCGAGTATCTTTCCCAGCCCTGCGAATCTCTTGGCATAGGCTGCTGCCTGTTCGGGGGTGTGGTTCTTGAGCCGGTCGCGCAACTCTTGTGCCGTTTCTCCCGTAAGTTCTTGGATCGCCTCGGCCACCTTGCTGGGCATTTTGCGCAATTTTCGGTGCAGTTTCGCTAGGACTTGCCCGCGGACAAGCTCCCGCTGGTCCTCTTCGGGCACGGTGGCCAACTCGTCGAACAGCTGCTCGAAGGTCAGCTTGGGATTGCTGGCCACGGGTTTCATCTGGGTGAGGTCTTGCAGTGAAGCGTAGAGATCGACAGCGTCGAAGATGCGGAATACTTCTTTGCCGATTTCGTCGCAGCGACGTGTGGCGCGCCCTAGCATTTGCTCATAAAGGATGCGGCTGTTGACCCGCCGGATGAACACGAGGTTCGTGATCTTGGGCACGTCAATACCGGTTGTCAGCAGGTCCACAGTGACAGCGATCTGAGGAAAGGCATCATTGCGGAACGACCGGATCAGTTTTCCCACCTTATCTACACTGCCCGTGATTTTGCGGATGGCCGCATCCTCGATAGAACCATACTGCGCAGCAAACGCTTTCTTAAGTTCATGAACAACAATGTCGGCGTGTGCGTCGGTGGCGGCGAAGACCAGTGTCTTGCCTTCGAGGCTGGGGTCGATGTGCTTGGCAAGCTCTTCGGCAACCACTTGGTTGAAGGGCTGGGTAATGACTTTTCGGTTAAACGACTCGACCTGGAACTCCAGTTCATCAGGCGCAATCACGTTCTCAACCTCGCCGGTCTTACTGTCCATCACCTCCACGTCGTCTCCAGCTTCAAATAGAATCCCAGCCTTGCTGAGTGCTGTTTGGAAGCGGATTGGTGGTTCGTGGTCGATCAGCCATCCATCGACAACCGCCTCTCGGTAGGAGTAAGTGTAGATTGGATCCCCAAAAATCTGGGCGGTGTGCAGCGCCGGTGTCGCAGTCAGGCCGATCTTGACCGCGTCGAAGTATTCCAAGACCCTTCGATACTTGGAAATATAATCATCCTGACCGCGGAAGCTGAGCTCCGCATCTGACATCTCACGGTCTAGCAGATATCCTCTGTGACACTCATCGATCACCATCAGATCGTATTGACCAATGGGTGGTACGTCCGCAGGGTCGGAGTTGTACAGAACACGCTTCACCAATCCTTGGATGGTGCAAATATGAACTCCGGTTTCGGAGTCTGGTTTTATGTCCTCAAGGCCCATGAGACCGAAAAGCTGACCAAATGTTTTTGGCCCTTCAATAGCCGTGCTCATAAACTCGTCGTTGGTCTGCGTTCCAAGTGCCGAGCGATCGACCACAAAACAAATCCGGCGAAACCGCTTGGTGGAGAGCAGGCGGTATAGCATCGCGATTGCCAGCTTTGTCTTGCCGGTACCGGTCGCCATCGCGACAAGCATCTCCCGCTTTTCGGTGGCCAGGGTTTTCTCGACAGCTTGGATTGCCTCCTTTTGATAGGGACGAAGCTGAAAGCCAAAGTCAAAGCGTCGCTTTTCAAGCGCGGCCTGAGCCTTTTCTTTCTCGACCTCTAACTGTGAGAATAATTCATCAGGGGTAAACCAGCCCATGAGAGGGCGACGAAGATTATTGGCCAAGCGAATATCGCGAAACCATATACCGCTTTCTGTTTCCACTTGTTTCAAATACGGCCTGCCATTCGTAGCGAATACAAATGGCACAAAGTATTCATTAACCCAGGTCTCTTTATTTTCTTCCCATCCAAGTCCTTTGGAATACCGCTCGGCCTGGTCAATCGCAGCCGAAATGTTCTTTTGATATCTTTTGGCCTCCACGATGCCCACGCATCTTTGGCCAACAAAGAGTGCATAATCAGCTGGGCCTGACTTGGTGGGCCATTCGGCTATGGCCAAGTTTCGTCCCTTTGCGGGCCGAACCCCCTGGCTAAACCTTATCTTACTCGTGTCAGCCTCCCAGCCCCGATCTCGGAGTTGTTGGTCTACGAGGGCGCGTGTGGAGTGCTCATCAAGGACAACCGCCCCAGCAGCTTCCTCAGTCGACTGAACAAACGCGGTTCGCTCCGCCGTTGACCGATGGCTGGCTTGCTCGGACAACTCTTGGAGTTGACGGTCAGCGTGTTGTGCGAGTCCCTCCCACGTACGTCGTTCCTCTACTTCCCGCCTGTGGCGTTCTTCCGCAGTCTCGGCCGCAAGGATAGCTCTTTGTTTCTCTTCTTCGGCCTTTTGGGCCGCAGTAAGCGCGTCGTTGCGCTCGGCTCTCAACCTTTCAAGTTCGCTCTGCAACTCAGCCCCAGATGCGTCGGGTGCCTTTGGTGGAATGAAAGGGCCAGGTGTGAAATTTCGTTGGGCAGTGGTCGCCCGCACATGCCAGACACCAAGTTGAACGGCCATCTTCAAACATGCCAAGGCTTCACGATGATCACCGCGCCCATCATGTACTGCGGCATTTCCCAGCTTTCTGACGTGATGCAAGACATCCAGTACGCGGTCTGGTGCCATACGTTCATACTTTAGCTTGCGGAGCAGATCGGCCTGAGTGTCGATTTCTAGAACCTCGACGCCCATCAACGCGGCATGCCTCTTGGTAAGCCGCTCGCCAAACTGACGGATCTTGATCAAACTCGTGCTGGGATCGTCGCGAAAATAGCTCTCGGCAAGCCGCCCCAAACTGGACAGGTCAGTATCTAGATCCTCTAGAAAATCAAAGTTGCTGCGCGCGCCTTCCATAGACAAACTATTGCAATTCATAATGATAAAGACAATGGCGGCGCTTGCTTCTCGCTAAGTAAACAGGCCAATTCAAACGGTTGAGTATCACGGAGAACGGGATGACCGAACGGTAGGTTCTTCCTTCTTGTCAAAGCTGTTTTCTGCGTGTCGTTCTGGGAGGGCGTCGAAGCTGTTGTGCGCTTCGCTCAACGACCAACGAATGGAGCGCTATGGTTCGACGGATCGATAAAGAAGAAATGAAATGATTCCTTAGGCGACGCTCTAATTCCTGCCGTGACTAGAGGAGGGTTTGGAAATAGTGTCCAAACAGCAAAAAAGCGAGAGAGATTAGTGCAATATTAACACCGGTAAGTTGTGGATTCTTAATAGGCATTCTTGGTTCTGCAGTATTCTCAGAGCGTGAACGCCAGAAAAAGTATGGTAGAGAATTCAATAGATCTATCAGTCGGTGGCTGTTTCCCATGAAAGCAACCGTGAGGATCGTCATTGTGAGAAGAACTGATCCAGACCTGTCAAGCGCCCAGATATAGCTCGCAAGTATTGCTGAAAGACAAGAGCCTATTGTCCGTGTAAGTTCACCGGCCTCTCTAGAAATTAAAAAAACTATCAGTCCTGCAATGAAGCAATAAATGGCCGCTGGAAAAAATGCAGTCGAGGTATCGGCAAAGTCCTTTAATCGGTCAAATGCTAGCATCTCAACCCACTTCGCATACGGCTTTCACAAAGTTCCAAGAAGGAAATTAGACGCTCATGTCGGCCAATTTGTGGACTAATCCTTTCGAAAAACGCATCTGAGATTATAAACAAACAAAGCTGGAGAATACTTGACTCCCCGTCGTCATCATTGGAACTTTCAGATAATTCGGAACAGCTTGAGCCTAGATAGAAATTTCGCGTCTCAAGTATAGTGTTCAATTGCGTTAAGCGCTCAACACAGTGAAAATATGAAAGTCTATTAGGCTCATCCGGATTATAGCAATCCCTCTCCGCACTAAGCCAGCCCTCATTTGTGGCCATTTCGAGATTGTACCGATAACGATCAGACAATGAGGTCGTTGCCTGGCAGTGGGCAGCGGCGCCGAAAGTCGTAACCAATAAAAAAACAGCCAAGCCTGTCCTCAGTTGCACCAAGAGAACTTTCAGTTATTACCCATCAATCTTCATCACCAAAATAAGTGCCTCCTGTAGTATAAGCACCTTTTCAAACTGGCACTTCATCTTCTTTTTATACACCTTCTGCTTGTCCAGCAACTTGTACTTGCGCAAGACGCCGACGACGTAGCTCTTCACCGTCACGTGGCTTTGTTGCGCAAATCGGATTGGGGAGCCGACGAGCTTGGTCGAATATCACATGGGGTTCCGTCATTGCGTGCCGTTGTGGGGTGCGGCCATCACCCAAAGAACCCGACCATGCAGGCTGTTTTTGATCTTCGCCGCGACCCGGCTGAGGTTCTGAACTTGAGCGAGGAAGACCTGGTCGAAGAAACCAAAGGACCCAACCGGGCTTTGCGCACAGTCTACGCAAACAAGATGCCAGCGCTGGTTGACCTGGGCCTGGCGGCTGATCTGCCGGGCGCAATCGACCTACCCCCAGCTGAGATCGTCTGCGGGGCCGCTGTAGTGGCCGCTGAGGGCCAATTTGCCGCGCGGCTGGGTATGGCAAGGCAACAGCGCTGCCCGCCCTACAAGCCCGCCCAAGTGGTCGAGGAACGGCTGTACAAGGGGATTCCCAAGCCGTGCCGACGAAGGCCGGATGCAGGCCTTTCATGCGGCGGGTTGGGTCGCGCACGCAGAGATCGCCGAAACAATCGAGGACGATAGTTATCGCGAGCTGGCGGGCGCGGCGTATCGTGCTTCACGACCAACCTGACGCGCTGCAGCCCGAGCGCCGACAGATCCTTGAGGTTTGGCTGCAGAACCCGCTGGAGGGGTGGGACGAGGTCGAGGCAGGGTGCACCCTCGGTGACGCGCTAGTCGATCTGGAAGGTATCGTTGCAGATGAAACCAACGCATCTGCGCTGCAAGATATCCGGCATTGGCTGGAGCGTATCGGCGCAGGGTAGCCTAGAAGGTGTCCGGCGCAACAAAGACAGGTTTTACCCGCTTACCGGGGTTGGTGCCGCCAGCGTGCGATGGCAGGCAAAATAAACCCGGCATACCCGCAAAACCAGTGGGGCCGACACCGCCGACCCCACCCCTGTTTTGTACCTGACCCTTTAGAAGGGCGTATCGATTGCCGGTGGCAGCCCAGGGGTCTCCAACCGGTAGCGTTTCACGCCTGACGGATCATCAATGCAAAGCAATTTACGCCCGCTGACGAGCCGATCTTTATGCTTCGCCAGATAGCGTCCGACGCTGCGGGTATTGAACACAGGCTTTGGGGTGCGCTCGGCAAGAGCCTGGTGCAGCGCAGCTGTCTTAGAACGTGGCGTTTTCGTTGCATCGTTCGCCAATTCCGCCAGAGTGACTGAACGTCCGCCAAGCGCGTCGGCCCAGAGTTCGAGAAGCTCGGCGAGCTCGTTCTTTCGCGGGTCATCTGCAATTACATTTTCGCGCGTGACTGCAGGGTCTTCTTCGCCCAACCATACCAGGGCCTCGCGGACCAGATTCCACCCTTCGAAGGACCCCAATGGGGTCATGCGGTTAGGTTTCCCCGCAACCACATAAGCGCGAAGGACCGTGAGCGCTGCCACGACAAGGCGCGGGCGGTCCGCCAAAACCTCAGCGATAAGGTCGAACGAGTGCTCAATTTGGTCAGGTCGCTCAGCTCCGGTATCGATGCGGCAGACCAGGGTGCGGCGTCCCAGGTCTCCCACGACTTCGAGGTTGTTACCCGTTGCCATCACGAGGACGTTTGTAAGCACCTGCTTCATCTCAGACTTGCCTAGAATGCGCGACGCGATGACCTCGGACGTCAGCATTGAGCACAATGTATCGCCCCCCAACTGGCGCTCGCAGTTGTCGATCACCAAGACCGCGTCGCCAGCCATCAAGATGCTGGCAAGACGCTTTTCATCTTCTTCAGGGGTTTTCCCCTGGTTGATGATGGTCGGCTTGTAGCCGGAGGCAATCACACCGACGGCCTCGCACAAGAGTGTCTTGCCCGAACCTGCCGTAGGCGCGTCTATCGCAAACAGCGGAGCAGTCGGTAGAATACGGCGGATCACCGAGGTGACGACGGCCGCCAACAGCACAGACCAGTCGGCCGGCGTCGGTAGCTGATACTCACGGAACGGCTTTCTCAGAACCCGCATCGCCTCTTGCGCGTCCGCGAAGCTCGGGTTGTTGGGTACCTGGGGAAACACCACGCCCCCCGGGTCGTAGAGCAGGCCGGACGCAGAATCATACCCAGGTTCTTGCAGGATCGTACCGTCCGCCCGCATGGTGGGACAAGACACGACACCCCGGAGTACCGGCGCGTGCCATTCGCCGACGCGCGCCAACAACGCCCTAGCATGTTCGTGGGGTGGATTGACTGGATAGGGCTCCTCCTTGCCGTTCCTCATCCAGATCGCCGAGATTGCGAATTTGTCCTTGAGCCAGGCCGAGCTGACTGGATGAATCAGCAAGGCTCCACTCGGGCGTTGTACGCCGTCGTCACCCTCGCTTTGAGGCAGACGCAAGACACGCACGAGGTTCTCGCCCCGCTGGTAGACACCAAGACCGGCGGCAAGCAGGGCTGCCTCAGCTTGATCTACCTCTGACGGTAGGTTGCCTCCTTGAAGGACGATCACCGGTCGGCCTGAACTGCCGCCTTTTCGTGTTGTGGCCTTGGAGCCAAGCCACTTGCGAAACGCCGGTTCCGCCTCTTCGATCTCAAGGCGGGAGCAGAGCTCAGGCAGTCCCCATACGCCCTCACCTGCATCGACGCGGGCGCGCGTGGCGGCGGCCTTACCACGTCGTTTTTCGGCTTCTTCATCACCGGCGAGCGATGCGACGCACACGATCAGGTCGTCGATCATCGCGTCTTCGAGGCCGGCACGCACGAGCACGCCGGCGATCATCATGCAGACTTCATCGCGCTGGCCATTAACTTTTGGATAGGCCATCGCAACGGTAGAGAGAACGGCGATGATCCCGCAGAGCTTCAGCAACTCATCAGCCTCGACTGTAGGAACAGAAGTCGCACCAATGTGCCATTGCACTCTCTCACCGCTCGGATGGATTGACGGCGGGAACATGGTTTGATGTCCGTCTCCCCGCACCTCGAGAAGCATCGCGCGCTCTGCAGCTAGCTTGGCCGCGACCTCTTTTGGCAGCTCAAACGTGTAGCGCCCCTTCTTGAGTTCGGCTTGGACGATGCGGTGGCTATATGGTGACCCAGGTCGGCCAAAACTCGGGAAGTCATCAAAGGTGATCTTGGCGAGTTCCGCTGCTTCGCGGCAGTCGTAATCGCAATCGATAAGGTTTCTTGAACGCTTTCCAAGCGCGATACCCACGTTGCTGTTTTCGGAAAACTCGGCCCGGATTTCAGCTTCAGACCATACCCGCGGTTCTTTCCATTTACCCGCTGGCGACTTCTGAAGGGGTGGGAGCCGTAACGGCTCCCACTCAAGTTTCATGTATGTTAGCGCTGCGGTTGCGGCACTTTCCATGGCGTCTAGCGACTGCGCGAATTGCTTAGTCATGCCTCGTCCCCCGATCACTGCAGACGTTGGCGTCAAGCCACTCCTGAACTTCTGCGAGAACGTACCATTCGTAATCGTGGTCGTGGACGAGCTGTGGACCCTTTCCGCTAGCTTGAAGCGCATCCCAGTAGGCTTCACTGGTGTTGGTCAGAATCGCAACAGTGCGTGGTAAGATATAGGTAGTTCGGCGAACTTCGTGCGCGTGGATGCTGACTGCGATGAACGCAGGCGTAATCTGTGGGATTTCAACAATCATGGTGACCTCCGTCAACGAAGGCATCCAGATCAACGCTTCGGTAGCGGACGGCCGTACCTCCGACCTTCACAAAGCGAGGACCGCGGTTTTGGGACCGCCACTTTTCCAGGGTCTGAGGGCTCACCGATAGCTGGCGCGCCGCCAGCTTTGTGTTCAAAAGTTCAGTGCTTCTGTGGGTCATGAAGACCTCCATTTAGTTTTCGGAGGCCTCCTATTGGTCACACATTTGGCGGTTCGTCAGCGTGTTTAATTCAGTGTATTAGCGTCCCGGCTTGGCAAGGACGGGTTCTCAAAAGGGATACCCAATATGACAAGCAAGTTCTTGATCTCTCGCAAGTTCATGTTCACCACATCGTCATGAGCGCGCGGACCCCAGCCAACAACGAGACGAAGCAGCCCATCTCGCTGATCATTGAATTTGTTGACCAAATTACGGATCTTTTCATCCCGATTGTGGGGCCGGTAGCCGTTGTCTTGCTGTTCTCTCCTAGTTAAAGCGATGCGCGCCAACTCGGTAACGGATGTGCAAGCCGTATCATCAATGTGGAGCCAGAACGGAACGTATCTCTCGTCCACCTCATACGGACCGCGTTCGTCTGCATACTTCTGAGCCATCGTTATTAGCTCTGGGATGTCGAGGGCGACAGGCTTGCCGCTTGGAGGTGGGATGCCGAAGAGCGCCTTCTTGGCTGATCTCAAGCGGACACCCGGGTCATCGGTCTTCGAGTTGGTTGGATTTGCACGAATGAAGCCCAAAAGAGCAGCATCGACCATTGCCATAATACTTGGATTGTCTTTCCAGTCGTCTTCCATTCTTGCTCCAAAAAAGTGGCCCGACACTTCGGGGGTCATAGTTTAACCCTTGGCACACTGCCAATCATCTTGTCTCACGGAAGGCCTAACAACGCCGCTCCTATTTGCATATCCTGGTAAGGCCTTCGCCAACGCGGCCCGCGTGGTTGCCGATGGGCGGCAACATGTACTTTTGGTGCGAAGCTTCGCAGGCGTACACGCGCGTGCAGGTCGGCAACAAAGAACCCGTGCACCACGATCATGTTCAAAAATGGCCAACGGCATAGATGATGGCCCGTCAGCCCTATCAGCCAGGCCAGTGCAGAGATCACCGAACGCGGGAAGCACGATCGCCGACAGGCACAGCAACCCGGTCCCAGGTGTCAAGCTCAGCCCTGCTTCCCTTGCGACCCGCGAACAACCCCAGCCGAAGCTCTCGCCAGCCTTGTCCTGACTTTGACCAGAATCTGGCCGTTCTTCTTCTCACTATGATCCAAGTGATCGGCACATCCCTTCGCGAGGGACAGTCGCCCCTGGGGGGCACTCGTCCTCCCCGTTGGTAGGGTGGGGTGGGGGTATAGGCTGCGGTGTGATGGCTAGGCTGGGGCCAAGGGCGCCCTGCTACGGGGCCTACACGGCGCGCTGCCAGTGCGGCTGCACTGTGCAGGGCGCCACGTGCCACGTGGGGTCAGCCCATGCCGTTGGTTGGCGGTGGGCGCTGGCCCTGCACTGGCGTGGTGTGCCAGGCACCGGGTTGGCACTGCCAGCCTGCCCCCTACCGCACGTCAGGCGGCGGCATCGCCTGCTTCTTGGGCCGCCATGCGCTGGATCTGGGCCTCGGGCGCGCTCACCCGCTTGAGTATCTCTGTCGCCACAGCGTCCACCGGCCCCCGCAGCCGTTCCGCATTGCTGACGATGTAGCCCGCTGTAACGTCGCCACTCAGCCGGTGGTTTAGCAACCGCTTCAGGGCATAGTGCGGGATGTCCAGGCTCTCGGCGACGGTGATGAACGTCCGACGCAGATCGTGCAGAGTGAACTTGACGCCCGACCGTTCAGTGACCCGGGCCGTGAACTTTTTGGTCTCTACGATGTGCCCCGTTTTGCCTTTGCTCGGGAATACCCAAGGCGACTTGCCGGTCAACACGCGCCGCGCCTGAAACAGGTCCACCAAGTAGGTGGACAGCGGCAGGTCCAAGGGATCGCCGTTCTTGGTCTTCGGGATATGCAGCGCCCGCCCGCGCAGATCGATGTACTCCCACCGAAGGCTAGCAATCTCGTTGCGGCGCATGCCGGTGAACAGGGCGACCAGAAGAAAGTCCCGCGAATACTCCGGCTCCAGCATCACCGCAGCCCACCATGCTGGCAGGTCTAGCGCGGCTACAGAGGTCCTGCGCCGTGTCTCCTGATGCCAAGCGCGGGCCTGGGTGAGGATGGTGGCTGGGTTTGGTGGAAAGCTGTCATGCGAGGCAGCCGCCACATTGTAGACAGACCGGAAGTGCCGCATCACGTTGTTAGCCGTTACCGCCCCATGGTCCTTGCCCACCCGCTGATGCCGCTTCAGCACCATTTGGCGGGTGATGGATACCAAGGGCATTTTTGCCCAGTCCTTGAGGTACTTGTCGAACGATCGGCGGTACATGCCAATCGTGCTGGTTGCCAAGGACGCGCCACGGGTTTGCAGGAACTGGTTGAACGCGGCCGCGACGGTGATGGTCTCCTCGTACTGCTGCCGCTTTTTTGCGTTTGGGTCCACGCCACCCGCCATGTCGATCAAGTGCCCCATGGCCACCTTGCGGGCTGCTTCGACGCTGAACACATCCGTTCGCCCAATCGATATGCGCTTGGTCCTGCCAAGCACTTGGCCCTCAACAAAGTAGACCTTGGACTGTGTACCCACCCGGACCCCAAGGCCCGTTAGGGTTTCGTCCCGGTACAGAACCTGGCCCGCCTTGGGGAAGGGCAGGGCATCAACCGAACGTTTGGTAAAGTGTAGTTTTGGCATTTGAGACCTCCTCTGGCCTCAACTAAACGTACTGCCGAAATCAAGAAAAAGCAATGACTATCAGATACTTATCAGGATATTCCTGTGTCGTCCGGTATGATCCAAGGCTGTCCTACGCTGTCCTACGCGCATGCGCGATACGGCAGGTTGGAAGATCGCACACTAAACACTCCCAAGGACGACTAGAGCTCTGCGATGTGCTGATAGGAAACGACAAAACACCCCAAGTGGGGTCGGACCTCGAGCGGCCGCTGGTGCCGATGCTTTTGCAGGCTCGATGATGGGGTGGGGTGCCTGTCGCTCGTAATTGAGTTTACTAAGCAACCGCACTCAATGAGGCCCACAAATGATTTCGCCGTACGAAGGGCAAATGTTTGCCATACATCTGCCCATGCATTGAGCCATTGTATGGGTCATGAGTGGAGGACGGTTAAAATGAAACGAATGACACTCGGGGCACTTAGTGCGATTACTCTAATTGTTTCTGCTTATGTCCTGGCTTCCGTTCTTTGGGAACGTCTGAAAAACCTCCCGCTCTTAGTCTGATCTGGTAGTCTCTGGCATCCCCTGCAAGGAGCCCATCAGATGCCAAAGCAACCTGCATTCCCTGGCCTCCGCGATGCGATGAAGAAGAAGCAGGCGCGGCGCGAAGTGTTCCTGTCCGAGATGGAGGCGGTGGTCCCTTGGGGGCGGCTGTTGGGACTGATCACACCACATTATCCAAAAGCCGGACCGAAGGGCGGGCGCCCACCGATGCCCATTGAGACCATGCTGCGCGTCTACTTCCTCCAGAATTGGTATGCTCTGAGCGATCCGATGGCGGAGGAGATGCTCTACGACAGCGAGGCTATGCGCCGCTTTGCCGGGATCGAGCTGGGCGACGACCGTATTCCGGACGAGACCACCATCCTCAACTTCCGCCACCTGCTGGAGCGGCACGGATTGACCGAGGCGATCTTTGTGGAGGTGAATGCGCATCTCGCCGACAGGGGCATCACCTTGCGCTCCGGCACGCTGGTGGATGCGACGATCATCGATGCGCCGTCATCGACCAAGAACAAGGCCAGGGCGCGAGACCCCGAAATGTCGTCCACGAAGAAGGGGAATGACTGGTTCTTCGGTATGAAAGCGCACATCGGCGTCGACGCCGGAAGTGGCGTGATCCACAGCCTCGAGACCTCGACGGCCAAGCTGCACGATAGCCAGGTCTGGGATGCTCTGCTGCACGGCAACGAGACCTCGGTCTGGGCTGACAAGGGTTATGTCAGTGCCGAGCGTGCGGCCGCGTTCAGTGGCCCTGGCAAGTTCTGGGGCGTCATGCGCAAGGCCCCAAAGGGCGGCAATCTGCATCCACTTGAGGAAAGCACCAACCGCATCATCGCCAAGGTAAGGGCCAGGGTCGAGCATCCCTTCCGTGTCATCAAACGCCAGTTTGGCCATGTGAAGACCCGCTACCGCGGCCTCGCCAAGAACCGGGCCCAGCTCTTTACGCTGTTCGCGCTCGGCAACCTCTTCCTCGTGCGACGAAAGCTGATCTCATGAGGACGAGTCCGCCCGGAAACGGGTCTCACGCCCCAAGAGCGGCACGGAAAGCATCAAATAGGCCGCCTTCGCCTACGAAAGGCGTCGCAAAAACGGTCAGACAGTAGTCTCGGCGCAGCCGGCGCCGTTGATCAGACGTTCCTTTGGTCTAGAGATGTCCTCGCCGATAGTGGCTCTCAAGGTGCCACCGAGATAGTTCAGGCTCAAACTAGCCAGGCCAATTGGTCCAACCGTGAAATTTGCCGCGCGGCTGTAAAGACGTATTTCTTTTTGGAAAGCCTGCCTGTGGATGCGCCAAGTGTTAGGGGTTACGACGGCTTTCGATCACAAGCCGGAAATCTCTATGGTTGCGAGGTGTCGGGTGACGTAACTGCTTTTAGATGGGTCAACGACACGAGCGGCAACATGAGTAGCCGTTCCACTAGATTCACAATAAGTGGCAACCGTTTAACGGTGATCTCAGACATGCAGCGCGAAGTCTTTGCAAACTAGTGTTCTGCATCTGACGCAAAGTACCCCCTAAGGAAGAGAAATTTGTCGTGCCAGTTCAAGCCGTACAAGGTTCGGTTTTCTCGGCGCGCAGGTACTATTTGGCGGACGGCGAACACCAGTAGATGGGGGTAGATGATCTAAGAATTAGGTTTCGGCGAGTGCCGCATTTTGGCCAAAACGGGGCCAATTTTCTGATGCAGTGATACGAACAGTTATGATCCCCAAAATCATCTAGTTAGAGGACTGAAGCGATGGCAGAGACGAAAAAGGATGGAAGCGCCCTAATGGGGCTGGGAGTCTTGGCGGTTTTGGGTTATGCGTTTTGGCCCTTTGGAGACACAGTGGGCGAAGGTCCTTCCCTGTACAGAGATCTTCAGGCCGAACGTAAGGCAAGCGAGGCACAAGCCCAAATCGATGGCCCCTACACCATTGTTGTCCATTACGTGGATGGGAGTATGAAGGTTGTGGGACGCGGCGACTTGGACCAATGCGCAGCGAGTAGGAACGCCGCTGTCGCGCTAATGGATAGTGGTACCAGCCGTCTACAAGTGGAATGCATTCGAGACTAGTGTTCTGCATCTGACGCAAAGTACCCCCTAAGGAAGAGCAATTTGTCGTGCCAGTTCAAACCGTACAAGGTTCAGTTTTCTTGGCGCGCGGGTAATTTTTGTCAGACGCCGAACACCAGGTGTTCAGTCAAAGAAAACTAAGGTGTTCCATGAGAATATTTGCCGTTGCCATGCTATGCCTAATTACGACCCCGTTGGCTGCCGAACAATTTACTGGCGTCTTGGTGAACCCCAGAACAGGATACGTGAGCGCGATCATTGTTGTGGATAGGGCAACTTTGCGACCCGAGCATCTTTCGGCTTGCGGTACCGGTTGTGAATTTACAGACTTCATGTTGCCTGGACAATGTATGGTCGTATCGGTTTCTCGCCGTGAGGCGTCATACGGGTATCATTTTGGACCATTTGACGATTTAGCCAACTCGCGCAGCCAAGCTCGTCGCTTTTGTGAAAGGTATGGCGGAACGGAGTGTCGGGAATATCAACCGATTTGCGGTTAGGATCTACAATAAGTCTGGATTTTTCCAATTACCGCAACGCAGAACCCGAAGAAATCGCCCCTATAGACCATTGGCCGACCGTGCACTAACATTCCAACTGGACCACGCGACGGCGTCAGACCAAGTGATTGTCCCTATAAGCAATCTACTTGGCCCCAAACTCGGGCTGCACCTGTCAGGCAGGCCAACGGACCTGTCGATGGGGAGGGGTATGCTACCACGTGCTCCGGCAGTAGCCCGGGTAAGCTCCAGAAAATCGCTCGGCTTCCTGCTGGAGTGCAGCATAGGTGCGCAATGGATCGTACCGGGCACACCTACCGCATATACCTTGTCGGATGAGTTCAGCGCCAAGGTCTCGTCCGTCGGCTAGACTGCAGCGCCCGACTTCGCGGTCGTAAGTCTGCTCACCGTTGAGCGTGCAAGTTACCGCTTCCCCCGACGCTAGAACCTGCATGGCCATGGTGGCCTGATTACCAAGGGGCGTCCCCCGCTCGTCACAGGTCAGACCATTGAGGCGGATAACTTGGCCGTTCACTTCAATGGTGTCGCCATCGCGAACATGCGTCACGCGCCCGGTGAGTGTCGTGTCGTTCAAGCCCAGATATGGCACCAGTTGAAAGAAGGCTAAGAGCAAAACCGCGAAACCGATCAGTAAACCTGGCAGCATTGCCTGAGGGCTTGGCAAGCGCCGCCTAGCAGCCTTCATTTTCTGCTTGGGACGCCATGATTGCATTTGCACCACAGTGGATGAGGGGTCGCTGCGCGGTCGGATCAGACGCCGCCCAAGCCAACGGCCGAATGCAGCGCAGCCGAACATGAAGAGCACGAGGCCAAAGATCAGTACGACGAGGTTTACCTGCTCCATCGCCTCTACTCTGCAGCTGGGGCCAAATTGGTGGTCACGTGTTTCTCCAGGACCGGTATCCCACAGCGTTGAAGGAAGGCGAAGGTTTCATCATAGAATGAGGGCGGGCGGGTTTCGTCGGCCGGATCGCCTTCCGGGACAAAGATCACCATGCCCTGACGAGCTCGGGTCAGCAGGACGCGATAGCTGTTCTCAAGGTAGAGCTTCCGCTCGGCTGCGTTGACGGACTGCCAAACGGTCCCTCTGAACCCATAGTGGCGCCACGCCCCATCAATGAAGCGCAAATTGGCATCCCAGCACATGCCGACCCAATCCAACTCAAGCCCTTGGATGTCGAACTCGGTGGCGACCTCTTCGAGGTAGTAGGAAGACCTGACATCAGATTGATCATTCAAGAACCATGTTGCTGGATCGATACCAGCTTTGATGTGGATGCCCTCTGGCCGGAGGCGATGGGCGCCCGAAGATGCCACCAACCCAAAGCGCTCTGTTCCCCTAGCTACTGTTCTCAGCCAGTCTTGGGCCTCGTGCAGATTCCGGGTTAGCCAAATGGGATATCGCGGTCTCACGGTCTCAAAGAGGTCTGCCGCGCGTTCAGCATTCCCGTCGATTATGCTGCCCACAAAGGCGGAAAGGGTTTCTGCCCGGAAGGACCGCATAGACACTGACAGATGCAAGTCAGGGTGTTTTGAGACGGCAGGGGCCCGAAGCATGGCAACGGCTTCGGTATCAACGGTGTAGTGGGGGTCCTCCAGCAAGGCAGAGGCATGGACATCCCAATCGGGAAACCTCGTCGCCAATGCCTGTAGCCACTCGAGGATGCCAGCCTCACCTGTATTGATTTCTTGGCCACCGCCGATCAGGCAGACGACCATGCACCAGTCACAATGGCGATCCATGACACTGATGAGGAACTCCGGTTCAGACTGTGAAAAACCGTCCTGGCCGCGTTTCCGTTGCATAAAGTTCGATGCTTGCTCCTTCGTCCAGGCGCGCTGGGCCTCGTCAAAGACAACAACTTTCTCGTCCGGGGCGTTGAGGTCCCTTAAGTACTCGTCTCGGAAGTGATGGATGTTCTGTAGAAAGCTGCGCACCCGTCGCAAAGCGTCCTTCTTGCTGATGCCATCGCGTGCGGCCTGATCCCTAGCCAGCGCTTCGCGGAGTACATCGACCAGGGGTCCATTGCCCGACAGAAACACGGCATGTTCATCTTGGTGTGCAGCAGCCCGCTTTGCGGCAATGTTCAAGCCGGCTAGGGTCTTTCCGGCGCCTGGCACACCCGTGACGAAGCAGATCGACTTGCGGCCTTCTCGCTTTGACGTCTCGATCACCTCTGCGATGCGGGCACTGGTTGACTGAAGGTTCTTAGCGCCGGCATCAGACCGCGCAATTTCTTGGACGTCGTGGTTTTGATAAAGTGCTTGGGCCGCCTCGATGATTGTTGGCGTCGGCTGATATCCGCTGCTCTCCCACTCCGCAGCGTTGATTTCGCCTTGCCGCACTTCGATCAAGGTTGCTCTAAGTGCAGCAGCTATGCCCGAACTGCCAACGCAAAGCGGAGAGGCGACCTTGTCGGATGCGAGCGACAGATCGCCGGCCTTGGTAATCGCCTTGGTCGCAACCAAGATCGGAACGATCGGTAGACCGTGGCTGCCTTTGTGGAAGTTCTTAAGATCGAGGGCGTAGTCGTGCACTTGGTCGATGGCGTGCCGATCGAAAGTCGCCGATCCAACTTTGAACTCGATCACGAAGACGATCCCGCCTAACAGCAGCACACAGTCCGCCCGCTTACCCATCCGGGGGATGCTGAACTCAAAATAGAGATTGGCATGAGGCCATGAGGCGAGCTGCTCTTTGAGAACCTGTATCTGCCCGAGCCAGGCGCGTTTTTGCTCCTGCTCAAGGTCATGTCTATGGCTTCTGGATAGCTGCCCAAAGATGTGGTCGGGCGCTTCGGTCAAGAACTGAGCGACAGTTGCGGAATAGTAGGCCTGATTCAACGTCTACCCCTTCTTCAAGCGATCACAGGCCTCAAGCCAATTGTTTCATGAGCTGTGTCACGATCGCCCGGCAACTATGCATGAAGCAAGAGCTATGACTAAAGATCGCCACTACAAATCAAACGGAGGGGAAATCTGGTCCCGTCTCTTAGCATTTTTGGGCGGGCGATCCGAGCGATCAGTTGATCCGGACCCGAGGGAGAGCCGCCCCCAATGGGGTACTCACGATGCCCGTTGATGGGGCGGGGTACGCAGGTTTTACCGTGTTTGCTGGGTTTGTTGGGGCCGGTGCGCTCTGGAGCAAGGGGACCGCATGATTGCGCTTACCTTTTTCATTTCGGCGGCACTCTATACTAGTATGAAAGCATAAGGTCGGTGCACCCCAAGGTAAGAAGGACATTAGATGGCAGGTGGAATTCTGGCGCATTTGGGCCGTCGACTGACAAAGCAACAAGAGTTGCTGGCGACGGAAGGTCTGGCTTACCTACTGCAGAATTCGGAGGCCTGCACTGGAGCGCTGCAACGCATAGCGTTTCAAGTCGGATGCAACTTGCCTAGTGCGATAAAGTATCGGCCGGAAGTGACGGGTAGTGAGCGAGAACGCCCTGATGTCGTTGGCTTTGACGACCAAAGCAAGGAAGTTGCGATAGTCGAGGGTAAGTTCTTTGCCGGTCTAACTGACAATCAGCCAAACAGCTACTTAGCTCGTTTGTCGAAGGCCGGCGGCGGCCTCATGTTGTTCGTCGTCCCGGAACTCCGCATGGCACGGCTATGGATGGAGATCGTAAATAGGGCCGGTAAACAATTTGGGATCGGGCAAGTTGAAGAAATTGTAGGCGGGAGAGCCCATGCCAAAATTTCGAACAATACAACACTGATGATCACATCTTGGCGGCAACTTCTTGATGAAATGATGATCGCTGCGAGATCCTCCGGAGATGCGATAACTGCCGACGTCTTCCAGTTGCAGGTTCTATGCGATCGAATCGAAGGCGAGGCGTTCCTTCCCTTTAACTCCGAGGAACTAACTGGCTTAATGCAACCCATCCGCCATCGTGACTTCTGCAACCTCGTGGACGCAATAGTCGACAATTTAAAAAGGTCACAGCATCTATCAACCGAGGGCTTGAACGCAACGCCGCAAAGACAGGGTTACGTGCGATATGTATGGGTTGGCGCAAACAAGGGGCGGTTAGGGGCATCAGTCGGCCTTCGCTATGATCTTTGGCTTGCGTCGGGAGGAAACCCGATTTGGCTCGGCGTCCAGGACGCCGACTCGCTAACACTGAGACCCATTTACCAGCGTGTCGGAGCGCAATTTGACCTAAATGTCGTCGAAGAGGGACCACGGATTAACGTGGCGCTACCGTTGGGTTCGGGCTTGGAATTCGATGAGCATGTCGCGGCCGCAACCGAAGTAATAAGGGCAATTGTCCAACAAAGTCGGGCCATATAGTCCTGAGCGCACCCTCTTCTCCCCGGTTACCTAAGTGCAGACGATTGATAGAACAGGCGTTTGAGCTGTGCTATATGATATTTCTTATGTCATTTGTCAGATTGAGACTTACCATAAGGGCGCTTACACGCAAAAAAGTGCAGTCAGTTTGCGCCAGAGCTAGAACTAGTCCAAGGGTTCGCCAGCGCGGCGCTTTTTCACTTCAAGGCTCAGTCTAAAAATGTATCATTCAGCCTATGAGATAGCCGTACTGCGGCATAATTGGTTGAATGTATTGAGACTACATTGGAGAAAAAATGTTTGAAGAAGACAACGCTGACAGCGCAGTGGCTTTTGCCCGGGACTTTCTTGATCGCTATACCGCGGTTGGCTTCGGAGCTCTTTCGAAACGCGAAGTTGACCTGCTACTAATCCAATTGCTCCAAAGGCATCTACTAGGGTTTCACGCGAAGTCAGACTTTGACGCGGCTCTCATGCTTCGCACGACGAAGCGCAAGATCCGTGGGCTGAGGGACGAGGTGTCGTTCCGAGACGCTAGGGATGAAAACTATTTGAACACCAGCCTTCGACAAGAACTGAAGCGAGCGGAAGTGCTGCCAAGTGACCTTGGGATGATCAAGATCCAGCTCGACGATGCTGTTTTACGGGGCTACGCTGAGAAAATTGTGCGCTCAGAGTATGGGATCGTGGATAGTTCATTCAATTCAGCGATACTTCAGCTTTCTGGCGAAAAATACCTCCTGTTGTGTTTGACGGTTCTCACCCCGGAGGAACGTGATCAGGCTCAACAAGCGCTCGCAGAAATCCGCCCCCCACAACCACAGGAAGACGGCCAACAAGAGACCTTGTTTACGCGGTTCAAGGACGCCTTTGTAGCGGGCGCTGGTCAACAGGCGGGTAAGCTTTGCGTTTCGGGCGCTATGGCTTTGGTGACTGGTGGTGCGAGCATCATACTGGAGACCTCAGAGCCATTAACAGAAGCAGGCCGAGGTATTGGGCGAGCTCTTCAGCAGTCATGGGAATACTTCACACAAGATCAACAAGTCGGAGAATAGGTTTGAGCCTTTGTGTTTCGTTTCAGGAAATGTCGAAATGGACTTGGTCGCAGCTAGAACGCAGCTTCCGCCTCAATGCACCCTTCAATGAGGAGACCATTACAGAGACTATTTTGCTTGAACTGAAGGACCGACACCCGACTGATATCGCGATTGTAAGCTTCTCGAAGATTCAGGAGAAAAGACTTGGTGCTGATTGGGAATTTTGGTTCACCGACAAAAATGGACAACGAGGTATTGGCTGGAGAGTGCAAGCAAAAAGATTGTACCGCCCGGCCGAAGAGTACAGTGCTTTGAAACCGTCCGAGACCGCTTCTTCATCACAGATTCAGACACTCATATCGCAAGCGCAGAGTCAGGGGCTGGTTCCGATATACTGCTTTTACAATTCTGTTTCCGACCCGAACGATGTAGCTCAAGGCTGGGCTTGCCGTTCGTTTTCGGCGAATAAATGGCTTTTTGGTTGTTCTATCGCCCATGCAGTGGATGTCCACAACCTTGGAAAGAGGGATTTTAAGGCTGTTTCGCAGATATCGATGCCTTGGCATTGCGCGGTGTGTTGCCAAGGTTTCTCGCGGCCTGAGAGCGATCTACCGCAACGAGTTGCCGGAGTGAGCAGAAACCTTCCTAACTTCGGTCGCGACACAGACGCCACAGCTGACTTATCCACTGATCTCCCTGAGTATGTCAAACTATTGGCACAGGAGAGTGTTTTCCGGGGAGATATCTCTGGATCAGAGATAGACTTCGAAGAAACTTTGTATGGGCTTTCCGAAGGTGAATCCAAACAGCTCCGCGGTGTTGCCGTATTCAAACACACCGAGGCTGACGAGTGAAACGCACCTGAATTTAAAATAATGGACCTTTTAGGAGTTCGTATCGCTCAGTGTTCGCCCGCTCCGCCGGAAAAGAAGACCACCGAAACTCGTCGGCCAATCTCCGGTTCATGATTGCGTGAGAGAAGCTCTGCTTCCTCGATCACCTTGGACATCTTTTGGTGTACCTCGTCAGCATGGTGAGCGTCATTTTCAAGTTTCTGCAGAATTGCTTGAATCGCGATGTAACCCTTCGGCAGGTCCTCGTAGGCGAAGCTGTCCCGCACCTCTTGCTTGGCTTGCTCCCAGAAGGGATCGAGCAGCCTGCTCCAAGACTCACAGATCATTTCGATGGCGGGGAGGGACAGGTGCCCGAACAGCTCTTGATCGTCGTGGTTCTTGTCGCCCCGCTGGCTCATGAACTCATCGCACGCTTTCATCAAGCTTTCAACGCGTGCTGGGCGTAGGTCCCATTCTGTAAGCACTCCAAGTTGGCCAGAGACGGTCTCAAGCGCGCTTGCCAGATCCTCCTCTGTCATCCTGGTCTGTTCCATGCCCAGGCTTCTGGTCCGCTCGTATGCTGAATCAAGGGTCTTGGCGCAGGCCAGCTGACCTCGCTCCAAAGTCAGGCCAGTCTCAGAAGGACGCAGCAGCAGCAAACGCGGAGGGAAGAAGTTGGTCGGCTTGTCGACGCCTTTCAGATGCAGCGCGGTGAAGCTCTCTCTGGCGGACAAGAAAGCTAATTCAGCGCCCCAAGTGCCTTCGATTTTTGCCTTGCTGATGAGCCCGTAGCGCTCCGGAGAGATCTTCTCTTTGGTCCGAGCTAGAACGTCGTGGAAGTTATTGTCCCGCAGGCGCCTGGCTGATCCGAGGTATCTCGTCACGCTTTCCAGGATTACTTCAGTGTCGTCCGAGCCAACCTCCTGCACAGCATCGATCAGTTCTTCGCCTGCAAGTGTTCGATAGTTCTCGATGCGGTTGGTTACCTTCTCGTCCGATGCAAACTGACCGACCGGAATATCGACAAGGTGGTAGTTCACGATCCCAAATTGACTGTCGATTCGGTCGATGCGCCCCAATCCCTGGATGAGTTCTTTGAGGTTTGACGTTACCCCAAGCAGAACAAGCGTATCGGCTGACTGTAGGTTGATACCCTCAGCCATTTTATAGGTTAGGAAGACCGATGCTGGCCCTTCCGGGGCGTTCTTCCCGCCAGGACGAAAGTAGGACTCTACGGACTTGCCGTGCGTGATCCGTCGAAAGCCATCCGGTCCGTTGCCAAAGATGGCCTTCACTGCCCTCTCATCACCCTTCGTCTGGTTGCCAACAACGAAGTTCGTGTGGTGACCGCGGCGTGACAGCGCTTCAGCGAAGATTTCGAGTGTGTCTGTGCGCTCTGCGAGGAAGACAACCCGGTCCATCTGTTGCTGGATGCGGTGGCAGGCTTCGTACCGCTTTTCGTCAACCTCGCGTAGCGAACGCGAGTTGAGCTTTTGGGCTAGAGCGTCACACTTCTCGGGTGCCGCCAGCGTGTCGACGCCAAGCAGACCGAACATGTCGGACTGACCTGGGTGCGGCGCTCTATGCCCCTTCTTGGAGCCTTGCTCAAATTCCCGCAGCCACTTTCCTATAACGCCGTGAGACATCTCCCAAGCTGCCTGCGCTGCGTTCACTCGAAGTATGTTCAGTAGGTTGCGGATATGGAGCTGATCCTGAGTACTTTGCTGCGTCTTGACGTGGCCGAAACGACTTTTCTCTACTGCCGTAACCCGCCCGCCGGGCGCGAGGTCATTGCAGAGTGCCACGATTTCGTCGAGGCGTGCCTTCTGAGGTTTCGTGAGCTTCAGCGTTTTGGGTCGTCCATGATTGGCAAGCTTGGGGTAGCCATGCTTGGAGCGATCCTCGTCCTCACCAATGCATCGGCGCTGGCGGCGCGCCAAAAAAGGCGAAATCAGCTCAGAGAGTTCCGTGCGAGCCTGCCGTGAAAGAGCGGTTTCCGGTTCGGATAGGACAGCAAGTGGTGCCTTCTGATCGAAAATATCAGGCGAACTTTGCATTTCGCGTTCGAACAGCTCACCCATGGCCTGGATGTAGTCTGGGGTCATGAAGATGGAGGCACGCTTTTCCTGCATATGGGTAAGCCAGTCGACGTCACGATTGCCCAGCAGCGTGGCAGACAAGCAGACATTCCAGCTTGGTGGTGCGAGCTCGACCGCTGCAGCCATCTGGGATGCCTGTTCGAAGCCGGGCGTAACCGTATGGCTTTCGTCGATGATAAGTATACCGAACTGATCGAGTCTCAGACCGGTCTCGTTGTCGTCGCCAGCTCCTCTCAGGCGCTTCTTCGAAAGACTGGTGTTTGGTATGGCCTCCAAAGAGTTCGTGGAGTGCTTTTCCCAACTCGGGATAACCTTCGGCGGCGCGATGACAGCCGCGTTCTTCCTGGCGACTCCGTGAACGGGAGAGCGTGGGATGACTCGAGAAAAGGTTTCCGACAAGGCCTCGGCGAGGTGGCATCCG
The DNA here is from genome assembly GCF_900184895.1 of Flavimaricola marinus. Lineage (GTDB taxonomy): Bacteria > Pseudomonadota > Alphaproteobacteria > Rhodobacterales > Rhodobacteraceae > Flavimaricola > Flavimaricola marinus. The sequence goes on from NZ_FXZK01000001.1 coordinate 1,416,904, forward strand.
ATCTCGGTTTTACCCGAGCCTGTAGGTGCTTCTACGAAGGCGATACCGTTATCGTATGTGATAGAGCAGGCCTCGTAAGTCAGCTCCTGTTGATATTCATAAAGGGTGTGACCGGTGATCTCTCGACGACGGCCTGTAAGCCAGGGTTCAAAGCCCTTCTGCTCCGCGATTATGCGCGCCATGGCGTCTTCGGCGGTGGCGGGCTTTATCAGCTTGTCGAGGATCTCTAGCGCTTCTGCAGTCCAGTCGGTCGAAACGTCCCAAATCTGCTCAGCCGCCCTGGTACGCTCAAGCTGAAGCTGATGCGATCCAGCGTCGAGCCCATCTGCATACTCAATATTGCTGTAGAGCCCTGAGCGAGAGAAGTTCGCCGAGCCCGTCACCGCGCCTATTGGCGAACTCAAAATCTTGGAATGCATCCGTCGATCCCCGCTGATCCCCAATCGGGTCTGGGCTAACACAGGGTCAAAGACGCGAAGCTCAATCTTGCGAGTTTGGATCGCCCGCTTTGCAAGCACTGCGAGCAGGTCATCGTCGTCCTCGACCTGCAGGCCGGACTTCTCCAGCCAATAGAGCTTCATTTCTTCAGTCACAGGTCTCGGCTCTGCCAACCGTCGAGAGTTCCCCGTATCGATGCCGAATGATATCCGAATGCGAATGTCTGGGTCTGTGTCAGGGTCTTTTAGCTCCTTGACCTCTTTCATCAGGACGGCGAGCGAAGAAAGGAAGTCTTGATAGCCAGTCACGATCAGGCAGTCGCCAGACGTGATGTGCGGCCGGTAGAGGTCAATGACAGGCCGGTCGATATTGGTCCCGACCTTGGGCGCAGCCGCGAGGTCGGTCTCGGCCAATTGGGTGGCCTTAGGTTTGTCAATGTTCTGTGGCTTTGGACGGAGCCAATTCGGAAGCGAAAACAATAGCTAATACCATGGAAAGCGGGTTGCTTAGACTATGGATGTTCTTTCTAGCCTTGGGCAATGAATCTTTTCGGTCAGCCTAGTGTCGAGCCACTGCTTTCTGCATTCATTCCCCGAGGCCAAGTTAGCTGGCGAGAGAGGGTGGACCGGGAGCGGCCTACCGCCTCCCAACAGCACGGCCCGTGCTTGGGGTGGGGTGTGCCGGGTTTGACCGGTTTGCCGGGTTTACTGGCCTTGGCCCCAACCAACTTTGCATGCCGCAGCTAGCCTGTTGTTTCAGCACGCCGACCCTGGGTTCCAACATCCGGAAGCGGCGGCAGGGTTGGACGCGGCGGTCCCTACTAGTAGGGGATTAGTAGGGGATGTACGTCAAACGTTCTCCAACTTCATCCAGCGTCTTCCAAGACCGGGACGAAAAATAGTCAATTGATTATAGTACGTTATCAAACTCCAGGTGGCCTGGTCCGGTCACGTCCAAGATATGGACGGCAAAATTCGTAATGATGGGGTCGGGGGTTCGAGTCCCTTCAGCGGCACCAGTTCTTCAAGACAAACCATAGAGTTGGTTTGAGAGTCGGTTCGCACCAGTTCAATATAAGGTGTCCGAGAGCGCGTGACTTTAGATCCACGGTCAGGACTCATTGAATTTCGCTTGGCAGTGTGTTTGAGCGTTTGAAAAACGAGCGGTGACATCTCTGATCTCTTCTGGCTGAACGATGCGCGGATGGTCCGTTTGGAGCCCTAATTACAAAATTCCACGGCGAGCCTCGCGCAGATGGTGGTCGGGTTCCAAATGCGATTGTCTTCACCAATTGCGATGGCTTGCGGTGGCGGGATGCCCTCAGGGAATACGACTCGCACAAGGCAAGCTACAACCACGGGACGCGTTGGAGGTGAGCGGCAATCGCCACTGGGTCGAGTGCATCCACGAACAGGGCATCTTCGCTCAGATGATGTCCGACTTGGCGGCGGATCACGCCGAGAAGCAAACGGTCTTGGTCGACGCGACCTACCTGAAGGTAAATCGTGCGGCGTCCAGTTTGACCGTCAAAGGGAAGGCGTGAGCGCTTGATTGGCCGCACCAAGAACGGCCCGACCATGAGACTGCACGCCATCTGTGACAGTTGAGCCTTGTCGCGCCATTGGTCCGAGCGACAATGGCGAATGTCGCCCACTCAGCTCCTTCGTCACCGCCAGACGGGTCAGCGACGACATCCGCGCGACGGCCAAGTTGAGCAGCCGGCAAAGGGTCGACTGGCGGCTCGGGGATCGCGGCTACGATTCAATTCGGTTCCGAGGTGCGTTAAAGGACAAAGTGATGCGCGCCGATCAGGGCAGATTTGATCCACTGGATCAAATATGACTGCCCCTCAACCCCGGACGAAGGCAGCAAAGGACGCCCGTCAAATACGACAAGCGGCGATACAAGCGGCGCAACCGCATTGAGATCGTGTTCGCTAGGTTGAGGGACTGGCGGCACGTGGGAACTCGGTACGACAGGTGCCCGAAGGTGTTATTGTCCACCACCATACCCACCGCCAACGCTATTTATGGGCCACGCATCCTGAGCGAAATTCAAATCGGGCAAGTTGTACGTGTGAGCGGACTAGGCCGCGCTGTTGCTAGTTGCTTCATCGAAATGCTTTGACGCAACCTTCCACTATATGGGCAGCACATTCTCGAGTTGCGACCTTCATTACCGAAAGCAGAATATAGTCTCGTCTCTTTACGATAAATTGCGTAGATTGTTGATAAAATTGTTGCGGTGCAGGATGGGAGAAAAGCGGAATAATACCTTTGTGGCGAGAGCTCGACTGCTACGGCTATTTTCGAGGCCTAATCGAACCCGGGAGTAGCAGTACGGCGCGTCGTCGACGATGATTATTCCGAACTGGCCGAGTCTTTGTTCGGTCTCCTTGTATTAGCCGTTGCTTTTGACGTTCCTTTTGAGAAATTGTGTTTGACAGCGCTCCAAGAAAGTACGTGGAGTGTCTACCATTTGGGGATGACCCTCGCTGCGGTACAGCATCGCGGGGTCAGTGATTTCACAATGTGAGACACATCGCTGCCGTCGGTGCACTTGGTTCAAACGGCCGCCCTTTACCTCGTTCGCTCTCCACCAGCCCCGCGCCGACGAGCATTCGACCACCAGACAGAGCACATCTGTTTGGCGATTGGTTACTTCAAAACAGTAGAGAACCCGTCAGGCCCGGCCAGAAAATCAAGGAAGCTTCTGACCTTCGCAGGCAGATAGCTGCGATCGGCATAGATGGCCTGAATGTGCAATTTCGGCCAGGCGATCTTGGGCAAAACGGTTTCAAGTCGACCCTCCCGTATGTCGTTCTGGGCCGACCAGTTTGGAAGCATGGCAAAGCCCATGCCAGCGACGGCCGCTTGGTGAAGAATGCTTTCGTTTGAGCTCACCAAAACCGGCCGGAGCTTGAGATCGACGCCGTTTTCGCCACCGAACCTGATGCGCCCGTCCGCTGCGACCTGTGAATAGGCCAGGATCGGGGCGTCGATCAGATCGTCCGGCGTCTCGGGGCGGCCAAAGCCGTCGAGAAACGCGGGCGCAGCCACCATTTGGAACGTGACCTCCGCCAGCTTTCGCGCGATCAGACCTTCGTCCAACTTGAACGCGACGCGCAGCGCCAGATCGATGCCTTCTTCGACCATGTTTATCTTGCGGCCGCTCAGGTCGATATCAAACGCCACATGCGGGTTTTGCCGATGATAGGCGGTCAGAATTTTCGCAAAGGCCGGATTGGACATCCAGACAGGCATCGACATCCTTAATGTCCCACGCGGCGACAGGCTGTCCGTGGTCAATTGCGCTTCGGCCTCGGCCAGCCCGTCGAGCAAAGGGCGGATCGTCTGCAGGTACTGAGCGCCCGCCTCGGTCAGACTCACGTTGCGGCTGTTGCGATTGAGCAGGCGGGCGCCGACGCGCGCTTCGACATGCTTGACGTGTTTGCTCGTCATCGCAGGCGAAAGACCAAGCCGCTCGGCTACGGCCGAAAAGTTCTTTTGTTCCGCGACTTCGGCAAAGACGCGCAGGCTCAGAAGCGTATCCATTATCAACTCACAGTAAATGCTGGATCAAAAAATAGCCTAATGATGCGGCCATGGGGAAGGTTTATTCATCCCCTCAGCAAAACACGCTCCCGTAGCATTTTTATGAAAGAGACCGACATGACGACGATTGACACGAACCCCGTTCAAACCAGCAAGGGGTGGACCATCGGCCTTTGGGTCGCTCAGGCCCTGCTCGCCGCGATGTTCCTGATGGCCGGATCGACGAAGCTGACCTCCGGCTCAGCCGAATTGGTGGCGATGGGGATGGGCTGGGCCGAAAACGCGCCCTTCCTTCTGATCAAATTCATTGGATTAGCCGAGGTCGCAGGCGCGCTCGGCCTGATCCTGCCATCCGCGACACGCATCATGCCACAGCTGACGAAACTGGCCGCAGCCGGTCTTGCCGTCATCATGGTTTTGGCAGCCGGCCTGCACATCACCCGCGGCGAGTTCGAAGTGGTGCCTGTGAACGTGATCCTGTTTGCGCTGGCCGCCTTCGTGATCTGGGGGCGCACAAACAAGGCCCCGATCGCGGCACGCGCCTAAAGCGTCCTAACTCGCGGCCCGGTTTCTCCCACCGGGTCGCCCTTTTTCTTCAGCAGGTTGCCTTCCGATGCTCAAATCCGTGGCTGTCGCCGATACGACTATCTCCGCGCAACGTGACCGCCTGTCCTGGGGGGTGGTCGAACTTCAGGTCACCGACCTCGATCGGGCGGTTGCCTTCTGGACCTCGGCCCTCGGGCTGATCGTTCGCGATACCGCAGCACCCGGAGTCGCGTTGGGAACGAGGGTTCGGACGCTGATCGTCCTTCATCCCGGCGCCGTCGTCCCTGTCAAAGCGCCCTTTACCGGCATGTATCACCTCGCCATCGGCATGCGCAGCCAAGCCGAATTCTCGCGCCTGCTCGCGCGTTTGATCCAAAGGAATGTGCCGGTCGCGCCGACGGATCATTTGATGGCGAAATCGCTCTATCTCCATGATCCCGACGGGCTGGAAATCGAAATCACCCTCGAGACCCCTGAACGGTTCTCGCATTTCGGCGATATGAGCCGTGGCCCTAGACTGTATGACGTCGACGGCATTGTCCATTCAGGACGCGGGCCGCTCGACGTGAGGGCCGAGCTGTCACACGCCGCGGGCGCCGACCCGATGGCACCGATGGCGGGCGACGGCTACGTCGCGCATCTGCACTTCAAAGTGGCGGCCCTAGAGCCTGCCCTGAACTGGTTCGAAACCCTCGGATTCGAGCGCCACCTGACGCTGGACGGCTGGGGCTTTGCCGATATGGGCGCAGGCGCGCCCAACACGCACCGTTTGGCCATGAACACCTGGGCCGGGCCGAACCGGCCGCCCATGCCGCAGGATATGGCCGGGTTGGTGCATTACGAACTGATCGCCCACGGCGATCTCGCAGCCACACCCCATCTGCGCCAGGACGGCGATGTCCGACGCGGCACCGATCCCGCGGGTGTCGCCGTCACCCTGCGCACGGACATATAGGAGCCTCCAATGAGCACTACTCCCACAGCATACCGCCCTGCTCAGATCATTCTGCATTGGGTGGTTTTCGGAGCCATCTGGGTGCAGTGGCTTTTCAACGAGCCGATGAAACGCACCATCGAAGCCATGCAGACAAACGCCACGCCGGCCGGCAATGACATGACGATGGCGTTGGTTCACGTGAGCTTTGGCTCGATCATCTTTCTTGCTGTGCTGGCACGGCTTTACCTCCGGTATCGCTACGGTGCGCCGGGGCACGCTCCCGGAACATCCGCCGCTCAGGCCAAGGTCGCCACGGTGGTGCACTGGTCGCTCTATGCCACGCTGATCGGCATGGTGATCACCGGCGGCATGACATGGAACGGTGTCGCGGATCTGGGCTATGTGCACTGGCTTTTGAACATCGTGCTCTTCGCCCTGATCACGGCCCACGCCGCCGCCGCCATCTTCAACCAGTTCGTGCGAAAGGACGGCACGCTGCGAAGGATGATCCCCGCTCGCGCCAAGTGACGGAACGTGCCCGGGCCGCCGTGACGACAGGCGGCCCGGGCAGGTCGGCCACCGAAACAATCAAACCGGATATCGAAATGCAGCGTTTCTTCACCCTCACCTCACCTTACCTGACATGGCTGGTGCTGGCCTCCCTCGGGATCATGATGACCGTCACCGCCCTGACGTCCACGGACCCCCGGGTCTTTCATCAGCTTGTGCACCCATCCGGTGAAACATCGGCAAGGCTGCTGATCGTCGCGATGATGGCGACGCCCCTGTCCATGCTGCTGAAAGGATGGCGAGGACCGCAATGGCTGAAACGCAACCGTCGCTATCTGGGCGTGGCGTCGTTCGGCTATGCGCTGCTGCACACGATCTTCTATCTGCTGGACAAGGCGTCGCTGAGCACCGTGGTCGATGAACTGCCGCGCTTCTATATCTGGACCGGCTGGATCGCGTTCATCATCTTCGTGCCGCTGGCGCTGACATCCATGGACTACTTCGTGCGCAAAATGGGCACGTGGTGGAAGTGGCTGCAACGTTGGACCTATGCCGCCGCCGTGCTGACCTTGGCCCATTGGGCAGCTCTGCATGATTGGAACGGAGCGGCGCCCGCCCTTGTCCACTTTGGCCCGCTGATCGCGCTCGAGGCTTACCGCGTCTGGTACTGGTATCTGCGGCCACGGCCCGCAGCGGCCTAGCGACGGCCTGAACGTCGTGGATAACGGCGCCGCGCGGACATTCGGCGTCAGTTGAGAATTTCATCGCGACGCCGACATCGCGGATCGCAGCCATGCGCACTTGCCCGAGGGTTGTTCGGTAATGGGCCGTCTAGGGCTCAGGCTCATTGATCTTCAAAGCCAGAACATGACGGTTTCCGCGAGTGCGACGGCGGACAGGAAGGTCTTGGCGCATCTGTCATAGCAGGTTGCGACTCTGCGCCAGTCTTTTAGGCGACCGAACATGATCTCGATGCGGTTGCGGTGGCGATAGCGCCGTTTTGTCGTAGCGAACAGCTTTGCGGCGTGACTTCCAACCGGGGATGCAGGGGCGTATCCCCTTGTCTTT
>NZ_FXZK01000003.1 GCF_900184895.1 Flavimaricola marinus
GGAGCCATCGCGGAGGCGCCGCCTGCGGCACCGCCGCCGGAGCCGCAGGCGGCTGCGGCGCTGGCTCTGGCTCTGGCTCTGGCTCTGGCTCTGGCTCTGGCTCTGGCTCTGGCGCTGGCTCTGGCTCTGGCTCTGGCTCTGGCTCTGGCTCTGGCTCTGCCTCTGGCTCTGGCTCTGGCTCTGGCTCTGGCTCTGGCTCTGGCTCTGGCTCTGGCTCTGGCTCTGGCTCTGGCGCGACGACCTCGCTCTCGATCGAAGCTAGCTCTTTGTCATCTTCGACTTCTGCCGTTTCCGCGATGACAGCGGGTTTCGCGCCTTCGTATGCAGGCGCATCCTTTGAAGCCGTGGCTGATCCGACGCTATGCGCGATTTCGGCAGCGGAGTCTTCTCCGGCCTTTGAGGTTTCTGCAGGTTGATCCGGGCCTGTCGCATTAAGCGGTTCGGCAGCCTCTTCCGCGAGGGGCGCGGGGTCGAACGGCAACTCAGGCGCATCCGGATCGGGCCGCGCTGTCGAAAGGACGACTTCTTTCGGTTTCGGCCGATTCTCGGCCAGCGGGGCATCTTCCGTTTGCTTTTCTGGCGGAGCAGCGGCGGCTGCGCTTGCCGATGCCGCGGCGGCCCCAGTGGGGGCCTTGTCGGATTTGGCCAGCTTGGCCGGATCGTTGTCGCGCACGAACCGCCGCCCCTTGCCGATCAGTTTCGGGGCATCCTTTGCGAGACCAAAGAGGGGCTCACCGGGAAAGGTCCCGCTTGGAGGCTGCGAAACAAAGGAAATCGGACCGAAATCATGCTCCAGACCGAAGCTTTCGGCCTCGTCCAGTGTTTCGCGGGCAACTGCCGCAACGTGGGTCTGCCCGCCGTAGGATACGAAATCAAAGGCCAAATCGTCGACGGCATAGGGGGTTGCGCCATCCAATGCGGCGCGAACGTCCTCTTCGGATGCGTCGACCTTGTCGATCGTCAGATACTTGACCTGCTCGTTGGGCAGAATCATCTTGCTGTGCATCTCGGCACCGTCTGCAACCGCTTGCGCACGCAGCGCCGCAACATCGGCCGCAAAGTCCTCTGCCTCCAGAGTCACTTCACCGACCGGCTCCCAACGCGACTTGGCGCGGCGCAACAGCCGGAGACCTTCAAACGATAATGACAGCGCGAAATTCGGTTTCATCAGTTGGCTTTAGCATTCCAGTGAACAGGACGAAACACGCCTAGGCGCGCGATCACTTAATTACAGCAGTTTCCCGCCAATGCAAAGAAAGGTGCATTGCACAGAATTGTTGCCTGCGTACCAAGGATCCCGTTGTGAGCGACGTCCCAAGGAGCAATAACAATGTTATCAAAGGAGCTTGTGATGCCCAAATTGTTAAGGCCGATTCTGTTCTGCGCGCTGTTGTTCGCGACGACCGCAACGGCACAGACGTCGGATACGGCCGTAATAACGGTGACAGCTGAAGGTTCGGTTACCGCAGCGCCGGATATGGCTTTCATCAGTGTCGGGGTGGCCGAGCGGCGACCCTCGGCCAATCAGGCACTGGAGGCGATGAGCCTCGGGACCCAGCAAGTGCTCGACCGGTTGACCACCGCCGGCATCGCGTCCGAAGACATGCAAACCGGGCAGTTGTCGCTTCAACCCTACTACGAGTCGTCGAGCCTCGATCGGGAACCGAAGGTGGCCGGATTCGAAGCATACACGACGATCAATGTCAGGGTTCGAGACCTGCCGATTCTCGGGAAAGTGCTGGATGCGGCGGTGCAAGATGGCGCGAATCGCTTGGGTGGCATCCGATTCGACGTATCAGATGCAGAGCCGCTTCTCGATGATGCCCGTCGTGATGCGGTTCGGCGTGCTCAAGCGAAGGCGGAGTTGTTTGTCCAAGCGGCCGGCGTGGAGCTTGGCGCACTGTTGTCCCTCACCGAAGAGGGCGGGCAATTCGGTGGACCCATGGCGATGGAGATGCGGATGATGGACGCCGCGTCCAGCGTGCCGATTGCTGAAGGTGAAATGACGCTGACGGCCACGGTCACGATGATCTACGAAATCGCCCAGTGAACGTAATGTCGGGGGCGGTAGCCCCCGACATGTCCGGTTTGAACCGTGTTAGGCGGTCGCCGCTGCGAGGGCTTGATCGAGATCAGCGATCAGGTCCGCCGCATCCTCGATACCGATAGAAAGCCGCACGACGTTCGGCGCGGCTCCGGCGGCTTCCTGCTGCTCGGGGGTCAATTGGCGATGGGTCGTCGAAGCCGAGTGGATCACGAGGCTGCGGGTATCGCCGAGATTGGCCACATGGCTGAAGATTTTCAGCGCGTTGACCAGCTTAACACAAGCCTCGTAGCCCCCTTTGACCGCAAAGGTGAAGAGACCGCCAGCGCCTTTCGGGCAAATCTTGGCGACGCGATCATGGTAGGGCGAAGAGGGCAGCCCCGCATAGGTGACGAAATCGACCCGTGGATCGTTTTCCAGCCACGTGGCCACCTTTACGGCGTTCTCGACGTGGCGTGCCATGCGCAGCGACAGCGTCTCGATACCCATCAGGGTATAGTGCGCGGCTTGCGGGTTCATCGTCATCCCAAGGTCGCGAAGACCGACGGCAATGCCGTGAAAGGTGAATGCCATCGGGCCGAGAGCCTCATGGAACTTGATGCCGTGATAGGCGGGCTCGGGCGCGCTGAGGGAGGGGAACTTGTCGTTGGCAGACCAATTAAACTTGCCCGAATCGACAATCGCTCCACCGGTGACGGTGCCGTTGCCGGTCAGGTACTTGGTGGTCGAGTGAACGACCAGTGTCGCGCCAAGCTCGATCGGGCGGCACAGGTATGGCGTCGCAGAGGTGTTGTCCACGATCAACGGAATGCCCGCGTCGTCGCTGATGGCCGCAATGGCGGGAATATCGGTGATGTAGCCGCCCGGATTAGCGACGCTTTCACAGAACACCGCCCGAGTGTCGTCGTCGATGGCCGCCTTGACGGCATCCAGATCGTCAAAATCGACAAACTTCGCGGACCAGCCGAATTTGCGGATCGTGTTCGAGAACTGCTGAACAGTCCCGCCGTAGAGTTTGGTCGAGGCAACGACGTTCTTGCCCGGAGCCATCAACGGGAACAGCGCCATGATCTGTGCGGCGTGGCCCGACGAGCAGCAGACCGCCCCCGCGCCGCCCTCAAGGGTGGCAATACGTGTTTGCAGCGCGGCTACTGTGGGGTTCGTCAAGCGGGAGTAGATGTATCCGACTTCCTGCAGGTTGAACAATGCGGCGGCGTGGTCTGCGTCGCGGAATACATATGCGGTGGTCTGGTAGATAGGGACCTGCCGCGCGCCCGTCGCCGGGTCAGGATCGGCGCCGGCATGGACCTGCAGAGTGTCAAAGCCAAGCTTCGGTTCGGTTTCGGTGGACATGGTTTTCTCCCTTGAACAGTGATCGACGTGACGCTAGCTGACGTCGCGTCCTACTACAACGTCGTCCGGTCGAAAGAGGCTGACCAGAATGAAAGAACCATTTGGGCCGATCCGAAGAACACCGTGGACGATGATGTTCTTTGTCGGACCCGCCGTGGCGATGACTGGCGTCATGCTCTGGTTGACGCTCGAAGAGACCGGATCACTTGAAGCGGCCCTTCGATCCGGGGCGACCTTGTCGATCGGGGTCGTCGCCCTGATCTTTGTGATCTGGGGAACGGTAGTGACCAAGCGGCCGATCGTCGTCTTGAGCGAGAAGGGCCTCAGCCTGCCGAACGGCGTGGTGATCGAGTGGGCCGACATCTCCAAGATTGCAACGGGCCAGGACCTCACGATCGTCGTTTCGCAAAACACCGGAGCACGGACAGTGAAACACGAGACTGTCCGTCTGACACATGTGGATGGCGAGGAGACGAAAGTGGTCCTCACCTGGGCCGCCGAAGGGCCGACCGCTGCTGCCGACAGAATAAGGGCGGCGTATGAGTCGCGCGCTGATGAGTCGCGCGCTGAGGCTTAGCGCATCCAAAACTTCTTTTCGCGCAAGACCCTGCGATAGCCTTGCTCCTTGCGTGGCAGGTCGTTTCGATCAAACAGAGCGCGCGCCTTGTGGCCCTGCCCATGGTAGACCATCCGCTTAATCGGGTTGTAATCCTTCAGGATACGCTTGATCCGGTTCGGCGCCGCAACCGCTTCAAGAACCTCGATGGCCCGCTCGTCCTCACGGGCGTAGAGCAATGGGAACATGCGGTAGTGGCAACTCAGATCGCCGTCCAACCCGTCCAGTTCCGGTCCGGGGCGACCGCCGCCTAGGCTGTGGATGACAAGGGGCAGGGCGACCTGATCGAGCCATGGATGGAGCGGCTGCGCAACCATCGGTTCAGGCGGATCAGCCTTGATCCGCGTGGCGTAGTCCGTGAAACGGCTGCCGAATGCATGCGGATCCTGCCCAAGGAACCAGCCAGCATTGAAATAGAGGTAGCGCCGCCAGAACTCATCCGGCTGGGTCAGGTCGAGACTACTTTCGAAATCGAGATCGAACTTGTCATAGAGCGATTTCCAGATGGCTGTGTAGCCGGGCCAATAGAGCTCTTCGACCGGCCAAGTCCCTTCCCGCCGCATCGAGGCACTCGGGCGGTCAAAGCTGCACTTTAGTCGTCCGATATCCCCCGTGATCAGCGTGTCGGAGTCGAAAAAGATGAACGGCTCGTCCGCCGGCAGCGTGGCCAAACCCTCGATCTTGTTGCCATAGGGATAACCCTCACCGAAATGCTTGCTCTGAAAAGGAACAACCTCAGCACCAAGATCATTCAGGGCCGAGACGATGTCTGGACGCATCGTAGGATCGCGCTGCCACAAAGGGCCGCGCTCAGGTTGGGCGACGACCATTTTGCCTGAAAACGTCGGGGAGCATTGTCTCAATGACAGCACAAACAGCAGTGCTTCGTACTGCAGCCGCCCATTGTGGCCCACGATCATGATGTTGAAAGGCTGGCCACCTTTAGGCTTTCGCGCCATTATCTCGCTGTCCGTCAATGATTTTCAGGACAGTATAGATTGAGATGTCAGAGGGCAAAAGCCCAACCGGCATGTGAAAGGAAGAGATATGATTCAACTGTTTATTCCCTTTGTCATCGGGCTTGCCATCGGGATCGAGCCGCCAGAGAAATCCATGCCTATGGCCCAAGCCGGCACAGATGAAATGGTCACGCCAGAGGCGACAGCTGCGCCGCAGGTCACTTTGCCGGGTCAGGCTCTGGCCGATGAATACGCCAACCGTGAGCCGGAGCCGCAAATGGCCACCGGCAAGTTCACGACCGCCATCGAAATCAAGCAAATCATGCTGATGACCAAAGGCAGTTGGGTGGCCATCAACGATAACGACGGTCAGGATATCCTGTACTTCACCCACCTCCTGGCCTGGCGCTGCGGGATGTGGGCAATCCGCTACGGGCTGAACGGCGAGCCCGCCAATACCGAATTGCCGCTCGAAGAATGCCACGAAGATACGACGTCGCCGAATGCAATGACGGATATGGACAACTTTCCGCCCTACGTCTTCCTGCCGCACAACAGCATCGAGTCGGTCTATGTGGAGATCGTCTTCGACGACGGCACCACCGATTTTGCCGTATTTCCGCGGGCATCTGTCTTACTGCCGTAACAAGCCGACGACGCAGGAATGTCGGACGCGAAGGGGGAGGGCGATTGAGCGCTCTCCGGCACGGCGAAGGTCGAGGATAATCGCAACAGATCGGCTTCGATTCAGGACTCTGATACGCCGTGTCTCCGCGGCTGACCGATTCTCGGTCCGAATACCGATCAGTCGGGGCCGACAGCTACGACGGTTCTGATTGGACCCGCGTCGATGGTGGCCCCGACCCGGAATGTCCGCTTGCAAACATGCTATCATTTGGCGGCTAACGCCGGCGATGGGCCGGCTGCGTTCAGTATTCTTGAGCATGCGATCCGCCAAAATCGGTCCGAAGAAAAATTTCTGTCCTGATCGTGCGGTTTTCGCTTGCAGCGCCCGGCGTCTCTTTATAATTCACGCCTCACGATACGGAGTGCGGGCGTAGCTCAGGGGTAGAGCATAACCTTGCCAAGGTTAGGGTCGTGAGTTCGAATCTCATCGCCCGCTCCAATATCCGCCATACCCCGGCGGACATCGATAGGGTCGCCCTCGGGCGACCCTTCGTCGTTTCAGGGCGGCGCTCTCTTGATCCCTTGAAGCCATCAAGTTGTCCATTTCGGTTGCGCTGGCGGTAAGGGCGCATATGCCGACGGCAGTCCGAACTGGCCGCGCGGTGCCAAAGCAGCAAGGAAAGATCGGGTAGGGGCGCCCATCTGGTGCAGTGCAGAGGGCCACGTGGCGCAACACCTCAATAAAAAGCACCGTGGTTCGATTTCAGAACCACGGTGCCATTTGCTTCGGTGCTGGGCTTGCTGAGTTACCAGCTGGCCGAGATATACTGCGTCTCGGTGAATTCCTTGATGCCTTCGTGGCCACCTTCGCGCCCCAACCCGGATTGCTTCGTGCCACCGAAGGGCGCTGCCGGATCCGAGACCAACCCGCGATTCAGGCCGGTCATACCGTAGTCCAACGCTTCGCAGACCTGCAGACCACGCTTGAAATTCTCCGTAAAGACATAAGCGACGAGGCCATATTCCGTATCATTGGCGCGGGCGATGACGTCGTCCTGATCCGTAAAGGTCTGGATCGCCGCCACAGGTCCGAAGATCTCGTCATGCACACAGTTCGCATTTTGCGGCACGTGCGTCAGAACGGTTGGCGGATAAAAGAAGCCTTTTCCATTTGGGCGCTGGCCGCCAAGAACGCATTTCGCGCCCTTCGCAATGGCATCGTCAACGAACTCGGCGACCTTGTCGCGCGTGCTGGCGTTGACGAGCGGACCGACATCGACACCGTCGTCCAGCCCATTGCCCACCTTGAGCGCAGCCATCGCCTCGGTGAATTTCTTGGTGAAGGCTTCTGCGATATCCTCGTGCACATAGAACCGGTTGGCCGCTGTGCAGGCTTCTCCCAGGTTGCGCATCTTGGCTTGCATCGCGCCGGTTACGGCGACATCGAGGTCGGCGTCTTCAAACACGATCAAAGGGGCATTACCGCCCAACTCCATCGCGGGCTTCAGAACCTGATCGGCAGCGGACCGCAGAAGCGTCCGTCCGACGCCGGTCGAGCCTGTGAACGACACCACGCGCACACGCGGATCATGCAGCAAATGATCGACGATGGGCCCGGATTTGCGCGAGGGCAGCACCTGCACGACGCCCGGCGGCACGCCTGCCTCTTCGAGCAGCGGCATCAGCGCCAACATGGTCAGTGGCGTCTCAGACGCCGGCTTGAGGATCACGGGGCAGCCAGCCGCCAGAGCAGGTGCGATCTTACGCGTGGCCATGGCGGCGGGGTAGTTCCACGGTGTGACCAGCACGGCGATGCCCGCCGGCTTGTGCTGCACGATGATCCGCGCACCCGAGGCAGGTGCATGGGTGATCAGCCCGTCGGCGCGGACGGCTTCCTCCGAGAACCAGCGAAAGAACTCGGCGGCGTATGTCGCCTCGCCCATCGCATCGCCTGTAGCCTTGCCGTTCTCCAACGTGATAATGCGGGCAAACTCAGGAAGTCGCGCCGACATCAATTCAAAGGCCTTGCGCAGGATGATCGACCGGTCGCGCGGTGTGCGTTGGGCCCAATCCGCGAAGGCAGCATCAGCCGCATCGAGTGCCACATCCGCATCGGCGATCTCGGCAGAAGCGACAGAGGCCAGAACCTCTTCCGTGGCAGGGTTGATCACGTCAAACCGCTCACCGTCGGCACCGGCTTGCCAGCCGCCGTTGATATAGAGGTCCGTCTGTGGAAAATCGATCTTGTCATTCATGGCGGCGCTCCGCGTCATTAAGGTGCATTTCAAGCGAGGTGGACTAGTGGATCGGCCAATGCCCCAGCGAAATAGGTGAGAACCGCAATCGCAGCGTCATTGGTGAGGTGCTCTGTGCCATAGTCCAAGCCCAAGATGAAGAGACCTCTGCCCTCATCGCGCGCCACAGTCAGAATCGGACCGGAGAAATCGTCGATCAACATCACGCCGGACAGAGCGCTATCCGTGAGATCGCGGAGGATGAGCGTGGCTTCGGCCTCGCTCTCGGTGGGATCGGTGGTGAGTCGGCTCTGGTCCGGATCGATGTAAAGCGTCGGTTGGGCAAATTTCGCTCCCTCCAGCTTTTCCAAGCGGATCACAAGCTCGTCAGTTCGATCCATGGATGCTCTTAGCGCCTGCGCGGCAAATCGGGCAAAGAACACGCCGGGCGGCAGGTCGAGCTTGGCTTGCGACGAGAATTGTTCGCGCAAAGTGGCCAGATTCCTGGCATCGCATACGGCGTCGAGGCGGCCGCGACGCGCTCCGGCGGATGCGGGCGCTATGCTCTGAGCCGCCGTTTCGGTGGCAATGCTTCGCAAGGCAGTCAGGTCTGAAACGTGAAACGGCTGCGAATATCCGGCCTGCACCAAAAGCTCCAGGTCCAGACCTTCTTCCGCGGCGAGCCTGCGGACTTTGGGAGAGGCGAGCACGCGGCCTGAGTGCGTCTTGACGCCGAGAGAATTGCTCGCTTGTGGCGCCTCGGTTTTCGGGGCGGTCGAAGCAGGCTCCGGCGAGGGTGCCGGTTCCGGCCCGGAACGGGATGGCTCCGGCACCGTTTCGTCCCTCTCCCGCGATGCCGCCGCGGAGGCGTCTACATAAATCTTGCCGATCACTTGGCCGACAGGAACCTCGTCTCCTGCTGCCGCGCTGACGCTGCCAAGAAATCCATCCGCCTGCGCCTCGACCTCTTGAACGGCCTTGTCCGTCTCAACCTCGATCAGCGGTTCGCCCTTGACGACTGGATCACCCGGCTCCTTGAGCCATCGGACCAGGACGCCGGTTTCCTGCGCCATCCCCAGCGCGGGCATGATGACCTCATGCGTCATGAAGCATCTCTCCCGCAACCAAACGCGCCGCAAGGGCTGCCACCCGTTCCGGTGTCGGCACGGTCAAATCCTCGAGCGCGGGCGAGAAAGGCACAGGCACGTCCATGGCGCCCATGCGGCACACCGGCGCATCAAGGTGGTAGAAGGCTTTCTCATTCAGACGAGCGGCAATCTCGCCGGTGATCCCATAGCCTTGATGCCCTTCGTCGATGACGATGGCTCGGCTGGTCTTCTTGACGGAGGCCAGAAGGGTCGCCTCATCCAGCGGCACGATGGTGCGGGGATCGATAACCTCGGCGCTGATGCCCTGGCCGGCCAAGATCTCGGCGGCTTTCTCTGCCACCTGCACCATCGACGACGTTCCGATCAGGGTGATGTCGGTGCCCTCTCGCTTGACGTTGGCCTGACCGAAGGGGATCAGATACTCTTCCTCGGGCACCGGGGCCTTGTCCTGATACATCAGCTTGTCTTCAAAGATGACGACCGGATTGTTTTCGCGGATCGCCGTCTTCATCAGCCCCTTTGCCTCGTAGGCGCTGGACGGCATCGCGACCATCAGGCCCGGAATATGCGCAACTAGCGCGTGCAGGGATTGGCTGTGTTGGGCAGCAGAGCGCCGGGTGGCGCCCATATTCGTGCGCAAGACCAAAGGCACGCTGAGCTTGCCGCCTGACATGTAGTGGGTTTTGGCGGCCTGATTGCAGAGCTGGTCCATGACGAGAAAAAGGAAGTCGCCAAACATCAGATCGACGATGGGCCGCATACCGGTCATGGCTGCACCGACGGCGATCCCCATGAAGCCCGGTTCGGCGATCGGTGTATCGACAATGCGGTCGGTGCCAAATTCCTCGACGAGCCCGGAGAGCACCTTGAACGGCGTGCCTGCCTCGGCAACATCCTCGCCGATGACAAAAACGGTCGGATCGCGGCGCATCTCCTCGGCAATGGCTTCGTTGACGGCTTTGGATAGGGTTATCTCACGCATGTCAGCCACCCACCCGCAAAGTTGCGGGGTCGGTCGGGGCATAGACATGCATATCGACCTCGGAGCCGTCGGGATAGGCGGCAGCCAAGGCATAGGCGACAGCATCCTCGGCGTCCTTATACACATCCGCGTCGATCGCCGCCAAATCCTCCGGCGCGACAAGGCCCTGTTCGGTCAGCCAGCGGCCGAAGTTGGTGATTGGATCGCGGTTGCTTTTCCAGTCGGATTCTTCGTCCTTCGTGCGGTAATACTCGCGGTTGATGTCACCCACATGGTGCCCGTGGTAGCGGTAGGTCATCAATTCAATGAAGAACGGACCTTCCCCCTTTCGGGCGCGGGCGATGAGCTTTTGGGACAACTCGTTGACCGCAAGCACGTCCTGACCGTCGACCTGATGAGCTTCGATCCCGAAGGCTTCGGCGCGTGCAACAATAGATCCGGCGGCGATCTCGTCCGTACGGGTATACTCCGAATAGCCATTGTTCTCGCAGGCATAGATCACGGGCAGCTTCCATAGTGCGGCCATGTTCATGACCTCGTACATGAGCCCCTGCGCCGTCGCGCCGTCGCCAAAGAAGCACACGGCCACCTCACCGGAACCGCGGGCCCTCGCACTCATTGCGGCGCCGGTGGCGATCCCCATGGATCCACCCACGATGGCATTCGCTCCCAGATTGCCATTGGACTGGTCGGCGATATGCATCGATCCGCCCTTGCCCCGGCAATAGCCTTCTTCCTTGCCAAGCAATTCGCAAAACATCTGTTTGAACTCCGCGCCTTTCGCCACGCAATGGCCGTGGCCACGATGGGTCGAGGTGATCTTGTCATCTGAGGTAAGAGCCTCGCAGATCCCCACAGCAACGGCTTCTTGGCCGCTATACATATGGGTCAATCCCGGCATCTTCGCGCTCAGGTAAAGCTGGTTTGCCTGATCCTCGAAGGCGCGGATACGAACCATTTGCGTATACATCCGCAGATAGCTTTCGGTGTTTGACGGCTGTGTCATCTGGTGCGACCTGCTCTTTTCTTTGGGTCAAAAATATCCCCGCCGGAGGCTCCGAACCAAGCCTCCGGCGGGCCGTTCTCAGTATCGCGCGGCGATCGGCAACTCTTCGGCGGGGAAAAGGCTGATGACCTCGCAACCGGTGTCGGTGACAACGACTTCCTCTTCGATGCGGGCTGCGGAATAGCCGTCGGAGGCGGGGCAATAGGTCTCGAGGGCAAAGACCATGCCGGTCTCGATCTCCATCGGGTTCTCCATGCTGACCGCGCGGCTGATGATCGGCCGCTCATGCAGCGCAAGGCCAAGGCCGTGGCCGAACTGCAGGCCGAAGGCCGCCAATTCGTTGGGGAAACCAAGGCTTTCCGCGGTGGGCCAAACAGCGGCGACCTTGTCGGTCGTGACCCCCGGTTTGATCAACGCAATTGCCGCATCCAACCACTCTCGCGCCTTCACATAGGCATCCACCTGTGCCGGGGTCGACCGGCCAATGTTGAAGGTCCGGTAGTAGCAGGTCCGATAGCCCTGATAACTTTGCAGGATGTCAAAGAACGCCTGATCGCCGGGGCGGAAATAGCGGTCTGTAAAGTTGTGTGGATGCGGGTTGCAGCGCTCGCCCGCGATTGCGTTGATCGCCTCTACGTCGTCAGAGCCCATCTCGTAGAGCATCTTGTTGGCCATCGCCACAATGTCGTTCTCACGAATGCCCGGCTTCAGCTCCTCCCAAATCATGTGATAGACCCCGTCGACCATGCTGGCCGCTTGAGTCAGCAGATGGATCTCGTCGACATTCTTGATTTCGCGCGCGCCCAGCATGATTTGCTGGCCGTCCACCACCTTCACACCCGCTTCCTGCAAGGCAAAGAACATGGCAGTTTCGGCGTAGTCGACGCCCACGGGCATGTCCGCCACGCCCGCCTTCTTCAGCAACCCATAGATCTCTTCGGCGTAGAGCTTCATCAGGCCAAAACTGGGAGGGATCGTGCCGCGCATACCGACTACGCCGGCGCGCATCCGCTCCGGGTCGAGCCAGTCGCAATACTCGCGGTGGTGGACGGCGGCAGAGCCGAAATCCCAGACATAGGGCTCCTCGTCACCGGCCAGCAGCGCAAACCGGCACATCTTGTCGCGCTCCCACTCGCCGATCTTGGTGCCAGAGATGTATCGGATATTGTTCACGTCAAAGGTCAGCAAAGCGCCACAGCCGCTCTTCTTGAGCGCGTCCTTGGTGCGGCTCAGACGATATCGCCGGAGCCTGTCGTGATCGACGCGGCGTTCAAAATCCACCGCCGTATGTCCCAGTGCGGGCAGATGCCTGTCCCAGCGCCAGTTCGGATCGATATCGCCGGGTTGCAGGATCCGGGGGTTCAGGGCGTTGGTGAGGGTCATGTCTGCATTCCTTTTTGAGACCGGTCTTTTTTGGGTTTGGCATTTGGATCGAGCAAAGGCTCTTTCCTGTCAGGGCGTTAGGATGTCCGCCAGCCAGTCCGCGACTTGCGGCCGGTAGGCATAGGGGCGGTTGTTGGCGACGTGGCCGCCATCCTCGACCATGTTCAGCACGACGGGCCCGCTGACGGCGTCGGCCAGGGCTTCGGCATGGGCCGGCGGGATGACACGGTCCAGCCTGCCGCCGACGACGTATGTGGGGCAGGTGATCTGGTCGGCGACGTCGCGTAGAGACATCCGCGCGGCAACCGCACGAGCGCCGGCGTCGTCGGACGCGCCAGAGCGTGCAACGAAGGCAGCCCGTGTCAGGCCGGGTGCGCGGTCGAAGGCTTCGGCAAAATCGAAGGGGCCGGTCAGGCTGACGCAGGCCTTTATCCGCGGCTCAAAGGCCGCAGCGCGCGGGGCATAGTACCCGCCAAGACTGACACCCCAAACCGCCGCACGGTCTGCGTTCAGATCGGGCCGGGTTTCGAGCCAATCCATCACTGCAGAAACCGGTCGTTCATAGGCAGGCTCGATCGGCAGTTCGAACTCGGCTTCGCCTTGACCCGGACCATCGAACGCCAGCGTGGCCAGACCGCGATCCAGAAACACCTGCTCGTTGGTGTGCATCTCTTCCTTGGTGCTATCCAGCCCCATCACCATGACGACAACGGGGGGGCGCTCTACGCCGTTGGGCCGACGAAGATTGCCGAACAGAGTGTGCGTCTCGAAAGGTATCGACACCCGTTCGCCGGGGGGATCCAGATAGGGCAGGGCGCGTGACCGGCAGGCCACGGCCTTGAGGTGCGCAGCCCGCAACTGATCCTTGTCATGCACGAACAGGAACTTGGCGAAATGGTAGCAGACTCCCGCTGTGGTCAGATGTTCGGCAGCACTCCGGACATGGCCGTCGGCCATAGCGGCATCGCCCATCGCCTCGTGGCGGGCAGCACGCTCCGACCAAGCGGCGCACCATTGGTCCCAGTGGTCCAATCCGCCTGTCACATCCTGAAAGTCGGCCAAAGGCACGCCATTGGTCACAAACCGATGTGACCAGTGAGCGCTGGCAGACGCGATGCGAGGATCCTTGGTGTCGGTCATTCTGTTTCCCAAGTGAGGAGGCGCCGCAGGATGCGGCACCTCCGGTCGCAATCACATGTTGGCGGCTTTCCATTCCGCGACTTCGGCCTCGATTTCGGCGCCGTCGAAGTCATTGGCGCCGTCGATGTAGGCACGGTTCAGCACCTCGGACGGGTCGATCGGCTCGTCGATCATGCCGACTGCCGCCATTTCGGCTATGACACCGGTCCAGATATCGGTGCGCAGGTCGCCGAAGACCTCACCGTCCGGGCGGTGCAGGTCTTGGGCAGCAGTCAGGAAGATCGTCCCAAGCTCTTCGTTGATCCAGTTTTCGGGATCAGCCTCCATCGCCATGGCGCGGGTGGCATCAAGATCGACCAAGCCAGCATATCCCGATTTTGCCCAAGCGCGCAGGAAGCCTTGGATCACTTCGTCACGGTCACCGCCCACGGCGTCGGCGCGAACCGCAAAGTTGTTGGCTGGAGATTCAGACATTTCCGGTGGCAACAGGTTCTTTGTCGTGATGCCCTGCGAGGTGATCGCGACAAAATCGGAAATCGCGCCGACAAGCCCGGACACTTGCCCGGTGGAGAGCGAGTTGGCCAAAAGCGGCGCACTTTCACCAAGCACCGCGATCGTAACGTCGTCTTCGCTCAGGCCGGCGTGGCCGAGAGCCGCGAGGAGCAGCCCTCTGTCGCTCTCGCCCACGATCCCGATGGTTGTGCCGCCAAGATCGCTGAGCGACGTTGCGGGATTGTCCTCGAGAACAAAGATGCCCTCAACGGCGCCGTGCATCACTTCGTAGACCACGTCGAAGTCGAAGCCGCGCACGCTGGCAATGACAACCTCGGAGGGGTCAAGCGAAGCCATATCCACCTGACCATTCTCAAGGAAAGCCGTGGCTGGCAGATCGCCGCCATCCACGAGAGTGACAGAGACACCCTCTTCGGCGAAATAGCCCAAGGCTTCGCCGACGATCAGCGGATACCAGGCGGTGTGACGTGGAAGCGGGGTCAGAACTGTGATTTCCGTCAGGTCTTGGGCCGTCGCGGGCAGCGCGCTGGCCATGACCGCGGTGATAGCGCCAAAAGTCGCGTATTTCATAAGTTATCCTCCCAGATAATGGTCGTTAGACCGGTTCCTTCACTGCCTGAACGGACCGATCTCGCGAGAGGAGGTCGGCATATCGCGTTCGCAGCCGGCGCGATATCTTGGCCAAGAGGGCGTCGTGCTTCCAGAACACGACATGGCGATCAACAAGGCTTGCAGCGCCATAGAGGGTGAGGCCCATCACGGTGAGCATGATCAAACAGGCGAAGGCCTGCGGCAGCAGCAATTGAAAGCTGAACCGCTGGATCAGAACACCGATGCCAACACTTGCGGAGACAAACTCGCCGACGATGGCGCCGATCAGCGCAAGGCTGATCCCGGTCTTGTAACCTGCCATGATGACAGGCATGGCGCCGGGCAATTGCAGGTGGCGAAAGACCTGCCAGCGGCTGGCCCGCAAGGAGGCAAACATCTCCATCCGGTCTTCGTCGACCTGCATCAAGCCGGTCAAGGTGTTGATGAATATCGGGAAAAAGCAAATGATGGCGGCAATGGCGATCTTGGGCTCCATCCCAAATCCGAGCCACGCCACGATGATCGGGGCCACCGCGATGCGGGGCGTGACCTGTAAAGCCACCATATACGGCGACACAAGCCGGCGAAACGTCGGTTGCATTGCGCTGAACACGGCGATCACGGTCCCGAATGCGGCGCCAAAACCGAAACCGATCAGCACTTCGGTCAGTGTGACGAAGAAATCATCCCAGATCAGCTTACGGACGATGGCGAGATCCCACCACGCCACGACCACGTCGAAAGGGGAAGGCAGGATGAGGGCCGAGACCCACTGAAACTGAACCGATGCCTCCCAGATAGCGATGAACACCGCAAACACGATCAGGTGCTGAACCCACGACGGCATGCCCTTCGGTTTTTCCATCGGCACGTCGGAAATCGATGGTTCGGTCATATGAAGCCCCCCAGTGTGTCGCGGATATTGAATGCGGTGTCCGTGAATTCGCGGCTTTTCATCTGTTCGATGGTGCGGGGCCGGGGGAGGGCCACTTCGACTTCGGCGGCAATCCGGCCGGGCCGGGGCGTCATCACGAAGACCCTGTCCGCAAGAAAGACGGCTTCCTGAATGTTGTGCGTGACAAACATGATCGTGGCGCCGATCTGCGATTGAATGCGCATCAGTTCGAGGTTGAGGCGCTCGCGCGTGAACTCGTCCAGCGCACCAAAGGGCTCGTCCAAGAGCAGCAGCTCCGCCCCGGAATTGAGAAGCCGCGCCAGTGCCACCCGCTGCTGCATGCCGCCTGACAACTGCCGGGGAAAGGCCACTTCAAACCCGCGCAGCCCGACCAGATGGAGCAAATCCACGGCCCGTTCCCTGTCCGCCTTGGTAACGGACCCCGCCAGCGTGTTTGGCAAAAGGACATTGTCGAGCACGGATTTCCAATCGAGCAGGGTGGCCTTCTGAAACATCATTCCGATTTCAGGCCGCGGCCCGACCATCGGTGAACCAAGCACGTTGACCCGGCCGGATGTCGGCTTCAGCAATCCTGCGACGATCCTGAGCAAAGTTGATTTGCCACAGCCGGAAGGGCCAATCAGGGAAATGAACTCGCCCTTCTTGATACCGAACGTCGCCTCATGCAGTGCGGTTACCGGGCCGGGGAACTCCATTCCCACCGTATGCCCCGTCACGATGCTCGCACCCTCGCGAGAGGCGCCATTCAGGTCATGTATCTTGGCTTGCGCGGTCATTTCGTCGTCCTTTAGTCAGGATATGAGAACGCGTCCGATCCAGTCGGCCACAAGTGGTCGGTAGAGAAATGGCAAGTTGTTGCAGACGTGATTGCCGTTCGGATAGAGCTGCAACTCGGCTTTCGGCCCGGCCCAGTCGACTTGCGCCTGAGCCTGTTCGGGAGGAAAGATCCGGTCGAGGCCGCCATGAATGACGAGAGCAGGGATATCGCGCGGGGACGTCCCGGACAGTGTGAACCCACCAGCGATATCCCGGGCTTGCTCGGCACTGTCGGCGCCGAGCGTGTAGAGCATATTGTCGCGGTAGACCGGTGGAAAAGCGTCCCACATCTGGCCCAGATCGAAGAACCCGTTGATCGAGACAGCGCAGCCGATCTGATCGATTTGCGCAGCCGCACGAAGCGCGAGCTGCCCGCCAAAGGCCATCCCGACAAGTGCAACGGGACCGGGAAGTGTCACATGATCGAGGATCGCCTGAACGGCAGGTGCAAACTCGTTGCGGAGCGGCCCATGGGCGCGGCCCTCGCCCTGGCCGGGCCCGTCAAACGAAATGGTGGCAATGCCGCGTTTGTGGAAATGCGCTTCAAGCGACGGAAACTCTTCCTTCGTGGAATCCGATCCGGGGATCA
This sequence comes from Flavimaricola marinus, assembly GCF_900184895.1. Lineage (GTDB taxonomy): Bacteria > Pseudomonadota > Alphaproteobacteria > Rhodobacterales > Rhodobacteraceae > Flavimaricola > Flavimaricola marinus. The sequence continues at coordinate 16,879 of NZ_FXZK01000003.1, forward strand.
GAACGGCCGTGATGCCGCTGCTGTCCGCGGGCACTCGGTGATAGGCAGATAGATGCCCACCTTCGAACGGCACTTTCAGTGGCGTCGCCGGGGGCGCCAGCAATGGCGCGGCCTTGGCGTAAAGCGCCAGTTTCTGCTCAGCTGCCGCAGCCTTTTGCGTCAAATCGTCAAAGAACATGAACTGGGCAAAGTGATAGAGAAGGGATGCACGCGAATAGGCCTCGCCCGCGGTGACAAGGTATCCGGCCTCGAAGGCTGCGTCGCCGTGACCTGCCTGGCTGGCCCCTTCTTCAGACCATGCGGCGCACCAGTTGTCCCATGTTCCGGCGCGTTCCATGATGGACTTGGAAAGGCTCGATGGAATTCCGGCGACCTCCATCCTTGGCAGCCAATGGCCGGCAACTTCGGTCAGTCGATTCTCAGCCATATCGCCTCCAACTAGGTCGCCGCATCAGCGCGGACTTTCGCCAAATGTGGGTATTTCTCAGTGAGCAACGCGCCGTGGTAATATGCGGGCTTGAACGCAGGGGTTGCGCGGATGTTGTCGAGCCACTTGCCGATCTGCGGATGGCGGTCCCACAGGTAACCCAGATTGATGTCGTCCATTCGGACGATCACGGGCATCACCGCGATGTCGGCAAGCGTGATGTCGGGCCCCAACAGCCACGGCCCACCACCTTGATCCAGCCACAGATCCATTCGTTCGATGCCGCGGCTGAGACGTCCCAAAGCTTCGGACATATCGGCGTCTGAAAATCCGGTTTTGCCCATGCGCATCAGGAATTCGCGGCGCAACGGCTTGCTGTCGCACAGGGCCTGGAATTCCGCATCCGACATCGCCTGAAAGTGCGGCAAGAATGCCAGATTATACGATGGCGTCCGGATCGCGGGCGTGGGCACCTCGTCGATGAAGCGCATCATTGCTCGCATGCGAGCAGCTTCGATCGGCGCGGTGGGGCGCAGTGGCGCGATATCCGGAGCGATGTCCTCAAGATACTCGAGGATCACCGCGCTATCGAGCACCGGTCGGCCGTCGTCCAGCAATGCCGGAACGACGCCGTTGGGATTGATCGCAAGGTATTCCGGGCGAAGCTGGTCGCCCGAAAACAGATCCAACTTGTGCTCTTCGAACGCCATCCCCTTGGCGTGCAACGTGTATCGGACGCGTTGGCTACAGGTGGATTGCGGGGCATTATAGAGCACTAATCGGGTCATATCGTCATTCCGCCGCTTGCGCGGGAACTTCCAGCCCGGTCGGGTAGGGCGTTTCCTCACTCTTTAGCTCCAGGCCCGAATGGATCGCGACCGTCTCGAGCATCGTCGTGAAATCGAGCGCCAGATATGCGTCCGTATCTTCCTTTAGCGTCGCCATGCCGAAATGCGCCTGCAGAGCCTCGCGGGTGGTTGCCGTAACTGGCATCGGAACGCCAAGGCCGCGCCCGGCACTCAACCCGAGATCAAGGTCTTTGCGGAGCAGTTCCGGCGTGAAGGTCGTGGTGTAGTCCAGATTGATCAGGGCGTTGCTCTTGTAGCGCGTAAAGATCGAGCCCATGACCGAATTGTTCATGAAATCAAGGAACGCCGCGCGAGGGACGCCTGCCTTTTCGGCCAACACGACGATCTCGATCAGGTTCTGGATAACCACTCCGAGGTGCACGTTGTGGGCGATCTTGCAGAAGCGAGCCAGCTCGCCTTCGCCGACGTAAGACACGCCTGCGCCGGCAATCGCATTGATCATCGGCTCTACTTTGTCGAATGTCGCCTTGGGGCCAGAACATACCGACGAAAGCTTGCCGGATTTTACACATTTGCCGTTGCCGCTGACCGGAGAGGCGATGAACTCGGCGCCACGCTCCGCCAAGCGGGCGCGCATGTCGACGGATTGCTCAACCGCGATCGAGGAACAGTCGACGAAGATGGCCGGGGTCTTTTCACCGGACAAAACACCGTTTTCGCCAAAGTAGACCTGCTCCAGATCCTTGCCCGTCGATACCATCGTGAACAGAACATCCACCCCCGCCAGATCAGCGGGGCTGTCGACGAGCGTCGCGCCCTTGGCTTCCAAAGGCTCCGCTTTGGATCGGGTGCGGTTCCAGACGTGGACATCATATCCGGCTTTGACCAGTCGCTCGGCCATGGGAAACCCCATCCGGCCCATGCCGATCCACCCAAGGGTCAGTTTTGTCATTGTGGGTCCTTCCATCTCGGTCTGCGTCACATGGTGTAAATCGCCGGAAAGCTATCAGCTTGGGAATCAATCTGCGCAATCGGTTGCATAATTGATAAGTGGCTATTTGCTGCCGGTCAAGCGCCTCTGCAATCGTTTGCGCGGCAATATTGCCGCAGCCGTCGGTTCAAGTCTCGTAATCCTAATGCCAGGACTGTCGCGCCGGGGCATGGCTAAACGAAGGCAAGCAACGCCTTGCCAGGGCGTGGTTGAGCTACTGGTCGCCATTTGCTGCGGGCACTCAATCTGCAACCTCGCGCAGCGTGTGCCGATACAGGGCGTGTCCATGATATGGGGGGCCGTTCAGCGGGGGACCGACCCGTAAGGCCGTCGAGGTGCACCGACCTTGATCAAGTCCAATCGGTCAAAGTGGCAAGCAGCAGCACCTTTCCGCCGTGTCGCTATTTGCAATCGATTGCGTTTCGACTATGCGGTTCAGCTGAAACGACCCTGTGCGGCGTTGAATGCTTGGCCACGAGGACGGCATTAAGTAGTATTGTTGGTGAACTGTATGGAAGACGCATGAAAAAGCAGACCCCGACCCTCAGAGACATTGCTCGGGAAACCGGAGTCCACGTCTCGACCGTCTCCCGCGCGTTGAATCCAGTGACCGGCACATCGATCACCGACGATGTGGTAAAGCGGATCAAGGAAGCTGCAGATCGTCTCGGTTACCGCCCGAACCGGCTGGCTGTCGGGCTCCGGACAAACCGCACAATGACCGTCGGTCTCATGATCCCCGATATCACCAACACCATCTTTCCACCCATCCTGCGCGGCGTCGAAAGCGTGTTGGAGCCGCTGGGGTATGCGGTGATCATTGTGAACACCGACAGTATGGCGGCCCGTGAGCATCAGTTGGTCGACGTCCTGCGCGAGCGCGGGGTCGATGGCATCATCCATGCCGCCGTTTTGCGAGACGACCCCAAGATCATCGAAGTCGTCCGGGGTGGCACTCCGGTCGTTACGGTCAACCGGCGGATCGAAGGGGAGGGCATTCCATCCGTCGTAAACGACGACGCGCTGGGTGTTCGGCTTGTGCTAGGCCATCTCTATGACGAGGGACACCGCCGCATCGCCCACGTTGCTGGACCTGCAAACCTCTCGACCGGTCAGTTCCGGCGCAAGGCCTTCAAGTCGGCGGCGACCGAAATGGGATTGAAACTCCCGGCGAAGGCCATTCAACAGGCCAAGAGATTTGACGAAGCAGAAGGGCGGCGCTGTACCGAGGCGCTGTTGGACAGTTGGAACCCGACAGCCATTCTTTGCGCCAATGACAGGCTCGCACTTGGTGCGCTCGAAGTGCTCGAAGAGCGTGGCATCGAGTGTCCGGGTGAGATTTCGGTGACCGGCTTCAACGACATGCCCTTTCTGGATCGCATTCGGCCCGGTCTGACAACCGTTCGGATCGAGCAATTCGGAGTGGGCCAGGAGAGTGCGCGGCTTCTGGTGCGGATGATGACGGAGCCAGAGACCACCGCCCCGTCGGAAACCATTCTACCCGTGCGCTTGATCAAGCGGGGGAGCGTTGCCCCCCCGCCGGCCGAATAGGGCGTTCAATCCCAATTCAGGATTCGCGGCAAGCGGCCCTTTCGGGCGAGCGAGCCGACGATCCCGTGTGGAAAGAACATCAGGCACACGGCCATGATGACGCCTGTGCCCAGAATGTTGAGCTCCGATGCGCCCATCGTCGCCACGAAAAATTCGTTGAACGCGGTCAACAAAATCGCCCCGATGACAGGCCCCGCAATCGTCCCCTTGCCGCCAAGGATGCACATCAACACCATGTAGGCCGCGATCAGGATCACAAGAAAGATAGATGGCCGGATATAGGTCAGATACTCGCCCCAGACGGCGCCGACCATTCCCACAAAGAAGGCCGACAGAGCGAACGCGGTAACCTTGTAGAACCGTGTATCGATCCCTGCGGCTTCCGCCTTGATTTCATCCTTGGACAAGGCTCGCAGGCCCAGGCCGAACTTCGAATGCTTGATCTTGTAAGAGCACCAGACGGTAAAGGCCGCGATGAACAACATGGCATAGTAGTAGGGTAGCTTCGCCCACTGAACGGACAGTTCGGTCGGCGGCAGGGTGACGCCATTGGCACCGCCCACAAATTTCCAGTGATCGAACAGCAGACGCGCGATCATCACCAGCGCGATGGACGAGATGATGAACGACGGCCCGCGGACCCGCAGCGTGATGAGGCCGATCACATAGCCAAACAGCGCCGCGACAAGACCAGCCAGAGGGGCCAGCGCGATGCCGGACCAGCCGTATCGCGCCACCAACATGCCCGCGAAATATCCGCCGATACAGAAGAACACGTTGTGACCCAGTGAGATGTAACCGGCAAAGCCGCCCAGAATATTCCAGCTCGATGCCAAGGCGACGTAGGAGGCCGTGAGAAGGACCATGTGCAGCAGGTAGTTGTAGTTTCCGGTAAACTGCAGGAGGGGCAGGGCTATCAGCAGGATCATTATTGTGATCGGAAACCACGTCGCACGGGTTTGATCCGCCTTGATCCGGAGGGTTTCGTTGTAGGCTTTGCGTGCCTCTAGGACAGCACCGGTTTCTTGCATGGCATCAGACATCTAGACCAACTCCGGCTTTTCGCCGAACAGGCCCTGGGGCCGGAACAGCAAGACGAGAAACAGGGCGAGGAAGAACGTCATGGTCGACCATGTCGAGCCGATCCAAGTGCCCACGAAGGCGGCGACGATCGACAGCGAGAACGCTGCCACGACCGTGCCCAGAATTGATCCCATGCCGCCCATCACGACGAGCGACATCAGGACCGCCACCCACTCCCAGTGCTTGGCCGGGAAGAAGCTGAAGACGAAGGAGGTGAGTGCGCCGGCGGCCCCGGCAAGTCCGATCCCGATGGCAAAGGACATCAAGCCCACCATGTTGACGTTGACGCCCAAAAGGGCCGCCGCCTCACGGTTCTGAGTGGTGGCGCGGATGGCGTATCCAAGCCGCGAGAACTTGAGAAACGCGGCCAACAACCCGATGATCACGATCGAGGTGATCCCCGCGTAAAGCTGCCCTTTCGGGATGAACACGTTGCCGATGAAGAACGCGTCGGTCGCATAGCTTGGCGACGTGACGCGCTGGGTATTAGAGAAGGCCGCGCCGAGAGCGCCTTCGACAATCATCGCAATGGCGAATGTCAGCAGCACCGTCATTTCGGAATAGGTGGCGCTCTTGGCGTCGCGCTCAAAGAATACCTTGTAAAACAGCACACCCGTCGCGGCCAGCACCAAGGCGCAAACCGGTAGCATGATCAACGGATCGATGCCGTATATCCGAAACCCCCAGTATGCGAGGTAAGCGCCGCCGATGATCAGCGAGGGATGCGCCAGATTGACGATCCGCATGACCCCAAAAACAAGGCTGAGCCCGGCGCCCATCAGCGCGAATACCCCGCCCAGCCCAATGCCCAGCACGGCGACCTGAATGATCTGCTCCATGACGTTCCCTTTAGCTCAGGCGACCTTTTGGCCACCCAGATACAGTTCTTGAATACGTGGATCTGCCAGCACTTCGGCAGACGGCCCTTCAAACAAGGTGCGACCCAAATCGAGGACCACGCCCCAATCGGCATGCCTCAGCCCCATGACGGCGTTCTGTTCGACAAGCAGCACCGTCACCCCGGTGTCCGCAATCAGCCGGACAATCTGAAACATCTCGCGCACGATCTTGGGGGCCAGTCCCAAGGACGGCTCGTCGAACATGACGACATCGGGGCGCAGGATCAGCGTTCGGGCCATAGCCAGCGTCTGCTGCTGGCCGCCCGACATCGTTCCAGCATGTTGATCGGCGCGCTCTCTCAGGATCGGGAACCGGTCGAAAATCTCGTCGATGCGCGATGACAAAGCCTTGTCGTCGTTGAGGATATAGCCGCCCATCCGCAGATTTTCGCGAACGGTCATCTTGGGAAACAAAGCCCGTTCCTGCGGGACAAAGGCGATGCCCCGGCGCAGCATCTGATCCGGGCGCAGACCCGCGATGTTCTCGCCCTTAAACGTGATCTCGCCCTTGCGGAGCGGCAACATCCCGGCAATCGCCTTCATCATGGTCGATTTGCCCGCGCCGTTGGGGCCGATGATGCAGTGCACCTTGCCTTCCTGCACGGTCATCTTGGCATCGTCGAGGATTGCCGGCCCGTCGCCGTAGCCTGCCGTGATCCCCTTGATCGTCAGAAAGTCACTCACGCTGCATCCTCCGGCATTCCAAGATAGGCCTCAAGAACGGCAGGATCGTTGCGGACGACGTCGGGCGTTCCCTCGCAGATCACGGTGCCCTGGGCCATGACGACAACCTTGTGCGACAAGCGCATCACCAGATCCATGTTGTGCTCGACGATCAGCACGGTCAGGCCGCGCTCGTTCAGGCGACGGATGTGGGTCATGATTTCTTCCAGCAGAGACATGTTCACGCCTCCAGCCGGCTCATCCAGCAGGATGATCTTGGGGTCCGACATCAGCAACGCGCCGAAATCCATCAGTTTCTTCTGTCCGTAGGACAGGTTCGATCCGTCTTCGTAGGCAATTCTCGTGATGCCGAGGAAATCCAGTATTTCCATGGCTTTGTCTTTTTCTTCCGGCGAGATCGCGGGGCGGAAGAGGCCACGAAATCCGTCCACTTTTGCCTGGACGATCATGTTCTCCAACACAGTCATCTCAGACAGATTTCGGCTGATCTGAAACGTGCGGCTCAGGCCCATCATGGTGATCTTGTTGGGGCGCAACTGATCGATGCGCTTGCCGTCCAGCCAAACCTCGCCGGATGTGGGTTGAACCGTGCGGCTGATACAGTTGAAAGCGGTGGTCTTGCCGGCACCATTGGGGCCAATAAGTGCAGTGATCGTGCCTTGATCTACCTTGAAACTGCAATCATCGACTGCGCGAATACCGCCGAAGTATTTGCACAGGTTTTTGACTTCAAGCATCTTCCAGACCTTCCGGAGTTTGGACGCGGGGCATTTGGAACGGTGCCGGCCACCACGAAACGTGATGGCCGGTCATGGCGAGGATTATTCCCAGCCGTTCTTCGGATGAACAAGGTCGGCCGTGCCGGGGAACTCATCCAACGGATAGACGAAGTTCAACTCTCCGTCGTTCTGCCACTGTGCCATCAGGAAGGGCTTGCCGATCGGCAGGCCGGTTTCATCCCACGCGAACCGGCCCAGAATCGTGCGGACCGGGTCTTCGAGCGTGCGGGCGCTGAGCCACTCGTCGAGAACCTGATTGTCGGTCGTGCCGGTCGCGTTGATCGCCTGGGCCATGGTCTGACAAACGGCGAACGGAATGGCCGAGTCTTCGTCCGGCGCAAAGCCATTGGCCTCTTCGAACGCTGCAATGAAGTCTGCGTTGGTAAAGGGTGCGTCGCCCAAGACCCCTTCGAACGGGGCGTTCGGGTGCCAGGACGTATGAACGAGCACGCCGTTCGAAGCAGAGCCGACGCCCTCGAAATACTCGGCCTGCGTCCCTTGGCTGAGATAGACCATTTTGGGATCGGCGCGCACGGTCTGCAAGGCGCGGGTCAGCTGCGAGGCTTCCTCGGCAGACGCGGTGAGTCCCACGATCAGCTCGGCCCCGGAGTTCTTGATCGAATTGGCGAGGTTGAGCCAGTCGTTGAAGCCTTCTTCGGGCCAGCGCTCTTCCATCACGATTTCCAGACCGGATTCGACCAGATAACCGGGAGCGAGATCGGCGACGAGGCTGCCATCGGCCGGGTCCATGACCTGCTGGCCGAGCAGACCGGCTGCCACGGCGTTGGCAAAGAAGTCATCCGCCCACACAATGGCGACGCTGGATGGACGCTCCGCTTCGTCGACGCGATCCGCAATCAGATCGCGCAAGCTGGAGCCTACGTATTCCGCAGCGTTGGGCTGAAGATAATAGATGCCCTCATACCCTTGGGTGTAGATCCGCAATGCGCCACCGGCCGGAACCGGATGCACAAATCCGTTGCGCGACAAGATGCTGGCCACGGGAAAGGTCAAGCGGCTGGAAAACGTGCCGAACACCGCTTCGACGCCATTGACGTTGATAAATCGTTCATATTGGCTGATCGCCGTCGCATTGTCAGAGCGGTTGTCACTGACCAACAGCTCGACCTGACGGCCCAGCAAACCGCCACTTTCGTTGATCAAATCGACGCAGAGCGAATAGCCCTGCTCGTGCTTTTCGCCCGATACCGAGAAATTACCGGTCAATGGCAGCGACGCGCCGATCCGCAAAGCATCTTGTGCTATCGCCGGTGAGGCAACTGCCGCGGCAGTGACAACGGCTGTTAATAGTTTAGCGTGCATGGTCTCTCTCCCTTGCTCCAGTCTGTAAATTGACCGGTTCATGTAATTGCGCGCTTCGGCGATAAATCATGCACCCTCCTCGTGCGAATTTATCAGAGTGACGCAATCGTTTGCATGCTAGGCGGGAAATTTTTACTTGGCAAGCCTGTCGATGGTGAAATAATTCTCGTTCAGCTGGATATTGTCCATAAGCGCCCTAAACAAACGGTTGCATTGATCGTCGCCATGAGCGCAGTTTAGCGTCGAGATTGGATGCTTCCCACAAGGATGAATGCAATGAGTTGGACCGATTTCGAGCTGAACGGCACCGCAGTCAGGGTGACCGCGTCTCCCCAGACGCCCTTGATCTATGTGTTGAGAAACGAATTGGGACAGACCGGAACCAGATTCGGTTGCGGGCAGGAGCTTTGCGGCGCATGCAAGGTATCCGTCGATGGCGAGATGCGCTTTGCCTGCACATTGCCACTCTCGGAGGTTGCGGGCCGAGAGGTGCACACCGTGGAGGGGATGGCGGAGGACCCGATTGGCTCCGCCCTCCTGGCGGCATTCGAGGCAGAGCGGGCGGGACAGTGCGGCTACTGCCTGTCGGGCATTCTCGTCCGAGCCAGAGCATTGCTGGGGGAGACCCCAAAACCGGACCGTTCGGCCATTTGCGCGGCATTGGATGACCACCTGTGCCGTTGTGGCGCTCATCCCGGAATCATCCGGGCCGTCGCGCGGGCGGCCTATGCACTTGAGGGGCGATCAGCATGACCAATTCGCTCACCCCGAGCCTGGCCGCCGCTCCGGAACTCGGGCGTTGGATATCGCTGGAACGTCAGGGATTCATTGCCTTTCGCACAGGCAAGGTCGAACTGGGGCAGGGAATCGAGACGGCCTTGGCGCAGATCGTCGCCCATGAGCTTGGGGTCGACCTGTCGCGCGTCGTTCCGTTGCAGGTCGATACCGACAACGCCCCCAACGAAGGCGTCACGGCCGGGAGCCTTTCTGTCGAAATCTCTGGGCGTTCCTTGCGCTTGGCTGCCGCGCAGGCCCATTCGGCCCTGATTGCGGCGGCAGCGACCCGGCTAAGTACCACCCCGCCAGAGCTTTCGCTCAGCGACGGTGGCTTCAAGTTGAACGGCACCCTGACGGATTTGACGATCTGGGCCGTTTCGGCAGATGTGGATTGGTCGCAGCACGTGACCGGAGAGGTCGACCCGAGCGCAGGGGGAAACATCATCGGCACCAGCCCGGCGCGGCCCGATTTGTCGGGCAAGTACCGAGGGGGCGGCTTCATCCATGACCTGATCCTGCCGGAGATGATCCATGCCCGTGTCATTCGACAGCCCACCCGGCTGGCTCGGCTCGTGAGCGTCGATGAGGATTTTCTCGCAAGGCGCTATACCGGTCTTTCGCTCTATCGCCGGGCCGACTTCGTTGCCGTGATGGGCCCCGACGAGGCCAGCGTGTCGCGCGCCCACGATGAAGCTGATCGGTTTACCCGCTGGAGCGACGAGCCCTCCCGTCGGACGACCATGCCGCCAGTGCAGACCGAAAACATCGGCGACACCTATTCCGACACCGTCGAGATGACATACGAGGCCACCTTCAGCCGCCCCAACATCGCGCATGCTTCCATCGGGCCCAGTTGTGCGTTGGCTCAGTTTGCTGACGGTCGGCTGACTGTCTGGACGCATTCTCAGGGGATCTTCGAACTCCGAAAAACAATCGCCATTTGTCTCGACATGGACGAAGCGGACTTGCTCCTGATCCACGCCCATGGCTCCGGGTGCTATGGTCACAACGCAGCCGACGACGTCGCGCTCGATGCGGCGATCTTGGCAATGGCAAAGCCCGGAACGCCTGTCCGGGTGCAATGGTCGCGCCAGGACGAGCTTTCCAAGGGTCCGGTCGGCGCCGGGATGAGCCACCGCATCCGCGCGGCCCTTGTCGATGGCAAGGTGGCGGCGTTGTATTCCGAAATCGACAGCCAACCTCATGCCCAACGCCCCGGAAACGGCGGTTTCCTCAACCTCACATCGGCAGAGGCCCTCGATCCGGCGCGTATCCCGACACATGTTTCTGATTTGCCGCTGACCCGCGGGGGAGGCGCCTCGCGCAATGCAGTCAGCTTCTATGACATCCCTCACCAAGCCATTGTTCGCGTGGATGCCACCTCGAGGATCAGAACCTCGGCGCTTCGATCTCTTGGGGCGCATCTGAACATCTATGCCATCGAGAGCGCGATGGACGATCTGGCCGATCAAGCCGAAGCCGATCCATTGGATTTCCGATTGGCGCATCTGTCGGACCTGAGGGCAAAGGCCGTGCTGGCCAAGGCGGCAGATATGTCCGGCTGGGTCGACGCGGCAGGATCTGAGGATCGCGGGTTCGGCCTTGCGGTTGGGCGATACAAGAACAAGGGGGCCTGGCTCGCCGCCGTCGCCGAGGTGTCGGTGACAGAGGAGGTCTCGGTGTCGCGGCTATGGCTCTGCTGTGACGCAGGCGTGCTGATCAACCCCGAGGGAGCCCGGTCCCAGATCGAAGGCGGCGCCATTCAAGCCATCAGTTGGACATTGAAAGAGGCGGTCCCGATCACGGATGGCGTTATCGCCCCATATGACTGGGAAAAGTACCCGATACTGAGGTTCTCGGAGGTGCCGCGGATCGAAACCGAATTCATCGTTGATCAGAGCGCGTCGCCGCTTGGGGCAGGCGAGGCCGCGCAAGGTCCTGTTGCTGCGGCCATCGGCAATGCCGTCGCGCGGGTGCTGCAAAAGCGGATACACCATCTTCCGCTGAGCCGAGAGCGCATCATGGCCGCGCTTCTGGCAGACGAGTGATGTTCCAGAGTTCGAAGCTCATCGGCATATCGGGGCCAAAGGCAATCATCGGTGTGAGAGGATCGCGGCGACGAGATCCTGAACTGGCGCGCTACTGTCGAGGCAGATGACAGGACAAGCCAAGGTGGCAAGCCATTCCTCATGGCGCTTGCGGCTTCGCCCCTTGAACTCCGGATCGTCGTAGCGGCTCGCCCAACGCAGAAACGCCTGATGAGCCTCATAGAGAGGACCGCCGGCGGCCAAGAGGTCGGCATCCGGGCGATTGGCTTCGCGTGCGGCGAGGCGGGCCAACCGGATGTCAGGGTCAAGGGTGAGGAATACCGCCAGATCGAATTCCGGGATCAGCTGATTGCCCCAGCCCATGAGCGATCCGGTCAGCACCCAAGCAGGGCGGGGAACAAACAAGCTGCGCATCAGAGCCAGCCGTTCGTCATCCGGGCGTTTGGTCTGATAGGGCGGGTTCGACGGATACCAATAGAAGTCGTCGGTATCGTGGCAAGGCACCGACCACGCCGTGGCCAGTGCCCTTCCCAACGTGGTCGTGCCCGATGCGCTTGCCCCGGTGATATGCACCCGGCAGGGCGTCATTTCAGCCGTCGATCATTCAAGTTCGATGAGCAGATCCTTGGCATCGATTTGTGCTCCTGCCGTGACATGAACAGCTTTGATCGTCCCGTCACGTTCTGCGTGGATACCGGTTTCCATCTTCATGGCTTCGATGGTTAGCAGCAAGTCACCCTGCTTGACAGGTTTGCCTTCCTGCGCGGCAATCGTCGCGACGACGCCGGGCATCGGGGCGCCGATATGATTGGGGTTGCCCAATTCAGCTTTCGGACGCCTTGCCGTCGTGGCCGCAGCCTTGCGATTGGGCACGCGCACCGTGCGCGGTTGGCCGTTCAATTCAAAGAACACCCGAACCTCGCCGTCATCCGTGGTGTCGCCAACGGTCTGCAGGCGAATTTCCAGCGTCTTGCCGGGATCGATCTCGGCGGTGATCTCTTCGCCCGGTTCCATGCCGTAGAAGAAGGTCTTCGTGGGCAGAGTGCGCACCGGACCATAGGTCTCGTGGCGATTGGCATAATCGGTGAAGACCTTGGGATACATCAGGTAACCGTTCAGATCTTCGCCGTCGATCTCCTTGCCACCTAGATCAGTGCTGAGCTTGGTGCGGACAGCCTCCAGATCGACAGGGGTAAGGGATTTGCCGGGACGCTCGGTCATCGGCTTCTCACCCTTGAGGATCTTTTTCTGGATCGCCTTCGGCCATCCGCCGGGAGGCTGGCCCAGATTGCCCTTCATCATGTCGATGACAGAATCCGGGAACACAACCTCGACTTTTGGATCCTCGACCTGCGCCCGCGTCAGGTTCTGGCTGACCATCATCAGAGCCATATCGCCGACGACCTTCGAAGACGGGGTAACCTTGACGATATCTCCAAACATCTGGTTCACATCCGCATAAGTCTGAGCGACCTCGTGCCAGCGCTCCTCAAGGCCCAAGGACCGGGCCTGCGCCTTGAGGTTTGTGAACTGACCTCCCGGCATTTCGTGCAGATAAACCTCGGATGCAGGCGCTTGCAGGCCTGACTCAAAGGCGGCGTAGTGGGCGCGCACCTGCTCCCAATAGTTCGAGATTTCGCGGATCGAGCCGATATCCAACCCGGTGTCACGGTCCGTGCGGGCAAGGCTTTCGACGATCGAACCAAGGGTCGGCTGAGAGGTATTTCCCGACAGCGAATCCATCGCCGCATCCACACAGTCGACGCCGGCGGCCGAGGCCGCAAGCACGGTCGAGATTGCGGCACCCGACGTATCATGGGTGTGGAAGTGGATCGGCAATCCGACCTCCTGCTTCAGCGCGGTGACAAGCGCCGTTGCCGCTGGCGCTTTGAGCAGACCCGCCATGTCCTTCAGGCCCAAAACATGGGCGCCCGCGGCCTCAAGCTCTTTGGCCATGCCAACATAGTATTTGAGATCATACTTCGCACGGGCGGGATCATTCAGATCGCCGGTATAGCAGATGGTGCCCTCGCAAACCTTGTTGGCTTCGATGACCGCATCCATCGCAACGCGCATATTTTCGACCCAGTTTAGGGAATCAAACACACGAAACACATCGACGCCGGACGTGGCAGCCTGAGCGACAAAGCTCTGAACCACGTTGTCCGGATAGTTGGTATAGCCAACGCCGTTCGACGCACGGAGCAGCATTTGCGTCAGCACATTCGGCATGGCGGCGCGGATGTCGCGCAGGCGCTGCCAAGGGCATTCCTGCAAGAACCGGTAGGCGACGTCAAAGGTCGCACCGCCCCAGCACTCGACCGAAAACAGGCCGGACATTTTCGCCGCATAGGTCGGCGCAATCCGAATCATATCGATCGAGCGCATACGCGTCGCCAAGAGGCTCTGGTGACCATCGCGCATGGTCGTGTCGGTCATCAGCAGCTGGGGCTGGTCCAACATCCATTGCGCCAGGGCTTTGGGGCCGTTCTCCTCAAGGATTTGGCGGGTGCCGGATGGGGCATTGCCGATCTCCTGCACCGGAGCGCGAGGCACCTTGAGATCCTTGGGAGGGCGCGGGCGGCCGTCCGTCTCTGGGTGACCGTTGACGGTGATGTCGGCCACATAGGTCAGGATCTTGGTGGCGCGGTCGCGGCGGGCCTTGAAATCAAAGAGCTCCGGCGTCTCGTCGATGAACTTGGTGTGGTATTCGTTGTTCAGGAACGTCGGGTGGCGAAGCAGGTTCTCGACGAAAGCGATGTTGGTCGACACGCCGCGAATACGGAATTCGCGCAGAGCGCGGTCCATGCGGGCGATGGCCATCTCGGGCGTCGGGGCGCGGGCGGTCACCTTGGTCAAAAGGGAATCGTAGAAGCGAGTGATCACGGCGCCGGAATAGGCCGTGCCGCCGTCGAGACGGATACCCGGGCCAGTCGCCGAGCGATACATCTGGATGCGGCCATAGTCGGGGATGAAGTTGTTGAGCGGATCCTCGGTCGTGACCCGGCATTGCAGGGCATGACCGTCAAGTTTGACGTCATACTGGCTCGCACATCCGGTGGCCTCGACGATGGACTTGCCCTCTGCAATCATGATCTGGGCGCGGACGATGTCGATGCCGGTGACTTCCTCCGTCACCGTATGCTCGACCTGAACGCGAGGGTTCACTTCGATGAAGTAGAATTCGCCCGAATCCATATCCATCAGGAACTCGACCGTGCCGGCGCATTCGTAGTTGACGTGCTGGCAGATCTTTTTGCCCAGATTGCAGAGCTGCTCGCGCTGGGTCTCGCTCAGGTATGGGGCAGGGGCACGCTCGACGACCTTCTGGTTGCGGCGTTGCACCGAACAGTCACGCTCCCAAAGGTGATAGATCTGGCCATGGCTGTCGCCAAGGATCTGCACCTCGACGTGACGGGCGCGCATGATCATCTTTTCGAGGTAGCCTTCGCCGTTGCCAAAGGCGGCTTCGGCCTCGCGGCGACCTTCGAGAACCTTTTCCTCCAACTCGTCCTCGCTGTTGATCGGGCGCATACCGCGACCGCCGCCGCCCCAGGAGGCTTTGAGCATCAAGGGATAGCCAACCTCTGCGGCCTGTTTCTTGATCAGGGCCATGTCCGTGCCGAGCACTTCCGTGGCGGGGATAACCGGAACATCGGCCTCGATGGCGACGCGACGGGCACTGGCCTTGTCGCCGAGCTGGCGCATGGTCTGGGCCTTGGGGCCGATAAAAGTAATGCCCGCTTCGGTGCAGGCATCAACGAATTCAGGGTTCTCGGACAGAAGGCCATAACCGGGGTGGATCGCGTCGGCGCCCGACATCTTGGCGACGCGAATGATCTCCTCGATGCTCAGGTATGCCGCGACAGGTCCGAGACCTTCGCCGATCCTGTAGGCCTCGTCCGCCTTGAAGCGATGCAGGCCCAACTTGTCTTCCTCGGCATAGACCGCAACGGTCTTTTTGCCCATCTCGTTGGCGGCGCGCATGATCCGGATCGCAATTTCGCCACGGTTCGCGATAAGAATCTTCTCAAAATCAGCCATCTGGGCCCCCGTTGTGCAGTTGCAGCATTATTACGAGGGAAGTGCAGCCGCGTAAAGCATCAGACGAGGTGGCCCGCGACAGCAAGACATTTCAATGCGCCAAGACGGATTGCGATGGCATACTTCGGTCGGCCTTGCCATTTGTTAACCTTTTGTTAACTATTTGATGCATGGCCGGAGAGATCGAACTTGCTGCAATATTGTGCGCCTTCGTTTTCGGGGGCAAAGCCGAACAGGCGCATCACTATGTGGCATCGGGGCAAGATCACTACATCAAGGTGGACTGCGAAACCGACACGCATGTGATAGAAGTCGGTCTCGACAACAAACGCGGGTCGTTCGACAGCGTGCATCAGGCCGTGTTCGCCGCCTATCTGACGGGAAAGGCGCCGATGGTCGTAATTATCGACACCAACGGTCGCGAGGAAAGCCAAGAGTTTCAGATCGAAACCGTGGCTCAGAGTTTCGGCGTGGCCTACGAGACTTGGACGGAAGACGAGCTGGTCAGGATGCAAATGACTTGGCCGTTTCGGGTGGAGAAGCCCGCGCCCTACATCATTGGGGCGGCGCTCAACTGATCCGTTCGGGCCGTTGAGTTTTTTTGCCAAGATGAAAAGGCGGGCGGCGTTGTGAACAGAACGCGAACAAGGCTTTTCCTGACGGGCTTGCTGGGCTAGATTGGGAATATGAGTAGTTTTTCCGATGAAGACGCCTTCGAGGCCGCCACAGTGCCATTGTCGCGTATGGCCATGGCCGCGCGCCCGATGCCCTATCTGGAGGGGTTGAACCCCGCGCAGCGCGCGGCGGTCGAGGCTTTGCAGGGGCCCGTTCTGATGCTGGCGGGTGCCGGAACCGGGAAAACCCGGGCCCTGACGGCCCGGATCGCGCATTTGTTGACGACCGGCACGGCGCGCCCGAATGAAATCCTCGCGGTGACCTTTACCAACAAGGCCGCGCGCGAGATGAAGCACCGGATCGGCAAGCTTCTGGGCGAAGCCGTCGAAGGGATGCCGTGGCTCGGCACCTTTCACTCGATCTGTGTGAAACTGTTGCGCCGTCATGCGGAGCTTGTCGGGCTCAAGTCGAATTTCACCATCCTCGATACCGACGACCAAATCCGCCTACTCAAGCAACTGATCGCGGCGGAAGGCATCGACGACAAGCGCTGGCCCGCCCGGATGCTTGCCGGGATCATCGACAATTGGAAGAACAAGGCGCTGACGCCGGACAAGATCCCGTTGTCCGACAGCGGCGCGTTCGATCACAAGGGCGTCGAACTCTACGGCGCTTATCAGACACGGCTTCGCGAATTGAACGCCTGCGATTTCGGCGATCTGCTGCTGCACATGGTGGTGATCTTCCAATCCCATGAGGATGTGCTCGATCAATACCGGCGCTGGTTCCGGTATATCCTGGTCGACGAGTATCAAGATACCAACGTGGCACAGTATCTCTGGTTGCGGCTCCTGGCGGGCGGGCACAAGAATATCTGCTGTGTGGGCGACGACGATCAGTCCATCTATGGCTGGCGTGGCGCCGAAGTCGGCAACATCCTGCGCTTTGAGCAGGATTTCCCGGGGGCCGAGGTCGTCCGGCTGGAGCAGAACTACCGGTCCACCGCCCATATCCTCGCCGCTGCCTCGGGCGTGATCGCGGCAAACAAAGGACGTCTGGGCAAGACGTTGTTTACCGAGGGCGGCGACGGCGAATTGGTCCGACTGATCGGCCATTGGGACGGCGAGGAAGAGGCCCGCTGGATTGGCGACGAGGTCGAGGCGATGCAGCGCGGCACCCGGGGGATGGACCCGATGGGGCTGGACAGCATGGCCATTCTGGTCCGCGCCAGCCATCAGATGCGCGCTTTCGAGGATCGGTTTCTGACCATTGGCCTGCCTTACAGGGTGATCGGCGGGCCGCGCTTTTACGAGCGTTTGGAGATTCGGGACGCGATGGCCTATTTCCGGCTCGCCGTTTCGCAAGACGACGATCTTGCATTCGAGCGGGTCGTGAACACCCCCAAGCGCGGACTTGGTGATAAGGCCGTGCAGACGATCCAGCGGACGGCTCGGGCCAATGGGGTATCTTTGGTCGAAGGGGCGCGGCTCGTCTGTGAAGGGCGGCTGCTCGGCGGCAAGGGGCTCAAGGAACTGACGCTTCTGGTGCAGGGCCTCGATCGCTGGCACGGTCAGGTCCGCGCCGAGGCGGACACCCATGTCGAGCTGGCCGAAATGATCCTCGACGAAAGCGGCTACACCGGCTTCTGGCAGAACGACAAGACCCCCGAGGCACCCGGGCGGCTGGAAAACCTCAAGGAACTCGTCAAGGCGCTGGAGCAATTCGAGAACCTGCAAGGGTTTCTCGAACACGTCAGCCTGATCATGGACAACGAGACTGAGGAGCAGGGCGAAAAGGTCTCGATCATGACCCTGCACGCCGCCAAGGGGCTGGAATTCCCGGCCGTGTTCCTGCCCGGCTGGGAGGACGGTCTGTTTCCGTCGCAGCGGTCGATGGATGAAAGCGGTCTCAAGGGGCTCGAGGAAGAACGACGGCTCGCTTATGTCGGGATCACGCGGGCCGAGCGGATCTGCACGATTTCCTTTGCCGCGAACCGGCGGGTTTACGGTCAATGGCAATCGGCGCTGCCGTCGCGCTTCATTGACGAACTGCCGGCCGACCATGTCGAGGTGCTGACGCCGCCCGGTCTCTACGGCGGGGGCTACGGCGCGGCGGGCATGGCGGCGCAGGCCTCGCCGCAGATGCAGGGCATGGACCGGTCCGACCTGCATCAAAAAGCGGCGAGCGCCGATGTCTACAATTCGCCGGGCTGGCGCAGGCTGCAATCGCGCAGCCAGCAACGCGGCATGTCGATGCCCTCCGAAGCAAAAAACATGACGATCGATCTCGACGCCGTCAGCGCATTCACCGAGGCGGATCGGGTGTTTCACCAGAAGTTCGGCTATGGCGAAGTCATGGCAATCGAAGGCGACAAACTGGTCATCGAATTCGACAAGGCGGGCGAGAAGAAGGTCGTCGCGCGGTTCGTTGTCAGTGCCGAGGCTGCGGACGACGTCCCGTTTTAGCCCGGCCATCAGGCGAGGCGGGATACCTCACTCGAACAGAATGGGGATCAAGGTCAGAACCAAGAGGCCGGCCATGGTCCAGTTAAAGAGGCGCAATCTGGCGGGGTTCGTCAAAAACCGGCGCAACTGCGTGCCCAACCCAGTCCAGACCGTAATCGACGGGAGATTGGTGCAGGCAAAGATGCCCGCCACGCTCAATGCGCCCCACAGTCCCGATCCGTCTGGCGTATAGGCGGATACCGCCGTCAGCGCCATGTACCACGCCTTTGGATTGACCCATTGAAATGCCGCCGCCTGCAAAAAAGTCAGCGGACTGCCGGTCGTCTCTTTGGATTTGGGCGGCGCAGCGTTGGCGATCTTCCACGCCAGATACAGCAGGTAGAGAACACTCAGGCCGGTCATGACCGCTTTGGCCATGGGGTATAGCGCAAAGATCTGACCCAGTCCGATCCCGACCATCGTGACCATGAATGCATGTCCGAGCGAAATCCCCAGCATATGCGGAATTGTCCGGCGCATGCCGAAATTGGCCCCGGAGGCCATGAGCATGAGATTGTTCGGCCCCGGCGTGATCGAGGACACGAAGGCAAATCCAAGCAGTGCGAGAAAGAGGTCGATCGTCATGGGCGGACAATACGCAGCGCTCCGCCGGATGACAGCGCAAAACAATGCGGTCAGGCGTTTTCCGAGCGGCGTTTCAGGCGGTCCAAGAAACGAAAAGACCGGCTGCGATCCGACCCAGGGAGGAGGAGAGGGGCGGGCCACAGCCGGTCTGGCATTCCCGTGACATCCCTCAGGGAGGAGGAGAGAGGTCTGTCACGCAGCACGGTTCCTCAGGGAGGAGGAGAGAGAAACCGCGATCCTTGGCTGGAGTGCGGCGGCATCAGGGAGGAGGAGAGATGCCGCCGCTCCAGTCAACGAGCGCTCAGGGAGGAGGAGAGAGCGCCCGAATTCTATGTTGGTGCGGCGGCATCAGGGAGGAGGAGAGATGCCGCCGCTCCAGTCAACGAGCGCTCAGGGAGGAGGAGAGAGCGCCCGAATTCTATGTTGGTGCGGCGGCATCAGGGAGGAGGAGAGATGCCGCCGCTCCAGTCAACGAGCGCTCAGGGAGGAGGAGAGAGCGCCCGAATTCTATGTTGGTGCGGCGGCATCAGGGAGGAGGAGAGATGCCGCCGCTCCAGTCAACGAGCGCTCAGGGAGGAGGAGAGAGCGCCCGAATTCTATGTTGGTGCGGCGGCATCAGGGAGGAGGAGAGATGCCGCCGCTCCAGTCAACGAACGCTCAGGGAGGAGGAGAGAGCGTCCGAATTCTATGTTGGTCCAATACGGCGGCACCAGGGAGGAGGAGAGGTGCCGCCGCTTGGTCTTTGCCTTGCGTCTTTCTGGGAGGAAGCAGACGCTTGGCGATACCGGCCGGATTAGGGAGGAGCAATCTGGCCGGAATGGAATTACTTCGTGTCGTAGGCCGCTTCGATTGCGATCGCGCGGATCGAAGAGCGGTGGATGCCCAGATCGGCCAGTTCACGGTCCGAAAGAGTGTCCAGCTCGGTCATTGTAGACCGGTAAACCTTGTATTTTGCATAACGGTCGGCCAGAGAAGCCCGGAGACCGGAGAAACGTTCGCCAAAGGTGGCGCCGAAAGTACGTGTGTCGGTTGCATATGCCATTGCATGCGTCCATTCTGTTCTTGCGGCGTTCAGTGCCGCGGTGTCTGCTCATGTGCCCATCGGGGGCGGTGTTTGGCGTCTCTCTTTCTGAGAAACTGCCGAGCGATGTTTGCGCTCTCAGGAACCAATTTAGGGAAATGCTGCGACTGCACAATCCCAAGAACTCGCAATGCTGCTATGCAGCAATTGCATGTGAATTACTGACCTATAAATGCCCGCTTCCAGCCGACATGCCCAAGCATTGTGCGGGCAACGAACAATGGGGTGGTGAACGGCTTGCGATTCAGGGCGCGTCCAGCGAGTGTGCCGCGCAATACGGCGGTCATCCGGACGCTGCCGATCCTTGGAGGGAACCAAATGAGCGTTACAATACAGGATGTTAGGAGCGCACTCGCGAAACTCGCGCTGCCAAATGGCGGTGATCTGATTTCGCAAGATATGATTCGAGCACTTTCTGTTGATGATGGCGCCGTCCGCTTCGTGATCGAGGCCGCAACGCCGGAATCGGCACAGGGCATGGAGCCATTGCGCAAGGCCGCCCAGGCGATCGTGGAAAGGTTACCCGGCGTCACATCGGCAAGTGTCGTCCTGACAGCGCATGGCCCGTCGGCAAAAGCTCCGCAAAAAGCGCCGGACTCCTCCGAGCCGCCGTCGCTCAAGATCGGTCGCCACCCCACACCGCAGGCCGGCCCGCAGAGAATCGCCGGGGTCGATCGCATTCTGGCGGTAGGATCCGGCAAGGGCGGTGTCGGCAAATCGACCGTCGCGTCGAATCTCGCCGTGGCTCTGGCCAAGCAAGGCCGCAAGGTTGGTCTGCTCGACGCCGATATATACGGCCCCAGTCAGCCGCGGATGATGGGCGTCAGCGACCGGCCGAAATCCCCAGACGGCAAGACCATCATTCCGCTCAAGGCGCATGGGGTCACTATCATGTCGATCGGGCTCATGCTGGATCCGGCCAAGGCCGTAGTATGGCGGGGGCCGATGCTGATGGGCGCGCTGCAGCAGATGCTGGGGCAGGTGGAGTGGGGCGAGCTCGACGTTCTCATCGTCGATCTGCCCCCTGGGACGGGCGACGTGCAGCTCTCGCTTTGCCAAAAGACCGATCTGACCGGGGCGATCATCGTGAGCACCCCGCAGGACGTCGCCCTCATCGATGCGCGCAAGGCCATCGACATGTTCGATACGCTCAAGACGCCGGTGCTAGGGCTGATCGAAAACATGTCTCTCTATATATGCCCCAATTGCGGGCACGAAGCGCACTTGTTCGGGCATGGTGGTGTCGCCGCCGAAGCCGAACGGATCGGTGTGCCGTTCCTTGGTGCCCTGCCCATTGATCTCGACACGCGGCTGGCAGGCGACAACGGAACGCCGGTCGCAGCGGGCGAGGGGGCCATGGCCGCGTCCTATGCCCAGATCGCCAAGGGGCTGATCGCCGGCGGCATCGCCTGATCGGCGAAAAAAAACGTCGACATATAGTAGTGTGAATTTTTCAACGAACGGTCCCGTCGCACATCCGCGGCGGGACCGTTCTCTTTCATGGGTCAGAAATCGGCCTTTGCGCACATTTTCTGTCGAAGTCCGGGGCAAACCTTCCCCTGGAGGGCCGAATGACGGATTCCCGCGGCCGTTCCTGGGATCGGCTGGGTCGCTTGGGATTTCATGGAATCGCGCCGCCGAACGTCGGTTGCGATTGGGTCGATTAGAATCGAATCCCATGATCCTTTCGGATTCGGCCTAGAACCGAGCGAAAACCGTCTGGGATCGGGTGGGTCGGTCTGGGGCAAAGGGGTCGGGGGCGGGATCGAGCGGTCGGCCAGAAAAGAAAAATGCCCAAGACGATACTCGGCGCTACCTGCGACAAAGCACAAGATATTGATTACGCTTCGCTGAAAATCACAATCTAGTGGGTCAAGGATTGTTTTCAATGGATGATCAATTGTGAAAAATGCCGTGGCAAACCGGCACTTCCCATGATTTCCCATTGCCACCCATGGTTTCCCTAGTCATAAAGAGAACACGGAAACGAGAGGCAAACGAACAAGGGGCGACAAAGAACCCCGCTAAGGTAAACGAGGCAGTTTCATACAGGCTCCTCTCATTTTCGAACAACGAGATCCGGCGCGCGAGCGAGCAGACATCCCCCCAGGTGGCGCGCGCAGTCGGACTTCCCGGAAACGGGACGAGGGCGGCGGATCATGCAGTGGCAGCAGCATGATCCGCCGTTTTCACATCCAAAATAGCACAACTGGGCGGGTTACGGAAAGGGTCTAGGAGCCGATGCTCCCCAGCTTTACAGGTGAATACCCGCAGAAGGTGGACGGAAAGGGACGCATGTCCATTCCGGCCGACTTTCGTGGTGTCCTGGAAAGCCGCGACCCAAAGTGGACTTCCGGCCTCGCTCCCCGACTTGTTCTTCAATACGCCGACACCCTCAAGGATCACCTACGCGTCTATGCCATCGACGAGATCGAGCGCATTCGTGCCGGTATCGAGCGGCTGCCTTCGGGCATCAACAAGAGGGGCCTTGCGCACCTCTACATGGCGCAGACCGTAACGATGGAAGTCGACAAGGATGGCCGCATCGTGCTGCCCATCCGCCTGCGGCAGAAGCTCGGGCTCGAGGAGGGCGAAGTCACCTTCCTGGGCTACGGCAGCTATTTCGAGATTTGGCGGACCGAGACCTTCTCGGGCACCAAGGCGATGGAAATCGGCAACTGGATCGAGGCGATGGACCCCGACTTCGATCCGCTCAGCCTCATTGACGCATTGCCGGAGGGTTGACGGATGGCCGCCGCTGCCGCGATGCCAGATAAAAGCCCCCACATCCCCGTTCTGCTTGGCCCGCTGCTGGCCGCTGTCGCGCCCGTCACGGGTGTCTGGCTGGATGGCACCTTCGGGGCAGGGGGCTACTCCAAGGGGTTGCTCGAAGCTGGTGCGGACCGGGTTATCGGTGTCGACCGCGATCCGCTCGCATTTACCCTCGCCGCCGATTGGGCAGACAGCTACGGGGATCGGCTGATCCTGCGCGAGGGGACGTTCTCCAAGTTGGATGACCTGGCGGGGGAGCCGCTCGACGGCATCGTCCTCGATCTCGGGGTCTCCTCGATGCAGATCGACACGGCCGAGCGCGGCTTCTCCTTTCAGAAGGACGGTCCGCTCGACATGCGCATGGGGCGCACCGGTCCGACCGCCGCAGATCTCGTCAACGAGATGGACGAAGCGGACCTTGCCAACATCCTCTATCTCTACGGCGAAGAGCGGGCCTCGCGCCGGATCGCCAAGGCTATCGTAGCTGCCCGGCCGATCACCACGACCTTGGAGCTGGCCGAGATCATCTCGCATTGCCTCCCGCGCAAGAAGCCGGGGCAAAGCCATCCCGCGACCCGCAGCTTTCAGGCGCTCAGAATTGCCGTCAATGACGAGTATGGCGAGCTTTATCAGGGGCTTGCCGCCGCCGAGCGGGCGCTGAAACCCGGCGGGCTTCTAGCTGTCGTCACGTTCCATTCGGTCGAGGACCGGATGGTCAAACGCTTCATCCAGCTGCGGGCAAATGCCGGTGGAAATGCCAATCGCTATGCGCCGGAACTGGAGCGGGCCGCCGCCCAGTTTGAACAGGTCACGCGCAAGGCGATCAGCGCAGATGAGGACGAACTGGCGATCAATCCGCGCTCGCGGTCCGCGCGGCTGCGGGTGGCACGGCGCACCGATGCGCCGGCGGGCGAGATCGCCGCCAGAGATCTTGCTATGCCGATACTGAAGGGAGAGCGTTGATGCGCGGGTTCTTGAATGTTGCGGCCTTCTTGGCCGTCATCGGACTGGCCTTCTGGGCCTATCAGCAAAACTACCAGACTCAGGAGCAGTTGCGCGAGGTGCGCCAGTTGCACGCTCAGATCGGCAGCGCGCACGCCCGGCTCAAGATGCTGAATGCCGAATGGGCTTATCTGAACCGGCCCGACAGACTGCGCGACCTGGCCGACCTCAACTTCGATCGGCTCGGCCTCGTGCCGATGTCGCCCGAGGCCTTTGGGCGGGTCGAGCAGGTCGATTACCCGATCATGCCGCTGGGGCTGATCCTCGATCCGATCGAGGTATCGTCCGACGGCGGTGCCGCGAGTGACGAGGATCCGCTATGAATTATGCCGCTCTCCGTCGCCCGCTGCGCCCGCTCGCCCGCATTCTTCGCGCCCGCGATACCGGCGAAGATCCCGAAGAAATCGCTCGTGAGAACCTGCGGCTGCGCCACGAGCAGATCGCGCTCAAGGCACGGGCCCGCGCCGAATCCCGGCTGCTGGTCATGGGGCTCGCGTTCCTCTGTGCATTCTGTGTGATCGGCCTGCGGATGGGCGTCATCGCCCAGACCGACCCAGAAGAGCCACGCGCCGCCGCAACCGGCAATCCGATCATCGGCCAGCGGGCCGACATCGTCGACCGTAACGGACGGATACTGGCGACCAACCTCGACACGCACGCGCTCTACGCCCAACCGCGCGAAATGATCGATCCGGCCCATGCCGCGACAGAGCTTGTGCGGATTTTCCCCGAATTGGACGAAGAGCGCCTGTTGCGCGATTTCACGGGCGAGCGTCGGTTCTTGTGGATCCGTCGTCAGATCAGCCCAGAGCAGCTTCAGGCCGTCCACGACATCGGCGAGCCCGGCCTGTTGTTCGGGCCCCGCGAGATGCGGCTCTATCCCAACGGACCGATCGCGGCGCATATCCTTGGTGGTGCCAGCTACGGCCGCGAGGGCGTGGACAGCGCCGAAGTGATCGGCACCGCCGGGGTCGAGCGGTTCTTTGACGCCTATCTGCGCGATCCGGCCCGCGAGGGCGAACCCCTGGCGCTCTCCATTGATATGACGGTGCAGGCGGCGATGGAGGAGGTGCTCGGCGGCGGCATGACCCTGCTCAACGCCAAAGGGGCGGCGGCTGTCATCCTCGACGTGCACACCGGCGAGATCATGGCCATGGCCAGTCTGCCCGACTTTGATCCCAACAACCGCCCGCCGGTGCTGACCGAAGGCGATCAATCCGACAGCCCACTGTTCAACCGGGCGCTGCAAGGGGTCTATGAACTCGGCTCCGTGTTCAAGATCTTTGCCGTTGGCCAGGCCGTCGAACTGGGGCTGCTCAACGCCAATACGATGATCGACACTCGCGGCCCGCTCACTTGGGGGCGGTTCCGCATTCGCGATTTCCACGACTACGGCGCGCAACTCAGCGCCACGGACGTCATCGTCAAATCGTCCAATATCGGGACCGCGCGGATTGCCTTGCAGATCGGGGCGGAACGGCAGCGCGATTTCCTCGGGCGGCTCGGCTTTCTCGAACCGACCCAAGTCGAAATGATCGAAGCGCCCACCGGTGCGCCGCTCTTGCCGCGCCAGTGGTCCGAGATTTCGACAATGACGATCTCATACGGCCATGGGCTGAGCGCATCTCCGCTGCATCTCGCGGCAGGATACGCGTCGCTGCTCAACGGCGGGACTCGGATCGTGCCGACATTGCTGCGCCAGGATGGGCCGCAGCAGGGCGAGCGCGTGGTCCGGGAGGACGTCTCGGCCGTCGCACGCGACATGCTGCGCGCAGTGGTCACACGCGGAACGGCCAGCTTTGCCGAAGTGCCGGGCTATGAAGTCGGCGGCAAAACCGGCACGGCGGACAAGCCGCGTCCCAACGGCGGCGGTTACTACGACGACAAGGTCGTGGCGACGTTTGCCGGCGTGTTCCCGGCAAACGACCCGCAGTACGTCATCATCGTGACACTCGACGAACCCGTCGAGACATCGGGCGCGCAACCACGCCGCACCGCCGGTTGGACGGCTGTGCCCGTTGCCGCCGAGATGATCCGGCGGACTGCGCCGCTGCTCGGACTGAGACCGCAGGTTGAACTGGCCACGCTCGACGGTGTAGTGGTGTCTGCAGAAAACTGACCCAACATAAAGTGGTCGTCAGCCCCTCCGGGCGCGGCTGGGGCTGTTGGGCCGGTCTCATTTGGCCGTGGGGTAGGTGCAATATGGTAACGCCGAAACAAAGCACGCTGGCACAACTTGGGCTTCGGGCGCAGGGCGGACGCGAGGCCCAGATCAGCCACCTGACGATTGACAGCCGCGAGGTCAGGGACGGCACGCTGTTCGCCGCGCTGCCCGGCACCCGCGTGCACGGGGGCGAATTTATCCAGTATGCCCTGCGGATGGGCGTCAGCGCGATCCTGACCGATGCCGAAGGTGCGGCCATCGCCGCCGATGTGCTGCAAGGCTCGGACGTCGCGCTGGTTCTGGCCGAAGATGTCAGCGCGACGCTGGCTCAAACCGCGGCGCTCTGGTTCGGTCGGCAGCCCGAAACGATGGTGGCCGTGACGGGCACCAACGGCAAGACCTCGGTCGCATCCTTTGCGCGGCAGATCTGGATCGCGCTGGGACATAAGGCGGTCAACCTCGGCACCACCGGCGTCGAAGGGGCCTGGACGCACCCGCTCAAACATACCACGCCGGACGCGATCACGCTGCAAAGGGCTCTGGCCGAGGCGGCGCAGGCCGGTGTGACCCACGCGGCGATGGAGGCCTCCTCGCATGGGCTGGATCAGCGGCGGCTGGACGGCGTGATGCTGGCGGCGGCTGGCTTCACGAACTTCACTCAGGATCATCTGGACTATCACAAGACCTTCGAGGCGTATTTCGCCGCCAAGGTCGGGCTCTTTGGCCGGGTCTTGGGCGATGACGGGGTGGCTGTCGTGAACCTCGACGATCCCAAGGGGGCCGAAATCGCAGCGCTGGCCACGGCGCGCGGACAGGAGGTCATCGGCACCGGGCGCAGCGCGGACGCCCGTCTGAGGCTGACAGGGCAACGGTTCGACGCCACCGGGCAGGAGCTGGCGTTTACCTGGCAGGGGCGGGCGCATCAGGTGCGGCTCGAGCTGATCGGAGGCTTTCAGGCGCAGAACGTGCTGGTGGCCGCAGGGCTGGTGATCGGGGCAGGGGAAGAGCCCGACGCGGTCTTTGCCGCGCTGCCCGAGCTTGTCACGGTCCGTGGCCGGATGGAGCTTGCCGCGCGGCGCGACAACGGCGCGTCGGTCTTTGTGGACTACGCCCATACCCCAGACGCCGTGGCCACCGCGCTGTCGGCGCTGCGCCCGCATATCATGGGCCGGTTGATTGCAATTATCGGCGCCGGCGGCGACCGCGATGCCAGCAAGCGGCCGTTGATGGGGGCAGCTGCCGCCGAACATGCCGATATCGTCATCGTGACGGACGACAACCCACGTTCCGAAGATCCCGCACAGATACGATCCGAGGTCATGCAGGGTGCGCTGAACCACGGGGATGCCACCAAGGTCACCGAATTCGGAGACAGGGCCGAAGCGATCCTGCGCGGCGTCGATGCCCTGCAGCCGGGCGATGCCCTGCTGGTGTGCGGCAAGGGCCACGAGACCGGACAGATCGTCGGAGACGATGTGCTGCCCTTCGACGACGTAGAACAGGCCAGCGTGGCCGTCGCTGCGCTGGAGGGCCGGCTGTGAACGGCCCCGCCATTCGGAAGGTCGCACCATGACCCCGCTCTGGACGTCCGCCGACGCCGATGCCGCAACCGGGGGGCGCAGTACGCGGCTCTGGCAAGCCAATGGCGTCTCCATCGACACGCGAACCCTGCAACAGGGCGATCTGTTCGTCGCGCTCAAGGCGGCACGCGACGGACACGACTTCGTCGCGCAAGCCTTGGCCGGCGGTGCGGCAGCCGCGCTCGTCACGCACCGTCCCGAAGGCGTGGCCGAGGACGCGCCGCTGCTGATCGTCCCCGATGTCCTGCAGGCCCTCGAGGCTCTCGGGCAGGCCGCCCGCGCCCGCACATCGGCCAAGGTCGTCGCGATCACTGGGTCGGTCGGCAAGACCTCGACCAAAGAGATGTTCCGCGCGGCCCTCTCCGGGCAGGGCCGGACCCATGCCGCAGAGGCCAGCTACAACAACCATTGGGGGGTGCCGCTCACCCTCGCGCGGATGCCGGCCGATACCGAATTCGCGATCCTCGAGATCGGGATGAATCATCCGGGCGAGATCGCACCGCTGGCACGCATGGCTCGGCCCCACGTGGTGATGATCACCACGGTCGCCGCCGCGCATCTCGAAGCATTCGAAAACCTCGATGGTATCGCCGTCGAGAAGGGCTCGATCTGTGAAGGGCTGGAGCCTCATGGCGTCGCCGTGGTCAACGGTGATGTCGAGCAGACCGGGATCCTTCAGGCGGCGGGCCGACATGCCGGAGCCAAGGTGCTGACCTTCGGCGAAAGCGAAGGGGCCGACTACCGGCTGGCCGATATCGTGGTCACGGACGTGGCGACCGTCGGGGCGGCGAAACACGACGGCACCGAATTCGTCGTGAAAGTCAGCACGCCGGGGCGGCATTTTGCAATGAACGCGCTGGGGGTGCTGGCCGCGGCCACCGCGATGGGGGCGGATACGGCCCTCACGCTCATCGGACTGGCCTCGTGGCAGCCGCCCGCCGGGCGGGGCAACCGCGAAAAGGTCGTCATCGATCCGCTCAACGACGGTGAGGTCATCGATCTGATCGACGACGCCTTCAACGCCAACCCCACGTCGCTCGGGGCGTCGCTCGTCGTGCTGGCCGTAGCGCCGACCCATGACGGCGTCGGCCGGGTATCCCGTGGACGGCGGGTCGCGATCCTCGGCGATATGCTGGAACTCGGGCCGGAAGAGATGCGGCTCCACGCCGATCTCGCAAACCTGCCGGCACTCCGGGAACTCGATATGATCCATTGCGTCGGACCGCGCATGCGGCAGCTCTACGACCTGTTGCCAGAGGCGCAACGGGGCCGGTGGGCAGAGACGGCGGAAGCCATGTTGCCGCAAGCCGCCCGGCTCGTGGACAGTGGCGATGTTGTCCTCGTCAAGGGATCAAAGGGGAGCCGGGTCTCGCTGATCGTTGACGCCATCCGGAAATTGGGGCAACGGACGCACTCAGACGATCAAGGGGCCTGATCTTATGTTGTATTGGTTAACCGCTCTGTCGGACGGTGGCGACTTCTTCAACCTGTTTCGCTACATCACCTTTCGCGCCGGCGGCGCGTTCCTGACCGCACTGGTCTTTGGGTTCATCTTCGGATTGCCGCTGATCAACGTGCTGCGGCGGACGCAAGGCAAAGGCCAGCCGATCCGCAGCGACGGGCCCGAAGGGCACTTCGTCAAGGCAGGCACGCCCACCATGGGCGGCCTTCTGATCGTGGGGGCGCTGCTGACCTCCACCTTGCTCTGGGCTCGGCTCGACAATCCGTTCATCTGGATGGTCCTGTTCGTCACCATGTCCTTTGCGTTGATCGGTTTCGCGGATGACTACGCCAAGGTGCGCAAACAGACCTCCGCAGGTGTATCGGGCAAGCTGCGTCTGGCGATCGGCCTGCTTGTGGCCGGGCTCGCCGGCTACTGGGCCGCGCAGTATCACCCGCCGGAGCTGGCCAGCCAACTCGCGCTGCCGATCTTCAAGGACACCCTGATCAACCTCGGCATCCTCTTCGTGCCGTTTTCGATCATCGTCATCGTGGGCGCCGCCAACGCGGTCAACCTGACCGACGGGCTAGACGGGCTTGCCATCATGCCGGTGATGATCGCCGCAGGCACCTTTGGGGTGATCTCCTACGCCGTTGGTCGGACGGACTTCACCGAATACCTCGACGTGCATTATGTCCCCGACACGGGCGAGCTTCTCATCTTCGCCGCAGGGCTGATCGGCGGGGGCCTCGGGTTCCTGTGGTACAACGCCCCTCCCGCGGCTGTCTTCATGGGCGACACCGGTTCACTGGCCCTTGGCGGAGCGCTCGGAGCCATCGCGGTGGCCACCAAGCACGAGATCGTGCTGGCCATCGTCGGCGGCCTCTTCGTCGTCGAAGCACTCTCGGTCATCATCCAAGTGCTCTACTTCAAGCGGACCGGCAAACGGGTGTTCCTCATGGCCCCGATCCACCACCACTACGAAAAGAAGGGATGGGCCGAGCCGCAGATCGTGATCCGGTTCTGGATCATTAGCCTGATCTTGGCGATGATAGGCTTGGCAACGCTGAAGGTCCGCTGACCCTTTTACTGGTCCCGGCTGACAAAGCCGGGACGCGCCCGACCCTCCCCCCGGGAGGGCGCGTGACCACGTCTCAGCCCACACACCCCCAGCAATTGCGTGTCTCCATAAACCGCAAAGCCCAACCGCCCCAAAGCGCCCACCCAAGGCTCAGGCGCGTCCCTCCGCACACCAGTGAGCCCAATTTTGTACCGCCCCAAAGCAATGGGCGGTGATACATCTGAATATCCTCGCGCACCATTTGGATTGGATGGGCCTAACGCCAGAGGCAGAGTTTCTCTGGTGTCATGCGCTGGCATTCCAAAAGGCCACGTTACCCACCGATCAGCCAAACATCGGCAACCTTAGAATGGTCCACGCCACCCACTTCCCCGACCCCTAGCCACCGAAAACGAGACCGACGGGATACCGACGGCAGACCGACGGTTTGTCCAAAGCGCCCTTGCGGCCCCGTCAGATCACAGGAATATGGGGGCAACAAAGGGGTGGTGCGATGATTCCAGTTCGGGGATATGAGGGAAAAACCGTTGCGGTTCTTGGGCTTGGCCGCTCTGGCCGGGCCGCGGCAAGGGCGCTGCGCGACGGAGGAGCCACCCCTGTGGTCTGGGACGACAGCGCAACAGGGCGCGACGCCGCCGAAGCTGACGGTTTCGAGCTGCGCGATCTCACAAAAGCCCAGGCTTTTCAGGATGTTGCGGCCATCATCACTTCCCCCGGTATCCCGCATCTCTACCCCGCACCGCACCCGGTGATCGCCGCAGCATGGGAGGCCGGCGTCCCCGTCGACAACGATATTGGCCTTTTCTTTCAAAGCTTTGCGAGTGAAGGCTTCGAGGATTTCGACACCGCCCCCCGCGTCGTCGCGGTCACCGGCTCCAACGGCAAATCCACTACTTCGGCCTTGATCCACCATATCTTGGCGGAATGTGGGCGGCCCTCCCAATTGGCGGGCAACATAGGGCTTGGGGTGATGGACCTCGAACCGGCCGTCGACGGCGAGGTCGTGGTGCTGGAGTTGTCCAGCTACCAGACCGATCTAGCCCGGTCGCTCACGCCAGATATCGCCGTGTTTACAAACCTTTCGCCCGACCACCTCGACCGGCATGGTGGCCCCGGAGGATACTTTGCGGCCAAGCGGAGGCTGTTTGCCGAAGGCGGCCCTGACCGTGCAATCATCGGAGTGGACGAGCCCGAAGGCTTGTACTTGGCGAACCAACTGGCACAAGGGCCGACGGACGACCGGGTGATCGCGACCTCCGTGACGCAAAAACTCACCGGCCCCGGCTGGCATGTCTTTGCGCGTAAAGGGTTTTTGGCCGAGTGGCGCAAGGGGCGACAGGTCGCCTCAATCGACCTGCGCGACATTCCGGGCCTGCCGGGAAGCCACAATCACCAGAACGCCTGCGCAGCATTCGCGGTCGCGCGCGCCCTCGGTCTCGGCCCCAAAGCCATCGAAGCCGCGCTCCACAGCTACCCCGGCCTGCCCCATCGAAGTCAGAGGATCGCGGAGAAGGACGGCGTCGTTTTCGTCAACGACAGCAAGGCCACGAATGTCGATGCAGCGGCGAAGGCCCTGTCTGCATTTCCGAAAATTCGCTGGATTTGTGGAGGTTTGGAGAAGGAGGGCGGGCTCGAGGCCCTGCTTCCGGCGGCTCGGTCGGTGACGAAGGCATATGTGATCGGCCGCGAAGCAGAAGCCTTTGCGCGGCAGTTGACGGGTATTGCGGCTGAGGTCTGCACCACGATGGAGCGGGCCGTCACGCTAGCCATCGAGGAGGCGGAGCCGGGGGAAACCGTCCTGCTAGCCCCCGCGGCCGCGAGTTTCGACCAGTATGACAATTTCGAACGCCGGGGCGACGACTTTGTTGCCTGCGTCGAGGCGGCGCTCGCGGCGCGATAAACTAAGCCAAGTGCTGCGGAGGGTGCGGGAGCCTTCGGCGAGAGTTTATCTGCCAAGATGAAATGGCAGACGCTCGTCCGTTCAGGATTTGCTCGCGATGGCGGTGCCGGCGGCCCAGCCCGACGACCACGCCCATTGGAAATTGTAGCCCCCGAGCCAGCCCGTCACGTCGACTGCCTCGCCGATGGCATAGAGGCCGGGCAGGGCGGTTGCCTCCATACTGCGGGACGAAAGCCCCTCCGTAGCGATACCGCCCAAGGTCACTTCCGCGGTCCGGTAGCCTTCGGTGCCCGCCGGGCGCACGACCCAATTCTGAAGCGCGTCGGCGATTTCTGTGAGCCGGGCGTCACTTTGGTCGGCAAGATTGCCTTTCCAGCCATGCATGTGGGCCAGATAGTCGATCAACCGGCCGGGGAGCAGTTCGGTCAGCACCGTTGTAAGGTTGCGTTTTCCAGATGTCGCACGTCTGGTCCGGAGCCAGTCGAACGGGTTCTCGGTCGGACAGAGCGTGAGGGTTACGTCATGCCCTTCCTGCCAATAGGAAGAGGCCTGCAATACGGCTGGGCCAGACAAGCCGCGGTGAGTAAACAACAGCGCCTCGTCAAACGCTGCCGCGCCTGTCGACACCCGTGCAGGAGTGGCGATCCCTGCGAGGGACTGAAAACGCTCTGCCGGAAAGGTGAACGGGACGAGAGCGGGGCGGGTCTCTGTCACGCGAAGGCCAAAGCGTTCCGCAATGTCATAAGCCAAGCCGGTCGCCCCCATCTTGGGGATGGATTTACCGCCCGTTGCGAGCACTAGATTGTCTGCCGTCAGCTGGTGAGAAGCGCCCTTGCGGGTCAGCAGGGCGGTGAATTGTGCCCCGTCGTGCCCGACATGTTTCACTGTCGTGTCCAGCCAAAGCTCCGCCCCGGCGTTTTTGACTTCGGTGGTCAGCATGTCGACGATCTGGGTGGCTTTGCCGTCGCAAAACAGTTGTCCCAAGGTCTTTTCGTGCCAGTCTATGCCATAGCGATCGACGAGAGAGATGAAATCCCATTGAGTGTAGCGCTTGAGGGCCGATTTGCAGAAATGCGGATTCTCGGACAGGAAATTCGCCGCACTGGTGCCAAGATTGGTGAAGTTGCATCTTCCGCCGCCTGAGATGCGGATCTTTTCGCCCGGCGCCTTTGCATGATCGATGATCAACGTGCCGGGCCCGGCGTGCGCCGCGCAAAAGAGGCCTGCCGCACCGGCGCCGAGTATGAGCGTTTTGACATGCATGGGCCTGACGTGGCCTGAAATGCCGCTTGGTGCAAGTGGGCAGGTAGCCGTGTCGCCTTGGTTTTCGGCGCATTTGTGGCGGTCTGTCTCTCGGAAAGCCACCAAAAGACTGGCTTCGCAGAGCGTTTGCCGCTAGAATTGCGGCAGACCTGAGGCGAACTCGGGCGTTTTGAGGCAAATGGCGGTCACTCCATGACGGAAATGGTCTATGGGACAGTCCCGGTTCGTACCGGGGATCCAGTAATTCCACGTTGGTGGCGGACAATCGACAAATGGTCGATGTCCTGCATTCTGATGTTGTTCGGCATCGGGCTGATGCTCGGTTTGGCCTCGTCGCCGCCCCTTGCTGCGCGAAACGGGCTGGACCCGTTCTACTATGTCAGTCGGCAGGCCTTCTTTGGCGGAGTGGCGATCGTCGTGATGGTCGTCACGTCGATGATGAACCCGCAGCTGGTTCGTCGTTTGGCTGTCTTGGGCTTTGTCGGAGCCTTTGTCGCGCTCGCCTTGCTGCCGATCTTCGGCACGGATTTCTGCAAGGGGGCTGTGCGCTGGTACAGTTTCGGCTTTGCGTCGGTCCAGCCTTCGGAGTTCCTGAAACCCGGCTTCGTCGTGGTGGCGGCGTGGTTCATGGCGGCTGGCCAAGAGATCGCGGGCCCGCCGGGCAAGACCTATTCCTTCGTTCTTGCTGTGATCATCGTCAGTTTTCTGGCACTCCAGCCCGATTTCGGACAGGCCGCGCTGGTCCTGTTTTCGTGGGGGGTCATGTATTTCGTGGCCGGGGCGCCGATGACGATCTTGGTGGGCCTTGCCGGTCTCGTCGTCTTTGTCGGCACAATCGCATATGCCGAAAGCGAGCACTTCGCCCGGCGTATCGATGGGTTTCTCAATCCCGATGTCGATCCGACGACCCAGCTTGGCTATGCCACCAATGCCATCCGCGAGGGGGGCTTCTTTGGTGTCGGCGTCGGCGAGGGGCAGGTGAAATGGTCGCTGCCCGATGCGCATACCGATTTCATCATTGCCGTTGCGGCCGAGGAATACGGACTGATCTGTGTGCTGGTCATCATCGCGCTCTATACCACCGTTGTCGTTCGGTCTCTGATGCGCTTGATGAAAGAGCGCGATACATTTGTCCGCCTCGCCGGCTGTGGTCTGGCCTGCGCATTCGGGGTGCAGGCAATGATCAACATGGGAGTGGCGGTGCGACTCTTGCCGGCAAAGGGCATGACGCTGCCGTTCGTGAGCTATGGCGGTTCGTCATTGATTGCCGGCGGCATCGCAGTCGGCATGTTGCTCGCGTTTACGCGCACCCGTCCTCAAGGCGGCATGAGTGACATCTTGGGGCGGGCAGGTCGGTGAAAGCGCCTCTTCTGGTCATTGCAGCAGGCGGCACTGGCGGCCATATGTTTCCCGCTCAGGCACTGGCGGAGTCGATGCTTAGCCTTGGTTGGCGGGTGCGGCTCTCGACCGATGCCAGAGGTGCGCGATACGTCGGCGGCTTTCCCAAGGCTGTGGAAATCGACGTGGTGGGCAGCGCGACCTTTGCCAGAGGCGGACTTGCGGCGAAGGCTCTTGTGCCTTTCCGGGTCGCTGGCGGAATTGGTCTTTCGATGGCGAGAATGTTGCGGGATCGGCCCGAAGTGGTCGTGGGCTTTGGCGGCTACCCGACGATTCCCGCGATGAGCGCCGCTTGGACGCTGCGCGTCCCGCGGATGATCCACGAACAGAACGGCGTTCTGGGGCGGGTCAATCAGCTCTTTGCTCGCCGGGTCGACCACGTCGCTTGTGGCACCTGGCCGACGGAACTGCCGACAGGCGTCACCGGGATACACACCGGAAACCCTGTGAGGAGAGCGGTTCTCGACCGAGCCGGGGCACCCTATATTCCGCCCGGGGACTACCCCATGTCGCTGTTGATATTGGGCGGCAGCCAAGGCGCGCGGATCCTATCGGACATTGTGCCCCAAGCCATCGCGAACCTGCCGGATGAAGTGCGGGGCCGGGTCCGGGTCAGCCATCAGGCACGGCCGGAAGACCTTGATCGAGTTGCCGCATTCTATGCCGGCGAAGGGATCACCGCCGACGTGCAAACCTTCTTCGACGATGTGCCCGAGCGCATGGCAGAGGCCCAGTTGGTGATTTCGCGGTCGGGCGCCTCGACGGTCGCGGATGTCAGCATCATCGGCAGGCCCGCGATCTGGGTGCCGCTTGGGCAGGCGATCCGCGACGAGCAGACGGCCAATGCTCGGCAATTGGTTGATGCCGGTGCCGCGATCCTGATCCCGGAAAGCAAACTGACGGCCGAAAGCCTGACCGAGCAGGTCGCCAACGTGCTGGAGAGTGCCGATGGCGCCCAGCAAATGGCGCGCGCCGCTTTGGGCTGTTCGACGCCTGACGCCACAGAACGCCTTGTCGCCCTTGTCGAAGACCTCGCGGTAGGCCAAAAAGGAGACCCCAAATGATGGATGGAAACCCCCTGATGATTGCTGCGACAAAACTTCCAATGGACGTGGGTCCGATCCATTTCGTCGGCATCGGCGGGATCGGCATGTCGGGCATCGCCGAGGTGTTGCTCAATCTGGGCTATGTCGTGCAGGGGTCGGACTCCAAGTCTTCCAAGATCACCAAGCGGCTGCAATCGCTTGGTGCACTGATCTTTGAAGGGCAGCGGGCGGAAAATCTCGAAGGTGCCGAAGTCGTCGTGATTTCCTCGGCGATCAAGCCGGGAAACCCGGAGCTGGACGAAGCGCGGCGGCGGGGCCTGCCCATCGTGCGGCGGGCCGAGATGCTGGCCGAGTTGATGCGCCTCAAGTCCAACATCGCCGTTGCAGGAACACACGGCAAGACCACGACCACGACGATGGTCGCCACCTTGCTGGACGCCGGCGATTTCGATCCGACAGTGGTCAACGGCGGGATCATCCACCGGTTCGACAGCAACGCCCGGATGGGGCAGGGCGAATGGATGGTCGTCGAGGCGGACGAGAGCGACGGCACCTTCAACAGGCTGCCCGCCACCATCGCGATCGTCACCAATATCGACCCCGAGCATATGGAGCACTGGGGCAACATCGAGAATCTGCGTCAGGGGTTCTACGACTTCGTATCGAACATCCCGTTCTACGGTGTGGCGATCTGCTGCACCGACCATCCCGAAGTCCAATCGCTGGTCGGGCGGATTACCGACCGCCGGGTGCTGACCTTTGGATTCAATGCCCAGGCCGACATTCGTGCGACAAACCTGACCTACAAGGGCGGGGTCGCCCATTTCGACATCGCGCTTCAATCCGAAGGTGCGGTGATCGAGGGATGCACATTGCCGATGCCCGGCAATCACAACGTGTCGAACGCCCTCGCCGCCGTTGCCGTGGCGCGGCACCTTGGTATGAAGCGCGACGCGATCCGCGAGGCTTTGGCGGCTTTCGCGGGGGTCAACCGGCGCTTTACCAAGGTGGGCGAAGTGAACGGCGTCACAGTCATCGACGACTATGGCCACCATCCGGTGGAAATCGCCGCGGTTCTCAAGGCGGCGCGGCAAGCGATTGCCGACACCGAAGGGGCGCGGATCATCGCAGTGCATCAGCCGCACAGGTACAGCCGCCTTTCAAGCCTGTTCGAGGATTTCTGCGGCTGCTTCAACGAAGCGGACGTCGTCGGGATTTCCGAAGTCTTCGCAGCAGGTGAAGATCCCATCCCCGGTGCCGGTCGCGACGACCTCGTCGCGGGCCTGATCCGGCATGGACATCGGCATGCTCGTGCGGTCACGTCCGAGGATGATCTTGAGCGTCTCGTGCGCGAACAGGCGCGTCCTGGCGATATCGTGGTCTGCCTTGGGGCGGGTACGATCAGCACCTGGGCCACCGGCTTGCCTGCTCGACTTGAGGCCAAGGCGTGAGGCCGACGCGGCATAAGGGGGGCGCTGCCCCCCGCGCTTTCGGCGCTCCCCCCGGGATATTTGTGACCCAAAGAAGCCAGAACGCGGAGGCGGTCTCGTGAGTACGCCCCTCGTGCTTGGTTGTTTCTGGGTCTTGCTGGCAACGGTGACGGCCCTGCTGCCGATGCGCCGTCAGTTCATTCCGGGATCGGTCCTGTTGCTGAGTGCGCCAGTCCTGCTGGTTTGGATAGGTATCGCCCATGGTTGGGTCTGGGTGGTGGTTGGTCTGCTCGCGTTTGGATCGATGATGCGCAATCCCTTGCGCTATCTCGTCGCGAAAGCACGAGGCCAGGAACCTGAATTGCCGGAGGAGCTACGCTCATGAGCCTGTCGCTGGTTCTTGCCTTTGTCTGGTTGATTGTCGCCAATGTGTTGGCGCTGATCCCGAGCCGTGACAATCATTGGCAGCGGGCCTACGCGCTGATCGCTCTGGGTGTGCCGTTGCTCGGGTTCGTGACCTGGCAAAATGGTCCGATCGTCGGGATCATTCTATTGATCGCAGGCGTCAGCGTCTTGCGATGGCCTGTGATATACCTTGGCCGATGGTTCAGGGCGCGTATTCTGGGCGGCAAGAAAGAAGTCCAGTGATGGCGGCCGTTCTTCCGAGCCTTGCAGCTTGTGTTGCCGGGGCCATTATTGGCTGGGCCTTGGTCCGGTGGGCCAATATCGCGGTCGCGCGGCTTTGGGCCATCGGACTGCTGCTGGCGGTCATCGTGATGTTTGGCATTGGCATTGCCAAGGGCGAGGAAAGCGGTCTGGCCCTCGTGGTGTTGGCCACGATGTTTGTCCTTCCGGGCTTAATTGGATCGGTTTTTGGCATGGTTCTCACCGAATGGCGGATGCGCGACCAATGATGGAGATGCCGCAAGTCCGAGGCGTACTGACCCCGAACCGGCCACTGTCTGACTTGACGTGGCTGCGCGTCGGCGGCCCGGCGGAATGGTTCTTTCAACCGGCCGATGTGTCGGATTTGGCGGCTTTCCTTGCCGCCCTCGATCCGGCGGTGCCGGTGTTTCCGATGGGAGTGGGCTCCAACCTGATCGTGCGCGATGGCGGGGTGCCCGGTGTTGTGATCCGGCTGGGCCGCGGGTTCAACGGGATTTCGATCGAAGGCGATACCGTGCGGGCCGGGGCCGCGGCATTGGATGCCCATGTGGCCCGCAAGGCGGCCGAGGCTGGGCGGAACCTCACGTTCCTGCGGACCATTCCGGGAAGCATCGGCGGGGCGGTTCGCATGAATGCGGGTTGCTATGGCGATTACGTCGCCGACGCGTTGGAAAGCGTGTCGGTGGTCTATCGCGACGGCACCCAAGCGACGATCTCCGCCGCAGATCTGCATTTGGCGTATCGGAGCAGCACCTTGCCCGACGGTGCGATCATCGTCGAAGCACTCTTCCGGGCGCCGGCCGGTGATCCCGCGGCACTGTCAGAGCGAATGGCGGAGCAAATCGCCAAACGGGATGCGACGCAGCCCACCAAGGACCGCACCGCCGGATCGACGTTTCGCAACCCTGCCGGATTTTCCTCCACGGGACAGGCGGATGACAGCCACGATCTCAAGGCGTGGAAGGTGATCGACGACGCGGGGATGCGCGGAGCGCGCCTCGGCGGCGCGGTCATGAACGAGATGCACTCCAATTTCTTGACCAATGCGGGCGGCGCCAGTGCCGCAGACCTCGAAGGATTAGGCGAAGAAGTCCGAAAAAAGGTTTACGCCGCCAGCGGCATCACGCTAGAATGGGAAATCATGCGGATCGGCGTGCCGAAGGCGTGATTTCAAAAAGATAGACGCCCAAAAATGGGTGCTAGGGCAGAATGACGGGCCGAATAATGGCCTGCGATTGAGGCGGTTGGGAATGTCGAGCGGGACAAACCCCAGCGTGGTTGTAATAATGGGTGGCCCGTCAGCAGAGCGCGACGTGTCGCTGAGCTCCGGTCGTGAGTGTGCAGCAGCGTTGCGGGAAGCAGGATATGT
Source organism: Flavimaricola marinus (assembly GCF_900184895.1). Lineage (GTDB taxonomy): Bacteria > Pseudomonadota > Alphaproteobacteria > Rhodobacterales > Rhodobacteraceae > Flavimaricola > Flavimaricola marinus. Next base: position 56,191 of record NZ_FXZK01000003.1, read on the forward strand.
GGTGACCGAGGTCGATGCCGGCCCGGACTTGGCCGTGCGCCTGACTGATCTCAAGCCAAATGTCGTCTTCAACGCCCTGCATGGCCGCTGGGGCGAGGATGGTTGTGTTCAGGGCCTGCTGGAATGGCTCCGGATTCCATACACCCACTCTGGCGTTCTGGCGTCTGCCATCGCGATGGACAAGGAAAAGACCAAGGCCGCCTTTCGCGCTGCCGGTTTGCCTGTCGTCACCAGCCAACTTGCCCTCAAGTCCGATATCAGTGCCCGGCACGTGATGGAGCCGCCCTACGTGGTGAAGCCCTACAACGAGGGTTCCTCCGTTGGCGTCTATATCGTGCAGGACAAGGCAAATGGCCCGCCGATGATCGACGAGGCGATGCCCGAGACGTTGATGGTCGAAGCCTATGCGGCGGGGCGCGAGCTGACCACGACGGTCATGGGCGACAGGGCCTTCACCGTCACCGATATCGTGACCGATGGCTGGTATGACTATCATGCGAAATACAGCGTCGGCGGCTCTCGTCATGTGCTGCCCGCCGACGTGCCGGGCGAAATCTTCGATGCCTGTATGGAGTATGCCCTGCGGGCGCATCAGGTGCTGGGCTGCCGTGGTCTGTCGCGCACCGATTTTCGCTGGGACGAAACGCGCGGGCTGGACGGTTTGATCCTGCTCGAGACGAATACTCAGCCGGGCATGACACCCACGTCTCTGGCTCCGGAACAGGCGGCCTTCGTAGGGATCAGCTTCCCGCAATTGTGCCGCTGGTTGGTAGAGGATGCCTCATGCGATCGTTGATCTCTGGCCTGCGCCGCCGCAAACCCGACGTAACCGCCGAGGCCGTGGCGATCCGGCGTGACCCGGCCCCTACCAAGTGGAACTACCGGTATCAGCGCCTGATGCTGACGCCAGCGTTTCGGGCTTCCGTGCGGATCGGCCTGCCTGCGTTTCTGTTGGTGTTCATCGCCGGCGCGTGGTTCAGCAACGAAGCCAACCGTGCGGCCCTCAACGACAAGGTTTCCGAGTTGCGCGAGGCCGTCCAGAACCGGCCCGAGTTCATGGTGACGGACCTCGCTGTCACCGGTGCCGACGTCGCCTTGGCAGCGGCAATCCAGAGCCGGCTGGATGTGGAATTTCCGATTTCATCCTTCGATCTCGAATTGCCCGAGTTGCGGAACACCATTACCGAACTCACCGCGGTTCAGGATGCAATCGTGCGGGTGAAGCCCGGTGGCACGCTGGAAATCGTGGTGACGGAACGGCAGCCCGTTGCGGTCTGGCGGCACACGGATGGGCTTCGGCTCATTGACGCCGAAGGCGTGATGACCGGCATGATCCCATCTCGCGCCGACAGGCCCGATCTGCCATTGATTGCCGGTGACGGGGCCAAGGACGGTATCGCCGAGGCACTGATGCTTTTTGCCGCGGCCTCGCCTGTGCGCGAGCGTATTCGGGGATTGGTGCGCATGGGAGAGCGGCGTTGGGATCTGGTGCTCGACAACGGCCAGCGGATCATGCTGCCGACCGAAGCGCCCATCACGGCGCTCGAACGGGTGATCGCGCTGGACCAGGCACAAGAAATGCTCAGCCGCGATGTCGCCATCGTCGACATGCGCAATGGCGATCGACCGACCTTGCGGCTCAATCCAATGGCGGCGGCAATTCTACGACCCACTGGGGCAGGTGGCGAAAGATGACGACAAAGACAAAGACAACACCAACACTTCAACTTGGGGCAGGGCAGTGATGCGGGATCTATATGACAGCCAGCGGGCGATGCGGCACATGCGCCGGGCGGCGATGCAGCGTGGGGTGGTGGCCATCCTCGATGTAGGCAGCTCGAAGATCGCTTGCCTCGTTTTGCGATTCGATGGTCCGGAACGGTTTCGCGAAAGCGACAGCGTAGGCTCGATGGCCGGACAATCCTCGTTCCGGGTCATCGGGGCCGCGACGACCCGTTCCCGCGGCGTGCGCTTTGGTGAAGTCGATGCCATGCAGGAAACCGAACGGGCAATCCGCACTGCGGTGCAAGCCGCGCAAAAGATGGCCAACGTGCGGGTCGATCACGTCATCGCCTGCCTGTCGGGCGCACGGCCCCGCTCCTATGGTTTGGACGGTGCAGTGAATGTCGAAGGCACAGTGGTCACCGATTCCGATATCGGTCGGGTGCTGGCGGCCTGCGAAGTGCCCGACTTCGGCGTCGACCGCGAAGTCCTGCACGCACAGCCGGTCAATTTCGCGCTCGACCATCGCTCCGGCCTGTCGGACCCCAGAGGGCAGATCGGCAATGAGCTGACCACGGATCTACACCTGCTCACGGTGGACGCCACGATCCTGCAAAACCTGCTGTTCTGCATCAAGCGCTGCGACCTGGAATTGGCCGGTCTGGCATCCTCGGCCTATGTTTCGGGTATCTCCAGCCTCGTCGAAGACGAACAGGAACTGGGCAGCGCCTGCATCGACATGGGCGGCGGCTCGACGGGCATCTCGGTGTTCATCCGCAAACACATGATCTACGCCGACAGCGTGCGGATGGGCGGCGATCACGTCACCTCCGACATCTCCATGGGTCTGCAAGTGCCCATGGCCACCGCGGAACGGATCAAGACGTTCTACGGCGGCGTTGTTGCCACCGGCATGGACGACCGAGAAATGATCGAGATCGGCGGCGACACTGGCGACTGGCACCACGACAGACGCACGGTCAGCCGCGCCGAACTCATCGGTATCATGCGGCCGAGGGTCGAGGAGATCCTTGAAGAAGTGCGGATGCGGCTCGATGCGGCCGGATTTGAATACCTGCCCAGCCAGCAGATCGTCCTGACGGGCGGGGCGAGCCAAATTCCGGGCCTCGACGCTATGGCCTCCAAGATATTGGGGCAGCAGGTGCGCTTGGGGCGGCCATTGCGGGTGCAGGGCTTGCCGCAGGCCGCGACTGGGCCGGCTTTCTCCGGGGCCGTGGGGCTGTGCCTGTTTGCGGCTCATCCACAGGACGAATGGTGGGATTTCGACGTGCCGACCGAACGGCACCCTGCGCGGTCTTTCAAACGTGCCGTGAAATGGTTCAAGGACAACTGGTGAGAGACCGCGATACGCCAAACATGGCGGCGAAAGGCAATTCTTGCGTGACGCAATAGTCGAATTCCGTTAACGTCGTCATTGGCTACATCCGAAAGAGGTGCGCCACAGGCCGAGCAGGGCCCAAACACATTCAATGTCCCGCCTTCCACGTTTCGTGGGGGTGCAAGCCGGTTTCGGCTTGTGGTTCGGTCCGGCAATTACCCTAGATATGACAGTCTTGGCGAAATACCGCGTATTGTGGCACTTTTTGTGCTACATTTTGCGGTTTTTTGGCGTTTTTTCCGTGACGACCCCGTGCACAGCCATTAGTATCGCGCTAAGACAGGCACGAATGCCCGGTGGGACGGGCCCATAACAAACAGGCGGACAGCGCGATGGCACTCAATCTCTCTATGCCGGGGCACGAAGACCTCAAGCCCAGGATCACCGTATTTGGCGTCGGCGGCGCTGGTGGAAACGCGGTCAACAACATGATCGAAAAAGAACTCGATGGTGTCGAGTTCGTGACCGCCAATACCGATGCGCAGGCTTTGCAGCAATCGCGCGCCACGGCGAAAATCCAGATGGGCGTTAAGGTCACCGAAGGGCTCGGCGCTGGCGCGCGGGCGACCGTCGGTGCCGCAGCGGCCGAAGAGAGCATTGAACAGATCGTCGACCACCTCGCGGGCGCACATATGTGCTTTATCACCGCTGGTATGGGCGGCGGCACCGGGACAGGGGCCGCACCGATCATCGCTCAGGCCGCACGCGAACTTGGTGTCCTCACCGTTGGCGTCGTGACCAAGCCGTTCCAGTTCGAGGGCGGCAAGCGCATGAAGCAGGCCGATGAAGGCATCGAAGCCCTTCAGAAGGTCGTCGATACGCTGATCATCATCCCCAACCAGAACCTGTTCCGGTTGGCGAATGAGAACACCACCTTCACCGACGCCTTCGCTCTGGCCGATGACGTGCTCTACCAAGGTGTCAAAGGCGTAACCGATCTGATGGTGCGCCCCGGCCTGATCAACCTCGATTTCGCTGACGTTCGCGCCGTAATGGACGAAATGGGCAAGGCGATGATGGGCACGGGCGAGGCCGAGGGCGACAACCGCGCCGTCGAGGCCGCCGAAAAGGCCATCGCGAACCCGCTTCTCGACGAAATCAGCCTCGAAGGCGCCCGCGGTGTGTTGATCAACATCACCGGCGGCTACGATCTGACGCTGTTCGAACTCGACGAAGCAGCCAACAAGATCCGCGAAAAGGTCGACCCGGAAGCCAACATCATCGTCGGCTCCACCCTCGACACCTCGATGGAAGGCAAGATGCGGGTTTCGGTCGTTGCAACCGGCATCGACGCAGCCGTCAAGAGCGCCGATTTCCCTGTGCCGCGTCGCTCCATGTCGCAGCCCCTGCGGGAGCGCGTCAGCCAGGAAGTCGCACCTGCACCCGCTCCGGCACCCGTGGTCGAGGAAGCGCCCGTCGCAGCACGTATCGCACCTGAGCCTGCACCGGCACCGGAGCCTGTCGTCGAAGAGCCGACCCTGTTCGACGAGCCGGAATACGACGACGTTGCCGAGGATGACAACTACGAAGACGACGCGCTGCCGCCGCCAGCGTATCAGCCACGGCCAGAGCCTGCGATGGATGCCACGCCGGAGAGCTTTGTCGCACCCCGTGCTCCCGCTGCCGGAACCCCGTCGCCCGAAGCACTGGCCCGCCTGCGCGCCGCTGTTCAGCAGGGCGGCGAAAATCGTCGCCCCGTGGCCGAGCCGGTCGCGTCTGCGCCTCGCACAGCCGACGGCGAGCGCCCGCGTTTTGGTATCGGTTCGCTGATCAACCGCATGTCCGGCGGCCAGGGCGAAGCACCGCAAGCAGCACGCCAGCAGCCGCGCGTCAGTGCTCAGCCCGTCGAGGCCGAAGCTGACCCGGATCAGGAGCGGATCGAGATTCCCGCCTTCCTGCGGCGCCAAGCCAACTAAGCAAGACGCAGCGTCATTTCAGAACGGGCCGCCATAGTGCGGCCCGTTTTCCTTTTCAATACAACAAATTACGGACAGGCTGTGGCATCAGTTGACGTGGGCGTCACGGATGTTTCAGACCGTTGCAAAGAGTGAGTTGAGCAATCGGGCGAACCGGATTAACCGAAGATAGGTCAAAATTCGTTAAGAAACCTGAGGCAGAATCCAAGTGCAACGCACGCTCTTAAAGCCAGCTACCTTCGCCGGAACAGGCCTCCATTCGGGGCGTCCTGCCCGTATGGTCGTGCGTCCGGCACCGGCGCATACAGGTATTCTGTTCAAACGAATGGACGTGCCCGCAGTCGAGGCGATCATACCCGCACTTTGGGATCGGGTCATCGTGTCGCCATTGAACACGCGTATTGAAAACGCCTTCGGGCACAGTGTCTCCACGATCGAACATCTGATGGCGGCTTTGGCCGGCTGCGGCGTCCACAATGCGCTGGTCGAGATCGCCGGGCCGGAAGTGCCTGTGCTGGACGGTTCGTCCTCGGGTTTCGTGCGCGGGATCATGGCGGCAGGCCTTCAGCGGCAGGGCGCCGCTCTTGATGTCATTGAAATCCTGCAGCCTGTCGAGGTCTGTCAAGGCGACGCAACCGCCCGGATCGAACCGGCCGCGGGCGTCAGCATGGATTTCACGATCGAGTTTCCCGACGAAGCGATCGGCTATCAGCACAAGTCGCTCGACCTGTCGAACGGCGCATTTGTGCGCGAGCTTTGCGACAGCCGGACCTTCTGCCGCCGCGCAGACATCGACGCGATGCGCGCCGCGGGCAAGGCGCTCGGTGGCACCTTCGACAACGCGGTCGTGGTAGACGGGGCCGAAGTGCTGAGTCCCGGCGGACTGCGTCATCCGGACGAAGCCGTGCGGCATAAGATGCTGGATGCACTTGGCGATCTTTCGACCGCCGGTGTGCCGATCCTCGGGCACTACGTGGGCAACCGGGCAGGTCATGCCCTGACCAACCAGTTGCTCAGAGCGATGTTCGCGGCGCCGGATTCGTGGCGTTTGCGGCGTGCGGATGCGGCCTTGGCGGCGCGGCTTCCGGGTGCGGGGCTTGCCCCTGCCGATCTCGAAGCGGTCGCCTGATACTGCTTCGTGAGCACAGGCCCGCCGCATCGGCGGCAAAAGGCATTTTGCCCCCCGAATTTTCATGTTAGACGTTTGGAAATGTGAGCAAAGAGCTTCGCATCGATGGATGAGGCACAGGCGATCGGAACCCATGGCATGAAATTGTCTGGCCAACGAAAATTGAACCAGCGCATTGGTCGCAAACTCTGGATCGCAGGCGCTCTCGCGCTTGGGGTATTGGCGGGGTGCGATACATTCGATCCCAAGGCTGACGGGGCTTTGGACGGGTTCACGGCCGAACAGATCTTTCAGCGGGGCGAAGCCGAGCTCAATCGCGGCCAAGAGGACGACGCCGCGTTCTATTTCGGTGAAATCGAACGGCTCTATCCGTATTCCGAATGGGCAAAACGCGCGTTGATCATGCAAGCGTTTTCCTATCATCGGGATCAGGATTACCCGAACAGCAGATCCGCCGCTCAGCGGTATCTGGATTTCTATCCTGCCGAAGAGGATGCCGCCTACGCGCAATACCTTCTGGCGCTGTCATACTACGACCAGATCGACGCCATCGGGCGCGATCAAGGGCTGACGTTTCAGGCGCTTCAGGCCCTGCGGGCCGTGATCGAGCGCTATCCGGACAGCGAATATGCCCAAGCGTCCATCCTGAAATTCGATCTGGCGTTCGACCACCTCGCTGCCAAGGAAATGGAGATCGGCCGCTACTACCTCAAGCGGAATCATTTCGCCGCCGCTGCGAACCGGTTCCGGGTGGTCGTCGAGGATTTCCAAACCACGAGCCATACGCCGGAAGCCCTGCATCGTCTGGTGGAAACCTACTTGTCTTTGGGCCTGACCGACGAGGCGCAGACCGCTGGCGCCATTCTGGGATACAACTACCAGTCGACGGAATGGTATCAGGACAGCTTCGCTCTACTGACAGGGCAGGGGCTGGAGATGCGCTCGGTGGGCGATAACTGGCTGTCAGCGATCTACCGGCAGGTTGTCCGGGGCGAGTGGCTCTGACCGGGCGATCTTTCGCCTGACGGTGGGATCGTCCAGTTCGTTTCCAGGCCATCTTACCTTGCCGCACTGGCTTGTGGTAAGCTGTCCCTTGACCCACATGATCTTGCGGTCCATCAAGAATCAACTTTGCCAATTGGGGCCGTCATGCTGCGCAGTCTCGACATTTCGGACATGCTGATTATCGACCGGCTGAACCTCGCGTTTCAGCCCGGATTAAACGTGCTGACCGGTGAAACCGGTGCCGGCAAATCGATCCTGCTCGATTCCCTTGGCTTTGTGCTTGGCTGGCGGGGGCGGGCCGAACTGGTCCGCAAAGGGGCGGCTCAAGGGGAAGTGACCGCGACCTTTGATCTGCCTGATGATCATGCCGCTCATGCGGTTCTGGCAGAGGCCGGGATCACGGCCGAGGACGGCGAATTGATACTGCGTCGCATCAATACACCCGATGGCCGCAAGACTGCGTGGGTCAATTCCGTCCGCACCTCGGGAGAGGTCTTGCGGGCGTTGTCCGACACCCTTGTCGAACTGCACGGTCAGCAGGATGATCGCGGCCTGCTCAATCCACGCGGCCACCGCGCGCTCTTGGACGATTTCGCCGGGGTGACGGCCTTGCTGGAGGATGTTCGCGCAACATGGTCTGCAAGGCGCGCCGCTGACAAGGCTCTGAAAACGGCAATAGAGGCAGCCGAGGCGCTGCGGGCCGAGGAAGACTACCTGCGTCACGCTGTTTCCGAACTTGATGCACTTGCCCCGGAACCGGGGGAAGAGGCGCTCCTCGACAAGGAGCGGCGCGGCATGCAAGCGGCGGAGCGTATCCGCGAGGATGTCGCGCGGGCGCATGCCATCGTCACGGGCGACGGCGCCGAGGGGATGGTCAGCGACGCAATCCGATGGCTGGACGGTGCGGCGGCCTCAGCCGAAGGGCGACTTGAGGCTCCGCTTGAGGCACTCGCGCGGGCCGTGGATGCGCTAGGAGAGGCAGAGCAGGGGATTGCAGCCTGCCTCGACGCGCTGAACTTTGATTCGCACGCATTGGAAGCCGCCGAAGAGCGGCTCTTTGCGATCCGTGCCCTGGCCCGGAAACACGACCAGCTTCCGGACGACCTCGCCGACTTTGCCGAAACCTTGCGCGCTCGGCTGGAGGCGCTCGATGCCTCGGAGAAAGACATCGGAGAGGCGGAGGCCGCCTTGCTGCGTGCGGACAAGGCCTACGACAAGGCCGCGAATGCGCTGACCGCCGCCCGGACCGCAGCCGCCGAAAAACTGGCCAAATCGATGGCGGCAGAACTCGGCCCGCTCAAGATGGAGAGGGCGATCTTCACCGTGCAGATCGAGCCCGGCACACCCGGCCCCGACGGGCGGGATGACGTGTCCTTCCGGGTCGCCACCAATCCGGGGGCACCCGCCGGGCCGTTGGACAAGATCGCGTCGGGCGGCGAATTGAGCCGGTTCTTGCTGGCGCTCAAGGTTTGCCTGACGCAACAGACCGTCGGGCTGACGATGATCTTTGACGAGATCGACCGTGGGGTCGGTGGCGCGACCGCGGACGCCGTCGGTCGGAGGCTCGCGGAACTGGCAGAGGCCGGTCAGGTTCTTGTTGTGACGCACAGCCCGCAGGTTGCAGCTCTCGGAGCGCATCATTGGCGTGTGGAAAAGGCCGTCGAAGGACGCGGCGAGAGCGAGGTCACGACCTCGCGGGTGGTGCCTCTGAACCCGAGCGACAGGGTCGACGAAATCGCGCGGATGCTGGCCGGCGACCGGGTCACCGAGGCGGCCAGAGGTGCGGCACGCGAGCTGCTGTCCGGAACCGCGGCCTGACCGATTATTCGAGACTGAGGTCTCTTCGCTGGCGCACCCGCTGTGCTGGCAAAGGCAGTCTGAGGCCAAAGAACAATCCCAGCTTTTGACCTGTGGCAAACAGGACGAGCCGCCCGGAATGCGAAAAAACAAGCACAGCGGGGGTCTGTTTCGCGCTGAAATACAGTTGCGCCATTGCCAGCCCCCCGCCGGTCTCGTCGCCACGGCGATCTGCCATGACTGGTCTGAATATGGCAGCTCTCAGCGGCAAATACACACCGCGTCGTCCGCCTTTGATCTATGTGCTCTGGTGCCTTTCGGCGATTAGAAACCAATCTACTGAATGACTCCAACCTATCGCCAAGGGCTTTTCGCGCGCATCACCCATTTGGGGTAATTTACCGGAAGGTCAGGAATTCATTACTCAGTCGGCGCCACGATCTTGTCGATTTCCGCGAGGACGTCGCGCCATTTCAAGAAGAAAGCCAATTGGCCGGCATCCGGATAGACCCGGAAGTCGATCCAAGGGTAATCGCGCTGATGATCGGCCAGCGTGTCCCGTGGGACTTCGGGATCCTGCAATCCGTTGAAGAATATGACCTTGACGTGGCCGGGGCTTCCCGCAGGCTTGGTGGCCGCCGCCTCGAGCGCGGCGAGTTCGGCCGTCCAGTTCGAGGTTTCGTAAGCGACGACGAGGCGGGCGAAGGGCTCATGCGCCGAATGACCGTCCGACAAGGCCACCTCCGACCCGCAAACCATCGCCTCGAAGACCTCGTCGATCTCGAACGTCGCGACATCGGCCGCGGATTTCCCATAGACGGCATGGACAAAGGCCGACTTGCCCAACCGGTTGGCCAGAGCAAAGCCAGCCTTGACCATGAATGGCAACAGATGCGGTGTGTATCGCGCTCCAGCGAGAATGAAGCGGTGCCACTTGTCCATCCTGTCGTATTGAGCAGGCAAGGTGAGAGGGAGCACACCGGCGGCACAGAGCACGGCAGACACCCTTTCGGGATAATTCGCGTGCAGGGCAAAGGCGAGATAGCTGTCCGAGCCAAGGCTCAGGACAGGGACCTTCTCGGCGCCGAGATGGTCGAGGACGGCCACCAGATCATCGACGAGTTGTGTCACGAGAGGCGTATCGCGCGGCAAGGGATCGGATTGGCCATACCCGGCTCGGACGGGCACGATGATCTTCAGGCCCTTGCGTGCGGCTTCCGCCTCTGCGCTGGCTGGCCACCGAACAAGGCCATAGTCCAGATGCAGATAGAGACAGGGTCTGCCCTCCGGATCACCTAGTATCAGGAAATCCTGCTGCCGTCCGTCCGGCAGGGTGATGCTTTGGAACAGACGCGGGGCGAGGCTTCCCAGTCCGGTCGAGCTTTCGGGAATTTGTTCCGAAACGCTGCCGGTGTATTGCGCCATTTCCATGGTCGAGAGGGTCAGCCGGATCAATTCCGCCTGCGACCGGGTGCCTGTCTTGGACAGGATCGCCTTCACTTGCGCCCGGATCGTTTCGATCGACCGGCCTCGTTCTTCGGCGATTTGGGCCAGGCTGTGACCTTCGGCGAGGGACCGAACCACCTTGCCTTCTGCCGGTGTCAGAGAAAACGCGCCGCGCAGCAGTTTGGTAAAACCCTTTGGCCAGCCCAGTTCGGATGTGACCGCGATGACGAACGGTTGACCCTGCGCGGGACGAACCACCCGGAGGTGGACAAGCATGATGCGATCATCGCGACGGGTCTGCACACGCAAAATGACAGGCTCGCCAGAGTTTGCGCGCAGCATACGCTCGGTCTGACGCGCCAATTCCTCGGCCTCGCCATCGCCCAGTGCCAGATCGACGAGCTTGGCGCCCTGTGTCACCCCCAGTGCCAGTGCAGCTGCCGCATTGATCCGTGCGACGGTCAGGGTCTGATCGACAACAAACGCAGCAGATCTGTCGATCTTCGCAAGCAGATGGGCAGGATCGACGATCTGGTCCGATCCCGTGACCTGCGCCAACATCCGCTCGGCACGATGAAAATGGCTTTCGAACTCGGCAAGGCGCAGGGAAGGGTTCGACGTGTCGTTGGCCACGCTGCGTTGCGGCCCGATCATCGCTTCCCAATGGTCAAGAAGGGCCTCATAGCGCAGCGGATCGATCGCGACCTCGTAGAGGTCGTCGATCACCTGATCGGTCAGGTCGGTGCTATCGGTAGGAGGGTCTTCCTTGTACGCGTTCATTTGACAGACATCCCTAGGGATTTGACCAAATGGTAAGAACTTTGACCGATTCAGGAAAGGATTCTTTCCTGTCGGTCCCTAGTTCTGGGCGACGAGCTTGCCCGGATTGAGCAGATCCTCCGGGTCGAGCGCGCGCTTGATCGTTCGCATCACGTCCCAACCTGCTCCATGCTCGGCCTGCATGTAGCGCAATTTGCCCATGCCAACGCCATGCTCGCCGCTCACCGTTCCGCCATAATGCAGGGCGCGTTCCGAGATGCGGTGGCTCAGATCGTCGACGGCGGCGCGGTCCTCGGGATCATCGGGATCGAACAAGAGGATCGCGTGAAAGTTTCCGTCGCCCACGTGGCCCAGGATCGGACCGTCGAGCCGGCTTGCGGCGATGTCGGCCTGTGTCTCTGCAACGGCGGCGGCGAGATGAGAGATCGGGACGCAGGCATCCGTCACCAAAGCACGTTTGCCCGGATTTGCTGCCATGACGGCCCAGTGGGCCTTGTGGCGGGCTTCCCACAGCTTGGTGCGGTCTTCCTGCCGGGTGGCCGTGTCGATGCCACGGGCGCCATGATCCGCCGCGATCTCGCCAAAGCGTTCGGCCTGCTCGGCGACGGCCTGATCAGAGCCATGAAACTCCAGCATCAGATGCGGCAACTCCGGCAAACCGAGCCCGGAATAGGCGTTTACGGCAGCCACGGCGACCGCGTCGATGAATTCGATCCGGGCCATTGGTATGCCCATCTGGATCGTTTCGGTGACCGCTTCGACCGCGTCGTTCAGGCTGTCAAAGGCGCATACGGCGGCGCTGATCGCCTCGGGCTGTCCTTGCAGGCGCAGCGTCAGCTCCGTGACAAGGCCCAGCGTCCCTTCAGAGCCGACCATCAGGGCCGTGAGGTCATAGCCCGTCGAGGATTTGCGGGCACGGGTGCCGGTCTGAATCACGCGACCATCGGCCAAGACAACCTCGAGGGCGCGGACGTTGTCACGCATCGTGCCATATCTCACGGCGGTGGTGCCGCTGGCGCGGGTCATCGCCATGCCGCCAAGCGTCGCATTCGCGCCGGGGTCGACCGGAAAGAACAGTCCGGTCGCGCGGAGCGCCTCGTTCAGAGCCTCCCGAGTGACACCGGGCTGGACGCGCACATCCATATCCTCGGCATGAACCTCCAGAATTTGATCCATTCTGGAGAAATCGACCGTGACGCCTCCGCGGATCGCGAGCCCATGGCCCTCCAGTGAGGTGCCGGCGCCCCATCCGATGACGGGGCAGGCCTCCTGCGCACAAATCCTCATGATCTGTGAGACTTCTGCCGTTGAAATCGGCCAAACGACCGCATTGGGCGCAATCGGAGCGAAATGGCTTTCCGACCGACTATGGTGGTCCAGTTCTGCCTTGGTGCGACTAAACCGATCGCCTAAGAGGGTCTTGAGGTGTTCAAGGGCCGTTTCGATGGTCATGATCGCTCCATGGACTTGGGGAGGGCAAGGTGTCGCGAGACAAGGCAAAGGTCAAGGCCGGGGGAGCGGGCGAACCCGCATGATCGAACCGGCTGAAAAGCAGACCAAGGCGCGACCGACGGCGTTCGCAAGCGCGGTGAACGGCATCGCACGTGGTTGGGAGGTCTTGCGCACACGGGGGCCGAGCGAGGTCCAATTCTGGTTCATCGCACTACTTGTCGGGATCGCAAGTGGATTGGCGGCCATCGCCTTTCGCTTTGGGATCGAAAACCTCCAGGCGTGGATTTACGGTACGGACAACGTGCTCCAGTTGCACAGCCATATCGCCGGATTGGACTGGTGGTGGATCTTCCTGATCCCGGTGGGCGGCGGCCTCGCCGTCGGGCTGCTGTTGGACCGATTCACCGACGACGGGCGCGTGCGTGCAGTGGCCGAAGTCATCGAAGCGGCCGCGCTCAACAACGGTCGGGTGCAGCGGCGGCGCGGACTGGTCTCGTCGCTGGCCAGCCTCATCACCCTGTCGACGGGCGGATCATCTGGGCGGGAAGGGCCGGTCGTGCACCTCGCGGCGGTCTTGTCGAGCTATGTGGCTGGCTGGATCCGGGCAGACGGCATTCATGGGCGCGACCTGCTGGGCTGTGCGGTGGCGGCGGCGGTCTCGGCCAGCTTCAACGCCCCGATCGCCGGGGCGCTCTTTGCGCTGGAGGTGGTGCTTCGGCACTTTGCGGTGCATGCGTTTGCTCCGATTGCGATTGCCAGCGTGGCGGGAACGATCATCAACCGCTTGGTTTACGGGGACGTGACCGAGTTCGTCCTGCCGATGCAGTCGGCGTTGGAATTCTATGTCGAGTTGCCTGCGTTCATGATGCTTGGGCTCCTGTCCGGGATCATGGGGGTCGTGCTGATGCGGTCGATCTTCTGGGCCGACGACATCGCCAACGGCTGGCAAACGGCCACCGGGCTGCCGCGCTGGGCACGGCCCGCCGTCGCCGGAGCCATGTTGGGGGCCTTGGCGATCTGGTGGCCTCACATCATCGGGGTCGGCTACGAAACCACATCGCTGGCGCTGACGGGGGACCTCGTGCTGCGAGAAGCCGTCGTGTTCATCGTGCTCAAGGTCGCGGCGGTGGCCATCACGATGGGCGGGCGCATGGGAGGCGGGGTGTTTTCACCATCGCTGATGGTCGGTGCCCTGACGGGACTGGCCTTCGGGCTAGTCGCAACGTCGGTGTTTCCAGAGGTCTCGGGCGAACAATCGCTCTATGCGCTTGCGGGCATGGGCGCGGTGGCTGCCGCGGTGCTCGGGGCGCCGATTTCCACCACTTTGATCGTATTCGAGCTGACCGGCGACTGGCAAACCGGGCTTGCGGTGATGGTGACGGTGTCGCTCTCCTCTGCATTGGCGAGCCGAATGGTGGACCGGTCCTTCTTTTTGACACAGCTGGAGCGCAGGGGGGTGCACCTTGCTGCGGGGCCGGAGGCGTGGCTCTTGGGAACGTTCGACGTGCAAAGCATCATGCGGTCCCCAGACCATCCACGCGGCGCCAAGGCAGAGGCCTGCCAAGAGCTGGTGTTGGCGGGAACCTGGCTGGACAAATCGGCGACGCTCGAAGAGGCGATGCCGCTCTTCGAGAAAACCAATGCCGCATTTCTGCCGGTTGTGCATTTCCCGGGCGACGACGCGCCCCCGGAAGTCTGGGGCGCGCTGTTTCAGGTGGATGCGCTCAAGGCACTGAACAGGGCGCTGGTTTCGACCGCGGTCGAGGAACATTCCTGATAAGGCGAAACACACTTGCGACGCAGCCCGTTGCCGGCGCTGCGTCGTGAGTTTATTGGCCAAGATGAAGGGTCAGACCTCTTCGACAGTGACCTTATCGGCGTAGAATGCCAAATGGCCTGCAATCTCTTCCAAGCCGGGCTTCGGGTTTTCATAGGACCAGACAGCGTCCTTGATCGCACCGCTCTTTGCGATGATCGAGAAATAGGTCGCGTCGCCCTTGTGGGGGCAGGTGGTTTGCGTGTCCGACGGCTCGAGAAAGGCCATCGCGATGTCGGCCCTCGGAAAATAGATCACGCTGGGGTAATCCCCTTCGGTCAGTTGCAGCGCGTTCGTGCTCTCGCCCAGCACCGCACCGCCAGCGCGCACGACCCAAGTGCCGGTCGCGGGCCGTATCGTTATGTGGTCGGCCATAGATCTCTCTCCCCAAGGATTGAGCCGCCATTGGTAGGGCGGCGATATGACACCGAGGTGTCAAAATATGCGATGATTGCCATCGCGACATCAAAGTGCGGCGCAGGCCTGTGTCAGCCAAATAAGTGTGGCGTCGTCGACCCTTGGTCCGATGTGCTGCAACGTAGCGGCATGATACCAGTTGATCCAGTCCCGTTCCTGCGGCGATAGGCGATCGGTCAGGATCAACCGGCGATCGAAAGGGACCCAAGTCAGGGTCTCGAATGCGAGCATGTCGCGGTCGTCGCCGCCGCTGATCTTCGGGGCCGCGATGACGGCGATCAGGTTTTCGATCCGGATACCGAATGCGCCTTCGCGGTAGTAGCCCGGCTCGTTCGACAGGATCATGCCTTCATCCAACGGCACGTCCGAAATCCGCGACAGGCGTTGCGGCCCCTCATGCACGCTCAGGTATGCGCCGACACCGTGGCCCGTGCCGTGATCGTAGTCGCGGCCCAGTGTCCAAAGCGGGAACCGCGCCAGGCTGTCGAGGTGACCGCCGGTCACGCCGCGCGGAAACCGAGCCCGGCTGATCGCGATCATGCCTTGCAGGACAGCGGTATAGCTTTCGGCGGCGTCTTCGGGCGGCGGGCCGACCGCGATTGTCCGGGTGATGTCGGTCGTGCCGTCAAGGTATTGGCCGCCGCTATCGACGAGCAGCAATTCGCCATTCCGCACGGGACGGTCGGTATCCTCCGTCACCCGGTAATGGACAATGGCACCATGCTCACCCGCGCCGCAGATGGTTTCGAAACTGATGTCGCGCAGGGCGTTGGTCGCCCGGCGAAAGCCTTCCAAGGCCTCGACCACGGCGATCTCGGTCAGGCCACCTTTCGGCGCTTCGGCATCCAACCAGGCAAGGAACTGAACCATCGCGGCCCCATCCCGCAGATGGGCCGCTCGGGCTCCCTCCAGCTCTACCGGGTTTTTGCACGCTTTCGGCAGGGAACAGGGGTCCTGGGCTCGGGCGATGTCGGTGCCCGCAGCCTCCAGGATGGCGCGCACCGCTTCGGGGGCCGAGGCGGGATCGAGCCGAACCGGGCCGAACAGGCCGGCCAAAGCCGCTTCGAACTGGTCGATCGGGTGCGTGGTGACGTCCGGACCCAGATGCTGCACGATCACGTCGGTCTTGCCGGGGTGGGCAAACAACAGCACCTTCGCGTCGTCGTAGAGGATGGCATAGCATTGCGGAACGGGGTTCCGCTCTATGTCCGCGCCGCGAATGTTGAGCAGCCACGCGATGCTGTCTGGCAAGGTCAGCACTGCCGCCGGCTGACCGGCATCGCGAAGTGACTTGGCCAATCGCGCGCGTTTCTCGGCGTGGGGCTCACCGGCATTCTCGATGGGATATGCCGAGAAGGGCGGCTTGGGCGGGGCAGGGCGGTCTTCCCAAAGCGGATCGATCAGGTTCGGGCCCGGCCGCAGGGTGATACCTGCGGGCGCCAGCTTTGCCTCCAGATCCGCGATGGCCTTGACCGTATGGAGCCACGGGTCAAAACCGACGACGGCACCGGATGTCAGGTGCTTGGTCAACCAATCCGCCAGATTGACCTCGGGCCAGTTGACCGGCGTGAACTCCGGCGCCACCTGGCTGCACACCTGCACGCGGTAACGGCCGTCCACGAAAACGCCGGCCACATCCCGAGTGACAACGGCAAAGCCCGCAGAACCTGTGAACCCGGTGAGCCACTTCAACCGCTCGTCACAGGGGGCGACGTATTCGCCCTGAAAGGCATCCTCGCGCGGGACGATCAGGGTATCGAGGCCCTGCTCGACCATCGCACGGCGCAGTGCTGCAAGGCGGGGCGGACCCTGCTCAGGACGACTGGTCACTTCAAAGGTCTGAAACATCCTTTGGTCCTCTCTGTCAGGGGTGTGCTGAATTAGCTGACCTTGCGCATTCCCAAGACGCGGGCGCGCTTGCGGGGATCGCTATCGAACAGGCTCGCGAGTTGCTCGGTCATAGCGCCGGCCAGTTGATCGACATCGGTAATGGTCACGGCGCGATCGTAATAGCGGGTCACGTCATGGCCGATGCCTACGGCGATCAGCTCGACGGCTTTGCGACGCTCGACCATATCGATCACATCGCGCAGATGCTTTTCCAGATAGTTGGCGGGGTTCACCGACAAGGTGGAATCGTCCACCGGCGCACCGTCCGAAATCACCATCAGGATCTTGCGCGCCTCGGGGCGATGCATCATCCGGCGATAGGCCCATTCGAGAGCCTCACCGTCGATGTTCTCCTTCAGCAGTCCTTCCTTCATCATCAGGCCCAGATTTGGGCGGGCGCGGCGCCACGGGGCGTCGGCGCTCTTGTAGATGATGTGGCGCAGATCGTTGAGACGGCCCGGCTGGACCGGGCGCCCCTCGGCGAGCCATTTTTCGCGGCTCATGCCACCCTTCCAGGCCTTGGTGGTAAAGCCGAGAATCTCGACCTTGACCTGACAACGCTCCAGCGTGCGGGCGAGCACATCGGCGCAGATCGCGGCAATAGAGATCGGACGGCCGCGCATAGAGCCGGAATTGTCGAGCAGCAGGGTCACGCAGGTATCGCGGAACTCGGTGTCCTTCTCGATCTTGAAGGACAGAGGCGTCGTCGGGTTGGCGACAACGCGGGCCAGACGACCGGCATCCAATGTGCCTTCCTCAAGGTCGAATTCCCATGAGCGGTTCTGCTGGGCCTGCAAACGACGCTGCAGCTTGTTGGCAAGGCGGGACACCGCGCCCTTCAGCGGCTCGAGCTGCTGGTCGAGATAGGCGCGCAACCGCTCGAGCTCGGCAGGTTCGGCCAGATCCTCGGCCCCGATCTCTTCGTCGAATTCGGTCTTGTAGACCTGATAGTTCGGATCGGCGTCCGAAATCGGCTGCGGGGCAGGCGGCTCCAGTGGAGCCTCGCCCTCGGGCATCTCGGTTTCTTCGGCCTGCTCGGAATCGGCCTGATCGTCCATGCTGACCTGCGCCTGCGAAGGATCCTGCTGGTCTTCCTGAGTTTGCTCCGGGCTGGCTTCGGCATCCTCGCTGTCGGATTCGTCCTCGCCCTGGCTGTCCTGCTCTTCCTGATCCTCGCTGCCGTCCTCGGCCTCGTCCTCTTGGTCGTCGTCCTGCTGATCGGGATCGTCACCCAATTGGTCGCCGTAGCCCAGATCCTTGATGATCTCGCGGGCGAGCTTTGCAAAGGCTTTCTGGTCGGACAGCAATTCGTCGATGTTGCTCAAATGGTCGCCACAGTGATCCTCGATAAAGCCGCGCCACAGGTCCATCACGTTGCTGGCGCCCTCGGGCAAATCGCGCCCGGTGGCCAGATGGCGGATCAGGTAGCCGGCGGCCACCGACAAGGGTGCATCAGCGGCATCGCGGATCTGGTCATAGCCTTTGCGGCGGGCCTCAGCGCCGATCTTGGCGTCGATATTGCCCGCGGTGCCGGGCATGTGACGGGCACCGACCGCCTCGACCCGTGCCGTCTCCATTGCATCATAGAGATCACGGGCCATCTGGCCCTGAGGCATATACCGGGCCGACGTCTTGGCGTCGTGAAACTTGTGGCGCAAGGCAAAGGCGTCGGCCGTGCCACGTGCCAACAGAACCTCGTCGCGGGTCATGCGGCGGCTGATCTGCGGCAGACGGATCGTCTCGGCGGTCTGACCCGCCGGATCGACGCTATAGGTCACCGCCAGATCCGGATCGTCGGCCATGACCTTGGTGGCCTCTGCGAGGGCCTTCTTGAAGGGATCGGCGGGATTGTCTGTGGGCTTGCTCATACGCCAGATAAATCACCGGAACAGGGCGGGGGCAAGGGCGGCCTGCATCGGAAGCGCACCGCAAACAGCACGGTCCGTCCGGGGCTGGGCGGCGTGACCGCTCAGCTCAACAGAAGGGATGTGCAGCCGAGGCGCAGGCGCTCGGCAGCGCGTTGCGCCCACAGGGCATCTGCGGGGTCGTCGTTGAACGTCGCTCGGGTCAATAGTGCGGCGTGGGCCATCTTGGCCGAGATGCGCCAATGCAGGATCTGGCGGGCCTGATCCGGGGCCATGGTGGCCTCGATAAGGTCCAGCATGGCGGCGCGCTGCATCTGCGTTTGCTCGGAGCCTTCGCCATCAAACATCCATTGGTATTCCATGAACGCAGACAACCGGCCCGCACAATTCGCGAATGTGCGCAAAGGGTCTGTCGTTTGGGCCTCGGCCACTTCGACGGTCTGAGCCAAGCCCGCCAGACAGAACCCTGCAATGCAAAGAACCTGTCTCATGTTGCCCAGCATACGGGCGGAAAATGAACAAATCGCACATAAAATGAGCGACTTGTGAACAATTTCGGCCGGGATTGCGTTAATGCCACGGCGACCGAGGTGTTCCGCGCAAATCCGCACATTCAGTGCGCGATTACAGGCGATGCACATGGCCGCGCTTCGGCCCAGATATGGGACATCGAATTAAATCCAACCGGAGTTAGACATGTCCACCCAAACCCCCAAAATCGCCGTCATCATCAGTTCCACCCGCGCTGCCCGTTTCGCAGACAAGCCCGCCGCATGGCTGATGGCCCAAGCGGAAAAGCGCGATGACTTCACGGCCGAGCTCGTCGACCTGCGCGATTTCGATCTGCCGTTCTTTGACGAAATGGCATCGAACAAATACATGCCCAGCCAAGATCCCAAGGCATTGGCATGGCAGAAGAAGATCGCGGAATTCGACGGCTACGTCATCGTGACCGCCGAGTATAACCACTCGATCACCGGCGCTCTCAAGAATGCGCTCGACCAGGCCTATGTCGAATGGAATCGCAAGCCTGTCGGCGCGATCGGCTACGGCGGCGTTGGTGCAGCCCGTGCGATCGAGCATCTGCGCGGCATCGCAGTCGAGCTTGAGATGGTGCCAGTGCGGACAGCCGTGCACATCGGCGGCGCCGACTTCATCGCCGTGCACCCGATGGGCGCCAACGGCGAGATGGAGACCATCGAGGCGCACATCAGCGACGCGGCCACCACGATGTTCGACGAGATCGTTTGGTGGGCAAACGCCACCATGGCGGCACGCGCACCCGCAGCGTCCGAGGCAGCCTGATCCGAACGGCCGGGTGGGGGCCGATCCCCACCCATGCGCTCGAAACAAGAACGCCCGGTCTGCATGGCAGGCCGGGCGTTACTTTGCGTGGGTGTCTCGCCTGCGGCGCAGGGATTACTTCATCGCCATCGATGCGGCACTCTCGGGCAATTCCTCGTCGAAACAGCGCTGATAGAATTCGGCCACGGTCTGCCGCTCCAATTCGTCGCACTTGTTCAGGAACGACAGGCGGAACGCATAGCCGATGTTGCGGAAGATCTCGGCGTTCTGGGCCCAGTTGATGACCGTCCGGGGGCTCATGACGGTGGACAGGTCACCGTTCATGAAGGCGGTTCGGGTCAATTCGGCGACAGTGACCATCTGGCTGATGTGCTTGCGGCCTTTGTCGGTGTTGTAGTGCGGGCTCTTCGACAGAACGATCGCCGTCTCGGCATCATGGGACAGATAGTTCAACGTGGCGACCAAGGACCAGCGGTCCATCTGGGCCTGGTTGATCTGCTGGGTGCCGTGGTACAGGCCGGTCGTGTCACCAAGGCCGACAGTGTTGGCGGTGGCAAACAGACGGAAATAGGGGTTCGGGGTGATGATCTCGTTCTGATCCATCAGGGTCAGCTTGCCGTCATGCTCCAGCACACGCTGGATCACGAACATCACGTCGGCGCGGCCGGCGTCGTATTCGTCAAAAACGATGGCGACGGGATTGCGCAGGGCCCAGGGCAGGATGCCTTCGTGGAATTCAGTAACCTGCTTGCCATCGCGCAGCTTGATCGCATCCTTGCCGATCAGGTCGATCCGGCTGATGTGGCTGTCGAGGTTGACGCGCACGGTCGGCCAATTCAGGCGGGCGGCGACCTGCTCGATATGGGTGGATTTGCCAGTGCCGTGATAACCCTGCACCATGACCCGGCGGTTGTGGCTGAAACCTGCGAGAATTGCGAGGGTGGTATCGGGGTCGAACTTGTAGGTCGAATCCACCTCGGGAACGCGGTCGGATCCGGCGGCAAAGCCTTTGACCGTCATGTCGGTGTCAATGCCAAAAACCTCACGCACCGAAATGCTTTCGGTGGGTTTTTCCATCATCTGGCTGTTTCCGTCGGCCATGTCTTCGATCCTTTCCGCCCCAAGGGGCACCATGGATGGCTGCCCTCGTATCGCATTCTCTAGTGAAGCATATGGCGGACGGGTTCAAGGGCAAGGTCGGGGCCGCAAACGATCAGCGCACGGGTCTGCGCAATCGGAGCGAGGGGACGCTGGCAAGCGGTCCCGAGGCGCGAGATCGCGCGGTCTGCCAAGGTCCTCCGCATCGTCCTGCGCGCGCCCGTCGCAGGCAATCCGCGTCAACGGCCTCCTTCGTTCCGCAACGGGCAGGGATGCGGGCCACGGTCCCGCGATGTTGGGTCCGTTCCCCGTAAGAAGAGCATTTGCGGTTCTGCGAACACATAGACCATTGAAAACCCGGTCGGAATGGTGACCATAGGCGCATGGAGTCTGCATCGCCCAAGGGTCCTTCCGCGGCTGCGCGTGAAGTCGAGAATCTGATCCTGCAGGTGGCTCTGCGGGACCGGGCAGCCTTCAAGTCGCTTTATGACAGAACCTCTGCGAAACTATTTGGGGTCTGCCTGCGTGTGTTGACCGACACAGCAGAGGCAGAGGACGCCTTGCAGGAAATATTCGTCAAGGTCTGGGATCGGGCCGACCGGTATCAGGCCAATGGGCTCAGCCCGATGACGTGGCTGATCACCGTGGCGCGAAACCATGCCATCGACCGACTGCGTGCGCGCAAATCGGCCGCTGGTGGCGGGATGGACGAGGCGGTCGATATTGCCGACGGCGCTCCGGGGCCCGAAGCATTGGCCATCGCGTCTTCGGACCGGGGCCGGATCGTGGAGTGTATGGGCCAGCTAGAGCCCGACAAGGCCGACGCCGTGCGCCGTGCCTACCTCGAAGGGGAGAAATACGACGAACTGGCCGCACGCTATAGCGTGCCGCTGAACACTATTCGCACATGGCTGCGCCGCAGCCTGATCAAACTCAGAGAGTGCCTGTCGGCATGATGGATGAACCGGACATGGACGAGCAGGAGGCCCGGATCGCGGAATACGCGCTGGGACTGTTGTCACCGCAGGAGGCAAAGGCCTTCGAAGATGCCATGGCGGGCGACGCCGTGCTGCGGGCGTCCTATGCCATCTGGGTCGAAAACCTCGTCAGCCTCACCGACGACATTGCGCCCGTGGCACCTCCGGCCAGCGTCTGGTCACGAACCGAGGCGAAGCTCTTTGCCGCCGACCCTGGTCGCACCAAGCCGTCTCTCCTACGGCGCTGGGGGCTGGCGCCTGTGGGCTTTGTCGGCCTCGCGGCCGCCGTGGCCTTTGCGGTATTCATCAATATCCCGGTGCAGTCGCCCCCCTTCAACCCGGCCTATCACGCAGAGGTCGTCTCCGAAGACGGGACATTCGTCGTGCAAGCCGGCTTCGATCCGGCCACGGCGACGCTGCGGGTCATTCGCGAAGCTGCCGAGCCACGCCCCGACCGGGTGCTGGAACTTTGGGTGATCGCAGGAGACAATCCGCCTGTGTCTCTCGGCGTGCTGCCCGAGGATCAGACTGTCGATCTGCCTGTTCCGGTTGCCTTGCAGGGGGCCGTGCAGGGCGGCCTGCTGGCGATCTCCGACGAGCCACCGGGCGGATCGCCCACCGGGGCGCCGACCGGCGATGTGCTCGCCGTCGGGCCGCTCACTCTCCTGTGATCGAGAATTCGAACGTCCTCTGAAACTCATTCCTCCGCCGGTCCGTGTCTTCGTCGATCTGGGCAACACCGCTCTGGTTCGAAACGACGAAAGTCACATTGGAGGATACCATGACCATCAAGACCATTCTGAGCGCGACCGCGGCGATCTGTATCGGAACCGGCGCACTGGCCGATGCCCACGCAACAAACCCGATGGTGGGCGGAGCTGAAATGCTGCCCGAAATGAACATCGTGGAGAATGCGGTCAATTCGCCGATCCACACCACGCTCGTCGCCGCCGTTCAGGCCGCCGACCTCGTCGACACGTTGATGGGGCCGGGCCCGTTCACCGTCTTCGCTCCGACCGACGACGCATTCGGCATGATCTCCGAAGACTCGCTCAACGCGCTGCTTCAGCCGGAAGCCAAAGCGCAGCTGCAGACCGTGCTCACCTGCCACGTGGTCGGGGCCGAAGTCTTCTCCGACGCCATCGCCGGCATGATTGCAGACGACAACGGCATGCATCCCGTTCCGACCCTGGGCGGCTGCACCCTGATGGCGCAGATGGACGGCGACAACATCACGCTCACCGACGAAAACGGCCGGGTCGCCACGGTGACCATCGCCGATGTCGATCAGTCGAACGGTGTGATCCACGTCATCGACCGGGTCATGCTGCCCAAGCAATAAGGGCGCTGATCGAGCGGTGCGATCCCCTCCGGGATCGCCAGAGCCCTCCTTTTGGCGGTGTGGTCAAGGCGCCGTCAAAAGGTAAATGTGGCGGGGTCGCCCCCATTACGGCCCTGTCACATCATCGTGCGTCGCGTCCAATTCTCTTTCCTGGGCGCGGCGCACTTTGCTACCCCATAGGAAACCGGAAGGATAGCACGATGAACCGCAGAACCTTTACGCAACTGGGTCTTGCCGGCCTGCTGAGCAGCGCCGCCACCGGGCTTCGGGCTCAGAGCTTCGAAGTCACGCGGACAGATGCGGAATGGCGGGCAATGCTGACCGATCTGCAATACCGAGTGATGCGGCGCGAGGGAACCGAGCGGGCGGGCTCCAGCCCTCTGGACAAGAACTACGCCGCCGGCACCTATATCTGTCGGGGCTGCGCCCTGCCGCTCTACCCCTCGACCACGAAATACGACAGCGGCACCGGCTGGCCCAGCTTTTGGGACAGCCTGCCCGGCGCAATCGGAACCAAGCCGGACAATACTCTGCTGACGGCACGCACAGAAGTGCACTGCCGGCGATGTGGCAGCCATCTCGGGCATATCTTCGACGACGGCCCCGCACCGACGGGCAAGAGGCATTGCCTGAATGGTGTGAGCCTCATCTTCCAAGCGGCCTAGCCCCCCGAGAAACTAGGCATCTCCTGCGAATGGAAACACTTAGTTTCGCATTTTAGGGAATGCGTGGTGCGCTCCAGCCTGTAGGTTGTGGCAATTGTTGGTGTGTATTCGAATCAAGGAGATGCCAATGCGCATGGGTATTGCGCGCTGGCGGAGGCTGAGCCTCGGTGAGCGTCGGCTGGTTTTGGGGTGTTTGATCACCGCGATCCTTGGCGCCTTTCTGGCACTGATCGTCGTGCTTCGGCTCGATCCCGACGCTGTGTTTCAGCGGCCGCTCAGTCTGTATGAGCAGTGGATCTTGGTGGCTGGTGCATTCGGCGGCGGGGCGGGCGTCATTCTGGCGCGCGATCGGCTCGGGCGGGCCGGGATCATCAAGCCATTGGCCGGCCTTGTCATCATGACATTCGTCGCCGCGATCATCGGCGGCACCCTGGCGTTGCCGCTCTATGGAACGATGTTCGGTCCGTTCACGCTTGCCGTGATCTTCACGGCCTCGCCGATGATCGCCGCGCTCTGGTTCGCCAACGGGTTCGCGGTGCACCTCATGGTGCGCAGCTGGCACAGTGAGCGGGACAGCATCTTCGGGGCCGCCCCGCCAAAACCGATCCTCCAAAGCGCAAGCGATCAGATCACCCGGCTCATGCGGTTCGGCATCAATCCTTGAAGCTGCGGCTGCTCTTGATCTGATCCCACGCCCAGACCACTTCGGTGAGCTGTTCTTCCTGACTGCGGTCGCCACCGTTCATGTCAGGATGAAGAACCTTGATGAGCGCCTTGTAGGCTTTGCGGATTTCGGTCTTCGTCCAGTGATCCTTGGCCTCGAGGATCTCGATCGCGCGACGTTCGGTCGGCGGCAGCTTGCGGCCGCCCGAGATGCCTTTGCCGGGGTTGCGCGTGGCGTTCGCCCCCAACACCTGATGCGGGTCGTCGACGCCCAGGCGGGCCCATGCACGCTGCTCCTCGGAGCGTTTGCCGAACGGCTTCGTCTCGCGCTCCCAGACCCGGTCCTTGTCCTGCTGGTCGGTGAATTCCTGTTCGGTCGCACCGTCAAAGAAATTCCACTTCAGGTTGTATTCCCGAACGTGGTCTTTGCAGAACCAATAGTAGTCGTCCAGAATATCCGGGCTTTTCGGTGCGCGATACTTCCCGGCCTCTTCACAACCCGCATGGTCGCATTCACGGGTAGAGGTCTCGAAGGCCCCCGACATGCCACGGCGGCCCCGCGGATTCTTCTTCTTTGAGGAGGACACCGACATATCAAAACCAAAGGGGTCGTTCTTCGCCATGCGCTTTACCTTTCCGACTCGGACGCATGAGTTTAAGCCGGGCAGCGTCAGATAGAAGGGGGCAGAGCAAAAATAATGGGGCTTGAAAAAAAGATTCGCGGCGCGTTAGAGAGCGCGTTCACGACAAAGCACCTCGAAGTGATCAACGAGAGTCATCTACACGCTGGGCATGCAGGCGATGACGGCAGCGGCGAAAGCCATTGGCGGATCGTGATCGAAGCCGAAGAGCTCGGCGGCATGTCGCGACTTGCGCGACACCGGGCGGTGCACGCGGCTCTGGGGCCGCAGATCATCAACCAACTTCACGCGCTGGCTCTCGATATCCGGTGACGATTACTCGGCGGCAACCTGCGACCGGTCCGGCGCCTGCACCGGCGTCGGATTGGCCGTCGGCACCGGGTCGACGCCACGGGTAAGTGTCTCCGCCACGCGCGGATCGGGGCTTTGCAGTTGCGGCGCCGTCCCTGCGGGAGCATCGCGCACGATCACCGGGGCAGGGGCCGTCTGCGCTGGCATGTCCACAGGCACGGCCAGTGTCGGGGCGGGCGCCGGCGCTTCTGCCGGCACGGTCAGCGCCCGGCGAAAGACCAGCATGTTCTGAAATACGGTCACTCGACCGGTCAAACCCTGGCGTTCTTCGCAGGGCAGCGAATCGGTGCGCTGGTATTCCCAGCCGTCCGCGGCCGCGTCGTTCATCA
This sequence comes from Flavimaricola marinus, assembly GCF_900184895.1. Classification (GTDB taxonomy): domain Bacteria; phylum Pseudomonadota; class Alphaproteobacteria; order Rhodobacterales; family Rhodobacteraceae; genus Flavimaricola; species Flavimaricola marinus. Next base: position 82,196 of record NZ_FXZK01000003.1, read on the forward strand.
AAGTGGTCAATGCGTTGGCAAACTGGGCCTCTGTGCCCTTGATGCCTTTGGCCTTGAGGCCGCGTTTCGGGGCCGGAACCACCTTGTATTCGAACTGTGCCATGTCAAAAACTCCCCAGATCACCGGGACGTTTTATCAACAACACCCTCCAACTCCAAGGATTCGCTTAACACTTCCAGAAACGACCAATTGAAGCGCGCGATCCATGTGATCCCAGTCACGCGCAACCTCTGTCTGGCCGATGGTGAAGCTGATCAAGGCGGCCATCTGGAAAACACTCTGCCTGACAGTAGCGCACCCGATGGTCGCCGCCTCTATGCCGTTTTGATCGGGTGCTGCGGTTGGCAGTGCCATCTTGGCGTTAACCATTTCGGTGGACCGGGTCGAACCCAATCCACCGAGAATGACACCGAAGGGATACCGACGGCAGACCGACGCTTTTTCCGACGTGCTTAGAGGCCCAGCTTCGCTGCCACGATTTGGTTAACGGCAGCCGGATTCGCCTTGCCGCCTGTCGCTTTCATCACCTGCCCGACAAACCATCCGGCCAGTTTCGGGTTGGCCTTGGCCTTCTCGACCTGAGCTGGATTGGCGGCGATCACCTCGTCGACAGCAGCCTCGATGGCGCCGGTGTCCGTGACCTGCTTCATCCCGCGTTTCTCAACGATTTCAACGGGATCTCCGCCTTCTGTATAGACGATCTCGAAAAGATCCTTGGCAATCTTGCCGCTGATGTCCCCGCTCGAAATCAGGCCCACGATGCCGCCCAGTTGCGCCGGGCTGACCGGGCTTTCGGTGATCGCGCAATCGTCCTTCTTCAGGCGTCCAAACAGCTCGTTGATGACCCAGTTGGCCGCGAGCTTGCCGTCGCGCCCTTGCGCAACCTCTTCAAAGTAAACGGCATTTTCGGCCTCGGCGGTCAAGACGCTGGCGTCATATTCGCTCAGACCAAAGTCCTTGACGAAGCGGGCTTTCTTTTCATCCGGCAACTCAGGAAGTCGGGCCGCAATATCGTCGACCCAGGCCTGATCGATCTCGAGTGGCAGCAGGTCAGGGCACGGGAAGTATCTGTAATCATGCGCTTCTTCCTTGCTGCGCATGGACCGGGTCTCGTTCTTGTCAGGGTCGTAGAGGCGGGTTTCCTGCACCACGGAACCGCCATCCTCGAGGATCGCGATCTGGCGCCGGGCCTCATGATCGATGGCCAGCTGTATGAACCGCATCGAGTTCATGTTCTTGATCTCGCAACGCGTACCGAGGTGGGAAAAGTCCTGAGTTTCCTGATACTTCTCGTAATCGCCGGGGCGACAGACCGAGACGTTCACGTCGGCCCGCAGGTTGCCGTTCTGCATGTTGCCGTCGCATGTTCCGAGATAGCGCAGGATTTGGCGGAGCTTCAGCACGTAGGCCGCAGCCTCTTCCGGGCCGCGGATGTCAGGGCGGCTGACGATTTCCATCAGCGCGACACCCGTCCGGTTGAGGTCCACGAACGACATGGCCGGATCCATATCGTGGATCGACTTGCCGGCGTCTTGCTCAAGGTGAATGCGCTCGATCCGGACCAGCCGGGCCACACCTGGTGCCATATCGACGATCACTTCGCCTTCACCCACGATGGGATGGTAGAGCTGGGAAATCTGATAGCCTTGCGGCAAGTCGGGATAGAAGTAGTTCTTGCGGTCGAATGCGCTGCGCAGATTGATCTCCGCCTTCAATCCAAGCCCGGTGCGCACTGCCTGCGCAATGCAACCCTCGTTGATGACAGGGAGCATGCCGGGCATGCCGGCATCCACGAAGGCCACGTTGGAGTTCGGCTCCGCACCAAACTTCGTCGATGCGCCGGAGAACAGCTTTGCCGCAGTCGCGACCTGGGCATGAACCTCAAGGCCAATCACCAATTCCCAATCGCCAGTCGCACCGGCGATGACTCTAGGGGCAGGGGACTCGTAGGTTAGGTCGAGCATGGCATGGTCCTTTGCGGCGAAGCGGTTGCGATGCACTGTCTAGGCGCAGTCGGGCGGCGCTTCAAGCAGGGGAACCGCTCTGAAATGCGCCGGCGCCGTCAGCAGGATCGCGCATCACCCCCGGCGGGAAATTGCCGAGGATGAAGTGTCGATCGTAAGAATCTGTTTTTGTGCAATTCTTTGCGCTTGCCCACGGGGGTGGTGATCGGGCATTGTCCGCGGCATGCTCGCGTCCAAGAGATTCCTTGGGGGGATACTCTCCGCCTTTCTTTGCCTGTCGCTGCCCGCCAGCGCACAGGTTGCAGCTGCTCCGACAGGTGCAGACGTATTCGAGGCGTTGCCAGCTCTGTCCGGGTTCAGACCAGTGCCGCGTCCCGACCACATACTGCGGTATCCCGTCGAGGTGCAAACCGGAGCGACTCTTCGCCCGAAAGCGCGGATGGCGTTCCTGCCTGCTGCCCAGTGGGATGACCGGCGCGAGGGCGCACTTTGGACACGTGCCGCGATGTCTGCGATCCGTGCGAATGCTCCGTCGCTCGCCACCGTCGTGCCTCGCGATATCGAAACCTGGTGTCCCGGATACGCGTCGAACCCACCGCATCTGCGTCAGGCGTTCTGGGTCGGCATGATGTCGGCCTTGGCATATTATGAAAGTACACACCGCCCGGATGCCGTCGGTGGCGGCAATCGATGGTTTGGACTGCTGCAGATCTATCCGCCCACCGCACGCGGCTATGCATGCCGGGCACGCACCGGCGCCGCGCTGACCGACGCGGAAGACAACCTGAGTTGTGCCGCGCGAATTCTGAATGTCACGGTCGCCCGCGATCGCGCCGTGGCGCTGCACGATGGGCGTTGGCGCGGGGTCGCGGCGGATTGGGGGCCGATGACGACAGCATCCAAGCGGAATGCGATGGCGGCGTGGACCCGAGAGCAAAGCTACTGTCAGGTTCAGTCGGCCGTCGCACGCGTCATCCGTCCCGTCGCTCGTCCTGCTGGGCATGCGTTGACGGCCACATTGAGCACCTCAAATCTGAGCCCGGAATCGTCTCGCTGAAGCGGGCGGACGTCAGGGTCTGGTGAGCGACAAGGGAGACCGTGTCGCCCGAACAAGGCTGACCGTAGGGGCGTCACGCCCGCCGAGAGCAAGCGTGGCCTTGCGCAACATCTCAATCCCTTGCTCGGAGGAGGCGGGCAGAGAAGCGGGCGAAATCGGCTCACCAACTGTTGCCAGATATGGCTGGCGCGACTTGTTCAAGGTCTCATGAAACAGGGTAATGTCCCGCAATGTCGGATGAATGAGGTCGAGGATATAAAACAGCGCCGAATTGCGGGCGCGCAGGTTGACCGGGATCACAGGCAACTCGAACTTACGCGCCAACATGGCAGCGGACGCCATCCACGGACGCTCGTAGAGCCGCAACCCGCGACGCTTTGCCAGCCGACCGGACGGGAAAATCACACCCATGCGGCCGTCCTCGACGGCCTTGCGCGTAAAGGCCATCGTCTCACGGGTCTTGCCGTGACTACGCTTGTCCTTGCGCCATTCGACCGGGGCGATCATGTCTTCCATCTGAGGGAGAATTCTCAGGATGTCGCGGTTCGCGTAAAAGAACAAATCCGGGCGCTCTTTAGCCAAGAGGTGCCAGAGGATGATGCCGTCTGCGATGCCCGTCGGATGGTTGCAGACGATCATTGCCGGGCCATGACGCGGGATGTTCGACAGCCCCGTGACCGATACATCACGGGCCAATAGCTCCGCCATCTTCCACATGATCTCGGACGTCGGCGCATCGCGAAATTGCTCGGCCAGCTCAACCGTCCGACCATAGGAAAGCGACCAGTTCAGAACGTTACGTGCCGGTTTCGCCCAGGGCTTTTCGGCAAATAGCCAAGGAGCGCGCTCCGAAATCAGGGGATCAATGCGTTCTTTCATTCCGGGCCACTACAATTTCTAAATCACGTAATTTTGACACTGCTCTATGAGCAGGATTCCCACAAGTTGACCATAACAGACTGCAAAGGTTTCGGCAAAAGCCGGCTGAGTTGCATTTATCCCAGCAGTCGATCGACCATTTCCGCCGTGTCTCGTGACAAGCCGGGAGCTGTAGCAATTTGGCGCAGGGCGTCGCGCATATGCGCCTGCCGCCCGGCGTCCCAGCGGGACATCGTCTGAAAGGCCGTGGTCATGCGTGCAGCGACCATTGGATTCATGGCATCCAGTCGGATCAGCCAATCGGCCAAGAGCCGATAGCCCGCTCCATCGGCGCGGTGAAAGCCCGCTTGATTGCGTGGCAGAGCACCGACGACGGAACGGAAGCGATTTGGGTTTTTCCAATTGAATGCAGGATGTTGTGTGAGCGCCTCGGTGACGGCGACCGCATTTTCCGGTTCGGCCGAGGCGACTTGGAGAGCGAACCACTTGTTCATCACAAGGCGGTCCTTTGACCAATGCGCCTCAAATGCAGAGAGTGCGTCGCGTCCGGCGTCAATCGACAGGAGGGCGGACAAGGCGGCCAATTGCTGCGTCATATTGTCGGCTGTATCGAACTGGGCCTGAGCTCTGGACGGACCATCGGACAGGCTGAGATATCTCAGCGCCGCATTGGTCAGTGCGCGTTTCCCCGCGGCAGAAGCATCGGGCGAGAATGGTCCCGTCAATTGGTGTTCATCATAGAGCCGGGACAGAATCGCTTGGCAATGGTTCGCGATTGCCTCACGCAAGGCTTTGTGGCTGGCGTAGATGCGGTCCGGATCGGGCGTGTGACCAGCATCGAAGAGCGCCTGAGCGAGGTTTTCTTGAGAGGGGAGCGCCAATAGCATTGCGCGATACGCCGGGTCCTTCTCCTCGTCGGCGATGGCCAGCCTGAGCGCGTCGAGGAACGCGCGGTCAGGCTTCGCGTCATCAAGGATCATCGCCGTCAAGCCAGCCCGCGCGAGGTTTTGCCCGGCTTCCCATGCGTTGAACGGATCGGTGTCGTGCGCGAGCAGGAACGCCTGCTCGGCCCCGGTTTGAGATTGCTTCAAGATCACCGGAGCGGAGAATCCGCGCAGGATGGAGGGCAACGGTCGGCCCGAAAGCCCTTCGAAGTGGAAGCTCTGCTCTGCTTGCGTCAACTCCAGAACAGTGGTCGGCACGACCTCTTGCCCGTTTTGACCAAGCAGCCCAACGGCAACCGGGATGACGAAGGGGTGCTTGACCGATTGGCCGGGCGTGGAAGGCGTCTCTTGCGCCAGATGCAGGGTGTAGGTTCCGTCGACGAAGCTGTCCGTCACTGTGATGCGAGGCGTGCCGGCCTGTTGATACCACCGTTTGAACTGGGCGAGGTCGCGGCCGGTGCTGTCCTCGAACACGGCGAGCCAGTCTTCGATGGTCGCCGCTTCGCCGTCATGCCGGTCGAAGTAGAGATCGAGTGCGCTCTGGTAGGCCGCGTCGCCCACGAGGCGCTTGAGCATGCCAATGACCTCGGCGCCTTTCTCATAGACGGTCGCGGTGTAGAAATTGTTGATCTCGACAAAGCTTTCGGGCCGCACGGGGTGCGACAGCGTGCCGTTGTCTTCTGGAAACTGAAAGGCCCGCAGGTCGATGGCGTCGACGATCCGCTTGACCGCGTGTCCGCGCATATCGCCGGTGAATTGCTGATCGCGAAAAACGGTCAAACCTTCCTTCAGGCAGAGCTGAAACCAATCACGACAAGTGATCCGGTTCCCGGTCCAGTTGTGGAAATACTCGTGGGCGATGATCGCCTCGATCCGCTCAAAATCGGAATCCGTCGCGGTTTCAGGGCTGGCCAGAACGGCGCTGGAGTTGAAAATGTTCAAGCCCTTGTTTTCCATCGCGCCGGCATTGAAATCATCCACGGCAACGATGTTGAAAATGTCTAAGTCATATTCGCGGCCGTAAACCTCTTCGTCCCAACGCATCGACTTTTTCAGGGCGTCCATCCCGAAGGCGCATTTGCCGATGTCATCCTCTCGCACCCAGATGTTGAGCGCGACATCGCGCCCAGATTGCGTCGTAAAGCTGCCCGTATGAGCGATCAGATCGCCGGCCACGAGGGCGAACAGATAGGCAGGCTTCGGCCAGGGATCATGCCACTCGGCCCAGCCTTCGCCGGAGCCTGTGGGGTTGCCGTTCGACAACAGCACGGGCAGATCGCTCTCGATCCGGACCGTGAATACCGCCATCACGTCGGGCCGGTCGGGATAGTAGGTGATCCGGCGAAATCCCTCTGCCTCACATTGGGTGCAATACATGCCGTTCGACATATAGAGCCCCTCCAGCGCGGTGTTGGCATCAGGGGCGATCTCGACCTCGGCTTCCCAAATGAACGGCGCATTGGGCACCTCGCAGGTGAGGCCGGTGGCGCTGATCGAGGGCGTGATTTCGGCGCCGTCGATCTTGGCCCAAAGCAGAGACATGTCACTGCCGTGCAAGACAAAATCCTTGGTGGTCGCATCGGGATTGGGTCGAAAGCTGATCCGCGAAACGACCCGCGTCGCTGCTGGGGCAAGCCGGAAGGTCAACTCTACCGTTTCGACCAGATAGGCCGGCGGGGTGTAGTCCTTGAGGTAGATGGTCTGGGGGCTGGCGTCGTTCATCTCGGAGCCTTTCTTGGGGTCATCGGAAGGTAGGGCGGGCTTGATCGGACGACAAGCTCCCCTTGCGGCCAGAGGGCTGCGCTCTAGCTCAGCCCCATGACCAAGATGCGCAAGAAATCCGATCTGCCGCAAAAGACCTGCCAGACCTGCGGTCGTCCCTTTGTGTGGCGGCGCAAGTGGGCCAAGGTCTGGGATCAGGTTCGCTATTGCTCGGACCGCTGCCGCGCCGGGCGATAGCGGCCGTGTTGCTCCCGTTGGTGGCGTGGCGTATGTCTTTCGCAAGCCGAGGAATTTCTCGATCAGGGGGACAAGCAAAATGACGGATCGCGTGGCACGGGCAGGCCTTCAGGTCGCCAAGGAAATGGCTGACTTCATTGAGCAAAAGGCGCTGCCGGGAACGGGTGTGGAAGTCGACCGGTTCTGGGAGGGTTTCGCCTCGCTTGTCTCTGACCTGAGCCCGGTCAACAGGGATTTACTTGCCCGTCGCGACACGATCCAGCGCCAGATCGACGACTGGCACATCGCCCGCAGAGGGCAGCCCCACGACCCGGATGCCTATTTGGCGTTTCTCAAGGAGATCGGATATCTCGTGCCGGAAGGGGAGGATTTCCAGATCGATACGGCGAATGTCGATCCAGAGATCGCGACCGTGCCTGGCCCGCAGCTGGTTGTTCCCATTACCAACGCCCGCTTTGCCATCAATGCCGCGAATGCCCGGTGGGGCAGCCTCTACGATGCGTTTTACGGCACCGATGCGATGGGGGTGACCCCGCCAAAGGGTGGCTATGACCGGGGCCACGGCGCGCGCGTCGTGGCGCGGGCGCGGGTGTTCCTGGACGATGCCTTCCCGATCAAGGGGGCCAGCCACGGCGACGTTTCGCGCTATTCGGTGCAGAACGGTGCGCTGATGATCGACGACAAGCCGCTGGAAACGACCGAAAAATTCGCGGGCTACCGCGGCCCCGCGCGGGCGCCGGATGCGATCCTGTTGGTCAACCACGGCCTCCATGTCGAGCTGATTTTCGACCGGGCCCACCCGATCGGCAGCCGCGATCGTGCACTCTTGGCCGATGTGCGGTTGGAAAGCGCGATGTCTGCGATCATGGATTGCGAGGACTCCGTCGCCTGCGTCGATGCAGAGGACAAGGTGCAGGCCTATTCCAACTGGCTGGGCCTGATGAAGGGCGATTTGCAGGCGTCCTTCGAGAAGGGCGGCAAGGTGATGACCCGCGTCCTTGCCGACGATCTCGACTATCTGGCGCCCGATGGTAAGCCTTTGAAACTCAAGGGCCGGGCGCTGATGCTGATCCGCAATGTTGGGCATCTGATGACCAACCCCGCGATCCTCGACGCCGACGGCAACGAGGTGTTCGAGGGGCTGATGGACGCTGCCGTGACGACCCTGATCGCGATGCATGACCTCAAGCGCGAGGGCGGCAATTCGCTGCATGGATCGGTTTATGTGGTGAAGCCCAAGATGCATGGGCCCGACGAAGTGGCCTTTGCCGACGAGACGATGACCCGCGTCGAGGCCTTCCTCGGGCTGCCGCAACATACTGTAAAGATTGGCATTATGGATGAGGAGCGGCGCACGTCCGTCAACCTCAAGGAATGCATCCGCGCGGCCAGACATCGGGTCGCGTTTATTAACACCGGGTTTCTCGACCGCACGGGCGACGAGATTCACACCTCGATGGAAGCCGGCCCGTTCAGCCGCAAGGATTTCATCAAGCGCAAATCGTGGATCACGGCCTACGAGAATCAGAACGTCGATATCGGTCTGGAATGTGGCCTGATGGGCAAAGCGCAGATCGGTAAAGGCATGTGGGCGATGCCTGACATGATGGCAGCGATGATTGAACAAAAGATTGAGCACCCGCGCAGCGGTGCCAATTGCGCCTGGGTGCCGAGCCCGACGGCGGCGACGCTGCATGCGTTGCACTATCACAAGGTCGATGTGATCGCCGTCCAGAAGCGGCTCAAAGCGGGTGGCCGCCGCGCCTATGTGACCGCGATCCTCGACATTCCGCTGGCCTCCTATCGCCGCTGGACACCGGCCCAGATCACCCGCGAAGTGGAGAACAATGCGCAGGGCATTCTGGGCTATGTGGTCCGCTGGATCGATCAGGGTGTGGGCTGTTCGAAGGTGCCGGACCTCAATGATATAGGGCTTATGGAGGATCGCGCGACCTGCCGCATCTCGGCTCAGGCCATTGCGAACTGGATGCATCATGGGGTGGTTTCGGAAACCGACGTGATGGAGGCGATGCGCAAGATGGCCGCCGTTGTGGACCGTCAGAACGCGGACGACCCGGCCTATACCCCGATGGCGCCCGGCTATAACGGGATCGCCTTTGCGGCCGCGTGTGACCTTGTTTTCAAGGGCCGCGAGCAGCCCTCGGGCTATACCGAACCGGTGCTGCACGCGCGCAGGCTGGAATACAAATCCGCCTGAGTCGCAAAGAGGTTAACGGGCCGAAATCGGCTGCGGTCTGCCGTCGGTGCGACGTCGGTATCGCGTCGGTGTCGGTGGCCAAATCCGCCCCTTTAATTCAGCGGGCGATCCGATAAGCTGTTGGTGAGCCAACCATATTGGGATCGCGTTTTTTACCATGCCCTTGCCCGTCATCACCCAAGCCCAAACCGTCACCACGCCTCGCCTGACCACCCGTGTTCTGACCCCCGGAGACCCGGCCGGTGTCCCTGTCCTGTTCGTTCACGGCAACCTGTCCGCCGCGACGTGGTGGGAAGAGACGATGCTGCGCCTGCCGCCGGGGTTTCGCGCGATAGCACCCGATCTGCGCGGATATGGCGAGGCCGATCCGGCGGCGCTGATCGACGCCACTCGTGGCCTGCGCGATTTTTCGGACGATCTGGCGGCGCTGATGGATGAGATGGATATTTCCGCCGCGCATATGGTGGGCCATTCGCTCGGCGGCGGCATTCTGTGGCAGATGCTGGCCGATCACCCGGACCGCGTGCTGTCGATGGTGCAGGTGGCCCCGTCGTCGCCTTATGGCTTTGGCGCGTGCAAGGCCGACGGCACCCCCTGTTTCCCGGACAATGCCGGCAGCGGGGCGGGGGCGGTGAACCCGGAGTTTGCCAAGCTGCTTGCCGAAGGAGCCACCGGCGACGAAACCCCGTTTCATCCGCGCGCCATCCTCAACACCTATGTCTGGAAGCCGCCCTTCGTGCCGGAGCGCATGGAGGACATCCTTGCTTCGGCTCTGGCCCAGCAGACCGGCCCGCAGGCCTATCCCGGCGATGCCGCCCCGTCCGAGAATTGGCCCACCGTCGCGCCGGGCAAGTTTGGTGCGATCAACGGGATGGCACCGATCTATCAGACCGACCCGCTGGCCTTTACCCGCGCTCCGAACACGCCGCCGATCCTGTGGATCCGGGGTGCCGACGATCCGATCTGCTCGGATGCGTCGCTGTTCGATTTGGGCACCTTGGGGCAGGCGGGCGCCGTGCCCGGCTGGCCCGGCGACGAGGTGTTTCCGCCGCAGCCGATGATCGCCCAGACCGAAGCCGCATTGGCCGCCTATGAGGCGAATGGCGCCAAGGTCGACCGCGTGGTTCTGTCCGATTGCGGCCATTCGCCGTATCTGGAGCAGCCCGGCCCATTCGATGCCGCCCTTCATGCCCATCTGGCGGGCTAGGGCGCTATTTCGGGGCGAGCCGCACCGGTAGTTTACTGAACCCGTTCAGCCCGACCCGCCGAAGCCGCTGCGCCGCGCCGTCGAGTTGCGCTTGCGGATAGCGGTCGAGCAGCGTCGTGATGGCGACCTGCGCCTCGGCGCGGGCCAGTTGCATCCCGAGGCAGACATGCGGCCCGGTGCCGAAGCCCAGATGCGCGTTGGGGCGTCGGTCTGCGGTGAAGGCCGCGGGCTCTGAATGCCGCGCCGGATCGTGGTTGGCCCCGATCAGCAGCGCCGCCACCTGATCGCCGGCCTTGAGCGCCTGACCCTCGAACGTGGTGTCGCGGGTGGCAAAGAGCGGCTTTGTCATCATCACCGGGCTGTCGTGGCGCAACACCTCTTCGACCAGCAGCCCGACGGTTTCGGGGGCCGCGATCAGCCCCTGCCGCAGCGCGTCGTCTTGCAGCACCCTGTGCAGGGCGTTGCTGATCAGGTGCACCGTCGTTTCGTGTCCGGCGATGAACAGCACCACGACCATCGCGAGCAGTTCGTCGTCGCTGAGCCGGTCTGTTCCGTCGCGGACCTGCACCAGATCGCCGATCAGGCCGGGCCGCGGTGCCGCCCTCTGTGCCGAGAAATCCGCCCGGAAATAGCGCGTCAGCCGCCACAGGCCGGGCAGGGCGCGGGCGATCCCCCACGGCGTCACCGGCCCCGATACGGGGGAGACCCAATGCGCGACCTTGCCCTGATCCTCCTCCGGCACGCCGAGCAGCGTGCAGATTGCCGTCAGCGGCAGCGGCCTGGCATAGCGGCTGACGATGTCGCAAGGCTTTGCCGGATCGGCGCTGTCGAGCAGGGTGTCCGCGATTGACCGCAGCTTTGGCCGCAGATCGTCGATCGAGCTCCGCGCAAAGGCGCTGTCGACCATTCCGCGCAGCCGCGTGTGGTCGGCTCCGTCCTGCCCCAAAATGCCGGCGAGCAGCGGTTTCATGAACCCCGGCAACCACCAGAACTTGGCGCTGAGCGGTTTGCCCCCGACCGTCCCGAAATCGCGCACGAAGAGGTCGGGCGATTTCAGCAAGGCCCGCGCTCCGGCGTCGGTGGTCGTCAGCCAGACCTGCCCGATAAGCGGAATCCGCGTCCGCACCAGCCCGCCTTCGGCCCGCAGCCTCGACAGCGTTTCGTCGGGGTCGGTCAGGAATGCCGGGTCTGTCAGATCGAGCTGCATAGCCGGACTGTCGGTTCTTTGCCCCCATGCCGTCAAGCTGCTCAATATTATGGCATTTGCACCGCATCTTGGCATTGCCTGCCGGAAGTAACCTTTTCATGCCAGTCTCGGCGTTATATTGAGGCCACAAAGAAGGGGAAATGCATGGCCCGTCCAATCATCGGCATTATCAGCAACTCCATTTTGATCAACGAGAGTTACCCGGCCCATGCCAGCGGCATCATCAATGCCGAGGCGGTGTCGCAGGTGTCGCAATGCCTGCCCCTGATGATCCCCGCCGATCCCGATCTCGTCGATCTGCCCGATCTTCTGGACTCGGTCGACGGCATTCTGCTGACCGGTGGTCGCGCCAACGTGCATCCCGACGAATACGGCGAGCCGCCGACCCCGGCCCATGGCGATTTCGACCGTGGCCGCGATGCGCTGGCGCTCGAGCTCGTCCGCGCCTGTGTCGAGCGGGGCCAGCCCCTGATGGGCATTTGCCGCGGATTCCAAGAGGTGAACGTGGCGATGGGCGGCAGCCTCTATCCCGAGATTCGCGATCTGCCGGGCCGTGACAACCACCGGATGCCCCCGGACGGCACGCAGGAGGAGAAGTTCGCCCTGCGCCACGAAGTGACCTTTACCGAGGGTGGCCCGTTTCACCGGTTGATGGGCTCGACCAAGGTGATGACCAACACCCTGCACGGGCAAGGCATCAAGGTGCCGGGTCCGCGTGTGAAGATCGACGGCCATGCCCCTGACGGCACGCCCGAGGCGATCTATATCGACGGCGCCCCTGGATTCACCCTGTCGGTGCAATGGCATCCAGAGTGGAATGCGGCCGCCGATCCGGTGTCGCGTCCGTTGTTCACTGCGTTCGGCGATGCCGCCCGCGCATGGTCGGTTGCCCGCCGCGCCGGCCCGGTTCGGATGAGCGCCTGACGGCGGCTGCCCCGGTTTGGGGCGCGGTTTCTGCTCGATACAGACGAAAAGGCCACCTCGCACATGCTGAGGTGGCCTTTGTCGTTCTGTGGGAGCGCCAGATCAGAGGATCAGCGCCGCCTCGTGTTTCTTGAGGCACCGGCGTGCGGTCTTGCCGTAGCTGCGGGGTAGGGCGCGCAGTTCGGGGAACAGCGTGAACAGCTCTTCGCGGGCGGCCTTCGTCACCGCGGACAGGCCGATTTCGCCGGGGTGGAAGCTTTCGGTGGCGGCCCCTTCGGCAAAGACGATCTCGTGGTCGTCGAACAGCATGTGGATGTAGGTGACTTCGCCACCGGTTTCGATCGTGACGTCGCGCCCGTCGACCAGATGCTTGGCCGCGACGAGCACTTCGCTTTCGCCGAAGAGCAGTTCCGCCCGGTAGCCTTGGAACAGCATCCGGTGCTGTGGCGAGACCAGAAGATCGCTTTCCAGCCCGGTCACGACGCCCGGCCGAATCCGGATCGGCGCAAAGTTCTCAATGGCGGGCACTGTGCGCTGACCGATCCAGCGGATCGGCTGCAAGCCGTGATCGCGGGTGACGACCATGTCGCCGATCTCCAGCGTTTCGATGGCCCGCGCCCCGCGCGGCGTGGCGATCTTGGTGCCGGGGGTGAAGCAGATGATGTTCTCGACCTCGTTGAAGGTGAGCAGCGTTCCGTCATCGAGCAGCACCGAGCCGGATTTGCTTCCCGACCCGTCATCGACGGTGACCAGCGTCGACATGTCCGCCAGCGTGCCCAGTTGCAGGGTATCGCCGCTGGTTTCGCCGCCTGAGCCGCCATCGACCGTGATGGTTCCATTGGACGTCTCGACCAGGTCTTCGAGGATGAAGATGTCGTCGCCGTCATCGCCGTAGGCATCGTCGCCGTCTGCGATGTTGATCGTGTCGTTGCCGGTACCGCCGAAGAGCTGGTCTTCGCCGCGCCCGCCAAAGAGCGTGTCGTTGCCGGTGTCTCCGACCACCACGTCGTTGCCGTCGCCGCCGAACAGGGTGTCGTCGTCGCCGTCGCCGTCGAGGTAGTCGTTGCCTGTCCCACCTGCGATTTCGTCGTTTCCGGCACCGCCCAGCAGGCTGTCATCCCCGGACCCGCCGAGCAGTGAATCCTCGCCCGCCCCGGCAAAGACCGAGCCGCCCGCCGAGTCGGCCGCCATGTTAACGGTGTCGTTGCTGTCGGTCAGGTTGAAGGCTTCGACGTCGTCGAAGGTGTTGAACGAGATGCCGAAATTGAAAGTCCCGTCTTCGTCGTCGGAATAGGTGACGTTGACGCCGGTGTTGATCGCGCCGAGCTCGACGAGGTCGAAATCGTCGCCGCCCGATCCGCCGACGATGGTATCGTTGCCCATGTCGTCGGCACCGATGAAGGCATCGCGCCCGTCGCCACCGTCGAGGATGTCGTTGCCCGCCCCGCCGAAGAGCGTGTCGTCGCCCTCCTGACCGCTGAGCGTATCGTTCCCCGTTCCACCGTAGAGCGTATCGTTGTCGTTGCCGGCCCAGATTTCATCGTTGCCCGCGCCGCCAAAGAAGGTGTCGTTGCCTTGCCCGTCCAGCCCGGTGCCGATCCCGATCTCTTCGTCGAAGACGTCGTCGCCGTCGCTGCCCAGCACGCTGTCGTTGCCGTCGAGCGTCTGGATATAGGTGTAGCCATTGTCGGCGCTGGCATCGACGACGTCGGCACCATCGGTCAGGATCAGCTGCTCGATTTCCGAGAAGGTGATGGTGTTGCCATTGACCAGATCGGTCACGACCCCTGCGCCTTCGCCCGTGAACAGCACCGAGACGGGGTTGGTGGCGAAGCTCAGATCGAGCGTGTCGTAGTTGTTGCCGCCCTGGCCGCCGACGACGAGGTCGTCGCCCCAGTCGTCGCCGTTGACAGAGATCGTGTCGGCATCGTCGCCGCCGTAGATCGTATCGTTGCCGCCTCCGCCGTTGATTTCGTCGTCGCCCGCGTCGCCGTGGAGCGTATCGCTGTCGGAGCCGCCGGCGAGGTTGTCATTGCCCGCGCCGCCGTAGGCCACGTCGGCCCCCAGCGAGGTGACCAGATGGTCGTTGCCGGCGCCACCGAACAGGCTGTCGTCGCTGCCGCCGCCGTAGAGGCTGTCGTCGCCGTCCTCGCCGTAGAGCACGTCGTTGCCGGCCTGCCCGTAGAGCTCGTCGTTGTCTGCGCCGCCGTAGACGACGTCTTCGCCTTCGCCCGCGAATACGGTGTCGTTGCCTGCGCCGACATAGACGAGGTCGTCGTTGCCGGCCTCACCGGGCAAGATCGCGTCGTTGCTGTCGATCTGGTCGCCGTCGGGGTCGACGTGGTTCGTGGCGTCGAGGAAGTCGTCGCCTGCGGTGCCGGTGACCGTCCCGTCGGCGTCGATGATCAGGTTTTCGATTTCGGTGAAGGTGATCGTCTTGGTGTTGCCCGAGCCGTCCGTCACCTCGACGCTGCCGGAATAGCTGTTGCCGTCCGCGTCCAGCGTCTGCACCAGATTGCTGTAGGAGGCGAACTGGCTGAGATCGAGCGTGTCGTTGTCGGACCCGCCGGAGCCGCCGTCGACGGTGATCCCGGAGGTAAAGCCGCCGGAGCCGTCGGTTTCGCTGGCGTCGATCAGGATGCTGTCGTCGCCGTCGCCGCCGTAGATCGCATCGCCCGAGCCGCCCCGCAGGGCGTCGTTGCCCGCCTCGCCGAAGAGCTGGTCGTTGCCCGCCCCGCCTGCGAGGCTGTCGTCGCCGTCTTCGCCGTGCAGCACGTCATTGCCGCTGTCCCCGGACAGGCTGTCATTGCCGAGCCCGGTATACATCGTGTCGTCGCCCGAGCCGCCAAAGACGGTGTCGTCGCCGCTGTTGCTGGAGCCGACTTCGTCGTCGATGTAGTCGTTGCCGGAGCCGCCGTAGACGGTGTTGGACCCGGTGCCGTAGTAGACCGTGTCGTTGCCGTCGCCGCCGTAGATCTCGTCGTTCCCGTTCCCGGAGGAGACGGTGTCGTTGCCGGTCCCTGCGATGACGATGTCATCGTTGGGCGCGGCGCCCGGCGCGGTGGCATCCGAGGTGTCGATCTTGTCGCCTTCGGGATCGCCGGTATAGGAGATGTCGATGTCGTCGTCGCCCGATGTCCCTTGCACGGTGCCGTCGTTGCCGACCGGGATCCCGATCGCCTCGAGTGCCGCCGGATTGCTGAACACCGAGGGGGCGATGCCGAAGAGCGTGACGCTTTCGCCGCCGACGAAGTTGAGCACCGCGTTGCCCGACCCGTCGTCGCCCACGGTCACGTCGGAGGTGGTGACTGGCGTGGTCCCCCCGTCCGAGGTGAGTGCCGTCACATCGAGCAGGTCGTTGCCGGTGAAGGTGCCGTCGCCGTTGTCGGTGGGCGCTTCGAAATAGTAGATGACGTCGGAGCCGTCGTTGTCGGAGAACACCACGACGTCCTGATCGCCGTCCGCAGACCCGAAGCCGTCGCTGCCGAGGCTGATCACGTCGTCGCCCGCGCCGGCGTCGATGGTGTCTGCGCCCATGCCCAGTTCGACCGTATCCGCCCCGCCAGAGCCGATGACGCTGTCGGCGTACCCCGTCAGGTTCAGCGCCTCGATATTGGTGAAGGTGGCTGTGTTTCCGCCCGATGTGAGGGTGCCCATCTCGGGGTTGAACGGCTGGAGCGTTTCGAGATCCACCGTGACGCCGCTGGTCAGCCCGCTGGCATCGAGCACGTCGCCGCTGGTCTCTGTGCCTTCGCCGCCGTCGATGCTGTCGGTGCCGAAGCCGTCTTCGAGCACGAAGATGTCGTCGCCCTCGGCGCCATACATCGTGTCGTCGCCAGTGCCGCCATAAAGCGTGTCGTTGCCGCCGCCTGCGGACAGATCGTCGTTGCCCGCGCCGCCGAAGAGCGAGTCGTCGCCCGCGTCGGAGCCTGCCAGAAGCGTATCGTTGCCGTCGCCGCCGAACAGAATGTCGTTGCCGGTGCCGGTGTCGATGTAATCGTTGCCCGCATCGCCATAGGCGGTGTCGTTGCCGGTAAAGCTTTCGATGACGTCGTCGCCCGCGCCGCCGTAGTTCAGGTCGTCGCCTTCCTGACCGTAGAGCGTGTCGTTGCCGGCTTCGCCTTCGAGCGTGTCGTTGCCTTCGCCGCCGTAGAGCACGTCGTCGCCTTCGCCGGCGCGGATGGTGTCGTCGCCGAGGTTGCCTTCGATGATGTCGTCGTTGGCCGCGGCACCCGGCAGGTGCGCATCGCCGCCGTCGACCACGTCGCCGCCGGGATCGCCCATGTAGCCCGCGTCGATCAGGTCGCCGAATTCACCGCCCGACACGGTGCCGTCGGAATAGGGGATGCCGATGGCGTTGAGGGCCGCGGGCGTGCTCAGATCGGCAGGGCTGACCCCCACGAGCGTCAGAACCGCCGTGCCGGGGAAGGTGAGCACCGCGTTGCCGTTGCCGTCGTCGCTGACCACCACGTCATTGACGTTGACCGGGGTCGTCCCGTCGGAAGTGATGCTACTGACGTCGATCTGGTCTTGTCCGGTGAAGCTGCCGTCGCCGTTGTCGATGGGCCCGGCAAAGCCGATCACCGAATCCGGCCCGGAGAGCTCGCCCAGGATCAGCGTGTCGGTGCCGCTGCCCAGGATGATGTTCTCGATCTCGGTATAGGTGGCGGTGTAGGTGCCGTCGGTGAAGCTGCCGCTTTCCGAGCCGCCGTCGGTGAGGTCGAGGCTCAGATCGTCGGTGACGGCGGAGAGGTCGAGCGTATCGCCGAGGACTTCGTCTTCGCTGTCACCGAAGTAGGTGTCGTTGCCGAAATTGTTCTCGACGACGTGGATGTCGTCGCCATAGCCGCCCCAGACGTAGTCGTCGCCTTCGCCGCCATAGACCGTATCGTTGCCGAACGAGCCGCGCACATAGTCGTCGCCGTCGCCGCCGAAGACGGTGTCGTTGCCCAGATCCCCGTTCATGGAATCGTTGCCCGCGTCGCCGTGGGTCTCGTCGTTGCCGCTGCCGCTTTCCAGCAGATCGTTGCCGGCGCCGCCGAAGAGCGTGTCGTCGCCGTCGACGCCATTCACGGAATCGTCGCCGTCATCGCCGTAAAGCTCGTCGTTGCCGCTTTCGCCGATGACGGTGTCGTTGTCGTTGCCGCCGTAGACGGTATCGTTGCCAAAGCCGCCGAAGATTTCGTCGTTGCCGTCGTTGCCCAGGATCACGTCGTCGTTCGAGCCGTCCTGCGCGTCGTTGCCATCGACGACATCGCCATTCGGATCGTCGGTGTAGCCATCGTCGATGAAGTCGTCGCCCGAGGTGCCGTCAACGGTGTAGTTGAGCATCGGGATGCCCATGGCGTGCAGCGCCTCGGGGCTGGAGACGGCGCTGGGCGCGATCCCCAGAAGCGTCACCGATGTGTTGTTGGGGAACGTCAGAACGGCGTTGCCCGAGCCGTCGTCGGTGACCACCACGTCATCGACGGTGATCGGCCGACCGGCGACGGTGATCCCGCTGACGTTGATCTGGTCTTGTCCGGTAAAGCTGCCGTCGCCGTTGTCGATCGGCCCTTCGAAGCCGCTGACCACGTCGTTGCCGTCGTTGTTCTGAAGCCCGATGAAGTCGACCGCCCCGTCGGCGCCGCCCAGATCGATCCGGTCGTCTCCGGCGCCGCCCATGATCATATCGCTGCCCGCGCCGGAATAGACCGTATCCGCCCCGGACGAGCCCATGACAAAGTCGTTGCCTGCGCCGAGGCTCAGGATCTCGATGTCGGAGAAGGTCAGATCGGACCGCCCCTGCGCAATCGAGCCCATCTCCGGCCCGGAGAGGAAGATCTGCAGATCCGAGGTCAGCGCGGTAGTGTCGAGCGTGTCGCCGAAGGTCTCGCCGGTGTCTCCGCCAAAGATCGAGTCCGCCCCGAAGCCGCCCAGATCGTTGCCGAGGGTAAAGATGTCGTCGCCGCTTTCCCCGTAGTGCGTATCGGTGCCGGAGCCTGCGTTGATGATGTCGTTGCCGTCGCCGCCGAAGGTGGTGTCATCGCCGCGCCCGCCTTCGATGGTGTCGTTGCCGGCCCCGCCATAGACCGCGTCGCTGTCGTCGCCGCCGTCGAGCAGGTCGTTGCCGTCGTCGCCGCCGATGGAGTCGGCGTTTGCGCCGCCATAGATGCTGTCGTCGTTGGTGCCGCCGCTCAGCTTGTCGTCGCCGTCGTCGCCATAGATCAGGTCGCGCCCGTCGTTGGTGCCGATGACGGTGTCATTGCCGGTGCCGCCCCGCACGACGTTGTCGCCTTCACCGATGGTGATGGTGTCGTTGCCTGCATCGCCCCAGACGCTGTCTTCGCCGTCGCCTGCATTGATCGCGTCGTCGCCGTCGCCGCCGAAGATGCTGTCGCCCGCCTCGCCCCCGGACAGGCTGTCGTTGCCTGTGCCGCCGTAGAGCGTGTCGGACCCGTCGTCGCCGAACAGCGTGTCGCTGTCCGCGCCGCCGAAGAGCGTATCGTTGCCTTGCCCGCCATAGGCCAGATCAAGCCCGGCGTCGCCTTGCAGCACGTCGTTCCCGGCGCCGCCATAGAGGCTGTCGTCGCCCGTTCCGCCAGCCACGCTGTCGGCATCGGCCCCGGAGTAGACTTCGTCGTTGCCGGTGCCCGCGTCGATCGTGTCCCGCCCGTTGCCGGTATAGACCAGATCGTCGTTGCCGGTGTCCCCGGCCAGGATGGCGTCGTTGCCGTCGATCACGTCGCCCGAGGCGTCCGGCCCGGAGCCTGCGTTGATCGTATCGGCGGCACCCGTGCCCAGAATGACCCCGTCGCCGTCGGGCAGCCCCATCGCGATCAGCGCGTCGAGGCTGTTCACGTCGGCCTCGGCCACGCCGACGAGAGTCAGCGTGCTGCCGTCGGGGAAGGTGAGCAGGGCGTTGCCCGATCCGTCGTTGCCCACGACGACCTGTTCGGCAAAGACCGGAAGCCCGTCGGCGGACTGCATCGTCGAGGTGTCGAGCTGATCCTGTCCGGTAAAGGTGCCGTCGCCGTTGTCGATGGGGGCCGCGAAGTTCGTGACCGTATCGTTCCCGAAGCCAGAGCCGAGCACGAGGATGTCGACGTCGCTGTCGGCCCCGACGTCGATCACGTCGGCGCCGAGCCCGCCCCTGATCGTATCCGCCCCGGTGCCGCCCGAGATCGTGTCGGCGCCGCTGCTGCCGATGACGCTGTCGTCGCCGCCCATCGTGCTGACGTCGATCCCCGAACCGAGCGCGCCGTCGACGATATCGTCTTGGTCGGTGGTCTGCACATGCTCGATTTCGGCGAAGCTGCCGGTGGCGGCAGAGCCTAGAAAGTCGAAGCTGCCTGCTTCGGAGCCGGTGTAGCTGATATCCACGCCCGAAGTGGTGGCGAAGGTGTAGAAGCCAAGCGTGTCGGTATCGCCGCCGCCGATGTCTTCGCCGCCGAAGACCTGGCTGCTGTCGTGGTCGTCGGTGACGGAGATCCAGTCGTCGCCGGTGCCGCCATAGATGGTGTCGTCGCCGTAGCCGCCGGTCAGGTCGTCGTTGCCCGCGTCGCCAAAGACGGTGTCGTTGCCCGCGCCGCCGACGATCGAATCGTTGCCGTCGCCGCCATAGATCGTGTCGTTGCCCGCGTCGGTGCTGAAATCGCCGAAGCTGTCGTCGCCGCTGCCCATCTCGACGTAGTCGTCGCCTTCGCCGCCGGTGGCGCTGTCGTTGCCGTCGCCGCCATAGATGCTGTCGTTGCCGGTGCCGCCGTCGATCTGGTCGTCGTCGCTGCCGCCGAGCAGCACGTCGTCGCCCGCGTCGCCAAAGATCGTGTCGTTGCCCGCACCGCCGTCGATCTCGTCGTCGCCGTCTAGGGCGGGGACGGTGTCGAACTGCACGTCGGTGATCCAGAGCGCCTGACCGGAGTTGCCACCGTTCTCGTAGATGATCTCGACCGAATGGACCGGGCCTGCGATCTCGACGAGGATCGAGCCGCCCGCGTCGGCCTGAGAGCCGGAGCCTGCGCCGGTGACCGTCTGCCCGTTGAGGCTGTCGTCACCCAGAATGGTGATGGTCACGGCGACCGGATTGCCGTCGGCATCATAGGCGTTGACCGTGACGATATCCTGGTGCGAGCCGGCGTCGATGTCGTTGACGAGGAACACGACGTTTTCGACTTCGTCCGACAGGTTGGCCCCGTCGTCGGCGTTGAACACCAGAGTCGCGGTCACGTTGCCGCCGAAGCTGCCGCCGTTGAGGTTGACGCCCGAGTTTGTGCTCAGGCTTTCGCCCCCGACATATTGCGTGGCGTTGGAGGCCACGACGCCGGTATTGCCGCCGTCGTTGTTGAAGTTGACGGTCACGTTCATGCCGCCGGTGTCTTGGGTAAAGCCGCCGGCGAGGTTCGTCCCGTTGGGGGTGCCGCCGGTGACCCATTGCAGCGTTTCGGTGCTGCTGGTCGTCGCCGTGGCCTCGTCGCCGTGGATCGTGTCGTCGCCGTCGCCGCCGAGGATGCTGTCGTTGCCGCCGCCGCCGGCGATCACGTCGTCGCCGTCGCCGCCATAGACCGTGTCGTTGCCGTCGCCTGCCGCGATGGTGTCGGCGCCGGTGCCTGTGGGGCTGGTGGTGGCGCCGCCATAGATCGTCTCGGACTGGCCGGAGCCGCCGAGCGTCTGATCGCCGGCGCTGCCGAAGATGTCGTTGTCATAGGCGGGCACGCTGGTGGCGCTGGCGCTGCTGACGCTTTCGATGGTGGTGCTGTCCGGCACGAAGTAGACATTGCCGTCGGTGCCCAGCACATAAGTGCCGGTGGCGACCTGATCGGTGACGGTCACGCCGTTGTCGACGCCGCTGAAGGTCCATGTGCCGGTGCCGAGGGTGCTGTCTGGATTGAACCCCAGCATCGCCAGAGCGATTGAGTCGTTCGCATCCAGTTTTCCATCGGCCAGATCGACCAGATACCCTTGCGCCATTGTCAAACCTGCTCTTTTGCCCGGCGGTCTTTGCCGCCCGATACCCTCTTTTCGGCGCACACGTGGTGAGCCTCATACGGATGTTTCCAAATTCAGGACTATCCAAGGCTCTGGGCGGCAATTGGTTCGGCTTGGGGCGATTGTGGGACAAAGGCGGCCGAATTGCGGCCGTCGGCATTTCGCCGCCCCTTTCCCGCCACAGTCCCGATCGCGAATTTCCGGGCCGGCGCACTGCCGAAGGGGCGTGACAATGCCCCGTGCTCCGGTCATCCTAGTGCCATGAAGTGGCTCGATATCCCTCCTGTCTGGCTTGTCGGCGCATTGATCCTTGCCTGGATCGACAGGCGCGGGGAGGGCGGCTTTGTCTGGATCGGCACGTTGATCCTGATGGCCGGCTTGGTGCTGATGGCCGCTGCAGTGCTTCAGATGATGAACGCCCGCACCACGCCGGTGCCGCATATGCAGCCTCGCAGCCTGGTCTCGACCGGCATTTTTGCGATCTCGCGCAATCCGATCTATCTGGGCGATCTGATGGTTCTGGCGGGCTTTTGCCTGCGCTGGGGCGCGTGGTGGTCCTTGATCCTCGTTCCATTGCTGGCGTGGGTGCTGACCCGCCGTTTCATCCTGCCCGAAGAGGCCAGATTGCGCAGCGCCTTCGGCCCGGCCTTTGACGCCTATGCCGCCCGCACCCGGCGCTGGATTTGACCCTAAGTAAGGCGCGAGGCGCAGATATCGCTTCGAATACTGTTATTGCGGGGCGTAGTCGCCTTGTGAAACGATCTTGCGCGTTATAATGCAATATTAACGCTATGATTTTGGAGGGGATGGCCCGTGAAGATCGGTGCACCGAAAGAAGTATTTGAGGGAGAAGCGCGCGTCGCCATGACGCCCGCCTCGGCGAAGGACCTGCAAAAGCTGGGTCATAGCTGTGTCATCGAGACCGGGGCAGGGATGCTCGCCGGCTTTTCGGACGCCGCCTACAAGGAGGCCGGTGTCGAGGTGGTCAAGACCGCCGCCGCCCTGTTCAAGGCCGCTGAGGTCATCGTCAAGGTCCGTCCGCCGACCGAGACCGAGGTCAAGCGTCTGACCGAGGGCCAGACCGTCATCTCGTTCTTCTATCCCGGTCAGAACGAAAAGCTGATGGCGGCCGCCAATGCCAAGGGCGCATCGGTGATCGCGATGGACATGGTCCCTCGGATTTCCCGTGCCCAGAAGATGGACGCCCTGTCGTCGATGGCCAATATCGCGGGCTACCGCGCGGTGATCGAGGCCGGCAACAACTTTGGCCGCTTCTTCACCGGGCAGGTGACGGCCGCGGGTAAGGTGCCTCCGGCCAAGGTGTTGGTTGTGGGCGCTGGTGTGGCCGGATTGGCCGCCATCGGCACCTCCACCAGCCTTGGCGCGATCACCTACGCCTTTGACGTCCGTCCCGAAGTGGCCGAGCAGATCGAGAGCATGGGCGCCGAGTTCGTGTTCCTCGAGTTCGACGACAGCGAGTTGCCCGATGGGGCCGCGACCGGCGGCTATGCCCCGCCGTCCAGCCCGGAATTCCAGGCCAAGCAGTTGGCCAAGTTCCGCGAGATCGCGCCGGACATGGATATCGTCATCACCACCGCCCTGATCCCCGGCCGTCCGGCGCCGAAGCTCTGGACCAAGGACATGGTCGAGATGATGAAGCCCGGTTCGGTCGTCGTGGACCTTGCCGCCGAGCGTGGCGGCAACTGCGATCTGACCGTGATGGACGAGAAGATCGTCACCGACAACGGCGTGACCATCATCGGCTATACCGATTTCCCGAGCCGGATGGCGGCGCAGTCCTCGACGCTTTATTCCAACAATATCCGTCACATGCTGGCCGATCTGACCCCCGAAAAGGACGGTGTGATCGACCATAACATGGAAGATGACGTGATCCGGGGCGCAACCGTTACCCACAAGAACGAGATCACCTTCCCGCCGCCGCCGCCCAAGGTGCAAGCGATTGCCGTGCAGGCCAAGAAGGAAAAGCCAAAGGAACTGACGCCCGAGGAAAAGCGCGCGCAGGATGTCGCCGCGTTCAAGAAAGAGACCCGCAATCAGGTGGCCCTGCTGTCGGTCGGTGCGGTTCTACTGCTGGCCGTGGGTCTGGTCGCCCCGGCGAGCTTCATGCAGCACTTCATCGTCTTTGTGCTGGCGGTGTTCGTGGGCTTTCAGGTCATTTGGGGCGTGGCGCACAGCCTACACACCCCGCTGATGGCCGTGACCAATGCGATCTCGTCGATCATCATTCTGGGTGCCTTGACCCAGATCGGATCGGGCTCGGCCCTGGTCGTGATCCTCGCCGCGCTCGCGGTGTTCATGACAGGCATCAACATTTTCGGGGGCTTCCTCGTGACACGGCGCATGCTCGCCATGTTCCAAAAGTCGTAAGGGAGACGGGATAATGGAATTCGGTTTTACAACAGCGGCCTATGTCGTTGCGGCGATCCTTTTCATCCTGTCGCTCGGCGGGCTGTCGGGGCAGGAGAGCGCCAAGCGCGCGGTGTGGTACGGCATTGCGGGCATGGCGCTTGCGGTGGCGGCGACGCTGATCGGACCCGGCTCGGGATTGTGGCTCTTGTCGATCATCCTGATCGCAGGCGGCGGCGTGATCGGCTATCAGCTGGCCACCAAGGTCCAGATGACGCAGATGCCCGAGCTTGTCGCGGCGATGCACTCTCTCGTCGGTCTGGCGGCCGTCCTTGTTGGCCTGATCGCGCATTTCGAGATCTCGCGGGTGACGTCGCTGATGGCGTCGGGCTTTGACGGGTCGGAGTTTGCCACCTTTGGGGCGCTCATTGCCAAAAAGACCGCCGTGGAGTTGAACATTCTGCGTGTCGAGCTGTTCTTGGGCATCTTTATTGGGGCCGTCACCTTCACCGGATCGGTCATTGCCTATGGCAAGCTGGCCGGACGGGTGAATTCCGCCGCGGCCAAGCTGCCCGGCGGTCACATGCTCAATGCAGGAGCGGCCATTCTGTCGGCCCTGTGCCTGATCTGGTACTTCAACACCGGCGGCTTCTTCCCGCTGTTCCTGATGACCTTGGCCGCTTTGTTCATCGGCTATCACCTGATCATGGGTATCGGCGGTGCCGACATGCCTGTCGTGGTGTCGATGTTGAACAGCTATTCCGGCTGGGCCGCGGCGGCAATTGGTTTCTCGCTCGGCAACGATCTATT
Source organism: Flavimaricola marinus (assembly GCF_900184895.1). Lineage (GTDB taxonomy): Bacteria > Pseudomonadota > Alphaproteobacteria > Rhodobacterales > Rhodobacteraceae > Flavimaricola > Flavimaricola marinus. Next base: position 106,700 of record NZ_FXZK01000003.1, read on the forward strand.
GATCGTGGTCGGTGCGCTGGTCGGTTCGTCCGGTGCGATCCTGTCCTACATCATGTGTAAGGCGATGAACCGGTCGTTCGTCAGCGTCATTCTGGGCGGCTTTGGCGGCCCGGCGGGCGAGCAGATGGCTATCGACGGTGAGCAGATCGCCATCGACAGTGACGGTGTCGCCACCGCGCTGAACGAAGCCGACAGCGTCATCATCATCCCCGGTTACGGCATGGCCGTGGCGCAGGCGCAGTCGGCCGTGGCCGAACTGACCCGCAAGCTGCGCGCCGCTGGCAAGGAAGTTCGTTTTGCGATCCACCCTGTCGCGGGCCGTCTGCCCGGTCATATGAACGTGCTCTTGGCCGAAGCCAAAGTGCCATATGACATCGTCATGGAGATGGATGAGATCAACGATGATTTCCCGTCCACTGACGTGGCCATCGTCATCGGCTCGAACGACATCGTGAACCCGGCCGCACAGGACGACCCGAACAGCCCGATCGCGGGCATGCCGGTTCTGGAGTGCTGGAAGGCCAAGCAGGTGTTCGTGTCCAAGCGCGGGCAGGGCACCGGCTATTCCGGGATCGAGAACCCGCTGTTCTTCAAGGAAAACACCCGGATGTTCTATGGCGACGCCAAGAAATCGCTGGACGAGCTGCTGCCCAAGATCAACTGATCGGCAAGCCGCACAGCATCGAACACAGCCGTAGCTTCACCGCTGCGGCTGTTTTCTTTTCCCGGGCCAATTTTTCTGCAACGGAATTGGCGGGTATGTGCGTTGAGCCTGTGACGTCAGAAGAGGAGACATCATGTCAGACCACGAAAAGCATGATCACGATCACGGATTGGCCCACGACCTGCCGCGCCTGTTGGGCCGACGCTCCGTCTTGTTGGGCCTGGGCGGCATCGCCGGAATGGCGGCCACGAGTGCCAATGCACAGGCCCTGTCCTGCTTTGCCACCGCGCCGGAGACCCAAGGCCCGTTCCCGGCCAACGGCTCGCCGTCTCGCCGCAGCGAAACGGCCTTTAACGTGCTGAGCGAGCAGGGTGTGATCCGCTCCGACGTGCGCACCAGCTTTGCCGGGATGAGTGGCGAGGCCGAGGGCGCGCCGTTCACGCTTCATCTCGATCTTGTCGACGTCAACGCGGGCTGTGCCGGGCTTGAGGGTTTGGCGGTCTATATCTGGATGTGCGACGCCGAGGGCCGGTATTCGCTCTATGAGATCGAGGATCAGAACTATCTGCGCGGCGTCGGCATCACCGATGCGCAGGGTCGGGTCAGCTTTACGTCGATCTTTCCGGGCTGCTATTCCAACCGCTGGCCGCACATCCACTTTCAGGTGTTCGAGAGCGCCGAGGCGGCATTGTCTGGCCAAGACAGCCTGTTGATAGCACAGGTTGCCTTGCCGCGGGCGGAGTGCGAGGCCACCTATGCGAGCGCAAGCGTTTACGCCCCGTCGGTGCCGAACCTGAGCCGCCAGACCTTTGAGCGCGACATGATCTGGCGCGATAACAGCGACGCCGAGCGCGAACAGATCATGCTCAAGATGACCGGCGACGTGGTGTCGGGCTATACGGGCACCACGCAGATCGGCCTGGCCCTCTAGGCCGGCTGCCGAAGTCCATAAAAAAGGGGCGCCCCAGTAATGCGGCGCCCCTGATCGTGTCCGTGGAGTGGTAGTTACGTGTTGCGCTTGCGCCGTACGATCCCCAGCCCGCCAAGTGCGATGGCCAGAAGCGGCAGCGAGGCCGGCAGCGGCACGGCGGCGATTGTCGTCGCGATGTCGAACGAGAAGCTGTGCACCGGCTCGGGGTTGAACATGTTGGCGAAGGTGACCGAGATCGAATTGTCGGTGAAGCTGGTCGCCAAGATGTCGGCCGTGTTGCCCGAGGTGAGCGTGAGACCGGTGATGATCGACCCGTCGTCGGTGTCCAGCCCGGTGATTTCCCACGTGGTCGCGGCCCCGACGCTGCCGTAGTTGGTGATGTCGTAGACGAACTCGACCGAAGAGGCCGAAACGTCGGCGGTGATGATCCCGGCGTAGTCGGCTTCGGTCCCCGGATCGGTGACGGTGCTCTCGACGTCCACATAGTCGAAGCCATTCGCCGAAAAGACGAAATTCGCGGTGTCGGCCAAGAAGGTTGCGGCGTTGGCGCTCATGGGCAGCAAAGCGGCAAGGGCGGCGGCGGAGAGTATCTTGTACACGGTCAATTCCTAACGAGTCACATTTGCGCCCGTCGTAGACCGGGGGCGGGCGATGCGAAACGGGGAAAAAACCGGAATGGTTAGCGCAGGTGGCGTCACTTCCGCCGGGTCATCCCGGGATTGGCGGCACCCCGATGGGTCGAGGCACCGCGCCGTGTGTCAGCCAAGGTGGGTGTTGAACCAGCCCAGCGTCCGATCCCACGCCAGTTCGGCGGCGGCTTCGTCGTAGCGCGGAGTGCTGTCGTTGTGAAAGCCGTGGTTCACGTCCGGGTAGATATGCGCCTCGTAGGTCTTGTCGTTGGCCTGCAACGCGGCCTCCATCGCGGGCCAGCCTTCGTTGATCCGCTCGTCGAGCCCGGCATATTGCAGCAGGAGAGGCGCTTCGATCCTTGGCACGTCTTCGGCCGCCGCCTGCCGTCCGTAGAACGGCACGCCAGCGCCGAGCTCCGGGTAGGCGACCGCAAGCGCATTCACCACGCCGCCGCCGTAGCAGAAGCCCGTGGCGCCGACCTTGCCGGTGCTGTCCTCGTGGCCGAGCAGGTATTCGAACCCGGCGAAGAAGTCGTTCATCAGCTTGGTCCCGTCGACCGTCCGCTGCAGATCCCGGCCTTCGGCGTCGTTGCCCGGATAGCCGCCGACAGAGGTCAGCCCGTCTGGCGCCAATGCGATGAACCCGGCCTTGGCCAGCCTGCGGGCCACGTCCTCGATGTAAGGGTTCAGGCCCCGGTTTTCGTGGACCACCAGAACGGCGGGCAGGGGGCCTGTGGCGTTGGCGGGCTTGACCATATAGCCGCGCACCTCGCCGTGACCGTTGGGCGAGGGATACATGATGTATTCGGGCAGGATGTCTTCGTCGTTGAAATTGACCTGCTGGGCCAGCGCATAGTTGGGCGACATCATGTTCAGAAGCGCCATCGCGGTGACGCCGCCGACGGCGAATTTGCCGGCCTTGTCGAGAAACTCACGTTTGGTGATCTGGCCGTGGGCGTAGAAATCGTAGAGTTCGAGCAGCTCTTGGTCGAAGTCCTTTGCGGTCATCCGGGTCATGCGCAGCCTCCTGTTGCGTGGGGTGATCGGCGTCACCTCGGGCCCCATGTTAAGCGACGCCCGTTGTCTGGCAACGCACGATTGCGTAAGGTGAGCGGGCAAGCGGCGGGCCGCTGCCTCAGCCGTCTTTCCACTGCCCGGAGGCCAAGCCGTCGAGCGACCAGTCGCCCACCCGCCAGCGCACCAGCCGCAGCGTTGGAAACCCGACATGCGCCGTCATCCGCCGCACCTGCCGGTTTCGCCCCTCGCGGAGTGTCAACTCGATCCATGTGTCCGGCACGGATTTGCGAAAGCGCACCGGCGGATCGCGCGGCCAGAGGTCCGGCGCCTCGATCAGCCGCACTTGCGCGGGCCGGGTCGGACCGTCCTTGAGCGTGACGCCGCGCCGCAACGGTTCGAGATCGGCGTCGCTGGGCGCGCCTTCGACCTGCACCAGATAGGTCTTGGCCAGCTTGTGCGCCGGATCCGCGATCCGTGCCTGCAAGCGCCCGTCATCGGTGAGCACCATCAGCCCTTCGCTGTCCCGGTCCAGCCGGCCGGCGGGGTAAACCCCCGGCACGTCGATGAAATCCGAAAGCGTGCGCCGGGGCGACGGGCTTTTGCTATCGGTGAATTGCGACAGCACGTCGAAGGGCTTGTTGAACAGGATCACGCGGGTCATGGCGAGGTTGTATCCCGCGCCGGCCTCGCGTGAAAGTTGCTTTAGAGGGCTGGCCGCATGAATAGCCCGTCGACGCGCCCCACATTGTCGTGGGCGATCCCCCAATTCTGCCGGGTGTTCTCGAAACGCAGTTCGAACACGTCGAAGCCGTTGTCATCCACACCGAGAAACCGCGCTTCTTGCAGAGCGCCGGCCTTGACGAGTTCCTGCCGTGCCATTCCCTCTTGCGGTCGCATCAGTTCGGCCAGCGCCGGCGTGATCCGGGCATAGTCGATCTGGCCCGACAGGTGCTCGTCGATTAGCCGCCGCAGGGCGGGCTCGCTCTCGGCAAGCGGTTGCCGCGCGGATTTGCGGTCGGCCAGAGCCACCTCCGCCTCTGCCAGTTCCTTGGCGGTGGTGCGGGTGGCGCTTATCTCTTGCCCGTTCTGGTGGATCGTCAGCCCGGTGACGTCGCCGCCGCTGCGCTGGATCGTGATCTGCGCGGGCACCAGTTTGAGGAAATAGGCGTCGGGCGCTTCGGCGAACATTTCGACCTGCGGCTGGGCGTTCACACGGATGAACAGTTTGCCGTCCTCGGCCTTGATTTCGCAGAAGCTGTCATCAAAGAGCCGGTAGGCGCCGGGCAGGGTGCCGAGCGCTTCGGCGGGCATGTCGATGGCGGTGCGTGGCCGGGCCTGTTCGTAGCGCTTCCATGCGATGTCGTCGGTTTGGGTGTCCAAGGCTTGGGTCTCCTTTGCGAGGGCGATGAGATCACCGATGGGCAGGGCATGGCCTTCGGTCAGCGCGGGTCTGAGCGCCGCGATCCGCGCCAGTGCCGCGTCGATGTCGCGCCGCTTGTCGGTCAGGTGCTGCTCTTGCATTTGCAGAAGCGTGGCGAAATCGGCCCCACCGGGCGCCAGCGCCTCGCCGATCTGCGACAGGCTGAGCCCCATGGAGCGCAGCGTCAGGATCTGGTTGAGCCGCTCGATTTCCGCAGGCCCGTAGACTCGCCAGCCCTTGGCCGTCCGCTGCGGGGTGAGCAGGCCGCGTTCTTCGTAGACCCGAAGCGCGCGGGTGGTCAGCCCGATTTCGCGGGCGCAGTCGGCTGCGGTGAGGTGCTGATCTGTGGTCATGGCCTTGCCTTTGGTGAACGACTCGCAGGTGTAGGGTATGACCCAAGGTCCGGTGCAAGGACGAAAATATCCCCTGAACCCGCCAGATTGACGGTTTGCGCCCCGCGCCGAAAACATTTTTCGCGCGCTGCAATTTTTCTCTTGATCCGAATCCGGTTTGGCCCCAAATGCAGCGCCATAGACGCCAACGCACGCGCCTCTGGCCGAGTAGCAGTCAACGCACACGTGTTTACGTAGCGACGGTAACGTCTCCCTTGGAACTGAGCGGTCTTGGGCGGGTGAAATCCGTTATGGCCGGGTCTACTGGAGATGACCAATGACTGTACACTTTGGTGCCCCCGCAGTGCGGGAGGCCGTCCCATCCCGTCTCGATACCTTCATCGCATCGCGCGAGTTCGATCACCCGACCCTCGTCATCGACGTGGACCGGGTCGAGCAGCAATACAACGCGCTGAAGGCGGGCCTCGGCCGCGCCGACATTCATTACGCCGTCAAGGCCAACCCGGCCCGCGAGATCATCGAGCGTCTGGTTGCGCTGGGCTCGCATTTCGACGCCGCCAGCCGTGGCGAAATCGAGCTGTGCCTTGGTCTGGGTGCCCATCCCGACACCATCTCCTTTGGCAACACCATCAAACGCGCCTCCGACATCGCCTTTGCATGGAACGCCGGGATCACCCTGTTCTCCGCCGATGCCGAGGAAGAGCTGGAGAAGATCGCAGAGCACGCCCCCGGCGCCTCGGTCTATATCCGACTGATCGTCGAGACGTCCGAGGCCGACTGGCCGCTCAGCCGCAAGTTTGGCTGTGACCGCGATACCGCGATCCGTCTGCTCGGCTATGCCAAGGAGCTGGGTCTGAACCCGGTTGGTTTCTCGTTCCACGTTGGATCGCAGACCCGTCGCGCCGAGATGTGGGCCCCCACTCTCGATGCGCTGGCCGAGATCTGGCACGCTGCCCGCGATGCGGGCCACGAGTTGACCTTGCTCAACATCGGCGGCGGTTTCCCGGCGTTCTATGGTGAGGCCATCGAAGCCCCCACCTCCTATGCGTCGCGCGTGATTGAGCAGGTCGAGGCTCGTTTCGGTGCCGTTCCACAGATCATGGCAGAGCCGGGCCGCGGCATGGTCGCCGAGGCCGGTGCCATCGTGGCCGAAGTCATGCTCGTCAGCCGCAAGTCGGACCGCGACGTGCACCGCTGGGTCTATCTGTCGATCGGCCGTTTCTCTGGCCTGGCCGAGACCGAGGGCGAAGCGATCCGCTATCAGTTCGAGACCGAGCGCGACGCCGATCCGATGGGCCCCTGCATCATGGCAGGCCCGTCCTGTGACAGCGCAGATGTGCTTTATGAGAAACGCCCGATGAACCTGCCGCTGACGCTGAAGTCCGGCGACCGCATCGTTATCCGCAACACGGGTGCCTATACCAGCACCTATTCTTCGGTCTGTTTCAATGGCTTCCCTCCTCTGGACGTGGTTGTCATCTGACCTCTGACACGCAAGCCTGCGGCGCACGGTATACCATCGTGCGCCGCTAAGCGTTTCAAAGAAGGGCATTTTCTGGCTTTACAGGTGTGTCGATCTCGCTAGGTAGGAAGCCAACCAAGCGCGAAGGTCCGCCCCAGATGAGCCCGATTGCCGATCATCCCCTGCGATATGCCCTGTCCAACGAGCTGCACGCCCGCCCGTTTCCAACGGTCACGGCCCCAAGCCGCGCGGCCTATCTGGCGCTCAAGCCCGCCCAGAACGCCGCCGGCCGCGATCGCGACGCGGACCGCGCACATCTGATCCAGTTGCTCGACCGTTTCGGCGCTCAGCACCCGCAGCCCGGCGCGACCCATTACTCCGGCCAGATCGGCAAGCACATGCTGAAATGGGAGAGCCATACCGAGTTCGTCACCTACACGATCTTTGGTGACGGAGTGGCCGACCGTCCGTTCGATGCCGCGACCTTTGCGGTGTTTCCGACCGATTGGATGGAAGCTGCCCCCGGCACGCGGATGACCTCGGCCCTGATCCGCATCGAGGAGGCCGGCACTGACGAGAGCATCCTCAAGAAGGTTGAGGATTGGTTCGTTCTGGAAAGCATCGCGGTGAGCCGGGTTCTGGACAACGAGTTGGTGGTGGCGGGCGATTTCCGCATCGATCCGGCGGGCCATATGCGGTTTGCCGTGTTTGCCCGCCCCGGGACGGGCGATCGTCGCATCGGTCGCGTGGTCCAGCGCCTGTGCGAGATCGAGACCTACAAGTCGATGTCGATGCTGGGCCTCGCCCGCGCCCGCGACCTTGGCCCCCAGATGAACGCCGTCGACGTCAAGCTGTCGGCCCTGTTGTCGGAAATGGTCGGCCCATTGGGTGATCCGGCCGAGACCTTGCAATCGCTGCTGTCGATTTCCTCCGAGCTGGAGAACATCGTCGCCAAATCGAATTTCCGCTTTGGCGCGACGGGGGCCTATGAGACCATCGTGAACCAACGCATCGAGGTGCTGCGCGAGGAGCGGATGGAGGGTCGCCAGACTTTTGCCGAATTCATGGTGCGCCGATTTGATCCCGCGATGCGGACGGTAAAATCGACCGAGGCACGGCTGCAATTGATGTCCGCCCGCGCGGTTCGTGCCGCCGAGTTGCTGCGCACCCGCGTCGATGTCGAGCGGTCTGCCGAGAACCAGAAGATCCTCGCCAGTCTGGACCAGCGCGCGGACCTGCAACTGCGCTTGCAGCGCACCGTCGAGGGCCTGTCGGTGGTGGCGATCAGCTACTATGCCCTGAACCTCGTGCTCTATCTGCTTGGCCCGTTGGAATATGCCACCAACACCAGCAAGACGATGTTGGCCGCCTTTGCCACGCCTGTGGTCGTTATCGCGGTCTGGCTGATGGTGCGCCGCATCCGCAAGCATCTGGACTGAGCCGGGGCCGCTGCTGACGGCTTTTGTCTGCCCGCAATAGCGGGTATCACCGAGCCTGACGGTGCGGAGACAAATGCCATGACCATGACCAAGCAGGTGATCTGCATCAACTGGGGCACGAAATACGGCCCCGCCTATATCAATCGCCTTTACGGCATGGTGGCCCGCAATATCACGCCGCCGTTCAGCTTCACCTGCTTTACCGACAACCCCGCAGGCATCCGCGAGGAGGTCTTGTGCGAGGAGTTGCCGCCGATCGCGGTGGAGATGCCGACGGGCACCCTTGGCATCTGGCCGAAATCCCGCCTGTGGGGGCCGAAGCTCGGCTCGCTCACGGGCCCGGTCCTTTTCATGGACCTTGATCTGGTCGTCACAGGCAGCCTCGATCCGTTCTTTGAGTTCGGAGCGCCCGAGGACGTGATCCTGTCGCGCAACCCGTCGAACCCGCTGGAAAAGCTGGGTCAGACCAGCGTGTTCCGGTTCTCGGTCGGCTCTCTGTTACCGCTACAGCAGCGCTTTGAGGCCGATCCGCAGGGCGTGGCGGACGAATACCGCTTTGAGCAGCGCTTTGTGACCCGCAATGCGCCGGGCGGGGTGAGCCTGTTTCCGGCCCCTTGGGTCCGTCATTTCCGCCGCCATTGCCGCAGGCCGTTTCCGCTGAACTATCTGCTGCCGCCCAAGCTGCCCGCCGATGCTCGGATCGTGATCTTTCCCGGGTCGCTGGAGCCTTACCACGCCATCGAGGGCCGTTATGACGAGGCCTCGCCGGTGGAGACCCCGCTTGGCCATCTCGCCCGCACCTTTGGCAAGGGCCGCACCGAGGGCGTCTGGGCGCATTTGCGCCATTACATCCTGCCGACCAAATGGGTCGAAGAGCACTGGCGCGAATGATCCCGTTTCCGATTTCCGACGCCAGCCCGATTGCCCATCCCGGCCCGCCACCGGCCGAGGCCGATGTGGTGATCGTTGGCGGCGGTATCGTCGGGGTGATGACCGCGTGGCATCTGGCCCGAGATGGTGTCCGGGTGGTTCTGATCGAGAAGGGCCGGGTGGCGGGCGAGCAGTCCTCGCGCAACTGGGGCTGGATTCGCGCGCAGGGCCGTGATGCCGCCGAGTTGCCGATCGTGGTCGAGGCGGGGGCGCTGTGGCGCGATCTGGCCGAGACCATCGGTGAGGATCTGGGCCTGCGCCAGACCGGCGTTGCCTATCTGGCCAAGGACGCCGCCGAGATGGCGGGCTATGAGGCGTGGCTGCCCAATGCCGTCGCCGCGGGGGTCGACAGCCGCCTGCTGGGCTCTGCCGAGGTGGCTGCGCTGCTGCCCGAAGCCGCCCGCACATGGGCCGGTGGCTTGTGGACGGCCACCGACATGCGCGCCGAGCCGTGGGTTGCCGTGCCGGCCTTGGCCCGAGCCGCAGTGCGCGAGGGGGCGCAGATCGTCGAGGGCTGTGCGGTGCGTAGCCTCGACGTCGAAGCGGGCCGGATCGCCGGTGTGATCACCGAGGCGGGCCGGATCAAGGCAGGGTCGGTTGTGGTCGCGGGGGGCGCGTGGTCGTCGCTGCTGCTTCGTCGGCACGGCATCGCGCTGCCGCAACTGTCGGTCCGGGCCACGGTGGTGGCGACAGAGCCGGGGCCGGAGGTGTTTTCCGGCGCGGCGGTTGATGGCCTTTTGGCGTGGCGGCGCAGGCAGGACGGCGGCTTTACGCTCGCCCCGTCGGGTTATCGCGAACTGTTTGTGGGGCCGGACGCATTTCGCCATCTGCGGAAATATGCTCAACAGATCTATCAGGATCCGCTGGGCACCCGCCTCTGGCCCAAAGCCCCCAAGGGGTTCCCCGATGCCTGGGGCACGCCGCGCCGCTGGGACGCCGACAAGCCGAGCCCGTTCGAGGCGATGCGCGTCCTAAATCCCGCGCCGAACCACGCCAGAGTGACCAAGATGCTCCGCGATTTCGAAGCGACGTTCCCCGGCCACGGTCCGGCGAGGGCAAAGGCCGCTTGGGCGGGGATGATCGACACCATGCCGGATGTCGTTCCGGTGGTGGACCGGGCCGAGAGCCTGCCGGGCCTGACCATTGCGACGGGCATGAGCGGCCACGGGTTCGGCATTGGCCCTGCCTTTGGCCGGATCGCGGCGGCGCTGGTGCAGGGCAAGGAGCCGGGCCACGATCTGAGCCGGTTCCGCCTGTCACGCTTTTCGGATGGATCGAAGCTGGTTCTGGGCCCGAGCCTTTAGCGGCGACGATGATCGCCAAGCTGTGACCGGCCGCGACGGGCTGACCGCCGTGCGCATCTTGCGCTTGCCCGTCGACCGCGACATTGTTTGCCTGTCCATCACACCACAGACCCAAAAGGGGAACCGCCATGCCCGTCAAGAATCGCTTTGCCGAAATGCTGCCGGAGATCACCGCGTGGCGCCGCGATTTGCACGAGCACCCGGAGATCCTGTTCGAGACCCACCGCACGGCGGGCATCGTCGCGGACAAGCTCAGGGCCTTTGGCTGTGACGAGGTGGTCACCGGCATCGGCCGCACCGGCGTGGTGGGTGTGATCAAGGGCAAGACCGACACCAAGGGCAAGGTCATCGGCCTGCGTGCCGATATGGACGCCTTGCCGATCCTCGAGGCGACGGGCGCCCCCCATGCCTCCAAGACCCCCGGTGCGATGCATGCCTGCGGCCACGATGGCCATACGGCGATGCTTTTGGGCGCGGCGCAGTATCTGGCCGAAACCCGCAATTTCGACGGCACGGTCGTGGTGATCTTTCAACCCGCCGAAGAGGGCGGTGGCGGTGGCCGCGAGATGTGCGCCGATGGCATGATGGATCGCTGGAAGATCGACGAGGTCTATGGAATGCACAACTGGCCGGGCCGCCCGACCGGCAGCTTTGCGATCCGTCCGGGCGCGTTTTTCGCCGCCACCGACCAGTTTGACATCGTGATCGAGGGCAAGGGCGGTCATGCCGCCAAGCCCCATGAAACGGTCGATTCCACGGTGGTCGCCAGCCATCTGGTGCTCGCCCTGCAGACCATCGCCAGCCGCAACGCCGATCCGGTGGAGCAGATCGTGGTTTCGGTCACCTCGTTCGAAACCTCGTCAAAGGCCTATAACGTGATCCCGCAGCGGGTGCATCTGAAGGGCACGATCCGCACCCTGAGCAAGGAGATGCGCGCCATGGCCGAGGCGCGGTTGCAGGCGATTGCCGCCAACACTGCCGCGACGTTCGGGGCGGTGGCGCAGGTCACCTATCACCACGGTTATCCGGTGATGGCCAACCATGACGAACAGACCGATTTTGCCGCCGAAGTGGCCAAGAGCATTGCGGGCCAATGCGACGAGGCCCCCCTGATCATGGGCGGCGAGGACTTTGCCTATATGCTCGAAGAGCGGCCCGGCGCCTATATCCTTGTCGGCAACGGCGATACCGCTGCGGTCCATCATCCCGAGTACGATTTCAACGACGAGGCGATCCCTGCGGGCTGTTCCTGGTGGGCGGGCATCGTGGAGCAGCGTTTGCCGGCCGCCTGAGCTTGTGACGCGGGAGGACGCCTCCGGCGGGGCCGTATTTGGGGCCAAAAGAAGCTTAGTTGTCGCCGAGAAGCTGTCGGTAAATGCGGATGAGGGCGGCGGCTTCGTCTTCGATGCGGAAACCCGATAGCGCCCGGGGGCGGCAGTTGGCGGCCCATGCGGCGAGCAGGTCGGGCTGGTCGAGGATCTGGGCGATGGCGGCTTGGAGCGCTGCCGGATCCTCGGGTGGGATCAGGTTGCCGGTTTTGCCGTCTTCGACGATTTCCTCGAAGGCGCCGACCCGTGTGGCGATGCTTGGCACGCCGCAGGACATGGCTTCGAGCGGGGTCAGCCCGAAGCCTTCGTTGCGTTGCGGCGCGATGTAGAGGTCGATCGCCTGAAACCACGGGGCGATGGTCCAGCCCTTGTCTTCGGGCAGGATCCTGATCCGGTCGGAGAGGTCTGCCGCGGCGATTTTCGCCTTGAGATCGTTGGTGAAGCTGACGAACTGCTCTGTCACGCCGCCCATGATGATCGCTTGCGCGTTCGGGTGATCGGGCAGGGTGGCGATCATGGCGTCGACGAAGAGGTCGGTCCCTTTTTGCGGCCGTATCCGCCCGAAACAGCCGATTAGCAGGGCGTCGGGATCGAGGCCGAGGCTCTTTCTGTGGGCCGCTTTGTCGGGGTGGGGCGCGAAGGTGTCGGTGTCGATGCCGTGGTGGATGACCTGTGCGGGCAGATCGAGAAAGGCGGCGGAGCGCGCCGAGGTGGCCACCAGCGCGTCCATCTGCCGGATCAGCCATTTGGTATAGCCCGAATGTTGCCTCTGGGCGGCGGAGGTGAACAGCAGTTTGAGGTTCTTGCGCCCGATGTGTTTGAGCGCCAGACCGGCCAGCATTTCAAGGTTGCGCCGGGCGTGCCAGACCCGTGCGGGCTTGCGCGGCAGGGTGAGCGTGCTCAGGAGCGGAATTTGCGGGATTTCGGGCGGGAGCCTTGGCCCCGTGGTCACGATGTCGATCGATTTGGCCTGAAGCGGCACCAGCCGCAACACCGTGGAGGTGACCCCGGAATAGCGCCGTTTGAGATTGGGGGCGATGACGGCGGGGCTGGTCATGACGTGCCTTTCGCGGGCAGCAATGCGAGCAGGGCGCTGGCGGTTTCGGTCAGGCTATTGGCCTGTGCGCGGTAGGTTTTCAAGGCGTTTGCGCCCAACGTCTTGGCCTGATCGGGCGCGAGGAGCAGCGAGCCGATGTCGGTTTGCAGGCTGTCGGTGCGGCAGAGTTTGGCCGCACCCGCTGCGCTGAGCGTGGCCCAGTCGTCGCGGCAATTCTCGAGATTGGGGCCAGTGAGAAGTGCTGTGCCGAGAGCCGCGCCCTCCCATGGATTATGCCCGCCGTTCGGTGTGAGGCTGCCGCCCATGAAGGTCACCGGGGCGAGCCGGAACCAGAGCCCCATTTCGCCCAGCGTATCGGCCAGAAACACTTGCCGTTCAGGCAGTTCGCCGGCGCTTCGCCGGGTGAGGCTGAGCCCCGAGCTCTCGATCTGGGCGGCGAGTTTGTCGGCCCGTTCGGGGTGCCGGGGGGCGAGGATCAGGCAGAGATCGGGCTGCGCCTCGAGCAGCGCCCGGTGCGTCGCGAGCAGGAGTTCGTCCTCGCCCGGATGGGTCGAGGCGGCGAGCCAGAGCGGCCTTTTTTGCAACGCCGATTTCATCCGCCGTCGCAGCGCGGGCTGATCGGCCAGAGGCGGTGCGGCGGATTTGAGATTGCCAGCGGCCGTCACGTTGGGTGCGCCGAGATCGCGCAGCCCTTGGGCGGTGCTGTCGTTTTGCGCAGTGATCAGGCTGAACCGCGAAAACAGCTCTCGCGCGGTCTTGCCGAACCGTGCCCAGTTGCGCAGCGAGCCTTGCGACATCCGCGCGTTGATCAGGGCGAGAGGCGTGTCCCGCGCAGCGGTGCGCTGGATCAACTGCGGCCAAAGCTCGCTTTCCACCAGCACCAGAAGGTCTGGACTCCAGTGGAACAGGAAGCGCGTCAGGATGGATTTGCTGTCGAGCGGAGCGAATTGGTGGAAGGCCTTGTCGGGCAGCCGTTCGGCGAGGATCTTGGCTGAGGCGGCGGTGCCTGTGGTGATCAGCACGTACAGATCGGGGCGCTCGGCGAGCAGCTTGTCGATCAGGGGCAGTGCGCTGAGGCTTTCGCCCACGGAGGCCGCATGCACCCATGCCAGAGGCCCGGCGGGCCGGGCCTTGGTGGCCTGCCCGAAGCGTTCGGCGGCGCGTTTGGCGCTGATCCCCTGGCTGGTCAGCTTGTCGGAAATGCGCTTGGACAGAAGCGGTGCGGAGAGGTTGGCGAGCCCCGAATAGAGCCGCAGGGGAAGGGTCGTCATCTCAACCGCCGGTGTGGCTCATGTGGCGGGTCATCTGGCCTGCAACCTCTTGGCGCGTATAGTCAAAATCGTGGCCTTTGGGTTTCAGCGCGATGGCCGCCCGGATCGCATCCTCGAGCGGGGCGTCGGCCTCGGAGGCGCGCAAGGGCGCGCGCAGGTCCGAGTGCCCTTCCTGCCCCAGACAGGTGTAGATTTCACCGGTGCAGGTGATCCTGACCCGGTTGCAGCTTTCGCAGAAATTGTGGCTGAGCGGGGTGATGAAACCGACCTTCTGGCCATTCTCAAACTGCACGTAGCGGGCCGGACCGCCGGTGCTGAGTGGCAGATCGGTGAGCCTGTGCCGCGATTCAAGTTCGGCCCGTAAGTCCTTGAGGGACCAGTATTGTCCGATCCGATTCTCGTTGCCGATGTCGCCCATGGGCATGACTTCGATGAAGGTCAGGTCCATGTCGCGGCTGGCGCACCAGTCGGTCAGCGTGTGCAGCTCGTCCTCGTTGAAGCCTTTCAGCGCCACGGTGTTTATTTTCACCCGCAGGCCAGCGGCTTGGGCGGCGTCGATGCCGCGCAGAACTTGGCTTAACCGACCCCAGCGGGTGATTTCGGCGAACTTAGTATCGTCCAAAGTGTCCAAGGACACGTTAATCCGCCGCACACCGGCGTCGGCCAGATTTTTTGCAAATTTTTCGAGCTGGCTGCCGTTGGTCGTGAGCGTCAGCTCCTTGAGGGCGCCGGTGGCGAGGTGCCGCGACATGCCGTCAAAGAACGTCATGATGCCGCGCCGCACCAGCGGCTCGCCGCCGGTGATCCGGAGCTTCTCGACCCCGAGCCGCACGAAGGCCGAGCAGAGACGGTCGAGTTCTTCGAGGGTGAGCAGATCTTTCTTGGGCAGAAAGGTCATGTTTTCGGACATGCAGTAGACGCAGCGAAAATCGCACCGGTCCGTCACCGAAACCCGCAGATAGCGGATCGCGCGGGCAAAGGGGTCGATCAGGGGGGCGGCGCTCTTGTCCATGCCCGCAACCTATGTCTGGGCGGGACCCTGCGCAAGGTGGGGCTTGCGGATGGTTGCCAGCGGGCGCGGGCCGCGCGTATCTTGCCGGCTATGAAACATACGATTCCCTTGGCCGGACTGGCCCTTGCGTTCACGTTGAGCGGTTGCACCGAAGCTCAGTTTACCGAGTTCTTTTCCCCCGGTTCCGGGACGGAGGGCGCCGTGCCGGCCTCGGTCGACGTGCCGCCCGAGACGCTGGACCCGACGCCGCCGCCACCGCCGCCGCCAACGGCCAACACGGCAGACGAATTCGACACCACCACCGCCGAGGATCGCGCCGCCGCGCTGGCGGTGCCGGAGCCTGCCGGAGAGCAATCGCTCGGCACCACATTGGCGACCTTGGGCGACCCTGCCGATCCGGGAATCTGGATGGAGACGCCTTTGGTCACAGAGCTCGTCATGGGCCGCGTCGAGGTGACTGCTACGGGCAAGACGGTGGTTCTGGAGCTGCGTCCCTCGGGCGGCGAAGTCGGCTCTGGCAGCGAAATATCCCTGCCTGCCATGCGCTTGCTGGAGATCCCGCTGACCGCCATTCAGGAATTGGCGGTGTTCGCCGGCTGAGCCGTTAACCTGTCAGACCGCCGCGAAAACGCCTTGCGGTATGCCGTCGGTATCACGTCGGTATGGCGTAGGTGCCGGATTTCGCCCCTTGTGGACGGCCTGATCGTGGCCACAAGGGGCGCCGCCTTGGCGTGATCTTAACTTTCGTCTGGGCTGCTCTGATCCGACGCATTCTCATCCGGCGCGTTTTCGTCTGCGGCGCTGTCCTCGACAGGGGCGGCGGGCGCGTCGGGCAGGTGGCGCGAGGCTTCTTTGACGGCGAAGGGCTTCATCTTGTCGCCATGCGCGGCGAGAAAGGCCCGCGTCCGATCGGGGTCGTGCTTGGACAGATCGCGCAGCCACCAAGCGATGGCCTTCTGGATGAACCACTCCCGGTCGGGCACGTAGCTGGCAGCCCAGCCGAGCACCCGTTCGCGAATTTCGAGGTCTTGCGCGGAGGGATTGTTCTGTTTCGTCCACGGCAACGTGATGACGAGGGCGGCGCGGCGGGTCCAGAGCTCGTCGGAGGTGGTCCAGGCTTCGACGGCGTCGATCCGGCTGGGATCGGCCTTGAGCCGCTTTTGCCCTGCGATGCAGGCGTGATCGGCCAGCGCCCAGCCGTCGAAATCCGGCACCCATGATTGGATCAACTGCCACGCGCCTTCGTCATCGGGCCGGATCCGCGCCTGTTCGAGCAGTTTGGCGGCCAGCATCCGGGCGTCATGCACGTCGCTTTCCCAAAGCCCCTTGGCCAGTGCGAGCCGGTCGTCCAGCGACAGGCTGTTGCGCAGATCGCGCGCCAGATCGCTGAGCACGGGGGCGCGGACGCCGAGGTAGCGCCGCGGCAGCTTGTGATAGGCCAGCATCCCTGCGGCGTCGCCTTCGTTGCCGATGGATTCCAGATGCGCGAGCGTCTCGGTCGGTGTCATGTGATGATCCCTGTGGCAGAGCCAGTGGTTTGCGTGGAGCGCCGTGCCGTGTTCGGCCCCATGAAGCCGACCTGTCGCGCGGGGGCGAAGCTGGTCGGTTCGAGGGGGGCGGGGGACTGTCCGGCCATCTATTCGACCGTCACCGACTTGGCGAGGTTGCGCGGCTGGTCCACGTCGGTCCCTTTGGCAAGTGCGGTGTGGTAGGCCAGCAGCTGCGCCGGGATGGCGTAGAGGATCGGCGCGAAGAGCGGGGCGACCTCGGGCATGTGCAGGGTGCGCCATGCGCCGTCGCCCGCCTCAGCGATTCCCCGGGCATCGGTGATCAGGAGCACCTTGCCGCCGCGGGCCATGACTTCTTGCATGTTGCTGACCGACTTGTCGAAAAGCTCGTCATGGGGGGCCATGACGATCACCGGGACGGTCTTGTCCACGAGGGCGATGGGGCCGTGCTTGAGCTCGCCCGATGCATAAGCTTCGGCGTGTATGTAGCTGATCTCTTTGAGTTTCAGCGCCCCTTCGAGCGCCAGAGGGAACATCCGGCCGCGTCCGAGGAACAGGATGTCGCGCGCCTCGGCCAGCTTGGCCGCGATCCGCTTGCTGTCTTCTTCGATGGCGAGCGCCTGATTGACGAGGCCGGGCATGCCGCGCAGGTCGGTCAGGTGGCTGGCCAGTTCGGCGTCGCTGATCTTGCCGCGCTGGTGGGCGGCGGTGAGCGCCAGAAGCGCCAGCGTGACCAGTTGGCAGGTGAACGCCTTGGTCGAGGCGACCCCGATTTCGGCCCCGGCGATGATCGGCAGGGCGACGTCGCTTTCCCGCGCGATCGAGCTTTCGGGGACGTTGATGACGCTGACGATCTTGTCGGCCTTGCCCGTGCAGTAGCGCAGGGCGGCCAGCGTGTCCGCCGTTTCGCCCGACTGGCTAACGAAGAGCGCCACGGTTCCTGCGGGGATCGGCGGCTCGCGGTAGCGGAATTCGGAGGCCACGTCGATGTCGACGGGCAGGCCGGCGAGTTGCTCGAACCAGTATTTGGCGACCAGCGTGGCGTAGCTCGCCGTGCCGCAGGCGACCATCGACAGCCGCGCGACCTGGTTGAAATCAATCCCGAGATCGGTGATTTGCCCGTCTTTGATGTAGTGGTTCAGGGTATCGGCCAGCACCGATGGCTGTTCGGCGATTTCCTTGGCCATGAAGTGCTTGAACCCGGCCTTGTCGACGCGGGTGGCGTCGATCTGGATCGTCCGCATGTCGCGCTGGACCACGGCACCGGAGGCATCGCGGATCTCGACGCCTGCGCGGGTGACGACGGCGCGGTCGCCTTCCTCGAGATAGGTGATCCGGTCGGTCATCGGCGCCAGCGCGATGGCGTCGGAGCCCACGAACATCTCTCCGTCGCCATGCCCGATGGCCAGAGGCGAGCCTTTGCGGGCGGCGATCAGCAGGTCTTCTTCGCCGTCGAAGAGGAACACCAGCGCAAAGGCCCCTTCGAGCCGGGCGAGGGTCTTTTCGGCGGCGTCGCGGGGGGCAAGCCCCTGATCGAGATAGTGTTTGGCCAGAAGCGAGACGACTTCGGTGTCGGTATCGGTTTCGTGGCTGATGCCGTGACGGGCCAGATCCTCGCGCAGGCTGCGGAAATTCTCGATGATCCCGTTGTGAACGACCGCGACGGGGCCGGACTGGTGCGGGTGGGCGTTCTTGACGCTGGGCTCGCCGTGGGTGGCCCAACGGGTGTGGCCGATGCCGGACTTGCCGGGCAGGGGGTCATGCACCAGCAGGTCGGACAGGTTCACCAGCTTGCCCAAGGCCCGCCGCCGGCCGAGCGCGCCGTCGTTGACGGTGGCGATCCCGGCGCTGTCATAGCCGCGGTATTCGAGCCGTTTCAGCGCCTCGACGAGGATGGGCGCGGCTTCGTGACTGCCGAGGACACCGACGATTCCGCACATTATTCGGCTCCTTTTTGCTTGGCTGCCTTTGCGGCCTTTAACTTTTCGAACAATCGCACGGCGAGGCCGGGCTTGTTTTCCTGCCGTGCCCGCCCGATGGCGAGATCGCTGGCGGGCACGTCGCGGGTAACGATGGTGCCGGTGGCCGTCATCGCGTTGTCGCCCACGGTGACCGGCGCGACGAGCAGGGTGTTGGAGCCGATGAAGGCATCCTTGCCGATGACCGTCCGATGCTTGAAGACCCCGTCGTAATTGCAGGTGACGGTGCCTGCGCCGATGTTGGTCCGGGCGCCGACATCGGCGTCGCCCACATAGGTGAGGTGGTTGATCTTGGCGCCTTCTGCGACCTGGGCGTTCTTGACCTCGACGAAATTGCCGATCCGCACGTTTTCGGCCAGTTCGGCGCCAGGCCGCAGACGGGCAAAGGGCCCGACGATGCTGCCGCGGCTGACGTGACAGCCTTCGAGGTGGCTGAAGCTGCGAATCCGGGCCTCGGATTCGATCGTCACGCCGGGGCCGAAGATCACGTTGGGCTCGATCACCGCGTCGCGCCCGATGTAGGTGTCGAGGCTGAAGAACACGGTGTCGGGGGCGACGAGCGTCACGCCGTCCTCCATCGCGGCGTCGCGGGCGCGCGACTGAAAAGCGGCCTCGGCGCGGGCCAGTTCGGCGCGGGTGTTGATCCCCAGCGTCTCGGCCTCGTCGCAGCGCACGACGGTCGCCGAAAGCCCCTTGGACCGGGCGATCCCGACGATATCGGTGAGGTAGTATTCCTCGGAGGCATTGTTGTTGCCGACCGCGTCGAGCAGCAGGTAGAGCGTCGCGGCATTGGCCATGACGACACCGGAATTGCACAGGGTGATCGCCCGTGTCGCGGCGTCGGCGTCCTTGAATTCAACGATTTCAGTCAGTTCGTCGGCATGCGTGACCAGCCGCCCATAGCGCGCGCTGACGTCGTAAACATCAAAGCCAAGCACGACCACGTCGTAGTGTTCCCGCGCGGACTGCATCGCTTCGAGCGTTTCGGCCCGGATGAAGGGCGTGTCGCCGTAGAGCACGACCGCATCGCCGGGGGCGCCGTCCATCGCCTCCTTGGCGGCCAGCACCGCATGACCGGTGCCGAGCTGCTCGGTCTGCCGCACGCAGAGCGCGGTTTCGTCGTGCGCCTTGGCCGCCGCGTCGACCAGATCGCCGCCGACTCCGGTGACCACCACCGTCCGGTCCGGCGACAGGGCGGCGGCGGAGGTCATCGCATGCACCAGAAGCGGGGCGTTGCCGATTTCATGGAGAACTTTGGGCAAGTCGGAATTCATCCGGCTGCCTTGCCCTGCGGCCAGAATGATGGCGCTGATCGCTGTCACGGGATGCCCCTCGTCGTGGAATATTGCAGTGCTTGCACCACATGTTGCCTTGTATCGCAAGCGTGCCCCTTCACTTCGCCTTACGCTTCGTTACAGAAGGGCCAAAAGGGGAGCCTCATGCGCACGGTGATATTCGATCTCGACGGCACGCTGATGGACACGTCCCGCGACCTGATCGCGGCGGCGAACGCCTGTTTCCGATCTCTGGGGCTGGGCGATGTCCTCGACCCGGTGGCCGATGCCGCCACCGCCCTGCGTGGCGGCCGGGCGATGCTGACCCTCGGTTTTGACCGCACCGGCAGTCACGGGCCGGAGGAGGTGGATCGCCAGTATCAACCGCTCTTGGCCGCCTATGCCGAGGCCATCAACACCCATACCACGATCTATCCCGGTGCCATGGAGGCCGTCGAGCGCCTCAAGGCCGATGGCTACCGCGTGGGTATTTGCACCAACAAGCCGGAGGCTTTGGCGCAGGACTTGCTTGTCCGCATGGGTGTTCGCGATGCCTTTGGGGCGCTGGTCGGGGCCGATAGCCTGCCTGTCCGCAAGCCCGACCCGGAGCCGCTGCGCGAGGCGGTGCGCCGTGCCGGGGGCGATCCGGCGCGGTCTTGTCTGGTGGGCGATACCATCACCGATTCCCTGACCGCCGAGGCTGCGGGCGTGCCGTCGATCCTCGTGACCTTTGGCCCTGCCGGAGGCGATATGGCGGCGCTGAACCCGGCGGCCCTGCTCGATCACTTCGACGATTTGCCTCTGGTCGTCGACCGTCTGGCGCTCTGACGTGGCGCGGGCCGGCGTGCGGAGCCTGTGTTTGTCCCGGTCACGGCAGCGCTTCATTGACGCCGGCCGCGCGGCCCCCCATTCTGCGCCCCATGACCGAACGCTTTGAAGGCAGTTTCACCCAGCAGGAGCCGATCCCGGAGGACGGGATCGCGGCCGCCCTTGCCGTGATGCGCAATGGCCGGCTGCACCGCTATAACACCGCCCCCGGCGAGATCGCGGAAGCGGCGCTTCTGGAAGAGGAATTCGCGGCCCTGACCGGGGCCAGCTATTGCCTTGCCGTGGCCAGCGGCGGGGTGGCGATGACCACCGCCTTGCGCGCCAGTGGCGTCGGCCCCGGCGACCGGGTGCTGTCGAACGCCTTCACGCTGGCCCCGGTGCCGGGCGCGATTGCCGCCGTGGGCGCTGTTCCGGTGTTTGTCGAGGCCACCGAGGCCCTGACCATTGATCTGGAGGATCTGGCGGCCAAAATCGGGCAGGCGAAGGTGCTGCTCTTGAGCCATATGCGCGGGCATATCTGCGATATGGAGGCGCTGATGGCGCTGTGCGATGCCCACGGCGTGACCGTGATCGAGGATTGCGCCCACACGATGGGCGCCCATTGGGGCGGCGTGCAGAGCGGGCGCTTTGGCCGCTTTGGCTGTTTCTCGACCCAGACCTACAAGCATGTGAATTCGGGCGAGGGTGGCCTGCTGATTTCCGATGATGCCGAGGGGATGGCCCGCGCGATCGTGCTGTCGGGCAGCTATATGCTCTATGATCGTCACCGCGCCGGGCCGCCCCCAGAGGCCTTTGAGGCGGTGAAATATGAGACCCCGAACATTTCGGGCCGGATGGACAACCTGCGCGCGGCGATTCTGCGCCCGCAATTGCGCGCCTTGCCCGAGCAGGCCGCCCGCTGGAACGCCCGCTACCGCGTCGTCGAGGCGGGGCTGCGCGATCTGGCGGGGCTGTCGCTGATCCAGCGCCCGGCTAAGGAGGGCTTCGTCGCCTCGTCGTTCCAATTCCTGCTGCCGGGATGGGAGCCGCAGGCCGTTCGCGCCGTATTGTCCCGCTGCCTCGACCGGGGGGTTGAGCTGAAATGGTTCGGTGCGCCGGAGCCGGTGGGCTTTACCTCGCGCTACGACAGCTGGCGCTATGCGCCGGCGTCGCCGTTGCCGCGCACCGATGCGGTGCTTGCCGGGCTTGTCGACATGCGGTTGCCACTGACCTTCTCGCTTGATGATTGTGCCCAGATTGCCCGGATTATTCGCGCCGAAGTGGCGGCCGTCTGGCAATCCGAGGCGGCGATTTAGCGCGCGTTGCCATAAACTTGCCTAGGTATTGGCCTAGGAGAGTGTGCATGGCCAGATCCCATTTGAGACTCGTGCATGACACGGCGCCGTCGCGCCGTCGCCCGCGAAAGCGGTCCCTGTCGTTTTGGCGAAAACGGGGGCGGGGGATGCGGATCGAGACCAAGCTCAAGGCGGTCGTCCTGATAGGGCTTCTCGGGCTGGTGGTGCTGCCCGGCGGCTCGGATCTGGCGCTGACGCTGGTCCGGCCGGTGCAGGCCGAGGCGAGCACATGTCGCGTGACCTCGATCACCGATGGCGACACGGTTCGCCTGTGGTGTCCGAACGGCGAGGGCGGCCCGGCCCGGTTGACCGGATTCGATACGCCCGAATTGTTCAGCCCCGAATGCCCGTCGGAATATGCCGCGGCGTTGGCGGCCAAATGGTATCTGCGGCAGGCGATTTGGGGGGCGAGCGAAGTGCGAATGGTCCGCGAGGGGACGGATCGCTATGGCCGGCTGCTCGTCGCCATGGAACTGGATGGGCAGCCCCTGCGCCAGTTGATGATCGAGGCGGGCCATGCGCGCCCCTATGCCGGCGGCCAGCGGGCAGGGTGGTGCGCGGCCTGATGTCGCGGCTGTGATCCCTGTCTGTGCACTGCGGTGGAGACCGGTGGTTTTTGCGCCGTGAAGCACCCGCCTTTGGTTGACCCCGCCGGGGTCGCCGGGTAAGTGAGAAGTCAGCCGTTATTCCGGCCGCGCCCCGAGGGGCCAGGCCCGCACAGCAAAGGACCGTCCCCCGTGGAAGACCTTTTGAGAAACTACCTGCCGATCATCGTGTTTCTGGGCCTTGCGATCGCTCTCGGTGCGATCCTGATTCTGGCCGCTGTCGTGGTGGCGGTTCGCAACCCCGATCCCGAGAAGGTCAGCGCCTACGAGTGCGGGTTCAACGCCTTTGACGATGCCCGGATGAAATTCGACGTCCGCTTCTACCTCGTCTCGATCCTGTTCATCATCTTTGATCTCGAGGTGGCGTTCCTGTTCCCTTGGGCCGTCGCGTTTCAGGATGTGAGCATGGTGGGCTTCTGGTCGATGATGGTGTTCCTCGGCGTGCTGACCATCGGCTTTGCCTACGAATGGAAAAAGGGCGCGCTCGAGTGGGAGTGATCCCGCTTTCGCGCCCGGTCCGTCCGGACCTGTCCTTCTGACCGATTTCAATCTCTGACGCGATCTGGCCGATGGCGGCGCGGCGTGTTGCCGGGCCGAAGCCTTTCGCGATAGCGGATGTCATCGGGTTGCGTGACCTGCGAAATGACGTGACCTGCGAAATGACGGCGCCTGCGAAATGGCGGCGCCTGCCGCGCTGTCCTACCCGGCGGCACCGCCTCGGGGTGGCGCTAGATGGCCAGCGCGATGCTGCTCTTGAACACCACCGGATTCGACAGATTGCCCCGCTTGGCCTGATACATCGCCTCGTCGGCGTTGCTGAGCAGCGTGTCCCAGTTCTTTGCCTGACTTGAAAAGGCGATGCCGATGGCGACCCGCGCCTTGTAGCTCTGCTTTTCATAGGTGAAGTCAGGGGTGGTGAGCAGGGCGATCCGCTCGGCCACGTGTTTGGCGGCGATTTGCGGGGAGTCGTCGAGAATCAGGCAGACGAATTCGTCGCCGCCCATCCGGGCGACCCGGTCGCTCTTGCGGACCGCCGCACGCAAACGCTGTGCCGTGGCCTTGATGGCGGCGTCGCCCACCCGGTGCCCGTGCCCGTCGTTCAACTGCTTGAGCCCGTTGAGGTCGATGTAGATCAGCGCAATCCGGCCTTCGGCGAAGGACTCCTGCACGTTCTCGCTTTCGGTCTCTTCGAGAAGCCCGGTGCGGTTGAGCAGCCCGGTGACCGGATCGGTCCGGGCGCTGACCTTTTCGCGCATGAACGCCTCGGTTCGCTGGGACGAGATTCGCCCGATGGTCCAGCTTACGATGACGATCAGCAGCACCAACAGTCCGACCGCCGGTGCGACGTGTCGCAGCAGGGCGCGTCCGGGTCGCGGCGCGGGCCAGGTCAGCCGCGCCAACGGGACGTCGTTGATCGAGGTAAGAAGCAGACCCGCGCTATCCTCGGCGGCCGTCTCGGAGATCGGCTGCAGGTCCATCCCGTCGATCATCAGGGCGCTGCCGATGGCGTCGGGCCGCAGCCATTTGCCGCCGATGATGATCGGCATGTCGTTGCTGGTCAGCCCGTCGATATTGTCCGGCTGTATCCGCCCGACGGCGATCATCGCGATCCGCCCGTCGGCGTCGACGAGCCCGCTCGTCATATGGTAGGGAATGAGCCGGGGCATACCGAACGCCTGGAGCGCGGCGGCACCGACCGAGGCGTCATAGAGGCCGAGATCGGATTCGTAAGTGTCTGTGGCATAGGCATGGGTGGGCCGCCCGTCGGCCGCGAGGAAATACAGGAAATCAAAGGTTTCCGCATCCCCGGCGCCGCTGCCGAGATTTTCGTAGAGCGCCTCGTCGTCGCCGTCCCGATACCATTCCCAGGCGGCGGTCCATTGCCCGTAATCCTCCGTGACCAGCGCGTTCTGCTCTGTCCTGATCTCGATCGTCGTCTCAACCAGCCTTTGCGCCTCGATCCGGGCGAGTTCGTCCGTCATCGAGGTGATCCACACCAGAAGCGATACGATTGTCACGACGGCGATCGCGCCGGTTCCGAAGGTCGTCCAGAAGAGCCTTTTGGGCAGGTTCATAGTGCAGCCTCGCGCGCGCCAGTCTGTGTCATCATTCTCGCAAACGGAGTAGGACGATATGATTAAGGAGCTGTTAACGAGTTGCCGCCTGTCCTTGGCCGTCGCCGGAAATGCGCCTTGGATGCGTGCTTTGACCGTTGTGTCGCCTTGACCTTTTGGGGTGTGCGACATACTCCGAGAGGCGATACATACGCCGGACCCTGTCTGGCGCTCGATCGGACGCAGGAGAGCCATCCTATGGGCATCGCTACGGGACTGAATGACGCAGGCGCCGACCGTGAGGTCGCCACCCAGGAGTTGAACCGCGAACTGCAGGACAAGGGTTTCCTTGTGACCTCGACCGCGGACATCATCAACTGGGCCCGCACCGGCAGCCTGCACTGGATGACGTTTGGTCTGGCCTGCTGCGCCGTCGAGATGATGCACACCTCGATGCCCCGTTACGACCTCGAGCGGTTTGGCACGGCCCCCCGCGCCAGCCCCCGCCAGTCCGACCTGATGATCGTGGCCGGCACTCTGACCAACAAGATGGCCCCGGCGCTGCGCAAGGTCTACGACCAGATGCCGGAGCCGCGCTATGTGATCAGCATGGGCTCTTGCGCCAATGGCGGCGGCTACTACCACTACAGCTATTCTGTCGTCCGTGGTTGTGACCGTATCGTGCCCGTTGATGTCTACGTCCCCGGCTGCCCGCCCACGGCAGAGGCGCTGCTATACGGTATTCTTCAGTTGCAGCGCAAAATGCGCCGCACCGGCACGATTGTAAGATAGGGGCCTGATATGACCGAGGCACTCAGAGAACTTGGCACTCATCTGGAGACGAAGCGCACCGATTGCGTCGTCTCTTGGGAGGTCGCCCATGACGAGCTGACCGTGACGGTCGCTGCGTCCAACATCGTGGGCTTTGTCGAATTCCTCAAGAACGATGCCGCCTGCCGTTTCTCGTCGCTGGTGGATATCACGGCGGTCGATTATCCGGGCCGCGCCAAGCGATTTGACGTGATCTATCACTTCCTGAGCATGTATCAGAACCACCGTATCCGTCTGCGCGTGCAAATCCGCGAAGAGGATATGCTGCCCTCGATCATCAGCGTTCATCCCAGCGCCAACTGGTTCGAGCGCGAGGTGTTCGACATGTTCGGCATCCTGTTCTCGGGCCACCCGGATCTGCGCCGCATCCTGACCGACTATGGTTTCCGCGGCTATCCGCTGCGCAAGGATTTCCCGACCACCGGCTATACCGAAGTGCGCTACGACGAGGTGCAAAAGCGCGTCGTCTATGAGCCGGTCAATCTGGTGCAGGAATATCGCCAGTTCGATTTCATGAGCCCGTGGGAAGGCGCCAAATACATCATGCCCGGCGATGAGAAGGCCGACGGAGAGGCCAAGGGCTGAGCGCCTTGCCTGCTGCCGTCGACCCCCGTTTCGCCAAGCCGGACTGCCTGTTCTATGTGATCGGTGCGCAGAAATCGGGGACGTCGTGGCTGCACGACTATTTCCTTGGCCATCCCGGCATCCACGTGACCGCGTGGAAAGAGGCTGATTACTGGAACACCGTCCGTCCGCCGTTTGACGTGAACACCCGCCTGCCCGGTGCCTTGGCCGAGCAGGAGAAGGTGCCGCGCCTGCTCCGTCCGTTGCTGCCGCCCCTGATCAAGCGCCGTCATGCCAATCAACGTGCGGTCCGGGATGTCGCCAGAGGTGCCGACACCGGCGCGCATACCGGCTACGCCGATCTGCTGTTCGAGCATTACAAGGGCCAGCCCGCTCTGGGCGAGGTGAACCCGCAATACGCCCGGCTCGGCGCCGAGACCTTTGCCGAGATGGCCGCAATGGCCAGCAACGTCCGTTTCGTCTTGATCATGCGCGACCCGGTGTCGCGCGTCCTGTCCCGTCTGCGCCAGACCGCGGAACGCGCGGGCAGGGACCCCGTGCAGATGCTGACCGAAGCGGTGACCGAGGGCGCCGAGTCCGATCTGGTCCTCCGCTCGCGCTACGACCTCGTGCTCGATGCGCTCAATCAGGCCGTCGCCCCCGAGCAGGTGGCCTGCTTCTTTTACGAGACCCTGTTCCAGCAATCCGAACTGGACCGTTTGACCGACTTTCTCGGCGCGGCCAGCCGCAAGGGCTGGACCGGGCGCAAGGTCTTTGCCTCGAAGGGCGCATCGTTCGACGTTCCGCCGCAGGTGGACCGCGATCTGATGGCGCTGCTCGCCCCGACCTATGCCGCCATTCGCGCCCGCTTTGGCGACCGCGTTCCGGCCAAGTGGCGCAGCACCTCGGGCCTCGTCGATGCCTGAGCAGCCGATCCTGTTTTGCGTCGGTGCGACCAAGGCCGGCACGTCATGGCTCTATCGCGCCTTGCACGAGCACCCCGACTGCGCACTGAAATCGGTCAAGGAGCTGCATTACTGGGACACCTTCGATCCGGCCATCCGCACCAAGCAGATCGAGGCGTTGCAGGGTCGGTTCGACAGTTTCATGGCGACCAAGGCCGAGGCGCAGGCCGAGGGCCGCGGCTGGCAGGTCAAGAACATGCAGCGCCGCCTGCGCGACATGTCCGGCCTGATCGACGTGCTCTTAGGCGACCGCACCGGCGACGCCGCCTATCTGGAGTGGCTGACCGACGCCGCCGCCCCCCGGCTGGTGGCCGATATGACCCCGAACTACGCCCTCTTGTCCGAGGACGTGCTGGCCCGGATGGTGGCCCGCTGCCCCGAGGCGAAGTGGGTCTATCTGATTCGCGACCCGCTCGACCGGCTGTGGAGCCACGTCCGGATGCAGGCCCACCGCCAGCGCCAGCCTCACGAGACCCATGAACAGAAGTCCAACGGCACCTTGTGGCGAATCCTCAACAAGGGTCACGAGACCCATATACTGGACCGCGGCGACTATGAGGCGACTGCCACCCGATTGCGCAGGGTGATCCCGAAGAATCAATTGCGCGTGGAATTTTGCGAGCGATTGTTTACGCCGGACGGCTGGACCGATATGTGCAAGTATCTAGATCTTGGTGTCACCGAGGTCGATGGCGCCGACAGGGCCCATGAGGGCCCCAAGGCACGGATGAAAGAAGAATTGAAACCGCAGGCAATACGGTTTCTAAAGCGGCAATACGATTGGGCGGCTCAGGAGTTGGGCCCGCTGCCGGACAACTGGCAGCATAATCTGGCGAGGGGATTCGCATGATGGACGGCGATATTCGGACGAACACCTATGATGACGGCTCTGTCGACGCCGTCACGGGCGAGCAGAAGATCCGCAATTTCAACATCAATTTCGGCCCGCAGCACCCTGCGGCCCACGGTGTGCTGCGCCTTGTGCTGGAGCTGGACGGCGAGATCGTGGAACGCTGCGACCCGCATATCGGCCTGCTGCATCGCGGCACCGAAAAGCTGATGGAATCCCGCACCTATCTGCAGAACCTGCCGTATTTCGACCGTCTCGACTACGTCGCTCCGATGAACCAGGAACATGCCTGGTGCCTGGCCATCGAAAAGCTGACCAACACGCCGGTCCCGCGCCGCGCCAGTCTGATCCGGGTCTTGTATTCCGAGATCGGCCGGGTGCTGAACCACCTTCTCAACGTCACCACTCAAGCCATGGACGTTGGCGCTCTGACGCCCCCAGTCTGGGGCTTTGAAGAGCGTGAGAAGCTGATGGTGTTCTACGAGCGTGCCTGTGGCGCCCGCCTGCACGCCGCCTATTTCCGCCCCGGTGGCGTTCATCAGGATCTGCCCGATCAGCTGATCGAGGATATCGACGCTTGGACGACCCCGTTCCTCGAATTGCTTGCCGATCTCGACGGTCTGCTCACCGAGAACCGTATCTTCAAGCAGCGCAACTGCGATATCGGTGTGATCACCGAGCAGGACATTCAGGACTGGGGCTTTTCCGGCGTGATGGTCCGCGGCTCCGGCCTTGCGTGGGATTTGCGTCGTGCGCAGCCCTATGAGTGCTATGACGAGTTCGAGTTCCAGATCCCCGTCGGCAAGAACGGCGACTGCTACGACCGCTATCTCGTCCGCATGGAGGAGATGCGCCAGTCGGTTCACATCATCCGTCAGGCCTGTGAGAAGCTCCGCCACGAGAAGGGCGATGTCATGGCCCGAGGCAAGATGACCCCGCCGACCCGTGGCGAAATGAAGACCTCGATGGAAGCCCTGATCCATCACTTCAAGCTCTATACCGAAGGTTTCCACGTCCCCGCCGGGGAGGTCTATGCCGCCGTCGAAGCCCCGAAGGGCGAGTTCGGTGTATTCCTCGTGGCCGATGGCACCAACAAGCCTTATCGCGCCAAGCTCCGCGCCCCCGGCTATCTGCATTTGCAGGCGATGGACTTTGTCGCCTCTGGTCACCAGCTGGCCGATGTGGCCGCGATCATCGGCACGATGGATATCGTGTTCGGCGAAGTGGACCGCTGATTTCGTTGATCGAGAGGACGCCGCCCCGGATCGGGGGCGGTGTTCCACCGGCCCATGGCCTTCATCGCGCCCTGCCGCGACTTTGACCTGACCCATCCCATTTTTTCGTAGCGCCATCGCCCTTCTCTGGGGCACGATGCCTCTGCGCGCCGTAAATTATCCGGCGCAGAGAGTATTGGGATGACGAAAGGCAATTGAGATGAAAAGGTTTTTTGCACTTTTGGCGGCAGTGTCGGCAGCCGGTGCGGTGCAGGCGCAGGACCGCCCGAACCGCGTGATCATGGCGGATTTTCTCCGCGAGGCGGGCTGTTCGACCACGATGGACGGCCTGTTGGCCTTTGATCGGATCGCCCCGTCGGACGTGCAGGCCGCGCTGAACGAGATGCTGAGCCTTGGCTTTGTCGAATTGACCGCCGATGGCGGCTTTGCCCTGTCCCCGGCGTTGTGCGGCATTCCGAACGCTCCGGGCGAAGAGGTGCTGACCGCCGCGATCCGCCTGCATGGCTGCGTGATGACAGAATCCGTCGCGGAGGAGAACCTCGCGGTGTTCGGGCTGAACCGGACCAACACCACCGGTTTCGTCGACGCCCTGATCGCCCGTGGTCACGGCGCCTTGGCCAACGGCGAGACGTTTTCCCTGTCGTCCGACATATGCGCCGGGGCGGCGCTGGCCCCGTTGCCCGATGCCGAGCCCTTTGATCCGGGTGCCGTGCTGGTGCAGGTTCTGGTCGAGAACGGCTGTCAGCTGACCGAGGCCGAGGCCGCGTCGATCCTGCCGGGCCTCGGCGTCTCGATGGATATGGCCGAAAACGCCGCCGAGGCGTTGATCGCGTCAGGGCAGGCAAGCTGGGCAGGGGATCGCCTGATCGGTGATCCGGTGTTCTGCGCGACGGCGCTGGGCGCCCCCCCGGAGGAAATCGAGGCGCTGGCTCAATCGCGCCCCGCGTCCGCGCGGGACCGCTTTGTCCAGATGATGTCTGACGCGGGCTGTTCCATCACCGAAGACGAGTTCGAGGCCGTCATGGCCCGCTATGCGCTGACCGAGAACGAGGCCGAGACCGTTGCCGAGGTGCTCATCGGATCAGGTCAGGCGATGATGATGGGCGGTGTCTTTATCCTCGACCGTGCGGTCTGCGACAGCGTGCCGGCATCGGATCCGTCGCCCGAGGCCACGCCGCTGGATCGCTTTGTCGCCGCGATTCGCGCCAATGATTGTGCGATGACCCAGGAACAGGCCAGCGCCCGGATGGCCGAAATCGGTCTGACCATGCAGGATATGGACGATCTGGCCGATCATCTGATGGACACCGGGCAAGCCAGCGTCGTGGATCGTGCCCTGGTCCTGTCGCCGGAATTGTGCGCCGCCGCCCCGGTTTCGCCGTCGCAGACCGCGGAAACGGCCGCGGACGCCCCGGTGCAGGCTCAGGTGGTCGCCCCGAGCCGCGTCACGCTGGAGAGCTTTGTCGCCGCGGTTCATTCAGGCGGCTGCCGTATGACCGCCGAAACCGCTGCCAGCTTTACCGAGGAGACCGGGGCGACCTTGCTGCAGTTGCAGGAGATGGCCCAGACCCTGATCAATCTGGGCCTCGCGGTGGGCGAGGGCGACGATCTGGTCCTCAGCGAGATGTATTGCGAGAGCTATCGCCCCTAGTTGGACCGCCCCGTCCGGTGCCTGACCGTGCCCGGCACCGGGGGGCCATTGGGTGCCTTCGGGCGGGCTGCGCTCCGATGTCCCGCATGGATGCGTGGCAGTCCCTCTGGTGCCTGCCGCTGAGCGTGGTATTCATGAGGGCAGATGCCCGCATCCTGTGTTGCACCGTCATTCAAGAGGAGCTTGCCCCGTGATACCTGGTCTTTTCCGTCCCGCCTCCGCCCTGCGTCTGTCTGGACTGACAGTGGCTCTTGCCGTGGCCAGCGCCTGTGTTCCCCTGACCTCGACGGCGCCCGAGGCGATCGCCCCGCCGCCACCGCCGCCGCCCCCCGCCGAAGTGCGCCTCGTGGCCGCCATCGAAGCGCAGGGTTGTGAGCTGACCTCGGACAACGTGGCAACGGTTCTGCTTCAGGCCAACCTGACGCAGGCCGAGCTGGCCGAGATCACCCCGCGCCTCGCCGAAGCGGGTCGTGTCGAGGTGGCCGGTAGCGGTGCGCTGCGGGTTTTGACCGATCAGTGCACGGCATAATGGTTGATCTGAACGGAATCGTCGCGGCAGTCCTTGTCTTTGGCGGCTTGGGATTCCATACCGTGCCTATGCTTATCCTGACCGCTGCGACCGGCGGCGCCATGACATTCGGAATGATGTAATGCTACGCAGACTGCACCCTGACCAGCCCGAGAGCTTTGCCTTTACCCCTGCCAATCAGGCGTGGGCCGAGGCCCAAATCCTGAAGTATCCCGAGGGTCGTCAGGCCAGCGCGATCATTCCGCTGCTTTGGCGTGCGCAGGAACAGGAGGGCTGGTTGAGCCGTCCGGCCATCGAGCATGTCGCCTCGATGCTGGATATGGCCTATATCCGCGCCCTCGAAGTCGCCACGTTCTACTTCATGTTCCAGCTTCAGCCTGTCGGCTCTGTCGCCCACGTCCAGATTTGCGGCACCTTGTCCTGCATGATCTGCGGTGCCGAGGATCTGGTGGGCCTGTGCAAGGAGCGTATCGCCCCCAACGCCCACGATCTTTCCGCAGATGGCAAGTTCTCTTGGGAAGAGGTCGAATGCCTCGGCTCTTGCGCCAATGCGCCCATGGCCCAGATCGGCAAGGATTACTACGAGGATCTGACCGTCGAGAGCCTTGCTCATATCCTCGACGAGCTTGCCGCCGGTCGCGTGCCGACCCCCGGCCCGCAGAATGGCCGCTTTGCCGCGGAGCCGAAATCCGGTTTGACGAGTCTGACCGAGCACAAGGACAGCAGCCTGCCGCAGAACGCCAGCGTCGCGCTCGCCACCGATATCGGCGATACCGTCAAGCGCATCGACGGCACCGAAGTGCCGCTTCTGGCGCCTTGGGTCGCGAACTCCGGTCGCACCCCCGGAGCTCCGAATGCTCCGGCCGCCGAGGCGGACCGCACGCCCCCGCAGCCTGCCCATAGCCGGACGAAGCCGGCCGCCTCCGCGGCGGACCCGGCGCCCAAGCTGCCCGCCGGTGAGGAGCCGATTTCGAAGGCCCCCGTCTCTGACGAGCAGTCGATTGCCAAGCCCGACACCGATGTGACCGGCAATGTGCCGAACGAGTCGATTTCCGAGGCGGATGCGCCGACCCCCGCCGCCGACGTGGCACCGTCCGGCGCCGAAGTGTCGGAAGCCGCGCCCGAGCGCCTTGATTCGCCCCAGGGTGGCACGGCGGACGATCTCAAGCGGATCTCCGGCGTCGGTCCGAAACTCGAAGGCGTTCTCAACGAGATGGGCTTTTGGCATTTTCACCAGATCGCCAAGTGGGGCCCCGCCGAGATCGCCTGGGTCGATAGCCGCTTGAAATTCAAGGGCCGTATCGAGCGTGACGACTGGGTGTCGCAGGCGAAGGCCCTTGCCGAAGAGTAAGCCGATCCTGCGCGCTCCCGACCTGTCGGGGGCGACGTCAGTCTTTGTTATGACCTTTTCCGGATTTCCCCTATGTTATCCGGGGGCGCGGGTGCCGCGAGGCGGTCGCGCCGACGTGTGTCATAACGGGAGAGTATGAATGCCTGATCAGTCAGATAAACTTCGCTGCACCATGGCGTGCTGGGCCATGGCGTTGCTGGCGGGCGCGCTGGCGGTGATCCTGTTGGTCCTGCTCGGCGGCATGTCATGGCCCGGTGCGATCTTTACCGGGGCGCTTTTGGCGGCTGTTCTGGGCGGCATTCTGATGATGGTGCTGTGCACGCCGTTGCCGACCCCGGAGGAGGCCAAGGCCAACCTCGACGCGGCGAAGCCCCCCGGATCGGCCAGTGGCTCTGCATCGTCCGCGGCTGCGGGTGCCGGATCGGCCGCGGTCGCATCGGCAGCGCCGGCAGCGGTTGCAGCCCCGCCGCAACCCGAACCCGTAGCCGAACCCGCACCTGAGCCGGCCCCAAAGACGGCACCTGAGCCGGACCCCGAGCCTGTGGCCGCCGTGGCCCCGGTGGCGGAGCCCGTTGCCGCACCGGCCCCAGCCTCCGCACCGGCTGCGCCTGCCACCGACAGCCCCGGCACCAAGCCGACCCTGCTGACCGAGGCCCGTGAGGGTGGTGCCGACAATCTCAAGGAAATCAAGGGTGTCGGCCCCAAGCTGGAGGGCATGCTGAACGAGATGGGCGTTTATCATTTCGATCAGGTGGCCAGTTGGACCGCCGCCGAAGTGGCGTGGGTCGACGACAACCTCAAGGGCTTCAAGGGCCGTGTCAGCCGCGACGGCTGGGTCGATCAGGCCAAGATCCTCGCCGCTGGTGGCGAGACCGATTTTTCCAAGAAGGTCGGGGACGGTGGTGTCTATTGACCGCAAATCAGGAGCCCGCCGGTGAGTAGGAAACCGCAGATGGCGGCCGATACGAAGCAGGCGAGGGCGGGCCGTCGCGCCGCTCTCGTGATGGCGGGCACCGGGATTTTCTGGATTGCCGCCATCTTTTTGGGCAATCAGATGGAGTGGCCCGTCCGGATACGTGCGCTTTTTGACCTCATCGCCCTTGCGGGCTTTGGTCTGTCATTGTGGATGACGTATCAGGCGCGTAAAGCAGGACGGGACCAGACGTAACCGCCGCAATTCAGGCGAAACCAAACCGGGCGGTGCCGCTCGGACGTGAAGGGCAGACTATGCTGAAAGATCAGGACCGGATTTTCACCAACCTCTACGGCATGCATGACCGCACCCTGAAGGGTGCGCAGGCGCGTGGCCATTGGGATGGCACCAAGGACATTCTGGCCAAGGGCCGTGACTGGATCGTGGACGAGATGAAAGCCTCTGGTCTGCGTGGCCGGGGCGGGGCGGGTTTCCCGACTGGCCTGAAGTGGTCCTTCATGCCCAAGGAAAGCGACGGTCGCCCGGCCTACCTTGTCGTCAACGCCGACGAATCCGAGCCCGGCACCTGCAAGGACCGCGAGATCATGCGCCATGATCCGCATACTCTGATCGAAGGCTGCCTGATCGCCTCTTTCGCGATGAATGCCCATGCCTGCTATATCTATATCCGCGGCGAATATATCCGCGAGAAGGAGGCTCTTCAGGCCGCCATCGACGAAGCCTATGACGCGGGTCTTGTCGGCAAGAACGCCTGCGGATCCGGCTGGGATTTCGAGATCTTCCTGACCCACGGTGCAGGCGCTTACATCTGCGGCGAAGAGACTGCCTTGCTCGAAAGCCTCGAAGGCAAGAAGGGCATGCCCCGGATGAAGCCGCCGTTCCCTGCGGGCGCCGGTCTTTATGGCTGTCCGACCACGGTGAACAACGTCGAATCGATTGCGGTCGTGCCGACCATTCTGCGCCGCGGCGGTTCGTGGTTCTCCAGCTTTGGCCGCCCCAACAACGCCGGCACCAAGCTGTTCGCGATCTCGGGCCATGTGAACAACCCCTGCGTCGTCGAGGAAGAGATGTCGATCTCGTTCCAAGAGCTGATCGACAAGCATTGCGGCGGCATTCGCGGCGGCTGGAAGAACCTCAAGGCGGTGATTCCCGGTGGTTCGTCTGTCCCGTGCCTGACCGCAGAGCAGATGGACGGCGCGATCATGGATTTCGACTGGCTCCGCGAGAAGCGGTCCGGTCTGGGCACCGCCGCCGTGATCGTGATGGATCAGAGCACCGACATGATCAAGGCGATCTGGCGCTTGTCCAAGTTCTACAAGCACGAGTCCTGTGGTCAGTGCACCCCGTGCCGCGAAGGCACCGGCTGGATGATGCGCGTCATGGACCGTCTGGTCAGAGGCGAGGCCGAGATCGAAGAGATCGACATGCTCTTCGACGTGACCAAGCAGGTCGAGGGCCACACGATCTGTGCTCTGGGCGATGCCGCCGCATGGCCGATCCAGGGTTTGATTCGCAACTTCCGCGACGAGATCGAAGACCGCATCAAGCACAAGCGCGGCCCCATCGCCGCCGAGTAGCGGCGTCGTGGCGCTCGGCATCCTTCTGATGGTGGCCGCCTGGGTCTGCCTGACTTTGTCGCTGTGGTTTTAACATGCCGCCGACAGGGAGGGACTGCCGGGCTGGCTCTGGCCGCTGGTGCCGACTTTGGCGGTTCTGGGCCTCAGCTATGCGGGCTGGCGTTGGCCCGAGACGATCACGCAGGATATGGTCACCGCCGCGATTGGCGCGGGGTATTTCCTGTTTGCCGGCATGCATCTGATTCTGGCGTTCAAGCGGTTGCGCCGGACGCGGCGTGAGCGCGGGGCGGTGGCGTGACCCATCTGGCTCATTTCAACTGGGCGGCGCTGCTGGCGCCGACCGGGGACCCGTTGGTCGCAGAGTTCGTCGACAATACGGGCCGGGTGAATGCGATTGCAGAACGATCGGCGGGCTTTGTCTGGCGTCATGGCGACGAGGACGTGGCGGGCCGTCGCATCGGCTGGCCGCTGTTCACCGAGGCCCCGACCATGATCGCGTCGTTCTCCGTGTGGGAGAGCCCGGAGGCGTTCAAAGCCTTTGTTTACAAGACCGTCCACGGTGCCTTTTTGCGCCGGGGGGCCGAATGGTTCGAGCGGGGCGGCTCTGTGAATTATGCTCTGTGGTGGGTGCCCGAGGGCCATATTCCCAGCATCGAGGAAGCCCGCGACCGGGTGGAGCAGTTGCGCGCGCATGGCCCGTCCGAGGCGGTCTTTACCTTGGCGACTTTGCCCGCCTCATCAAAGCGTTAACCACCTCTGCGCTAGGGTTTCCGGGTTCGTTTGACCGGAGCCCCGCGATGTTTGCCCGCCGCAGTTTTCAACGCCTGACCCTGGTGGCGCTTTTGCTCGCCTTTCAGTTGAGCGGCTGCAAGCCGGGGATTTTTGCGCCGGTGCCTTATCAGATCGAGGTCGAGGAGGAGCCGTTTGACGTGCGCCGCTATGGGTTTCTGTCGCGCGGTGGCTTTATCGAATATGCGCCGGTGAACGTGCGTCGCCCGACGCAGTTGGGCCTCGGCCTTGAGGAGCGTGCCTTGGCGGAGCGGGTTCTGGCCGCATATTGCAACTGGTTTGGCTTTGGCGTGGCCCCGCCGGCGGCGACCTATTGGACTGAGGACGGCACATGGCATTTCGCGCAGGGTTGCGTCCGCCCGGTGTGAGGCCCTATGCCTTTGCTCCTTTCATGCGCGGATTTCCTGGCCCGCGGGGGAACGGAGACGGCGATGCAACATCCGGTGGGCCATCATCTGGCCGTTCTGAACTTTGGCACTCTCAGATACGACTGGGACGACCCCCGAGTCGCCCCGTTTCGGGAGGCGTTGGAGACCGTCAACGCCATCGGCCGCCGCAGCCCCGGCTTTGTCTGGATGCTCGACGAATCGCAGATGGACGCCGCCCAGACCGACGCCGCCGGCCCGTTCGGGGACAATCCCCGCACCGCCTCGACCCTGTCGGTCTGGACCGACGCCGCCAGCCTGATGGCCTTTGTTCACAAGACCTTACACGCGAAAATCCTTGCCCGCGGCGCGGAGTGGTTCGAGCCTGACGACCGCAGTCACGTTGTGCTGTGGTTCGTTCCCGAGGGGCATCGCCCGACGGTGCAGGAGGGTATGGACCGATTCCGCCTGTGGCAGCGCAGGGGGGACTGTCCAGAGGCGTTTCACCCTGCATTCCTGAGCCGGGCCTGATACGCCGACGCCACTGCACGAAACGTGCAGGAATCCGCCCAAGGCATTGCTAATCCGCAAGGTGATATTGAATAGCGCCCACCGCTGACCGAGATGAAAAGGGCAAGCGCAGTCAATAAGCCGGACAACCGGCGTATAAAGTTAGGTAAAATACCATGTCGTTGAAACGCAATCTGATCCACTCGCTCCTCTTGATCACCGGTTTTGTCATCGTGGCCGGCGCCACGGCCGCCAAGCCCGGTCTCAACAACGAAGCCCGCATCACCAATGGCCTGATCGACACCGCCATTGCCTATGAGATCGGACGTAAATGCGACAGTCTTGAGCCCCGTATCATTCAGGGCATCAATTTCCTCTACGAGCTGCGCAGCCATGCCCAAAGCCTTGGCTATACCAGCGCCGAGATCGATTCCTATATCGAGAACGATGCCGAAAAGGACCGTCTGGAGGCCATCGCCCGCGACCGTCTGCGCGCCCTTGGCGGCGTCGAAGGGGAGTGGGAGACCTATTGCGAGGTCGGCCGCGCCCAGATCGCTGCCGGCACGCAGATCGGCCGCTTGCTGCGCTAACGTTGGGCGATTGACCCTCTGAAATCAGAAAACCGGCGGAGCAGGAAGTTTTTCCGCCGGTTTTGCGTGTCAACCGTCTGGCATAGACGGACGAGTGCGGTTAGGAAGACGAACGAGACCGCCGCACCCCAGCGTGGGGCCGCGAAAGGCGGCAAGGGAACAAAGGGCCTGCCCATGTCCGATCTGCGCACGATCATCATCGACGGAAACGAAGTTCAGGTTCCGGGGGCGATGACCCTCATCCAAGCCTGCGAACAAGCCGGGGTCGAAGTCCCCCGATTCTGTTATCACGAGCGTCTGACCATCGCTGGCAACTGCCGCATGTGTCTTGTCGAGGTCGTCGGCGGTCCGCCGAAGCCTGCCGCCTCTTGTGCGATGCAGGTCAAGGACCTTCGCCCCGGCAAGGACGGCGAGCCGCCCGTCGTCAAGACCAACAGCCCGATGGTCAAGAAGGCCCGCGAGGGTGTGATGGAGTTCCTCCTGATCAACCACCCGCTCGATTGCCCGATCTGCGATCAGGGCGGCGAGTGCGATCTGCAGGATCAGGCGATGGCCTACGGCGTCGATTTCAGCCGCTACCGCGAGCCGAAGCGTGCCACCGAGGATCTGGATCTGGGCCCCTTGGTCGAGACCCACATGACCCGCTGCATCTCCTGCACCCGCTGCGTCCGCTTCACCACCGAGGTCGCCGGTATTCACCAGAT
Organism: Flavimaricola marinus; assembly: GCF_900184895.1. GTDB lineage: Bacteria > Pseudomonadota > Alphaproteobacteria > Rhodobacterales > Rhodobacteraceae > Flavimaricola > Flavimaricola marinus. Next base: position 144,544 of record NZ_FXZK01000003.1, read on the forward strand.
GGGCCAGACCGGCCGCGGTGAGGATGCCGAGATCACCAGCTATCTCGGTCAGACCCTCGATTCGAACCTTCAGGGCAATATCATCGACCTGTGTCCCGTCGGTGCCCTCGTCTCGAAGCCTTACGCCTTTACCGCCCGTCCCTGGGAGCTGACCAAGACCGAGTCGGTCGATGTGATGGACGCCCTCGGCTCCAACATCCGTGTCGATACCAAGGGCCGTGAGGTCATGCGATTCCTGCCCCGCAACCATGACGGCGTGAACGAGGAGTGGATCTCCGACAAGACCCGCTTCGTCTGGGACGGCCTGCGTCGTCAGCGTCTGGACACGCCGTATATCCGCGAGAACGGCAAACTGCGCAAAGCCGACTGGCCGGAGGCGTTGGCCGCGGCCGCAGCCGCCATGAAGGGCAAGAAGGTTGCCGGTCTGGTGGGCGATCTGGCTCCCGTCGAGGCGGCATATGCTCTCAAAGCCCTGATCGAAGGGCAGGGCGGCAACGTCGAGTGCCGCACCGATGGCGCAAAGCTCCCTGCCGGCAATCGTGCCGCCTATGTCGGCACCGCCTCCATCGAAGACCTCGATGCCGCCGACAAGATCCTGCTGATCGGCACCAACCCCCGTCTCGAAGCGCCGGTGCTGAATGCCCGCATTCGCAAGGCGTGGGCGCGTGGTGCCGATATCACTGTTGTTGGTGAAGCCGCCGATCTGACCTACGAATACGAGCATATGGGCACCGACCGTGCCGCGCTGGCCCATGTGGCCGGGCTCGACATGGCCGAGTTGCAGGACAAGAACTGCGTCGTGATCCTTGGCCAAGGTGCGCTGATGGCCGAGGACGGCGCGGCCGTTCTGGCCACCGTGCAGGGCATTTGCGACAAGTCCGGCGGCAAGCTGCTGGTCTTGCACACCGCGGCCTCCCGCGTCGGCGCAATGGACATCGGCGCAGTCACCGAGGGCGGCGTCATGGCTGCGCTGGACGGGGCCGATGTGGTCTATAACCTCGGCGCCGATGAGGGCGACGTGCCGGCCGGCCCGTTTGTCATCTATCAGGGCAGCCACGGTGATCGCGGCGCCCACCGCGCCGACATCATCCTGCCGAGTGCTGCCTATACCGAGGAGAACGGCCTGTTCGTCAACACCGAGGGCCGTCCTCAGTTGGCCCAGCGTGCCAGCTTCCCCCCCGGTCAGGCCAAGGAAAACTGGGCGATCCTGCGTGCGCTGAGTGCCGAGCTGGGCGCGACCTTGCCCTACGACAGCCTCGCGCAGCTCCGTCAGGCGCTGGTCAAGGCGCATCCGCATCTGGGCGATATCGACGAGATCGCGGTGTCCGAGGCCGCTCCGGTCGAGGCCGGCGCGCTGGGCGAGGGTGCGTTCGTCAGCCCGGTGAAGGATTTCTATCTGTCGAACCCGATTGCGCGGGCCAGCCAGTTGATGGCGGAGCTGAGTGCCGGCGCGAAGGCGCGGCGCGAAAGCCCGATGGCGGCGGAGTAGGGCAGGGGACGTGGCCTTGCGCTTGATATCCGGCCTGATGGCGGTTTCGGCTCTTGCGGCTTGTGAAACGCCGGATGTCGGTGTCGCCGCGGGAACTCCGGTCTACGGCCCGATCGAAACCCGCCTGCTGGACGGAGACCTCGTCGGGTTTCGCGTCTCGATGGAGGGAGCGACACAGGCCCGGGACGTGGAGAAATATGCAGAATGCGCCGCAGCGCAGTATGCATTGATCCGGGGTTACGGATTCGCCCGGCATGTGCGCACATTGGTAGAGGTTTCATCTGGAAACTGGCGCGCGGATGCTGTTTACACCATCTCGGCGGCCCTGCCTCCGGGAGAACGAACAATCGATGCCGAAGTGACGGTGGCCGACTGCGGCTTATCCGGCATACCAACGGTCTAGGGAACAGGGCTCAAAGGAACGGGCCCAAAGGAACGACGAATGGTTGAATTCTTTACCACCACCAACCTTGGCATTGTGCTGATGGTCCTTGGCCAGTGTCTATTGGTTCTGATCCCACTTCTGGTGGCGCTTGCCTTCCTGATGTATGCCGACCGCAAGGTCTGGGCCGCGGTGCAGATGCGCAAGGGCCCGAACGTGGTTGGCGTATTCGGTCTGCTTCAGTCCTTTGCCGATTTCATCAAGTATATCGTCAAGGAAGTGGTGGTCCCCGCCGGGGCTGACAAGGGCGTGTTCTTCCTTGCCCCGATGATTTCCTTTGTCATGGCCGTCATCGCCTGGGCGGTGATCCCGTTCAACGAAGGTTGGGTGCTCTCCGATATCAACGTGGCGATTCTCTATGTCTTCGCGATCTCCTCGCTCGAGGTCTACGGCGTGATCATGGGCGGATGGGCGTCGAACTCGAAATATCCGTTCCTCGGGTCGCTTCGCTCTGCCGCGCAGATGATTTCCTACGAAGTCTCGATCGGTCTCATCATCATCGGTGTGATCATCTCGACCGGTTCGATGAATTTCGGCGCCATCGTCGCCGCGCAGGATACCGGTTACGGCATCCTCGGCTGGTACTGGTTGCCCCATTTCCCGATGCTGTTCCTGTTCTTCATCAGCGCCCTCGCCGAGACGAACCGCCCGCCGTTCGACCTTCCCGAAGCGGAATCCGAGTTGGTCGCAGGTTATCAGGTCGAGTATTCCTCGACCCCGTTCCTGCTGTTCATGATCGGCGAGCTGATGGCCGTGGTCCTGATGTGCGCCCTGGTCAGCCTGATGTTCCTCGGCGGTTGGCTGTCGCCGATCCCCGGACTGCCGGACGGTGTCTTGTGGATGATCCTTAAGATGGGCCTGTGCTTCTTCATGTTCGCAATGGTGAAGGCCATCACGCCCCGTTACCGCTATGACCAGCTGATGCGTCTGGGCTGGAAAGTGTTCCTGCCGATGTCGCTGGCCTGGGTCGTGCTGGTGTCTTTCCTTGCGAAATTCGAAATCCTTGGCGGGTTCTGGGCCCGCTATGCAATCGGAGCCTGATATGACGCAGATCGACTATACGCGCGCCGCCAAGTATTTCCTGCTTCAGGATTTCTTTCAGGGATTCAAGCTGGGGATGAAGTATTTCTTCCGCCCCAAGGCCACGGTGAACTACCCCCACGAGAAGGGCCCGCTGTCGCCCCGCTTCCGCGGTGAACATGCCCTGCGCCGCTATCCCAATGGCGAAGAGCGTTGCATTGCCTGCAAGCTCTGCGAGGCGATCTGCCCCGCACAGGCCATCACCATCGACGCCGAGCCTCGCGACGACGGCAGCCGCCGCACCACCCGTTACGACATCGACATGACCAAGTGCATCTACTGCGGCTTTTGTCAGGAAGCCTGCCCGGTGGATGCCATCGTCGAGGGTCCGAATTTCGAATTCAGCACCGAAACCCGCGAAGAGCTCTACTACAACAAGGAAAAGCTGCTGGCCAACGGCGATCGTTGGGAAGCCGAGATCGCCCGCAATCTGGAACTGGACGCTCCGTACCGATGAGCATCAATCTGTTCATGTATTTCGCTCTGGGCGCGACCACCTTGTTGTTGGTTGCGCAATACGCCTGGTCTGTCGGCTTTTTCGAGAAGAAGACGATCAAGGTGGCGTTGGACGACGCATGCCCGGACGATTTCGCGTCTGCCCCGGCGGACCAGGAGATCGCGGCGCAGCGCCGTGAAAGCGGACGTGCGACAGGCCGGTGGACGGAGCAGGCCGGCACCACGCCGGACGGAGCAGTGATGATCCTCGAGACGCGCAAGCCGTGTAGGGAGCTATAGTCACATGACCGACAACCCCTTCGAAGCGATGATGAAAGCCGGGCAGGACTGGGCCAAGGCCCTCAACCCGGCACTGGAATCCTTCACGCCCAAAGGTTTCGAATCCCTGTGGCCCACCATGCCCAAGGATATGATGGAAGCCTTCATGGGCAAGGGGTTGAACCCGGAAGGGCTTGATGCCAAGACGCGCCTGTTGCTGACCCTGATGGGGCTGACCGTGCTGGGCGCTCAGGCCGAGGCGCAGATCCGCCTGACCGTGCGCCATGCAGTCGAGGCCGGCGCCACCCCGCAAGAGGTCGCCGAGACTATCGCACAGGCCGGCATGTTCGGCGGTGTGCCCGCAATGACCAAGGCGATGGAACTCGCCACCGAGGTTCTGGACAAGGACATGAGCGAATGACTGTTGCTGCCTTCACCTTCTATGCCTTTGCCGTGACGACGATCACGGGCGGTCTGATGACCGTGCTGAGCCGCAATCCGGTGCATTCGGTTCTGTGGCTGATCCTCGCGTTCCTGTCCTCGGCGGGCCTGTTTGTCCTTCTCGGGGCAGAGTTCGTGGCGATGCTGCTGATCATCGTCTATGTCGGTGCCGTCGCGGTGCTGTTCCTGTTCGTGGTGATGATGCTCGACGTGGATTTCGCCTCGCTGAAGGCCGAGATGACCAAATACATGCCGCTGGGCCTGCTGATCGGGGTCATCATCCTGATGCAACTGGCGCTGGCCTTCGGTGTCTGGGGCTACGACGAGGCCGCGCAGGCCCGTGTCGCCGCCCCGACCGGAGATTTCCCGAACACCGGTGCCCTCGGCCTGCTGCTCTATGACAAATACATCCTGCTGTTCCAGCTGGCCGGTCTGATCCTGCTCGTCGCCATGATCGGCGCGATCGTTCTGACCCTGCGCCACCGGATCGACATCAAGCGCCAGAACATCGTGGCCCAGATGATGCGTGATCCGGCCAAGGCGATGGAACTGAAAGACGTGAAGCCGGGGCAGGGTTTGTGATGGAATGGTGGGGATGGGTTGCGATTTCCGTGGCGCTTGGCGCTGCCGCACTGACGACAAGGACAAAGAGGGACGCCCGCAATGATCGGACTTGAGCATTACCTGACCGTCGCGGCGGCGCTATTCGTCATCGGCGTCTTTGGCCTGTTTCTGAACCGCAAGAACGTGATCATCATGCTGATGAGCATCGAATTGATGCTCTTGGCGGTGAACATCAACATGGTCGCCTTTTCGTCCTTTCTGGGCGATCTGGTGGGGCAGGTCTTTACCCTGTTCATCCTGACCGTCGCCGCCGCCGAGGCCGCGATCGGGCTTGCCATCCTCGTCTGTTTCTTCCGCGTCCGCGGGACCATCGACGTTGAAGACGTCAACGTGATGAAGGGCTGATCACAATGGAAACCATCATCCTTTTCGCCCCGCTCGTCGGCGCCCTGATCTGCGGTTTCGGCTGGAAGATCATCGGTGAGAGTGCGGCCCAGTGGACGGCGACCGGCCTTCTGTTCCTGTCGGCGTTCTTCAGCTGGATCGTGTTCCTGTCGCATGACGGCGTGACCGAGAGCATCACCGTGCTGCGCTGGATCGAAAGCGGCACCCTGAGCACGGACTGGGGCATCCGCCTCGATCGTCTGACCGCGATCATGCTGATCGTGATCACCACCGTTTCGGCTCTCGTCCATCTGTATTCGTTCGGCTACATGGCCCATGACGACAACTTCAACGAAGGCGAGAGCTACCGCCCCCGCTTCTTTGCCTATCTGTCGTTCTTTACCTTTGCGATGCTGATGCTCGTCACCTCCGACAACCTCATCCAGATGTTCTTTGGCTGGGAAGGCGTGGGCGTGGCCTCGTATCTGCTGATCGGCTTCTACTATCGCAAGCCGAGCGCCAACGCCGCCGCCATCAAGGCATTCGTGGTCAACCGTGTGGGCGACTTCGGCTTCGCCCTCGGCATCTTTGCGCTGTATTTCCTCGTCGACTCCGTCAAGTTCGACGACATCTTCGCCGCCGCCCCGACGCTGGCCGAGACCCAGTTGAGCTTCCTCTGGACCGAGTGGAACGCCGCCAATCTGGTCGCCTTCCTGCTGTTCATCGGCGCGATGGGCAAATCGGCGCAGTTGTTCCTGCACACATGGCTGCCTGACGCAATGGAAGGCCCGACGCCCGTGTCGGCCCTGATCCACGCCGCGACCATGGTCACCGCCGGTGTGTTCCTTGTCTGCCGGATGTCGCCCGTCTTTGAATATGCCCCCGAGACCAAGACTTTCATCGTCTATATCGGTGCCTCAACCGCGTTCTTTGCCGCGACCGTGGGTCTGGTCCAGAACGACATCAAGCGCGTCATCGCCTATTCGACCTGTTCGCAGCTGGGCTATATGTTCGTAGCCGCCGGTGTCGGTGTCTATTCCGTGGCGATGTTCCACCTGCTCACACACGCCTTCTTCAAGGCGATGCTGTTCCTCGGTGCCGGTTCGGTGATCCACGGGATGCATCACGAGCAGGACATGCGCAATTATGGTGGTCTGCGTCACAAGCTGCCCCGCACCTTCTGGGCGATGATGATCGGCACTCTGGCCATCACCGGCGTAGGCATTCCGCTGCTCTACCTCGGCTTCCCCGTCGGTTTTGCCGGCTTCGTCTCGAAGGATGCGATCATCGAGAGCGCCTTTGCCGCCGATGCGGGCTATGCCTTCTGGATGCTGGTGATCGCCGCGCTGATGACGAGCTTCTACAGCTGGCGCCTGATGTTCCTGACCTTCTATGGCAAGCCGCGCGGGGATCATCACACCCACGAGCATGCCCATGAGAGCCCGAATGTCATGACCATCCCGCTGGCGGTTCTGGCCGTCGGTGCGATCTTCTCGGGCATGGTCTTCTACAAGCCCTTCTTCGGCAGCGACGAGAGCGTCGGCAAGTTCTTTGGCGTGCTCGAAGCGTCCGAGCATGCCGAGGAGACCGACCACGCCGCCGGGTTTACCCTGATCGCTCCGGCCTACGCTGCCGGCGAAGAGACGGACGATCACGGCGAGGACGGCGATCATGCCGCCGTGTCCTGGCCTTCGGAGCCGGGCACGGGCGCCATCTTCAAGCACCCCGACAACCATGTGCTGCACGAGGCGCACGGCGTGCCCGTCTGGGTCAAGCTGTCGCCGTTCTTTGCGATGCTCATCGGCTTCGGTCTCGCCTATCAGATGTATATCCGTCGCCCGGACTGGCCGGCAAAGCTGGCCGAAAACCAGCGCCCCTTGTACGAGTTCCTTCTCAACAAGTGGTATTTCGACGAGATCTACAATTTCATCTTTGTCCGTCCGGCGATCGGCCTTGGCAACCTGTTCTGGAAGCGTGGCGATGGCAACGTCATCGACGGCGGCATCAACGGGCTGGCGATGGGGATCATCCCCTTCTTCACCCGCCTCGCTGGCCGGGCGCAGTCTGGCTACATGTTCACCTATGTCTTCTGGATGGTTCTGGGGATTGCGTTGTTCCTCACATGGGTCACGCTGTCGGGGAGTGCTGAATAATGGGCAACCTTCTGTCACTCACCACCTTCATTCCGCTTCTGGGCGCGCTGATCCTTGCGTTGTTCCTGCGCGGGGACGACGCGGCGGCGCAGCGCAATGCCAAGTGGGTGGCGCTGGCCACCACGGTGTTCTGCTTTGTGGTCTCGCTGTTCATCCTGTTCGGCTTTGACGCCAGCAACACCGACTTCCAGTTCGTCGAGGACAAGGAGTGGCTTCTGGGCCTGCGCTACCGCATGGGCGTGGACGGCATCTCGATCCTGTTCGTGATGCTGACCACCTTCCTGATGCCGCTGGTGATTGCCGCCTGCTGGGACGTGACCCACCGCGTCAAGGAATACATGATCGCCTTCCTGATCCTCGAGACGCTGATGCTCGGCGTGTTCATGGCGCTGGATCTGGTCCTGTTCTACCTGTTCTTCGAGGCCGGTCTGATCCCGATGTTCCTGATCATCGGTATCTGGGGCGGGGCGAACCGCATCTATGCGTCGTTCAAGTTCTTCCTCTACACCTTCCTCGGCTCTGTGCTGATGCTGGTCGCCATGGTGGCGATGTTCACCCAAGCGGGCACGACCTGTATCGCGGCCTGTGGCTCCGGCCCCGAGCTGCTCACCTATACCTTCGCCTCCGAGAGCTTCCCGCTGTTGGGCATGCAGGTCATGGGCGGCATGCAGACGCTGCTGTTCCTCGCCTTCTTTGCCTCGTTCGCGGTGAAGATGCCGATGTGGCCTGTCCACACGTGGCTTCCCGATGCACACGTGCAGGCCCCGACGGCCGGCTCCGTGGTGCTGGCGGCGATCCTGCTCAAGATGGGTGGCTACGGCTTCCTGCGCTTCAGCCTGCCGATGTTCCCGGTTGCCACCGATATCTGGGCGCCGATGGTGCTGTGGCTGTCCGCCATCGCCATCGTCTACACCTCGCTCGTGGCCCTTGTGCAGCAAGACATGAAGAAGTTGATCGCCTATTCGTCCGTCGCCCATATGGGATACGTGACCATGGGGATTTTCGCGGTGAACCAGCAGGGGCTGGATGGCGCGATCTTCCAGATGATCAGCCACGGTTTCGTGTCCGGCGCGCTCTTCCTCTGCGTCGGCGTCATCTACGACCGGATGCACACCCGCGAGATCGACGCCTATGGCGGTCTGGTCAACCGGATGCCGGCCTATGCGATGATCTTCATGCTGTTCACGATGGCCAATGTCGGCCTGCCGGGCACCTCGGGCTTCATCGGCGAATTCCTGACGCTGATGGGCGTCTTTCAGGTCAACACCTGGGTCGCCGCAGTGGCCACGACCGGTGTGATCCTGAGTGCCGCCTATGCCCTGTGGCTCTATCGCCGCGTGGTTATGGGCGACCTCATCAAGGAAGCGTTGAAGTCGATCACCGACATGACGAGCCGCGAACGCTGGATCTTTGCGCCTCTGGTGGTGATGACCCTGCTCTTGGGGGTCTATCCTGCTCTGGTGCTGGATATCATCGGTCCGAGCGTGGCCGCCCTTGTGGATCAAGTTGACGTGGCCGTGGCGGAATTCGATGCCGCCAGCCAGTTTGCCGCCGTAGAAGGACAATAAACGATGCTCTCTGCCGATATTCAGGTTGTCCTGCCGGAGATGGTCCTCGCGATTTATGCGATGATCGCCTTGCTGGGCGCGGTCTACACCGTGAAGGACGGGGCGGCGTCGCTGCTGGTCTGGATCACCAGCGGCATCTTTCTGGTCCTCGCCCTGTGGATCGGGGCCAGCAACGGCACCCATATCGCCTTTGGCGGGACTTTCGTCGACGACGGCTTTGCCCGCTTTGCCAAGGTCGTCATCCTCATCTCGGCCGCGGCGATCCTGCTGATGTCCGAAGGCTATATGTCCCGTCACGGATTGCTCCGGTTCGAGTATCCGCTGCTCGTCGCTCTGGCGACGGTCGGCATGATGGTCATGGTGTCGGCGGGCGATCTGATGTCGCTCTACATGGGCCTCGAGTTGCAATCGCTTGCTCTGTACGTCGTGGCCGCGCTGCGCCGCGACTCGGTCAAGTCGACCGAAGCCGGCCTGAAGTATTTCGTGCTGGGCGCGCTGTCCTCCGGTCTGCTGCTCTATGGCGCCTCGCTGACCTACGGCTATGCCGGCACGACCGTGTTCTCGGGCATCATCGAAGCCACGCGCGACGGCGTGTCGCTGGGCCTGTTGTTCGGTCTGGTCTTCATGCTCGCAGGCTTTTCCTTCAAGGTTTCGGCCGCTCCGTTCCACATGTGGACCCCTGACGTCTACGAAGGCTCGCCCACGCCGGTGACCGCGTTCTTTGCGACCGCCCCCAAGGTGGCTGCGATGGCGCTCTTTGCCCGTGTGGTCCACGACGCCTTTGGCGGCGTCGTCGGCGACTGGCAGCAGATCGTGGCGTTCCTGAGCGTCGTGTCGATGTTCCTTGGCGCGATTGCCGCCATCGGCCAGACCAACATCAAGCGCCTGATGGCCTATTCCTCGATCGCGCATATGGGCTTTGCCCTGATGGGTCTTGCCGCCGGCAGCGCCTTTGGCGTGCAGGCCATGCTGATCTACATGGCGATCTACGTCACCATGAACGTCGGCACCTTCGCCTTTATCCTGAGCATGGAAAAGGACGGCCGCGTCGTCACCGACATCGCCTCCCTGCAGATGTATTCCAAGCGCGAGCCGCTCAAGGCGCTGGCGATGCTGGTTCTGATGTTCAGCCTTGCCGGTGTGCCGCCGATGGTTGGCTTCTTCGGCAAGTTCTACGTGCTCCGCGCCGCCTACGAGGCGGGCCTCGGCTGGCTGGCTGTGGCGGGTGTGGTCGCGTCGGTGATCGGGGCGTTCTACTATCTGCGCATCGTCTACTACATGTACTTTGGCGAGGACAAAGAGGCGCTCGATCCCGGCATGTCGCCGGTCCTGTGGGGCTTTCTCATGGGCAGCGCGGTGGTGATGGTCGTGGGTGTCTACAACCTGTTCGGCATCGAGCCCGCGGCCGCGCTCGCGGCGGCATCGCTTGTCAACTGAGGCGACCGGACGCGCTCTGCCCTGGCCAAGTGGCTATGGGCGGATCGTTTTGGACGAGGTGGACAGCACCATGGCCGAGGCGGCGCGCATCGTGCGCACCCTCGACAAGCCGACATGGATCATGGCGCATCGCCAGACCGAGGCCCGGGGCCGCCGCAACCGGCCGTGGTTGCAGCCCAAGGGCAACCTCGCCGCGACCCTGATCTTTCGCCCGCAGGCCACGCCGCAGGAGGCCGCCAAGCGCTCCTTCCTTGCGGCCAATGCCTTGTTCGAGGCTCTGTCGATCTATGTCGACCGTAATCGCCTTGCCCTGAAGTGGCCCAACGACGTGCTTCTGAACGGCGGCAAGATCGCCGGTATCCTGCTGGAAAGCGCCTCACGTGGCCCCTATGTCGATTGGCTGAGCATCGGCATCGGCGTCAACCTCACCAGCGCTCCGACGCCGCCGGATGCCCCGGACAGCGCCACGGCGTTTCGCCCGGTGTCCTTGATCCAAGAGGGCGGAGAGCGCATCGGCCCCGAGCAGTTCCTGACGACGCTCGCCGATGCCTTTGCCACCCAAGAGGCCAAGCTGGCCGCCTTTGGATTTCCGCGTATCCGCGAAGATTGGCTCCGCAATGCCGCGAGGATCGGTGAAGAGATCACCGCCCGCACCGGCAAGGAGACGATCAAAGGTATCTTCGATACGATCGATCAGGACGGCAATCTGATCCTGATCACCTCACGCGGCCCACGCAGCATCGCGGCGGCGGACGTATTTTTCTGAAAGGCCATAGCATGCTTTTGGCGATTGACTGCGGCAACACCAACACCGTTTTCTCGATCTGGGACGGACAGTCCTTTCTGGGAACATGGCGCACCTCGACCGAGTGGCAGCGCACGGCGGATCAGTATTTCGTCTGGCTGTCGACCCTGATGAAATCCCGCGGTCTGGATGTGACGATCGACGAGGTCATCGTCTCGTCCACGGTGCCCCGCGTGGTGTTCAATCTTCGGGTTCTGGCCGACCGTTATTTCGGCACCCGTCCCCTCGTGGTGGGCCGCGCCGATTGCCTGCTGCCTGTTCCGCCTCGGGTGGAGGAGGGGGTCCGCCCCGGCCCGGACCGTCTGGCCAATGCCGCCGGTGCCTTTGATCGTCATGGTGGCAACGTCGTCGTCGTCGATTTCGGCACCGCCACCAACTTCGACGTGGTCGCCGCCGATGGCGCCTATGTCGGCGGTGTCATCGCGCCGGGTGTGAACCTCAGTCTCGAAGCCCTGCACCAAGGTGCAGCGGCCCTGCCGCATGTGGATATCAGCCGCCCGGAGAAGGTGATCGGCACCAATACGGTCGAGTGCATCCAGTCCGGCGTCTTTTGGGGATACACCGGATTGGTCGAGGGGATTGCCTCGCGCATTAGGGCTGAATATGGCACACCCATGAAGTTGATCGGCACGGGGGGTCTTGCGCCGTTGTTCGCGCAGGGCGATGCCCTATTTGACTTGGTCGAGGACGACCTGACGATGCACGGCCTGACCGTCATCCACCAATATAACAAGGAAAATGCATGAGCCGCGCTCCGAAATCTGCCAAGGCAGCCGACCGTCTGATTTACCTGCCCCTGGGCGGGGCGGGTGAGATTGGTATGAATGCCTATGTCTATGGCTATGGCGCCCCCGGCAAGGAACGTTTGATCGTTGTCGATTTGGGGGTGGCGTTTCCCGATATGGACACGACCCCCGGTGTGGACCTGATCCTGCCCGATATCGCGTGGCTCGAGGCCCGCCGGGAACAGATCGACGCGGTGTTCATCACCCATGCTCACGAAGACCATGTGGGCGCCGTCGGTCATCTCTATGACCGTCTGCGCGCCCCGATCTATGCCCGCAAGTTCACCGGCGCTCTGGCCCGGATGAAGCTCGACGAGCATGGCGCCCCCGAAAGTGCGCTCCGTATCGTCGAGAAATGGCCCGAAACCGTGACCGCCGGGCCGTTTACCGTCGGCTTTGTCCCGATCAGCCATTCCATCCCCGAGAGTGCCGGTCTGGTGATCGACACCCCCGAAGGCCGGGTGATCCACTCCGGCGATTTCAAGATCGACGAAACCCCGGTCGTCGGCGAAGCCTTTGACCGGGCCTTGTGGGCCGAGGTGGCCAAGCCCGGCGTGAAGGCGCTCGTCTGTGACAGCACCAATGTGTTCAGCCCGCTGGCGGGCCGTTCCGAGGGCACCTTGTCGCCCGCGATCGAGCAGTTCCTGCGCGATGCCACCGGCATGGTGGTCGCCACGACCTTTGCGTCGAACGTCGCGCGTCTGAAAACGATTGCCGTGGCTGCCGAGCGGGCGGGCCGCTCGATCTGTCTGTTGGGCCGCGCGATGCGCAAGATGGTCGATACCGCTCAATCGACCGGTCTGCTGCCCGATTTCCCGGCAACCGTGTCGCCCGAAGACGCGGCGGGCATGCCCCGCCAGAACGTGCTCCTTCTGGTCACCGGCAGTCAGGGCGAGCGCCGTGCCGCCTCGGCCCAACTGGCCCAAGGCTCCTATCTGGGCCTGAGCCTGAAGGAAGGCGACACGTTCCTGTTCTCGTCCAAGATCATTCCGGGCAACGAGCGCGGCGTCATCCGCATCATGAACGCCCTGTCCGAGAAGGGCGTCGACGTGGTCGACGACGATGGCGGGAAGTATCACGTGTCCGGCCACGCCAACCGCCCCGATCTGGCCGAGATGCACCAGATCATCAAGCCGCAGTTCCTGATCCCGATGCACGGCGAGCACCGTCACCTGCGCGAGCATGTGAAGCTAGGCGCCGAGACCGGCCTGCAAGGTATCGTGGCCGTCAACGGCATGATGATCGACCTCAGCGGCAATGCGCCGAAGGTGGCCGAGTATATCGACACAGGCCGCACCTATCTCGACGGCACGGTTCAGGTCGGCTCGATGGACGGTATCGTGCGTGATCGCATTCGCATGGCGTTGAACGGTCATCTGACCGTCACCATGCTGATTGACGAAAACGACGAGCCCCTGGGCGATCCGTGGGTCGAGCTGATGGGCCTGCCGGAGGTGGGCCGCTCCAAGGCGCCTCTGGTCGACGTGATCGAGCAGGACCTGAGTCAGTTCGTCAATCGCGCCAACGCCAAGACGCTGCGCGACGAGGACAAGCTGGACAAGGAGCTGAAGCGTATCGCCCGTCAGACCGCCTCGGCCGAGATCGGCAAGAAGCCAGAAGTCACCGTGGTGGTCAGCCGCCTGAGCTGAGCCGGACAAGACGACAGGGGCAGGGCGGGTTTGCACCCGCCCTTGTCACCTGATGTATTGGCAACCACCGGCGCCGGACTGACTATGCAAAACAAAGGTGGGCCTCGGCCCACCTTTTTCGTTTTGTCAGCCGCGTCGTTCGTCGAAGCTCTTGAGGATGAAACTGGGCGTATCGTCGCCCATGCCGACGACCTTGTCGTCGCGGTTGTCGCGCCGCCCGCGGCCGCCACGGTTGCGATCGTTGCGCTCTGGACGGGCCTTGGCCTTTTCGGCGGGCGCCGCGCGGGCAGGGCGCTCTGCCGGGGCGTCGGCTTTGGCCGTTGTCTCGGCCTTGGAGGTGTTAGGCTTGGACGTGTCGGCTTTGGACGCTTCCGGGGCCTCGACCTCGGCGGCCTTGGTGGCCGTCGATTCGGCCTCCGGTGCTGCCTTTTCCGCTGCGGGTTTGCGGGTGCGGCTCCGGCTGCGGCTTCGCGCCGGCTTTTCGGACTGTCCGCGTCCGTCGTCTTCAACATCGCCTGTCGGCTTTGGCTGATTGGCGAGCGGATTGTCGAGGCGCGGGATCTCGGTTTGCAGCAGGCGTTCGATGGCGTCGAAATTCTTTTCGTCGCGCGGCACGCAGATCATCATCGTGGTGCCTTTGCGGCCGGCCCGACCGGTGCGCCCGATCCGGTGCACGTAATCTTCGGCATGGCTCGGCACGTCGAAGTTGAACACGTGGCTGACTGCCGGAATGTCGAGACCGCGTGCGGCAACGTCGGAGGCACAGAGGAATTTGATCGAACCGTCCCGGAAGCCGTCGAGCGTCCGCATCCGCTGGCTTTGATCCAGATCGCCGTGGATCGGCTCGGCGTTATAGCCGTATTTCTTGAGCGATTTGGCGACGATGTCCACGTCCGTCTTGCGGTTGCAGAAGATGATCGCGTTGGTGCACTCGGCGCCTTCGCCCTCGATCATCGCCCGCAGCAATTCGCGTTTTTCGCGGGCTTCGGCATCCTTGCGGCTGCCTTTGAACATCACGACGCCCTGCTTGATGTTGGCACCGGCGGTGGCGGCGCGCGCCACTTCGATCTTGGCCGGGTTCGACAGGAAGGTGTTGGTGATCCGCTCGATCTCGGGCGCCATGGTGGCCGAGAAGAACAGCGTTTGCCGGGTGAAGGGTGTCAGCCCGAAGATCCGTTCGATATCGGGGATGAACCCCATGTCGAGCATACGGTCAGCCTCGTCCACCACCATTATCTGCACGCCGGTGAGCAGCAGCTTGCCGCGCTCGAAATGGTCGAGCAGGCGGCCGGGTGTGGCGATCAGAACGTCGACACCACGGTCGATCAGCTGGTCCTGCTCCTTGAAGCTGACCCCGCCGATGAGCAGCGCCTTGGTCAGTTTCACGTGCTTGGCGTAGGTGTCGAAGTTTTCGGCCACCTGAGCCGCCAATTCCCGCGTGGGGCAGAGCACGAGGCTGCGCGGCATCCGCGCCCGGGCCCGTCCGCGTGCCAACATGTGGATCATCGGCAGCGTGAAGCTGGCAGTCTTGCCGGTGCCCGTCTGGGCGATGCCCAGAACGTCCCGCCCGCCGAGCGCCTCGGGGATGGCCCCGGCTTGGATCGGGGTGGGGATGGTGTAGCCGGTCTCTTCGACGGCGCGCAGCACCTTTTTGTCGAGTTTCAGGTCGGCAAAAGTGATGTTTGCGACCTCGGGTGTGCTGTCGTCTATCGGGGTATCGGTCAATTTGGGCCCTTTCGCGTTGTTGCGGCCTTGTGATGGCCGCATACTTTGCGCGGCCCGCCCGGCCGGATTGCCGATGCGTCGATGGCGCTCGCCATATGCCTAAATGCCTGCGGGGTCAAGGAAAGCGCGACGGAACGATTCCGCGCCTGTTCCGTTGTCTAGTATTGGACACAAGGGAGAATGATATGATCCGCAAGCATGGCACAGCCCATTGGAGTGGCAGCATCAAGGAGGGTGGAGGCGAAGTTTCGACGCAGACCGACGTGTTGAAGAGCGCCCCCTACGGCTTTAACGCCCGTTTCGAAGGTGGCCCCGGCACGAACCCGGAGGAATTGATCGGCGCGGCCCATGCGGCCTGCTTTGCCATGGCGATGAGCCTTGGTCTGGGCAACGAGGGCCTGACCGCCGACGATATCGATGCAAAGAGCACCGTGAGCCTCGAAGAGGTCGATGGTGGTTTTGCGATCACCAAGATACACCTCGACGTGACGGCGAAAGTGCCGGGTGCGACGCCCGAGAAGTTCGCGGAGGTGGCGGAAGCCACCAAGAAGGGCTGCCCCGTCTCGAAGGTGCTGACCGGCGCCGAGATCACGATGGACGCGAAGCTCGTCTGACCCGGATCGCCCCCGCCGACTTTGCTCTGCGGGGGCAGGCCGCGACATTTGTCGCGTCAGACCATCATTTCCTTGGTCGCCGTCAGCTTTACATCCGGGTAATCCCGCCCGATCCGGTCGATGTCCCATTGCAGCCGGGTCAGATAGACCAGATCGTCGTCGTTGTCGGTGGCGATATGCTGCTTGTTGACGTTGACGAATTTCTCGACGGCGGCCTTGTCACCCGCGACCCAGCGGGCCGAAGTGAATTGCGAGGGGCTGAAATTGACGGGCAGGCCGTATTCCATCTCGATCCGGCTGGCGAGCACTTCGAATTGCAGCGCCCCCACGACGCCGACGATAAAGCCCGATCCGATCATCGGTTTGAAGACCTTGGCGGCGCCTTCCTCGGCGAATTGCATGAGCGCCTTTTCGAGGTGCTTGGCCTTCATCGGGTCGCCCGCGCGGACCTGTTGCAGCAGTTCCGGCGCGAAGGAGGGGATGCCGGTGGCCCGGATCGCCTCGCCTTCGGTCAGCGTGTCGCCGATCCGCAATTGCCCGTGGTTGGGAATGCCGATGATGTCGCCGGCCCAGGCCTCTTCGGCCAGTTCCCGGTCGGCGGCGAGGAAGAGCACGGGCGAGGAAATCGCCATGACCTTTTTCGACCGCACGTGCGTGAGCTTCATGCCGCGTTCGAAATGCCCCGACGCCAGCCGTACGAAGGCGACCCGGTCGCGGTGTTTCGGGTCCATGTTGGCCTGCACCTTGAAGACGAAGCCGGCCACTTTCGGCTCTTCGGGGGCGATGTCGCGGGGCGATGCCTTCTGAACCTGCGGCTCCGGCCCGTATTCCCCGATCCCTTCCATCAGCTCGCGCACGCCGAAGCTGTTGATCGCGGAGCCGAACCAAATCGGGGTCATGTGCCCTTCGAGCACCGATTGCGGGTTGAGGGCGGGCAGCAGTTCGCGGGCCATCTCGACCTCTTCGCGGAGCTTTTCCAGAAGGTCTGCCGGAATGTGATCGGCCATGCGCGGATCGTCCAGACCGTCGAGCCGGATGCTGTCGGCGACCTTGTTGCGGTCGGCCTTGTCGATCAGTTCGAGCCGGTCGTGCAGCAGGTCGTAGCAGCCGATGAAATCGCGCCCGACCCCGATGGGCCAGGAGGCGGGGGTGACGTCGATGGCGAGGTTTTCCTGAATCTCGTCGATGATCTCGAAGGTGTCCCGGCTTTCGCGGTCCATCTTGTTACAAAAGGTCAGGATCGGCAGGTCGCGCAGGCGGCAGACCTCGAAGAGCTTGCGCGTCTGGCTTTCGACGCCCTTGGCCCCGTCGATCACCATGACCGCCGCGTCGACCGCCGTCAGGGTGCGGTAAGTGTCTTCGGAGAAATCCGAGTGACCGGGCGTGTCGACCAGATTGAACCGGAAGTTCTTGAAATCGAACGACATCGCGGAGGCAGAGACCGAGATCCCGCGGTCCTTCTCCATCTGCATGAAGTCGGACCGGGTGCGCCGCGCCTCGCCCTTGGCCCGCACCTGACCGGCCATCTGGATGGCGCCCCCAAAGAGCAGGAATTTCTCGGTCAGCGTGGTTTTCCCGGCGTCGGGATGCGAGATGATCGCAAAGGTCCGGCGGCGGGCGATTTCAGGCGGGAGATCGGGGCGATTGGTCATGCTGCCTGCTAGCCTCTGCAGAGGAAAAGGGCAATGCCCCCGCAATAGCGTGGCCGGAATGACACCTTTCCCTCAAGTCACGACTTGGACACGGTTTGTTCATGTTCAAGCCCTACGGATTTGTCAAACATCGCCGTGATGACACAAAACCAAAGGAATTCCTGATGCTTCGTTTCGCTCCCCTGTTGCTTCCCCTCGCTCTTGCCAATTGCGGCGCAATCCTCGCCTCGATCGAATTGGCCGGTCGTGTCGATGAGGCAGAGCGCCTTGAGGCGTTGATCGCCACCGCGGACGAAAGCGATCTGGCCGCCATTTCGGACGACGAGATCAACCAGCGGCGGGCCAATGCATTGCAGGGGATCGCGGACGGTAATCCGGACGCCGGTATGGTCCGCTACAACGGTCAGGCCGCGATGGAGGTGCCGCAGGGCAACAACACCCTGATCCTCTCTGGCCTTGCCACGATCGACGCCAATTTCGCCAACGACACGATCAGCGCCGATTTCAGCGACTGGCTGGGCTATAACGACGGTGACACCCTTGCCAACACGGCCAGCGGCGACGTGGTCTTCAGCAACGGTGTGATCGGTGACGAAGACGCGGCGTCGAACATCTCGGGCGACGTCAACGGCACCCTGACCTTCAAGGGCGACGAGTATTCCGTGGACGGCGTGATCGACGGCCAGTTCGCAACCTTCCAAGGCTCTGAGGGCGTCGGCGGCGTGACCCTTGATGACCAGACAACCATCACGATGAACGGCGAGGTCGTTCCTGATGCACAATTCGGTTTTGCCGGCGAAATCGCAGACTGACGCCCACCTCGGGCCTGATCGCTTATCGCAAGAAACCGGTCCGCATCCGCGGGCCGGTTTTTCGATTCCGGTGCCCGCGCGAGCACGCCGATGAACGCGCCGCGTCGCAGGGTCTAGCGAATGACGCCACGGTCCGATCCGCCGCCCCATGAATGATTTGACACCGCGCGGGGAGAGTGGCTTACCAAACGGTAAGCAATTCTTTTCGGGAGAAAAAAGTGAACGTGAGTCGTGCTTTGGTTTTGGCGGCCGTGCCGCTGGTCTTGTCTGCCTGTTCCACCACTTCGGGCAGCACCGCAACGCCGCAGGTGCAGACCTTTGACAGCCTTCAAGGCTATTTCAACTACACCGATCAAATCCTTGCGGACATCGGTGATTCCTATTTCGACGAACCGTCCGAACTGCAACCGGGCGGCAGGTCGCAATACGTTGGCGTCATGGAGATCGGCGACGATCTTGGCGTGCTGGCGGCGGGCGCCTTATCCCTGAACGTGAACTTCTCGGATTCGACGGTCTCGGGCACGGCGTCCGATTTCGTGGATTTCGAGGATTTGCCGGTTTCGGGCCAGTTGAACATCACGAACGGCAATATCGACCGGAATGCCGATCTTGTCTACGAATACACTTTCGTCGCGGATATGGACGGCCGGCTGACGACCACGCCGCGAGAGGTGATCGACGTCAGCTCTGTCATCTTTGGCGATTTCTTTCAGGATCAGGCCTATGTGACCGGCGGCGCGACGGGGGAATATACCCTGAACGGTGTCGATTATCCGATGTCCGGGTTCTTCGCGGCAGAGCGATAGACCCTAGTCGGACCGGGACGCCCGCCGCAAGAGATCGACCGCGTCGGGCGTTTCCATCAGCTTTGCGCCGACTTCGTAGTTGGCATGGGCCCGGCGGCTGTGCGCCCCCTTGACCTGTGAGCGCGCGGCGTCGGGCAGGGCGGGGCTGGTCCGTTGGTCGATCAGCAGGCTCTCGGCGGCGATGCCTTCGGCATAGATGATCTGGTGTTCGTCAAAGAGCAGCTGGAAGTAATCCACGAAGCCGCCGTCCTGCCGCACGACGGAGGTTCCGTTCACAAGGTGCCGCACCTTCACGAGCACTTCGGACCGGCCCGCGCCGAGCTTGTCCTCGCGCTGATAGACGAAGATCCGGTGGTCGGGGCTGAGCAGCAGATCGTTTTCGTTGTGAAGCGTTCCCTTGCGGATCACGACCGGGGCGAAATCGCCCACCGCCCGCAGCGTCGTCTGCCCGATCCAGCGGATTTCCTGCGGACCGTCGTCGCGGGTGAGCACCCGGTCTCCGACCTGCAAAGCTTCGATCGGCCGTTGTTCGCCGGAGGCCATCGTGATGTGGGTCCCGCGCGAGAAGCTGACACAGGCGACCTCGGCAAATCGGGTGCCGGCGGCGTCCCTGTCGATCCCGACGAGCCGGTATTCGATATCGGGCTCCAGGCTGGCGAGCGGCAGGATGTAGATGTCGGCCACGGCTCCGTCCTCGACTTCGACGAGGATCAGCACTTCGTAGGTGCTGCTGTCGGGCGCCATCAGCGTGACGCAGCTGTCGAGGTAGACCGAATGCCCGGTCTTGCCCAAGGCGCTGCCCTGCGCGACGGTAAACGACCGCGGCCCGTCGCCCAGAACGATCGAGAGCCGCCCGCGCGTGGCCCGCCGCCCCAGCTCGTAGATATCGTCCATCACCAGTTCGTCGGCAAAGGACATGGCCTCGCCTTCGGCAACCCCGTCGGTCACGCGAAAATCGCTCGCCCGGTAGACAGGGAGCGACTGCGTCGCGGCGATGTCTTGTGCCTGTGTCATTGGAGTGCGGCCGTACCTTTTCATGACGCCGGGAGAATGGCATCGTATTGTGACGAGTTCAGGCCGACAGTCGGGCACTGTTTCGGCATTGTTGCTGATCCGACGGGCCGATGCTAGGTCCGATCTGAACTGGAAAAGGATTGAACCATGGATTTGGGCATCAAAGGCAAACGCGCACTGGTATGTGCGGGGTCAAAGGGATTGGGCCGGGGCTGTGCGGAGGCATTGGCCGAGGCGGGCGTGGATCTGGTGCTCAACGCGCGCGGCGCGGAGGCGCTGGAGGCGACCGCCGCCGAGATCCGTGCCAAGCATGGCGTCGATGTGGTCACCGTTGCTGCCGACATCACCAGCGACGAGGGCCGCGCGGCCGTCCTCGCGGCGGCCGACGGCGTCGATATTCTGGTCACCAATGCGGGTGGCCCACCTCCCGGCCTGTGGTCGGATTGGGACCGCGACGATTTCATCGCCGCTTTGGATGCCAATATGCTGACCCCGATTGCCCTCATGCAGGCCGTGCTGCCCGGCATGATCGACAAGGGCTGGGGCAGGATTGTCAACATCACCTCCGGCTCCGTCAAGGCGCCGATCCCGCAGCTTGGCCTGTCGAATTCGGCCCGCGCCGGTCTGACCGGATTTGTCGCTGGCACCGCCCGTCAGGTGGCCGGCAAGGGTGTGACCATCAACAACATGCTGCCCGGCATTCACGCGACCGACCGGGCGATCAGCCTTGATACCGGCGTCTCGAAGGCGCAGGGCATTTCGCTGGACGAGGCCAAGACCCAGCGCGAAGCGACGATCCCGGCGGGCCGCTATGGCACCGCGGAAGAGTTCGGCGCGATGTGCGCGTTTCTCTGCTCCGAGAAGGCCGGATTTGTCGTCGGTCAGAATATCCTGCTCGATGGTGGTGCCGTGAACGCGACGCTCTGATGCGCCTTGTCTACGTCTCGCATCCGGAGGTGGTGATTGATCCTGACGTGCTGGTCCCTGACTGGCATCTGAGCGATCTGGGCCGCCGCCGGACCGAGGCTCTTGCGGCGCGTGGCTGGCCGGGCTCCGGGCTGCGCATCGTCAGCAGCCCCGAGACCAAGGCCATGCAGACCGCCGGCATTCTGGCGGCGGGCGCGCCTGTCGAGCTGGATGCCCGGACCTCGGAGGTGGATCGCACCGCGACGGGCTATTTGCCGCACGAGGCCCATGAGGCACAGGCGGATGCCTTGTTTGCCCGACCGGAGCAAAGCACGCGGGGCTGGGAGCGGGCGATCGACGCGCAGGCCCGCATGGTTGCCGCTCTGGCGGATCTGGTGGCCGACGGCCGCGACGTGATGATGGTGGGCCATGGCGGCGTCGGAACGCTGCTGTGGTGCCACGTTTCGGGCCGCGCGATTGCCCGGTCTGAGGATCAGAGCCGTGGCGGCTGTGTCTGGCAGGCGCGGCTGGCTGACGGGACGTGGCATCTGGCCCACGAATGGCGCGTCTTCGAGGACGTTTGACCGCACCCGCCGCCCTTGCGGGCATTGCGGGTGGCTGCTATCTGCCACTTAATCCGATTGAAATGCTAGGGTTTCGCCGCTCGTGACCACCGCGCCCCGCCTCGAAATTCGACAGATCAGCCGCAGCTTTGACGGCCGCCGCGTCGTCGATGACGTGTCCCTGAGCATTCAGCCCGGGCAGGTGACCTGCCTGCTGGGCCCCTCGGGCTGTGGCAAATCCACCACCCTGCGCATCATCGCCGGGGTCGAGCGGCAGGACAGCGGCGAGGTCTTGGTCGATGGTCAGCTGATCAGCGATGGCGTCCATGCGGTGCCGCCCGAGGGCAGGGGGATCGGCCTGATGTTTCAGGACTTTGCCCTGTTTCCGCATTTGTCTGTCATGGGCAATGTGGCCTTTGGCCTGTCGGACAAGTCCAAGGCCCGCGCCCGCGTCGAAGAGTTGCTCGCCCGCGTCGGCATGAGCCGCCATATCGACCGGTTTCCTCATGAATTGTCGGGTGGCGAGCAGCAGCGCGTGGCGCTCGCCCGTGCTCTGGCCCCACGCCCGCACATCATGCTGATGGACGAGCCGTTCTCCGGCCTCGACGATCGTCTGCGCGACGACATCCGGGACGAGACCCTTGCGGTGCTCAAGGCCGAGGAAACCGCTGTTCTGCTGGTGACCCACGAGCCGGGAGAGGCGATGCGCATGGCCGACGAGATCGCCCTGATGCGCGATGGCCGTATCGTCCAGCGCGGCGCGCCCTATCATATCTACAATGCCCCGGCAGACCGGGCTGCTGCTGCATTCTTTAGCGATATCAATGTCATACCGGGAAAAGTTCAAGGCGCTCTCACCGAGACGCCCTTTGGCCAGTTTCTCGCCCCCGGCGTTCCTGACGGCACCGAGGTGGATATCGTGATCCGGCCGCAGCACCTCAAGATCGACTTTGACCGCCATGGTCGCGGCCCCAATCCGACGCCACAGGACGGCACCCCGGCCCGCGCCGTCGTCGAACGCGCCCGGTTCATGGGCTCGGAGAGCCTTGTGGAGTTCCGCATGGATTTCGACGGATCGGCGCTGAAGGCGCTGGTGCCGTCGGTGTTCCTGCCCAAGGTCGGCACGCCGCTGTGGCTGATGATCCGCCGGGATCGCTGTTTCGTGTTTCCACGCGCCAGCTAGCCCGACAGGGCCCGGAAATCCGCCAGCGTCGTTCCGGCCTCGGCCACGAAGAGCTGCGGCAGCACCCGCAGGTTCTGGATCTGATCCAGCCTCAACACCTTGAAATCCCGCTGCGTTTCGCTCCAGACGGTGACGGTCCAGATCCGCCCCCAGTAATCGAGCGCCAGAGGGCGGATGATGTCTTCGCCGGTGTCGAGCTGCACCTTGATCTTTTGCCGCGCCCGGATCGCCCCCCGTAGAGGGGGCATGTGCTGATAGCCACGCGCGGCTTCGGCAAAGGGATAGACCGCCGCGCCCCAGCCCTGTGGCGGGGTCGAGCGGTCTTCCGGCAGCAGCGCGTCGATCTTGGCCGAGAGCGACCGGGCCGCGGATTGCAGCTCGCTGTCGCCAGCCTCGCCCACGACCGAGAGCCCGAGGTGCAGTGCTTCGAGTTCGGTCAGCGTCAGGTTCAGCGGCGGCAGGCTGATCGCGGCGGTGGCCTGATAGCCACGCCCGCGCTCGCCCTCGATCGGGACGCCGGAGGCCGAGAGCGTCTCCATGTCGCGGTAGACCGTTCGCAGCGAAACCCCCAGCTTGTCGGCGATGTCCTGCGCCCTGTGCAGACGCCCGTCGCGCAGGATCTGGATCAGGTCATAGAGCCTGTCGGTGCGCGCCATGATGCCTCCTTTTGACGATATTCTGGCAGTTGACAGTATTTTGTCACAAAAAGCGACCGTGATCTGATCAAGCGGCGGTTTTGCCCCTTTTCGCAGGGGCCCATGCCGCGTAGACCGTGCTCTGCAATTTATCTGGTGGTCCTTGGGTGATCGCCGTGTTGGGAGACTTGGAACATGCTAAACAACATCGGCCTGCCGGGCCTTCTCTTGATCGCTGTCGTGGTGCTCGTCCTGTTCGGACGTGGCAAGATTTCGTCGCTGATGGGCGAAGTGGGCAAGGGCATCACCGCGTTCAAGAAGGGCGTGGATGACGGCAAGAAAGAGCTCGAAGAGGGCATGGCGGAGTCCGCGCGTGACGTGACCCCGGAAGAAGACAAAGACAAGGTCTGATCCCGGTCTTTGGTGATCTGAATGCGCTAGGAGCGGTTTGATGTTCGGAATGGGCTGGAGCGAGATTATCCTCGTGGGCATCGTGGCGCTGATCGTTGTCGGCCCGCGCGATTTCCCCAAGATGTTCCGCACGATGGGGCAGATGACGGGCAAGGCCCGTGGCATGGCCCGCGAGTTCTCCAGAGCGATGGAGGCCGCGGCGGACGAGAGCGGCGTCAAGGACATTTCCAAGACCATCAAGGCGGCCGCCAATCCGACCGCCTTCGGCACCGAGAAGCTGCGCGAGGCGACCGGCCTGAGTTCAAAAAACGTCAAGCCCGGCGGTGCCACCGAAGCCCTCGCCAAGGAGCGCGCAGAGAACAAGGCCAAGATCGAGGAGGCGCTGGCCAGCGCCGCCAGTCGTCGGGAGGCCAAGATCGCGGCCGAAGAGGCGCCTTCGGCCGCTCCGACGCCTGCCTCCAAGCCTGAGCCCGCTTCTGCACCCAAAGCCCCCGCAGCCAAGGCCGCCAAGCCGAAGTCAGCGCCCGCCAAGGCCGCGAAACCGAAGGCCGCGAAGCCGGCGGCAAAGCCCAAGGCGACCGCCGCGAAGGCCCCGAAGCGCACGCCGAAGCCAAAGCCTGCCGCCACACAGACCCCGAAGGCCGACAGTTCAGAGTGAGCCAGATATGAGCAACGCCGACGAAATCGAAGACAGCGCCGCACCGCTGATCGAGCATCTGACCGAGCTTCGCAGCCGGCTGATCTGGTCCTTGGTGGCCTTTGTCATTGCCATGGTGATCTGCTTCACCGTCTGGAACCCGATCTTCAACTTTCTGACCTCGCCGCTGTGCAGCGCGCTTGCGGATCGCGGGCAGGATTGCACGACCTACCTGCTCAGCGTGCAGGAGGGCTTCTTCCTCGCGATCTCGATCTCGCTGTTTGGCGGGCTGGTGCTGTCGTTTCCGGTGATCAGCTATCAGATGTGGCGCTTTGTGGCCCCCGGCCTCTACAAATCCGAGAAGGGCGCGTTCCTGCCGTTCCTTCTGGCCTCGCCGATCATGTTCACGCTCGGCGGGTTGTTCGCGTTCTATATCATCACGCCGCTGGCCTTTAACTTCTTTCTCGGCTTTCAGCAGGCGGGCACCTTGCTGGAGGGCACCGGCAGCGACACCGGCGTGGCCGGTATCGCGTTTCAGGGTTCCGCGCAGTCCTATGTCCTGCTGACGATCAAGTTCATCGTGGCCTTTGGCCTGTGCTTTCAGCTGCCTGTGCTGCTGACCCTGATGGGCAAGGCGGGTCTTGTCAGCGCCGTCGGTCTGGCCGGCACCCGCAAATACGCGATGGTCGGCATTCTGATCGTGGCCGCACTGGCGACCCCGCCGGATGTCGTCTCTCAGGTGATCCTGTTCGTCGTGGTTTACGGCCTGTACGAAGTGTCGATCCTCTTGGTGAAGCGGGTGGAAAAGCAGCGTGAGGCCAAGCTCCGCGCCGAGGGCCTGTGGTTCGAGGATGACGATCTGGAGGATGCCGAGGAGGCCGCCGACGTGGCCGATGCGGAGGCTGACGCGACAGACGAGCCGAAGACATGACCGATCCGCTGGACCGGATCGCCGCGGCGCTGGAGCGAATGGCTCCGGCCCCGCAGCCCGCCCCTGATTTCGACGCGGCAGGCGCTTTTGTCTGGCAGCCGGACCCGGATCGCCTCGAGCCGGTCGCGCGCGTCAACCGCGTGGACATCTCAATGCTGGTGGGCATCGACCGCGCCCGCGATATTCTGATGGCCAACACCACCCAGTTCGCCAAGGGTCTGCCCGCGAACAACGCCTTGCTCTGGGGCGCGAGGGGCATGGGGAAATCCAGCCTCGTCAAGGCTGTGCACGGCGCTCTTAATCCAGACTATCCGCAGCTGAAGGTCGTCGAGATCCAGCGCGAGGATCTGCAGTCCATCGGTCGCTGTCTGGCGCTGCTGCGCGGCTCGGACGCCCGTTTCGTGCTCTACTGCGACGACCTGTCGTTCAGCCATGACGATGCCCATTACAAGTCGCTCAAGGCGGTTCTGGATGGTGGTATCGAGGGCCGGCCGGACAACGTCGTCCTGTATGCCACGTCGAACCGTCGCCATCTGATGCCCCGCGATATGATCGAGAACGAGCGTCAGAGCGCGATCAATCCGTCAGAAGCCGTGGAGGAGAAGGTGTCCTTGTCCGACCGATTTGGTCTGTGGCTCGGCTTTCATCCCTGCGATCAGGATCAGTATCTGGAAATGATCCGCGGCTATTGCGAGGCTTACGGCGTCGAGATTTCGGACGCCGATCTGCGTGCCGAGGCGATCGAGTGGCAGGCGACCCGTGGCAGCCGCTCTGGCCGGGTGGCATGGCAATTCTTCACCGATCTGGCGGGCCGTCGCGGCGTCACGTTGGCGTAGGGGCAGTCTGCCCCCGCCTTTGTCGCTATCACCGAGCCGACTGCCCCAAAGGGCGGCGGGGGTCATCGCCCGCCGCTGACGTCAGGGCAGGAATTCGGCCGGATCGACGCTGTCGGTGCCGCGACGCACCTCGAAGTGCAGGAAGCTCGGATCGCCGGGCAGCACCTCTCCGATCACCTGACCTCGGCTTACGTTCGTGTCCCGCGCGACCGTCAGGTTGGTCACATGGGTGTAGACCGTCAGCAGGTTGTCCGGGTGCCGGATCACGACGATCTGAATGCCGGCGGTATCGGTGGTGATCGCAGCGACCGTTCCCGCTGCGGCGGCCTTGACCGGAGACCCGGCGGCGGCTCCGATGTCGATCCCGTCATTCCGTCCCCGCGCATATTCGCGGATGATGCTGCCCTGTGCGGGAGTGACCATCGCCGCGCTGCTTGCTGCCGGCGCTGATTGCTGGCTGCCCAGATCGGGTGCGACGCTTTCGGGTTCTTCCTCGGGCGTGCTGCTGGCCACCGGGGGGGTGGTCTCTTCCGGCAGGGGGGCTGCGGCGCTTGGCGGGATCGGGGCGATGCTTCCGGTGCCGGGGGCGGCGGTATCCACAACCGGCGCTGCCACGGTGCCGACCGTTCCGGCGGGCGGGATCAGCAGGAATTGCCCTTCGCGGACGGCGAGGTCGCCGGTCAGACCGTTCCATTCGGCAAGGGCGTTGACGTCGACGTTATAGACCCGCGCGATCGAATAGGCGGTCTCGCCCCTTGTGACTTGATGCCGGATCGGTTCCACGCCGGATTGGCTCGATGGGGCGGTTCCTTCGGCCCGGTCGATGGCGTCGGAGGCAAGTGTGGTGACACTGACCTCGGGCGCCGGCTGGATCGGGCCCGTGGTGGCGGACCCGGTGGCGGGCGAGGGCTCCGCGACCCGTGAGGGCAGGGCGATGATCTCGTCGCGCCGCAGCGCGACGTCGGGGGCGATCCCGTTGTAGGCGGCCAAGGTGTTGGCGTCGAGCCCGAGCCGGGCGGCGATGGATTGCACGGTGTCGTCCCGCTGTGCGACGACGACCTGATAGTTCGGGTAGGAAATGATCCCCCGGTCATCGGGCCGGGGCCGGTTTGCCGCGGTCGAGAGCGCCGCGGTGGTGTCGAACCCGTTGGTGACGTCGCGCATGTCCAGATCGAAGGGCTCTGTGCAGGCGGACAGGATCGCCAGTGCGGCGCCTGTCAGGCAGAGCTTGCCGATGCGGGAACGGGGCCGGTCGAATGGGGGTATCTGCTGCATCTCATGTCCTCGGTCGCTGATGGGCCCTTGTGGATCGGCCTCTTTTCGCGGTCGTCTACCAACTCTCATACACCTCTTGCGGGCGCTTGTCTGTTTTTGCCGGCCAACCCGGGCCGCGGGCTGGTCCTAGTCTTGCCCGAGCCCTTCGACAAGGGGCACGAACCGCACGGCGCGCAATTCCTCGTAGTCGAAGCCGTTCTCGGTCCGGTTCACCCGGATCAGGCTTTGCACGGTGTCGGACTGACCGACCGGCAGCACCATGATACCGCCGATCCGCAGCTGGGCCAAGAGGGGGCCGGGCGGGTCCTCGGCGGCGGCCGTCACGAGGATCTTGTCGAACGGCGCCTGATCGGGCAGCCCGTGGCTGCCATCCGCGGCGAGCGCGGTGATGTTGGTCAGATCGAGCTGATCGAAGATGAGCCGCGCGTTGGCAACCAGCCGCCGATACCGCTCGACCGTATAGACCCGCCGGGCGAGATGGCTGAGAATGGCCGCCTGATAGCCGGAGCCGGTGCCGACCTCGAGCACCTTGTCGCGCGGACTGATCCCCAGCGCCTGCGTCATCAGGCCCACGACCGACGGCTGGCTGATCGTCTGGCCGCAGGCAATCGGCAGCGGCATGTCGTCATAGACCCGATCCTCGAAGATCCCCCGCACAAAGAGCGCCCGGTCGACTTTCTCCATCGCCTGCAGGGTGCGGGCGTCGGTGACGCCCTTGGACCGCAGGGCGAAGAGAAATTGCATCTTGGCGTCGGCGTCCCAGGTCACTTGAACAGTTCCTGTAGCCCGGCGAGCGCGTCGTGCGCCGTGAGGTCGGCGCGCATCGGCGTGACCGAGATGTAGTCGTCGAGGTTGGCGGCGGCGTCGGTGCCATCGGCTGTCCGCTCGTCCTGCCGGCCGCCCTTGATCCACAGGAACCGTCGGCCAGAGGGCGACAGGTGTGGTTCGACCGAGAAGGTCGTGTTCTGGCGGAATCCCTGGCTGGTGATCTTCGTGCCTTTGACATCCGCGCCCGGTATAGGCGGAAAGTTGATGTTGTAGAACAAGCGGTAGTTATGGGTGTCCCAATGCCCCTGCGCCAGCAGGGTCTGGACCACCGCCGTCCCATGCTGGGCGGCCGCCTCGAACGCATCGTCACGATTGACGTTCCTAGGCCCGTAGAACTGCGACAATGCGATCGCGGGAAGCCCTTGCAGCGCCGCCTCCATCGCGCCGCCGATGGTGCCTGAATAGAGCACGTTCTCGGCGGCGTTGTTGCCCCGGTTCACCCCCGACAGCACCAGATCAGGCGGGCTATCCTTCATCACGTCGTGGATCCCTGCCAGCACGCAATCGGCGGGGCTGCCCTCGGCGGCGAAGCGCCGTTCGCCCAGTTCCGCGATCATCATCGGGTGGGTATAGCTGATGCAGTGCCCGACCCCCGATTGTTCGAATGCGGGTGCGACGGTCCACACCTCACCCTTTGGTCCGGCAATCTCGCTTGCAATCGTGTGCAGCACCTTGAGCCCCGGTGCGTTGATGCCGTCGTCATTGGTGATCAGGATACGCATATGAGCCCCTTATGTGTGTAGCACTTTCCTATGGCAGAGCCCGCGACGCGGCAAGGCTGACGCGGCTATTCCGTTACAGTGCGACCGGCAGAGTGCCGTCCAGGACGAGATCCGCGCGAGATGCGGGCGCTTCGCGGGCGACATAGTCGTTTTCCTCTGCCTGCCAGACTTTCCATTGCGCCAAGGCGTCGGCCCCGTCTCGGGCCAGCCCTCGTTCCAGTCTCAGCGATTGCGGCACGTCGATCCATATCCCGAAAGACAGGAAGGGGCGAAATCGGGCGCGGCTGCTGCTGACACCTTCGAGCAGGATGATCCCGCCGGGCGGCACGGTTCGCCAGTCGCCCAGAGCCTTGCTGTGCCAATCGTAGCGTTGGTAATGCGCAGGTCGATCTGCCGCCAAGGGCGTCAGGACTTGCTCCATCAGACTGTCATCCCAATCCAGCGGGTGGTCCGGGCTGGCAAAGTCGTCTGTGGCGATGACAGGCGCTTGCACTGCACTTGCCAGCGCGGCGGCAAGCGTCGATTTGCCCGCGCCGCCCAGACCGTCGATGGCGACGATCCGGCTGCGCATTCCCTGCGGTGGTGTGCTGGTATGGATCTGACGGGCGATCTCGGCCAGGGCAGGGTTGCCTGTCATTCGCCCAGAATGAGGGGCAACAGACGCGCGGCCTCGGTGCCCGGATCGGCCAGCGCGGACCGGTCTTCGCCGGGAAAGAACCGTCCGCGCAGTGCCGTGGGCATCGGCTTTGGGGCGAGGATCCGCACCTGTGGCCCGGTCTTGACCGTTTCCGCCTGCCACGACCGGGCGAGGGCGATCTGCGCGGCCTTGGTGGTGCCGTAGTGGCCGAAGAACTTTTCGCCCCCGCGCGGGTCGTCGAAGAACACCGCCCGGCCGGTGACGCCCAGAAGCGGGCTGACATAGCCGATCAGCCGCGCCGGCGCGCGCAGGTTCACCGCGACCGAACTGTCGAAATCCTTGTCGGCCAGAGTGGCGGCGGGCGCGAGGGGCCCGGCATGGATCGCCGTGTGCACCCAGAGGTCCAGCCCGCCCCAGCGGTCGTGGATCGACCGGCAAAGCTGCTGCATGGCTTCCGGCACGGTGATGTCCATCGGCGCAAGTGTGGCCTGCCCACCTGCGGCCTTGATCCGGTCGTCGAGGTCTTCGAGCGCGCCGACGGTCCGCCCGACGGCGATGATGTGATGCGTCGGCGCGAGCGCCATGGCCAGAGCGGCGCCGAGGCCGCGGCTGGCACCTGTGATGAGGGCGGTTTTCAAGCGGTTCGCTCCGTTGCATTGTGCACGACCCGAAGCTCGGCCCGGGCGGCGTCAAGATCGCCCTGCGCCCCGATCCAGTCGCAAAACCGGTCGAAGTCTTCGGGCATGGTTTCCAGCGTCATGTCCATGACGTGAGTCTTGTCACGCAGGAAATGGTTGATATTGGCGGTGACCGTATCGACGTAATCACGGCAATATTCAATGAGCGGCGTTTTCCACGCCCGATTGCGCGAGCGGGCGAGGATGTCTTGCCGGTAGGCCCGGATGATCCCCTGATTGGCCCGCTGGGTAAAGCTCTCAGCGACCTCCTCGGGATTGCGCGTCAGGTGCACATAGGCAGCCCTGTCCCCCCAGG
Source organism: Flavimaricola marinus (assembly GCF_900184895.1). GTDB lineage: Bacteria > Pseudomonadota > Alphaproteobacteria > Rhodobacterales > Rhodobacteraceae > Flavimaricola > Flavimaricola marinus. The sequence goes on from NZ_FXZK01000003.1 coordinate 175,235, forward strand.
CCATGTCCAGCCGCCCGAGCAGCCACGCCAGCCGATTGTCGATCTCGATATGCCGTGGCGGGAAAGCGAACCTTTCCGGCCCCGTGGCGTGCGTCAGGCTTTCGTGGGCCGATGTGTGGCTGGAAAGGTGGGCGCAGGCCCGGCTGAGCGTCATCGAGCCGCACCGACCGGTGCAGAGCACGATGATGGTCGACGGCATGCTCATGCCCCGATCTCCGCCAGACGCAGGGCGACGATCCGGTCAACGAGCGTTTCGGGCAGGGGGTGAGCCGGGGTGAAGAGCACGCCGCTCTTGCTCCATTTGAACCCGAGCGCGTCGATCTCGTCCGTGATTTGCGGAATGATCCCGCCGGAATGCGGATAGAGCCCGCAGTGTTTGGCGAAACCGGCATATCCGGCGACCATCTTCTTGCCCAGACGGAAGCCGGGCATGGCGTAGGACATCACCTCGACCGCATCGGGCAGAAGCGCGCGCAACTGCTGTCGCAGCGCCCCGAGAGCCCGCTGCTGATCGCTGGGCAGGGCGGCAAGGTAGCTGTCTGGCGTGATCGTGGTCATGGCAAATGCTATGCCCAGTCTTCGACCGCCGCGCAAGCGGGCCGGACGGGATTGAGTTTATTGGCCAAGATGAAGCCTATTCGGCCGCTGTCTTCATCTGAAATCCGGCGTCGATCATATCGGCAGGCTCGACCGGGTATTCGCCGGAGAAACACGCGTCGCAATACTGTGGCTGGGCCTTGTTACGCCCGCCGGATTCGCCCACGGCGCGGTAGAGCCCGTCGAGTGAGATGAACCGTAGCGAGTCGACGCCGAGATGCGCGCACATCTCGTCTTCGGACATGTTGGCGGCTAGCAGCTTTTCCCGGTTCGGCGTGTCGACCCCGTAGAAACAGGGCCATGCCGTCGGCGGGGAGGCGATGCGGAAGTGCACTTCCTTGGCGCCCGCGTCGAGGATCATTTCGCGGATCTTGATCGAGGTGGTGCCCCGCACGACGCTGTCGTCCACAAGGATCACCCGTTTGCCCTTGATCAGTGCCCGGTTGACGTTGAGCTTGAGCCGCACGCCCATGTTGCGGATGCTTTCGGTCGGCTCGATGAAGGTCCGGCCCATGTATTGATTGCGGATGATTCCCATTGCGTAGGGGATGCCGCTTTCGAGGCTGAAGCCGATCGCGGCGGGCGTGCCGGAATCCGGCACCGGGCAGACCAGATCGGCATCGACCGGCGCTTCCTTGGCCAGTTCGCGCCCGATGGCTTCGCGCGTTTCGTAGACCGAGCGGCCACCGAGGATGCTGTCGGGCCGTGAAAAGTAGACGTGTTCGAAGACGCAGAACCGTGGCTTTTGCGGCCGGAAGGGGAAGTGGCTTTGCACCCCCTTGTCGGCGGAAATCACGACCATTTCGCCCGGTTCGATCTCGCGCACCAGTTCGGCGCCGATGATGTCGAGGGCGCAGGTTTCGGAGGCGAGCACGAAGCCGTCGCCGACCTTGCCCAGCACCAAGGGCCGCACGCCGAGCGGGTCGCGGCAGCCGATCAGCTTGCTTCGCGTCATGGCGACGATGGAAAACGCGCCTTCGACCTTTCGCAGCGCTTCTTCCATCCGGTCGGGGATCGTCCGCCCCATGGACCGCGCCATCAGGTGGATGATGCATTCGCTGTCGGACGAGGACTGAAAGATCGACCCGCGCTCGATCAATTCGCGCCGCAATTGCACGGCGTTGGTGATGTTTCCGTTATGCGCGATGGCGGCGCCGCCCATGGAGAATTCGCCAAAGAACGGCTGCACGTCGCGGATCGCTGTCTGTCCTTTGGACCCGGCGGTCGAGTAGCGCACATGCCCGATCCCGATAGCGCCCGGCAGCGTTTCCATCACTTTCTGAGAGGTGAAGTTGTCGCGCACGAGCCCCATGCGGCGGGCTTGGTTGAAGCCGGTTTCGGTATCGTGGGTAACGATGCCGCCGGCCTCTTGTCCCCGGTGCTGAAGGGCGTGCAGCCCCAGAGCGATGAAGTTGGCCGCATCCACCACGCCGACGCAGCCGAAGATGCCGCATTCTTCGCGCAGTTTGTCGTCGTCAAAAGGATGGGCGGGGGGCATGTCAGGTGCGGTCTCGATGGACAAGGGGCAGCTCCGAATCCGATGTGTCAAGCGCCCCCCTGATAGTCGCTCAGGGGGGGAGTGTCACGAAACTATAGCAATCGGGCGGGCCTTACTCGGTCACGACGCCGCAATCGCCCACCAATTGCTCGTATTGGGTGGTGATCCAACCAAGCGCCTGCTCCGGGTCGCGCTCTTCGATCTGGCCGGTGAGGCGCGAGAACACGGCGGCCGAGCGGCTGTCGTCGACCATCGGGATGGACTGCGCCGAAAGCACCGTTTCGTAGACGAAGAACGCCACGGCGACGAGCAGGATGCCCCGGAACACGCCAAACAGGAACCCGAGGCCCTGATCGACGCCGCCGAGCGCGGAGCGTTGCACCAGAGTCGAGAACAGAGGCGTGAAGATCGAGAAGATGACCAGCGCCACGGCAAAGACGGCGGCAAAGGCGCCGATGATCGAGAGCTCACAGCTGTCACCGATGAAATCGCCGACCACGGGGATCTGGCGGATCAGCGGCTGCACCTGATCGGCGAAGATGAACGCCAGAATGGTCGCTGCGATCCAGCCGAGGATAGCCAGAGCCTCGCGCACGAGCCCGCGGCTGTAGGCCAGCAGAGCCGAAAGGACGATGACCAAAGCCACGACGCCGTCAACGATGGTGAAGTCTTCCATGGGTCTCTTCTTCTTATCCGTTGTCGCCCGGCGAAATGCCGAACACCGCTTCGATCACACCTGCCAGATCGCGCATTTCGCGCATCTCCAGCCCTGCGCCGCCTCCGCGTTTGGTCAGAACCGGCAGAATGGCCGAGGTAAAACCAAGTTTCTGCGCTTCTTTCAACCGATTTTCGGTTTGAGCCACCGGTCGCAGGGCACCAGAGAGGCTGATCTCGCCGAAAATGACACAGGTTTCGGGCAGGGCGGCGTCTTCGCGGGCGGAAACCAGCGCACAGGCAACGGCCAGATCCGCGGCAGGTTCGCTGATCCGCAAGCCGCCGGCCACGTTCAGATAGACATCGAGCCCGGTGAAGGAAATGCCGCAGCGCGATTCCAGCACGGCGAGGATCATGTTGAGCCTGCCGCCATCCCAACCGACCACAGACCGCCGCGATTGGCCAGGAGCGGCGGGCGAGACGAGCGCCTGGATCTCGCACAGGAGGGGCCGTGTTCCTTCGATCCCGGCAAAGACCACGGAACCGGGGGCTGGAGTGCCCCGTTCGGAGAGGAACAAAGCGGAGGGGTTCTTGACCTCGGCCAGCCCCTTGCCCGTCATCTCGAAGACGCCGATCTCGTCCGCCGGGCCGAAGCGGTTCTTGACCGCCCGCAGGATTCGGAACTGATGGCCGCGCTCGCCCTCGAAATAGAGCACGCAGTCGACCATGTGCTCGACCACGCGGGGGCCGGCGATGGCGCCCTCTTTGGTGACGTGGCCCACGAGGATCACGGCGATATTGCGCGTCTTGGCGAAGGTGGTGAGCTGATGCGCGGCGGCACGGACCTGAGAGACCGAGCCGGGGGCGCTTTCGACGTTGTCGGCCCACATGGTCTGGATCGAATCGATGATCACCAGGTCGGGGTTTTCCGCCTCGAGCGTGGTGAGGATGTCGCGCAGGTTGGTTTCGGCGGCCAGATGTACCGGGCTCTGATCGAGGCCGAGCCTGCGCGCGCGCATCTGGACCTGCGCCGTCGATTCCTCTCCCGTGACGTAGATCACTTTGAGGCCGTTGCGTGCGAACCGCGCCGCAGCCTGCAACAGCAGCGTGGATTTGCCGATGCCGGGATCGCCGCCGACGAGAATCGCGGAGGCTGCCACCAGTCCGCCGCCCAGCACCCGGTCGAGTTCCTCGACCCCGGCTCTTGTGCGCGGGGGAGCGGCCTCTTCGGTCGCCAGATCGGTGAGCGGGATCGTCCGCCCGCGCTTGCCGCCGAGCGATTTGGCCTTGGGGCCGGCGGTCAGCGGCTTGTCTTCGACGATGGAGTTCCAAGCGCCGCAGGCTTCGCAGCGCCCGGACCATTTGGAGTGCGCGGCGCCGCATTCGGTGCAGGAAAAGGAAAGGTCTTTGGCCATCACTGGGTTTTGAACTGTTGCGCCGGAATGGGCAATGGGATGCGGCTTGGGATTTTCCCCTCCGGGGGGAGTTTTCCGGCCAAGATGAAGGGCGGCCTCAGTCCTTTGCCTGCCGCTGCGTGAGTGTGGAGATCACCAAGGACGCGAGAATGCAGGCGGTGAAGAGATAGAGCCCCCATGCGGTTTCGACGCGCCCGACGCCGATGCCTTTGGCGACGACCACGTAGAGGGCGATGAGAAAAACGTCGGCCATGGCCAGTTTGCCGAGCCACGACAGGACCGGGATCAGTTTGCGCTTGAGCAACCCGAAGTGGATGAGCGCGATGCCGATGGTCTTCATCATCGGGGCGAAGAGGGCGAGGGCGGTGACGAGCAACGCTAGGACGGGATCGGTGCCCCAGAGGCTTTGCAGGCCGGAGATGACGCTGATTTCGGACAGCGAAAACAGCGGCAACAGCCCGGCCTTGAGCAATGGAGCGAACCACGAGATCGGGAACAGGATCAGTAGCGCCAGATTGGCGGTGCGTAGAGTGGTCAGCATGGCGCGGCCCCGGATCGTTGCAGGTGTCAGGTGGGGCCGGGGTGGTCGCGGCGCAAGAGGCGCGGGCTATTCCGCGGCGGGCTTGGTCATCGTGACCACATTCGCGGGGCGGCTGGTTTTTGCGTCGGGATCGGCCTCGTCGGTGGACTCGGGCGCATCGAAGCCTTCGAAGGAATAGCCCAGAGCGGGAAGGGCGGATTGCAGTTCCTCATCGAGTCGGGCCAGTTGCGAGGCGACGACGCTCTCTTCCAATTCGATTTGTTGTGCCCATTTGCGGATTTCGCGGCAGGAATGCTGCGCTTCGATGATCCGGGCCTGCTGGTTCTCTGCTTCGGCCTGTCGCTGCCGCAGAAAATCCTTGGCCCGCGCGACGCGTTCGTCGGAATAGACGTCCGCCAGCCGCCGTGCCTGCTGGCTCATCTGGGCGGCGACGGTGAGGATGTCGGTCTCCAGCTCGGCCAGATCGGGATGATCGCGCAAATAGGTGAGCCGCTCGCGCACGGCATCGAATTCCGACGACAGCGTGAAGACGCCGGACCGATCGGCGGTGTGGCAGACGTGAAAGGCACGTGCGACGTCATCCATGCTGATCTTGAAATCGCGGTGGCTGCGTTCGAGGGCCAGAAGGCGCGATTGCGAGGGGATGAAGAAGAACAGGAGCAAAAACAGCGTCGTAACGCCGATTTGCGTGGCGTGCCCCGCATAAAGATAGGTGTAGTCGCCGAACTGTGCTTCGAAGGTCAGCCAAGGCATGATCCCGAGCGCGCAAAGGATGGTGTAGACCAAAAGCGTCAATCCCACGATCCCCAAGATCATCAGGGACAGAACCTGCATCGCCTGCGCTGTTCGAAGCACTATCGAGCCATATGTCACGCTTGTTCCCCCAAACCACTGAACGATCAACAAACTCCATAGTAGGCGAAAAGTTGCCGTCCGCCCAAGAAAAATGGTTAATTTGTGGCAAATAGCTGAAATTGTTAAAACAATATCAGTAATTTGTGGGCGGTTGTTGCGGCAACGGCGACAATCGCGCGGTTCAGCGCAGGGTTTCAATCGGCCCTTCGGCCCGTCCGTGGATGAACTGATCGACGTAAGGGTCTGAACTGGCATCCATTTCCGAGGCTGGCCCCGTCCAGCGGATTTTGCCGCCGTGAATCATCGCCACGTCGTCGGCGATGGCACGGACCGAGGTCATGTCGTGAGTGATGGTGATGGCGGTGGCCCCCATCTCGGTCACGATCTGGCGGATCAGGTCGTTGATCACGCCGGCCATGATCGGATCGAGGCCGGTCGTCGGCTCGTCGAAGAAGATGATCTCGGGGTCGGCGCAGATCGCGCGGGCGAGGCCGACCCGCTTCTGCATCCCGCCCGAAAGCTCGGCCGGGAGCCGCTCCGCCACTTCGGCGCCGAGCCCGACGCGGGCCAGCTTTTCGATGGCGATGGATTTGGCCTCGGCCCAGGGCCGCGCCAGTTCGCCTCGAAGCAGACGAAAGGCGACGTTCTGCCAGACCGGGAGGCTGTCGAACAGGGCGCCGCCCTGAAACAGCATCCCGAATCGCGCCAGAAACGCGTCGCGCGGCACCCGTGTCACATCGCGCCCATCGACGGTGATGCTGCCGCCATCGGGTGTCACCAGCCCGAGGATGCATTTGATCAGAATGGATTTTCCGGTACCGGAGCCGCCGATGACCACCATCGAACGGCCCTTGCCGACGGTCAGGTCGACGCCACGCAGGACGTGGTTCGATCCAAAGCTCTTGGTGACGCCGGAGAGGGTTATCATGACGAAAAGAACGCCTCTGTCAGAATGAAATTGGCGGCGAGGATCAGCACCGCCGCGGCGACGACGCTGGATTTGGTCGCGCGCCCGACCCCCATGGCCCCCCGGTCCGAATGCATCCCGAAATAGCACCCCATGAGGGCTGCGATGAAGCCGAAGGCGGCCCCTTTGGTCAGCGAGGACAGGATGTCGAGCCATTCGAGGAAATCGACCGTGTTCTTGAGATAGGTCACGGATGTGAAGTCGAGCCGGTAGGTCGCCACCATATAGCCGCCGAATATGCCGATGATGTCACCGACGGCGACGAGCAACGGCATCACCAATGTCGCGGCGAGAACCCGTGGCATGGTGAGGTATTTCATCGGATTGGTGGAGAGGGTGACCAGCGCGTCGATTTGTTCGGTGACCTTCATCGTGGCGATTTCGGCCGCAATCGACGAAGTCACGCGTGCGGCGATCATCAGCCCGACAAGCACCGGCCCCAGTTCCCTCACCATGCCGATGGCGACGATCTGCGGAACCACCGCCTCGGCGCTGAACCGCGCCCCTCCGGAGTAGATTTGCAGTGCAAGCGCGCCGCCTGTGAAAAAGGCGGTCAGCCCGACGACGGGCAGCGAGAAGTAGCCGATTTGCAGCAGCGCCGCGCCGAGCTCTCGCGGGTAGAAGGGCGGTCGGACGATGTGGCTGACCGTCTGGCCGGTAAAGATCGCAAGCCGTCCGATGGAGGCCAGTCCGCCGAGCACGAGCGCGCCGAGGGCTGCCAGAAGCCGGATCATCGCGAGGTATACCGCCGGGTATAGCGCGCCCCGAGCGAGGTGAAGATCTCGTAGCCGATTGTCCCGGCGACCTCGGCCAGATCGTCGGCGCTTTGATGCGGCCCGAGGATGGTCAGGTGCCGCGGGTCTTCGCCCAGATCGGTCACGTCGACGGTGATCAGGTCCATCGACACGCGGCCGATCAGGGGGCAGGGCGTGTCGTTGTGCCAGAGCGTCGCCTTGTCGGAGATCGCCCGCAACAGACCGTCGGCATAGCCCGCGGAGACGGTCGCGATCCGGCTTCGCCGGGTGGCTTGCCATGCGTTGGCGTAGCCGACCACCTCGCCTTCGTCGATGTCGCGGATCTGCACGACGGGCAGGTCGATCTGCACGGTGCGTGTCGCCTCGGCGAAGGGCAGTCCGCCGTAGAGCCCGATGCCGGGCCGGGTGACGTCGAAATGGTAATCGGCCCCGAGCAGGATGCCGCCGGTCGCGGCGAGCGACCGCGGCACGTTGAGCCCGTCGGTCATTTGCCGAAAGATGTCGAGCTGATAGGCGTTCATCGGGTGATCCGGCTCGTCGGCGCAGGCCAGATGGCTCATCAGCAGCACGGGCCGTTGATCGAGCACGACTTCGGCCACGGCGGCCCACTCTTCCCATTCCATCCCGAGCCGGTTCATCCCGGTGTCGAGCTGCACGCCGAACGGATGCCCGGGAAGCGCCTCGAGGTGCCGCGTTAGCTGTTCGAGCGAGTTGATCATCGGCGTCAGACCGAGATCGGCAATCATGTCTGTGTCGCCGCGCATGTGCCCGGAAAATATACCGATTTCCGGTCCGGGGCCGACGGCGTCACGGACTGCGGCGCCTTCTTCGGCGACGGCCACGAAGAAGCGTTTGCACCCGGCATGGGCGAGCGTGCGGGCGACTCGTGCCGCGCCGAGCCCGTAGCCGTCGGCCTTAACCACGGCCGCGGTTTCGCTGTTGCTCAGTTTATCCAAAGCCCGCCAGTTTGCGGCGATGGCGTCGAGGTCGATGGTCAGTTTCGCTGTGCTCATGCCGGGTCTTTTGACAGGTGCCGTTGTGGCGGGCAAGAGGGCCGGACGGCTTTGGACAAACCGTCGGTCTGCCGTCGGTATCGCGTCGGTGTCATTGCGGCAGAGGCGGGGGCGCTATGGGGGCTCTGCCCCCGTAGTGGCGCCGCGATGGCGAAGCGGGCAGAGCGGCCCCCCGGAGTTTTCCGGCCAGGTGAATCAGTCGCCGTCGGCGCTGGTCAGCTTGTAGGCTTGCAACTCGTCCGGCTGGAGCAGGTAGATCTCGTCCGGGGGCGTGACGAGGGCGTGTTGCATGATCGCCGGGTCGATCTCCATTTCGATCAGGTAGGCCATGACCTCGCCTTGTCCGCGCTGGATGTCTTCGACCGCGAGGAAGGCGGGCAGGGCGACGTTCTCGCCAAAGAAGTGCTGATGCACGCCCACCCAAGCGCCGTCTTCGACCTGCCGTGTGGTGCCGCCGGCGAGGATGTAGGGGCAGGCCGAGAGGCAGACATCGGTTTCGGTCATTCGGGTGCTGGCTGGCATGGCGCGGATTAGCCGCCCGATCGCCAGCGCATCCCCGACCGAGCCGCCCGGCGAGTTCAGAAAGATCGTGTCGGGCGGTGTCGTCTGGGTGCTGAGCCAATCGGCGAACCGCTCTGCGTCGCCCGGCGCGATGGAGCCGGTGAGCGTGAGCGCCTGTCCGCCATCAAACGGCCCTGTGTCGAAGGCGAGCCGTGTCGGCATGTCCTCCGTCGCGGGAATCGGCCGTGTGCCGGGCCGCGGGGTGCGCTGCGTCAGGTCGCGTGGGGCGTAGCGCCGGGTCTGATCGCCGGGGGCTGTCGGCGCGTCGAGGGCGGGCGCGCGCGACGGGCTGATCAATGTCGGCAGCACCCGCATCAAATCCGTGCCGAACAGGATCAAGGCCATGCCGCATTGCAACGCGAGAATCGCGGTGAGCCAGCGTTTGACCGGGTGCTTGCCGGTTGGCGTTTCGGCGGCGTCGGTCATTCGGCGGGACGTGTGCTGTCGATCGCCGAGAGCGTGGGCGATTGCTTGGGCGGTGCGGGGCCGGGGATCGGTGGCGCGGCGTGCTGTTTGCCGGGACCGGCCTGCACGGTTTCAACGTCGCGGAGCGCCTGCAGCGCGGCCCTGAGTTCGGCCAGCGTCAGTTGATCCTCGGCGGAGATATTGTCCCGCCCGGTGCGGATCGCGGCCTGGGCGATTGCCGTAATGAATACCAACACGGCGGGTAGCAGGTCGATGGCGATGGCACCGGCCCATGAGGGCACGAAGTTGCCCGCGTAGAGGATCACCGCGTCGGCGGTCGAGATCGGGGTGTAGACGGTGTCTTCGGGCTGTTGCATGGCCATGACGGATTCGGCGGCAAGCTGGAGCGTTTCGGCCCGCTGGCCGAGCACGGTCATCACCGAATCGATGGTGGCCTGTTGTCCGGCCCGTGTGTCGGCGCTCGTCCCGTCGAGTTGCGGCAGGATCACCGATTGCGCCAGATCCTGCGCGGAGCGTTGCACCAGTGGCGCGACGGAGAGCTGCCGCAGCCGGGTGATCACGTTGGCCAGTCGCACGGCCTCTTCGCTGAATTGCACCGAGCGCGTCTCGACCGGGCCGGGGGCGACGGTGAGCGCCCGCATCCGGCTGAGGATCGCGTTGCCTTCGGCGAAGGCGGCGCCGACGAGGGCGTCCTGCGTGCTGATCTGCGCCTCGAGCCCGGTGAGTTCGTCCGCCTTTTGCCGCAAGAGCCGGAATACCGCCCCTTGCCCGGCAAAGCCCGACAGATCGCCCGAGGCTTCCTGTTCGGCCAGATCGGTGAAGCTCTGGCGCACGCGGGCGACGTCCCGTTCGAGCGATTGCGCGGAAATGGCGATGGTGTTGGCCCGCTCCAATGCCGCTTGGTAGTTCTGCACGGTGGTGGCGAGGTGCTGTTCGACCGCGGCCGCCCCGGCCAGGGCCGCTGCGTTGAGCCATGACGACATGGCGATGATCGCCACGGACCCCAGCCCCATCGAGGCCAAGAGCCCCAGCCGCGAGGCCATCGACCGCATCGCGGGCAGGAGCCGCATCATGTACGACCAGAAGACGAAGATTCCGACCGAGACCGCCACCGAATAGGCCATGGCCGCGAAGACGCTGAGCGCGCCGGTGTCGTCGAGCAGCGACGAGACCCCGAGGTAGGTGTAGATCCCCGATGCCACAGCCAGCACGGCCAGAGCCGCCCCGGTGAAGCTGTCGAGCCAGTTCAGGTGGCCTTCGATTTCGCGGGCGTGCCGCATGCCGCGCATCTCGGTTCGGCTGAGCCGATTGTCGTCCTGCATTGTCTCACCCACCTGTTGCTTGCCTGCAATATAGGGCCAGCCGCTGCTCGGTGCGAGTCGGCTCTGATGACAGTTTGGTCAGGGCGGGTTCAGGGCTCGCGCATGTTTTGATTGCGCCGGAACCACATCTGTTCGCCGATCAGGCAGTTGTAGCCTTGGGCAAGGGTGATTTGCTCAGGGGCCGGCGCTGCATCCGCCAGTTCGAGGACGAGCTTGCGGGTGACCGCTTCGGCGAAGTCCTCCCACCGGGTGACAGGGATGACGAAGGCGCCCGGCCCGCCGATGACGCAGTTGGCGTAATAGACATCGAGATCGTCGAGCCGCATTCCGGCGGAGCCGGTGCCCCGTGTCATCAGTGGCAGACCGTTGATGGTGATCCCCCGTGCTATGGCCTGATCCCGCGCCTCGGGGGCGGGCCGTCCCTCGTTGTTGGGTCCGTCGCCCGAGATGTCGATGACCCGCCGTAACCCGGCATAGCCGTTGCCGTCGATGTAGTCGGCCCCGAAGTCGATGGCCGCGTGGATCGACGTCCGCAGCTGGGTCGTCAGCCGCCCGACGCGCAGGACGTCGGCAAAGGCGGTGAGGTCGTCTTCGCCCCGGATCAGCGTCCAGTCCATGATGATCCGCTGCCGACCGGCCCCGGCCCATTCCACATAGGCCAGCGCGATCTGCCCGGTCATGCTGTCCCCGATGGCCGTGACCACCTGCGGCGATGTCAGCGCCGTGGCGTAGCCCTGCCGTTGCAGCGCCAGTTCGCTCGGCGACATCGACCGCGAGACGTCGACCAGCAGCAGCAGTTCGACGTCGACCTCGGTCTGTTGCGCCGAGAGAGGGCCGGCCAAGAGGCCGAGCAGGAGGGCGAGCACGCGCATCATGTCAGAAGTGTAGCGGCCCCGGCGCCCTTGACCAGCGCCGGGTGCACCTGCCCTAATCGCGCCGAGGAGCCAACTGAGGGAGGACATCATGGCACTGCCGACAATCCGCGTTACGCGGGAGGAAATGCGCAAGCGCGTTGCGCTGTTTTCCGAGATCAAGGGATTCGACGGGGGCTTGCCGGACAGTGACCACCCCGACGCGAAGCGCACGCTGTTCAACGTGGTCGGATTTCAGCCCCCCGAGGGCGAGGCAGGGGCCACGTCGAGCCCGGTGGGCGCGAACGCCGCCCGCAACGCCGCGATCAAGATCAGCGAGGGCTTCAACCTCGGCTATTGCAAAGCCTATCCCGGCAAGGGCCCGATGATGCACAACCACGACACCAACGAGACCTTCATTCCGATGACCGGCCGCTGGGAATGCTCATGGGAGGTGGATGGCAAGGTCGAAGCCTTTGAACTGGGCCCCTACGACGTGATCTCATTCCCGCCGGGCGTCCAGCGCCGGTTCATGAACGTGACCCATGACGAGCCGGATCAAGAGCATCTGTTGATGTTCGTGATCGGCGGGAATGGCCCGAAAGCGGAGTTTTCGCCCGAGGTGATGGTCGATCTCAAGGAACGCGGGCTGGTCTAGGGGGACAAGCGGCGAAGCGGGCGGTCAGAAACCGCTCTCTTCGCCTTGCTGCCATGGCTGCACGAGGTTGCCAAAGCGGGTAAAGCGCCCCTCGAAGCTGAGGTCCACGGTGCCGATGGGCCCGTGCCTTTGCTTGCCGATGACGACCTCGGCCTTGCCGCGCAGACGCTCCATATCGTCTTGCCATGCGGCCATCTTGTCCAGCTCGTGATCGCCGGGCTTTTCGCGCTCTTTGTAGTATTCCTCGCGGAACACGAACATCACCACGTCGGCGTCCTGCTCGATCGAGCCGGATTCGCGCAAGTCGGAAAGCTGCGGGCGCTTGTCCTCACGGCTTTCCACTTGGCGCGACAGCTGCGAGAGGGCCACGACCGGGATGTCGAGTTCCTTGGCAATCGCTTTCAGGCCCTGGGTGATTTCCGAGATCTCGTTGACCCGGTTGTCGTTCTTGCCCGAGCCGCGCAGCAGCTGGAGATAGTCGACGAAGAGCGCGTCGAGACCGTGGGTCCGTTTCAGTCGCCGCGCGCGGGCCGCGACCTGAGAGATCGGCAGGGCAGGGGTGTCGTCGATGAACAGCGGGCAGGCTTCGAGCGCCTTGGCCGCCTCGACGAAGCGGCGGAATTCCTCTTCGGTCATGTCGCCGCGCCGGATCTGCTCGGAGGGCACTTCGGACGCCTCAGAGAGGATACGCGCGGCAAGCTGCTCGGCGCTCATCTCGAGGCTGAAGAACCCGATGACCCCGCCGTTGACCGCACCTTCGGAGCCGTCGTGCAGGGTGCCTTTCTTGTAGGCCTTGGCGATGTTGAAGGCGATGTTGGTGGCCAGCGAGGTCTTGCCCATCGACGGCCGTCCGGCGAGGATCAGAAGGTCGGACTTGTGCAGACCGCCGAGCTTCTTGTCCAGATCGTTCAGGCCGGTCGAGACGCCGGCAAGTCCACCGTCGCGCTGATAGGCGGCGTTGGCGACCTGCACCGCATCGGTGACGGCGCGCAGGAACGATTGGAAACCGCTTTCAGAGGTGCCTTGTTCGGCGAGCTTGTAGAGCTCTTGCTCGGCCTCGACGATCTGCGCCTTGGGCTCGGAGGCCACGTCGATCTTGGTCGCCTTGGCGGCGATGTCCCGGCCCAGCCGGATCAGCTCGCGCCGGATCGCGAAATCATAGATGATCTGGGCGTAGTCGCGCACCGCAAAGGCCGAGATCGCGGCACCCGCAAGGCGGGCCAGATAGGCCGGTCCGCCGAGCTCCTTGAGCCCCTCGTCATCCTCCAGAAATGCCTTGAGCGTCACCGGGCTGGCCAATGCGTTCTTGGAGATCCGGGCGGCCGCCACCTCGTAGATGCGTGCGTGGACCGGATCATAGAAATGATCCTTGGTGATGATCGACGCAATCCGGTCGAAGACGTCGTTGTTGGTCAGGATCGCGCCCAGAAGCTGCTGCTCGGCTTCGATCGAATGTGGCATGACGTCGTCGGTCGCGGCAGCGGTGCCGGACGCATTGAAGGCGGCGATTTCGTTCATCAGGCAAGTCCCCCGTTTGGCCCGCACAGCACTGATCCCACCGAAGCGCTCTGCGTTCGCGGGTCATACAGGCATGAGGGGCGCGGGAGCAAATTGTATATGTCTGTGGATGGTCTGTGGAGAAGCATGTCCATACGTCATCTTGCCCTGTGAGGGGGGACTTGGTCAACATCTGGTAGGTGCGCGGGGGGCGGCGGCGTTGCCGACGCTTACGCTTTCCGCAGCGTCAGGTGCAGTGCCGCCGGATCAGGCGGCGGGCAACCAGCCGCCCGGATCGCGCAGATAGCTTTCGACGGAATCGAGCGTTGCGGCGTCGAAATAGTCGCCCCGCCGCGCCTCGGCCAGCACGTCCCACCATGTGCACAGATGCAGCAGAGTGATCCCCTCTTTAGCCAGATTTTCCGTCACATTCGGATGGATGCCGTAAAAGAAGATCACGGCGGTATAGTTGCAGCTGGCGCCGGTTTCGCGGATCGCATTCACAAAGCTGACCTTGGAGCCGCCGTCCGTCGTCATGTCCTCGACGAGGACAACCCGCTGGCCCTCGGTCATCGCCCCTTCGATACGGGCGTTCTTGCCGTAACCTTTGGGCTTCTTGCGCACGTAGGTCATCGGCAGCGCCAGCCTCTCGGCGACCCAGGCCCCAAAGGGAATGCCCGCCGTCTCGCCGCCCGCCACGTTGTCGAACGCCTCTGGCCCGGCCTCGCGCATGATCGTGGTGGTCAGGAAATCCATCAGCACCGAGCGAATGCGCGGATAGGAAATCAGCTTGCGGCAATCGACATAGGTCGGAGCCTTCTTGCCGGAGGCATGGGTGAACGGCTCTGTCGCGTTGAAGCTCACCGCCCCGATGTCCAAGAGCATCCGCGCGGTCAGGCGGGCAATTTCGGCGGGGTCGGTGAAGGTCGAAGGGATCATCAGCGCGCGGTCCTGTTTCTTTGGGTTCTAAATATCCACTGCCTGACGCCGTCACACAGCGACGTGCCAGTGGAGGGGGAATCCGGGGTCAAAGACGGTGACGGGCCCATCCCCGGTCTCGATCCGTGTGGGATAGGAGATCGGGTCGCCCTTGGTCAGGGTGATAGTCTCGTCATTGGGTTTCAGCCCATAGAATTTCGGCCCGTTCAGCGCGGCGAAGGCCTCCAGCGCCTTCAGCTTGCCTGCCGCCTCGAACACTTCTGCAAGGCAGGAAATCGTGTTCGTCGCCGAGAACACCCCCGCGCAGCCGCAGGGCAGCAGCTTGTTCGCATCGGTGTGCGGCGCGCTGTCGGTGCCCAGAAAGAACCGTGGGTCGCCAGACACGGCCGCCTGCACGAGTGCCACCCGGTGCTTTTCGCGTTTGGCCACGGGCAGGCAGTAGTAATGCGGCTTGATGCCCCCTGCCAGAATGTGGTTGCGGTTGATGATCAGGTGGTGCGTGGTGATCGTCGCGGCGAGGTTCTTCTTGCTGTCGCGCACGTAATCCACCGCGTCCTGCGTGGTCACGTGTTCCATCACCACCTTGAGATCGGGGGTCTTCTTGCGCAGCGGTTTCAGCACCTTGTCGATGAACACCGCTTCGCGGTCGAAGATGTCGACGCTGTGGTCGGTCACTTCGCCATGCACGCAGAGCGGCATCCCAATTTCGGCCATCTTTTCCAGCACGGGCCGGACCTTGGCAAAGTCGCGCACGCCGGACGCCGAATTGGTCGTCGCCCCGGCGGGGTAGAGTTTCACGGCAGTCGCAATGCCGGCGGCATGCGCATGTGCCACGTCTTCGGGATCGGTCTCTTCGGTCAGGTAGAGCGTCATCAGCGGGGTGAAGCCCGCCCCTTGCGGCCAGATTGCGTAAATCCTGTCCCGGTAGGCCGCGGCTTGTGCGGCGGTGACCACGGGCGGCACCAGATTGGGCATCACGATGGCCCGGCCAAAGTGTCGCGCGGTTTCCGGCAGCACGGCGGCCAGCATTGCGCCGTCGCGCAGGTGCAGGTGCCAGTCGTCGGGCTTGCGCAGGGTGATTTCGCTGCCCGTTGGCAGGAGGGTGTCGAGTTGTGCCATAATTCGGTGATTACACCGACGAACCCACGCTGACCATAGCCTCTTGCGACCTTGTGTCCGCTTGGCGATAGTTAGGCAGCAAGCAACGGGAGGAACCCATCATGCTGGCCTTTATCATTGCGGTCGTTGCCGGATTTCTGACCCCTGCCGCCGAGGACGCGCTGGCCAAGCCCATCGAGGCGATGATCCGCAAACATATCGTGCTCGAACCGGGCGAGCGCCGGGTGCTGGCGTTCGTATTGGTGATGCTCGTGGCCGGGATCGCTGCGAACCTGCTCGACAGCGGCAGCCCGTTCTGGGTGATCCTGGGCGGTGCGCTGGGCTATTTCGGCACCCGTCTGGTCGCCGCCGCCCGCGCCGCGATGGACGCCCGCCGCTAGAACAAGAACCTTGAGGAGAGCATTAATGAAAATCATTCCAACCACAGGGCTGGCTCTTGCCGTTTTGGCCGGGCCGGCGGTGGCGGACTGCTTCGATCAGTCTGCCCTGACCCGTGGCCTGACCGTGCGCTATGACAACAGTGATTTCACAACCATTCGTCGCACTGGCGATGGCTATCAGCAGATCGACGAATTCTACGATGCGGGCGATTCGATGATGCGCTTTCGCGCTCATCGCGGCGTCTACTTCGTCGAGGAATACGAGCCGGGCCCCGATGGCGCGCCGATCGACGGCACCGGCCTGATCATCGAGTTTCCGGTCGATCCTGCGACCTTGCCCACCCCTGCGGCGGGGGTGGAGTGGACCGGCGAAACCGTCAACATCTTTGACGATGGCACCCGACGCCCCGAAGTGGCCACCGTCGGTTTCGTCGCGGCTCCGTCGATCAATCTGTCAGGCTGTGACTACGAAGTGCTCCGCACCAACGTGCATTACGATTGGGGTGACGAGGGCTGGTTGCGGCTCCGCTACGCCTATCTGCCGGCGATTGGCACCGCGCTGCTGCTGTCGAGCCAGTTCGATGGCGAAGACCCGTTCACCTACACACCCGTCGCTCTGGAACAGGCGACGAAGTAGACCCGTCCGCCTTCGCCGCTCAGGCGGAGGCGACCTTCTGCCGCGTGGCTGCGGCCTCGATCTTGGCCAGCCGCTCTTCGAAGAATCCCGCATCCGACGTGCCAAGCCCGTAGCGGCAGAGCCGTGCCGCCAAGCCGGGCCGCTCATCGACTTCGAGCCGTTTGAGCAACGTCCGCAGATAGGTCTGGCTGTCGCGCCGCGCCCGCCAGAGCTTGGCGAAGCTGATGTTCGTCAGCGTTCCGGCCATGGCGTGTTCGATCAGCGGGAACAGGCAGTCCATGCTTTCCAGCGCCACTTCGATCCGTGGCCGCGCCAAGCGGCAGGGCAGAGCGGTGACGTTGCTGCGCCGGAACAATGCGGCGTGGATTGCGTCGGCCTGCATCGTGGGATCGAAGCAGACAAACGCTTCTTCGACCGCGTCGATCATGTCTGGCGCATATCCGAACCGAGAATTGAAATCCTTGCGCCGCGCCTCTGGATAGCGCCGGTCCCAGCCGGCATAGGCCGGATCAAGCGTGGCCACGGGCCGCATCATGAGCACTGTCGCTCCCGGCGCCGCGACGGAAAACGCCCCCGCCGCATAGCCGCCCTGATGGGCGCCATAGAACAGGACGTTGTCGAAATCCTCGAAGAACCCGTCGTCGATCAGCCGGTCGATAAAGCCGTAGAGCCGCGCGCCGCGGAACCAGGAGCTATCCTCGGCCAGAATCGTCAGCAGCGACCAGCCGTTTCGTGTGACCAGATCAAAGCCCAGCGGCGCTCCGTTTGGCCGCGCCTGTGCTGCGCTGCGCAATTCGAACGTCACCAGAAGCCGCGTGCCGGCATCGATGAACAGGGCGGCGTGTTCGTCCCCCAGCCTTTCGAGATAGCCGTGCTCTTCGCCAAGTTCGTCAAGCGCTTGGAACCAATCGTCTTTGGACAGTCCGGAGAGATCGCGGGAGAGATCTGGTGTCATTCAGTAACGTCCGATCGTTTTGTTTTGATACCGCAGCGCATGGCAACGGTACTAGGATCGTATTTGGGCGAAATTGGGCAAAGCGGGTGATGCTTTTGCGCCCATGCCGCGCTCAGAAGAAGGCTTGCAGCCCGGTCTGTGCCCGCCCGAGGATCAGCGCGTGCACGTCATGGGTGCCTTCGTAGGTATTCACGGTTTCCAAGTTTATCATATGACGGATGACCTGAAAATCGGCGGAAATCCCGTTGCCGCCGTGCATGTCGCGGGCGTGCCGCGCGATGTCGAGCGCCTTGCCGCAATTGTTCCGTTTCATCAGGCTGACCAGTTCCGGCGAGGCGGTGCCGGATTCCATCATCCGCCCCAGTTGCAGCGCCCCTTGCAGCCCGAGCGCGATGTCGGTCTGCATGTCGGCCAGCTTCTTCTGGAACAGTTGGGTCTGGGCCAGCGGTTTGTCGAATTGCTTGCGGTCCAGCCCGTATTGCCGTGCGCCGTGCCAGCAGGCCTCGGCGGCCCCCATGACCCCCCAAGAGATCCCGTAGCGTGCCCGGTTGAGGCAGCCGAACGGCCCCTTGAGCCCCTCGACGCCCGGCAGAAGCGCGTCCTCGCCCACCTCGACATTCTGCATCACGATCTCGCCGGTGGTGGAGGCCCGCAGGCTGAGCTTGCCGCCGATCTTGGGGGCAGAGAGCCCGGTCATCTCCTTTTCCAGCACGAAGCCCCTGATTTTGCCATCGTGTGCCTCGGATTTCGCCCAGACCACGAAGACATCCGCAAACGGCGCATTCGAGATCCACATCTTGGAGCCGTTGAGGATGTAACCGGTTGCGGTCTTTTTGGCGGTGGTCTTCATCCCCGAGGGGTCGGAGCCTGCGTCCGGCTCGGTCAGCCCGAAGCAGCCGATCAGCGTGCCGGCCGCCAGTCCGGGCAGGTATTTCGCCCTTTGTTCCTCGGACCCGTAGGCATGGATCGGATACATCACCAGCGAGGACTGCACCGACATCATCGACCGGTAGCCCGAATCGACCCGCTCGACCTCGCGCGCGACCAGCCCGTAGGTGACGTAGCCCGCCCCGAGCCCGCCGTATTCCTCGGGGATCGTCAGCCCCAACAGCCCGGCTTCGCCCATCTCGGCAAAGATGTCCGGGTCGGAGGCTTCGGTCATGTAGGCTTCTGTGACACGCGGTTGCAGCCGGGTCTGCGCGAATTCGCGGGCCGCGTCGCGCAGCATCCGTTCATCCTCGGTCAACTGATCCTCGAGCCGGAACGGATCGGCCCAGTCGAACGCTCCGAGCCCGGGGCCGAAGCCGCTGGCGGCGATCTTGGTGCTCTGGTTCATCGGGCGCTCCTTGGTCTGTGATTGACCAACAGGCTACTCCGCCGCAGGGGAGGCGGCAAGTCGACCGGTGGAACCGTTTTCGAGCCAGAATGACGCATCCCGCGCCGAATTCGACGCGGAAATCGGGGCTACGGCACCTCGTAGTGCGAAACGGCTACAGTTGGTAAGCAGTGGGTAATCCTGGCTTGTTATTGCATATCAGGCTCGGCAGACTGAGAAGCAGTCAGCCGAATTATCGGCTTTTATCAAAGCGGTGATTGGGAAGGTCGCCGGACATTAGGAGAAGAGAATGATTAAGAGAACATTGGCGGCGCTTGCAACGATGGCCGCGGTGCTGGGAACGTCTGCGGCGGCTTGTCCGGATTGGCAGGGCCGTCCCTATTTCGGCACCGTGGAATTGTATGCCGGTTTCTCCCCCGATCCCTATGTGCGCAATGTGACCGCCGGCGGCACCAACGATCTGGCCCGCTGTGGCCTGAACGCGGCGGGCTATGTGACCAGCCGCCCTGACTTTGACCTGTACTGGCGCGGGTCGTCTTCGCAGATGACCATCGCCATCGAGGCCCGTGCCGACGCCGTTCTGTTGGTCAATGCCCCCGACGGCAGCTGGCATTACAGCGACGATTATCGCGGCACCAATCCGGCAATCACCTTCTACAACCCCCAGGAGGGCCTCTACGATATCTGGATCGGTTCCTATGACGGTTCGCGCCGCAACCCGGCCCGCTTGGTCTTTACCGAATTCAACTACTGATCTCCTGACGGCATGAAATCGGGCGCGCCCTTTTGCGAAGGGCGCGCTTTTGCTTTGCTGCTCCTTCATCCGCGCTGCCGCTGATGCCCGGCTGTTGAATTATATGCCGCTGCCATCCACAACAGAGTATGGTGGACATCGATCCCCCCTGTTGCCTGGAGGCTGTCTCATGTCATCCGATCCGATTTCTATCCCTGCGCTCGCGCTGGACTGGCATCGTTCCGGCCGGGGCGCCGTGTTGTCGACCGTCGTCGAGACCTGGGGCTCCGCTCCGCGTCCGGTGGGTAGCCAGTTGGTGATCGACGCCGAGGGCGCGATGGAGGGCTCGGTCTCTGGCGGTTGCGTCGAGGGGGCGGTGATCCTCGAGGCGATCGAGGCACTTGGGTCCGCCGCGCCGAAACTGCTTGATTATGGTGTCAGCGACGACGAAGCCTTTGCCGTGGGTTTGGCCTGCGGTGGCCGCATCCGCGTGATTGTCGAGCCGGTGGGATCGGTCTTGCCAGAGCCGCTGCTGTCCGAACTGGTCGCCGCAGAGGCCGCCCGCCGCCCTGTCGCCCTCGTGGCTGATCTGGAGGGACCGGACCGTCATCTGGCCGACCCTTCGGCCTATCCGGACCGCTTTCGCATGGACCGCTCGGGCGTGGAGCCGGATGGCCGCACCTTTGTCGCCATTCACAACCCGCCTTTGCGCATGGTTATGGTGGGCGCCGTTCACATCGCCCAGCCCTTGGTGCAGATGGCCCGCGCCTGCGGCTATGACCCGGTCCTCGTCGATCCGCGTCCCGCCTTCGGCTCGCAAGCCCGTTTCCCCGGTGAGACTATCCTCGACGACTGGCCCGACGAGGCGCTGGCGGCCCATGGCCTTGATCCGCGCACGGCTGTCGTGACCCTGACCCATGACCCGAAGCTCGATGATCCGGCCATCAAGGCCGCCTTGGCGTCGGACGTCTTTTACCTTGGGTGTCTGGGATCGACCCGCACCCATGCCAAACGTGTGGACCGCCTGCGGGAGGCCGGCTTTTCCGAGGCGCAGATTGCCCGGATCCATGCGCCCGTCGGCCTTGATATCGGTAGCCGCAGCCCGGCGGAGATCGCCGTCAGCATCATGGCCGAGATCACCCAGACGCTGAGGCGCGGATGAGGTTCGGACCGGTTCCGGTCGCCGAGGCCGAGGGCGCCTATCTGGCGCATTCGGTCACGGTCGGGAAGGGCAAGCTCCGCAAGGGGCTTTGCCTCGGGCCGGCCGAGATCGACCTGCTGCGGGAGGCCGGGCGCGCCGAGGTGACGGTGGCGCGCCTCGATCCGGGGGACGTGCACGAAGACGCCGCCGCCGCCCGTGTCGCCTCCGCGCTCTTGGCGGGGCTTGGTGCCTCTTTGCGGGCCGGGCAGGCGGCCACCGGTCGTGTGAACCTCTATGCCCGCGAGGCGGGGCTGCTGGCGGTGGACCCCGACGCCGTGACCGGCCTCAACGCCGTCAACCCGTCGATCACCCTCGCGACCCTGCCGCCTCTGCAAAGGGTTGCGCCGGGCGATATGGTCGGGACGGTCAAGATCATCAGCTATGCTGTGCTGGAAGCGGACCTGCAAAGGGCCGCGCATCTGGCGGAAGGGGCCATAGCCTTTCGAACACCACGCCTGCGCACCGCCTGCCTGATCGAGACGCAGGTGCCGGGCCAGACCCTCGCGCCCAAGGGCCGTGCCTCTATCCGTGCCCGGCTGGAGCGGCTGAATATGACGCTGGCGCCCCGGATCGTGGTGCCACACGAGGTAGCACCGTTGGCCGAGGCGGTTGCGGCGGCGGAATCCGACCTGGTCTTGATCCTGACCGGATCCGCCACCTCCGACCTCGACGACGTCGCCCCATCGGCGGTGCGCGGGGCAGGCGGGACGATCGAACGCTTTGGCATGCCGGTTGATCCCGGCAACCTGTTGTTTCTGGGGGCGCTGGGCGGCAAGCCGGTGATCGGATTGCCAGGCTGCGCCCGGTCGCCCGCGTTGAACGGGGCGGATTGGGTTCTGGAGCGGGTGATCTGCGCCGTTCCCGTCGACAGCGCGGCGATTGCCGCGATGGGGGTGGGCGGATTGCTCAAGGACATCGCGTCGCGGCCGCGCCCACGCCGGACCCCGTCCGCCTGATCCCGACCTTGGCAAATGTCGTCAAAGTTCAGCCTTCTAAACCGGGGGGCGCCGTGATTATATCATCCGCAAAGCCGAAAGACTGACGGGAGCGCTGAATGACCGACGTAAAGATGACAGTGAATGGCCAGCCCGTTTTGGGCCAAGTCGAGGGCCGGACCCTGTTGGTGGACTTCCTGCGGACCGATCTGAAGCTGACCGGCACCCATGTGGGCTGTGACACAAGCCAGTGCGGGGCTTGTCTGGTGCATGTCAACGGGGCTGCGGTGAAGGCCTGCACCATGTTTGCCTTTGAGGCCGATGGTGCGGAGGTCACCACGATCGAGGGGATGGCGGAGCCGGACGGCTCGTTGAGCCGAATTCAACAGGCCTTTCAGGATCACCACGGGTTGCAGTGCGGGTTTTGCACCCCGGGCATGGTGATGAGCGCCGCGGCCCTGCTGAAGGAGACCCCCAAGCCGACCGAGGCGGAGGTGCGTGCCTATCTGGAGGGCAATATCTGCCGCTGCACCGGATATCACAACATTATCAAGGCGATCATGGCGGCGAGCGGTCAGGATGTCAGCGCGGCTGTGGCCTGACACGGGCCGGTGAGCGGTGCCTGTGTCAGCCCGATGCGGCGCTGATCCCGACAACCGACTGCGCGTATTTACGAGGCGAGGTGAGGGGCGACCCTCCGTCCGAGAGAAGGAAGACTTCAGATGTATGCGTTTGAGATTGAGCGCCCGACAACGATAGCAGAGGCCGTTGCGGCCTTGGCGGCGGACGAGGCGCAGGCGCTGGGCGGCGGGCAGACCCTGATCCCGACGCTCAAGCAACGTCTGGCCGCGCCCGAGACCTTGGTCAGCCTGACCGCGATACCGGAAATGCAGGGCCTGTGCATGTCGGACGAGGGCGCGCTTTGCGTGGGGGCGGCGACGACCCATGCGCGTGTCGCCGCAGAGGCGAAAGCGTTCCCGGCGCTCGCGGCTTTGGCCGGCCATATCGGTGATCCGGCGGTGCGCAATCGCGGGACCTTGGGCGGGTCCTTGGCCAACAACGACCCCTCGGCGTGTTACCCGGCGGCTGTTCTGGGAACTGGTGCGACGATCAAGACGAACGCCCGCGAGATCGCGGCGGACGACTATTTCCAAGGCATGTTCGCCACCGCCTTGGAAGAGGGCGAGATCATCACCGAGGTGCGCTTTCCGGTGCCGACCACGGCGAGTTATCAGAAATTCCTGCAACCGGCATCGCGCTTTGCCCTCGTGGGCGTCTTCGTCGCGCAATACCCCACGGGCGTGCGGGTGGCGGTGACCGGCGCTTCGGAGGAAGGCGTGTTTCGCTGGGCCGAGGCCGAGGCGGCGCTGAGTGCCGATTTCGGGGTCGAAGCTCTTGCCGGTTTGGCCGTATCGCCCGATGGGATGATCGCGGATCTGCACGGCACCTCTGAATACCGCGCGCATTTGATCGGTGTTCTGACCAAGCGGGCAGTGGCTGCAGCGATCTAGCGCCGACCAGTCGGACGCCGACAAACAAAAAGCCCGGCAAAACTGCCGGGCTTGCGTCGTCGCTATCGAAGTCAGGCCCGAGACGGGCCGATTCCGTTATTTGGTGGGGCCGATCATCATCACCATCTGGCGACCTTCGAGACGTGGCATGTTCTCGACCTTTCCAACTTCGGTGATGTCCTCGGCGACCCGTTCCAGCAGCTGACGTCCCAATTCCTGGTGCGCCATTTCACGGCCGCGGAAGCGCAGGGTCACCTTGACCTTGTCGCCGTTCTCGAGAAACTTGAAAACGGACCGCATCTTCACGCCGTAATCGTGAATATCTGTGTTCGGCCGGAACTTTACCTCTTTGATCTCAATGATCTTTTGGTTCTTGCGGGCTTCGGCCTCTTTCTTCTGGGTCTCGTATTTGTATTTGCCGTAATCCATGATTTTACAGACAGGCGGCGTCGCATTCGGCGAGATCTCGACCAGATCGAGACCGGCCTCTTCTGCCAGGCTGAGCGCCTTTTCCGGGGTCACGACCCCGACGTTTTCGCCTTCTGCGCCGATCAGGCGGATTTCGGTTCCCCGGATACGCTCGTTCACGCGGGGGCCGGTGTCACGCACGGGTGGTGCGTTGTGTGGTCTACGGGCTATGGCCTTTTTCCTTTTGGCTATTGCAGGGTTCGCAGGGGCCAAACTAGTCGTTGGTGGTGCTGGTTTCAACCCGGAAAACAAGGGGTCGCGCGGATCGCGCTTTTCCTCGGCTTTGGTTTCTGGCATAGCAATCGCGAGGCCTCAGAGGGGGCCAATGGATTGAGAACCGGAAGGATCTAACAGATGAGACGCATAGCGATTATCGTCATCGCACTGGCCGTGGCCGTGGGTGGCTATTGGGCCTACAGCCAAAATCAGGCTCGTCAGGCCGCCGAGATTGCCGCCGCCGAGCAGGCCGCCGCCGAAGCGGCTGCCGCTGCCGAAGCTGCCGCAGCAGAAGAGGCAGCCGCGCTCGCCGTCGCCGAGGCCGAAGCTGCCGCTGAGGCAGAAGCCGCCGCACTGGCCGAAGCCGAGGCCGCTGCCGCCGCGGAAGCCGAAGCTGCTGCGCTGGCCGAAGCTGAAGCCGCCGCTGCCGCCGAAGCCGAGGCTGCTGCCCTGGCCGAAGCCGAAGCTGCCGCCGCTGCCGAAGCAGAGGCTGCGGCCGCCGAAGCGGAATCCGCCGTCGAGGAAGCCGTTGACGCTGCCGAGGAAGCCATCGACGAGGCCGTGACCGAGGCCACCGAAGCTGTGGAAGCCGCAGCAGACGCAGCCACAGAAGCAGCCGAAGGTGCGGTCGAAGCCGCCGCCGAAGCAGCTGACGGAGCCGCCGACGCGACCACCGAGATGGCCGACGACGCTGCCGACGCGACCACCGAGATGGCCGACGACGCTGCCGACGCGACCACCGAGATGGCCGACGATGCCGCTGACGCGACCACCGAGATGGCTGACGACGCTGCCGACGCGACCACCGAGATGGCCGACGATGCCGCCGACGCGACCACCGAGATGGCGGAAGAGGCTGCGGGCGAAATGTCGCTCGACACGCTCCTCGACCCGGCCAATCTTGATGTCGAAGCTGTGACATCGGTGATCGAAGGGTCGAGCCTCGATGACACCACCAAGCAGACCCTGATCGGGGCCCTGGAAGGTGCGGCGAACAACCCGTTGTTGCTGAACACCGTGCTGGATCAGATCAAATCGGCGCTCGGTCAATAATCCGAAGCCAACACAAAACAAGAACGCTGCGCAGGAGACTGCGCGGCGTTTTTCATTTCAGCGGTGTTTGCGTTCAGCCGACGAAGGCTTTCTCGATCACGAATTGCTTGGGATCGGAGTTCGCCCCTTCCTCGAGACCCGCAGCCTCAAGCAGAGCCTTGATATCCTTGTTGAAATCAAGGCTGCCGCAAACCATCGCCCGGTCGGTTTCGGGGTTGAGCGGCGGCACGCCGAGGTCGGCGAAGAGCTCGCCGTTTTCGATCAGCGTGGTGATGCGGCCCATTTTGGGGCTCTCTTCGCGGGTCGTCGTCGGATAGTATTTGATCTTGGCGAGGTTCTCTTCGCCCAATAGCTCGATCATCATCTCGTCCGCCTTGAGACCCTCGATTAATTCGCGGCCATAGGTCAGCTCTGCCACTTCGCGGCAGGTGTGGGTGATGATGATTTCGTCGTAGTCCTCAAAGGTCTGCGGTTCGCGCAACAGGCTCGCGAAGGGGGCAAAGCCGGTGCCGGTGGCAAAGAAGTAGATCCGTTTGCCCGGCAACAGCGCATCATGCACCAAGGTGCCGACGGGCTTTGGCCGCAGAATGATCTGATCGCCCGGCTGGATATGCTGAAGCCGCGAGGTCAACGGGCCATCGGGGACCTTGATCGAATAGAACTCCAATTCGTCGTCCCAGGCCGGGGAGGCGATGGAATAGGCCCGCAGGAGCGGTTTGCCGTTGTCGCCCAACAAGCCGATCATCACGAACTCGCCCGAACGGAACCGCAACGAGGCCGGGCGGGTCACACGAAAGGCGAACAACCGGTCGGTATAGTGGCGGACCGAAGTAACGGTCTGCGCATCGGGCAGAGTGGGGATGGCGCGCGAAACGGGAGAGGCGTTGACGTCGGTCACTGGTTTTTGCTCGGTCATAAATGTCATGGCAGCCCCATCGGGCCGCCCTCCGTGATAGTCTGTGAGAAGGGTCAAGGAAAGGGGGTCAGGCCGAGGCGGATGCGCGCAGGCGGGCCTGATAGTCGTGGGCTTGCCAGTCGGCTCGGGCCAACCACTGCTCCTCGGGCTGTCGGGCGGCCAGTTCGTCGGAGATCTCGACCTCGTCAAAACCGGACCGGCGGGCCATGGCGTATTGATCGGCGATAACATGCCCCTTGGCGCGCAAACGGCCGGTGAACCCAAGCTCGCGCAGGCTGCGGGCGTGGGTGAAGCCACGGCCATCGGCAAAGGACGGAAATTCCGCCACGATCATGTCGACACCCTCGAGGCGTCCGGCCATAGCGGCCGGATCATCGCCGGGGGCAACCAGCACGGCCGCAGGCAGCCGGCCGTTCGCGGCGACCTCCGCCAGCGGCACAGCTACGCCTTCAAACGTGTCGGGACCAAAGCCCGTATCGGTCACAATTACGCTCATCTCTCGCCTTTCCGGGACCAGCGCCCCGCTTCTTTGGGTTCTAAATATCCACGGCCACTCGGGCGTCTCAGGCGCTGGCCTCGGGGCCGCGCACGATCTTGCCGTCGACGAAGTGGATGCCGCATTCTTCCTTGCTCAGGTCGCGCCAGCGACCGGCCCGGGGATCTTCGCCGTCATTCACACGCGTGGTGCAGGGAGCGCAGCCGATCGACGGATAGCCCTTGGCCACCATCGGATGCCGCGGCAGACGGTTCTCGGTGATGTAATCCTGCAGATCGGAACTCGTCCAATGGGCAAGCGGATTCACCTTGATCCGGATGTCGGCCTCGTTCTCGAAGAACTCGAGATTGGTCCGCGTACTGCCCTGATAGCGCTTGCGCCCGGTGATCCAGCTGTCGAACTCCTTGAGGGCGTTCTGCAGCGGCTCGGTCTTGCGCAGGGCGCAGCAGGCATCCGGGTCGTGCAGGTGCAACAGCCCTTCGTTATCCCGCTCGAACACTTGTGTCCGGTCGGCCTTGATCGTGCGCACATCCGCGAGGTGCAGCCGTTCGCTCAATTCGAGCTGATAGGTCAGCGTCTCGGCAAAGAGCATCTCTGTGTCGATGAAGATGACCGGCGTCTTTCGGGCCATCACCGAAACCATGTGCAAAAGCACCACGGATTCGGCACCGAACGAGCTGACGAGGGCGATTTTGCCCAAGTCCGCGTCGCGCAGCACCTTCTCCATCACCGAGGTGGCGGAGTGGTGTTTATAGCGCGTGTTCAGCGCCGCAATCCGTGCGGGCAGGGGGGTATCAAGCGGCATTGGCTTTGTCCTCTTGCGCCGGATAGAGCGCGGCTTTGAACGGGGCCATGCCCACCCGCCGATAGGCTTGCAGGAAGGTTTCCTCGTCCGAGGCGCGCAGTTCCAGATAGGCCAGCACAATCCGTTCGATTGCCGGCACGATTTCGTCATAGGCAAAGCCGGGACCGGCCCGCTCGCCGACGACGGCGTCTTCGGTGCCGTCTCCGCCCAGCGTGATCTGATAGTTCTCGACGCCCGCCCGGTCGAGACCGAGGATGCCGATATGCCCGACGTGGTGATGCCCGCAGGCGTTGATGCAGCCCGAGATCTTGATCTTCAGCGGCCCGATCTCGTGCTCGAGCTTCAACTCGTCAAAGCGCGTGGCGATTTCCTGGGCGACGGGGATCGACCGGGCCGTTGCCAGCGCGCAGTAGTCCATGCCGGGGCAGGCGATGATGTCGGAGATCAGGCCGATGTTCGCCGTTGCCAGATCGGCTTCCCGCAGCGCGGCATAGACCGCTGGCAGGTCCGACTTGTGCACATGCGGCAGAATGACGTTCTGCTCGTGGCTGATCCGCAGTTCGTCGTGCCCATAATCCCGCGCCAGCTGTGCCAGAACGCGCATCTGATCGGCGGTCGCGTCGCCCGGAGTGGCGCCTTGCTTCTTGATCGAGACGGAGACGATGGCGTAGCCGTCAGCCTTGTGCGCCGTCAGGTTGGTATCGCTCCAGGACCGGAACGCGGGGTTCGCGGCCTTGGCGGCCTCGAAACCTGCGGTGCTCGCCTGCTTGAAGGCCGGGGCGGCAAAGTGTTGTTCGATTTGTGCAAGCAATTGCTGGTCAAACCCGGCAAATCCCGCTTTGATCTGTTCGAATTTTGCATCGACCAACTCGCGGATCTTGTCCAAACCGTTCTCGTGAACGGTGATCTTGATCCGCGCCTTGTACTTGTTGTCGCGTCGACCGAGCAGGTTGTAGACGCTGACGATGGCTTCGACGTAGGGCAGGAGATCGGCCTTGGGCAAGAAGTCCCGCAGCACCTTGCCGACCATCGGTGTCCGGCCCAGACCGCCGCCGACGATCACTTCGAACCCCGGCTCGCCCGCGTCGTTGCGCACCATCCGCAAACCGATGTCGTGGGCGCGAGTGACGGCCCGGTCGTTCGGGCTGCCTGTGATGGCGATCTTGAATTTGCGCGGGAGGAACTGGAATTCCGGGTGATCGGTGGACCACTGCCGCAGCAATTCGGCGACCGGGCGCGGGTCTTCGATCTCGTCTGCCGCGGCGCCGGCGAAGTGGTCGGCGGTCACGTTGCGGATCGTGTTCCCGGAGGTCTGGATCGCGTGCATTCCGACATCGGCCAGTGCGTCGAGCATGTCCGGCACGTCGGCCAGCTTCGGCCAGTTGTACTGGATGTTCTGCCGGGTGGTGAAATGTCCGTAGCCCTTGTCATAGGTCTCGGCCAGATAGGCAAGTTGGTCCATCTGGGTGCTGCTGAGCGTGCCGTAGGGGATCGCCACCCGCAGCATGTAGGCGTGCAGTTGCAGGTAGAGCCCGTTCATCAGGCGCAGCGGCTTGAACTCGTCTTCGGTCAGGCTGCCGTCGATCCGGCGGGCAACTTGGCCACGGAATTGCGCGGTGCGTTCGCGCACGAATTTTTCGTCGAAGTCATTGTAGACGTACATGGATCAGACCTCTGCCTGTTTGCCGTGGGCGTAGTTGGATGGTCCGCGTGTCCGGAAGGCTTCGCGGAAATGGGTGGGCAACGGTCCGTCGTCGCCCGGCTTGGCGTCGACGAGGTAGGGGCCGACGACGACGTCGGGCTGGCCCTGTGCATGCAGCAGGCGGATCTGGGCATGGGCCTCGTCGTCGATCAGCTCGGCCTGAGCCATATCCGGCGACCAGCGGTCGTCCTCGGTCAGCCAGACGGCGTCGCCCTCGAGCAACCGGTTGGCGGTGATGACTTTGGGTGTGAAGGCGCGGCTCATAAGGCGATCTCCTGCGCTGGAAGGGTTTGCGCGATGTCGACGGCCTGACGCGGGGCGAGGCCATAGAAGGTGAGGGCGGGGCCGGTCAGTTTGGCCTCGCTGAGAGTTGGCTCCAGCCGGGCCAGCGTGGTGGCGAGCACCCGCTGGTCGGCGCGGCTGACGTTTTCGATCACGGTGACGGGCGTCGTCGGATCGGCGCCGTGCATGAGCAGCCGGCCTTGAATGAACCGGGCCGATTTCTTGCCCATGTAGATCGCGGCCACTTCGCCGGGCCGCGCCAGCGCCTGCCAGTCGTGATCGGCGAAACCCTTGGTGTCGTGCCCCGTCAGGAACCGCACGGAGGAGTTGCGCCCGCGCTTGGTCAGGCTTTGCCCCAGCGACGCGACGGCGGCGGAGGCCGTGGTGATCCCCGGAATGATCCGCCAGGCCACGCCCGCCTCGTCGCAGGCGTCGATTTCCTCGTCGAGCCGCCCGAACACGGTCGGATCCCCGGATTTCAGCCGCACGACATGCGCGCCTTGCGCCGCGTGGCTGACGATCATCTCATTGATGTCGTCCTGTGCCATCGAGGAGCCGAAGCCCTCTTTGCCCGCGTTGAGCATGATCGCCTCGCGCCGGGCCAGTTCGAGGATCTCGGGGCTGATCAGCCGATCATAGATCACCACGTCCGCTGCCTCGATCGCTTTGCGTGCCTTGAGCGTCAGCAGGTCCGGATCGCCGGGGCCGGCACCGACGAGATCGACGGAGCCTTCTTTCTGCGGCGCGTTGAGATGCTTGCTCAGCAGCGCCTTGAGCGCCGGTTCGATGGCCTCGACGCCGTCCTGTTCGAGCGTTTGCGGCCCTGTGCTGTCGTAATACTCGGACCAGAATGCCCGCCGCTTGCCCCCCATCGGCAGGGCGTCGGCGGCCTTGCGGAAGGTCTTGCCGATGCGCGCCAGAAGTCCGAGAGAGGCCGGGAGCCGCTCTTCGAGATCGGATTTGATCCGCCGCGCCAATACGGGGGCCGCGCCCTCGGTGCCGATGGCGACGACGACCGGATCGCGGTCGACGATGGCGGGGGTGATGAACTGGCTGTCGGCCAGATTGTCGACGAGGTTGGTCAGGGCGCCGTCTGCCTGAGCCAGCCGGGCGACACGTGCGTCCTCGGCCGCGTCATCGTTGGCCGCGTAGAAGAGCGAGGCGCAGAGCGCGTCGCCGGGTTCTATCGCCCGCGCGATCAACCGGATCTCGCCGCTGGCGGCGAGCCGGTGCAGCTCTGGGTCGGGGTTTGCGGCGACGACGGTCAGGTGTGCATCGGTCTTGCGCAGCAGGCGCAGTTTGGCCAAAGCCGTTTCGCCGCCGCCGGAGACGACGACCCTGCGGCCTGCCACGGCCAGAAAGATCGGAAAGTGCTGCATTGGACACCCGTTTGATTTCTAGCCTTCAATATAGAACATTGTTCTGGTTTTTGGCTACCAGTGCGGGTAGATAAGAACATATGTCCCAATATGCCGGGCATGGAGGCCTAATGTTCTGAAATCGAGGGGTGTGGCGAATGGCGTTTCGGATAGACGAGACAGATCGGAAAATCCTTGCCGAAATGCAGGCCGATGCAAGCCGCTCTCTGGATGAGATCGCCCGTGCGGTGGGCAGTTCCAAGACGCCGGTCTGGAATCGCATCCGCAAACTCAAGGAGGCCGGCGTGATCCGGCAACAGACGGTATTGCTGGACGCCGAGGCGCTTGGATACGAGGCGACGTTCTTTGTGCTGATCCGCACCAGCGAGCATGAGGCGGAGTGGCAGGCCAAGTTTCTGGCCGCCCTTCAGGCCCGCCCCGAAGTGCAGGAGGCGCACCGACTTGCGGGTGATATCGACTATATCCTGAAGGTTCGCGTTCAGAATGCCCGTGCCTATGATGTCTTTTATCAGGCCTTGATCAGCGAGGTCCGTGTGTTCAACGTGACCGCCCTGCTGAGCATGGAAGAGATCAAGTCCACCGTCGCTCTGCCATTGTGAGCGCCTTTCAAGCAGTGCGCTTCCGCGCATTCCTGATTTTTGACATCGGTGACCTGTCGCCAATCACCAAGCAGTGCGTCGGCGGCATTGGCCGGGTTTGAGTTTATTGGCCAAGTTGAAAGCGACACGGGGCGCTCTGAGCGTCAGGTGGTGACCATCAGTTTTTCCAGCCCGTGGAAATGGTAGAGGTCCGCGTAGCGCGGTGCTTCGGCGAGTTTGAGCGTCGGGCAACGTGTGAAGAGCGCGTCCAGGCCGATCCGGATTTCCAACCGTGCGAGCGGTGCGCCGACGCAGAAGTGCAGCCCGGCGCCGAGGCTCGTGTTGGCGGGGCCCTTGCGCGCCGGGTCGAAGGTGTTCGGGTCGGGATAGGCTGCCGGGTCGCGGTTGGCGGCGCCGAGCAGGCAGGCGATCTGGTCGCCACGTTTGAAGTCGTGCCCGAAAAGGGTGATGTCGTCGTAGACCCAGCGCCGGAACATGTGCAGCGGCGCGTCGAACCGCAGGATTTCCTCGGTGCAGGCCTCGGTTATGTCGCAGCGTTC
The DNA here is from genome assembly GCF_900184895.1 of Flavimaricola marinus. Lineage (GTDB taxonomy): Bacteria > Pseudomonadota > Alphaproteobacteria > Rhodobacterales > Rhodobacteraceae > Flavimaricola > Flavimaricola marinus. The sequence goes on from NZ_FXZK01000003.1 coordinate 207,046, forward strand.
GTGGTCGAGCAGGGTCGCGGCACCATTGCCGAGCGTGTGCACGGTGGCCTCGTGCCCGGCATTGAGCAGCAGGATGCAGGTGGAGATCAGCTCTTCGGTGCTGAGCTTTTCCCCATCTTCCTCGGCGGCGATCAATTGGGTGATCAGATCGTCGCCGGGCCGTTGCCTTTTCTGATCGATGTAGTCCGTGAGGAAGGCGGTGAATTCGCGAGAGGCCTGAGCCGCATCTGTTTCGATCTGTGCGGTGCGGCGCGCCTGATACATGGCGACCATGGCATTGGACCAACGCAGCAAGTCGTCGGCCCGATCCTCGGGGACGCCGAGCAGCCGACAGATGATCGTTACCGGCAGTGGCCGTGCGAAGGCGTCGAGCAGGTCGAAGGCGGTGCCGGGAGGCGGGAATTTGTCGATCAGCTCGTGGCTGAGAGCAGTAATGTCTGGTGCGAGTTCGCCGATCCGTCGCGAGGTGAAGGCCCTGAGCACCAGCCCCCGCAGCCGGGTGTGCTTGGGCGGTTCGACCTCGAGCAGCGAATGTTCTTCGATATCGTAGAAGGGCGCCAGTTCGGGTGGCACCGGGCCGGCAAGTTCGGCCGGAGTTTCACGCCCCAGCCGCCTGTCGCGCAGGATTGCCGAGACCGCCTTGTGCGACACCGCGCAGGCGATGTTGTAGTCGGTCCACCAGAACAGATCCCCCGCACGGCGCGCGGTATCGTAGAACGGGTAGGGGTCTTGGACGAATGCGGGGGCGGTGGGCGATTGGCTGAACTTTTCCATCTCGAACCGTTGCCAGCCCCCTCTGGTCAATGCAAGCCCCCTGCGGATAGAGTCTGCCCATGACAGGATCAAAGATCAGTCGCGCCGGTGGAGTGCTGGCATTTCTGCTGCTGGTGGCAGGGTTTGCCGCCGGTGTGTGGACCTTTGGCTATCGCGAGGCGCTCGATCAGATGTCCCGTCGCGGCGAGGCCGATCTGGCGCTGGCCGCCGATCGCCTGACGGCGGAATTGCAGCGGTTTCGCGAACTCGCGGTGCTAATGGCCGACCACCCGGATCTGACGGCGCTCATCACGGGCGGGACCGGGGCGGAGGAGGCGGCCGAGTTGTTGCGTCAGGTGGCTGACAAGACCGGCTCGCTCGATATCTTTCTGGTCGATGCCGAGGGACGTGAGTTGGTCGCCGCCGAGCCAGTTTCCGGCGTTGTCACCCATGTCGAGGCACCCTATTTCGACCGTGCCATGCAGGGTGCGCTTGGCGTCTATCACCAGCTGAGCGACCGTTACGGCCGCCGCACGTTCATGTTCGCGGCCCCGATCTTTTCGGTGGATGGCCCGGTGCTGGGCGCGGTGGTCGTGGCCACCGACGTGGAGGAGGTCGAAGCCGGCTGGCGCGGTGATCGCCCGACGATCTTTTTCACCGACGAAATGGGCGTCATCTTCGTATCGAACCGGTCGGAGCTCTTGTTTCGGTCGCGGGTCGGCGATCCGGAGGAGGCCAGTCAGAGCCTGCGCTATCCTGCTGGCCGGGTGACCGCCTTCGTTTCGCACAGCCCTGGCATGGTCGGCGTGCACGAGGTCTGGGCCGTGGATGGCGGCCCCTATGTTCCGGCCCGCGCCTTGCATCTGACATTGCCGTTGCCGGTCATCGGTCTCGAAGGCGAGGCGCTGATCGATGTTGCTCCGGCACGGCAGGTCGCCGATTTGCAGGCTGCGGTGACGGCGGCCCTGTGTCTCGCTTTTGGCGCTTTGCTTTTTCTGGCGACCGAGCGCCGCCGCACGTTGGCGGAGGACAACGCCAGATTGGAGGCCCGTGTGGCGGATCGGACGGCGGAATTGCGGGCGATCAATGCCGATCTGATCCGGGAGGTGGCCGAGCGCACTGCTGCCGAGGCCCGTCTGACAAAGGCGCAGGCCGATCTGGTGCAGGCAGGCAAGCTGAGTGCGTTGGGGCAGATGTCTGCGGGTATCAGTCACGAGCTCAATCAGCCTTTGATGGCCATCGGGTCGTTTGCGCAGAACGCTTTGGCCTTTCTTGAGAAGGACAGGCCGGATCGCGCGGCCGAGAACCTGAGCCGGATTGCCGAATTGACCCGCCGCATGGGCCGGATCATCCGCAACCTGCGTGCCTTTGCCCGGCAAGAGAGCGCGCCATTGGCCGATGTGGACCTTGTTCCCGTGGTCGATGTGGTGCTGGAAATGGCCGGAGCGAAGGCGCGTCAGGCCGAGGTCGAGGTGGTATGGCGTCGCCCCGAGGCCCCTGTTCTGGTCCGGGGCGGTGAGGTGCGCTTGCAGCAGGTGGTGCTGAACCTTGTGACCAATGCGATTGATGCGATGGCGGCGAGCCCGGAGCGCCGTGTGGAGATCGAGATATTTCCGGTCGATGCCGCTCGCGTCGCCGTGAGCGTGCGCGATACCGGTCCGGGCATATCGGAGCCGGAGCGTATATTCGATCCGTTCTATTCCACCAAGGCAGTGGGGGCCGAAGAGGGCATGGGCCTCGGTTTGTCGATTTCCTATGGCCTCGTTCAGTCCTTTGGCGGTGCGATCCGTGGCCGCAATCATCCGGACGGTGGCGCGGTGTTCACGATCGAGCTGGACCTTGTCGCGCGGCAAGAGGCGGCGGCATGACCCGCCGTGTGCTCTTGGTGGACGATGACCGAGAGGTCCGCGAGGCTTTGGGCCAATCGCTGGAGCTGGCCGATCTCGATCCGGTGTTGGCGGGCTCGTTCATCGAGGCCAAGGATCATCTGGATCGTCGTTTTGACGGGATCGTCGTGACCGACATCCGGATGCCGGGCCGTGATGGCTTTCACCTGCTGTCTCACGCCCATGTGCTGGACCCTGACTTGCCTGTGATCCTGCTGACCGGCGAGGGTGACGTGCCGATGGCGGTTCGCGCGATGGCCGAGGGCGCATATGCCTTTCTGGAGAAACCCTGTGGCCCTGCGGAATTCCTGACCATTGTCGAGAAGGCGCTGAAGGCCCGCGCACTCGTGCTGGAGAACCGTCGCCTGCGCCGCGAGGTGGAGGCGGGGGATGCCGCGTCACGGATGCTGGCCGGTCGCTCTGCGCCCGCTCAGCATCTGCGCGAACAGGTGCGTGCGGTGGCCCGTGCTACTGCCGAAGTCCTCGTCACCGGGGATGCGGGGTCCGGCACCCCGAAGGTGGCCGAGGTCATCCATTTGTTGTCGGCGGCCTCATCGCGCCCCTTTGTGAAGCGCGCCGCAGCGGGGCTGAGCGTCGAGGCGTTGGAGGCCGCGATTGCGGATGCGCAGGACGGCTCGCTCTATCTCGACGAGGTCGGCATGTTGCCGGGGGCGTCCCAGTTTGCCTTGCTCGACCGATTGGAGGGCGGCATGGCGCCGCGTATCCTTGCCGGAACGACACGGGATCTGAACAAGGAGGTGTCGGAAGGCCGTTTCAACGCCGATCTCTATTACCGCCTCGACCTGATGCGCGTCCGGATTCCGGCGTTGCGCGAGCGTAAGGAGGATATTCCTTTCCTGTTCCGCCATTACGTCGCTCAGGCCTGTGAGCAGGCCAATCTGACGCAACCCGACGTGCCGGCGGACATGCTCGCCCGCCTGATGTCGCAGGACTGGCCGGGCAACGCCCGATCCCTGATGAACGCCGCGATGCGCTTTGTCATGGGGCTGGGCGAGGGCGAAGAGACCGAGGCGCTGGGCCTTACCGAACAGATGGCACAGGTCGAACGGGCGCTCTTGATCGAGGCTCTGCGTCGCCACGGCGGCCATGCCAGTGACACGGCGCGCGCTCTGAAACTGCCTCGAAAGACCTTCTACGACAAGCTCACCCGGCACAATCTGCGGGCGGAGGACTATCGCTAGCCGGCCGGCATCCCGTGCTTCTGCTCGGGCTGTCTCGATCGCAGTGTGCGGATTTCCGCACATATACCGCTAACATATGTGTGAGGATTCGCCACCACGGGCCCGCTCCCGCTTGGCAGCCCGCCCGCCTTTCGCGGTAAGTGCCTGTGTAGAAATGGATTCACCCTGTTCTTCGGTCGCGCAATAAAATGTCTTGCCTGTGTCGGGGCGCTAACCCTTTGTTAGCGTCAACGCATTCCGGGAGGGAGTGCGTCCAGAATATTCATGAAGAGGGAGAGACATGAAATTCCTGTCATTCGCGGCCACCGCCGCCGCCGCCGCTATTGCCGCATCCGCCGTATCCGCCGACCCGATGGGCTGTGACGAAGGCGAAGTCGTCGTCAAGTTCAGCCACGTCACCAACACCGACCGCCACCCCAAGGGCATCGCCGCCACGCTGCTGGCAGAGCGTGTGAATGCCGAGATGGACGGCACGATGTGCATGGAAGTGTTCCCGAACTCCACGCTCTATACCGACGAGCAGGTGATCGAGGCGCTTCTGCGTGGCGACGTGCAGCTCGCAGCGCCTTCGCTGTCGCTGTTCGAGAGCATCACGAAAGCCTACCGCCTGTTCGACCTGCCGTTCATGTTCACGAACATTCAGGCGGTTGACGCGTTCCAGGCCTCCGAGACCGGGCAGAACATGCTCGACGCCATGCAACGCCGCGGCTTGCAGGGGCTTGCCTATTGGCACAACGGCATGAAGCAGATTTCGGCCAACGTGCCGCTCGAGCTGCCGACCGACGCCAATGGTCTGAAATTCCGGGTGCAGCCTTCCGACGTGCTTGTCGCGCAGATGGAAGCCATGGGCGCATCCCCGCAGCCGATGGCCTTCGCCGAGGTTTACGGCGCGCTTCAGACGGGCGTTGTCGACGGCCAGGAGAACACATGGTCCAACATCTATGGCCAGAAGTTCTTTGAGGTGCAGGACGGCATCACCGAAACCAACCACGGTATCATCGACTATATGGTCGTCACCTCGGTCGATTTCCTCGACAGCCTCGATGCCGACACCCGCGACCAGTTCCTGTCGATCCTCGACGAAGTGACCGCGCTGCGGAACGCGGAATCCACCCGCGTCAACGCCGAGGCTCGCACGGCGATCATCGAAGCCGGTGGCGTGGTTCGCGAACTGACACCTGAGCAGCGTGCTGCATGGGTCGAGGCGATGCTGCCGGTCTGGGCGCAGTTCGCCGACGAAGTCGGTCAGGAGAACATCGACGCCGCGCAAGAGATCAACAACAGTCTCTGATCCGTCAGGCTGAGGTATCTTGAAGGCGGGGCTGGTAATGCCGGCCCCGCCGCACCGACTTTCAGGGGAGGGGCCGCGTCATGGCGGGATACAAGTATGAGCCCAAGTCCGGGTTCTCGCGTTTCGTTCACAATTTCGAAGAGACTGTCATCGCCCTGTTGCTGGGCCTGATGACGTTGCTCACCTTTGTGAACGTGGTGTTGCGGTATGTGTTCAACAGCTCTTTGATCTGGAGCCTCGAAGTGGTTCTGGTCATGTTTGCATGGCTGGTTCTGTTCGGCATTGCCTACGGCTTCAAGGTGACGGCCCATCTGGGTGTGGACGCCGTGGTCAACCTGTTCGAAACGCCTGTCCGGCGGATACTCGGCCTGCTTTCGGCAACATTGTGCGTCGTCTATGCCCTGTTGCTCCTCAAGGGGTCGTGGGATTACTGGGCGCCTTTTGCCGATTTGCCGAAGACCACGGGACGGGTCTTTCCGACTGGGTTCGACTGGGAGGCCCGCCGGTTCGGGTTTCAGGAAACCGGCCAAATTCCCATTCCCTTCGACTGGCTGAAAAGTTGGCTCGAGCAGACCTTCAATACCTATGAACAGAGCGGTCAGATCCTGTTCGACGAATATTCCAAGATGCCCGTGCTGGTCCCTTACGTGATCCTTCCGGTCGCCTCGCTGCTGATCCTGTTTCGTGTGATCCAGGTGCTGTTGCGGATCGTCCGTGGAGAGCAGGATCGCCTGATCGTCAGTCACGAAGCCGAAGAAGCGGTCGAGGAAGTCGCCGCCATGAACAGGGAAAACTGAGCCATGGACGTTTTCCTTCTCTTTGCGATGATTGTCGGCCTTTTGTTTCTGGGCGTGCCGATTGCGGTCAGCCTCGGCCTGTCGTCGATCATCTTCTTGCTGGCCCTGTCCGACGTGTCGCTCGCCTCCGTGGCGCAGTCGATGTATCAGGCCATGGCGGGTCACTACACCCTATTGGCCATTCCGTTCTTCGTGCTCGCCTCGTCGTTCATGTCGACCGGGGGTGTCGCGCAGCGCATCATTCGGTTCGCCATTGCCTGCGTCGGTCACTTGCAGGGCGGCCTCGCGATCGCGGGCGTTCTGGCCTGCATGATGTTTGCGGCCTTGTCCGGCTCCAGCCCGGCGACCGTGGTCGCAATCGGCTCGATCGTCATCGCGGCGATGCGGCAGGTGGGCTATACCAAGGATTTTGCCGCCGGTGTCATCTGTAACGCCGGCACCTTGGGCATCCTGATCCCGCCCTCCATCGTGATGGTCGTATACGCCAGCGCGACGGATGTCTCCGTGGGACGGATGTTCCTAGCGGGTGTTTTCCCGGGCATTCTGGCGGGTCTGATGCTGATGGTGACGATCTACGTGATCGCCCGCATCCGCAACATGCCGAAAGGCGAGTGGCAGGGCTGGGGCGAGGTCTTCGACAGCTTCCGCGACGCGCTTTGGGGCCTGTTGCTGATCGGGATCATCATGGGCGGCATCTACGGCTTTCCGGCGATCCGTTTTCAGGAGGGTCTGAGCCTGTTCTATTGGCAGGGCGGTATCTTTACCCCGACCGAGGCGGCGGCCGTCGCGGCGGTCTATGCGTGGATGGTCGCGATCTTTATCTATCGTGACATGGGCCCCTTGGCTGCCAAGGATGGTGGTCGCCCGATCCCGCTCTGGCGCAAGCCGCAGGCGTTGATCACCGGCTTTTTCCACGCCGATACCCGCAAGACCCTGTTTGAGGGCGGCAAACTGACGATCACGTTGATGTTCATCATCGCCAATGCGTTGCTGCTCAAGCATGTGCTGACCGACGAGCAGATCCCGCAGCATATCGCCGAGCAGATGCTGGGGGCCGGCCTTGGCCCGGTGACGTTCCTCATCATGGTTAACGTCATCCTGCTGATCGGTGGTCAGTTCATGGAGCCATCTGGCCTGATCGTGATCGTGGCGCCACTGGTGTTTCCGATTGCAATCGAGCTGGGCATCGACCCGATCCATCTGGGCATCATCATGGTGGTCAACATGGAGATCGGGATGATCACGCCGCCGGTGGGGCTCAACCTGTTCGTGACCTCTGGCGTGGCCGGGATGAGCATGATGGCGGTCGTCCGTGCGGCGCTTCCGTTCCTTGCCGTGCTCTTCGTGTTCCTGATCATCATCACCTACGTCCCGTTCATCTCGACGTGGTTGCCGACGACCGTGATGGGGCCGGAGATCATCGTGAATTAGCGATGATCAAACGGGGCGCTACCGCGCGCGCCTGTTGTCTGAAATCGAAAAGGCGACGCATCCATCGGTGCGTCGCCTTTGCTTTTCGTCGGACCCTCCGGGGGGGGATATTTGAGACCCAAAGATGGGTCAGGCCTGTTCGAGCGCCGTGACGATGGGCGAGAAGTCGGCGGCCTTGAGGCTTGCTCCGCCCACCAGCGCTCCGTGGACATGGGGGATGGCGAATATCTGGGCGGCGTTGCTGCCTTTGACCGATCCGCCGTAGAGCAGGCTGAAATCGCCACCGTCGCCGAACCGTTGACCGAGCGCGCTGTGCAGGGCCGCGTGGACTTCGCCGATTTGTGCTTCGGTGGGGGTGAGCCCGGTGCCGATGGCCCAGACCGGTTCATAGGCGATGACTGTCGTGGCGGCGGTGGCGCTGTCCGGGACCGAGGCTTGCAACTGCTCGTCGAGGATTGCCAGCGTTTCGCCGGCTTCACGCTGTGCCAGAGTCTCGCCGATGCAGATGATTGCGGTGAGCCCGGCCTGGGTGGCCGCTTCGGCCTTGGCCCGGACGAGATCGCTGGTTTCGCCGTGGTCCGTCCGCCGTTCGGAGTGTCCGACGATCACGTAGCTGGCGCCTGCGTCCTTGAGCATCTGCGCACTGAGGTCGCCGGTATGGGCGCCGGAGACGTTGGCGTGGCAGTCCTGCCCGCCAAGCCCCAATGCGTGCGAGCCCTTGGCCGTGGAGGCCGCTGCGATCAAAGTCGCGGGGGGGCAAAGCAGGACATCGACCGACGGGTTGGGGTGGGCCGCGATCAATGCGGCGATTTCGCTCAGGCTTTCGCTTGTGCCGTTCATCTTCCAGTTGCCGGCGGCGAGTTTCTTGGCCATGGTTTTTCCCCCTTGAGACGCATGCTGCGGATGATTTGATACTGTGGTAGCAGGCCCTCATCATGGGGTGAAGGCTAGGAGTTCGATCAAATGACACAGATACCCAGTGTGAATGCCCGCGATCTGTTGGACCGTTCCCGCCCCGGTCATGCCGAGGCGGCGTCTGCCGTCCGTGAGGGGGCCATGGAGATCGGGTTTCTGACTGTGCACGACACGCCGATCTCGGCCCATGAGGTCGAGACCGTGCTGGACAGCTATCGCGCCTTTTTTGCCTTGCCGACCGATCGGAAGGCCGAGGTAGATATGGCCCGCACGAAGGCCAATCGTGGCTGGGGCGCGTCCGGGTCCGAGCAGGTGAGCACGGAGGCCAATCCCGATTACAAGCAGGTCTTCGACGTTGGCTTGGCTCTCCCGGAGGGCGATCCGCTGGCGGAACTGTCCTGTTATGCGCCGAACCAGTGGCCCGACGCGCCCGCCGAGTTTCGCGCGACGCTGGAGGCCTATTATGCCGCGGCCACGACCTTTGCCCTTGATCTGCTATGTGCCATCGCGGCGGCCGTGGGCGAAGACCCGGCCTATTTCCGGACCCGGTTTTCGCGTCCGATGGCGCTGTTGCGTGGCAACTATTATCCGACCCGACCGGCGGGGGCTGGTGCCAAGGATTTCGGTATCGCGACCCATACCGACTATGGCTGCCTGACTCTTCTGGCGACGGATGGCACGCCCGGTCTCGAGGTGCGCAAGCGTGGCGGCGGGTGGATCCCGGTTTCGGCCGAGCCCGGCACATTCGTGATCAACTTTGGCGAGATGCTGGAGATGTGGACGGAAGGCCGTGTGAGGGCAACGCCTCACCGCGTGGTGGGAGGGGCCGACGAGCGCCTGTCAGTGCCGTTGTTCTTCAACCCCGACCATGACGCCAACGTGGCCCCCCGCGGAAGCGACAGGGTCATTCGGGCCATCGATCATCTGGAGCGCCGCTACGCCGAGACCTACGTCCATCTGCAAGCCGGGTGAGATCAGAGCAGGCTGAGGGCGGCCCGGGCGTAGCCGACTGCCGTCTCGGGGTCGTCTAGGGCGTCCTCCGGCAGAGCCCAGTAGGGCATGGTGTGAAACTGCTCGGTTTCCTGTCCGTAGAGCGCCGCAGGGTCTTTGGTCTTGAGGTAGATCCGGCCGGTGCTGGACAGAAGTGCGAACACCGTGCCGTCCCGGTAGAGACACATCCCGCCGAACATTTTGCGTTTGGTGAGGCCGCCCAAGCCCGAAAACAGATCGACAGCGAAGGCGATATCGCTGTCGTCGATGCTCACTTCGGCGCCGAAAGCGCGTCGTCGAACTTGATTGATTCGCCGCATCCGCAGGCGTCGACCACGTTCGGATTGCGGAATTTGAAACCGCTTTCGAGCAGCGACGTCTCGTAGTCGACCTCGGTGCCGAAGAGGAACATCTGCGCCATGGGCGCAATCATGACACGGGCACCGTCCTGCTCGACGATCTCGTCGAGCGGATTCACCTCTTTTACGTATTCCATGGTGTATTCCATGCCCGCGCATCCGCCCTTCTTGACGCCGATCCGAAGGCCCTCGTGGCTGTCCTTTGCCATCAGCTTGGCGATTTGAGCCGCCGCTTTGGGCGTGATGGTGACAGCTTGTTTGCCGGGAATGCCGAACATGGTGTTCTCCTGTTTCACGCTCAAAATAGGCAAGCGGGCCCGATGTCTCAAGCCCCGTGCACGGGTGGGACCACCAAACGACCGGATTTGCCGGAGTTGGTGTCTTTGGTGCTGGTCAATGCAGGGGCGGGCAGGTCGGCTTGTTGCGCCATCTTGGCCGGTCGCTTTGACCGCAATGGTCGTGACAGTGTGTGAGAGCCAGCCGAAGCCGCAGGCCTACATGAAGCCCAGTTCGAGCCGGGCCTCGTCGGACATCATGTCCATGCCCCATTGCGGCTCCCATGTCAGATCGACGTCGACCTGTTTGACGCCGGCCAGAGGCTCGATCGCCGAGGCGACCCAGCCGGGCATTTCGCCGGCCACCGGACAGCCGGGAGCGGTGAGCGACATGATCACGCTGACCGCGCCTTCGTCGTCGATCTTGATCGTGTAGATCAGCCCGAGATCATAGATATTGACCGGAATTTCCGGGTCGTACACGGTCCGGCAGGCATCGACGATATTATCGTAGAGCGGGTGCTCTGTGGACGATGGCTCGATCAAAGGGGTGCCTTCGAGTTGAGTGTCGGGCATGGCGAGATCCGTTCCGGTCTGTGTGTTTCTGCAATCCTGACTTATTATATAGGGTTTATGCCCTGTGGGGTAAAGGGGCGCATTGGCGCGCGGCGGTGCTTGACACGGGTCACGCCTATGGGACCAGCGCGTTTCCATCCTCTTTGCGGAAATCCTCGGGGGGGAGGGCTTCGAGCAGGTCGAGGACCTTTTCGCTCGGCCGACAGAGCCGAACCCCTTTGGGCGTGCAGACGATGGGTCGGTTCACGAGGATCGGGTGCGCAATCATGGCGTCGATCAAGGCGTTATCGGAGATCGCCGGGTCGAGCAGGCCCAACTCTTCGGCGGGGGACTTGGAGGTCCGCAGGGCGTCGCGTGCCGTCATGCCGGCCGCGGCGAATAGCCCCAGCAATTGCGGCCGCGTCCAGCCGGTTTCGAGATATTCGATTACATCGGGGCTGTAGCCTGCCGCCCGAACGATGGCCACGACATTGCGCGAAGTCCCGCAGTTGGGGTTGTGGTGAATGACGACGGGAAACATGGGTGTCTTCCTTAAGCTGAGAAGGGCGGTCTATGGCCGCTTGAGAAACCATTGACAGAACAGTGTGGCGCAGACCGCTCCGGCCAGTTGCGCCAGCACGAAACCGGTCAGGTCGAGAGGACGGATCCCGGAGAACGTATCGCTAAAGCTGCGTGCGATGGCGACTGCCGGATTGGCAAAGGACGTAGAGGCGGTGAACCAGTACGCTGCCGTGATATAGAGCCCGACCAGCCAGGCGATCGACTCCGGGGCCGATCGTTTACCGACGAGAATGGTGAACATCAGCCCGAAGGTTGCCACACCTTCTGAGAGCCATTGAGCCGGCCCGGTCCGGACGTGCTGGGAGGCTTGAAGCAGCGTCTGGTCGAACATCGCATGGGCGAGCACCGTCCCGGCGATACCACCGATGATCTGGGCGGCGACATACGGCAGGACGTTGCCCCAATTGTGCTGCCCCAAAACGGCGAAACCGAGCGTCACGGCCGGATTGAAATGCGCCCCGGAGATTGGCCCGAGCAGGGTGATGAGCACGACCAGAATGGCGCCTGTCGGCAACGTATTTCCCAAGAGCGCCAAGGCAACATCGTCGGTCAGCGTCTCGGCCATGATGCCGGAGCCGACCACGGTGCAGACCAGAATCGCGGTGCCGAGTGCTTCGGCGGTCAAACGGCGCGGATCGGGCATCCTGGCTCCTCAGCAGCAGGCGAGCGTGTCGAGCGCCGGTTGGCACAGCGCCGGATTCCCGCCGCAGCAATCCTCGAGCAGGAAGGTGAGGAGCGCCCGCAGCTGAGACATGTCTGCGAAATACCGGATCGACCGCCCTTCGCGCCGGTTGCTCACTAGGCCTGCGTTCAGCAAGACGGTCAGATTGGCCGAAAGCGTGTTCTGCCGGACGTCGAGCTTGCCGGCCAGATCACCGGCGGACAGCCCCTCGGCGCCCGCGATGATCAGAAGACGGATCACGTCGAGGCGAGTGCTTTGTGAAAGGGCGCCGAAGGCGGTGAGTGCAGATGATTTATCCATAAATCGTGAATTATGGAAGTGATTACGGTTTGTCAACGTGGTTCACGACATCGCAAGGTGCCGACCGATGGCTGATGGCGCATCCGTATTTGGGGCCAAAAGAAGCCGAGCGGGGGCTTTGGACCCCCGCGGGGCTTTTCATTCGAAGGGGAACGGGGCAGAAGGCCGCGGAACGAGAGGGATTTCGGTATGCCTGAGAAGTTTTCATTTGCCCTTGCGGCCACAGACGGGGCGGCCCGGACCGGCACCATCTCGACTCCGCGAGGCGACATAAGAACGCCGGCGTTCATGCCCGTCGGCACGGCGGCAACCGTCAAGGCGATGATGCCTGAGAGCGTCGCGGCCACGGGTGCGGACATCTTGCTGGGCAACACTTATCACTTGATGCTTCGACCGACCGCGGAGAGAATTGCGCGTTTGGGCGGGTTGCATGATTTCATGAATTGGCAACGCCCGATCCTGACGGATTCTGGCGGATTTCAGGTGATGTCCCTCGCCGATCTGCGCAAGCTGACCGAACGTGGCGTCACCTTTCGCAGCCATATCGACGGCTCGAAGCACGAGTTGACCCCCGAGCGTTCGATGGAGATCCAGCGTCTTTTGGGCAGCGATATCGTCATGGCATTCGACGAATGCCCCGCGTTGCCCGCGGATCGAGACCGCATTGCCGAAAGCATGGCCTTGTCGATGCGATGGGCGGCCCGGTCTCGTGATGCCTTCGGGGACCGGCCGGGCCATGCCTTGTTCGGGATTCAGCAGGGCGGTCTGGAGCGCGATCTGCGAGAGCAGAGCGCCGAAGCCCTGCGCGACATTGAGTTTGACGGCTATGCGGTCGGCGGGTTGGCGGTGGGCGAGGGCCAGGAGGCGATGTTTGGTGTGCTCGACTTTGCGCCGGCAATGCTGCCGCAGGACAAGCCCCGCTACCTGATGGGCGTAGGCAAGCCCGATGATATCGTTGGAGCCGTGAAGCGCGGTATCGACATGATGGATTGCGTGCTTCCGTCTCGCTCGGGGCGCACCGGCCAAGCCTGGACCCGCCGAGGGCAGGTCAACATCAAGAACGCCCGCCATCAGGACGATCCGAGGCCGCTCGACGAGGCATGCACTTGTCCGACCTGCAGAGGCTATTCCCGTGCCTATCTGCATCACGTGTTCCGGGCCGGTGAAATGATTTCCGGTATGCTTCTGACGTGGCATAATCTGCATTACTATCAGGAGCTTATGTCGGAGATGCGCGCGGCCATCAGCGAGGCTCGGTTTGCGGCCTGGGAAGCGAGCTTTCACGACCTCCGCGCCGAAGGCGACATCGCGCAGTTATGAGGGATCGACGTCCGTTGGACGCCTGTGCTGATAGCTTCGGGCGCGGGGACGGTTCTTACTTGGCGTGAGTCTGAGCATCCTGACGCGCAAGGATGCGGGGTCAGGACGCTGAAACGGTGCTTTTGCCTGAAGACCGCGCGGCGCAAATCTCAATTCCCTGTTTTCCGCCTTTTTGCCCGGTGATTTGACGGAAATTTGCGAAGAGTTGAGGGCAAAAACACGACTGCCTGTCCGGGCCGAAAAAGAGATCGCGCTTGCGACCCAGTCGGAGGAAAGGCATTGTGAACTTAGTCCGGAACGCTTGAAACCGGTGGTGCCTTGCCCCAAGTATGTGCTCTGACAGGAGACCACCCTTGGGTTGCCTTTGATAGGGACCGCGGCGGTCTTGCCAATAACAAGGATACGAGCATGCAAACTCCCTTAGCCGCATCGTACCCGGTGCTGCCGCTGCGCGACATCGTGGTTTTCCCGCACATGATCGTGCCGCTCTTCGTGGGCCGCGAGAAATCGGTGCGGGCGCTGGAAGAAGTGATGGCCGACGACAAGCAGATTCTGCTGTCCAGCCAGATCGACCCCGGCGTCGATGATCCGTCCTCAGACGGCATCTACAAGGCCGGTGTGCTGGCCAATGTGCTGCAACTGCTCAAACTGCCCGATGGCACCGTGAAGGTGCTTGTCGAGGGCAAGAGCCGTGTGCGCATCACCGAATACCTTCCCAACGACCGCTTCTTCGAGGCGAGTGCCGAGTATCTGACCGAGATGCCGGGCGACGAGGAGACCGTGGCCGCGCTCGTGCGCAGCGTCGCTCAGGAATTCGACCGCTATGCCAAGGTTCGCAAGAACATCCCCGAAGAGGCGCTCTCGGCGGTGACCGAAGCCAACGAACCGGCCAAGCTGGCCGATCTGGTCGCCGGCCATCTGGGCATCGAAGTGAACCAGAAGCAGGACCTGCTGGAAACGCTGAGCGTGGCGGAGCGGCTTGAGAAGGTTTACGGCCTGATGCAGGGCGAGATGTCCGTGCTGCAGGTCGAGAAGAAGATCAAGACCCGCGTGAAATCCCAAATGGAGCGGACCCAGCGCGAGTATTATCTCAACGAGCAGATGAAGGCGATCCAGAAGGAACTGGGTGACGGTGAGGACGGCCAGAACGAGGTCGCCGAGCTGGAGAAGCGCATCGCCGAGACCAAGCTGAGCAAGGAGGCCGAAGAGAAGGTCGCCGCCGAGCTCAAGAAGCTCAAGAACATGTCGCCGATGAGCGCCGAGGCGACTGTTGTACGCAACTACCTCGATTGGATCCTGTGCCTGCCGTGGGGCGTCAAGAGCCGCACCAAGAAGGATCTGACGCTGGCCCAGAAGGTGCTGGACGACGATCACTACGGCCTTGAGAAGGTCAAGGAACGGATCGTCGAATACCTCGCCGTGCAGCAGCGCTCGGCCAAGCTGAAGGGGCCGATCATGTGCCTCGTCGGCCCTCCGGGCGTGGGTAAGACCTCGCTGGGCAAGTCTGTCGCCAAGGCCACGGGGCGCGAATTCATCCGCATCTCGCTCGGTGGCGTGCGCGACGAGAGCGAAATCCGCGGCCACCGTCGGACCTATATCGGCTCGATGCCCGGCAAGATCATCCAGGCGCTGAAAAAGGCAAAGACGACCAATCCGCTCATCCTCCTCGACGAGATCGACAAGATGGGTCAGGATTTCCGTGGCGACCCGGCGTCTGCCATGCTCGAGGTGCTTGATCCGGAGCAGAACGCGACCTTCATCGACCACTACCTCGAGGTCGAATATGATCTGTCGAACGTGATGTTCCTGACCACGGCAAACTCCTACAACATGCCGGGGCCGCTTCTTGATCGGATGGAGATCATCTCGCTGTCGGGTTATACCGACGACGAAAAGCGCGAGATCGCCAAGCAGCACCTGATCCCGAAGGTCATGAAGAACCATGGTCTGAAGGCAAAGGAATTGCAGATCAGCGACGACACGCTGACCGAGATGACCCGCACCTATACCCGCGAGGCCGGTGTGCGGAACCTTGAGCGTGAGCTCTCGAAAATCGCCCGCAAGGCGGTGACGAAGATCGTGCGCAAGGAACTCGATACCGTGTCGGTGACGCCGGACAATCTGTCGGATTATCTGGGCGTGAAAAAGCACCGTTATGGTCTGGCCGAGCTGGAGGATCAGATCGGGGTCGTGACCGGCCTTGCCTATACCTCCGTGGGCGGCGAGTTGCTCTCTATCGAGGCGCTGCGTTTGCCCGGCAAGGGCCGGATGAAGACGACGGGTAAGCTGGGCGATGTGATGAAGGAATCCATTGAGGCGGCATCGTCCTATGTCCGCTCCATCAGCCCGCAGATCGGGGTGAAGCCGACGAAGTTCGACAAGCTGGACATTCACGTCCACGTGCCGGACGGGGCGACACCGAAGGATGGTCCTTCTGCCGGTTTGGCAATGGTCACCTCGATTGTCTCGGTGCTGACGCAAATCCCCGTGCGCCGCGATATCGCGATGACCGGCGAAGTGTCCCTGCGCGGCAATGCGATGCCGATCGGTGGTCTCAAGGAGAAGTTGCTTGCTGCTCTGCGGGGCGGGATCACGACGGTTCTGATCCCCGAGGAAAACGAGCGTGATCTGCCAGAGATCCCGGACAACGTGAAAGAAGGGTTGACCATCATCCCGGTCAAGCACGTGTCGGAGGTGATCAAGCATGCGCTTGTGTCGCAACCCGAGCCGATCGAGTGGGACGAAGAGGCCGAAGAAGCCGCGGCCCTAGCATCAGCCAAATCCGTCGACGGCGGTGCGGGTGCGGTCACCCACTGACCTTTTCCGGCTATGATTTGAGAACGGGCGTCCATTCGGGCGCCCGTTTTCTTTGCGGCCCTCAAGGCGATGACCTCTGCTCCGACCGCGCGCCCTTGCTAGGCCTATCTAGCTTATGGTCTTGGCAACCCGATCCGTATAGCCTTTGACAAAATCTTTGGCCCACAGGAGCAGGCACATGGCGACGAAATCCGCAACTTCTTCGAAAACGGCAGAAGTGAAGCCTGTTCTGGTGGCGTCCGACGGTGCCGCGGCAGAGATTGCACCGACGCTGAAGGTTCAGGTCAAGAAGAAGGAATTTCTGGAGCGCGTCGTGGAACGCTCTGGCATGCGGCGAGGCGATGCCAAGACGGCGATGGAGGCGACGCTTGCCATATTGGGCGAGGCACTGGCCAATGGCGAGGAGGTCAACATCCCGCCGTTCGGCAAGGCAAAGGTCAACCGCGAGAAGGAGACACCCCGCGGCAATGCCTATTCATTGCGCCTCGTCAGGAACCGTGTGGACCTGACGACGCAGGAGACTCTTGCAGAGGACGGCAAGGACAGCTAAATGACCCCCCACGGGTGATTAGCTCAGTGGTAGAGCGCTTCGTTCACATCGAAGATGTCAGGAGTTCAAATCTCTTATCACCCACCAGAATTCGGGGCGCATCCTGCGGGATGCGCCTTTTCTGTCTATAGGGGCCGCAGATGAATTTACCCGAGCTGTTTGTCATCCGTCACGGCGAGACCGAATGGAACCGCGAAAGCCGTTGGCAGGGCGATCTGGATTCGCCGCTGACAGAGCAGGGCAGGGTGCAGGCCCGCGCCGTCGGTGCCATTTTACGCCGAGAGGGGATCACCCCGGCGACGCATCGCTTCTATGCCAGCCCGCTCGGTCGCGCCCGTAAGACGGCCGAACTGATTCTCGGGACCGTGGACGGGATCATAGAGGATGCTCGCCTGCGCGAAATTTCGGTGGGCCAGTGGACCGGCCTGAGCCGCGACCAGATTCGCGCCCAGTCGGACTTGCCGGAGGATGCCCACTTCCTCGACTACTACGCCAGTGCGCCGGGCGGCGAGCCGATCGAGCACCTGTTCGCCCGTGCCGAAGCCTTCTTGGGGTCGCTGACCGGCCCGAGCGTTCTGGTGACTCACGGGATCACGTCGAGGGTTCTGCGAACGGCCGCGATGGGCTGGGGGCCTGACCGCCTCAACGAGTTGCCGGGGGGGCAGGGTGTCGTCCATCACGTCCTCAACCGCCAGCACGCCGAGTTGCATCCATAGGGAAAAGAAGGGCTTGCAGCGGCGACGAGACTTGGCTATCCGGTGCACCGCGGGTGGTTAGCTCAGTTGGTAGAGCGTTTCGTTTACACCGAAAATGTCGGGGGTTCGAGCCCCTCACCACCCACCATTCCTCCTCCGCAGGGTTCTGTTCAATTGCGCACGGAAGCCTCGTTATGCTGGCCAATTGTGCATGAGGGCGACGCCGACTATCCTTTTTGACAGAAAAGGAGACACGGAAATGAGCTGGAACCCCATCCTCGACCCCGACTATCCAATTGGCGATGCCGTCGATTCCATCGACACGGTCATCGTTCCCCGCGCCCATGATCTGGGCGGTTTTGAAGTGCGTCGGGCCTTGCCGTCGGCAAAGCGTCAGATGGTTGGCCCGTTCATCTTTTTTGATCAGTTCGGCCCGGCGGAGTTTCTGACGGGCCAGGGCGTCGATGTGCGCCCGCATCCCCATATCGGCTTGGCCACGGTTACCTATCTGCAGAACGGGCGGATGCATCACCGTGACAGCCTCGGGACCGACACCTGGATCGAGGAGGGGGCCGTCAATCTGATGACGGCTGGACGCGGGATCACTCATTCAGAGCGCATGGATGACAGCGAACGCCCGGTGACGTTGCAGGGGCTCCAAAGCTGGATCGCCTTGCCCACGGACATGGAGGACAGCCCTGCGGCCTTTGCCCATGTGTCAGCCGACAAATTGCCGGTTCTGGATGCCGAGGGCAAATTCCTGCGTCTGATCCTTGGCTCTGCCTATGGCGAGACCGCGCCCGTCGAGACTCCATCCGAGATGTTCTATCTGGAGGTGATCCTGAAATCCGGTGCCGCCATTCCGTTGCCAGAGAATCACGAGGACCGCGGTGCCTATGTGCTGAGCGGTTCCGTCACCGTCGCAGGGCAGGACTTTGACGCGGGCCGGATGCTGGTTTTCCGGCCGGGCGACAATGTCAGCCTCAAGGCGGGGCCGAATGGGGCCCGCTTGATGCTGCTCGGAGGCGCTGTGATGGACGGGCCGCGTCACATCTGGTGGAATTTCGTCGCGTCGTCGAAAGAACGCATTGAGGCGGCCAAGGAAGCGTGGCGGGCGGGCGACTGGCAGCACGGTCGCTTTCAGTTGCCGCCGGGGGACGACGACGAATTCATTCCCGCGCCGGGGTAGGTGGGGGATGTTTCCTGAGTTTTGCGAATGTCCGCATCTACTGGGGAAAATGGTAGGCCCGGCAGGACTTGAACCCGCAACCAAACCGTTATGAGCGGTTTGCTCTAACCAATTGAGCTACAGGCCCCCGTCCTCTCCGTCGCAAAACCGGGGCCGGGGGTCAAGCGCGATCAGTCATCCAGAGGTGCATCGCGCCGTGGATTCGACCCCAGAACCTGCATCAAAAGGGCAATCATCGCTGCTTCCTGGTCGGTGGTGATCGACGGATCGCCATCGAGGTCGGCCAGGGCGGCGATCGCGTCGTCGGACAGGGGGCCGATGTTGACGTCAGTTGCCGCGGGAATCGCTATCCACGGACCGTCTATGCCCAGAGGCAACGGGTCTGACCCTGCCGAGAGAGCGGGCGAGGCGATTAGTGCGAGGAGCGGGAGGAGGCGGTGAAATGTCATGTCCTCAATTTGACTCAAAGCCATTGAAGCCGGGTTAACGCCGCAAAGATTGCACCTGAGCCGGTGTTGGTCTAACGCTGCGCAAACTTTCGGGCTCTGGGGGCTATGATGACGATCAAGAACGGGCTGACCTATGCGGCCGCTGGCGTGGATATCGACGCAGGCAACGCGCTTGTCGAGCGAATCAAACCGGCGGCCAAACGGACCAATCGGGCGGGCACCATGTCTGGCCTTGGTGGATTTGGCGCGCTGTTCGACCTCAAGGCCGCGGGCTATTCCGACCCCATACTCGTGGGCGCGACCGATGGCGTCGGCACCAAGCTGCGCATCGGTATCGACACCGGCCACGTCGACGGCCTTGGCATCGATCTGGTCGCGATGTGCGTCAACGATCTGGTGTGCCAAGGGGCCGAGCCTCTCTTCTTTCTCGACTACTTTGCCACCGGCAAGCTGGACGTCGATCAGGCCGCTCGCATCGTGGAGAGTATCGCCGAGGGCTGTGTGCGCTCTGGCTGTGCGTTGGTGGGCGGCGAAACCGCCGAGATGCCCGGCATGTATGCCAAGGACGATTTCGACCTAGCCGGCTTTGCCGTTGGCGCGATGGAGCGGGGCACAGCCCTGCCAGACGGCGTGACCGAGGGGGATGTGATCCTTGGCCTCGCCTCCGATGGCGTTCATTCCAACGGTTATTCGCTGGTCCGCAAGGTGATGGAGATGGCCGGGATCAATTGGGACACGCCCTATCCGCATGGGGACGTGACGGTGGGCGAGGTGCTGCTGACGCCGACACGCCTGTATGTCCTGTCCGCCCTGGCTGCGATCCGGGCCGGCGGCGTTCATGGGTTGGCCCATATCACCGGCGGCGGCCTGACCGAGAATCTGCCCCGCGTCTTTCCCGAGGGGTTGGGAGCCGAGATTGATCTGAATAGCTGGGAATTGCCGGATCTGTTCAAATGGCTTGCCGACCTCGGCGGCATCGAGGGGCGCGAGCTGCTCAAGACGTTCAACTGCGGCGTCGGGATGACCCTGATCGTCGCGGCCGACCGCGCCGATGCGCTGGCTGACCAGTTGCGGGCCGAGGGCGAGACCGTCTACCGGCTTGGAACTGTCATCAAGGGCAGCGGCGTCACCTACAAGGGGCAGTTGTGAGCACTGGGCATAAGCGGACCGCGATCCTGATTTCGGGTGGCGGTTCGAATATGGAGGCTTTGGTGCGGTCGATGACCGCGGACCATCCTGCGCGCCCGGTTCTGGTGCTGTCGAACGATCCGGAAGCCGGCGGGCTGGCCAAGGCCCGCAAGCTCGCTGTGCCGACCTTTGCCGTCGATCACAGACCATATGGCAAGGACCGGGTCGCATTTGAGGCAGAGCTCAGCCGGATACTCGCCGCTGCGAAGATCGATCTGATCTGTCTGGCAGGGTTCATGCGCGTCCTGACGCCCGGTTTCACGGCCGATTGGAAGGGACGGATGCTGAACATCCACCCCTCTCTTTTGCCTAAATACAAGGGGCTGCATACCCATGCACGGGCGTTGGAGGCAGGCGACACGGAGCACGGTTGCACGGTTCACGAAGTGACAGCGGATCTGGATGATGGTCCGATCCTCGGGCAGGCAAAGATCACGATCGAGCCGGGAGATACTCCCGACAGCCTCGCCGCGCGGCTGCTGCCGTTGGAGCACCGGCTGTATCCTGCCGTGCTTCGCCGGTTTGCCGCAGGCGACAAGTCTCCGGTCTATCTCTAGGCGACCACCCGGGCTTCCCATGCCTTGAGACACCGCCGTGCGGTGCCTGGTCGGGACGCTGTTCCGGCAAGCTCGGGGAACAGTTCGATGATCTCCGCCCGGGCGTCTCTTGTCATGGACCTGAGGGCCATATCACCCAGATGAAGGCTCTCGGACGGGATGCCTTCCGCAAACACGATCTCGTGCCGGTCAAAGGTCATGTGGTAATAGCTTACTTCACCACCGCTGATCTGCCGGATGGTCTGATCGTTGACCAGATGCTTGGCCGCGACAAAGACTTCGTCTTCGCCAAAACAAACCTCGGCCCGCCAGCCCCGGATCAGCATCCGATGCTCGGGCGAGACCACAAGTTTCCGCCGGTTGCCAAGGCTTCCGGCAGCGAATTCGATCGGGGCAAAGCGCCCGAGGGCCGGCACGGTGCGTGCGCTGATCCATCGGATCCGCTGTGGCCCGTGATCGAGCGTGTGCACGAAATCGCCAACCCGAAGATCCTCGATCCGCCTTGTGCCGTCAGGCACCCTGATGCGTGTACCCTTGGCAAAGCAGGGCACAATGGGCGGGGTCGACGGGAATGCGTCGAATTCCAGTTGTTCGGATCGAAGCGGATACTTGCCGGGCCCGTATCGCACATCGCCTTCTTCCAACCCGTTGACGTCGAACACGATGTTGTCGGGGCTCGTGAAGATTTGATGCTCTGACGAAGACGCCCGGCCCTGAAACTGATCGTCTTGCGGGTTCAGGCTGGAATAGATCGGAGGCGAGGGCGGATCGGTGTCTGGATAGGCATAGATCGCGACGAACTGACCGTTTTGAAACGAGCCGTCGCCATCGGTGACTTGGGTGATCTCGACCCGAAAGATATCTGTCTCTGACCCAAGCGTCTCCACGCCGTTCAGGGTGACCTTCACGCCGTTACTGTTCCCGCTCATCGACACGGAATCGTAGATTCCGATCTGATTGCCGGTCAGATAAATCGTTTCGGTGGCCACCGCTCGGCCCCTCTGAGACTGTGCCCCCCCGGGCGCCTCTTATTTTCATTAACACTATCGGTAAAATTGTGTTCAGGCAAGTTGGCTGTCGCGATCTATTTGATCGGCTGAATCGGTGTTGTATCCGCTTGCAACGCATATTCGGCAAGGGCCAGCCCGACCGCACCTGACACGGCGAAACCGATGGCCAGATACAGAGCCTGTCCGTCGTAGGCCGCGCCCAGACCCATCGCGAAAAGGGCGGCGACGAGGCTGGAACCGGAGGCGATCAGCGAAGCGCCCAGCCCGGCCATCCGGCCCAAACTCTGCATGGCCATTGCATTGAGATTGCCGAAAAGAACGCCAATCGCAAAGAAGCTGCCAAAGCAAAGCCCCATGAACACCGCGAGCGGCGGAGACCCATCATGCGAGAAAGAGGCAACGGCGAGCAGCACGCCCGAGCCGGTCAGGCCATAAAACCCCGCCCGTGCCATCCTGTTCATCCCGAACCGCGAGACCAGCGATCCATTGAGGAACGACGCCAGCCCTGTCGCCGCCGCAATGACCGCGAAATAGACCGGAAACCCGGTGCTGATGGCATAGGCATCGTAAAACAGATCGACCGCCGTGCTCAGAAACAAGAGTTGCGTTCCGAACACCAGTCCAGTGGCCAAGATGAGTGCAGAGACCCGCCCACTGGCCAGAATATGGCCAGCGTTTCGCGCCAAGGGCAGAAGGCGCAGCGGCACCCTGCGTGCCTGCGGGAGGGTCTCTGGCTGACGCAGGGCGACCCAGAGCCCCAAGGTCAGTGCAAATGCGAGATATGCGGCAAAGATCGGCCGCCAGCCGGCCAGCAGGATGACCCCTTGCCCCAGAAACGGTGCCAGCATCGGCACAAAGATGATGATCGAAAATATCATCGACATGACGCGGGCCATGGCGTCGCCCTCGAACTGATCGCGGATCATCGCTCGGGTCGCGATCTTGGGTCCGGCGACCCCGACGCCTTGCAGAAAGCGCCCCAGAACCAGCACCTCGATCGAACCGGCGAACAGGGCGAGGAGGGTGCCGGCCAGATACAGCCCAAGCCCCAGAAACAGCGCAGGTTTGCGTCCGATCGCATCGGAAATCGGCCCGATGGCGATTTCTCCAAATGCCATGCCGAGAATGAACAGCGAGATGATCGACTGTGTCGAAAGAGGCGGCGCGGCCCCCAGCTCTAGGCCGATCGCCCGCAGCCCCGGCAACACCGCATCCATGCTCATCGCCGTAAGCGAGGTGAGCATGGCATAGAGCAGGATATGTTCGCGGGTCCGGGGGATGTGCCTGGCGCCTTGTTCGTGCGGATATTCAATCCTGCTGATACGCCGCTGGTTGGACGGAGACCAGTGCAGGAATACACGCTTAGATAGTGCGATCCTCCCGCCGGTGATGGTGATCGTGCAGGCGCTGCGCGCCGTCGGCGGACGGTCGCAGCCTTGCGGCCGCGAAGCCTTTCCTTTGGTAAACCATTCGCCTAGACTGTTGAAAAGCCGTCAGACCGGCACCCCGGGGCACCGGAACGGGTTAAAAACAGGCAGGCCGCAATGCAAGTTATCACTACCACAGACGCTTTGGCAGAATACTGCGCCAAGGCAGCGACTGTTCCCTATGTGACCGTCGATACCGAGTTTCTCCGCGAGCGGACCTATTTCGCCAAGCTCTGCCTCGTGCAGGTGGCCATGCCGGGAAACACAGACGAAAATGCCGTCTTGATCGACCCGCTCGCCGAAGGCATCAGCCTCGAGCCGCTGTATGACCTGTTTCGCAACGAGGCGGTGGTCAAGGTGTTTCATGCCGCCCGGCAAGACCTTGAAATTTTCTGCGTCGATGCGGACGTGATCCCGAGCCCGCTGTTTGATACCCAGGTCGCGGCGATGGTTTGCGGATTTGGCGAACAGGCCGGATATGAGACCTTGGTGCGCAAGATCGCAAAGGCCGAAGTCGACAAATCCTCGCGCTTTACCGATTGGTCGCGCCGCCCGCTGAGCCAGGCGCAGATGAAATATGCCTTGGCCGATGTCACGCATTTGCGGGTGGTCTATGAATACCTTGCCGCCGAGCTGGAAAAATCCGGCCGTGCGCGGTGGGTTGCGGAGGAAATGGCGGTGCTCAACGATCCGGACACCTATCTGGTCGATCCGGAAAAGGCATGGATGCGCATCAAGACGCGCACGACATCGCCCAAGTTTCTGGCGATTGTCCGTGAATTGGCCAAGTTCCGGGAGACTTATGCCCAAGACCGCGACGTGCCGCGCTCGCGGGTGTTCAAGGACGATGCGCTGATCGAATTGGCCTCGACCAAGCCGCAGAACGAGCAGGATCTGGGCCGCTCGCGCCTGCTATTGCGTGAGGCGCGTCGTGGCGACATTGCCGAGGGTATCCTTGCGGCGATTCAGACCGCGCAAGCCTTGCCGCAAGAAGAGCTTCCCAAGCCGGACAAGCAGCGCCAGCAGATGCAGGTGAACCCCGCATTGGCGGATTTGCTGCGCGTCCTTCTGAAGGCCAAGGCGGAAGGCGAGGGGGTTGCGCAGAAGCTGATCGCCACCTCGGCCGAGCTGGACATGATCGCCAGCGGTCAGCGCAAGCTGCCGTCGCTCAGCGGCTGGCGCGGCGAAGTGTTCGGCACCGACGCGCTATTGTTGTGCGAAGGCAAGGTGGCCCTGATGGCCAAGGGCAACGACGTGGTCACCATCCGTCTCTAGCCGGCATCGGAAGTGCGACCCTGACGGGGGTGGACGTTGGTCGTCCGCCCACCTAAGTCCTGAGATGACAACACCGACAGGAGCCCGTCATGGCCACGGAAGCCTTTGAAGAAATCGCGGAAACCTTTGATTTTCTGGACGATTGGGAAGACCGCTATCGTCATTTGATCGACATGGGCAAGGCCATGCCGCCGCTGGACGACGCCTTCAAGGTGCCGGCCACCAAGGTCAACGGCTGCGCCAGTCAGGTCTGGCTCGTCCCGCATCGCGACGATGGGCTGTTCCGGTTCGAGGGCGATAGCGACGCGATGATCGTCCGGGGCCTGATTGCGGTCCTTGCGGCGCTCTACAACGATCTGCCTGTCGATGAGGTGGCCAAGGTGGATGCGCGCGCCGAATTGGGCCGGTTGGGCCTTAACGAGCACCTGTCCGCGCAGCGTTCGAACGGGGTGAGGGCAATGGTCGAGCGGATCGGGCAATTCGCGGCGGAGTGAGTCTTGGGGCTCTGCCCCAAACCCCGGGATATTTTCAACCCAAAGAAGGGCCGAGCCGCGCCAGGGCTTTTTCGAGGTCGCCGTATCCTGTCCTGCGATGCTCGAAGGCGAGGCCGAGGCGATCAGCATGGGATCGTGCCAAGTCCGTCAGGGCCGGATCATCCGTCTGTGATTGGTAGACCAGCTTTGTGTAGTTGCCGAAATACATGTTGCGCAATTCGGGATGCCGGTCGAGCCCAAGTGGCCGCCAGACGAAGGCATCGAACTGTTTGACCAAGAAGTCGGTCAGGTAAAAGGCGGTGATCTCGTTGCGCTCTGCGAAGGCTGCGTTTCCCTCGAAGAAGCTGTAGCAATGCGGGCCTTCGATCATTCTGACGCCCAAACGGTCGCAGGCGGCCTGCAGGTGCCCTCCGGTGCCGCAATCCGCATAGACCACGAAAATCGTCTCGTAGTCCTTGCGGTGCTTTTCGATGGCCTGCTCGACCCGCGGCGTGATCTGTTCGGGATGATTGTGCAGGATCGCCGGCAGACACTGCAGGTCGAGATGGGTCCAGTTGTTGGCCCGTTTCAGCGCCAGGATTTCATGTGCCAGCGCCCCGCAAGCCAAAAGCAAGACTGACCCCTTGCCCGTGGCGGCAAGTCCGGATTGGGTAAGCGACTGGTCGTCGAGTGTCATCGCAATCTGACAGCGGTGCCGTAGGCGACGATCTCGGAGGCGCCGTTCATGATCGCGGAGGTTTCCATCCGAAATCCGATGACCGCGTTGCCACCCATCGCCTTTGCCTCTTCGCACATCCTGTCGATTGCCTGCTCGCGGGCGCCGGCCAGCATCGAAGAGTAGCCCTTCATCTCTCCGCCGACGACGTTGCGCAGCCCGGCCATGATATCGGTGCCGATATGTTTGGCGCGCACTGTAGCGCCGCGCGCCAGACCGAGGGTTTCCGCGACGTCGCGTCCGGCGACTGAATCTGTCGTGGTGATCAACATTATTTCTCTATCCGATCGTAGTGATCGTCTTCGTCATTGCCCAAGCGTTCGGCAATGACCCGCCAGATGATATAGGCAACCAAAGCGGTCGGGATGGCGATCGCCAAAGCACCGCCCGGGCTGACGGTCGAGGCCACGAGGATCGACCCCACCCAGATCGTGGCACCGGCCGCGGCAACCACGATCACGAGAATGAGCATCAGGCGTTCTAACGGCATGGGCATCTCCTTTGCCCAATAGATAGGAACGAAATGGGCGGAGGGGTAGGGGCGGCTAGGCTGTCGCCCCCTGATTATGCTTGCGCGCCACGAAGGTCTTGGCGGTTTCCACGGCGACGGCCGCGTCGCGGCAATAGGCGTCAGCCCCGATGGCTTTGCCGAATTCTTCGTTCAAAGGCGCACCCCCGACGAGCACGATGTAATCGTCGCGGATACCCTTTTCCTTGAGGGTGTCGATGACGACTTTCATATAGGGCATGGTCGTCGTCAGCAGGGCGGACATGCCAAGGATATCGGGCCCTTCCGCTTCGAGAGCTTCCATGTAGCTCTCGACGGCGTTGTTGATCCCCAGATCGACCACTTCGAAGCCTGCGCCTTCCATCATCATGGACACGAGGTTCTTGCCGATATCGTGGATGTCGCCTTTCACGGTACCGATCACCATCTTGCCGACGCGCGGTGCCCCGGTTTCGATCAGGAGCGGCTTGAGGATCGCCATCCCGCCTTTCATGGCGTTTGCAGCCAAGAGCACTTCGGGCACAAAGAGAATACCGTCCCGGAAGTCGTTGCCCACGATGGTCATGCCGCCGACCAGAGCCTTGGTCAGCACGTCGTAGGGGGCCCATCCTCGTTCGATCAGGATGTTGACGCCTTCTTCGATCTCTTCTTTGAGACCGTCGTAGAGGTCGTCGAACATTTGCGCGACGAGATCCTCGTCATCAAGTTCGGAGAGGATGATTTCGTCGTCGTCAGCCATTGGGTTCCCTCTCGTGGGGCATGTTGGTGTTCGTCTGATTTGCCGCAAAAAGCGGTTTCGCGTCTGAATGGTTTGCGACACTGCCTGACGCGCGACCGACGCAAGATCAATGGAATAATGCGCAGGAGGATCATGAGCCTATTTCATGCGTTCCTCTTTTGTTCTAAAATGGCCGCATGGATGCAGTGACGCCAATTCCGTCGAGCCGCCGAAAGGGCCGTGCCGCGACGAGCAATCAGACCAACAGATTCGAGCGTTTGACGCGGATCGCAACCGACGATGGTTGGGATCTGTCCGAGGACTTGCCGCCCTTGCGAACAGAGGTAACGGATGAAGTGCCGCGCCGGGTGATCACGAGGAATTCCTCGCCGGATCTGTCGTTTGACAGGTCGATCAATCCCTATCGCGGTTGTGAGCATGGGTGCATCTATTGCTTTGCGCGTCCGTCGCACGCCTATCTCGGGCTCTCGCCCGGCCTCGATTTCGAAACCCGGCTGATCGCCCGGCCAGAGGCGCCCGATGTGCTCCGCAAGGAATTGATGGCCAGGCGATACAGCCCGAAGGTCATCGCCATCGGGACCAACACGGACCCCTATCAACCTATTGAAAAGACGCGCGAAATCATGCGCGGATTGTTGCAGGTTCTTGCTGAATTCAACCATCCGGTCGCAATTGTCACCAAAGGCAGCCTGATAGAGCGGGATATCGATATCCTCGCGCCGATGGCCGATAAAGGTCTGGCGAGGGTTGGAATCTCGATCACGTCGCTCGATCCGAAAGTGGCCCGTGCGATGGAACCGCGAGTGCCGGGACCAGCGAGAAAACTGCGCACGATCAAGCTTTTGTCCGAGGCCGGTATCCCGGTGAGGCTGATGGTGTCTCCTGTGGTGCCCGCCCTGACAGACCACGAGCTGGAGGCGATCCTTGCCGCTGGTGCCGATGCCGGTGCGGTGGCTGCTTCGTCCATCGTGCTTCGCCTGCCCAGAGAGGTCGCCCAGCTGTTTCGCGACTGGGTGGAAGAGACGTTCCCGGACAGGGCGGCCCGGATCATGGGGCGGGTGCGGGAGCTGCATGGGGGGCGGGACTATGATCCGGAATTCGGCGTCCGGATGACGGGGCAGGGGAAATGGGCCGAGATCCTGAAGCAGCGGTTCGATTTGTCCTGTCGCAGACTGGGATTGGACCGACGGTTGCCGCCATTGCGCACCGATCTGTTTCGCGTGCCGCCAGCAGCAGGCGAACAACTGGACTTGTTCGGGCCAAAAGACCGTTAACCAAGGTTGATGGGTATGAAGCGACGGGATCGGCCTGCGGTAAGACGTCGGTCCGACGTCGGTATCGGGGCGGTGTCGAATTCGGTTGGCTCGGCCGCCCGAAATCGTAAACCGCGCGTCACGGTCGTGCCAGAACCACTTAATATCCGGCCGACGCGGAGGCAGGCCTATGGGGCGACATTCCTCGCTTTTTCCAAGTGCAATGACCGCATTCGACCGCCCCGGCAAAAAGCCGGCGTTTCCCGTCTTGACGCGCCCAATCGTGCCGCTTAGAAGCCCCACTACGTTCGGCGAAAGCAGGACGACAGTATCGCGCGGTTGTAGCTCAGTTGGTTAGAGTACCGGCCTGTCACGCCGGGGGTCGCGGGTTCGAGCCCCGTCAACCGCGCCACTGTCATCCCTGAAATTCGCCAGATTAAATGCGCGGTTGTAGCTCAGTTGGTTAGAGTACCGGCCTGTCACGCCGGGGGTCGCGGGTTCGAGCCCCGTCAACCGCGCCATTTATCTCCTCTCCCTCGATATCCCGATGCCGACCTGATCGAGATGTGCGGCACGTCGTGCCGCATGCCTCCGGCGGGGATATTTCAAACCCAAAGAAGTCATGAGCGCTCGCCCTCCTTCTTTGGGTCAAAAATATCCCCGCCGGAGGCTCCGACAGATCAATCGGCGCTGAGGGCGTCGAGGATGCGAGCCCAGCTCCGCATGCCTCTATGAAAGCTGTCCATCGAGTATTTTTCGTTGGGCGAGTGGATCAGATCGTCGTCCCGCCCGAATCCGATCAGCATCGAATCAAGTCCGAGGATGGATTTGAAATAGCCGGCGATCGGGATCGAGCCGCCGCCGCCGACAAAGGCCGCCGGTCGTGGCCATTCGAGTGATAGCGCTTGCCGCGCGATCTCGAAGGCCGGATCGGAGGTGGCCATGACGCTTGCGGGGGAGCTTCCGTGCCCGTGGAACTCGACGGTGCAGTCGCCGGGCAGCAGCGCGCGCACCATCTCTCGGAAGCTTTCCCTGATCTTGTGCGGGTCCTGGCTGCCGACCAGACGGAAGCTGATCTTTGCGCGTGCTTCGGATGGCAGTACCGTCTTGAACCCGTCACCGGTGTAGCCCCCCGTGATCCCGTTGACCTCGCAGGTGGGCCTTGCCCAGATCATTTCCAGAACCGACCGACCGGCTTCGCCTGCCGGCTCTGACAGCCCGACATCCGCCAGAAAGCCCTCTGCGTCGAAGCCCAATGCCTCCCACTGCGCCCGAAGCTCGTCGCTCAGCTCCGGCACCCCGTCGTAGAAGCCGGGCACGGTCACGCGGCCCGTGTCGTCGTGCAGAGCCGCAATGACCCGCGCCAGAACCCGGATCGGATTGATCGCCGGTCCGCCATACATGCCTGAATGCAGGTCCATGTCCGGCCCCTTGATGACGATCTCCTCACCGAGAAGTCCGCGTAGCATCGTGGTGATCGCCGGGGTTTCGTCGTCGAACAGCCCGGTGTCGCAGATCAGCGCGATGTCGGCGTCGAGTTCCTCGCTGTTTTCCTTCAGAAACGGAATGAGCGAGGGCGAGCCCGATTCCTCTTCTCCTTCGAAAAACATCGTCAGTCTGGTCGGCAGGGTGCCGTGCACCGCTTTCCAGGCCCGGCACGCCTCGACGAACGTCATCAGCTGTCCCTTGTCGTCTGCCGTGCCCCGACCGCGGATGACCTTGCCCTTTGGCGTGTCCTCGACCTGCGGATCGAAGGGATCGTTGTCCCAGAGGTTCAGCGGATCGACCGGTTGCACGTCGTAGTGTCCATAGAACAGTAGGTGACGACCGCTGTCGCCCGCGTGCCCGACCACCATCGGGTGCCCCGGTGTGTCCCGCTTCGACGTCTCGAACCCGATGGATTGCAGGTCTTTGACCAGCCAGTCGGCGGCGCTGTCGCAATCCCCCGCGAAGGCGGGATCCGTCGAGATCGACTTTATCCGCAACAAATCTTTGAGCCGCTCAATCGCGGCGGGCAGGTCGTTGTCGATGTGCTCGAGCACTGCGGAGAGACGATCGGTAGTCATTGGAAGCCCTTTTTGATCCATGTCAAAGCGCAGCCTAGGCCTTGTCCTTCAGAAGTCCATAGAGGGTGGCGCCCTGTGCATCTGCACACAGGGGCGTCAATTTGTAGCGTATTGCCCTGCGAAGGGGCACTCTATATCAACCAAGAACGCTTAGGACGATTAAGCCTGCTGCACGGAAGAAGGGGATGACCCAAGTGGAATACGACGCCCAGCTTGATGCTGCCATTGGCCGCTTGCACGAAGAAGGTCGCTACCGGACGTTCATCGACATTGCCCGCCGTCGCGGTCAATTCCCCCACGCGACATGGTCCAAGCCCGATGGCACCGAGGTGCCTGTCACGGTGTGGTGCGGCAACGACTATCTCGGAATGGGCCAGCATCCCGTCGTTCTGGCCGCCATGCACGAGGCGATCGACGCTGTCGGTGCCGGCTCTGGCGGGACCCGCAACATCAGTGGCACGACCGTCTATCACAACCGGCTGGAGGCTGAGTTGGCCGATCTGCACGGCAAGGAAGCGGCCTTGCTGTTCACCAGCGCCTACATCGCCAATGACGCGACGTTGAGCACGCTGCCCCGCCTGTTTCCCGGCCTGATCATCTATTCCGACAGCCTCAACCATGCCTCGATGATCGAAGGTGTCCGCCGCAACGGTGGTGCCAAGCGCATCTTCCGCCACAACGATCTCGATCACCTGCGCGAGCTTCTCGCCGCCGACGATCCCGCCGCACCCAAGCTGATCGCCTTTGAGAGCGTCTACTCGATGGACGGGGATTTCGGCCCGATTCGCGAGATTTGCGATCTGGCAGACGAATTCGGCGCTTTGACCTATCTCGACGAAGTGCATGCCGTGGGCATGTATGGCCCCCGCGGTGGCGGTGTGGCCGAGCGCGACGGGTTGATGGACCGCGTCGACATCATCAACGGCACGTTGGGCAAGGCCTTTGGCGTGATGGGCGGCTATATCGCGACCAGTGCCAAGATGGCGGATGCGGTTCGCTCTTATGCGCCGGGCTTTATCTTCACCACCTCCTTGCCCCCGGCGATTGCCGCCGGTGCGGCTGCGAGCGTGGCTCACCTCAAGCAGGATCAGGCGCTGCGCGCCGAGCACCAGACACAGGCCAGCATCCTGAAGCTGCGCCTCAAGGGCCTTGGCTTGCCGATCGTGGATCACGGCAGCCATATCGTTCCCTTGATCGTGGGCGACCCCAAGCACACCCAGTTGATGTCGGATATGTTGCTGTCCGATCACGGGATTTATGTCCAGCCGATCAACTTCCCCACGGTGCCCCGTGGCACCGAGCGTCTTCGCTTTACCCCGTCGCCCGTTCACGGTCCGCGTGAAATGGATGCACTTGTTAAGGCATTGGACACTCTTTGGAGCCACTGTGCGCTGAATCGTGCCGAGCTAGCCGGTTAAGCTTTTCTGCCCATGCATCGATAATTCGTGTATGCTAGGGAAAACATAGTAATTCCTTTAACAGCGAATCGTTGTTGAAGCGGGCAGGCACAAGTACGGCGGGATTCGGGGATGATTGGGCGCGGCTTTCGACGCAATAAAGCCACGGAAGAAGTTGAAGCCAAGGGCTTTGACGCTTTCGAGTTGCGTCTTGGCGATCTCATGCGCGGTGAGCGGGCGACCATGGGCAAGAGCCTGTTGGACGTTCAGCGCGAGCTGAAGATCAAGGCCGCCTATATTGCGGCGATCGAGAATGCCGACCCTACCGCCTTTGACACGCCCGGTTTTATCGCCGGCTACGTCCGGTCCTATGCCCGCTATCTGAATATGGACCCCGATTGGGCGTTCGAGACGTTCAGCCGTGAAAGCGGTTTCGCGACGGCGCATGGCATGTCTGCGGCCGCGTCGTCGGTCAAGCCGAGCCGTGAAGAGCGGCTGGCCGCCGGTGGCAGCGGCAAGGATATCTTCGTGTCGTCCGCGACCCCGTTCATCCCTGCAGGCGAGCGCATGTTCTCGGGCGTCGAGCCCAAGGCCGTCGGCTCCATGCTGGTGCTTGTCGCTCTGATCGGTGGCTTGGGCTATGGCGGCTGGTCGGTCTTGCAAGAGGTGCAGAAGGTGCAGTTCGCGCCGGTGGAGCAGGCTCCGACCGTCGTCGCAGAGATCGATCCGCTGTCCGGTGGCACTCGCCCCGAAGCCCCATCCCCGACTGAGGTCGCGACGATCCTGCCGTCTCCCGAGGCTCTTGATCGGCTCTATCGCCCGCAGGCGCTTGATGTGCCTGTGATGGTGGCCCGTGACGGGCCGATCGTGGGGATCAACCCCGCCGCCGGCGGCGTGCTGGTCGCGGAAGCGCCAGACTTGCCGACCGCCGCGCAACTGGCACAGGCCGAACCCGTCGCACCGGCGCAGCCTGACCTGTCGGGCGTGCGCGTGACCGAGGGGCCTGCTCCCGAGGTGATGCTGGTCGCTGTGCGTCCGGCGTGGGTCCGCGTCCGTTCGGCCGATGGCAGCACACTCTACGAAGGCATCATGGATGCGGGCGACAGCTATGCCGTTCCTGCGACTGAAGAGCCTGCGACACTGCGGATCGGCGAATCCGGCGCCGTCTATTTTGCGGTGAACGGTACCGCCTACGGCCCTGTCGGGCCGCGCGGCACGGTGACATCGAATGTTGCCCTGTCGGTCGAGAACCTGACCTCGACCTATCAAGTGGCCGATCTGGATAGCGATTCCGATCTGGCCGAACTGGTCAATGTGGCCGAAGTTCAGATTTCCGAATAAAACCGGCGTCTTTTAGGCGAGACAAATCGCCCGCATTTGCGTGAGAGCCGTTGTGACGGGCTGTCCGTCTGCTTAGGTTGACGTCAAACAGCCGAACCAAAAGGCCGATTGCAATGTCTATCAACCACATTCGCCCATGGCGGAACATCTATCGTCGCACTTCTCGCAAGATCATGGTGGGCAACGTCCCTGTGGGCGGCGACGCCCCGATCACCGTGCAGACGATGACCAACACCCTGACCACCGACGTCAAGGCGACGATCGAGCAGGTGCAGCGTGCCGCCGAGGCGGGGGCCGATATCGTCCGCATTTCGGTGCCCGACGAGGAGTCGAGCCGGGCGCTCAAGGAGATCGTCCGCGAGGTGAGCGTACCGATCGTGGCCGATATTCATTTCCATTATAAGCGTGGGATTGAGGCCGCGGAGGCGGGCGCGGCATGTCTGCGTATCAACCCCGGCAATATCGGCTCTGAGGCCCGCGTAAAGGAGGTCATCAAGGCTGCCCGTGACCACAATTGCTCGATCCGCATCGGTGTGAATGCAGGCTCTTTGGAAAAGCATCTGCTCGACAAATATGGCGAGCCGACTCCGGATGCGATGGTTGAAAGCGGTCTCGATCACATCAAGATCCTGCAGGACAACGACTTTCACGAGTTCAAGATCAGTTGCAAAGCCTCTGACGTGTTTATGGCCGCCGCCGCCTATCAGCAACTGGCCGAGCAGACTGACGCCCCGATCCATCTGGGCATCACCGAGGCCGGTGGTTTGACATCCGGCACCATCAAGAGCGCCATCGGGCTTGGCAATTTGCTCTGGATGGGGATCGGCGACACGATCCGCGTGTCGCTTAGCGCCGATCCGGTGGAGGAAGTGAAGGTCGGCTATGAGATCCTCAAGTCCCTGGGCCTGCGCCATCGCGGTGTGAATATCATTTCCTGTCCGTCCTGCGCCCGTCAGGGCTTTGACGTGATCAAGACCGTGGAGATTCTCGAAAAGCGGCTGGAGCATATCAAGACCCCGATGAGCCTGAGCATCATCGGTTGCGTGGTCAATGGCCCCGGCGAGGCGCTGATGACCGACGTGGGCTTTACCGGCGGCGGCAATGGCTCTGGCATGATCTATCTGGCGGGCAAGCAGAGCCACAAGCAGAGCAACGAGGATATGATCGAGCATATCGTCGAGCAGGTGGAGCGCAAAGCCGCGGAACTGGAAGCGGCGGAGGCGGCGACCGCGGCGGAGTGATCTGACCGCCGCGACCTGTCAAAAGGTGCGCCTTGCGGCGCATTACCTTGTCTTCGCCCCCCTATGCGGGGGGCTCAGCTGCGGGTGACTCTGTCAGTTGCCTCGCACTTCGGCGAGGATCAGCTCCATTTGGTCGAGCGGCACGTAGCCGCGCAGCATTTGATCGTCGAACACGAAAGTCGGCGTGCCGGAGATTTGCATCTGGTTGGCCAGTTGCCGGTTGGTGGCGATGATGCCGTTGACCGCGTCGCTATTCATCTCGGCGATGATGCTGTCGCTGTCCAGGTCGTAGGCTTCGCCCAGCCGCGACAGGCTGTCGAGCGTGATGTCGCCGCGGAAGGTCATCAGGGCGTCGTGCACCAGTTTGTAGGCTTCGTCACCGTCGACCTGTTGGGTCGCGATGGCGAATTGTGCGGCCAGCACCGATTGTTCGCCCAGAATGGGGAATTCCTTGATGATGAACCGCACGTTGCCGTCCGCGGAGATCAGCTCTTCGACCTCGGGGAAGGCCCGTTTGCAGTAGCCGCACCGGTAATCCATGAACTCGACGATGGTGACGTCGCCCTCCGGGTTGCCCCCCACGTAGGAGAAGCCGTCGTTGAACAGCGCATCCTGATAGGCGCGCGCCAGGTCGACGTCGGCGTTGGCTTGCGCCTGCTGCTCGCGTTGTTCCAGAACGCCGATGGCCTCCATCAGCACTTCGGGGTTCTCCAGCAGATAGGCCCGGATCTCGGCGCGGAAGGTTGCCCGTTCCTCGTCTGTCATGGACGCGAGGTCCGTGGCGGCGGCGGAGCTGCCGAGGGCGAGGGCCAGAAGTGGGCCGGAGATCAGGCGTGTCAGCATGTTGTCATTTCCTGTTGCGTGGTCGGCGGCGGTCGTCTGTTCGTGCCGCCGTCAGATCATACCCATTGCGTGGTGCCAAGGTCTGTCCATTGACGCGCCCCCCGACCCCGGTCCATTACAGGAGCAAGAATAGAGGGCAGGGGATGAAAAACTCAACCCGGGGGCAGGTCGATCCCTTTATCGTGATGGATGTGATGGAGGCCGCTCGCGCCGCTGAGGCGGCGGGCCGGCACATTATTCATATGGAGGTGGGCCAGCCCAGCACCGGTGCGCCTGCGGCCGCAATTGCCTCTTTGCGCGACGAGATGTCGCGTGATGCCTTGGGCTATACTGTTGGTCTTGGTCTGCCGGAACTGCGCGTCCGCATCGCTCGGCACTATGCCGAGTGGTACGGCGTGACCCTCGATCCCGCCCGTGTCGTGATCACCTCCGGTGCGTCGGGCGCCTTCATTCTGGCCTTTACCGCGCTGTTTGACGCGGGGCAGCGGGTCGGCCTCGGTGTCCCTTGCTATCCGTCGTATCGGCAGATTTTGCGGGCGCTGGATTTGACTCCGGTCGATATTCGCACCCGGATGGAGCATCGCCTGCAACCGGTTCCCGCGCAGATCACCGCCGATCTGGACGGGCTCATCGTCGCCTCGCCCGCCAATCCGACGGGCACCATGCTGGACCGCGACGCGATGGCCGCATTGGCCGCAGCCTGTGATGCGGCCGGGGTGTCGCTGATCTCGGACGAGATTTACCACGGGCTGAGCTATGGCACCCGCGCTGTGTCGGCGTTGGAGGTGACGGACGAAGTCTATGTGATCAACTCGTTCTCCAAGTATTTCTCGATGACGGGTTGGCGCGTCGGCTGGATGGTCGTCCCGCAGGATCATGTGCGCATTGTCGAGCGGCTGGCCCAAAACCTGTTCATCTGTGCGCCTCACGCGGCGCAACGGCTGGCCCTCGCCGCGATGGATTGCACCGAGGAGCTGGAGGCGAACGTGGCCGTCTATGCCGCCAACCGCGATGTGTTGATGCAAGGGCTTGCGCAGGCCGGATTTGCCACACTGGCCCCGCCGGACGGGGCGTTTTACGTCTATGCCGACGTGAGTGCCTATACCGATGACGCTCGCGCCTTTGCCGCGGAGATCCTCGCCGAAGCCGGTGTCGCCGTGACCCCCGGATTGGACTTTGACCCGACCGAAGGGCAGGGCTGGCTGCGATTTTCCTATGCCCGCTCGACCGAGGATGTGACGGAAGGCGTGGCCCGTTTGGTACGGTTCATGGCGGGGCGGCAAAAGATGAGGGCTTTGGCATGAGGCGGATGCTCTTGGCGATGGTGTGCGCCGCTTTGGCATCGCCGGTATTGCCTCAGGACTTCAGTGGTTTGGCCCGTCTCGACGTGGCCCAAAGTCAGGTCCGCGACGCAGGCACCGGTATTGCGGTGACGCTCTATCTGTCTCAAGCGGTGCCATACCGCGTCTTTACGCTGGAGGAGCCGGCCCGTCTGGTTCTGGATTTCCGCGAGGTTGATTTCCGAGGGGCGAGCAGGGCGGCGCTGCTGAATGCAGACGGGGCCGTGGACCTGCGCTTTGGCGCGTTGCGCCCGGGCTGGTCGCGTCTCGTCATCGATCTGGCAGGTCCGATGGTGGTGACCGAGGCCGGGATGGCTGTCGACACTCTCGACGGGACGGCGGATCTGCGGGTGCTGTTGCGTGCGGCCAGTGCTGCGGAGTTTGCGGCCGCCTCCGGCGCGCCGCCGGATCCCGACTGGGACTTGGGCGTCGACCTGCCTGCCGCGCTGGAGGCTGTCGGGCAACAGGAGGACGGCCCCGTCGTGGTGGTGATCGACCCCGGCCACGGGGGAATCGATCCCGGGGCCGAGCGGGCCGGAGTGATCGAAGCCGACGTGATGCTGCAACTGGCGCTGGAATTGTCCGAGGCGCTGGCGCGGGCCGGCGGCTTTGCCCCGGTTCTGACACGCGAGGCGGACATCTTTGTTCCCTTGGCGGAGCGCATGACGCTGGCTCGTGCGGCGAATGCCGACGTGTTGCTTTCGCTTCACGCCGATGCGCTGGACGAAACCACAACCCGCGGCGCATCAGTCTACACATTGTCGGCCGAAGCGCAGGATCAGGCCAGCGAACGCATGGCGGAGCGGCATGATCGCGGGGATCTGCTGGCCGGCGTCGATTTGTCGGGGCAGGACGATACCGTCGCCACCGTTTTGATGGATCTCGCCCGGCTGGAGACCGGACCCAGTGCCGAGCGATTGGCCCAATCCATTGTAACCAGTCTTGGCGACGCAGGTGCCCGGATGAATTCCCGCCCCCGTCGTGAGGCGCAGTTGGCGGTGCTCAATGCTGCCGATTTCCCGAGCGTTCTCATCGAAGTGGGATTCTTGTCCAACGACACCGACCGTGCCCTGATCGCGAGTGCCGAGGGCAGGGCGGTGATCGTGGCGGGGCTGGTGCAGGCCCTGCAACGCTGGCGAGCCGATGAAGAGGCCCGCGCCCCACTGATCCGCCAATAGCATGCCTGACCTGATCTGCCGGGCCCCGACCCCATGACCTAAACGTGAGCGGGCAATTGCCGCTTTGCGCCCTGCACCGGGCGATGATCTTTTGACCATCGCCCGGCGGCCCCATATAAGCGGGACGAAACTAGGGGGTCGTTCTGCCCATGCTGCGCTTTATCATGTCGTTTTTCGGTGGCATCTTTTCGATGGTCACCCTCGGGGCCGGGATGGCCGCGCTGACGATGGGCGCCGTTTTCTATATGTATGGCCGTGATTTGCCCTCTTATGAGGTGCTGTCGCAATACACCCCGAAGACGATCAGCCGGATTTATTCCGGCGAGGGCCGCATCATCGACGAATTCGCCGTAGAGCGCCGTCTGTTCACCCCCGCCGAGGACATCCCGGACCTGATCAAGCACGCCTTTGTCAGTGCCGAAGACCAGAATTTCTATACCCACCCCGGCTTTGACATTCGCGGTATCGCGGCGGCGGCCGTCGAGGCGGTGCGCGGCCAGGGTCTGCGCGGGGCGTCGACGATCACCCAGCAGGTGATGAAGAACTTCCTTCTGGACGGTTCCCGCACGGCGGAGCGCAAGATCAAGGAGATCATCCTCGCGGTTCGCATCGAGCAGGCGATGGACAAGGAGCGTATCCTCGAACTGTATCTCAACGAAATTTTCCTCGGGCAGAACAGCTACGGCGTCGCCGCTGCGGCTCAGGTCTATTACAACAAGCCTCTTTCGCAGTTGACCGCCGGCGAAGCCGCCTATCTGGCCGCTCTGGCGCAGCGCCCCGGCAATTTGCACCCGGTGCGCCAGTCTGAGGACGCGATCAACCGCCGCAACTACGTGCTGCGCGAGATGTTTGAGAACGGTTACATCGACCGCGCGACGATGGAGGCCGATCAGGCCGCACCGCTGCGCACGGTGCAGAATGGCGATTACGAGAGCTTTCGCTCGACCTTGCCGCCGCGTGACTATTTCACCGACGAGATTCGTCGCCAGCTGAGCGCCAACTTCGGCGAGGACGAATTCTTTGGCGGTGGCCTCTCTGTGCGCGCGACCATCGACCCCGATCTGCAGATCGAAGCGGCCCACGCCCTGCAACGTGCGCTGGAGCAGTTCGATCGCGGCCTTGGCCGCTGGCGGGGCACCGGCAAGACCATTGCGCCGGAAGACCTCGAAACCGAGGAACGCTGGCGTGCCGCCTTGGCCGAGACATCGATTGCCCGCGACATCACTCTGGAAAACACGTGGTATCCGGCCGTCGTGCTTGAGATTGGCGACAGCCAGATGCGTCTGGGCATCGAAGGCTGGGAAGAGGGCGACCCGGAGCCGGTCGTTCCGCGCAACGACATCGACTGGATCCGCGGCAATTTCGCGGAGAACTTTGACGTGGGCGACGTGGTTCACGTGCGCCGGATGACCCAGGACAGCGACGGTTCGTTCATCCGCTGGACGCTGCGTCAGGTGCCGCAGGTGCAGGGCGGGTTCATGGCGATGGACGTCAACACCGGCCGGGTCTTGGCGATGCAGGGCGGATTTTCGTATCAGCACAGCGTCTTCAACCGCGCCACGCAGGCGCGTCGTCAGCCCGGCTCCGCCTTCAAGCCGTTCGTCTTTGCCGCAGCTCTTGATAGCGGTTACAGCCCTGCAACGATCATCGTCGACGCCCCGATCGAGATCAACACGCCGCAGGGTGTCTGGCGTCCGCAGAACTCGTCCAACCGCTACTACGGCCCGACGCCCCTGCGCACCGGGATCGAGCAATCGCGGAACCTGATGACCATTCGTCTGGCCCAAGAGGTCGGTATGAACGTCATTGCGAACTATGCCGAGCGG
Organism: Flavimaricola marinus; assembly: GCF_900184895.1. Classification (GTDB taxonomy): domain Bacteria; phylum Pseudomonadota; class Alphaproteobacteria; order Rhodobacterales; family Rhodobacteraceae; genus Flavimaricola; species Flavimaricola marinus. The sequence goes on from NZ_FXZK01000003.1 coordinate 246,482, forward strand.
TTCGGCGTCTATGACGACATGAACGAGGTTTTGGCGAACTCGCTGGGCAGTCAGGAGACGACGCTGTTCCGTATGGTGGCCGCCTACGCGATGTTTGCCAACGGCGGCGAGCGCGTCGAGCCGACGCTGGTGGACCGTGTGCAGGACCGCTATGGCAACACCGTCTATCGCCACGATCAGAGCATCTGCCCCGATTGTCAGGACATGGCGCTGGCCTCCGGGCAGGCCCCTCGTATCCAGACCGACCGCGACCGCATCATGAATGCCGTGACCGCCTATCAGCTGACGTCGATGATGGAAGGTGTGGTCCAGCGAGGCACCGCCCGTGGTGTGAACCTGCCGGTTCCGATCGCAGGCAAGACAGGCACGACCAACGACGCCAAGGATGTGTGGTTCGTGGGCTTTTCCTCGAACATCGCCGCCGGTTGCTACATCGGCTACGACACCCCACGCTCGATGGGCGGGGCCTCTGGCGGCGGTGTCTGTGCGCCGGTGTTCGAGGCCTTCATGCGTCAGGCCATTCAGGAATACGGCGGTAGGGCGTTCCGCGCCCCCGACGAGTGCCGCTTTATCAAGATCGACCGGTTCTCCGGTGCTCGTCTGCCGGATTCGGCTTCGGGCGACAATGTGATCGCAGAGTGTTTCCGCGACGGCGAGGAGCCGGTGTTCGGCATCACCTTCGACGGTGGCTTTGCGATGGCGGCGGACCTGCCCTTGGTGGACGAATTGCAGGCGACACGCACGGCTCCGTCGGCTTCGGGCGGCACGGCACAAATTGGCCCCCGCGCGAGCTTTGGCAGCCTGTCGTCGGGTGGCCTCTACTAAGGCGGAGAGCGGAAAACCCGAACTGACTTCGGGTCGCTCTCTTGCCCGTTCTGCCAGCAACGGATAGACCCTGTCTCAGCCCTATACAGGACCATCTGACATGCGCGCCGAGACGCAAAATACCATTGCCGCGATTGAAAAATCCCTGAAACTTCTAGCTCAACGGCTGGATTGGGACACTGCCAAGCACCGTCTGGAGGAGTTCGACGCCCGCGTCGAGGATCCCACCCTTTGGGACGATCCCGAGGCGGCGCAAAAGCTGATGCGTGATCGTCAGATGCTGGTCGATGCGATCGGCAATTACGAATCCCTGTCTCGCGATCTGGCCGACAATGTAGAGTTGATCGAATTGGGCGAGATGGAGGGCGATGCCGACGTGGTGACCGAGGCCGAAGAGGCCCTGAAGGCCGTTCGCGCGACCGCCGCCCAGAAAGAGATCGAAGCCCTGCTCGACGGCGAGGCGGATGGCAACGACACCTTCCTCGAGATCAACTCGGGCGCGGGCGGCACCGAGAGCTGCGACTGGGCCAGTATGCTTGCCCGGATGTATGTTCGCTGGGCCGAGAAGAAGGGTTACAAGGTCGAGCTGCAATCCGAGAGCCCGGGCGAAGAAGCCGGGATCAAATCCGCCGCCTACAAGATCAGCGGTCCGAATGCTTACGGTTGGCTGAAGTCGGAGAGCGGTGTTCACCGCCTCGTTCGTATCAGCCCCTATGATGGCGCCGCGCGCCGCCATACGTCGTTCAGTTCGGTCTGGGTGTATCCCGTCGTCGACGACAATATTGAGATCGAGGTGAACCCCTCGGACATTCGGATCGATACCTATCGCTCCTCGGGTGCCGGTGGTCAGCACGTGAACACGACCGACTCGGCCGTTCGGATCACCCACATTCCCACCAATATCGTGGTGACCAGCTCGGAGAAATCCCAGCACCAGAACCGCGATATTGCGATGAAGGCTCTGAAGTCCCGTCTGTACCAGATGGAACTGGACCGCCGGAACGCGGCCATCAACGAGGCCCACGAGAACAAGGGCGACGCAGGCTGGGGCAACCAGATCCGCTCCTATGTCTTGCAGCCCTATCAGATGGTCAAGGACCTGCGCACCGGTTTCGAGACGAGCGACACGCAGGGCGTTCTCGATGGCGATCTGGATGGTTTCATGGCGGCGACGCTTGCCTTGCAGGTCTCGGGGATGAGCCGGGCGGACGCCACGGCGGAGGACTGATTTTCGCAACCTCCGGCGGGCCGAACTGCCGCGTCGCGTCCGTCAGGCGCTTGTCCTCCGATCGCCGCGTGACGTACGCGACGCCCGGCGCACCCTGTGACCGATGGCCCCAGGCAAGGCGCTCCCCGCTTGACAGGCCCTTCCGGACTGTCGCCAATGGTGACGAGAGGGGGAGGGCAGATGACGAAGACAGTAGAACTGCGCCCGGCCGATATTTTGCCCGAGGTCGGATCGGTGACGCTCCACGAACTGTGGTTGTGCCTGAAGGCGGGCGTCTACGATTTCCGCCGCGCTCCGGCGTTTGGGCTATTCTTCAGCGCCGTCTACGTGCTCGGCGGATTTGCCATGCTTTGGCTAGGCGCGGGCCATGTGACCTGGACGCTGGCGACGGCGCTCGGCTTTCCGCTGGCTGCCCCTTTTGCGGCCGTGGGGCTTTACGAGGTCAGCCGTCGGTTGGAAGCTGGCCTGCCGCTGGTCTGGAGTGAGGTTCTGGGCGTCGTCTGGGCGGAGCGTGGCCGACAGATCCCGTGGGTCGGTGCCATCATCGTCTTCTATTTCCTGTTCTGGACCTTCCTTGCGCATATGATCTTTGCCCTCTTCATGGGGCTGAGTGCGATCACCAATATCTCGGACAGTTTCGCTCTGTTTCTGGGCCCGGACGGTCTGCGCATGATCGCGGTCGAGATGGTCGTGGGCGGGCTGCTTGCGTTCTTGCTGTTTTCTCTGACGGTGGTGAGCCTGCCGCTGTTGCTGGACAAGGAGGTCGATTTCGTCACCGCGATGATCCTGAGTGTCCGCGTGGTGTCGGCGAACCTGTTTGTGATGCTGGTCTGGGCGGGACTGATTGCGCTGATGACCCTCGCGGCGCTGCTGCCTTGGTTTCTTGGCCTGATGGTGGTGCTGCCGGTGTTGGGCCATGCAACGTGGCATCTGTATCGCCGGGCGCTGTATGAGCCCTACTGAGCGTTGACGTCGCCTGATCCGAATGCCGCGCCTGCGGCGCGATTTCTCCTTCTCTCGCCCCCCTCCGGGGTGCGCTCGGATAGGCGCTCGTGGCGTCGTCGTGCATCAACAGAAGAGGCGCGGCCCCTGTAGGTGCCGCGCCTGACGTTTTGTACCGGTCGGACCGCTTTTAGCTGCCGGTCGTAGGCTTCGCGCTCGGGGCGGAGGTACTGGCGCTTGACGGGGCCGAGGTGGTGCTGCTCGACGGCATGGTGGGCCGGGGTGCACCGGTGCTCAGCGGATCGTCCTGCCGTTGCACGGAGCCTTCGAAATGGGCGCCGGATTCGATGGCGATCGTCTTGTGGATGATGTCTCCTTCGACGCGCGCCGACGAGGTCAGCCGCACCTTGAGACCGCGCACCCGGCCAACGATCCGGCCGTTGATCACGACGTCATCGGCGACGAGTTCGCCCTTGATCGTGGCGCCTTCGCCGATGGTCAGAAGGTGCGCCCGGATGTCGCCTTCGATCTGGCCTTCGATCTGGATGTCGCCGGAAGTCTTGAGGTTTCCTTTGATGTGCAGATCAGCGGACAGCACCGATGCTGGCGGCTTTGTCTTGGGCGCGGCAGACGGGGTATAGCTGCTGCTGGCCGAAGAGGGGGCCGGGCTGCCTGTGGCCGGAGTTGAGGCCGGGGCGGCATTGTCGCCGGACTTGGGGCCGGGCTCGTTGATTTTGCTCTTAGAAAACATCTCTTCCAGCTCTTATGTAGATCATCGGGTTGACGGGATTGCCACCGACACGGACTTCATAATGGAGATGAGGTCCGGTCGAACGTCCAGAATTCCCCATATCACCGATCCGGTCGCCGCGCGAGACTCTTTGGCCAACTTGAACGTTTATTCTGTTCAAATGCGCGTAACGGGTCTCGATGCCGAACTCGTGCTGGATCTTGATGAGCCGGCCATAGCCGGACGACCAGCCGGCGCTCGTGACGACGCCATCTGCGGTGGCATAGATCGGCGTGCCGATCGGCGCCGCGAAATCGGTGCCGGCATGGAGCCGGCCCCAACGCTGGCCGAAACCGGACGTAAAGCGGAAATCGGATTTGACGGGCATGTCGAAGGGCGCCCGCTCTGCCGCGATCCTGTAGAGATTTATCCGGTCCATCGAATTGAGGATGGCGTTGGCCCGCAGACCGTCTGCATCCGGCTCTCCGCCCATCGTCGAGAAGGAGAGCGGCGTCAGCGGACCGCCGGTGCCGGAGTAGCCACGCCGCACCTGATTGATGAGGTTGTCCGGATCCATGCCGGCGGCACGGAACATGTCGTCGAGCGGCTCGACCGACACCAGCATCGCTTCTTCGAGCTGGCGGAAAATCTCGTCGTTGCGCTGATCCATCTGCTCGATCCGCGCCTCGAGTTCGGCGGCATGACCAAGGGCGAATTCCGCATCGGCGGCGATCATGTCGCGCTCTTCGGCGGTGTCGGCCAGTGCGGCGGCCAGAATATCGACCGTTCCGGTCAATTCGTCCGTGGCGGCCCCGCCGATGGCGCCGCCATTACCATCCTCGAGTGCGGTTTCGAGGGAGGCGAGCCGCTCTTGCGTCTCTGTCCGCTCCATCATGGTCCGACGCAATGTCGATTGAACGACGTCGAGGCCGGTCTCGAGTTCGCGCCGCCGGTCTTCGGAGCGCAGCAACTCGGTCTGCATGATGGAGATCTGCTCGAGCGCGGTCGAGAACCGGTTCTGTGCGGCGACCGCTTCGGCCAGGCGCACGTCGCGTTCGGCGGAGAGTGCGTTGAGCCGCTCTTCGTAGACCATCTTGTCGCGCTGCGCCTGCGCACGGAAATTTCCGGCACCGATGCTGTCCATCAGCAGAACGGCGGTGGCGATGATCGTCCAGCCGACGATCAGGGTGCTGCCGGTCCAAGCCAGGAGTTGTGTTTCGGGCTTCAGCCGGATGAAACGGGTTTGTTCGTCGGACCGCAGAAACAGTCGTTTTTCAGGAAAACGCTTCTCAAGCGCAGCGTGTAAGGCTTGTCCGATCCTAGTTCTCAACTGATCTTTCCCGTCCCTTGGTTGGCCCCGTTTGGCCATGCCTTTCCGTGCGAGGCGCTGATCCCAACAGCGGACTCACGAGGTCGGGGATACAAAGCATGTGGGTCACACGCAACAAATTTGCGCAAAAACACACACTTTCAGGTGCTTGCTGCATCAAACAGGCGGGTTTTTGCCGACGCGTGCGCAACCTTGCCGATACACTGTGCGCAAATGCCGCGGCGTCAGGCCTCTTCTGCGAGCGGCCAGTAGAAATCGGGCGGGATTCCGGCTTCGGCCCGCTTTTCCTCGTTGAACGGCGGTTTCAGCGTGGCGTGGAAGTAGCGTCGGACCAGATCGTGGAAGGCCACGGTGGGGTCGAGCTCGTGCCGCCCGCAGAGAAAGTGGAACCATTTCGAGCCGTAGGCGACGTGGTGCACCTCTTCGGCATAAATCACCTTGAGCGCCTCGACCGCCTGTGTATCGCCGTGTTTTTCGAAAAGCTCGATCATCCCGGGTGTCACGTCGAGCCCGCGTGCCTCGAGCACCATCGGCACGACGGCCAGACGCCCGAGGAAGTCGTCCTTGGTGTCGCGTGCGGCCCGCCAGAGCCCTTCGTGAGCGGGCAGGGCGCCGTAGTGGCTGCCCTTCGCCTCAAGGCAATCGCACATCAGGTTGAAGTGCTTGCTTTCCTCGTCCGCCGATTTGACCCAGTCGTCGTAGAAGCCGATCGGCATCGGCGTGTCGCAGAAGCGGGCGATGATGTCCCAGTGCAGGTCGACGGCGTTGAGTTCGATATGTGCCACGGCGTGCAACAGAGCGATCCGTCCGGCCGGATTGCCCGGCTTTCGCTTGGGCATGTCTTTTGGGCTGAGCAAGGCTGGGGCCTCTGGCCGGGCCGGGTTCAGCGGCGGGAAGCTCTTGCCGATCTCGGGGGCTTCACCCCTGGCCCGCGCGGCCTGCCATGTCGCGGCGTGCTGCCGCGACAGCGCGGTCTTGGCCCGCCCGTCGGCGGTGGTGAGCACTTGGGTGGCCATTTCGGCAAGGCTGAGCATTGGCAATCCTTTTGAAGCGGCAATGACCGCAGGGGGCGCGTTGTGTCGGCCCGATCAGAGCAGAATTGAAGTGAGGTGGGTTTGGCCACCCCACTCTTGTCGTGCCCCGATGATCAGAGGCTGCGAGTGGCTTCGAGCACTTCTTCGACGTGCCCCGGCACTTTGACCTTGCGCCAGACCCGGGCGATCTTGCCATCACAGTCGATCAGGAAGGTGGCCCGTTCGATGCCCATGTAGGTCTTGCCATACATGTTCTTTTCGACCCATGTCCCGTAGCGCTCGCACACGTCGCCATCGGCATCGGACAGCAGCGCGATCTTGAGATCGTATTTGTCCCGGAATTTGTCGTGCTTTTTCACCGGGTCTTTCGATACCCCCAGCACGACCGCTCCGGCGGCGGCAAAGTCATCGGCCATTTCGGTGAAGGAGATCGCCTCTTTGGTGCAGCCGGGCGTGTCGTCTTTCGGATAGAAATAGAGCACGACCTTTTTGCCCGCGAAATCGCCGAGCGACAGGGTGCCTTCGCCGTCGCGTGGCAGGCTCACGTCCGGGGCTGCGTCGCCCGCTTGCAGTGGCTGAGAAGTCATGATCCGCTGTCTCCTTTGGGGTAAGTGATCTATCAGTCTTTTGTTCTAGGCTGTGACGCGCGAAGATAAAGGGCAAAGGACGCCAGACACCGAAGATGACCGAGGCCGAGCCGCCAGCCGAACAGGATCCCCCCGGGTCGAACACGCCTGACACCGGGGCAAAAACGGACGACGTTTCCGCGTCGACTCCGCCGGTGGAGCCGTCTGCCGTGGCTCCCGCCGCGCCGCCTCAAGTTCCACCCGCTGCCTCTGCGCGTCGGGGCGGACGCATCTCTTGGTACATGCTGTTTCACACTGTCCGCGGGCTGTTTCTTTTGTCGCTGATCCCCGTGATCTTTCTGGCGCTTGCCCCGGTGTTGCTGATTGGTCAGGAGATCACCGCCCCGACCTGGGTCAAGACCCGTGTCGAGCAACAGGCCGCCCGCGTACTCAACGGCGGCGCGATCACATTCGGCTCGATCACTGTCGAGGTCGGCCGTGACCTCCATCCCGTCATTCGCATGACGCAGACCGAAATGCGGGATGCCGAGGGCGACGTTTTGGCCCGTGTGCCGGTGATCGACGTCGCAGTGTCGCCGCGCGGATTGGTCTTTCTCCAAGAGATGCTCCCCCAGCGCATCACGCTGACGGGCGCACAAATCGCGCTGCGCCGCGCCTCTGACGGTTCGGTGGCGATCGCCTTTGAGGCCAGCGCCCCAGCGGCGGGGCAGGCCGACAGCTTGACGGCGCTGCTGGAGACCATCGATCGGACTTTTGATGCCCCGGCACTGGCCGCCCTCGAATCCGTTCGCGCCGAGGGCCTGATCGTCAATTACGAGGATCTCCGCGCCGGTCGGGCATGGACCGTCGATGGCGGCACGCTTCTGTTGGCGATTTCCAAGGACGAAACCGCGCTCAACGGCGATTTCGCCTTGCTCGCCGGCAGGGATTTCGTGACCGAAATCGGGCTGGAGGTGACCAGCGCCCGGGACAGTCAGGCCGCCAGCATCGCGATCCAGGTCACAGACGCGCTGGCCCCCGATATCGCCTCGCAAAGCCCGGCCCTCAGTTGGCTCGGCCTTCTGGATGCGCGCCTGAGCGCTCAGCTCGTGGGAAGCCTCGAGCCTGACGGCGAGGTTGGAGAGCTGGAGGCGCGCCTCGATATCGCGGGCGGTGTTCTTCAGCCGGAACGCGGTGCCCGCCCTGTCGCGTTCGAGGGCGCCCGCGCCGTGTTGGGCTATGACCCCGGTCTTGATCGCATCCGGTTCGACGAGGTGTCGGTGATCAGCGAGTGGGGCAGGGTGTCCGCCAACGGCCAAGCCTATCTGCGCGAGCTGACCGACGGCTGGCCCGAGGCGTTGATCGGCCAGTTCACGCTGACCGATATCCTGCTCGATCCGCCGGATGTCTATGACGCGCCGGTCCGCCTTGCCTCGGCGGGCGTCGACTTTCGGCTCCGCCTTGCGCCCTTTGCTCTCGATGTCGGTGCGTTTCACATCATCGACGTGCCGCCGGTGACCCTTGCCAGCGCCGACACCGCCGTCGCCCAGAGCCTGACCGATGCCGCGACCGCTGCCCGGATCGACGGCCATGCCCGTGTGACGGCCGGTTCGGACGGCTGGCGTGTGGCGCTGGATGCGGGTGTCGACCGCATCGACATCGCCCGTGTGCTGGCCCTGTGGCCCACCGCCTTCAAGCCGGGAACCCGCCGGTGGTTTGTCAATAATGTTCGACGGGCGACAATGTCGGATGTCACGGCAGGTCTTCGGATCGAGCCGGGTCAAGAACGCCCGGTGATCGCCATGACACAGGCATTTTCCGATGCCGAGGTCAGGGTGCTTCGCCATTTGCCGCCAGTCAGGGCGGCGTCGGGATCGGTGGCGATCCAGAACAATGCGCTGACGGTGATGCTCGATCAGGGGCGTATGGCGGCTCCGCAAGGTGGCACGGTCGGCCTGGCCGGTTCGGTTTTCCGCATCCCGGACAGCCGGATCAGACAGCCCCCTGCGACCCTGCATCTGGAAACCCAAAGCACGATCACCGCCGCCCTTTCGATCCTGGATCAGCCGCCGTGGTCGTTCATCTCGAAAGCGGGCCGCGAGGTGACGATGGCGCAGGGCCGCGCCCGTGCCAGTGCCGATGTGCAATTTCGCCTGCGCCCCCGTGAGGACGGGGACCGGGTGCTCTTTGACGTCACCGCCGATCTGACCGAGGTCCGCTCGGACGTATTGGTGCCGGGCCGCACATTGGCGGCATCTGCTCTGCGCCTGTCCGTGGATCCGGAGGGATTGGAGATCACCGGCCCGATGCGCCTTGGCCGGGTGCCGGGTGATGTGACCTTCCGCACCGGATTTGGTCCCGATCAGTCGGGTTCGGCCACCGTGACCGGCGAAATCGAACTCTCGGAGCGGTTTATCGACGAATTCGGCATCGGTTTGCCGCCGGGCATGGTGACCGGGGCAGGGCGTGGCCAGATCGATCTGGCGCTGGGCGGAGGCCCGCCGCGCTTTTCGCTGACCTCGAACCTGAGCGGCATTCGCGTCAGCATCCCGTCGCTCGGCTATACCAAGCCGCAGGGCAGCACCGGCCGCTTCGAGATCTCGGGCCAGTTGGGCGAAGTGCCGCGCGTGGACCGGGTGGCCTTGGATGCCGCAGGTCTGGATGCCGTGGGCCAGATCACTCTGAGCCCCTCCGGTGGCTTGGACCGCGCCGAATTCTCGCGCGTGCGTCTGGGCGGCTGGCTCAACAGCCCCGCGACGCTGGTGGGCCGGCGCCCGAACCGCCCGCCCGAGGTGCGCGTGTCCGGCGGCACGCTGGATCTGCGCCGCGCCCAGTTTGGTGGCAGTGGCGGCGAGGGTGGCCCGATGACCGTCTCGCTGTCGCGGCTTCAGGTAACCGAGGGCATCGCCCTGACCGGCTTTCGCGGAGAGTTCAGCGGCGCGGGCGGTTTCAACGGCAGTTTTACCGCGCAGGTCAACGGCGGGGCCGAGATCCGCGGATCCGTCGCCCCCGGCGGCGGCGGCACCGCTGTCCGTATCGTGAGCAACAACGCTGGGGCCGTGATCTCGTCTGCCGGGTGGCTGGAGAACGGTGTCGGCGGCACGCTGGATGCCACCCTGACCCCGGCCGGGGCCGAAGGCGTCTATGACGGCCGCGCCCGCATCGCGAATATTCGCGTGCGAGACGCGCCCGCGCTAGCCCAGCTGATCGACGCCATCTCCGTGGTCGGCCTGTTGCAGCAGTTGGACGGGCAGGGGCTTTCCTTTACCAACGTCGATGCCGCGTTCCGGATATTGCCCGACCGCATCTCCGTGTCGCAGGCAAGTGCGGTCGGACCCGGTCTTGGCATTTCGCTCGATGGCACTTACACGCAGGCCGACCGCCGGATGGATTTCCGGGGCGTGATCTCGCCGCTCTACCTGCTCAACGGGGTGGGGGCGGTGCTGACCCGTCCCGGCGAGGGCCTGTTCGGTTTCAACTACACCCTGCGCGGGCCGGTGGGCAGCCCGTCGGTACAGGTCAACCCGCTGTCGATCCTGACGCCGGGGATGTTTCGAGAGATCTTCCGCGCTCCGCCACCGGGGTAGCGCGGCACATGGGGGCGCGACGTGAAGCTGTCGGATTTCGATTTTGACCTGCCGGAGCAGTTGATTGCGGTGCGCCCGGCGCGTCCCCGGTCGTCGTCGCGCTTGCTGGTGGCCCGTGGCCCCGAGACGGTGGAGGCTCACGCCATCGACCTGCCTCGGTTTCTCAACCCCGGTGACCGGCTGGTGTTGAACGACACCAAGGTGATCCCCGCCCGCCTGACCGGCCAGCGCCATCGCCCGGGCGCCCCCGGAGAGGGCACCGCCAAGATCGAGGTCACCTTGCTGGAGCCGCGCGCCAATGGTGCTTGGGCGGCCTTGGTCAAACCGCTCCGCAAATGGCGCGAGGGCGAAACGGTTGTGTTTTCCCCCGATCTGAGCGCGGTTCTGGAGGCCCGCGAGGCAGATGCCGCACTCGTTCGTTTCAACCTGACCGGCGACGATTTCGACGCGGCGCTGAACGCTGCCGGGGCGATGCCCTTGCCGCCCTATATCGCGGCCAAACGTCCCTCGGACGAGGCCGACAAGGCCGACTACCAGACCCTTTGGGCCGACAAGTTGGGGGCGGTGGCCGCCCCGACCGCGTCGCTCCATTTCGATGAGGCGCTGATGGCGGCGCTGGCCGAGCGCGGCGTGGACCTGACCTATGTGACCCTGCACGTCGGGGCGGGCACCTTTCTGCCGGTGAAGGTCGATGACATCAGCGAGCACAAGATGCATGCCGAATGGGGCGAGGTCTCGGAAGCCGCCGCCGACGAGATCAACGCCACCCGCGCCGCCGGGGGGCGGGTGATCCCGGTGGGCACCACGGCGCTGCGTCTGATCGAGAGCGCCGCCTCCGAGGCAGGCGTCGCGCCTTGGCGCGGCGATACCGACATCTTTATCACGCCCGGCTACCAGTTCCGCGCCGCCGACGGCTTAATGACGAATTTCCATCTGCCGAAGTCGACCCTGATGATGCTGGTCTCGGCATTGATGGGGCCGGAGCGCATTCGCGAAATCTATGCCCACGCCATCGCGCAAGGCTATCGGTTCTTCTCTTATGGCGATGCATCTCTGCTGTTACCCAAGGGATAGCGGCGCGACCCAGACCTGGTAGGTTGAAATCGAGGTGGCGCGGGGAAAGACTGCGGACAGGCGGCCGGGTGCCGGGTCCGTGAGGCCGGGTCTTTTGGCTCTTGTGAACGCAAGACTACGACACTAGGGGTCGCTGGTGAGCATCCGGCCGGTGGCTCGTCTCACTAGACCCGACTGGTCATTCCATTCGAACGAGAAGGCGGCACCGCAGATGTTACAGGTATTCGGCCATTCATGGGCCTTGTTTCTGGGTATGTTCATGCTGATGATCGGCAACGGTCTTCAGGGCACGTTGCTGGGTGTGCGTGGTGAAATCGAAGGGTTCTCGACGACCGCGATGTCTCTGGTCATGTCGGCCTATTTCCTCGGTTTTCTGTTCGCCTCGCGCATGGTGCCGAAGTTGATCCAGAAGGTGGGCCATGTTCGCGTCTTTGCCGCCCTCGGCTCAACGATCTCGGCTGTGCTGATCCTGTATCCGGCTCTTGCGGAACCCTGGGTCTGGACGCTTGGTCGCGCGATCATCGGGTTCTGCTTTTGCGGCGTGTATATCACCGCCGAAAGCTGGCTAAACGATTCCGCGACCAACGAAACCCGCGGTCAGGCATTGTCCGTCTACATGATCGTTCAGATGGCGGGCATCGTCGTGGCCCAGTATATTCTGACCCTCGGCGATGCGTCCGGCTTTATCTTGTTCATCGTCCCGTCGGTTCTGGTGAGCCTCGCCTTTGCGCCGATCCTGCTGGCGGCCGGCAATTCGCCGACCTTCGAGACCACCAAGCCGTTGTCCATTCGGCGCCTGATCGAAGCCTCTCCGCTGGCCTGCATGGGTATGTTTCTGCTGGGTGGGGTGTTTGCCGCGCAATTCGGGATGTCGGCTGTCTATGCCACCCGCGCCGGCCTGACCGTGCCGCAGATTTCGGTCATGGTGTCGATCACCTACGTCACCGCCTTGTTCCTCCAGTATCCGGTGGGCTGGCTGTCGGATCGGATGGATCGGCGCATCCTGATCATCGGGTTGGCCTTTGCCGGTGGGCTTGGGTCGGCGTTGTCGTTCTTTATTCCCGGCTATTACCTGCTGATCCTGATCAGTGCGGGCATCGTGGGCGGGATGTCCAACCCGCTTTATGCGCTGCTGATCGCCTATGCCAACGACTTCCTCGAGCGGGAAGACATGGCCGCCGCGTCGGGCGGGCTGTTGTTCGTAAACGGGGTGGGCGCGGTATCCGGCCCTCTTCTTGTCGGCTGGGCGATGGATAACATCAGCGTCCATGCCTATTGGGCATTCATCGCGGCGCTGATGCTGACGCTCGGCGCCTACGGCCTGTGGCGGATGACTCGGCGGGCGACGACGACGTCGGTCGAGGACCTTGTGTCCTATGCTCCGATCACCGCCAGTGCGTCTCCTGTGATGGCTGTCGCGGCTCAGGAGATCTATATCGAGACCGAAGAGGATTCTCATTCCGAAGATGCCTCGGATCCAAGCGCAACGCGCGGTGGCCGTCCCGAAGATGCGTCACAAATGTAACTAAGTTGCATGGGTCGATCGGCCATTGGTTGTCAGGCTTCAATAACTCTGCAACCAATTCCCAGCATAGGCACAGATAGCTGGGAGATTTGGCTTGGAAACGCCGGACACGATATTGCGGTATTGGCTCGACGAGGTCGGGCCGGAAGGTTGGTACACCGGTTCGGCGGCGCTCGACAGTGAGGTGCGCGCAAGGTTTCTTTCGACCTGGCAGGAGGCCATGTGCGGAGCCTGCGGTCTCTGGCTGACCAGCGCGTCGGGATCATTGGCCTATATCATTCTGACCGACCAGTTCTCTCGCAACATGTTTCGGGGCACGGCACAGGCCTTTGCCTCCGACAACAACGCCCGCGCCGCGGCCAAGATCGCGCTGAGCCGGGATTGGGACATGCGCATCAACGAGCCTGCCCGGCAGTTCTTTTACATGCCGCTGGAGCATTCCGAGAACCTGATCGATCAGGATCGTGCCATTCGCCTGTTTGCGTCGCGGATGCCCGAGACGGGCCGGTCCAACCTGCTGCATGCCAAGACCCACCGTCAGATCATCCGCATGTTCGGCCGGTTTCCGTTCCGCAACGCCGCCCTTGATCGAGCCAATACCGCGCTGGAGCAGGAATGGCTCGATGCCGGGGGATATGGTGCTGCCTATCGGGCCCTCGAGGCCGAGGCCGCCGACGCCTGAAACCCTGAGTTTCGATTAAAAACCGATGGGTTTCGGCGCTCTCGGTTAAGTCGCTGTCAATGACCGATGGATCATCCTGCCGCTGAAAGGCTCCAACCTTTCGAGCAGGAGAACAGTCGTTTGAAAGACGAAAAAGAGAGACGTTCGACATCGGCGTCCAGACCATCGTGGGACGCGGGCGCGGAGTCGGATTCCTCCGGGGCCGCGACCCTGGCTACCGAAATCATGAACATCATGGAGCAGGGAATCGTCGTCTGGTCCGGCGACGGGTATTGCGAGTTGCACAACACCCGCGTCTATCAGGTGCTCGAACTGTCTGGCGACGATTTGCAGATCGGCACCTTGCGCGCCGATTTTCGTCAGAAAGCGGTGGACCGGGGCGACATGTCGGCCGAGGATCGCGCCTATTCGGACGGCAAGGTGCAGGCACATCAGCCCTATGCCTTTGATCGCCATCTGCCTTCGGGCCGGGTGGTGCTGACGTCTGGCCGTCCGACGCGCGGTGGCGGTTATGTCGTCACATTTACCGATGTCACCGAGGCCCGTCAGGTGGCGCGCGATCTGGCCGAGGCCAAGCTGGCGGCAGAGGCTGCTCAGACGCAGGCGCTGGAAATCCTGGAAGAAGAGCGTGCCCGTCAGGCCGAGGCGCATATGCTCAGCCAGTTGGATGAGTGGCTGCAATCGTGCAAGACGCTGGAGGAGCTGTTCGAGATCGTGCAGCGCTTCATGGCCCGATTGCTGCCCGGCGGGGCAGGGGAGCTCTATGTCTATTCCAATTCCCGCGATGTGCTGGACGGTGTCTGTCAGTGGAACACCGAAGCGATGCTGCCCCATATCAATGCCGACAACTGTTGGTCGCTGCGCCGGGGACGGGCCTATGAATTCCAGAGGGGCGAGTTGTGCTTTGCTTGCGAACATGTGCAGCAGCAGGCCCATGACGACGATCCGGCGCATTATCTGTGTATTCCGATTGTCGCACATGGCGATACCGTCGGGATGCTGCACATCCGGTTCCTCGAGGCCAACGTCCCGAGCGGCGGCGTCAGCGACAGGATGCACTTTGCCGCCCGCTGCGGAGAACACATCTCGATGGCGATCGCCAATGTGAAGCTGCGCGACGAATTGCGCGATCAGTCGATCCGCGATCCCCTGACCGGCCTGTTCAACCGTCGCTATTTCATGGATGCGATGCGCCGCGAGGTGTCCGTGGCCTCGCGCAAGGGCGCCAGCTTTGGCCTGATTTCCTTCGACGTCGACAAATTCAAGAACTTCAACGACAACCACGGCCACGATGCGGGCGATATGGTGCTTCGCTCGATCGGCCAGGTCTTGAGCGACGTGATCGGAGCGGCGGACGTGCCCTGCCGCATGGGCGGCGAGGAGTTCGCCATCCTGATGCCCGGGGCCGATGCGCAGGCCGCCAGCAAACTCGCCGAGGCGCTCAGGGAAGCGATGCCGGAACTGCGTGTCCGTTATCTCGACAGCATTCTGCCGCCCATCAACATTTCGGCCGGTGTTGCCGCCTATCCCGACAGCGGCCTGACACCGCCCGTTTTGCTGCGCCGTGCCGACGAGGCCCTTTATCTGGCGAAGGCCGAAGGTCGCAACTGCGTGCGCTGTGCCGAGTGAGCCGTGAATTGCGTCAATCAGTTAGCCGCCATGCGATCTGGTCTCTGGCCTGCTTTTCCAAAGTAGTTTAGCATCAAACTAATTTGGAACTTGGAGGAGACGGCGATGGCTGGCAAAAGCTTTGACTTGATCGTAATTGGTGCTGGCCCGGGCGGGTATGTGGCAGCCATTCGGGCGGCGCAGTTGGGCCTTAAGGTCGTCTGCGTGGAACGGGAACACCTTGGCGGCATCTGCCTGAACTGGGGCTGTATTCCGACCAAGGCACTGTTGCGCTCTTCCGAAGTGTTTCACCTGATGCACCGGGCCAAGGAATTTGGCCTGAAAGCCGAAAACATCGGTTACGATCTGGATGCCGTGGTCAAGCGCTCGCGCGGTGTTGCAAAGCAATTGTCCGGCGGCATCGGCCATCTGTTCAAGAAGAACAAGGTCGAAGTCGTGATGGGCGAGGCCAAGTTGGCCGGCAAGGGCAAGGTGTCGGTCAAGACCGACAAAGGCACCGAAGAGCTTTCTGCCAAGAACATCATCGTGGCGACCGGCGCCCGTGCCCGCAATCTTCCCGGTCTGGAAGCGGATGGCGAGCGGGTCTGGTCCTACAAGCACGCCCTTGTCCCGCCGCATATGCCCAAGGACCTGCTGGTCATCGGCTCCGGCGCGATTGGGATTGAATTTGCCAGCTTCTTCAACACGTTGGGCGCGAACACGACCGTTGTCGAAGTGATGGATCGGATTCTGCCGGTGGAAGACGCTGAGATCAGCGCCTTTGCCAAGAAGCAGTTTGTCAAGCAGGGCATGACGATCATGGAAAAGGCCGTGGTCAAGAAGCTCGACCGCGCCAAGGACAAGGTCACCGCCCACATCGAAGTGGGCGGCAAGGTCGAGACCAAGGTATTCGACACCGTGATCTCTGCCGTTGGTATCGTCGGCAACGTCGAGGGGCTCGGCCTCGAAGAGGCTGGCGTCAAGATCGATCGCACCCATGTGGTGACCGATGAGTATTGCCGCACCGGCGTCGATGGTGTCTGGGCGATTGGCGACATCGCGGGCGCTCCGTGGCTGGCCCACAAGGCGTCGCACGAAGGTGTCATGGTCGCCGAGATGATCGCGGGTGGCCATCCCCATGCCGTCAAACCCGAAAGCATCGCGGGCTGCACCTACTGCCATCCGCAGGTGGCCAGCGTCGGCTATTCCGAGGCGAAGGCCAAGGAATTGGGCTATGAGGTCAAGGTCGGCAAGTTCCCGTTTATCGGAAACGGCAAGGCCATTGCGCTGGGCGAACCCGAAGGCATGATCAAGACGGTGTTCGATGCCAAGACGGGCGAGCTGCTCGGGGCCCACATGGTCGGCGCGGAAGTCACCGAATTGATTCAGGGCTATGTGGTGGGCCGCCAGTTGGAAACCACCGAAGAAGACCTCATGGCGACTGTGTTCCCGCATCCGACGCTGTCCGAGATGATGCACGAAAGCGTTCTCGACGCATACGGCCGGGCGATCCACTTCTAGGCGCCGCGCGGCAGACGAAACTTGCGTGACGGCAATGGAATCGGCCACTGTAGCCAAGTGTTCGATTTCTTGCTGTCACGGAGGTTTGCGGGATGTTTCGAGCTTTCTCGGTACTCGCGGCGCTAACGTTGGCATGTGCTGCCGCCGCTCAGTCGGTGATGGGCGAGTATCACGCGGTCATATCCCCACAGGATATGGTCAATTCCCAAGGCCAAAGGCTTGGTCATTTTTGTGCCATGGTGCAGCAGGACCGCGCCAATTATCATCGGTTTGGAAGGCGCGATCCGACGGATGAGGGCGATCCCGTGTTTTCCGACCGGACGCTGCGCGGTCGGATCGTCAATACCTGTGAGTTGACCGGTGCCGCCGGCATCATGGCGGATCAAGCGATGCGCGGCACGACCGTCTTTATCCGCGTCAGAATACTGAACGACGGTGGCCAGATGCGCGTGCTGGTGGGCGAGTGGGCCGGCTGAACTGCGTTCTGCGACACTGAGGCCGACGTTTCTTGCCAAACAGAGCCAATCGCGCAAGGCTGCAACAATTGTTCAGGAGCACAGCATGGCCGACCCATTTCAGGATCTGAATGCCGCCGATCCCGCCTTTGTCTCACGCATCGTCGACATTCTGGAGGCCCGCGCAAAAGAGCCGCTGATGGTCGAGATCATCGAGTCCTATCTCGAGGCGCTGCCTTGGGTCGGGATCGATCTGGCCGTCGAGGTCGGCTGTGGAACTGGCCCAATCACGCGACGAATGGCCGACCATGCCGCCCGCGCGGGCCGGGGAGGGCAGGTCGAGGGGCTGGAGCCGTCGTCGGCGCTGGTTGCCGCCGCGATCGAATTGGGACAAGGCATGGACAATCTGAGGTTTGCCACCGCAGACGGCACCGCATTGCCTCATGAGGACGGCACTGTCGATGTCGTCGTCTACCACACCGTGCTGACCCATGTGACCGACCCGGTTGCGCTATTGACCGAAGCCCGCCGCGTGTTGCGCCCCGGCGGGCAACTGGTGGTCTGTGACGCGGATTTCTCGAAAGCCTCGTTCGCGAGCGGACCGGACGATCCAATGGGCGTCTTTGCGCAGAGCTTTGTCCGGCGTTTCGTCACCGACGCGTTCACCGTCGGAAAGCTGCCGGCGATGGTCCGGCTTGCCGGGTTCGAGACCACTCGATTCGATGTGTCCAATCGCATTACGACATCGGACGATGGGATGATCCATTATGTGCAGATGTGTTCCGAGGCGATGGTTTCCGAAGGGCTGATCGGTCAACCCTTGGCCGAGGCGCTGCTCGGCGAGTATGCCCGCCGGCGTGCGCTGGGCGAGCTTTACGGCTTCATCCCCTTTGCCACGCTGATTGCCAACAAGAGTGACGCGGACTCGGCCTGACCGCGGCGCGTGACCAATGCCACACCTCTCGAAGACGCCCCGATCCGGGCGCATTTGATCTTGGGCCTCTCACAATCCTGACGCAATGTGTGCCTAGCCAAGCATCTGATAATCAAGCAGATTGAGGCGCAGGATATGATGATGAGAACACTCGCGGCGGCGGCCCCGGCTTTGGCCCTTTTGTCCGGCTGCGGTGCGATTGCCTTGGGCGATCCGACAAACAGCGGCTTTGCCGTCCCCTCGGCGACCGGGCAGTTGAGCGAGGTGCAATCGTCGACAGCGGTCGGCGGGTCCGATTTCTCGAGCCTCACCGGAAACGGATATGGCTATCAGGTCGGCTCTGTGTCGAATGACGGGCTGCAAGGTTTTGCCGGATTGGTGCCCGGCGCCAGCGTCGCCCCGGCGACGACCCCGGGTCTTGTCACGATGGAGGGCGATTTCGAGCTCGCCTACATCGGTTTCATTCTGGCGGTGGACACGGAGGTGAGCGGATCGGCCGTGACGGATCAGGGGCGTTTGACGATGAATGTCGATTTCTCGGACGGATCGGTCACCGGCTCCGGCACCGGGATCGACAGCTTCAGCAATTTCCTGCTCAACGGCAATGCGCTGGAAATCGACGGCACCCTGACGGGCAACCAGTTGAACGGAACGGCGACCTACAACGGTGTGACCGGGCCTATGCAGGGTTTGATCGGGTCGAATGAGGGAATCGGCGTGTTTCAGGGCCATACCGATGGCCAAGTTCATGCCGGCGGTTTCATCGTCAACTAGCCCCCGATTGATGTCCCAAGTTGCACCTGCCCAAAAATAGTTCTAAATGTTCCGTTAATGTTCTAGTTTTGGGGTGGCGGACTGTGCCCGACTCACTATGTGGTGGGCCTGTCACCTTGGGGGTCACATCATGCCGGAAATGAAACAAATCGAGGTCCGCGGCGCGCGCGAGCATAACCTCAAGAATATCGATGTGGATATTCCGCGCGATAAGCTGGTGGTGATCACCGGGCTTTCGGGTTCGGGCAAGTCGTCGCTCGCCTTCGATACGATCTATGCCGAGGGTCAGCGCCGCTATGTCGAGAGCCTGAGCGCCTATGCGCGTCAGTTCCTCGACATGATGGAAAAGCCGGATGTGGATCACATCAGCGGCCTGTCTCCGGCGATTTCGATCGAGCAAAAGACGACCTCGAAGAACCCCCGGTCGACCGTCGGCACGGTGACCGAGATCTATGACTACATGCGTTTGCTGTTTGCACGCGTCGGCACGCCCTATTCGCCTGCCACCGGCCTGCCCATTGAGGCGCAGCAGGTGCAGGACATGGTCGACCGTGTCATGGCGATGGAGGAGGGCACCCGCGGCTACCTGCTCGCGCCGATCATCCGTGACCGCAAGGGCGAATACCGCAAGGAATTCGCAGAGCTGCGCAAGCAGGGCTTCCAGCGCGTGAAGGTCGATGGAGCCTTCTACGAATTGGACGAGCCGCCGACCCTCGACAAGAAATTCCGCCATGACATCGACGTGGTCGTCGACCGCATCGTGGTGCGCGAGGGGCTGGAGACACGGCTGGCGGATTCCTTCCGCACCGCTCTCGACCTTGCCGATGGCATCGCTATTCTGGAGACAGCCCCGGGCGAGGGCGAAGAGCCAGAGCGTTTTACCTTTTCCGAGAAATTCGCCTGCCCGGTGAGTGGCTTTACCATCCCCGAAATCGAGCCGCGCCTGTTTTCGTTCAACGCCCCGTTTGGCGCCTGTCCGAAGTGTGACGGCCTTGGCGTGGAGCTGTTCTTTGACGAACGCCTCGTGGTGCCCGATGTGACGCTGAAGATCGCCGACGGTGCCTTGGCCCCGTGGCGCAAGGGCAAATCGCCGTATTTCCTGCAAACCATCGAAGCGATTGCCAAGCACTACGGGTTCAACAAGAACGCCCGTTGGAAAGACCTCGATGAAAAGGTCCAGAACGTGTTTCTGCGTGGCTCGGGCAAGGAAGAGATCAAGTTTCGCTACGACGAAGGCGGTCGGGTCTATCAGGTTGAGCGCCCGTTTGAGGGTGTGATCCCGAATATGGAGCGCCGCTACCGCGAGACCGACAGCAACTGGATCCGCGAAGAATTCGAGAGCTATCAGAACAATCGGCCCTGTGGCACTTGCGGTGGATATCGCCTGCGCCAAGAGGCTTTGGCGGTTAAGATCGGCAACCCCAAGGCCAAGGGCAAGTTGCTGCACGTGGGGCAGGTCGTCCAGATGTCGATCCGCGAGGCCTATGATTGGTGCGAGAGCGTGCCGGCGGATTTATCTAAGCAGAACAACGAGATCGCCCGCGCGATCCTCAAGGAAATTCGCGAGCGCCTTGGGTTCCTGAACAACGTGGGCCTCGAGTATCTGACGCTCAGCCGCAACGCGGGCACGCTGTCGGGCGGTGAGAGCCAGCGTATCCGGTTGGCCAGCCAGATCGGTTCGGGCCTGACCGGTGTGCTCTATGTGCTCGACGAGCCATCGATCGGCCTGCACCAACGCGACAACGATCGCTTGCTGACGACGCTCAAGAACCTGCGCGATCAGGGCAATACCGTCATCGTCGTGGAGCACGACGAAGAGGCGATCCGCGAGGCCGACTATGTGTTCGATATCGGCCCCGGCGCGGGCGTGCATGGCGGGCAGGTGGTGGCCGAGGGCACCCCGGCCGACATCATGGCCAATAAGGCGTCGATCACCGGCCAATACCTTGTCGGGGAACGCGAAATCGCGGTTCCGACGACCCGCCGCAAGGGTAACGGCAAGACGCTTGAGGTCGTGAAGGCCACAGGCAACAACCTGCAGAACGTCACGGCCAAGTTCCCTCTGGGCGAGTTCGTCTGCGTGACCGGCGTATCCGGTGGCGGCAAATCCACGCTGACCATCGAGACCCTCTACAAGAACGCCGCGATGAAGCTGAACGGCGCACGCGAGACGCCCGGCCCCTGTGAGACGATCAAGGGGTTCGAGCATCTCGACAAGGTGATCGATATCGACCAGCGCCCGATCGGCCGCACTCCGCGCTCCAACCCGGCGACCTATACCGGGGCCTTTACCCCGATCCGCGATTGGTTTGCGGGCCTGCCCGAAAGCAAGGCGCGAGGCTACAAGCCCGGCCGGTTCTCGTTCAACGTCAAGGGTGGCCGTTGCGAGGCTTGTCAGGGCGACGGCCTAATCAAGATCGAGATGCACTTTCTCCCCGATGTCTATGTGCAGTGCGAGACCTGCAAGGGTGCGCGATACAATCGCGAGACTTTGGAAATTCGCTTCAAAGGCAAGAGCATAGCCGACGTTCTTGATATGACGGTCGAAGACGCGCAGGAGTTCTTCAAGGCGGTGCCGAGCATCCGCGAGAAGATGGACGCCCTCTGCAAGGTGGGTCTTGGCTACGTCAAGGTTGGTCAGCCTGCCACGACACTGTCGGGCGGTGAGGCGCAGCGGATCAAGCTGGCCAAGGAGCTGGCGCGGAGGTCCACTGGACGGACGCTTTACATCCTGGATGAGCCGACCACCGGTCTGCATTTCGAGGACGTGCGCAAGCTGTTGGAGGTGCTGCATCATCTGGTCGAGCAGGGCAACTCGATGATCGTGATCGAGCACAATCTGGACGTGGTCAAGACCGCCGACTGGATCATCGACATCGGTCCGGAAGGCGGCGATGGCGGAGGTGTCATCGTGGCGACCGGGACGCCCGAGGATGTGGCCAAGGTCGAGGCCAGCCACACCGGCCGCTATCTGGGCCCCATGCTGGAGGCCCGTAAAGTGGCCGCAGAATAGCCGAAGATCGGTCAATTTCCCTTCCTAGCCTTCGTTTGTGGTCACAAACGGAGGTGCAACATGTGGAAGATCGTGGGACTGGCGTCCCTTGCACTTGTTCCGGCGCAGGCGGAAGGGTCTCAGCCGATCAAGGAAAGCCTCGTGGAATGCGCGGTTCTGATCGAGGCGCTACTCGGCCCCGATCTGCCTCCGCCCGGCGAAAACCCTCAGTTTGATCTCTACGTGGAATTCGAGACCGCGTTGCGCGATGAAGCCGTTCAACTTGGCGGGCAAGCCTATGTCGACGAGATGGCCGTTGCCAAGCTCGCGACGTGGGAAACCCGTTGGGACGAGGGCGATTGGGACAATCCGGCCAACCGCGGTGAGTTGGCCGATTGGATGAGTTATTGCACGAGCCTTGCCGATCATTTGCAGCTTTGATCGGCGCCCCGGGCGGGGCGCTGTCTAACGACAACGCGACCCGCAGAGCCGCTTATTTCATTGGGCAGGTGTTGATACCCAGCATGGAATAAAGCGGGCAGGTGCCGATCAGGCCGGTGATCAACGGCACGATCCCGATCAGCTTCGCATAGTGCCAGAACCCGCCGGCCGGCTCCGCAAAGAACCAGATCAGCAGGGCCGCGCCGACAACCACGCGCAGAATACGATCAACAGAGCCTTCGTTCGTCTTCAACATGACGGATTCCTTTCTGGAAACACTGTCGCCAGATTGCGCCGAGCTATCAGACTCCGCATTGATCCAAATCAATTGTGGTTCATCCGTCTTGGGTTTTCTTGATCGAAGAAAGGGTCCGCGCTAGCGTTGAGCACCTCACAGCGGAGGATGCAATGTCTGACGACTATACGAAGGGCCGCTTGGGCGGTGTGCCGAACGACCCCACATCCTCCTCTTACCAATTGGGGCTCGCAGAGCGCACCGCTTACAACTCTTCGAATTATCCGATGGAGCGCAGGACCAAGGGTGGTTCAATGCTCCCCGGCAAGGGCGATGCGCCTTTGGCGACCGGGCTGGTGCTCTGGCTTGGCCTCACGTGGGTGGCGTTCGAATTGATCAACGCCCAGCAGCCGTGGTGGCTGGTTGCCGCTGCGTTCTTTGGCCCCGCTCTGTTGGTGATCGCGTTGCGCAAGATCAAGCTCTTTCGCTGGCTCATCGACGGAGCCGCACTGGTGATCTGCCTGCTCGGCGTTGTTCGTTTCTTTGACTGGTATAATGGCGGCTAGCCGCAGCGGCGGGCCTCGAGCAGGAGCGGCATGGCGCTGAAATCGCGGCCTGCGCCGGCTTTGATGTCAGCGAATTGCCTTTAGAACGCTGCCGGTGCCATTTTATTTTGGGGTCCGCGATAGCTGGAATGAGTTGCCGTTTCAGAGGCGATCGGCTTGTCCCGCAGATGTGCTTTCGTCATCGGTTGGACCGGCTCTGATAGCGGCGGTGCGATCGTGCCAAAGGCTCGCTGGAGGTCGTGGGCATTTCGGCCGAGGTCCGGACCCGATGCGGAAGCCTCACATATTGGCCTCAGAGGTGCCGGTTTTCCGCCTTGGGAGGCGTCTATGCTTCGTCAACATTTTGAAGCGGAGTGGTGTTATGTGGAAAATCGTTGGTGTTTCGGCCTTGGTGCTAGGCCCCATGCAGGCAAACGCATCGCAGCCGCTGGAAGAGCGTCTTATCGAGTGTGCGGTGATGATCGAGGTCTTGATCGGTCCCGATGCACCACCGCGGGGTGAGGACCTGCAAACCGATATCTGGCGCGACTTTGTGGATATGATGACAACCGAAGCCATCCGATTAGGCGGTCAGAGCTATGTCGAAGACGTGTCGATGGCGAAGCGCAACATGTGGGAGGCGGAATGGAATGAAGAAAACTTTCCCCCGCCTCTGGATGTAAGGATGGGCTTGCTGTCTGAGTGCGTTGGGGTGGGGGACTATTTGTATCGCGACAACCCGCCGCGACTGCCTTCTCGTTCGTAGTAGAGCCCGTTGAGGTCGCGCAGGACAGGGCCGACTGAGCCCTGCTTCGGTTTCAATACGGCGGGTCTCTTTCTGGAAAGAAGGTCCCGAAGAGCGCCTTTTCAGGGCCGCCGGCCTTGTTGTCGATCAACTGCGATGTCGGTCGCGGAACCGCGGCAGCATGGCGCTGAAATCCCGGTCTGCGCCGTCTTCTTCCTCGACGAATTGCGCATAGAGCGCGGTGGCGACGGCCCCCATCGGGGTGTCGGCGTCGACCGCTTCGGCGGCGGTCTGGCTCAGCCGCAGGTCCTTGAGCATCAGGTCGGCGGCAAAGCCCGGTTTGTAGCCATTGTCCGCCGGGCTGGTCGGCCCGATCCCGGGGGCGGGGCAGTAGGCGTTCATCGACCATGACGACCCCGATGAGGTCGAGACCACGTCGTACATCGCCTGCCGGTCGAGCCCGAGTTTGTCGGCCAGCGCGAAGGCTTCGCAGGTGGCGATCATCGTGACCCCGAGGATCATGTTGTTGCAGATCTTGGCCGCCTGACCGGCGCCCGAAGCGCCGCAGTGGACCGCCTTTTGCCCCATGATGTCGAACAGTGGTTTCGCAATCCCAAAAGCTTCGGCGCTGCCGCCTGCCATGAAAGTGAGCGTGCCTGCGGTGGCTCCGCCGATCCCGCCGGAGACGGGCGCGTCGACCGCCATGAGGCCTGCGGCCTGCGCTTTTTCCGCCACCGCGCGGGCGCTGTCGACATCGACCGTGGAGCAATCGAGGTGCAAAGCGCCCGCCGACATTGCCGGGTGGATCTGTTCGGCCACCGCGCGCAGGATTTCCCCGTTGGGCAGCATGGTGATGACCACATCGGCCCCTGTCGCGGCCTCGGCAGCACTCTGCGCCATGGTGATGCCGTCAGGCTGCGCCGCCGTGTCAAAGCCCGTGACCGTGTGACCCGCCGCCACCAGATTGGCGGCCATTGGCGCGCCCATGTTGCCCAACCCGATAAAGCCGATCTTCATTCCTGTCTCCTCCAGTGAAAGGGCGGCGTCGCCCAGAGGCATCGTCATACGAAGAAGATCGGCTCCGGTCACCCCCTCCCAATCGGAGTGCTTCCACTTGGGACTGCGGTCCTTGTCGATGATCGCGGCGCGGATTCCTTCGAGGAAGTCGCCGTGCTCCATGGCGCGCGCGGTGAACCGGTATTCCTGATCCAAGGCGTTTTCGATGGTGGGCCGGGTGCGGGAGCGGTGTACCAATTCCACTGTTGCCGCCATGGCAAGCGGCGAATTCCGTGCCATGAGCTTCAGAGCGTGCTGGATCCCTTCGCCGGGGCTGGCGGGCATGGCGCGGTAGATGTCGCCGAGCCGTTCACCACCAAAGACGGCGTCGATCTCGGGTTGCCACTTCGCCAACCGGCTCGCGGGGGCGGGGAGGGCGGCCGCGTCGATCAGCGACCAGTCCCCGGTCTCGGTCAGCGCGTCGATCAGAGCGGGCCAGGCGGATTGGGGGATGTAATAGTCGGCAAAGCCGCAATGCAGCGCATCGCCCGCATCCATCCGGTCGCCTGTCAGCCCGAGGTATTCCCCCAGACGCCCCGGCGCCAAAGCCAGCAGCAGGCTGCTGCCCACGTCCGGTACCAACCCGATCCCGCATTCGGGCAGGGCGATCTTGGAGGTTTCACCGATGATCCGGTGGCTGCCGTGGCACCCTACGCCGACGCCACCGCCCAGCGTGTGCCCTTGCAGGAATGTGGCCACCGGCTTTGGGAAGTTGAACAGGGCGGCGTTCATTCGGTATTCGTCGCGCCAGAAGCGCCGCCCGTAGTCGAAATCGCCAGCCACCCCGGTGGCATACATCTGCGCGATGTCGCCGCCGGCGCAAAACGCCTTGTCGCCCGCCGCGTCGATCACCACCATGGCGACCCGGTCGTCTTCGGCCCAGTCGCGCAGGGCTGTGTGGATGTGCAAACAGGCGGCATGGGTCAGCGCGTTGAGCGCCTCGGGCCGATCGAGGGTGATGCGGCCAATCCGGCCTTGAATGCGTGCGGTGATCATGGGGAGCGGTCAGGCGACGGTGATTGAACCCTTCATATTGCGATGGAAGTTGCAGAAGTATGTGTAGGTGCCCGGATTGGAGAAGGTCAACTGCGCGCTCGCATCGCGCCCCAAGCGTCCGGTATCAAAGGCCCCGCTATCGGCTGTCGCCGTATGTGGGGCGTTGTCGGCGTTGGTAAAGACGACCGTGTCCCCTGCGGCGATGGTGATGCTGGCCGGCGAAAAGGCAAAGCCCTGAATTGAGACCTGATGGGTGGCTGCGCGGGCGGCGACGGCGAGGACGGGCAGAGCCGCGACAGAGCCCGCGGCTCTGTGCAGCATTTGGCGGCGCGTGATCTTGGTCATGTGTGAAATCCCTGAATGAAAAATGGATAGGGGCAGCGTCGCGCAACGCTGCCCCTCTTGTCCACTCAATATTCGGAGAAGATCAGTCCATCGGCTTGAAGTTGAACGCCGAGCCTTCCTTCATGCCCGAGGGCCACCGGGAGGTGACGGTCTTGGTCCGGGTGTAGAACTTGAAGGCGTCCGGACCGTGCTGGTTGAGATCACCGAAGACCGACTTCTTCCAGCCGCCGAAGGTGTGGTAGGCCAGCGGCACCGGGATCGGCACGTTGATCCCGATCATGCCGACGTTGACCCGCGCAGCAAAGTCGCGTGCGGTGTCGCCGTCACGGGTAAAGATCGCAGTGCCGTTGCCATATTCGTGATCCATGGCCAGCCCGAGCGCTTCCTCGTAAGTCTTTGCCCGCACGGTGGAAAGCACGGGGCCGAAGATCTCTTTGCGGTAGATCTCCATGTCCTTGGTGACGTGGTCGAACAGGTGCGGCCCGACGAAGAAGCCGTCTTCGTAGCCCTGGAGGCTGAAGTCCCGCCCGTCGACGACCAGTTTCGCACCTTCGTTCACGCCGGATTCGACCAGACGCAGGATGTTGGCCTTTGCCGCCGCGGTGACGACCGGGCCATAATCCACATCCTTGCCGGAGGTGTATGGGCCGACTTTCAGCTTTTCGATCCGGGGGATCAGCTTGGCGACCAGCGCGTCGGCGGTCTCCTCACCGACCGGAACGGCGACCGAGATCGCCATGCAGCGTTCGCCAGCGGCGCCGTATCCGGCACCGATCAGGGCGTCGGCGGCCTGGTCGAGATCGGCGTCGGGCATGATGATCATGTGGTTCTTGGCACCGCCGAAGCACTGAACCCGCTTACCGTTCGAGCAACCACGGCCGTAGATATATTCCGCGATCGGGGTCGAGCCGACGAAGCCGATCGCCTGGATCACATCGTTGTCGAGGATCGCGTCGACAGCCTCTTTGTCGCCGTTGACGACCTGCAGGATGCCCGGCGGCAGACCGGCTTCTTCCATCAGCTCGGCCAGCATCAGCGGAACCGAGGGATCGCGCTCGGAAGGCTTCAGAATAAAGGCGTTGCCGCAGACGATGGCGGGGGCGAACATCCACATCGGGATCATCGCGGGGAAGTTGAACGGGGTGATGCCTGCCGTCACGCCGAGCGCCTGCCGCATGGAATACATGTCGATGCCGGGGCCGGCGCCGTCGGTGAACTCACCCTTCAGCATCTGGGGCGCGCCGATGCAGTATTCCACGACTTCGAGGCCGCGCTGCACGTCGCCAGCGGCGTCGGGGAGCGTTTTGCCGTGCTCGCGGGAGAGTGCTTCGGCCAGTTTGTCCATGTCGCGGTTCAGCAGGTCGACGAATTTCATCATCACCCGAGCCCGGCGCTGCGGGTTCACGGCCGCCCATTTCGGCTGTGCTTTCTCGGCAATCTCAACGGCCTGAGCCATCTCGTCGGCATTGGCCAAGGGCACGCGATACTGCACCTCGCCGGTGGCGGGGTTGTAGACGTCGGCGAACCGACCGGAGGTGCCTGCGACATGCTTGCCGCCAATGTAGTGGGTGAGATCGGTCATGAAGATTCCCTTAATCTGCACGCGAGAGGCTGTCGGGGTAACAGGTCGGTATCCCGTCGGTATCGCGTAGGTGACGTTGCGGCGCTTATAGCCTTGCAATTTTCTGGGTAAAAGGGACAGTATGTCAAAATCATCTTGCATGAATGCAGGTATGGAGAGGCCATGACAAACTGGGACGATCTGCGGGTCTTTCTCGCCGTGGCCCGCGCCGAGAGCCTGACCGCCGCCGCCCCTGTGCTGCGGCTCGATCCGGGCACGGTCAGCCGCCGCATCGCCCGGCTGGAAGAGACCCTCGGCGCCGCGCTGTTTGCGAAATCTCCGCAGGGCTATGCGCTGACCGACCGCGGGGCGCGGTTGCGCGATCATGCCATCGCGGCCGAGGCCGCGCTTCGCGAGGGTTTGGAGGAGGGCGCCGCGACCGAAGGGCTGACCGGACAGATCCGCATCGGCGCGCCGGACGGTTGCGCCAACTTTCTGCTGCCGCAGGTCTGCGCGATGATCCGCAAGCAGAACCCGGGGCTGGAGGTGCAGGTGCTGGCCTTGCCCCGCGTGGTGAACCTGTCCAAGCGCGAAGCCGATCTGGCCGTGACGGTCAGCCCGCCGGACGCGGGCCGGCTGACCGTGCAGAAGATCACCGACTACCAGTTGCACCTGGCCATGCGGCGCGAACAGGCGCTACCTGCCTCGGTCAAGGACCTGACCGGGCAGCCCGTGGTGGGCTATATCCCCGACATGATCTTTGACGCGGCGCTGGATTATCTGGGCCCGCTGGGCGAGGCGGGCGTGCAACTGGCATCGAACTCGGTGTCTGTCCAGTTGCAGATGCTCCGCCAAGGGGGCGTCGGGATCGTGCATGATTTCGCGCTGCCTTTCGCCCCGGAGTTGCGGCGTGTGCTGACGGACAAGCTGCACCTGACCCGCGCGTTTTACCTCGTTCGCCATACCGCCGACCGCAGATCGGACCGGATCAACAGATTTGCCAAGGCGCTGATGGCGGGGCTACGCGCGGAAGTTGTGCGCCTCGAACGCATCGTTTCGGATCAAGAGGCTTGACAGAGACCCTCTCGCGAGGGTCGATTGAACCAAAGAGGAGGATCAGATGACAATCAGTAAGGTTTTGAAGTCCAAGGGCGAGATGGATGTGATCACGGTGTCACCCGGTGCCAGCTTGGCCGAAGTGGCCGAGATCCTGAGTGCGAACAAGATCGGTGCGGTTGTCGTGTCTCCTGACGGGAAGGCGGTCGCGGGAATTCTCTCGGAACGCGACATCGTGCGCGAGATCGGCAAGCGCGGCCCGTCCTGCCTGACCGATCCCGTGACCGAGGTGATGACCTCGAAGGTGACGACCTGCACCGCTCAGGACAGTGCCATCGAGATCATGCAGATGATGACCAGCGGCCGCTTTCGCCACATGCCGGTGATGGAAGGCGACGACATGGTCGGTTTCATCTCGATCGGCGACGTGGTGAAAATGCGGTTGGCCGAGCTTTCGATGGAAAAGGAAGCCTTGGAAGGGATGATCATGGGGCACTAGCCCCGGTTCACCCTTGCATTGCGTTGCGCAATAATGTTGCGCGGCCCTGAAATTGACGATGAGGACCACCATGCGCACAGGGCTTTATCCCGGCACGTTCGATCCGGTGACACTGGGCCATACCGACATCATCCGCCGCGCCTGTTCGCTGGTGGACCGGCTGGTGATCGGTGTCGCGATCAATCGAGACAAATCCCCGCTGTTCAGTCTGGAGGAACGTGTTGCGATGGTCGAAGCCGAGACGGCGGCGATCTCGCAAGCGTCGGGCTGCGAGATCGTGACCCATCCATTTGAAAACCTGCTGATAGATTGCGCTCGCGATGTAGGCGCCTCGGTCATCATCCGTGGCCTCCGCGCCGTGGCCGATTTCGAGTATGAATATCAGATGGTTGGCATGAACCGCGTGCTGGACGACAGCGTCGAGACGGTGTTCCTGATGGCCGAGGCCCAGCATCAGGCGATCGCGTCCAAGCTGGTCAAGGAGATTTGCCGCTTGGGCGGTGATGTCACGGCCTTTGTGCCGCCGGCGGTCAAGACCTCGCTCGAGGCCAAGTTTCAATAGCCATAGGCCGGGTCGACGCGGATCGTAACCATTCGTTAACACTTGGCCCGCTATCCTGCGGTCCGGAGGTCAAGATTTGGGAAGCGTTGTCCGCCTTGACAGCGATCGGGTCAGAACTGTCATGCCGAACCATGTTTGGCGTGGCATGTCGCGTCCCGATCTCCGATTTGTCGCCGTGGTCGTCGTCGCTTCGGTCGTGTCGTCGGTTCTGACGACCCTTCTCGTGGTTGGCCCCTTAGTCGAGGCCATCGTGCCGGCCATCGTGATCCCTGCCGTCGTATCCCTTCCGGCGTCGATCTACATGGTCCGCCAGAGGCAGAAAATCCAGATGCTGAACATGCAGCTGGAGGATCTGCTTCGCCGTGATCCCCTGACCGGGGTCTTGACGCGCCGCTATTTCCTGAACGGCGTTCAGTCCGCGATGGCGGGGGGCGGGGTGTTGCTCGTCATCGACGTGGATGCCTTCAAGTCGGTCAACGACACCTGGGGCCACCCCGCAGGGGACCGGGTCCTGACCGAGATCGCGGGCCGGATTGGCCGGGCGGCCGGTCCGGACGTACGGGTGGGACGCCTCGGCGGCGAGGAGTTTGCGGTGTTTGCCGCGGGTGTCGGGTTGACGGACGGTCAGCGTCTGGGCGAGGCCCTGCGGTCCGAAGTGGCCGCCATGCCGATCTCGTTCGATGGCACGGCGATCACCTGCACGATCAGTATCGGTCTGTCGATGGTGCCCTCGGATGCCGAGGACGTCGATCCGTTCATGCGCCTTGCGGACAGGGCGCTCTATACCGCCAAGCAAGCCGGGCGCGACCAGGTTTGCCTGGCCGAGCCGTTGGAAGCGCGGGCTTAGCCGTAGACGGCCTTGCGGGCGATGGTGTCGGCGTCGCCGTGATAGATGTTCAGATCGAGCGCGATGTCGATGGGCAGTTTTGCCAGCTCGTCACGGGTGCGCTTGTAGGCGCGTCGTTGGGCGATGCGTGTGCGAAGCGTTTCAAGAGTGATCATTTCGATGCCTCCTATTAGGCGTTGTCTCGTGATCAAACCTAGAGATGCTGCGCTGCAGCAGAAGGGCCGGCAGCGTCGGGTCTGCCTTGCGCCGGTTGCATAGCGACATCGGGCGCACAGCAAAAAGCCGCCCCCGATACGGGGACGGCCTTGTCTGTGTCGATCTGGCGGCGCGGGCCCTTGTGAGGGCGGGCCGGTCGTCGCCGACCTGACCCTGCCGCGCCTTTGCTCAGATCAGTTTGCCCATGGCGACAGCGGTGTCGGACATCCGGTTGGAGAAGCCCCACTCGTTGTCATACCATGTCAGGATGCGGACCATGCGGCCTTCCATGACCTTGGTCTGATCCATGTGGAAGATCGACGAATGCGGGTCGTGGTTGAAGTCCGACGACACCAGTGGCTCGTCCGTATAGCCCAGAACGCCTTTCAAGGGGCCGTCGGCGGCGGCCTTGATTGCGGCGTTCACTTCTTCGACGGTGGTGTCCTTGGCCGCCATGAAGGTGAGATCCACGACCGAGACGTTCGGCGTCGGCACCCGGATGGCCACGCCGTCCAGCTTGCCCTTGAGCTCTGGCAGCACCAGACCCACGGCCTTGGCGGCCCCGGTCGATGTCGGGATCATCGACAGCGCGGCGGCGCGGGCGCGGTAGAGATCCTTGTGCATCGTGTCCAGCGTCGGCTGGTCGCCGGTATAGCTGTGGATCGTCGTCATGAAGCCTTTTTCGATGCCGATGGCGTTGTTCAGCACATAGGCGACGGGCGACAAGCAGTTTGTCGTGCAGGAGGCGTTGGAAACGACGATGTCATCGGCGGTCAGCGTGTCGTGGTTGATCCCGAACACGATGGTCTTGTCGGCATCCGTGCCCGGTGCCGAGATCAGAACCCGCTTGGAGCCGTTCTCGAGATGGGCCTGACACTTCTCCTTGGAGGTGAAGATCCCCGTGCATTCCATCACGATATCGACGTCGCCCCACGGCAGATCGGCCGGATTGCGGATCGCTGTCACCCGGATCGGGCCGCGACCGACGTCGATGCTGTCTTCGGTCGTGGTCACTGTGGCGGGGAACTTGCCGTGCACGGAATCGTAGCGCAGCAGGTGTGCGTTCGTCTCGACCGGACCCAGATCGTTGATCGCGATCACCTCGATATCGGTGCGACCCGATTCAATGATGGCCCGCAACACGTTACGACCGATGCGGCCGAAGCCGTTGATTGCCACTTTGACTGCCATGGAAATGTCCTCCGAATGCAGGGTATTGGAGCCGGGCAGGGTGCCGACCCTCGCTGTCGCCAACATTGCGATTTATGACCAAAGGTCAACCGTGAAGGCCCAGGATTAGCGCCAGAACGCCATAGTTTGAATCAAATCCAGAGCTTTGCGCGCGACAAAGACCCCGGCCTCCCAATGCAGGACGAAATGGTCGAGGGCAAAGAAGCCGACGATGCACAGAAACAGCGCGATGGCGATACCGTTTGTCATGCCCAAGCCCATATCAGTCCTTTTGGCGGGGGGAAATCGGGACCTCGCGCCGCCGTCAAACTCTTTGTCGGTGTGGCCGTCGGACGAGGGCCCGATCGCCCCGGATCCGCGCTGCATCGGCGCGCCCGACCTTGCCCGCCCGTCCGGCCCTTCCGACAAACTGGCGCGCTGCGGGATCGGAATCGCTGCTCATGCGTTGGGATTGGCCGGCCCGGATCGCGCAAAGTGGCCTCGTCCGTGGCATCGACAGCCCGGGACTGCTATGCGGGTGGGACATGGAGACCAGCCCGTAAGGGTGCAGGAAAGATTCGGAGCCTGATATGAGTGGATTACTGGCGCTGCTGGACGATGTTGCAGCCATTGCCAAAGTTGCAGCGGCCTCGGTCGACGATATCGCCACCCAAGCGGTGAAAGCAGGGGCCAAGACCGCCGGCGTCTTGATCGACGATGCCGCGGTGACCCCGAAATACGTGACCGGATTTGCTCCTGAACGCGAACTGCCGATCATCTGGCGCATCGCGATGGGCTCGATTCGCAACAAGATGTTGATCCTCCTGCCTGCCGCCCTGCTGATGAGTGCCTTCGCCCCTTGGCTGATCACGCCGCTGTTGATGTTGGGTGGCTCGTATTTGTGTTTCGAAGGCGCTGAGAAAATCTACCATTGGCTTCGACCGCATGGTCACGGCCATGAGGACGCGATGGTCCAGGCCGATCTCAGCCCCAAAGACCCCGCCCACCTCGAAGAAGAGCGGGTCGCCGGCGCGATCAAGACCGATTTCATCCTGTCGGCCGAGATCATGACGATCTCGCTTGCCGCGATCCCCGAGAGCGGATTTGCGTTCGAGGCGGCGACGCTGGCCCTGGTAGGTATCGGCATCACAATTGCGGTTTACGGCAGCGTTGCTCTGATCGTGAAAGCCGACGACGTGGGCCTGCGCATGTCGACGCATGGCCGTCTTGGCCTGACCCGCACGCTGGGTCGCGGTTTGGTCCGTGCGATGCCCGGTTTTCTCAAGGCTCTGACGGTGGTCGGCACCGCCGCAATGCTCTGGGTGGGCGGGTCGATCATCATTCACGGCTTGGACGTTCTGGGATGGCCCCTGATCTATGATGAAATCCATCATTTGGCGGTGATCGCGGCGCAGGCCGTTCCGGAGGCCCTGAAGGGCGCTGTGGAATGGTCCGTGACTGCTGGGCTGGACGGGGTGTTGGGCCTGATCTGGGGGTTGGTCCTGATCCCCGTCACGACCCGCATCCTGATGCCGCTGATGGGGCTGTTCAAACGCTCCGAGGCCGCGCATTGAGCCTTGGCTGGCGCGATGCCGCGCTGCTGTTCGCCCGCGTGCTGATTGCCCTGCTGTTTCTGGGCGGTGCCGTGCAAAAGGTCCTGAACCCGGCCGACGCCATGAGCCTCTTGGCGGGGTTTGCGCTGCCGGTGGCGCTGATCTGGCCCGCGATGCTGTTCAACGCGGCGGCGGGGGTGGCCCTGATCCTCGGGCAGTGGACGACGCCGGTGGCGTTGCTGCTTGCGGCCTATTGCGGGGTGACGAGCGTGTTCCACTGGCTCCCGGACGACCCATGGCAGATGACGATTTTCGTCAAGAACTGGGCGATTGCCGGCGGTTGCCTCGCGCTGGCGGTGGCCGGACCGGGCCGCTTTAGCGTCGGGCGCGCAGTTGGCTGACCGTGTAGCTTGACCGGATGCCCGCCTCGTCTTGCGGCACGAACCCCGGATCGACCGCAACGCAGCCTTGCCCGCAGACCAGAAGCGCCGCTTGCACGTCTGTTTCGATCCGCCAGATCCGCCCGCCCGGCGTGCTCACATAGCCGTCGATCCCGAAAGAGAAATCGCCCAGGAGATCTTCGGGCGAGGGCACTTCGTTGTCATACCCCCGATCGTAGGCGCCGTGGGTGTGATAGCTGGCGAAGACGTTGGGCCCCGGACCGGGCTGAGTGCAGCTGGCCAGTGTCCCGCGCACGGGCGAGGTGGCGCTGATCTGCCCCGCCGCATCGACGAGGAAATAGCCGCAGAATTCCCGCCGCTCCGCGAAAGAGCGCGGTTGCAGCCCGTTGAGGAAGCTGGTGGCAAAGGCATCCGCCCGCGCGGCATCCGGGCTGGGCCGGGCAAAGCTGACCGGCTGCGTGGCGCCGCTGACGCTGATCCCGGCGCCCCCACCGGTGACGGTGGTACCGGTGCCCGCCGGAACGGAGAGCAGATCCGTCCCGAGGGCGCCTGTGCTCGACCCCGGCGGCACATAGGTGCTGCCGCCGGTCGGAGCGCAGGCAGACAGGGCGAGCGCGGAGGCCAGCATGAAAGACGTCAGTTTGATCATGCCGGGCCTCCTGCGCGCGCCGTTGGCTGCTTATTTGATGAGCGATTTCACCTTGGCGGCCGTAGCCTCCGCAGTGATGCCGAACTCCTCGAACAGCGTTTCAGCGGGCGCGGAAGCCCCGAAATCGTCCATTCCGACGTAGCCGGCCTTTTCGCGCCGTCCGCCTTCGCCCATCAGCCACCGATCCCAGCCAAACCGCACTGCGGCTTCGATCGCCACGCGGACGGGGCCGGGGGGGAGGACCTTGCGCCGGTAGGCGTCGGGCTGCTGCTCGAACAGCTCCCAGCAGGGCATCGAGACGACGCGGGTGCCGATCCCCTCGGCTTCCAGCAGGGCCTTGGCTTCCAGCGCGACGGAGACTTCGGAGCCTGTGGCCATCAGGATCGCCTTACGCTTGCCTTCGGCCTCGGCCAGAACATAGGCCCCTTGGGCTGTCAGGTTCTTGGTCTTGTGCTCTTTGCGGACGGTGGGC
This sequence comes from Flavimaricola marinus, assembly GCF_900184895.1. Classification (GTDB taxonomy): domain Bacteria; phylum Pseudomonadota; class Alphaproteobacteria; order Rhodobacterales; family Rhodobacteraceae; genus Flavimaricola; species Flavimaricola marinus. Next base: position 281,617 of record NZ_FXZK01000003.1, read on the forward strand.
AGACCCTGACGGGTCAGCGCCAGCACAGACGGCGTGGTTTTCGACGTGAGCGCCCATTCCCAGGCTTCGGCCGTCTCGACCGTATCGGCGGGCCGGAACACGTTGAGGTTCGGCGTCGCCCGCAGCATCGCCAGATGCTCGACCGGCTGGTGCGTCGGCCCGTCTTCGCCGAGGCCGATGCTGTCATGCGTCATGACATAGACCACGGGTGCCTTCATCAGCGCCGACAGGCGGATCGCGCCGCGCGCGTAGTCGGTGAAGCACATGAAGGTGCCGCCGTAGGGCCGGACGCCGCCATGCAGCACCATGCCGTTCATCGCGGCGGCCATCCCATGTTCGCGCACACCGAAGTAGACGTAGCGCCCCTTGCGGTTCTCCGGGTTGAAGGTGCCCAGATCGGAGGTCAGCGTGTTGTTCGAGCCGGTCAGGTCGGCAGAGCCGCCGATCGTCTCGGGCATCACGGGGTTGATCACTTCGAGCACGTTCTCGCTGGATTTCCGGGTCGCGACCTTGGGCGCGGATTCGGACGCCTGCTTCTTCAGCGCGCGAACGCGAGCGGCGAGGGCCTTGGGCGCGTCCATATCGAACTGCCGCTGGAAGGCCGCCTGCTTGGTGCTGCTGAGCTTTTCGAACCGGCTTTGCCATTCGGCATGGGCCTCGGCCCCGCGGGCGCCCATGGCTTCCCATTCGGCCTTGATGTTCTCGGGGATCTCAAATGGGCCTGCGGTCCAGCCGTAGGCATCCTTGGCGGCCTGAAGCTGGGCGGCATCTGTGAGCGCGCCGTGCCCCTTGGAGGTGTCCTGCGCGGCGTGACCCAGAGCGATATGCGTCTTGCAGGCGATCATCGAGGGGCGCGGATCGGCCTTGGCGGCGGTGATCGCGGCGTCGATGGCGACCGGGTCGTGCCCGTCGATTTCCTGAACATGCCAGCCGGAGGCCGCGAAGCGGGCGGGCTGGTCGGTCTTGTCGGCAATCGAAACCTTGCCGTCGATGGTGATCCCGTTGTCGTCGAAGAAGACGATCAGGTGACCCAGTTGCTGCATCCCGGCAAGGGCCAGCGCCTCTTGGCTGACGCCTTCCATGAGGCAGCCATCGCCAGCCATCACATAGGTGTGGTGGTTGATGATGTTCTTGCCCCAATGCGCCCGGAGCGATTCCTCTGCCATCGCGAAACCGACGGCATTGGCCAGACCCTGACCCAGCGGCCCGGTTGTCGTTTCGATCCCTTCGGCGTGGCCGTATTCGGGATGCCCGGCGGTGCGGGCGCCCCACTGGCGGAAATCCTTGAGCTGCTGGAGCGTCATCTGCTCGTAGCCGGTCAGGTGCAGCACCGAGTAAAGAAGCATGGAGCCGTGGCCGGCCGACAGGATGAACCGATCCCGGTCGGGCCAATGCGGTGCCTTTGGGTCGAACCGCAGGTGATTTTGGTAAAGCACCGTGGCCACGTCGGCCATGCCCATCGGCATTCCCGAATGCCCGGAATTGGCGGCGGCGACCGCATCAAGAGTAAGTGTGCGGATGGCGGCGGCCCGCATCCAGTGGTCGGGGTGTGCGCTGCGCAGGTCTGCGATGTCCACGGGGCTATCCTGTCTTGATTGGCGAATGATTTCACAGGTGGTCATAGCAGGGCAGCCCCCAAGATCAAGCAAGCATCGCATCGCATCAACGCCGCGTGGTAACCCCTTTATTCCAAAGGGCTAAGGGTGTTTGATGCTGGCTGCGGGATGGCTTAGGCTAGCGAGAACGACGCCCGATTCGCTCGATTTTCCGTCAAACCACCGCGAACGCGGGGCATTCGGAGCCGGGAAAACAGGGCGTCTTGGGCCGGGGACAGTATTGTGAGGCAAGGCGACCGGCACGGACCGGGTTGCTGGAATGGGGCAGGGTTATGAACGATATCATTGAGTTGGAAGGCCGCATCGCTGCAGCCTTGGGTCGCATTCGACGGCAGGTCGAGGCCATGTCGCCGACCCGGACCGACGCAGACGATGCCGACAAGAGCGCCGAGACCATCGCCGCTCTGACGGCGCGTCTGGACGAGGAACGCACCGTCAACGCCCAGTTGGAAGAGCGGGTTCGCGCCCTGAAGGACCGTCAGGACGGCCGATTGTCCGAACTGGAGGCCCAGGCAGAGGCCGGGACCAAGCGCCTTGCCGATCTGGATACCGAATTGCAGCGCCTGCAGGCCGTCAATACGGAGTTGCGTGCCGTCGCCAGCGAGATGCGCCGCGCGCTTCAGGACGAAGTCGCCGATCCTGAACTGGTCAACCGCGCCGCAATCGCGGAATTGGACGCGGTTAGCGCCGCCCGCGACGCCGACCGTGCAGAGGTCGAGGCCATATTGTCCGAACTTGCACCGCTGATAGGGGAGGGCCGGTAATGCCTCAGGTCGAGATTGATATCGGTGGACGCACATTCGAAGTCGCCTGTCAGGACGGGGAGGAGCCGTTTCTGCGTGCCGCCGCCAAGATGCTGGATACCGAAGCCAGCGCCCTGTCCACCCAGATTGGCCGGATGCCCGAAGCCCGGATGCTGCTGATGGCGGGTCTGCTGCTGGCCGACAAGACCGCCGCGCTGGAGGACAAGCTTCGCGAGGCCGAGGGCCGCATCGAGGAGATGGTCTACAACGCCGAAATGCGTGCCAAGCGCGAAGCGGAGGCCGAGCCTCAGCGGGTGGAAGTGCCGGTGGTGCCTGCCGAGGTTCTCGAGATGCTGGCCGAAGTGGCGGCGCAGTCAGAGGCGCTCGCGGACGCGGCAGAAGAGCGGATCGGCGCCGCCTGAGCCTAAACGTCGCCGGTTTCGGCCCTCTGCCGGTCTTGCCGAGAGTGGCCGAACCGCCCCGTGTCAGGGTCGTTCGATCACCCGCCCGATGGCCAATGCCAGATCGATGAACTGTTCCATCTGCTCGGCCGACGAGGTGCCGTGGCCGAGCCGCATCCGGAAGCCGTCCGGCCCCAGAATCACAATCGGCTGGCTCATGTCGTTTGCGCGCTGCGCCGACCATTCGCGAATCAGCTTTGCGATGTCCTTGAGATCGAAGGCCCGGGACGGGTCTTGGGTGGCCAGTATGCTGACGCCATCGGGCGCGGGCTGTGCGGTGAGTTGGTCGATCATCGGTAAGACGGCGGCGCTCGCGGCCTGACCGAGGAGCTTTTGCGCCGAACCGCCGCTCGTCCCGTCGAGCATCTGATGGGCCTGATCGACCAAGGCGTCGCGCCCGGACGGGCCAATGACCAGCAGCGCCTCTGGCCAGATCGGCTCTGGCCCCCGAAAATCAGTGGTCTGCCCTGTCGCCCCGCCGAAAGGAGTGGTGGGCGCGAGGCGCCGCGCCTCGGCCTGCCAGTGCACGCCGCTGCGGGCGCTGAGCCGCAACACCGCCGGGCGTCCGAGCGATTGATTGGAGACGTTGAGCGACCAGCCGCGCCGCGCCGCGAGCGCTTGCATGGCTTCGTGATTGGCGATTTCGCGTTGCCGCAGCCACAGCATGCCGGCAAAGCCGCATGCGATCACGACCACGAGGATGATGAGACCGGTCAGCATGGCTGGCCCCGCAAATGGCTATGCGGAGGCATCCGGTCGGTGAGACCGCGCAAGAGGGGCAAGATGACGATGAAGGTCCAAAGCTGTCCCCCACAGCTTTGTCTCGCAACTTTTAAAAGCGGGCGCACCACGGCTCCCAATTGATTGACAGCTTTGGGTCAATCAACCACGAACGCCTCGCAATTCAAAGCATTGTGGCCAAAGTAAGGCGGGATCGACTGGCGGGGTGTTGCATTCCCGCCAGTGCTGCGGCGCGGGCTCCGCGCGTCAGGCGTTGGCTTCGCGGATCTTGTCGGCGGCGGCCTTGTCGAAGGGGACGCCGTTCTGTTCGAACAGCGTGTCCAGCTCGCCCGAGAGCGTCATCTCGGTGACGATGTCGCAGCCGCCGACGAACTCGCCCTTGACGTAGAGCTGGGGAATGGTCGGCCAGTCGGAGTAGTCCTTGATCCCTTGGCGGATGTCGGCGTCTTCGAGCACGTTGACGTCGGCAAACTCGATCCCCATGAAGTTGAGAACGCCAGCCACGCGGGAGGAAAACCCGCATTGCGGCATCATCTTGGTGCCCTTCATAAAGAGCACGACGTCGTTGGCGGCGACGGTGTCTTTGATTTTGGTTTCGGCGGGGTTTGTCATTTTGGTCTCTTCCATTGGGTGAGTGTCCTTTGCGCCAAGATAAGTCGGAGCAGGGCCGAATTCCAGCGCTAGTCGTCGTGTTTGGCGGTGCGGGCGCGGGCGGCTCCGAAGGTGGCGCGGTGCGGGCGTTTTGCAGGTGGCGTGGCGGCTGTGCTGACGACGGTCGCTTTGGCGGGATCGGCTGTGCGCTGTCGTCGTCGGCGTGATCGGCTGCGGATTGTCGGCACAAGCCCGCCGAGGATCAGCAGGATTGCGATTCCGATCTGGATCAGGAAGGTTGCCGCACTCACGCCTTGCTCAGTCGGGGGCTTTGGTGGTCAGCGCCAATGCGTGCAGGTCGCCGTTGGCGCCGTCCATCTTGCCCTTGAGCGCGGCATAGACGGCCCGTTGCTGTTGCACCCGGTTCTTGCCCCGAAAGCTCTCGTCGATGACTTCGGCTGCGAAATGCGCGCCGTCATCGCCTTGCACGTTGATTTTCGCGTCGGGAAAACCTTCGCGCAGAAGGTCGTGGATTTCTTGGGCGGTGATGGCCATGATCTCTCCTGTGTGACGCGCAAAAGGTAGGGTTTGGCGCGTCGATCTTCAAGCGGTAATGCCGCCGCCCGTGGCAATGGCGGAGCCTCCGGCGGCCGTATTTGGAGCCAAAAGAAGCAACCGGTGTGCGGTCAGCCGACGGCTGTGGCGAAGGCTGTGGTGTAGAGCGTCTGCAGGTCGCGCATATCGCCCGAGCTGTCGCCGAACCCGAGCGTGGTGCCGCCGATCTGCCCGATGGACTGGGCAGGGACTTTGTCTGCCTTGGCCGCGTCGAGCAGGGCCTGGGCGGCATCCGGTGCGCAGGCGATGAGGTAGCGGGCCTGATCCTCGCCGAAGAGGGTGCCGATGTCGCTGGTGCTGATGGTGGCGCCGGTGTTGGCGGCGTGGGCCAGCTCGAAGGCCGCGAGGGCGAGGCCGCCGTCGCCGAGATCGGTGCAGGCCCGGATGTTCGCGTGCTGGGCGCGGATGAAGTCGCCGTGCTTGGCCTCGGTGGCCAGATTGACGGGCGGGGCGTCGCCTTCGATGCGGTTGAAGGCTTCGGTCAACAGGGCGGATTGCCCGAGGTGGCCGTGGCTCTCGCCGATCAGGATCAGGGTGTCGCCGTCCTGGGCGGGGCCCGCGATGATCTGGCCAAGGTCGGTGAACAGCCCGACCGCGCCGATGGTGGGGGTGGGCAGGATGCCGGTCCCGTCGGTTTCGTTGTAGAGCGAGACGTTCCCGGAGACGATGGGCATGTCGAGTGCCGCCACCGCTTCGCCGATCCCTTGCAGCGCGCCGACGAACTGCCCCATGATCTCGGGCTTTTCGGGATTGCCGAAATTGAGATTGTCGGTGGTGGCGAGCGGCTTGGCCCCTTGCGCCGTCAGGTTCCGGTAGGCTTCGGCGACCGCTTGTTTGCCGCCCTCGACGGGGTTGGCCTTGACGTAGCGGGGCGTGACGTCGCTGGTGAAGGCGACGGCCTTGTTGGTGCCGTGGATCCGCACGATGCCGGAGCCGTGACCGGGGGTGCGCAGGGTGTCGGCCATGACCTGAGTGTCGTATTGCTCGTAGACCCAGGCCTTGCAGGCGTAGTTGGGGCTGCCGATCAGCGCCTTGAGACCGTCGATCGGGTCGATGGCGGGCACGTCGCTGAGCGGGGCTGCGGCGGGCGTCGGATCCCAGGGCCGGTCGTATTCGGGGGCGGAGGAGGCCAGGGTCGACAGCGGCAGGTCGGCTTTGACCTCGTCGTTGTGGACGATGAGGAACCGGTCTTCGGAGATCGTCTCGCCCACGATGGCGAAATCGAGATCCCATTTCTCGAAGACCGCACGGGCTTCGGCTTCGAGTTCTGGCTTGAGCACCATGAGCATCCGCTCCTGGCTCTCGGAGAGCATCATCTCGTAGGCGGTCATGTTTGCTTCGCGCTGCGGCACGTCTTCGAGATTGAGCTTGATGCCGAGCCCACCCTTGTCGCCCATCTCCACGGCAGAGCAGGTGAGCCCGGCGGCTCCCATATCCTGAATGGAAATCACCGCGCCGGTGGCCATCAGTTCGAGCGTGGCTTCCATCAGCCGCTTTTCGGTGAAGGGGTCGCCGACCTGCACGGTGGGCCGCTTTTCTTCGATCGTGTCGTCGAATTCGGCGGAGGCCATGGTGGCGCCGCCGACACCGTCGCGCCCGGTCTTGGCCCCGAGATAGACGACGGGCATGCCGACGCCGGAGGCCGCCGAGTAGAAGATCTTGTCCGCGTCAGCTAGCCCGGCTGCAAAGGCATTCACGAGGCAATTGCCGTTGTAGGATTTGTCAAAGCGGACTTCGCCGCCCACGGTCGGCACGCCGAAGCAGTTGCCGTATCCGCCGACGCCTGCCACCACGCCGGAGACCAGTTGCTTGGTTTTCGGGTGGCTCGGTTCGCCGAAGCTGAGGGCGTTCATTGCCGCGATGGGCCGCGCGCCCATGGTGAAGACGTCGCGCAGGATGCCGCCCACGCCGGTGGCCGCGCCTTGGTAGGGTTCGATGTAGGAGGGATGGTTGTGGCTTTCCATCTTGAACACGATGGCCTGACCGTCACCGATATCGACGACGCCTGCGTTTTCGCCGGGCCCGCAGATCACCTGTGGCCCGGTGGTGGGCAGGGTGCGCAGCCATTTCTTGGAGGACTTGTAGGAGCAGTGCTCGTTCCACATCGCGGAGAAGATCCCCAGCTCGGTGAAATTGGGCGCCCGGTTCAAGAGCTGGATGATCTTGGCGTATTCGTCACCCGAGAGCCCGTGGGCTGCGATCAGAGCGTCGTCGATTTTAGTTTCGGTTGTCATGGCAAAGCCCCCGCGCGATTTGCTGCGTTCTTATGGCAGGTCTGCCTTGGGGGAAAGGGGGCGTGTGTTTGGCCGGTGCCACGGGTGGCCGCCGGATGCGGAAATCTGGATCACGAATTGAGGTAGCCGGTCGAGATCGCGACAAAGGCGCCCACGTGGACGACCATAATGGCCCGGTCTTTCCACATGACACCGACGACGAACCACAATGTGATTCCGACGATAAAGGCAAAAACGTTCCACGGAACGATGTTGAGTCCTGTCAGCCCATATCCCACTAGCTGCACCGCGGTTGCGATCCATTTCACGACATCGACGCGCTGCATCCGCTTTTCTCCGGTTGGGTCCAGCGGTGCTAGCAAGAAACAGGTGGTTTACCAAGCGCGGCGTCTCTGGCGCTTTGCTCGGCGGCGGGGAGGTAAAGTCGGACCCGGGTGCCCTTGCCGATTTCGCTTTGGATGTCGAGGCTGCCTCCGGACTGTTCGGCAAAGCCCTTTGCGACGGAGAGGCCCAGCCCGGTGGCTTCGCCGAATTTGCGCGTCGTAAAGAACGGCTCGGTGACGCGGGGCAGGTCGGCTGCGGCGATCCCGGTGCCTTCGTCGTAAATGTCGAGGCGCACGAAATTGCCGGATGGCGGTCCGGTTTCCAGCATGGATGGGCGCCTGGGTTGCTTGGCTATGGCCGCGTCGAGCATGACCAGCCCGCCGTTCGGCATCGCGTCGCGGGCGTTGATCAGCAATTGGATCAGTGCTGCGTTCAACTGGTTGCGGTCGGCGATCACAGGGGGCAGATCGGGCTGGACCTCGTAGTGGAATGCGACCTCCGGGCCAAACAATCGCGCCGTGACCAGCCGTAGATCGGCCAGGTATTCGCCGAGATCGAGGTGGTCGGGCTGCATCCGCGCCTTGCCGGACACGCTGAGCAGTTGCGCCACGAGTTGCGCCCCGCGTTCGGCGGCTTGCCGGGCGGCGGCAATGGCGGCTTTCTCTTCGGTCTTGCTGCGTGCATTGCTGTAGAGATCGAGATTGCCGAGAAGCGTGGTCAGCAGATTGTTGAAATCGTGGGCAAACCCTCCGGCGAGCCGGCCGACCGCATCGTGCCCCTTGGCGCTGAGCCCAGCCTTGAGAACCCCGCGCATCTTGTCGCGGTCGCTCATCGCATCAAGAGCGGTGGCGTGGAAGTAGCTGACCAGAGCGATGGTGATCGTCAGGATCATGCCGTTTTGGACAAGCGGGGCCTCTGCATCGAGCTGAAGCAATCCGATTGCGATCAGGGTGAGGGTATTGAGGAGATTGTTGATGCGCTGAAGCTGCGACCCTCGGGGCGTGGCGGTCATGCCGTGAATCAGCTTGCCGACCATGAGGGCAGCGCCCGACAGCATCAACACCTGTTCGTGTTGCACCAGAAACCAGAGGATCACCGCCGAGACCAGCACCGACAACAGGGTCTGTCCCAGAATGACGTGCCGATAGATGCGATCCGACCAGGTCTGCTTGAGCTGCGCCAGTTTGCGCCGCGTGATCAGCAGCGTCGTGCAATAGACGATGAGCGCCATGAAAGGGGCGGGTTTGGACAGCAGCACCCAGATCAACAGGGCCGGAATGCCAAGTCCCGCGATTCGGGCGATCACCTCTCTGCGCTGGAGGCTCTCGAACCGGTCGACATAATCTCGCGCTTCCAGATCCGGTGCGTCGTTGCCTCGCCTGTTTGCAAGCAAGTACACGTCGCGAAGCTTCGATGTCGGGAAATGCATTAAGGGCGGATCCGGTGGCGGCATTACCAATTTGATAAGCCGACAGGATGGCACTGGCCAGAAAAAAGCCGGGCACAAAGGCCCGGCGAAGTCCAACAGGGAGGTTGAAGATGATGAGCATTGCTGCAGCATCTGCTTCGATTGATCAAATAGGCAGCAGTTTGTGAACGATCAAGACTTAACATGTGAATGGAATAGCAAAGCCGCTATGCGCACAGCGCATGGCGGGGCCGTCCTTCGATGTCAGGCTGCTGCGGCGTCTCTGATCCGGCGGCGGTGGGCGATGATCTCGTCCTGAACGAAATCCCGGAAGACCATGATCCGCTTGGACTGCCGCAACTCCTCTGGATAGGCGAGAAACACCGGCACTTCGGAGGATTCGAAATCGGGCAGCACCCGCACCAGCGAGGGGAAATCCTCGACCAGATAGTCGGGCAGCACGCCGACCCCCAGATCGTTGAGCACCGCTTGCAGCACGCCGAAGTAGTTGTTCACGGTCAGCAGGCTGGGCACATCGTGGGTGAGCAGGTGGCCGACCAGCGCCCGGCTGGCCTCGACCTGTGGCGATGCCGGGCTGAGCGAGATCAGCCGGTGGCTGCCGATATCCTCGATGGTCTTCATCTCGCCGGCTTGCTTGATGTAGTTCTCCGACGCGTAGAGCCGCATCCGAAGCGACATCAGCCGTTTGCGGATCAGGTCCGACTGTGACGGCTCCTTCATCCGGATCGCCACGTCGGCCTCGCGCATCGGCAGATCGAGCACCCGCTCTTCGAGCATCAGGTCGATCTTGAGCTCGGGATATTTCTCGTAGAGCTTTGGCAGGCGCGGGGCGAGCCAGAGCGTGCCGAAGCCGATCGTGGTGGTGACGCGCAATTCGCCGAAGGCTTCCTCTTCGCTGTCGCGAATCCGGGCTGCGGCCGCTTCGAGCCGTTTGTTCATGGCCCGCGTGGCATCGAACAGCAATTCGCCTTGTTCCGTGAGGATCAGGCCGCGCGCGTGCCGGTGGAACAGGGTGGTGTTGAGCGATTCCTCAAGCCCGCGAATTTGCCGTGAGACAGCCGATTGCGACAGGTGGAGGCTATCCCCTGCGTGCGTCAGGCTGCCGGCGTCTGCCACAGCGTGAAAAATCCTTAGCTTGTCCCAATCCATCACGTTACCTTTGGTTTACCCGTCCTACTCGTATCATTGTCCTCTTAACCGCCACTTTAGCTGAAAGACAAATGATGATTCTGCGTTCTTTTCGTTCTTTGGGGTGCACCCGGCGACGTTGTCCTGTTTAGTCCGATGAAATCCAATGGAGGTCAGCGGTGAGCCGTCGAGCGGTGAGTCTACACGACAAATACGATTTGGCCAAATCGCCAGTGCTGCTGAACGGCACTCAGGCCCTTGTGCGCCTAATGATGATGCAGAAAAGCAGGGATGCTGCTGCCGGTTTGAACACGGCTGGTCTGGTGACCGGGTATCGCGGATCGCCCCTTGGTGCCGTCGATATGCAGATGCAGCGGGCGGCGAAGCCTTTGGCGGCCCATGACGTCACGTTCATGCCCGGCCTGAACGAAGATCTGGCAGCCACCCATCTTTGGGGCGCCCAACAGGCCGAACTGCGCGGCGAAGGCCGTTTCGACGGCGTATTCGGCCTTTGGTATGGCAAGGGCCCCGGCGTCGACCGGTCGGGCGATGCGATGCGTCATGCCAATCTGGCCGGAACCTCGCCGCATGGCGGCGTGTTGATGGCCCTCGGCGACGACCATACCGGCGAAAGCTCGACGACCTGCCATCAATCGGACTTTGCTTGCGTCGATGCCCAAATCCCGGTGATTTCGCCTGCCGGAGTGCAGGAGATCCTCGATTTCGGCCTCTATGGTCTGGCGCTCAGCCGCTTTGCAGGCGTTTGGGCGGGGCTGAAGTTGATCAAGGATACTGTCGAGGTCACGTCCGTCGTCGATGCCCGGCCCGAGCGGATGCAGTTCGTGACGCCAGATTTCGCCCTGCCTGACGACGGGCTGAACATCCGGCTCGGCGATCATTGGGTTGCCCAAGAACACCGTCTGGTCAATTTCAAGCGTCAGGCCGCGCAGGCCTTTGCCCGCGCCAACGGCATCGATCGTCGGGTCTGGGGTAAGCCGGGGGCGAGGATCGGCTTTGTCGCGGCCGGCAAGAACTGGCTCGATCTGGTCCATGCCCTGCAATTGCTGGGTCTGGACGGGCCGAGCGCGGAGCGGGCGGGGATCACCACTTACAAGATCGGCCAGACCTGGCCGCTGGACGCGTTGAGCCTGCTGGAGTGGGCCGAGGGCCTCGATCTGATCGTCGTCGTGGAGGAAAAGCGCAAGCTGATCGAGCCCCAGATCAAAGAGGCGCTATTCGACGAGCGCCGCCAGACCCGCGTCATGGGCGGCAGGCGCGGCGGCATCGGTGCGCCGGTGCTGTTTCACGAGGAAATGTCGCTGGAGCCCGTGGCGATCGCCGAAAAGCTGGGCGAGATCCTGATGCAAGAGGGCCGTGGTGGCGCCGCGCTGCCCGAGGCCCTGGCCCGCATCAAGGACGCCCGCCGCGCCGACAACGCGCCGGAACTGGCCAGCCGTTTGCCCTATTTCTGCGCCGGTTGCCCGCACAACACCTCGACCAAGGTTCCTGACGGTGCCCGCGCCGGGGCGGGGATCGGCTGTCATACGCTGGTGCTTTGGATGGATCGCAACACGTCTGGCTGGACCCATATGGGCGCCGAGGGGGCGAACTGGGTCGGTGAGGCACCGTTCTCAAAACGCGAGCATGTGTTTCAGAATATCGGCGACGGCACCTATAATCACTCGGGTATGATGGCGATCAGGTCCGCCGTGATGGCGGGCACGACGATCACCTACAAGATCCTGTTCAACGACGCGGTTGCCCTGACCGGTGGGCAGGGCAACGACGGCGGTCTGGGGCCGGATCAGATTTGCCGCGAATTGCTGGCGATGGGCGTCGCGCATGTCGCCATGGTGCATGATCCGGCCGAAGATATTGACCTGAGCATCTTTCCCAAGGGGATCACGATCTACGAGCGGGATCGGATGCCGGAGGTTCAGGATAGATTGAGTAAAATCAAAGGTGTGTCGGCCATTGTTTACGTGCAGACCTGTGCCGCGGAGAAGCGTCGCCGTCGCAAGCGCGGCAAATTCCCGGACCCCGACAAGCGGGTTTTCATCAACACCGACGTGTGCGAGGGCTGCGGCGATTGCGGGGTGCAATCCAATTGCGTGGCGATCCAGCCGGTCGAGACCGAGTTGGGCCGCAAGCGGGCGATCGATCAATCGAACTGCAACAAGGATTTCTCTTGCATCAAAGGCTTTTGCCCGTCGTTCGTGACGGTCGAGGGCGGCACCCCGCGCAAGCGCGCGGCTGCCGATTTCGAGCTGCCCGAGGTGCCCGAGCCTGCTTTGCCCAAGATCAGTGGGACGTGGAACATGGTCATCACCGGCGTCGGCGGGACGGGTGTCGTGACGGTCGGGGCGACGCTGGCGATGGCCGCCTATCTGGACGGCAAGGGTGCGTCGATGATGGAGATCTCGGGCCTCGCGCAGAAGGGCGGCTCGGTGCATATTCACTGTCGTGTGGCCGAGAAACCCGAAGATATTCAAGCGGTTCGCGTCGCAACCGGAGAGGCCGACGCGGTGCTGGGCTGTGATCTTGTCACCAGTGCCGGGGCCAAGACGGTGGGCCTCATGGCGACCGGGCGCACAGGGGCGGTCGTCAACAACCATGTGACCGTGACCGGGGCGTTCACACGCGATACCGAGTTTCGGATACCGGACGATCAGCTGATCGTCGCATTGGAGGCGCGCCTGCGCGAACGGGTGGATTTCTTTGACGCCACCGCCTTGGCCGAGGCGCTGTTGGGCGACACGATCTATGCCAACTCGATGGTGCTGGGCGCGTCTTGGCAGCGTGGGTTGATCCCCATCGGACGCGAGGCGATCCTGGAGGCGATTGCGCTGAACGGCGCCGCCGTCGCGCAGAACCAACGCGCCTTCGAGCTGGGCCGCTGGGCAATCGAGCAACCAGCCGAGGCGGCAAAGGTGGTCGGTTCAAAAGTGCTAGATAAGCCAATGACGTTGCAGGAAAAAATTGATTTCCGTGCGGAGCATTTGGCGGCCAATCAGGGCAAGCGGCTGGCCCGTCGTTATCGTGAGATGGTGGCACGATTTACCGATCCCCGGTTGCGCGAAGCCGTGGCAGAAGGCTATCATAAGCTGTTGTCCTACAAGGATGAATATGAAGTGTCGCGATTGCTGCGCCAAAGCCGCGCTCAGGCGGAGGCGGCGTTCGAGGGCGACCTGCGGCTGACCTATCATCTGGCCCCGCCGTTGTTCGCCAAGGAAGGCCGCGACGGCCGCCCGATCAAGCGCGGCTTTACGGGGTGGATCGAGCGGGCCTATCCGTGGCTGGCGCGCGCCAAAGTCTTGCGCGGCACGCCGTTTGATCCGTTTGGCCGCACTGCGGAGCGTCGGATGGAGCGCGCTTTGATCGCGCAATACGAGGCCGATATGGAAAAGCTGGTGGTGCAGGTCGTGAGTGACGCCGCCGTTGCCTTGGCCCGGTTGCCGCTCGACATCAGGGGCTTTGGCCCGGTCAAGATGGCCAACGCGGCCAAGGCCGAGAAGCGCCGCGAGGAGTGCTGGGCCGCGATCCGGCAGAGCCCGCTTCAACGTGCGGCGGAGTAATCGGCCTTGTCGTCATCATTTCGTCATCCGGGATAGCTATTCTGCCGGGGGCAGATTAGCTGCCTTGCACGGAACATCGGGATTTGACCCAACATGGTCACCAAACATATCGCCCGGGATATCACCTATGCCAACAGTGCGGCGTCGCGCGGGGGCAGAGTCCTTGTCCGGGCCTTGGAGAACGCGACGGGCCGGTTGACCCTGATCCGCAAGGCGCGCGGCTATGACGCCGAGGTCGCTTCGGGCCGCCTGTTCTGGGATGTGATCTGCGAACGCTACGGCCTGAACCTCGCGCTTGCGGGCGGATCGCTGGAGTCGATCCCTACGGAGGGGCCGCTGGTTCTGGTGTCGAACCATCCTTACGGCATTCTGGACGGCCTGATGATGGGCCGCATCCTGTCGGACCGGCGCGGTGGCGATTTCCGTATCTTGGCCAATGATGTGTTTTGCAGGTCGCCCGATCTGGCGAAGGTGATCCTGCCGATCAACTTCGACGAGACGAAAGAGGCGGCCCGCATCAACCTTGAGACCCGCGCCGAGGCGCTGCGCTATCTCGCTCAGGGCGGCGCGGTCGGGGTGTTTCCGGGTGGCACGGTCAGCACCTCGGCGGGCCTGTTCGGCAGACCGATGGACCCGCAGTGGCGCAGCTTTACCGCCAAGATGATCGCCCGGTCCGGCGCAACAGTGGTGCCGGTGTTCTTCGAGGGATCGAACAGCCGATTGTTCCAACTGGCGAGCCATATTCATTCGACCCTGCGCCTTGGCATGTTGATCCGAGAGTTCAAATGCCGCGTCGGCACGGACGTGCGCGTCGTGGTGGGAGAACCCGTCTCGCCGCTGGCCCTGCAACAACATCGCTCCGACCCCAAAGCGATGATGGATTTCCTCCGCAAATCGACGTATGACCTATCCCCAACCCCGGTCAGATCAGACCGGCTGGGGCACGAGTTCGAAGCAAAATACCGGGCCCATTGAATGGCCCTGAGGGGCGCGATCATGGCAGTGGGCATCTTTGACAGCGGATTGGGCGGATTGACGGTGCTGGACGCGGTGACGCGCAAGCTGCCGGACCTGCCGTTGGTCTATTTCGGCGACAACGCCAACACGCCGTATGGTGTGCGCACCGCGGACGACATCTATGATCTGACCGTTGCGGGCACGCAGCGCCTGTTCGATGCGGGCTGCGACCTCGTTCTGCTGGCCTGTAACACCGCCTCTGCGGCCGCCCTGCGCCGGATGCAGGAGGGCTGGGTGCCCCGTGACAAGCGCGTCTTGGGCGTGTTCGTGCCGCTGATCGAGGCGCTGACGGAGCGGCAGTGGGGCGACAACTCTCCGCCGCGCGAGGTGGCCGTGAAGCATGCAGCTCTGTTTGCGACCCCCGCCACGGTCCGCAGCCGGGCCTTTCAGCGCGAGTTGGCGTTCCGCGCCATCGGTGTCGATGTCGAGGCGCAGGCCTGCGGCGGTGTCGTCGATGCGATCGAGGAAGGCGACATGATCCTCGCCGAGGCGCTCGTTCGCAGCCATGTCGACGCGCTCTTGCGCAAGATGCCGGAACCGGACGCCGCCGTTCTGGGCTGCACCCATTATCCGCTGATGGAGGAGGTGTTTCAGGACGCCTTGGGCCCCAACGTGCGGGTGCTGAGCCAGCCCAACCTCGTGGCCGAGAGCCTTGCCGATTACCTCAGCCGCCGCCCTGAAATGGCTGGGGCCGGCACCGAGAGCCTGTTCCTGACGACGGGCGACCCTTCCAAGGTTTCCAATCAGGCCACCCGCTTTCTGCGACGAAAGATCGCGTTCCAGGCAGCCTGAGTGATACATTGCACCAAAGCGGTGCGCTTCCTACATACCTCCTGACAGGAGACTACCATGACCTACAACGTCGCGATCCTTGGCGCGTCCGGCTATACCGGCGCGGAGCTGGTGCGGATCATTGCCACCCATCCCGGTCTGCGGATCGCTGCCCTTTCGGCCGATCGCAAAGCGGGGCAGGCGATGGCGTCGGTCTATCCGCAGTTGCGCCATCTGGACCTGCCGGTGCTGCAGACCATCGAAGAGATTGATTTCGGGACAATCGATCTGGCCTTTGCCGCCTTGCCCCACGGACTGAGCCAGGCGCTGGTGCGTGATCTGCCCGAGACGGTGAAGGTCGTCGATCTGGGCGCCGATTTCCGCCTTCGCGATCCGGCGGAATACGAGAAGTGGTATGGTGCGCCGCATGTGGCGGTCGAGTTGCAGAAGACGGCGGTTTACGGCCTGACCGAGTTCTACCGCGACGAGATCAAGGGCGCACGTCTGGTCGCCGGCACTGGCTGCAATGCGGCGACGGTGCAGTTTGCCCTGCGCCCCTTGATCGAGGCCGAGCTGATCGATCTCGACAACATCATTTGTGATCTCAAGAACGGGATCTCGGGCGCGGGCAGGTCGCTCAAGGAGAACATGCTGTTCACCGAGCGGGCAACCGATGTTCTGGGCTATTCCCAAGGCGGCAAGCACCGCCATCTGGGCGAATTCGATCAGGAATTCAGCGCCATCGCGGGCCGCAAGGTCGAGATCATGTTCACCCCGCACCTTGTGCCGATGAGCCGGGGGATTTTGGCGTCGTGCTACCTCAAGGGCGATGCTGAGGCGATCCATGCCGCGCTGAGTGCCCGCTATGCCGATGAGCCATTTATCGTGGTGCTGCCGTTTGGGCAGATGCCGGGCACCGGCGCGGTTGCGGGATCGAACTTTTGTCATATCGGCGTGACGGGCGACCGCGTGCCGGGGCGGGCCTTGGTCGTGTCGACGCTGGATAACCTCAACAAAGGCTCCTCGGGGCAGGCGGTGCAAAACGCCAACCTGATGCTGGGCCTGCCAGAAACGGAGGGCCTGATGTTGGCTCCTGTGTTCCCATGAGCGGCTTCAAGAGCCTCAAGAAGCGCCGCCGAATCCAAGTGATCGTGCTGGCTTTTGCTGCGCTGGCCGTTTCGACCGCGATCATCGGCTATGCGATGCAGGACGGGATCAACTTCTTTCGCTCGCCCTCACAGGTGGCCGAAGAGCCGCCCTCGCCGAACGAGCGATTTCGCATCGGTGGGCTGGTCGAAGAGGGCTCTTTGGTGCGCGGTCAGGGTGAGACCGTCAGCTTTCGCGTGACCGATGGCGGCGCGTCGATCCCGGTGACCTACACCGGTATTCTGCCTGACCTCTTCGAGGAGGGCCAAGGCATGGTCGGTCAAGGAAATTACATCAACGGCACCTTTGAGGCCGTTGAAATCCTTGCCAAACATGACGAGACTTACATGCCCGCCGAGGTCATTGATGCGCTGAAGGATCAGGGCGTCTATGTCGAGCCGGACGCCGCCGCGAACGGTGGTGCTGTCACGAATTAAGGTTTTTGCCTGACCCTTGGCCTCCTGAGTTTCATGGGGGCCGAGGCCGATGCAGACTGTAAGAGAGATTGCCACAGAGATTGTCGCCCGCGAGGGCGGCTATGTGAATGACCCCGACGATCCGGGCGGGGCCACGAATTACGGTGTGACGATCCACACCATGCGCCGTCTGGGGCTGGACCTGAACCGCGACGGCCAGATCACGACCGCCGATGTGCGAGCGTTGTCGCGTGAGCAGGCGGTGCAAATCTTCATCACCCACTATTTCGAGCGCCCGCGCATTGCCGCTTTGCCGGACTCGCTCCAGCCGAGCGTCTTTGACATGTATGTCAACGCAGGGTCGAATGCGGTCCGTATTCTGCAACGGCTGGTGCGTGATATGCGCATCGAATGTTCGGTCGACGGGCTGATCGGTCCTCAGACCGTCGGCGCGGTCCGGCAGGCGATGACGAGCGCGCCGGAGCATTTCGTGGATGCCTACGGGATTGCGCGACGCAATTATTACTACGGTCTCGCAGATGCCCGCCCGAGCAGCCGCAAGTATGCCCGCCGCCGCGACGGCGGGAAGGGTGGCTGGATCACCCGCGCCGAGGAGTTCATCTCGCCCCGTTATCACCTGACGGAGGCGCAGCATCGACAAAGGACAGCGGCATGGGCATGATCGGCAACGTCTTTGGGTTCCTGTTCGGGAACGGTCGCAATGTGATTACCGAGACGGCCGAGGTGTTTCGCGTGAATGCCGAGCGGGCCGACCAGCGTGCGACGACCCTTCAGGCCGGCGCCCTTGGTCAGCTGGCTGCGGAATTCGCGCAACCGCAAATCGGCTGGTATGACCGGTTTATCAACGGTCTGAACCGCTTGCCGCGACCCATGATGGCGCTGGGGACACTTGGTCTGATCGGATCGGCGATGGTCAATCCTGTCTGGTTTGCCGAGCGCATGGTGGGCATCGCGCTGGTGCCGGAGCCGCTGTGGTGGCTGATGGGGGCGATTGTGAGCTTCTATTTCGGGGCTCGCTATCAGACCCAGGGCCAGCAATTTCAAGCGTCGATCGCCGATACCTTGGCCCGCGTGCCACAGGTTCAGGCCGATCTGGCGGGGCTTGCCGCGTTGCAGGATGGCCCTGTGACGCCGCAGGTCGCGGACGCGGCCCCGGATGCGCAGGCCACCGCTCAGGCGATCATGCCGACCGACAATCCGGCGCTGGTCGCATGGCGGGCGCAGGCGGCCTGATCGGCCCCTCGTGAATGTGACAACGTGACCGCGCGGGTTTCATTGGCCCGCGCGGTTTGCCGCACTATAAGTGCGATATGATTACAGAGCTTGGACATTTCGCGCTGATTCTGGCCTTTGCCATCGGCATCCTGCAAATGATCGTCCCGATGGTGGGCGCCCATAAGGGCTGGCGAGGCTGGATGGCCTTTGCGGAGCCTGCGGCGACCTCGCAATTCATCCTCGTCAGCTTTGCCTTCGCGGCCCTGACCTGGGCTTTTGTGACCTCGGATTTCTCTCTGCGGCTCGTCTATCTCAATTCCCATTCGGCCAAGCCGTTGATCTACAAGATCAGCGGTGTCTGGGGCAATCACGAGGGTTCCATGCTCTTGTGGATCCTGATCCTGACGCTGTTCGGCGCCTGCGCGGCATGGTTTGGCGGCTATTTGCCGGCCCCGCTGCGCGCCCGTGTGCTGGCGGTTCAGTCGGCGGTGACGGTGGCGTTCTATGCCTTTATCCTGTTCACCTCGAACCCGTTCCTCCGCCTTGAGACGCCGCCATTTGATGGCCAGGATCTCAATCCGCTGTTGCAAGACCCCGGCTTGGCGTTTCACCCGCCGTTTCTCTACCTCGGATACGTGGGCCTGAGCATGTCGTTCAGCTTTGCCGTGGCGGCGCTGATCGAAGGCAAAGTCGATGCCGCATGGGGCCGGTGGGTCCGCCCGTGGACCTTGGCCGCGTGGCTGTTCCTGACCATCGGGATCGCGCTCGGTTCCTGGTGGGCCTACTACGAATTGGGCTGGGGCGGATTCTGGTTCTGGGACCCGGTCGAGAACGCGTCGTTCATGCCGTGGCTTCTGGCCGCCGCCCTGTTGCACTCGGCGGTGGTGGTCGAAAAGCGCGAGGCGCTGAAATCCTGGACGATCCTGCTGGCCATTCTGGCCTTTGGCTTTTCGCTTCTGGGGGCGTTTATTGTCCGCTCTGGCGTGCTGACGAGTGTTCACGCCTTTGCCAATGACCCCGAGCGGGGCGTCTATCTGCTGATCATCCTCGGCATCTTCCTCGGTGGGGCGCTGACCCTCTATGCCGCGCGGGCGGGCGAGATGGAGGCAAAGGGCGTGTTTTCGACCGTGAGCCGCGAGAGCGGGATCGTGCTCAACAACATCCTGCTCGCCGTCTCTGCCTTCGTGGTCTTTATCGGAACGATATGGCCGCTGTTTGCCGAGATGATCGTGGGGCGCACGCTGAGTGTCGGTGCGCCGTTCTTTGATGCCGCCTTTACGCCGTTCTTTATCGCGATCGCGATTGCCTTGCCTCTGGGCTCGATGCTGGCGTGGAAGCGCGGCAGCCTGAGCCGCGTGGCGCGCCCGCTGCGAGGCGTCTTGCTGGTGTCCGTGGCGCTTGCCGCCTTGGCCTATGCGATCCAGTCCGGCAATTCGGCCGTCGGGCCGGTGGGCGTCGCCTTGGGCGCTTGGGTTGTCCTTGGCGCAGTCACCGACGTCTGGCAGCGCACCGGGCGGGAAGGGTTTGGCAAGCGCCTTGCCCGGCTGCGCAGGCTGCCTCGCGCTGATTGGGGCAAGACTGTAGCTCATGCGGGCCTCGGCGTGACGATCTTTGGCGTCGCGGCGATTACCGCGTGGCAGATCGAAGACATCCGCGTGGCCGAGATCGGGGATCGTTGGGCCGTGGGCCAATTCGAAGTCGAGTTGCGCCAGATCGAGCAGGCACAGGGCCCGAACTATGTGACCACCCTGGCGACGATGGCCGTCTGGAAAGGCGACCGCGAGGTCGTCGTGCTGACGCCGGAGAAGCGCTTCTATCCTGTCGCCTCGATGCCGACCACGGAGGCGGCGATTTCCAACGGGATCCTGCGCGACCTCTATCTGGTGATCGGAGATCCACAGGTCGGCGGCGGTTATGCGGTGCGAACCTATATCAAGCCGTTCGCCAACTGGATCTGGGGAGGAGCCATGTTCATGGCCCTCGGTGGGCTGATTTCGTTGTCGGATCGGCGGCTGCGCGTCGCCGCGGGCGCACGCCGGCCCGATGCGGTGCCTGCGGAATGAGTGCCGTGTTGCAGAGATGTGCGGCTGTCGCCGTGGCGCTGTTTCTGTCCGGCGCCGCCTGGGCCGTGCAGCCGGGCGAGATGCTCGACGATCCGGCGCTGGAGGCCCGTGCCCGCGAGATCAGCGCAGGATTGCGCTGCCCGGTCTGCCGTAACGAGAGCATCGACGAAAGCAACGCTACATTGAGCGCCGACCTGCGCCTGTTGGTCCGGGAAAGGCTCGTGGCGGGCGACACCGACCAGGAGGTCGTCGATTTCGTTGTCTCGCGCTACGGCGAGTTTGTCCTGCTTCGGCCCGATGCCTCTGGTGCCAATCTGGTGCTGTGGCTGGCCGCGCCGGCCTTGCTGCTGATCGGTCTGGGCATCGGCTGGACGACGATCCGGCGCCGCCAACCGGCCAAGGAAGAGGCGTTGAGCGACGCCGAAAAGGCGCGGCTGGACGAGATAATGCGATCCTGACGTCTGGTTGCGCTTTCCTCCGCCGCATCAATCCCTAGATTGCGGGTAACAGCGGCTCGAAAGGCACCCAAATGCAGTATCAGGCGATTACTCTGGACATCGAAAACGACATCGCGGTGATCACGCTGAACCGGCCCGACGTGATGAATGCGCTCAACACCCAGATGCGGGCCGAGATCACCCACGCGGTCAAGGCGTCCGAGCAGGAGGCCCGCGTGATCGTGATGACGGGTGCCGGGCGGTCGTTCTGCTCTGGCCAGGATCTGGGCGACGGTGGCAATGCCGCGAACCTCGATCTGGAGCGGACGCTCCGCGACGAATATGTACCGATGCTGAAGGCGATCTTCGACTGCCGGGTGCCGACGATCAGCGCCGTCAACGGGGCGGCTGCCGGGGCGGGGGCCAATCTCGCGCTTGCGGCCGACGTGGTGATCGCCTCGGATGCCGCCTATTTCGTGCAAGCCTTTACGCGTATCGGCCTGATCCCGGATGCCGGTGGCACCTATTGGCTGCCGCGTCAGATGGGGGCTGCCCGCGCGATGGGCGCGGCACTCTTTGCCGACAAGGTCAGCGCCCGCCAAGCGGCCGATTGGGGGATGATCTACGAGACGGTCGGGGCGGATGTCTTTGACAGCCATTGGCGCGATCGGGCGGCCCATCTGGCCGCTGGCCCTACCGAAGCCTACCGTCATCTCAAGACGGCAATCCGGGCGTCGTTCGAGAACAGCCTGGACGAGCAGTTGATGCTGGAATCCCGGCTGCAGGGCAAATGCGGTCAGACCCGCGATTTCCGCGAGGGCGTGGTGGCCTTCCTTGAAAAGCGGCCGGCCCGCTACGAGGGGCGCTAGGCATAGCCGCCCTTGGTGCGCTGCTGCGAATATTCAAGGGCTGCCGGGAGCGAGGCCGTGTCTGAATGTCGGACGCAATCCTGCCGCAATTGGCGCGGCGGCTTATGCCCGCGTCTCAATCTTTGCGGCTCCGCAATTTGCCGAAGCTGGTTAATCGGGCGATTTCAGCGGGCTAGCTGGTAGCGTGCGTGATCGGCACCGATGAAGTCAGGAGAATTGACCGCAGTTTGCCCGGCCGTTTCACAAAATATTCACAGAATCACATCGGTGAGAGCCCGCGATGTCAGGTGACAATCCTGCGCTCTCTAAGGCATCATTTCCAAACTGGAACCAATGACACACGTTTAGGTTGTATTTGGGCTATATTGTGGCAAGAGCCTTGCCCGGATGGCCGGGTGAGTGAACTGATCTCGCAGGTTTTTACGCTTGTGGGAGAGTAACCATGTCAAATACGCCAGCGGCGACGATCATTTTGGGGTGCGACCCCGAAGTGACCCTCAATATCTATGAAGACGCCGGATCGCTTCTGTTTCTGCTCGATCAGCCCGAAGGTGCTGACGCGGTAGATATCGATGGGATATTCTTTGATCTGAACACCACGTCCAGCGTTGAAAGCCTTTCGGTTTATCCGTTCGTGGACACGGCACAGGTGACCGGTTTTGAGAATGTCATCGACTCGACGACCACGCTCAGCAATGGCGCCTCGGTGCCGCAAGCCTATGACGTGGGCGTGCAGTTCGGCTCCGTCCCCGGATCGACCGAGGGCGAGTTCAACGATGTCGGCTTCAACATCACAGCGACCGACGGCACGCCGCTGACCATCGACGATCTCGATCTGGACAACATCGCGCTTGTGGTCGATTCCGATACCGATGCTGGCAAGGTCTTGACCGTGGGTGGCGCGCCGGAGACGCTGCTCGAAGAGGACTTCGACGATATCCACGATCCCGACGACAGTGCGGCCATCGTCTCGGACGATCGGTGGGACGTGAAGAACGACCAGCTCTATACCGATGGCTACAATGACGGCAAACTGGTCTTTGCAAAGGTCGAGACGGACAAAGCCGTCGCGTTCAGCTTCGATATCCGCGCCGAGAATGCCCACGCCTTCGAGGACGGTGGCTGCTATGGCGATACCTTCCGGGTCGAAGTGAACATCGACGGGCAGGGCTGGGTTCTGCTGGACGAGTTCGTGGTGGACGAGCACACGAACACCTTCACCGGGTCCCTGACCGGCCAGACCTTTGGCGAGGACAGCACATCGCTGACCTATGACGTCGATGGTGCGGGCGACAGCGTTCAGTTCCGTTTTGACAACGACGCGACAAGCTCCGACGAGCAGTTCTATATCGACAACGTGACGATTCAGGCCGAGGGCGACGCTTGTCTGCCTCTGGATCTGTGCGACCCGGCGCCGAGCGAAGTGTTGATCGACGAAGACTTCGACGACATCTGCGATCCAGACGACAGCGCCGCGATCAAATCGGATGACGGTTGGGACGTGAAGTATGATCAGCTTTACACCGATGGCTGCAACGACGGCAAACTGCTCTTCGAGCAGGTCAGCACCGATGAACCTGTCGAGTTCGCCTTTGATATCCGCGCCGACAACGCCGACAAGTTCGAGGCCGACGGCTGCTATGGCGACTCGTTCAAGGTCGAGGTCAACATCGATGGCGAAGGTTGGGTTCTGCTGGACGAGTTCGTGGTGGACGAGCACACGAACACCTTCACCGGATCGCTGACCGGCCAGACCTTTGGCGAGGACAGCACCACGCTGACCTATAACGGCGGCGTGCTGGATACGGCCGATCAGTCTGTTCAGTTCCGGTTCGACAACGATGCCAGCGCGTCCGATGAGCGCTTCTACATCGACAACGTCACTCTCGAGACGAACCCAGACGGCTGCGCCCCTGTTGATGACGAGCCGGAGGACGATCTCGAGGATTGCTGGACCGACACGTCTGACGACGACGATGATGATGATTGTTGGTGGTGGTTCTGGTAAGAGTCAATCCCTTGCCGCGCCCGGCTAGGTCGGGCGCGGCAGAGTGAGATAGACGCTGTGTGACCAGACGCCCTCGATGCAGTAGGTGTTTTCCGCCGTGCCCGAGACCTGGAACCCCAGCGATTTCAAAAGGCCTGTCGACGCGTCATTGCGTGGGTCGACATCTGCCGTAAGCGCCTCCACGTCGAGGACGGACCAGAGGTAGGGGATGATGGCGCCCATCGCCTCGGAAACGAGCCCTTGTCGCCAAAAGTCCGGGTGCAGGATGAACCCGACTTCGTTCTCTTGGTAGTGCCCCGCGGTTCCAATGGCTTTTCCATCCTTCTCCAGAACGAAATAAGTCACGGGCGGTGTCGCCGCCGAGACAAGCATCCGGTCGAGATAGGCTTGGAAGGCGCTGGCGGAGGCGTAGGGCGCGCAGGACCAATAGCGCATGGCGTCCGGGTTGCTGTAGATCGTGAAGAGATCGTCCAGATCCGAAGCGGCGGGCGCTCGCAGCGTCAGACGCGGTGTCTTCAGAATTTTTGTCGGGCTTTGTGCCATTGCCCCCCTCGCATTTTTCGTTGCGCTCTGGGCGGTGTCGGACAGCGGAGGCCGCTTGTCTAGGGGCTTGTGTGGTCCGGACAGCGGGCAACGCCGTCCGGACCGGAGAGCTGTATCAGCCGCCGACGTCGTTGTAGCCGGTCACCGTGACGATCACCAAGGCCTCTGCGCCACCGTCGATGGCATAGCTGAATTCGGTCGTCGCGCTGTCGCGCAGGCCGAGATAGCCAAACTCGCCGTTGGCCGAGAAATTCACCGTGCCGTCGGCGTCGATGACCATGAGGCCACCATTGCTGCCGGTGACCACGGCGCCGATGTTGGCGGCGTCGCCATTCACGGCGGCAACGTCAGAGAGGTAGGGATCGGTGCCGGTGGTGTCGTTGAACAGGATCGTATCCGCGCCACCGTCCAGCAAATCGCCACCGTCGTCGAAGTTGTCGAGGTTGCCGACTGTCAGCGTATCGAGCACGGCGACGTTTTCCGGGGCAGGGGGCTCTTCCACGTCGGGGGCCGTGCCGCCGAGCTTGAGCGAGTCGTTGCGTGCTCCGTCGACTTCCCCGACGGAGGTCAGCCGCACGGCGAAATCCTGCAGCGCCACATCGGCCAGCGTCAGGGCCTCTGTGTCGTGGCTGATCACGAAGGTCGTGGTCTGGATGTCGTCCTTGGAAATGCCCTGCGTGCCGATCTGCACGCCGGCATCGAATTCGCCGTACTCGTTGAGCACTTCACCGTTGATGTTTACGCCTTGGCCCAGGTTGGTGACGTCATTCGCTTCGAACTGCGAGTCGGTGGCGTCCGTGCCCACGACGGAGAGGCCATCAGCCAAGCTGTCGTCCGCAAGGTCGAAGAACAGCCCCTGCAAGTCGCCTGTGTAGGTTCCGTCGAGGACGGTCACATCGAACTGAAGGTTGCCGCCGTCAACTTCGGTGATCGTCACCTCAACGTTGACGTCGCCTTCGATCGTGAAGGTCATGGTGCTCATGTCTGCCTAATCCTTGTGCCACTGTGTCTGAGACTTGAACCATCGGGATAGGAACTGATCTTGGCTCAATTGTGGAATGGATGGGGCAAACGTGTTGATTTCGTCTTAAGGCCGTCGCGATCGAAAAGGGCCGCACCATTTTCTGGTGCGGCCCTCTTGTTCAGCGGTTTTCGATATCGACGTAGTCGCGCCGCGTTTCGCCAAGATAGAGCTGGCGGGGGCGACCGATCTTGAGCTGTGGATCGGCAAGCTGTTCTTTCCACTGGGAAATCCAGCCCACGGTCCGAGCCAGCGCAAAGATCGGGGTGAACATCGAGGTCGGGAAGCCCATCGCTTCGAGGATGATGCCCGAGTAGAAATCGACGTTCGGGAACAGCTTCTTCTCGGCGAAATACGGATCTTCGAGCGCCTGACGCTCAAGCTCCTTTGCGACCTGCAGGATCGGGTTGTTGTCCACGCCGAGCAATTCGAGCACCTCGTCGGCGCTCTGCTTCATCACCTTGGCGCGTGGATCGAAGTTCTTGTAGACCCGGTGGCCAAAGCCCATCAGGCGATAGCTGTCGTTCTTGTCCTTGGCGCGGGCAATGAATTCGGGGATGCGGTCGACCGTGCCGATTTCCTTGAGCATCTCGAGACAGGCTTGGTTGGCGCCGCCATGTGCGGGCCCCCAGAGACAGGCGATACCGGCGGCGATACAGGCGAACGGGTTGGCACCCGACGACGAGGCCAGACGCACCGTCGAGGTCGAGGCGTTCTGCTCGTGATCGGCATGCAGCGTAAAGATCCGGTCCATCGCGCGGCTGAGGATCGGATTGGCCTGATATTCCTCTGCCGGGACGGAGAAGCACATGTTCAGGAAGTTGGACGCATAGTCGAGATCGTTGCGCGGATACACGAACGGCTGACCGATCGAGTATTTATACGCCATCGCCGCAATGGTCGGCATCTTGGCGATAAGCCGGATCGAGGCGACTTCGCGCTGGTGATCATCGTTGATGTCCGTGGAGTCGTGGTAGAACGCCGACATCGCACCGACCACGCCGACCATTGTGGCCATCGGGTGTGCATCGCGCCGGAAGCCACGGAAGAAGTTGTGCATCTGCTCGTGGATCATCGTGTGACGGGTCACGAGGGTTTCGAATTCCTCCAACTGGGTTGCCGAGGGCAGCTCGCCATAGAGAAGCAGGTAGCACACTTCGAGGTAGTGCGATTGCGAGGCCAGCTGGTCGATGGGGTAGCCCCGGTGCAGCAGCTCGCCCTTTTCGCCATCGATGAAGGTGATGGTGCTGTCGCAGGCGGCTGTCGACGTGAAGCCGGGATCGTAGGTGAACACATCTGCTTGCGCATAGAGCTTGCGGATGTCGATCACGTCTGGCCCGTTGGTTGGGGAATGGATGGGAAGTTCGGTAGTCACCCCATCAATGGTCAAGGTCGCGGTACGAGTGGTGTCGGCCATGGAATACTTCCCCTTCTGAGGTCCGTCGCGGCATGGGCCTGCGACGGGGGTTGCCTGTCGTCGTCGGCCTTCGGTACGCCACAAAAGTGACGAAACCGTTTTCAGCCGTCCGAAGCTTGCATCCGGGCCAGGGTTTCATCCCTGCCCAGGACAAGCATCATATCGAATACGCTGGGAGAGACGGATCGTCCTGCAAGTACGGCGCGGAGTGGCCCCGCCAGCTTGCCCAAACCAAGCCCGTGATTTGCGGCGATCGCCTTCACGGTCTCTTCCAATGTGTCGCGGTTCCAGCTAGCACTTTGCAACTGCGGCGTCAATTCGCTCAGTATACCACGGGATACATCGGTCAGTTGCGAAGCGGATTTCTCGTCCATCTCGATCGGGCGCGACGTCAGAACAAAGTGTGCTTTTTCAAGCAGTTCCGGCAGAGTCTTTGCCCGCTCCTTCAGGCAGTACATGGCGCGCTCCAGCCCGTCGGCCTGTTCCGCGGTCAAGGCAGGCGCACCGGTCGCCGCCAGATATGCCTGAATTTCATGCAGCAGCGCAGCATCCTCCGCGATGGCGATGTGCTGGCCGCAGAGGTTCTCCAGCTTCTTGGTATCGAACCGCGCGGGCGACTTGCCGATTCCGTCGAGATTGAACCATTCCCGCGCCTGAGCGTCGGTAAAAAACTCGTCGTCTCCGTGGCTCCAGCCAAGCCGCGTGAGATAGTTGCGCATGCCCGCAGCGGGGTAGCCCATTGCCCTGTATTCAGCGGCGCCGGTCGCGCCGTGCCGCTTTGATAGCTTCTTGCCGTCTGGCCCGAAAATCAAAGGGATATGGGCCATGACCGGAACATCCCACCCCATCGCCTTGTAGATCATTCCCTGACGGAAGGCGTTGGTCAGATGATCGTCGCCCCGGATCACGTGGGTGACGCCCATGTCGTGATCGTCGACGACGACCGCCAGCATATAGACCGGGGTGCCGTCCGAACGCAGAAGGATCATGTCGTCGAGCTGATCGTTCCCAAGCGTCACGCTGCCCTGAACCGCATCGTCGATCGTGGTGGTGCCGTCCTGCGGTGCCTTGATCCGGATCACGTAGGGCGCGTCGGGGTGATCGGACTCGTCCACGTCCCGCCAGGGCGAGCGGAACAGCGTCGAGCGGTTTTCGGCCCGGGCCGTTTCGCGGAACGCCTCGATTTCCTCTTGGGTCGAAAAGCACTTATAGGCCTTTCCCGCCGCCAGCATCTGGTGGGCGACCTCGGCGTGCCGCTCGGCCCGCGACGCTTGGCTCAGTGGCTCGCCGTCCCAATCCAGCCCAAGCCACGACAGGCCATCGAGGATCGCGGCGGTGTTTTCCGGCGTCGAGCGCGCCTTGTCGGTGTCTTCGATCCGGAGCATGAACGTGCCGCCGTTTGCCCGTGCAAACAACCAGTTGAACAGCGCGGTCCGCGCGCCTCCGATGTGCAGGGCCCCGGTGGGCGACGGGGCAAAGCGGGTGACGACGGGGGAGGAGGACATTGGAAATTAACCTTTCGTTCACCAAGCTCGGGCTAGGCTTCAGCCGTTGGGATACTCAAGGGCGGGTCATAGGACAAGTGCGGCTGACGGCTCTTTTCATAGAGACGAGCCTGAACCAACGGGGACACCTGTTTGGCTGGGTGCCTGTCTTTCTTGGGCTCGGCATCGGAGCCTACTTTGCCCTGCCGGTGGAGCCCGTCGCGCTGGACTTTGCGGTCATTGCCGTGATTGCGGCCGCAGCACTGGCCTCGATCCGGCCTTTGGGCGCTGTGCTCGGGCCGGTTGCCGTGGCCGTGGTGCTGACCTGCGCAGGCTTCGGGCTGACGGCGGCGAGAAGCCACGCAGTCGCCGCGCCGATCCTCGGGTTTCGATACTACGGTCCGATCGAGGGTCGCATTGTCGAGATTGACCGCTCCTCCTCCGACGCGATCCGTTTGACGTTGGATCAGGTCCGGCTTGACCGGATGTCTCCGGAGAGAACGCCCGCACGGGTCCGAGTCTCGCTTCATGGCGATCAAGGCTGGATCAACCCGGTGCCGGGATTGCGCGTAATGACCACGGGGCATCTGTCGCCGCCGAACGGTCCGGTGGAGCCGGGCGATTTCGATTTCCGGCGGATGGCGTGGTTCAGTGGCTTGGGCGGGGTCGGCTATACCCGCAATCCGGTTCTTGCGCTGGCGCCAGCCTCGGAGGGCAGGGCGGGACTGGCGGTGGACCGTATGCGCACGGTCCTATCCCGCGCCTTGCAGGAGCGGGTGGACGGCGACGCGGGCGGCTATGCGGCGGCGGTGATGACGGGCGACAGGTCAGGATTGAGCCAAGAGGCCAATGACAATATGCGAGCGTCGAACCTCTATCACCTCGTCTCGATCAGCGGGATGCATATGGGGATGCTTGCCGCGTTCGTCTTTGCAGTGGTACGCACCGGGGTAGCCCTGATCCCGCCACTCGCGTTGCGGTTCTCGGCCAAGAAAATCGCGGCGCTGGTCGCGCTGCCGGCGGCCGCGTTTTACCTCGCGCTTGCCGGGCGTGATGTGCCGACCGAGCGGGCCTTTGTTATGGTCGCGGTGATGTTGGTGGCGGTGCTTCTGGACAGACAGGCGCTGACCCTCAGGTCGGTCGCCATTGCGGCGCTGATCGTGTTGGGCTTTCGGCCCGAAAGCCTGACAAATCCCGGATTTCAAATGTCTTTTGCGGCGGTCGTCGCACTGATCTTTGCGTTCAGCAGGATGCCGCACCCGTCGGGAGATCGGCCATTGTGGAAGCGAGCGAGCCTGCCCGTCCTAATGCTGCTATTCTCATCGCTTGTGGCGGGAACGGCAACGGCCCCCTATGCGGCGGCCCATTTCAACCGGATCGCGCATTACGGGCTGATCGCCAACCTCCTTGCTGTGCCGCCCATGGGGTCGCTGGTGATGCCCGGTGGGGTCATTTTGGCCGTTTTGGGCCCGATTGGTTTGGAGCAGCCTGCCTTGTGGATGATCGACTATGGCTCGCGGTGGATTCTGTTCGTGGCCGATCAAGTGGCAAGCACCGACGGCGCAATGTCTGCCGTGCCCAAGCCGCCCGATGCGGTCTTGCCGCTTATGACGCTGGGGCTGCTGTTCATCGTGCTGTGGCAGGGATGGTCACGGCTGGCTGGGCTGGTGCCCGTCGCCGTGGCGCTATGGCTGTGGATTGGGGCAGAGCGTCCGGCGCTGCTGATCGCGGACTCGGGGGCCTTGGTCGGGCTGATGACGGCCGAGGGACGGGTGCTGTCCAAAGCGCGGGGCGATAGCTTCGCCGCCGAAAACTGGCTGGAAAATGACGGGGTGATGATCTCGCAAGAGCGCGCGTCCTCTATCGCGGGGTTGGATCGCGAGGGCAGAGTAACGCGGCTGGCACTCGGAGGGGTGCAGGTCGTGCAGGTGTCGGGGAAAACGGCACTGGCTGCGTTGGGCGGGTGTGGCGGTGCGGATGTTCTGATCTCGAATGTCGCGGTGGAGCAGGACCTGCCTTGCGATGTTTATGACATGATCCGACTGCGCGACACGGGCGCACTGTCCGCCAGCGTTCAGGACGGGGCGCTGCGGATCACGACGGTCAGAGACGCCTCCGGCGCGCGATTGTGGCACGGGGCCAGCGACAGTCCCGGTGTTCTGGGCTGGCTGTTCGGGGACATCCTAGCCCCCGAAGCCCCTGAAACTCAGTAAGTGCGGATAAGGCCCACCAATTTGCCCTGCACGCGCACCTGATCGTCACGGTAAACCCGTGTCTCGTAGGCGGGGTTCGCGGCTTCAAGTGCGATCATGCCGTTCTGGCGGCGGAACCGTTTCAGCGTGGCTTCCTGTTCGTGGACCAGAGCGACCACGATATCGCCGGTCTCGGCGGTCGAGGTCTCCCGGATCACCACGACGTCGCCATCGTTGATGCCCGCGTCGATCATTGAATCGCCATTCACCTCCAACGCGTAGTGCTCACCCGATCCGAGCATGGATTGCGGCACGGCCACATTATGCGACACCTCGGAAATCGCTTCGATCGGAACACCGGCAGCGATACGACCCATGACGGGCAATTCCACTGCGCCGAGCGATTCTACGTTCATTGCACCGCGTGGTTTGGGCGCAGTTGGCTTGTCGCCTTCGATCACACGAGGTGAAAAATTCGACGATTTCTCCTTTGCACGATCCTTGGTGATCATGGCATCGGGCAGCTTCACGATCTCGAGCGCCCGGGCCCGATGTGCGAGCCGCCGGATGAAGCCGCGTTCCTCCAAAGCGGTGATCAACCTGTGAATCCCGGATTTGGACCGCAGGTCGAGCGCTTCTTTCATTTCGTCAAACGACGGTGGCACCCCGTCGCGCTGCACGCGTTTGTGGATGAACTCCAGAAGATCGAGCTGTTTCTTTGTCAGCATTGGCGCCTCTCAATGGTGCAAGTTTTCCCATTGTTCTACGCATGTTCCTGTTTTGTGTCAACGCGGATGTCAGGTGGGCAGGACGGTGACGGCGGCACCTGCGGGCTGGGCCGCGTCGCCTGCGGGCCGGATCAGCAGGCAGTTCGCCTCGCTGAGAACGGTCAGCAGCGAGCTGTCCTGACGGTCGAAGGCCGTGACTTCGCGGCCATTCGTGCCTTCATGCATCCGCGCCCGCATGTAGTGCGCCCTCGGCCCGTTGGCACCGACAGGCGCGGCGAGACGGGCGGTCAACGGTGCGGGAAGAACGTCGCTTTCTCCGAGCATCTGTCGGATCATCGGGACGAGGAACAGATAGCCGCAGACGATGGCGGACACCGGGTTTCCCGGCAGCCCCAGATAGGGGCGTCCCTCTCCAAATTGCCCTGCAATCAAGGGTTTGCCGGGGCGCATGGCGATTTTGTAGAAGGACTGCTCCAGACCCAGCCGCGCGCCGACCTTTGCCACGAGGTCGTGGTCCCCGACCGAAGCCCCACCGATGGTGACGGCCAGATCGGCAAACCGCATGTCTTCCATGATCGCTTGCAGCGCATCTTCGCGGTCCGGCGCGATCGGCATGATCGTGGCCTCGCCGCCGGCGGCTTCGATCATCGCTTTGAGTGCGAAAACATTCGAGGCGATGATCTGATCGGGACCCGGATTGCCGCCGGGCATGACGAGTTCATCCCCGGTGGCCAGCAGCGCCACCTTGGGGCGCATCCGCACCGTTGCCTCCGGCACGTTCATCGCGGCCAAGAGCGCCAGTTCGGCAGGCCCGAGCCTGCGCGGGGCGGTCAGGCTGTGGTCCATCCCGAAATCCGCGCCGAGGGGACGGATGTTGGGCCCGTTCCCCAAGCTCGGCAAGAGGGTGATCCGGTCGCCGTCGCGCGACACGTCCTCTTGGATGACGACCTGATGGGCTCCCTCCGGCACCGGGGCGCCGGTAAAGATCCGGGCGGCCTGACCGGGCTTCAATGCGCCGCCCCATGCATGGCCTGCGGCGGCTTCCGCGACGACTTCGAAGCTGTCGCCGGGGGCGACCGAGGTGGCGGCGACGGCGTAGCCGTCCATTGCGGAGGCAGAGAACGGTGGCTGCGCCCGGGTGGCCCTGGCCGGTGCCGACAGCACCCGCCCGGCGGCATCGGCCAAAGGCACCTGTTCAGAGGGCAGCGACACCTCCGCCGCGAGAGCGAGGCATCTGGCCTGCGCCTCGGCAACCGTTATCACGGCGTGGCCTCGAACCGCCCGGATTTGCCGCCGTCTTTCAGCGTGACCCGGATGCCGCCGATTTCCATCGTCTTTTCAACGGCTTTGAGCATGTCGTAGACGGTGAGGGCGGCGGCGGAGACCGCGGTAAGCGCTTCCATTTCGACGCCGGTCTGGCCTGTAGTCTTGACCGTCGCGCTGATCCGCACGCCGGGCAGAGCCTCATCCGGGGTCAGTTCGAGGCTGACCTTGGTGATCGGCAGGGGATGACAAAGAGGGATCAGATCGGCGGTCTTCTTGGCGGCCATGATGCCTGCCAGACGGGCGATGCCCAAGACGTCGCCCTTTTTCGCGGTGCCGGCGGTCACATGGGCCAGCGTCTCCGGGGTCATCACGACATGCCCCTCGGCCACGGCAATGCGCGAGGTTACGGCCTTGTCCGACACATCGACCATATGGGCCTGGCCCGCGGAGTCGAAGTGGCTGAGGCTCATCCGCCCGTTCCCAAGAGTGGCCGGGCGAGCAGGTCGCGGGTTGCCTGGGTGACGTCGGGCTGCCGCATCAGGCTTTCCCCGATCAGGAAGGTGCGCGCGCCATACGCCGCCAGATCGGCCAGATCCTCGGGCGTGGTCAGCCCGCTTTCCGCGACGATGATCCGGTCGGTGGGGACCACGCGGGCAAGCTCGCGGGTGGTGTCGAGCGTCACCTCGAATGTCTTGAGGTTGCGGTTGTTGATCCCGATGAGCGGCGACTTGAGGTTGATGGCCCGGTCGAGCTCGGCCCGGTCGTGGACCTCAATCAGAACATCCATGCCGTAGCTTATCGCGGCGTCCTCGAGTTCGATCGCCTGAGCGTCCGAGACCGAGGCCATGATGATCAGGATGCAGTCGGCGTGAAGCGCGCGTGCCTCGGCCACCTGATAGGTGTCATACATGAAATCCTTGCGCAGCGCCGGCAGGGAGGTGGCCTGCCGTGCCGCCGTCAGAAAGGACTTCTCACCCTGGAAGGACGGGGTGTCGGTCAGCACGGAGAGGCAAGTCGCGCCACCGGCCTCGTAGGCCTGCGCCAAGCTGGGCGGATCGAAGTCCGCACGGATCAAGCCTTTGGACGGGCTGGCCTTTTTGATCTCGGCGATCAAGCCGTAGCCGGTTTTGCCGGCCTCGATCAGGCTGTCAGCAAAGCCGCGTGGAGCGGGCGCTTCGGCGGCGGCGGCCTCAACATCTGCCAAAGGGACCGCGGCCTTGGCGGCGGCGACCTCTTGCAGCTTGTAGGCTTTGATTTTGTCGAGAATATCCATGCCGCGTTCTTAGCGCCGCGCGGGGAGGTTGGAAAGAGGCGGATCACGCGGTAGGCGGGATCATCACCTGTTCGGGATGGTGCGGATGCGACAGCACGTCGATCGTCGCACCAGGGTGGAATGTGCCGTCGTCAGCCCGCAACGGCAGCGCCTTGACCGAGCGCCCGTCGGGGAGGGTCAGGCTGAGGATGGTCCAGCCGTTTTGCTTGGTGATGCCGGTGACGGTGGCCTTCACGGTGCCGCCCGTGGTCTTGAATCGGTGCACCTTGGCCGCATGAGTCCAGATGAGACCGCCCAGAAGGCCGGCACAGACCAGCATACCGAGCCCGACCCAGCCGGCCGCGTTGCTGTTGGATTGCGTGCCACCGGGCTCAAGCTCGATCCGCTCCGGATCGTCGGGCAGATAGCGCACCCAGACCCTGTCTCCGGTATCGACCCGCTCATAATAGCTGCGGTCGACGAAATGTTCGACCTGCTGGATTTCGAGCGTGTCCTCCAGCGCCGACCCGGTCGGAAACATGACGGTGACGTAGTAGTTCGCACTCACCCGTGCGACGGTGCCGGACCCGGTGCTGGTGGTCGCGGGGCGCATGACGCGGCGGGTGTCGACGATGGTGGCCTCGGCTTCGATGCCGCGTCGTTCCATCTGGCGGGCGTCGGATCCTATGGCGATCCAGGCAAAGAACGCAAGTGCCGCCATTGCCAAGGGAATCAGGGCGATCCAGCCTTTGTGTTTCCAGAAATCCGTCAGCATCGGAACCCTCGTTTGCCAGGAATGTTGGCCGAAGGCACAGGATTGGTCAACGCTCGGGCATCGTATGGGCCGATCCGCCACCGCGCAGGGCCAAGGTGGTGAGAGGTGGAAACGGCAGCGGCTCCGGGCAACGACAGGGGCGGAGATCAACCGCCTGTCGTGACCCGTGCCAATGCTTCGATCGCCCGCTTGGCGGCCCCGGAATTGATGCTCTCACGACCCAGAGCGACGCCCTCACGCAGGCTCTCGACCTTGCCGGCCACCAACAGGGCCGCCGCGGCATTGAGCAGCACCGCGTCGCGGTAGGCGCTTTCAGCGCCATCGAGCAGGGCGCGGAAGGCGATGCCGTTGTCTTCGGGGGTGCCGCCGAGGATCGCCTCGAACGGATGCACCGGCAGGCCCGCATCTTCGGGGTGCACTTCGCGCATGGCGATCATGCCGGACGACAGTGCCGCCACCCATGACACCCCGGTGATCGTCAATTCGTCGGTGCCGTCAGAACCGTGGACGAGCCACGCCGCCTCGGAGCCGAGCGCGTTCAGCGTTTGCGCCATCGGCGTGATCAGATCCCGGCTGAACGCGCCCGAAAGCTGCCGCTTGACCCCGGCCGGGTTGGTCAGCGGTCCGAGAATGTTGAATATCGTGCGGGTGCCAAGTTCGGCGCGGGTCGGCATCACATGCTTGATCGCAGGATGGTGCATCGGCGCCATCATGAAGCCGATGCCTGCCTCTTTGAGCGCCCGCTCCACCACGGCCGGCCCGACCATCACATCGACGCCCATCTGGCCAAGGGCATCGGCGGCCCCTGATTTGGAGCTGAGGTTGCGGTTGCCATGTTTGGCCACCGGCACACCGGCGCCCGCCACGACAAAGGCGGTGGCGGTAGAGATGTTGAGAGTGCCCTTGCCGTCGCCGCCGGTGCCGACGATGTCGATGGCGCCATCGGGGGCCTTCACCGGGTTGCACTTGGCGCGCATCACGGCGGCAGCGGCGGCGTATTCCTCGACCGTCTCGCCACGGGTGCGCAGGGCCATCAAAAGGCCACCGATCTGGCTCGGCGTGGCGTCGCCCTCGAACAGGATCTCAAAGGCCGCTTCGGCCTGCTCTCTGGTCAGCGGGCCTTCGGCGGCGGCGTGGATCAGCGGCTTGAGGGCGTCGCTCATGCCGCCACCGGGACCGTCTTGAGGAAATTGTCCAACAGCGTGTGTCCATGCTCGGAGCGGATGCTCTCGGGGTGAAACTGCACGCCGTGGATCGGCAACTCGCGGTGTTGCAGGCCCATGATGGTGCCGTCGTCCAGCTCTGCGGTGACTTCAAGGCAGTCGGGCAGGCTGTCCCGCTCGACGACCAGACTGTGATAGCGGGTTGCCTTGAGCGGGCTTGGCAGGCCCGCGAACAGGCCCTTGCCGGTGTGGTGCATGTCGCCCAGCTTGCCATGCACGATCTCGTGGCAGCGCACGACCTTGCCGCCGAATGCCTCGCCAATGGTCTGATGGCCGAGGCAGACGCCCAAGAGCGGGGTCCGCGTCTCGGCGGCCGCCGACGTCAATGCCAGACAGATGCCGGCCCGCGCCGGATCGCAAGGGCCGGGGGACAACACGATGCCCGACGGGCGCAGCGCCATGGCGGCCTGCACATCCAGCGCATCGTTGCGGTGAACCGCGACCTCGGCCCCCAACTCTCCCAGATAATGGACGAGGTTGTAGGTAAAGCTGTCGTAATTGTCGATCAGAAGCAGCATCTTGTTGCCCTTGGCCAAATTGGGGGCTACCGCCCGGGCAGGCCCTGACGGTATAGTTGCGGCCATTCATGGGCTGCAAGCGCCCGGCCCGTCAAGGTCCGGTCCGCAGTCTGAGGCCTGAGCAGGGCGCAAAAGGCAAAGAAAAAGAGGCGGGACACGTGTTTCGAGGATTTTTTTCGGGCGGGTTGTTGGGGCTGATGGTCTCGGGATTGGCATTGGGCACAGCGTCACTGGTGGGCGAACAGCCCGCAGGGGACAGGCCGCCGATGTCGCCCCAGGTCAATGCACCGGGCTTGGCCGAAGGCAGTGGCGAGATCATTGGCGGCGGTTCTGACGCGGTGCCGGGTGGTGCGGTGGATCCCGGCGGTGCGCCGGCGCCCTCCGAGACGCCGGAAGTTGCGATGCCGGACGTCGATCCGGCCTTGCCGGCTGCGGACACCGCCTCGCCAGTGGCGCCCTCGGCAGACGACGAGGGGCAAGACCTTGCCGCGCCCGCACCGGCGGTCTCTGCCCCGGATGTGATTGCCGGGGCCGAGGCGCCTGTCCTGCCCAACCCCTTGGCCCGCGCGCCAGAGCCACCCGTGGCCGAGGCTCTTGTGGAAGTGCCCTCCGATCCGGTGGCCCCTCCGCCCAGCGACACGCCGCCAGAGCAACCGCTTGCCGCGCCCGAGAGCGCCACCCCGGACGCGACCGTCGTTCTCGTCGAACCGGAGCCGGCCGAGCCAGCCCCGGTCATCGTCGAGATCGCCCCCAACCCCGCGCCGGAGACGGTGCCCGAGACTGTCGCGACGACCGATCCAGAGCCCGCCGACAGGCCGCAGGCCGAGACGGAAAGTCCGACGGATCAACCGCTTGCCGCGGATGCGGGTGCGCCGTTGGTGGTGCCCGGGGCGAATACCGCGACGGCCCCCGACGTCTCGGCGGAGGCCCCTCGGATGGCGGAACCGACCACTGAGGAAGCCGCCCCCGAATCGGTCGCGGACCTTTCGCCAGAGCCGGTGACCGAACCACCGACTGAACCCCAGACCGAAACTCCGACCGAACCGGCCGCTCCGAGGATTGCCTTGCAGGGCGACGGTTCCAATTTGCCCGGCGGCACCGACGCGGTGCGCGTGATCCGCCCAGGCAGCGCACCTGCGGAACCGGTAGAGGAGGCCGCAGAGCCGGCTCCTGACGCGGCCCCCGACGAAGACGCGCCGGCGCTCGAACGCTATGCGTCGAGCTACGAGAACCCGGAGAACAAGCCCCTGATGTCGATCATACTGATCGACGATGGCAGTCTCGGTGGCGGGGCTGTCGCCGCCGTCAATGCGGTGCCGTTTCCGGTGACGATCGCGCTGGATGCGCTGTCCGAGGACGCGGCGGCGAAGATGTCTGCCTATCGCGCCGCGGGCATCGAAGTCATGGCAGTAGCGGCCGTGCCCGAGGGCGCTTTGCCCTCGGATGTGGAGATCACTCTGGAGGCTGCCTTCGCGGCCTTGCCCGAGAGCATCGCTCTGCTGGATGTGGGCGCGGGCGGGCTGCAATCCGATCGCGGCGTGACCGAGCAGGCGATGGCCCGGCTGGCGCAGGATGGTCGCGGATTTGTGACGCAATCCCAGGGTCTTAACATGGCGCTCCGCAGTGCCGAGGCGGTGGATGTTGCGGCAGCCGTGATCTACCGGGACCTCGATTCCGAGGATCAGGATGCGCGTGTCATCCGGCGGTTCCTCGATCAGGCGGCATTCCGTGCCCGCCAGCAGAGCGGTGTCGTATTGGTGGGGCGGGTCCGTGCCGACACGATTTCGGCGCTCAGCCTTTGGGGCACGGCGAACCGGGCAGGGCAGGTGACGCTTGCGCCTGTCTCGGCAACTCTTCTCGGGGCCGAATAGGGCGGCGCGACTCACTTCGTTCACGTGCCTGATCGGAGAATTCGGCGTTCGGTATGCCGTCGGTATCGCGTCGGTATGGCGTAGGTGCCATGGTCCGGCGCCGGTGTCCGGTCGAGAGTTAATGGCGCGCGCGCAGATCGTAAGATCATGCAACGGCCTTGGGTGCGCGTGGCCGGTGGCGGATGCCTCCGGCGGGGATATTTGAGACCCAAAGAAGGGTGGGTCGGCGCGATTGTCCTGCCTTCATCTTGGCCGGAAAACTCCCGCCGGAGGCAATAAGTCAAATCGCGCGGACCGCCGTGACGGAGCGAACCCCGACGTGCTAGTTGCTGCCGTCGCGCCGGAACCGCGTGGCGTCTTGTGCCGCGCGCCGCAGGGCGTTGGATTTGTGCACGGTCTCCTGGTATTCGGCTTCCGGATCGCTGTCGTAGACCACGCCGCCGCCGGCCTGAATGTAGAGCTTTTCATCCTTGAGGATCGCGGTGCGCAGGGCGATGCACATGTCCATGTCGCCATTGGCCGAGAAGTAGCCCAGACCGCCGCCGTAGACGCCGCGCTTTTCGGGCTCGAGTTCGTCGATGATTTCCATCGCCCGGACCTTGGGGGCGCCGGAGACCGTTCCTGCCGGCATGCCCGCAAAGAAGGCCGAGAGCGCGTCCTGGTCTTCGGCCAGTTCGCCCACCACGTTCGACACGATGTGCATCACGTGGGAATAGCGTTCGACGATGAATTCCTCGGTCGGCCGCACGGTGCCGATCTTGGCCACCCGCCCGACATCGTTGCGCCCGAGGTCGAGCAGCATCAGGTGTTCGGCCAGTTCCTTTTCGTCGGCCATCAAATCGGCCTCGTTGGCCCGATCCTCGACCGGCGTCGCGCCCCGTGGCCGGGTGCCCGCGATGGGTCGGATCGTGATTTCCCGTCCGAAGACCCGCACGAGGATCTCGGGGCTCGCGCCGACGACCTGAAAATCACCGAAGTTGAAGAAGAACATGAAGGGCGAGGGGTTCGTCCGCCGCAGGCTTCGGTACAGTGCGAAGGGCGGTTCGTGGAACTCTTGTGTCCACCGCTGCGACGGGACCACCTGGAAGATGTCGCCTGCGCGGATGTAGTCCTTTGCGGTTTCGACCGCGGCCCGGTAGCCATCGGGCGAGAAGTTCGAGACCGGTGGCCCGGCCTCGATCGGTGCGGCAAGGTGCCGGCTGTCGGTGGGCACCGGCCGGTCGAGCGCCCGCTGAGCGTCCATCACCCGTTCGGCGGCCTGTGCGTAGGCCGCCTTGGCGTTGAGCCCGGACGTCACCCATGCGGGCGCGACGAGGATCACCTCGCCTTTCACCCCGTCGAGCACCGCGACCACCGAGGGCCGCAGCATCACCGCGTCGGGCAGCCCCAGCGGATCGGGGTTCACGTCGGGCAGGTGTTCCACCAGCCGGATCATGTCATAGCCCAGATAGCCGAACAGCCCCGCCGAGGCTGCGGGAAGGTCGTCGGGCAGGTCGATCTTGCTTTCCGCCAGAAGCGCCCGAAGCGAGCTGAGCGGGTCGCTGCCTTCTTCGACGAAGGCATCATCGTCGTAGCGTGCCGCCCGGTTGATCCGGGCGCTGGTGCCGCGGCAATCCCAGATCAGATCGGGGTTCATCCCGATGATCGAATACCGCCCGCGCACTTCGCCCCCTGTCACGCTTTCCAGCATGAAGGCGTGTTTGCCAGCCCCCGAGAGCCGCAACATCAGCGATACGGCCGTGTCGAGGTCTGCGGCCAGCCGGGTATAGACGATCTGGTTCTGCCCGGCGCTGTAGCCCGCGCTGAAGCTGTCGAAATCGGGAAGCAGGCTCATGTCACTGGTAATTCGCATGCACCGCGGTGATCGCGGCCTGGTTGATCGAGACATCCGTCCGCGCCTGCACCGATGCGGTGAAGATGCTGTAGATGTCCTGTGCAATGCCCTGGCTGGTCCGGGCGGCGATGGCTTCGGCTTCGGCGGCCATGGTCGGATCGTCCATATCCACCGGGGCGATATCGGTCAGGTGCACCAGCACCGTCAGCCCGGTCTCGTCCGAGATCACCCGCGCTTCACCCAGTGCCATGTCGAAGACCTCCGCCATGAGCCCTTGCGGAGTATCGGGGATGAAGTTTCTACGGATCGCGTTGGCCTCGGAGGTGACCGACAGCCCGAGATCGCTCATCGCGGCACCGTTGCCGACCTGCGCCTGCAATTCTGCCCCGACGGCGCCGACCGCTTCGGCCGTGGCCCGATCGACCCGGTCGGCGATGACCTGTTCGCGCACCTCGTCGAGGGGGCGCAGGGCAGGGGCCACGATCTCGTCGACCCGCAGGGTGAACAGCCCGCCATCGTCAAGCTCGCTCAATTCGGGGAACGCCCCCACCTCGGTGGCCATGGCCTGCTGCCGGAACAGATCGTAGGCGGCGATGCCGTCGCTGACCTCTTCGGACCAGTCGATGGTCCCGAGTTCCAGCCGTGTCTGTTCGGCGAGGTCTTCGATGGCCGCACCGCCGGCGATCAGATCGATGATCCGGTCGTATTCGCCCGCGATGACCCGGCGTGCTCTGTCGCGCCCCAGTTCGGCGCGCAGATCGGGGGCGGCCTCTTCGAAGCTGATCTCTTCGGCGCCAAGGATCGCGTTCATCCGAAACAGCGCCGGTCCGAGCGAGGTCATCACCGGCCCGACCACATCGCCGGGGGCGGCGCCGAACACCGCCTCGCTGGCCGCGCCGAGATCGTCGGCCGCGACGTCGCCCAGATCCACGTCCGCCAGATCGAGACCCCGGTCGGACACCAGCGTGTCGAAGTCGGTCTCGCCCGCGGTCAGCGACGCCATGGCGTCGTTCGCCTGTGCCTCATTGCCAAAGACCAGCCGTTCGACGAGCCGCCGTTCCGGCTGCACATA
Source organism: Flavimaricola marinus (assembly GCF_900184895.1). Lineage (GTDB taxonomy): Bacteria > Pseudomonadota > Alphaproteobacteria > Rhodobacterales > Rhodobacteraceae > Flavimaricola > Flavimaricola marinus. The sequence continues at coordinate 322,233 of NZ_FXZK01000003.1, forward strand.
ATCGTTGATCCGGGCGTCATAGAGTTCGCGCACGGCGGTGTCGTCCACCTCGACCTCGTCCTGGATCATCTCCGGCAGGATCGCGGCGTAGGTGATCTTGCGGATCTCGGGCGCGGTGTAGGCCTCGGGCGTCGCCTCGTATTGTGCGAGCATGTCTTCCTCGGTGGGCGCCGGCAGAGGATCGGTGAGGATATCGGCGGTGAGCGGGGCCCAGTCGAAACTGCGCCGTTCACCGACGAAGTTCAACATGGTGTCGGCATAGACTTCCGCCTCCGGAATGCCGCCCAACACCGCGCTTTGCAGCAGGGTGCGGGCCATGTCGTCGCGCAGGCCGGATTCGAATTCGCGCTCGGTCAGTCCGTTCCGGTCGAGGGTGAAGCGGTAGGCCTCCCGGTCAAAGCTGCCGGAGATGCCCTGAAAGGCGGGGATTTGCACCACACGCTCGGCGACCCGTTCGTCCCCGACGGAAACGCCGAGCTGCGCCACTTCGTTGTCGAGCACGGCGGTCGAGACCACCTGGCTGAGCACGGCCCGGTCGATCCCGAAGGCCTGCGCCTGCGGAAAGCTGAGCGGCTGGCCCAACTGGGCGGAAAACGCGTCGATCTGCTGGGTCAGGGCATTGGCGTAGGTCTGCACGCCGATGTCCTTGTCCCCGGCGGAGCCGATGGACCGGATATTTCCCGACAGGTTCGTCGTGCCGAAGCCGATCAGGCCCACGAACAGCAAACCCAAGATGATCCAGACGCCGATACGGCTGCCTTTGCCCTTTGCCATTGTGGCCACTCCCCTAAAACTCCGGCCATTCAATAGGGGTCTGGGCGGGTGCGTGCAAGCCTATGTGCGGTGGGCGAACGGCAGCCCGGCGAGACGGTCGAACAACAGGCCCACTCCGGCCCGGTCGATGTTGGCGAAAGCGACACGTACCTGAGTGTCGCCACCGGGGATTTCGGGGGGCATGAACATGGTGCCGGGAAGCAGCAGCACACCGGCCTCGGCCACCAGTTTCCGGGCGAAATCAGCCGAGGTCATGGCGAAGGGATGCTCCAGATAGGCGAAATAGGCGCCGCAGCCGAGCAGTTTCCAGCCTTGGGCGGCGAGCTTCGGCATGTTGTCGGCGATGGCGGCCCGGCGGTCGAGGATCTCGGCCCGTTCGCCGGCGAGCCACTGGCTGAGATTGCGCATCCCCCAAAGCGCGGCGCGTTGGCCGATCTGGTTGGGGCAGATCGCGACCGTGTCGAGAAACTTCTCGGCTTCGGCGAGCCGCGCGACACTGGCCGTCATCGCGCCGACCCGGTGGCCGGTCAGGCGGTAGGCCTTGGAGAAGGAATAGAGTTGGATCAGCGTGTCGTCCCAATCCGGATCGGAAAACAGATCGTGCGGCGCGCCGGTGCGGCTGTCGAAATCGCGGTAGGTTTCGTCGACGATCAGGGCAATGCCACGGGCGCGGCAGAGATCGAAGAACCCGCGAAGGGTCTCGGCGGGGTATTCTACGCCGCCGGGGTTGTTGGGGCTGACCAGCACGATTGCGCGGGTGCGGTCGGTGATCAAGGCGGCCGCATCGTCGGCGTCCGGGATCAGGCCGGCGCCGGTGGGCAGGGGCACGGTCGTCACCCCGGCCATATCGTTCCACATGCGGTGATTGAAGTAATAGGGCACCGGCAGGATCACTTCGTCGCCCTCGGCGCAGAGCGTCATCAGGGCAGAGGCATAGGCCTGATTGCAGCCGGAGGTGATCGCGACCTGATCCGCGCGGATCTGCCCGCCGTAGCTGTCCGACCAGTGACCGGCGACTTCAGCCCGCAGCTCAGGCAGGCCCAACACCTGGCCGTAGAGATGCGCCTCCGGCTCGGTCAGGACGATCTGTGCAATCGCCTCCAGCATCTGCGGCGGCGGCGGGTCCACCGGAGCGGCCTGACTGACGTTGATCAGGGGCCGGTCCGCCGGGTGGGTGACCCCCTCGAGCCAACGGCGCGCCTCCATCACGGGCGGGGCAAAAGTGGTGGCGGTGCGGGCGAGGGCGCGCGTGGACATCATTCGGACTTTCCAAAATGCGCGCCTGCGGCGCACGACATTTGTTTTGTTGCCTCCGGCGGGGATATTTGCAACCCAAAGAAGGGAAGCGCGCGCCTCTGCTTCTTTGGGTCATAAATATCCATTCGACGAGGGCCACAGAGAGCCGCGACTGGTGGTCGGCGCCGCGGCGTGGAGCGGACCCGATCAGCCCTTGGTCTGATCCTCGGCGCGCAGCGCCTTGTATTCGATCCAGATCAGCCAGATGACAAGGATGTCGATCACGGTCAGGACGATCATGATCGCGCCTTCTCCGTGATAGTATTTGTACATCTGATAGGCGATAAATCCGACCAGCGCCGCGATCGAGGCCGGATAGGCCCATCGCAACCCAGCCAGAAGTGCCAGCACGGCACCGAGGTTCAGGAGGCCGTGGATAACGAAGTAGAGCGTGTAGAAGTGGTCCGCATCGGGCGGCAGTTGCGCGATCTGGTGAGTGATCCAGAGTGCGAACGGATCGTTGGGGTCTTCGGTCAATTCGGTTCTGGCGAGGAAGGTGGATACGTTGGTCAGTCCGCCCGGGACGGCGAATATCGCCAGCCCGGCCAGCAGCTGCGTCAGCCCGAGCCCGCCTTTGCCGACGAGGGACACAACCAGGGCGAGATGTGCCCAAGGCCGTTTGCGGGGGAGCGTGGTGCTCAGGCTCATCGTTGCGACATCCTTATGTCGGAGCGCTGTGCGGGCACCTCCGGTGGCCTTGTTTGGCCCTGTTCAGGAAGGGGCACCCACCGGTTCCGCCGCGCCGCTTTTAGCTGCGCGGACGAGAGTCGCGGTGTCAGTCCTTGCCCCGGTAGGGCTCTACATATTGCAGCGCCATATCCCACGGAAAGAAGATCCACGTGTCCTGGCTGACCTCGGTGATGAAGGTGTCGACCTGTGGTCGCCCTTTGGGCTTGGCGTAGACCGTGGCGAAATGCGCTTTGGGATAGAGTTCCCGCACCAGTTCCAGCGTCCGCCCGGAATCGACCAGATCGTCGACGATCAGGATACCGGTTCCGTCGCCCATCATGTCGGCATCCGGGGATTTGAGGACCGTCGCTTCGGATTGGGTTTGATGGTTGTAGCTTTTGACGCTGATCGTGTCGACCGTCCGGATATCCAGTTCTCGTGCCATGATCATTGCCGGGGCCATGCCGCCACGCGTGATCGCCACGATCGCCCGCCAGTTTCCGTCATCGGGCCCGTGCCCGTCGAGCCGCCACGCCAGTGCCCGGCTGTCGCGGTGGATTTGATCCCACGAAATGTGAAAGCCCTTTTCATGGGGCAGGCGGTCGGAGGGGCGTGTGCTCATGTGTCTTCTTTCTGGTGGATGGCCCGACGGCGTCAGCCTTCGTCCTTGCGATTGGGCGCTTCGATATCGGGGGCGTCGACGGCCTTCATGCCGACAACGTGGTAGCCGGCGTCGACGTGATGCGTTTCGCCCGTCACCCCGGACGACAGATCGGACAGAAGATACAGCGCCGAGCCGCCGACCTCGTCGATGGTGACGTTCTTGCGCAGCGGCGAGTTGTACTCGTTCCATTTCAGGATGTAGCGGAAATCGCCGATCCCCGATGCCGCCAGCGTCTTGATCGGGCCGGCAGAGATCGCGTTCACCCGGATGCCGTCCTTGCCCAGATCCTCTGCCAGATACCGCACCGATGCTTCGAGCGCCGCTTTGGCGACCCCCATGACGTTGTAATGCGGCATGATCCGTTCGGCCCCGTAGTAGGTGAGCGTGATGGCGCTGCCGCCCTTGCTCATCATCTTTTCGGCCCGCTGCATGACGGCGGTGAAGGAATAGACCGAGATGTCCATCGTCATGGTGAAGTTGTCGCGGCTGGTGTCGACGTAGCGCCCGCGCAATTCGTTCTTGTCCGAGAAACCGATGGCGTGGACGATGAAGTCGAGACCGTCCCAATGCTCCTTGAGTCCGTCGAAGAGCCCGTCGATGGACGCCTCGTCGCCGACGTCGCAGGGTAGCACGATGTCGGAGCCCAGAGAGGCGGCCAGCGGACCGACCCGCTTTTTCAAAGCCTCTCCCTGATAGGAGAAGGCCAGATCGGCACCCGCGTCGGAGAGAGCCTTGGCGATCCCCCATGCGATGGATTTGTCGTTGGCGAGCCCCATAATGAGCCCGCGTTTTCCCTGCATCAGCCCTGCCGTCATGGACCTGCCCCCTTGGATTCAGATTGTCACGCTGCCGCCACAGGCACAGGCCAGGGGCAAGAGCCTGTTTTGTTTAGGCGATTGCGGCCCCTGCATCAAGACAGAGATGGCTGTGTCGCATGGGGGCGTCTGGGCATTGTAAGTCGGCAGGGCGGGGCGTAGGATTCGCACCGTAAGGAGGCCCTTGATGAGCGACCGAACCGGTATCTTTGCGGGGGACGACCCCTTTGTTCTGGCGCAATCGTGGATGAGCGAGGCGGCCAAGTCCGAGCCGAGCGATCCCAACGCGATTGCCCTGTCGACCGTCGATCCGGACGGCATGCCCAACGTGCGCATGGTCCTGCTCAAGGAGATCGAGCCGGACGCCTTCGTGTTCTATACGAATTACGAAAGCCAGAAGGCCATCGAAATTGAATCCTCCGGAAAGGCCGCTTTTGTGCTACACTGGAAGTCGCTGGCACGCCAAATTCGGGTCCGCGGGCTTGTAAGCCGCGAGGATGGTCCGAAGGCGGAAGCCTACTATGCCTCCCGGTCGTTGCAGAGCCGGTTGGGCGCTTGGGCGTCGGCGCAGTCCCGCCCGCTTTCGTCGAGGGCGGCGCTCATGGCCGAGGTGGCGCGTGTAACGGCCACCAAGGGGACCAATCCACCCCGGCCCCCGCATTGGGGCGGATACCGGATTGTCCCGATTGAAATGGAGTTCTGGGCCGATGGTGCGTTTCGACTGCACGATCGGTTCCGCTGGACGCGGGAGACGATCGAAATGCCGTGGAAAAAGACCCGATTGAACCCCTGAATTTCACGCTTCGTGAATTGCAGGGGGTTGCGACGCCCTTGTTTATATGCGCATTGTTGCATGGACTGCTCAGAAAGTGCTGTCCAAGTAACGAAACCGTGATGCCTGTGGAAGAATCTTAATGGACACGTCCGACAAGCGAGATCGCCTCGAAGTTGAGGGCCGGGTAAAGTGGTTTGACCCTGCAAAGGGGTTTGGTTTCGTTGTATCCGACGAAGGTGGGCCTGACATCCTGCTGCACGCCAACGTGTTACGCAATTTCGGGCAGAGTTCTTTGGCCGACGGGGCGGGTATCCGTCTGGTTGTGCAGCAGACCGAGCGTGGGGTTCAGGCCTACGAGGTTCTCGAGATCACCCCACCGGAGAATCCTGCCGGTGCGGGCCTGACCGACATTGCCGAATACGATCCCGAATATATCGCCAACCTGCCGCTTGAGCCGGTTCGGATAAAGTGGTTCGATAAGGTCAAGGGCTTTGGCTTTGGCAATGTGTTCGGCCAGGATGAGGATATTTTCGTGCATATCGAGGTGCTCAGGCAATCAGGCTTTTCCGATCTCGCGGTCGGGGAGGCGGTCTGCCTGAAGGTGATCGAAGGCAAGCGCGGTCGCATGGCGGCCGAAGTGCTGGCCTGGGACATGGCTGTCCGGCAACGTCGGGAACGGTCTGAATGAGACGATGGATTTCGGTCGCGCTCTTGCTGCTGAGTGCCGCGGGGGCCAGTTCTGCTGCCGCCGCCTGTCGCGAGGATCGCGTCACCGTGCGCGGCGACTGGGGGCAGGCGAATTTCACCGTCGAGGTCGCGGATGACAGCGCCGAGCGCGGTCGCGGCCTGATGTATGTGGAACAAATGCCGACGATGGCGGGCATGCTGTTCGTCTATGACGCGCCGCAGCGCGCGACATTCTGGATGCGCAACACGCTGATCCCGCTCGACATGCTGTTTGCCGGCCCGGATGGCACTGTCCTGACGGTTCACGAGAACGCCGTTCCCCTCGACGAAACCACCATCGACGGCGGCGAGGGCGTGAAATTCGTGCTGGAGATCAACGGCGGCATGGCCGGCCGGCTTGGCATCGAGCCCGGTGATGTGCTGCAACATCCCTCGATTGGCGCGGCCGCAGCGGCCCCCTGTGCATCTTAAACACTTTTGGGGCTTTTCAATCGCTGCCGCCCGTCTTATGAGGGCGTCGGTTCGGGGCGTAGCGCAGTCTGGTAGCGCATCTGTTTTGGGAACAGAGGGTCGGGAGTTCGAATCTCTCCGCCCCGACCAATTTCACTAAAATCGACGGGTGGCTCAGCAGCCGGGGTAATCCCCGAGCGTGGCTTGCATCTTTTTGGTCAGCCCTTTGCGGATGATCCGGTAGGACGCTTCGATCCGGTGCCGCAGTTCGTCTGCCTCAGTGCCGTCGGGCAGGCTGATCCACGATTTGTGAAAATAGGCGGCCTTTTCACCGACCCCGAGGCTTATCAGCATTTCGGCGGTTTCGATGCTGTCGGTTTTCACGGAGGTCGAGGTTTGCAGCGATCCCCGGCAGGCAAACATCTTGCCGCCCACCTTCCATGCATCGTGCTCTCCGCCCCACGGGTCCGAGACCTCGGCGCCGGGCAGGGTGCTGCATATTTCATTGACCAGATCGCGGCTCATGGTGCCAGTATGGCGGGGAGTGAGTGAGGGATCAACGATCATGGCCGAGTGGGTGGCGTTACTACGCGGCGTGAACGTGGGCGGCGGAAACAAGGTGCCGATGGCCGATCTGCGCGCCTTGGCGACCGGGTTGGGCTGGACCGATGTCCGGTCCTATATCGCCAGCGGCAACCTCGTGTTCTCCGCCGAGGGGCAGGCCGGGTCTTTGGCTGCGGCCCTCCGACAGGCGATGGTGGCCCGGATGGGCGTCGACGTGCCGGTGCTGGTCCTGCCGGGCGCTGCCATCCGCGCGGCTCTGTCCGACTGTCCGTTTCAACCCGAGAAGGGCAGCCACGTCCATGCGTTCTTTCTCTGGTCGGAGGCCGTGATCGACGAGGCCGTGCTGGAGGCGCATCGCGCGCCAACCGAGACCTTTGTCTGTCAGCCCCGGATCGCATGGCTGCACGCGCCGGACGGTATCGGCCGATCGAAATTGGCCGAGCGCATGTCCCGGGTGGTCACCGGCACCGAGGTCACGGCGCGCAATCTGAACACGGTCGCCAAGCTGGCCGCGATGCTGACGCCATAGGCGCAGGAATATGATGTCTTTCTAGTGGTTTGAACTGCGATGTTGATGCAGGATCCGTAGAGGCGACGGAGGCGGCCGCCTTGTGAAATCGCGCGGCCGGACCGCCCTTGCGCGGCCGGAAAAACGCCCGGGCGATGCCCAATTTCTGACGATTTGCGTGGGCTTTTTGCGGGTGCGGCGTGTCCGCCGTCACGACATCGAGACAGGGGCGACCAAAGAACCGTTCATAGGTCGATCGCCCGAATTGCAGAGCAGGAGCGTAGCGTGAGACAGTATTTCGGCTTGGCCATTGTTATGGCCGTTCTATCGGGTTGCGGTGTCGAGAGCATCGACGCCTCGCTCGATCCGGCGGTGAACGATGCGGTGACGTATCAGCAGCTCTCGGCGATCAACGATGAGTTGCGCCGCGATTCCGCCCGCCAGATGGCTGAGGAAGGCGTGACCCACCAGCTGCCTGCGACGGGCTCGGTCACATATGTCGGCACCGCGTCTTTCAGTCTCGATGCCTCGCCTGCCATTCTGGCCCTGGCCGAGTTGCAGGCGGATTTCGGCAGCGATGCGATCTCTGGCAGGCTGTTCGATTTCCGTGCCGGTAGCGGAACGGTCTTTGACGGCACGCTGGCGATGACCAATGGCACGATCGATCCGAGCGACAGTTCGGTGATTGTCGATATTTCGGGCAACCTGACCTCGGGTTCCGCCGCGATGGCGACCGTCGATGTTACCGGGAGCTTCGATGGCCAGTTCATTGGAGACGACCACGGCTATCTGCGCGGATATACCACCGCCGAGTGGGTGACGAATGCGGGCACCGCGACCGAGCAGACCCAGACCATGCAGGGTGAGTTGACCGCAACCCGGTAGGACCGAACCGCAGGGCCGCCCGGCGGGCGCCGAGGGCGTGCGCGGGTTCGCCTCGGGCCGGGCGGATGTGTCGCAGCAAATGCTGGACGCATCCGCCGACCGGTGCTAAGACCGGTCTCATGAAGAGCCTGTGCATCCAGATTTGCATTATTATTCCCTGCTGAACACGTTCGCGGGCTGCTCTTTCACGTTTCCTTTTTGACCTGAAACCGATAGGCCCGCGGCGAACCCGCGCCCTGTGCTGCGTTTGAGGACAAAATGACGACTATTCAGCTCTACAACACTGCGACCCGCCGCAAGGCCCCGTTCGAGCCGATCGATCCGGCCAATGTGCGGATGTATGTCTGTGGCCCCACGGTCTATGACCGGGCGCATCTGGGCAATGCCCGGCCTGTCGTTGTCTTCGACATTCTGTTTCGCCTGCTGGCCGAGGTGTTCGGCCCCGATCACGTGACTTACGTGCGCAATTTCACCGATGTGGACGACCGCATCAACGAGACCGCGCAAAAGCGCAAGGCCGCGGGGGCCGAGGGCACGTTGGAGCAGCTGATCCACGACCGCTCTGACGAGACGATTGCGTGGTATCATGCGGATATGGACGCACTGGGAGCCTTGCGCCCGACCATCGAGCCCCGCGCGACCGAGTGGATCGGTGCGATGGTGTCGATGATCGAGGGTCTTGTGGCGTCGGGACATGCCTATGCCGCCGAGGGGCATGTGCTGTTTTCGGTCGAGAGCTATCCCGAGTATGGCGCGCTGTCGGGCCGCAGCGTGGACGACATGATCGCGGGCGCCCGTGTCGAGGTCGCCCCCTACAAGCGCAATTCGATGGATTTCGTGCTGTGGAAGCCGTCGCCGGACGATCTGCCCGGTTGGGACAGCCCGTGGGGCCGGGGCCGTCCGGGTTGGCATATCGAATGCTCTGCGATGGCCTATGAACTGCTCGGTGCCCGGTTCGACATTCACGCCGGTGGCATGGACCTGCAGTTTCCACACCATGAGAACGAGATCGCCCAGTCGTGCTGCGCCCATCCCGGCGAGGGCTTTGCCGATGTATGGCTGCATAACGAGATGTTGCAGGTGGAGGGCAAGAAGATGTCCAAGTCTCTGGGCAACTTCTTTACCGTCCGCGATCTGCTCGACAAGGGCGTGCCGGGCGAGGTGATCCGCTTTGTCATGCTGAGCACCCATTACCGCAAGCCGATGGATTGGACCGACGCGAAACGCGCCGAGGCCGAGGCCACTTTGCGCGGCTGGTTCGGCATTCTGAAGGCCCATGGATATGGGCCGCAAACGGTGTCGATCCTGAAGGAGGCCGGTGATTGGGTGCAGGATCCGGAGTTTCTGGGCGTCTTGGCCAATGATCTGAACACGTCGGGTGCTATGGCCCGGTTGCATGTGCTGTCCAAGGCCCGGACGGCCGCCAAGTTGGCCCCGTTTGCGGCCGGGCTGGAGCTGATGGGCTTCGTCACCGATTGGGCCGATCTGGCCCGGCTGTCGGGCGCGGACGAGACGCCCGCCGTCGATGCCGATGTGGCGGCCAAGGTCGAGGCCCTGATCGCCGCCCGCGCCGCCGCCCGCGCCGCCAAGGACTGGGCCGAGGCCGACCGTTTGCGTGACGTGCTCAACGACGCGGGTGTTCGCGTCACCGATCTGGGCGGGCAGGCAAGCTGGGAGCCGGGGCCGGAATTCGATGCGTCCAAGCTGGAGGGTTTGACATGAGCCTGTCCGGGGTGGCGGCGTCGAGCCGTCCGTATTTGGGGCCAAAAGAAGCCGGGAGGGCGGTCTGATGGAACGACTGTATCTTTTTGACACGACCTTGCGCGACGGTCAGCAGACACAGGGCGTGGTGTTCTCCACCGAGGAAAAGGTGCGCATCGCGAAGGCTTTGGACGATCTGGGCATTGACCATGTCGAAGGCGGTTGGCCCGGTGCCAATCCGACCGACAGCGCGTTTTTCGAGGCCGCCCCGGAGATGCGCGCGACGCTCACCGCCTTTGGCATGACCAAACGGGCCGGCCGGTCGGCGGCCAATGACGATGTTCTGGCCTCGGTCATCAATGCCAAGACCCCGGCGGTCTGTCTGGTGGGCAAGTCCCATGATTTTCATGTGACCACCGCCTTGGGCATCAGGCTGGAGGAGAATACCGAGAATATCCGCGCCTCCTTTGCCCATATCGTGGGCCTGGGTCGCGAGGCCCTGTTCGATGCCGAGCATTTCTTTGACGGCTACAAGGCGAACCGTGCCTATGCGCTGGAAGCCATTCACGCCGCCTATGCATCTGGCGCTCGTTGGATCGTGCTGTGCGACACCAATGGCGGCACGCTGCCGCAGGAGGTCTATCAGATCGTGACGGAGGTGATCGCGTCCGGGATTCCCGGTGATCACATCGGCATTCACACCCATGACGATACCGGCAATGCCGTGGCCAATTCGCTGGCCGCCGTGGATGCGGGGGCACGTCAGATACAGGGCACATTGAACGGATTGGGCGAGCGGTGCGGCAATGCCAACCTGATCACGCTGATCCCGACGCTGCTCCTCAAGGAGCCTTATGCCAGCAAGTATCAGACCGGCGTCACGCTGGAGGCGCTGACCGGGTTGCGCAAGGTGAGCCGGATGCTCGACGAGATCCTCAACCGCGTGCCGTCGAAGCAGGCCCCTTACGTGGGCGCCAGTGCCTTTGCCCATAAGGCCGGGCTGCACGCCAGTGCGATCGCCAAGGACCCGACGACCTATGAGCATATCGATCCCGCCTTGGTAGGGAATATGCGCATCGTCCCGATGTCCAATCAGGCAGGTCAGTCGAACCTGCGGGTGCGCTTGGCCGACGCGGGGCTGGAGCTCGATAAGGGTGATCCCGCGCTGCTCCGCATTCTCGACCGCATCAAGGAACGCGAGGGGCAGGGCTATGCCTATGACACGGCGCAGGCCTCGTTCGAGCTGCTGGCCCGCGCCGAGATGGGCCGCCTGCCGTCGTTCTTTGACGTCGAACGCTACCGCGTGATTTCGGAGCGCCGCCGCAATGCCAAGGGCGAGTTGGTGGTCGAATCCGAGGCCGTCGTGACGGTGACCTTGCCCGGTGGCGCAAAGACCACGAGTTTCTACAAGAACGAGGGTGAGACCGAGCAGCAGGACGCCGGCCCTGTCAATGCGCTCAATCAGGCGCTGTCGAAGGATCTGGGCCCGTATCAGGCCTATATCGACGATATGCGTCTGGTCGATTTCAAGGTCCGTATCACCAATGGCGGCACCGAGGCCGTGACCCGCGTGATTATCGACAGCGAGGACGCACAGGGTCGTCGCTGGTCGACGGTCGGTGTGTCGGCCAATATCGTCGATGCCAGTTTCGAGGCGCTTGTGGATGCCGTCGTCTGGAAGCTGGTCCGGGACGGGGCGCGGTCGTAGAGGGCGGGCCATGAGTTTTCCTGCCAAGATGAAGGGGCCGATGTGAGCGCTTTTTTCACTCTGCACAGCGCGTTGCCGCGTGAGGGGCCGGGGCTGCCCGAGGATGTCGCCTGGGCGGCCGAGGTTGCCGGTGTGGCCGTTGACGCCCGGATTTGCGATGCGGCTTGTGGGCCGGGGGCCGATGTGGCCGCATTGCTTCTCGCTGCACCGGAGGGCCATGTGACCGCAGTGGACAGGCATGCGCCATTTGTCGAGGTGGTGGCCGAAACCTGGGAGGGCGATAGGCGGGTGTCGCCGGTTGTCGGCGATCTGGCCCGGATCGGCGGACCCTATGATTTCATCTGGTGCGCCGGGGCGCTCTACTTTCTGGGGTTGGAGGCTGGTTTGCGCTTGTGGCGCGAGGAGGCCCTCGCTCCGGGCGGAGCGGTGGCATTTTCCTATCCCTGTTATCTGACCGAGGACCCTTCGCCGGAGGCTGTGGCGTTCTGGGAGGGGGAGGGCGATATTCCGACCGTGTCCGAGATCGCGCGGGCGACAGAGGCGGCGGGCTTTGAGCTTTCCGCCTCGCGGGTCGTGTCCGACGCCGCTTGGGAGGCCTATTACACCCCGATGGAGGCGCGTATCGCCCAGTTGGAGCCAGCCGCGGAGCCGGAACTTGCCAAGGTCTTGCAGGAGGCCCGACAGGAGGCCGCGTCCTGGCGTGAGGTGCGTGACCAATCGGGCTATCTGCTCTGCGTGGCGGTGCCTGCATGAGCGTGAATGCCTGCGCCGAGATCGTTCGCAAATCCGACCCCGACAGGTTTTTGGCGGCGATGGCCGCGCCGGTGCCGCTGCGCCTGCATTTGTTCGTGCTCTTTGCCCTCAACATCGAGGCCGCCCGCGCCCCTTGGGTGACCGACGAGCCGCCGATCGCGGAGATCCGGCTGCAATGGTGGCGCGACGCCGTGGCCGAGATCGCCGCCGGCAAACCCGCCCGCGCCCATGAGGTCGCGGCTCCGCTCGCGGAAGCGATGCAGGCGACCGGGTGGTCGCCCGAGACGCTGGATCAGCTGATCGCCGCCCGCCGCTGGGATATCTATCGCGAGCCGTTCGAGGATGAGGCCCACTTTGCCGAGCATCTGGACCATACCGCCGGCCATCTGATGTGGCTTGGCTGTGTCGCGGCAGGGGCTGCGCCTGCGCTGGAGCCTGCCGCCCGTGCCGTGGCCCGTGCGCAGGGCATCGCGGGCTGGTTGCAGGCTGTCCCTGATCTGGAGGCGAGGGGCCGGGTGCCGCTGCTGGATGGCCGCCCTGACGGGGTGCGCGCGCTGGCCGAAGCGGGCCTTGCGGCATTGGCGCAGGCAAAGGGCACAGACTTCGGTGCCGCGGTGCCGGTGATCCGCACCGCATGGCGGGCGGGGCCGTTGCTCCGCTTGGCCAAGGCGGATCCCGCTGCGGTGGCCGAGGGCCGGTTGACGACGTCGGAGTTCAGCCGCAGAGCGGGGTTGATCTGGCGCTCGGCCTTGAAACGCTGGTAGCCGGGCGCGCCTAGCGTCCCTTGCCGGAGCGCATTCCGGGCGTCTTAGTGATGCTCTCATCAGCGACGAGTGAGGCGAATTCCGGGCTGTTGCGGGCGATGAGGCTGACCTTGCCCTCGCCGTCGTGGTGCACACCCCAGCCGTAGGTCTTGACCAGTGGCGAGGCCCGCAGACAGGGCTGCCCCTTGGCGAAGATTTCTTGCCGCAGGTCTGCATGATCGCCGCTGTCCAGCCCCCGTCGTGTGGCCGTGATCTGCACCAGAAGGTCGTCGCTGGTCATCTGGTAGGGCGCGTCGATCAGCGCCGCGTGCTGGAGGGCGGCGACGGTTCCCGGCTTGGGCGGGGCGACGCTGGCCTCGGCCCTGCAATCGGGCGAGGGCAGGATCAGCGTGTTGGTGTAATTGGTGCTGTGCATCGCGCCCCCCCGGAAGGTTGATGGGCCGATGATTGACCGGGGCCGACCCCCGGTCAAGACCGACGGGGATCAGGCCCGCGCGGTGGCCTCCGGCTTGAGCCAGAGCCAGACCAGCGAGCCGAGCGCCAGAGCGATGAAGGGCGCCATCGCGAGGTTGACCATGTTCCAGCCTTCGACCGCCGACCCGCCGGCGCAGTTGAGCATGCCGCCCGAGGCGATGCTGGCCATCGTCACCGCGCCAAAGACGATCATGTCGTTCATCCCCTGCACGACGCCCCGCTCGTGTGGCGCATGCGCCCCGGCGAGCATGGTCGTGGCGCCGATGAAGCCAAAGTTCCAGCCGACGCCGAGAAGGATCAGCGCCCCGAAGAAATTCCCCAAGGTGACCCCCGACAGCGCCACGACCCCGGCCATGGCGAGGACGGCCAGACCGGTGGCGATGATGACCTTGCTGCCGAACCGGGCAATCAGGTGCCCGGTGAAGAACGACGGCAGATACATCGCCACGACATGCGCCGAGACGATGTCGTTGGCGTTGGACCCGGTGAACCCGCAGCCGAGCACGGCCAGCGGCGTCGAGGTCATCACGAGGTTCATCAGCGCATAGCTGATCATGCCGCAGATGATCGCCACCCGGATCGTCGGATCGCGCAGCAATGCGCCCCGGCTGCGCGGTGCGGGCGCGAATTCGGGGGCCGGTTCGCTATTGGTCCCGCCCGGCAGGTCGAGCAGCAGGAACAGCCAGACCCCGACGAGATTGAGAACGATGATCGCCAGATAGGTGCCCAGAAACGGCACGACGAAGGCGTCCATCACGACTTTGTTCAACTGCGGCCCGAAGATCGCGGACAAGAGCCCGCCCGCCATCACGTACGAGATCGCCTTGGGCCGGTAGCTGTCGGATGCGGTATCGGTGGCGGCAAAGCGGAAGAACCCCTGCGCCGACATGTAGATCCCCGTCATGTAGGACCCCAGAAGCAGCAGCCAGAACAGGCCCAGATAGAGCCCCAGCGCCGAGATCGCGGCCCCGACGCCGCCGGCCAGCGACCCCAGCACAAAGCCGTATCTCCGCCCCCGTCGTTGCATCAGCGGCGAGAGCCAAGGCGCCGTCGTCATCGACCCGAACACGATCATCGAGATCGGCAGGGTGGCGAGACAGGCGTTCCAGCCGATCATCCCGCCCGCCAGCCCTCCGACGACGAATTGCATGGGCACCTGCGCGCCGAGGATCGCTTGGGCGCCGACGAGGACGAGCACGTTCCGCTTGGCGCGGCTGTCGTCGGGGATAAGGGCTGAGTCTGTCATGCGGATTGCGTAGTCCTTTGAATAGGCCTGCGCAATCGCTCAGTCAGGCCTTGTCGATGAGATGGGCGAATGAGCCGCAGGTCCGGCCCTGTCGCAGCCCCATCGGCGGCAGGGCCGTGCCTTCGGCGTCATGGGCGCTGAACAGTGGTGGGCCGTCGGCCGAGAGCGTCGTGGCATAGTGAAATTCGTGCCCGTTCCAAGCGCCGCTGAACGGCCCTGCGCTGGCGTGCAGTGTTCGGTAGCCCAGATGCAGTTTGCGCTGGGCAAAGCTGGTGCGAAGCCGCAGCAGCCCGGCCATACGATGGGTCTCGCCGGCGGCGTCGGTGAGGCTGTCCCCCAGCAGCATATATCCGCCGCATTCGCCATATATGTCAGTGTCTTGCGCGGCATTTCTTAGGCTTTGCATGAAGCGGCTGGACTGCGCCAGTGCGTCTGCATGTAGCTCCGGGTAGCCGCCGGGCAGATAGATCAGATCGGCCTCCGGCACCGCATCGTCGGCCAGTGGCGAGAACAGGCGCAGCGTCGCACCGGCGTCTTGCCAGTCGCGCAGCAGGTGCGGATAGGCGAACCGGAACGCCCGGTCTTGGGCGATGGCGATGACCTGTCCGGGGGGGCGCTGTGTCTGCCGGGCCGGGGCCGGGATCGGCGCGGCGGTGTGCGCCAGCGCCAGCAGGCCCGGAATGTCGAGATGTGCGGCCATGGTCTGGCTGGCGGCGCGAAGGAACGCCTCGAGGTCGCTCTGCTCTTCGGCCTGCACCAGCCCGAGGTGCCGGGAGGGCAGTTCGATGGCGCTGCTGCGTGGCACGGCGCCGAGGATCGGCAGGCCGAGCGGGCCGAGCGCCCGGCGCAGCATCGCCTCGTGCCGCGCCGACCCGATCCGGTTGAGGATCACGCCGCCGATGTGCACCTGCGTGTCGTGGTTGGCAAAGCCCGCGACCACGGCGGCGACGGAGCCTGCCATCCGGGCGCAATCGACCACAAGCACCACAGGCAGGCCAAGGATACGCGCCAGATCGGCGCTCGCGCCGCGTCCGTCGGGCGGTGCGCCGTCGAAGAGCCCCATCGCTCCTTCGACGATCAGTGGCACCTCCGGCGGCGTCTGCGCGAGTTGGCGCAACCGTTCCGGCGTCATCGCCCAGGCGTCGAGATTGGGGCAGGGCGCACCGGAGGCCGCCTCGTGGAAGCGCGGGTCGATATAGTCGGGCCCGGATTTGGCGGAGAGCGCGGGGACGTTTTGGTCGCGCAGCGCCCGCAACAGCCCGAGGGTGATCGTGGTCTTGCCGCTGCCGGAGGCGGGGGCGGCGAGGATCAGCCCCGCCATGCTGTGCCCGTGGCGGCGGAGGAGCCTCCGGCGGCCGTATTTTGAGCCAGAAGAAGCGGGCGTTGGCGCATGGTCTCAGGCGCTGGCGGCGGTGCCGTCGTCGCGCCCGAGCGGATCGAGATTGCGCGGCGGCGCGCCAGCGGCCTGGGATTGCCAGTCGAGCACTTGCCGCATGAGCACCGCGCGGCCGACGCAGATGATGGCGGGCGGTTCGAGTTTGGCGTTGGTGATGTCGGCCTCGATGCTGCCGAGCGTGGTTTCAAGCACCTGTTGCTCGGCGGTGGTGGCGGTGGTGACGACGGCGACCGGTTCGCTCATCGGCCGACCTGCTGCGATGAGAGCGGCGCTGATTTGCCCGATGTGCTTCATCCCCATGTAGATCACGATGACCTGGCTGCCCTTGGCGATGGCGGCCCAGTCGAGCGAGGAGGGGGTGTTGCCTGATTGGTCGTGCCCGGTGACGAAGGTGACCGATTGGTTCACGTCGCGGTGGGTGACCGGGATCCCCGCATAGGCCAGCCCGCCGATCCCCGCGGAGATGCCGGGGATGATCCGCACCGGGATCTCGTGCTGGATCAACGTCTGCGCCTCTTCGCCGCCGCGTCCGAAGACGAAGGGATCGCCGCCCTTGAGCCGCAGCACCCGTTTGCCTGCCCGCGCCAGTTCGATCAGCCGCAGCGAGATGTCGCGCTGTTGCGGCGAGGGTTTGCCGCCCCGCTTGCCTGCGTAGATATGCTCGGCCTGTGGCGCCCAGTCGAGGATCGCTTCTTGCACCAGCGCGTCATAGACCACCACGTCGGCTTGCCCCAAGGCATTCAGCGCGTGCAGCGTCAGCAATCCCGGATCGCCGGGACCGGCGCCGCAGAGCCAGACCCAGCCGGGTTCGATGGTGGGCCAGTTGTGAGGGGGCAGCTTGGGTGTCATGCGCTCTTTATGCATCGCGCCGATGCCGGGTGAAAGAGGGCAAACGACGATCAGTTGTCCATTGGCGGCATTCGCTTGCCTGCCTATAGTCCGCCCGATGGATGACGCTGTTCCCAAGACGCTCCGCCGTGGCTGGACCACGGGCGCCTGTGCGACCGCTGCGGTGAAGGCGGCGCTCCTGCATTTGTGGGGCGGGTCGTTTCCCGAGCAGGTGCAGATCCGCTTGCCCAAGGGTGAGGAGCCGGTGTTTGCGGTGGCCCACTCCGCCAGTGGTGACGGCTGGTCGGAGGTGGGCATCGTCAAGGATGCGGGCGACGATCCCGATGTGACCCATCAGGCGATGATCGTGGCCCGTGTTGCGCCCTCGGACGGCGGCGTGCAGTTTCGTGCGGGCGAGGGCGTGGGCACTGTGACCAAGCCCGGTTTGCCCATTCCGGTGGGCGAGCCTGCGATCAACCCTGTCCCTCGCGCCATGATGGATGAGGTGGTGGCCGAGATCGCCGCCGAGATGGCCCGCGCCCCGGATGTGCAGATCACGATCAGCGTCCCCGGTGGCGCCGAGATCGCCCGCAAGACATGGAACCCGCGGTTGGGCATTCTGGGCGGGCTGTCGATTCTGGGGACGACCGGGATCGTCCGTCCGTTTTCTTGCGCGGCCTGGATCGCCTCGATTCATCGCGGCATCGACGTGGCCCACGCCGGTGGGCTGGACCATGTGGCGGGCTGCACCGGCAATGCCAGCGAGGCGGCGGTGCAGGCGCTCTACGGTCTGCCGGATCATGCGATGCTGGATATGGGAGACTTTGCCGGGGGCCTGATCAAGTATCTGCGCCGCCATCCGGTGCCGCGCCTGACCATTGGCGGTGGCATCGCCAAGCTGACAAAGTTGGGTCAGGGGGCCGTCGATCTGCATTCTGGCCGGTCGCAGGTGGATTTTGCCGCCTTGGCCGCGCTGATCGGGGAAGACCGGATCGCAGACGTGAATACCGTGTTGGAGGCTTATCAGATCGCCGGTCCGCCCTTGGCCGAGGCGGTGGCGGAGGCGGCGCTGATCCAAGTCCGCAAAATGCTGGGCGATGTGCCGGTTTCGGCGGATGTGGTGATCACCGACCGCGCCGGGCAAGTGATCGCAAGGGCGGGTCCGTGACCCTATTGTTGCTTTCCGGGACTGGCGAGGCTGTGGCCGTGGCTCGGGCACTGGCGGAGGAGCACCGTCCTGTGCTGGCTTCCTTAGCCGGGGCGACCCGCAGCCCGAAGCCGCTGCCCGTACCGACGCGGGTGGGTGGTTTTGACGGGGAGGCCGGGTTTTGGCGCTGTGTGCAGGACAATGACATTACGGCGGTATTGGATGCGACCCATCCGTTTGCTGAACGCATCACCCGCCGCACGGCGCGGCTCTGTGCGGAGCGGGGCATGCCGTATCTGCGGCTGGACCGTCCGGCTTGGCAGCCGCAGCCGGAGGATCGTTGGGTGATGATCCAGAGCGAGGATCAGGCGGCGGCGCATGTTGGGGCCGGGCAGGTTGTATTTCTGGCCACCGGGCGGCAAACGCTGGAGCGGTTTGCGGGGCTGGCCGTTGCGCAGGTGATCGCGCGGGTGGTCGATCCGCCGCAGTCGCCTTTCCCCTTTGCGGGTGGCAGGTTCGAGGTGGGCCGACCGCCGTTTGATGTCGCCTCGGAGGTAGCGCTGTTTCAGCGGCTGAAGGTCGATTGGCTGGTAGTCAAGAATGCCGGCGGATCTGGCGGCTGGGCCAAGCTGGAGGCCGCGAGAGCGCTGGGCCTGCCGGTTCTGATGCTGGAGCGGCCCGCACGGCCAGAGGCCCCCGTGGTCGAGACGGTTGCGGCCGCGCTCGGCTGGGTGCGCGCGCTGTGACGGGCCGCATCATCAAGGGCGATGCCTGCGTTGTCGAGGGCGCTGCGTGGCTGGCCGACCGCGAGCCGCGCTTTGCCCAAGCGCTGGCCCTGACCGGGCCTCTGCCGCTGCGCCTGAAGCCTGACGGTTTTGCCGAGCTTGTCTCGGCCATAGTCAGCCAGCAGGTGAGCACCGCCTCTGCGGCGGCGATCTGGGCGCGGGTGGACGCGGCGGGCATGACCGCGCCGGAGTCTATTCTCGCGGCCAGCGATGCCTACCTGCAAGGCTGCGGCCTGTCACGCCCCAAGTTGCGCTATCTGCGGGCCTTGGCCGAGGCGGGGATCGATTATGCCGCTTTGCGCTCGGCGCCCACCGAGGAGGTGATCGATACCCTGACGGCGGTGACCGGCATTGGCCATTGGACCGCCGAGATTTACGCGATGTTCAGCCTTGGGCGTGCAGATGTCTTTGCGCATGGCGATCTGGCGCTGCAGGAATCGGCGCGGGTGTTGTTCGGCCTGACCGAGCGGCCCACGGAAAGGCAGATGCGCGGAATGGCCGAGGCGTGGTCGCCGTGGCGGTCGGTGGCGGCACGGATACTCTGGGCCTATTACCGGGTCAACAAGGCGCACGAGGGGATCAGGTGACGCAGTTGGATCACAAGGCTGTTTTGGCCCAAGTCTCGCCTGCGGACCGGGCCCGGCTTACGGCGCGGTCGGACGTGGCGGGCCTCGCGCATCTGGCGGGGCATGTCGGGGTGATCGTCGTCACCAGTGCCTTGATCTGGTCCGGCGTGCCGGGCTGGTGGCTGCTGCTGCCGGTGCAGGGGGTGCTATTGGTGTTCCTGTTCACGCTGGAGCACGAGTGCACCCACAAGACCCCCTTCGCCAGCGCGCGCTTGAACGAGGCGGTGGGCCATCTTTGCGGGGTGGTGCTCGTGCTGCCCTTCACGTGGTTTCGCTATTTCCATCTGGCTCATCACAAATGGACGAACCTGCCGGGGCAAGACCCGGAGTTGGACGGCCCGCCGATCCGGACGTGGGCGCAGTGGCTGCGCCATGTCTCGGGCATTCCCTATTGGGTTTCCGAGATACGGTTGCTCGGCCGGTTGGCGCTGGGTCAGGAGCGCCCGGCCTATCTGCCCGAAGCCGCCCGCCAAAAGGCCGAGCGCGAGGCGCGGGCGTTGATCACGCTCTATGCCTTTGCGGTGCTGTCGCTGTTTTGGTCGAGCGCGGTGCTTTGGCTGTGGATCGTGCCGGTGCTTCTGGGTCAGCCGGTTCTGCGTCTGTATCTGTTGGCCGAGCATGGCGATTGCCCGAAGGTGGCCAACATGCTGGTCAATTCGCGGACGACCTTCACCGGCCCGGTGGTTCGGTTTCTGGCGTGGAACATGCCCTATCACGCGGAGCATCACGCTTGGCCGACCGTGCCGTTCCACCAGCTTCCGGCGCTGCACGGCCGCATGCAGGCCCATCTCGGTGTGACGGCCAAGGGTTATGCGGCGTTCAATCGCGCCTACCTTGACCGTCGCGGCCTGTTGCGGGGCGGAGCAGGGGCGGCTACACCACCCTCGACACCACGGACCTAAGCGAGGGCAGGCCATGACACGAGCACTTCAGGCGCAGCGCAAAGAGCCACTGAGCGGCGAGTTGCGGTCTGCCGTGATATTCCTGCACGGCTATGGCGCCAATGCGGCCGACCTGATGGGTCTGGCCGATCCGCTGGCCGAGCATATGCCCGACACCCTGTTCATCGCCCCCGATGCGCCGGAGATGTGCGCCGGCTCTCCGATGGGCTTTCAATGGTTTCCGATCCCGTGGCTCGACGGTTCCAGCGAACAGGAAAGCCAGGAGGGCATGGATCGCGCCTCCGAAGACCTGAACGCCTTTCTCGACGGGGTGATGGTCGACGAAGACCTGCTGCCGGAACAGGTCATGGTCCTGAGCTTTTCGCAAGGCACGATGATGGCGCTGCATGTGCTGCCGCGCCGCGAAGACCCGGTCGCCGGGTTGGTCGCCTTTTCGGGCCGCCTGCTTCAGCCGGAGCTTTTGGCCGACGAGGTGGTCTGCCGCCCGCCGGTCCTGCTGATCCACGGCGATCAGGACGACATGGTGCCCGTGCAATCGCTGCCCGAGGCCGCCGAGACCCTGCAAGGTGCCGGTTGGAAAGAGGTCTATGCCCACATCATGAAAGGCACGGGCCACGGCATCGCACCGGACGGATTGTCCGTGGCGCTGGCCTTCATGCGCGACAGGCTGGGGATGGGCTGACCGCCCGTCTGGCGGAGATCCTGCCCAAGCCATTCTCGGATCGCCCATTTTTTGCGCTTTGCCCCTCTGAGCGGCCCGCGAACGCATTGTCATTCGACTGTCATCCGGGGCGGCTATGCCTTGGATGCGGGCACCCACATAGCGGGGCTTGCTCTAGGGCGGACACGATATATAGTCCGTCTTGAGCAAGGTCGGGACCATCGCTCCCGACGTTGTCTGCGAAGTGGGCGCGGTGGAGGGAGATGCGGCAGATGGACATGGACTTCAGAACGAATTTTGTGCGCGACCCTGCGACGCTCAAGCAGCATCCTGCACTCGTTCTGAATGCCGATTACCGCCCCTTGTCCTATTATCCGCTGTCGCTGTGGCCGTGGCAGGATGCGGTCAAGGCCGCATGGCTGGACCGGGTCGATATCGTGGCCGAATACGACGAGGTCGTCCACAGCCCGTCGACCGTGATCCGGATCCCGTCGGTGGTCGTGCTCAAGGACTATGTGAAGCCGCAAAAGCGCGTGGCCTTTACCCGGTTCAACCTGTTCCTGCGCGACGAGTTCTGCTGCCAGTATTGCGGGGCCAAGGGCGATCTGACCTTTGATCACGTGGTGCCACGGGCGCGGGGCGGGATCACTTCGTGGGAGAACGTGGTCGCGGCCTGTTCGCGCTGCAATCTGCACAAGGGGTCCAAGAGCCTGCGCCAATCCGGCCTGAGCCTGCGCAAGGCGCCGCGCCAGCCGGCCTCGGAAGAGCTGCGCAACGTGGGCCGCAAGTTCCCGCCCGGCCATCTCCACGACAGTTGGGTCGATTTCCTCTATTGGGACGCAGAGCTCGAAGCATAGGGGGCTGAAGGCGCTGGGCGTTCATGGGGTCGGCAACCGGCGCCCGACCGACAGGCGTCTTGCCGTGCGACGCAACCGCCGTGTCGGGGCAGCAAAAGGCCGTGATGCCGCGCGTGACGAAAAGGCTGTTCGAGAAAGCGAAACGACCACCCAGATCCGCTGCGACGGGCCACGCCCGACATTGAACCACCGCCACCGGCCGGTGGCCCCCGGCGGCGATCATGCCGAGCTAGAGATTGCACCAGCCCGCCGCGCCGCGCTAGACTTCGACGGTAACCCGGGCTAAGAGCAGGCCAACGGTCGATAGCGCTAACATCAGACGAGGGCAGTCATGGTATCCAGAGTCATTCCGGTCGATCCGTTCGATCTTGTTATCTTTGGCGGCACCGGCGATCTGGCCCGGCGCAAGATCCTGCCCGGCCTGTTTCGGCGGTTCCTCGCAGGGCAGATGCCGCCCAGTTCGCGCATCATCGGTGCGGCGCGCTCCGACATGGACGCCGAAGGCTACCGGGGGATGATCCGCGAGGCGATTGCGGAATTCGGGGGCGACGAACGCGATCAGTCCGATCAGATCGAGGCGTTTCTGACCCGTCTCGAATATGTCGCGATCGATGCCATGGGCGATGGCGGCTGGGCCGATCTTGCCGAATTGATGCAGCGCGACGTGGTGCGGGCCTTTTACTTCTCGGTCGCGCCCTCGCTGTTCGGCGCTCTGGCGGAGCGGCTCCATGTGCACAAGATCGCAGGCCCGCAGGCCCGGATCGTTGTGGAAAAGCCATTCGGCCGCGATCTAGATACCGCGCGCGAATTGAACCAGACCCTCGCGGAGCATTTCGACGAGAGCCAGATCTATCGGATCGACCACTATCTGGGCAAGGAAACCGTCCAGAACCTGATGGCGGTCCGCTTTGGCAACATGCTGTTCGAGCCGCTGTGGAACAACCACTACGTCGATCATATCCAGATCACCGTGGCCGAAACCGTGGGCGTCGGCGGCCGCGGCTCCTACTACGACAAATCCGGCGCGATGCGCGATATGGTGCAGAACCACCTGATGCAGCTTTTGTGCCTGATCGCGATGGAACCGCCGAGCCGCTTCGAGGCCGACGCGCTGCGTGATGAAAAGCTCAAGGTGATCCGGGCGCTGGAGCCTGTCGCGCCGCATCATATCGTGCGCGGTCAATACGAGGCGCGGGGCGACGAGCCGAGCTACCGCGAGGATGCCGAGAACCCGAAGTCCTTTACCGAGAGCTTCATCGCGATGAAGTGCCATATCGCCAACTGGCGCTGGGCCGGCGTTCCGTTCTATCTGCGCACCGGCAAGAAGCTGCGCGCCCGCAGTTCCGAAATCGCGGTGGTCTACAAGGATCTGGGCCATTCGATCTTTGAGGGCGACGAAGCCCGTCACCGCAACATCCTTTCGATCCGGTTGCAGCCCAACGAGGGCATCGACATGCAGGTCACGATCAAGGAGCCGGGGCCGGGGGGCATGCGCCTTGTCGATGTGCCGCTCGACCTGACCTTCGCAGAGGCGCTGGGCGAGTCGGGCCACGAAATTTCGGATGCCTATGAACGCCTGATCATGGACGTGATCCGTGGCAACCAGACGCTGTTCATGCGTGGCGACGAGGTCGAGGCCGCATGGCGCTGGACCGATCCGTTGATCGAAGGCTGGGAAGCGCGCAATGATGTGCCAAAGCTCTACGAACCCGGCTCCAGCGGCCCCGAGGATGCGCTGATGTTGATGCATCGCGACGGTCGGCGCTGGCGCGAGATCAAGGGCTGATCGCCCGAACCGCACGTCGAAGTTCGATCCGTTGACACAAAGGAGCATTTCAAATGGATATCGTCGAGTATCCTGACATTGAGATGATGATGATGGATCTGGCCAACAAGTTGGCCGGAGAGCTGCGTTCGGCGCTGGATCACAACGATTTCGCCAGCATCGCCGTGCCCGGCGGCACCACTCCGGGGCCGATGTTCGATTCGCTCTGTGCCGCCGATCTGGACTGGTCGCGGGTCAATGTGATGCTGACCGACGAACGCTGGGTGCCGGAGACCTCCGAGCGGTCGAACACCCGCCTGTTGCGCGAGCGTCTGCTGACCGACCGCGCCTCCGCGGCCCGGTATGTCCCGCTCTATACCGGGACCGATACGCCCGAAGAATCGCTCGATGCGCTTGAGGCGACGCTGAAGCCGGTCTTGCCGCTGACTGTCCTCTTGCTCGGCATGGGCACAGATATGCATACGGCGTCGATCTTTCCGGGGGCCGACCGTCTCGACGATGCCTTGCACGGCCATGCCCGCGTGGTGCCGATGCGAGCGCCGGGCGCGCCGGAACCCCGGGTGACCCTCTCGGGCATGGTGCTGCGCGATGCGATCAATGCGCATATCCTCATCACCGGCGCGGAAAAGCGCGAGGCGATCGAACGTGCGCGCCACCTCTCGGCCGAGGAAGCGCCGGTCTCCATCATGCTACGCCACGCCACCATTCACTGGGCAGAAAGCTAGGATCATGTTTCAAACCCTGAAAGACCACCTCGCCATCGTCGCCGACCGCCGCATCGAAGACATCTGCGACGCCGAGCGTGCCGCCGATTTCTCGGTTCAGACCGGCGATCTGGTGTTGGACTATGCCAAGACCAACATCGATCCCCATGCCCGCGACATGCTGATCGACCTGCTCACCTCGACGGGCGTCGCAGAAAAACGCGAGGCGATGTTTACCGGCAAGCCGATCAACGAGACCGAGGGCCGGGCGGTGCTGCACACGGCGCTGCGCAACCTCGACGGGGCGCCGGTCATGGTGGATGGGCAGGACGTGATGCCCGAGGTTCTCGCCACGCTCGACCGGATGTCCGACTTTGCCGAGGCGGTCCGCGACGGCAGCTTCAAGGGGCAGGGCGGCAAGATCACCGATGTGGTCAACATCGGGATCGGTGGCTCTGACCTTGGCCCGGCGATGGCCGTGCGCGCCCTCAGCCCGTATCACGACGGCCCGCGCTGCCATTTCGTCTCGAACGTCGATCCGGCCGATATTGCCGAAGTGCTGCGCAGCTGCGATCCGGCGACGACGCTCGTGATCGTCGCCTCCAAGACCTTTACCACCATCGAGACGATGACCAACGCCCGCACGGCCAAGGCATGGATGGGGGAAAGCGTCAGCGATCCCGCGGCGCAGTTCTGTGCATTGTCCACCTCCGCCGAAAAGACCTCGGCCTTCGGGATTCCCGGCGACCGGGTGTTCGGCTTCGAGGATTGGGTGGGCGGCCGCTATTCCATGTGGGGTCCGATCGGCCTGAGCCTGATGATCGCCATCGGCCCGGATGCGTTTCGTGCGTTTCTGCGTGGCGGGCAGGCGATGGATACCCATTTCCGCGCCGCCGACTGGCACGAGAACATGCCCGCCTTGCTCGCTCTCGTGGGCATCTGGCACAATCAGGTCTGCGGCTATGCCACCCGCGCGGTTCTGCCCTACGACAACCGTCTGGGCCGGTTGCCCGCTTATCTTCAGCAGCTCGAGATGGAGAGCAACGGCAAGCGCGTCAGCATCGACGGGGCCGATCTGCCCTACGATTCCGGCCCTGTGGTCTGGGGCGAGCCCGGCACCAATGGTCAGCATGCGTTCTACCAGCTGATCCACCAAGGCACGCGGGTGATTCCGTGTGAATTCATGGTCGCTGCCCGTGGCCACGAAGAGGAATTGCACCACCAGCACCAGCTGCTGATAGCCAATTGCCTTGCGCAGTCCGAGGCGCTGATGCGCGGTCGCAGCCTCGACGAAGCCCGCGAGATCATGGCCGCCAAGGGCCTGACCGGCGACGAGCTGGATCGTCAGGCCCGCCACCGGGTGTTTCCGGGCAACCGCCCCTCGGTGACGCTGGTCTATCCGACGCTGGATCCGTTCACGCTGGGCCAGATCATTGCGCTCTATGAACATCGGGTGTTCGTCGAGGGCGCGATTTTGGGGCTGAATTCCTATGACCAATGGGGCGTGGAACTGGGCAAAGAGCTTGCCACCGCGTTGCAGCCGGTGGTCGAGGGGAACGCCGGGACCGAGGGCAAGGACGGCTCGACCGCCGCGCTCGTCGAGTATCTGCGCCGCAACGGGGCCTAGGGCGTCAGCGGTGTGCCGCCGGCGCTGACCAGCAGGTCGCGCACGATTTCCGCGATCATCTCGTCGGGCAGGCGCACCTGCGCCACGCCGCCGTCGAATTGCGGCACCCGGATATAGTTGTCGGCGGTTACGAGATATCCGTCGGTGGTGGCGCTGGTCTGGAAACCGATCACATAGGTAGGCAGCGCCTCGACCGTGCCGTCATGGGCCAGAATCAGCGCGGCGGCAGAATCGGGGCTGGGCAGCGTTTCGCAAGTGACGGTCCCCTGTGTGGGGCGGCGCGCGGTCTGGCCCGGCGCGTTGCAGGCCGCGAAGGCGGCTCGGAGCAGATCTGTCGGATAGCTCGCGAAATAGGCCGTTTGCGCGCCCGGCGCACCGGGAGAGACCTGCGGCGCCGGGCTGCACCCCGCAAGAATGAGCGCCAAAACAATGGCATATGCCGAATTTCCGGGCAGGGCGGGGCGGTTTGCTACGGTCACGCCTGTCTCCACTTGGTTGATGTAATCCTGACACAGCGCCTCGGGCGAGAGAAGCGCCATCGCGTCGCGGAGGGACACCAGATCGTGAGCGAAAGAGAATCGGTCGACCGGTTCACCCATATTCTGAGCACCGCTGGATAAGCCTGCGCGGGTGTTGAGATTCTTGCCCCGACGTCAGCGGAGCGGATTCATTTACCTTCTGGGGACAAGTCGGGGGATGAATCGGAGAATAATCAACCCGTGGTATATTCCGGGCTGGGTCAATCGAAAAAATACAGCATATAGTATTAAAATTCCGTTGACCCACGCGGGCGATGTGGTCCAGTTTGTGCTCGCTGACCGAAGAGACACAACATCTAGGCCGGGCAGCGCGGGGACGGAATCAAACAAACCAAGGGCGCTTTGAAGTGTGCCACGTGCTTTGGCGCACTGGTTTTCTTTGCCTGTCTTTCACCGCGTTGACCCCTCCACGTGCAGACGGCGGCAGGCAAGGTGCGATGCGCAGAGCGTCGTGAAGTTAAACAATCAGACGTCGCAGAGACGGCGATCAGAGGGGCAAGTCATGAAGATTGAACGCGCATTTACCGCCAAGGGCAAAGACGCTTACGCCGGAATCGAATTCCGCTCGGGCTCCTCCGAGATCCGCAACCCTGACGGCACAGTCGTGTTCAAGCTCGAGAACCTCGAAGTCCCGGTGAAATGGAGCCAGGTCGCCTCGGACGTGATCGCTCAGAAATACTTCCGCAAGGCCGGCGTGCCCTCCAAGATCAAGCGCGTGAAGGAAAAGGGCGTGCCCGAGTTCCTGTGGCGCGGTGTGCCGGACGAAGGCGCCGAATTCGGCGGAGAGACCTCCGCCAAGCAGGTGTTCGACCGTCTGGCCGGCGCATGGACCTATTGGGGCTGGAAGGGTGGCTACTTCACCACCGAAGCCGACGCCCGCGCCTATTTCGACGAAATGCGTCACATGCTGGCGGCCCAGATGGCCGCTCCGAACAGCCCGCAGTGGTTCAACACCGGTCTGCATTGGGCTTACGGCATCGACGGTCCGGCGCAGGGCCACTACTATGTCGACTACAAGACCGGCAAGCTGACCAAGTCGACCTCCTCCTACGAGCATCCGCAGCCGCACGCCTGCTTTATCCAGGGCGTGCAGGACGATCTGGTGAACGAAGGCGGGATCATGGACCTCTGGGTCCGCGAGGCGCGCCTGTTCAAGTATGGCTCCGGCACCGGCACCAACTTCTCCCATCTGCGCGGCGAGGGCGAAAAGCTGTCGGGCGGCGGCAAGTCCTCGGGCCTGATGGGTTTTCTCAAGATCGGTGACCGGGCCGCCGGGGCGATCAAGTCGGGCGGCACGACCCGCCGCGCCGCCAAGATGGTGATCGTCGATGCCGACCACCCCGATATCGAGGATTTCATCAACTGGAAGGTCATCGAAGAGCAGAAGGTGGCGTCGATCGTCGCGGGCTCCAAGATGCACGAGCAGAAGCTGAACGGCATCTTTGCCGCCATCCGTTCCTGGGACGGCGCCGAAGCCGACGCCTTTGATCCCAAGGTCAACGACGGCCTGAAGACGGCGATCCGCGAGGCCAAGAAGGTCGCGATCCCGGACACCTACGTCAAGCGCGTGCTGGACTATGCCAAGCAGGGCCACACCTCGATCGAATTCCCGACATACGACACCGACTGGGATAGCGAGGCCTATGCGTCGGTCTCGGGCCAGAACTCCAATAACTCGATCCGCGTGACCGACGCCTTCCTCAAGGCCGTCGAGGAAGACGGCGACTGGGAGCTGATCAACCGCAAGGACGGCGGCGTCGCCAAGACGATCAAGGCCCGCGATCTGTGGGAGAAGGTCGGCCATGCCGCATGGGCCTGTGCCGATCCGGGCATCCAGTATCACGACACGGTCAACGCCTGGCACACTTGCCCCGAAGACGGCCCGATCCGCGGATCCAACCCGTGCTCGGAATACATGTTCCTCGACGATACAGCCTGCAACCTTGCGTCGATGAACCTGCTGACCTTCTTCAAGAACGGCGAATTCCAGTCCGACGCCTATATGCACGCCACCCGTCTGTGGACCCTGACGCTGGAGATCAGCGTGACCATGGCGCAGTTCCCGTCCAAGGAAATCGCACAATTGTCCTATGATTTCCGCACCTTGGGTCTGGGCTATGCCAATATCGGCGGCCTGTTGATGAACATGGGTCTGGGCTATGACAGCGACGAAGGCCGGGCCATGGCCGGTGCGCTGACCGCTGTGATGACCGGCGTGTCCTACGCCACCTCGGCAGAGATCGCCGGTGAGTTGGGCGCGTTCGCAGGCTATGAGCGCAACGCCAAGCACATGCTCCGCGTCATCCGCAACCACCGCAACGCGGCCCACGGCAACACCAGCGGCTACGAAGGCCTCGACGTGAAGCCTGTCGCGCTGGACCATGCCCGCTGCCCCGATCAGCGCCTGATCGAGCTGTCGATGTCGAGCTGGGACGAGGCGCTGCGCCTTGGCGAAAAGCACGGCTACCGCAACGCTCAGGTGTCGGTCATCGCCCCCACGGGCACCATCGGTCTGGTCATGGATTGCGATACGACCGGCATCGAGCCCGACTTTGCACTGGTGAAGTTCAAGAAGCTCGCCGGTGGTGGCTACTTCAAGATCATCAACCGCTCTGTTCCTGCCGGTCTGGAAAAGCTGGGCTACGGCTCGGCTCAGATCGAAGAGATCGTGAGCCACGCTGTCGGTCACGGCACCTTGGGTCAGGCTCCGGGGATCAACCACGCCTCGCTGATCGGTCACGGCTTTGGCCCGAACGAGATCGCCAAGGTCGAGGCCGCGCTGCCGAGCGCCTTCGACATCCGCTTTGTGTTCAACCAGTGGACGCTGGGCGAGGATTTCTGCACCAAGACGCTGGGCATTCCGGCTGAAAAGCTGAACGATCCGTCCTTTGACCTGCTCCGCTCGCTGGGCTTTTCCAAGGCCGAGGTCGAGGCCGCCAACGATCATGTCTGCGGCACCATGACCTTGGAGGGTGCGCCGCACCTGAAGGAAGAGCACTACTCGGTCTTTGACTGCGCCAACCCCTGCGGCAAGAAGGGCAAGCGTTTCCTCAGCGTCGACAGCCACATCCACATGATGGCCGCGGCCCAGTCGTTCATCTCGGGCGCGATCTCCAAGACGATCAACATGCCCAACGACGCGACGATCGAGGATTGCCAGAAGGCCTACGAGCTGTCGTGGTCGCTGGGCGTCAAGGCCAACGCGCTGTATCGCGATGGATCCAAGCTGTCGCAGCCTCTGGCCTCTGCGCTGATCGAAGACGACGACGACGCCGCCGAGACACTGGCAACGGGGACACCGCAAGCCAAGGCCGAAGTGCTGGCCGAGAAGATCATCGAGAAGGTCATCATCCAGGAGGTGCGCAACCGCGAACGCGAGAAGATGCCGCAGCGCCGCAAGGGCTATACCCAGAAGGCGATGGTCGGCGGCCACAAGGTCTATCTGCGCACCGGCGAATATGCCGATGGTCAGTTGGGCGAGATCTTCATCGACATGCACAAGGAAGGTGCCGGTTTCCGCGCCATGATGAACAACTTTGCCATCGCGGTGTCGGTCGGTCTGCAATACGGGGTGCCGCTCGAGGAGTTCGTCGACGCCTTCACCTTCACCAAGTTCGAGCCGGCCGGCATGGTTCAGGGCAACGACAGCATCAAGCAAGCGACCTCGATCCTCGACTACATCTTCCGCGAATTGGCCGTGTCCTATCTGGATCGCACCGATCTGGCGCATGTGAAGCCCGAGGGTCATTCCTTCGACGACATCGGTCGCGGCGAAGAAGAGGGCAAGTCCAACATCCGCGCTCCGAGCGAGACGGCGGCCAACAAGTCCTTGGAAGTGCTCAAGCAAATCAGCTCCACCGGCTATTTGCGCAAGCGGGTGCCACAGGATCTGGTGGTGTTGCAGGGCGGCATGGGCTCTGTCGCCTTCGACGGATCGAGCGATCCGCAGACCGCGCTGGCAACCCTTGTCCCGGCGGTGAGCGCCGCGGCGGGCCAGACGATCACGTCGGTGTCGACACAGACCACGACCGCCACGAGCAGCACCAGCCTGACGGCACGCGACAAGGCCAAGATGCAGGGCTACGAGGGTGATCCTTGCGGCGAATGCGGCAACTACACGCTGGTGCGCAACGGCACCTGCATGAAGTGCAACACATGCGGCGGCACCTCCGGGTGTAGCTGACAAGATTAGGGGCGGGCGGGCCGCAGTTTCTGCGAAACCGCTCTCCCCGCGCCGCAGATTTCCCTTGGGAAATCCGCGGGTTTTCCGAGGCGGGTGCGCTCGCCTCTGACGTGGATCAGGCCGCAGGCAAAAAACACCGGGCGGTACAAATAACTGAGCTTGATTCGCGAACCTCGGGGCCCCTTCGGGGGCCCCTTTTTCCTTGAGGGTGCCGATGCCGTACAGAAGCCTGAACCCCGACAAGATCATCGCGACGGCCACCAAACTGGAAGCCCGCGTGGCGACCCGATTTCCAGAGTCCGGCCTGCGACTGGTGGCTGTCGAACTGGTCGTGCTCAGCGGCGATATCGCCCGTGCGGCTCACAAGCTCGAAGGCCCGATCTGGAGTTTGCGCCTGCTGTTGCTGGGCGTCGTGATCTGCGGGGCGCTGACCTTTGCCTATGTCGGCACGTTCCTGTCCTTTGACCGCCTAACCGGAATCGCACTTCGCTCGGTCGAGAGTATCGAGGCGGTCATCAATACGGCCATCCTTGCGGGGCTGGGCCTGACCGCCCTGATCAAGACCGAGGCCCGGATCAAGCGCGACCGGGTGATCGGCCACCTGCATTCGCTCCGCTCGATCGTCCATGTGATCGACATGCACCAACTGACCAAGGACCCGGTCGTCCTTTTGGCCGGCTACCAGCGCACGGCCGCCTCGCCGGAGCGTCTGCTGACCCCGGCGGAACTGACCCGCTACCTGGACTATTGCTCCGAGATGATTTCGATCACCGGCAAGCTGGCGGCCCTGTTTTCCCAATCCGTCACCGACGAAGGGGTGATCGAGGCGGTCAACGACATCGAGATGCTGGGCAGCACCCTGTCGCGCAAGGTCTGGCAAAAGATCATGCTTTTGGAGAGCCGGCTCCCGGATATGTGAATCGGCCCGAGGCTGCGCGAGGTCGATCCCCTGCGTGGCGACGCTCATCCGGCCCACCGCCGCATCGCGCGTTGTCCTGTGGTTGCCAATCGAAGTCGTATACAACGGTATACTGTCGACGTCCGCGATCACTTGGGGTATGCAGTGGCAAAACCACTTCCAAGGGGATTCCCATGTCCGATATCATCTATACCAAAGTGGACGAAGCGCCGGAATTGGCGTCTGCGTCGTTGCTCCCGATCATCCAGTCCTTCGCGGCTGCGGCCGGGGTGTCCGTGGGCACAAAGGATATCAGCCTGGCGGGCCGCATCCTCGCGGCGTTTCCCGAGCATCTGAAGGAAGACCAGCGCCAGTCCGACGATCTGGCCGAGCTTGGCCGGCTGGTGAAGACCGCCGAAGCCAACGTGATCAAGCTGCCGAACATCTCGGCCTCGGTGCCGCAGTTGGTCGCCGCGATCAAGGAGCTTCAGTCGCAGGGCTATGCGATCCCCGACTACCCGGAGGCCCCTGCGACCGACGCCGAAAAGGACGCCCGCGCCAAGTATGACGCGCTCAAGGGCTCTGCCGTGAACCCGGTTCTGCGCGAGGGCAATTCCGACCGCCGGGCGGCCAAGGCCGTCAAGAGCTTTGCCCAGAACAACCCGCATCGGATGGGCGACTGGACCGCAGACAGCAAGACACATGTGTCGTCGATGTCGGGCGGTGATTTCTTCTCAAACGAAGTTTCGGCCACGCTGGACAAGGACACCACCGCCAAGATCGTGTTGGTGTCGGACGAGGGCGAAACCGTGCTCAAGGAGGGCGTCAGCTATCCCGCTGGCACCGTCGTCGACGCCACCTTCATGAGTGCCGCCGCGCTCAAGGCGTTTCTGGCCGAGCAGATCGAGGCGACCAAAGACGAAGGCACCCTGTTCTCGCTGCATATGAAGGCGACCATGATGAAGGTCTCCGACCCGATCATCTTTGGTCACGCCGTCAAAGCCTTCCTCGCCCCGGTGTTCGAGAAGCACGCCGCCGCGATGGCCGATCTGGGGGTGAACCCGAACGCGGGCCTCGGCGATCTGCTGGCGCGGGTCAAGGACAACGCCGCGATCATGGCCGATATCGATGCCTGCATGGCCGCCCGTCCGCCGATGTATATGGTGGATTCTGACAAGGGGATCACCAACCTGCACGTCTCGTCCGACGTGATCATCGACGCCTCCATGCCTGCGCTGATCCGCGCTGGCGGCAAGGGCTGGGGCCCGGATGGCAAGGAATCCGACACCAACTGCGTGATCCCGGACAATTCCTATGCACCGGTCTATGACGAGACGATCAAGTTCTTCAAAGAAAACGGCAAGCTGAACCCGGCCACCGCAGGCACCGTCCAGAACATCGGCCTGATGGCGCAGAAGGCCGAGGAATACGGCTCTCACCCGACCACCTTCGAGATCCCCCATGCGGGGACCGTCAAGATGATCCTCGACGACGGCACCGTCCTGCACGAGCACAAGGTCGAGGCGGGCGACATCTGGCGCTCTGCCTCCGCCCGCAAGGCGCCGATCGAAGACTGGGTGAATCTGGCCATCGACCGCCAGAAGGCCGAAGGCTGCCGCGCGATCTTCTGGCTGGATGCGGACCGCGCCCACGATGCCGAGCTGATCGCCTATGTCACCCCGATCCTCGAGGCCAAGGGCGTTGCCGACAAGTTCGAGATCATGGCCCCGCGTGAGGCGACCCGCGCCTCGTTCGAGACCATCACCAAGGGCGAAAACACCATCGCGATCACCGGCAACGTGCTGCGCGACTATCTGACGGACCTGTTCCCGATCCTCGAGCTTGCGACCTCGGCCAAGATGCTGTCGATCGTCAAGCTGATGAACGGCGGCGGCCTGTTCGAGACCGGGGCAGGCGGCTCTGCCCCCAAGCACGTGCAACAGCTCGTCGAGCAGAACCACCTGCGCTGGGACAGCCTTGGTGAATTCTGCGCCTTGGGCGAAAGCCTGACCTTCCTTGCGGATGTGAAATCCAATGAGAAGGCCCGCGTGCTCGGCAAGGCGGTGGATGCCGCGACGCAGGGCATCCTCGACAATGGCCGCTCGCCTTCGCGCAAGGTCGGCGAGCCTGACAACCGCGACAGCCACTACTGGTTTGCCCGCTACTGGGCCGAGGCGCTGGCCGCGCAGAGCGACGATGCCGAACTGGCTAAGCATTTCGGCCCGATTGCCGAGGCGCTGGCCGCGAACGAAGCGGCGATCCTGTCCGAGCTCGCCGCCGTTCAAGGCCCTGCTGTCGACCTGGGGGGCTATTACAAGACCGACGCCGCCAAGACCGCCGCCGTGATGCGCCCCTCGAAGACGCTGAACGACATCATCGGCTAAGTCGGTTTTGTGATGCTTCGGGCCGCGCCTCCGATGATCGGGGCGCGGCCCGTTCTTTGCGATTGCCGCAAGATCGGGTCAGCCGAGCACGCAGGCCGCGAGGTGATCCGGTCCGCGCCGGGTTAGCTTGATGTCTTCGGCCTGCCGGAACCGGACGCGCAGCTTTGTGCCGGTGGTTTCGGCCAGTTCCAATGCATCCCGGAAGGGCTGCGGCACGGCCTCTGATGCAAGCACCGCCGCCATCTTTTGGGCCGCGTCCGCATCCTCAAACACCAGTGTTCCGGCAAAATCGCTCTCACGCGTGACGTCTGTCAGCGTGTCGCAGAGTGCCTCGTGTCGTTCAAGAATGCGCACGATATCGTCAATCTCCCAGCCGCATTGTGCGGTGGCGACAGGACAGCGTGTGTGAAACCGGCACCCGCGTGGCGGCCGCGCCGGATCGGGCACGGCACCGTCCAGAACCGCCTTGTTTTCGCTGGCTGCCCCCGCCGGGCCGAGATCCAGCTTGGCGGCCATCAGCGCCCGTGTATAGGGGTGGGCCGAGGCGTCGAATATCGACCGTGTTGGTCCTGCTTCCACCACCTTGCCCAGATACATGGTCACGATCCGGTCCGCCATGTGTTCGACCACCGACAGATCATGGGTGACGAAGAGATAGGCGAGGTTCCGTTCGGCCTGTAGGTCGTTGAGAAGGTTCAGGATCTGGGCCTGAACCGAGACGTCCAGCGCGCTCGTCGGCTCATCGAGGATGATCAGCTCTGGATCGAGCGCCAAGGCCCGGGCAATCGAGATCCGCTGTCTCTGCCCGCCGGAAAACTGGTGCGGATAGCGGTAGAGGTGCTGCCGACCGAGCCCCACTTGTTCGAGCAGTTCGACGACCCGTTCGGTCAGATCAGAGCCGGAGGCCTCCTTGTGAACCCGCAAGGGCCGTCCGACCAGGTCAATGACAAGGTGACGGGGGTTGAGCGACGAAAAGCTGTCCTGAAACACCATCTGGCAATTGCGCCGAAACCGGTTCTTGGCCTCGATGGGCATGGTCTCGATGCCGTGGGCGGCGTTGATCGCGGCCAGCGCCGCGTGTCGCTCTGCTTCGGGCAAGGTCTGGGCGGCGTCCAAAGCAGCGAGGCTGCTGCTGTCGAGGTCGTAATAGGTCTGCCCCGAGGTCGGCGCGATCAGCCCGCTGACCAGCCGCCCCAACGTGGTCTTGCCGCAGCCGGATTCGCCCACGAGCCCGAGGGTTTCGCCCCGTCGGATGTCAAAGCTGACGCCATCGACCGCCCGCACCTGACCGACCACCCGCTGAAGCGCTCCGGACCGGATCGGGTAGTGTTTGGCCACATCGCGCACGCTGAGCAGGGTGCCGCCGTCCTTGCTCGCATCGGGGGTAAAGCTCGATTGCAGCCGGGTCATGCGCGGGCCCTCGATGCTGTGGTGATCGGATGCTCCAAAAAGCAGGCGACGTCGTGTCCGGCGCTGACGGGCTGTAGTGCCGGGTCGTGGCTGGCACAGGGCCCGTGCGCCTTTGCGCAGCGGTCGGCAAACCGGCAGGACGGCCCCGGATCGATCAATTCGGGCACCGATCCCGGGATCGCCGCCAGTTGTCCGCGCGGTGTGCGCGTGGTCGGCACGGCCGCCAGCAGCCCTTGGGTGTAGGGGTGGCGCGGGTTGGTGAAAAGCTGCTCTACGTCGCCGATTTCGACGACCCGCCCGGCATACATCACCGCGACCCGGTCGCAGATGTGGCGCACCACGGACAGGTCGTGGCTGATGTAGATGACGCTGCTGCCACGGCTGGTCTGCAACTGCCGGACCAGATCGAG
Source organism: Flavimaricola marinus (assembly GCF_900184895.1). GTDB lineage: Bacteria > Pseudomonadota > Alphaproteobacteria > Rhodobacterales > Rhodobacteraceae > Flavimaricola > Flavimaricola marinus. The sequence goes on from NZ_FXZK01000003.1 coordinate 358,109, forward strand.
GATCCGCGCCTGCACCGTCACGTCGAGCGCTGTCGTCGGCTCGTCTGCGATGATCAGATCGGGGTCACAGGCAAGCGCTTGCGCGATCATCACCCGCTGCCGCATCCCGCCCGACAGCTCATGCGGAAAGCTCTGCATGACCCGTTGCGGATTGGGGATCTGCGTCTCGGAGAGCGCCGCGGCGATCCGTTCGTCCAACGCCTGCCGGATGGCCCGGTGTTTGCGCCGCATGGCGCCCGAGAGCTTGACCAGGAGGCGGTCTGTGCCGCGGTCCTGCTGGCTGGCCAAACGCCGAAGGGCCGAGGCTTGCCAGCCCGGCTGGTCCTCCGCGATCCCGGCAGCGGCCAAGAGGTCGGCATGACGATGCTGCAGGAAAACCTCGCCCAGTTGCTCGCCTATGGTCAGCGTCGGGTTCAGCGCCTTGCTCGGATCCTGAAAGATCATGGCGATCCGATCGCCCCGGATATCGCGCATCCGCGCGTCCGAGATCGTGAGCAGATCAAGGCTTTCGATGCCGGTCTGGTCGCATGTGGTGCACCCTTGGCCACGGCATTTCGGGCAGGGGGCGGGCCTGCGCCCGCTGTCGTCGCAGCGTTCGCAGCCGTCGCCTTGGCAATCGGGGCAAGTGGTCTGCGGCCGGAACATGACGCTGCCGCCTGCCAGAATGCCCGGTGGCACCGGCAAGAGCCGCAGAAACGCCCGCCCGGTGACGGATTTTCCGCAACCGGTTTCCCCCACCAGCCCCAGCGTTTCACCGTCGCGCACGTCGAAGTCGACGCCGTCGACGGCATGCACTCGTCCAGCCTTGGACTGAAAGTGAACCTTCAGCCCCCGCACCGAGGCGATGGTGACAGGCGTGACGGGTCGCGCCGATTTGGTGTCGGACATCTCCATGCTCATCACCGGCCCTCCGTGCGGGGATCTAGCGCGTCGCGCAGCCCGTCGCCCACGAGGTTGAACGCCAGCGCCCAGAGAAAGATCATCAGCCCCGGAAAGGTCGACGCCCACCAGCGGCCAGAGGCGATGCCCGCTTGCCCTTCGGACACCAGCACCCCCCATTCCGCGATCCCGGATTCCGCCAGCCCGATGAACGACAGGGTCGCTCCGATCAGAACGATGGCCCCCATATCGAGCGTGGCTTGCACGATGACCGGCGTGGCCGCATTGGGCAGGATGTCACGGAAATAGATGTTGAGCCGGCTGTCTCCCATGATCCGGGCGGCGTCGACGTAGTCGTTCTGTTTCACCAGAATGATCTGCGCCCGCATGATCCGGGCGTATTTCACCCAGAATACAAGGCACAGCGACAGGATGATGTTGGTGAACGACGGCCCGAGGATGGCGGCAATCGCCAGGGCAAAGATCAGTTCGGGGATCGACAGGAACACATCGACGATCCGCATCAGGATCTCGTCGATCTTGCCACCCACCATGCCCGCGATGCTGCCTATGGCGGTGCCGATCACGACTGTGACCGAGACCACGATGATCGACAGTTGCAGCGATGTTCGGCTGCCCCAGATGATTCCGTAGAGCACATCGCCGCCGGTGTTGGTGGTGCCCAACGGGTGGTTCGGGGTGCCGGGCGGCATCCGCAAGGCGCCCCAGTCGCGTGGCATCTGATAGGGGTCTGGCGCGTTTGGCGTGGTCAGCCACGGCGCGAACAGCGCCATGCTCAGCATCAAGAGGATGATGACAAAGCCGAAGATCGTCGTCGGGTTCGACAGGATCTTGACGGCCAGTTCGCCAGAGCGCCGCATACGCACCCGCAGCGCCGTTTCGCGGGGCAGGGACGGGCGGCGGAGGGGGGAGGATGCATCTGTCATGCTCAGTCCCCCAACCGGACGCGCGGGTCAAGCTTGGCATAGATGATGTCGACCACCAGATTTGCCAGCAGGAACAATACGCTGGTGAACAGCACATAGGTCATGATCGTGGCCTGATCGCCGCGCACCACGGCGTCGGCCATCCAGCGCCCAAGGCCTGGCCATCGAAAGATGATCTCGGCGGCAATCGCCCCCTGCATCAGAAACGCGATGGTCAGGCCGATCACGGTGACCGTCGGCACCAGCGCATTACGCTTGGCATGCCGCTTGAGCACCAGCCGTTCAGGCAGGCCCTTGGCGCGCGCCGCATCGACATAGTCCTGCTGGAGTTCTTCGATCAGGGATGACCGCATCATCCGGGCAATGATCGCCACCCCGCCAAAGCCCAGCGTGATCGAGGGCAGAACGAGGTGCCAAAGCGCGTCGAGCAGAGCGGTCAGGCTGCCCGCGAGGATCGAATCGATGATGTAGAACCCTGTCGGGTGGGCGATGCTTTCCCAGATGTCATTGGTGCTGCGTCCGACCGGGAACCAGCCCAGATTGGCCCAAAACACGATGAGCAGCAGGATGCCAAACCAAAACAGCGGCAGGCTGGCGGCACTGACCGCGACGATCCGGGTAATATGGTCGGGCATCTTGTTGCGGCGCACCCCGGCATATGTCCCGAGCCACAGCCCAAGCGCCACGGCCACGATCGCGGAGGTGATCGACAGCTCCATCGTCGCCGCGAATTTCGCCGGAAAGACGTCGGCAACCGGGGCGGAGGCCACACCGGACCAGCCGAAATCGCCCTGAAACACGCCCTTGAGCCAGTAGAAATACTGCACCGGCAGGGGCTTGTCCAAATTGAAGCGCTGTTCGATTTGCAGCACCTCGGCGGCGGACATCTCGTGGCTGAGATAGACCCCCACAGGTGAGCCCGCGATGCGGGTCAGCGAAAACACGATGATCGACACCCCCAAGAGCAGGATGGGCAGCACGATCAGACGTCGGATGATATAGTCGCGAAGTTGCATGGGGCCTCGTCTGGCTCAAATGGGGCAGGGTGGTGGGCCGGAGCAGGCCCTTGGCATCCGGTCAGACGCCAAGGGCCATGTCGGTCGGCGCCTAGTTCTGCTTGTCGTAGAGCGCGAAGTTCATCGACGGGCGTGGCCACAGCGGCTGGATCACCATGCCCTTGATGGTGTCACGATAGGCGGTGACGGCCCCTTCCTGCGCCCCGATGAGCCACATCGGATCGTCGTAGAGCACGCGCTGTGCCTCTCCGATCAGGTCCGCGCGGGTCGCCGGGTCGAGCTCTTGGGCAATCGCGTCGATCAACGCGCCGACGGCCTCGGGATCGGCGTAGCCGTTGGCAAAGCCGTGCACCTCGCCCCATTCGCCGTCGGGATGGGCATAGGTCTCCAGATAGGCCGACGGGTCTGCCGCTGGATCGCCGTTCTTGGCCCACATGGCATATTCGACCGGGCTTTGGGCCAATGCCTCGTCAAAGACCGCCTCGGCCACTCCGGCCACGTTGATGCGGAAGTTCGGGTTCAGCCGCTCGATTGAATCCTTGAGGATCAGGCACTGAATTTCGAACAAAGACCCGGATTCGACGACAACCGAGACGGTGAATCCTTCGTCCCAAACACCGGCTTCGCGGAACAAGCGCTCTGCTTCGGCCAAATCCTGAGTGTCATAGATCGGGGCTTCTGGATCATACCCAAACACGCCGATTGGCACGTAATGCGGATTGACCTGACCAAACCCGGCGAGGGCGCCATTCACGAAGGCGTTGTAATCGAAGGCGTAGTTGAATGCCTTGCGGATACGGACATCGTGAAAGAAGTCGAGCGGGATTGTATCGCCCGACGGCAAGACGCCTTCGGGGATGTTGAGGTTGAACCCGATGTGCAGCGGCTCCAGCAAGAGCCCTTCGCCGTAGACGATAACGCCTTCGACGCCTTCAAGATCAGCAATATAGGAAGGATCGGTCTCGACCGTATCAAACTCGCCCGCGCGCAGGCCCAGCACCCGCACGTCCGGATCAAGCCCGAATTCCCAGCGCACGTTGTCAAAGGCTGGCGTGCCCCAATAGCCGTCGTTGACTTCGATCGTCAGGTTCTCGGTGCGGTTCCAGCCCGCAAGCTGATACGGCCCGGTGCCGACAGGATTTCCCGAGAGAAACTCGTTTGGCTCACCTTCGGCGACACCGCCGTTTGCCTCGACCGCGTCCTGGCTGACGATGGAGGCTGTCATCGGTAAGACCGACGAATACAGGAAGCTTGCGTCAATCTGGTTCAGCGTCACTTCGAAAGTGAAATCGTCAACGACGCGCATCTCGGCGATCTTGTCGCTGAGAATATCAGAGGCCCCTTCGGGCATCGCCATTTCAATCACCCGGTCCCACGAATACATCACATCGTCGGCCGTGAACGGGGTGCCATCGTGGAACACCACGCCTTCGCGCAGCGGGAAGGTGTAGGTCAGCCCATCCTCCGAGATCAGCCCATTGTCGCGGGTTGGCACCTCTGTCGCCAACGACGGCAACAAATCGGCAGAGTCGGCCCCGACCGTCAGCAGCCGATCATAGACGTGAAAGATGACCGCTTCGCCGCCCGCGCCCGGTTCGACCTGCGATGGGTCGAGCGTGGCGGGTTCCTCATCCGCGCCGTGCACGATGGTGTCGCGCATGTCCTGAGCAAAGGCACCTGTGGCAAAGAGCAGGCCGATGGCGGTCGTCACGACCAGTGGTCGCAATTCGAGACGTCTTTCGAAGTTCATTGTGGTTTCTCCCCCCTGTGATCGCTCAACCTGCGAAACCTCTTAAACACGTCTCCTCGTAACCCTCAGCTTGCGCAATCGTTTGCACCGGCAAGCGTAGCAAAGCGATGTCTTTGTGTCTACGGTTTCACCGTGACGCGCATGTCGGGGGGATGGGCCGCAACCAAGATGTTGTGACTGTTGGTTAATACTAGGCGGGCGGGGGCGGGGAGGCGGGCCAAGACATGCGACGGAGAGAGGCACCCCCGTGATCCCGCGACCGAAAGCAAGACCCGGCGAAGCGGGATTCTCTGCCCATTGCGTCCGCGTGCCAATTCACACGGCTAACCAATACGCATGACGGCTGTGACGCTCATCGCCCCGGGGAGACGCACACGCCGCATCCAACCTGCAACTCAAAATGGCTGACCGCCGTAATCAGATGCGCCGCGTTGCTATCGGATAGAAAAGCGGCACCATCGAGATGATGCGCTCCTCACCCCTTCCGTTTCTCAAAGAATGGTAACAGCAACGGGGCAATCAGTGAAAACAGCAAGGACAGCGCCAAGAGGCCCGAGCTTGCCGCTGCCCGCTGTATCCAGTTGGGACGCACCAACAGTGCCTCGCTGCGGCCAGCATAGGCGATTTCAACCATGCTGTTGGATTCGACCCCGAGGCCCACGACATGAATGCCCGCTTCGCCATCACTGTCCATGGTGATAGAGCCCGACACCTGATTGGAGAAGAGCCTTGGCTCGTCCAACGGCTCTTCATCCTCACATGGCGAAATCCAGTTCCTCTTGCACACTATGCGGATCGCATCGCCGCGCCGGATTTCGCCCTGCCGGGTGACGTCAGGAGACCACGAGGGCAAGAACCGCGCCAACAGTCCCTGTTCATAGATCGTATACTGGCCTTCCAGCACATAGCCGGTCGAGCCTGCGCCGATCTCTTGGCCGATGGTCACATGGCCGACGAAGGCGAGCGCACCGTTGCGCTGTGCGTCCTCGTGCGAGAGGATGAAGACGGTATTGGCGGGCCAATTTGACCCCTCGTTCAACGACGTGATGCGCAGGTCGTCTGTCGTCCAGTCGATCCGAAGCTGTTGGCCCCGGACCCATTCATAGTCCTCGTCCGGCAAGGTGAGTTGGCTCGCCATCGCGCCACAATCAGGATCGGTAAGATCACGGTCCAACGACGGAGCGCAAACGATGGCGCCATCCAGATTCCACTGCAGCGGCTCGCCCATGATCTGGACCTCCGCCGAAAGGCTGCGTGCCTGAAGCTGAATCGTCCGCGTAGGGGCAAGCAGGATCAGAACGGTGAGCAAGACCATGATGGCGAGCGCGAATTGAGCGGTTTTGCCAGCCGCTACCATGCGGCGAAGGGTGCGTCGGATGGCACCGAAGGGCGGACGAGGATCCGGCGCCTCTGTCATCTTGTGTCGATCAGGATTGTCTCGATCCGGCCCCGACGTCCGTTCTTGATCGGCTGTAATTCCACATAGAATTGCGTCATGTCGAGCGGCAGTGGCAACACGCAACGCTGATCGAAGGCCACCGAGATATCGGCGCCGATCGGCTCGCATTCGACGCCGGAGCCCTGCTGCGGATAGGCGACGACCCTGTCGGCGTCAAAGCTGTTCACAAAGATCGCAAAGCTATCGCCGGGCCGTGCATCGCGCCACAGGCCGAGGGCGTTTGGCGTGTCGTCCGTCACGGCGTCGCAATCGTCGCGAGTGATGCGAATGCCAAAGCCTTCGGGGTGCAGGCTCGTGATGATGCCGTCATGCTCGGAATCGCGCAGGTGCGGCACCTCGACGGGGGCGGTCAGGTCTTGCGGCATGTGATAGGTGTTCACGCTGTCATACAGCCCGTCAGACGAGTTGGTCCGCACGCAAAAATGCGGGGCATCGGCCCATCGCGCCGGGATCAGAGCGTGCAGATCGGCCTCCGCCGACCCACCCAGAAACTGAAGCCCCACAACCCGCGCGCCGCCTGTGTTGGCCTCGGGGCGGACGGATTCGTTGAAAGGCTCTGTCACCAGACGCGCCTCTTCGGCAGTGGACGGCGCAGGCAAACTGGTCAAAACTGAGAGCAACCCCGCTGCGAGAGCCGTCATCATGCTGAAATTGGTTTTGTCGTTTGTCACACTAGTCACCGTGGCTACAGCATCTTGGGCGCAACCTGTTCGAATCGACGCCTACCAAAATGGGCAGGGCTTCATGTTCAAGGATAGTGGCATCTGTTGGGTCTTGATGCCAAGACATTTGCTCGACGATCTGGACGACCGGTTCGAGGCGGAAACCTCGCCCGCTCCGTCGCTCTTTGGCAATGGAACCGCATTCGCGGATTTCTGGGACGGCATGGATTTCGCCATCGGCAATCTGCGGCAGGCGGCGGGGGATACCGCTTGCACCGCCAGTCTCGAGGACATCTCGCAGACCCGCCTGGTGGCTGGGCGCGTCCAACGCGGATTTCTGCGCTATGTCGAAATCGGCGGAAATGTCGTCGATTACCCCATGACCATCGTGGATACCGGCGATCACAAGACATTTGACGCCGAGTTCACCCGCGCGGGCGATCGGGCGTTTCAGGGCATGTCGGGCGGGTTCTTCTTTGCGCAGGGCCAGCCTGTGGGCATGGTGGTGCGAAGCCCGGATGGCGGGCTGCGGATGACCTTCATCCGGATCGAAGAGATCGCCTTTGCCACACGCCAGTGGCTTGCGGGACGGTCCCGCAACGTGGTGCTGGTCCCCAACGCCCAAGCGGCAGAGCGCGGGCAACTACCGCTGCGCCTGCTCGACTATGGCACACCTCCCGTGTCACCGGACACCTCGGCCGAGGGGCTGGCGAACGCGACGGGGGCCTATCATTTCGACTTTACCGGCCCCACGACGCTGACCTTCGGCGTCGGCGAGGGGGCCGCCGCGGTCGGCGTCAGCCGGGTGCGGGTGGTCTCCGAAGGTGACGGGGCCAAGCCACTGGGCATACGCATCATGATCGACCCCTCCGAGGGCGGCGGCAACCCGCAGCGCTTTGCCCGTGGCGAAATGGCGCCCGATGGCACATTCGACACCAGCGACCGCGCCGAGCGCTTTGCGCGGCGGGTAATCATCGCAATTGACAGCGTGCAGGGCGCTGGCCCGGTGCGGATCGACCGGGTCGAAGTCTATTGAAGCTGGCCCAATAGCGGGATCGTCAGGCTGATCGGGCCGGTGAACTGATTGCTTGAAAAGCTGTGACTGATCGAACCGACCAGTTCGCCGCTATCATTCAGCCGCGCCGTGCCCCAGGCGGCACCGACAAAGAAGCTGACCTCCGTCCCGCCCAACCGATTGAAGCAGTCGTTGGGGCGGGTGGGAGAGCCAAAGCAATTTTGATCCTCCAGATAGGGACCGATCGGGATCGGAAAGCTGCCGGTTCTGTCAGAGGACAACGACCCATTGGCGTTCATCCACCGGGCAAACCCCGAGTTGACCTCCTCTTCGCCCTCGACAGAGGCAAAGGCGATCAAGGTGGGTTGGGTCTTTAGATAGGCCTCCAGCGCCACGCCGCGGGCGACGCCGCTGGTGCTGCTGAGCCCGGCACGCAGGGCCAGCCGCTGCATCGCGGCATCCCCCGATGCCAGCATCAGCCGCATGGCCGTGAGCGCCTTTTCCTCGTTCGGGCCGTTCAACACCTCCATCAATTGCTCCAGCTCCGATGTCGGTGCGTCGAGCGCTCCGAGGATCTCGGCGGCAGTGGATTGCGCCACCGCCGGCAGAGGCATCAGCAGCGCCAGCGCCATAGCTCGGATCATGGGCGCACCGGGATCGAGACGGGCACCGACGGTGTCATTCTGCCAACCTGCACCATTCCGGTCAGGACGCCTTCGGCATTCAATGTCAGTGGTGTCCAGCGCTGCCAGAGATTGATCGCGACGTTGGATTCACTCAGCGTGACAAGGCAGTAGCTGGCACTCGCATGATAGTCATAGCAGCCATTGGCATCGTCGAAGCCACCGACCTTATGAGACACGAACCCTGTGCCTTGCCCATCCACGGTGCCGTTGACGTTGTTGAGACTGCCGGTAAACGAGTCCAGGTCCAGCGACGAACCGTCAATGAAAATGTCCAGAACCGGGCCGCTGTCGAAATAGGCTTTCAGCGCGGCGCGGCGCACGGCAGGGCTGGTGCTGGTCAATCCATGTTGCAGAGCCATCCGGCTGACCTGTTCGTCCTCCAGCCCGATCATGATCTGCATGGCGGCCAGAGAACGCTCGGGATCCGGATCGTTGAGCAGCGCAGCATACTCGTCGATCGCGTCCATCTTTTCGTCGACCATCGCGGCAATGTCTGCCGCCGAGGTCTGCGCCCATGATGGGCCTGCCACGCACAACAGCGCGGCTGTGATCAGTGGAATGTATTTCATTGCAAACGCTCCCATACCTAAATCAATGCGCTAAACACTACTTCAGCGAAATAACGGGTCAAGCTGCGAGTCGAGATACAGGGGCAAGCCTTTGACACGGCAAACAATATCGAAGGAGGCACAACGCCGGCCCCTTGGGCCGCTTGCGTTATCGCCAAAACCCCTTCGATTTGACGCAAGTAGGGGCCAAAGGCGCAGAACTGTCGGCTCAAAGGAGCGAATAGGTGCGGGCGCAATGGCTCGCCGGTTTATGTCTCGCCCGCCGATTGTGGCCGCTCTGCAAGCCGTTTCTGCAACAGCCGTCAGCGAATACGTCGCTCGGGCGGCAAATAAGGTCATGAGATTTTCGGGAGATGGTGCTGCAGGGGAGGATTGAACTCCCGACCTCTCCCTTACCAAGGGAGTGCTCTACCACTGAGCTACTGCAGCTTTCGTGACGGGCCTTTTACAAGGACAGCGGCAGAGCGCAAGGGGTATTCTGCCATTCCGGCGCTGTCTTTTGAGGTGAGCTTCGGACGCTGGACGCGCCGCGCTGTCCGAAGTATCAACGCCTCCATGAAAACAGCCCGTCAAAACCCGCCAAATCAGGCCGATCGCAAAGATCGCCTCAAAGCTGCGCTCAAGGCGAACATCGCCAAGAGGAAATCGCAGGCAAAAGCCAAGAAGGCGGGGGCAGGCCCAGAGGCAGAGACGCCGGCAGAGAAAGAGTAGTCATGGATTCCATCGTCGTTCGCGGGGGCAAGCCCCTCAAAGGTCAAATCCCTATTGCCGGCGCCAAGAATGCCTGTCTGGCCCTGATGCCGGCCACGCTGCTGAGCGAAGAGCCGCTAACCCTGACCAATGCCCCCCGTCTGAGTGACATCAAGACGATGACCCTGCTGCTGCAATCGCTCGGTGCCGAAGTCACCGGAATGCAGTCGGGCAAGGTTCTGGCGATGACCAGCCACGCGCTCAACGGCGAGAGGGCGGATTACGAGATCGTCCGCAAGATGCGGGCCTCGAACCTGGTGCTTGGGCCGCTCTTGGCCCGCCACGGCCAAGCCATCGTGTCGCTGCCCGGCGGTTGCGCCATCGGCGCCCGTCCGATGGACATTCACATCGACGCGCTCACATTGATGGGCGCAGAGATCGAGCTCAAGGACGGCTATCTCTTCGCGACCACCAAGTCGGGCCTCAAGGGGGCCGTGGTCCCGCTGCGCTTTGCTTCGGTCGGGGCGACGGAGAACGTGCTGATGGCGGCCACGCTGGCCAAGGGCACGACCGTGATCGAAAACGCCGCCCGCGAGCCCGAGATCGTCGATCTGGCCCGCTGCCTGCGCGGCATGGGCGCGCAGATCGAGGGCGAGGGCACGTCGCGCATCGAAATTCAGGGCGTCGACCGGCTGGGCGGGGCGACTCACCGGGTGGTCACCGACCGAATCGAGCTTGGCACCTACATGCTGGCCCCGGTCATCGCCGGCGGTGAAGTCGAATGCCTCGGCGGCACGCTGGAACTGGTGGCGGCTTTTGCCGAAAAGCTGGACGCCGCCGGCATCTCGGTCACCGAGACGGATGCCGGGCTGAAAGTGTCCTGCAAGGGCGACCGCCCCAAGGCCGTCGATGTCGTGACCGAGCCGTTCCCCGGCTTTCCCACCGATTTGCAGGCTCAGATGATGGCGATGCTCTGCACCGCCGAGGGCACATCCGTGCTCGAGGAAAAGATCTTCGAGAATCGCTTCATGCACGCCCCCGAACTGATCCGGATGGGCGCCGATATCGAAGTGCACGGCGGCCACGCCACAGTGAACGGTGTTGCCAAGCTGAAGGGCGCGCCCGTGATGGCGACCGATCTGCGCGCCTCCGTGTCGCTGATCCTCGCCGGGTTGGCGGCCGAAGGCACGACGCAGGTCAACCGCGTCTATCACCTCGACCGCGGCTACGAGCATGTCGAGGACAAGCTGGGCGCTGTGGGCGCCGATATCGAACGGGTGCCGGGATCGTGACCAGAGACGCCAGTTTCAAGGACGGCGCCGACAAGCCGCTGCGTCTGCAAGCGTTTGACGCCGACGACCTCGCGGTCATTTCGGCGCTGGTGCAGGACGCGGTGTTTCCGGCCGATGAAATCCGCTGGATCGCGCGCGAGCGCCGCTTTGCCATTCTGTTGAACCGGTTCCGCTGGGAAGATGCCGGCCAGACCCGTTCGGCAGAGCGGGTACGGTCGCTGCTGGTGATCGACGAGGTCGAGCGCGTGCGCAGCCAGGGTGTGCCAAAGGGCGATGCGGAGACCGTCCTGTCGCTGTTGTCGCTGGTCTTCGAGCCGGGCGACGAGGGGCGGGGCAGGGTGGTCCTGACCTTGGCCGGAGACGGCGTGATCGAGATCGAGGTCGCTGTCCTCGAAGTGGTGCTGCGCGATGTGACCCGGCCCTACGCGGCCCCCTCCGGCAGGGCGCCCTCGCATCCGGAATGACCTTTTCCGTCCGTCCTCTGACCGGGGCCGATGCCGTGGCGTTCCGCTTTGTCCGGTTGGAGGCGCTGACCCGGCATCCAGAGGCCTATGGCTCGGTCGTTGCGGATTGGCAGGGGCAGCCGCTGTCGGCCTATGTCGACCGGATCGAGAGCGCGGTGATTTTCGGGCTCTTTACCGACAAGGGTCTGGAAGGGCTGCTGGCCTATACCCGTGAGACCGGAAACGCCGCGCACCGCGCTGCGCTGAACGCGGCCTATGTGCGCGAGACTCGGCGCGGCAGCGGCGCATTCGCCGCGATGTTGGAGGCCGCTTTGGATCAGGCAAGGGCCGACGGGGTGGCGCAGGTCGAGCTGATGGTGTCGGTCGAGAACGCCGCTGCCAAGGCCGCCTATGCCCGCGCTGGCTTCGAGGTTGCGGCGATCTGGCCCCGTGCGCTCTGCGTCGAGGGTCGCTATGTCGACGAGGCGCTGATGATCCGGCGAATGGACGATTGACCTCGCGGGGTCGTCGCCGCGACAAGGCCCGGATGTTTTGACGAAATGAAGAGGGGCACCCCATTGATGCAAATGTTCACCCTCGGTATTGACCCCGCAGGAGGCCCAATCTGATGCCGGTGTTTTTGCGCTTTGACGATCCCGATTTCGATGCTGCGTTCGCCGCCCTTCTGGGGGCCAAACGTGAAGAGGCGGTCGACGTCGACGAGGCCGTGGCCGCGATCATTGCCGATGTTCGGGCCCGCGGCGATGCGGCCGTCATCGAGCTGACCGCCCGCTTTGACAGGTTGGAGCTGACGCCGGAGACCCTGCGCGTCTCGGAGACCGAGATCGACGCCGCCATCGCGCAAGTGCCACCCGCCGAGCGCGACGCGCTGGAGCTGGCCGCCGAACGTATCCGCGCCTATCACGCCCGCCAGATGCCCGAGGATGCCCGCTGGACCGATGCGGCCGGGGCCGAGCTGGGCTGGCGCTGGTCGCCTGTCTCGGCGGCCGGGCTTTATGTGCCGGGGGGGCTGGCGTCCTATCCATCGTCCGTCTTGATGAACGCGATCCCGGCCAAGGTCGCCGGCGTGCCGCGCCTTGCGATGGTGGTGCCCAGCCCGGACGGCGTGCTTAACCCCTTGGTTTTGCTGGCCGCGCGCCTGTCTGGGGTCGACGAGGTCTACCGCATCGGCGGAGCGCAAGCGGTTGCGGCGCTGGCTTACGGGACCGACAGCATCGCCCCGGTCGACAAGATCACCGGGCCGGGCAATGCCTTTGTCGCCGCCGCCAAGCGCCGGGTCTTCGGCAAGGTGGGGATCGACATGATTGCCGGCCCGTCCGAGATCCTCGTGATTGCCGATGCCGACAACGACCCCGACTGGATCGCCCTCGATCTGATGAGCCAGGCAGAGCATGACGAGAGCGCCCAATCGATCCTCATCACGACCGACGCCGACTTCGGCCGCGCCGTGATGAAGGCCGTCGACGACCGCTTGCAGAGCCTGACCCGCCGCGCCATCGCCGGGGCCAGCTGGCGCGACAACGGGGCCGTGATTGTGGTCTCCGATCTCGATCAGGCGGCGCGGCTGTCGGACCGGATCGCGCCCGAGCACCTTGAGCTTTGCGTCGCCGACCCCGAGGCGCTGTTCGCCAAGATCACCCATGCGGGCGCGGTTTTCCTCGGTCAATGGACGCCCGAAGCCATCGGCGACTATGTCGGCGGGCCGAACCATGTGCTGCCTACCGCTCGGTCGGCGCGGTTCTCGTCGGGGCTCGGCACGCTGGATTTCCTCAAGCGGACGACGGTTGCCCGGATGACGCCAGAGGCGCTGCGGGCCATCGGCCCCTCTGCCGAGGTGCTGGCCGCGTCGGAAAGCCTCGAAGCCCACGGCCTGAGTGTCACCGCACGGCTCAAGCGTTTGAACAGCTGACGAAGCTCTTGATTTTCCACGGGTCCGCCGCATAACCTCCGGCCATTGAAGGCTCTTGGCGGGACGGTGCCGCGGGGTGTGAACGCGGTTGCAGGCCGGCGTATTGTGCCGAGCCGAGCGGCCAAGAATGGAAATTGCAATGGCGACGGGCAAAGGCCCGTCAGGTGCGGTCAGCCGCCGGGTCGCGCCGGCGCCACGGCCAGCGATGGGGACGAGGCGATGCCCGAGACGATCCGCTCTGAGATGGTGATGTCCTATACGCGGGTGCGACTGGCACTCGGGCTGTTGGGGATGATGCTGCCGGTGGTGCTGCTCATCGGGGGGCTTTTGCAGGAACCGGGGATCGAGCCCACGATCAGCGATTTCTATCACACGCTCTACCGCGACATCTATGTCGGAACGCTCTGCGCCATCGGGGTCTTCCTGATCTCCTACCTTGGGTATCGCCGGGAACCGGGCGAGATCATCGACGACGACTGGCTGGCCACGCTTGCCGGGATCGGCGCGTTCGGCATGGCCCTGTTTCCCACGCCCAGCCGAACCGGAGAGGTCGAGACGCTGACACAGGCGGTCGTCGGGCTGGGGGTGACGCCGGTGGTGCATTACATCTTCGCGTTCATCTTCTTTTGCAGCCTGTCGGCGTTCTCGTTCCTGAAATTCGCACGGACGGCCAAGCCGGGGCGGCGCAGGCTCTATGTCCTGACTGGGTGGATGATGTTGATTGCGATGATCCTGACGTCCATCGGGGCGTTCATCAAAAACTTCGTCGGAGGACCGGCCGCGGCTTTCGTGATCGACCACAAGCTGATCTTCTGGTTCGAAGCGATCGGGATCTGGGCCTTCGGATTGGCATGGATCGTCAAGTCACGCGCCGATCTGCAAACCGTTCAGACCGTGACCGCCAGCAACACATAGGCAAATCGGATTGCGAAGCACGGGTCTCTGGGTTACCTCGGACGAGCCTCAAGGACGGACCTTGCCATGACCCATATCTCCGCCATCACGCTCGACGATACCAACCTGCCGCCGCCGACGCCCGAAATCGAGCAAGAGCGCAAGGTGGCGATGTTCGATCTGTTGGAAGAGAACAGCTTCGTCCTGCCCGGTCGGGAAGGGCGGCCCGCGCCAACGGGGCCGTTCGCGCTCAGCCTCGCGATCCGTGAAAAGCGGCTGGTCTTCGACATTTCCGATGCCAAGGGCGGCCCTGCTGCCACCTTCCACCTGTCGCTCGGCCCGTTTCGGCAAGTGGTGAAGGACTATTTCCAAATCTGCGCCAGCTATTTCGACGCGGTCAAGACGCTGCCGCCCAGCCAGATCGAAACGATCGATATGGCCCGCCGGGGCATCCACAACGAAGGGGCGCGCGTCCTGCAAGAGCGGCTCGAGGGCAAGGCCGAGGTCGATACCGACACCGCCCGCCGCCTGTTCACCCTGATCTGCGTTCTGCATTTTGGAGGCTGAGCAGGTGCCGACGGACCCCTCCGCCAACCCCCTGCCGCAATCGGTCCTCTTTTGCTGCGATCATAATGCCGTGCGGTCCCCGATGGCCGAGGGCATCATGAAGAAGTTCTATGGCATGGACTGCTACATCCAGTCCGTCGGGGTCAAAAACGATCTGGAGATCGACGGCTTCGCCATCGCCGTCTGCGCCGAGATCGGAGTAGAGCTGTCGCGGCACCGGTCGCGCAGCTTTGACGAGATGGAGCAATGGGGCGACGACCTGTCGTCCTTTGATCTCGTGCTGGCGCTGTCTCCGGCCAGCCAGCGCCGGGCGCTTGATCTGACCCAGTTTTATCATATCGAGGTGGAATACTGGCCGATCCTCGATCCCACAGGATTGGGCGACGCCCGCGAAGACCGGCTCGTCGCCTATCGCCAGAGCCGCGACATGATCGTGCAGCGGTTGATCGCCCGCTTTGGCCCGCCCCGAATTCAAGAGGATGAAACCTGATGACCGATGCGACCCCCGTGCTCCGCGCCTATTTCGATGCCTTCAACGCGGGCGATACCGACGCGATGCTGGCCTGCGTCACCGACGACGTGGCCCATCACGTGAACGAGGGACAGATCCGCACCGGCAAAGCCGCCTTTGCGGAGTTTTGCGCCCACATGTCCCGCTGCTACCGCGAGGAGCTGACCGACATGGTCCTGTTTTCCGCCGGTGCCGGCACACGCGGGGCGGCCGAATTTATCGTCAACGGCACCTATCTTGAAACCGATCCCGGCCTGCCAGAAGCCAAGGGGCAGAGCTACAGGCTCCCCGGCGGCTCGTTCTTCGAGTTGGAAGACGGCAAGATCTCTCGCGTCACCACCTATTACAATCTGGCGGATTGGCTGCGTCAGGTGTCGTGATGGTCGATGTTCGTCCCCTTACAGGGGCTGATCTTGAGGCCGTGCTGCCTGATCTGGCGCGGCTTCGGATCGCGGTGTTTCGCGACTGGCCATATCTCTATGACGGCGATTTCGACTACGAGCACCGCTACCTGCAAAGCTACCGCGAGAGCCGTGGGGCCATACTGGTCGGCGCCTTCGACGGTGCCCGCCTCGTCGGGGCGGCAACCGGAACCCCGCTGGAGGATCACGCCGACGACTTCGCCGCAGCCTTTGAGGGCGAGCGGCTGACCGAGATATTCTACTGCGCCGAAAGCGTGCTGCTGCCCGAATATCGGGGGCAGGGGATCGGGCACCGGTTCTTTGACCTGCGCGAGGATCACGCCCGCGCCCTGGGCCGCCGCATTTCGGTGTTCTGTGCCGTGGTTCGGCCTGACGACCACCCGTCGCGGCCCGCCGGGTATCGACCGCTCGACGGGTTCTGGACGGCGCGCGGCTATGCCCCGCTGCCCGGTGTGGTGGCCCGATATAGCTGGACCGATCTGGGTCAGCCTGCCGAGACGGCCAAGGACATGCAATTCTGGGGGCGCTCGCTGTGAGCCTTTGCCTGCCGATT
Source organism: Flavimaricola marinus (assembly GCF_900184895.1). Taxonomy (GTDB): domain Bacteria; phylum Pseudomonadota; class Alphaproteobacteria; order Rhodobacterales; family Rhodobacteraceae; genus Flavimaricola; species Flavimaricola marinus. The sequence goes on from NZ_FXZK01000003.1 coordinate 374,394, forward strand.
GCGGCGATTTGACCGCTTTTCCCACGCTGCAACCGTGCCTGTCGGCTGATTAGTGCTTGAAAACCCGGCAGCATGGACGCATATGGTGGCTCGTCCGTAGTTTTGGCGGACAGTGAACCACGGAGAGACCATGGCCAAGGAAGAACTGCTCGAATTCCCCGGTGTCGTGAAGGAGCTCTTGCCGAATGCGACGTTCAGGGTCGAGCTGGAAAACGGCCATGAGATCATCGCGCATACGGCAGGCAAACTTCGCAAGAACCGCATCCGCGTGCTTGCAGGCGACAAAGTGCAAGTCGAGATGACCCCCTACGATCTGACCAAGGGTCGGATCAACTACCGATTCCGGTGACGACCGTCAGGCCCGATGCGGGCCTGAGGCTGGTTTTGGGATCGGCCTCGCCGCGCCGGTTGGAGCTGCTTGGCCAGATCGGCCTCGCACCCGACGACATCCGCCCCCCCGATATCGACGAAACGCCGCGCAAGGCCGAAGTGCCGCGCGACTATGTCAACCGGATCGCCCGCTCCAAGGCCGAGGCTTTGGTGCTGGCCGACGACGAGGTCGCGCTTTGCGCCGACACCACCGTCGCCTTGGGTCGCCGCATTCTGGGCAAGCCCGCAGACGTGGCCGAGGCGCGGTCCTTTCTGGAAATGCTGTCCGGGCGCAAGCACCGGGTGATCACCTCGGTCGCCGTGCGCAGGGGTGCGCGGGTCTGGGTCAAGGACCAGATGACTAGCGTCGATTTCAAACGCCTGTCGCGCATAGAGATCGACGCCTATCTCGCCACCGGCGATTGGCAGGGCAAGGCCGGTGGCTATGCCATCCAAGGCCCGGCGGGCGCCTTCGTGCCGTCGATCAACGGCTCGTTTACCGGCGTCGTCGGACTGCCGCTGTCGGTTGCCGTGGGGCTGCTGACCGCCGCCGGATACCCCGTATATGGAGACGCGCCATGAAGGGCCGCCGCATTGTGCTTGATCATCTGAACGGGGCCGAGGCTGCCGCTCTGCTCGTCGATGGTCGTCTTGAAGACCTGCTCATCGATGACGACACCGCGCCGCGCGTCGGGGCGATCTTTCGCGGCATCTGCGACCGGCCGCTCAAGGGGCAGGGCGGCATGATGCTGCGTTTGCCCGACGGCGCCGGCTGGTTGCGCAACGTCAAGGGGATGCGGCCCGGTCAATCGGTGCTCTGTCAGGTCACCGGCGTGGCCGAGGCGGGCAAGGCCGTGCCCGTCACCGACCGGGTGCTGTTCAAGAGCCGCTATGCTATCGTGACCCCCGGCGCTCCGGGGCTGAACATCTCGCGCCGGATCAATGACGACGACGAGCGCGACCGTCTGCACATCATCGCCAAATCCACCATGGAGGGCGAGTTTGGCCTGATCCTGCGGTCCTCCTGCGAGGGGGCCGACGAGGACGAGATCGCCGAAGACATCACCGCGATGCTGGCCCTTGCCGAAGCGGTCCACGGCGACGCCGAAGGAACCGAGCCAGAGGCGCTGACCGAAGGCGACGGGCCGCATGTTCTGGCATGGCGCGAATGGACGGCCCCGGACGTGGTGACAGAGCCGGGCGGGTTCGAGCGTGAAGGCGTGCTCGACCTGATGGAGGCGTTGAAATCGAGCTATGTGCCGCTGGACGAAGGCTCGATGTATGTCGAGCCGACCCGCGCCTTGGTTGCGGTGGACGTGAACACCGGCTCCGACACTTCACCCGCAGCAGCGCTCAAGGTCAATCTGGCGGCGGCGCGGTCCTTGCCACGGGCGTTGCGTTTGCGCGGTCTTGGCGGGCAGATCACCGTCGATTTCGCGCCGATGCCGAAATCCAACCGCAAACAGCTCGAGCAATCCTTGCGGGCGGCGTTCCGCAACGATCAGATTGAAACCAGCCTCGTAGGGTGGACGCCGATGGGCCTTTTTGAACTGCAACGCAAACGCGAGCGACCGGATCTGGGCCGCTTTATCCGGGCGATCTGATGGCCTGCCCGATGTGCGACAGGCAGACCGATCCCAAGTATCGGCCGTTTTGCTCGAAACGCTGCGCCGATCTGGACCTGTCGAAATGGCTGAGCGGATCCTATGCCATTCCGGGTGAGATCGCCGAGGATGACGACCCCGATCTGCGCGACGATCCGGGCCGCTCGGAGCCGCACTAGATCAGGCCGAGCAGCCGCCACCAGAGAAAGGTGAGCGGCAGGCCGACGACAAAGCTGGCCACCGCCATCAGCGCACAGATCCGGGTCAGTGCTCCGGTGGGGATCTGCGCAAGCGCCATCGCCACGATCAGCGGCGGGGCCTGATAGGGCAGGATAGTGTTGCCGATCCCGATGGAATGGATCATCGCCAGCGTCTCGATCGACCAGCCCGTCGCCTCCGACATCGACCCCGCCAATGGCACCAGAATGACCGGCGTGGCCGGCGCGATGGTCAGATGCGTGACGACGGTAGTGAAGGCGGTGGTGGCATAGAGATCGCGCAGCGCGCCGCCCTGGCCCAGACCCATCAGCGGGATCAGCGCATCGGCCAGCGCAGCGCTCAGCCCGGTCACCTGCGCCGCACCGCTGACACAGAGGACCCCTGCAATAAAGAAGGCGGGCGACAGGTCCACGTCGTTCTTCATGGCGTTGCGGTCCATGACGCCAAGCGCCGGCCACAGGATCAGGGCGGCGATGCTCAGCGCGATCCATGCGGGCGCGATGCCATGGACGAAGTCGGTCGCCCAAAGCGCGATGGCGATGGCCAGCAGGATCAACAGGCGCCATTGGCCCTTGGTCAGCGGGCTGGGGGCGTCCATTCCGTCTGTCGGGTTGGCCGCCGGGGGGGCAGGGGCCAAGTCGGGCGCAAACCGCAGCATCAGCCAGACCAGCACCACCAGCCGCACGAGGTTGATCGGCCATTGCTGGATGAAATAGCCGCCGTAGGGCAGGGTAAAGCCGTAGAGCGCCTCGATCATGCTGGTTTCCACGATCACCGGCAGGTTCGCTGTCAAAAACGCGTATGTGGGCATCAAGGTGCTGCAGGCCGCCGTGATGGCGAGCCCGATGGCTTGGCGAGAGCCCGCGCGGAACCCCATCGCCTCGGCCAGCGCGACCGAGATCGGCAACAGCACCACCACGCGCGGGATGGCCGACGGCACCAGCAGGCCCAAACCCAGCCCGCAGGCGGTCAGCAGCCAGACGGCCCGACCGTAAGAGGTGCCCGTCCGGGCAAACAGCCGCAGGGCGATCTGCCGTCCCAGCCCTGTCGAGGTGATGGCCGATCCCATCACAAGCCCCGCGAACAACAGCCAGAACCCGCTGCTGGAAAATCCGGCAAAGATCACGTCCGTGCCGACCAGCCCCGAGCCGAGGAAAGCCAGAAACGTCAGGATCGCGGTCAGTGTTTCGGGCAGGATGCGGGCCGCGAACAGCGTGATCGAGGCGACCGACAGGGCGGCGGTCCGGGCCAGCGCGTCCTCCGGCGCGGACAGCAGGAACACCAGCGCCGCAGCCGACACCGCCAAGAGAGAGATCAGTCTGGCAAGCCCAAGGCTGCGCAGGGCGGTCATCGGATCAAGGGATCAACACGGTCGAGCCGGTCGTCGTGCCGCTCTCCAGCGCGGTGTGCGCCTCAGCGATCTCCGACAATGGGCGGCGGGCGTTGATGTTGACGTGCGGCGTTCCGGCCAGCAGCCGGTCAAACAGCTCCGTCGCGGCATGCTCCAGATCCGCCCGCGCCGCCATATAGTGCAACAGCGTCGGCCGGGTGAAAAAGAGCGAGCCGTTGTTTTGCAGGGTCAGCGCGGCTACGGGTGGCGGCTGACCGGTCGTCGCCCCGAAGTTCACGAACATCCCCATCGGCGCGAGGCTGGCGAGCGAGGCGTCGAAACTGGCGGCACCCACGCTGTCATAGACCACGGGCACTCCCTTGCCGCCGGTGATCTCGCGAACGCGGGCGGCGATGTCGTCGGTGTTGCGGTCCAAGGCATGGGCATAGCCCAGCTCCTTGATCAACGCGCAATTCGCAGCCCCGCCTGTGACCCCGATCATCTCGGCGCCCAGATCGGCGCCCCACTGGCCGGCCAATTGGCCAACCCCGCCCGACGCGGCCCAGAACAGGACCGGATCACCCTTTTGCACCTTGTAGGTGCGGCCCATCAGGTAGGACACGGTCAGCCCCTTGAGCAGGGTCGCGGCGGCCACCTCGTCGCTGATGCCATCGGGCAGCTTGACCATGCGGGCGGCAGGAACGTTGCGGTGGGTGGCATAGCTGCCGGGCAACATGGCATAGGCCACACGGTCACCGACCTGCAGGTCCACGCCGTCGCCCACGGCAACGACACGGCCCGCCGCTTCGGTGCCCATCGGGGCGGGAAGCGGCAGCGGGATCGCACCGGATCGCTGATAAGTGTCGAGATAGTTCAAACCGATCGCGGTCTGTTCCAACTGGACTTCGCCCGGTCCCGGAGGCGGCAGATCGATTGTCTCGAACTCCAGAGCGTCCGGTCCGCCGGGGACCCTGATCACGACGCGGGTGGTTTCCATGTGTGCTCCTCCAAAGCATGACACGACGAGGCTAGAACGCCGCGACGGCATGTGCCAGCCTGCGCGGATCAGATGATGCGATACTGTGCATCGGAATTTGTAATCGCAGGCAAGGGCTTGGTGCTCTATCTCTGTATCAGCGAGGGAGGACCGGAATGATCGACCTATACACCTGGACCACGCCCAACGGGCGCAAGGTCTCCATCATGCTCGAAGAACTGGGGGTGCCGTACATGGTTCACCCGATCAACATCGGCAAGGACGAGCAATTCGCCCCCGATTTCCTCAAGATCGCGCCCAACAACCGGATTCCCGCCATCGTCGATCAGGAGACGGGGCAAACCCTGATGGAGACGGGGGCCATCATGCTCTACCTGGGGCAAAAGCACGGGCGGTTTCTGGGCGAGGGCGACAATTACTGGCGGATGATCGAATGGCTCATGTGGCAGATGGGCGGGCTTGGGCCGATGCTGGGGCAGGTGCATCACTTCGTGAAATACAATCCGGGCAAGTCCGAATATGCCGAGGAGCGTTATTCCAAGGAGGCCAGCCGCCTCTACCGGGTGCTGAACGCCCGGCTGGAAGGACGCGACTACATCGCCGACGAATACACCATCGCCGATATGGCGTGCTGGCCGTGGGTGTCGCGCTTTGAATGGCAGGGGATCGATCTGGCGGGCTTTCCCAATGTGCGTGACTGGTATTTGCGGCTGGCGGATCGTCCTGCCGTGCAGCGGGGCTATCAGATACCGCATTTCGTCACCGACATCCCGATGCCGTGAAGGAGACCGCCATGACCGACCGCAAGACGCCCGTTCGCCCCGTCACCTTTCGGTTCCCGCTGGGAGAGGCATGGATCAGCACGATCCTCGACGGCGCGCATGTGCGCGACGCCGTGCGCCCGCCGTTCATGCTCGACAAGGACGATGCCGAGCTTCGGGCCATCGCCGCCGCCGCCGGGCTGCCGTGGGACAAGTTCGAGAACGGCTATGCGCCGAGCCTCGTGGACACCGGCGACGAGGTGGTGCTCTTTGACACAGGCTTCGGCCCCGGAGGGCGCGAGGCGGGGGCAGGGATGCTGCGGTCGCGGCTGGCCGAGCTTGGCTACCAGCCCGAGGATATCGACGTGGTAGCCTTTACCCACGTCCACCCCGATCACATCCTCGGAGTGATGGAGGGCGACGGCCTCGCCTATCCCAACGCCCGGCACGTCATCGGACAAGTGGAGTTCGACGCCTGGAAAAGCGGTGAGACGATCCCCGAAAGCCGGTCGGGCAATCGCGACATGTTCATGAAGCTGATCGCGCCGCTGGAAGATCAACTGACCTTCGTCGAAGGCGGCGACAGCATCGGCACGGGGATCGTGGCCGAAGAGGCCTTCGGCCATTCTGCCGGGCACATGATGTATCGGGTCAGCAGCGGCGGCAAAGAGGCGCTGATCTGGGGCGACGTGACGAACCATTATACCTTCTCGCTCCAGCATCCCGACAGCCCCGTCGGCTTTGACGACGACAAGCCCGCCGCAAAGGCGACGCGCAACCGGGTTCTGGGGATGGTGGCGGACGCGCACACGCTCGTCGTGGCGCATCACATGCCGTTCCCCGGCGTCGGCTATGTCGAGCGACGCGGCGACAGCTATGGCTGGGTGCCTGCCACCTACGAGTTGTGGATGTAGCCCTCTGGTTGCGTGATATTTTCGAATAGTCACTATCTGCGTTTCTGAAATGTCAGCCGACTTCTGACGAAACCCGCCACTCCGGCGGGTTTTTTCGTGGCTGGAATCGCCAGTGAAATAGACCACTTGGCTGCTTTTCAGCGGTTTTGTGTGCCGCGGTATGCCGACACATTCAGCGCGTCCTGCGCCGGGGACGCACCGAGAGGCGCCGGCATTGACCGAATCCTGCGACAGGAACAGAGTTGGTGAAATTTCACGGATGTGGGAGTTTGACGTGAATCTGATCCGGCACAAAGTTCTCGACCAAATCCGGCAGGACATCCTGTCCTGCGGTTTCCAGCCCGGCGAAGAATTGCGTGAAGCTGAATTGGCGGACCGTTACGCCGTATCGAAATCACCGGTGCGCGATGCGCTACAACGGCTGCAATTCGAAGGGCTGGTGGAAACAGAGCCGCGCCGGGGCCACAGGGTCACGCCGATTTCGGTGGCGGATGCGCGTGACATTCTGGAGATGCGCGAGACGCTCGAACTGGCCGCCGCCAAGCGGATGGTGCGCGACGCGAGCGAGGAGGATCTCGCGGGGCTCGATGCGTGGCGCGAGGCCGATGTCAGCGATATCCGCGCCTTCGCCAGCTACAATCGCGGATTTCACGTGGCCCTGTCGGACCTGTCCGGCAATCGGCGGCTGGCCGAGGAAATGCGCCGGCTGCTGGACGCCTACGAGCGGCTCTGCCTCGTCTCGCTGGAGCGGCTGCGGGCCGATCAGGGCGATATGGGACAGGCGCTCGAGGACCACTGCGACCTGATCGACGCCTTGCAGGCCCGCGATGCGCGGGCGGCGGCGCGGATTTCACAACGGCATGTCCGCCGGTCGCGCGGGCAGATCATGAAGGGCTTGGAAAACAGGCCGATCGTCGACTGAGCATTGGGCTTAAAGGGAGGACGGAATGAACGTGATGGCGAGCCAACCGAGCAAGACCGACAGCGTGGTCGGCGCCCAGGGACTGGGCAAGACCTTCGGCGGAGGCGCCGTTGTCGCGCTAGAGGATGCGTCGTTCGACATTCGCCCCGGATCGTTCGTGTCTCTGGTCGGGCCGTCGGGCTGTGGAAAATCCACGCTTCTGCGCTTGATCGCCGGGCTGATCGAGCGCACCTCCGGCAATTTGCAGGTTCACGGCAAAGAGGTCACCGACCCGCGCACCGATGTCGGGATGATGTTTCAGAAGGCGACGCTTCTGGACTGGCGCACCGCCGTCGAAAACGTGCTCTTGCCCACCGAGGTCAGCCGTGCGGTCACCAAGGAAGATCAAAAGAACGCCGCGGAATTGCTGCGTATGGTGGGGCTCAAGGATTTCCTCTTTGCCTTCCCGTCGCAACTGTCCGGCGGGATGCAGCAACGGGTCGCTCTGGCGCGGCTGTTGCAGACCGGGGCGGACGTGCTTTTGCTCGACGAGCCCTTCGGCGCGCTGGACGAATTCACCCGCGAGCGGCTGAACGTCGAACTGATGCGGATCGTCAAGGAAGTGCAGGCCACGACCCTGTTCGTGACCCACAACATCGCCGAAGCGATTTTCCTTGCCGATCAGGTCTTTGTCATGACCCCGCGTCCGGGCCGGATCGCCAAGATCGTGGACGTGCCGTTCGACAGGCCGCGTCCGCTGTCGATCCAGACCTCGCCCGAATTCAACACGCTGGTGGCCGAGGTGCGCGACATTCTGGGCGAGGATCACTGATGTCCGTGCATGACGCCATACCGATGCCGGAACAACGGGGCGGGCTCAGCCTGCGCAAGCGGCGGCTGATCATCCACGCCTCGATCTTTCTCGGGCTGATTGCGCTGTGGGAAATCTGTAGCCGGCTCGGCTGGCTCGACCCCCTGTTCTACCCCCGGCCCAGCAGCATCCTGCATTCGTTCTGGCTGATCTATTTCCAGAATGCGAATGTCTGGTATCACCTCTATACGACGATGGTCCTTGTCTTGGCGGGCTTCATCGGCGGCTCGATCCTCGGGATCGGGCTCGGAGCGCTCGTCGGCTTCAATGCCGTGATCCGGCGGTTTCTGAAACCCTACGTGATCGTGCTTGAGGCGACGCCCCGGATCGCGGTGGCGCCGCTGTTGATCGCCGCCCTCGGATTCGGCGCAAGCTCGAAGATCGCGATCATCGTTCTGGTGTGCTTCTTTGCTCCGTTTATCAATACTTTGTCCGGCGTCGTGAATGTGAACGAAGAGCGGCTCGAGCTGTTCCGTTCGCTCGGGGCCAGCAAGATGCAGACGCTGCGCAAGCTGGTTCTGCCCGATGCGGTGCCGGTCATCATGGCGGGCGAACGGCTGGCACTGACCGCGGCCCTGTCCGGGGCGCTGGTGGCCGAATTCATCCAGCGCGACAAAGGGATCGGTTCGCTGATCCTCGTCTATTCGCGCAATCTGAACATGGCCTCGGCCTTTGCGTGCATCTTCACGCTGACGATCCTCGGTTTCCTGATCTTCCGCGGGATGGAGTGGCTCGACCACCGCATCGCCTATTGGAAGAACGAGGCCGGGATGGAGCGCGTCGCCGCGAAACGTGCAGCCCAGATGGGAGACCTCAATGTCTGATGTATCCTCACCCAAGGCACCCGGCACCGCCGACCACCTGATGTTTCGGATCCTGCCGCATCTGGTTCTGTTCGCCGTCCTGCTGCTGATCTGGGAAATGGCCGTGCGGACCGGGATCATCACGTCGATCATCATCCCGGCCCCCAGCAAGATCATCGGCGCGATCTGGGAACTCTACGTCACCAAGGGCACGATCTACCGGCACTTCTTCATCACCTTCACCGAAGCGGTGGTGGGCTTTGCCATCGGCGCGGGCGTTGCCGTAACGCTCGCGGTCTGTTCCGCCCTCTGGGATCCGTTCAAGCGCTACGTCTCGCCCTATGCGATCGTGCTGAACGTGACGCCGGGGATCGCGCTGACGCCGATCATCATCGCCTGGTTCGGCTATGGTATGGGATCGAAGATCGCGCTGGCGGCGGTGATCTCGTTCTTCCCGATCTTCGTGAACACGCTGACCGGCCTCATCCAGCGCGACGAAGACCGCGAAGAACTGTTCCGCTCCATCGGGGCCACAGACGCGCAGATCTTTCGCAAACTGCGGGTGCCGGCCGCGCTGCCTCTGTTGTTTGCTGGGCTCAAGATCGGTCTGACCACGGCGTTGATCGGCGCGGTCGTGGCCGAGTTTGCCCAAGCCACCGACGGTGTCGGCGTGCTGATGAGCCGGTTCTCGTTCCAGCTCAACATGGCGGCGTCTCTGGCGACCCTGCTCAGCATGACGGTAATCGGTCTTATCTTGTTCTATTCCATGGAATTTCTCGACGACCGGATCGTGTTCTGGCGTCGTGAATCGCGCGGGGCCGCCGCGTCCCGTGCAAAGGCCCGCGCGTGGAAATCGCGCATGGGTCAATAACGTCAATCACTCTGGGAGGAGAAAACGATGAAGATGTTCAAGGCAATGATGCTTTCCACGGCATTGGCCGTCACGGCGGCCCCAAGCGTGAGTTTCGCGCAGGAAACCGTCAACATGATCAACCCGCTGCCCCGGTCGATGGTGTTCTATCCGTTGGTCGTGGGCGAGGCGCTGGGATATTTCGAGGCCAACGGCGTCGAAGTGAACCTGCTGCCCTCCGACACGTCGATCCCCTACGTGGCCTTTCTGCAGAACGGGCAGGCCGATCTCGCGATGCTCGACCCGAACGAGACGATCAATGCGCTGAACGCAGGCGCCAACATCAACACCGTCTACGAGGTGATGCAGAACGCGCCCGAAGGCGTCGTTGTGCTCTCCGATGGCGAATTCGGGGCGATGGGCGATCTCGTCGGCACGACAGTCGGGCTCGTGTCCGACCGGGATCGGGCCTTCCTGCAGGCCGCGCTCGATATCGCGGGCCACAGCATCGACGATGTCGACACGGTGGTGCTGGGCGAAAACGGCCCGACGCTGGCGGCAGCGATCCGGGGCGGCAACGTCTCGGCCCTTGTCGGGTCGGTCAATGACTGGGCCAGCCTTCAGGCGGCAGGGATCGGCCTGACGGCGATCACTCCGGACGAGCTCAAGGCGAGCCCGGCCAATACCTTCGCGATGGATGCCGCCATGGTCGAGGAAAAGCGTGAGGCGCTCGAAGGCTTCATGCGGGCCTGGTCGATGGGCATGTATGCCTCGATCGTCAATCCGGAGGCCGTCGAGGCGATCATGCGCGCGAACGTGCCCGAGGAATGGGAAGACGAACTCGCCGGCAAGACGCTGTTCGACATCGTGCTGACCATGAACATCGGCTCGACCGAGCGCTACGGCGATCTGCAAAGGGACGTCTGGGCCGAAATCCAGCCCCGGATGCTGTCCTCTGGTGCGATCGAGCAAACGGTCGATGTCGATACCTTCCTGAACGACGCCTACATCGAGGCCGCGAATGACTTCGACAAGGCACAGGTCGAGGCAGATGCCGCAGCTTGGCTTGCCGAAAACATGTAGGACAGGCGTCTGACGCCTCGTTTTCAAAGATGCCGCCGGGCTCGGGCTCGGCGGCACAGTGACCCGACAGACCCTTTTTTCAGGATCCCATCCCATGACCCATGCCACCATCGATACGCCAGACCTGGGCGACGCCATCAACCGCTACGGCCCCACGTCCGGACGGCCCGCCCCGACAGACCAGCTGCGCCTCGACAGCAAGACCGTGGATATCCATGCCCATGTGATGATCCCCGCCGGGTTCGAGTATATGGGCCCGCATATGGACGTGTCCAAGATCGCGATGGTCAAGCATTCCAACGCCGAAACCCGCGCCATCAACATGCAGCAAGACAAGGACCGGACGATCGCCATGACCGACCGGGACGACCGGCTGCGGGTGCTCGACGCGATGGGCGTCGACATGCAGGTCGTGGCCCCGCCGCCGTTCCAGTGCTGGTATCAGTCGCCCGCCGAGCATTGCATCAAGGGCTCCGAGATCGTCAACGATGGTCTTGCCGAATGGGCCGCTGGTGCGCCCGACCGCTTCGCCACGCTCGGCACCCTGCCGATGACCGATCCCGATGCGGCGATCAAGGAGTTGGAGCGCTGCATGGGCCCGCTCGGCATGAAGGGCGTGCAGATCCTCACCAATATCGACGGCGAAGAAGTCGCCAGCCCGCGCTTCGAGCCGGTGCTGAAAAAGGCCGAAGAGCTGGGTGCGCTCATCATGCTGCATCCCAACGGCTTCACCCACGGCGAGCGGTTTCAGGACTACTACTTCGCCAACGTCATGGGCAACCCGCTGGAAACCTCGCTCGCGGTCAGCCACCTGATCTTCTCGGGCGTGATGGAGCGGTTGCCCAACCTCAAGGTGCTCGCCGTGCACGGCGGCGGCTTCCTGCCCGCCTATTCGGCGCGGATCGACCATGCATGGGGCGCGCGCAAGGACAGCCACGCCAATCTGCCGCACCCGCCGACGCACTACCTGCGCAAGATGTATTTCGACTCTGTGGTGTTTTCGAACCACCAGCTCGAATACCTCGTGCAGACCTACGGGGCCGACAAGATCGTCATGGGCACCGACTATCCCTACGATATGGCGGATTATGATCCGGTGGGTCACGTCGCCGGGTCCGGGCTGGGCGACGAGGCCAAGGCAAAGGTCGGCGGCCTGTCGGCTGCGGCTCTCCTGGGGCTGTAACATGCCTGTTGCGATTATCGGACTTGGGATCATGGGGGGCGCCTACGGGCGCAACCTGATCAAGGGCGGGGTCGAGGTCATCGGCGTCGATCCCGCCGAAGCGGCCCGCGATCGGCTGACGGCCGCCGGCGGGCAGGCACACGCCGAACCGGGGCCGTGGATCGCCGAGTGCGATCTGGTGATCCTGTCGCTCATCTCGCCGGCGATTCTGGACGAGGTCACGACGCAACTGGCCGGTCTGCTGGCCGAAGGTCAGGTGGTGCTCGAGACCGGCACTTTCGCCATGAAGGACAAGCTGGCTGCGCGCGACAAGATCGGCTTCGCCGGTGCCACACTTCTCGACTGCCCTGTCAGCGGCACCGGTGCGCAGGCCAACGTGGCGGATCTGGTGATGATGGCCTCGGGTCCGGCAGCGGGGATCGCCCATGCCATGCCCTACATCAAGCACTTCACCCGCGCGGTGATCGAGGCCGGCGAATTCGGCGCCGGGATCCAGCTCAAATACGTGGCCAATCACGCGGTCGCGCTGCACAACACCGCAGCGGCCGAAGTGCTCAACTACGCCGATGCGCTCGGGCTCGACCGGGACACCGTCTACAAGTTGCTCAGCACCGGGGCGGGGCAGTCGAAAATGCTCGACCTGCGGATGCCTCTGATGATGGCGCACGACTACGACCCGCCCACCGCCAGCCTGAAGATGTTTGAAAAAGACATCAGCGTCATCGGCGCAGACCTCAAACGGCTCGGCGTGCAGGCACCGCTCTTCGATGTGGTGGAGGGGCTCTACACGACCGCGATCCAGGATCTGCCAGAGCAATACGACGCCGCGGCCGTCTTCGAGGTCTACCGCTCCGGCAAAGCGCGCTAAGCCGCTTCTTTGGGTCATAAATATCCCGGGGGGTGAATTGGCCGCACGGCCAAGAGGGGGGCAGCGCCCCCTCCTGTCTACCTCCGGTCCCCGAACGCCGTCAGGGATATACCACCTGACCGGTCTCGGCCGATTGCACGATCGCCTCCAGCACCTCGATGTTATGGACCAGCTCAAACGAGGTGTAGGGATAGGGCGCGCGGCCTGCGATCGCGGCGGCCCAGGCTTCGAGATTGGCGGTCACGCTGTCGGTCCACTCGAAATTGATCATCTCGTTGTCGTCGATCGAGCGATAGCACTCCATGGTCACAGCACCGCCGGGGGTGTCGGGATGGGTGGCATTGCGGATCTCCACCCACATGTCCGATCCAAAGACATGGGTGCGCAGGAAATGCGGCGTGTGCAGGATCGCTTGCAGGGTGGCGGTCATGCCCTCCTCGAACTGCAATTGAACGCTGACCACGTCACCGGTCTCCCAACCGAGCGAGCGGTCGGCGGTGACGGCGGCCACGCTCTTGACCCGGCCAAAGAACGAGATCAGCAGATCGGTCAGGTGTATGCCCATCTGGGTCATGCCCGCCGCCGGGGCCATCGCCTTCGAGGTGCGCCACGACGTGGCATCCAGATGGATCAGCTTGTCATGGCTGAACGCCAGCTCCGAATGCATGATCGTGCCCAGATCGCCCGCCGCCAGCATCTCGCGCAGACGCAGGATCGCAGGCTCGAAGCGGCGCTCATGGCCGACGCCCAGAACAAGGCCCGCCGCCTCGCAGGCGGCGACACTGGCGCGCGCGCCATCGGCGCTCAGCGACAGGGGCTTTTCGCAAAAGACATGCTTTCCGGCGGCCACGGCCTGCAGGACATGGCTGTCGTGCTGGTCGTTGGGAGAGGTCAGGATCACCGCCTCCACCTCATCCGTGAGGGCCTCGGCATAGGTCGCCACAGGCGTCAGACCCATCTCGCGGATCGCATCATGGGCGGCCAAGGCAGGCTCGACCACCAGCCGCAGGTCAAAACCGTCGTTGTCCTTGAGACGGCGGGCGATATGCTGGCCCCACCAGCCAAAGCCTACAAGTGCGGTGCGCAGCATCAGTTGTCCTCCCCTTGGCCGTAAATGCCGTAGAGCGACGTGTCGTAGCCGGTCCAGCCCTCGTTCGCCGCGACCTCGGCCTTGGTCCTTGCGGCGGTGATCACCTCCGACGAGACGCCGTGCCGGGCGGCCAGCGCCTCCATCAGCTTCATGTCCTTGACGCCGTTGGCAAGGCTGAGCGAGACACCGCCCGGATCGCCGGTCTCGCGCATCTTGGCGACGGGGGGCAGACGGGTCTTGGCGGCACCGATGGCACCCGAACTGTCGACGAGGATCGACACCGCCATCTCGGAATCGACGCCTTGTCCGATGGCCAGCCCCAGGGCTTCGCCGACAGCGCCCCAATAGACCATCAGCGGCAGGTTGATGGCGAGCTTCATCGCCGCGCCGTGGCCCACCGGGCCCAGATGCTCCAACCGGCGGGTGATCAGCGCCAGCGCCGGTTCGGCGGCGGCAAAGGCCTCCGGCGTGCCGCCCGCCAATCCCAGCAAACTGCCCGACCGGGCCGGGCCGATGGTGCCGCCCACGGGGCATTCGAGGAACAGGCCGCCCTTGGCCGTGACAGCAGCCTCCAGCGCCTGCGTGCGCTCGGGCGAGGTGGTGCACATCTCGACGATCACCGTGCCGTTCAGCGGGGCAGAGCACAGCCCGCCTTGGCCGAAATAGGCGGCTTCGATGGCAGCGTCGTTGGCCAGAAGGCTGAGCACGATGTCAGAGGCGGCGGCCAGCGCGGCGGGCGTGTCGGCCTGCTCGGTGCCGTCGATCCCTGCGGCCTTTGCGGCGGTGCGGTTCCAGACGCCGACCGGGCTTTGGCCCTGCTCGACCAGCCGGTCGACGATGGCGCGGCCCATGTTGCCGATCCCCATGATCCCGATACGCATGTGATCCTCCCTCATCATTCGCCACCATGATAGCGCGGCGCTATCCGATTGGCTGAGAAATCAGAGGGGTGTGCATCATCTTTTGCGATGCAGGGCTTCGGCTTATCCGATAGCCGCATGGCCCAGATCGGCCCAATCCTCGAGGATCAGGTTGGTGTGGCGGGTCAGATGCTCGGCCAGCAGGCGTGCGGCGTTGGGCAGGGGGCTCTCGGTCTTTTCGACGATGACATAGTCAAAGCTCATCGGCGGGTCGGTGAGCACGTTGAGCTTGCGCGACACGCCATCCTTGTCGGCATAGCACAGCGCCGACGGCAGGATCGCCAGCCAATCGGTCTTGCCCACCAGTTCGATGGTGCCGAGCATCCCATCCATCTCCATCAGCTCCGCCACGTGAACGCCGTGGGCCGACAGCAAGCCTTCGATCCGCTTGCGGCGGACGTTCTGGCGGCTGGGAACGATCAGCCTCGCGCCCGACAGAGCCGACAACGGGGCAGGGCCGAGGTGAGGCCATTCGGGCAGGGCGCCGGGGCGGCCCATGATCATCTCGCGGTCTCGGGCGACGAATTTCGCGGTCAGACCGGCGGGAATGTCGCCCGAGGGGACCACGGCGAAATCCAGATCCCCGTCCAGCACCCGGCGCATCAGCGATCCGCTGTATTCCTCCAGCATCGAAAGCTCGACCTTGGCGAACTCGGCCTTGAAGGCATCCAGCGCCGGGATCAGCACCGACCGGGTCAGCGACGGGATCAGGCCGACGCGCACGAGGCCCGCGACCTCGCTTTGCATGTCCGTCACCGCCGCCTCCGTCGCCATCAGCGCCTTGAGGATCGCCTGTCCGTCGCGATAGACGAGCTGGCCCGCCGGGGTCAGGGTGTATTCCTTGCGATCGCGCAGCAACAAGGGCGTGCCCAGCTTCAGCTCCAGGTTCTTGACCTGGGTCGACATACCCGACTGGGTCGCGTTCTCGCGGGCGGCCGCCTTGGAGAAGGACTGCTCCTCGTAGACCGCGATAAAGGCACGCAGGGCGCGTATGCTGATCCGGGGGATGGGCATTGGTTGTCCAATCGCTTTTTGATATGCTGCCTATAGCAAAGTATCATTTTCCATGATTTGTCCAGTGGGCTAGGTTACGAGACATCAGATCAATGGAGACGACGCCCGTGTTGGACAGCAGCCCAGAATTCGATCCCCGCGCCCTGCGCGACGCCTTTGGACAATTTGCCAGCGGCATCACCGTCGTCTCGTTGCTGGATGGTGACGGACGGCCCACGGGCGTCACGGTCAGCTCGTTCTCCTCGCTGAGCCTTGAGCCGGCGCTGTGCCTGTTCTCGCTGGGCAAGTCGCAGATGAGCTGCAAGTGGATCGACTCCGGAAACGGGTTCAACATCAACATCCTGAGCGCCGAGCAAGAGGCCTCCGCATGGCAATTCGCCAAGCCGCTCGAAGACAAGTTCGACGGCGTCGAATGGTATGCAGGGCGCAACGCGCTTCCGGTGCTGAAGGGGTCGCTCTGCCATTTCGAATGCGCCAAATGGAACGTCTATGACGGCGGCGACCACATCATCGTGGTCGGCCAGATCACCCATTTCGAGCGCGGCGACGGCGATCCGCTGCTGTTCTATCGTGGCAAGATGGCGACCGTCGCGGAATGAGCCGGCGACATCCCGGGCCCGACCTCGATCATCTGACCGAGGCGCAGGCCCGCGTGCATGACGCCATCAAGAACGGGCCGCGCGGCAACGTGATCGGCCCGTTGCGGGTGTGGCTGACCAATCCAGAGATGGCCGAAAAGGCGCAGGCGCTCGGCCAGTATGCCCGCTATGACAGCAGCCTGCCGCCGATCCTGTCGGAATTGGTGATCCTCGTGACCGGGCGCTACTGGTCCTCCGGGTTCGAATGGGCGCAGCACGCGCCGATCGCACTGGAGGCGGGGCTGGACCCGGCCATCGTCGCGGCCATCGGGCAGGGGCGGCGCCCCGAGTTTACCGATGAAACACAACGGCTTGTCTTCGACTTCGCCGCGGAATTGCACCGGGACAAGGTGGTCTCCGATGCGACCTACGGGCAGGTCGTCGAGGCGATGGGCGTGGACGCGGCGGTCGATATCGTCGCGATCTGCGGCTACTACACGCTGATTTCCATGACGATCAACGCCTTTGACATCCCGGTCGGAGACGGGGCCTCACTCCCCCTGATCGACACCGCCCCCGCCGAGATGTTCCGCCGCTAGATCAGCGGCGGGTTCGGGCCACCGAAAAACTCGACGGTGGTAAAGCTCAGCATCGTATCCCCAATGTTTTCAAGGTCATGGGTCATGCTCTCGCCCGGACCATAGCTGTGGTGCTGGGTGTCGCCGACGGCATAGTCCATCTCGACGACACGCCCGTCACCATAGCGCGACCGGGCGCGGCCCGCGCTTGTCGCGGTCCAGAAATAGTCCTGCACATGGGTGTGGAACGGCAGACGCTCGCCCGGCGCAAGGTCCAGCAGCCAGACGCGCACCCTGTCGCTTTCGCTCACGATGCGCGATCCGACGCGGCCATTGGTGCCGGCCTCGGCCAATTCCGCGCGCAGCGCGTCCGACCAATGCGGACCGGTGAAGATTTCGTCTTTCGCCATCTTTTCACACTCCTGCCGTTGTCTTTTATTTATAACTCGATAAACAAGAGAGGCCAAGAGGAAGTGGATCAAAGAGTATGACAAAGCGGGCGATTATCAGCGGCGGATCCATCGGCGGGCTGTTTGCGGCCGCCGCCTTGATGCGGGCCGGCTGGCAGGTCGACGTGTTCGAGCGCACGGATGTGGAGCTGGCCGGGCGTGGGGCAGGGATCGTCACCCACAAGGCACTGATCGAGGCGTTGCAGGCGGTTGGTGCATCGACCGAGGATCTGGGCGTGTCGGTGCAAGAGCGGGTCGCCTTCGACAAGGCGGGCCAGCCCGTCGCGCGGATCGACTATCCGCAGATCGTCACCTCCTGGGACCGGATTCATCAGCTTTTGCGGGTGCTCATTCCCGATGATCGCCATCACCTCGGGGCGCATGTCGCGGGCTATGCGGATCACGGCGACCGGGTCGAGGCGGTCCTGACGGACGGGAGGCGGGTCGAGGCCGACGTGCTCATCGGCGCTGACGGTTTCCGCTCGTCGGTGCGCGGTCAGATGCTGCCTGACGTGCAGCCCGAGTATTCGGGCTACGTGGTCTGGCGGGCTCTGGCGCATGAGGCGGATTTGCCCGCCGAGGTGCGCGACGCCGTGTTCCCGCATTTCGGCTTCTACGCGCCGACTGGCACCCAGATCATCGGCTATCCCATCGCGGGGCCGAACAACGACCTGCGGCCCGGCCACCGCCGCTATAACTTCGTCTGGTATGCGCCTGTAAAGGCGGCGGATTTGGCCGATATGCTGACAGACGCATCAGGGCATCTGCACCACATCTCGATCCCGCCACCGCTGGTCCGCGACGCGGTGATCACAGCCGTCGAGGCGCAGGCCCGCGAGATGCTTCCGGGGCCATTCGTGCAGATCCTCGCACAAAGCGAGCGGCCGTTCTTCACCCCGATCTACGATCACGCCAGCCCGGTGATGGCGCAGGGGCGCGTGGCGCTGTCGGGCGACGCCGCCTGCGTGGCGCGGCCCCATGTGGGGATGGGCGTCACCAAGGCGGCCTGCGACGCGCTGGCTCTGGCGCGGCATCTGGCCGACGGCCCCGTCGAAGAGGGGCTTCTGGCCTATTCCGCCGAGCGTGTACCCGCCTCGAAATCGGCTCATGACCGGGCGCGGACGTTGGGGCGGTTCATCTTTGACGACAGCGTGCCGAACCCCGACGGGCGGAGCAATCCGCGGCTCGACGAAATCATGCGCACCACGGCGATCAACGTCGCCTGAGCGGCTGGCTCAGATCGGGGTCTCCGCCCCGATCCGCAGCATTTCGCCGGTGTACCAATCGCCGATCTCCGAGGCGGTCATGAAGACGGCGCCCTCATGTTGTCCAACATAATCAAGAAGTTGCTCCAGATACTTGATCCGATGAGGCACGCCCGTGACATAGGGGTGGATCGAAATGGCCATCACGCGGGCATTCTCGGCGCCTTCTTCGTAGAGCCGGTCGAACTGATCGCGGCCCCGGTTGAAGAACTCGTCCGAGCGGTGCGCCTGTAGCGGATAGACAGTGATGTCGTTGGTCTCGACCGTGTAGGGTATCGTGGTGATATCGCCGAACGGGGTCTGGATGGCCTGCGGCAGATCGTCGATGACCCAATCGGCGACATATTCGATCCCCGCCTCGCGAAGCAGATCGAGCGTTTCCTCGGTCTCGGTCAGGCCGGGGCTTTCCCATGATCGGACGGGCTTGCCCGTGAAATCGCTGATCGCCTTGACCGCATCGGCAATCGCGCCGCGCTGATCCTCGAGCTTGTGCATCGGGCCCTGGACGAAGCCGTGGCCCATGAACTCCCAACCCGCCTCGAGCCCGGCCTGCGCGATCCGGGGGTAGGAGTGACAGACGTTGCCGTTGATCGCCAGCGTCGTTGGGATGCCGCGATCCACCAGCGCCTTGTGCTGACGCCAGAAGCCGCTGCGCATTCCGTATTCGTGCCAGGACCAGTTCGGCACGTCCGGCAGCAGGGGCTGGCCCATCGGGGGCGGCAACACGGTGCGCGGCATCGGGCGCTCGATCTGCCATTCCTCGACGTTGAGGATCACCCAGACCGCCAGCTTCTTGCCATCGGGCAGATGCAGGCGCGGGCGGTCGACGATGGCTTGATAGGGAATCCGGTCTGTCAAACGCATGGGGTCAGCCTTTCAGGATGCCCATCAGCGCCGCGTCAAAGGCGGCAGGGGCGTCGATATTGATGATATGCGCGGCGTTCGGGATGCAGGTATAGCTTGCACCCGGCGTGGCGGCGGCCATCGCCTCCATCGCGGCGGCAGGCGCGCCCAAGTCTTGCGCACCCGAGATGTAATGGGCGGGCACGGTCAAGCCGCCCAGATGGTTCAGATAGCTCAGCGTCTTGAGCGCCTCGGCGCAGGCGATATAGCCCGCATCCGTGGTTCTGAGGAACTCGGCGTGCAGCTTTGCCTCGATCTCGGGATGGGCCGCGCGGGTCGGCGGTGTCAGCCAACGCTCGATGGTGCCGGGCCAGATCGAGGCCAGTCCATTGGCGGTGATGGTGGCGATCCGGTCGTCCCAGCTTGTCACGAAGGGCGGCGGGTTGTCGGCACGGGCCGCACAGCAGACCAGCGCATCCAGACGCTCCGGCGCCGTCAGGCCGAGGCCCAAGGCGGTCATGCCGCCCAGCGACAGCCCGACGAAGGTGGCCTTGTCGACCTCGAAATGATCCATGACGGCCAGCGCGTCCGCAACCAACCCGTCAAAGTCATAGGGGCCGGCCGGGGTGTCCGACCCGCCATGTCCGCGGGTGTCATAGCCGATCACGCGGTGGGTGGGCTCCAGCGCCGCACGCTGGCCCTCCCACATCGACAGGGTCGCCCCGAGCGAGTTGGAAAACAACACCACAGGCGCATCGCCCCTCTGGCCGGTGTCCAGCGCATTCAGCGAGAACCCATCGCGCGGCACCCTCACCATGTCGGTCATTGCGCGGCGACGCCTTCTTGGCCGATCGCCTGATTGATCAAGGGAAGCGACTTTTCAGCCAGCAAGATCATCGACTTGCGGCCGAGATCGACGTCCGCCCAATCCTTGCCCGCATAGAGCAGGGTGCCGAAGTCACCGACCTCGTCGCGCAGCTTGAGGATGTCGTCGGCCACCTTGTCGGGCGTGCCCCAGATCACGCAATCATTCAGAACGCCGTCCAGCGTCACCTCGTCGTCGTGCATCTCCTGATCGGCTTTGAACAGGTTGGCGCGGCCGTGCTTCTTCATCTTGGTCAGAAGCTGGCTGTAGTAATAGCGGTAGGGGCTCTGCGCACCCAGCGCGTATTCGCGTGCGGTGTCCATGTCGTCTGCGACAAACACCGATTTCGCCACCCGCCAGTTGGCCGGATCGGCCGGGCGGCCGACGCGCTCGCAACCCTCCTTGTATTTCGGCCAATGGGATTTGACCCATTTGTTGAGCAGGAAGTTGGCCGAGATCGGATCCCATCCGCGGGCGGCGGCTTCCGTCACGCCTTTGGAGAAGGGGGCGACCGCGGTCACGACGATGGGCGGATGCGGCCGTTGCAGCGGCTTTGGCATGATGCCCTGACCGATTTCCGGCAGCATCTGGGTCTCGGTCGTGATGTTCCAGTATTTGCCCTTGATGTTGTAGGGGGCATCGGATTCCCAGATCTTGAGAACGGTGTTGATGCCTTCGAGGAACATCTCCTGCCGATTGGCGTCGAGGCTGCCAAAGACCTCCGCATCGGTGGCCAGACCACCGGGCGAGATGCCAAAGATGAACCGCCCGTCGAGCATGTGATCGAGCATCGCCACTTGGCCTGCGACGGCGGCTGGATGGGTGTTGGGCAGGTTCACCGTTCCGGTGCCCAGCTTGATCTGCTTGGTCGCCGCAGCGATCCACGCGATAAAGCTGATGCAGTGGGTGATATTCTCCGCCGCATCGGTGGTGTGCTCGCCCACATAGGCTTCGGAAAAGCCCAATTCGTCGGCCAGAAGGAACGCCGCCCTGTCTTCGTGCAGGGATGTGCGCCAATCCTTGCCCACCGGGTGAATAGGCATCGTGAAAAAGCCAAGTTTCATGTCGTGCTCCGCATTGCTTTGGCCAAATCTAAGGCCAATGACCCGTCAGGGAAAATTATGAATGCCGCATGATTTTATCACAAAATGCGATACTCACAAAAGCGAACCCGGCAGCATGGTCGCAATACCCGGAAACGAGATCACGATCGCGGCCGCCACGAGGATCAGCACGAAATAGGGCGACGAGCCGATGAAGATCTTCTTGAGCGTCGCGGTCTTGTCCGGAACAGAGCCGCGCACCGTATAGACCAACAGGCCGAACGGCGGCGACAGCAGGCCCGCTTCGATCACAAGAATGCCAAAGATCGCAAAGGCAATCGGGTCATATCCCAGCGACATGGCGATGGGCGAGAAGATCGGGACGGTCAGCAGGATGATCGACACCGAGTCGATCAGCATGCCGAGAACCAGCCAGATCAGCGTCATCAGGCCGAGGATCATCAGCGGCGTGAGATTGCTGTCGAGGAACATGCCCTGGATGTAGTTGACGCCACCGCCAAGGGCCAGAAGCCGCGAATACATCTGGGCCGCAATCAGCAGGAACATGATCGGCGCGGTCGTCCGGCCGGCCTGATACATCGATTCCATGATGTCGGCGATGCGCATGCCCTTGATGACGCCCAGCACGAGCGCGGCGAGCACGCCAAAGGCCGCGGCTTCGGTCGGGGTGAAAAAGCCCAGCCAGATGCCGCCGATCACGATCATGATGAGGGCCAGAATGCCCAGCCCGCCGATCAGCTCGGAGCGGTTTTCCTCGCGGCTCGGCTCGACGAGCGGCTTGTCATAGGCCGGCGCGATGGACGGGTTCATGATCGCCGCGATGATGACGTATCCGCTGAACAGCAGCGCCAGCAGGATACCGGGGCCGACACCGGCGATGAACAGGGCACCCACCGACATCTCGGTCAGGATCGCCCAGACGATCAACAGAACGGACGGAGGGATCAACATGCCGAGGCAGGCGGAGCCGGCCACCGCACCAAGGGCGAAGGTCTGCTTGTAGCCCAGCTTCTTCATCTCGGGATAGGCGATGCGGCTGAACGCGGCGGCCGAGGCGATGGACACGCCGGTCACGGCCGCGAACACCGTGTTGCCTGCGATCGTGGCGATCGCCAGACGGCCGGGCAGGCGGCGCAGGGTGCGGTCACAGATGCGATACAGATCGCTCGCCGCCCCGCTTCGCCATATGAAATCGCCCATCAGGACAAACAGCGGGATCACCGCAAACACATCCTTCCTGACCGCCTCATAGGCCGTGTTCGAGATCAGCGAGACGGCGGCTTCGGTATTGCCGCGAAACATGATGTACAGGCCAAGGCCGGAACAGACCGCCAGCGATACGCCGATATGCACACCCAGCAGGATGAGCACGATCAGCAAGACCAGCATGTAAAGAACGATTTCTCCACCCATTGCGCAGCTCCTCAGTTGTCGAGCCGGGCGAGAGCGCCGGGGGCTTCGAGTTCATCCAAAAGCTGACCGCGCCAGTCGAGCACGATCATCCACGCATAGGCGAGCATGCCAAAGACCGACATCGCCGCAATCGCACCGCGCACCGGCCAGGTCGGCACCCGCAGGGAGCCTTCGCCCTCGTATTCACCGATCCGGTAGGCATCCATGAACGACGGCCAAGTGCCCCAGAGCAGCGCCAGAAACAGGGCGCAGCCCAACAGGGCGGCAAAGGTGCGCAGCAGGCGGCGCAAGACCGGGGGCAGGGCGTCCGACAGGATCGAGGTCCGCAACATCGAGCCGGAGTAGATCGCCAGCGGCAGTTGCAGGAAGGTGATCGTCACCACCGAATTCTGAAGTATTTCCTTGGTGCCGGGGATCGGACTGGAAAACAGGATCCGCCCCAGAACGTCGGCCCCCACGAGAAACGCCAATCCCAGCGTCCATACCGCCGATACGATGTGCAGCACACGTGCTGCCCTGATTTGCCCGCCCATCAATCGCCTCCCTACGCTTCCGGTCGTGTTGAGGTAGGACGCTAAAGGATGATGTCAGGGGGTCAATAGAGATAGTTAGCAAGTGATAAATTAAACTTGGATTGGGTGCCATGACGCTTGACCACGTTGCGGGTCTGTGCAGAGATTGTCATAGTTAGCGAACGATAAATAACGCCCAACATCGGGCGCGGCGCATAACCAAGGCGGCTCCGGCCGTGACATACTCTGGGAGGAGAACACATGAACACATTCTTGAAAGGGACGGTCGGTCTGGCTGTGCTGGCAGGGGCCGTCGGCGCGGCGATGCCGGCGATAGCCGACACCTTCACGCTGCGGATCGGCTCCGGCCACCCGAACGGCCCTGCGATCTATGTCACTGACACGGCGAACTTTTTCGTGCCCGAAGTCGTGCGCCGCGTGGCCGAAGAGACCGAGCACGAGATCGAATTCGTCGAAGGCTACGGCGGGGCCATCGCGGGCGTGGCCGAGACGCTCGAAGCGGTCCAGAACGGTATCCTCGACATCGGCGCCTATTGCATGTGCTTCGAGCCGGCCAAGCTGTTCCTGCACAACTTCCCCTACTATGCACCGTTCGGTCCGGGCGATTCCGCGGCCAACGTCGCCAATGTGCGGGCGGTCTACGATCAGGTGCCGTGGCTGACCGAACAGTTCAGCGCGGAATACGATCAGCAGCTTCTCGGCCTGCACGGCTGGGACAACTACCACCTCGGCACCACCAATCCCTGGGCCACCGTGGCCGATCTTCAGGGCGTGAAAATCGGCGGCGCGGGGCCAAACCTGCCGTGGCTGGAATTCGCGGGCGCGATCCCGGTGCAGTCGACGCTGCCCGACGGCTACATGTCGCTGCAAACCGGCGTGTATGATGGCTGGCTGATGTTCCCCTCGGCCTATCTCGGCTTCAAATTCTATGAGCCCTCGCCGTATTACACGCTGATCGGTTTCGGCCCGATGGCGGTGAACGCGCTGACCATCAACACCCGGTCGATGGAGCGTCTGCCCGAGGACGTGCAGGCGATCATCCGCGAAGTCGGTGCCGCCTACGAGGCGCAGGCCGGCGAGTCGCTGAACGCGGCGCAGGCGCGGGGTTTGACAGGTCTCACCGAGGCCGGTGCCACGGTGACGACGCTCGGCGATGACGTTCGGGCCGAATGGGCCGAGTCCCTCGTCAGCTTCCCGAACCAGCAGGCCAAGGACGCCGATGGTCGCGGGATGCCCGGCACCGAGGTGATGAATGCCTACCTCGCCGCTGTGACCGCCTCCGGCTATGAGTGGCCGGTCGATTACGCCATCGACTAAGCACAGGTCTTGCGAAAAGAGCGGGGCGGCAGAGTGATCTGCCGCCCCGTCTTGCATTCTTGCCAGAGCGCGGTTCGGGTGAGCACCGAAAACGATACCGACGTGATACCGACGGCAGACCGACGGCATACCGCAGCCGGTTTCCGCCTCGGCTCAGTTGCGATTAATCACTTGTAAAACCCGTTCCGGAGTCATCGGCATTTGCCAGATCGACTTGCCCAGCGGCGACAGCGCGTCGTTGACCGCATTCATGATCGCGGCAGGGGCGCCACCGGTTCCAGCCTCGCCCGCACCCTTGGCGCCCAAGACACTGGTCTTGGTCGGCGTTTCGATGTGAGCCACTGTTATTTCAGGCATTTCCGCCGCCATGGGCACGATGTAGTCGGCCATCGTGGCGTTCATCAACTGGCCCTCGGGAGAGTAGAGACACTCCTCATACAGCGCCCCGCCGATGCCCTGAACCACGCCGCCGCGCACCTGTTCGTCGACCAGCATCGGGTTGATCACCCGACCGCAATCCTCGACAGCCCAAAAGTGCAGAACCTTGACGAAACCGGTCTCGATATCTACTTCAACATGAGCCGCCATCGCCCCGTTTGTAAACACAAAAGGGAAGTCGGAGACCCTGTAGTGACGGGTCGCGATCAGCTCTGGTTTCAGGTCCGACGGCAGCTCGTTTCCGCGGTAATAGACGGTGCGGGCAAGGTCCGCGAGCGGCATCCGTTCGTTGTCGGTGCCAGCATCGACGACACATCCGTTTTTTATATCAAGGGCTTCGACCGGTGTTTGAAGCAAGACGCCCGCCACCTCCAGCACTTGTTCCTTCAGCGCATGGGCGGCCTGCAACATCGCTTCGCCGCCAATGCCAGCGCCCCGCGATGCCCAGGTGCCGCCGCCATAAGGGACCGTCTTGGTGTCTCCGGTTGAGACCTTAACCCGTTCAATATCCACACCAAATACGCCTGCGGCGATCTGGCCGAGGATCGCATTCGTGCCTTGTCCCTGCTCGGTGATCGAGGATGAAATGTGAAGCGCACCGCCCGCATCCAGCCGGACGGTCGCGCCATCCTGACTGGCGATCGGCGCCCCACCGATCCCGTAGAACATCGGCGACGGATTGGTCACCTCCACCATCGAGACAAAGCCGATGCCACGGTAGACGCCAGCTTTACGCTTTGCCTCTTGATCGTCGCGTAAGCCTTTGTAATCCATAATCTCCGTGAGCTTTTCCAGCGCCTTCTGGTGGCTGAGATCGTCGAGCTTCATGCCCGAGGTGGAGTTGCGCGGATAGCTGTCGTCGGCCATCAGGTTCTTGCGGCGCACATCGACCGGATCCATCCCGATGGATCGGGCGCAGTCCTCCAGCAGGCAATCGGCGATGGCCATCGCAATAGGGTGCCCAACGGCGCGATACTGGCACATCAAAGTCTTGTTTTGAAACACAACTCTGCCTTTGGCGCGATAGTTCTCCATCGCGTAGGGAGCACCCGTCAGGTTGAGCACCTGATTGCACTCGATCGCGGAGGTGCGCGGATACATCGAGAACGGCCCGATGCCGGTGAGGTCGTCAAAGTCGATGCCGACGATGGTGCCTTGCTCGGAAATGCCCATCTTGGCCGTCACAACGTGATCGCGCGCGTGAATGTCGGTCATAAAGCTCTCAAGCCGGTCGGCGATGAACTTCACGGGTCTGTTCAATAGCTTAGCCGCCACTCCTGCAGCGATTTCATCGCCGTATGTGTGGATCTTGATGCCAAAGGAGCCGCCGACATCGTTGGAGATGACGCGCACGTTCTCTTCGGCGATGCCAAGGTGTTTCGAGTATATGACCTGCATCATGTGCGGTGCCTGACCAGAGTAGTAGACGGTCAGTTGCTCTTCCGACGGGTCGTAGTCACAGACCGTCCCACGCGATTCCAGCGTCACGCCGGTGTGCCGGCCAAAGCGGAACTGCCGCTCGACGACGGTGACGCCGGGCGCGGCAAAGGCGCTGTCGATATCGCCCACATCGACGGTGCGTTCCCAAGCAAGGTTGCTGTCGAATTCGCTATGCAGAACTGGGGTTTCGGCATCCAGCGCGGTCTCGGAATCGACGACGGCGGGCAGTTCTTCGAGGTCCGGGTCGATCAATTCGCAGGCGTCTTCGGCCTGTGCCCGGGTCTGCGCGATGACCATAACGAGGGGCTCGCCCTGCCACCGGGCCGCATCCACCGCAAGCGGGTGCTGCGGGGCAGAGCGGAGCCCGGCCAGATGGCTCAGCACCCCGACATAGGGTGTCACGTGCTTCGAAAGCTCCGCGCCGGTATAGACCGCGACTACACCGGGCGCTGCGCGGGCCTCGGTCACGTCAATTCCGTTGATCTTGGCGTGCGCATAGGGCGAACGATAGAACGCCGCATGGACCATGCGGGGCAGTTGCAGATCGTCGACGAAGCGTCCCCGGCCGGCGAGGAGCCGGGCCGCATCCGCACGAGGGGTGGGCTGTCCGATGTAGCTGTTCGGCTTGTCAAAGATCATGGCTGGACCGGTCATGCGCCTGCCTCCTCGGTGGTCGCGTTTTCGGTGATGACGTCGCAGATCGCCTCGACGATGGACTGGTATCCGGTGCATCGGCAGTAATTGCCCGAGATATGCTCGCGGATCGCCGCCTTGTCGGCCGCGCCGCCCGCGTCGATATAGCTGAGCGCAGAGGCCAACATGCCGGGTGTGCAAAAGCCGCATTGCAGGGCGTTGCGCGCCGTGAAGGACCGGATCAGGGCAGCAGAGCGCCCGGAGTCCGAGAGGCCTTCTACCGTTGTGACTTCGGTCCCGTCAGCTTGGACGGCCAGCATCAGGCAGCCGCGCACCGCGTCGCCGTTGACCTCCACAGTGCAGGCCCCGCAGACCCCGTGTTCGCAGCCGACGTGGCTGCCTGTCAGTCCGACGTCATGTCGAAGAAAGTCGACTAGATTCAGCCGCACGGGCACGGTCGCCGTGATGTCTTCGCCGTTGATTTTCAGGGTGATGTTGGCGGTTTTGCTCATGTCAGCATCTCCTTGAGTGCCCGCTTCAGCGCGACGCCTGCGTAGTGGGCGCGGGTTTCGGCGGTGATCTTGGTGTCGCCCTGAAAGTCGATCTCGGACAAGTGCGACAGGGCGCCGGCGATGTCCGTACCGTCGGTGCCGTTGAGCGCATCTTCCAACGCGGTGACGCGCAAGGCGCGGTCCGCCACGCCGAAGAAGCCGATCCTCAGCCCGGCGAGTGGGGCGATGCCACTGGAACGGATGGCAACGCCCGCCATTGCGTAATCGCCGTGGCGTTGCACCAATTCGTGAAAGCCGAAGCTGTCGCCCGGTTCGATCTTTGGCAGCAGAATGCTGGTGATCAGTTCGTCCGGTTCGCAGGCGGTTTCATAATATCCAAGGAAATAGTCGTCGGCGGCCACGTCTCGTGGGCCGTTCGGCCCGTCGAGCGAAATCACGGCGCCCAAGGCCAAGAGGATCGCCGGCATCTCGGCGGCCGGATCGGCCAGCGCGACGCTGCCACCGATGGTGCCGCGGTTGCGGATCGCATCGTGGGCAATGTGGGGCAGGGCGGCGGCGACCAGCGGTTGGATCTTTGCGAGATCGGGAAACGCCTCAAGTTCGCAGTAGCGCGTCATCGCGCCGATCCTCAGACCCTGTGGCGTCTGCTCGAGGCCGCGCAGTTCGGGCAGGCCGGACAGATCCACCAGCATCTCGGGCGTCGAAATCCGGAAGTTGAGCATCGGCATCAGGCTTTGGCCTCCTGCAAGCGGCTGTGCGCCGCCTTCGCCTGCTGCAAGAAGTGCCAGTGCCTCTTGCAGTGAACTCGGCCGCGCATAGTCGAAATCGGGCGCTTTCATGTGATTTGATCCCCCCTTTGCGGTCTCGCGGGGTGAAGGGCCACACCGGTCGACCGACGATCTTTCACGCTAAGTTATCGAATTATAAATTAGGATCAAGCGCCGAAGTGTCGCCAGCCCGAAAGGTGCGTCCTTCGGTGATCCTGAGCGTTGCGATTTTCGGCAAACGTGGGAAAGGCTGGCTAGGTATCGTTGGCGAGTTTGCCCGGAAGGACCGCCAAGAGTGCCTCGATAGCCGTCGCAATGACGGTGTCCTGGTCGTCCGAAACATTGCTTTCGTAGATCAGTTTGCGCACGCCGTAGTAGAAAATGCCGCCATGCATCGTCCAGACAAATTCGACCTGGGCGTCGGTCGCCTCGGCGGGGGGCAATCCGGCTTCGTGGCGGGCTTCGGCGACGATCGGCTCTAGAATGCGGCTCCGCACCAGACGCAGATAGCGGCGGTTGATGTCGACCCCCTTGAGGCCCGAAAACAGAAAGATCCGCATCCACTCCCGGTTGAAGATCACGTCGGTATATACGTTGTAGAACTCGTTCAGCCTGTCGCTCAACGGGCGGCTACGGTCCGCCAGAAGATCGCCCCATTCCGGCTGCCACCGTTTGACATAAACGGCATCATAGACCTCTGAGATCAGATCCTCTTTCGACGGAAAGTAGCGGTAGAGCAGGGGCTGCGTCACCCCTAGTTTCTTGGCCAACCCGCGGGTCGAACTTTCGAATCCCTCCTCGGCGAAGAAATCGATCGCCTTGAGGATGAATTCCTGTCGCCGTTCGGCGGAGGGAAGCCTGCGCCGTTTAGGCTCTGCTTCTGGAGATTTGTCCTTGGCCAAGGTCACGCATCCTGCCAGTTCTCCCCGATCTTCAATTTGTGCCCCACCGCGAGGCCCTGCATCAGGGTGGTTTCGATAAAGCAGCCTTTCTTGGCGGCGTCCAGAAGCCTGTGTTGATCTTGTGCGGAGGCTGTGCTGTCAAGGTCAACATCGAGTTCGAAGCCGACTGGGGAGGTCGTGTAGGGCTCGTTGCCGACCTGTTCGCCGTTCCAATGCAGCTTGGCGCGCACCGCGACGGCGCCGACGGGCACGTCCAACCGTTTGGAAAAGGCCCGGATCTGCGTCATCAGGCATCCCGTCAGAGCCGCGGTGAACAGCGCGAGCGGTGGCGGAGCCGTGCCGTCGCCGCCGTGGAACGGGCCCTCGTCCGTGGCCAATTCGAACCGTTCCTTCATGGCGGGCCATTCGACCGAGATATCGTTGCGCATCTTGCCCGAAGCCTTTCCGACCCCTTCAAAGATCACCTCGAAACGTTTGATTTTGTCGTCGGCCATTCGGCTCTCCATCGGTTTGGTTATCAACTGATAAAGAGCAGCATTTGCGTGTCGGTGACAAGCTCGAAAGCAGATTGACAACCACGAGAAATAAGTTGTCAGTTGATAAATAAGCGCAACGAGGGGAAGAATACGATGGCCAAGCTGACTCGCCAGGATATCTACGACACTGCCAAAGAGCTTTCCAATTGGGGCCGCTGGGGCGACGACGATCAGATCGGTACGCTCAACAATGTGAGCCCCGAAGACGTGGTCAACGCGGCCAAGCTGATCCGCAAGGGCAAGACCTTCGCGCTAGGGCTCGACCTCAAGGAAAAGATCCAGTCGGGTCTTTTTGGGGGACGCTGGAACATGATCCATCAGATGCTCGCCACCGGCACCGATGCCGTCGTCGGAGAGCAGGACGGCGACGGAAAAGCCTATCTGCGCTATGCCGATGACGCCATCAACCTGCCGTGCCAGGGCAGCACCCAATGGGACGCGCTGTGCCACATTTTCCTCGATGACAAGATGTATAACGGCTATCCGGCGACCGACGTCACCGTGAACGGCGCCAAGCGTTTGGGCATCGAAAACGTCCGCGACAAGATGGTCGGCCGTGGTGTTCTGCTCGATGTCGCTCGCTGGAAAGGGCTCGATAGCCTCGCCGATGGTTATCCCATTACGAATGCCGATCTGGATGGCTGTGCGGCCGCGCAGGGGGTCGAAATCCGCAAGGGTGATTTCGTGATCGTGCGCACCGGTCATCAAGAACGCTGCCTCGCGGCCGGCGATTGGGCTGGCTACGCGGGCGGTGACGCTCCCGGTCTCGCCTTTGAGACGGCCCATTGGATCAAGGGCAACGACATTGCAGCGATTTGCGCGGATACATGGGGCTGCGAGGTTCGCCCGAACGAGACCGATGAGGCCAATCAGCCGTGGCACTGGGTGGTGATTCCCGCCATCGGAATCTCGATGGGCGAGATCTTCTACGTGAAGGAGCTGGCTGAGGACTGCGCCGAGGACGGTGTTTACGAGTTCTTCTTCACCGCACCACCGCTGCACATTCCGGGCGCGGCCGGATCCCCCATCAATCCACAGGCCATCAAGTGATCCTCTGGGGCCGTGCATCCTCGGTCAACGTTCAAAAGGTGCTTTGGGCGCTCGATGAATTCGGCGCGACTTACGAGCATCGCATCGTCGGAGGGAAGTACGGCGGATTCGACGATCCCGACTTTGCGAAACTCAGCCCGATAAAGCGGATTCCGGTCCTCGAGGATGGTGGCCTAGGCGTCTGGGAAAGCCACGCTGTTCTGCGCCATCTGGCCCGGCGTCTGCCTGACCATCCGCTGGGGCGGAGTTACGCCGATTTCACGCAAGCGGCGCAGATCGATTCGTGGCTGGATTTCGTCACCTCGACGCTGCAGCCGCCGTTTATCGGCCTGTTTTGGCAGCTCGTCCGCATGACGGAAGCGCAGCGAAACCTCGCGCTGGTCGAGGCGCATCTTGCCGCCCTGACCGAAGGGTTGACGGTGCTTGAAACGGTGCTGGCGGACGGACGCGACCATCTGGTCGGCTCTGATTTGAGCATTGCCGACATCGGCGTTGCCACGATGCTGTACCGGCTTTTTGACGTGGCCCCTCAACTGAGCCAGACTGCTCCGAAGGTATCCGCCTGGCATGCCAAAATGGCGGCGCGACCTGCCTACGCGCGGCATGTCGCTGTCGGCTACGATGAATTGCGCCCGGCGTAACCGCCCAACGGAAAGGTTTGCCCATCATGGAGCTGTTTCTGAGCCTGACTGACGGGTTCACGCTGCCGATCCTTGGCATGCTGATTTTCGCCGGCGCGTGCATCGGGATATTGGCAGGCATCTTTGGTGTCGGCGGCGGCGCGGTGAGCGTTCCGGTGTTCTTCGAAACATTCCGGGCGACCGGGGTGACGGACGATATCGCCATGCCGCTGGCTGTCGGCACTTCGCTTGCGATGATCATTCCAACTTCGATCCTATCGGCGCGATCCCATGCCGCACGCGGCACGGTGGACATGTCGGTCATCAGGGCGTGGGCGGTGCCTGTGTTCGTCGGGGTCGCGATCGGCAGCGTTATCGCGCGCTATGCCGATCCGGTGGTCTTTCAGGCCGTCTTCGTCTTGGTCGCGGGCGTCAACTCATTCAAGATGCTCTTCGGTTCGGCAGGGTGGAAGCTGCGCGACACCATGCCGGGCCGTATCGGCAACAGCATCTACGGTTTGATCACCGGCCTGCTTTCCGCCCTGATGGGAATCGGAGGCGGCGCGATCTCGAACTTAATTTTGACGTTGAACGGCAAACCGGTGCGAGAAGCCGTCTCGACCTCGGCCGGGGTAGGGGTGATTATCGCCATACCGGGCACTGTCGGCTATGTCATCGCAGGGTGGGGCAAGACCGGCCTCCCACCGGATGCCGTGGGGTTCGTGTCCGTGATGGCACTCGTTCTCACCTTGCCGGCAGCGATGCTGACAACCCGGGTGGGCGTCTCACTGGCGCACAGTTTGCCACAATCGATCCTGGGCAAGCTTTTTGGCCTGTTTCTGGCATTGGTTTGCATCCGATTCTTGATTGAGATCTTCGGCTGAGCCGTCCGATTTCGCGGCCGGCTCCATCGCCTCAATGGGGCGGAAAGCTCTGCAACATCATACCGAGTGCGATGATAATGCATAATCAGAGCAAAAGCCTATGGACACCCACGCGCACCTCGCCTAATACGCTCCCACCCGACGAGTTGGACAGCCCAACTCGCCTCCGGTGCCCGGGTAGCTCAGGGGTAGAGCAGTGGATTGAAAATCCTCGTGTCGGTGGTTCGATTCCGCCCCCGGGCACCATTTAAATCAAGCGAAAACAACATGTTGCGAGTTGATGAGCTTGTTGTGTGATCGCCCAATATGAGCCGGGGTATCATTGGGGTAGCAATCTGCGCGTTTAGGTATCCAGCAAGCCGATAAAGATGCGTTTGCGCATATTGGCTTACGGCAGAGTTGAAACCCAAGCCTTTAGCTCTGAAATAGCAACCGCAAGCTGCCTTTGTGGAGAAACGCTTCCATCTTTTGCAACGTAGGCAACAGGGCCACCTTTGTGGATGATGCCGAATACCGCATATTGCTTGTTCATTAACGGACCACCAGACATCCCTTGCCCGAGCATTTGGGAAACCTCAATCAGGGGAACTGCGCTCTTGGTCGTCAGGGAGCTTATGCTTCCTTGTCTAATGTTGAGTTGATCACCTGGTCCGTAGGTTGGGAATCCTGCAGCTAAGGTATTTGCTCCAACTATCGGGGAACCTGTGAATGACTCCAGCTCGAAATACTCTGTCGAGGAAATTGAATGTTCGAGGATTGCTAGGTCTCGGTGCGCGCAAATGTGCTTAACCGTTACCTTGAACCTGTTGGCGGTTTTCAAGGGGTGGAATATCTCGATTTCCGATGCTCCGTTGACGCAATGAGCGGCAGTCACGAGGCCGACGCCGTCTAAGAAGAACGCCGTTCCAGTATCGTCTTCAGTTTCGACCACCCATATCGCTCGATCCACGATTTCAGCTTGAGTGGGATGGACCTTGATCGGCTTCGCAGGAAAACAAGTGTTGTAGCGTTTGGCCAAGCCACGGAAAACTGGGTCAGATTGGCCCTTCACAAAACCTATCCATGAAATTTTGCCTTGAAGATGCGATTGAATCTTGCAGGTCTTGCCGAAGCGCGTCTTCAACTCTGCCTGAGCGGCGGCGGGGCCATGCTTTTCAACCTTGAACAATGCGGTCCGAACGTTTCTGACATACCGTCGGTCAACGTTCATTCCCTCATTAATCTTGATCCCTGTTACTATCCTTCGCGAATTCTTGTCCGCATAATGGATTTTCTCTGGATTCAACTCGAAGCCATTGTTTCTGATTATCGAGCGAAGTTCATCGGACAGCTTTTCCTCAGCGACTTTTCCGGGGTCGGGGCGGTCGCCTTCAAACAAAGCTGTAGGCGGTTGAAAACTCGAAAGCGTTATGTCGTCGGCATATCGTGTGTAGAGAAGCCGATGTTCCTTGGAGAATTTCATTAGGGCTTTGTCGAGGCGGAAGCAGATCATGTTGGAAATCACGGGGCTGCTAGGTGCCCCTTGTGGCAAGCAATCGTTGTTTGCGCAAATCCGTGCAACTATTTCGGCCACATCTTTATCGATGCCAATACTTTCAAGCAGTCCTTGTACTCGAGGCTCTGTAATCGTCGGAAAGAAGTTTTTGAGGTCCACGTTTAGGATGAAACGGCGACGCAAATGTGACTCGGCGTTTGAGCGAACAGACCGATCAGGCACGAAGCCATGAACTGGCTTACGGGGGTTATACAACTTCGCAAGGCTTCGCGCGATCTTTTGCTGCAGCATCTTCAGCCGGTAATCTGGCGCACTGATCAGTCGAGTCTTTCCGGAACGTTTTGAAATGTTGAAATGCGAATACATCCGACCACGAAACCACCAAATTTTCTTAAGTTCAGCAGGGGAAACACCAAGGTGTTTAAGAAGTTCGTCTTTGCTCGTTAGCTCAGGTGGAATTTTTGTTCGGCTCGCGCCGCCAAATAAATAGAACAGGCTTGGCACGAGGTTTCCCCTCCAATCGCCCCATGTGCACATAGCTCATGTTGGGCGCACGTTTCTTGTGCAGACTTTTGCTCTTACGCCGCAGTTACGACAGCGCGTTTGCGAGGGGAAACCTCGTGCATCAAACTTCGCGCACCTTGGAAAAATGCGCAACCAGAAAGCGAAACAAATACTTCATGTCAATTGACCGAAGTGCTATCGTTCGAGGATTGGCCCTAGGTAGTCGGCACGTGATGGAAGGTGTTTTATACACATCTTACTGTTGTTGCCTCTGAGATATCGACAACATTTAGTGATTGTACGCATGGCAAAGAAAATTTCGCGTTCTGACGCAATTGGAGAACAAGGGATCGCGCACATCCGCAAAATTGTCGCCGCGATGGAGTATTTGTTTTATGAGACCGGGGGTGTTGAGGCAGGGATCGACGGCTCTATTGAAATACGCGATCCAGCGACTGGCGAAGTGGCAAACCAAATTGTGCAATTTCAGAGCAAGGCGACCCGCAACCCACTTCCCGGGAAGTCCGAATTGTCATTTAGTTGGCCCTGCAACGAGAATGATATCGACTATTGGACATTTGGCACAGCGCCAGTTGTCTTAATTGTGGTCGATGTGAAAAATGACAAGGCTTACTGGAAAGATATGCGCGCGTGGTTTGGTGACCCACAGAACCGTGCTACACGGAAGGTCGTGTTCGATAAATCTGCGGACTTGTTCAACGCGGATGCCGCATCGGCGTTGCGGGAGGTGGCGCAGACTGCGCGTCCGGGCAGCTATTATTCTGCACCACGTCAATCTGAATGGCTCACGCCAAACTTGCTGCGCGTGTCTGCTCTTGCCAAGACGATTTTTTGGGCACCGACCGACGCAAAAAGCGTG
Source organism: Flavimaricola marinus (assembly GCF_900184895.1). Lineage (GTDB taxonomy): Bacteria > Pseudomonadota > Alphaproteobacteria > Rhodobacterales > Rhodobacteraceae > Flavimaricola > Flavimaricola marinus. The sequence goes on from NZ_FXZK01000003.1 coordinate 409,737, forward strand.
CGTGAATTTTGGGGGCGTGTGCAGGAGCATGTGCGATATCCACCGGGAGAAACGATCTTGCGAGGCGGCGCAGCGCTATCTTTCCATGACCTTGACACCCATCCTTGGCGCGAGGCGTGTGACACCGGCGCCATGGAAGAGTTTGATGTCTCCGAGTGGTCCCACTCTGATGACCCTGACCGCGAACGGGACTTCGTGGCATTGTTAAACTGTGCGATGAAAGAGATGGTGAGGCGCGAGATGAGCTATGATCGCCGCCATTATTCGTTATATTTTCGTCCAAACCCCGGCGGTCGAGAACGCAAGATAACATACTTCGCTGAAGCGAAGAAGGCGGATCGCTCCGTAGCCAAGCCCTATAGGACAAAGGACGGACAGGTTAAGTTCTGGCGGCATTCAGCATTCCAGTGGCAATTTATCCGCATTGGCGAGGAGTGGTATGTACAGATTACACCGACATACCATTTTACTCGGAATGGCAGGGAAAAGGACAAATTCGGAGGCGAGCATTTAGCAAAAATAAAGCGAATGGAGTGGAACAACGATGTGCGTGGGCAATTTGGCATGTGGCGTGCATATTTGGCGACTGACACGCAGACCGATATGTTTTCTGATGCTTATCCGTTCCTTTCGTTCGCTCCCGTTGAGAAGTTGGCAGCAGATTTCGGTGTGCCGGATGAACTTTGGAAACCAGTGAGAGAGACGCCTGCTGATATTGAAGGGCTGTTGATTTGATGAAGCTATCCCATCTGCCCGAGCCGGAATTGGAGTTCGGACAGGCACATCGCCATATCGACATCCGCTACGGATTGATGGACTACGGCCCATTCGACGCGGGCCAAACTGGCGCGCCCACTGCAGTTCGCGTAGGTCTTATTGGCGACAGCGAGACGGTAGAAGGTACCGGAGAATGGCTTGCTCGATGTCGTGTCGGCATTGAAGGAAAAGCTGAAACTCGCCTAACCACCCTTTATCCGCCTTTTCCCGGCAGCACGGAAGAAGGGCCTTTCCGTATACCTTTTATTTGTGATGAACAAGACACCCGTACTATTTCCGCACGGGCACTAACCAAGCTTAAGAATACCAATCCATTGGACCTTTCTGACCGTTATGCCGATCTGTTCGTTGCCGAGCTTAGGGCACTTGCCGAAGGAAATACTCGCCCAGATGTTGTACTACTCGCCCTTCCACTTTCGGTGATCGCATCAGTGAATGCCACGGGCGACGATGACCAAGTTGTAGAGGGCGGAGTGGTAGCCTCGGGTGTGGATTTTCGTGCCCGTATGAAAATAGCGGCGATGGAATTTGGACTGCCCATTCAAATCATTTGGCCTACCCTTTACGACCGTACGATAAAAATCCCTCGGAAGGTAAAGACTGACAGTGTCCGCGAGGTGCAGGAAGACGCAACGCGCGCTTGGAACCTGTTCACGGCGCTGTACTACAAAGCTGGTGGCCTGCCTTGGCGACTGGCGCGGGACTCTCGACAACTCCGTTCCTGCTTCATAGGGATCAGTTTTCACGAGTCTCAGAACGGTGAGTATCTGGAAACAAGTACCGCGCAAATGTTCGACGAACGCGGCGAAGGTATGATCTTGCGTGGCGGGCGGGCAGCGAAACTGTCTGACGACCGACGGCCCTACATGACAGAGGCCCACGCTCATGATCTACTGTCACGCTCTCTCCAGAACTTCTTTGATCAACATTCTCACTTTCCAGCGCGTGTTGTCTTGCACAAAACTTCGCCGTTCCACAGGGAAGAAATGTCTGGGTTCGAAGCTGCGATAGATGAACGGGGCATCGACAATCTTGATTGCATGGCAGTTGCACCGTCGTCTTTTCGTCTGTTCCGCAATGGGCAATTTCCGCCCCTGCGTGGCACGCTGTTACGCTTGGATCGTGATCGCGCTGTCCTGTACAGCCGAGGTGGGGTGGATTTCTACAAAACCTACACTGGCATGTATGTTCCAAAACCGTTGCTGATCAGGTCGCAGGCACCATCTCAACCAGTAACGCACAACGCTGCCGAGATACTTGCACTGAGCAAGATGAACTGGAACAATACTCAATTCGACAACCGAGACCCCATCACCATCGCTGCGTCACGTAAGGTTGGTAAAATTCTCAAGTATGTTGGCGAAGGCGACCGAGTGCAGACCCGCTACAGTTACTTCATGTAACAGAAAACCGGCACTACCTTGCCATTTTTGCGGCGGATCGACTTTTGAGTGCTATGCAGAAAAAAGAGCGGCGCAAAAACGCCGCCCAAGAGTAATGCAGCGAAATCAGCGATGCTCTATTTGGAGCTAACAGATGAAGCGCTCAACGTGCAGCGCGCCTCCTTTTCGGCGGCGGACCCTTTCACCCATTGCCACGGTGTGCGCGGCTTGCGAGCCTTAGCCAGTTCGGGGTTCTGTTTGGCGTCGCTGGCAGCAGCACGCAAGCGCTCGCGGGCTTCGCGCGGGTCGATCTTTAGTTCGTCGCATAGTGCTTTCAGCGTGATGATGTCGGTCATGTCGATCTCCTAGTTTCTGATGCAGATCGATAAGACGTGATCAGCAGGCATGTCAGGGACAACCCCAGAACGTCTTTAGCTTTTCTCGCATTGCTGCTACCACTGATCTCGACATGGCAGACGCGGCCATGTTGGGGCTTAGAAACCCTTCACGTACTAGGTCGAGATATCGGCTGAACACCTTTGACCCTATGGTCGGGGTGCCTGTGTTATACAACAGGCCCCGGCTAAAGGCACAGGGACCGTGTACGTGCGGTTTTCTAACACCCCGATCACCAGTCAATTGCGAGGGCGCTCGCGGATCGGGGTCTGTTGGAACTGTCAATATCCAATCCCATTGCATGGGCTGAGCGAAAGACCTTGCCTGATTGTGCAGGCGTCTACGTCATCGCCCGTGGCAAACCAGAAAACACCGTCTACATCGGCCGGACTTGGGGTGCGAAAGGTATCCGCAACCGTATCCGGACCTTTCATAGGTCAGCGGTGACGGGACAGAAAGGGCATGCCGGAGGTGTCACATTCCATGGTGTGTTCGACGGCGACGCATCCGACCTGCTCGTGTCCGTGCACCTGCCAGATGGTATCGACACTAGGCCGGAAATCTTGCGCCCGTACATCGCCTATGCCGAACGGCGGCTGATTTGGGAGTATGTTCGCGTCCATGGACGTTTGCCTGCGTGCAATTCTGAGTGACCCGTAAGTAACTCCGAGGACGGAGAGCCTAAGGCGCGCGCGGCGGCGTTACATTGAGCCAGAGGGCCTCGTGGCCGTGACGAACGACGTGTTGCGACACGAGCGCCGCTAAGGCCAGTGCTGGCCCCTGTGCGCCGCGCAGAGCGTCAAGAGCTTCGGCTTTAAGTGTAGCGCCCCACGGCTGTCCCTAGCATATCTCATCCTGTGGTCTCACCCCACCGCGCGGGAATTACCCTGACGGGCTGCGGTCCCCGATCTTATTGCGCTGGCATTGAAACCAGCCAGCGAGGAAACCGGCAATGACCATACGCGCGACATGGGCCTTTAACGGCCAGACCAAAACCATCTTGGGCAATTGGCATCGCCTTTGGTGCCTGCTGTTTGGCCCGCTCTACTACCTGTTCAAGGGGATGTGGTTGTGGGCAATCCTTTCGCTGCTCACGGCCAACGGCCTGTGGATCGGCTTCCCACTGTTCAATCGCGCCGTCGTGCTGCGCCACTATCATCGCAAGGGCTGGGTGCAGGAATGACCATAAGTGCGCCGACCCAAGCAGTTTGTTACCCAAGTGGAACCCAGCGGGCAGTGCCGAAACCCAGCGCTGACGCGGACCGCATGAAAAGGCTCAGTGATTTGGCTCCGGCTCGAACCCGACAGACTGATACATGATCATCGGGTCGGTCTGAGGCGTTCTGCTTAGTGCCCGATGCGACGCTGGCACTGAGCGACCACAGGAGGATGTGGGGGAGGCGTTTTTTTAACGGCGCGTGCCCTACGGGCGGACGAGGGGTCATATCGACTGCCGAGGTTTTCGGCCCTAAGCCGCTGCCGCCCCCGAAATCAAGATGCTCAAGTTTCTCATCTTCCTCATCAAAACGGTGACAACCTTGGATTTCGATGTTGCTCACGATGTTTCTGAGAAAGTTGATCAACTTGAGCATCTTTGGCTCTAGGACTCGGCGAGTTTCCAAATCCACGTCTTCCCATTTTTCTCGGATTTGACGCCCGCCTCGCGCTTGGCCCGATTCAGCGTCGGGCGCGAGATTTCTGCATCGGCGGCCCGTATGAAAAGCTCCGCTGAAGGCATAGGCCCCTTTGCCAGTACCTCACGCAGGAACTCTACGGCGCGCGCTTCCTCGCTCTGGTCGTCCTGCCCCTGCCGCTCCAGATCATCAGCGGAATAGTGGGTGGTACCGCGCCATTCGATGATCGGGAGACCCTTGGGCTGAGGGACGATTTCGTAGACGAAGCTTTTTGGTTTTGCCCCAATGTTGTTCTTGACCTGCGCAAGGATGCGCAAGTTGTCGTTCTCGGGATGCTTCGCCACTGCCAACGCGGTTCGTGCCACGCCGATCACGTCTATTGACCCGACCCCGCGATATATGGCCTTGCCCTTGCCGCCTTTCGTCCAATGCCTCATCGCGATAACGGCCGGCCCATATTCCTTGAACAGTCGGTCAAGTTCATGAAGCGCGGCGCGGATGGAAGTGGGTTTGCCTAGATCGACTTTGCCCGAGAGGAAGGAATAGAGCGTGTCGATCACCACCAAGTCCGGGGTGTGCTCGTCCAGCTCCTCGCGAAGCCGTACTAAACCTTTGTCGTCGAACAAAAGAAAATCGTCGAGGACACGGACCCGTTTTAGGTCCGCCCCCATTTGCTCCATGCGCGGCCTGATTGTGTCAGCGGCGTCATCCTCCGAACTAATGTAGAGGACATTGCCTTTGTCGACCCTTGATCCATCGGGCAGTTTTCCACCTGTGGTCACCAATGCGCCAAGGTGCATACATAGATATGATTTCCCCAGTTCGGGGTCACCTTCGAGAATGGTTGTTTTCTCGTAGGGAATCAGCGAGTCCCAGAGCCAGTCGATTTCCTTGGCGGCGATCTCGTCCAGCGTGCGAAATATATCGTTCTTCGTCATTGTGCGGCCTCCACTCTCGCGATGATGCGCGATACCTCTGTTTCCAAGGCGTCTAGGTCGTCTCCATATTTGTCGCGGAAGTACGGGCTGGTCCAAACAGCACCAGCGATTTCGTCAATCGACGCTCCAACTTCATGAAGGCCAGCGATTATGGAAAAGATGCGACGCGAACGGTCCGGCGCTTGCGCGGTATTGTGCCTCAAGAGATGGCCCGTCGTGACTTTCAGTTTTGGCCTATACTTCTTCCAAACCGAAATACGGTCATGTCCATGAGGGTTCATTTCCAACGCCTTCGGCTCCGCCACATGAGTCTCGTTGCCTTTAGTAAGAAGCTTCGGACGTTTCGTGATCAATTGCGGTTCGAAATGCAAAAGAGGGATGAAAGGCTTATCGTACACCGGCTTGTGGTTAAATGACCCCGGCAGCCGAAGCAGCTTGTTCGCCGCGCTACCGCCTTTATCGCCGCCATGCCTGTAAGCAAGAGCTTTGGAAAAGGCGGATGCCTGCGCTGCGCTGTGGGGACGATCCCAACGCCAAAGCGCCTGAGTACGGCCCGGTGAGGTTTGCCATACAAACGAGGGTTTCGGATCGAAGGCGAAGGGGTCTGCTTCGTCCACATCACACCATCCAAGGCGTGTCATGACCACGCAAGCGGCCAACCTACGGGGACGTGCATACACGTTGGGGCTAAAATACTGGTCAAACTTGTGACGATCATAGCGCTGAAGAATACGGTCAAAGGTTACCTCGCCATGTAAGGGAAAAAACTTGTCGATCATCTTCGTCGAGCCTTTACGCCGGAAACAGAGGTTTCCAAAAATGGAACTCCCCCGGTTTCCGGGATTGTGCCAGAGGTCACAGAGGAAATCATATTGGTCTTGCAACACTTCATGCTTCGGTGCGCCTTCGTCCATTAGTGCAGGAAACTCAGTCCTGTATTTGTACTTTTCCATTAGCTGTTCTTTCATGCAGGCACGCCACAAGGCGCACGCGAAAGCGCGTGGCATAGCTGTGGCGGCGTTTAAGTGGAGTGCCGTTTAATATTCGGCGTAATGTGTACGGGTGCGCTCATCGGCGCGGTCAGCGAGCCAGTCCTGAATCTCGGACATAAACCATGCAACCGAGGTGCCACCCATTCTAATGCGGCGCGGGAAACGCCCATTCAGCTCCCATCTGAGCAAAGTTGTTCGGCTTACATTAATGCCCATGCGCTTTAGGTCCTCGCGCGTGGCTAAGGTCTTGCGACCATCTTCGATTTTCATCGGTGTCTCCTTCAAATTTATAGTGAAGGAATGCGCATTCCGTCGATTTCGCTGGTGATGTTTTAGCAATCAGCAAATTGAAGGTAGCGGATGCAAATCGGTATAAAAATTGGACGGAAATCAGGTCACTTACTGATTTGATTTTTACGCCGACCGGGTTTTGCGAGGTCAGCGCGTCCAGTATGTTCAATGGCTAACTTACGTGCCTCTTTGAAAGCGCGGTCTGACAAGCGTGGAAATCGCTTTTTTGCCTCCTGCCGGAGCAATGCAAACGGGGGTATCTCTCGATCTTGATCCGAAAGCATTTCTACTAACCACTCAAAGCAAAGCCGTTTATCGCGAAGGGTTGGATTCACAGGCAAGGCTTCGTCACCACGGAGAATGCGGCGAAGTTGGTGAGCATGAATGCGGCATTTGACTGGCTCGTTCATTCCGTGATGGAAAACAAGGTCCTCACGCAGCATGAAGCGAAAGTACTCTTGGTCGGCATCCTGTGGTCGCAGGTCGCCGATTTGTTTGAGGTCTTGTGTCGTCCAATGAGCGCCTACATCACCCGATCTCAAGGCATTTCGCAGGATCGTAAGCGTCTCGCGATGCTCAATGCTCTTTGGGTTTTCGATGGTATCTAATCGCCATTCATCCCCAAAGGTCTCTTGGCCCACGATGTCAAATGCTTCCCTTGGACCGATGAATGGATTGGCTTGGGATAGTGGGGGCTTTGGCATCTTGCAATTCGACCAGTTTTGAAATGTGTTTCGACCACGCGCCAAGGGCTTCGCGCTTTTCGTCGGCATATGAATAAACATTGTAGATTGCGGCCACGCCTGAGACCACACCTGTTTTGTGATTCAATAGCGCCTCAGTCACGGGCTGTGGGACGCCGAGTTGCGCCATATTGGTGGACATCGTGCGGCGCAAATCATGATTGATCCAAGGCTTTGTGCCTTCGGGCATGGCCCTGTCGAGTCGCTCTTTCAGGCGACCAAAACCCGACACTGGCGATTTGCCAGTTGTCGTGAATACGAAATCCGAATTGAGGAATCTCGGCACTTTGCGCAGCACATCCAGCATTTCGTCGGTGATCGGTACGGTGTGCTGTTTGCCGTTCTTGGCGCGCTGGGAGGGAAGGGTCCAAAGGCGTTTTTCAAGGTCAAGTTCCGACCAGCGCATCTCGGCGACCTCGGCGCGTCTCTGGCCGCTGAGGATCAACAGCTTCATGCAATCCCCGAAAGGATAGCCTTCGGCGTCACAGGCCGCCCATAGCGCGCCTAGCTCGTCGTCAGACAGCACACGCTCGCGCGACTGTTCTTTGGATGGCGGCTTCATACCTGAAATGGGGCTCGCATCGATCATTCCGCGTTCCACACACCAACCCATGAGATGTTTTAGGTGGGCAAGCGCGCGGTTCGTGCTGATGGGTGCCGACTCTTGGATAATGTCGCAGGCTTTCACGACATCGGCGCGCTTTATTTCACCGATCCGTTTACCGTGCAGGGTCGTGAAATTGCTAAGCAGGGCTTCCTTCCGCCTCCAATCCCGATTGTGTATTTTGGCATACTTTTCGATGTATTCAGGGATCACATCGCCCAGAGAGGGTTTGGTTTCTACTTCAACCCCTGTGTGGTCTTCAAAACGCCCTGTCTCAATTTCGTAAAGGACCTGTCGCACCCGTTCCCGTGCTTCTGAAAGCGAAAGCACGCCAAAGCGACCTATGGTCAGTCGCCGCATCTTCCCGTTAACGCGCTTGTGCAGGCAGAAGGTCTTGGTGCCCGTCTTGCTGACGCGAAGGACCAGTCCCGGCATTAATTCATCTCGAAACTCAAGACGCTTCGACGGATCGGGCTTCTGGGCCTCAATGAACTTGGATGTGAGTTTGCGTATCATGCACCCACAATAAGACGGGCAGAGGCGCTGCGTCAGGGACAACCCTAGACGGTTTGCCGGGTTTTGGTGCGACTTGAATAGGATTGAAAAGGTTGCGCCATCAAAAGGTGCTGTGGGTATCACTCGGGTAGCAGGAGCGGCGTGCTTGAATGCTTCGGTGTGATTTGGATTGAGACGATCTGCCAAGCACAAAGTTTAATGGTATCAATCGCCAATGCGACGAGTTGAGTATTTCTTAGACAGAACACACGGATTGCAAGACCGTTTGAAAATCCTCGTGTCGGTGGTTCGATTCCGCCCCTGGGCACCACAAATATACGCAATGTTCTGTTTTATAATGAAAAAATAGTTCGCGTTAGTTTTGGTCCACCTTATAGTCCCCCCAAATTTCTGTGAAACAGTGTGTTGCGATGTTCAGCCTAGGCGTCCCAATGCCCGCGGGTCTAGGCTAGCGACGCCTAGGTTTTCGTAACCCTGGGGCATCGCGATGCTCTTCAATCTTGGAGAGATCGTGATGCGGATACTATCAAAAAAGCAGGTGAAGGAGTTGGTCTTGTACTCACCTCAGCACATCGCACGGATGGAAAAAGCCGGGACGTTCCCTAAGCGGATACAACTTGGCCCAAACCGGGTGGGATGGGTGGAAGACGAAGTGCTGGACTGGCTTCAGCCCCGGCTGGAAAGCAGATAGCCTCTTGCGGTGCTCCCCACTTGGGAGCAGGGAGATGGTCAGGTGTGCACAACTTGGTCATCTCCACCACCGTCTGCATCGCTTTCGGTCCAAATCTGTCGTCCGTTGTTGCAGCCTATGCTGCAGCGCGGCCTACCCGAATCTGACACTGATGCGAGACACGTCAGAGCCAGGCGAACTCTGCTTTGACAGGACTGCATCGGGAGGCCGCAACTGGACGAAACGCCTCATATCCAGCGGCTAAACGGCAATCTCCTTGCTCTTCGAGTTAATCATTCAAAAGGCTACCGATCAAAGAATTTGTTATCTGGAACGAGTCTGAAGTAGGCTTATCAAGGAAGACGATATCAGGCAGACATGGGGAATTCAGAAGATGAACGATCCTTTTCAGATGCAGCCAGAACTGCGCTACGGAGCCCCAGTGTGTGACCAAATACTGACAGGCCGTCACTTCACGATCGGTTACTCTTGGTACTTTAGGCAGGCCAAATGGACACTAGAAATCATTAATCGAAACGATCACCTCTTAACTGAGGTCGAAAGACGCGATCACTTCCGTGCAGACACACGGATTCCACATCGGTTTCGAGCTAGTCTCGACGCCTACAGGGGAAGCGGTTTTGATAGAGGGCACCTCGTCGCGAGCGCCAATCAAGACGTACAGGAGATACAAAACAGCGAAACGTTTCTCCTTTCGAACATGTCCCCCCAGCGCCCCGAATTCAATCGTAGGCAATGGAGCCGGTTTGAGGGCGCCGTCCGCGAATTGAACGAGCGAGAAGATGTTCTCGAGACCTATGTTCTTACTTGTCCCGTGTTCTACTTCGGGGAACTAGTCCAGACTATCGGGGATGATGACGATGAATATGGTATCGATGTCCCCGTGCCTCACGCATTCATCAAGAGTGTGCTCACAGAAGATTTGAGAGGGCGTTTGTCGTTGTGGACATTTGAAATGAAAAACGACGTGCTTGATGGGGAGCTCGGTGACTACATTGTGAATACATATGATGCGGAACAGATCGTGGGGGGGCGCTTTTGGGACCGGCTGAGTGGGGGCGATATGCACGAACAAAAGAGAAACCCAAGACCGATGTGGTGACGGCCCTTTGCTGCCATTCACTCACGGATCGGCATGCTGCGGCGCGGCCCGTCATTGCGGACATTCGCGCAACGTGCAGCATTTTGGTGGCTCAAACGTCGGTCTGCGGGACGAAGTGACTATTGGCTGCAGCTGCGCCAACAACTGCTTCCGAGTAGATCGCTAATAAACCTTTGGACTCGTTACATGTTCTGGTTTCAGTCGATGCAAGATGTCCTCCTCTTTAACCGATCTGATAACCAAGTCCGTCCATGCCAATGCGAATACGGCCAAGGGCCTCCAGAAAGGTGGCATTCGCTGCAACGTGATGCGTCAGACAACTGCTGTCGCGCAGGCACTTTTGCAGCGCATTCGTGCGGGCGATTGATGCTGCCCCCCCTTGTGCATAGGCCATACGAACAACTTCGCTACATTGATGTACGGTGCTGACTCCGACAAGCGAGGCATCGCGGATTGCCTGCGTTGGCATCTTTGGGAGGTTCTTGCGGGCGTCCCAGACGGCATCAGCAGTGGCATAAAGCGCCAGCCGACACGACAGCACGATGCCTTCTGCCCGCTCCAGCATGCAGATCGCTTCACTGTTTGACGCATCCCCCAGACCCGTACTGGCACCAGATGAATGCACTAGCCGCGCGCGGGCCTCGTCCAACGCGCGTCTTGCGATGCCCAGATGGGTCGCTGCAGCGCACATCGTTATGAGCCAGGTGCCTGTGGCAAAAATTCCGGTATCCAAGCCAGAGGTGATCGTCACCTCGGGCCATTCGAATATCTGTTGATCAGGAATGAACAGATCGTCGAACACAACGCTGTGGCTGCCAGTGGCCGCCAACCCGCCAGGGTCCCACGTTCGCTTGATCTTGGCTTCGCCGCGCTGTGCAAGTGCAACGATGCGGGTCGGTGGTTCGTTTTTCTCGGTGCCTGGCTTAACGAACATGCCACCCAGAAAAGTGGCCGCAGTGCACCCAGTGGCAAAAGCCCATTCGCCCGAGATTTGCATGCCGCCAGGCACGAATTCAGCACTCTGGATGCGTGGCAGATTGGACCAGGCGATGCTGATATCAGGGTCGGCCATGGCTTCAGCGACAAAGGACTGATTGGCAACGTTGGCGAGCAAAGCACTACAAATTGCACCATGCGCACACGCCCAGCCAGTCGATCCGTCACTTTCGGCAAGCGCGATTATCAGATCTAGCCAATCGCGCGTACTTCCGCCAAGTCCGCCTTGTGACCGGGCAACGAGCAATCGGTAGACACCTGCGGCCTTAAGTTTTGCCACAAAGTCGTCTGGCAACTGCTTTGCACCCTCGAATTCAAGCGCCCGGTCCCGTGCTTCTGCCGCGAGTCCGGCGGTCGCCGATCGCAAAACCTCCAGCTCAGAATTTGATGTTCCATCCATGGTTTACCTCCTTGATCAAAATAGCTATGCAACCAGCGGTTCAGGCTCAGCCCGCACGCAGGTAGGGGATCGCACCTGCGATGTCAGTATCATCAATGACGTGAAAATTGCTGACGCTTCCCGCCTGCCGTGCCTGGCCATAGGGTGCATATTCGGGATCGGTCGAGAAGTTGTCGAGTGCCTCGCGGGTCGGAAACTCCAGGATCGCGATCAGAGTGCTGTCTTTGTCAGCGCCTTCCAGAGTTTCGATCCTCCCACTCCGAGACAGATAACGACCACCATGTTTTTCAACAAGTTTGTGGACGTTTGTCGCGTATTCCGGAACCCAGCCGTCATTTGTGACCTTGATGTCGGCGATAAGATAAACAGTCATTTTCGTTCTCCATTTCCAAGGCGCAGCGGATGTGCTGCGCCGGGTATGGGAAGTTTGCAGAACGCCGTTGATCCCAGCTAGTCCCAAGACTGGATCGGGTGATACAGTTTCTGGACTATGCTTAGACAAAAAAGTGCCTACCCTAAGTTCAAATTGGAAAGGTTGACCATGTCAAACGCCGGATACAAACAGTTCTGCCCGCTCGCCATGGCCGCCGAGGTGCTTTGCACACGCTGGACTATGGTTCTGCTTCGCGAAATGATTGCAGGCTCAACGCGTTTCAACGACCTGCGCCGAGGGGTTCCAAAGATGTCTCCGACGCTTTTGTCGCAACGTCTAAAAGACCTCGAAGCGGCGGGGATCGTCGAAAAGAGACCGGTGCCGTCCGAGAGGGGCGTGTTCGAATATCGGCTCACGGACGCTGGTCAGGACTTGCGCGAGGTTGTGATATCCATGGGAATGTGGGGGCAGAAGTGGGTTGAGTCATCCCTGTCCCTCAAGAACCTCGACCCATCGCTTCTGATGTGGGACATGCGCCGAAACCTCAATCCGGATCCTTTACCGAAACAGCGTGTGGTCATTCAGTTCATCTATCACGACCTCCCGTCTACCAAACAGAACTGGTGGCTCGTGATCGAAGCGGCGGGTGACGTCGATCTTTGCTGGGCGGACCCGGGATTTGACGTCGATCTTTTCGTCACCACTGATCTGCGGACCATGACGGCTGTCTGGATGGGCATTACGAACGTAGCCGCGGAAGCCGATAAGTTCGAATTTAGCGGCGCACTTGAGATTTCCGATTCCATCCAGACTTGGCTCGGACTAAGTCCCTTCGCAATTCAACGAAAACTAATTGCGTAAGCTTGGATTGCGGGGAAGTCCCCTCCGCAGACATCCGACAATCGAAAATTCTGCACAATGTATGAATGGCCATTTTGGGCTCAAGGTCGACCTCGGATACGGCGCTGCATTCGCTCAATCTTGGCCGTGGTTGGCGACACGACCGGCCCAAAGCTGTCGTCCGGCAGACACCTGCAATGCTGCGGCGCAGCCCGTCGAACCAGCCATTCGCCGCGACCGCGAAATATGATAGCCGACGAACACAAAGTCTGCGGGACAATGCCGTCGTCCGCTACGACCGCGGAGAAATTGGTCAACGAAAAAATGTGCCGACTGAATCGATTTCCCGTCACCCCAGATAGATTTGACCAGCTGGATACTTCACCTTCGGCACGCTGCGGGTGGCGAGGAAAAAGCCGATCGCCAGAGGTCCGACCCGTCCGACGAACATAACCGTCATGATGATGGCGCGCCCGGTGCCATCAAACTCGCTCGTGACCCCGCGCGACAGGCCCACCGTTCCAAAGGCGGAGGTGACTTCAAACGCAAGGTCGATGAATTGACCGTCATGGTTGATCGACATCACAAAGATCCCGGTCAGCACAAGGAGCATGGATGTAGTTGTGAGCGCGAGGACCTTCATGACCTCATCCACCCCGAGAGACCGACCAAAGGCATGCAATGTGGTCTGACGCCGAAAGAATGCAACCGTTGCAAGCAGCAAGACGAATAGCGTGGTGACCTTGATCCCGCCGGCTGTTGAGGTGCTGCCGCCGCCAACCAGCATGAGTGTCATGGTCAACATGGTCGTGCTCTCATGCATCCCGCCGGTATTGATCGTGTTGAACCCGGCGGTGCGCGGCGTAACACCCTGAAACCAGCTGGCCCATAGCTTCTCAGGCACACTCAAAGCCCCCAACGTCTCCGGGTTTCGCCATTCCAATAGCCCGAACATGACCCCGCCCCAGACGATCAGGATCGCGGTGCCGACAAGCATCAGCTTGGAGTGCAGGGTCAGTTTGCGCCAGTTTCGCGTTTTGTAAACATCGCCCACCACGATGAAGCCAAGCCCTCCCAAGATGAACAGGGCCGGGATCACCAGATTGATAATCGGGTTCCCAACCCATTGCGAAAGACTGTCGGGATGCAGGGCAAACCCGGCATTGTTGAAGGCGGAGATCGAATGAAAGACCGCCTGCCACAGGCCGTTCCATCCAAATTGCGGCACAAAGACAATGGCCAGCAAAACTGCGCCCACCGCCTCGCAGGCCAGCGCAATTACAAGGATCATGCGGGCGATATAGGTGAGGTTTGACAGAGAGGTCTGGTTCAAATCTTCACGCAGGATCAGCCGCTGTGGCAGGCCTACGGGAATGCCCAGTGCCCCAAGCAGCAACACAGCGAAGGTCATCAACCCGAGCCCGCCCAGTTGGATTAGCACCGCGATGACCGCTTGGCCAAAGCTGGTGAAGGCGGCGCCGGTATCGGCCAGCACAAGCCCCGTAACGGTCACGGCAGAGGTCGAGGTAAACAGCGCCTCGCCCAGCCCAATCCCGCCGTTATGCGAAATCGGCAGCCATAGCAGGATCCCCCCCAGAACGATGAACCCCATGTAAAACAGGGATAAAAGCGCAGGGGCCGGGATCTTGAGAGACCCGTTCCCCCCGAGGCGATTGCGAAACGCCGGGCGCATGGTCAGAGGCTTGCCGCGAAACTTTGCAGGTCGTTGCGCTGGCCGAGCAGCAACAGCAGATCATCGCATTGCAGCGTGCAGTCGGCACCGTCCTGACCAATAAACTCGGTCCCCCGCATAACTCCGATGCAGCGCAGATTGTAGGCCGTGCCATGGGGTAGCTGCGTCAAGGCGCGCCCTTCAAGGCTTTTGGGGATGCGAAAGTTAACGACATGGTAGCCATTTCCAAGGCTGACGTAGTCCCGCAAAAGCGGGTTGTGCAGGATCTGCGCGATATGCTGACCGATCTCGACCTCCGGGTGGACGATTCTGTCCACACCGAGCTTTTTCAGAATGCGGTGATGGGTCTTGGTCGTGGCCTTGGCCCAGACGGTCTGTACGCCAACCAGTTTGAGGTTCATCGCCGACAGGATGCTGGCCTCCAAATCCGACCCCATCGCAACCACGGCGGTATCACAGTCACCAAATCCAGCATCGCGCAGCGCAGCATCATCACGCGCGTCAACGATCATGGCTTGCGACAGGGTTTCTGCAAGGTTGGCAACGCGGGCCTCGGAAATGTCGATGCCGATGACGTGGTTGCCAAACCGCTGCAATTCCTTTGCAACAGAACTTCCGAAGTAGCCCAAACCAACGACACCGAAAGTGCGGTTTTTGATTTTTGCCAAGCTTGTGCCCATCCTGTCTGGCCGGTTTCGCAGAACATTGCCGCGATGCAGAACGATGTCAACAAGCGCTCATACAGAACAGTCAGGAGTGTGAAGGACGCCGCAGAGCGAGTTTCAGGGCCTCGCTCTGCAGCCGTTTGCAATCAGGTTTCGAGGTGTACGCTTTGCACACCGTTTCGTTCACGAATTCCGTCTTTGATGACAGCCTTGACCAATGCCACGCACATCAGGAACATCACAAAGCTGAATGGCAGCGCACCAATCACCATGGCTGTCTTGATCGCGTTGAGCCCGCCAACCAGAAGCAACCCACCCACGACAAGGCTGAGTGCGACACCCCAAAAGATGATGTGAACCCGGCCTTTCGGGCTTTCCTCTCCAGCGGCGTTGATGGTGTTGACGATCAGGATCGCGGAGTCCGCCGTTGTGACCAGATAGGTCAGCAGGAGGACCACCACGATGGCCGCCATGATCCAGGCCAGCCCGCCGCTCAGGATCAGGTCGAGCATGACAAACAGCTGGCTCTCCTGGCCGGCACCGGAAATGGCATCGCCTGCGGAGCCGTTCAGCGTCATGTCGATGGCGGTACCCCCGACAACGGTGAACCAGATGAAGCACATCAGCGACGGGACCACGATGGCACCCATCACGTATTCCCGGATGCTGCGCCCGCGCGAGATACGGGCAAGGAACACGCCCACGAAAGGCGCAAAGGCGATCCACCATGCCCAGTAGAACACCGACCAGCCACCCTGCCATGAGGCGAGCGCATCGCCGGTTTCCGTGCCGTCGGCGTGCCAGACGGTAAACAGAAGGCTGGGCAGTTCGGTCAGGTAGGCGATCAACCCCGAAAACAGCGCACCAAGGCCAAAGAACGTGGACCCGAACAGGATGAAGAAGGCCAGCAGGAAAAAGCTAAGCCCCATGTTCAGGTTCGACAGCCACTTGATGCCCTTGCCCACACCCGAAAGTGCCGACAGGGTCGAAGCCCCGAGGATCACGATCAGGGCAACCACGATGCCAGCAGCCGTGGGTTTCCCGTCGGCCATGACGATCCAGTCCCCAAAGCCCACCCGGTTAAGCCCGGCGACAAATTGTTCAACGCCAAAACCAAGGGTTTGCGCCACGCCAAGGATAGTCGCCACAACCGCGACAATATCCACAACATGCCCGACAGTTCCCGACATGCGCTTGCCGAACAGCGGGGTCAGCCCGGAACGCACGGTCAGCGGGAGGTTCCGGCGATAGGAAAAATACGCCAGTGAAAGCCCGACGAGCGCATAGCAGGCCCAAGCCGACAACCCCCAATGCAGGAACGACCATACATACGCCGCAGTCACGTTATCCGCCGCGGATCCAGTCGTTTCGCCCATGATAACATTGGGGTTATTGGCGAAGTGATACATTGGTTCGGCGGTGGCAAAGGTCAGCATGCCAATGCCGATGCCGGCACCGAACATCATCGAAAACCACGAAAAGCGCGAAAATTCAGGGCGGTCGTCAGGCAGACCCAGTTTAAGGCGTCCAGTCATGGGGATCAGGGCCAGCGCGATGCAGAGAATCAAGAACAACGCGACGACGTAGATATACCAACTCGCAAAACTCTTGAGCATAGCGCCGTTCATCGCGTTCAGCACGGCGGCCGCGTTCTCGGGCACGCTGATGGCCCATACGATCAATGCGGCAACAAGGATTTTGGACGGGATCGCCACGCTTTTGGCAAAACCGGAATAGAAACCGGTGTCTGCGGTCGGAATCTCAAGATTCATCAATGGGGGTTTATCTGCCATGTTTCCTCCGTTTTGGCACTTAGGCGCGGACAGCCTCCTCCGTTCGCCAAACATCTGTTTGACGTGACAGTCCCGAACCTGATGGACAATGCAGCGCGCCAAGAAATCGACGCAGTGCAGTACGACGAAGGAAGCAGACCGCCCCCTTCGCCCCCGGCCCTTAACTGGGCAGGTATTCTGTACTCCAACTTTCGCTAACCTGGCCGGATTTCAACATCCGCTCGATCGCGGCATCGGAATATCCGAGATCACCGAGGATCTCTCGCGTCGACGCGCCAAATTTCTCGGTTGGAGGCAGGGCAAATACCCGCCCGCGCGAGGGGCGGACAGCATAGGGATCCAGTTGAATGACTTCATGACCGCTTGGGTGATCAGCGTACTGCGAGAAAGAATAGCTGCCCCGATCGGTGCCGGGAGTGCCATCTGGTTCGCGCAGGTTTTCCGACCGTAGCGCCTCGATATTGTGGCAGATCGCGCAGCCGATATCTGCCGCACGCAAGCGCGCGATCCATTCGGTCGCGGGATGCGATTGGAATGCGTTGGCCAGGTATGCCGCGCGCTCCTCTTCAGGGATATCAGGCAGGTCTTCAAGGTTTTCGACATTGCGGAACCGCTGCAGATCAGACTCGTAAGCGCTGAGCAGGATATAGACGCCCGAAGCGGTGCTGTAAAAACGGCTGAGGGGATCATAGCCGTTGACCTCAGGGCCAGAGGGCTCATCGAATAGCCCGCGCCCACGGTAATCGTATGCGAAGGGCATCTGCAGCAACCCGCTGTTGGCGCTAAGCGAGGTCCGCCCGCGCCCGATCCTCCCGAAACGGTGTTTTTGATACAGCGCGGCCGCGACCGCCAACGCGCCACCAAATCCGCACATCACGTCAATGGTGCCGACATGGGCGTGTTCTTCGGGGCGGTCCATTGCACCGCCAAAGCGCAACATGATACCCGTGGTGGCCTGCACCAGATCGTCATAGCCGATGTAATCGGTGCGCACGCCGCGCCGCACACCGCTGAAACAATCGAGTTTGCAGAAAATCGCCTCGGGGTTCAGTTTGCGCAGGCTGTCTGCGTCCAGCCCCATGCGCTTGATCTGGCTGTCCGGCGCGTTCCAGAAGATCACGTCGACGGATTTCACCAGATCCTCCAACACCTTGCGCCCGTGTTCGGACTTGGCATCGGCAAGGATCGACTTTTTACCGCGTCCCTGGCTCAACCCATAGATCACGGTGTTCCAGCTGTCATAGAGCGGGGTCGCAGGGTCGAGCTTGATAACCTCGGCCCCGAACCGCGCCAGATAGCTGGCTGCATGTGGTCCGGCGATCACGTTGCACATGTCCAGAACGCGAACGCCCGACAGCCAGCCCTCTTGCTCGATCCCGTCTTCGGAGTCGGGAATGTCGGTGCGCAGCTTGCGCAGCACCTTCAGGGCCTCATCCACCTCGACCCAGCGGCGCGGTTCGGGCGATAACGCGTCTTCTCCGCTTTCCTCCATCCAGACCACCGGGCCGGGTTGGGTCATTTCGCCATAGACCGGGTCCCAGACATCAATCATCAGGCGGGAGGCTTCAGCATATTCGTCGTTGATCCACTCTTGCAGCCAACGTTGCGGCGCACCCGGAATGCCCGCGCGTCCGAACAAGCGCTTCCATTCATGTGAAGTGCGGGTCATAAACACCTCTTTCATGCGCGCGGCGATCTTGTCGGCCCATTCCTTCGGCATCGGGTAAACGCCAAGCGAGGTATCGGACACCCACTCGGACTGCGGTTTGTAGGTATCGTCCTCTTCCTGCAGCCCCTCTTCGATCATCTCATCGTAAAGGCCCAGCACCTCAAGGCAGCGGCGCGCATGGTGTTTGTGACTGGGGCAGACCACATAGAACATCCGCCCGTCCTTACACATGTAACTGCGAAAGAACGGGTCGAGCAGTTCCTGCAGATCCTCGTAGGACACATTCATCGGCAGACCTTCGACGCGCCGCCGTTCGATCTCGATCTCGCGCTGGGTCAGGTAGCGTTCCGGCATGTCCGACACCTTGATGGAGTTGTAGCACAATCCCTCCATCACGGCTGCCGCCAGCGGCACCTCGATCTGGTCGCCCAAGCCGGTCAACTGACGTGATTGCAGCGCCAGCACGGTCGCCGAGGCCGCAATCTGCGAGGCATAAGCAGATGACAGCGGCAGCGGCGAGAACGAGGGGTTCAACCCCATCAGAACGCGGTTCAGCCCCATGTCGGTAAACACGCCCGAACTGGCCGCAACCACGCTTTCAAAGGCCCGCAATTCGCGGTGCTCGGCATCGTTCGAGGCAAACCCCGGCAAAGAGACGGTGATCAACTCGGGCCGCTCTTCGCGCATCGCGGCAAAATCAATGCCCAAGGCGGTCAGTTTTCCGGGGCGGAAGTTTTCGACGATGATATCGGCCTCGGCGCAAAGCGCGCGGGCGTCGGCCAGCCCTTGCTCGGATTTTAGGTCAAGGTTCACGATCAGCTTGTTGCGCATCAACGTCGCATTGGCCGGGCTGTCCCACATCGGCCCGTCGGGCGGGTCGATATGCACGACAGTGGCGCCAAGGTCTCCAAGCAACATCGCAACGGCGGGTCCAGCAATGTACTGCCCGAAATCGACCACTTTAACCCCGGTCAGGGGAAGGTTGGAAAATGAGTTGCGCATGTTTCCTCCGATTGACAAAGACGCCGACCTACTGGCTGGCAAGAATCCAACGGGCTGCCTTTTCCGCGATCATCAGGGTCGGGGAATTGGTGTTGCCGCTGGTGATTTCAGGCATGACGGACGCGTCAACGACACGCAGCCCCGACACCCCCTTGAGCCGCAAATGCGGGTCGAGCACGGCAGTGTCATCATCTGCCCGTCCCATCTTGACCGTGCCAACCGGGTGAAAAATCGTGTTGGCGATGTCGCCGGCCAGCTTGGCAAGGTCCTCGTCGCTCTGGTATTGCGGGCCGGGCTTGTATTCTTCGGGCTGGTAGGGCTGCATCGCGGGCTTCGACATGATCTCGCGCACCTGGCGCAAGCTGTCGGCGGCGACCTTGCGGTCATCTTCGGTGGCCAGGTAGTTGGGCGAGATCATAGGCGCATCGCGGAAATTGTTTGAGCGGATGCGTACATGACCCCGGCTGGTGGGGTTGAGGTTGCAAACGCTGACCGTGATCGCCGGGAAATCGTGCAGATCCTCGCCAAAGGCTTCAAGGCTGAGCGGCTGCACGTGATATTCCAGATTGGCATGCGTCTGGGAAGGATCAGAGCGGGTGAAGGCGCCCAGTTGACTTGGCGACATGCTCATCGGGCCGGACCGCTTCAGCAGGTATTCCGCACCGATCATCGCCTTGCCGAGCATGTTGCCGGCAAGGGTGTTGAGCGTGCGCGTGCCTTTCACCTTGTAAACCGCGCGGATTTGCAGGTGATCCTGAAGGTTTTCGCCCACCGGCGCGTCACGCAGAACCTCTATCCCGTGCTCTTGCAACAAAGCAGCGGGGCCAATCCCCGACAGTTGCAGAATTTGAGGTGAATTGATCGCTCCGGCCGACAGAATGGTCTCGCGGCGGGCTGTTACCGACACGGTCTGGCCCTTCCGGTTGACCTGCGCACCGCTGCAACGCAATGCGCCGTTCTCATCCCTTGCAAAAGTCAGCTTCTCGACTTGGGCCTCGGTCCAGAGCGTTAGATTGGGCCGTGATTTCGCCGGACGCAAAAAGGCCTTCGACGTATTCCAGCGCCAGCCCGACCGCTGATTAACATCGAAATAGCCGACCCCGGCGTTGTCACCGCTGTTGAAATCGTCGGTTTTGTCGATCCCCGCCTGGGTCGCCGCATCGGCAAAGCTGTCAAGCACGTCCCAACGCAGGCGCTGTTTTTCGACCCGCCATTCGCCGCCATGTCCGTGCAAGTCGGAAAACCGGCTGTTGTCGCCGGTCTTCGGATCGCCCCCGCCATCCAGCTTCTGATGGTCCTCATGAGCCATGAAATCGCGCAGGCAGTTGTCCCAGTTCCACGCGTCCTCACCGCTGAGCTTGGCCCAGTTGTCATAGTCACGCGCCTGACCGCGCATGTAGATCATGCCGTTGATCGACGAACAGCCGCCAAGGGTCTTGCCACGTGGGTAGCGCAGGGTCCGACCGTTCAGCCCCTTGTCGGCCTCGGTATTATACATCCAGTCGGTGCGCGGGTTTCCAATGCAGTACAAATAGCCAACGGGAATATGAATCCACGGATAGCTATCGACCTTCCCGGCCTCCAGCAGAAGCACCCGGTTGCCGGCATCCGCGCTCAGTCGGTTGGCAAGCAGACAGCCCGCCGAACCACCGCCAATCACGATGAAGTCGAAATCGTCCTCGATTACTGACATCGTGGCACACCCTCCTGCTTGCTCAACGGCAGTGAGGAAAGCACCAGCCCGCAGCGCTCCGCCCCCAAGCCGAGGCGGGTTGGATGCGGTGCGATACGCTCCTCCCTGCGTATCAATTTCCGAAGGTGTAGAAAGCCAAAGGGCACATTCCTAATGACTTAATTTTCAGCTTGATATTAAATTCCTTAATATGAAGAGATTCTTTAACCCCAACAACATCTTGGCCTTCGTGACAGTGGCACGAGAAGGCAGCGTCTCGCGTGCAGCAGAGATCCTGCACCTCACCCAGCCAGCGATTAGCCACCAGATCAAGCGGTTGAGCGAGGAGACAGGAATCATCCTGTTCAGGCGCACTCCGCACGGGCTTGACTTGACCGCAGATGGCGAAACCCTGCTGCCCAAGGCCGAGCAGGTTTTGAACGCGATGGCCGACCTCCGACGCATCGCAAGCACGCAAAGCGGCCAGATCTCGGGTAAGCTGCGGATCGGCACCATTGTGGACCCCGAATTCATCCGCCTTGGCCAATTGCTGAGTGGCCTGAAAAAGAACCACCCTGGAATCGTTACCGAACTCGTTCATGGGATCAGCGGTGAAATCCTTGATAAACTGAAACGCCGAACAATCGACCTCGGTTTTTATCTCTGCGACCCCGAAGAAATCGGCCAAATCCCGTCGGAACAGCCACTTCATACCCTGAAACTGGCTCAATTTGACTATCGCGTCATCGCCCCGGTGGGCTGGGAAGCGAGGGTCGTCAATGCGTCATGGGCCGAACTCGCGGCGCTGCCATGGATCGGTACAACTCCGGTTTCTGTCCATAATCGTCTTTTGACCAAGGTGTTTTCTCGTCACGGCGTCGTGCAGAATTCCATGGCGCTGGTCGACCACGAGGCATCGATGCTGGAAATGGTGCGATCAGGCGTTGGGCTCAGCCTTTGTCGAGAGTCAATCGCGCTGCACCAACGTCAGGCCTACGGGTTGACTATCTGCGAAACGCAACGAATTCCTGCCTGCCTTTGCATCCTAGCTTTGGACGCGCAAAAAGACGTACCGATAATGGCTGCGCTCTTCGATCAACTCGAAGCGGTCTGGTAGGTAGACTTGGCTGGTGGGAGCCGCTGTTGTTCCAAAACAGAGAGTACTGTTGCCCTCCTGAGCGCTAATCTACGCTGTTAGCAGTATCAAGAAACGAGTTCAGAACCAGCGATCTGGCAGAGTACTTTGTAAAGCCCGCGATCATGCCAAACTCGCCGACGCTGCAAAACGCAGTATTCGCTCCAGCGGACTCCTTGCCGACCTCGGATGCGGCGCAGCCTCCCGTGATAGTGTGCCGTGTCAACGTCGGGTTCCCATCAGCACGTTGCACCGCAAGATCGGTTCCCTGGTGAAAAGCGGATACCTGCGGCGGGAGCCGCGCGGAAAATCCGTCTATATCAGTCCGACAGAGAACACGAATATTGAACTGGACAAGTCATTCGAATCCATGGTCGAGACATTGCGCCGCCTATACAACGGCGACCTTGATTTTGAAATGAAGGCCTTTTGCGGCATTGATCATCCGACTTGAAAAGCTGTGATGATGGTTTGACCTAAGCCTGCGGATCCCATTCCGACCAAACGAAAATCCAGCTCCGTTGATGGCGTGGACCCGCGCCCCTTCGCCCTGCATGGCAGCGGCGTGCATGTAAGGGCGGCGCCAGCCGCGATCCCCGCCAACCTGCGCTACGCCTGGAAGATGATCACGGCCTGGCGCGACGACTATAGCCATCACCGCCCCAACGAGAGTTTGGATTGGTTCATACCGAGAGAGTATCAACAACGGTCAATAGAGGTCCAAACCCTGAACAGTGCGAACGAACAACCGAGGCCTCCAAGGGGGCAGGCCACCACGGATGAATAGCCGGTTCAGGGAGGTTGCAGCGCGGCGATTGAAAACGCAATGAAGGGCCGGTCGTGGCTCGTGGCGCCTTCAGAAACCCCGGACTTTCCAAAGGTCAATATCTGCGCATTACTGCCCTTGGTTAAGGGCGCGGCATGGTTGGATGGGTATTTCGGTCTCTGGATGGCCGGTTTTGCGTTTCCGAGGCGTGGGCCGAGCACTTGCAGCGAATTCACACTTTCCGCCCTCATGCGCGCATGATCGTCTGCCTGCTGACCCCAAACAGTCGCGCAATTTCCGTCACCGGGCGGTTGTCCTCGTCGCGCATGCGCCGCACTTCAAGCCGCTGTTCAGCTGTTAGGGCGGTCGGCCTTCCTCCGACCCTTCCTCGCTTTCTCGCTGCCGCCAGGCCCTCAAGTGTTCGCTCAACGATCCGTTCACGTTCAAATTCGGCGATTGATCCAAAAACATGAAATATCAGGCGACCCGCTGGAGTGGTCGTATCGATGTCTTCCCCGAGGGACTTAAACCCAGCGCCTCGCTCCCGAATGATCTCGACGATCTCCATCAAGTCTCGGAGCGAGCGCGCCAATCGATCATACTTCGTCACGATCACAACGTCGTCCCTTCGCAACTGCTCAAGCAAGCTTTCAAGCTCAGGGCGTTGACGATTCTTGCCCGTCTTCTTCTCCTTAAAGACCCGCTCTGCTCCGGCCGCCGTTAAGGCGTCGATCTGAGAATCCAGAGTTTGGTCGTCGGTTGAGACGCGGGCATATCCAAAAATCATTGACTGAGTGTACCAAAAAGGCGTTCAAAACTGAAAGGTTTTGGTTGGGGATATTGGACGAGGAATAGTCATAGATTCCATTGACGTCGCTCGGGTGTCCGAAAACGACCGTTTCTGGCCGCTGGGTTGCGGAAATATTCTTGTCCAAATAGTAAACGAGTGAGGCCCCACAAAACGTTATTGAAAGGTCGCTAATTTATGTCTGAAATCCTTTATTATCCTCACTATTCGCCTAGCACATCTCACCTTCGAACACTGCTTCTATTCTATAATGAGGTTAGTTCGATGGTTCCGATGGTGGACAGTCAAAATGTACTGGCCCGTGAACATATTAGCGAGATTAATGATCACTTTGGTCGATCTACTTACAAAACGATTGATACATCTTGGAAATTTCACGCATGGGCCGAAAGTGACACGTTTGCGCTCGCGGAATTCAAAGCTCTCTTTGGAAAACAGAAAACGAACGGAAAGAAGCTAGACTCCCGTGATCTTAAGGTCCTTAGGGAAGAACCTCATTCGTCAGAAAAGCGTTCAAAGTTGATTTCTGCGTTTGTACGGCAGGGATGGCGGTTGGTGGCAGCGCAGAAAATTCCGTGGCAGTTGTTGAAGGATATGGAGGACACTTCATTAGCTATTTCCCTCAACGCTGTAATTTCAGACAGCGATGGCAGGACAATCGAAGAAAATCCAATTCTCATGAAGGGGCCGCTGGCAAATTTTTTCCTGGCACGGCTTGCGCGTGAGATAGCTGGTGAGACCGGCTTGCAAACAATGACGTTTGACCAAAACAGCTATTCTAGCCATGCGCTAAAGGATGGTGCCGCCCGAGCACAAGTATCAAGCGAAATTGCTTTAAACATTACTTTGCCTATCGTTGTACCTCCGGGAATTGAGGCTTTGAATGTTGGGTATTATGCGGAGCTGAGGGACGAATTTCGTCAAACCAGAGATAGACTCAACACGATTTCAGACGCGCTGTCAGTTCAGATGGGTCTGAACACTGCGCCAAATGAGCGAGTTTTCTTTGAACGAGTGCAGGACGCACACTCTGACTTTCTCCATGCAATGCACCGCGCTGAACATACGATGCGGCAAGAAACCTATGGCAGAATGCTCAACGGGGCTCTCACAGTTGGGGCTTCCTTGGTTGGAACAGGACTTGGGTTTGCCTTCACTAACGCTTTTGTTGGGGGATTGATAGGGGCCGGTGGCGGATCACTTTTATCGTTTCTAGGTTCGAAACAGAGCACCATCGTGAGGGATGATTATGGTGACATGGCAAGACAAGCCGTTATGGCTAGAGCAAAAGTTAGCAAACAACTGGCTACGCAAAATCGGGTCCTGCAAAATCATTTAGGTCTCTAGTTGTTACATGCCAGATGATCACATAGACCCTCGGCGCTCCTCGTTCTTCATGGCAAGATCGGTTCTGAGGGACATTCGGGAAGGGGTCGCGCGAAGATTGTGTCGATTGAGATGTAAACAACCCACTGTTTTTGATGCCGACGTTCTGTCTGTCAGTGGGTTTGGGTTATCAAGCTGGAGAAGCGACTTGCCGCGTGTATAGTGGTTTTTAGATTTTTTGGAGGCGCTCAATGAAGACACTTCTCCCATGTTTGGCCTGTGGTGAACTCATTGGTCGGAACGCGCAAACATGCCCCAAGTGCGGAGAGGCAAACGGGGAAATCCATCGTCTCAAAGGCATTCGAGTGCAACATGGCTGCTCGCTTGATGAGGCCAAGCGCATCCTGGCCAGACAGATGGAGTGACAATGGCGTGCCCCCATCGGGTGGTCCGGTTTGATTGTTAGTGCATCGTGGGCCTCTGGTCCATTGTGACGATGCTTTCTGGCGCGGGTGGGCGATAGCCTAGTGCGCTGTGCGGCCTGACGGTGTTGTA
>NZ_FXZK01000027.1 GCF_900184895.1 Flavimaricola marinus
AAGGTTCAGCAGCCTGCGCTTTACTGGCATTTCCAGAACAAGCGAGCGCTGCTTGATGCGCTCGCCGAGGCGATGCTGGCGGAACGCCATACCCGCTCGCTACCCGAAGAGAATGAGGACTGGCGGGTGTTCCTGAAAGAGAATGCCCTGAGCTTCAGAACGGCGTTGCTCTCTTATCGCGACGGCGCGCGTATCCATGCCGGCACTCGACCGACAGAACCGAATTTTGGCACCGCCGAGACGCAAATACGCTTTCTCTGCGCGGAGGGCTTTTGTCCGAAGCGCGCCGTTTGGGCGCTCCGGGCGGTCAGTCACTATGTGGTCGGTTCCGTTCTCGAGCAGCAGGCATCTGATGCCGATGAGAGAGTTCCGGACAGGCCAGATGTGTCCGAGCAAGCACCGTCGTCCTTCCTGCACGATCTGTTTCACGAGTTGGAAACAGACGGCATGGATGCTGCGTTCAACTTCGGACTCGACAGCCTCATCGCTGGTTTCGAGCGGCTGCGTTCATCTACAACAGATTAGAGGCTTATGCCCCTTTGCCGCCCCAACTGCCACGACACCGATCCGCTTTGCACGATGCCCATGACCTCACGGCCGAGCTGGCGGTCGATGACCGGCCGCCACGGGACAAGGGAAATGAGCGGTATCTTGCCAGACAGGATACCGCCATTCACGAGGTTTCGAAGATTATTGCGCCGCATCGGAGCGGGCTTGCTTCCAGTCGTCGGCTAGACGACTGGCGACTTCTCGGTGGCAGCATCACGGGATCGAAGGAGCGCCAGCCCCAACGACACCAGCACTGCCATTGCCGTGGCGTAACAAATCACGGGCCACGCTGTATCGCCGTTTACCAGCGTCACCGCCAATGTCCCGACGATACTGACTATCAGGCTTTGGATGCAGAAGTAGAACGCAACCGCTGATCCAGCGATGTCGTCGAACTGCGCAAGTGCGCCGTTGGCGGTAACGGACACCGTGAAGACAATGCCGACCGCGACAACCCACATCGGCAGGATGAAGCTGAAAAATGACGGCGATCCGAAAAGTTGGCCGATCCCCAACAGGATCGCGCCGGAAACGAGCAACGCCATCCCGCGCGCTACGCATCCCGCGATACCCCATTTGGCAACGAAGGACTTTGCGAAGCGGGTTGTCGTGACCATGACCAGCGCGACAGTCGCGAAGGCCAAGCTAAATCCGATCTCGGAATAGCCGGCTTGGCCTATGAGAACACGGGGGGCTGTCGAGAAGAAAACGAAGAATGTGCCCATGCCGGCACTAAATCCGACCGTGTAAACCCAAAAGGCCGGACTCGCGAAGATCGGCAAAACAGATCGTTGCGTTCTGGCCTGATCCAACGGTCGGGTTTCATGCCACCTGAAACTGGCGTTTAAGAGTGCGAGCGAAGCCAGTGCAGCCAGTGTGATGAAGATCGCCTGCCATCCCCAAAACTCGCCGATCAGCGCACCGGCTATAGGGCCGAGCGCAGGCACGAACGCCAGCATCGAACTGAAAAGGCCGTAGATGACGGCACCTTCGGGACGATTGGCATATACGTCGCGCACGGTCGCGAAGGTGGCCACCAGCATGGCCGATGCTCCAACAGCCTGAACCAGACGAAACGCAACAAAGGCTAATGCAGTTGAAGAACAAGCCGCTCCCAGAGACGCAGCAACGAAAGCCGTTGCGCCTACAAGCAGGATCGGCCGTCGCCCGACGCGATCGGAGAGTGGCCCAAAGATCACTTGGCCCACACCGAGCATCACCATGTAGAGGCTCAACGTGAGTTGGATTATGGATGGAGTCGTGTTCAGGACGCCCGGCATCGCCGGAACGACTGGAAGATAAATATCCATCGCCAGCGAGGCGAGGATGTCGAAGGGAGCCATAAGCAGCAAGGCTGCCGGCAGCGTATAGGCCCACGCGGGGCGTGTGGTGGTCATGACGAATCAACCGCTCGATTAAGGATACCGGGCAGCGTCTGCTCGTCAGCAATCAGATGGGATTGGTCTTACAGAGCGCCGCAACAACAATTCTGATGTTGCGGCTTACTTGTCTGCTGACTTGGAATTTCCCATGCTGATGGCTCCACGATTACGAAATTGAATAGCAGCTCTTATCGAATTAGTTGTTGCGTTGCAATGCGGTATCGTTGGCTCCTATAGCCCCAACCCCCGCTGCCGCCCTAACTGCCACGACACCGAACCGCCCTGCATGATACCCGCGACCTCGCGGCCGAGCTGGCGGTCGATGATCGGCCGCCACGGGACAAGGGTGAACTCGTGGCTCTTTTCCACGATGGCGAACTTGCCGCTCGTTAGCTGGACAGTCCCGGTGAACTTGCCGCTGACACTCTCACCATCCTTGGCGGCGCGGAACGGCAGCGCCTTGCCCTCGGCCATCTCCGCACCGGCGCGCGCAACTTCCCGCTCGCGCAGGGTGGCGAGAAGATTGCGCCGGTAGAAGATTCGGCCGTCCCGGCTGCGCGTGGCGTCACGCTGCTCGATATGATGCTCGCGGCGCTGGTCCATAGCCTCGCGCACCTGCTGGCCGAAGCCGGTCGGGGCAAGGTCGGCCGTCTCGCCATGGATCAGCCTCCGGTCCAGCCAGGTCGCGCCGTCCGATCCGATCTGCCTGTCCAGATTGACGGGAGAAAGGACGCGAACACTGGCCTGCCGGTCGCGGCCGGCGTCATGGGCAGCGGCACGGCTAGCCAGATCGTCAGGGATACGCCATTGATCCGCATCGATCCGCTCGACGATCCCGGCGCGACGCAATGCCTCCAGCCGGCGCACATGGGCATCGACATAGCCCTCGTAGTCACCGCCGGGAACGCGGCCCTCGAACTTCGCCTGCTCCAGATGGCGGCTCGGCCGATAGATGCCGTCCTCGGCGATGGCGGTGATGGTGCGGTCGGACGGCCGGGCCGTCACCTCGGCCGGGCCGATCTGGACGACGCTGCCGATGCGGGCGTCCTCCAGCCGCTCGGGCGCGAGGCCGGCGATGTGGTGCGTCCTGCCGTCGATCCCGTCCACCATGACTGTTAGGTTCTCCCCCAACTCGTCGGACAGGTGCTTGTCAACGACGCGACCGACGATGGGCGTCTCGGGCGCTCCGTCATGGATTTGAAAACTCATGGGATCGCGCTCGCCACCTTCCGCACCGAGCGCCTTCTGCATGGTGCGGATAATGTCGCCACGCTCGCCTAGCTCGCGCAGGGCTGGCTCCATGTTCTTGCTCAATTCCCAAACGGCGGGCGCGTGCTCGGTCGCCAGCCCCATCTTCTCCAGCTTGGCGAGCCTGCGCAGGCGTAACGTCCGCTCGAACTGGCGGCGTGGTGCAGCCGGCTCATGGCGCAGGTCGAGGAAGCGGGCATCGGCTTCTTCGGCCATGGCGCGGTCGATCCGGGTCAAGCGGTCTTGGTCGATTTCGGCTTACGCCCCTCGGCTCAACTCCTTTTCGTGAAGGTCTGAAAGCTGGAATAAAAGCGGCAGGGGGGGCGCTAACGCGCCGTTAATCGCCGTCTTGCTCCACCCAAGCTGTGGGCTTGTGAAGTTCTTGGCCGTTCGTATCAACAACAGGATTCGGAAACTGTGACCTCGCTAAGCGGCTATGGCTGATATGACGAACAAAGGACGCCACGTCCTGCAAGTCGTTAGCGACGTTCTCAGCAGGGCATATGATGCCAACAGGCTTTTGCAGCTCCTCGACGACAATGCGGATCGGCTCGCAAAGGTCGGTATCATTTGAGAGAACAACAGCAACGTCAAACGCATTGGTGAACGCATCTCGAACTAGGTGCGCCCCCAAGTTCACATCGCTGCCCTTCTCTTCTGTTTTGATAATCCGCACGACAGTCGGCCACGGCTTAAAGGGGGACTTCCCATTTTGCGGCGGAGGGGCAAGAGCAGCATAGGGTTTTGTAACTAGAAATTTTCCCTGAAAAATTTCGAGCTCTGGAATGGTCTCAAGCGCATCAAAATAGATTTGCTGCCGTCTTGGGGCATCTGGATCAATTCGGGCTGAGACGCGCGCAGTGTAGTATTTAACTGCAGTAATAACGTTCTCAGACGAAAGAACGTCTTCTGCCAACGCCTTTACGTTCAGCCACTTCAATTGAGGATTATACTTCAGTGCTCGATAGTAGAGGTTGAACCCATCTACATAAATTATTGTTCTCATCCCACACGCCCAAAAAAGCAAAAGCTGCATTGGATTGCTCCGCCGCAGCTTTTGAGCCTACGGCACGCCGTAGGTGGGTTTAAAGCTCATATGGCGGTCGATGTGTTAAGAATCAATGAAAATCGCAACAACCGATGTTTCAGATTCAACGTCTCTTAGCAACAACTGTTAACAGTTGTTGCTAAGAGACGTTGGCGCCAATGTCAATACGTAATCTACAATTGAAACAATGATTTGAACGTGATACATGGCGGCTAGTTTGTTGCAAAATAGGAAATGAAACGTTGCCTGACGAAGACAGCTCGACCACGAGCTACTATGAGCGGCGGCTGCAACAAGAGATTGAGGCCATCGAACTCAAGCTGAAAGAGCTGACAGCTGAGCGCGACGCGCTGAGGCGTCAGCTCATCAAGGCGCGTTGGGAAAACCACCACTTACGAGACGTCAGCCGAAAGAACAGTGCAAGCCGAGTTCTGGTAGAGCAGCGAGTGCTTGCCGCTCTTGAACAGACCACAAAGCCAATGACTTCCAGGCAGCTTTTTTCGGTGGCGAGGCTGGCAAACTTCGAATTGAAAGAAAACACCTTTCGAACGCACCTTCACCGTATGAAATCGAAAGGCCTGATCGAGAACGTTAGCCGTGGTCGGTGGCGAGGCATCGCCCCTGCCGACTAGACACTACCCCAGAAGACGCGCCCAGAGGCCGCGCTTGGGCTGTTCTGCTGCCCTCTC
Organism: Flavimaricola marinus; assembly: GCF_900184895.1. Lineage (GTDB taxonomy): Bacteria > Pseudomonadota > Alphaproteobacteria > Rhodobacterales > Rhodobacteraceae > Flavimaricola > Flavimaricola marinus. The sequence continues at coordinate 4,917 of NZ_FXZK01000027.1, forward strand.
GCGCTGATCAGTCAACGCAGCCAAAGCCTGCCTATGATCGGCGCTCTGACGCTCAGCCTGCTCTTTCAATGCCTCGATCTGGTCGGTGAGTTGAGAACGCTCGCGATCCCGTTCCGAGTCCATCCGCTCGATCTGCTCTCGGAGCATCTTAACTTCGATCTCCAAAGCGCTGTTTTGGGTAGTTTTTTGATGGTTTTCCAATGGGGTCGGAAACGGTCTTTCGCGTTCGGCAGAACTGGTTTTAGAGAACACCCTGAAAAGCTCAGAAGGATCGATCTCCCAATGCCCCTTTTCGTTCTTTTCTGCGCTCATTCGCCCAGCATTCAAGGCATCAAGCAAGGTGGACTTGGCAACCCCAGCCTCCTTTGCAGCCTTATTCAAAGATAATTTTACCATGGTTCTGCTCTGCCTTATACAGGAGGTCTGAGACGAACTTCCTACCGGTTTTCGGCTAGTTTAGCCGAAAACCACCCAAGCAAGGAAGGCCAGAGTTTTCAGCCGCCGCTTTAGGTGTTCACAAGCTGAACCCATCATCTCTTTCACGGCTGATATCGCGGTCCTGCTCGATGCTGCGTTCTGCCTCCCTGTCGCTTTCCCTGACCTGCTCATGCGCGGCCTCAAGCGTCGAGAAGTCCGCGCCACGCAACGCCTCGGCCAACCCGTTCAGGGAATGCTCGGCCACCTCCCGCACACGGGCATAGGTCTCGGCAAAACGTTCGCGCAGACCGGACACCACTTCGCGGACCTGTTCCAGCCGCCCGTAAGCATCGCGCCATAGATCGCCTGCGGTGGTCTGGATGCCGCGCCGCTCCATGCCCCACGCCTTCCAGCCAATGTCCGGCAGGGGATCGCGGTCCAGCTCCACAGCCTCAATCTCCAGCTCGTGGGCGGCCCTGTCGTCGCCGCGTTCAAGCGCCCGTTCCTTAAGGTCCAGCTTTTCTTCCCGCTGTGCCTCAAGGCTGCGATGGTCGATCTCGCGCCCGACCTCGATCTCGCGCAGATAGGCGTTGGCATGATCGGCCCAACTCTCGCGCCAGTCCGCCAGCAGCTCCTTGCTGTTCCATGAGCGGTCCTTGCCCTCAAAGCCGTCTGCGCCGATGGAACGGGTGGTCAGCATGATGTGGGCGTGATGGTTGCGTTCGTCCCCCTCCCTTCCGGGGGCGTGCAAAGCCACATCGGCAATCATGCCCCGATCGACAAAGGCGGATTGCACGAAGGATCGCACCAGAGAAGCCCGTTGTGCGTCCGTCAGCTCGTGGGGCAGGGCGACCGTCACCTCGCGAGCAAGCTGGGCGTCCTTGCGCCGCTCCACCTGCTCGACGGCGTTCCACAACGTGGCCCGATCCCTCAGGGCTTCGGGTGTGCCGTCAGGGGCGAGGATCTCGGTGTGCAGGACGCCGGTGCGGTTGGAGTAATCATGCTCCAACCCTTGGCGGTGATCCTCGATGCGCTCGGCTGTCCGGTAGGCGGCGGCGGCAACGGCACTGCGCCCTGTGCTGCGGGAGATCATCTTTGCGGAGAAATGATAGATCGCCATCGGAGCGGGTGAGCCTGTGCGGTTGGTCCAGGGCAATGCCCTGGTCTGGTGGGGTTTGGGGCGGGCGAAGCGCCGCCCCATGTTGCCGCTTGCGGCAAAGGGGAATGGCGTCGCCTTGGGGTTTACCCCGTTGAGACCTCACACATTGCCTTGGCAATGTATAAGTGAGCACTTAAAGTGTTTTTACCGTAGCACCCAGAACAGGACCTCGCAACTCTGATGCCCCGAACCATCGACCAGCAAATCGCCGAGGCCGAGAACAGGGTCCAGAGGCTCAAGACCAAGAAGCGGACAAAAGACACTCGCCGAAAGATCATTGTCGGCGCGACCATCATCCCTGCGGCCTTCAAAGACAAAAAGCTGGCCCGCTACCTGGTCCGGTTGCTGGAAACCTCGCTGACACGGGCCGTGGACAAACAGGACGCCGCACCCCTGCTGGATGAGCTGCGGAAATTCATCGGAGACGACCAGGCATGAGCAACGACCCCATCAAGACCCTGACTGATACCCTTACCCTGCTGCGGGTCGAGATCGCCGATGTGAAGAAGCGCCAGATCACGGAAGAACGGCTCAAGCACCTGCAAGCCGCACTGGAGGACAACGCGGAAAAAATCGCGGGGGTCCAGAACGCAGCCTCGCAAGGGGGCAGGGAAGGCGCGTCCCGTCTGGCCCATTCTCTGGATCAGACCGCCCGTGAGATGCAGGAGAAGGTTGATGATGCCGTGCGCAGCCTCTCAGAGGCCCGTAGAGCGGCCTCAGGCACAGTTCTGGCCCGTAGGCGCAACGTCTGGCTCCTGATGGCTTTCTCAGCCCTTACAGGGCTTGCCACAGGCGCTTTGGCTTCCGTGGTAGTGTTCGATTACTACCTGGGCCGGGATTTTGCGGACAGCGTCCAACTCATGGGGCTGGATTGGGCCTGCACCCGCCAGGATGGGTTCATTGCAGATCAGCAGAACGGCAAGTTCTGCGTGTTCCAGATTAGCGAATGATCCACAGGCAACGCCTAGTGTTAATAGTGTTACCTACGGAGTATGTTACGGGGCCAAAAATCTCCATTAACTCACTGATACCATAAGAGAAACTAACTTGTAAGGTTCCGAAAGTAACGAATTCTGGTTCCGAAAGTAACGAATTCTGGTTCCGAAAGTAACGAATGGATTTGGCTTCACGGCGGGTCCTAATATAACGAACTTGACGGACCTGCTTCGCTGCTTGATGCTGGTTCCTGATGTAACGAACCTAAACCAAGGCTAGCGGATGCCCCTGCTCCCAGACAGACACCCCCAGAAGGACTTCTTCATCCTCGATATTTCCGATGTGGTGCCGAAGGACGACATGGCCTCGATGGAGCATCCGCTGTTTTCGCTCGCAACCAAGCCAGACATGCGCCACCTCGAATATCGGGGGGGCGATAACCGGCTGAAGATCGTGCCGTCCGGGGTCGGCCTGCCCACAATCTTCGACAAGGACATTCTGATCTTCTGCGTGAGCCAGCTCATGCACCGCAAGAACCGGGGCGAGAAGATCGGCAAACGAGTGCGTTTCAGCGCCCGTGAGCTAATGATCACCACCAACCGCAAGACGGGCGGGGTCGAGTATCAACGCTTGGAACAGGCATTCCAGAGGCTCATCGGGACGACCTTCCAAACCGATATTCAGACGGGGAACAAGCGCGAAACACGTTTTTTCAGCCTTCTGGAATCGGGAAGCGGGTTTGTCATGAAGGAAGAGGGCAAGTGGCGGCTCGACTACTGCGAGGTGATCCTGTCTGACTGGGTGATGCGCGCGATTGAGGGCGACGAGGTCGTGACGATCTCGAACGACTATTTCCGCCTGCGCCGCCCGCTGGAGCGCCGCCTGTATGAGATCGGTCGCAAGCACTGCGGTAGCCAGTCGAAATGGCACATCGGCCTCGCTAAGCTTCAGGAAAAGACCGGCAGCAACGCCCCCCTGAAGAAATTCCGGCTGAACATTCGTCAGATCATCGAAGACGATCACATGCCGTTCTATTACATGGAGTTGACAGAAGATGACCTGGTGATCTTCCGACCACGCTCAACGCAGAGCGAACTCCTACCCGATATCCGACTGCCTGAATGGGCCGAGGACAAGGCGAGAGATATCGCCAGAGAAAAGGGTCGGGACTACTACGCGATGAGATCGGATTGGCTGGCGTTCGCCAAGAGTGAAACGGCCAAGGGCAACCCGCCCAAGAATGAAGGTGCGGCATTCTTGGCCTACTGCAAGAAACAGGAGAAATTGAGATGAGCAATCAAGACGAATTTAAGGCCGGATTTGAAGAAGGATACAAAAGCATCAAGGGCGATATGGTGCTTGTTCCACTATGCCCTTTAGCGCCTCTTACCCCACATTTCCCAAGTAAGGCGCTGATTTCGCTGTCCTGACCATTATATTTCCTATATAAAACATGGTGTTGAAGGCTGCGAGGGGCGCGTTTTATGGATCACCCAGAGGGTGCGGGCTTGCAACGGGCAGATCGGGTGGATTTCGACCCTCGCGTGCGGCTGGAATTTCGCGGCACGCAGCTCAGTTCCGACGGCGGCCTTCTGGTGATGCGCGAGCTTGATGACGCGCTCGGGTTGTCCGATTTGGCGTCAGCGGCGCTGCGCGATACTCGCTCTGGCAAGAACACGGTCCATCGGCTCGACGGCCTGTTCCGGCAATCAGTCTTTGGGCGGCTGGCCGGATACGAGGATGTCAACGACGCCAACCGTCTCGCCTGCGATCCGGTCATGCGCCAAGTTGTCGGCGGCAGAGCGGTCGATGCACAAGCGGCCTCGGCATCGCAGATGGGACGGTTCGAGACCGAGACGCTGGCTCTGGCCGGGAACCGTGCCGCGCTGGCCGACCTGAACGGGCAATGGATCGACCGGTTCCATGACCGTAACGGGCTGAAGTACATCGTTCTGGACATGGACAGCTCGGTCAGCCCGACCCATGGCGACCAGGAAGGGTCCGCCTGGAATGGCCATTTCGACTGTAGCTGCTATCACCCCAACTTTCTGTTCAACCAGTTCGGGATGCTGGAACGCTGCGCCCTGCGCCATGGCAACGTCCACAGCGCCGATGGCTGGCGTGATGTTCTCGACCCCGTCATTGCGCGCTACGCGGAGCGCGACCTTGGTGGCAGGTTCTTCCGGGCCGATGCTGCCTACGCGATCCCGGCGATCTATGAGCGATTGGAAGAAGCGCGGTTCTTCTACGCCATCCGGCTGCCCGCAAACGCGGTCCTCAAGGACAAGATCGCGCATCGGCTAACGCGCCCTGTCGGGCGGCCGTCACTGACCAAGGTCAAGCGGTTCTTCGAGGAATTCGAGTATCAGGCGGCGTCCTGGGACAAGGAACGCCGGGTGATCGCCAAGATCGAATGGCATCCGGGCGAACTGTTCCCGCGTTTCGGCTTCATCGTCACCAACCTGCCGATGGAGCCGGACTGGGTGGTGCGGTTCTACAACCAGCGCGGCACCGCCGAGCAGCACATCAAAGAGGGCAAATACGCCTTTCGCTGGACGCGGCTGTCGTGCCGGAAGTTCCGCGACAATGAGGTGCGGCTGCAACTGCACGCCCTGGCGTACAACCTGGCCACCTTCTTGCGCTGCATCGAGCTGCCCGAGGCCATGGCCGACTGGTCGTTGACCAGCCTGCAACTGAAGCTGATCAAGATCGGGGCACGTGTGGTCCGTCACGCCCGCACCATCACCTTCCAGCTGGCCGAGGTCGCTGTCACCGGCACGATGGTACGCGCCATCCTCGCCGCTATCCGCCGATTGCGAGCGCCACCGCTATGCGCATGATCGCGATCCACGCTCAAACTGAACGAAAGCGGCTGGACAGATCTGTCCGCTGCGCTGAAAAACGCCGCCCCTGGGCAAGGAAACAGCGGCTTCGCGGTCTGATCCGTCCAGATCCAGCAGTCTGCGCGACCGCAGGTGCCGCTTGCGGCAGAAAATCCTTGTCTAGCGCTCGGATACAGGCGATCTTCACCTCAAACGACACGCCACTTGGGGAATGCAGGAGTAATGTGGGTGTCGTGTTGTAGCTCGTCAAGAGGTAGATGTGAAATAAATATGGCACTGTGTCTATTTTGTAGGATACGTTCTATTTAAGCCCTCAGAGGCTAGGCGGTTTACGGGCATGTAAGTGTGACACCTTAGACTCGGAGTCGGGACTGTGAGGGGCCTTAGAGAGCTTCTAGATGCCATTTCAGGGGTCTCCTAGATCGACAACATGCTCTCCTCTCACTTTGTAGCTTCATAACTGTGGGTGTCAGTTAGCAACAGTGCTCGAGTCCAGGATTTGCGTTCATTCTGTGAAGGCCGGTTGATAGGCGTTCCAACGGATTCGGCTTTGGCGGTGTTAATGCAAGTGTCGCTTTCCGGCGATGGCAGTAACAGTCCCGGACTGTGCTTCCGCAAACACTTCGGTTCGCTACGCAACGATGGTCAGATAACGCTTTTGAGAGGAAGGTCGAATAGAGCATTGATCCTATAGCGCCGGTCCTATCTGCCCGCGCAGACCTCGCTGCTGAGCTGGCGGTTGATGACCGGCCGCCACGGGACAAGGGTGCATTTATGGCTCTTTTCAACCACAGCGAACTGGCTGCTGGATAATTGTACGGTGCCGGTGGACTTGTCGCTCACGCCTTCGCTATCCGTGGTAGTATCGAACGGTAGTCCGTGCAGACCTTCCGGCCCATGTCGTTGGCGAGGCTGAGCAGGTTGCGAAGCGCCGCGCTGCGATTGGACGGCGACCAGACAGCCGAGAAGGCGACCGGCTCCGGCTCGTCGGTGAAGGGCAAAAAGACAATGCCGTTTGTCGGCAACAGCGCCGTGGCCGCGCCGACGATGGTGATGCCAAAGCCCTGTCCGACCAAAGACAAAAGGGTGCCACGCCCCACGTCGAAGCGCAGGATCGACGGCGCAGGCCAGCGCTCGGCATGGCGTAGCACGATATGGCTATGAACCTGCGGTCCAGTGCCGCCATGCCGGACAAGGAACGTCTCGCCTGCCAAATCGGGCCATGTGACGGCTGACCGCTTGGCGAGCGGATGCCGTTCCGGTAGCACCGCCAAGAGCGGTTCGGTCCATGTGCGACGGGAATGGCAGTCGGGTGGTTGGGGCGTGCCCGCGACGAACGCCACGTCCAACCTACCGGCGCGAAGCTGCACCACCGCTTCACGGGCCGGGCCTTCGGCGATCTCGACTTCAACATCGGGGTAATCCTTGCGGTATTGGCCGATCAGCTTTGCGAGGAAGCTATGCGGAATCAGGGCATGGATACCGATACGAAGCCGGCCGCTTTCTCCGGCTGCCGCCATGCCGGCGGTTTTCACCGCATGGTCGAGTTGGTCAATACCTACGGCTATCCGCTCGACGAAATGGCGTCCGGCCTCGGTCAGCCGAACGCCGCGCGCATGACGCTCGAACAAGAGGATGCCGAGGTCTTCTTCCAGTGCCTTCACGCGGGCGCTGACGCTGGACTGTGCAACGCCGAGCGCGTTGGCGGCGTGACGGAAGTTGAGATATTCGGCGACAGCGAGAGTGTGAACTAAGGTCATCATTGGCACTCGCCCCGAAAGGAGATGATTGCTCAACAGATTTAATCCGTCATTTCTCCTAAGTCTACGCATGCCAAATCGCCATGACTAAATCACAATGAAGTTGCGAATGGTCTGCGTAGTATTGGCAGACATATTAAATAGAGGATCGCGCCGACAATCCAAACCCAACCGTTCCATGCCCCGGCGGTGGCAGAATAGAGTGCTGTGAAGCCAAGCGGTCCTGCGATAGAGCTTAGATTGGTGAGGCTCGTTAGCGTTCCTTGCAAAGCCCCTTGCTTGTTACTGCTGACATTGTTTGAGAGCATTGCCTGCAAGGCCGGCATGCCAACACCCCCGGCGGCAAGCAGCAACAGAATCGGGAACACCATCCATCCCTGCGTGGCAAAAGCCAGAAGAACGAAGCCAGTCGCATCCGCAGCCATGCCAAACAGCAGCGTGCGCCGCTCTCCAAGCCGGCTTGAAAGCGGGCCGGTAACAAACGCTTGGAAGATCGCATGTGTTGCCCCAAACGCCGCGAGCGACAAACCAACGGTCGCGGTGTTCCACTGAAAACGGTCCTCGCCATATATGACCCATAGGGCTGCAGGCACTTGGCCGATCAGTTGAATAATGAAGAAAACTGCGAAAAGCGCACCTAGCCCGCGCAATGCATCATCCAGCCGTAACAGAACGAATGGTTTGATGCGAACCGGCTTTCCGGTCCCGCCATGGCTGTGATGAGTCTCCTTGAGGAAAATGCAGGCAAGCAGGAACGCGAACCCGTTGAGAAGGGCGGCGGCGATAAACGGGGCATGAGCAGAGATACCACCGAGCATGCCACCAAGTGCTGGCCCGGCAATCATGCCCGCCCCATAACAGGCCCCCATGTAGCCGAACCAGCGTGCGCGAGAACCTTCCCCCGTCGAATCGGCAATGGTTGAGGCTGCTACAGCTCCGGTTGCGCCCGTGACGCCGGACACGAGTCGGCCGATATAGAGCACCCATAAGACCGGCGCTGATGCCATAATCGTGTAATCGACTGCGGCTCCTGCAAGAGAAGCCAGAAGTACCGGACGCCGACCGTAAGAATCCGAAAGCTGTCCAAGCATGGGCGCGAAGACGACCTGCATCAATGCATAGAGCGACAGCAAGGCACCATAGTGTCCAGCGACCTGCTCTGCTGGCACAAGCTCACGCAGAAGCGTCGGAAGGACGGGCATGATGAGGCCGAGACCCATGGCGTCAAGACCCACGATCAGCAGGGCAATGATGGCAGAGCTGCGCACCTGAAACTCCAGCGCCGCTCAATGGAGCGACTTTATCAACGATAAGGAGATGGACATAGAACTTATCGGTGATAAATTGTCAAGCACTGGCGAAGGAACGTGAATGACCAAACTGGACAAGGGCACCGTGATCGCGGCGGCGCTAGAGCTGTTGAACGAGGTTGGCATGGACAGCCTGACGACGCGGAAGCTCGCTGAACGCCTCAAGGTTCAGCAGCCTGCGCTTTACTGGCATTTCCAGAACAAGCGAGCGCTGCTTGATGCGCTCGCCGAGGCGATGCTGGCGGAACGCCATACCCGCTCGCTACCCGAAGAGAATGAGGACTGGCGGG
>NZ_FXZK01000034.1 GCF_900184895.1 Flavimaricola marinus
TCGGTCACGCGTGATCGGCAGTCTGCGGCGGCCAGCACCGTTATCTCTCTACCCGGTCCGTCAGAGTGCGGCCCATCCGCATCGGTACGGGCTGGGGATGGTGCGCACCTCACGCACATCGTCAGCATCGCAAGACGCGAGGGGTCGAGGCGTCAGACTTGACGCTGAAGACTTGCGCGTCCCTCGGGTGGCGTTTCGGAACATTGCATCCTCGCGGGCGGGCTCCGTCAGCACCCCGGCCAGGCTCGGCGGGACGCGGATGGTGGCGTCGGCGTCATGGCAGGGGTCATTCGGATCACTCCTTTTTGCTATGCATGTGGATCGCACGGGGTCGGCCCAATCGTGCCCTCAGCTCACGCTTCGGCAAGCACAAATACGGCTTCCACGGCGGGGCCGCGGACCCTCCGCATTTGCACTTGCGACCGGGCCTTTTGCCCCCGTGCCGGGTGATCCCCATCGCAACAAGGAGTAACCCAAATGACCAACCACTACGTCGCCACCGTTCCCGTCAAGTTCACCGATACCGATGGCCAGGAGCGCACCCGTTTTCAGCGCGTGGGTGCGATGTTCCGCAACACCCGCAACGGGGATGGATCGGAGTTCTTCAGCCTCAAGCTCGACTTCCCGGTCGCGGTCTCGGAGCTGGTGATGTTCCCGCCGAGCGCGAAGGATCCCCAGGATTAAATCCCCTGACGAGGATGGGCCGCCCCCCGGGGCGGCCCTGTCCCTGTTCCAGGGATGCCGCCACTGACTGCGGTGATTGCCGCCAGCGACCTCGCCTTGCTGCCGGTCGCGGCGCGATCAAAGGAAGATCGCTGACCGGAAGGGTCAGGCCGCGACAGACCGGCCAGTCAGCCTCAAGGGGGCCATCCACAAAAACCTGTCGGCCAGGGCCTCCCGGTTTTTGCGGCAGAGATTTGGCAAGCCAAATCTGGCCCTCCTTGACCCAGCCTGTCCGCCCTGTCGGTGGGGTTTGCGCCCGCCCGCGGTTCCGTCCGAACACATGCGTGTTCGGTCCGATCCTCGGGCGGTGTTGGGGAAGGGGACCCATTGGACAGGTGGGGTTCTTGATGGTGAGGGGGCAGGCCCGCGTCCCTGCGGGCCGCGGGGGAAGCGGACACCAAGGCTGCCTGAGACTGCATGCGACGTAAGTATATAATTGACAGCTAGGTATATTATCGTAAGGTGGGGTCAGCCTTGGTGGAAGGTGGCAGGAAATAGGGGGTCTTTCTTCGCATGTCTCGTTCAAAACGTCTCACAGATGCGGACCGCATGGAGATCGTTCGCGAAGCTGCGGAAGGCGTTTCCACTTCAGTGCTGGCGGAACGCTTTGGCGTGTCGGTGCGGGCGATCCAGTACACGCTCAAAGCCGATGCCGAGCGCCAGGCAGATGCCGCGATCCCGGTCTCCGCTGTCAGCGTGAAGGTGACGGCTGCGGAGCTTGCGGCGCTCGACGCGGTGCTGGCGAAGGCGGGGATCGAGAGCCGGGCCGAGGGGCTGCGGCGGCTCATCCAGGCGGCAGGCGGGGTGTTCGTTCCGGATGCGCAGATGGCAGCCGAGATGGCGCGCTACCGCGCCTCTCTGCACGAGGTAGGCAATGGGGTCGCGCAGATCGCCAAGCAGATGACGAAGGCCAACCGGCAGGGGCAGGGGGCTGATGGTGGCACGAATGCCGAGTTCACCGAACTGCGCCTTGCGCAGATGCGCGGGCTGGCGCGGTTCATCCTGGATTCTGCTGACGAGATCGACCTGTTCCTGCGCCGCCGCCGAGACGCCATGCAGCTGCAAGCCACGGCCGCGCTGAGGGAGTTTGCCCATGCGGCTGAATGATGCAGTCGATGCTGTCACGGGCGAGGTGTTCCGGGATGGTTGGAGCCGCATTAGGGGCTCGATGCAGGGGCTGCATGTCGCCAAGCAGAGCCAGCTTGTGCGCGCGGCAGCCGGGCACCGTCCGGCGGTCTTCAAGGCGATCCGGGGCGGGGGGACGCATACGAAATCGCAGCTGATGAACCAGCTTGATTACCTCACCACCAAGTCCACCCATATCGTGGACAGTAGCGGGTTCCTCGATGGCAAGACGAAGCTCGAGGCGAAGGACATAAAGGACCTCACCGAGCGCTTTGCCAAGCGGTGGGATGCGGGCTTCAAACCCAAGCTTGGTCAGACCACTCACATGCTCATGTCCTTCCCCATCGGCACGCGGGGCGAGGATGTGCGCGACATCGCGACGGATGTGGCTGAGCGGTTCTTCCAGACCGATGCGGGGCATTTCGACTACATCATCGCGGTGCATGAGGACCGCGATCATCCCCATGCGCATCTGGTGCTGAACCGCCGCTCGCAGGAAGGAGAGTTCTTCTTTCTCGGGCGCAACCACCGCTTCAACTATGATGACTTCCGCCTCGCCATGGTCGAGGAGGCCGAAAAGTATGGCGTGCGCCTGGAGGCCACGCGCCGCGTCGATCGCGGGGTTGTGCATTACCCCGCCCCTACCCGCGAGGTCTATGCGGCGAAAGAAGAGGCGCGCGCGCCCCGCGAGCGCGAACGCGTGGGGGCCGACCTGACGCGGACGCTGGCGGAGATCGCCAACACCAGAACTGTCTACCACTCACTTGCTGCGGAGGCCTCCCGCGAGGCCCGCGAGGATATTGCCGCGGCACTCTTCCGCGCGGGCGAGGTGCTGGCGCATGGCGGGCAGGTGGACCGAACAGGAGATGTGTATATGGCCGAGGATCAAAGTTTCGAGGACCTGAGAAGCCTCTATGCGGAGAAGCTCGCGCGGGTGCAGGGCATGATCGCCGAGAAGTCTGACGCGGAACGTCCCGTGCTGGAAAAACGTCTCATCGAGATCCAGACGCAGGTCCAGCACATGCAGCCTCTCGGTTTGCGATCATCCACCCTGTCAGAGACCCCTTCAGAGGGCGGGATCTATTCCGAGGCGAACATTGACACCAACCAGCTCGCGCGACTGGCCGAGCCCGACCTGAGATCGCGCATTGACGCGGCACTACGGGGCACCGGGATCAGCACATCGGAAGTGGTGGCCCGGATCGAGACGGGCGCCTCCAATGCAGCACTGGAGCATCAATGGATCGCCGACGATCTCTCCAAGGTGGCCGAGGCGCGCGAACTGAACCTTGAACGCCGCGCCGATCTGGAACAGGCCCGCGACATTCTCAATGACGTGCATGTGGAACTTGGCACGCTGTTGGAGCGCGAGAACGTGCTGCGCCGGGATGGTGTCATGGAAGCGGAACCGGTCAGCGAGCGGTTCCATTATCACCGGGACGCGGTCCGGGCGATGGAAGGGACAATCCGTCAGGAGATGCGCGCGGACGGTCTGACAGCGCAGCAGATCGAGGACCGGGACTGGGAGGTTGTCTCACGGGCGGAGCGCCGGATCGAGACCGAGCAGCGCGCGTATCTCGCAGCGCACCCGGACCTGCTTGCACGCCCAGGCGATGTGATCGACCGGTCTGAACCCTACAGGGAGACCATCACCGATGCGGCCCGCGCCAGCGAGATCACCCGCGAGGTCGACCGGATCATGGAGGGACGTGACGTCCGCACGCCCGTTGCAGATGCTGTCACGGATGACTTACGCGCGCGCTATCCGGACATGCCGTCCCACCTCGCCCGTGGGCTCGGCGCGACCTATGCGGCCGTCGTCGAGATCCGGGACACGGAGGTCATCAATCAGGTCCGCCGCGAAACCGAGAAGCGCGATGGGCTTGGGGTTGGCACGCGCAACGACATCCTCGCAACCCGCGATCAAACTGCACCGCAGTCTGACCGTACCGACCCTTTCGCAGACGAGATTGCGCGTGTCCTGGACCATGAGCGGGCGGGGGAGTTGTCCGCACCCTTCGAGACCGAGGCGGAGCGGGACGCTTTCCGTGGCGAGATCGCGCGGGTGCTGGATGACCGCCAACTCGACCGGCTCACATCCGGCGATGCCGAAGCGCTGGACAAGGTCCTCGAGGACCGTCTCGACCGGCTCTATGTCGCCAAGGTCTACCTGCAATCCGATGCCGCGACGGCCAACACGGAGGCCTTGCGCCAGGTGGTCGATGAACTCGCCGATGCCGAATATGAAAAACACCGCGCGACAGACGTGGATGGCGAGACCGAGCGGGGTCAGGTCCATTGAGCGCCGCCATGGGAAAAGCGCGGATCGCCACGGGCGTCCTGCTTGTGACGCTGGTGACCGGGGCCATGGGCTATACCATCGCCTCGGCGGTGCTGACCTATCAGGATCTCGGCTTCGGGGCCGAGATCGACTTTGCCTATATCGCTCAGAACTATCTGGCGATCCGCGATCGCCGCCCGGAGGACGCCCAGCTTATTCACCTGATCATCGGCAGCTTTGCCGCCGCCGGCCTGATGCTGAGCCTCGCCCTCTCGGGCTCCGCCCTTACACGCTTTGGTCAGACCCATTGGCAGTCTGCGCGCGAGATGAAGGCGAATGGTTTTTTCGGCGCGCCCGGCACCGGCTTCATCCTCGGCAAGCTCGGTTCCCCGAAGTCTCGCGCCAAGTACATCTGCTCGAAGGTCTTTCCGCATGCGCTGATCGTGGCGCCCACGGGCCGCGGCAAGACCACGGGCTTTGTCATTCCGAACCTGCTGACCTGGCAAGGCTCCGCCGTGACGCTCGATGTGAAGGGCGAGTGTTTCGAGGCCACGGCCCGGCACCGCGCAGCGCAGGGCGACAAGGTCTATCGCTTTGCCCCCACCGATTGGGAGGGCAAACGCACGCATCGCTATAACCCGCTCCTGCGCATCTTTGAGCTGAAAGATCCCGCGCGCCAGCAGATGGAACTGCAGCTCCTGGCGACGCTCTTCCTGCAAAGTGACAATGACCGGGTGCAGGGCCTCCTCAAGGGCGGGATTGATCTCTTTGTGGCAGCAGGCCTGTTGGCATTCCAGCGCAAACGTCCCACCTTGGGCGAGATCTACCGCATCGCGGCCTCGGGCGGGAACAAGCAGAAGGAGTATTTCGCCCGCGGCCACGAGGTCGACAACAGGGCCGCCAAGCTGATCTTCACGCGGCTCGCTTCGACCAACAACGACACCCTGACCTCCTACGTTTCGCTCCTGATGACCTCGGGGCTCGATCAATGGCAGAACCCGGCGATCGATGAGGCGACGGCGGTCTCGGATTTTGATTTCCGGACGATCCGCAAGACACCCTTCTCGGTCTACCTCGTGGTCCAGCCTCTAATGGTCAAACCTCTCGCGCCGCTGATCCGCCTCTTCTTCTCCGATCTCCTTTCCGCCATGCAGGAAAAGGACCCCGGGCCCGACGAGCCCTGGCCAGTGATGATCATGCTCGACGAGTTCAATCGCCTCGGCAAAATGCCCATCGTAGTCGAAAGCATCGAGACCCTCCGCACCTATCGTGGCCACCTCGCCGTGGTGACGCAAACCATCCCCGCCCTCGATGAAATCTACGGCGAGAACACCCGCCGCGCCCTGCAGGGCAACGCGGGCGTGAAGCTCTATCTGACGCCCTCCGATGAGAAGACCGTCGAGGAGCTGAGCAAGGCGGTTGGCAAGACCACGAAGACCGT